>NZ_CM148502.1:0-3439928 GCF_056033405.1 Acinetobacter sp. FB | reverse complement strand
TGCATCCCCTAATATCCATTTTAAATTCAAAAATAAAGAAACCACCAATCCCATCTTTCGAAGGGGTCGCCATTCTAACCAAGTTATCCACATCTGTCAGGCAAATTTATGAGACTTTTGCCGAAAAAGAAAGCATTTGATTATAAATTTAAATTTAAAACCACTTGTGTATAACTTTTTGCACAAGCTGTGGATAGTTTTAGTGTTAAAGTTATCCACAATTTATAAAATTAATAAAAACATGGTTATCCACAAAGTAAATCCATGTTTACTCATATAAAAATAGCAATTTCCACAGAAAAAATACACACTAATAAGAATAAATTTAAATTTTAAAATTTGAATTTACTTATAGAGCTGGATTGGATTGTGGATAACTAAGCATATCGAAATTTAAATTCAAAATCCAAGAATTAAATTTAAATTAGAATCTTGGTTGTTGATAAGCCTGTATGTAAGCTGTGAATATAATTGAATATTGATATAATATAAAGGGATAGCTTGTGTATATTTTTTGTTTTCCATTATGTGAGATATTTACTAGGTGTCTTATTGCTTCAAAACAGAACAAACAAAATGTAAAGTTTTTGATTTTCCATTGACAGCGTAAACATTGCACAATAAAATCGCGGACCTTTATAGAAAGATCATTTTGGGAGTTTCGATATGAAACGTACTTTCCAACCATCTGAATTAAAGCGTAAACGCGTTCATGGTTTCCGCGCTCGTATGGCTACTAAAGCAGGTCGTCAAGTTTTAGCTCGTCGTCGTGCAAAAGGTCGTCATAGCTTAACTGTTTAATACTGTTAAGCTGACCAGATTTGGGTGATGGCACTTTACAGTTTCGGCATTGAATCTCGTATTCGTTGTGCTGCTGATTACAAAAGTGTATTTGATGGTGCACTTTTTAAAGTGCACCAGCCCCATTTCCTTTTTTTAGCAAAATTAACCGAACAGCCAAACAGCCGTTTGGGTATTGTTGTTGCTAAAAAGAAAGTACGTCGTGCTCATGAACGAAATCGAATAAAACGTCTTGCTCGGGAGAGCTTTCGCTTACACAAAGTGCAATTTAATGCTGATATCGATATTGTGGTAATGCCTAAAGTTGGTATAGAAGCAATCGCAAATCAAGAATTACATCAACAATTAGAGTTTGCTTGGCAAAAATTACAACGCTTAGCAAAAAAGCATTCAAAAGCTGTTATAACATCCTCACAAAATTAGAGATCTCCAATGGTACGATTACTACATTGGTTGATAAGATGTTACCAGATTGCTATTAGTCCATTATTGGGTCCTCGTTGTCGCTATATTCCTACTTGCTCGCAATATGCGATTGAAGCATTGCAAACACATGGTGCGGTCAAAGGTGTCTGGTTATCGACTAAACGAATTTGCCGTTGTCATCCTTGGGGCGGCTCAGGCTACGATCCAGTACCACGTAAAGCACTTCGTTTTATTTCGTTTCATCAAATAGATTCTCAAATGCATCACGTTGCTGTACCCTTTCGTGATCGTTTATTCAAGCAAAATCTCTCTAACCATTTGGGATTATAGATATGCAACAATGGGCCAGATTTGCAATTCTTGGAGCCATGTTTGTTACCGCATATTTGCTTATTTTGGCTTGGCAAAAAGATTATGGTCATGCTGCACCAGCACCGCAACAACAAGCGGCGGCTGTGACTGTACATGAAGTATCTGCAGATTTGCCAAACGCTCAAAATGCAACAGCGGCTTCAGACTTGCCACAAGCAAATGTGACTGCATCACAAACCACAGAACATAATACATCTGTGAGTCAGCAACTGATTTCAGTACAAACTGACCTTTATCACCTTTGGATCAATCCAAAAGGTGGTGATATTGTCCGTATTGAATTGTTAAGCCATGATGAAAGCAAAGACAGCGATAAACCGTTTGTCATGCTGGAAAGTGATGCGAAACGTACCTACGTCGCTCAATCGGGGTTAATTGGTTTAAATGGACCAGATAGCAGCCGTGGTGGTCGTCCAATGTATGATGTTGAGAAAACAGCATACACCTTGGCAGATGCGAAAAGTGTAGCGTCGAAAGATGGTAAAACACATCAAGTGTTGACTGTGCCGTTGGTATTTAAAACACCTGAGGGTGTGGAAGTGATCAAATCGTTCACCTTCACGCAAGGCGATTACCCAATTACCGTTAAACATCAAGTCATTAACCGTAGTCAGCAAAACTGGCAAGGTCAAATGTTTGGGCAGTTAAAGCGTGATAATTCGGATGATCCAGGCAAGTCTTCGCAAGGTATTTTTACCTTAGGTACTTATCTTGGTGGCGCTTGGGGTACACCAGAAGCGCATTATAACAAGTTAAAATTTACTAATTTTAATGACGAAAAATTAAATGTTGAAGCCAAAGGCGGCTGGGTTGCCATGGTTCAGCATTATTTTGTCAGTGCTTGGATTCCTGGGAATTTAAAACTGACTCAGGCTGATGGTCAGCCTTATGCTGCGAAATTAGAATCACGTCAGTCTAATGATAAAATGAATATCATGGGCTTTACCTCTCCTGTGATCAATGTCCCTGCGGGTACTTCAATGGAAGTAGACGCAAAATTGTATGCTGGTCCAAAAATTCAATCTGAACTTAAAGATTTAGCTGCTGGTTTAAACCAAACTGTAGACTATGGTTGGTTATGGCCGATCGCTAAATTATTGTTCCTCGGTCTACAATTCTTCCATAATCTTGTTGGTAACTGGGGATGGTCAATTATCTTATTGACGATTATGGTAAAAGCGATTTTATGGCCACTTTCTTCAAAAAGTTATCGTTCGATGGCGAAAATGCGTGTGATTGCACCAGAAATGCAACGCATGAAAGAAGAATTTGGTGAAGACCGCATGCGTTTCTCGCAAGAAATGATGGCCTTATACAAGCGTGAACAAGTCAACCCATTGTCTGGTTGCTTGCCATTGCTATTACAAATGCCGATTTTCTTAGCCTTGTATTGGGTATTGATGGAATCTGTTGAGCTGCGTCATGCACCGTGGTTAGGTTGGATTCAAGATTTATCTGCGATGGATCCATGGTTTATCTTGCCGTTGATCATGGGGGTGACCATGTTCGTTCAGCAAATGTTGAATCCTCAACCAACTGATCCAATGCAAGCCAAAGTATTCCGTATCATGCCAATCATGTTTACGGTATTCATGTTGTTCTTCCCTGCGGGCCTCGTGCTTTACTGGATCGTCAACAATAGTATTACCATTTTACAACAATGGTTTATTAACAAAGGTGTCGAAAAAGACCGTCTCAATAAGGTTGAGCCGAGCGCTTAAGTTCGAACTTTTACTGAATAAATCCGCTTAAGATGGTAATCTTAGGCGGATTTTTCTTTGTCTGTATTTAGGGTTCCTGTTTCATAACCCTCATGTTTTTTAGGTGAATTTAACATGCAACATCAAACCACAATTGCTGCGATTGCTACCCCATTAGGTCGTGGTGGTGTGGGGGTGATTCGACTCTCTGGACCAAAAGCCTACGCAATAGCAGAGCAACTGACCCAGAAAAAGCTCCCTGCTGCACGAATGGCAGGCTTCCGTCAGTTTTGTGATGCCGATGGCTCGGTGATGGATGAAGGCATTGTATTGTGCTTTCCGAACCCGCATTCATTTACCGGGGAAGATGTGGTGGAACTACAAGGTCATGGTGGTCCAGTCATTCAGAATGCGCTATTAGCACGTTTACTGGATTTGGGCGCAACTGCTGCAAAGGCGGGTGAGTTTTCCATGCGTGCCTTTGAAAATGGCAAAATGGATCTGGTGCAAGCAGAAGCAATTGCCGATTTGATTGATGCCACTTCACAGGCGGCAGCACGTTCTGCCGTTCGCTCTTTGCAAGGTGTATTTTCAACCAAAATTAATACAGTTTTAGAAAAACTAATTCACTTGCGTTTGCATGTTGAAGCGGCGATTGATTTCCCTGAAGAAGAAATTGATTTTCTTGCTGATGGCAAGATTCTGGCTTTATTGGATGAGGTACAGGAGTCGGTTCAAGCGGTACAGCAGTCTGCTCGTCAAGGACAGCTATTGCGTGAAGGTTTACAGGTGGTGATTGCGGGTAAACCAAATGCGGGTAAATCGAGCCTGTTAAATGCACTGGCGGGCCATGAACGTGCCATTGTGACAGATATTGCAGGAACCACTCGAGATGTGTTGCATGAAAAGATCAGTTTAAATGGTTTGCCGATTACCTTAACTGACACTGCTGGTTTACGTGAAACGGGCGATATCGTTGAGCAAGAAGGCATTCGTCGTGCGATCAAGGAAATTGAACAGGCAGATTTATTGCTGTTGGTTTATGACTTAAATCAAAAAGATGAACCATTGGCATTAGCAAAAGAATATTTCGCAGAGCATATTGAACCAAAGCGTTTGATGCTTATTGGCAATAAATGCGATTTAACTGGACAACATGCAGAAATAACTGATTATCAAGGTTTCCGTCAGATTCGAGTTTCAGCAAAACAAGATATGGGTGTGCAATCACTCATAGATGCGATTACAGCGCATGCTGGCTTTCAGCCTGAAGAAGATACCTTTATTGCAAGAACACGCCATTTAGACGCAATGAAGCGTACTCAGCGCTATCTTGCAGAAGCACGTGAGCAGTTAGTTGTGTTTAATGCAGGTGAACTTGTAGCTGAATCATTGCGACTGGCTCAAAATGCGTTGGGCGAAATCACTGGTGATTTCAGTGCTGATGATTTACTCGGAAAGATTTTTGGTTCGTTCTGTATTGGAAAGTAATTTTTTAAGAGTTTAAAATTTTATATAGGCATTAAGAATATCTTCTTAGTGCTTTTTTATAGAATTTATTGTTTATTTAGCTCCAAATAAAGAATTAATTTTTTAGATTAATAAAAATTATTAATTCGTTTCATTATTTTGCTTATATAGCTTTAATTTATCTTGTGAATATAAATTAATATATTTTAAAATTAGTAATGAGAAACTGATTAAATTCTAAAATGAATATTAGGTTATATACCGTGAACTATTTTATTTTGGCTGTATTTTTTTGTATGTTTTCGACATTTATTTATGCGAAAACAGAGATCTATCAATGTAAAGAGAATGGATCTGTTATATTCCAATCCAAGCCTTGCAAAGGTACAGGTCAGACTGTAGCTGATAAGGTTAAAGAACAACAACAAGCAAAAGAACGTAAACTTGCTGAAATTCAGGAAAAAGAAAAACTTTTACAAGAGAGATTAAAGCATCAGCCGAAAAAAGAAGTCGGTTTTAAAGCAACTATCATAAATTTTAAGAATAAAATGATTCGTTATTGGCATGCCTTAAAGAAGAAATTTTCAATTGATTCCTAAAATATTGAATATAAATCTTTAGATAAAAAAACAGCCTAAATAATAGAAATTATTTAGGCTGTTTTTATATTTAAACGCCTTGCATTTCTTGCTCTTCAGAGTCTTCTTTCAGCATATTTAAAGAAGTTGCTGCACTAGCAGGGACTCCTTCTTGACGAGTACTTTTCAGCTTGATTTGTAAGCGTAACTCATTCAATGAGTCAGCATTACGTAACGCTTCATCATAACTAATTGCACCTTCGTTATATAAATCAAATAAGGCCTGATCAAAAGTTTGCATACCTAATTCACGAGACTTGGTCATAATTTCTTTAAGATTATGAAATTGACCTTTTAAGATATTTTCTGCGATTAATGGTGTATTCAGTAGAATCTCTACGGCTGCCCGACGACCTTGACCATCTTGAGTTCGGACCAAACGTTGAGAAATAATCGCTTTCATATTAGATGAAAGATCCATCAGCAATTGATTACGGCGTTCATCTGGAAAGAAGTTCATGATCCGATCTAAAGCTTGGTTGGCGTTGTTGGCATGTAAAGTTCCTAAACATAAATGCCCAGTTTCAGCAAAAGCAATCGCATGTTCCATGGTTTCAGTATCACGGATTTCACCAATCAAAATGACATCAGGTGCCTGACGCAATGTATTTTTTAAGGCATGGTGCCAAGTATGGCAATCTACACCTACTTCTCGATGGGTAATCATTGATTTTTTATGTTTATGAACATATTCGACTGGATCTTCGACCGTAATAATATGTCCTGCTGAGTTTTCATTACGATGGTCAATCATGGCTGCCAATGACGTAGATTTACCTGATCCCGTACTTCCAACTACCAATATTAGGCCGCGCTTTTCCATCATGACATTTTTCAAAGATTCTGGAAGTTTGAGCTTTTGGAAAGTGGGTATTTCTGACGTAATAGTTCGGATGACCATGCCTATTTGTAGTTGTTGCTTAAATACATTTACACGAAAGCGTGATACTTCTGGAATGTTAATTGCGAAATTACATTCCCATTCATTTTCAAATTCTTGACGTTGCTTTTCGTTCATTAAGCTGTATGCAAATAGCTTGGTTTTTTCTGGGGTTAAAATTTGCTGACCTAAAGGACGCATTAAACCTTGGAGTTTAATGCTCGGTGGAAAATCTGCTGTAATGAATAAATCTGAGCCGCCATATTCAACCACTTTGGTTAACATATGAAACATAAATGTTTTGGCTTCTTCTAATAATTCCGCGTTATACATGGATGTACCTAAATTTTAAGACAAGACTAGATTGAGTCAGATAGTGTGAAGTTAAAACTAATCATGCAAAGGAAAACATATCCTTGTTTCTTTAAAATGAAGTTTCAAAAGTTCTGTAAGTCATTTCATAGCTTTTCATTCACGCTGAATGAGATTACAAAAGTTGCCTTGCTGATTGTGATTGGATTATTCCAAAAATAAACCAATCGATCTAGTTTGATTTTTATTTATTATATGAATATCAATACAATGTGAGAATTTTTGTCATTTTCTTACCAAAACGAGCTTTTTTATCTGTGAATTGAAACCACTTTAAAAAAAACGGATGTTCCACGTGAAACGTGACGATGATTGGTTGGCTTTTGGTTGTGACTGAGTAAGCTGTGCAATTTATGATGATGAGGCTGATTAAAATAGCGCTAATTTTGAGTTGAGTATGAGACATGTTAAAAAGAATCGCTTTATTTTCATTGTTGAGTTGTACGTCTGCGATGATTTTTGCAAATGTAGAAACCTTAAAAAATAATTTAAATCAGCAATATCCCAATATTCATGTTAGCAATATTCAAGCAACAGAAATGATAGGACTATACAGTGCAAATTTAGATAATCAGATTATTTATTTGGATGAAAATGCCCAACATATGTTTATTGGTTCGATGGTTCGTTTAAAAGATCAAAAGAATCTGACCAAAGACTTGGTCCTAAAGCAAAATTCAATTGACTGGAAACAATTACCTTTAAAAGATGCAATAAAAACGGTAAAGGGCAATGGTAAACAGCAGCTCGCTATTTTTTCAGATCCGAATTGCCCCTATTGTAAGAAATTAGAAGCTGAACTGGATAAGCTCAATGATGTCACCATTTATACGTTTATGTACCCATTAAAAGCACAATCGATTACGGTCTCAAAATCGATTTGGTGTGATCCTAACCAAGCTTACGCGTGGAAAAACTTATTGCAGAAGAATGCACAGCCTAAAGAAAAAACCTGTGCTAATCCGATTGATCGCAATCTAGAATTAGGGAAAAAATTAGGTATAGAAGGAACGCCAACGCTGATATTTGGGAATGGTCTGAAAATGGTTGGCGGGCGGAGTGCTGAAGACATTAGGATGATTTGGAAAGAACTCGGTTTATAAATAAAAATGCCCAATGCATTGTAATAAAATGATTTGGGCATTTTTAATTTATTTTGTTCTAACTTTTCTTGGTGACCAAGTTGTAGATAAATAAAATAATAATGGCACCAATGACCGATGCGATAAAGCCAGCCGCTGAGTTTTCACCATATAATCCAAGTAAGCGACCGCCATAGGTTGCTAATAATGAACCTGCAATCCCTAATAAGGTGGTAACAATAAATCCTGCTTTATCTTCACCAGGATGCAATGCACGGGCAATTAAACCTGCAAAAAAACCGACCACAATCGCTACAATGAGAGACCACATCACCTTTTCTCCTTGTTCTACCATAGTATTTATTTGTTACTATCCTGCTAGATTTAGCCTAACTCTGTCTGTAGTGGATTGCTGAGTTATGTCGTATTTTTGTGCAATCTTTATCGTGCTTTGATTAACAAGCTAGAATTATAAAGGCGCTTTAAAGCGCCTTTATAATTGATCAAAGACCGATTTCACCGATAAATGGTAAGTGACGATACTTTTGATCGAAATCTAAACCGTAACCGACAATAAAGCGATCTTCGACTTCAAAACCTAAGAATTTTACTTCTAAATCAATCTCACGGCGTGAAGGTTTGCTCACCAAAGTACAAAGTTCAATTGAGTTTGGATTACGTGTTTTGAGCATTTCAACGACTTTGCTCAAGGTATTCCCTGAATCAATAATATCTTCAACAACAAGAACATCTTTACCGTGAATCTCACCATCAAGATCTTTTAAAATTTTGACATCTCGGGTTGAAACTGTCCCACCACCATAACTAGAAACAGTCATAAAATCGAGTTCATGTGGTTTTTCGATTGAACGGCATAAATCTGCCATAAAAATGACTGAGCCACGCAATAAACCAATCAATACCAGTTCTTTATCACTTTGAGCATAGTGTGCATTGATTTTGTCACCAAGTTCTTTGACTTTGGCTTGAATCTCTTCACTTGAAATCATAATGCGCATTGCAATGGTCATCGGTAGATTCCTAAAAATTAAAAACGGGAAAATAAAAAAGGTGTTGACCTGCAACACCTCGAAATCTTGAGCTAATACGACAATTTTAAAACAAAATCAGATTTCATGCACCTTTTGATGGTGAAGAAAATGTTTCATTTTGAGCAGATGCACTGTCACGTTTCAATAGCACCGTACATCCAATAGCCAACAATAAAAATCCAAACTTTTGTTTGTTTAAAATTTTAGTTTTGACTATAGGCTTTTTGTCCATAGATATAGGTTGCCTCGACATTTCGATCATCTCCCATGGTAAATAATGCAAATAGACTATCTTCAAGTGATTTAGCACGAGACTGACGTAATTGTTGCAATGCTGTTGGCTTGAGATTTAACACTACAAAATCAGCTTCTTTACCCACATTAAAGTTACCTAGCTTGTCATCGAGATCCAAGGCTTTTGCACCACCTAAGGTCGCATGATACAGCGATTCGTAAGCTGATAATTTGTCACCCTGAAGCTGTTGAACTTTGTAAGCCTCATTGACCGTTTGTAATAAACTGAAAGAGGTTCCTGCTCCAACATCAGTTCCCAATCCAACTTTAACTTGCTGCTGCCATGTTTTGTTCAGCGGAAATAAACCACTACCCAAGAATAAATTTGAGGTTGGGCAGAACGCAATTGCAGAGTTAGTCTCATGCATACATTGCCATTCATCATCTTCCAAATGAACACAGTGAGCAAACACAGAACGTTGGCCCGTTAAGCCATAATGATGATAGACATCTAAATAACCCTTTTGTACTGGGAATAGATCTTTGACCCATGCAATTTCATCTTTATTTTCGCTTAGATGAGTATGTACATAAACATCAGGATGTTCAGCTTTGAGTTGCCCTGCTCTTTCAAGTTGTTCAGGTGTAGAGGTTGGAGCAAAGCGTGGTGTGATGGCATATAACGCACGACCTTGACCATGCCACTTCTCAATGAGAGCCTTACAGTCGTCATAGCTGCTGTCTGCGCTATCACACAGAGCTTCAGGGGCATGACGATCCATCATGACTTTACCTGCAATTAGACGCATCTGATGCTGTTCTGCGGCTTCAAATAAAGCATCTACTGATTCAGGATGAACCGTACAAAATACTAGTGCAGTGGTTGTGCCATTTTTGAGTAGTTCATTGACAAAGAATTGCGCAATTTCTGTCGCATAGGCTTGGTCTTTGAACTGGATTTCAGTTGGAAAGGTATAGGTGTTTAACCAGCTTAAAAGTTGCTCACCGTAGGCCCCGACCATTTCAGTTTGTGGAAAGTGAATATGGGTATCGATCATGCCCGGAATGATCAACTGTTCTGGATAATGCTGAATTTCAACGTTTGCAGGAATATGGGCTTGAGCGTCGTTCCACGTGCCAAACCAGCGAATTTTGCCTTGTTCCGTGATGAGGACACCATCTTCGAGATAACGGACTTGATCGGCAATTTCAGCAGCTTGAGCAACAGTTTTTTGAATATCTAAAAAGCGACCACGAATAACAGTGATGGGAGTAGCCAAAGTCATAACAACCTACAATTTTACTTTTTTCAATTGATTGTACTCGATTTTGCTGGTTTTACTGGATTATTCGTCTAATTTAAGTATAGAAAGCAGAGCTAGGTATGAGTAATTGATTGAATCAATTCACTTTACTTTTCGGTGTAAATACGTAAATTGTCAGCAATAATTATACTTTTTGGAAAAAATAAAGATGTATTATTGGAATACCAAAGCTTTAGCACATGAGTTGGCTGAGGACACTCTAAGTAAACAACATTATAAAAACTATTATCTCGCAGCGGCATTGGTGGTGAGTGCTGTGTACTATTACGGTATGTATTCGCCTTATTCTGATATTCGAGTTATTGGGATTGAAGCTGCATTGACTCTTTTGATTATGTTGTTTGGGATTCAGCGGACTTATCAAGCCAATGGTGCTGATCAAGGTGTCCATTTCTTAAATCGAGTCACGGCGTTGTCTTTTCCTATTTTGATGCAAAATACTGTGTTTGGAATTGTTTTTGGGCTAGTTTTATTGGGAATTTATCAATATTTTGGTTTAGCGCAAACCGCATTTGAAATGTGGTACGAATGGTGTGTTTCGGCTTTTACCATTTTTCTGCAAATTTTATTTTTTACCCGTTTGGTGTCTTATATGAAACGGGTTGCAGCGCATAGGATTTAAATCAGCACAATTTTGATCTGAGAGTGTGCCATGAAAGATGCCATTATTCTAAAATTTATCAATATCATCTTGGCAGTTTTATGGGTCTATCAAGGTTTGATTCCTAAACTAATTTTTACCAGTCCTGATGAAATTGCAGTTTGGCAATGGATGGGATTATCACCTGAATTTGCTAAGTTGGCAGGTCAAGCCACAGGAGTTGCCGAAATACTATTTGGGCTTTGCTTTATGATGATCTCTCACAAGATTATGCATTATCTGAGTATGTTAGGACTATTTTTTCTGCTTATTTTAATTGGGCTATTGTTTCCAGATACTTTACTTCGAGCTTTTAATCCTGTCGTCATGAATCTTGCTATGATCAGTTTATCTTGTATTTTCTTGATGCTATCTCGTCAGCCAGACTTAAATTAGAGGTATAGATACATGAGTAATGTCGGTTCGCTGGATTGTGTGGTGATTACAGGGAGCAGTAAAGGGATTGGTTTGGGGTTGGCAAAAGCCTTTTTGAATTTGGGATGGGCTGTGGTGATTTCAGCTCGAAATGAAGAACAAATACAACAAACAATTCAGCAATTAACTGAGCAGTTTGAGAGCAAAAATATTTTAGGTTTATGTTGTGATGTCACACAAAAAAATCAGTTACAGCAGTTATGGAATACAGCAATTCAGCATTTTGGCAGAATCAATGTTTGGATTAATAATGCAGGTAATTGTCATGCCACCCAAGCATTTATAGGGATGACGGAATATGAACTGGATAGCGTACTACAGACGAATCTTTTGGGAACGATGTTAGGTTCACAAATTGCTTTACAAGGTATGCTAAAACAGGGCTTTGGACAGATTTTTAATATGGAGGGTTGGGGTAGTCGAGGTGAATGGAGTGCGGGCATGACGGTATATGGCACGACAAAACGAGCAATCGGTTATTTTAGTCAGGCACTTTACAGAGAAAGTAAATCTACTCCGATTTTGGTTGGAACACTCAGTCCAGGTATGGTTGCTACGGATTTACTGATTTCTTCATGGCAAAATGGTAATGTCCAGAACTGGAAGAAAATGAAACGTCTATTTTTATTTATTATTGATCCTCCAGAAAAAGTCTGTGCCTATTTAGCTCAAGGTATCATTAATAATAAAAAGACGAATGTGCGTATTGTATGGATGACACCATGGCGATTATTGATTCGCTTTTTTCAGCCCTATTATTGGCGTAGAAATCCTATCAAAGATACGGCTTTAGAACATCTCAAATAACGCTAGCATTGTATTTCTGCCCTTGTCTCTGCTTGCTTGAGTTGTTGATCTTATTCTGCATCACCAAACAGCCTGTCATAAGCGCCTGTTAAGATTGAACAAAGGCTAAATCAAAGAAAAATAGCAAAAGGCTCTGAGAGCTTGATTCAATTCTTTTGCTTGATTCATTTTTATTTCACTCCACAAAATAATGGGCAGCAAAATGAGCATCATTGCCAATAATGTCATAGCAGTCTTCTCGAATAGACATCCCCGCGCATTGATGTCCGACCATCCATAAACCGAGCGTTGGTAGCTGCCCTGAAAATAATGGAGTCTCTACCCATTTTTGTACCACATAGCCATATTTGTCATAGTCATCAAAATAGAAACTACCAGAAGCAGCCCCTTGATCTTGACCATCTTGCAACACTCGGATATTCGCCCCTTCCCTTGCTAAGATCGGTTTTTTGACCCATTTGCCAGAGAATTTTTGCTGGGGATCAAAATGATGAGTCTCAACCAAAAGCGGGTGATTTGGATAGCGTTTCCAAAGTTCGACTAAAATCGCTTTATTGGAGAGTAGCATTTTCCAACATGGTTCGATCCAATTCGATTGTGGACTCAGATATTGAGAGAATGATTCTTCCCAAATCCATTCCCAAGGGTATAACTTGAATAGGTTTTGAATCGGTTGATTATTCAGATCAACAAAACATTGTCCATTCCAGCCAATATTTTCCATTGAAAGTTCAGAAACTTGTAGATGCGCTTGAAAAGCCGTATCCATTAAATATTCTAGATTGCCCCAATCCTCTCGCCCTGCCTCCTGACAGGCTGCAAAATGTACGTGACTTCCTCGCGGTAGAATCGTTTTCCAACGTTTAATTAAATCTTCATGAATACTATTAAATTGATCGCGATTCGGAATCCCTGATACCTGTTCGATCCATAACCATTGTGCTACAGACGCTTCTAACAGTCCTGTAGGGGTATCAGCATTGTATTCCAGCATTTTGATATTGCGCCCATCATAGGCAAAGTCAAAACGTCCATATAGCATCGGCGCATTTTGTCGCCAAGACTGCTCGATTTGTGCAATTGCAGCAGCTGGAATCTGGAAATAATCAGGATAATTTCCGCGTTGAATCAAATCACTTGTCACAGCTAAACACATTTGGTGGAGCTCATTGGCCGCATCTTCAAGCTGTTCAATTTGCTTCAGTGTAAATTCGTAGGCAATTCCTTCTGACCAATAAATTGAGCCATCGAGTGAAGGTAAATTAAAATAATCGAAACCAATTTTTTGGTGTTCGAGTTGCCAGTCTGTGCGGGGTGCTAATATTTTTCTTTTCATCTTGAGTTTCAGTCTTTTAATTAGCCGCCAAATGATGAGCCGCCACGACCGAAACCGCCACGAATAGGTGATGATACAGAATAGCGTTTTGCAGTAGTTGAAATTGAAGGTTGTCCCACACTGAGATTGGTATGTGGTCTCAAAGTATTGCCTTTAAAAGAGACTTCACGATTATGTTGATAATATTGTGGTCCTAAATAGCGCCCAGAACCAAAACCACCATAATAGCGAACCCCAGCAGTAGAACTTCCACTCCCTGAGCTATTTTCTTCTTCACAAGTTTCAGTATTCCAGTCTGTTGCACAATCATATTGATTGTTATAAACATCTTGTACTAAAGGTCCATCATTATGGCTACAGGCAGTCAGTAATAATGGTACAACAACAAGATTAATTTTTTTAGAACGCATGAGACCCCACTCATTTTAATTTGCTTGATCGACATAAATATGTGAGCAAGTCTTGTTTATTATGTTTCTGATTAAGAAAGATAAAAGCGATAAGCCGACATATCATATTGATCTGTTTTTTTAATGTATAGTCTATTCTTATATTTTAAATAATAGGGCATCCAAATTTTTATTAGATGCCCTATATGATGTATTAAGGTTGCGGTTGTTTTTTGTTGTGGCGTAATGATAAATAAGCAGTAATACTTAATACCAATACGATGAAGCCTAATGAGATCCAGATTGGCATATGGAATACATCAAGCAATAACATCTTCGCACCAATAAACAATAAGATAATGCCTAAACCATAAGGTAAATAATGTAATTTAGATGCAGCGCCAGCAAGTAAGAAGAACATTGCACGTAAACCCAAAATCGCCATTAAGTTTGCTGTTAATACAATGAACGGGTCACTGGTTACCGCGAAAATTGCAGGGATAGAGTCGACCGCGAAAATAACATCAGATGCTTCAACTAAGATTAAAACTAAAAATAAAGGTGTTGCCCACAACACGCCATTTTGACGGACGAAAAATTTATTACCTTCAAGTTGAGGGGTAATACGCATGTGTTTGCGTAACCATTTCAGTAATTTAATATCTTCAATATTGGTTTCTTCATCTTGACCTTTCAAGAATTTAAAACCTGTATACACAAGGAATGCACCGAAAATATAAAGTACCCAAGAAAACTCTTGTACGAACCAAGCCCCAATAAAGATAAAGATGGTTCTTAAAACAATCGCACCTAATACACCATAAAGTAAGATTTTACGTTGCAATGCAGGTGGAATTGCAAATGCTGCGAAGATCATCAACCAAACGAAGACGTTATCGATTGCCAGTGATTTTTCCAGTAGATAACCTGCGAAGTATTCCATGGTTTTTTGATTCGCAAGGGTGAGCCCTACTGTTTGCTGTAGATAGAGCCACAAACCCCCACCAAATAGCGTTGCTACAGTGACCCAAGCAATACTCCAGTAAGCGGCTTGCTTGATTGGAACATCTTGGTTTTGTTTTTGTTTAAAGCCTAAAAAATCGACCAAAAGCATGACTGTGACAAGGCCGAAGAATACTACATACAGCCATAGATTACCGATAGTTTCCATCACAACTCCCTATCTAGCAACTGGGCATAAAAAAACCTTGACCAGTTGCCAGATGAATAAATACATCTGTTTCAACATGATCAAGGTCTTGCCTACATCACAAAGCGATTGTGATGCTCAGAGTCCGACTTTTTGCAAAGTGTAATGACGAAGCTCTGACACCTAAGTATTTAAACTACACTACCTAGGTTTGGAGGAGGCTACTCCCCTTGTCAAACTAATTCTGTATGGATGGTGACATCCAAAGTAGGTATAGCATTACATAATTTACGCATTAGCGCAAATTTTGTGTGAATAAATTTTCAACAATATTTTATGATGCAGACAGAATAGAGCTTTCATTCCCACGAGTTGGGCTAAAATTTACAGGCTTTTGATGCCTTGAGAAGAAGATATGAGTGTTGAACATCATCAAATTAAAAGATTAAAGTTATTTGCACCCCGAGATCCAGAAGAACAGTATCGTGTAGCTACGCCTTTAGAACTTTTATTTGATCTCATCTTCGTGGTTGCGATCGCAACGGCAGGTCAGCAACTCCATCATGCGATGATCGAAGGCTATCTTTGGCATGCTTTGCCTACCTACTTTATGGTGTTTTTTGCATTATGGTGGGCATGGATGAATTTCACTTGGTTTGCCTCCGCTTATGATAATGATGACACGTTGTATCGTTGTTTAACCTTCGTGCAAATTTTGGGTTCATTGGTGATGGCGGCGGGGATTCCCGCAGTGTTTCAGCAGCATGATTTCGATGTGATTATTATTGGCTACATCATCATGCGCTTGGCCTTAGTCACCCAGTGGATACGCGTGGCAAAATATGACCCTGAACGAAGAGTAACAGCATATCGTTATGCAATCGGAATTGTCTTGGTTCAACTTGCATGGTTAATTGGTAATTTTAGTTCGATTCAACTGACTCCACTGATGTTCTTATGCTTAGTCGGCTTAGAACTGGCTGTTCCTTTTTATGCTGAAAGACATACTGCTACGCCATGGCATCCCCATCATATTGTGGAGCGTTATGCATTATTGACCATCATTGTACTGGGTGAGTCGATTATTGGTAGCTTCGCAGCCATACAAGATGCTTTTTCTAATCATGTTTTAAATCTAGAAGAAATTTTCCTAATAGTCGGTGGACTATTAATGATGTTTGCGATGTGGTGGGTCTATTTTGATCGAAGTCATCACCATCATCAACGTCGAGGTGTGCAACCTTTTTTATGGGGATATGGGCATTTCTTTATTTTTATTAGTATCGCAGCTCTCGGTGCGGCCTTAGCGGCCGCTGTTGACGTGTCGACACAACATGCGCATATTTCTAGCCAAATGATGGGTTTAGTGATAGCGACTTGTTTGGCTGTTTATAGCACCTATCTTTGGTTATTTTATGAAGCTTTTTATTTACGCGGCTGGCGTCGTTGGGTTTATCCAATGACCATTTTAATTTTATTCTGTATCCCTTTACTATTTACTCAGATTGGATACAGCGTCTTTGCGATGGCTGTAATTTATGTCTTCAGACTCATTTTTTCAAAGACGTATTTAATGAATTGTGTTGATGAGCCTATTCATTCAAGCCATTCTCCTCATTAAGTTTCATAAGCTGATCGTTCCTCCAAATAAGCTATGGCAGCACTGCTGTAGCTTGCGCTGAGTGAAAGACATTTAAAATTTCTGCACGTAAAAACTGATGTCTTGCATTGTGTTTGACATGCTCATGCCAATACATACCCATATTGATTTTGGGTAATTCAATCGGAAGTGCATGAATCTGTAAATCTTTTGAATAGTGTAGATGTTTCAGAATACTTTGAGGGATAGTCAGTATTGCATTTGGGTGCTGCGCTAAGACCTGTAAAGCTGTTGAATAGTGCTGACAGCGTAAAAAAATTTGCCGAGACAATTGTTGTCGATTTAGATAAATATCCTCTAATAATAACCCTGTACGCCGTGATGACACACCAATATGCGGTGAAGATAAATAGAGTGATAAATCCATTTTAGTTTGCTGTGTGCAGACCACAAAATAATCTTCAATCAGGTTTTCAAACTGTAAATGAGCTTGATACGGTTGTACTAAGTCAATTACAAAATCGATTTGTTGTGCAGACAAATCAGCCAACATATTTTTACGATCAAGTTTAGAACTAAAAAACTGAATATTCAGGTTTTGCTTGGCAAAGTGATTGATCAATTGAGGAAAAATAATGGGTTCGATTTCATCATGAATCGCGATTTTTATACTTTGTAGCATGTTTGGCATAAAATCTTGCTGAGGCATAGCGATTTTTTGAATACTCAATAAAGCCGTTTGAATCGGCTGATAAATCTGCTCAGCATAAGGCGTAGGCAGCATTTTTTGCCCGCTTCGAACAAATAAGTCATCTCCCAGTTGCGTGCGTAAACGCTGCAAGGCGTGGCTGACCGCAGATTGGCTGATACACAACAATTGGGCAGCTTTGGAAATGCTCTTTTGCTCAAAAATCGCAATAAACAGCGGATATAAATTAATATCAATCCGATGAAAGTGAGCCACTTCCAATGGGTTAGTATTATGAATCTGATTCATAGTTTTGAATAAAATAAAATCATTTCATTCATAATAAATTTTCGCTTATGGTGATGTAAAGCAGCGAATCGAGCTTCGCCAAATTTTTACTTTGAGGGAAATGATGATGTTTGCATTATCTGAACGCGCACAGGATTTTATTACACGAACGCAAGCCTTTATTCAACAAGAAATAGAACCGATTGAAAAGGCATTTTGGGATGAAGTCCATCATCTCAATGTGGATGGTGACTGGACCAAGTGGCAGTGGCCAGAACAATTACAACAATTGAAAGATAAGGCTAAAGCGGCTGGCTTATGGAATATGTTTTTGCCCGATGCGGAATTGGGTGCTGGTTTATCGGTTCAGGAATATGCGCATATTGCCGAACTGACTGGACGTAGCTTACTTGCACCAACCGTATTTAACTGTAATGCACCAGATAGCGGCAATATGGAAGTATTGTGGCGCTATGGCAGTGAAGTGCAAAAACAGCAATGGTTGCAACCTTTGCTTGCAGGAGAAATCCGTTCAGTGTTCTGTATGACTGAACCCGCCGTGGCTTCCAGTGATGCTACTAATATGCAGGCCACGGCGGTGATTGAGGGTGATGAAATTGTACTGAATGGCCGCAAATGGTGGTCATCGGGCTTGGGCGATCCCAATGCCAAAGTGATTATTTTCATGGCTTATACCCCAGACCCGAATAAAGACCGTCATCATCAGCATTCGATGGTATTGGTACCGATTGATACGCAAGGTGTGAGCATTGAAAGAATGTTGCCTGTGTTTGGTGATTACGATGCACCGCATGGGCATGGACAAGTCAATTTTGACCATGTGCGTGTACCTGTGAGCAACTTTATTGGTGGTGCAGGTCAAGGATTTGAAATTGCTCAAGGGCGCTTAGGGCCTGGTCGTATTCACCACTGTATGCGTTGTATTGGCGCAGCGGAAAAAGCTTTGGAACTGATGATTGATCGTGGTATGTCCCGTAAAGCCTTTGGTAAAGAAATCCTTAAACTGGGCGGCAATTTAGAGCGTGTCGCGGAAGCACGTGTGCAGATCGATCAAGCGCGCTTATTAACGCTGTATGCTGCTTATAAGATGGATACCTTAGGTAATATGGCAGCACTCACCGAAATTTCTGCAATCAAAGTCGTTGCACCGACTGTATTGCAAAACGTCGTTGATATGGCGATTCAGATTCATGGTGGTGAAGGCGTTTCCCGCGATACCCCACTGACAGCCTTTTTCAATCAAGCGCGTAGTTTACGTTTGGCCGATGGACCTGATGAAGTCCATAAAGGCATGATTGCCAAATTAGAACTGAAAAAACGTGGCTATGCTCGTTGATAAGGAAAATACAATAATGACAATGATTGATATCGGTGGACAAGTTCGTCGCGGTGAAGAACTGGATATTGCAGCGGTTGAAAGCTGGTTAAAAAACCAAGGTGTAGATCTGCAAGGACAGGCTCAAGTGACCCAATATTCAGGTGGTGCATCGAATTGGACCTATCGGCTGCAGTATGACAATTCAGACCTGATCTTGCGTCGTCCGCCTAAAGGGACCAAAGCCAAATCAGCGCATGATATGGCACGTGAATACAATGTGCAGAAGCATCTTGCGCCGTTCTACCCTGTATTACCTGAGATGGTCGCATTGTGTCAGGATGAGAGCGTGATGGGATGTGACTTCTATGTCATGAAACGGATTGAGGGCATTATTCCACGTGCCAATTTACCTAAAGATTTACAGTTGGATGCGCAGCAAATACGGCAGTTGTGTTTGAATGTTCTGGATAAATTGATTGAACTACATCAAGTGCCTTATCAAGGCACAGAGTTAGAAAAATTGGGCAAAGGCGAAGGCTATTGCCGCCGTCAGGTCGAAGGTTGGGATGCGCGTTTTAGTAAAGCACTGACACCAAATGTGCCTGATTTTGCCTTTGTCCGTGAATGGCTCCAGCAACACATTCCTGCCGATGCTAAAACCTGCGTGATTCATAATGACTGGCGTTTTGATAATGTCATTTTAGATCCACAACAACCAACTCAAGTGATTGGGGTACTGGACTGGGAAATGGCAACACTGGGTGATCCGTTGATGGATTTAGGCAGTGCCCTCGCCTACTGGATCCAAGAGGATGATGATGCTTTGATGAAATCCAGCCGCCGGCAACCCACCAATTTAAAAGGCATGCTGACACGGCAACAGGTGGTGGATTATTATCTGGAAAAAACAGGTTTAAAGCCTGATAACTGGGCATTTTATGAAGTGTTCGGTTTGTTCCGTTTGGCAGTCATCGCCCAACAGATCTATTATCGTTATTACCATCAGCAAACCGATAATCCGGCCTTTAAAGATTTTTGGATCATGATTCATGCCTTACATATTCGAGCTTTAAAACTGATTGCGCAAAACTATCCGCAAGCGCAACCATTGATTGCTGAATATGGCGCAAAACTACAGGATATTTTAAAACGATGACCACAATTTATTTGGTACGACATGGGCAGGCATCTTTTGGTGCGGCAAGTTATGACCAACTATCAGCCAAAGGTGAACAGCAGGCACAGGTCGTCGGTGATTTTTTTAAACAGACCCTAAAGCAAACGCCGCTGATTGTGGCGGGTTCCATGCAACGTCATCAACAGACGGCGCAATTGGCCTTATCACAAAGCTTTCATGATGCAGCGATTCAAACTGAATCGGTATGGAATGAGTTTGATCATCAACAGGTGTTTGCACAATACGAACCGCGTTTTAATCAACCTGAATTGCTGAAACAAGATGTTGAATTGATGGCCAATCCACGTGCTTATCTGGCCAAAATCTTTGATGGTGCGATTGATCGCTGGATTGGAGAGCAATATGACCATGAATATCATGAGACCTGGTTAGGCTTTCAATCACGTGTAGAAAGTGCTTTGCACAGTTTGTGCCAGCAGATTGATGCCACGCAACCCCGTCAGGCGGTGGTATTTAGTTCTGGTGGGGTCATTTCTGTGGCTGTCGGTCAGGTATTAGGTCTGGATGCTAAACAGATTTTTGCACTGAATTGGTCGATTGCTAATGCCAGTATTACAACGTTGCGTTGGACAGATGGTCGTTTGCAATTACTCAGTTTCAATGAGCATCATTATTTGAAAGCGCGTGATGCTGAACTTTTAACATGGATTTAAAAAATAGGTGGCAGGCATGGCAAAGACGATTTTAATTACAGGGGCAAGTTCGGGCTTGGGCGCAGGTATGGCGCGTGAATTTGCTGCCAAAGGCTACAATCTAGCGCTTTGTGCACGACGTTTAGAGCGTTTAGAAGCCTTACAACAACAGTTGCAAAGCCAGTTTTCGATTCAGGTCAAGATTAAAACCCTTGATGTGACCCATTACGATGATGTGTTTACGGTTTTTAAAGCCTTTCAGCAAGAATTTGGAACGATTGACCGAATTATTGTCAATGCAGGCGTTGGTGATGGTCGCCGTATCGGTAAGGGGCATTTTGATGTGAATCGTGCGACCGCTGAAACCAATTTTATTTCGGCACTGGCACAGTGTGAAGCCGCGGTTGAAATCTTTAGAGCGCAAAATAAAGGTCATTTGGTGGTGATCTCTTCGATGAGTGCGATGCGTGGTTTACCCAAGCATTTATCGACCTATGCCGCGAGTAAAGCTGCGGTGGCGCATTTGGCGGAAGGGATTCGTGCTGAGTTGTTGAATACGCCAATTAAAGTCTCAACGATTTTCCCGGGTTATATTCGCACTGAGTTAAATGAAGGCGCGAAGAAATTACCCTTTGAAGTGGACGAGAAAACGGGAAGTAAGGCTTTGGTGAAAGCGATTGAGAAGGAACCAGTGAAGGCGTATGTACCGCAGTGGCCGTGGTTGCCAATGGGCATAGCAATGAAGATTTTGCCGTTGAAATTGGTGAATAAATTGAGTTGATTACGATTTAAAATGGATTGGAGATATCTCTAATTGGCAAGATTTCACAGCCTCATATAGGCTGAATCATTAACTCGTTTGGGTATAGGTGTTTCCTTACTTTTCAAAGATGAAAAGTAACAAAAATCTTTTGTTGAGCAGAGGGTATATCCTGAGCAATTTTTCAAAGCACTGCTTTGAAAAGCAGCGCAAGAACTGTCCAACTGGCGGCATCCATGCCGCCTTTCACGATCTGAACTAACATAACTTTGAGGAAATGTGATACTCGGAAACGTCATCTGCAACCTGCATGGTTTAAGTAAGAGACTGTTTTTGCGATATATGTTGATAAATGCAAGAAGAGGACAGGTTTTGCAGATGACAATGGTTTTGCCTACTTTTCCCGAAAGAAAAGTAGGGCGAGCCGCAGGCTGATCCACAAATTAGATAAGAATTTGCAAGACTCCGTTGGGACAATAGTTTTTCAATAAGTTAGAGCAAATGTTGAAGTTAATTATGACAAAGCCGTAATTAACTTTTGGTGTAAACCACCAAAACCGCCATTGGACATGATCACCACAGCATCGCCCTCACCTGCTTCATTCACCACACGGGCAATGATCTCATCTAGAGAACGGCTGACTTCAGCCTTGTTTGCTGATGCTGAGATCACAGGCTGTAAATCCCAATCCAAGCCCTCTGGCTGATACCAGATCACTTCATCCGCTAAACGTGCCGAATGTGCCAAACCATCTTTATGGCTGCCCATACGCATGGTATTCGAACGTGGTTCAATGATTGCCCATAGCTTACGTTCACCTAAGCGCTTACGTGCGCCGTCGAGTGTGGTTTCAATCGCAGTTGGGTGATGGGCAAAGTCATCATAGACTTCGATGCCACGCACAGTGCCTAACAGCTCCATACGGCGTTTAACACCGCCAAAGTTGGATAATGCTTCACACGCCTGTTTAAGGCTGACACCCACGTGTTGTGCAGCAGCAATGGTCGCTAAAGCATTAGCAACACTGTGCTGCCCTGTCATATTCCATTTCACTTCACCGACCACTTGGCCGTGTTCAAGCACTTTAAAGTGGCTACCATCGGCACTGATCAGTTCAGCAGATAACGCAGCTTGCTCATTTGGTTCTAGACTGGTACGAACCACAGGGGTCCAGCAGCCCTGCTCTAATACTTCATCGATATTGGTTTCAGTAATTGGCGCAATAATACGACCTTCACTTGGAATAGTACGCACCAAATGATGGAACTGTTTTTGGATTGCAGCCAGATCATCGAAAATGTCGGCGTGGTCAAATTCAAGGTTGTTGAGAATTGCGGTTTTAGGGTGATAGTGAACAAACTTAGAACGCTTATCGAAGAAGGCAGAATCATATTCATCTGCTTCTACACAGAAATATTTGCCACCACCTAAACGTGCACTTTCACTAAAACCGAGTGGTACGCCACCAATCAAGAAACCCGGATTTAAACCTGCTTGATCAAGCACCCAAGCCAGCATGGTGGTGGTGGTGGTTTTACCATGTGTACCTGCGACACCAAGCACATGTTTGCCTTGTAGCACATGATCGGCCAAGAATTGCGGGCCAGAAATATAAGGCAGGCCTTCATTCAGCATGTATTCAATCGCATCAATACCACGTTTCATGGCATTGCCGACAATCACAAGATCAGGATGCGGTTGCAAGTGGCTACGCTCATAGCCCTGCATCAATTCAATACCTGCATTTTCCAGTTGAGTCGACATTGGTGGATAAACATTGGCATCTGAACCTGTGACTTTATGTCCTAAATCTCGTGCGAGTAGAGCCAAAGACCCCATAAATGTGCCACAAATACCCAAAATATGCAGATGCATAACGCGCCTTCTCCACTGCTTTTCATACAGCACTGATATCGTATGTATGATTGTCGTTATCAATAAAAATCAAACGCAACGATAGCAAGGCTTGCATAGAAAAGATAGTCAAAATTCGTTGTTGTTGTTTACTTAAAATAATGCAGATAGATGCTAATATTTCAAGGGTTTTACTGGCATGCTATTCCCTATTGTTCAACCCTGATTTGGATAAAAGAACACGATGTTGAGCCCGACACTTTTAGCGCTATGTTTGTTGATTATTTCCAACTGTTTTATGACTATGGCATGGTATGGGCATCTGAAGATTTTACATGATGCACCGCTTTGGCAAGCAATCCTGTTTAGCTGGTGTATAGCCCTGCTGGAATATAGTTTCATGATTCCTGCGACTAAGTTATTAAATCAACAGGGTTGGAGTTTGGGGGAAATGAAGATCACCCAAGAGGTGGTTACACTCATGGTATTTGTTCCCTTTATGGTTTTTCTGTTTAAACAACCATTCAAGTTGGATTATGTCTGGGCCATGCTTTGTTTGATGGGATGTGTTTATTTTGTTTTTCGTAATCAAACTTAATTTTTCAAGAAAGTCGTTAATGCGTTCTGTGGTTGGGGATGTTTGAAAAAACCGCTATAATATTTACCAATTTATTCCTTCGTGCTTGGCGTAAGTCGAGATACTTCTCTATTTTTATCATGTTTTGGAAAAGCCAATGAATGCGGTCGCAACAGATAGCCAACCTTTAGTCGGAATTATCATGGGTTCTCAATCAGATTGGGCAACCCTTGAACATACCGCTAATATGCTCAAACAATTGGGTGTTCCTTTTGAAGCTGAGGTGGTTTCTGCGCACCGTACGCCAGATCGTTTATTTGAATATGCTGAAACAGCACGCGATCGTGGTATTCAGGTAATTATTGCCGGTGCTGGTGGCGCTGCACATTTACCTGGGATGTGTGCTGCTAAAACTGATTTGCCTGTGCTTGGCGTGCCTGTTAAATCTTCAATTTTAAATGGTGTAGATTCATTGCTTTCGATTGTACAAATGCCAGCGGGTATTGCGGTAGGTACTTTGGCTATTGGTCAGGCTGGTGCAACCAATGCGGCAATTCTTGCAGCGCAAATTCTAGGTTTAACCCGCCCAGATATTGCTAAAAATGTGGCTGATTTCCGCACAGCTCAAAAGGAAAAAGTATCGAACAATAACATTCCTGGTCAAGTATAACGGGGCCAATCATGAATAAAACCATCGGTATTTTTGGTGGTGGACAGCTTGGCCGCATGATGGCGCAAGCAGCTTTACCACTCAATATTCAATGTAGCTTTTTCGAAGCCGAAACAGACTGCCCAGCAGCTATTTTAGGTCCTGTATTTTCAAGTAAAAATCCAGAAGCACTACAAGATTTCATCGCAAGTGCCGATGTATTCAGCCTTGAATTTGAAAATACACCTGTTGCCGATGTGGATGTTTTGACCCAAACCAAAACACTACACCCTCCTCGCCTTGCCTTGGCGACGGCACAAAATCGCTTGGCAGAAAAAAGTTTGTTTGACGAACTTGATATCCCAATTGCACCGTATCGTGCTGTGGACAGCTTGGACAGCTTAAAACAAGCGGTAACTGAATTAGGACTACCTATCGTATTAAAAACCGTAACAGGCGGCTACGATGGTAAAGGTCAGTTTGTATTACGTTCTGAAGATCAAATTGATACAGCTTGGACTGAATTAGGGCCTGCAAAAAGTTTAATCGCTGAAAGCTTTGTGAAATTCAGCCGTGAAGTATCGATTATTGCGGTACGTGGTCAAGATGGTGATGTCAAAACATGGGCACTCGCCGAAAACCATCATCACAAGGGTATTCTCTCTCACTCGATTGTTCCTGCACCAAATAGCACAGATTTACAGCCAGTTGCACAAGACTATATTACTCGGTTGTTGAATCATCTTAATTATGTGGGTGTGCTTACGCTTGAATTATTCGTGACTGAACAAGGGCTTTATGCGAATGAAATGGCATGTCGTGTTCATAATTCAGGACATTGGTCGATTGAAGGTGCGATTTGCTCGCAGTTTGAAAATCATATTCGTGCAGTAGCAGGCTTGCCGCTTGGAGCAACCGATGTTGTGCGTCCAACAGTGATGATCAATATCATTGGTCAACACCCTAAATCAGAAGATGTTTTAGCACTCAAAGGTGCGCATTTACATCTTTATAATAAGTCTGAGCGTGCTGGTCGTAAGCTTGGTCATATTACTTTGATGCCAAACAATAGTGACGAATTGACTGTGTTATGCCGCCAATTAGCTCAGATTTTACCTGTGCCATTGGCATTAACAGCGGATATGAACCTCTAAACTTATCCACAATAGCTAAAAAAGCGATCTTCGGGTCGCTTTTTTATCGTCTATTATTTTAAATTTAAAGTTTTAAATTCAAAAAATGCTCGATACCAGTTTGGGTGTGCTGTGGGTAACTTTAAGATGGGCTTTTGAATTTAAAATAGTGTGAAAAATTTGAATTTAAACTATGGTGGGTTATTGAGTGTTGTGGTTTAAATTCAAAAATATGTAGTTTTTAAATTTAAAACTAAAGGTATCACTGTGTTTTGAATTTAAATTTTGAGATTGTGGATATCTATTTTCGATCTTAATTTTATGAAATGTAAGGAATAATGTGTGGGTTTAAGCTGTTTTATTAAATTGGAATGAATTTAAATGAGGTATCTATTTTTGAATTTAGAAAACATGGTCGATATGAAGTTATTTTTAAATTCAAAAATACAGATAGTGATTGCTGCTTGTTTTGAATTTAAATGAAGGGTATTGATAACTTTTAAATTTAAAACGACGGTAGAATTATGAATTTAAAAATTAGGTTTTAAATTTAAAAGACAATAAATGAATTCAAAGTTACGTTTCCAAACGATACATATTCAAACAGCATGTTAAGGTGATATGGAAATTTGAATTCAAATATTTTGGTTAAGTCATGAAACATTATTTTTCTTTTTTTCTAGGCACTGCCTTTTTTACGTTTTTTAGTCAGGCGCATGCTGAGCTTGTGATTAATGGTACAACATTTTCCTCATCCTCAACTGCCATTCAAAACACGAGTACATATACTTCAACTTCAGATTTTCAAGGCTGCTTAGCAAATTTACGCCCACAAGCAATTGCTTCTGGTGTTTCAGCATCAAGCTATGATCGTTATACGCAGAAGTTAAAACCAGATTATTCGGTCATAGACAAATTGAATTATCAACCTGAATTTTCTACTGCAATTTGGGACTATTTATCAGGTTTGGTTGATGATGAGCGTGTCCAAGCAGGTAAGCAGAAACTTGCTCAACATCGTGCTGTTTTAAATCGAGTTGAACAGGCTTATGGTGTACCGGCAGAAACTGTAGTGGCGGTGTGGGGTGTGGAAAGTAACTACGGCGATATTTCTGGTAAATATCCCTTATTGCAAGCATTAGGGACTTTAAGTTGTGAGGGACGCCGTCAAAGTTATTTCCGTGGTGAATTTTTTGCCGCGATGCGTATTTTAAAGCGCGGTGATTTAACCCAAGATCAACTTTATGGTTCTTGGGCAGGTGCATTTGGGCATACCCAGTTTATGCCATCGACTTATGAACGTTTGGCGGTAGACTTTGATGGTGATGGCCGCCGTGATTTAGTTTCAAGTACAGCAGATGCTTTGGCTTCAACTGCAAACTTTTTAAAGCAAGCAGGTTGGCAAACAGGATTGCCATGGGGCTTTGAAGTCAAAATTCCACAAGGAATGTCAATTGCAGGAGAAAGTCGTCGCAATAAAAAATCTTTGAATAGTTGGATTGCACAAGGTGTGACGCGTGCAGATGGCACAGCTTTAATTCAGGGTAATCTATCGGGAAGTACGCCTGCTGGATTGATTTCACCTGCGGGCGTAAATGGTCCAATATTTCTGGTCTTTAAAAACTTTGATGCAATTTATAGCTATAACGCTGCTGAAAGTTATGGTTTAGCGATCGCTCATTTATCTGATCGTTTGCGTGGCGGTACAGCATTTTTAACGTCTTGGCCAACGGATGATGCAGGGACTTCTCGAGCAGAGCGTCGCGAAATTCAGCAGTTTTTAGTCAAGCGAGGTTATGATATTGGTGTGGTGGATGGATTGATTGGAGACAAAAGTCGTCAAGCCATTCGCCAAGAGCAAACACGCTTAGGCTTGAATCCTACAGGTCGTGCTGGTCAACAAATTTTACGTGCATTTAGGCAAGAGCAAGCAAAACAAATGATGCAATAAGTATATTTAAATAAAATAAGGTCTGCTTAAACGCAGACCTCGTTTTATTTAGGGTGCAGCATCTAATTTTATGGCTTCTAAAATATCAAAAATTACTGCTGTGACATCTTGGCTTAAATCACGATCATTAAAAATCTCGTAAGCAGTAATGGTCACATCTGTATCGCTAGGTAGTTGTTTTTGTTCTTCTTCAATCAAGTGTTCAATCGGCAAAAGCGTTTGTTTAACTTCGAGATGTAGAACTTCATTATAAGTAAGATTCTCATCTTCAAACTCTAATTCATGTTCATTGAAATAGGGGATCAAAATAGAATGAAGATACGGACTAAGATCCTGAATATCTAAGATTTCAATATCACGAGTCTGTTCAATCGTACTGATGTGGTCATTCACTTCAATGAGGATATGATAATAACTCATGCTGATCTCCATTAAGACTAAGATGATGTTTTGACACCACAATAACATGAATAAATCAAAAGAATCGACTCATTGTTACGATCTTTTTAAAAACATCAGCTTATAGATTTCTCATATTCTTATAACAGAGACTTAACGAGAAAAGCCGAGTAGTTCCAGATCGACATCTGCGAGTTGAAAGTTCTTCGCATCTTGTTCCTTGATTCTTGGATACATCAGTGATTTTGGATCTTTGGTATGCTTTAAACCTAGTGCATGTCCAAACTCATGTGCCAGAGTGAGGCGTAAATCATCAAGTGATGAAAATTCATAAATAAAAATCTGTTTTCCATCAAATTGACCTTTATGTATGACTTGTGGTTTAAAGTTTTGATTAAATGCTGCAACAGATTCATTTAACTGTTGATGTAGCTGTTTGGATTTTTCCACTTCATTATTCAGTTGTTGAACCAACAAATTATGCTGTTCAATCTGATTCTGTAAGTCAGCAGATTGTTGTTTTAACAGTTGTTGTTGCTGTTGAAGAGTCATCATTAGACTTTTGTGAAAGCGTGAATTTTCTAATTTTTGCAACGTTTTCTGGTATTTCGCAGTATTACTTTGGTACTCAATTTTTTGCAATTCGAGTTGCGTTGCTGACTGCGCTAAATTTTCTCTTATATTTTGAAGTTGCTGATTTTGATTTAACCAGATTTGTTGCTTCTGCTCCAATAGGTATAGATTCTCTGAGCGTTTCATACTACGAACTTGACGTTGATCAAACACTAAATGAATGACTAACTCTGCTTTAGGATCGTAAACAAAATACTTTTGACCTGTATCTTTTTCCCAGATCGCAGCAGCTTGCTTAGAGAGTTCGATCATTTGTTGCGAACTTATATTTAAGCGCGGATCTAAGCTTGCGATGCGATAGTGCAGGGGATTATTGCTACGGTATGCAATCGGATTTTTGCTTGAGCTTGCTGAAATTTGAGCGAAAGCAGTTGCTGAAGCTATCATGAAAAAGCATGTAGCCAAAACAAGGGAGAACAGGTGCATAACGAAAGATAAAGATTGAAAAAGGTCGCATTTTAATCAAATTAAATTTGTAGTCAAATTACCAAAAAGCTGTTTTATACTAGTTTTAATTTCAGGTTTGGAAGAAAAAAATATCAAAATAGACGAGAATAAATGAACTTTAATATGCTATTTTTTCTATAAAATATTACACAATAGTTCAGATTACAGTGGTTTAAATTTAATCATTTTTTCCAAACTTTAAATTAAATAAGATGAAATAGAACATAATAAAATACATTCTATTTCACGTAAATAAATTTCATTTAATGCAAATAAATATATCAAATGATCAATTTTTGTCAGAAACTGACATTGTCAAATCATTTGCTGAGGAAGGGGGTGTCATTGTTCGAACAAGATCTCGGTCTGCTTCAGTTAGTGAAAGTTTTTCAAGATTTTGCTGCTGAATAATTGGATACATCAGCGATGTTGGATTATTGGTATGCTCTAGCCCAAGTGCATGGCCAAACTCATGTGCAAGCGTCAAACGTAGATCATTTTTAGATGAAAACTCGTAAATATAAATCTGTTTACCATTGAAATGCCCTTTGTGAAACAAACGTGGCTGAAATGTTTGATTAAATTGATGAGCTGATGCCACAAGCTGCTTATTATTTTGATTGAGTTTTTGAATATCTCGATTAAGTTGCTGAGTTTTTTGATTATGAATTTGAATCTCTTGTTGTAGCATAGCGGATTGTTGCTGTAATGCTTTTTGGCGTTGGCTTAATTGCTCCGCTAATTCTTTCGATGATGAACGCATTTGATTAAAACGTTGTACGTCAACATTGTACTGTTGAAATTGTGCTGTAAGCTGAGATTGTTTACTGGCAATTAAACTGGTTGTTTTTTGCACTTCATCTTTGAACTGCTGTAATTGTTGATTTTGTTGTTCCCATTGACCTTGTTGTTGTTTGAGTTGATCTAAGTTTTGAACACGCTCAGCACTGCGTTGTTGACGTTCATCAAAAACCAGATTGATCGTAAATTCTGCTTGGGGATCGTAAATAAAGTGCTGTTGACCTGTTTCTTTTTCCCAAATTTTAGCTGCTTGTTGGGTCAACTCAAGCACCTGTTGAGTATCTAAATTAAATCGTGGATCAATGTCAGCAATACGATAATGTAGTGGAGCTTTTATCAATGCATGTGAGTGGATATTGTTATTGACTGAGCTGCTTTGTGCGTAAGAGAGATTAGAAATTCCCATGCATAAACACGCAGCAAAAAAAGCGAAATGATGATGGCGCATGAGCAATCTCTCCTAAATAAAGCTTATTTTTAAGCAATCTCTAGGTTTCGTCAAAACGCTATACATTTAATAAATATAGATAAAAAGTGTGATTTTTTTCTAATAAATAAAAAATTAAATCGAATAATTTACACAATGGAAAAGAAAAATATTTGTTTGTTTTTTAATCTTAAGTCGAAAAATATCAAAGTATTAAATATAAACTGATGGAAATTTCTGAAAAAGACGGCAAAAACCACCCTATTGTTAACTTTTGTAAATATTTTTGAAAATGGGGAATTTTGTTACTTTTAAGTTAAAAATTGGTCATTTATGACATTTAAGGTCCATCGTCATTTTCTAAAATCTAATACTCATTCAGTCATAAAAGGCTATCTTGTTAATAATAAATCACGGTCAGCCTGAGTGAGACGGAAATGGTCCATCTCTTGATCTTTCATAATGGGGTACATTAAAGCTTGAGGGCTGTTTGCATGTTGTAAACCTAGGGCGTGTCCTAGTTCATGTGCTAGAGTTAATCGTAAATCGTTATCTGATTCAAACTCATAGATTAAAATTTGTTTTCCATTAAATAAGCCTTTATGAAATAAATGTGGTTGAAAGCGTTGTTTGTATTGTTTAACTGAAGCATCTAGTTGTTGATTCAGTGAATTCAGTTCATCTATTTTTTGATTTAATTGAGTAATTCTTTGATTGTATTGATTAACTTCTTGTTGCACTAACTCAATATTACTTTGTAGCTCTTGTTGTCTCTGCTGAAAATATGTCGAATTCCCAGATGAAGATTGGTTGTGTTGAGCAGAAAGCTGCTCTTGATTATATTGCTGAATTTGTTGATTGAGTTGTTGTTGTTTTAAATCTAAAAATTGCTTACTCCGCATGATTTCTTGTTCAATTTGATCTAATTGCTGTTTTTTATCTTTCCATACCTGTTGATTCGCTTCGAGTTGAGTTATATGTTCTCGGCGTTGTTCACTTTCTTGTTGGCGTTCATCGTAAATGAGATGAATTGCAAGCTGGGCATTTGGATCATAAACAAAATAATCTTGACCTGTACCATCTTTCCAAATTTGAGTTGCTTGTTGACTGATTTCTTGTACTTGTTCAATACTGAGTTTAAAACGAGGATCTACCTCAGCGATTCGATAACGCAGGCGAGTATCTATTGGATGAGTGATACGGTCAGCTAATGAATTGAATTTTAGTTGAGGGTATTTCTGAGTTTGATAACTTAACCCTAATAAGAAAATAATTAACCCTGAAAAAATTAAAAAGCGCATGATTGTATTTTCTATTCTTCTGAAAATGAGATGAATAAGTTTAAAAGAGACTTTTGATCTAAATGAATTGAACTATAACAAGAATAAGAGATATCTGGAAAATATATCAACATGTATCACATTCTGCTTTAATGCATACTCTAAAGGAATAAATAAAATAAAGATTAAGGAACAATATGCTGAAATATCTACTTAAAGCACCTGAAACCGCGTGGACGGCTAATTCTCCAGCTCAGGCAAAAGTTGAAAATTTAAAAATCAAATATTTGGGGACGGCGGGATTCATTCTTTCTGATCAACATCGTACAGTTGTGCTTGATCCTTTTATCAGTCGTCCAAACTTAACTCGAACGTTTACTCAGCCTTTATTGAGTGATTCTGAATTAGTCAGACAACATATACCAAATGCAGATGATGTATTGATTGGGCATGCTCATTATGATCACATTTTAGATGCACCTGAGGTTTGTAAACAAACAGGAGCACGTTTAATTGGATCCAAAGCGACTTTAATGTATGGACGTTCAGCAGGCTTGTCTGAATCGCAAATGCTTGAAACAAAGGGACGAGAAATAATTGATTGTGGTCAATGGCAAGTTGTTGGTTTGCCATCCATTCATGGCAAAGCCTTGTTTGGTCGTGTTCCATTGCCAGGAGATATGACCGTACCACCACCGTATCCACCAAAATTTCATCAGTTACGACATGGTTTGGTGTTGAACTGGTGGATTGATACAGGCCAGCTGCGCGTTGTTCACATTGATTCCGCCGATTTTATTGAACAAGAGTTGCAGGGCAAACAAGCTGATATCGTGTGTCTGTGTGCGATTGGGCGTAAATATCGTCCAAACTATGTCAAAGATGTGGTGCGACTACTGAAACCGAAATACATTATTCCATGTCACTGGGATAGCATGGTGACGCCGATTGATGACGTTCCTCAGTTGTTGCCAGGAGTGAATATTCCTGAGTTTATTGAAGAAATAAAAGCCTGTGGTGTAATACCTTTGTTTATGCCGATTTTGGGTGAGCTGTATTTTGAGCAATCTAAATAGCCACTTTCTATACATTGGTTTTAATTCATTGTTCGCAGTCCAACAGGGGGGTCTCCATGCCGCCTCTATAATAGTGAAAACTCATTTGAGTTTAAGTATTGATTATAAAAATTTAATGCAAAAAAACCGCGCCTGCGCGCGGTTTTTTTTAAAGAGACAAATTATTTTTTGTCATCTTTTACTTCGGTGAACTCAGCATCTACAACGCCATCGTCCGCTTTTTGTTGTTGACCCGCATCACCACCTTGGAATGCATTTGGATCAAAACCTTCTGCGCCGCCAGCACCTTGTGCTTGTTCATAAGCACGTTGAGTGATTGGCATCAAGATGTTTTGTAAAGCTTCAGTTTTCGCTTTGATGTCTTCAACATCATTTTCTTTCGTTGCTGCTTCAAGCTCAGAAACCGCAGTTGTGATCGCAGTTTTTTCATCTTCAGTAACTTTGTCACCAAGATCTTTTACTGCTTTCGTCGAGCTAGAAACGAGCGCATCTGCTTCGTTACGTGCTTTCGCTAACTCTTCAAACTTACGATCTTCTTCAGCATTCGCTTCAGCATCTTTGATCATTGCTTCGATTTCAGCATCAGACAAACCTGAGTTTGCTTTAATCTGGATTGATTGCTCTTTACCAGTGCTCTTATCTTTAGCAGATACTTTCAAGATACCGTCAGCATTGATGTCGAACGATACTTCAATTTGCGGTACACCACGTGGAGCAGGTGGGATATCGCCTAACTGGAAGTTACCCAACAATTTGTTTTGTTGAGCCATTTTACGTTCGCCTTGGAACACTGAAATGTCTACAGCAGGTTGGTTATCAGCAGCAGTCGAGAATACTTGAGATTTCTTCGCAGGAATCGTGGTGTTTTTCTCAATAATCGCTGTTAATACGCCACCCATAGTTTCGATACCAAGTGTTAACGGTGTTACGTCTAATAAAAGTACGTCAGTTTTGTCACCAGACAATACCGCACCTTGAATCGCAGCACCAATCGCAACCGCTTCGTCTGGGTTCACGTCTTTACGTGGCTCTTTACCGAAGAATTCTTGTACTTTTTGTTGTACAAGTGGCATACGAGACTGACCGCCTACCAAGATCACGTCAGAGATGTCAGACGTCGAAAGACCCGCATCTTTAAGTGCAATACGGCAAGGCTCAATCGTACGAGCAACTAAGTCAGCAACCAAACCTTCAAGTTTTGCACGTGTTACGTTGATCACTAAGTGTTTAGGACCAGTCGCATCAGCAGTGATGTATGGAAGGTTGATTTCAGTTGCATTCGAAGAAGAAAGCTCGATTTTTGCTTTTTCAGCAGCTTCTTTCAAACGTTGTAACGCAAGTGGATCATTTTTCAAGTTCACACTTTGTTCTTTCTTGAACTCTTCAACCAAGAATTCAATTAATGCGTTATCAAAGTCTTCACCACCAAGGAAAGTATCACCATTTGTTGATAACACTTCGATTTGTTGGTCGCCATCAAGGTCAGCGATTTCAATGATTGATACGTCGAATGTACCACCACCCAAGTCATACACCGCAACTTTACGGTCGCCTTCTTTTTTGTCCATACCGAACGCAAGTGCCGCAGCAGTTGGTTCGTTAATGATACGTTTAACATCAAGACCTGCAATTTTACCCGCATCTTTAGTTGCTTGACGTTGCGCATCGTTAAAGTAAGCAGGAACAGTAATCACTGCTTCAGTTACGGTTTCACCTAAATAGTCTTCTGCAGTTTTCTTCATCTTTTTCAAGATTTCAGCAGAGATCTGTTGAGGTGCTAATTTTTTATCGTTTACTTCAACCCAAGCATCGCCATTGTCTGCTTTGATGATTTTGTAAGGCACAAGACCGATGTCTTTTTGTACCGCTTGATCTTCGTAGCGACGACCGATTAAACGCTTGATTGCGAATAATGTATTTTTCGGGTTAGTTACCGCTTGACGTTTCGCACTTTGACCAACAAGGATCTCGCCATCTTTATATGCAATGATCGATGGAGTTGTACGCGCGCCTTCAGCGTTTTCAATTACTTTTACTTTATCGCCTTCAAGTACAGCAACACATGAGTTGGTAGTACCTAAGTCAATACCAATAATTTTTGCCATTGTTTGTGTTCCTCTAAAATTTTGTTGCAATGTTTTGCTTGTTATTCGATATGAGAGTCAATTGGTATTTTTCAAGCATTTTTATGAAAAAAAATCAAAAAACTCTCAGATTCGTACGCTTTTGAGCAAATAAATGCTTTGCTTAGGTAGATTATTGACCCACCATCACCATCGCTGGGCGAAGTAAACGACCATTTAAGGTGTAGCCTTTCTGTAAAACAGTACCAATTTGATTGGCTTTGGCATTCGGATCGATACCTACGGCTTGGTGTAAATCCGCATTGAAACCATTTTGGGTATCTGCTTCGACTACGCCAAACTTCTCAAGCGTGGTGAGTAGTGATTTCAAAGTCAGTTTAATCCCTTCAAGTACAGGTGTTTCTTCTTCACCCGCAGCTTGAATTGCACGTTCTAGGTTATCGACAGAATCCAATAATTCTTTCGCAAATTTTTCCAGCACAGTCTCTTTATGCTTTTCAGACTCACGTTGAATACGTTCAACACTCTTTTGTGCTTCATAAACAGCATTGGCTGTACGTGCTTTTTCGAGTTTTAAGCTTTCTTCGAGTTTGGTGATTTGAGCTTGTAAATCTTCAACGCTAAGCTCGTTTGCTTGCTCTACACCTTCAGCTTGAGTTTGTTCAGTTTGTTGCTCATTTTGAATGTCTTGAGCTTGCTCATTGTGCTCATTAGCCATTGATGATCTCCGTTGAAAAAAGTTCTTAAACATGTACAGTCCTTCTGGCGTGAATGCTCATAGGGTTAAACCCGAACTGCCACATCTTGGTCATTCATAGATAGGGATGAAGTATGGGCAACGCGACAAAATTCAAGCGTTCAGGTCGATTTAAATCTTTTAATTTTGCTGATTTAAGTAAAAATTTAAGTTTTCAATCACAAAAGCAATAAATTCTTGGGTGATTTTCGGTAAATGTTGTCTGGATGCATAAACCAAAGATAAGGTGAGGTCAGGTGCCGAAAAATCGGTAAACACCTGTTGCAAACGTTGTTGTGCAATATCCTGACGTACCAATAGCGTTGGTAACATGGCAATGCCTTCTGCTTTGAGACACATTTGATAGAGCGCAATCACATCATTACTTTTAAACGTAACATTTAATGGGTAATTCTGAGGTTGTTGATCTGTATCAAACAAGGTCCAGTATTGATTATGGGTATGATGTGCAATGCATTCATGTTGGATTAACTGGCTGGGATGCGATAGGGGAGTGTGATCTTGTAAATAATGCGGATGTGCACAAAAGATGGATTCGATTTGACAAACTGGTCGGGCAATCAGCCCATCTGCAACTTTCTGGGTAATACGCAGTGCCAGATCAACCTGAGCATCCATGAGGTCGACAGTATTCTCCGTTAAGTACACATCAAAATGAATCTGCGGATAGCGTTTCTTAAATTGTTTAATACATTCATTCACACCCAGTTGGAACAGAAACAAGCCACAGGTGAAACGAATCGTACCACTGTGCTGTTCAGGGGCAGCCAAACCTTCAAGCAACTGTTGTTGCTGTAAAATATTTTCACAATAGACCAAGGCTTTTTCACCCGCAGGAGTGAGTGAAACTTTGCGCGTGTTACGTTGGAAAAGTCGAGTAGAGAAAGTATGTTCAAGATGATCTAAATAGCGAGAGACCATTGCTTTAGAATAGTCTAAATGTTCAGCTGCTTTACTGAGATTGCCTTGCTGAGCAATACAGACAAAAACTTGAATGGCTTTTAAAGTATCCATATAAAATTCTTATTGTTGCAATTTATGCAACATTTTATCTTAATTTAGAGTGTTTATTCAGCAAGAATTGCAATTTAAAGTGTCTCTTATCAGATTGGAGACGATAACATGAATACCAAACCCTACATCATTGCTTTATCCACTTTAGCGGCAACATCAACTGCTTTTGCACAGGACTTAAAAATCCAAAACTTTTTGGCTCAACCTGAGCACTTCGGTGTGACTTCAACCTTGATTGAAGGTGATAAAGAAGTGTTATTGGTGAATGCGCAATTTTCTAAATCGGAAGCATTGCGTATTGCGGCTGATATCTTAGATAGCGGTAAAACCTTAAAAACGATTTTTGTTAGTTATGGCGACCCAGATTTCTATTTTGGTTTAGATGTATTTAAACAATACTTCCCGAATGTTCAAATTATTGCGACACCAGAGACGGTAAAACATATTCAAGATACGCAAGCGTTGAAAGTCGCGTATTGGGGGCCGAAAATGGGAGCCAATGCACCGAACAAGATTATTGTTCCGCAAGCGTATACTGCTAAAACCTTAAAACTAGAAAATGAAAATATCGAAATTAAAGGTAAAAAAGAACTGACTTATTTATGGATTCCGAGTGTCAAAGCGGTTGTGGGGGGTATTCCAGTGTCATCGGGTATTCATCTTTGGACTGCGGATACCGCAACAGCGAAAGATCGTGCAGAAGTGGTGCAGACTTTGGAAAATATCAAAGCATTAAATCCGCAAGTAGTTGTGCCTGCGCATATGAAAGCAGGCGCCGCTGAAGGTCTTGATGCAGTGAATTTTTCAATCGACTATTTAAAGCAATATGAGAAAGCGGTAAAAGCCAGTAAGAATTCAGCTGAATTAATTGCAATTATGCAAAAACAATATCCAACCTTAGGCGAGTCAAGCAGCCTAGAGTTGGGTGCTAAAGTGGTTAAAGGCGAGATGCAGTGGCCTTAAAACCCAATAAATGAATTGAAGAACCGTGATGAGAAGTCACGGTTTTTATTTTTTAAACTCCGAATTTTTAGAGATAAATTACAATGTAAGTTTGTAGTAGGGTTTGATAATGTTTTTATAAATTATAAAAAATGAAGATGATCATGCTTTTCTGATGCAATCATGATGCGAATAGAAGTAAAACTTTTGAATAGAGAATCATTTAACTGAACTTTTAAAATAATAAAAAAGTGTGAATCCTGCATTGAATTGGTTTAATAAAAATTGCAAAAACATGCTGCATAAATAACAAACGGCAACTAATCCACATCACGATACATAAAAAAATTGTGAATGATAGGCAACGCAAAGATAACTTTGCTTTTCGTCATAATGAAAGGAAATATACAATGAAAAAGTTAGCCTTAATCTCAATGGTTGTATCAGGTGTTGCATTCACAGCTGTAGGTTGTTCGACACAAGCAGGTTTGGATGCTTCTGGTTCGGCTCAAACGAGTGCAAGTCCAGCGAATGTACAAGGCGGAGTAGGCGTGCAAGCAGGAACATCTGTTGATGTTCAACCGAATGGAGCTTCAGCTGGTGTTTCGGGTTCTGTTTCTGGATCTGCTGGTGCAGATGCATCAGGACAATAAATTGGATTTAGGTTCATAGCACGATAGATTAGGATACCGATGCCAACCCCTAATTTTTACATATACTGCTATATATGATGTGTTAAACCTGATTCATGATTTAAGAATTGAAAAACGAGAGTCAAGCCTTTGATTCTCGTTTTTAGGCAATTAAATTTTTTTGCGCTCGTCTTTTCTAAAGCAAATATGAATAAACGAACAAATTATAAGACCATAAAGTGATTAGAATGTTCATCTACTATCTATTCGATAAATCAGATCAAACTAATGAATAGATTGAACAATGAAAAGATCTGAACGAAAGCTGCATTTTTTATTAAATGTCTTTTTGATTAGAAATATTAAAAAATTAGAAAATACCTCTTTTATCTGTGCTTGAGCTTGGCTATTGGCATAAAAGGCAAGTAGTGATTAGCAAAATGGTTAATGACTTTTTAAGATAAGCCATTTAGGTTACAGCATGATTTTGAATTCTTTATCTTGATCTACGACTTTATAACAGCATATAGTCGATATGAACAAGAACTATGGACAGAGCGAAAAAGGGGAAGAACGTGTCAGCATTACCTCAAAAAATTCAAACGATTTTAGATAAAGGACAAGGTCCTGCTGCACGAGCGCTAGATAAGCTGCCTAAGATTGTACAAGAATCATTGGCTAAAGTTTTAGGCTACCCATATCAATATCCAGATTTGGATGCTTTTACAAAATGCTTAATGGCAGTTCAAATTAAACAAGGGCGTGTTGGTTTTATTGGAGATGATCCGATCGAGTCTCGTCGTCAATTTGATACACAAATGTTAGCGATTTTAAATAAATCGACTTCTATAGAATCGGTAGAAGATATACGTCTGCCTTTACAGAGTGGCACTGTTTTCGCAAGACATTATCATCCTGCACCTAATAAAAAATTACCGATGATCGTGTTCTATCACGGTGGTGGTTTCGTCGTTGGTGGTTTAGATACGCATGATGAAGCCTGTCGACTCATTGCGAAGTACGCAAAAGTACAAGTTCTGAGTATCGATTATCCGCTTGCACCAGAAGCATCTCCGCAGTTACTCATTAAATCTTGTGATGACGCATTAGCATGGGTGTATCAAAATCGTCGTCAGTTGAAAATTTATAAAAATCGTATCGCTGTTGCTGGAGATAGTGCAGGAGGAAATATTAGTACTGTAGTTGCACAGCATGCTGTTGGTAAACCATATGCGCCACAAGCTCAGTTGTTGTTTTATCCTGTTGTAGATTTTAAAAGTAGACATCCTTCCTTTTATGCCTATGGTCAGGGTCTGGTGTTAACCAGTAAAGATGTAGATTACGTCACTAAATATTATTCAACACAGCATCAAGTTGCTTTAGATGATCCATTAATCTCACCAACGTACGGAAGTCTTAAAAAACTAGCTCCAGCATTTGTGGTAACAGCAGGGCATGATTTATTACATGATGAAGGTGAGATTTATAGCCATAAACTAAGACAAAATGGTGTTAAAGTGCATTATGTAGATTATCCAGATCAAACGCATGGATTTATTAATCTCACACCGATTTCGAGTAAAGCTAAACGCAATACAATCGAAATCGCTAAAAACTTCAGAAAGTTTTGGGATAAACACAATTAAATTAATCAGCCTATGTTTCACGTGGAACATAGGTTTTTTTATTTGTAGATAACAAATAGAAATAGCAAAAATAAATTTGTAAAACTAATATTATGAAGTACAACAAATCACTTGTTAAAAAATCAGAGAAAATCAATCATGAAAAAGTTGTTGATGACAACCAGTCTACTATTAGTAAGCAGCCATTTATTTGCCAACACAATGGTTGATATGAAAACCAGTATGGGAAATATTGAAATTGAACTTTTTAATGATAAAGCACCTGTATCAGCAAAAAATTTTGAAGGCTATGTAAAAAGCAACTTTTATGCTGGAACTATTTTTCATCGAGTCATCCCAGGATTTATGATTCAAGGCGGGGGGATGGATGCCAATATGATTGAGAAGGTAACTAAAGCCCCTATTATTAATGAAGCAAGCAATGGCTTGAAAAATACGCGCGGTACCTTGGCAATGGCTCGTACAAGCGACCCTAATTCGGCTACTAGTCAATTTTTTATCAATGTCGCAGATAATAACTTTTTGAATAAATCATCTATGGATGCGGGTTATGCTGTATTTGGTAAAGTGACAAAAGGTATGGAAATCGTTGATAAGATTGTTGGTGTTCCTACAGGTAATTATGGAATGCACCAAAATGTCCCTAAACAGCCGATTAAAATCATCAGTGTTCAGATAAAGAACAAGAAGTAAAAATTAAAGCAGAAATATTTTTAAATATTTCTGCTTTAAAATTAATTACTTATAGCTAGGTTGGTAAAATTGCATGTATATTGATGTGTAAAAAAAGAACACTCGATAAAACAAGAGCTTAAAAAAGCTTGCACACCAAAAAAAATCTCCTATAATGCTCACATCCCGACGCGATGAAGCAAAAATAACTTAGCTTTTGTGGTTAAGTTGTTGAATATTTATTGTGTTGATTTGCTACTGATGAGGTAGTAAAAAGATCATTAAGAGAATAGAAGAACAACTTGTGTGGATTTTTACTGGTTGATCGATCGAAAATATTTCATTGATTGAATGGTAGAAATTTCTCGAAGTTTATTTGAGCGAATTTTTAGTCAGAAAATTGATGAGCCAAGATTTGTAGCCATAAGCTACTAATGATTTTAAACTGAAGAGTTTGATCATGGCTCAGATTGAACGCTGGCGGCAGGCTTAACACATGCAAGTCGAGCGGAGATGAGGTGCTTGCACCTTATCTTAGCGGCGGACGGGTGAGTAATGCTTAGGAATCTGCCATTTAGTGGGGGACAACATTCCGAAAGGAATGCTAATACCGCATACGTCCTACGGGAGAAAGCAGGGGATCTTCGGACCTTGCGCTAAATGATGAGCCTAAGTCGGATTAGCTAGTTGGTGGGGTAAAGGCCTACCAAGGCGACGATCTGTAGCGGGTCTGAGAGGATGATCCGCCACACTGGGACTGAGACACGGCCCAGACTCCTACGGGAGGCAGCAGTGGGGAATATTGGACAATGGGCGGAAGCCTGATCCAGCCATGCCGCGTGTGTGAAGAAGGCCTTTTGGTTGTAAAGCACTTTAAGCGAGGAGGAGGCTACTAGTACTAATACTACTGGATAGTGGACGTTACTCGCAGAATAAGCACCGGCTAACTCTGTGCCAGCAGCCGCGGTAATACAGAGGGTGCGAGCGTTAATCGGATTTACTGGGCGTAAAGCGTGCGTAGGCGGCTTTTTAAGTCGGATGTGAAATCCCCGAGCTTAACTTGGGAATTGCATTCGATACTGGGAAGCTAGAGTATGGGAGAGGATGGTAGAATTCCAGGTGTAGCGGTGAAATGCGTAGAGATCTGGAGGAATACCGATGGCGAAGGCAGCCATCTGGCCTAATACTGACGCTGAGGTACGAAAGCATGGGGAGCAAACAGGATTAGATACCCTGGTAGTCCATGCCGTAAACGATGTCTACTAGCCGTTGGGGCCTTTGAGGCTTTAGTGGCGCAGCTAACGCGATAAGTAGACCGCCTGGGGAGTACGGTCGCAAGACTAAAACTCAAATGAATTGACGGGGGCCCGCACAAGCGGTGGAGCATGTGGTTTAATTCGATGCAACGCGAAGAACCTTACCTGGCCTTGACATACTAGAAACTTTCCAGAGATGGATTGGTGCCTTCGGGAATCTAGATACAGGTGCTGCATGGCTGTCGTCAGCTCGTGTCGTGAGATGTTGGGTTAAGTCCCGCAACGAGCGCAACCCTTTTCCTTACTTGCCAGCATTTCGGATGGGAACTTTAAGGATACTGCCAGTGACAAACTGGAGGAAGGCGGGGACGACGTCAAGTCATCATGGCCCTTACGGCCAGGGCTACACACGTGCTACAATGGTCGGTACAAAGGGTTGCTACCTAGCGATAGGATGCTAATCTCAAAAAGCCGATCGTAGTCCGGATTGGAGTCTGCAACTCGACTCCATGAAGTCGGAATCGCTAGTAATCGCGGATCAGAATGCCGCGGTGAATACGTTCCCGGGCCTTGTACACACCGCCCGTCACACCATGGGAGTTTGTTGCACCAGAAGTAGGTAGTCTAACCGCAAGGAGGACGCTTACCACGGTGTGGCCGATGACTGGGGTGAAGTCGTAACAAGGTAGCCGTAGGGGAACCTGCGGCTGGATCACCTCCTTAACGAAAGATTGGTGACTGGTAAGAATCCACAACAAGTTGTTCTTCGAAGATGTATCTGAGGGTCTGTAGCTCAGTTGGTTAGAGCACACGCTTGATAAGCGTGGGGTCACAAGTTCAAGTCTTGTCAGACCCACCAAATCTGATTGTAGTAGCTTAGATTGAAAGATATGTCGTTCATTAAGTGATAAGCTGGGGACTTAGCTTAGTTGGTAGAGCGCCTGCTTTGCACGCAGGAGGTCAGGAGTTCGACTCTCCTAGTCTCCACCATGAATTAAAAGAGTTTGTAAAAACGAACTTAATTCAAAGCTAAGAAGATTATAGAGTTTAGTGAATACAGTCCAAGTTGACTGGTTTATTAATCTCTGTGATTTATCACAGTTTACTGCTCACCGACGAGGTGGTAGTTAATCATTAACAGATTAGAAAATTGAGTCTGAAATAAATTGTTCACTCATTTGTTCGAAAGAACAAAATGAGAACTAGCAAAAACACTGAATCAAGCGTTTTGGTATATGAATTTAGATTGAAGCTGTATGGTGATTAAGTTCACAGACAACGAATAGTAGCAATTAAGTTTGCAACGCTAACACTCACTTGTATGTGTTAACGACTGTTTGGGGTTGTATAGTCAAGTAATTAAGTGCATGTGGTGGATGCCTTGGCAGTCAGAGGCGATGAAAGACGTAATAGCCTGCGATAAGCTCCGGGGAGGCGGCAAATATCCTTTGATCCGGAGATTTCTGAATGGGGGAACCCACCCGCTATAAGGCGGGTATCATAAGCTGAATACATAGGCTTATGAAGCGAACGAGGGGAAGTGAAACATCTCAGTACCCTTAGGAAAAGAAATCAATTGAGATTCCCTTAGTAGCGGCGAGCGAACGGGGAGCAGCCCATTAAGTTGTGTGTGTTCTAGTGGAACGCTCTGGGAAGTGCGAACGTAGAGGGTGATATTCCCGTACACGAAAGGGCACACACAATGATGACGAGTAGGGCGAGGCACGTGAAACCTTGTCTGAATATGGGGGGACCATCCTCCAAGGCTAAATACTCCTGACTGACCGATAGTGAACCAGTACCGTGAGGGAAAGGCGAAAAGAACCCCTGTGAGGGGAGTGAAATAGATCCTGAAACCGCATGCATACAAGCAGTGGGAGCCGACTTGTTCGGTGACTGCGTACCTTTTGTATAATGGGTCAGCGACTTATATTCAGTAGCGAGGTTAACCGTATAGGGGAGCCGTAGAGAAATCGAGTCTTAATAGGGCGTTTAGTTGCTGGGTATAGACCCGAAACCAGGCGATCTATCCATGAGCAGGTTGAAGGTTGGGTAACACTAACTGGAGGACCGAACCCACTGTCGTTGAAAAGCCAGGGGATGACTTGTGGATAGGGGTGAAAGGCTAATCAAGCCTGGTGATAGCTGGTTCTCCCCGAAAGCTATTTAGGTAGCGCCTCGGACGAATACCATTGGGGGTAGAGCACTGTTTCGGCTAGGGGGTCATCCCGACTTACCAAACCGATGCAAACTCCGAATACCAATGAGTACTATCCGGGAGACAGACTGCGGGTGCTAACGTCCGTAGTCAAGAGGAAAACAATCCAGACCGCCAGCTAAGGCCCCAAAATCATAGTTAAGTGGGAAACGATGTGGGAAGGCATAGACAGCTAGGAGGTTGGCTTAGAAGCAGCCACCCTTTAAAGAAAGCGTAATAGCTCACTAGTCGAGTCGGCCTGCGCGGAAGATGTAACGGGGCTAAAACTATGTGCCGAAGCTGCGGATTTGACATTAGTCAAGTGGTAGGGGAGCGTTCTGTAAGCCGATGAAGGTGTATTGAGAAGTATGCTGGAGGTATCAGAAGTGCGAATGCTGACGTGAGTAACGACAAAACGGGTGAAAAACCCGTTCGCTGAAAGACCAAGGGTTCCAGTCCAACGTTAATCGGGGCTGGGTGAGTCGACCCCTAAGGCGAGGCCGAGAGGCGTAGTCGATGGGAAATTGGTTAATATTCCAATACTTCTGTGTAATGCGATGAGAGGACGGAGAAGGTTAAGTCAGCCTGGCGTTGGTTGTCCAGGTGGAAGGTTGTAGGCATGTATCTTAGGCAAATCCGGGGTACTCTATGCTGAGAACTGATAGCAAGCTGTACTTGTACAGTGAAGTGGCTGATACCATGCTTCCAGGAAAAGTCTCTAAGCTTCAGTTACACAGGAATCGTACCCGAAACCGACACAGGTGGTCAGGTCGAGTAGACCAAAGCGCTTGAGAGAACTCTGCTGAAGGAACTAGGCAAAATGGTACCGTAACTTCGGGAGAAGGTACGCTGCTGACGGTGATGGGACTTGCTCCCTGAGCTATTGGCAGCCACAGAAACCAGGCCGCTGCAACTGTTTATTAAAAACATAGCACTCTGCAAACACGAAAGTGGACGTATAGGGTGTGATGCCTGCCCGGTGCTGGAAGGTTAATTGATGGGGTTAGCGTAAGCGAAGCTCTTGATCGAAGCCCCAGTAAACGGCGGCCGTAACTATAACGGTCCTAAGGTAGCGAAATTCCTTGTCGGGTAAGTTCCGACCTGCACGAATGGCATAATGATGGCGGCGCTGTCTCCAGCAGAGGCTCAGTGAAATCGAAATCGCTGTGAAGATGCAGTGTACCCGCGGCTAGACGGAAAGACCCCGTGAACCTTTACTGCAGCTTGACATTGAACTTTGACCTTACTTGTGTAGGATAGGTGGGAGGCTTTGAAGTTGGAACGCTAGTTCCAATGGAGCCGTCCTTGAAATACCACCCTGGTAATGTTGAGGTTCTAACTCTGCCCCGTAATCCGGGGCGAGGACCATGTCTGGTGGGTAGTTTGACTGGGGCGGTCTCCTCCTAAAGAGTAACGGAGGAGTACGAAGGTGCGCTCAGCGTGGTCGGAAATCACGCGTAGAGTATAAAGGCAAAAGCGCGCTTAACTGCGAGACCCACAAGTCGAGCAGGTACGAAAGTAGGTCTTAGTGATCCGGTGGTTCTGTATGGAAGGGCCATCGCTCAACGGATAAAAGGTACTCTGGGGATAACAGGCTGATACCGCCCAAGAGTTCATATCGACGGCGGTGTTTGGCACCTCGATGTCGGCTCATCTCATCCTGGGGCTGAAGCAGGTCCCAAGGGTATGGCTGTTCGCCATTTAAAGAGGTACGCGAGCTGGGTTTAGAACGTCGTGAGACAGTTCGGTCCCTATCTACCGTGGGCGCTGGAAATTTGAGAGGATCTGCTCCTAGTACGAGAGGACCAGAGTGGACGAACCTCTGGTGTACCGGTTGTGACGCCAGTCGCATCGCCGGGTAGCTATGTTCGGAAGGGATAACCGCTGAAAGCATCTAAGCGGGAAGCCTACCTCAAGATAAGATTTCCCTAGGAATTTATTCCTCTAAAGAGCCGTTCGAGACTAGGACGTTGATAGGTTGGGTGTGGAAGCACGGTGACGTGTGAAGCTGACCAATACTAATTGCTCGTGAGGCTTGACTATACAACACCCAAACAGTTGTTGTATTCAAGATAAATTCAATACATAACTTGATTTAGTGTGAAAACTAGTTACAATACAGACCCAATAATCTAATCCGTTAATAACTCTTTCGGTAATAAGTGGCAAAAAACGTAAGACCACCGAAAGCCAAAACAGTTTGCTGGCGACAATAGCAAGAGTGAACCACCTGATCCCTTCCCGAACTCAGAAGTGAAACCTCTTAGCGCTGATGGTAGTGTGGCGTTTGCCATGTGAGAGTAAGTCATCGCCAGCTTTTAAATTCAAACACCCCCATTCGAAAGAGTGGGGGTGTTTTTTATCGCCTTTCTTTTTTCATATAAAAATCTGAAATAATTAAGAAAGCGACAGTTCAAGACGTTTATCAATGAATTAAGGTATTATTCAAACTAAAAATCTAGCATGCTATAACAAATCGTTTTGCCAATATTTTATGCAAGAAAGACCCTACATTCGAGCTGTGAAGTTTAAATCACCTGAGTCCTTGGATTGGGCCAGTTATCCTTATGTCGTTCCTGCGGTTAATGATTTAGAAAGTATCGAGTTCCATCCAGAAGTCACTTTTTTTGTCGGAGAAAATGGTTCAGGAAAGTCGACCATTCTTGAAGCTTTAGCGCTTGCTTTGGGTTTTTCAGAAGAAGGTGGAACACGGAATGTACAATTAAATACAGCGACAACAGCTTCTGATTTGTATCAGGCGCTTCGAACGATAAAAAGCTATAAGAAGCCCCAAGATTATTACTTTTTGCGTGCCGAAAGCTTCTATAACGTTGCAACCTATATGAAGCAAGTAAACTATTTGGTGGAGTATGGGGGCGATATACATTTGCGCTCGCATGGAGAGGCTTTTTTAAAATTATTAACAATGAAATTAAAAGGGAAAGGTTTATATCTATTGGATGAACCAGAAGCAGCCTTGTCTCCAACAATGTTGATGACAACTTTATCGGTTTTGGATCGCTTATGTCGGGAGCAATCTCAATTTATTATTGCTACCCATTCTCCCATTTTATTGGCTTATCCAAATGCCAAAATTTATCAGTTTTCGGATTCAGGGATTAAAGAAATATCTTATGAAGAAACAGAGCATTTTCGGGTAACAAAGGATTTTTTAAATAATTATCAAAAGAGAATCCAGCAGTTGTTAGAGAAAGAATAGATAAAAAGAAGCCCCATCATCCTGACGGGGCTTCTTCATATTCAGTTTATGTCGTTGATATCCTATTAACGACCACGTCCTGTGTGTTTTATTATTCTCAATGAGACTTCCTGTCTCTCTACTCTTCATATATTAGCGATCAAGCCGAAAGCGGAACAGACGTAAATCGACCTAATCAAAGTACGCTTAGGTTTACAACTAAGCGATATGATACTTCTGTAGTTTGGCAATCAGTGCTGCTAAGCCTTTCACTTCAAACTCATTGGCATCAAAGTTCTCGTCTTTATTACGTTTAAAGATGTCGCGAATTTCAATTATGGCATTGGGATCAACAATACCTAAGCTTGAGGTTACTTGGCGAATTTGACTTATTGAGCGTGAGCCATTGGTTGAACCATAGCCGATAAAAGCCGCAGGTTTGCCTTGCCATTCTTTACCGACATAATCTAATGCATTCTTGAGTGCTGGACTATAGCCGTGGTTATATTCAGGGCTAATGAAGATAAACGCCTGTGCCTGCGCAATTTTATCTGCCCACTGCTGTTGTTTAGGTTGATCATAAATGCCTGTTGCTGGTGGATGAGAACCTGCAAATAGCGGTAAGTCCCATTCCTTAAGATCAACAACTTCAGTTTGAATATCTTTTAGCGCGAGTTCAGTCGTTGCTTGTTGTACCCAATTTGCGACTTTGATTGCTGTACGACCTTCCCGAACACTACCAACAATAATATAAATGAGCATGTTTAAATTCCTATGTTATTGCTTTGATTTTAAAAATGAATGCCTTTAAATGATCTTATACTTTTTTTTAGCGATAAAAAAAGCTCTCATTTGAGAGCTTTTTTGTTACATCAATTTGATGCCTTGCTGGCCTGCTGGAGTGACTTTGAAGATTTCCACTTCAAAAGTAATATTTTTGCCTGCCAGTGGATGATTAAAATCGATTTCTGTGGTGTCATCATTAACTGATTTTACAACGCCAAACAGTGTCGCTTTGGCCTTGTCTTCAAACTCAATCATATGACCCACGATTGGGCGTTGTTCAAATTTAACCGTATCAAAGATTTGGATATTTTCGGCATTCCAAGGTCCAAAAGCATCTTCAGGTGGTAAATGTACAGTACGACGGTCGCCTGCACGTAAACCAAATAAAGCCTTTTCGAACCCTGGTAACAGGTTGCCATCACCAATCACAAGACTGACTGGTTCTTCACGACCACGGGTATTGTCGATTTCAACACCATTTTCAACCGACACAGAAAAATGTAAGTCGACTTTTGAGCCTTCTTGAATACGGATTTCTTCGTTTGGTTGGATAATTTCGTTCATCTTATGCATCCGCATTTTGGTTGCGTTTCTTCTCTAAGAAGAAAGTATCAATCAGCAGCAAAATCGTGCCTAGGGTAATTGAGCTATCTGCAAGATTGAAGGCTGGAAAATGGCTGTTTTGATAATAAACATGAATAAAATCGACTACATAGCCTAAGCTGACACGGTCAATCAGATTGCCAATTGCTCCACCAAGAATCAAGGCAATTGCCATCGGTAATACAATCATTTTCTTAGGCATGCGCATCAGCCAGAAAACAAAAATCACCGAAACAAAACCTGCTAATGAGGTAAAGAAGTAGCGTTGCCAGCCACCTGCATCCGACAAAAAGCTGAATGCTGCACCATAGTTATGCAACAGCGTCCAATTTAAAAAGGGCAGTACAGGAACAGGATCTGCATAATTTAAATGTGAACTGGCAATCCATTTGGTCCATTGGTCCAGCACAATGGCAAGGACTGAAAGTCCAAGCCAAAGCAGGTTATGCGGATAAAATTGGAATAAGCCTTTTTTTGCTGGGCTAGTTTGCACAGAATTATGCATATTTTCTCACTTCGCCACTGCCAGTGACGTTGATAATACAACGAGCGCATAAACCAGCATGACCAACGTGTGTATTTACATCAGGCAATACATGCCAGCAACGTACACATTTTTCACCATCTGCCGCCGAAACTTGCACACGCAGACCTTCGAGGTCTGTGCTTTCGCCTTGTTCAGCATAAGGGTGAACGATGACTTGAGAGGTAATCAAGACAAAACGTAATTCATCAGCCAATTGGTTTAACAATGTTTGTAATGCTTCATCTGCCCAAAGTTCAACTTTAGCAGATAGGTTACTACCGATGAGTTTAGCGTTACGAGCTGCTTCAATCTGTTTATTTACTGCTGATTTTACGCTAATCAATGTTTGCCAATCTGCTTCAGACAGTAAGTTTGCTGTTGATGCGGTTGGAATATCATACCACTCAGCCGTGAACACATATTTACCTGTTTGCTCAGGAATCAATGGCCAAGCTTCTTGAGCAGTAAAGCTCAAGATCGGTGACATCCAACGAACAAAAGCTTGCACGATATGATATAGCGCAGTTTGTGCAGAGCGGCGTGCTTGCGAATCCGCTTTGGTGGTGTACTGACGATCTTTGATGATGTCGAGATAGAAGCCACCTAAATCATTGATACAGAAGTTGGTCAATGCGTTGGTGACAATGTGGAAATTCATCTCTTCATAGGCTTGCTGAATGGTTTTTTGCACATCAGCAGCACGTTGTAAGATGTATTGATCTAATGCAATCAATTCATTGACTGGTAATGCATCTGTCGATGGTTTGAAACCATTTAAGTTTGCCAACAAGAAACGTAAAGTGTTACGGATACGACGATAACCATCAGACGCGCGGCTAAAGATTTCTTTACCTGCGGTCATTTCATAGCGATAGTCAGCCGAAGCAATCCAGAAACGTAAACCATCAGCACCCATATCTTTGATAATGTCTTGTGGGGTGATGATGTTGCCTAATGACTTAGACATTTTACGACCTTTCTCATCCACCACGAAACCGTGGGTGAGAAGACCTTTGTATGGTGCACATTGATTAATCGCAATTGAAGTTAACAACGATGATTGGAACCAGCCACGATGTTGGTCTGAACCTTCAAGATATAAGTCTGCTGGATCTTGTAATTCTTCACGTTCACGCAATACTGCGTAATGTGTTGTGCCAGAGTCAAACCAAACGTCTAGCGTATCGCGTACAGCATTGTATTGTTCAGCATCCGCACCAATAAAATCGCTAGCATCACGGTTATACCAACCATCAATCCCTTCTTGTTCAATCAGTTGAGCCACTTCTTCGATCAATTCAGGCGTACGAGGATGCAAAGCATTGGTATCTTTGTGTACAAAGAATGGAATTGGCACACCCCAAGTCCGTTGACGTGAGATACACCAGTCAGGGCGTCCTTCAATCATCGATTGAATACGATTTTTACCCCAATCTGGGACAAACTCGATGTCATTTTCAATTGCATTCAGTGCGGTTTGACGCAAGCCTTGGGCATCCATGCTGATGAACCACTGTGGTGTCGCACGGAAAATAATCGGGGTTTTATGACGCCAGCAATGTGGATAGCTGTGTTTGATCGGTTGATGCGCCCATAAACGACCCACAGCACCTAATGCTTCAATAATTTTTGGATTAGCTTTATAAATGTGCTCACCCGCAAAAATAGGTGCAGTCGGTAAATACACACCATTGCCACCGACTGGATTATCGACTTTTAGATTGTATTGCAAACCTACTTTATAGTCGTCCACACCGTGTCCAGGCGCAGTATGTACCGCACCCGTACCACTGGTTGCAATCACGTGCTCACCGACAATCACTGGGACTTGACGATCAGTAATTAAAGGATGTTGCAATAATAGGTTTTCAATCACAGCGCCTTTAAAATCAGCCAGTACGACTGGATTTTCGAGCTTATAACGTTCGATTGCTGATTCAACTAAATCTTTGGCAAGAATAAAGTTTTGCGAGCCGCGGTCAGTTGTAACTTGCACAAGTTGATAATCAATATCGGCATGTACTGCAACTGCTTGGTTTGCAGGCAGCGTCCAAGGCGTTGTTGTCCAAATCACGATGTCCGTTACATCTTGCACGTTGATATTTAAACGTGCGCCTAAATCTTTAAGATCAACAACCGTAAAGCCAACATCAATCGCATCTGATTTTTTATCTTCGTATTCAACTTCTGCTTCAGCCAGTGCAGAACCACAATCTAAACACCAGTTCACCGGTTTTAAGCCCGGTTCGATATGACCTGCTTTGGCAATTGCGCCAAGCGAACGAACAATGTCCGCTTCTTGCTTAAAGTTCATGGTGAGGTATGGATTATCCCAGTCACCAAATACGCCCATGCGCACAAAGTCTTTTTTCTGTAATTCGACTTGCGTCAATGCATATTCACGACACGCTTTACGGAAAGTTGATGCATCGACTTTGACACCCACTTTACCGACTTTTTCTTCAACTTTAAGTTCGATTGGCAGACCGTGGCAGTCCCAACCTGGTACATAAGGCGCATCGAAGCCATCCATGATACGGCTTTTAATAATGATATCTTTTAAGACTTTATTGACTGCATGACCTAAATGGATTTGACCATTGGCATATGGAGGGCCGTCATGAAGTATGTATTTTTTCTTACCAATACGCGATGTGCGAATCTGCTGATAAATGTTGTCGGCATACCACTCTTCTAACCATTTGGCTTCACGCACAGCCAAATTTGCTTTCATGGCAAATTCAGTATCAGGCAAATTGAGTGTGGCTTTATAATCCACTGCATTTTCAGGAGTTTGCTTATCGCTCATGCAAGTTTTCTTCCAGTTTTATCAGTCTAAACTGACATGTATTACAAATGAAATTTAAATTTAAAAAGGAAATTCTGGTGTGCGTTCACGATAGTCTCGTAATTTTTGCACATCATCATCGATTCCAGCTTTGAGTGCTTCAAGCGAAGGGTAATTCAGTTCACCATGTAGATAGTGAAGGAAGGTTACCCGCATCAATAAGCCATACAGATTAGCAGAAACATCAGGAAAATGTACTTCTAATCGCCACTCTGGATGTTCTTGTTTGATGGCTGGACGTGTTCCGACATGACCTGCACCAAATAAACTGTCAGCTTGATAGCCTGCAATCCCGTTGAGGGCAGGATCTGAATGTTTTACTTTTGCGTTCAATGATGCATTTTCACAGACCACATCCACCGCATAAATCCCGTTTAAACAGGGTTTATGACGGTTTAAACGCACATTAATGGTTGGAAAATCAAGGGTGCGGCCAATCTGATCGCCATATTGCACTCGGCCTGTGATGCTATAAGGGCGACCCAAGAGTTTGGCTGCTAATGCCAGATCACCTTCCTGCAGAACCTGACGAATACGGGTCGAACTGACACGTTCACCATTTAAAGCGACAGTATTTAAATTGGTGACATCAAAACCATAGTCGCGTAAAAATTCGCTGTTACCTTGGCGGTCTTTGCCAAAATGGAAGTCATCGCCGAGGACTAGGCTTTGTGCATTGAGTTTTAATTTAAGTAGTTCAGCAAATTCAGTGGCATTTAAGCTTCTAAAATATTGGTCGAATTTCGCAACAGCAATGTAGTCCACACCGAGCTCTGTTAAATATTCTACTTTTTCTCTGAGCGAGCTGATGCGTGGAGGCGCATCATAACCTTTAAAGAATTCAAGTGGTTGTGGCTCAAAAATCATCACTAATGTTTTTAAGCCTTGCGCTTCAGCCAACGTTTTGAGTTGGGCAATCATCGCTTGATGGCCGAGGTGGACACCATCAAAATTGCCAATCGTTACCGCAGTTGGAGGTAACTGAAAATCTGGCGATAAAGCGTTGAGACGAAGCAACTTCATGGGCGTTAAATACAGTGATTTTGCAAAGGCTATATATTGCCATATTCTCAGCGTTTCGTCTTGTTGTTGTGTTTTTACACAGAAAAATTTCAATATTTAGAAATTTTATATCAATTAAATTGATTCATTAAATAAAAATAAATCAATTTTTCTTATTTAAAGATTGACCTAAAATAGCTGCATAGTCGCTTGATATTGAGAAAGAGATGAAAAAGCCGTTTTATCAGCTAGAGCAGAGCACCGATGTGATTCGCCATTTTACCCCGAACTGGTTTACTGCAACCATGGGAACAGGTGTGGTGGCGATGATTTTAGCACAGTTGCCTTTTGCTTCATCTGTCTTATTTATGCTTGCGACCAAATTATGGCAATTTAATATTTTGTTATTTAGCACTTTTAGTGTGCTTTATATCTTACGCTGGATTTTATTTCCGGCTGAAGCCAAGCAGATTTTTACTCACCCCAACATGAGCTTATTCCTCGGTGCAATTCCGATGGGTTTAGCGACGATTGCCAATGGTTTTCTCAGTTTCGGTACCCATTTATATGGCGATATTGCCGTTCAGATTGCCACTTACCTTTGGTATATCGATGTTGTTCTTGCAGTAGTGATTGCGTGGGTGGTGCCATTTTGTATGTTTAGCTGCCAAGATCATCAATTACAACGGATGACGGCAGTATGGTTACTCCCGATCGTGGCCTGTGAAGTCGCTGCCAGCTCTGCGGGGCTGCTATTACAACATTTAGCAGCAGATCAACATGCATTAACAATCTTGATCACAGGCTATGTGTTGTGGGGCATTTCTGTACTACCTGCTTTTGCGATCTTAACCATTTTGATGTTACGTTTAGCTTTACACCAGTTACCTGAAAAAGAAGTCGCGATTTCTAGCTGGTTATGTTTAGGACCGATTGGTACAGGAGCATTAGCGTTATTATTACTGGGTGAACAAGCGCCACGCATTATGCAGGCGATGGGTTTCGATGGCTTAGCAACATTACTTCCAGCCTTGGGCATTGTCGCCAGTCTAGGGCTATTAGGTTTTGGCTTATGGTGGTTTGGAATTGCGATTTTAACCACACTGCGCCATGCACGAACAGGTATTCCATTTAACTTGGGGTGGTGGGGACTGACTTTCCCATTTGGTGTGTTTATCTTGGCGATCTTTAACTTGGCACATCAGTTACATATCGACTTCTTAAAGTATGTGGCGGTGGTTTTAAGTCTGTTGTTGGTGGGCCTATGGGCATTGGTAATGAAAAAAACACTGGCAGGGGCGTATAGTGGTCAATTATTTTTCTCTCCTTGTTTGATCAACTTGCAGCAGAAGATACAATAATATCTAAGCTGTATGGTCACTGCTTTTTATCTGTAATTGGTCTTATCTAAATTGAGTTTTTATATATGAATGCTGATGTTGCTCTGATTATGGCTTTGCCGAATGAATCTAAAGGTTTATTTGAGCAAGCAGGCATTGAAGTCCATTACAGTGGAATTGGCAAGATTAATGCGGCATTCAAGGCTTTTGAGGTGATTCAAAAAACAGGTTGTAAGACTTTGATTAATTTAGGCAGTGCAGGCAGTTCACATTTCGACGCGCACAGTCTGGTTGAGGTGGTAACTTTTGTACAGCGCGATATGGATGTGTCTCCCTTAGGTTTTGCCGTAGGCGTGACACCGATGGATGATGAGATTCCTGCGGAGATCCATACCCAAGCCCATTTTGAGCTTTTACCCAAAGGGGTCTGCGGCACGGGTGATTCGTTTGAAACAGGCGTTCCAAAGGTCAGTTGTAATCTCGTCGATATGGAAGCCTATGCTTTAGCTAAAGTGTGCCAAAAATTGGGTGTACGTTTGATTTCAGTCAAATATATTACTGATGGTGCCAATGATACTGCGCATCTGGATTGGGAAGAAAATCTACTAGTTGGTGCACAAAAATTACTGGCGTTGTATCAAGCTCATTTTTAAATGCAAAGGTCTAACGCTGTAGTGTATGCAGGTAAACTTTATATTGTTGGTAGGTTTTTTAAATTAAATATTATTATTTTTTATTCGTATGGCGCCTATTATGCTAAATGACCAATTACTACTTTACTGACTTGAATCTGAAAGTGGAGATACATTCCATTTATCAAGAAGCTCCCATATCTTAGCTTCTATTTTTTTCCAATTTTTTAATTCACTTCGGTCAAACACCCAATAAACTTTTACCCCAGCATAAATATGCTCCCATGAATTAACTACAATTTTATTCTTATCTTCAAAATTGAATGAAAGTCCTGATATCAACTTATTATTAGATTCACCAAAACACCAAAGGTTTTTAGCTTCTATCGAGTAACAGGACAAGCCATACTCCTCAGAAATATTCTTTTCAAAGTGTCCTTTTTTACTTTCCAAAAACTTCTTATATGTCTCTTTGGTTGTGTAATTTATTTTACTTTCATTCTCAACAAAAACCTTAACTTGACTAATATCATCTAATGGTTGATTAGAGTAAAAAGATTTATCAGTTGCCTTAACAGTTGAACCATTCAGCATCAAGTTAAATTCAAGCTGATTAATTGCATATGGTGGGGTTAACATAGTTGCTTCTTCATGACTAATAGGCGGAAATGTCTCGGGTACATAATCTATTGGAAACTGTCCCAAATAATGTTCATGTTCTGGTCGATAAAATTCTGCTTCACATCTTTTACAATGTGTATCTGGAATGTGAATACGCCTTGGTCCTAACTTAGCCTTAACAACCAAATGATCATTTTGCTTCCATGTCACGATATCTCCCTCTTGGAGAATCTCGGGCTTATCTCGCTGAAAACATCCAGTGAGAAAAACCAAACATAAAGAGACTACTATATTTTTCTGCATTATTTCTCTCTTTAATGGATTTTATTTTTTTAAGTCTGGATCAGTTTAGTTTCTCTAAAATTAACATAATACGCTTTATACGGAATGTTTGAGATTTTGTATTTCGTATCAATATCTCATTCAAAACCGTTCTATAGTTTATAGCACTAGAACGGTTTTTCTATGATGGCTTATGCCCCATAATTTTGTTTAGGTTAACTTAATAATTTTCTCACTTATTTAACAAAAAAAGCGACTCACAAAGTCGCTTTTTAGTGTATTTCAGTCGCTAAAATTAGGGCTTTCAGCTGAAGAAAATTTAACGTGGTAATACGCCGTACAACATCATATGCACAGTGTGCTCAATCGTACGTTGAAACATGCTACGGTTACGCAAAGTTTTGCCCGTAACCATTTCCATTTGCGTCGAAAAATCAGCGTAATTCTGGGTAATTGCCCAAATATTGATAATCAACAATTCAGGGTCAATCTCTGCCGACAATTTACCTTGCTCTTGCCAAGTTTGAATCACCTTGGTTTTACGCTTAAACAGTTTTTTTAATGGCCCTTTTAAGATCGGTAAAATATGCGGCGCACCTTGAATAATTTCGAGGGCAAATAAACGAGAAGCCTTTGGCTGATCACGTGAGCTTTCAATTTTTTGAATTAAATAGTGAGTCAGAGCTTCAGTTGGCTCAAGTTCTGATTCTAAGGTTTGTAAAGGAGCGAGCCATTTTTGCAGTACGGTTGTCAGTACTTCAACATAAAGTGACTCTTTATTTTCATAATAATAGAAAATATTGGATTTATGCATATTTGCGAGCTGGGCAATCTCATCCAGACTAGCACCACTGAATCCATAGACGGAAAAAACATCGAGGGCAGCATTCAGCAGTTGATTGCGCTTTTGTGTACTTTTTTTCTGTTCCATCTGCGAGCTTGATTCAAAAAATGTCATTGACATTGTAAGATAAATTGTCCGATTTGTGCACAATAACACAGTTTTTTTGTCGAAAAATACGCAGTTCTAAGATGAATTGAAGCGATCTAATTGATAATACTTGAAATCTAAAAAATGAATTACATATTTTGTAAACAATTCAGTGTTAAATGCTGATGAATAAGCTCATTTTTTGATTCATATCCAGTGGGTTTTATGATCATAGTGCGGTTTTAAGTTGCTAAAACCGCATCTAACACTTGTTGTTCCAACTGCGCAAATGCAATAGTTTTCTTACGTGGTCGTGGTAAATTCACTTGAAATTGATGTGCAATATGTCCTTGATCTAGCAAAATAATTCTATCTGCCAATTGTACCGCTTCACTGACATCGTGTGTGACCAGAATTGCAGTAAAGCCTTGTTCTTTCCAAAGGCGTTCAATCAAGCTTTGCATTTCTAAACGCGTTAGAGCATCTAGTGCACCTAAGGGTTCATCCAGTAATAAAATACGTGGTGCGTGAGACAGTGCTCTGGCTAATGCTGCACGTTGACGTTGACCTCCAGAGAGTTGAGTTGGCCACTGTGTGGATTTGTCTTTTAAGCCTACTTTTTCTAATAAATTTTCAGCAAGTGGGTGTTGATCTTTTGGTAAACCTAATTGCACGTTGTGTAAAATATTTTTCCACGGAAGTAAGCGTGGATCTTGAAACATAATGCGAATATCATCGTTTGTAATGCCTTCACGAAAGTTTCTTGTGGACTGAAATTTAATCTCGCCATAGCTAGGTTTTTCAAGTTGGGCGATTAAGCGGAGTAGGGTACTTTTACCACAACCACTGCGACCTACTATTGCGACAAATTCACCTGCTTGAATATTTAAGTCTAAGTCCTCAAGCACTTTGACTTCACCATAAAACTTATACAGTTGTTCAATCAGAATATTTGCACCATTGCTATTGCTTGGAGTATTCGATGCTTCAGATTCACCAATGGGTTGAATCAAGGGATTTTCATAGAAATTTAAATTTAGATTGCTCATATAGTTGACCTTTTTATTTTTGATAGCCTGCATGCCAACGTAATAAATATCGCTCTAGCGCTCGTGCCAACACATCTGCTAATTTTCCAAGTATCGCGTAAAGTAAAATACCGACCAAAACGATATCGGTCTGCAAGAACTCACGTGCATTCATGGTCATATAGCCGATCCCTGCTTGAGCGGAAATTGTTTCTGCCACGATAAGCAGTACCCAAACCAAACCTAAAGCAAAGCGAAGTCCCACTAAAATAGAAGGCATTGCACCGGGTAGAATGATCTCTTTATACAATTGCCAGCGATTGAGTCCATAACTTTTACCCATTTCAATCAACTGAGGGTCTACTGAGCGAATACCATGATAGGTATTTATGTAGATTGGAAAAAATACACCTACCGCTACTAAAAAGAGTTTGGCTGTTTCATCAATACCAAACCACAAAATTACCAGTGGAATGAGTGCTAGTGCAGGGATATTGCGGATCATTTGCAATGTGGTATCAAGTAAGGTCGATGCAATGCGCGATGAACCATTAAGTAGTCCTAAAAGCAGTCCGAGACCACCACCGACCAATAAACCAAGCAGGGCACGACCTGCGCTGACTTTGACATGATGCCAAAGTTCACCACTGATCAGTAAGTGCCAAAAAGCACTCACTACAGCAGTTGGAGCAGGTAATACACGGCTTTGTAATAGACCTGAACTTGAAGCAGCTTGCCAAATCAGCAGCAATAAAACTGGAAACAACCACGGCAGGAGACCTTTGCCTATTTTTTGTGTTCCACGTGAAACATTGTTTAGAAATGGCGTTGCACTCATGCCTCCTCCTTAACCAACGCTTTCGGTGTTTTGACCTCAGGCACATAGTTATTGGCAATGATTTCACCAAAAGGACCTGTGAGATGTGGTTGTGCCAGTTTCTCACGAGTTTTGAGTGGCAGAAGTGGAAATACTAATTCAGCAAAGCGGATCGATTCTTCCAAATGTGGATAGCCAGAGAAAATAAAGGTATCAATCCCCAAGTCAGCATATTCTTGAATACGAGCAGCAACAGTTTCTGGATCGCCCACTAAAGCCGTACCTGCACCGCCACGAACTAAACCGATACCTGCCCATAAGTTTGGTGAGACTTCTAATTGATCTTTACGCCCGCCGTGTAAAGCCGCCATGCGTTGCTGACCGACAGAGTCCATTTGTGCAAATTTTTTCTGCGCTGCTGCAATAGTCTCATCATCTAAATATTGAATGAGTTCATCAGCGGCAGCCCAAGCTTGTTCATTGGTTTCACGAACAATCACGTGCAATCGGATACCATAATTTAGAGTACGTCCTTTGGCTGCTGCTTGAGCACGTAAATGATTAATTTTTTCTTCCACCGCAGCAGGTGGTTCACCCCAAGTTAAATAAGTATCAACCTGTTCAGCGGCGAGTTCAGTTGCTTCTGTTGATGATCCACCAAACCATAAGGGAGGATAGGGTTTTTGCACAGGCGGATAAAGTAATTTTGCTTCATCAACACTGAGTCGTTCGCCATGGAAAGTAAAAGATTCGCCTGTATGGGAACGAGTCAGAATCTCACGCCAAATTTTGACATATTCAGAGGCAGTCTGATAACGAGTGCTGTGATCTTCATATAGACCATCGCCCTTGAGTTCCTGCTCATCACCACCTGTTACAAGGTTGAGTAAAATACGACCATTGGATAGGCGATCAAAGGTAGCAGCCATGCGCGCCGCCAATGCTGGTGTCGTAATTCCGGGACGTAGCGCCACCAAAAACTTTAATTGTTTGGTTGCATCAATGAGGCTGGCTGCTGTGATCCATGGATCTTCACAAGAACGACCTGTTGGAATCAATACGCCAGCATAACCAAGGTTGTCGACAGCAACGGCGATTTGTTTCATATAAGCATGATCGACCTGACGTGCGCCCTTGCTGGTGCCTAAGTAACGGCTGTCACCATGAGTGGGGATGAACCAGAAAATATTCATGTCGATATTCCTTATGAAGAATGAGATCATGTGAATGAGACAGATTGCATCGTGTTTTAGATTGCAATCTGCATGGGGGATAAAGCACTTTGATTGATCACAATCAAAACCGATGAGAAATTACCTAAAGTAGACTCTCAATTATTGAACTTGGTTTTTTAATACAGCATCTGCAATGACCAATTGCTTTGGAATTAATTTCTGAGCAAAAAAGGCATCAGCTACGTACTGCTGTTCTTTTTCGACTTTTTCAGAAATTGGCTGAACGCCAAAACCCATGCGAGAAATTGAAGTTTTTAAAACATCGAGTTCAAGTGCGGTTGGTTTTTCGAGTAATTTTGCAGCATCATCAGGATGGGTCTTTACCCAATCTGTGGTTTGATTCAATGTTGTCACCAGTATTTTTAGAACTTCGGGATGTCCTTCCGCAAACTTACGATCAGCTAAATAGAATTGATGATTGCTGACCAAATGCTCGCCGTTTGCGATCACACGTGCATGGATTTGATGCTCTGCTGCTGCGAAGAATGGATCCCATATCACCCAAGCATCGACTGCACCTTTTTCAAATGCTGCGCGAGCATCTGATGGTGGTAAATAAACAGGCTGAATATCATTTAAAGTTAAATTATTGGCTTCTAGTAATTTCAATAAAAGATAATGAACGTTTGAGCCTTTGTTCAATGCAATACGTTTACCTTTCAGGTCTTGTACAGATTGTATTGGTGAATCTTTTTGAACGATTAAGGCTTCTGCGGTAGGTGCTGGTGGCTGATTTGCAACATAGACCAAGTTAGGATTTGCTGCTTGAGCAAAGATCGGAGGCGCTTCACCGGCCTCGCCAAATACGACACTACCTACATTTAAGCCTTCTAAAAGTTGGGGGCCGGCTGGAAATTCAACCCATTTTACATTGACGCCCTGAGCAGCAAGATTCTTTTCTAATTCACCTTTTGCTTTGACAATCGGCAAAATGCCATACTTTTGAAAGCCGATATTTAATGTGGTGGTTTCTTGTTTTGGTGTTGCTTGCTGCTCAGGTTTTTTTGCACAACCTGCAACGCCCATTACGCCAGCAATAGTTGCTGCGATGATGGTTGAAGTTGCCCATGAGCGATTGATAAAAATAGCCATGTTGATTGTGCTCCCCAGAAAATTACAAGATCTAAATAAGTTGAGCAATTAAGTTAAAACTTTTTTTAATGCATAAAAAATAAATAATAGGGCTTTGCTTATGATGAAAAGTGCAAAATAGAAAAATAGATAATGTTATTGAGAAGATGAATAAGTATTGAAATTTAATTAGAACTTAAGTTTTTGTTTTATATTTTTATTTTTAAAAAACAGTGCGCTTATTTTTCTAGTGAGCTGAATAAAAATAGAAAAGAAAGAGATCAAAAGATATCTTTATCAGAAATAAAGATATCTTCAGGTCAAATATAACTAGAACAAAACTTTTTTGAAGACTAAGGAATTACGCTGATAATTGTACAGCGCTTGTCGAGCATTCGGTAAATCATCAACACTTGCTGGGCTGAAACCCTGCTCTAAAAACCAATGTGCTGTACGGGTCGTGAGAACAAACAGTTGTTGAATACCTTGTTGTTTTGCTTTGGTTTCCAAAAATTGCAAAATTTGGCTACCACGATTCGATTTACGATAACTCGAATCGACAGCGACACAGGCAATTTCAGCAGATTTAATTTCACCTGATTCAGCTGGAATAGGATAGAGCGCTGCACAGGCTAAGATCATGCCATCTCGTTCAATCACCGCGAACTGTTCTATTTCACTTTCAAGACGTTCACGTGAACGATAGACTAAAATACCTTCCTGTTCGAGTGGACGTAATAAATTGATTAAACCGCCGACATCATGAATATTGGCAATGCGTACTTCTTCATAGTGGGCATCTGTGATTAAAGTACCAATCCCGTCGCGTGTAAATAGTTCTTCAATCAAAGCACCATCATAAGTATATGAAATGAGGTGAACACGATGCACCCCAGACAATGAAGCTTGTTGAGCTTGTTTGAGGTGTAAGGCGAATTCTGGATATTGTGTTTGGTATTGTTGAATATAAGGTTCAAGTTGATACGAGCTTAATTCACGTAATAATTGTTGTTGCTCATTCATTAAGCCTTGTTTTTCACCCAAGAAAATCAATTTATCGGCTTGTAATGCAGTTGCTGTTTTGGTCGCGACTTCTTCCGCCAATAAGTTAAATACTTCTCCAGTGGTTGAATAACCTGTAGGTCCTAGTAACACAATATTGTGATTATCTAAGTGACGTTGAATCGCATCGGTATCAATTGAACGGACTTCACCTGTGAGTTGGAAATCAACCCCATCCCGAATGCCATAGGGTTTAGCCGTTACAAAGTTACCCGAAACGACATCAATGCGAGCACCATACATGGGTGAATTTGCTAAGCCCATTGATAGAAGAGCTTCAATTTCTAAACGAATCGATCCAACTGCATTCATGACACTACGTAGTGATGCACGAGTTGTCACACGACGACTTTGATGAAAAGGCGTTTCAATTTGGCTTTCACGAAGATTTTGATTAATTTGTGGGCGTGCGCCATGCACCAAAATCAAACGAATCCCTAAAGAATGCAATAGGGCAATATCATGAATAATATGCTGAAAGTTCTGGTGTAAGACGGCTTCACCGCCAAACATAAGCACAAAGGTTTTATCACGATGGGCATTAATATATGGTGCTGAGTGGCGAAACCAATGCACATAATCTTGCGTTGTGCTATGTGAAGTTTCAGTCATTTGGTTCGCCATGTTCATCTCAGATATACATCAATTTATCTGATTCTAACGAAAAAAATAAAAAGATAAATCTATTCCTAAAACAACGCTTCAACTTTGTACAGTCATTCTCTGAGAATGTGTTTAGAACCCCATGATTCGGATAATACTATTATCGTCAGAGTTGACTAAAATAAAATCATTATTGATTTTATACCATTGCTCATTACGACCGGGACGTGGGAGATTATTATCTTTATAATCAACTTTGTAGCCGTTTCCGCGATAATGCTGCGGCATGACGTAACCTGCTTGCCAGCGATGTTGTTTTAAACGCTCGACACCACGTTCTTCACGCATACGACGTTCACGCATACGGTTTTCATCATCTGGACGATCAAAGTTACGACCTTGCCAGCCCCCACCGCGTGAGTCATCATCACCATCAAAATGTGGACCTGCAAAACTACCCATACTACTCAATAGGGTTGTTGAACCTAAAACCAAGATAATGAAAATTTTTTTCATGATGCACCTTATGGACTTCGGATGTCTCTCATGTGAAAACTGTACCTTAAAAATGCAGAGAAACTGTGAAGATCAATTCATTATTCCATTAAAAAGATGGAGATCCTTAAGCAATTTCTCTAGAAAAGTATCATCGAAGCCCGTATTTAATATTGTTTAAATTTATTATATTCAATTAGTTAAGATTGAGCATCAATACTTTGCCCATTCATATCTAAACTATCATCACCCATCAAATAAAGATAAGCAGGCATAATGCTATCCGGCGTTGGAAGAATTTTTGGATCTTCCTCAGGATAAGCCTTCGCCCGCATTGCTGTACGGGTGCCGCCTGGATTAATGCAGTTAAAACGAATGTTTGGATAGATGTTTTCTGCTGCAAAGATCTTACTCATTGCTTCGGTTGCAACTTTAGAAACAGAGTATGCTCCCCACAAAGCACGAGCTTCACGACCTACACTCGAACTGGTAAATACCACCGAAGCATGCTCAGATTTTTCAAGCAATGGTAGTAATGCTTGAGTTAATGCAAAAGGTGCACGTAAATTTACAGCCATGACATCATCCCAAACATCAACAGGATAATCCGCTAATTCAACTCGATCACCGAGCATGCCCGCATTATGTAAAATTCCATCCAGACGACCAAATTGCTGTTCAAGTGTATTGACCAATAATTCATAGTCATGACTCGATGCAGTTGAAAGCTGTAATGGCAATATTGCAGGCTGTGGTGCGCCTAAACCTTCAATTTCATCATAAATGACTTCAAGTTTATTGAGGGTACGTCCATGCAAAACCACAGTTGCACCATGAAGGGCATAACTAAGAGCAGCAGCTCGACCAATTCCATCACCTGCACCCGTGATGAGAATGATACGATCTTTGAGTAGATCTGGACGAGGTTGATATTCTGAATAGTTCATTGTTATGCCTCCTAGTTCTTATGTTGAATGTTTAGCTCATCATACCCTGATTTTCTGATAAAGCAGAGATTTTCTGTTTGAGCAGTTGATGTAACTCAGTCACAGTTTGGATAATTGCATCTGCTTGCCAAGCGTTCAGATCATCACGAGATTCTATTGGTAAATACCCGTAAGCTGCCAAAATGGTATACATCTCTGCATTTCGACCTGCATCAATATCACGTGGATGATCACCCACATAAATAATTTCTTCTGCGTCGATACCGAGATGTTGAGCTGCTAAATACATCGGTTCAGGATCGGGTTTGGTATGCGTGACATCTTCAGGGCAAACCAAAACTGCACAGCGTTCAGTTAAATTTAATTCAGCCAATAATGATTCACTTAAACCACGTGGTTTATTGGTCACAATTCCCCAAGGAATCTGGTTTGCTTCAAGTTCTTCGAGCAGAGGATACATCCCAACAAATAAATCCGTATCCACCACAATATTGTCACCGTATACATCTAAAAAGCGCTGGCGATGGGCTAGAAAGATGGGATCGGTCACATCCAATTCTGGATACACTAATTTGACCATTGCCCGTGCGCCTTCAGACACTTGAGTGCGAATGGTTGCTGCATCAACAACAGGACGCTGTTCATCGCGGCACATTTGTTGAATGATGCGAATAAAATCTGCAGCAGTGTCGATCAAAGTACCATCAAGATCAAATAAAACGGCTTTCATTAAGCACCTGTATTTGTGGTATGAACCATATAATTCACATCTACGTTGGGCGCTAACCAATAATGCTTAGTGATAGGGTTGTAATGTAAGCCTGTCATTTCTTTTAGACTCAAGCCTGCGTTACGAATATCATGCGCCATTTCTGATGGACGGATAAATTTATGATAATCATGCGTACCTTTTGGCAACAAACGTAGGACATATTCTGCGCCAATAATTGCGAATAAATAGGATTTTGGATTGCGATTAATGGTCGAAAAGAAGACGTGTCCACCCGGTTTAACCAGTGTTTGACAGGCTTTTACAATTGAGGCTGGATCAGGAACATGTTCCATCATTTCCATACAGGTCACTACGTCATATTGTCCTGCTTGTTGTTGCGCCAACTCCTCGACTGGGATTTGACGATATTCAATATTTTGCACATTGTCTTGCTGTGCGTGTAAGCGTCCTACAGCCAGCGGTGCTTCACCCATGTCGATCCCTAAAACATCAGCGCCACGACGAGCCATACTTTCTGCCAAAATACCGCCACCACAGCCAACATCAAGCACTTTCTTACCTGCTAAGCCACCAACTCGTTCGTCAATCCAATTTAAACGTAAAGGATTGATTTGATGAAGTGGGCGGAACTCAGAATGTTGATCCCACCATTTGGCAGCCAATGCTTCAAATTTTGCGATTTCTTGTGGGTCAACATTCAATTGTGACATGGAAATACCTCTATATTAGGATGATTATTTCGGTTTAATCTGTTGTTAGTGTAGCGCTTCTTGAAAAAAAAGCGATAAATCCAATAAAAAACTTCACACAAGCAAAACGAATTAGTCGTGTTTGATTTATATTTAGCATATAAACTTACGAAAAATGCTTAGAGGAAAAGCAAACTCAATGAAAAAGTTAGTATTAGGTGGTTTAAGTGCAGCTGTAATGGCATTTTCGATGAATGCAATGGCTGCTGATTTTGTTGCTGGTAAAGACTATACCGTGGTTGCCAATCCGGGTAAAACAGCTGCGCCAGCGGGAAAAATTGAAGTACGTGAATTCTTTTGGTACGGTTGCCCGCACTGCTTTAAGCTTGAACCACATATGCAAACGTGGTTAAAGAAGATTCCAAGCGATGTATATTTCCTCCGTACGCCAGCAGCTATGAATAAAGTATGGGAGCAGGGTGCTCGAGGTTACTATGTGTCTGAGGCACTAGGTGTACGTAAGAAAACCCATATTCCATTATTCCATGCCATCCATGACGGCGGACAACAAATTTTTGATCAAGCATCACAAGCAAAATTCTTTGCCCGTTATGGCGTGCCTGAACAGAAATTTAACAGTATGTTTAACTCTTTCCCAATCACTGCAAAAGTGGCTGAGTCAAATAAATTGGCACAGCAATATCAACTTACGGGCGTACCTGCCGTTGTTGTAAACGGTAAGTATGTTGTACAAGGTGAAGATGGAAAAGTGACACAAGTTGTTGATTATTTATTAGAAAAAGAACGCAAAGCGAAATAGTTCATACTATGAGCAATAAAAAAGGACTGCGGTAGCAGTCCTTTTTTATTTAGTTTTGATCGATCTGTAAATCTTTTAAATCGATTTGAACTTTTTGTGTCGGTAAAGACAGAGCTTGGTTTACATAGAGATTAATCAGCTTCTCACGAGAACCAATTGAACGCTGGTAATAGCTTGAATTCAATAGCAAAGCTGCGCCGTAAGTCAGAGACCAAATATAAGAAAGATAATCACGAATCGACATATCATAATTCTGTGATTTTAAATATTTTTCAGTCATATCTTTGAGCGAAATAATACGCTGTTGGCGGATTGCATAAAGCTCATCGAACAGATGTTTGAGCTTGGACTCAGTCATGGTCAGATGTTCTTCTAACTGATGCAGTAAAATCGTACGACTCGGTGAGGTTAAATGATAAAGCATATAGCGAGGCGCATATTCTTTAACATCAGTGTTATATTTTTCTGAAATCTTGAGGATTTCTTTTTCATTTTGAATAATCAGTTCCAACAGTAATTCATTTTTACTGCGGAAATGTTTATATAAAGTACCTTTAGCAATATCTAGCTCGGCAACCAGTTCATCCAAGGTCATTTCTTGGTTGTTTTCTAATAAAAGTTTTTCTGCAACCTGCAAAATTTTTTCTTTACGAATTAAGAACTGAGTATGACGATCAGGATTCATGATGCTTATAGGCTCCTCATAGTGTTCTAAACGGCATTTGCATTAGTGTGTTATCAATCATAACGCTAAGCAATGCTTTTATATATCAAACTTTAGCTTTGATAGGATCAGGCGTTTTGTGGTTCCCAGTTCGAGATACCTCGGAAAAGTAGGCGGACTTGAGTCGCTGCATTGTCAATAAATAAGTTTTGTTGTTCTAACAAACGATCAATTGGAAATTGTTTCGGTAAGTTGATCCACGTCATTGCCCATGTAAATGACATATTAATCAAAATCGTTGATAACACTTGTAAATCTTTGGCTTCTTGAATGTGTTTAAAGGTCTCAAGTTTGCATAAATCGATTGCGAGATCTTCAATTAAAAATTCGATTTCTCGTGCAATTGCGATACGAACGGTTTCAGAACCACCCCAGCGCTCAGCAATCATAAATTGCCATTGTTGCGGGCTGTGATTTACTGCCTGTACAAACAATTCAATACTGGTACGTGTCTTAGCCGTACCACTATGTTGTAAATAGCTTTGTCCTAATTGATGAATCAGGCTCTTTAAATGCAAAGACACTTGGTCAACCAGTTCTTGACCTAATGCCTCCATATCTTGGAAATGACGATAAAATGCCGTTGGGACTAAGCCAACTTCACGTGCAACTTCACGCAAACTAATACTACTAAATGAACGTCCAGAAGTACTGAGGTGGAGCGCTGCATCAAGTAAAGCCTGACGACTCTGTTGTTTTCGTTCATCTCTAATCGACATGAATAAGATCCATTAAAACCATACTGTAGAGTCTAGCAAAAAAAACATCATTTTTTTAGCCCTAATCCATAGCTAAATCAGACACATTTTCAATTAGACAAAGAAATATGAGGAATCGCTTTTGGAGTGGTGAAGCCTAAGAATAATTATTTTATTAATATTTCTAATTACTTATAAAAAAGCATAAAAAATATTCAAAAAATAGTGAACAAGTGTTGACTCAGTGAACACAAATAAATATAGTGTACATATGTTCACTACACGAACATTTGTTCACTCAAAATAAATAGCCAGATACAAAACGAGGAACGTATGAACGCAGAGTTAAGTTATCAGCCACATTGGATTCGCGAAGATTTTGTTGATTTTGTTTTGCAAAAAATAAAGCCAACGTTTGCTTGGAAACGCATTCTTGCAGAAGTTACTGCTGTAGAGTCGTTAAGCTCAGATATGGTTTTACTCACCATAAAACCAAACCACAACTTTGATTTAATTGAAGTTGAAGCAGGTAAAAGTGTTTTGATCACGCTAATGATCAATGGGGTTTATCACCAACGTAGTTATTCAATTGTCGATATTACTAAAAATGGTGAAATACGATTAGGCATTAAAGTTCAAGGCTTAGTGTCAAAAGCAGCACAACAATTGCGTGTAGGGGATCGTTTTGAAATCTCTCAAGCACAAGGCGATTTCGTGCTACATCAAGGACAACAGTCTGCACTTTTGATTGCTTCTGGTTCTGGGATTACTGCAATTTACTCATTGTTAAAACAAGCAGTTGCTCAAAAGCTTAAAGAAATTCATGTCGTGTATTTTAACCGTGCTGAAGTGTTCCATCAGGAAATATTGGCTTTAGCAGAACAATATCCACAACTGAAATATCACTTTTTTAATACAGCACAGCAAAAGCAGCATTTAGATACCGCTTTATTAGAAAAGTTAGTTCCGAATTTTAAAGAATTACAGGCATATGCTTGTGGTCATCACAGTATGATGCGCCAAGCACAAGAGATTTATGCTCAACACGATGCAGTAGGAAATTTTCATCAAGAATTTTTCCAACCTGTACAAATTGAGCAGTCTAACGAAGCTCAACCAATTACTTTCCGTCGTGCGCAACAGAATTTTATTGCAACGACCAATCTATTAAGTAGTGCGGAGCAAGCAGGGTTACGCCCACAGCATGGTTGTCGTATGGGGGTATGTAATCGCTGTAGCTGTACTAAAGTTAGTGGTGTAACACAGAACGTGATTACGGGTGAGATTGATGATCAGCCTAATCGTGCGATCAAGTTATGTGTAAGCCAAGCCCTTAGCCCAGTCACGATTGACCTATAAAAACAAATATTGAGGATAATTGAAATGAATATGGCATTAGAATTTAAAGCAGCATCAAAGTCAGCACATTTAACGCCAGAGCAAGTTGAAGAATTTGGTCGTCGCGTAGAAGAGATTCGTTTGGCTGTTATGCAAAATTTAGGCGAAGAAGATTCAAAGTATATTTATAAAGTCCGTAATTTTGTGCGTTATACCGAAATCGCATCACGCGGTATGTTGATGTTCGGTGGCTGGATTCCACCAGTATGGTTAGTGGGTACAGCAATGTTAGGCGTATCTAAGATCGTCGAAAACATGGAACTTGGACACAATGTCATGCATGGTCAGTTTGACTGGTTGAATGACCCAAGTTTACGTGGTGAAGATTATGACTGGGACAATACGTGTTCAGGGAATGATTGGCGTTTTACCCATAACTATATGCACCATACTTATACCAATATTGTGGGCAAAGACCATGACGTTGGTTATGGCATCTTACGTGTCACGGAAGATCAAAAATGGGAAGTTCGTCATTTGGCAAATATTCCATTGGCATTACAGTTAATGTTCTTTTTCCAATGGTATGTGGGCGTACAAAACCTACATTTGGAAGATGCACTAGTGTATAAAACCAAAACATGGAAACAAGTATGGGCGGATGCAGCCGAGTTTCGTAAAAAGGCGACTCGCCAAGTCCTCAAAGATTATGTGTTTTTCCCTGCGATTGCGACGATTAACTTTATCCCAGTATTGGCAGGTAATGCTGTAGCCAATGTGATTCGTAACTTATGGTCTTCGGCAGTGATTTTTAATGGTCATTTTACTGAAGATGCAGAAACCTTTGAAGCCGATAATACTGAGAACGAAACCAAGGCAGAATGGTACTTACGCCAGATCCGTGGCTCGAGTAACTTCACAGGTGGTAAGTGGATGCACTTTATGAGTGGTAACTTAAGCCATCAGATTGAGCACCATTTGTTCCCAGATATGCCAGCAAATCGTTATGAGCAAGTGGCACCACAGATCAGAGCTTTATGTGCTGAATATGGCGTGAACTATAACGAAGCTAATTTCATGAAGCAATTTTGGACAGTTTGGGTACGTTTAGCAAAATGTTCATTGCCAAATGATATGTCGGCACAATTGGCGCAAGGTTGGACAAATTTAAAAGCGAGATTTAAATTTGCTTAAAGGATTGCGTATTCGTGGAATTGTAACGAATAAGTAAAACTGAAAGCACGTGTAATTGAGCTATACTATGGCGCAATCATATTTGTGCCATAGTTTTAAGGAATCGTTATGCGTATTGACCAAAGAGCATTAGACCAATTACGTGAAGTAAAAATCACACGTAACTATACCCGTTACGCAGAAGGTTCAGTTTTGGTTGAGTTTGGTCATACCAAAGTGTTGTGTACAGCAAGTATTGATAATTCAGTTCCACGTTTCTTGAAAGGTCAAGGGCAAGGTTGGGTGACTGCTGAATACGGTATGTTGCCACGTTCGACGCATACACGTAGTGACCGTGAGGCAGCGCGCGGTAAACAAACAGGACGTACCCAAGAAATCCAACGTCTCATTGGTCGTAGTCTGCGTGCCATGGTGGATTTGAAGAAGTTGGGTGAGAACACGATTACGATTGACTGTGATGTCATTCAAGCAGATGGCGGTACCCGTACAGCAGCCATTACAGGCGCAGCGGTGGCTTTAGTCGATGCCATGAATGTGTTACTGAGCAATAAAAAGATTAAACAAGACCCATTAAAAGGTCTCGTGGCAGCAATCTCAGTAGGAATGTACCAAGACGAAGTCCTACTCGATTTGTGTTACGAAGAAGATTCAAATTGCCAAACGGATTTGAATGTGGTGATGACACAAGCGGGCGAATTTATTGAAATTCAAGGAACGGCAGAAGAGAAACCGTTCACTCGCCAGCAGTCTAATGCCATGTTAGAGCTTGCAGAAAAAGGAATCGCAGAATTGATTCAGAAGCAACAGCAGGCACTCGGTTGGTAATCTCCAGTTGATAGTGCGGGCGGTCTGGTATGTTTAGACCGCCTTTTTTTTATCTATTTTTGTCATCGAATTGCGATCAAATCATCATCGAATTGTCACTTATTTTGTATTGACTATCTGCACGAATATTTAACGGATAGTAAAATGCGAAATTTCCTTTTGGCAGTGCTGACCAGCAGTTGCTTCTTCATCAGTGCGTGTAACGATAGTGATAACACCAATAATAATACGCCCACGCCAGATCCAAAGCCGCCTACATCAAATTGTAAAATCCATTGTGCTCCCTAATTGATAAAAATAAGGAAATTAGAAAAATGAATCGTCGTGATTTTTTATTAAATTCAACCAAAGCATTGTTTGGTACAGCTGCACTCACCAGTTTCCCAATGAGCATCCAAAAAGCGCTTGCGATTGATGCCAAAGTTGAAACGGGTACCATTAAAGACGTGAAACATGTGGTGATTCTGACTCAAGAAAACCGCTCCTTTGATAATTATTTTGGGACCTTGAAAGGCGTCCGCGGTTTTGGCGATCGTTTTACCATTCCTTTAACTCAAGGACGTAAGGTATGGGAACAATATGATGCCAATAAGAATAAAGTTTATCCTTATCACCTAGACAGCAGTCGTGGTAACGCACAGCGTGTCAGTGGTACACCGCATTCATGGACAGATGGTCAGTTTGCTTGGGATCATGGTCGTATGGGCAATTGGGTGCAGTATAAGCAGCCACAATCTATGGGATATTATAAACAGCAGGAAGTTGATTTTCAGTTTGCTTTAGCGAATGCATTTACTCTTTGCGATGCTTACCACTGCGCGATGCATACGGGAACAAACTCAAATCGGATGTTTATATGGACGGGCACCAACGGTCCAACTGCGGCAAATGTTGCGAGTGTGGTGAATGATTTAGATGATATTGGCCCGTCAACCGTGGGGTATGATTGGACAACATATCCAGAACGTTTACAGCAAGCAGGCGTTACGTGGAAAGTTTATCAAAATATGCCTGATAACTTTACCGATAACCCATTGGCAGGTTTTAAACAGTACCGCCGTGCCAATGAATTGTCTGGTAAACCTGTGAACAATAATTCAGACTGTCCTGCTTATGATCCTGCGATTGATGCGACACAACCGTTGTATAAAGGGATTGCCAATACCATGCCTGATGGCGGTTTTTTAGGAACATTCAAAGAAGATATTGCTAAAGGTCAATTGCCACAAGTGAGTTGGTTGGTTGCACCAGCAACTTATAGTGAACATCCTGGTCCTTCAAGCCCTGTTCAAGGGGCATGGTATATTCAGGAAGTATTAAATGCTTTAACTGAACGACCAGAATTGTGGAGCCAAACCGTTTTCTTGATTAATTTTGATGAGAATGATGGCTTCTTTGATCATGTTCCTTCTCCAAGTGCGCCATCGATTGATGTGTCTGGTGAAGTGTGTGGTAAATCAACCTTAACAAAAGAACAAATGTCGTATGAGTATGCGACGCATGCGAAAGCTTCTGCAGGGCAGCCAAATTTTACTGATCCTAAAGTAAGTAATGGTGTTGGTGTCTATGGACCTGGTATCCGCGTTCCGATGTACATTATTTCGCCTTGGAGCCGTGGTGGATGGGTGAATTCACAGGTCTTTGATCACTCTTCGGTGATCCGCTTCTTAGAACAATGTTTTGGAGTGCAAGAACCGAATATTAGCCCATATCGTCGAGCGGTCTGTGGTGATTTAACCTCAGCTTTTAACTTTAAAACGCCTAATCTTCTCCCGTTGGATAATCTATCGGGTAAAAAGAGTAAATCCGAAGCCGATGCAATTCGTAAAGCACAGGAAGGGATGGCACAAGTCATTCGTCCTTTAAGCCAATCTTATCCTGTACAAGAAATTGGTGTTCGACCATCACGAGCATTACCTTATATTTTGCATACCAGTGCCAAAGTGGATGCTGCAAAGAAAACGGTAAAATTGATGTTCTCTAATACAGGAACACATGCTGCTGTCTTTCATGTTTATGATAAGTTGAATTTAGATGCTATCCCACGCCGTTATATGGTGGAAGCAGGCAAACAACTTGATGATGTTTGGAAGACCAAAGATAACCAATATGATTTATGGGTCTTGGGTCCCAATGGTTTCCATCGTAGCTTTACGGGTAATGTTGCTCAAGCAAGTCAATTTGAAGCTTTGCCAGAAATCCGTGTGTGTATGGAAGAATGTAATCCGAAATTGTTCTTGAAGGTACGCAATGATGGAGCACAAACAGCAAAATTGGTTGTAAAAGCGAATGCTTATTTACCGAATAAGACATGGCAGATTGAAACGACTACAGCTGAAAAAGAGTTGAGTTGGGATATGTCTGAATTTGGTGGTTGGTATGACTTTACAGTGACGATTCAAAATGAACCAAGTTTTAGTCGCCGGTTTGCGGGTCGTATTGAGACTAACGAAGACTCATTTTCTGATCCATATATGGGTGTGATAGGCGTATAGGATTTCGATCTACTGATAAGAAAGCGGCTCAAGAGCAATCTTTAGCCGCTTTCTTATAGGCTGAAATTATCACAGTAAAAATCAATATATAGAATAGAATTAGCATCAGAGTGGGAAAACCAAAAAGAAATACTTCTGCAGGATGATCGATCTGTTGTCTAAAACAAGAACAATGTACAACCCTATAGCCGATCGTGAATGATGTTAAAGCACATACGAAATAGAGCGTGTCTATCATTCTTATTTGAATAAATTGAGCTACTGAGCATACTGGTCTTTTCGGTTAAAAATGAAACTAAATATCATCATATGATTGTAAACAATAGCTCACAGAGTATTTGCATGCGGTAACACAACACTCAATTTTTTCTCATTTTGGATTGATAGACTCGAAAAATTAAGAATAAATAAGGAAGGGGAACATGGTACAAGTTTTTCTAGTGTTATTAACTGTGGTGACTTTTGTGCTAATGGCAGCAGATCCACGACCTACTGATTCAGCTGAAGCTAAATCAGCATGGACTGAGAAAGTCGAAACAACAAAAATTTCGACTTCTGATGTACTTAAAACACAGCCATCGGATGATGATGCTTAGAATATTTAAGCATTAAAAACGCATAGATAAGTCTACAGCGCGAACATCTTTAGTGAGTACGCCCATTGAAATATAGTCGACGCCTGTGGTTGCAACTTCGCGCAAGTTTTCAATTGTAATATTGCCAGAAGCCTCTAATTTACAACGCCCCGCAACATGCTTGACCGCATCAATCATTTGTTGCTGGCTAAAATTATCTAACATGACGATATCTGCACCAGCTTCAAGTGCTTGGTTTAACTCGTCCCAAGTCTCAACTTCTACTTCGACAGGTTTACCCGGTGCAATATCATGTGCCTTAGCAATTGCTTGAGCAATACCACCAGCTGCCATGATATGGTTTTCTTTAATTAAGAATGCATCAAATAGACCTAAACGATGGTTCTGTCCACCACCCACAGCAACTGCATATTTTTGTGCAATACGTAGACCGGGTAAGGTTTTACGTGTATCAAGCAATTTGGTGTTTAAACCCTCAAGTTGTTGCACATAATTTGCAGTTTTAGTCGCCACAGCAGAAAGAGTTTGAATAAAGTTTAAAGCAGGGCGTTCTACAGTCAGTAAACTACGCGCAGAACCCGCGAGTTTTAAAAAAGCCTCATTTGCTGCAACATGCTCACCTTCTTGTTTAAGCCATGTGATTTGTACTGAGTCATCATACGTTTGAATCAGCGCATTGACCCAAGGTTGACCAGCTAAAACCATGTCTTCACGGGTAATAATCGTTGCGGTTGCTTGCTCTTCTTCAGGGGTAAGCATTGCGGTAATATCACCATCCCCAATATCTTCTTGTAATGCTTGTTGAATATTGATTTGAATAGATTGTTCAAGCAAAGATTGAGGAATACTCATACCCGTTCCAGTATATTTATGACCAAAAAACTTGTGCGATATATTAGCACCCTCCTCATAAAAAATAAGTATTTCATCTCGATTATTCGTGATAAAGCATGTCAGAATGCAGTAGATAAACATTAAATTGCGAATTCGGGTCATAATGCAACAGGCTAAATTTACTCAAGTGCAAGCTGGAAAATTAATCGGTGCGACCCAGATTGCATCACCTAATTTTAATACTCGTCCTGTTGATACAGATATTCAACTGATTGTTATTCATAATATTAGTTTGCCACCCTCACAGTTTGGTGGAGGCTATATTCAGCAGTTTTTTCAAAATAAATTAGATTGGTCTATCCATCCATATTTTCAGACCATTGAAGGGATGCAGGTATCCGCACATTTGCTGATCTTGCGTACGGGAGAGGTCATTCAATTTGTAAACTTTAATGACCGTTCATGGCATGCAGGACGTTCCAGTTATCTTGCTCAAAAAGAATGTAATGACTATTCGATTGGCATCGAATTAGAAGGTAGCGATGATTTACCTTTTGAAATTGAACAATATCAGGCTCTCGTAGAAGTCGTAACGGTACTGCGACAGGCTTATCCAAAAATTCAGAATCATATTGCAGGTCACTCTGATATTGCCCCAAAACGTAAAACTGATCCTGGGTTATATTTTGATTGGCAATTATTCCGTCAATTACTATCTAAAAAAACTTCGTCGAATTTATGATTTCACAACGAAATCTATTTTGACTTTCATTACAATAACGCTTTTTAAAAGATAAGCCGTAGGTGAATGCGATGGCATTGTGGCGATCGACTGTCATTGTCAGTGCAATGACGATGTTATCCCGAATTTTGGGATTAGTGCGTGATGTTGTGCTACTCAATGTATTTGGTGCGGGCAAGGACTTCGATACTTTCGTCGTTGCCTTTCGTATTCCCAATTTTTTTCGGCGACTCTTCGCAGAAGGGGCTTTTTCTCAAGCATTCATTCCTGTTCTAACAGAATATAAAACCAGTCGTGCGCATGCCGAAGTTCAGATTCTCATCAGTCGAGTTTTTGGTTGTCTACTCACAGCAATGTCATTATTGACGTTTGTCGCAATGGTTGCTGCACCTGCAATTATTTATATCTACGCACCCGGATTTCATAACGATCCTGAGAAATTTGACCTTGCTGTTGATATGTTTCGTCTTACGATTCCCTATCTGATGTTCATGTCATTAACGGCTTTTGCCAGCAGTATTCTCAATAGCTATGGTTCATTTGCATCACCTGCATTCTCGCCTGTACTACTAAATGTCGCAATGATCGCAGGTGCATGGTGGTTAACGCCGTATATGGCAGAGCCCATTATGGCATTAGGCTGGGCTGTTGTTGTTGCAGGCGTTTTACAGCTCGCAATTCAGATTCCTGAATTATGGAATAAAAACTTACTGATTCCCCCAAAAGTTGATTTTAAACATGAAGGTGTCGACCGTATTTTAAAACTGATGTTACCTGCTTTATTTGGTGTTTCAGTCACGCAGATCAACTTATTGCTGAATACGATTTGGGCTTCATTCATGCAAGATGGTTCTGTGTCATGGTTATATAGTGCTGAACGTATGACAGAGCTACCATTGGGTTTAATTGGCGTAGCAATCGGTACAGTGATTTTACCTTCGTTATCAGCGCGTCATGCAGAACAAGACCAAGCTAAATTTAAGAGCATGATCGATTGGGCTGCTAAAATCATCATGCTTGTTGGTATTCCTTCGAGCATTGCATTATTTATGCTGTCTACACCGATTATTCAAGCGTTGTTCCAACGTGGTGAATTTACGTTGGAAGATACACGAATGACAGCATTAGCTCTGCAATGTATGAGTGCAGGGGTTATTTCATTTATGTTGATCAAAGTGTTTGCACCTGGTTTTTACGCTCAGCAAGACACCAAAACCCCAGTTCGTGTCGGTTTGATGGCGGTGGCTGCGAATGCGATTTTAAACGTCGTTTTTATCGGTTTCTTTAAATTAATTGATTGGCATGCAGAACACATGGCTTTAGCTTTAGCATCATCAGGTTCAGCTTTGGTGAATGCGGGTATGCTATATTTTTATTTACATAAACGGAATATTTATCGATTTGGTGCGCATTGGAAGAAACTAGCGTTCCAATATGCAATTGCGAACATCACTATGATTGTCGCGCTTTGGTATGGTTTAAGTTGGTATCAAGGCGATATTTCACAATGGTTACGCATCGCTGAAGTGGCTGGTTTATGTGTAACTGGTGTGGTGGCGTATGTGATTGGATTATTGATTACAGGTTTTAGACCAAAAAATTTAAAAGCTTAAGATATATTTGAGTAGTTGAATTAAGAAAATGGCCAGAAATGTAGCAATAGATATTTTAAAGCTTTGTCTGTCTCTTCTTGTTGTCATGCTGCATTGTAGTTTATTCAAAGACGTAAATGCTTCTTTATATTACGTAACTGTGAATGGTATATGTCGAATAGCCGTTCCAGTTTTTCTAGTAATCTCTGGCTATTATTTTTTCTATATCAATGATTTTAAAAAATTAATTAAGTGGGGTAAAAGACTCCTTATTCTTTATCTAATTTGGATGATATTGTATTCTTCGTTTTGGTTTTCTTCATCTTTAGCTGAGAACATAAAGAACCTATTTTGGGGCTATTTTGTACTTTGGTATCTTATAGGAACTTTCTTTGGTGGATTGTTGGTTTACTGGCTGCGCAATTACTCACTAGCGTTTCAGATTGGTTTGGTAGCTCTATGTTTTTTTACAGGGTACACGATACAGATAATAGGAAATTTACATGTATATCCTAGAGGAATAGATCAATTAATGAACGAATCTAGAAACTATCGGAATTTTTTGATGGTATGTTTTCCATTTATGATGATCGGGTTTTGGATTAATAAATATAAAATAAATCACAAAATAAATATTAATATATATCTAATAGTGTGCTTATTCTTATTGTTAATATTTGAATCATTTATCCATTACTATTTTATTAGTCATAAAGAATCTCTTGATTTACTTGCAGTTTTATTGCTCGTTGCACCAGCAATTTTTATTTTTACGCTTAATAAAGATATTCGAAGTCATAGCAAAAATATTGCAACGCTTTCAACGGCAATTTATCTCATTCACCCCATGATCATGTTTGAGGTCGCGAAAAAATTTGATGCAAACAATACGATAGTATTTACAACGGTCGTACTATCTGCATCAATCACATTAGGATATTTATTGATCCTTTTAAATAAAAGAATCAAATATTTGCTTTAATGGACTTCGAGTAATTCAATATCGAAAATGAGTGTGCTATTTGGCGCAATCACATCACCTGAACCCACTTCGCCATATGCTAAATTTGCTGGAATAAAGAAACGACTCTTACCACCTACTTTCATGGTTTGAACGCCTTCGGTCCAACCTGCAATGACTTGGTTAAGTTTGAATTCAACTGGATGATTTCGTGCAATTGAACTGTCGAATACCGTATCATCTAAGAGTCGTCCTTCGTAATTTACTTTCACTGTTGAAGTTGCTTTAGGTGATTTGCCTTTGCCTTCTTGGATTACTTGGTACTGTAAACCTGATTTGGTGGTTACAATCTCAGCTTTCTTCGTGTTTTCAGCTAAAAATGCTTTTCCAATTTTCTCATTTTTTTGAGCAAGTTCCTGAAATTCTATTAGTTGTTTTGCTTCGAGGCGCTTTTTATATTGGCTTAATAGGTTAATCATTTCTTCATCAGTTAATGATGCGGATTTACCTTGTATGGCTTCTTCTAGACCTTGTGAGATTGTTGCAATATCAAGATCTTTTAATGTCTCAGCGTAACTCTTACCAATTAAATAACCGTAACTATATCCTAACTGATCTTTTTGTGGACTTTTTAAAGTAATTGGCGCTGCATGTACTGTCCCCATCATTGAGGCAATTAAAATCAAACTTAGTTTTTTCATTATTTCTTCCAAAATAAAGGAGAGCTTATGCTCTCCTTGGTACTGATTATTTTACAGTGATTAATTCGACATCAAAAATTAATGTGCTATTTGGTGGAATAGAACCCGGAACACCCTGTTCTCCATAAGCAAGTTGAGAAGGGATATAAAGCGTTGCTTTACCACCTTCTTTCATTAATTGTAAACCTTCTGTCCAACCAGGAATGACTTGGTTGAGTGGAAATTCGATTGGCTCACCACGGTCATAAGAACTGTCAAAGACCTTACCATCGGTTAATTGACCTTTATAGTGAACTTTCACAACAGAGGTTGCGGCAGGTTGTTTGCCAGTACCTTCTTTAATAATTTTGTACTGTAAACCGGAAGCCGTTGTTTTCACCCCTTCTTTTTTTGCATTCTCAGCTAAAAAACTATTGTTTGTGGTTTCAGCTTTTTTTGTTTCATTAAGTTGTTTTTGTTGAAGTTCCTTTTGGAATTCCATATAAGCAGCTTGTAATTCTTCTTCGGTGTATGCAGCAGGCTTTTTGGCATGCCCATCACGGAAACCTGTGATAAATGCAGCTGTTTCCAATTCAGGTGGTGTTTGTTTTGCAACTTCATAGCCTAAGGCATAACTGATTTTTGCAACAGGGGCTGCATTTTTATCAGCTTTTGACCCAAGTTCAGTCGTTGGGTGCTGAGTAGCATAGTAAACAGGAACAAGGGCTGCGCCACCTAAAACGACTGCTGCAATGACAGGTAAAGCTTTACTCATGAGATGTCCGAGGTAAGATTTTAATAAAAAATATGACCATGATCTTAGCATGTCTAAGCTTAAGCATTGAATAACTCAGCTAAAAAATGCGTGTATTTTTTATATAGTTTATGTGTTTATTAATAAAAAGCCAGACTTTGAGATCTGGCTTTTTGAGATGATTGTTATGATAGATTTTTAATCATCATTATTTGCTTTGTAAGCATATGAATAATTGTATCCATATCCATAACCAGCACTTGCACGTTGAATATCATTTAAAATAAAGCCATTTACTTTGACATTTGCTTGTTCAAAACGATTTAAACTCAGTTCAAGTTCTTTCATTTGCGACTTAGCATAGCGAGCTACAAGTAAGTTTACACCCGCATATTGAGAGATGATAATTCCATCAGTCACAGCGAGAATAGGTGGTGTATCAATAATAATATGATCATATTCTTGGCTTAGTTGTTCAAGTAATACCGCAAACTGTTCAGATCCTAACATTTCTGACGGATTAGCTGGATTTTTACCTCTTGTAATAACGCTTAAGCCAGCTACCTCAGTTGAATTGACTACTTGATTCAACTCCACTTGGTGATTTAAAAACTCAGCTAAACCAGGATTGACATCTAAGTTAAAATATTTATGCATATAACCACGACGCATATCTGCATCAATCAACAAAACTTTCTTGTTAGTCTGTGCAAGAATAGTGGCCAAATTGGTTGAAATGAACGATTTCCCAACCTCAGGAGACGGACCTGCAATGACGATAATATTATTTTTAGCATTTGCGAGCGCAAAATGAATCGCAGTTCGAATGCTACGTAAACTCTCTATCGCAATATCATCGTTGTGTTTAACAGCAAGGATAGGGATAGTCTTCTTTTTCTTTAATATATTAATTCGAGTTTCTTGAATAGGCGAGCGAGGAACGGTTGCATAAACAGGTATATCAAACTCCTGTTCAATTTGGCTTGAGTCTTTAACACCCGTACGAAGCATATTACGCAAGAAGGCAATTAATGTACCTAAAAAACCACCTAACAGAATAGCAAGAATTAAGATCTGTAATTTTTGTGGTTTGATTGGTTCTACCGGTTCTACAGCGGTGTCAACGATACGTACATTGCCAATTTCTCCAGCTTTTGCGATTCTGAGTTGTTGGTATGAATTTAATAAAGCTGTATAGAGCTGTGTTTTTACTTCCACTTCGCGATAAAGTTGCAAGTATTGTCTTTGTAAATCAGGTAATTGTTTTAGTGTGTTATTAAGTTCACCGATCTGTTTGTTGATTGCTGTTATTTGTGCATTAATTTCTCGCATCGCTGGATGTTCAGCAGTGTATTTTGCTGCCAAATCCGCTTGTTGTTGTTGCAACTCTATTTTTTTTGTTTCTAAGTTGATGCTCTGAGTAAGATAAAGTTCAGATTCTTTGGTTACATCAACAGTATTAAATTTTTGGCGAAATTTATTGAACTCACGTTCAGCATCATCAAGTTGTTTTTTTAACTCAGGCAACTGTTCATCTAGAAATTTAAGCGTTTGAGCTGTTTCAGCTGAACGGCGGGCTACATTTTGAGCACTATATGCTGCCAAAATTGCATTTAGTACTTTCGTAATATGTTCTTTGTCTTGACCTTGATAATTTAAACCTAAAATACCAGTTAACTTACCTTTTTCTATAACTGAGTAATTTAGGCTAAGGGCTTTAACGGCAGCAGGAAGAGAATTTTTTGTTACTAAGAAACTATCATTTAGCAGTTCATTAGAAAATATAGCGATGTTCCATGTACCATATTGATTAGAAATTCTATTGATTTGGTTTAATGGTGCAGTTAAAAGAAGTTCTTTTGTTTTATAGTCTTTTAGCTCTAATTTTTTGTTATCAAAATTTAGTAAAAGGGTTTGGTCTAGATACGTATTGGGAATTTCAAAAGATTTAATGACCAAAGCTTTATCGTCATCTTCGTAAATAACCGATTTATTATTATATTTTAATGTGTGATGTTCTTTGCGTAATAAGCGATTGCCAAGTGAGTCTTCTGTGCTAGTAATATTTAGATCTAAGTGAAGTGCCTGAATAACAGAACCCAAAACTAATCGTGATTTTAAAATTTCAATTTCAGCTTGAGAAGGTGATTTCTGGTCAACTACTTTTGATAACTCTTCACCTAATAAAGCTGCAGCTCCTGCACCTTTACTATCTTCAACTTGAACTAATGCATCTACAGAATAAATATCTGGTGTTACACGTAGATATAATAAAGCAAGTACAAGGCTAAGAATGATACAAAGTGCGATGAGTTTCCATTGCGCGATTAGAGCAAAGAAAAGTTCTTTGAGGTCAATTGAATCTGCTGTATTAGTATTCTGGCTCATAATCTTAAATCTAAAAGTTAAATATAGTTTTTCCAATCAGTGAGACACTGTTGGATCAGCTGACATGTATCATCAAAAAAAGCTTGATCATGTTGATACGGGTCGGGCACATTTTTATTTTTCCAGTGGCCTAAACGGAAGGTTTTTCCTTTTGCAAAAGACCAAGCCTGTTCAATATGAGCTTGCTGATTTTTGCTCATCACTAAAATTAAATCAGCTTTTTTTAAATGTTCAGCATTTAATTTTTTTGCGATATGCTTACTCATATCAATATTTAAATGCTTCATACATATTTGAGCTTTTTCATCAGCTGGATGTCCCGAAAGACCTGAGATACCTGCAGACTCAATATTTAAATGCGGGTATTCTTTCTTTAATAAATATTCAGCCATTGGACTACGACAGATATTTCCAATACAAACAACTAAAATATTTCTTATCTCCATTTATAGTTGTCCTAAACGATCAAAGCTAGTGACCGCATTAGAAAATGGAACAATTTGATTGATAATACGTTGCCATCTAACTAATCCTGTTGCATCTACATAAATCACATCATTTCCGCGTAATTGGAACTGATTTGCTAACCCATAATCACCAAAGTTGAGTAGATTTAAGTGATATAGCTCAGTCCGATGATCTTTTTTATTTGTTCTTAATACATAGACTCTACTTGCACTTGCAGATAGTGGATTTAGGCCTAAACTTTCGCCTAATGCATCACCCAAGGTTAAACCTTGGTCTCTAACAGTGATTGCTTGATTTCTGAACGCTTCACCCATGATGTATATTTTCTGATTTTCTCGTGGAACTACATAAATAGTGTCATTCGGTTGTACTAATAATTTATGTAAAGAAAGTCCAATTTTTTCTAATTCAACAGCATTAAGATCATATGTAACACCACCACGAATGAGCTGAATAAATGCATTATTTGTAGTTTCTGAGACTCCCCCAGCTAAACTTAATGCGGTATAAATACTAGTTGGCCTATCTGTGAGGAAGAATTGTCCACCATTCTTTACGCCACCTTGTACAGAAAATGGTTGACTTTCATAAGAAATAATTCGAGCAATAACATCAGGATTTCTTAAGTAACTACTGAATTTTTTACGAAGTTCATCATTGATTTGGACGATGGTTTTACCAGCTGATTTATAGTTGCCTATTAATGGAAGATGGATATACCCATTATGATCAATACGATAGCCGGCTTTAGGGTCGCTAGAAACTGTTGAAAGTTCTGGATATGCCCAAAATTGAATCGATAATACATCACCTGCATTTAAGCGATAAGATTGTGAAGGTGTGAAAAGTTGATAGTAGCTTTTTTGAAAATCATTAGGAATAGATTGTATTGATGATAAATTTTGTTGTGTGATTTGGATAACACTTACTTGTGTACCAAGATCAGTAGTATACGCACCTTCATTAGGAATATCATATGTTTGTAAACCAGAAGTGACAGCACATCCAACAGCACTTAAGCTAATCGCAAGGATGGAAAATAATTGATAATGCTTCACAATTTACCCTTGAATATTTATAAAATTTATATCAGCTTAGACACAATCATCTGTGTTTAGACTTAGAATTTTGCCAATTCTAGCTCAAAAATCCTAAAAAATCACCGATTAATCGTTTAGCTTTGTATGTTAAGTTTATCTGACTGGACAAGCGATTTTGTTAATTATTGATAATATTGTATTTTAGTAGAATTTATGAGTGAAACCGTTTAAAAAGAAAAATACGTTATACAATTTCGTTATAGTGTCGAGCAAAACTCTGCTATATTGTGCCCAGAAAAATTGATGGTTTCTATTTCTTTCATTTGAATTTTAAATACATTGTAGGGATTAAGGCTAATTTTATGAAACTTGCCGAATTAAAAATAGCAATTATTGGTTTGGGATATGTGGGTTTACCGTTAGCTGTCGAGTTTGGGAAAAAAAGTTCAGTTATTGGATTTGATATTAATCATAGTCGTATTGATGAGCTGAAGCGTGGAGAGGACCATACTTTAGAAGTCTCATCAGATGACCTTAAAAAAGCATATCAGCTTAACTTTAGTGCGAATTTACATGATTTAAAAGAAGCTAATTTTTTTATTGTTACAGTTCCAACGCCAGTTGATCAAGTAAATCGTCCAGATTTAACACCTTTGAAAAAAGCGAGTGAAACAGTAGGTCAAGCCTTAAAAAAAGGTGATATCGTCGTTTATGAATCAACAGTTTACCCTGGTGCAACAGAAGAAGTTTGTATTCCAATTTTAGAGAAAATATCGGGTTTAAAATTTAATCAAGATTTCTTTGCAGGTTATAGCCCTGAACGTATAAATCCTGGGGATAAAGTTAATACTTTAACCAAGATTAAAAAAATAACCAGTGGCAGTACGCCAGAAATTGCGGATACTGTTGATGCCGTCTACGCTAGTATTATTACGGCAGGTACTCATAAAGCATCTAGTATCAAAGTCGCAGAAGCAGCAAAAGTAATTGAAAATACACAGCGTGATTTAAATATCGCTTTGGTCAATGAGCTTTCAGTGATTTTTGACCGTTTGGGTATCGATACTATCGATGTACTTGAAGCAGCTGGAAGTAAATGGAACTTTTTGCCATTTCGCCCAGGTTTAGTCGGTGGGCATTGTATTGGTGTTGATCCATACTATTTAACACATAAAGCGGAAGAGGTGGGTTATCACCCACAAGTGATTCTGGCTGGTCGCCGTATCAATGACAACATGGCACGTTATGTTGCACGTAATACTATTAAGAAAATGCTTCAAAATGGTATCGATGTCCCTCGTGCAAAAGTTGGGGTGCTAGGGGTAACTTTTAAAGAAAATTGCCCTGATATCCGTAATAGTAAAGTTGCAGACTTAATTAAAGAGTTTGAGGCTTGGGGGGCTCAAGTGGTTGTGTCCGACCCATGGGCTGATGCTGAGGAAGTGAGGCACGAGTATGGTATTGAGTTGGGGCTTGTTAATGCTGAACACCCTGTCGATGCACTTGTTGTCGCTGTTGGACATAATGAATTCCGTAACTTGTCTGCTGCCGAACTAAAAACATATGTGCGCAGCGATAAGCCTGTTCTTGCGGATGTTAAAGGCCTATTTAATCGTACAATCATAGCTGAACATGGTTTTACAGTATTCCGTCTATAATTTAGAAATTGAAAAGAAGTGAAATGATGAAAAAATTTGCTCTTATTGGCGCAGCAGGATATATCGCACCACGTCATCTTAAAGCGATTAAAGAAACAGGCAATACTTTAACTGTTGCTATGGATGTGAATGACTCTGTAGGAATTATGGATAGTCATTTTCCTGAGGCTGAGTTCTTCACTGAGTTTGAAGAATTTGAAGCGTATGTAGAAGACCAAAAATTAAAAGGTGAAAAGCTAGATTATGTTGCAATCTGCTCACCAAACTATTTACATGCACCTCATATGAAATATGCTTTGAAAAATGGCATTGAGGTCATTTGTGAAAAGCCATTGGTGCTGAATTCAGAAGATTTAAATATGCTGTCTGAATATGAAAAACAATATGGTGCCAAGGTAAACTCGATTTTACAACTACGTTTACACCCATCAATTATTGCATTGCGTGATAAAGTTCAAGCTGCGCCAGCAGATAAAGTATTTGATGTTGACCTAACTTACCTGACTTCCCGTGGGAAATGGTATTTAAAATCATGGAAGGGAGTAGACAATAAATCAGGTGGTGTAGCCACCAATATTGGTGTGCATTTCTATGACATGCTTCATTTTATTTTTGGCAAAATCGTTAAAAATGAAGTGCATTTCCGTGATGAAAAAACAGCTTCTGGTTATTTAGAGTATGAGCGTGCGCGTGTACGTTGGTTCTTGTCAATTGATGCAAATAATTTACCAGAAAATGCAGTGCAAGGTGAAAAACTGACTTACCGTAGTATCACGATTGAAAATGAAGAGCTTGAATTCTCTGGTGGTTTCACCGATCTACATACACAAAGCTATCAGCGTGTCTTAGAAGGTAAAGGCTACGGTATTGAAGAAAACCGTGCTGCGATTGAAACAGTTGAAGTGATTCGCGTTTCACCAATTGTTGAGAACCCGTCAAATCCACACCCATTATTGGCAAAGGTGAAAAAGGCATGAGCTTTTATCAGCATGAAACTGCCATAGTTGATGATGGTGCACAAATTGGTGAAGATTCACGTGTTTGGCATTTTGTTCATGTATGTGGTGGTGCCAAAATCGGTAAAGGCGTGTCTTTAGGGCAAAACGTATTTGTGGGTAACCGCGTTGTCATTGGCGATCACTGTAAAGTTCAAAACAATGTGTCGGTTTACGATAATGTCGTTCTGGAAGAGGGTGTGTTTTGTGGTCCAAGCATGGTTTTTACCAATGTATATAATCCGCGCTCTTTGATAGAACGCAAAGATCAATATCGTGACACACTGGTGAAAAAGGGTGCCACATTAGGCGCAAACTGTACTATTGTTTGTGGTGTTACCATTGGTGCTTATGCATTTGTTGGAGCTGGTGCAGTCGTAAATAAAGATGTGCCTGCCTATGCTTTAATGGTAGGGGTGCCGGCTAAACAGATTGGTTGGATGAGTGAATTTGGTGAGCAGCTTGATCTTCCTTTACAAGGACAGGTACAAGTAACCTGTTCTCATACAGGAGCAGTTTATCAACTCGATGGAACGACATTAACAAAGCAGAGTTAATATGATTGACTTTATTGATTTAAAAGCACAGCAAAATCGAATTAAAGATAAGATCGATGCAGGTATTCAAAGTGTATTGACCCATGGTCAGTATATTTTAGGGCCAGAAGTTGCGGAATTAGAAGAAAAGTTAGCTGCTTATGTTGGCGTAAAATACTGTATTACTTGTGCGAATGGGACAGATGCTCTGCAAATCGCACAAATGGCATTTGGTATTGGACCAGGTGATGAAGTAATTACTCCAGGTTTTACTTATATTGCAACAGCAGAAACGGTCGCATTATTAGGTGCTAAGCCAGTTTATGTTGATGTAAATCCTAAAACTTATAACTTAGATGTCGAAAAACTAGAAGCAGCAATTACACCGCGAACTAAGGCCATTATTCCTGTGAGTTTATATGGTCAGTGTGCAGATTTTGATGCCATTAATGCGATTGCTGCAAAGTATGGAATTCCTGTTATTGAAGATGCTGCACAAAGTTTTGGTGCAACTTATAAAGGGCGTAAAAGCTGTAATTTAAGCACAGTTGCTTGTACTAGTTTTTTCCCAAGTAAACCATTAGGTTGTTATGGCGATGGTGGTGCAATTTTCACTAATGACGAGGAGTTAGCTAAAGTCATTCGACAAATTGCTCGCCATGGACAAGATCGTCGTTATCACCATATTCGAGTTGGCGTTAATAGCCGTTTAGATACAATTCAAGCAGCAATTTTATTGCCAAAATTAGAAATTTTGGATGATGAAATGCAGGCACGTCAAAAAGTAGCTGAAACCTATAATCAGTTATTTAATCAAGCTGGTGTTCACACCACGCCATACCTAGAGCCGTATAATACCAGCGCATGGGCACAATATACGATTCAGGTCGATAATCGAGCAGAAGTCCAAAAAGAATTACAAGAACAAGGTGTTCCAACAGCTGTACATTATCCAATTCCATTGAATAAACAACCAGCAGTTGCTGATACAAATGTATGGTTACCTGTAGGTGATGCGATTGCAGAAAGAGTAATGAGTTTGCCTATGCATCCTTATTTATCTTTAGACGCACAAGAAAAAATTGTTACTGCGTTATTAAAAGGGTAACGTGTTATGGATAAAAAATACAATATTCTCTTGGCGAGTGATATGGGTAAGGTTGGTGGTACCGAGATTGCCACTTATATTACCGCTAAAGAGCTGCAACCTTATGTGCAAAGTATTTGTGTTTTTGGAAAACAGGGTCCGCTATCTGATTCAGTAGCAAAACTGAATGTTGAACAAGTCCATGCAGAAGCTCATACAAAAAATCCCTTTAAATTAATTCAATATTTAATAAGATTGATTGCCGTCATTAATAGAAACAAGATTGATGTTATACATGCGCAGATGGCTAGACCAATACCACTAATATGGTTAGCTAAAAAGCTATCTAGGAATAAAAACCTAAAAATCTTTTGGACTTCTAGAGGGCTAAATCATTCAACCTACGAATCTGTCGTACCACTTTTCAACAAGATGGGAGTAAGAGGGTTAGGTAATTGTAAGTTGGAGCAAGAAAAACTTTTAAAATATGGTTTTAATCCACATCACACATCATATGTTTATAATGCATATCGATTAAATCCAGAAACTGCGCCAAGGCCTAAATTGTCTAGAGAAAAGACTACAATAGGAACTCTATCCGCTTTAAGAGAAGACCGTTGCGTTGATCTTTTCCTGAAAATAGCTGAAGACCTTTTGAAATTTGATCGATCATCTCAACAGATCGAATTTATTATCGGCGGCGATGGTCCGTATCGGCATGAATTAGAAAAGTTGGCTTTAACATTAGGAATTAATGGAAAAGTAACATTCTTCGGTAATGTTACGGACGTTGAAGCATTTATGCAAAATATTGATGTGTTTGTCAGTCCTATTGTTATCGACGGTGATGGTGGTGCTGGCGTTTCGAATGCCATTGTTGAAGCGATGTTAACAAAAACGCCAGTTTGCGCATTTGATGCCGCAGCGATAGGCGAGATAGTTATTAATGGTCAGACTGGGAATTTGGTAGAACCTAGAAATATTAAAGCTATGGTCACTGCAATTATGGATACCATTGATAATAATTGCGAAACACAACAACAAGTTGATAATGCATATCGTCTAATCGTAAAAGAATGTGATCCAGAAAATTATGCGAAGAAATTAATTTCTTTGTATGAGGGACTATGAATGCATGTCTTATATCTCCCTTCTTGGTATCCATTAGATGAAAATGATTTAAACGGTTGTTTTTTTAGAGAGCAAGCGCATGTCATTTCAAAATTAGGTCACCAAGTTGGCGTGATTTCACCACAATTTAGGTCCTTAAGATTAGGCATAAAGGCAATTAAAGGTAGCTATAAGACTCAAATATGGCAAGATGAAAAAGTAGTCACTTATTCAAAGCATGACGTATTTTGGTTTCCTAAAATACCTTATTTAGATTTGAGACGTTGGGTTAATGCAGGACTAAAACTTTTTAAAAAGTATATAGAAATTTATGGACGTCCTGATGTCCTACATGTTCAAAGCATCTTCTTTGCTGGGCCACTGGCTTTAGAAATTTCTAAAAAATATCAAATTCCCTACTGCATAACAGAACATAGTTCTACATTTGCCAGAGATTTAATTAGCAAATGGCAATTTGATATATTTAGTAAAGTTGTTAGAAATGCTGCTGTTTGCCTAGCAGTAAGCCAGTCTTTATGTGATTTATTGGAACAAAAATTTATAGACTCTAAATGGAATTTCTGTCCAAACCTATTAGATCAACGATTTGTTCAAGTAGATAGTGATAATACTCAAAAGGTTTATACTTTCTGTGCAGTGGCTAGATTACATCATAATAAAGGTTTTGATTTACTATTACAGGCTTTTTCAATATTTGTAAAAAAGTATCCAAATACTAATCTAGTTATAGGTGGTGATGGTCCAGAAAAGGAAAGTTTAATTGAGTTAGCTGTTAATCTGAACTTAAGAGAAAAAGTTATCTTTTTGGGTCAATTAGAACGTGATCAAGTTAAAAACTTAATGAGAGAAAGTCGATTTTATGTCGTCTCTAGTCATGTGGAAACTTTTGGAGTTGTAGTAATTGAAGCATTATCGCAGGGTATACCTGTGATCTCTACAAAATGTGGAGGACCAGAGTCAATATTAACTTCAAAAGATGGATATTTAGTTGATGTTAATAATGTAAATGCTTTGGTTGAAGGAATGGAGAATATTCTGGCTAATGCTGAAATTTTTAATCAAGAAAAAATTAGAAGTCGATGTCTAGAGCGTTTTTCCGAAAAAGCTTTTTCTGAAAGAATCCTAAAAATTTATCAAGTTTGTATGGAAAAGGCATAATTAAATGCTGAGATTGATTTCGACAACTTTTATTCGCCAGATTTTAGCTGGCATATTGCAAATAGCCACCTTGATAATTCTTTCTAGAATATTAGGTGTAACAAGTATGGGGCAATATACATTAGCAATTTTATTGCCTACATTATTATCACAAATACTAAGCTTTGGCCTTCAAAGTGCAAATATATATGGGATTGGTCGGAAAAAAATAAATGAAAATCAAGCGCTTTATGTGAATTTGCTTTTATTGGGTTTGATTTCTGTTTTTAGTGTTATATTTAGCTATATAGTCATTTATTTTTTTGGTGAGAAGTTTTTCCCTAATGTGCCTATTGATTTAATATATTTATCCATTCTTTCAATTCCTCCATTACTTTTTTTTACTGTATTGCCTTCTTTATTTCAAGCAACTCAAAAATTTAATATTTTTAATTTTTTGTGTATTGTTCAGCCATTAATTATGCTGTTAGTAATAGCCCTTCTTGTTATCTTTTCTTCAGATATTTATATGGTTTTGTATGCCTATACTGTTGCAAACTATATTGGTTTTTTATTTTTAATTTTTTGTATATTTAAATATATTAAAATAGAAATTTATGCAGTGAAAGAGTTCTTAAAAAAATTTGGAGCATACAGTTTACAATCTCATTTAAGTAATATAGTTACTCTTTTAAACTATAGATCTACTTTATTTTTATTAGGCTACTTTACTAACCCATATTTCGTTGGTATTTATACTGTTGGATTACAATTGGTTGAGAAACTTTGGCTACCCTCGCAAGCTGTTAGTACTATTTTATTGCCAAAGTTATCACATCAACTTAATGATGAAAAAGATGGGTCAACAGCATTATTAACACTTAATGTTGCTCGTCTTACATTTATTTTTACTGCATTAATTTCCTTATTTTTTGTGATTTTATTACCTTTTTTTGTTAAAATTCTTTTCGGTGTTAAATATATCAGTTCGGTAAGTATTGCATTATTGTTGTTGCCTGGGATTTTAGCATGGACACCATCAAGAGTTTTAGCAAATGATTTGGCAGCTAGAGGATTTGCTAATATTAATTTGAATAATGCAATTTTTGTTTTAACTATTAATATTGTTCTAAGTGTTATATTAATCACTAAATTGGGTTTTAAAGGAGCTGCTATAGCAACATCTATAGCATATATATCAGACTTACTGTTGAGAGCCTATGCTTTTAATAGGTTAACAAATGAATCTGTTTTTTATAATTTGTTACCTAGGAAATCTGATCTTTTTTTAGTAAGAAATTTACTGAAAGGTTTTAAAAATGTTGGTTAAAAAGAATATTTTATTAGTAGCACCATACGTAACATTTCCTAAGGAACCAGGTGATAATCGGTTTATTAGTATTGCTCAATTGTTAAGCTTAGAATATGATGTTACATTGGTAACTAGTCGGTTTTGTCATATATTAAAACAACAACGAAAAAACACTCCTATTATTGACGGAGTAAAGGTAGTGCTAATTGATGAACCTGGGTATAATACAAATGTTAGTTTTGCACGACTTTATAGTCATAAAATTTTTTGTAATAACTTTATAAATTTTTTTTCCTCATACAGTAAAAAAATAGATCTTGTTTATTCAGCTTACCCTTTGATAAAAACAAATAACATAATTGGTAAACTTAAAACACAACGCGGCTATAAATTTATTATTGATGTACAGGATGTCTGGCCAGAAGCAATAACTGGTCCTATTCCAATGTTAAGTAGTTTATTAGGTCGTATCTTAATTTCTCCTATTAGTAATTATGCAAATAAAACTTATGCTTATGCAGATGCTTTAGTTGCTGTTTCTAAAACTTATTTAGAAAGGGCTGATGTAAATAACTTACCAATAGATCATAAAAAAGTTATTTTTATTGGCGCTAATAAATTACACTATATTAATCACAATAAAAAAAATCATTCTGATAAATTAGTAGCTACCTACATCGGTACTATGGCTGGAAGTTATGATTTAGAGACAGTTATAAAAGCTGCTCCTTTGTGTCATGAACAAGTAAAAATACAGTTTATTGGAACAGGGCCTAATGAAAGCCAATTAAGAAACTTAAATACTCAGTTGGGAGATCATGTAGAGTTTTTGGGAACAAAACCGTATCAAGAAGCTATGGATATATTATGTACTTCTGATGTAGCATTAAATGCTATAAAAGCTCAATCTGCGGCAACTATTACAAATAAACTTTCTGATTATTTTTGTTGTGGGTTACCAATTTTAAGTTGCCAAGAAGATCAAGAAGTTAAAATGTTACTTGCTTTGGGAGGGGGGAGGAACTATCTATCAAATGATCATAATAATTTAGCTGATAACTTATTATTTTTGGCTGAAAACATGGGTGTCTTAGAAAATATGTCAAGCATTAATAAAAAAATTGCAGAAGAAAAATTCTTTCGTAAAACTTCTTATAAATGCATTCTAAAATTAATCAATAGACTTCTTTTAGAGTCTTAAACTATGAATATTAAGAAAGACAATATATTTGGATTTTTTTTATGGTTTGGTTTAATTTCACTAATCATTTCGCCCTCTATATCGACCATTTTTTCATTACCACGATTAGATACGGGCTTAATGCCTTTTTATCTTTTATTGAATTTAAGCTTGATGTTTCTATATAAACTTGAACGAGTTCAATGGAGCTTTTTAGTTTATTTTTTACTATTAATTTCTTTTGCATTTTTATCATTAGTTCTAAATTTTTCTTTTTCAGCTTTTATTGATGTCTGTTTTTTCTCTTTTTTTCTTTTTCTTTTTCTTTTTACTGGTTTGTATACACGTCAAAACACTATTGTAAAAATAAGGCTGATTATTTTTGTACTATCATTCTTGATTATGATAGGTTTCTTTTCAGAAGTTTTATTGGGTATTCAATTGGTTAATGGTAATGATCAATTGGAAGTGTCTGAGGGTGCTTTTAAAGGTTTTTTCTTTAATACAAATGACCAAGCTGTTGTATCTACATCTTTGTGTGCTGCAATAAGTTTTTTCTATATAATAAATGAAAACCGCACTAAAATTCGAATGTTTGGTTACATGCTTTTAATGTTTTTAGGAGTTGTTATTTTTGTTAGTGCTTCCCGTGCTGCATTATTGGGATATTTGTTAACTGTTTTATTAACACTCTTTTTAAACTCAGGTAAGCTGATGAAAATAGGTTATGTTTCTATTTTTAGTTTTTTCAGCATTTTTATATTTAATAAAACTTTATTAATTCCTTTGTTAAACTTTTTATCAGGATTTTCTTGGTTAGAACGTTCTGTTGAAAGATTCCAATTAGCTCTGTTTTCGTTAGATGAAGATAACTCAGTTGGCTACAGAACGGAAATATATCAAAAATTTGCTGAAAATTTTAAAATGTTATGGCTGGGTCATGGACCAAGAAATTATGAAGAATATTTCAAGGAATATCCTTTAAGCTATTCTTTAGGTTATACCAATCCACACAGTTTTTTTATCGAAATTTATTTGGCATTTGGTTTTTTTGCTTTGATTATATTTTTAGCATTTCTTCTTAAGTCATGTCACTTTATCGTATTTAGTAAATTAGATACTAGTCAAAAGACATTCTATTTTTTTACTATTCTTTTATTTTCGTGGTTAGTTTGGGTGCCTTCATCCATTCTTCGATTACCCTTAGTATGGTATCCGATTTTTTTAATATTAATTTATGCTATTTCAGTAAATCAAATTGCTGTTAAAGCATTTGAAGGTAGAAAAAATGATAAAGCGTTTACTTGATATTGTGATTGCATCAATTGCATTAGTAATTCTATCTCCTTTATATATTTTTGTAGCTTATAAAGTGAAAAAAAATCTAGGATCTCCAGTTCTTTTCCGTCAGGTACGTCCAGGGTTAAATGGGATACCTTTTGAAATGATTAAATTTAGGACGATGAAAGATGCAGTTGATATACAAGGGAATCCATTACCTGATAACGAACGTTTAACCGCTTTTGGAAAAATGTTACGCTCAACAAGTCTGGATGAAATGCCTGAGTTATGGAATGTTATTAAAGGTGATATGAGTATTGTGGGACCTCGTCCATTACTCATGGAATATTTACCACTTTATAATACTGAACAAGCGAAACGACACAATCTTCGTCCTGGTATGACTGGTCATGCACAAGTCAATGGTCGGAATGCGATTAGCTGGGATGAGAAATTCAAACTTGATACTTGGTATGTAGAAAATCAATCAGTCTGGTTAGATTTCAAAATTATGTTCAAAACCGTCAAAAAGGTGATTGCTAAAGATGATATTAATGAAGCTGGTGAAGCAACAATGACAAAATTTACTGGTTCGAACTTGGAAAGAAGTGATGAACAGTAGTATTTTCGCAATTTATGGTGCCTCTGGTTGCGGTCGTAGCTTGATGCCCATAGCTCGGCAACATTTGCAGCGTTTAGGTATTCAAGCAGATCTTTATTTTATTGATGATAGTTTACAAGATGCTCAATTAATTAATGGTCATTTGGCTGTAAACTATCAAGCTTTCAGGGCATTACCTTTCTCCAATAAATATGTACTTATTGCGATTGCAAATAGCCATATAAGAGAAAAAATTGCAAATCAGCTATCAATTGATCGTATCAAATTATGGTCCGTTCATGCTGACAATACTGTATTTATGGATCAAGTTAAAATTGGGGATGGTGCTGCATTAAGCCCTTTTGTTACGATCACTTCAAATATTAAAATTGGAAAATGCTTTCATGCGAATCTGTATAGCTATGTTGAACATGATTGCATTATTGGTGACTTCGTAACTTTTGCACCTAGTGTAAAATGTAATGGTAATGTTCACATTGAAGACCATGCTTATATTGGTGCTGGTGCTGTCATTAAGCAAGGTACACCAAATAAACCTCTAGTGATTGGAAAAGGTGCGGTGGTCGGTATGGGAGCTGTTGTTACAAAAAGTGTTCCAGCGGGTGCCACAGTCGTTGGAAATCCTGCACGAATTTTAGAGAAAAAATAGATTTTATTCGCAATATAAAGAGATCAGAGTATGTTAAACACAGCATTTGAACCATGGCCAAGCTTTACAGAGAAAGAAGCAGACGCGATTAAAAATGTCTTACTTTCTAATAAAGTAAATTATTGGACAGGGCAAGAATGCCGTGAATTTGAAAAGGAATTTGCATCTTTTTCTGATACAAAATATGCTGTTGCTCTAGCAAATGGGACTGTTGCACTTGATGTTGCATTGAAAGCATTACAAATTGGTGCTGGCGATGATGTGATTGTAACTTCACGTACTTTCTTAGCTTCAGCAAGTTCGATTGTTACAGCTGGAGCGAATCCAATTTTTGCTGATGTTGAGTTAGATTCACAGAATATTTCAAGACGAACAATAGAAGCTGTATTAACACCAAATACGAAGGCGATCATTTGTGTTCATTTGGCTGGTTGGATGTGTGATATGGATCCAATTATGCAACTAGCATCTGAAAAGGGTTTATATGTCATAGAAGATTGTGCTCAAGCGCATGGTGCTAAATATAAAGGTAAACCTGCAGGTTCTATCGGCCACATTGCTGCTTGGTCATTTTGCCAAGATAAAATTATGACTACGGGTGGCGAAGGTGGAATGGTTACCACTAATGATGAGAGCCTGTGGAAAAAAATGTGGTCTTATAAAGATCATGGCAAAAGCTACGATAGTGTCTACAATAAACAACATCCACCAGGATTTCGTTGGTTACATGATTCTTTTGGAACAAACTGGCGTATGATGGAAATGCAAGCTGTTATTGGTCGCATTCAACTCACTTATATGCCAGATTGGACGAAAAATAGGATAGAAAATGCAGATAAAATATTAAAAGCATTTGCTAATTCTATTTATTTTACTGTAAATCGACCAACAGATGATTATCTACATGCACAATATAAATGTTATGTGCAAGTCAATATAAATGTGTTACCAAGTGGTTGGTCTCGTGACCGAATCATGCAATTTATCAATGCAGAAGGCGTACCATGTTATAGTGGTTCATGTTCTGAAGTGTATTTAGAGCACGCTTTTGATAATACGAATTGGCGACCGGAAGAACGTTTAAAAAATGCCCAGCAGCTTGGTGAAACTAGCCTTATGTTTTTAGTACATCCAACACTGAGCGAAGATAATATTAACAAAACTGTTGATGTGATTGAAAAACTAAAGAAAGTTTTAGATCATTGATGAGAGAATAGGCGATAGAGCTTAAAGCAGGTATTCATAAATTAGCTTTTTGCTTTATCGTTGTATTTTAATGCAAGATCGTCATTTCAGCTTGTGGAAGAATTGCGTATAACGTGCGCATGCTTAGTGGGATAATTAGAAGATTATTGTGAAAAAGATTATTTATCAGCTTGCATCAGCACCAAGGCTAGCAAAACAAGCTCTATTGGTATTTTTAGACTTATTCGCATTTCCTGTGATTTTATGGTTGTGTTATGTCATTCGCTTATTTGATTTAGGGGCAGAAGTTGTACCTGGACTTAACCATGGTGTAATTTTAATCACATTTTTTTCAATTATTAGCTTATTGTTGACAGGCGTTTATCATTTTATTGTTCGAACATTTGATGAAGTCTTTATTGTCAAACTAGCATTTGCTGTATGCAGTATGATGATAATACTGTATGGAATTAATGCATTTAGTCATGCATATATCCCGATGTCGATTCCATTTATGTTCGGCTTTATGATGTTTGCATGGATATGGTGTAGTCGAGCATTTATTCGTTTTATTGTGAAAGCGACCTTGCACACTCATGGTGGTTGTAAAAGGGTTGCAATCTATGGTGCAGGTGATGCTGGTCAGCAAATCGCAGCAGCTTTACATCGCTCAGATGACCATACGCCAGTTTTCTTTATTGATGATAAAGTTTCATTACAAGATCAAATTGTAGGTGGCTTAAAAGTTTATTCTACTGCGAAAGCACTACGGAATTTTAAAAAATATAAGATAGATGAAATCTTACTTGCTTTACCTTCTGTGGGGCGTGTACGAAAAAGTGAAATTATTCAACAACTAGAACCAGCGTTTGTGAAAGTCACAGAACTGCCAGGGCTAACTAAACTTGTTGATGGTGATATTCGAGTTTCAGATATCCGTGAGGTTGATATCATCGACCTTTTAGGACGAGATCCTGTTCCACCTATTGCTCATTTATTGGCTAAAAATATTCAAAATAAAATTGTTATGGTGACAGGTGCTGGTGGATCGATTGGTTCAGAGCTTTGTCGACAAATCATAAAAAATCAACCTAAAATGCTGGTTTTATATGAATTAACTGAATTTGCATTATATGATATTGATAAAGAGTTAAGGCAAACTGCCAGTTGCGAAATTGTTCCCATTTTAGGGACTGTACAAGATCAACAAAAATTAGAACGTATCATTGAACAATATCATGTGCAAACGGTCTATCATGCTGCAGCATATAAACATGTTCCATTGGTTGAATGTAATCCAATTGCTGGATTAAAAAATAATGCAATCGGAACTGCAAATAGTTTAAATGCCGCTGTAAAAAAAGGCGTGGAAACCTTTGTACTGATTTCAACTGATAAAGCAGTTAGACCGACTAATGTCATGGGTGCATCGAAACGGATGGCTGAACTGTATTGCCAAGCCGTGGCTGAAACGAAACCAAATACTCAGATTAGCATTGTACGTTTCGGAAATGTATTGGGCTCGTCTGGGTCGGTTGTACCTTTATTTAGACAGCAGATTGCAAAAGGTGGTCCAATTACGGTGACTCATCCTGATGTAACGCGTTATTTTATGACGATTCCTGAAGCCTCTCAGTTAGTCATCCAAGCTGGGGCATTAGGTTCAGGAGGTGATGTGTTCTTGCTCGATATGGGCGAACCTGTTCGAATTCAGGATTTAGCACGACAAATGATCGCTTTAAGTGGTTTAAAAGTTCGAGAAGCAAATACAACGGATGGTGATATTGAAATCGCTTATAGTGGTTTACGTCCGGGAGAAAAACTTTACGAGGAACTACTCATCGATCAAGATAACACAGGTTATACAGAGCATACTCGTATTTTACGTTCTTTTGAAAAGCATTATCCGTTACAAGAGATTCAATCGGTATTCAGTCGAATCAATCAAATGACTGCAGTGGATCATGATGTAGATTGGGCTTTAAGTCAGTTAGAATATTATGTTGATGGCTATAAACGTAGCGGCGAAGTACGAGTTAATTAAGAGAGCATAGTATGATCAAAAAAGCAATTTTACCCGTCGCAGGTTTAGGCACCCGTTTTTTACCAGCAAGTAAATCCATTCCAAAGGAAATGGTGACGGTTGTCGATCGCCCCGCAATTGAGTATGTGGTACGTGAGGCAGTTGAGGCAGGTATAGAACAAATTATTTTGGTCACTCATTCCTCAAAGGCTTCAATTGAAAACTATTTTGATCGTAATTTTGAGCTTGAAACAACTTTAGAACAAAAAAAGAAATTTGACCTGCTGAAAGAAATTACCGATATTTTACCGAAGCATGTCAGTGTGGTCAGTGTACGCCAACCACAACCCCTAGGACTAGGTCATGCGGTATTGTGTGCGAAAGATATCGTGGGCGATGAAGCCTTTGCGGTGTTATTGCCTGATGTATTGGTTAAGAACCAAAGCTGTGATAATGATTTGTCATTAATGATTCAGCGTTTTGAACAGTCCCAAGCAGCACAGGTCATGGTAGAAGCTGTGCCTGATCATCTAGTCGATCAATATGGTATTGTGGATGTTGCAGTTACACCGAACGAAGGTGAAAGTATTACGATGCAGGGAATTGTTGAAAAGCCTGCTGTCGGCACAGCTCCTTCAAATTTATCGGTGGTGGGACGTTATATTTTACCCGCTCAGATTATGGGTCTATTAGCAGATACACCCCGTGGGGCAGGGAATGAAATCCAACTCACGGATGCGATTGCAGCATTGCAGCGATCAGAAACTGTGGAAGCCTACCGTATGAAGGGACAAACCTTTGATTGTGGTAGTAAGCTTGGATATTTAAAAGCTGTATTACACTATGGTATCGAGCATCCAAAATTGGGCGTAGAGTTTAAGGGCTTAATCCAAGAATTAGCCCTATAGTCTTAGGGCATGTAGTTATGAAAGTTGCAATCTTTGGTAATACATTATATGCAGGCGTGATGTCTGCATTATTGTCTGAATCTGGACATTTTGTATATTGGTGTTCCCACCTCAACCCAAGTGAAAATGGTCAGCAATATTCTTTTCATGATGAAAATGTCAGTCACTTACTAGAAAAACAACTTAGTAGTGGATTTCTGATTTATCGTGATTTGGATGGTATTCCTTTAGATATTGACACCTACTTATTTAGTTTCAATCAAACCCAAGAGCAACAAGTTTTTCAACTGTTAGCATTACTAAAACAGCGTCCGATTATTCATCCTAAACTGATGATCAATGCATCCACCTTTGGTTTACATGGGACTGAGCATTTTCAACAAATCCTTTCTGAAGATGACTGGGTCTATTTACCAGATACCATTCAAGAGGGAAATGCGTTACAGAGTCTGACTCAAGCCAAGCAGCTCATAGTCGGATGTACTCAAGCTAATGTTCAGACTAAAGTCAAAGAATTACTTCGCCCTTTTTTCCCTTTGGCACAGCAATATCTATTTATGCCGATTTTAGATGCTGAGTTTACCAAACTCAGTATCTCAGGCATGTTGGCAACACGGATCAGCTATATTAATGATTTGGCCGTGGTTGCTGAGAAACTTGGGATTGATATTGTATCAGTACGTCAGGGTATGGCAGCGGATAACCGTATTGGTTCAGCTTACTTAGCCCCTGGTGCTGGTTTTGGCGGTGAAAATTTTTCTCATGATATTCTGACACTCTCTAATACAGTTGCAAATACAGGTGTTAAAAGCCAATTGCTTGCACAAGTATGGGAAATTAATGAGCAACAAAAAGAAATCTTGTTCCGTAAGTTTTGGAACTATTATCATGGGGATTTACAGGGAAAATCTGTTGCAATTTGGGGTGCTTCTTTTAAAGAAAATACCTCAAGTATTCAGCAATCACCTATTCACCAAATGCTTGCGGCACTGTGGGCGCAAGGCGTAACGGTTTATCTGCATGATCCTCAAGCTTTAGATGAAATAAAGCTAATGTATGGTCAACGTGACGATCTGATTCTTTGTGAAAATCAGTATGATGCGGTAAAAAATGTGTATGGTCTTTGTGTACTCACTGCATGGAAACAATACTGGAGTCCAGCATTCAAACAGCTTGAACAGTTGATGAGGCATCCTTTAATTTTGGATGGTCGCAATATTTATGATCCTGACTATGTCAAAGCACAAGGTTTTGCATATATGGGTGTGGGACGTTAAAGATGATCGAGCAGATTCAGCCTTATGCTGTAAAAGAGCAGACTTCCGTCGAGGAGCACCTGATATCTTTACAACAGCAATTTAAAGAGGTTCATCTAAATACATTATTTGCAGCAGATTCTGCACGCTTTAAACGTTTTTCGGTTGAGTATGACCAAATTGTTTTGGACTTTAGTAAGCATCGTATTGATCAAACTATTTTAAATGGCTTAGTAGACTTAGCTCAGGCACAAGATTTAAAACGGTGGATCAAAAAACTGTTTTCATCTGAGCAGATTAATTATACCGAACATCGTGCAGCGATGCATTGGGCTTTGCGTTTACCTCAATCGGGTTCAGATTTTTCCGAAGTCAATCAACTGGTACAGCAACAGCTGGAGAGAATGTACGCTTTGGTAGATAAAATCCATGCTGGACAGTATCGTGGTGCGACTGGTGAGGTGATTCAAGATGTGGTCAATATTGGAGTCGGGGGTTCTGATCTTGGTCCACTCATGGTGACGCATGCGCTGTCTGACTTTAAGATCGCAACTACAAAACCTTTAAATGTACATTTTGTTTCGACTATGGATGGTAGTCAACTGTCTGAGTTACTGCATCAACTCCGTCCTGAAACAACTCTATTTATTATTTCATCAAAGTCATTCGGTACCATTGATACACTTTCTAATGCGCAAACCGTGCGTCAATGGTTAGAAAAGGCATTGGGGCATAATGACAAGATTCTGCAAAATCATTTTATCGGGGTTTCGACTAAGCCTGACAAGATGACAGAGTGGGGCATTGCTGCTGATAAACAGCTGTTGCTCTGGGATTGGGTCGGGGGGCGTTATTCGTTGTGGTCATGTATTGGTTTACCGATTGCACTGACCATTGGGGTTGAAGGATTTAAGCAACTGCTGGCAGGTGCTTATGCGATTGACCAGCATTTTCAATCAGCGCCATTTCAGCAGAATATTCCTGTTTTGATGGGGCTTTTAGGCGCGTGGAATAATAATTTTCTAGATATCCAGACCCATGCAGTTTTACCCTATGATGGCCGTCTCAAATATTTTGCAGCTTATTTGCAGCAGCTTGAAATGGAATCTAATGGTAAATCGATTCAACGCAATGGAGAAAAGGTCAGTTCAGCCACTTGCCCAATTGTCTGGGGGGAGGTTGGACCTAATGCACAGCATGCGTTCTATCAGTTGTTGCATCAAGGTACACATTCGGTTAGTTGTGACTTTATTGCACCTGTGAAGCGTTATAATGCCAATCAATTCACTTATGCTGAAAGTGCTGAAGCTTTGGTAGAACAGCATCATTTAGCCTTATCAAATTGTTTGGCACAGTCACGTCTATTGGCTTTTGGTAATCAAGCATTGGCAGCCAATGAACTGGAAAACTTACCAGCTTATAAACAATATGAAGGGAATCAACCTAGCTCCACTATTCTACTCAAAGAGCTGAATCCTTATAGCTTAGGGATGTTAATTGCGATGTACGAACATAAGGTTTTTGTGCAGTCGGTATTGTGGAATATTAACCCTTTTGATCAATGGGGGGTTGAAAAAGGCAAAGAAATTGCCAATCAGCTGTTACCGATTTTAAACCGCGAGCAAGATGATCTATCGAGTTTTGATACATCGACCCAAGGTTTGTTAAAAATTTTGTTGAATCAAAAAGAATAGTAATGCGTTGAGCAGATCTATATTTACAACTGAAGCGTAAATATAGATCTGCTTTTTATAGCTTAAGATTGAATCAGTACAGTTAACTCATCCACATAACTTTGCATCGATTGTGGATTCTTATCAGCGCGGCTTTCAATATTTAAACGAAGTAATGGTTCTGTATTTGACGCGCGGACATTCAAACGCCATGCACCAAAATCAAGGCTGACACCATCGGTACGGTCGACTTGCGGATTTTGATCGGCATAATGATCAAAGATCTTTTGTACTGTGGTCTGTGTATCTGCCACCTTAAAGTTGATTTCACCACTGCATGGGAACTTAGCGATCATCTTTTCAACCAGTGTTGAAAGCGATTGGCCTGTTTCCGAGAGCAGGGCGATGGTGAGTAACCAAGGGATCATACCACTGTCACAGTAAGCAAAATCACGGAAATAGTGATGTGCACTCATTTCCCCGCCGTACACGGCATTGTGTTCACGCATGACATCTTTAATGAAAGCATGTCCAGATTTTGACTGTACTGCGATGCCTTGATATTGATCGACGATGTCAAAAGTATTCCAGACTAAACGTGGGTCATGCACAATCTTTTCACCTGATTGTTTGATCAGGAAAGCTTGTGCCAATAAACCAACGATGTAATAGCCCTCGATGAATTGACCTTTTTCATCAAACAGGAAGCAACGGTCAAAGTCACCATCCCATGCAATCCCCATATCTGCATGATGAGCAACTACTGCATCACGGGTACTGTCACGATTTTCAATTAAGATTGGATTTGGAATACCATTTGGAAAAGTGCCATCTGCTTCATGATGAATTTTAATAAATTCAACTGGAATATTGAGTTCTTGAAATTTCTGTTCAATGGCATCAATCACATGACCTGCTGCACCATTGCCAGCATTTACCACCAGCTTAAGGGGTTTAATTTTTTGTGGAACAATATATGTTAATAGGTGATCGATAAACTCAGGCAAAACATTATAGTTTTCAGTTGAACCTTTCTGCTCAACTTCGATAAAAGTACCTGATTCAGCGAGAGCTTGGATGTCTTTTAAGCCTGTATCAGCACTGATTGGACGTGCATTTTCACGAACCAATTTCATGCCATTATAGTCCATTGGATTATGGCTCGCCGTGACTTCAATGCCGCCCTGAACATCAAGATGAAAAGCGCCGAAATAGACTTCTTCAGTACCCGTCATGCCTAAATCTAGAACATTGACACCCGCATCATTGAGACCTTGAATGGTTGCTTGTTTTAAACCTTCACTACTCAGACGGATGTCACAACCAATCACCACTTTTTTAGGTTGGTAGATTTGTCCGTATGCACGACCAATTTTATACGCGATTTCTTCATTCAATTCTGTGCCTAATTTTCCGCGAATATCGTAGGCTTTAAAGCAAGTCAGTTGAGTCATTTTGAGAAGAGCTATTTGTAGTTTGTTAATGTTTTGCAGTATACAAAGAGATAGAGGAGTTGAACATTCATAGATACACATTTAATGAGGAAGAGGTTTCTATATGCTTGGGTTTAATGGTCAATTTTTAAGTTAGATCGCTTCGATTTTATAAAAAATAAAAAAAGTTGTTTCACGTGAAACAACCTTTTTGATCCATAATGCCTCCCTTTTAAAAGGGAGATGAGGAGCGAATATAGCTCCGCAAGGGGATTTTAAGCTGATTTTGCTAGAACTTCAGCCATTGCTGAAGCAACTTTATAAATATTATTCATATTTAAACCAGCAACACAGATACGACCACTACGTACAAGGTAAATTGCATATTCTTCACGTAAGGTGTCGACTTGCTCACCTGTCAAACCTGTGTAGCTGAACATACCTTTTTGGTTTACAAGGTAGCTAAAGTCACGGTCAGGGAGTGCTTTAGTCAGTTCATCTTTTAAGATGCTACGCATTTTGATAATACGCTCACGCATCTCTTTGACTTCGCCTTGCCATTGTTGATTCAGATCAGCGTCATTTAACACTTGATCAACCAACCATGCACCAGTTGTTGGTGGACTAGAGTATATACGACGTACCGTTGCTTTTAACTGACCGAATGTGCATTTTGCTGCTTCAGCATCATCACACACGAAAGTTAAACCACCAACACGCTCACCATAAAGAGAGAAGATTTTAGAGAACGAGTTGCTTACGATGAAGTTCAAACCAGCTTGGTCTAAAGCACGAATTGCATAAGCATCTTGTTCCATGCTATCGCCAAATCCTTGGTAAGCGATGTCGAGGAATGGAATCAAGTTACGCTCTTTTAATACCGCAATCACTTGATCCCACTGTGCTGGGTTTAGATCCGCACCTGTCGGGTTATGACAGCAAGGGTGTAACAACACGATGCTTTGCTCTGGCAAAGTTTTTAATGTCGACAACATGCCATCAAAATCAACGCCACGTGTTTCAGCATCGAAATATGGATAGTAGTTGCTCTTGATGCCAGCACCATTGAAGATCGCAACATGGTTATCCCACGTTGGCTGGCTCACCCAAACTTCTGAATTTGGGAAATAAGTTTTTAAGAAATCTGCACCGACTTTTAATGCACCTGAACCACCCAATGTTTGAATCGTTGCAACACGACCTTGTTGAATAGCAGGGCTGTTTGTGCCAAACAATAGAGCTTGAATTGCGTCACGGTAAGGCTTAAAGCCTTCCATTGGAAGATAAAGTTTGGTTTTATCATTTTTAGGTGCAATACGTTTTTGCGCTTCGATAATGGTATCAAGCTGAGGAACGATACTGTCTTCGTTATAGTACAAACCAATACTTAGATTAACCTTTTCAGCGCGTGGATCAGCATTAAACTGTTCCATTAAAGAGAGAATTGGGTCGCCTGCATAAGGTGGGATATGTTGAAACATTAACAATGTCCTTTTATTCAACAAGGTGCATGGATGTGTCTTGCGGAGCATGACTCCAGATGCCCAATAATGTACCAATAAAGCGTCTATGAAGCACGCTGTTATTTACATTTCTGGTGCAGTATTTACTTACAAAAATTCGTATAAAATCGATCGATTATAAGGATTGTCTACAATCAAGCTGTCATACCATGGTCGTAGCATACGTAATATAAATACTGGGAAAAATGCCTTGAATCAATCGAAATAAAGTACTTAAATTTTAGTAAGAATATGTTTTATATATAATTATTTTATATTTTTAGTACCTTTTTCAGAACATTCTATTGTGAGTCAAGCGAATAGTATTGACTGGATCAGTCTATTTTATTGTCGACAATCCTATTGCATTTTTTCTTCTATCTCGTTATAAAATCATCAAAACTGTAGAGATTGTCGACAATATGCAAGATACCCTTGTTCCTCAAGCCATCAGCACAAGTCAGAGTATTACCCTGACGGAACATGTATTTAAGCAAATTCAATCAGCAATCGTGTTAGGACAAATTCCTGCGGGCAGCAAGATTTCAGAACCCGAGTTGGCACGTATTTACGGGATTAGTCGTGGTCCATTACGCGAGGCGATTCATCGTCTTGAAGGGCAGAGATTGGTTGAGCGTACGGCACATGTCGGTGCACGCGTGGTGTCACTGTCACTACAACAGTTTCAAGAACTCTATCAGATTCGCGCTTCGCTTGAGGGTTTAGCCTGTAAGTTGGCTGCACAGCATATTGATAAAAAACAAATTTTAGCATTGCGTGATGTACTGCGAATGCATGCTGAAGATGAAAATTTTAAAGCAGGTAAGGGCTATTATCTGCAAGAAGGCCAAGACGATTTCCATTACTGCATTATTAAAAGCAGTGGCAATAAAACCCTCGAAAAAATGTTATGTGATGAGCTGTATCACCTCATCCGTATGTATCGAATTCAATTTTCAAATACCCCTGATCGACCAAGCAAAGCTTGGGATGAACATATCCGCATTTTAGATGCGATCGCAGAAGGTGACGGTGAGCTTGCTGAAATGCTAATGCACCGTCACATCAATGCATCCTACAAAATTGTTGAGCAAACATTGCTGCAAACCCAAGGAGAACATCAACATGGCTAAATCTGCTGGTCAGCTATTCCGCGACGCGGTCGCAAATGAAAAACCATTACAAGTGGTCGGTGCGATTAACGCCAACCATGCATTGTTAGCAAAACGTGCAGGCTATAAAGCAATTTATTTGTCAGGTGGTGGTGTTGCCGCAGGTTCGTTAGGTTTACCTGATTTAGGGATTAGTAACCTTGATGATGTATTGACGGATGTACGCCGTATTACTGATGTCTGTGATCTCCCATTATTGGTTGATGTGGATACAGGTTTTGGTGCTTCAGCATTCAACATTGCACGTACCACTAAATCAATGATTAAGTTCGGTGCAGCAGCAATGCACATCGAAGACCAAGTGGGTGCAAAGCGTTGTGGACACCGTCCAAACAAAGCAATCGTGACCCAACAAGAAATGGTTGATCGTATTAAAGCTGCGGTTGATGCTCGTACCGATGAAAGTTTTGTGATTATGGCGCGTACCGATGCTTTAGCGGTAGAAGGCCTACAAGCAGCGATTGATCGTGCAGGTGCTTACATTGAAGCAGGTGCGGATATGTTATTTCCTGAAGCGATCACTGAATTGGCAATGTACAAGCAGTTTGCTGATCTGACTAAAGTTCCAGTATTAGCAAACATTACTGAATTTGGTTCTACACCATTATTCACGACTGAAGAGTTGGCTTCTGCGGATGTAAGCATTGCGTTGTATCCACTTTCAGCATTCCGTGCGATGAATAAAGCGGCAGAAAATGTGTATGTGACTTTGCGTCAAGAAGGCACACAGAAGAACGTTGTTGACACCATGCAAACCCGTCAAGAATTGTATGAACGCATTAACTACCATGCATTTGAACAATACCTAGATGGAACTTTCGCGAAGAATAAATAAGTCAAACAATCTCCCCTACGCCCTCTTTGGAAAGAGGGATTTAGGGAGATTAAGAACTTTATAAGTTTTACCCCAAAGATATAAAAAAGGACAATCTTATGAGCAGTAATGAAACTCCAACAGGCTTCAAGCCAAAAAAATCAGTTGCGTTAAGTGGTCAAGTTGCAGGTAATACAGCACTTTGTACCGTAGGTCGTAGTGGTAATGACTTGCACTACCGTGGTTATGACATTCTAGACCTTGCAGTGGGTAGCGAATTTGAAGAAGTTGCGCACTTGCTTGTACATGGCAAACTGCCCAACAAAGCTGAGCTGAAAGCCTATAAAGCAAAACTGAAAGCACTTCGTGGCTTACCAGCAGCATTGAAAACTGCACTTGAGCAGTTACCGCCATCTGCACACCCAATGGATGTGATGCGTACGGGCGTTTCAGTTCTAGGTTGTTTAACGCCTGAACATGAAGACCACAATGAAGCAGGTGCGAAAGATATCGCTGATAAATTGATGGCAAGCTTGGGTTCAATGTTGTTGTATTGGTACCACTTCAGCAACAACGGTCGTCGTATCGAAGTTGAAACGAATGATGATTCAATCGCTGCGCATTTCCTCCATTTACTGCATGGCGAAGCGCCATCTGAAGAATGGATTCAAGCAATGCATACGTCTTTGATTCTGTATGCTGAGCATGAATTCAACGCTTCTACATTTACTTCACGTGTTGTTGCAGGTACAGGTTCAGACATGTACTCAGCAATTACAGGTGGTATTGGTGCGTTGCGTGGTCCAAAACATGGTGGTGCGAACGAAGTTGCATTTGTGATTCAACAGCGTTATGACAACGCTGATGAAGCAGAAGCAGACATCCGTAGCCGTGTAGAGAAAAAAGAAGTGATCATTGGTTTTGGTCACCCTGTTTATACCATCTCTGATCCACGTAACGAAGTGATCAAAAAAGTTGCGTATGACCTTGCTGAAGCGCAAGAGAACAACAAGATGTACCTCATCGCTGAGCGTTTAGAGTCAGTAATGAAAGAAGTGAAAAATATGTTCCCGAACCTCGATTGGTTCAGCGCGGTGAGCTATCACTTGATGGGTGTTCCAACTGCAATGTTCACTCCATTATTCGTAATCGCTCGTACAGCGGGTTGGTCAGCACACGTGATTGAACAACGTCAAGACGGTAAGATCATTCGCCCAAGCGCGAACTACACTGGTCCTGAAAACTTAGAATTCAAACCATTGGCGGAGCGTGGTTAATGTCAAATCAATACCGTAAACCGCTGGCAGGTACCCAGCTCGAATACTATGACGTGCGTCAAGCCGTTGAAGATATTCAGCCAGGCGCATATGAAACTTTGCCATACACATCTAAAGTGTTGGCAGAGCAGCTTGTACGTAAAGCTGATGCAGAAAACTTAACTGATTATTTAAAGCAATTGATTGAACGCCGTCAGGACATGGATTTTCCTTGGTATCCTGCACGTGTGGTATGTCATGACATCTTAGGTCAAACCGCACTCGTCGACCTTGCTGGCTTACGTGATGCGATTGCTGACAAAGGTGGCGATCCTTCTAAAGTCAATCCAGTGGTTCCAACTCAATTGATCGTCGATCACTCTTTGGCGGTGGAATTTGGTGGTTTTGATCCTGACGCGTTTGAGAAAAACCGCGCAATTGAAGATCGTCGCAACGAAGACCGTTTCCACTTTATCGAGTGGACCAAGACTGCATTTAAAAATGTTGACGTGATCCCTGCAGGCAACGGCATCATGCATCAGATCAACTTGGAGAAAATGTCTCCAGTGATTCAAAACCGTGATGGCTTGGCTTTCCCTGATACCTGTGTGGGTACAGATTCACATACACCACATACTGATGCACTTGGTGTAATTTCAATTGGCGTGGGTGGTTTAGAAGCTGAAAACGTGATGTTGGGTCGTGCATCTTGGATGCGTCTTCCAGACATTATCGGTGTTGAGCTAGTCGGTCAGCGTCAAGCAGGCATCACGGCTACGGATATCGTATTGGCACTCACTGAATTCTTACGTAAAGAACGTGTCGTTGGTGCATATCTTGAGTTCTTCGGTGAAGGCGCAGACACCATGTCGATTGGTGACCGTGCAACCATCTCGAACATGACACCTGAATACGGTGCAACGGCTGCGATGTTCTACATCGACCAAAATACGATTGATTATTTACGCCTGACAGGTCGTGAAGATGCACAAGTGGCATTGGTTGAGCAATATGCCAAAGAAATCGGCCTTTGGGCATCGGATATGACCAAAGCGCAGTACCCACGTGTACTTCGTTTCGATCTTTCAACAGTCACTCGTAACATTGCAGGTCCATCAAACCCACATGCACGTGTATCTACTGCTGACTTGAAAGAAAAAGGTATCGCTGGCGTTGTTGAAAACCGTACTGATGGTTTAATGCCTGATGGCGCGATCATCATTGCTGCAATTACCTCATGTACCAATACCTCTAACCCACGTAACACGGTGGCAGCAGGTCTATTGGCACGTAAAGCCAATGAACTCGGGTTGGTACGTAAACCTTGGGTGAAATCATCATTTGCACCAGGTTCGAAGGCAGCTGCGCTGTATCTTGAAGAAGCAGGCGTGTTGGGTGATCTTGAGAAACTTGGTTTTGGTATCGTGGCTTATGCATGTACCACCTGTAACGGTATGTCAGGTGCGCTTGATCCCGTGATTCAACAAGAAATCATTGACCGTGATTTGTATGCGACAGCGGTACTTTCGGGGAACCGTAACTTCGATGGTCGTATCCATCCTTATGCAAAACAAGCGTTCTTGGCATCGCCTCCACTGGTAGTGGCGTATGCGATTGCAGGAACGATTCGCTTTGACATCGAAACTGATTCTCTTGGAAATGACAAAGATGGTAATCCAATTTACCTGAAAGATATTTGGCCATCGGATGCTGAAATTGATGCTTTAGTTAAAGAATCAGTCAAGCCTGAGCAGTTCCGTAAAATCTACATTCCAATGTTTGATTTGGGTGTGAATGAAGAAGCGGCAAGCCCATTGTATGACTGGCGTCCAATGAGTACCTATATTCGTCGTCCACCGTATTGGGAAGGCGCATTGGCTGCACCACGTACTTTGACTAACATGCGTCCACTTGCGATCTTGGGTGATAACATCACGACTGACCATTTGTCGCCTTCAAATGCGATCATGATGGATTCGGCTGCGGGTGAATACCTACACAAAATGGGCGTACCTGAAGAAGACTTCAACTCATACGCGACACACCGTGGTGACCATTTGACTGCACAACGTGCAACATTTGCCAACCCGAAATTGTTTAATGAAATGGTGGTTCGTTCAGACGGCACGATTAAACAAGGTTCAAAAGCGCGTGTAGAGCCTGAAGGCGAAGTGATGCGTATGTGGGAAGCGATTGAAACTTACATGAACCGTAAGCAACCGTTGATCATTGTTGCAGGTGCGGATTATGGTCAAGGTTCAAGCCGTGACTGGGCAGCCAAAGGTGTTCGTCTTGCAGGTGTTGAAGCGATCGTGGCTGAAGGCTTTGAGCGTATTCACCGTACTAACTTAGTGGGTATGGGCGTGTTACCGCTTGAGTTTAAACCAGGTGTGAACCGTAAGACGTTGAAGTTAGATGGTACAGAGTTGTATAGCGTGATTGGTAATATCTCACCGCGTTCGACTTTGACTTTAGTGATTGAGCGTTCAACTGCTGATGGTAAAGAAGAAATTCTTGAAGTGCCTGTAACTTGCCGTTTAGATACAGAAGAAGAAGTTTCTGTGTATGAAGCGGGTGGTGTATTACAGCGTTTTGCGCAAGACTTTTTAGAAGGTCAAGTGGCCTAAGACTTTAGCTAAAAGTAATTGATATTGTTAAAAAAAGACCCTATCTTGATGATGGGGTTTTTTGCTTTTTATTGAGAATATTATGACAAATCAGTTAACAATAACGAATAGTGTAATTAGTGTTGTAGATGGATTAAGTACTGCGCTGAATACTTATCTATCAGAATTAGGACTTCCTACAGAAAATGTATTAGTAGATTTACCTGAAAGAAGAAAAATAATTAATAACTTACCTGATGTTATTAATGGTATTGAATCTACAAAAAGACAGAACTCATTATATCTATCGAAATTTATTGCTGCCTGTGGAGCAGGATTATTTGATGCTGCTTTAAATTTTATTTGGGATGAAACAGTTGTTAATCTTAGAGTTAAAATTATTCGTTTTGATTTAGAATATTTTTATGACAGCGTAGTAACTGAACCAACGAGAAGAGCTAAGTTAAAAGATGAATCAGACCTAGTAAAAATAGAAGAGTGGGAGTTAATTCGAGGTTGTCATGTAACTGGTATTTTATCTGATATCGGTTTCAAGCATTTAGACTATATTCGTGATATGAGAAATTGGGCAAGTGCTGCTCACCCAAACCAGAATCAATTAACTGGTTTTCAATTGATAGCATGGTTAGAAACATGTATCAATGAGGTTATTGCCAAAGAACCTGAGGCAGCCGCTGTTGAGGTTAAGAGAGTTTTAACAAGCATTCGTAACAATACTCTTACTTCGTCTGATGCAGAACCAATAAAAGCAGGATTTGAGTATCTGCCTTTGGACTTGGTATCATCGTTATTGAGAACGTTATTTGGTATGTATACGACTGAAAAAACTGCAGCAAATGTTAGAGCGAATATTCACTTAATAGCTGCAAAATGTTGGATTCTTGCACCAGATGAAGCTAAATACGAATGCGGATTGAAATATAGTACTTTTGCTGCAAATGGTGAGCTGGGAAGGAAAGAGCTAGCTAAGAGCTTTTTAACAGTAGTACATGGTCTTCCATATTTGCCATCAGATACATTAGCTTTGGAAATTTCTGAAAAAATTCAGAATCTATATATAGCTCATCATGGAATAAATAATTTTTATAATGAGCCTGCACATGCTAAATCTTTGTCTTCTTATGTTTCAGATACAGGTACTGTTCCAGATTCTGTTCGATATAATTATGTTAAAACAGTTGTTATGGCAAAAATTGGTAACGGATATGGAACATCAAATATGGCAGAAACTTATTATGATGAGATGATTAGTAAATTTGGTGAACCTGAGTTAAAAGATCTTGTGAGGTTGGTATTAAATACTGAGTTTTCAGCTAGACTACACCTTTCATCCTGTGCGAATAATTTTAAACATTTAATTGGGGTGCTTACATCAAAAAGTTCTAATCAAATTACTTTACAAGCATTAAATCGACTTTCAAAAGCGACACAACAACAATTGCCAATACTAATTTCTGATACTCAATATCAACAACTTATAAGAAGCTATTGAATTTATAGGATTAGTAAATTTGCCATCACCATTTGTCAGAAAGGTCAATAAATAATCAAAACTATCACGCTATAGTATATGAACCATTTCTAAAATCTATGGAGAACAAAGATGGTTACTGCTGGCGAAAGACCTGGAACTGGCTTCTATTTTTGTGTCCAATGCGGACATCGCACCTATTTAGAAATTGGTACTGATCGTTTACCTCCGTGTACCAAATGCCTTGGCAATCAATTCAACAGCAAGAATGCCTAAGCCGCAAACACCAAACAGTTACCCACTGTTTTGATGAAAGCCCTGTCACTCGATAGGGCTTTTTTGTTACTGTAAAATATGAAATAACAAGATAGCGATATCTGACAAAAATAAGGAAAACCCAGATGGAAACAATTTTAGGACTTTGTATTGGCGTAGGATTAAGCGCAGCCTGTGGTTTTCGTGTCTTTGTTCCTTTATTGGTGATGAGCATTGCAACCCTGATGGGCTGGTATGAACCTGCAAAAGGCTTTGAATGGTTAGCGATCCCTGCCGTATGCGCTGCACTTGGATTTGCAACCATCTGTGAAATCGCAGCTTATTATGTGCCGTGGGTCGATAATCTCTTGGATACCATTGCCACGCCTGCTGCTGTAGTGGCAGGCACACTCAGTACGATGGCGGTCAGTAGTGGAGAAATGTCACAGTTTGCGACGTGGGCAGCCGCGCTGATCGTGGGTGGTGGAACAGCAGGTGTGGTGCAAATGAGTACGGTAGCTGCTCGTGGCGTTTCAACAGCAACCACTGGTGGACTGGGTAATTTCGTGGTGGCAACAGGTGAGTTGATTGGCTCGATTGTCTTGTCGATCTTGGCATTTGTGATGCCTGTTGTGATTACGGTATTTGTGATTATTCTCGTGATTGTGGTCGCACGTTGGGTGAGCCAAAAAAAACAAGAAAAGATCAGTCATTCAACATCGTGAGTTTTTAAATTCAGTACAATCAGGAAACTTAGCCCTAATTTTATAACCTAAGTTTCCTATATTTATTACCACTTCACACGTTTTAATAAGATATCTTTATACATAATAAAATCGCAAGCGAGGCTAAAGAATGGCTGCTTAAAGGTTGCAGGTTTATTATGCTCATAAAAAAAATGACCTACCCACGCAAAGCCATATCCCACTACAGGCAAAGCCCAAAGTAATTTGGCATTTCCAGTTGCAATAGATGCAGCAGCGATACCAATCACGCAACTTGTCCCCACGAAATGTAGACGACGACAAGTCGCATTTTCATGTTGCGAAAGATAAAAAGGATAAAATTCAGCAAGGGTTTTATAACGAACTTCACTGGCTTCCATCTGCACAGTATTGTTTTTCATCAGTTCTTGAGTATTGTGAGACATACGACTATTCCTTTCTTTTAAAGTCGTCTTCATTTTGAACATTCCACCCGAAATGGTCTTGAACGAATATGCTATCTCCACACACCGAATTAGACTCGCCCACACCGCATAAAAGCTTGGTCTATGCATGGGATGGCGTGATTGTTTATGTGACTCAAGATCATTTGAATAAAGCACATGCACATTTTCCAGCACTATTACAAATCGGTTTGGGCACTGCTTTTACGTTGGCTGTTGAAGATCAACCTGCCCGCTATTATGAAATTGTGGTGATGGCACCTAATATTAGCCACAGTACCGATTCACAGAATCAACCTTATATTGCGATTTTGATTGATCCTGATCATGAGCTTTATGCTTATCTGCATCCTTTATTGAATGGACAAGCATTTTGTTCTTTGCCTGCTGCTCGACTTAAATCTTATCAAAAACAGTTTCAGCAATTGATGACCGCTCAACTCTGCTTAGAACAAGTAAAGCAATTGCTGATGGATGTGTTATTGGCACTCAATCCTCAGCCATTATTGGCTTTACCATGGGATCAACGAATTCAACTCGCTTGTGAATACATTAAATGCTGTGTGCCTCATCAAATTCCAACTATCGCAGATGTTGCGCTACAGGTTGGGCTATCAGAGTCACGTTTGATGCATCTGTTTAGTCAGCAACTCGGACTTTCCATGCGGCAATATATCTTGTGGTTGCGTATCCGCTATGCCATCAAGCTGTGGATGCAGGGCAAAACTTTGATTGAGATAGCGGTTGAATCAGGCTTTTCAGATCAAGCACATTTCACCCGAACTTTACGTCGTATGGTGGATTTTGCCCCATCGATGTTGAAAGCCAATACCGTATTTATGAGTGCTTGATGATTTAAGTAGAAAGCACTTTTTCAAGTTGAAAAGAATCTATTTTTCCAAAGCGATGCTCGAAAAATCACAATGAAACGAGTAAATTACACACACATTTTGATAGTGCGTTGGCGTTTATGGCTTTTACTTGGATTCTATTCACGATCATGGCTGCATTTATGCAGGCGTGGCGCAACGCATTTCAAAAACAGCTCAGTACCACAGTCGATGCTTATGGTACGACATTGGCCCGATTTATCTTTTCTCCGATTTTTGCGTTTAGTTATTTAGCATTCCTTTATCTGCATCAACCTGTCACTGCTCAAGTCCATTTTTCCAATACATTCTGGCTTTATGTAGTGATTGCAGGAATCAGCCAAATTTTTGCGACAGCGTTGATGGTGAAACTATTTCAACAAAAGAATTATGCGATTGGTATCGGGTTGGCTAAAAGTGAAGCGATTTTGGCAGCCTTGATTGCAGTGGTTTTTCTACAGGAACGGTTGACTACTTGGGGCTGGGTTGGTGTATTGATTGGGGCAATCGCAGTTTTTTTATTGAGTAAAGGTCGACATAGTACGCAACTTTCCTTCAATACTTTAATCATTGGTTTAGGCAGTGGTTTATGTTTCGCCATTACTTCACTTCTGGTACGTGAAGCCAGTTTAGAGCTGAGCATGTTGCCATTTTTGCATCGTGCAGGATGGGTGTTGTGCAGTTTGATTAGTTTTCAGTGCATCGCATTATTACTGTATTTGGGAATCTTTAGTCGCAGTACGCTGTATAACATGTGGCAACGTCTTGGTCTGACTTTTCGTGTGAGTGTTTGCAGTTTTTTAGCATCTGTGGGGTGGTTCAGTGCCATGAGTATGCAAACTGTGGCGATTGTGAAAACACTGGGTCAGGTCGAAATTCTATTTAGTTTACTGATCTCTGCATTTTTCTTTAAAGAAAAGTTAGCAAAGACGGATCATTTAGGATTATGGCTGGTAATTGTGGCAGCCATTATGGTCATCTGGGCATAAATTTAGGTTTTAAATGAAAAAATACACATCTAAATTGGAATATATTGAAATTTAAATGAGCTATTTTTTATTGAAATGGAAAATAATTCTCATTGTGGGATGAGATATGCGAAATTATTTCATTAGTGGCGAAAAATACCAGTTTTTAGGAAAACAATCCCGCACTGATCTGCCTAAACTATGTCTCAAGGGTGTGAAAGGGATCGAAAAGAGTAGCATGCACCGATGCTTATAAAGCAAGTGTGTACAAACCCAAAAGGTCTCGATTCGGCTTAGGACGCTATAGATCAAAAGTCTATAGGCAAAGGTTATGGCTTACAAAGTCATAGGTGTTGAAGTAAACAACATGTTTTCCCTTGATACCCTAAAAAATTTAATATAAACAGAATATGACCAATCAGATATAAATAATAAAAACCCGATCAATGAATTTAAATATAAGTGTGAAATATGTCTTAGAATATTTATTTTTTGAATATAAACTCCTGTTTTTATAATAAAAAACAAAATGATATAATTGAAACTAGAAAATTGATCATATTGGAAGAGGTCATAAAAATAATGAAAGAATTCGATCTTAAAATACGTTATCCGCATCAAACTAATCGAAATGAAGCTGATCATTTGGGTGCTTTTGATTTAGAAACGATCGTTTCTCGTTTCGATGAGATGGGATGGCGTCAGCAATTGGTTCGTCAGTTACAGCTAGATGGTGCAAGTACCAGTTTTATTGTACGAGATGATTACACTGAACAAACCTTACGCATCACAATAGATGCCTTTTCACAAACACAGCAGCTTGAATTTAAATTAGAAAGCGATATTCCTGTGTTTATTCCTAAAAAAGATTTATTCGGATTGGTGACACGTAAGAGCAAAGACACAATTTCTTTTAATCATTTAACGTTGAGTCGTGCGAAAGAATATTTGATTACTTTTTTAAATCGAGACATTGCAACTTTAGAGCAGCTGTATAAAGACAGTTTAAATAAAGCCATAAAAACAGCATCATAAAAATATACGAGTTAATGTCGCAACAATAATAATCAAAACAGACAACGGCATTAACTCTAGACATCTTCAATAGCATTTCAATAAAACAAGTTCTCTGTTCAGGATTTCATCTCAAAATTCGTTTTTGGCTGAGAAGTCGCTATAATTGCCACGCTTTATTTAGAACCTTTACTGCTCATGCCCCTAAATGACAACTTTATTTATCTACCGCCACAAGATCCTCTTGAGATGATCTATGAGGATGAAGATTTAGTGGTGATTAATAAGCCAGCAGGGCTATTGTCGGTCATGGGGCGTTTGCCTGAACATCAAGATAGTGCGTATTTGCGCGTTTTAGCACAATATCCTTCTGCTAAAGTGACACATCGTTTAGATATGGCAACATCAGGATTGTTGATGTTCGCGAAGCATAGAGATGCTGAAGTTGCGGTTAGCAAAATGTTCCAAGCACGAACGGTTAAAAAATATTATGTGGCACTTGTGCAAGGACAGATTCAGCAAGACGGCAGTGTGGAAGTGCCCTTGATAACAGATTGGGAAAATCGTCCTCGTCAGATGGTGCATTTTGAATTGGGAAAGCCTGCCAAAACGCTATTCCAATCGATTGAGTATGATGTGACAACAGATCAAAGCAGAGTGCGTTTAGAACCAGTGACAGGACGCTCACATCAGCTTCGTGTACATATGATGCATATCGGACATCCCATTATGGGCGATAAACTTTATCATCCTGAACCTGCCAAATTCCATTTTAAACGTATGGCATTGCATGCCACCTATCTTGCTTTCCAACATCCATTAAAACAATCTGCAATCGAGCTTGAGTCGGTAGTTCCTTTTTAAAGTATGCTCACACCAACATTCTCAAAGAAAAGCATAGTATGGCTAGTCAAATTTGAAGATCTATAATAGATTATAAAATCATATAATGTTTTGAGCCTTTGAATGAATCAAGAATTAGTAAGACATTGGAAAATATTTACACCGCTAAACAACCCACTGAACTCAGTTGGTTTTAGGCTCAAGCAGAAACTTCGTTGCAATTAATTGAATCTGCACATCTAAATGCCAATGCACAGATCATTGATGTGGGTGGTGGGGCTTCTGTGTTGGTTGACCATTTGCTGATACAAGGATTTGCACACATCACCGTTTTAGATTTAGCTGAGGCTGCTCTCCAGCGAAGTCAGCAACGTCTAGGCGTAAATGCAGATCAAGTAAATTGGCTTGTAGCAAATGTATTAGATGTTAACTTTAGCGCAGCGCAGTTTGGCTTATGGCATGATCGTGCAGTTTTCCATTTCTTAATTACGGATCAGGATAGACAGCAATATTTAGCATAGATGTTACATGCGTTGAAATCAGGTGCTTATCTAGCAATCTCCACTTTTGCAGAAGATAGCGCATTAAAATGTAGTGGCTTAGATCTACAGCGCTATAGTCCGCAGCAGCTCATTGTTTTTTTGGATCAATTGAATTTGACGTGATTCATCAAGGCAAAGCACTTCATATGACACCAGCAGGAAATCAGCAAAAATTTAGTTATGTGCTTTTGCGAAAAAAATAAGGAGTCGTATCTTGATGATCTTTTCTAGCATAGACATATTGCAATGGTCTGAGCTATCAGATTTAAACCAAAAACAATTAAAAGAATTATTACTTAACGCTGACCCAGATTGGCAACAGGTTCTTAACTATCTGCCAGATGTCAGCTTATTTATCATGTTCAATCGGCAGCAGGATATGATTGCAGAACTTTGTTTATTGCAGTGTAATCACGATGAGTTTGAAATTAAAAATTTAAGTGTCAGACAAGATCATCAAGGTTTGGGTTTAGCCAAATTATTAATCAGTCAAGCAATTGAATATGTGAAAAAAACTTTTGGGAGCAAGGTCTGGGTTAAAACTGGAAATTCTAGCCTTAATCAACTAGCGCTTTATCAAAAATGTGGTTTTCGTATGTCGCATATTCAACGAGATGCATTTAAATCCTATCCTGAACCGATTTATGAGCAGGGTATTCGCTGTATTGATCAGGTGGTGCTGTCAATTCAATTGGATGTGATGGATACGAGTAGTTAAAAATTTCTATCCTTTTTTGATGATAATATAATTGTTGCGTCTAAAAACTGACATAAAAATAGGTTAATCTATAGCCAATAATGATATCAAAACATAACAAAGGATATTGATATGACACGCGACTATGAACAATTTCCAGACAATGATAATGGTAATGTCTTGTGGCAGATGGTTGAAGATGGCAATGATCTCACTGAACCACATGAAGTTGAATTTTCGATTGTGTTTGAAAAACAAGAGCAAGTTGAAAAATGTGCACTCCATCTGTTGCACCAAGAACAAAAGATCTCACTTTATCAAGAAGAGTTACACTCAGATGGCTCAGATATGTGGGTGTTGAATATCCATATTAATATGATGCTTGAATACGATGATATTGCAGACTTAGAAGAGTGGATGACACGTATTGCACAAGAGTTTGATGGTGAATATGACGGTTGGGGTTGTATGAGCTATATCTACGATGATGAAGACGAATAATCATACCTATTCAGCCTGCATCTGCAGGCTGAAACATTTTTAATCGTTGCTAGGACGCAATTTAATCTTATTTACTCACATCCAAATAAAGACTTTCTTTGACTTCTTCCATCACGACATAGCTATGTGAAGATGCCGAAGCAGGCAGCTTTTTTAGTAAATCACCTAATAATCGTCGATAGGCACTCATTTCTTTTAGTCTTGCTTTGACTAAATAATCAAACTCTCCTGAGATCAAATGACATTCCAAAACTTCGGGAATATCAACAAGGTCACGTGCAACTTGATCAAAAACATCACCAGATTTGGCTGAAAGTTTAATTTCTAAAAAGACCAAAAGACTGCGGTCAACATGGGCAGGATTGAGCCGTGCGTAATAGCCCATGATGATCCCTTCGCGCTCTAAGCGTTTAACACGTTCTGAACACGGGGTGGTGGACAAATTGACACGTAAAGCCAGCTCACTAATTGCAATCCGACCTTCACGTTGCAGAATATCTAAAATCAGGCGATCAATACGGTCTAATTTACGCATAGATTATTCCCTTTTATTTTAATTTTTTCACGACGAAAACATGAAATTACCTAGATTATAAGCCTAAAAATAGTGAAAAAAACTATTGATGCAAAAATATACTAGTTAAATAAACTAGTGTGCGTGAGGGATTGTTATGCGCGTCATCGTCTTAGGAAGTGGTGTTATTGGTGTAGCAAGTGCTTATTACCTTGCACAGCAAGGTGCTCAAGTGACTGTGCTTGATCGTCAATCGGGTCCTGCCAAGGAAACCAGCTTTGGTAATGCAGGGCAAATTTCCCCAGGATATTCGACACCGTGGGCAGCGCCAGGAATTCCTTTTAAAGCAGTTAAATGGATGTTTCAACATCATGCACCACTAGCCATTAATATTGACGGCAGTATGTGGCAGTTACAGTGGATGGCTCAAATGCTGAAAAACTGTAATCCACAAAGCTATGCAGTGAACAAAGAGCGCATGATGCGTGTTGCGGAATATAGCCGTGACTGTCTGCGTGATCTAAGAACAAAAACCGGCATTAATTACGAAAATCGTTCTAGAGGTACGTTGCAAGTATTCCGTAATGACGCTCAGCTAGAGGCGGTGCAACGTGATATTCAAGTGCTCAAAGAATGTGGTGTGGATTTCGATTTACTTAATGCACAAGAGTTAGCACGCGTAGAGCCTGCTTTAGCGCATACCGATAAGTTAGTGGGTGGTTTACATTTGCCAAATGATGAGACAGGTGATTGTTATTTATTCACCAATGCCTTGGCAAAACTGGCACAAGATTTGGGTGTGGAGTTTAAGTTTGATCAGAATGTTGAAAACTTAATTGTTGAAGGTGATGAAATCAAAGGCGTCATGGTCAATGGAGCAGTTTTAACAGCCGACCGTTTTGTTCTTGCTTTTGGTAGTTATTCTCGTGACTTCCTCAAACCATTGGCGCTCAATTTGCCTGTATATCCAGTGAAGGGCTATTCATTAACAATTCCAATTGTTGATACTGCACTTGCACCACAATCCACCGTTTTAGATGAAACTTACAAAGTTGCGATTACACGTTTTGATCAACGTATTCGTGTTGGTGGTATGGCGGAATTGAGTGGTTTTAATCTGGGCTTGAATGAAGACCGTCGTGCCACTTTAGAAATGGTGACTCAAGATTTATTCCCTGGCGGTGATTTACAGCAAGCTTCGTTCTGGACGGGCTTACGTCCAATGACACCTGATAGTACCCCGATTATCGGTGCGACTCAGTATAAGAATTTATTCTTGAATACTGGACATGGCACTTTAGGTTGGACGATGGCATGTGGTTCAGGAAAATTAATTAGTGATCTGGTGATGAATCATCGCCCAGACATTAGTACGGATGGTTTGTCCATTCAGCGCTATTCACACGCAGCATAATTACAGCGTACAAGGAAGTTTATTATGCCTCGCCCAATTACTGCGGTCATCCATACTCAGGCTTTGCGTCAAAACCTCGAGATTGTGAGAGCTAGTGTTCCAGATAGTAAGGTGTTTGCTGTAGTCAAAGCCAATGCTTACGGACATGGTATTGAACGTGTTTATGAATCATTTAAAACAGCAGATGGTTTTGCTTTACTGGATGTTGAAGAAGCAAAACGACTACGTGCACTCGGTTGGACAGGGCCTATTCTATTGCTCGAAGGGATTTTCGCTCCTCAAGATTTATTTGATTGTGTCCAGTATCAACTCAGTTTTACCATTCACAATGAGCAACAAGTTGAGTGGGTGCAGCAGCACATTTACCCCGCACAGTTTGATATTTTCTTAAAAATGAACAGTGGTATGAACCGATTAGGTTTCAAGCCACAACAATACCGCAAAGTCTGGCAGCATCTGCAACGCCTTAATCATGTTGCTAAAATCACCCATATGACGCATTTCTCTGATGCAGATGGGGAGCGTTTTGATCAAGCTGGCGTGGACTATCAACTCACAGAATTTGAAAGCACCATTCAAGATTTACCTGGGGAAAGATCGGTGAGCAATAGTGCCGCCATCCTCAGATATTCATCTCAACTACACTCCGATTATGTCCGTGGTGGCATCATGCTGTATGGAAGCTCTCCCGATTACCCTCAGCATAGTATTCAAGATTGGGGGCTTGCCCCGACCATGAGTTTGCGAAGTGAACTGATTGCAATCCAACAGTTAAATGCCAATGAAAGTGTGGGCTATGGCTCGAATTTTGTCGCTGCGCATGCGATGACCATTGGTATTGTGGCATGTGGTTATGCAGATGGTTATCAGCGTATTTCTCCTACAGGCACCCCTGTTTTAGTCAATGGAATTCGTACTCGAACTATTGGACGAGTCAGTATGGATATGTTGGCAGTTTATTTAACGCCAGTACCGAATGCTGAGATTGGCAGTGAAGTTGTACTTTGGGGAACCTCCAAAACAGGACAAATTCTATCCATTGATGATGTTGCAGCAGCCTCAGGCACAGTTGGCTATGAACTCATGTGTGGTGTAACTGCACGAGTTCCATTTATCACTCAAGACTAAGGAAGTCATCATGTCAGATTTAGATATCCAGAAAATCAATAGCACCGAAGTGATGAGTGCTGTCACCATCTTTAATCAAGTGGTGTATTTATCAGGACAAGTCCCTAAAAACCCCGATTTAGATATTGAGGGGCAAACGAGAGATATTCTTGCAACGATCGAACAGTTACTTGCTTTAGCAAATAGTGATAAATCGCGTTTACTTTCGGTTCAACTTTTTCTCAAAGACCTTGCTGATTTTCCAAAGGTTAATGCGATTTATGTGGATTGGTTAAAAGACAGTGTTGCACCATCGCGTGCCACCATTCAAGCCGATTTGGTCAATCCAAAATGGCTGATTGAAATTGCAGTTATTGCAGCACAAAAATAAAGCGATCAGCTTTATTTTTGTTTAAATAGGCTTAAAAACAAGAAAATTCACGTATTTGTAATCGCCAAAATGGGTTCAGATACGTATTTTCGAGTAATCAAAATAGATCCGTTATTTAAAAAGACAGCTGGCTAAGCTCATAAATTATCGGCGGATTTATTTTAGGAAATAGTAAAAAGGAACTTTTATTATGACGGTGATTCAAAATCAGTCAGAGGACGAACAAGCGCCTCAAGACTTACAACGGAAACTTTCCAATCGCCATTTGCAATTGATTGCGATCGGTGGTGCGATTGGTACAGGACTCTTTATGGGTTCAGGTAAAACGATCTCCCTTGCAGGCCCATCTATTCTGTTCATTTATATGATCATTGGTGGGATGTTCTTTTTCCTGATGCGTGCATTAGGAGAGTTATTACTTGCAAACTTACAGTACAAATCTTTTGTAGATATGGCACATGATCTAATTGGTCCATGGGCAGGTTATTACTTGGGTTGGACTTATTGGCTAGGTTGGGTTTTGGTCGGTATCGCTGACTTAGCGGCTGTGATTAATTATCTTGGCTTTTGGTTGCCTGACGGCACAACCTTTACACCAATTGGCCAAGCGATGATTAGTGCTGGCTGTGTCTTATTTGTCTTAGCGTTGAATTTGCTTACGGTCAAATTGTTTGGTGAAGTCGAATTTTGGTTTGCTTTAATCAAAATTTTGGCAATTATGGGATTAATCGCTGTTGGCGGTTATATGATTTTCAGCCACTTTGTTGCGCCACATGGCACCGTTGCTTCATTTAGTAATATTTGGTCGCATGGTGGGATGTTCCCCAAAGGTTTAGATGGCTTCTTAGCAGGATTCCAAATCGCAGTTTTTGCTTTTGTTGGTGTGGAGTTAATCGGAACAACAGCCGCTGAAACCAAAGATCCTCACAAGAACTTACCCAAGGCGATTAATGCGATTCCGATTCGTATTATTTTGTTCTATGTCTTGGCTTTACTCGTGGTGATGTCTGTGACGCCTTGGGATCATATTCGTGCGGATAAAAGTCCTTTTGTTGAATTATTCTTAAATGCAGGGATTGTGACTTCTGCGATTATCATGAATCTTGTTGTGTTATCTTCGGTGATGTCATCCATGAATAGTGGTGTGTTCTCAACAAGTCGGATGTTATTTGGTTTATCGAAAGATGGTCAGGCGCCTAATGCTTTTGGTCGGTTATCAAAGAGCGCTGTTCCAGCCAATGGTTTAATCTTCTCTTGTGTATTCATCATGGGAGGCGCGGTACTACAATACTTCGTGCCAAACACGATTGAAGCATTTACCTTAGCAAGCTCTTTATGCGTGATTCTATTTATCAGCGTCTGGAGTCTGATTATGGTGTGTTATATCCGCTACCGTAAGTTACGTCCTGAATTACATGCCCAATCAACATTCAAAATGCCGGGTGGGGTGTTCATGTCTTATGTCGTGATTGCGTTCTTGATGTTTACTTTAGTGATTTTGGCGCTTGAACCCGATACCTTGAAAGCCTTATACATTAGTCCGTTATGGATTTTAATTTTAAGCGTGACTTATCGTGTGCTATATAAACCGAGAATGCGCCGATTAGATGAAAAGTCAGTCGCTTAGTCAGATAGATTGACCGAACTAAAACACGGGTGTCTCTATCTCAATGAGGCGCCTTTTTTATTGACAAGATGATGTATTAAAGAAATCTCAGCAAGAAAAAAGCCCTAATCTTTCGATTAGGGCTTTTTAAATTTGGAGCGGGAAACGAGACTCGAACTCGCGACCCCAACCTTGGCAAGGTTATGCTCTACCAACTGAGCTATTCCCGCATATTGAGCAGTTTTTACTAAAACTTACACTTAAAAAACCAAACTGGAGCGGGAAACGAGACTCGAACTCGCGACCCCAACCTTGGCAAGGTTATGCTCTACCAACTGAGCTATTCCCGCGTGCCGCTTATAATACATTAAGCAAAACAAGGGTCAACAACTTTATGCAAATAAATTAATTAATTGCATAAAATTAAAGCATTTCTGCGATTAAAAAAGTTAAAAGGCAAAATTTTGTACAAAATTTTCTCTTCATCTAGGGTCATGTATACTAAGGCGCTATCACAATCTGACTTTATAGAGTGGCTGATGAAATTAGAGCAACAGTTGATTGAGCGTTTGCAAACCTTAACACCGACCCATTTGGAGGTATTGAATGAGTCGGCTGGACATGGAGGCTATTTCCCAGGAAAAGAATCGCATTTTAAAGTGATTGTGGTGAGTGAGGAGTTTCAGGGTTTACGTTTAGTACAGCGTCATCAAAAAATCTATGCTGTGGCTGCTGAACTGATGAGTCCTGGTAAAATTCATGCTTTAGCAATTCATGCTTACGTTCCTAGTGAATGGCAAGGTCAAGCGCCAGCCAGTCCTGAATGTGCACACGCACCTAAAAGTTAAGGATGGATCATGGACGCACATTTACTCACCAAAATTATTCATATGTCCGCTGTGAGTTTGCTAATTATTGCTTTTGTTTTTCGTGCAGCAACTTTATTTGTTGGTGTTCAGGATCAGCAGCCAAATCCAAAGGGATTTAAAGCACTCGTTGGCTTACAACATTTATCACTGACGCTGATTATTGTGACAGGTGCTATTTTAGTGGTGATGAAAAACTTTGAGGTCGCGCCTTGGTTTTATGCCAAAGTGATTCTCTTTTTTGTACTTTGGTCATCTTTAATCAAAATTTATAAAAAAGATAACAGCGTGTTGTTACAGCAGCGCCGTGCAGGTTTGTTGGTTGGTACAGTGGCATTGGTTGGTATTATTGGCTTAGTCATCATTAAACCTGTTTTTGCGTAATTGTTTGACATTGTTTTAGTAATTGTTTTTGCACTAGGTTAAACTGCGTGCAGTTTACAAAAATCTTGTAGAGGGAAATCATGTTAACTCGTGTGGTATTTAACCAAAAAGGTGGTGTAGGGAAATCAAGTATTACAGTCAACTTAGCTGCAATTAGTGCTAAGCAAGGTTTAAGAACTTTGGTGATTGATCTTGATCCACAAGCAAATTCAAGCCAGTACCTTTTAGGTGAAGATGCAACATATTCTGCTGACAAAGCAGCATTAGAGCCAAACATTGAAAATTTCTTTGAAGATATTTTGGGAAGCACGCAGCAAAAGGGCCTGATTGGTAATGCAATTGGTTCAATTTTGAAAGCACCACGTGGTAAGGGTTTAGAAAGTTACGTTCATCGCTCATCTTTTGAAAACTTAGATGTGATTCCTGCAAGCCCAAGTCTTGGTGCTTTGGAGCATGCATTAGAAAGTAAGCACAAAATTTATAAGTTACGCGACTCGATTCAGTCCCTGAGTGCGCGTTATGACCGTATTTTTATTGATACTCCTCCAGCGTTTAACTTTTTTACGTTATCAGCATTAATTTCAGCAGACCGAGTATTGATTCCTTTCGATTGTGATGTCTTCTCGAAACGCGCGTTACAAACTTTGATTGAAAATGTACTCGAAACCCAAGATGATCATAATGATCGCTTGGAGATTGAAGGAATTGTCGTCAATCAATTCCAATCTCAAGCAAAGTTACCGCGTGAAGTGGTTCAGCAATTAAAAGATGAAGGTTTGCCTGTTTTAGAAAGCATGTTACCGCCATCCGTGTTGATGAAAGAATCACATCAAAAGAATTTACCCTTGATTCACTTGGCATCAGAACATAAGTTGACCTTAGCTTACGTCACTTTATTTGGTGAGATTGAATCAAAAAAATAAGAGAATCTTATGAAACGCTTATATTGGATGCCTGTGTTAGCACTCAGTATGTTATTAGGTGCTTGCGCATCAACGGTTAAGCCGTCTTATGTTTCACCAACTCAGTACCAAGCTTTAAACTGCCAACAGTTGCAAGCTGAATATAATCGTATTCAACAGTACATCGATAATGGTGTGCAGACACCTAAGCGGACTGGAGTTGGTGTCGGTGTTGGACTTGGTGGTGGTTGGGCAAGAGGCGGTGGTTGGGGAATTTCGCCAACAATCTCATTAAATATGGGACAGTCGATGAATACCAAGAACACAGAGCTCGCTAACTTATTAGGTCAGCAGGATGCAATTGTGCAAGCTGCACAGTTCAAAGGTTGTGCAATTGTGGTCAAGCCACGTTCAAAATCATAAGTTGAAATTCATTTATCACTGTAATTTATTACAGTGATAAATAACTAAATTTTAGCAAAATGTTTCAAGATAAAAATATATAAAACAATATCTTATTAATATTTATATTCATTTCTTTAATTTTTATAGCCTAATTTTCTCCCCTAAATTTGTTTTTTTGCTTCAAATTCGTTTAAGGTGGCGAGCATATTTTGTCATCTGGTCTGTCTATGATTGAGAGTTGGTTTTTTGTTTTGGCGATGTTGGCGGTGTTATTAATACCCGGTCCAACCAATGCATTGCTCGCCAGTGCAACTCATCAACAAGGGGCTTTTAAGACGATAATCTTCATTCCAATTGAATGGTTGGGATATGTATATGGCATAAGTTTGTGGGCATTATTTATTCATCTCTTTGAGCCGATTTGGCCAGCTTTAGATGTGATTTTACATACGGTGAGTTTAGCATTGGTACTTTGGATGGCATTTCATCTTTGGAAAAGTGCGCATTTGCAAAAATATGATCAACGCCATCAGAAGATACGTAAGACAAAATTATTTAGCGCGACCTTAAAAAATCCAAAAACAGTGCTTTTAGCGGCAGGTATTTTTCCTGTTGAAACATGGAATTCGATTGAAAATGCAGTGCTAGTTTTTGCGATTTTTAGTGTGATTTTAATCCCTGTAAGTATTTTTTGGATGTACTTCGGACGAGCACTTTTGGTTGGGAGTTTTAATGGAATTACAGCCGACCATTTATATAAAGGGTCGGCAATGTTATTACTGATCTGTATGTTGCCTATGATTTTTCGATTATTTTAATTTATTGAGTTTTACGCTCATTTAGCTTTTGCCGAACAAAACCGATAACGCCCGGCAAGATACTGATGATAATAATGCCAAAAATTAAATAGGTGAAGTTATCTTTAACGATTGGCATATTACCAAAGATATAACCTAACGTAATAAATGATGCGATCCAACAAAAAGCACCAATTACGTTATAGGTGAGGAAAAATTTATAATTCATACTGCCTGCACCTGCGACAAATGGTGCAAAGGTACGTGCAAACGGAACAAAGCGGGCAAAAATAATAGTTTTACCGCCATGACGTTGGAAGAACTGCTGTGTTTTGAGTAAATGTTGTTGATTGATAAATCGTGAATTCATTTCGAATACACGCGGGCCGATATAACGCCCAATATGGTAATTTACGGTATCACCTAATACTGCGGCAATAAATAATAAAATACCGAGTACCCACGGATCCATCGCACCAGTTGATGCTGCTAGCGCACCCGCAGCAAATAATAAGCTATCTCCGGGTAAAAAAGGCATCACTACGAGACCCGTTTCAACGAAGATAATTAAAAATAAAATGGCATAAATCCATACGCCATAATTGGTAATAAATTCTAAAAGGTGTTCATCAACGTGCAGAATAAAATCAATAAGTTCCATGAAGCTGTTAACAGTATGAATTTGAGCTAAATCCTAGCAGTGCAACTATAGAATGTCAGTATAAAAACCAATTTAATTGGTAACATTCATTGAGTAGCGACATGATTAATTTTGATCTGGAATAATGGTTTTTGTTGCAAATATAGAACGATGCATTAACTAATATAATGTTTATTGCAAAATAAAACACACATAAACTGTTTCTATAGTAAAAAACAATCAGTGTGGAATCAATTATGTTTAATCCAAATGTTATCGTAAAAAATATCGTAACGCAGTCAGGTGTAGAGAATATCGTTACGCTTGTTGCTCGGATCCTCATGGCCTATATTTTTATTATTGCAGGATGGGGCAAGCTCAGTGCTTATGGCGCTACAGCAGGTTATATGGAATCGATGGGTGTGCCTGCCGCATTGTTACCAGTAACTATCTTGGTTGAGTTTGGTGGTGGACTTGCGCTGTTATTTGGTTTTCAAGCCCGTTTAGCTGCATTTGGTTTAGGTATTTTTAGCATTATTACCGCATTCATTTTCCATGGCGCAGATGATCAAATGCAACAAATCAACTTTATGAAAAACTTAGCTATGTCTGGTGGTTTATTTTATTTAATGTTGCATGGTGCAGGTCGTTTGAGTTTAGATCATGTGATTGAGAAATAATGAGCCATTTAAAACAATCCCCACGTTAGTGAGTGGGGATCGGTTTTTATACACATAAAGTTAATGCTTAATTACAAACAGAAGCTGAAACAAGGGCTTATCTCTTTTTAGATAATAATAAAGAGAAAAGCTGGAGGAAGTATTCAATGAAACAAATCTTGATGCCTTGTGGAATAGCAATTTTAATTGGCTTATCAACATCAACTTGGGCAGGTAAAGATGATCATGTGCTTGTGCAAGAAGCAGCAAAAAATGTGGTAACGGTGAATCAGATTGCTCAACTGGCTGATGAAACGGGTGTTACTTTGACAGGCCAAATTACGAAACATTTGCGAAGTGATCATTACGAATTTAAAGATCAGAGTGGTACGATTGGCATTGAAGTTGATGATGATATTTGGCGTAAAGCAGGTTTGAAAGTGGGTGATCATGTTCGGCTAGTGGGCGAGGTGGATACCCACCGCTATAAACCCACTGACATTGAAGTGATTAGAATAGAAAAGCACTCACATTAAGAAGCATAAAAAAGGAAGCCTTAGCTTCCTTTTCTAATCATATTTTTTAAAGCATAAAGTGGATCTGCATTTCCCCTACAAGGAAACCTAATACAGCACCAACAATAATTAATGACCATTCATCTTCTTTAAATGCAGGGCGGAGCATACCTTCAAATTCTTCAGGGCTTAACTGCTGCATTCTTTCGACCAAAGTATTGCGGACATTCATCGCATCTTCAGCATAAGACTCTACATAACGCATTGTTTCAGGAAGCTGTTGTAAAATGCGTTCCGCAACTTCAGCTTTTAAATTCTGATATTTTTCACCACCAATCGCATAAACAACCAATGGACGAACAATACCTGCTTGTAGATCAATTTCTTGTTTCACATGGCGACTGACGAGTTCGATCACTTTATCTGAATTGGTTCCAGAAAAAAGCTCTTCCATCATATTACGGGATGTGAGTAATTGTTTAGAAATGAGCGCTGCATAGTCTGCCGCGACTTCATTTTGACGTTTGATGAACAAACCTTGCCATGTGTAGCCCAAAATCTTCTTTGGGTACAATGGTCTAAACATCATTTGTAAAGCCATCCAGTCACTGAAAAAGCCGACAAAGCCTCCGAACATTGGCAGCATCCAAGGATATTTTCCTTGAGTGACCACCCAACACAACATTTGCACTACACCAATGGCGAAACCAAAAATAAAGCCGACATTACTAAAGAATTTGAATTCTTGTTTGCCGACTTTTTTGAAAATTTCGTTGAGAAGACGCTTATCTTTGAGGAGATTGCTAATCACCATGTGCTTGATGTCAAAGTATTTGATCACATCTTTTTGCACTTCACCCATGATATGTTCAACAATCTCAGGGGCTTTGGCTTGAACTCGCTTAATTAATTTCTTTCGTGCGAACTCAGGCATACCTTCCCATAAACCCGGTTGATATTGTTGTGCAACTTCACGAGTAATGTCTTCGGCAGCAGCCATTAATGGTTTTTCAATTTCTTGAGCAATCCTTTTCGGATCCAGTCTGGCAAAAATTTCTTGGGGTTGAATTAACTTCGAGGTCATTAACTCAACGGCTATGGTCGCCATTTTTTCAGCTTTTCGCGGGACGATGCCTTGCCATCCGATTGGAAGACCAAATAACCTTAGTCCCTTAAATTCAAGTGGTGCAAACATCATTTGAATGGCAATAACTTTAGTTACATAGCCAATAAAGCCACTAATAAATGGGATCGAAATATATAACCAGAAATTCTGTTGAAAATCCGCAATCATTTCTTGAAACATTATTTTATTGGTCCTTCAAGTCCTAATTGTTGCTCGTGATAGGGCAAGCCATAGATGATAGTGAAATATTTTACAATATTGACTGAGCCAATATCTTTTAGGCTTTTAGTTACCTTTTTATTTTTCCTCTTTCCAAGGATAGTGCAGTCGCACAAAAAGGAAACGATGATGCCGACAGCATACCTTTCCGTGGTAATGCCTATTTTCGACTCATCATCTTAGCACCAATTTTTGCTTTTTGTTGATCGGAATCAGCAAGAATTGTTGATTTAATTCTCTTTTCCAACACGTGCTTGGGGAATTTTAGTTTAAATATCAGTCGCAATTGATCATACGTACTAAAAAATAAGATAGATGATGAATTGCGGTGCGCCAAAGCGTGAAAAATGTTAGAATATGGCGCTTAATTCATTTGCCTTTAATGTTTAGCCATGACGACCAATACTCAAATTACTGAAGATCGTATCCTTATTTTGGATTTCGGCTCTCAATATAGCCAGCTGATTGCACGTCGCGTACGTGAAGCGGGTGTTTATTCTGAAATGTATGCTTTCGATATGTCTGAAGAAGACATTCGTGCGTTTAATCCGAACGGGATTATTTTGTCAGGTGGTCCTGAGAGCGTACATGAAGAAGGTAGTCCACGTGCGCCACAAGTTGTATTTGAACTTGGTGTGCCAGTATTGGGTATTTGCTATGGCTTGCAAACCATGTCTGAACAGCTTGGTGGTAAAGTAGAACCAGGTACAGTTCACGAATTTGGTTATGCTGCTGTTGATGTGTTGGTACGTGATCAATTATTGGGTGATCTGAATGATGGTGACGACAAGCTTAATGTTTGGATGAGTCATGGCGATAAAGTCAGTGTGATTCCAGAAGGTTTCTCTGTTACTGCAAGCACACCAAGCTGTCCATTTGCCGCAGTAAGTGATGAAGCACGTCGTTTCTATGGTGTTCAATTCCACCCTGAAGTGACCCATACAGCGAAAGGCGCAGAGTTATTATCGAACTTTGTGCATGGGATTTGTGGATGCCGTAATCTCTGGAATTCTGAAAACATCATTGACTTGCGTGTTGAACAATTGCGTGAGCAAATTGGCGATCAAAAAGTTCTGTTAGGTCTTTCTGGTGGTGTGGATTCTTCGGTTGTTGCTGCATTGCTTCACAAAGCAATTGGCGATCAATTGACATGTGTATTTGTAGACAATGGCTTACTTCGTTTAAACGAAGGTGAACAAGTGATGGACATGTTCGCGAAAAACATGGGTATCCGTGTGATTCGTGCTGATGCTGAACAGCGTTTCTTAACGGCGTTAGCGGGTGAAGTTGATCCTGAGAAAAAACGTAAAATTATTGGTCGTGAATTCATCGAAGTATTTGCTGAAGAAGCACGTAAACTTGATGGCGTAAATTTCCTTGCACAAGGTACGATTTACCCAGACGTGATCGAATCTGCTGCAACCAAAAATGGTAAAGCACATGTGATTAAATCACACCATAACGTGGGTGGTTTACCTGATGATTTGGCATTTGAGTTAGTTGAGCCGATTCGTGATTTGTTTAAAGATGAAGTACGCCGTCTAGGTACAACTTTAGGTTTACCACATGAAATGCTTTATCGTCACCCATTCCCAGGTCCAGGTTTAGGCGTGCGTATTTTGGGTGAAGTGAAAAAAGAATATGCGGATATTCTTCGTCTTGCGGATGACATCTTTATGCAAGAGCTTCGTGCAAGTGGTTGGTACGACAAAACTGCGCAAGCATTTGCAGTATTCCAACCTGTAAAATCGGTGGGTGTTGTCGGTGATGGTCGCCGTTATGCATGGGTGATTGCGCTTCGTGCGGTTGAAACGGTTGACTTTATGACAGCGCGTTTCGCTCATTTACCGTATGACTTAGTTGATAAAATCTCAACGCGTATCATGAACGAAATCAAAGATGTTTCTCGTGTTGTTTACGATGTGTCATCTAAACCACCAGCAACGATTGAGTGGGAATAAACTGGAACTTCAAGTAATAAAGCTGTTTGCCGGTTTTATGCTAAGAGCCATCCTTATATCAAGATAAAATTACCTTTAAAAAAGAGCGCTTAGGTGCTCTTTTTTTGATTTATAATTTTTAAAGATTAAATTTATAAGAGAAAGAGTATGGCTTTGCCTAACCATCAAGAATTGATGTTACCGTTGTTAAAGGTTTTAAAAAAACAAAGCCAACCGATTCAAATTAGTCAAGCTGGAAAATTATTGGCTGAACAGTCAAATTTAACGTCAGAAGAATTAACTAAAATGATTCCTAGTGGTAAGAGAACAGTTTTTTATGATCGTGTTGGGTGGGCAAAAACATATTTAGTGAAGGCAGGATTAATTCATCAACCAGATTGGGGATTATGTGAATTATCTAAGGAAGCTAAGAAGTTAGATTTAGAGTTATTAAATAAAATAGATAATGATTTTTTAATGCAATATGAGAGCTTTCGTAATTTTAAAATGCCACCAAATATTAAAGGCGATAAACAAATCACCTCTACTTTAGAAAAATCTGATTTAGAAACACCAGGAGAGTCACTTCAAAGAATAAATGAAATTTTATTATCTAGTTTGAAAGATGATTTGCTGAATCTTGTAAAAGCAAAGCACCCTTCATTCTTTGAACGATTAGTTGTAGATTTGCTTGTTGCTATGGGCTATGGGGGTTCACATCAAGATGCTGCACAAGCAATAGGTAAAACAAGTGATGGTGGTATTGATGGAATCATCAGTGAAGATCGCTTGGGTTTAGACAAAATTTATATTCAAGCAAAGCGCTGGGAAAATACCGTTGGTCGCCCAGATATACAACAGTTCAAAGGTGCATTAGCCGATCAGGTTGCTAAGAAAGGTGTATTTATTACGACCTCAAGTTTTAGCAAAGAAGCAGTCGAATCTGCAAAAAAATCTGGAATTGTATTAATTGATGGAGAAAAGCTAACTTCTTTAATGATCGAGTTCGGTTTAGGTGTGCAAGTTGAGCGAAGTTTTTATATTTATAAAATAGATCAAGATCGGTTTGATGAAGATAGTTTTTAAGAGCGCTCAGTCGCTCTTTTTTATTACTTAACTTTATAAAATTTCTCTATAAAAAATTAATAAATCATTAAATATCAAAATTATAAAATTTAAAGATATATCTTAACTTGCTATAAGAATAATTAAGATATATCTTATTAATCGTAAATTAAGCAGTGTGAGAAAAATAAAGATGAGACATCAATCAGATCATCGTGAAAATGAACATGATACACATCATCGAGAGCATCACCGTTCAGGTCGTCGCGGTCGTTTATTTGAATCAGGGCGAATGAAATTGTTAGTGCTGCATTTGATTCAGCAAAATCCCAAACATGGTTATGAAATTATTAAAGAAATTAGTGATCTTGTTGGTGATGGCTATACACCAAGTGCAGGGACAATTTACCCAACTCTCACCAGTTTGGAAGAAATGAACTGTATTTCTTTGCTCGATGCCGAGCGTAAACAATATCAAGTCACCGAATATGGCGAAACGTACCTGAAAGATCAGCAAGAAATGTTGACAGCTTTATTGGAAAAACTACGTATTAGACGTGAAATCCATAACAACGATCAACTGATAGAGATCCATCGAGCAATGGAAAATCTAAAAACAGCATTGCGATTAAAACTCAATATTGCTGATCTACAGCAAGAACAAATTTATCAAATTGCTGAAAAGATTGATCAAGCCGCGATTGCGATTGGACGTTTATAAGTTGGGAGCAAAAGATGTTAGTGCTACAACAGAAAATTAAACAGGCTGGATTGAGAGTAACGCATCCACGTATGGCTGTTTTGGCATTATTGGCGCAGCAGTCGGAAGATCTTACTGTGAAGCAAATTTACCAAAATTTGAATATGCAAAAACAGCAGCTAAATTTGGCAACCGTATATCGTGTGGTGAGTGATCTCGTTTTGGTAGGGGTGTTGGTGAGTTATCAATTCCATCGTGCTGAAACGAAATTTAGTCTTCCACGAGTTCCTAAAAATCAATTACTACAAATTCGCTGTGCCGATTTAACCACAGCAAAACAAGCACGATTTTTACAGTCTTTAGAAACCATATTTACCCAATTTCAAATTGATTTGATGCAGATCGAAATCAAAGAAAATCCTTAATTAAAAATTGATTGGAGCAAATGATGAAACAACATCAATACCATGTCACCGTACAACATTTAAAAGATGCGAAAGGACAAGCCTCGACTTATACCGAACGTTTAGAGTTTTATACTGGAAATCATGATGATATTTTTCAGATCGTTGAACGTTTAAATAGCGCTGAATTTTTTGATGATCAAACCACGAAAGCTTTTGCGGTGGGTTTAAAACTTTTCAGCGAAGTGATGCTAGAAAATAAAGATCATCCACTATTCGAAGAATTCTTGCCGCAGTTCGGTCAATTTATGAAGAATCTAAAGCAACATGTAAAGAAACAGGCTGAATGAGTATGGGGGCAAATGGCATGCAACAAACAAAGAAGACTTTCTTTACTAAATTACCTGCAAAATATGCTGCTTGGATTATGCCATTATTATTATCAGGGCTGATGAGCGCAACATTATCATTGGTGAACTTACTAATGAATGTTGGGCTAATAGATGGATTCGCAACGAAGTGGCTGTCAACATGGCTGTTTTCATGGTTGATTGCCTATCCTGTCGTTCTCATGTTTTTGCCTATTGTTCGACGCTTAACAAGCTTTATTGTGGAAATGCCACCACATTGATACATCAGGCTGTTGAATAACAATACAGATTGTCTCATGCATAGCACTCTGCGTATTACCAAAAGACTATATTGAATACTGTTGATATTGTTAAGATCAATAAAACAACTCATTGCAATAGCATAGGTAAAAGAGAGTAATATCATGAGTAATAATAACGATTACGATATTTCTGATTCAAAAGATTGTGAAACTTATATCAATCAATTTATTCAAGAGTTCACTATTCGCTCAGCTGAGATTGGCAAGGGTACAATCATTAAACGTGCCTTACCTAGCCGCCAAAAACGTTTGGTGGGGGCATGGTGTTTTCTGGATCATGCAGGGCCAGTGAGTTTCCCCGCTGGAGATGGTTTGGATGTAGGACCGCATCCACATATTGGTTTGCAGACATTTACATGGATGATTGAAGGCACCATGATGCACACCGATAGTCTTGGTTCAAAACAACTGATTCGTCCAAAGCAAGTGAATTTAATGACGGCAGGTCATGGAATTTCTCATACTGAAGTTGCACCTGATACTGAAACTAAAATGCATGCGGCACAACTTTGGATTGCACTCCCAGATGATAAGCGCAATATGGAGCCAAAGTTTGAGCACTATCCAGAATTGCCTATGGTAAGCAAAGATCAAGTTGAATTTACCGTTTTGGTTGGGGATTTTCTAGAGACGGTCTCTCCTGTTCAAGTACATACGCCTTTAGTTGGTGTAGACCTCACTGCGCAAGCCAATACGAAAACTCGTATTCCGCTGAATCCAAAATTTGAATATGCTTTTATGGCATTAGAGGGTGTTGCTCGTGTTAATGGACATGAGTTAAATGCTGACAATATGGTGATCTTGGAAACAGGCTTGACCGAAATCGAGGTTGAGCTGACACAAGGCCATCGTGTGTTACTCATCGGTGGCGAACCGTTTGAATCACCAATTTTGCTGTGGTGGAATTTTGTTGGGCGTACGATGCAAGATTTGCAACAAGCACGAGAAGACTGGATCAATCATGATGCCCGTTTTGGTGAAATTCCTGATTATCAAGGCAAGCGTCTCGAAGCACCTGTACTTCCTGAGCAAATGAGGGCATCGAAATGAGTATAATAGCGAGTGCAAAAGTTCTAACTTTACCTGAACCGTGGAAAGGGGAAGTAATGAGTGGAACACACCAATTTCTAACCGATAAACCCGAATCTTTTGGTGGACATGACACGGGACCAGCACCTTATGATTTCCTCACTGCAAGTTTGGCATCATGTACGATGATCACCTTGCGTATGTATGCACAGCATAAAGAAATTGATTTGGGTGAATTTACGGTTGAGGTGGACTTTCACACCAATCGTGAACAACAGGAACGAATCGAACGTCGAGTAATATTTAAACAACCTATTTCACAAGACTTACAAGAAAAACTTCTCAATGTATGTAGCAAAACACCAGTTACTAAAACTTTGTTACGCAGTTTAGACATAGAGACCGTGATTCTTTAAGACTAAAGTGCTATTGTGCTTGGGCAAAACATAATTCTAAGTGCAACTGTCAGAGGGATTCATATCGCAGTTGCACAGCAAAAAAGCAGGCACAAAAATGATTACCTTACACTACCTACAATGTTCACGTTCGTTCCGTATATTGTGGGCATTAGAAGAACTTGGTATGGATTATCAAGTTGAGTATTATCAAAGATCGTCCAGTTATGCAGCCCCTGAGAGTCTTAAACAAATTCATCCTTTAGGAAAAGCACCAATTCTGGTTGATGATAAAGAGGTTATTGTAGAATCTGCTGTTATTTTGGATTATTTGCAACAGCAGTATGATGGGCAGCAAAAATTTAAACCACAACAAGCAAAAGACCAGCGGCAATATTCCTATTGGATGCACTATGCTGAGGGTTCTTTAATGCCTTTATTAGTCATGACTTTGGTGATGAATAATGTCAGCAAGCATGTTCCTTGGGTAATTCGACCTATCGCTGAAAAAGTAACGGATGGTGTAAAAGCTGGATTTGTTCGTCCTCGCATCAAAGAACACATGCTATATCTTGAACAATATTTAGGTGAGCATGATTATTTTGCTGGAGATTTTTCTTTTGCAGATATTCAGATGGCTTTTCCATTGATTGCAATTCAAAAGCGTTTACATGGAAAATATCCCAATATTCAGGCTTTTGTACAGCGTGTGCAACAACGTTCAGCATTTCAACGCGCTGAGCAAAAAAGTTTACATTCTCAGTGTGCATAGCATGAAAGGAAATAAAAAAGGGGAACCAATCGTTCCCCTTTTTTATTAGATATGGTTTAGCGCTTGATGACGATTGAATCAATACCACTATGTTGTAGCGTTTGCTGAGCAGCAAGAGCGGCATCTTGACTATCATAAGGACCAGAAAACACACGATACCATGTTTGACCATTTTCAACAGTTTTCACGACATCAGCAGATAAGCCATTCAGAATAATTTCTGCACGACGTGCATCAGCACTGTCAGGATCAGGATAGCTACGTACTTGTAAAATATAGCTTGCTTGAGCTGGCACTGCTGGTTCAGTCGAAGTAATCGCTGTTGGATCTTCTGTCGTAGTTTCAGGTTTTGGTGATTCAATAATCACGACATTACCTTGTTGTTTGGTTTCAGGTACAGCTTGTTCGGGGATTGGAGTAACTTGTTGTTGTGGCAACAAATCATAGAAACGATAATCTTTGTTGGTATCTTCTTCTTGATAATGATCGGATGTTACCTGATTTTTTGCTGGAACAGGTTGCCATGGTTGCCATAGCATGAGCATGACACCAACACATAGAATCGCAAGAATCGCGACAAGCATTCCCAACCACTTTGGAATAAGTGGTTTTTTCGGCTTGTTTGGTCGTTCAGATACACCACGTTGCGTTTTTCCAAACACCTGAAATTCCTCTTGATCCTATTAGATTATTTGTAACTTGAATCTGGTTAAAAACAAAGCATTATGTTTGAAAATAATGCTTTGTTTAAGATATTGCCGACCAATGATAGGCTAAGTTTAAAAGTAGATCTGTATAGCGTTGTTAACAACAATATTTCAGATTCAAACTTTTTATTGCAACTGTGTGTATTGATTACATCGCTTCAGGAGCAGATACACCCAGTAACTCTAAGCCATTACGTAAAACTTGCTGTACATTAATTGAAAGTAATAAACGCGCTTGTGATAAAGGAACATTTGCTTCATCTAGAATTTTTACATTATCCAAGTTATACCAACCATGGAACAACGCAGCTAATTCTTTCAGATAGTTACCGATTTGATGCGGTTCATACGCATTGGCTGCACGTACTAAAATATCTGGATAAGCTGCGAGCTTAGCTAATATTTCAAACTCTGCCTCTAAAGTCAGCAATTTTGCATCGTAATTTTGTAGAGCAGTGCGATCAAATGGAATATTCTTTTCAGGTGCACGAATATCTACCATACGGTTTACACGTGCATGGGCATACTGAATGTAGTACACCGCATTGTCTTTGCTTTGAGAAACGGCAAGGTCTAAATCAAAGTCGATATGTTGTTCAGATTTACGCATCACGTAGTAGAAACGTGCCGCATCGTTGCCGACTTCTTTACGTAGATCACGTAAAGTCACGAATTGACCTGAACGAGATGACATTTGTACCATCTCACCACCACGCCATAAACTCACGAATTGAACTAAAAGAACAGTCAGTTTTTTAGAGTCGTAACCCATTGCATCAATCGCAGCTTTTACACGTGAAATATAACCGTGGTGATCTGAACCCCAAATATCAATCAGGTCAGTATAACCACGTTGTAGTTTATTCAAATGGTAAGCAATGTCAGATGCAAAATAAGTGGTTTGGCCATTACGACGTTTGACCACACGGTCTTTCTCATCGCCAAATTCAGTTGATTTAAACCAAATATTGCCATCTTTTTCATAGAGAAAGCCACGTTGATCAAGCGTCGCAAGTGCTTCATCAATTTTTTCGGTTAGCGAAGCTTCGCTAAACCATTCATCAAAAGTCACGCCAAAGTCAGCAAGGTCATCTTTGATATCATCCAAAATGGCATGTAAAGCCGCTTGGTGAAATACGCGATAACCCGCACCTAACTGTTGTTGTGAATTGGCGATTAAGCCATCAATGTGTTTTTCTTTATCACCAGACAGAATAACTTTATTGCCTTCAGCATCGAGTTCTTCAGCATATTGAACATCTTCAGGCACATCGTTGTAAATGTCAGCAACTGGACGAACGTGTGCATTGCCATCTTTATCAATAATGCTTTGTGCGATTTCTTTAACATAGTCGCCTTGATAGGCATTTTTAGGGAAAACAAGCGTTTGCCCAGTCAATTCTAAATAACGTAAATAAGTTGATGTTGCCAAAATATCCATTTGGCGACCTGCATCATTGACATAGTATTCACGGTCAACTTGTGCACCTGTTGCTTCTAAAAGGTTGGCAACAGTCATGCCGTAAGCTGCACCACGACCATGTCCCACATGCAGACTAGATGTTGGGTTTGCAGAAACAAATTCGACTTGGATTTTTTTAGCTGCATTGGCTTGGCTGCGTCCATATTGGTCTTTTTGTGCTTGAATTTGATCAAGTACAGCGAAGCGTTGGTCTGCATTTAAAAAGAAGTTAATAAAACCAGGGCCTGCGATTTCTGCTTTTGTAATGTCAGCGACTTCAGGCAGTGCTGCTAAGATTTTTTCAGCTAGATCGCGTGGTTTCATACCAGCAGCTTTAGAGCCGATCATGGCAATATTGGATGCAAAGTCACCGTGACTTCGGTCTTTAGTACGGGTTAAATGGCTCGTGTTTGTCCAATCTGAAGGAAGTACCCCTTGTTGTTGAAGGGATTGCACCGCATGATCAAGAGCTGCTTGTATTGCCGTATTCATAGTTACCGAAATAAATGTCGCGGAAAAACGTCAAATATAGCAAATTTTAGTGGCTTAAGGGGAGAGTCATTGCAGCTGAATTAACATATTCCTATAAATCTTTCGAGTTTATTGATTAGAGATGCCGTGCTTACAACACCTCTTCTCTTGTGTTATAGACTAAAGAATACGAGAACCTTTAATCCATGGCATTTTGCGACCAAATTTATAATTATCACCTTCAATACTTAAAATTAAGACGGCTTGTTCTAATGGCATATCATTTTGAATTTGTTGTAAAACATCCTCAATTCTCTTTTTATTGGTCAGTTGGTACCAACGAGTCGTTGAAAATGCCAAGACATAACAGGGTAGATGTGTCAAATAATCAACTTTCTTTTTGACGAAATATGCTTTCTTTAAATCCTTAATTTTGCTCAACGCATCTGTGAGCTGCTGTAACTCGATTGAGCTTAAATCATGTGGAGTGAACTTATTGTTTAAGTGAAGTTGATTTCGCTCTTGTTGTGCAAAACTCTGTAATTCAAGACGTTCTACAAGTAAGTGGTGATAAAGTTGTGCTTGATCTGGTTGTCCTTGTTGCCAATAAAAATCACGTAGTCTTTCATAGCAAGTTGTCATCATGAATTCATTGAGTTCTGCGGCACGAATCATGTAGACACAACCTTGGTCATCATTTTTTTCTAATAATGCTCTGCCATATTCCAAACAAATTTCAGCATGTTCTGGTGCTTTTTTATGAAGTGCTGCCAATTGTTGACATGCTTGCTCTGTTTGTTTGGCAATAAATAGCGTGAGTTGAGCGCGTTCAAATGCTTCATCAATACTCAAATCATCAGTCTGTTGTTTTTGATCAAGTTCGATAAGGCGCTGTTTGCCACCTTGAATGAACTGGTATCTTTCTTGCCACGAAGAAGAAATATTACTCTGCCACATTTGATCAAAAGTAGCGGTCACTTTTTCGAGTTGCCTGCCAAGTAGGCGATCTGCACGTTGTTCAGCAGAAGGATATTTAAACTCAGGAACTACCCCGATTGCTTTTAAACGATCTTGTAATGATGGATGAGTATCAAGATGCGTTGTCATTTGTTGCATCGACACTGATAACCAAGCTGCGGTATTTTCTTTCTCTAATTCATGTGTCAGGGCATGGGTGAGATTAAAGAACGGTGTCATCACTGGTTGTGGCATATCATCCGCATGTTTATAAATTTCAGTCCAATATTTTTCATCAAGATATTGGCTAATAATACTCACAGTGGTTAATGCCTCGGCTGTAGATTGCGAAGAGGTTAGTTGAACCGCGATGGCATCTGCTTCATATTCATTTGCCTGTGCAAGAGGGAAAGAATAAGCCGTAAAGTACGGGACAAAGCGATTGAGAAAAGGTCTAAATAAAAAGTCTCCGCGGCTTTGATTCTGTTCTAATACCTCGACTAACTGCGTCCAACGAATACGTTGACGATAAATCCAGTTTGAAAATTGTGCATGATTTTTCGCGAGATGACCAAATTCATGAGCTAGAACCGCAGTAAATTGCGCTACGGTTAAGGACTTAAGTAATGGCAACCCTAACAATAAATAATTTTGAGAAGAGCCTAAACCTAGAAAATGAGGAATTTGTACAACGCCAGCATTTAAGTCTTCTACGATAAGCACTTTATGAAAATCAGGTGCATTGAGCTGTTGTTGTAATTTATGAATAATCTCAAATAATTCAGGAGAATCTGTAGCAGTAATTGCATAACCCTGAGGTGGCATTTGCTTAACCCACAAAGATCGTAAAATGACCCAAATAAAAAAACCAACGATTAGAATGAGTTTAATTGCAAAAGCTTTTAAAAATAGAATCGACATCAGTAATAAGGGAATGAGGGATAATAAGAATAAGATCATGATTCCTATATATAAATTTCCTAAAATAGCCAACATAAATACTTTTAATTGATAGGCTTTAGGATTTTTTTTGATTTTCTCTTGTAGCAGGAGAATGAGCTTTTCAAATCTTTCATTTTCTGAATATTGCGTATTGTTCATATTTTTTCTTTAAACTGATTATGATTTAAATAATTCTCTTTGCAGCATATTAGATCGAGTTGGATGCTATTTATGCTGCAAAGTTTTTTTATTATATTGAAGAAATTTTATTCTTTTCAAATTTAAATTTTATAATTCAATAACTTCTTCGAGTAATTCATCACTTGGTGCGAAATAATATGCCCCATCAATCGCAGTAGTGAAATGCAATAAACGGTCATGAATACCGTCACCTGTAGTACCAAACATTCGTTTTAACATGGCATCAATAATGCTCAAATTATTGGTATAGGCAACAAAAAATAGACCTTGTTCACCTTTACCATCACCATAAGGCAAACTGTGACGCAAGATTTCCATTTCTTCGCCATCCTCATCTTCTACCACAGTACGTGCGACATGCGAATTTTGGGGTTTGATGTCATCATCAAGTTCAATAGATTCAAGTTTGGTACGTCCAAAAACATGTTCTTGAGCATCGACTTTGAGTTGTTGCCATTTTGCTAAATTATGAATATAGCGCTGTGCGAAAATAAAGCTGCCATCTGCAAAAGCCCCTGCTGTTTCTGCAAGGAGGGCAGCTTCAGCACGGTCATCTGGGAATTGAGGATTTTCTGTACCATCAATAAAGCCTGTCATATCGCGACCATCAAAGAAACGGAAGCAAGCACGCTCATCTAAAACATCAACTTTGCTTTGAATACCATTGAAGAAAGCTTGACTGATCGCAAAGCAGATATCAGCACGAGCACTCGCAATGTGTATAAATACATCCGCGGGAACCACAGGCATGTCAAAAGCCCCATGTTGCGGGTCGAGCTGTTTAAAGTCTTTAGGTGTCTGAGAATAAAGCTTTGACCAAAGCTCAGGACCAAAGGCAATCGCTGTTTTAATTTGATCGTTAGGGTGTTGGGTAATAAGACGATCACGGGTTGAGAGCAGAGCTTCAATCTGCTGTTTGAGTTCTGAGATGCTTAAATCTTTTAAACGCAAAACAATAAAACGGGCATGATCAGAAGGTAATGGAAGAATGACGGATTGAGCAGTCATGAAGCTCTCCTTAGTTCGTTATTTTTAAATGATACAAAGATATGATTTTGCCCGATGTGAGCAGTGCTTAATAGCTTATTTTTTGACGATTTTTGCGATATTGGTGATCGTTAAAATAATAGTCGACATAGCATCCAAGTATTGGATGCTAAGATTGGAAACATTTAATTGGTTTTAAAATTCGGTAAGAATTTTTGTATTGCAAAAATAACTGCGAAGCAAAGCGCCATACATAAAACGATACTGAGACCTGTGGCAATATTTAATGCCGCACTAGACCATAAGCCAACTGTCACACCCAATTGAGCCAGTAAAAATGCCCAAATCACCATTTGTTTCGGTGAGTGTGCAAGCAAGCGTGCGCTTAGTGCAGGAATCACCAGTAATGCACCCATAAGGAGTGAGCCGACAGCACGGAGCGCAAGGACCGTAAATAGCGCCAATAACAGCATGAAAATCAAGCGTTGCCAATTGGCTTTCACCCCTTCACTCATTGCAATATCGGGATCAATTGCAATTTGAATTTGTGCAGACCACGAGCGATACAAAACGATAAGTGAACCCACAATCACGACCGCAAACATGGGTAAATCAGACCATTCAATACTAAGAAGATCGCCAAATAAGTAGCTTAATAATTCGGGACGTAAACTCGGAATATGCTGAATTAATAACAAACCAGAACACAGTAATGTCGCTGAACTTAATGCGAGTAGGGCATCATTAGGAAGGCGAGAGTCATGCAGTACCCATAAAATACCAACCAGTAAAGCAGCCAGAAAGGCGACTCCTAACCAAAAGGGTAGATGTAGTAAGGCTGCAATAGCGACGCCTAATAGTGTGCCATGTGCCATGGTGTCAGCAAAAAAAGACATTCTACGCCAAAGCATCAGACAGCCGAGTGGTGCTGTCAGAAATACCAAAAGCGACCCCATAATCCAAGCAGGTAATAGTAGTTGTAACCATTCCATCATTACTTAGACCTTCGGTTCGGGGTGAATATGCGGGCGTGGATCATGGGAACAGGGTTCCGCATGATCACTATGTCCACAATGATTGTGATGATGTTGATAGAACATCCGTTGCGTACCAAAAATCGCTTGGTATTCGGGATGCTGCTGAATACTTTCAGGTAAACCACTACAACAAATGTGTTTGTTCAGACAAACAACGCGATGTGTACCTTGCATCACCCATTGTAAATCATGTGAAACCATTAATACCGCGCAACCGTAGCGTTCAGGTAGGCTTCTAACATAGTCGTAAAGCTCAGCTTCGGATTGAATATCCAAACCTTGCATGGGTTCATCAAGCACTAGAATATCGGGTTGGCGGAGTAGTGCACGTGCCAATAAAACCCGTTGTCGTTCGCCACCTGAGAGTTGTTGTACTTTAGAGGCTTGTAACTTTTGAATGCCCGTATCTCGGATAATTTCTTCGCGTAAATCAGTGGCACAAATTTCTAGATCCAGTAAATCTTGAACCCGTAATGGAAGACTGGCAGACGGATTAAATTTCTGTGGAACGTAAGCGAGTTTTAATTTCTTGGAAAAGTGCACCTTGCCTTTATTGGGTGCCATGATGCCAAGCAGTACTTTAATTAAAGTTGATTTACCTGCACCATTTGGACCAATTAGCGTCACAATTTCTTTTGCCTGTAATGCAAAATCAATATTTCTTAAAATATCTCGTTCGTCGCGTCGAACAGAAATATTCTCCAACTGAATAAGTGGAGCGCTTATTGGCGAGTGTTGCACTGATGACATTTTCCAGAAATTTCAATAATGCTGTGTTGGGCAGCAAATTGGTCAGAAGCAGCAAGTTGATCGAGCTGTTGAATTAATCCTTGTGCTGAAGCCTCTTTCACTGAATGACATTCAGTGCAAATCAGAAAAGCAGCTTGATGCCCTTCACGTGGGTGGCAACATGGAATATAGGCATTAATTGAGGTCAGTCGATGAATCAAACCTTTTTCTAATAAGAAGTCTAAAGTTCTATAAACTGTAGGTGGGGCAGCAGGACGGTCTGTTTGACCTTTTATTTTAGCCAATAAGTCGTAAGCGCCCATTGGAGCAGAAGCATTTAGAATGAGTTCAAGCACTTCTTTACGTAAAGGTGTTAAGCGAGCGCCAACTGCAGTACACAAAATTTCTGCTTCAGCAATGCGAGCCTTAATATCGTGATGACCGTGAACACCATGTAAAGCATTGTCATGTTCATGTGAACAAGAACTCATAGTAGACCTCATTGTTTTTGTAGAACCTATTGCTTTTCATTCGCTCATCGCCTTTATGATATTGCAATAGACTCATTATCATAACATGCAATTCAATATAACTATCTATATAAGTTGAACCTCGGCAGGCGAGTGCTACAAATCTAAAAAAGACATAGGTGTTTTTTAACTTTTGTTATATTATAACACAGTTCGCTGAATTGAGTAATGTTGTGATGTCCCGCCTAATTGTATTTGTTTTCTTTTCAATGTTAAGTACATGGGGATGGACTCAAAGTTTAGTTGTTTCAACACATCCGATTTATTTAATTGCTAAAGAGGTTACAGCAGGCATAGAAGAGCCTGTTCTGTTACTTGGCGATCAAACTGGGCATGATGTGCAACTCACACCCGCTCATCGTAAGGCGATTCAAGATGCTTCGCTAGTATTGTGGTTAGGTAAAGTACATGAAGCACCTTTAGATAAGTTGCTTAATCAAAACCCTAAAGCAATTGCACTTTTAGATTCTGGTATTTTAACGATTTTGCCTCAACGTAGTTTACGCGGTGCTGCATTAGCAAACACTGTAGATAGCCATGTGTGGTTAGAGCCAAACAATGCAGTGCGAATCGCTTTCTTTATTGCAACTTTACGTTCACAACAATATCCAGAAAATAAAGCCAAATACATGGCCAATGCAAAAGAGTTTTCGCAACAAATGCTGCAGGTTTCACAGCAATATGAAAGTTCCAATAAAGCAAAACCTTATTGGTCTTATCATGATGCCTATCAATATTTAGAAAGAGCACTCAATTTGAAATTTGCTGGAGCATTGACTGATGATCCTCATATTGCACCCACAGTAGCTCAAATTAAATTCTTAAAAGATAGTCGCCCTAAAACACAAATGTGCTTGTTGGCTGAAACATCAGCAAGTAGTGGTCAATATCAAAAGCTAAATCCAGTCGTGTTCCAACCAGTTGATGAAAGTATGCGTGGTGAAGATAATTTTGTTGCTGCATGGAAAAAATTGGCTTCAAAAACCGATAAATGCGTATTAAGTACTCAAAAATGATGAAAAAAATAAAAATGAGTTGACTCTATCGTCAGAAAATATGCTAACGAAAAAAACAGACTTAAGTCGAGAAAAGATTGCATGTTCAGGGGTGTAACTCTATAATGCCTGCGATTCGAAACGATCATCAATAAAACTTGTCAAGCAGTTATGTTGTGAGTGGATAAAAAATGAGCCAAACTAGTCGCTTGATTGACCGACGATTAGCAAAAGCTTTGGTCTTCTTACAAGCGTGTATGATTCCTGTTGCAGCTTTGCTTGCATGGATGATGAAAGACACCACTGCTGCTCTAAGTGCTGCGCTTGGGGCTTTGGTATGTTGGTTGGCACATTGTTATTTTGCTTGGCAGTCGTTTAGAACGGCAGGCGCAAGAGCATCAAAACAAGTCATGCTGAACATGTATCGAGGGATGCTCGGTAAGTTTGCAATCGTGATCGTGGGTTTTATTTTAATTTTGAGCAATGTTAAACCGCTGTCACCGGTTGCGTTGTTTTGTGGATTTATCCTCGTTCAAACGATGTCGTGGGTCGCGCCATTTTGGGTGTCACGTCTACAAAAACGAGTTTAAAACACATTTAAGATTTTTTGGAAGTGTGAGTGAGATTATTGCAGTTCGCAGAATTCGCTTCGCTTCTTTTTAATGATTGACATTGACCAGGTGTGATTTATGGCTGCTGAAGAACATGCCCTTACTTCGACCGAGTATATCAAGCATCACTTGACCAATATGACCTATGGCAAAATGCCTGATGGTACATGGAAGTTGGCTGAGACTGCTGAAGAAGCTCATTCGATGGGGTTCACTGCAATTCACTTGGATTCAATGGGTTGGTCTATCGGACTTGGTGTTATTTTCTGTTTGTTATTTTGGACAGTTGCGAAAGCTGCAAATGCTGGCGTTCCAACTAAATTCCAATCTGCAATCGAAATGATTATCGAGTTTGTGGACTCAAGTGTTCGTGATACTTTCCACGGCAAATCGCGTTTAATTGCTCCTTTATCATTGACCATTTTCGTGTGGATTTTCCTCATGAACGCAATGGACTTGATTCCTGTTGACTGGATTCCTTTCCTAGCTCAAAAGATTGGCGCAAGCGTGTTTGGTATGGACCCTCACCACGTTTATTTCAAGGTTGTTCCATCTACAGATCCTAACATTACCCTTGGTATGTCATTGTCTGTATTTGCACTGATCTTGTTCTATAGTATTCGTGAAAAAGGGATCGGCGGTTTCGTCGGTGAATTGGCACTTAACCCATTTAACCCAAGTAACCCAGTTGCAAAAGCGTTATTGATTCCAGTGAACTTGATTTTGGAATTAGTAACTTTTCTTGCTCGACCAGTTTCGTTGGCTCTACGACTGTTCGGTAACATGTATGCGGGTGAGTTAATCTTCATCTTAATCGCGTTATTACCGTTCTGGATTCAATGGGCGTTATCTGTGCCTTGGGCTATTTTCCACATTCTTGTAATCACGTTGCAAGCATTCATCTTTATGATGCTGACTATCGTTTACTTGAGCATGGCAAGCGAAAAGCATTAATGGTATTGCCTAATTATCAATCGATGGTTAGGCTTAAATTTTAGTTTAATTTGGTAATAACCTAACCTCTGAGGAATTTTTCATGGAACTCACTTTAGGTCTAGTTGCAATTGCATCTGCTATCTTGATCGCTTTTGGTGCTTTAGGTACTGCGATTGGCTTCGGTCTTTTAGGTGGCCGCTTCTTAGAAGCTGTTGCTCGTCAACCAGAATTGGCTCCACAACTTCAAACTCGTATGTTCTTAATTGCGGGTCTTCTTGATGCTGTGCCTATGATCGGTGTTGGTATTGGCTTGTTCTTCATCTTCGCTAATCCATTTGTAGGTTAATAGCTTAATTCCTAAATCCACATATTGAGGAATAGCGAAATGAATATCAACCTCACATTGATTGGTCAAGCGATTGCATTTGCGTTCTTTGTCGCATTCTGCATGAAGTTCGTTTGGCCACCACTAATCAATGCGATTAGTGAGCGTCAGCGTAAAATCGCTGATGGCTTAAATGCTGCTGAAAAAGCAAAAGCTGACCTTGCTGATGCGCAAGCACAAGTTAAGGCAGAATTAGACGCAGCAAAAGCACAAGCGGCTCAATTGATCGAACAAGCGAACCGTCGTGCAGCACAATTGGTAGAAGAAGCGCGTACCCAAGCATCTGCTGAAGGTGAGCGTATTCGTCAACAGGCGAAAGAAACTGTTGATCAAGATATCAATGCTGCTCGCGAAGAATTACGTCAACAAGTTGCTGCTTTGGCAGTTGCTGGCGCAGAAAAAATTCTGAACCAACAAGTTGACGCAGAAGCTCATAATGCCATGCTGACTCAGCTGGCTGCTAAACTTTAAGCGAGGCGAAATATGGCTGAACTCTTGACGTTGGCACGCCCATACGCTAAGGCAGCATTTGCTTATGCATCTGAGCAAAATGCAACTGACTCTTGGTCAAATGCATTACAACTGCTCAGTGCTGCGGTGCAAGATGAAGCATTTTCCGCTTATTTAAATCGCCCTGAGTTGACTCCTGCGGAGCAGGTAAGTCTTTTTGCGAAAGTTTTAGGTGAAAATCAATCACAAGCTGTGTCGAACTTTTTGACATTACTTGCAGATAATGATCGTTTAGTTTTATTGCCTGAAATTGCAGCAGAATACGAATTACTTAAATCGCAGAACAACAACACTTTGGAAGTAGAGATTGAATCTGCTTTTCCATTAGATGCGACACAAGAGCATATTTTAGCTCATGCGCTTGAAAAACGTTTTAACAGAACTGTTCATGTGACTGTTAGCGTTAATCCAGCGTTAATCGCAGGTGTTGTGATTCATGCAGGCGACCAAGTGATAGATGACTCTGCGCTTAACAAGCTTGAAAAAATGCGGACTCGTCTTCTTGCGTAATAGCAAAAAGACTGAACTTAAAAAAGATTGAGGAATAGCGCAATGCAACAACTGAATCCATCCGAGATCAGTGCGCTCATTAAACAGCGTATCGGCGATCTGGACACCAGCGCGACCGCGAAGAATGAAGGTACCATCGTCATGGTATCTGACGGTATCGTGCGTATTCACGGTCTTGCGGATGCAATGTACGGTGAAATGATCGAATTCGACGGCGGCTTATTTGGTATGGCACTGAACCTAGAACAGGATTCAGTGGGTGCCGTTGTTTTAGGTAACTACCTAAGCCTGCAAGAAGGTCAAAAAGCTCGTTGTACAGGTCGTGTATTAGAAGTTCCGGTTGGTCCAGAACTTCTAGGCCGTGTCGTAGATGCTTTAGGTAACCCAATTGATGGTAAAGGCCCAATTGATGCAAAATTAACTGATGCTGTTGAAAAAGTAGCACCAGGCGTAATTTGGCGTCAATCAGTCGACGAACCTGTTCAAACTGGTTATAAATCAGTTGATACCATGATCCCTGTAGGTCGTGGTCAGCGTGAGTTGATTATTGGTGACCGTCAAACTGGTAAAACAGCAATGGCGATCGATGCGATCATCGCTCAGAAAAATTCTGGCATTAAATGTGTATACGTTGCGATTGGTCAAAAACAATCAACAATTGCAAACGTGGTACGTAAGCTAGAAGAAACTGGCGCTATGGCGTATACAACTGTTGTCGCAGCTGCGGCAGCTGATCCTGCAGCAATGCAGTATTTAGCTCCGTACTCTGGTTGTACAATGGGTGAATACTTCCGTGACCGCGGTGAAGATGCGTTAATTATTTATGATGATTTGTCTAAGCAAGCTGTTGCTTACCGTCAAATTTCATTGTTATTACGTCGTCCACCAGGTCGTGAAGCGTATCCAGGTGACGTATTCTATCTTCACTCACGTCTTCTTGAGCGTGCTTCGCGCGTTTCAGCTGACTATGTTGAGAAGTTCACGAACGGTGCAGTAACTGGTCAAACTGGTTCTTTAACTGCATTACCGATCATTGAAACTCAAGCGGGTGACGTATCTGCATTCGTACCAACCAACGTAATTTCGATTACTGACGGTCAGATCTTCTTAGAAACATCATTATTCAACGCAGGTATTCGTCCTGCTGTGAACGCGGGTATCTCTGTATCGCGTGTTGGTGGTTCTGCTCAAACTAAGATCATCAAAAAATTGTCTGGTGGTATCCGTACTGCTCTAGCACAATACCGTGAATTGGCTGCGTTTGCTCAGTTCGCTTCTGATCTTGATGAAGCAACGCGTAAGCAACTTGAGCATGGTCAACGTGTAACTGAGTTAATGAAGCAAAAACAATATGCTCCTTACTCAATTGCTGACCAAGCTGTTTCTGTTTATGCATCTAACGAAGGCTATATGGCTGACGTAGAAGTGAAGAAAATCGTAGACTTTGATGCTGCGTTAATTTCTTACTTCCGTTCTGAATATGCTGCGTTAATGCAACAGATCGATGAAACTGGTGATTATAACAAAGACATCGAAGCAGCAATCAAATCAGGTATTGAGAGCTTCAAAGCGACTCAAACTTACTAAGTTTACCTTTAGTTAAGTTTGGTTCACGGATCAACCTTCGAAAGCTCGAAAGGGCTTTCGAATACTAGGTTAAGCGTATGGCAAATTTAAAAGAAATTCGCGCCAAAGTAGCTAGTATCAAGAGCACGCAAAAGATTACTCGCGCGATGCAAATGGTAGCTGCTTCTAAAATGCGTCGTGCGCAAGAGCGCATGGCTCAGGGCCGTCCGTATGCCGATAATATGCGCCGTGTAATTGCTCACTTAGTTCAAGCAAACCCTGAATACAAACACCGTTATATGGTTGACCGCCCAGTTAAGCGTGTTGGCTATATCGTAGTGTCTTCAGATCGTGGCTTGGCGGGTGGCTTGAACATTAACTTGTTCAAGAAAGTTGTGCAGCATGTCAAAGCACAACAACAGCAGTCAATTGAAGTTGAATTTGCTTTGATTGGTCAAAAAGCGGTTTCGTTTTTTAAGAATTACGGCGGTAAAGTGCTTGGTGCAACGACCCAACTTGGCGATGCGCCGAGTTTGGAACAGTTAACTGGCTCTGTACAAGTTATGCTTGATGCATTTGATAAAGGCGAATTAGATCGTATCTATCTCGTATCAAATGGTTTCGTCAATGCAATGACTCAACAGCCTAAAGTAGAACAACTTGTTCCTTTAGCACCAGCGCAAGCAGGCGATGATCTCAACCGTACTTATGGTTGGGACTATATCTACGAACCAGAAGCAGAAGAATTGTTAAATGGTTTGTTGGTTCGCTATATCGAGTCTATGGTTTATCAAGGTGTGATTGAAAACGTTGCATGTGAGCAATCTGCTCGTATGGTCGCGATGAAAGCAGCGACGGACAACGCAGGACAATTGATTAAAGACCTACAACTCATTTACAACAAGCTGCGTCAAGCCGCGATTACTCAGGAAATTTCCGAGATCGTTGGCGGTGCCGCTGCCGTTTAACATTATTAAGTTTGAATTGAGGAGACAGCAATGAGTAGCGGTCGTATCATTCAGATCATCGGCGCGGTTATCGACGTCGAGTTTGAGCGCAATAGCGTTCCTAAGATCTATGACGCTCTCCAAGTTGACGGTACTGAAACTACATTAGAAGTTCAGCAACAGCTTGGCGATGGTGTTGTTCGTACCATCGCAATGGGTTCTACAGAAGGTCTTAAACGTGGTCTTAATGTAACCAGTACAAATGCACCGATTTCTGTTCCAGTTGGCCCAGCTACGCTTGGTCGTATCATGGACGTTTTAGGTCGCCCTATTGATGAAGCAGGTCCTGTAGCGACTGAAGCGCGTTTGCCAATTCACCGTCAAGCGCCTTCTTATGCTGAACAAGCAGCTTCTACTGATCTTTTAGAAACAGGTATTAAAGTCATCGACTTACTTTGCCCGTTTGCAAAAGGTGGTAAAGTTGGTTTATTCGGTGGTGCGGGTGTTGGTAAAACCGTTAACATGATGGAGTTAATCAACAACATCGCGAAAGCACACTCAGGTTTATCTGTGTTTGCTGGTGTTGGTGAGCGTACTCGTGAAGGTAACGACTTCTATCACGAAATGAAAGATTCTAACGTTCTTGACAAAGTAGCAATGGTCTACGGTCAGATGAACGAGCCACCAGGTAACCGTTTACGCGTAGCGTTAACTGGTTTGACTATGGCTGAATACTTCCGTGATGAAAAAGACGAAAATGGTAAAGGTCGTGACGTATTATTATTCGTCGACAACATCTACCGTTATACACTTGCAGGTACTGAAGTATCAGCATTGTTAGGTCGTATGCCATCTGCGGTAGGTTACCAACCGACACTTGCAGAAGAAATGGGTGTTCTTCAAGAGCGTATTACGTCTACTAAGTCTGGTTCGATCACATCGATCCAAGCTGTATACGTACCTGCGGATGACTTGACTGACCCATCACCTGCAACAACGTTTGCTCACTTAGATGCAACAGTAGTATTGAGCCGTGACATCGCATCTTCTGGTATTTACCCAGCGATCGATCCACTTGACTCAACTTCACGTCAGTTAGACCCATTGGTTGTTGGTACTGAGCATTATGAAATTGCACGTTCTGTACAGAACGTATTGCAGCGTTATAAAGAGCTTAAAGACATCATCGCAATCTTGGGTATGGATGAGTTAGCAGAAGAAGATAAATTGGTTGTTTACCGTGCGCGTAAAATCCAACGTTTCTTCTCTCAACCATTCCACGTAGCTGAAGTGTTTACTGGTGCTCCTGGTAAATTAGTACCACTTAAAGAAACGATTCGTGGCTTTAAAGGTCTATTAGCTGGTGAATACGATCACATCCCAGAACAAGCGTTCTATATGGTTGGTGGTATTGACGAAGTGATTGCTAAAGCTGAGAAACTCTAATTTAAGGAGATCATCTCATGGCGACTATGCAATGTGATGTCGTAAGTGTTAAAGAGTCTATTTACTCTGGACAAGTTACGATGTTAATCGCAAAAGGTGCGGGTGGTGAGCTAGGTATTTTACCAGGGCATGCGCCACTTGTAACTTTACTCCAACCGGGACCGATTCGGGTTCAGTTGGAAAATGGTACAGAAGAAATCGTGTATGTATCAGGCGGTGTGTTAGAAGTTCAACCTCATGTTGTTACGGTGCTTGCAGATACTGCAATCCGTGCTGACAACTTAGATGAAGCTGCAATTATGGAAGCTCGTAAACAAGCTGAACAATTGTTAGCAAATCAAAAGAGTGATTTGGACTCGGCTGCTGCTCTTGCTGCGCTTGCAGAAACTGCGGCTCAGCTTGAAACCATCCGTAAAATCAAGAATCGTGCAATGTAATTGCAGATTTAAGATTGAGAAAGCCACCGAAAGGTGGCTTTTTTAATGCAAAAAATCTTGATTTACTCTTTAACTAATTAAATTTTTTATATAAATTACATTCCGCATTATATAAACATATGAGAAACATCATAATGAAAATTTTACTTCCAATGATTCTTACTTTTGCATTTGTAGGCTGTGCTTCAGTTCCACAAGCAAATCCACAATTGTCTCAACAAGCAAAAAAATTAGAAGCACCTTCAGCAGGAAATGCTGCAATTTATGTTTATCGTTCCAATAGTCCTTTTGGAGCTGCGTTAAAGAAAGATGTATGGATTGATGGTGAGTGTTTAGGTGAAACTGCGCGTGGGACGTTTTTCTTTAAGGAAGTAGTAGGTGATAAGGAACACACAGTTTCTACTGAATCTGAGTTTTCTCCGAATCATTTAGTACTTAAAACACAAGCGGGTAAGAAATATTTTGTTCAGCAGTCGATTAAGCTTGGAGCTTTTGTTGGTGGGGCAAACGTAGCACAAGTTGATGATGAGACAGGTAAAAAAGCAATTAGTGAATATCAGCTTGCACAGTCTGGTAAGTGTAGTAAACAAACTATTAGCTTAGACTCAAAGTAATCATAGAGCCGCTGAAAGGTGGTTTTTTTATTGATAAACTTGAGAAAACAATAATGAAATACGAAAATTATTATTATATTGACGGTCATGTTGAAATTGAGGGGAACTTAGGTACTGCGCGATTATTAAAACCTTATCGGATGTTACCATATTGGAATGAGAGAGAGCTGTCTATTGTATATATACATGATAATGGATTAGTTGATGAAGGATGTCCTTGTTTTAATATTGCAGTATCTATTGAGCAATTGAAGAAACTTTTTAAGAAATCAAAGAATCAGGTTGTAATAAAGCAAACAGGTGAATATTTGGGAGAGGTTCAATTAGTTCATGGCTATTCGGCAGTTAGTACAGGAGAGAGTTATTATCGTTCTATCGATATGTATAAGATAAGAGTTAAACGTAAAAATACAGAAGAAACGTGGTTTTTTATTGAGGGCACAACAAGATTAGTAGAAGAAAAAGATACTCGTGATAAAGGCCGTCAACTCAAAAAAAAGCAAATTCAAGAGTTTGGTCACTTAAAGTTTTTTATTTGGTTCTATGTGCGAGATACTCGAAATAAGGATATATTTAAGGACAAAGATTGTCGAAAGATTTATGAGGATTGGGTTACTAGTTTAAATCCAGAATAGAAACTCATCAATCTGATAGAAGAAATAGGTTTGGGAAGCGTATGTTAGCAAGTAATGTCTTAAAGTTGCGTTTAGATCGCATTGAGCAACAAGGGCATCATTTATCAGTTAGAGATCAACTGAAGCTTGTTACATTAGCTCAGCCAGAATTAACAGCAGGCTTTTATTCCCACCTGCTTCAGCTGACTCTGCCTAAAATATGGCATTTTCAGCATCATACAACGGATGAGATAGTATGTTCATTACGCTTGATCGAGCTAATTATTCGTACTTTTATTCCTAAATATAAGCAACATGCTCATCGTTTTGCATGGTTTGAACAGTGTCTAGCATTTCGTTTGCAGTATGCAGATCAATCTTTTAATCAAGAAGATTTACATGATATAGCGATTCATTTAGAAAAATGTAAAGAAAGCCCTCAAAAACTTAATATTTTAAAACAATTACATGAGCAATATCATCAAGTTGATATTCAACTTGTGCTGGCAAAGTCTTATCAAGCTTTAGAAGATTGGTCTTCTGCAATTGAGATCTATCAGAAAGTATTCAAACAACAAGCGGTGCAATTGGAAGAAGTCCGCTATGATTTTATTTATTGTTTATTAAATCGAAATCATTCATCTAGCCAACTGAAAAATAGTGATGCCATTGAAGCATTACAATACTTAGGGGGCGTAGATCAGATACAGCAACAAAGTAAACATGAGCATTTTACCCAATGGGCTGTTTCATTGATGTTGCCTGAGTCTATGCAATCTGATTTGATGCACGCAACCCCATTTTTTGATTTGCAGAAACGTTTAAAGCAAGCTGGGAATTCTCTCAATGATTGGTTAATCACTGATGATTTTATTCTTCCTTATTCTAAAAATATTATTGAAGATGCACCTAAGCTTCTAAGTAATCAAGAAATTATCGTTAATCTTGATCGTCATAAATCTGCCAATACCGTTTTAAAGACAATTCTAACAAATCGGGATTTAAAAATTGTTAGTGGTATCGATACTGCAAATTATACGCTTGGTTTTATTTGGAATTATCTACAGATTAATCCATTGATTCTAGATGCTTTAGTTGCTGCATCAGAGAACGATGTAGATACATTTTATAATTTAAAACAAATTCCCGCTCCTGATTATGATCACGATGCAGCTTTAAAGCATTTGTCTTCCTATTTAGCAAAACAACAAGTGGCTTATAATTTAAGTCAACAAGGCCATACGATTGAATTTGCTGAACATTCACATTTATCTGGTTTCGATTTGATTGTTGATGGAACACCAATGCAGGTGAAGTGTAGTTTAGATGTTGGTGCGATTGAACAATTTGCGCAGCAATATCCACATATCGCCATTATTGTGAATATTGAATTAGCACATTTGCAGGAGAAGTATTCTTCAATTTTTGCAGACTTAGCACTCAGTTTTGAAGCGGTACAACGGACAGCACAAGTAAGCTTGAATTATCCAGTCGGCGAGGATGGCTATTTACCTATTCCTCTCATGAACACTGGGTTTGCGGTATATCGTAATTTTAATTCCATACAAGGGAAACAAATCCGTCCTTACTCACAGCCTCAGTCAATAATGAAAAATAGTTTAGCAATCGGTGCTGCAATTGGTGGTGTTGTAACGGGCTCAATTGGTGCTTTTGTAGTGGGAAGTCTGGCGTTATATCGGACTTGGCGAGTACAAAAAATTGAAAGACGTAAACCTTTACAACAAAAACAACAATTATTGATGCAACGAAATCAACTTATGGATTTATTGATTGATTTTGCTGAGTGGTTTAATCAGTATTTATTAAAATATCGTGTTGATATATATGCGTATCAACTGCGCCAAATTGAAATGAAATTGATGGGACGGATGTCTGAAGCAGTGATTTCTACGGCGTTGTTTGCTTATAAATTTGAAGCGCATCAACGTGCATACCAATTACATATTTGGATGCAAAAACAGTTAGCAGATGAAAATCCCAAGCGCAGAGTACAAGCAGGTTGGGTTGCTTTAGCGCAATCCAATCAGTTTATGTCAGTCGAATTAAAACAACGGGTCAGTTTGATAAATGCTGAGCTCGAAAAATATAAACAGATGACTCAGTATGGTATGCAACGTGAGCAGTTGCCGCAAGAGGATCAGAATGATGTAATTCAGAACCGCGCGATCCAAAATATGCTGATATAACTCACCCTTCATTTAAAAAACAGATTTGGGGTTAGGCCGTTGTATTGTTTGATACAGCACTGTTATTGAGTACTAGGCTAGCAAGTTTTACCATATCCATTTGAATCGTATTGAATTGTTTTTCAATTTTAGCAAAGTCGATTTTACTAAGATCTGTTTGACCATGTAACAGTGGCATCGTCAATAACTGTTGATTTGCGGAAAGTAGGCTCTGACGGATTTGATTAACTTCATGACTTTTTAAATTAAGAGACAATAAAGTATCATGCAGGCCATGCAGTTCTTGTTTTAAATCGCCCGCAGCATGTTGTAATTGACGGGTGTTTTTATCTTGAATTGCTTGCTCAAGGTTATTCTGTGATTGCTTTAATAAAGTCACATAATCATCTGTTTCGAGCTGTAATTTTGCGATATCTCGAGCAATATTCAGCATATTGCCATTACTTAAATTTTCCTCTTCTGAAATTGTAGTCTTACTCATCATCTCTTTTTCTCCATCTCGCGCTGATGGTTGCTCGAATTCACTATTTTTTTCTAAATAGCTATTTTCTGGTGGAGTCTGATCGCAAGCTGTAAGTAAAAACGATGCTGCCAAAAGTGTTATGGATGAGAGAGTGGCGTTGATAGATAAATTTTCCATCATGGCAAAAGGATACTAGATTCTGAGAAGCGAGCACTATAATGATAAAAAATGAAGAAAAAAGTGATTGTTGCAATTCACCAACATTTTTGCGAGATGAAATCTATAGAAATTGGATTTAATATTTAAAATAGAAAAGAATAGATAAGCTATTCTTTTCTATAAACTTATAAAATTTATTTTGCTAATTCAGCTTCAATTGCAGTCACGATGCGCTCATCATCTGCGGTGATATCTGGTGCAAAACGCGCCACGATTTCCCCATTTTTATTGACTAAGAATTTCTCAAAATTCCATAATACTTCAGGTGGATTGTTTGGTGTTAAGCCATAATCAACGAGGTCTTTCCACCAAGGCCCTTCACCAAGACGTTCTGGGATTGCTTGTGTGAGTGTTTGATATAAAGGATGTTTGTCTTCACCTGCAACAGAGATTTTTGCAAATAAAGGGAAGTGGACGTCATAGTTGAGTGAACAGAATTGTTCGATTTCATCATTTGTCCCTGGTTCTTGCTCTAAGAAGTTATTTGCAGGGAAGCCTAAAATTTCTAAGCCCTGATCTTTCTTCGCTTGATAAAGTTTTTCTAGGCCTTCGTACTGTGGTGTTAAGCCACATTTTGAGGCTACGTTAACAATCAGTAGAACTTTACCTTGATATTGATCAAGATCAACGTCTTGACCTTTAATATCTTTAACTGGAATGTGATAAACCGACTGGCTCATGGAATACGTCCTAATTTGTTGTTGTGAAAAGACTTGTTTGTTTTAACTGCTAATTTCGTAGAGTGCAATCCTCTTGATATGAATCCATACAAATTATGAGCAAAAACACATCTTGGATTTATATCGAGGCATTTTTGAGTTGAATAGGGGTCTGTCCTGTATAGCGTTTGAAGAATTCAATAAAACTAGAGCTATGGTTATAACCTAAAGTATATGCCAATTGTTTAATGGTCATTCCTTGACGAATTTGATTGATTGCAAAAATAATTTTGGCTCGATTGCGCCATTCTGATAGAGAGAGTTGCAATTCTTGTTGGCTCAGCCGTAACACATGGCGCTCACTGACCGTAAAGTTATACAACACTTGTTGTAGGCTCATATTGAATTGTTCAGGATCCGCAAGTTTTTCTAAGATCGGTGCTAAGATTGGGTGGTTGCTTTGAGGTAAATAGTGAGAATGTGCTGGCGCTTGCTTCAATTGGTCAAATAAAACTTGCAGTAGATGCTCGAGATATTCAGGAGAACTCTTACGCTTTTGTTGTTCTAAAATTTGAATAACCAACGCACGGAAAAAAGGTTCAATACTAAAACAACGACAAACGTCTCCTAGAAATCTTCCAAATTTGGGATGTAATCGAATGCAGATATAATGAATTTCATGTTCAACAGGTAGCGATTGATGCTCAGTGTGTGGCGGTAACCATAATCCATAGCTAGGCGGAGATAAATAATATTTACCTTCAATATCGAACTCTAAAGTACCATTTAAACTAAAATTAAAATCACCCCAAAGAGAAGAGTGTGGACTGACAACATCATCTTTCTGATAAAGAAATTCATGTACTTCGATACCATTTAAAAAAGAGAATTTTTCAGTCTCATCATACTTCATTCGGGGTTCTCATTTAATTTTCACAAGTGACTTTAGGATTGTTCAAACCTTTTGCTAAGGTGAAAATACTGATTAATGCTAAGACAACAAAGCTGATCACACCATAAATTAAGATATTTTCATTGAAGTGATCAACTACATATCCCCCTAATAATGACCCAATAGCAATCATAACTTGGAACATGCACACAAATAGCGGCATACCTTTCTCGACCGCATTCGGTGCGTGAACAAACATCCAAATATTTGCTGAAGTTGGAAATGCGCCAAAAGCAAAGCCCCATAGGGCGGTTAATACAATCGCACCAAATTCGTGAATTGCAAAGAGGGGGAAACCAAAGAATACGATTGCGAAACAGATGCCGACAAAGGCGAGTGTGTAACGAACATTTAAGTTACCACTGTAGCCTGCAAAAGCATTCCCGAAAATACCTGCAATGCCATATAGTAGTAGTAACGAACTGATGGTTGTGCCATCAAATCCTGCGATATTTTTGAAAAAAGGTGCTAGATAACTATAAGCACAAAAATGGGCAAGACCAATTAAAAGTACGATCAACATGCCACTACGTGCTTTCGGAATTCTGAGTAAAGCCGGTAGATCACGTAAATGAATGGCAGCGTCGGGAATTAACTTTGGCAAGAAGATGATTTGTAATAACAGCACGATCAAGCCAATTGCTGCGGTAATGCCAAATGCGCTACGCCAGCCATAAAACTCACTGAGCCAAGTGCCGATAGGAACACCTAATACCGTTGCAAATGTTACACCTGCCATGACCACCGCCGTTGCTTTGGCAATAGGAAGTTTTGCAGGCGCAAGCTTGCCACTTAGGGCAATTGCTGTTGCCCAAAATCCACCAATCGCAATTCCGAGTACCAAACGACTCAATAAGAGTAGATTAAAACTATCCGCAAATGCAGTAATCGTATTTGCAATGACCATAATTGCGGTGAGAAAGATTAAAACATAGCGTCGATCAAGTTGTTTAACAAAAATAGGCAGCAGAGGTGCAGCAAATGCGGCCATGACACCGGGTAAAGTAATGATTAAGCCAGCCGTACCAACAGAAATATGCAAGTCAGTTGCAACACTATTGAGTACCCCCACAGGTAAGAACTCACTAGTGACGAGAGCAAATGCACCAATTGCAACAGCTAAAATGGCATACCAACTGCCTTGAGCTTCTGTTGATGTACTGGGATATATTTTGGGAGAGTTAGGGTTTTGCATAAGAAATTCCCTTTATTGTTATAAGGATAACAATAAAATTTTGAATAGCATTTAGTTTTTTATAACGATCGTTATTAAATAAAATAGTTGATAAAAATCGATGCGTCAATTAATTTAATAGTGATCGTTATGAAAATATCTGCGGCATTTATGAAAAATACCCATGAGTCCATCGCCATACCATGCGATGACAATACAAAAAAAAAGCGTGGTCGTCCTAAATGTTTTAATGAGCAACAAGCTTTAGAAAAGGCAATGTTACTGTTTTGGGAACATGGTTATGAAGCAACTTCAATCAGTGATTTAACACATGCTTTACAACTGACCGCACCGAGTTTATACAGTAGTTTTGGTGATAAAACGGGGCTTTTTTATCAGTGTATTGATTATTATCTGGCGCATGAGGCATGTCCGATTGAAGCAATATTTTTAGAAGCAAAAACAGCTAAAGTCGCATTTGAGCTCTTTCTTTATGAAAATGTCCAGCGTTTAGCACAACCCAATAAACCAGCAGGTTGTATGTTAGTGGTTGCAACGATGAACTGTTCAGATAATGCTCAGGTGGTGCAGCATAATATTCTTGAAAAAAGGTTGAAGACTAAGCAAAAAATGTTGGAACGTTTACAGCAAGGCGTTGAAAATGGAGACATTAATAGAACTGCGCCACTTCAAGAAATAGCAGATTTCTATACAACGGTATTACAAGGGCTGACCATTCAAGCACGTGATGGTGCTACTGTTGAACAACTGCATAAAGTAGTAGAACATGCGATGCGTAGCTGGGAGTTGTTTGAGTTCTGATGTCCTAACCGCGATATAAATGTCTGAAATACGATATTTTAATTATTTTAGACATCTTTCAGAATATTCCTAATCTAGAAATATTGTGAGATAGCTGATGACTCAGTTAAGTAGATACCAAAAATGGGCATTTGTACTGCCATTGATAGCAGTCTTAATTTGGTCGTTAAATATCGCAGTGACTCGTTATGTTGCGGACTATATTTCACCCGTCAGTATTAGTTTTTATCGTTGGTTTGTTGCCTTTCTCATTTTGACACCATTTATGTTGCCTAAAGTATGGAAACAGCGAGCTTTGATTCGCCCATATATTCCTAAATTAGCAGTTCTTAGCGCTTTTGGAATGGTGTTGTATCAAGGACTTTCTTATACAGCAGCACATTATACCACTGCAACAAATATGGGTATTGTAAATGCCTTTGTTCCAGTTTTTACCATTTTTATCTCTTATATTATTTTAAAAGATAAGCCAAATCGATTTGCGATTTTTGGCAGTTTCTTATCATTTTTCGGCCTACTTTATGTAATGAGCCAAGGGCATTTCTCTCGCTTATTTGACCAAGGAGGGCATTGGGGAGATGCTGTTATGGTCTTGGCTGTAGGTTTTTATGCATTTTATGGCGTCTTTCTAAAAAAATGGCAAGTACAATTGCCATTGATGACCAGTCTCTATATCCAAATCGCTTTTGCGTTGCTATACCATCTTCCATTTATACTTTGGTTAGGCTTAGATGCAATTAATGTAGATAATGCAGCAAGTGTATTGTATGCAGGCATTTTCCCATCGTTGATTGCACCTTTATTATGGATGATTGCTGTACAAACCATTGGTCCAAACCGTACTAGTATTTTTATGAATTTGATGCCTGTATTTACTGCAATTATTGCAAGTGTATGGCTATCTGAGCATTGGACGATCTACCATACCTTAGGCGGTGTGACGATTTTTGTCGGTATCATTTTAGCGCAAAAGAAAACGGCAAAAGCACCTGTAGAATTGATTGAAAGCTCCACTTAAATATGAAATGATGGTATAAAATTGTTTGAAATAGCGACAAACACATCAAAATTTTTATTTAATGAAAATTCTTTCTATATGATTTTCAAATATATTTTAGATATTTATCAAGTTTGTGATCAAAAAAAATTTCAATAAAAATAGAAATATAATTTTATTGAAATTTTAAAACTGACAAAAATGGTACGCTTTTCACATTTTTTGTTAGATAAATAATATATTTGTATAAATCAAATGATTGATCCATAATAGCTTTCAGAGTAGCTAGATTCATTTTTAACGATGAATATACTCAACCAATTTGCAGACCCTCTGGATGTGATTATACACATCCTTTTTATGCTCAGTTATCCCTATATAACTGAGCTTTTTTTTATTCACTATTTACATAATTAAGCGCGAATTACTTCACCTGTTAAAGCGTTGAGAATTCGACTAGGTTCTTGGCTAAGTCCTAAATCACCCTCTAAATAATTCAGGGATGGACCAAAATAGCCTTGAGCTTGTTCTAAATTTTGTGCTGGGTTTAGTCCCGCGGGATTGGCACTGGTCGATACAATAAAGCCGCCAAAAGCATTACAGAGTTCGACGCACAAAGGATGGGTGGTTACACGTACAGCAACCAATGGATGTTGACCTTTAATCCAAATTGGAATGTGCTTATCAGCGGGGAGTAACCATGTGGTCGCTCGTTCAGTTACTACACGATCCGTCCAACTATCAATCACTTGCTTACGTATCTTTGGAGCTAAGCTTTGTAGTAAATGCTCAACTTGCCCTAAGTGACCTGCTAATAAAATGACTCCTTTTTCAATTGGACGATGTTTTAGCTTAAGAATGTTTTGAAAAGCTTGTTGATTGAATGGATCGCAGCCTAAGCCCCAAACAGCTTCTGTTGGATAAGCAAGAACTTGTCCTTGCTTCAAAAGCTGTGCTGCTTCCGAAATTGATGAGGTAATCATGGGATTATGTTTAGCGACAAAGATAGGCTTATTTTAATGAATTGGGCGACAACGTAAATAGCGACCGCCCTGTTGTATACAGAAACCGAGTAATTCTAATTCCATCAATTGAGCTGTGAGTTCTGCGATCGGAATTGGATGATGTTGAGCAAGTTCATCCAAGTCTTGTCCAATCCAGTCGAGACTTTGATAAAGAGCAATCAAATGTGTTGGTAAGCTTGGTGTGATGGCTAGAGGTTCTTCTGGAATTTGTTGTTGTACTTGCCATTGAGTAGGTAAGGCTAGATCTTCAATAATTTGTTCTGGATGATCAACTAAAGTTGCACCTTCACGAATTAATTGATGACAGCCTTGATGATACTCACTGTAAATATGTCCGGGAATGGCAAATACCATTTTCCCTTGATTGGCTGCTTCATTTGCTGTGATCAGTGAACCACTTTTCAAAGCGGCTTCTACAACCAAAACACCAAGACTTAAACCACTAACGATACGATTACGGCGTGGAAAATGCTGCTGTAAAGGTAGGGTAGTCGGAAGAAACTCAGTTACAAGAGCGCCTGTTTCAATAATTTCTTGGGCTAGTTTGCTATTTTGCGATGGATAAACTGTGTCTAAACCTGTTCCAGTCACCGCGATTGTCCGATGATGGGCTAAACCGCCACGATGAGCCGCTTCATCAATTCCGTGGGCTAAACCGCTGCTAATATAAAAACCTTTTTCACTTAAATAATACGCAAAATCATAAGCAACTTGTCGTCCATGAGGGCTCGGCTTTCGACTTCCAACCATAGCAATCTGGGGCTGTAATAATGTTTGTGGCTGACCTTGACCAAATAAAATAGGAGGATGATCAGAATAAGGTAAAAGTTGAGTAGGGTAGTCGATATCTTCAGGGGTTAAAATAAAATCAGTGTGCTTACAAATTAATTGAACCATATGGTCAAATTGCTGTTTCCCATTTGGGGTTTGGAATTCTTCTAGACGTTTTAAATGATTTTTGTGTAAACCGAGCTGTTGCCATTCAGAAAGTCGATGTGTTTGGACTGCTTCCGCACAACTACCGAAATAGTTTCGAATTTTTTGAAAACTAGAAAGCGAGTGTTGAACCAGATACCACACCAACACAGTATGATAATGATGGGGTAGTAACTGATTCAACATTTCTAATTAGCGTTTAGTTATCAAGACGAGGCGGCTTGATATTTGAACCAATTTTAATTGGCAACTCACTCTCTAAAACATAGCCGTAGCTGATGCGATCAAAACTTTTGAAAATCATAATACTACCAACATATTGACCTGGTAATTTTATACTTTCTTTGGTCTTTGGATCACGAACAGTTTCGCCATCTTGGTACGTACTAAAAACTTGTCCGATTTCAATGCCATCTGCTGTACCACGGTCAACAGTGACTACACCATTTTTCGCAGCTGTACCTATCGACCCCATGACACGGATGACTTTACCGCCATCTTTCACCTGATTTGGTTCAGTTGGGTAGAATAACGTAGGTAACATGGCCTCTTGTTCAAGCATGATACGATCACCACGACGTACTTCACCATTATAACTATCAGTTAATTCAAAGGTTGTAATGTCTTTTTCATTGGTAATCGCAACACCAGAAGCGACTTGCGTGAGCTCAACACCTAGATTCTGTTTCTTCCCTTTTTCATCAAGCACGATATATGGTTCACCTTCACGGTATACGCCATAACGTTGACCATTTTCGATACCTTGACCACGCACATAAATGCTCTGACCTTTGCCTGCAAGTACACGATTATCTGCTGTACCCAAGACATAAGGTGTGTTGCTAATCGCACTCGCTGGAAGTACCGAAGTTCGTTCTAACCATTGTTGAATATCAGCTAATGGAATAACAGGGACGCTATTATTTAGAGCTTCAATACGAACTTTTGGACGTAAAGTAGAAGTATTGCCAGAGTAACGACGAATAATACCGTCACAACCATCACCTTCATCTTTACCAATCAGTGGTTTACCGTTCAAACTACAAAGTAGCAAGCGATCACCAGGATAAATCCAATGTGGATTCTTGACATGTTTATTGCTTGCCCAAATTTCAGGCCAGCGCCAAGGCTTGCTTAAAAATTTGCCTGAAATATCCCAAAGCGTATCCCCTTTTTTCACCACATAGACATGTGGTGCACCCGCTTTTACGGATGGTGGGTTTGCGTTAGGGCTTGCTGCATGAGTAAGGTTTATGCTCATGCCTAATCCTGCACAAATTGCAGCAGCAATCAGTTGTTTTTTTAACCCCAAGGCATGAAATGATGGTATGCCGTTTAAAACCTTTTTCATTATCATAATTCCTAAAAATTATGTGTGTAGTTGCGTTATAATAACGACTTTACACACAATTTTTTGATCAAGCATTCCCTTCAGTTGGTTTTCTGATCAATGGCATAAATGAGGAACGGTATGGCCTTATTACCTATTTTAAGTTTTCCTGATCCCCGTCTTCGTACCATTGCTAAGCCAGTCGAAGAAGTCACTGATGATATTCGTCAGCTTGCAGCAGATATGTTTGAAACCATGTACGAGGCACCGGGTATAGGTTTAGCGGCAACTCAGGTTGATCATCATATTCAGCTTATTGTTATGGACATCTCTGAAGAGAAAAACCAACCGATGGTGTTCATTAACCCCAAAGTCACTCCACTGACCGTAGAGACACAGCCGTACGAAGAAGGCTGTCTCTCTGTGCCTCAAATATACGATAAAGTTGAGCGTCCGTCACGCGTAAAAATCGAGGCAATTAACCTTGAAGGTCAAGCATTTGAAATAGAAGCTGACGAACTTCTCGCAGTTTGTATCCAACATGAAATGGATCACTTAAATGGAAAACTGTTTGTAGACTATTTATCGCCATTGAAACGTCAACGCGCACGTGAAAAAGTTGAAAAAGTTGTACGTCAACGCGATAAAGAAAAAGTTGCGGTTAAACGTTAACAAATATTTTTCGGTTATTAAAAGTGCCCTTATTGTTTCGTAGTGGTTTAATGCTTGCATTCACCGCAGTCTGTTTACAGATTGCGGTGTTTTTGCAGCCGCTGCTCCCGATGCAATATCAGATTGCACCCGTCTGTGAAACGATTACCCAAGCGTCATTGTTGCCTAAATTAAAAGCTGAACAGCAGTCTGTATCGCTCAATATGTATCATCATTCACATCAGCTTGAACAACATCAAAGCTTGATGTCGAAACATGACCATCACGATCCAAATCATCAGTGTCAATACTGTACGGTGCATGCCAATTTGGTACTACCACCTGAATTCGGTGTGAAAGAGGTTTTAGTCCGAATCCAAATCCGTTTGGTCGCGTATCAACAGGCATTTAAGCATGTTTATTTTGCACTGCAACGGCTATTCTTATTACCTCAAGGGCGAGCACCGCCACTCTTTGCATAAATTAAAACGTCAATTTTATTAGGGTTTTCAAAACTCTAGCCTAGTTTTACTTATGTTTTAAGAGAGAGCAATCATGGCTCAAACTAAATTTTTATTACAGCCCCTTACGGTTGCGATTCTTGCTGCCTCGAATAGCACATTATTATGGGCAAATATGGATGTTCAGTCCGATAAAACCCCTGTTGTATTAGCACCTATTGTCGTTACAGCACAGCAGCCAAATGATGCAAATGGATTGATTATTCACGCTGATCCTAAGCAAGCAATTCAACCTATTCCTGCAACGGACGGTGCAGACTATTTACAAAATATTATGGGATTTAGTGCCATTAAAAATGGTGGAACGAATGGTGATGTGACATTCCGTGGCATGTTTGGTTCACGGATTAAAATGTTGGTTGATGGTAGTGAAAATTTAGGTGCGTGCCCGAATCGTATGGATGCACCAACTTCTTATATTCAGCCAGAAAGCTTCGATAAAATTACGGTGATTAAAGGACCGCAAACTGTTCAGTATGCAACGCCTGGTTCGGCTGCAACTGTCATTTTTCAGCGTCAACCTGAAAATCTTAGCAAAGAACAGCCTTATCGTGGCCAAGCCAGTGTTTTGATGGGTTCATATGGTCGTCTAGATCATAATATTGAAGCGGCAATTGGCGATGAAACCAAATATGCTCGTTTAAATGCCAATCGTTCTGTTGCAGATGATTACAAAGATGGCAACGATAAAAGTATTCATTCAAATTGGGAGCGCTGGAATACTGACTTGGCATTGGGTTGGAAGCCAACAGATGATTCTTGGTTAGAATTGCGTGCTGGTAAAGGTGATGGTGAGGCTGCCTACGCTGGTCGTAGCATGGATGGTTCGCAATTTAAACGAGAAAGCCTTGGACTACACGCTGAACAGAAAAATATTACAGAGGTGATCAAGAAAGTTGAAGCCCAAGTGGACTACAGCTATAACGATCATGTAATGGATAATTTTAGCTTACGTACGCCGCCAATGACGACCATGAATATGCACGGAATGAATATGACTGTGCCGGATAAAAGGTCGATGCGGGTTGATCGTCGTACTTTTAATACCCGTTTAGCTGTAACGACAGATTGGGATAAATTTAGCGTCATTTCAGGCGTAGATACGCAGCAGAATAAGCATGGTGGCGATATGGTGATGTATGCCATGCCGAAGATGAACATGCCTTATGCGAAAGACTTGAAGTTTCAATCTTATGGTGCATTTAGTGAGTGGACTTATGCGATTGATCAAGATCAAAAAGTCGTAGCAGGAGCGCGTGTCGATCAAGTCAAAATAGACAATCTGCAAAATGCGAAAAATCGTAAAGATACTGTACCAAGCGGTTTTATACGTCTAGAGAAAAATCTACCTGAGCATGGATTAAAAACTTATGCAGGTATAGGTTATGTAGAACGAACTCCTGATTTTTGGGAGTTGTATAGTACGTCGACAGATCGAGGCATCAGTTCAACAACCAAGGGTGTAACGACCTATCGTATGCTTGATAACTTAGACAATCTCAAAACTGAGCGTACGGCACAACTTGATCTTGGCTTCCAAGCTGAACATGGTGCTTGGAGTGCGTGGGCATCAGCTTATGCAGGTTTAATCAAAGATTTTATTTTGTTGGAATACAATACGCCAACGATGAGACAGCCATTGGCACGTAATGTTGATGCTACGATTGCGGGTGCTGAAGCAGGTTTAGGTTATCAATTCACTGATCATTTTCAAACGGATATTTCAACTATGTACGCTTGGGGAGAAAATACTTCGGATCATCGCGCATTACCACAAATTGCACCCTTAGAGGGTCGACTAAATTTACGCTATGTTGATGAAAAATATAGTTTAGGTCTATTGTGGCGTGCTGTTGCAAAACAAAATCGTATCAGTTTGAATGAGGGTAATGTGGTTGGTTATGACATGAATGAAAGTAAAGCATTCGATACCCTAGCTGTAAATGGAACTTATAAGCTAACTGATGCAGTCGATGTTTCAGTAGGGATTGATAACGTTTTAGATAAGGCTTATACAGAGCACTTAAATAAAGCAGGTGCGTCTATGTTTGGTTATGCTGCAAGTGAGCAGTTTAATAATATTGGACGTAACTACTGGATGCGGATGAGCATGAAGTTCTAGTAGACAATAAAAACAAGGTGGTAAATTCCACCTTGTTTTTTATAAATTTAAGCTAAACAATCTTGTTTTGGCATTAAGCTATCGCAGTACAATGGATTTAATGCACACTGCAAATCATCAATTTGTTCTTGAGTTACATAGTTTTTGGCGATGAGATATTCGGCGACGCGATCATCACGTAAACTTAAGAAAGCAGCGTCATACACACCTAAATCTACAAATAAAGCTGCTGTTTCAAGGCTATTAAAATGATCAAGAAAAACATCATTTTCGTGCATCAAAAAGATATGGGTTAGATTAGCAGTTGAATCTATATTTAATCGTTGAGCTAATTGTTCTGGGCGAGTTTTTATAAATAATAAATCTGATAGTTCATCGAACTGACTTTTATCCAGTTGATTTTCACCATCTTTGACATGACCTAACCATGCTTTAAAGACCAGCACGGCACCACCACGAAGTAGCATACTCCACATTTGATGACGAGTTTCATGATCCAAATGAGCGGATTCTGTTTCTAATACATCCAAGAATTTTTGTTCTTGTAACGCTAGCTTTTCAAATAGTCCTAGACCTTGTGGCTGATAAGCTGCTGGTGCAAATACATCAAAATTCAGCTCATGGAATACATTGAGGGCAAGGGGGACGGCTGCTTGATAAAGTGTATTCAATGCTTTTAGATGAGTATCATCTAAGTTGCTCTGTACAAAAATATTCTGCCAGTTAAGCTCTGGTAATAATGCATTTGCACTGTATTGGCGATAAAACTGTAACTCGTTATGCTCTGAAGTGGCTTGATTGCTATTCATGATCATGTCCTTTAATGGCGATTGTGTTAGAAACCTAAAACAGCAAAGACATAGGTTCTTATCATTTTGATCAATTTATGCGTTATTCAGAAAACAACTAGAATACGACTAAAGTTGTATATGCGGTTCTTATGGTAATATTTATTAATAAAAACAATACCTTAATTAATTGTAAGTAAGTGTACAAACGTTCACTAGTGTAAGTGAACGTTTTTGCCATAGCCAATAAATTTTTGAGCATTTTGGTCAATTTTTTGGCATTTCAGCACTCTTTTTTTGATGGTTTTTGCCTATGTTTCAAAATATTTTGCCACTTAGCTCATTGGCATAATTTTTAAACCAGAAAGCCAAGCACGTAATCCCGCAGGTTTGAGCGGTTTTTTCAATAGAACAATATTTTGCTGTTTTAAATATTGAGGCAATTCAGGATCAGAATCTGCTGTAATTAATGCGACTGGAATATGTGCAGGGCGATATTGTTCAATAAAATCTAAGCCGCGTTGATCATGATTTAAATGCTGATCGATTAACCACACTTGAATATCTTCTTGTTCAATTAGTTTTAGTGCTTCCGATGGCTCAGTTGCTGTAAAAATTTGATAGCCCCACTTACTTAATAAGGTTCGCATACCTTGTAAAATAGTTTCATCATTGTCTAAGCAAAGCACTTTATATGCTGTATGTTGCAGTGCGGTCACATGCGGTGTAGTCGCTTGAACTTTTGGTGCTTCGGCGAGCGGTACTTCGATCATAAAGCAAGAACCTTTGCCTAATTCTGAATAGACATGCACTGGGAAATCGAGCAGGCTCGTCATACGTTGAACAATCGCGAGACCAAGACCAAGTCCTTGTTCACCCCAAGGAGAGGTATGCCCGCAACGCTCAAATTCTTGGAATAATTTCACCCGTTGTTGTTCATTGATGCCAGGTCCTGTATCCCAAACACCGATTCGAATATGGTTTGGTCTTTGTGCAGAACGTAAAACACCAACAACGACACGACCTTGTGCTGTATAACGCAATGCATTACTAACGAAATTCTGAATAATTCGTCGCATCCATTGTGGGTCGGTATCAACCCAGAACTGAGTATCGTGTACAGACAGTTGAATATTACGCTGCGCTGCAATTGATTTGAATTGAAGTTCAAGATCACTCAATAAGTCATGTAATGAATACGCTTGGCGTTTTGGTTGGATCGTTCCACCTTCTAAACGGGCAATATCGAGTAGGGCAGAAAGCATGCTTTCAGCACCATAAAGTGCACGATCAAGTTGTTGTAAGGTTTGTTGATCTTCAGCTGAGCTGACACTCTGTTCTAATGCTGTACTGAACAAACGTGCTGCATGCATCGGTTGCAGTAAATCGTGACTGGCCGCTGCCAAAAATCGACTTTTAGATTGATTGGCTTTATCGGCTTGTTCACGGGCAAGTTGCTGTTCAGTCAGTGCATTTGCAAGCTGTTGAGTTCGATCACTCACTCTTTCTTCAAGAATCGCTTCATTTTCGCGGAACGCAGTAATATCGGCGAAGGTTGTGACGAATCCTCCACCCTCAATAGGATTACCGCGCATTTGAATGACCAAGCCATCTTTACGAATACGTTCAAATTCATGGGCGCTACCGACTTTCATCCAGTGAATTCGTTTACGGACATGTTCTTCAACTGAACCGGGTCCACATTCTCCACGTTCTGCGTTATATCGAATTAAATCTGCAATTGGACAACCGACATAAACGAGGTCTTTAGGATAATCAAATAAGGTAAGATATTGATTATTCCATGCAACCAAACACATATTCTTATCAACAACACTTACCCCTTGAGTCATGTGGTCGATCATGGTCATCAACAGGTTTTGGTTAAAGCGTTGCCATTGTGAAGCTTGATCGAGAATATTCGCGACTTGTCCTAATGCTAATCCATTATTAATCATGGCGGTGGTGAGCAAAGTACGTGCTGATGCAGCACCAATAATGCCTGCCAAGTATTGTTCAGTGAAGCGCCACCACATGCCATTTGCAACATGATTTTCATTGAGCACGACATGATTTTGTTCACAAAATTGCTGGAACGCTTGTGTGGTAGGACGATCACCTGTAATACGTTTAGCCAGAGCCAATAAATCGCCAACTTTGAGCCGCGCTGCATTTTGCGGTAAATCGGTTAAATCAAGGTTTGTCTGGGTAGAGGGTAAAGGTTTACTTTCATAGTAGAAAAAGCTTTCAGCCTGAATCTGTTCAGCAACACTTGGGCGATACAAACGAGAACCCCAAATATAGCAAATAATATTCAGCCCCAAAGACCACATGACACCATGGGTCAATGGTGCAAAAGATTCAAAACCAAGTAAAGCTTCTGGACGTAAGCTATTAATATCGAAAGGTCCAAACAATAATAAATGTTGTGCGAACGCTTGATATTGTTCTGGGAGACTACGTAACAAAGTAGGAAATAATAGTGTGTAGCTCCACATTATAAAGCCTACAATCAGACCGACGTAGACACCTTGACGGCTTGCACCACGCCAATATAAACCACCGATGAGGGCTGGCGAAAATTGCGCAACTGCGCTAAAAGCCAATAGGCCAAATACTGATAATTGATTAATGTCATTAAAAAAGTGGAAGAATAAAAAACCCAGTAACATCACACTGATAATACTAATTCTTCGAGTCAGTTTGAGTACTTTTGGTAATTGTTGATCGTGTCGAGAGATAATCTTAAAGTGCCATAAAGCAGGCATAATTAAATCATTACTGAGCATGATAGAAAGTGCGACTGAGGCAACCAGTAACATACCTGTTGAAGCAGAGAAACCACCTAAAAAAGCGAGTAATGCCAACCAATCTTGCTGATAACTTAGAGGGAGAGCCAATACCGCAATATCAGGTGTACCTAATGTATCAGGAAGCGAGTGTAAGGCCCAACTGGCGATAGGAATAATCGCCATAATTGTTAAAATTAAATAAGCTGCAAACCAGCGTCTGGCCCCACGAATATGTTTTTCATCACGTAATTCGACTACGGCAACATGAAACTGTCGTGGTAAACAAATCATAGCTAGCGCAGCAAGTAAGGTTTGTACCCAGAAGGTTTCAGGAACCCCTAATTGTTGCAAATCTTGAAAATGTTGAGTGACATCATTGCTGACTTGTTTGATATTTTCGGGGGATTGAAATAAGAAAAAAACGGCAACACTGAGTAACGCAAACAGTTTCACAAAAGATTCAAAAGCGACTGCAAGCATTAAGCCGCCGTGCTGTTCAGTATGTGCAATATGCCGCGTGCCAAAAATCATAGCCAAAATCGCAAGTACTGCTGTAAGTAATAACACACTATTTGTGGTGGTATGAACATGTGCATTCTGTTCGAGTACAACGGAGGCACTCAATGCAATCGCTCTTAATTGCAAAGCGAGATAAGGGATAATTGCAATAACTGCGAGAATAGTGACTAAGGCTGCGAGACTACCGCTTTTGCCGTATCGTGCAGCAACGAAATCGGCAATTGAAGAAATGGCATGATGCTGACGAATCCGTCCTAACCGTTTCCAAATGTCATAACCAAACCAAATAAAAAGTAATGGCCCTAAATAAATTGGTAAGAAAATAATACCTTCACGGACAGCTGCACCTGTTGCGCCGTAAAATGTCCAAGATGAGCAATATACGCCTAAAGTTAAGCTGAACATCAACATACGACCACGTGTGCTTAAGCGACTGGCATGTTTTTCTCCAAAAAAAGCACAGCCGAATAACAGCGCGATATATAGGGCAAGTACCCCAATAATAAGCCAATTGTTCATATTGCTCACGTGATCAAACTCCATTTTCTATCATACCCGAAGCATCGAAAGGGTTATGAGCAGAGATTTGTATTTAGAGACCAAAGTCTAAGTTACGAGTCAAGCATAATCTTGTTAATTTAAATAATGAAAAATCCCTAGTAAAAAGGGGTCCACGGCTGGACACAAAAATAAGGAGTTAATTATGGATGACTCACAGGTAGAACGCATTCTACACAATCCAAAGTTTCAAGAAATGGTCAGCAAAAAACGTACATTAAGTTGGACATTAACAGCAATCATGTTGTTTATCTATGTCGGATTTATGCTTTTAGTTGGCTATAACAAAGAGTTCCTAGCAAGTTCTTTTAGTGGTGGTGTAACAACTTGGGGCATGCCCCTCGGTTTAGGCATTATCGTGCTGTCATTTTTATTGTGTGGTGTCTATTCATACATCGCCAATAATACACTTGATCAGCTGAATGAAGAGGCTCTCAAGGAAGTTGAGGCAATCACACATGAAAAAGGGATGCACTGAGATGAAAGGGACGTCATTCAAAGCGAAACTGTTCGCGCTTGCAAGCCTATGTTGTTCTCACGTTGCATTTGCTAGCCCTGATTTAGGTGCAGCAGAGCAACAGGCAACAAACTGGCATGCAATCATCATGTTCACCATTTTTGTTGGTTTCACTTTGTTTATTACTAAGTGGGCAGCAAAACAAACCACGAATACAGCTGATTTCTATACCGCAGGTGGTGGAATTAGTGGCTTCCAAAATGGTTTAGCGATTGCTGGTGACTATATGTCAGCCGCATCGTTCCTCGGTATTTCAGCACTTGTGTTCAGTTCAGGCTTTGATGGTTTGCTCTATTCACTTGGTTTCATGGTCGGTTGGCCAATCGTACTTTTCCTTGTTGCTGAACGTTTACGTAACTTAGGTAAATATAATCTTTCTGATGTAGTTTCTTTCCGTTTGGAAGAAAAACCAGTTCGTACCTTAGCTGCATTAAGTTCTTTAGTTGTGGTTGCATTTTATCTGATTGCTCAAATGGTAGGAGCAGGTCAGTTAATCAAATTACTTTTTGGTTTGAACTATAATATTGCGGTGGTAATCGTCGGTTTGTTGATGATGGCATACGTAATTTTTGGTGGTATGTTAGCAACCACTTGGGTACAAATCATTAAAGCCGTAATGTTACTCAGTGGCGCAACATTCATGGCATTCATGGTGATGAAAGCTGTTGGCTTTAGTTTCTCAAACATGTTCAATCAAGCGATTGGTGTGTATAGCCAATCTCACAGCATTAGCTGGGATGAAGCTGCAAAAATTATGGGGCCGGGTAAATTGGCTGCAAACCCGATTGATGCGTTATCACTTGGTCTTGCATTAATGTTTGGTACAGCAGGCTTACCACATATCTTAATGCGCTTCTTCACTGTTAAAGATGCTAAAGAAGCTCGTAAATCAGTTGTAGTTGCAACAGGTTTCATTGGTTACTTCTATCTATTAACTTTCATCATTGGTTTCGGTGCGATCTTATTCGTTTCAAACAACCCTCAGTTCCTTGATGTTGCTAAAGCAGCGGTAACAGGTAAATTAGAGTTGGTTGGTGGTAACAACATGGCTGCGGTTCACTTAAGTGATGCAGTTGGTGGCGACTTGTTCATGGGCTTCATTTCAGCAGTTGCATTTGCAACAATCCTTGCTGTAGTGGCTGGCTTAACACTTTCAGGTGCTTCAGCGATTTCACATGACTTATATGCAAACGTATTCAAAAAAGGTCAAACTACGCCTCAATCCGAATTACGTATGTCAAAAATTGCGACTTTAGGTCTAGCAATCTTTGCCATGATTCTAGGGATTTTGTTCGAAAAACAAAACGTTGCGTTCATGGTTGGTTTGGCATTCTCAGTTGCATGTTGTGCAAACTTCCCGGTACTCGTATTGTCTATGTTCTGGAAAGGTTTAACGACTCGTGGTGCAGTAATTGGTGGTATTGTTGGTCTAGTGACTGCTGTAACCTTGATCATTCTTTCTAAAGCAGTTTGGGTTGACACGTTGAAAATTTCAGATACCGCAGTGAATCCATTCAATGGTCCTGCAATTTTCGCGATGCCATTATCTTTCCTTTGCTGTTGGTTCTTCTCAGTAACTGATAAAACTGCGCGTGCAGAGAAAGAGCGTAAAGCGTTCGATGCTCAGTTTGTTCGTTCACAAACAGGTATTGGTATCTCTGGTGCATCTGATCACTAAGTAGATCGAATCCTAAAAATTAAAGCCCTCAACATTTGAGGGCTTTTTCTATTATTGATGCATACTGGCCAGTTGTTGCGCTTGATTACGATAGAGTGACAAACCGATTCGTTGCAAATGCCGCCCTTTTTCTTCAAGCAGTTGATTTAATTTGGGGATATGTTTGGCACCTGTATAGAGCGCGAGATTTCGGCCAATTAAATAATAAGCAAACCATGAGGCTGACTGTGGTGCTAAACCCAATTTCTGCATTTTCTTACGACCAATAAAGAACTGGGTAATTTCGAGGTGTTGCTTATAGGCGAGTTTTTGCTGAAAAGAGCGTAGATAACGATATTTCCGTTCAAAGGGTTCTTTGGAAAGACTAGATCCCAGAGAAATACTGCTCTCATCAGATTGAGGATGTGCAAACTGCATCCAGTACATGAGTTTCCAGCCATCAGCTTCATTATCCACTAACCATTTTTCATCAACGCCCATCAACCAGCCCGCATATTTCCAAAAATGTAAAAAACTATCAATCTCTTGTGCGCTAGGGAAAATTCCCAATGCCCTGATACCAATCAATACCACACCACTAAAGGCAATATTGGTCATTGCTTGATCATATTGGTTAATAGGTAGCCCCCAAGTCTCGGTATCCCATTTCTCAGATTTTTGTAATTGATAGCGTACGAGTGAATGAATGAAGCGCACAAAAATAGTAGAGGTGAAGCCTTTGCTAAAACGTTCAAAACCATCTTGCTCAGTGATATCGACCCACCATTTAGTTGTTTCGGCTAAGCGTGTTCCTGCCTGTTTTTTTAATGCACCTGTCAGGACTAGAGGTTGATTAAAACCAGGGTACAAATAACCTGTCATTAGCGATAGATCTCGTAGAATCAGTCCGTTATTGATGCCTAGGCGATAGGTAAATTTAAGTGCTTGATCGACTTTGGCTTGCTCATACCAATCAGGTTTTTGTTCCACTAACTGGAAGAAGGCAGTCAGTTCAGCAATCTCATGTGGTAATTTCTCAAGGCCTTCATAGAGAGCGGTTTCAAAGTACTTACGATGCTGTTTTGGATTCTGGAGCACCCATAGCAGCAATTGATCCATGGGTTCATCACCACTTTGCAGGGCGGTATTCAGTGTCTGATACTCTTCATAGCTTGGTTGTACCTGTTGATGGGTCATATAACTCAGAATTTTGGTTTTGATATTTGATTGAATCATGTCTTCAAACGCTGCTAAGCGTTTAGGTTTAATGATGCTTTGCATTGTAGAAAGCCTTTGAATGTTATTTAATCAAAGCTTAATATGAATAAATATTCGTATTCAATTCGCGTTTTAATAAAGGCTGAACATGAGAAAAAGACCCCAGCAGCAACGTGCAAAAATGATCGTCGAAAGTATTCTGGAGGGAACGCAAAAATGTATTTCTGAATATGGTGTATTACAATTAACAACACCTAAAATTTCTGAAAAATCAGGGGTAAGTGTCGGATCAATTTATCAATATTTTGAAAATAAAGAACAGATTGTTGCTGAACTATTGTTACGTAAAAGCGAAAATTTAGGGCAAGCACTAAAGCAGTTAGTGATGCTCCAACAACAAACAGCTATTCAAGACATCATCACATTATGTATCGCTTTTGGTTTTGAATCATTGAAATCGGATCATGGTTTCTTTATCGAAATCTTAAAAAATTGGCATGCCTATAGTGATTCAGAAGCGGCACAAGTATTAGAGCAGCATTTCTTAGAAGTGGGTATGTACTTATTTGGACGTTACTACCCCCATTGGGATTTTGAGACTTTAAAACATAAGTCTTTTGTGATTATTAACAGTACTTTATTTACCATGATGCGTTATGCCAGTAAAAATACCTTTTTAATTGAAGAACAACGTTTGCAACAAGAACTCTCTAAAATGATTGTTGCCTTTTTAGATACGGTGTGATGCCATTAACTTAATGAAAATCATAACAATCACAAGGAAAACAACATGCAAAGCTTAAAACAATTTTGGGGCAGTTTTCGTTTATTACCTTCTGCGTGGTTGTTGTTGGTGCAATTGGCATTATTAGTTATGGCGATGTTGACTTATGGAGATAGTGAATATCGCGCCTTAACTTGGTCCCTAGGGGTTTTAGCTCTCTTAATTATTGCTAAGGTCATTCGCCAAACACCAGTATTCACATTTTGGGGCTTAATCTTTGTCAGTGGCGCTTTTCTGTTTTCAATTTTAATTTTTATTGGCTATGACAATTCGACAATCCAAATCATCGCTTATAGTTTTGAAGCATTAGCATATTTTTATGCGGCTTATGGATTATTACGTTATATGTTTGCAGATCGTTATCTCACCAAAGATGAATTATTTGCTGCAGGCGCAGTTTTTACTCTCATCGCTTGGGCATTCGCCTTTTTATATAGTATTTGCCAGTTGCTTTTACCCAATAGTTTTCAAAACCCAAATCAGCCACAAGATTTACAAGTTTGGCTCGATTTATTATTTCTGAGTTTTAGTCTGCAATCAGCAACGGGTTTATCTGATTTGATGCCAATTAGTCCAGCCGCTAGAGTATTAACCATGCTACAAATGTTTGGTGGGGTGATGTATCTCGCTGTCGTGGTTTCTCGATTAATTGCATTGCAATATATTGCCCATTTGCCTAAGCAATCGAGCGATAAAGAATAAATACAGTTACAGCATTACAACTGCTATATTTTTCACATTTTTTATAATTTATATCGAGTTTTTGCAAAATTTAAACTCGCTTTTGTTCACATTGTGAATGTCTTATTTGACCCTTAGGGTCTGTCATTATCATTAAAAAAATATGGGGGAATTATGCCTTCCAAGCCGTCTTCACAATTTGCGAATGTGAATCCAAACGTGTTTTTAAGCACGGTGATTATCATTGCAATTTTTATCGCAATCGTTGTAATCGCACCCAGTTCATTTGAATTTCTCACCCAACAGTTAAAGCAATCGATTACAGATTCTTTTAGCTGGTTTTATGTTTTATCTGTCGCTATTTTTCTGCTTTTACTCATTTATATTGCCTGTTCTGCCAGTGGAAAAATCAAGTTAGGACCCGATCATAGCCAACCTGAATATAGCAATGGTTCGTGGTTTGCTATGCTGTTTACTGCAGGTATGGGCATCGGTTTGATGTTCTTCGGTGTGGCTGAACCTGTGATGCACTATGTCAGCCCACCGAGTGGTGATCCTGAAAGTATCGCATCTGCACAACAAGCCTTAAGGATTACCTTTTTCCACTGGGGTTTACATGCATGGGCAATTTACGCCGTGGTCGGATTGGCTTTGGCCTATTTTGCTTATCGTCATAATCTGCCGTTAAAAACCCGTTCAGCCTTATACCCTATTATTGGTAAGAAGATTTATGGTCCTTGGGGCGATAGTATTGATACCTTTGCCACCATTGGTACGGTTTTTGGGGTAGCGACCTCTTTAGGTTTTGGTGTGACGCAAATCAATTCAGGTTTGCATTATCTCTTTGGGATTGAACAAAGCAGCAATGTTCAGGTGATCCTGATTATTTTTGTCAGTGCTTTGGCATCCATGTCGGTATTTTTAGGTCTAGATAAAGGGGTAAAACGTCTCTCCGAACTGAATTTGATTCTAGCTTTGGTGTTATTGGCCTTTGTGTTTATTGCGGGTCCAAGTATTTATTTGCTGCAAACCACCATTCAAAATATGGGGTCGTACATGTCGAATCTATTTGGCATGACTTTTAATCTCTACGCCTACCAACCGAATGGTTGGATTGGCGGTTGGACCATTATGTATTGGGCTTGGTGGATTTCATGGTCGCCATTTGTAGGTATGTTTATTGCCCGTGTATCGCGCGGCCGAACCATCCGTGAGTTTATTGTCGGTGTGTTATTGATCCCGACAGGTTTTACCATCATCTGGATGGGCTTTTTAGGTAATGCTGCACTGTTTAGCATTATGCAGGAGCATAATGTAAGTTTGCTTCATGCCGTGCAAACGGATTCATCAGTTGCTTTATTTGAGTTTTTGAATCATTTGCCATTTTCGGGTGTGATGAGTTTAATGGCGACCGTATTGGTGATGCTTTTCTTTGTGACCTCAGCAGATTCGGGTGCTTTGGTTACCGATTATCTCACCGCTAAAACCGAAAACTCTCCAACATGGCAAAGACTGTTTTGGACGGTGTTGATGGCAGCATTGGCCATTATCCTATTGTTGGTTGGTGGTCTATCGGCATTGCAATCTTCTATTATTATGAGTGCATTGCCTTTTACTTTTATTATGTTGCTGATGAGTTGGGGCTTACTCAAAGCCTTAAAGCTAGATGTCACTAAGATGAAAGCCATTCAGGAAGCGCGTATTACCCCGCGTGCCATTAATAATCCAAGGAGTTGGCAGCAGCGTTTAGGTTTAATCATGCATTATCCGCATACTGAAACTGAAGTTCAGCACTATATCGACACGCAAGTTCGTAAGGCTTTTGAAAGTATTCAGCGTGAATTCAAACGCCGTCACTTGGAAGTGGAGATTCGTGAAATCGAAAATGGTCTGCAATTGCATGTCGATCATCACCATGAAATTAACTTTACCTATAAAGTGGTTTCGCATGCCACTGTCCCACCTAGCTTTATGTTAGGGCGGGCAGAGGAAGATGAGGCCAATTACTTCCAAGCAGAAGTCTTTTTAAGAGAAGGTGGACAAAACTATGATGTGATGGATTGGACGCAAGAAGATTTAATCCAAGACATTATTGATCAATATGAACGTCATCTATACTTCCTAAATATTGTGAGAGGCACAACTTCTTAATCGAAATGCTGACTGCAATATTGAAAACAACGGTTTTGAGCGTATCAAAGCCGTTGTTTTTATTTGGATGAGTGTATTTTAAGCATGAAGAGGATGCAGGAAAGGCTTTTAGCGAAGTGGGGTGGCTAAAATAAAAGCTAAATATAAAAATAAAGTTGTTTTTCCGCTGATAATTAAAGCGTGTTTATTAAAAAATCATTAAATTACAGATGTTTACGTTGTTTAAATTCATTTTTAAGATAATTAATAAATTTTAAATTATATAAATCAGTGAATTAGATGAGTTAAAGTTTAAAAATAAAACAACCGAATAATTTAATTTTTAAAAATGCTTGCACCTAGTCTGAAATGCTGTAGAATGCACATCCATCGGCGGTGATGCAGATAAAAACTTGTTGAGAAACAAGGATTTGGCTAGATTGGTTGGGTTCTTGGATTGATTGATAGGTTTTAAAAATATCTAAATTACCTGTTGACTTTAAGATAAATTAGAGTAACATAGCCGACCTAGCTTGATGATGACGAATCATCAAGAAGATCATTAAGAGAATAGAAGAACAACTTGTGTGGATTTTTACTGGTTGATCGATCGAAAATATTTCATTGATTGAATGGTAGAAATTTCTCGAAGTTTATTTGAGCGAATTTTTAGTCAGAAAATTGATGAGCCAAGATTTGTAGCCATAAGCTACTAATGATTTTAAACTGAAGAGTTTGATCATGGCTCAGATTGAACGCTGGCGGCAGGCTTAACACATGCAAGTCGAGCGGAGATGAGGTGCTTGCACCTTATCTTAGCGGCGGACGGGTGAGTAATGCTTAGGAATCTGCCATTTAGTGGGGGACAACATTCCGAAAGGAATGCTAATACCGCATACGTCCTACGGGAGAAAGCAGGGGATCTTCGGACCTTGCGCTAAATGATGAGCCTAAGTCGGATTAGCTAGTTGGTGGGGTAAAGGCCTACCAAGGCGACGATCTGTAGCGGGTCTGAGAGGATGATCCGCCACACTGGGACTGAGACACGGCCCAGACTCCTACGGGAGGCAGCAGTGGGGAATATTGGACAATGGGCGGAAGCCTGATCCAGCCATGCCGCGTGTGTGAAGAAGGCCTTTTGGTTGTAAAGCACTTTAAGCGAGGAGGAGGCTACTAGTACTAATACTACTGGATAGTGGACGTTACTCGCAGAATAAGCACCGGCTAACTCTGTGCCAGCAGCCGCGGTAATACAGAGGGTGCGAGCGTTAATCGGATTTACTGGGCGTAAAGCGTGCGTAGGCGGCTTTTTAAGTCGGATGTGAAATCCCCGAGCTTAACTTGGGAATTGCATTCGATACTGGGAAGCTAGAGTATGGGAGAGGATGGTAGAATTCCAGGTGTAGCGGTGAAATGCGTAGAGATCTGGAGGAATACCGATGGCGAAGGCAGCCATCTGGCCTAATACTGACGCTGAGGTACGAAAGCATGGGGAGCAAACAGGATTAGATACCCTGGTAGTCCATGCCGTAAACGATGTCTACTAGCCGTTGGGGCCTTTGAGGCTTTAGTGGCGCAGCTAACGCGATAAGTAGACCGCCTGGGGAGTACGGTCGCAAGACTAAAACTCAAATGAATTGACGGGGGCCCGCACAAGCGGTGGAGCATGTGGTTTAATTCGATGCAACGCGAAGAACCTTACCTGGCCTTGACATACTAGAAACTTTCCAGAGATGGATTGGTGCCTTCGGGAATCTAGATACAGGTGCTGCATGGCTGTCGTCAGCTCGTGTCGTGAGATGTTGGGTTAAGTCCCGCAACGAGCGCAACCCTTTTCCTTACTTGCCAGCATTTCGGATGGGAACTTTAAGGATACTGCCAGTGACAAACTGGAGGAAGGCGGGGACGACGTCAAGTCATCATGGCCCTTACGGCCAGGGCTACACACGTGCTACAATGGTCGGTACAAAGGGTTGCTACCTAGCGATAGGATGCTAATCTCAAAAAGCCGATCGTAGTCCGGATTGGAGTCTGCAACTCGACTCCATGAAGTCGGAATCGCTAGTAATCGCGGATCAGAATGCCGCGGTGAATACGTTCCCGGGCCTTGTACACACCGCCCGTCACACCATGGGAGTTTGTTGCACCAGAAGTAGGTAGTCTAACCGCAAGGAGGACGCTTACCACGGTGTGGCCGATGACTGGGGTGAAGTCGTAACAAGGTAGCCGTAGGGGAACCTGCGGCTGGATCACCTCCTTAACGAAAGATTGGTGACTGGTAAGAATCCACAACAAGTTGTTCTTCGAAGATGTATCTGAGGGTCTGTAGCTCAGTTGGTTAGAGCACACGCTTGATAAGCGTGGGGTCACAAGTTCAAGTCTTGTCAGACCCACCAAATCTGATTGTAGTAGCTTAGATTGAAAGATATGTCGTTCATTAAGTGATAAGCTGGGGACTTAGCTTAGTTGGTAGAGCGCCTGCTTTGCACGCAGGAGGTCAGGAGTTCGACTCTCCTAGTCTCCACCATGAATTAAAAGAGTTTGTAAAAACGAACTTAATTCAAAGCTAAGAAGATTATAGAGTTTAGTGAATACAGTCCAAGTTGACTGGTTTATTAATCTCTGTGATTTATCACAGTTTACTGCTCACCGACGAGGTGGTAGTTAATCATTAACAGATTAGAAAATTGAGTCTGAAATAAATTGTTCACTCATTTGTTCGAAAGAACAAAATGAGAACTAGCAAAAACACTGAATCAAGCGTTTTGGTATATGAATTTAGATTGAAGCTGTATGGTGATTAAGTTCACAGACAACGAATAGTAGCAATTAAGTTTGCAACGCTAACACTCACTTGTATGTGTTAACGACTGTTTGGGGTTGTATAGTCAAGTAATTAAGTGCATGTGGTGGATGCCTTGGCAGTCAGAGGCGATGAAAGACGTAATAGCCTGCGATAAGCTCCGGGGAGGCGGCAAATATCCTTTGATCCGGAGATTTCTGAATGGGGGAACCCACCCGCTATAAGGCGGGTATCATAAGCTGAATACATAGGCTTATGAAGCGAACGAGGGGAAGTGAAACATCTCAGTACCCTTAGGAAAAGAAATCAATTGAGATTCCCTTAGTAGCGGCGAGCGAACGGGGAGCAGCCCATTAAGTTGTGTGTGTTCTAGTGGAACGCTCTGGGAAGTGCGAACGTAGAGGGTGATATTCCCGTACACGAAAGGGCACACACAATGATGACGAGTAGGGCGAGGCACGTGAAACCTTGTCTGAATATGGGGGGACCATCCTCCAAGGCTAAATACTCCTGACTGACCGATAGTGAACCAGTACCGTGAGGGAAAGGCGAAAAGAACCCCTGTGAGGGGAGTGAAATAGATCCTGAAACCGCATGCATACAAGCAGTGGGAGCCGACTTGTTCGGTGACTGCGTACCTTTTGTATAATGGGTCAGCGACTTATATTCAGTAGCGAGGTTAACCGTATAGGGGAGCCGTAGAGAAATCGAGTCTTAATAGGGCGTTTAGTTGCTGGGTATAGACCCGAAACCAGGCGATCTATCCATGAGCAGGTTGAAGGTTGGGTAACACTAACTGGAGGACCGAACCCACTGTCGTTGAAAAGCCAGGGGATGACTTGTGGATAGGGGTGAAAGGCTAATCAAGCCTGGTGATAGCTGGTTCTCCCCGAAAGCTATTTAGGTAGCGCCTCGGACGAATACCATTGGGGGTAGAGCACTGTTTCGGCTAGGGGGTCATCCCGACTTACCAAACCGATGCAAACTCCGAATACCAATGAGTACTATCCGGGAGACAGACTGCGGGTGCTAACGTCCGTAGTCAAGAGGAAAACAATCCAGACCGCCAGCTAAGGCCCCAAAATCATAGTTAAGTGGGAAACGATGTGGGAAGGCATAGACAGCTAGGAGGTTGGCTTAGAAGCAGCCACCCTTTAAAGAAAGCGTAATAGCTCACTAGTCGAGTCGGCCTGCGCGGAAGATGTAACGGGGCTAAAACTATGTGCCGAAGCTGCGGATTTGACATTAGTCAAGTGGTAGGGGAGCGTTCTGTAAGCCGATGAAGGTGTATTGAGAAGTATGCTGGAGGTATCAGAAGTGCGAATGCTGACGTGAGTAACGACAAAACGGGTGAAAAACCCGTTCGCTGAAAGACCAAGGGTTCCAGTCCAACGTTAATCGGGGCTGGGTGAGTCGACCCCTAAGGCGAGGCCGAGAGGCGTAGTCGATGGGAAATTGGTTAATATTCCAATACTTCTGTGTAATGCGATGAGAGGACGGAGAAGGTTAAGTCAGCCTGGCGTTGGTTGTCCAGGTGGAAGGTTGTAGGCATGTATCTTAGGCAAATCCGGGGTACTCTATGCTGAGAACTGATAGCAAGCTGTACTTGTACAGTGAAGTGGCTGATACCATGCTTCCAGGAAAAGTCTCTAAGCTTCAGTTACACAGGAATCGTACCCGAAACCGACACAGGTGGTCAGGTCGAGTAGACCAAAGCGCTTGAGAGAACTCTGCTGAAGGAACTAGGCAAAATGGTACCGTAACTTCGGGAGAAGGTACGCTGCTGACGGTGATGGGACTTGCTCCCTGAGCTATTGGCAGCCACAGAAACCAGGCCGCTGCAACTGTTTATTAAAAACATAGCACTCTGCAAACACGAAAGTGGACGTATAGGGTGTGATGCCTGCCCGGTGCTGGAAGGTTAATTGATGGGGTTAGCGTAAGCGAAGCTCTTGATCGAAGCCCCAGTAAACGGCGGCCGTAACTATAACGGTCCTAAGGTAGCGAAATTCCTTGTCGGGTAAGTTCCGACCTGCACGAATGGCATAATGATGGCGGCGCTGTCTCCAGCAGAGGCTCAGTGAAATCGAAATCGCTGTGAAGATGCAGTGTACCCGCGGCTAGACGGAAAGACCCCGTGAACCTTTACTGCAGCTTGACATTGAACTTTGACCTTACTTGTGTAGGATAGGTGGGAGGCTTTGAAGTTGGAACGCTAGTTCCAATGGAGCCGTCCTTGAAATACCACCCTGGTAATGTTGAGGTTCTAACTCTGCCCCGTAATCCGGGGCGAGGACCATGTCTGGTGGGTAGTTTGACTGGGGCGGTCTCCTCCTAAAGAGTAACGGAGGAGTACGAAGGTGCGCTCAGCGTGGTCGGAAATCACGCGTAGAGTATAAAGGCAAAAGCGCGCTTAACTGCGAGACCCACAAGTCGAGCAGGTACGAAAGTAGGTCTTAGTGATCCGGTGGTTCTGTATGGAAGGGCCATCGCTCAACGGATAAAAGGTACTCTGGGGATAACAGGCTGATACCGCCCAAGAGTTCATATCGACGGCGGTGTTTGGCACCTCGATGTCGGCTCATCTCATCCTGGGGCTGAAGCAGGTCCCAAGGGTATGGCTGTTCGCCATTTAAAGAGGTACGCGAGCTGGGTTTAGAACGTCGTGAGACAGTTCGGTCCCTATCTACCGTGGGCGCTGGAAATTTGAGAGGATCTGCTCCTAGTACGAGAGGACCAGAGTGGACGAACCTCTGGTGTACCGGTTGTGACGCCAGTCGCATCGCCGGGTAGCTATGTTCGGAAGGGATAACCGCTGAAAGCATCTAAGCGGGAAGCCTACCTCAAGATAAGATTTCCCTAGGAATTTATTCCTCTAAAGAGCCGTTCGAGACTAGGACGTTGATAGGTTGGGTGTGGAAGCACGGTGACGTGTGAAGCTGACCAATACTAATTGCTCGTGAGGCTTGACTATACAACACCCAAACAGTTGTTGTATTCAAGATAAATTCAATACATAACTTGATTTAGTGTGAAAACTAGTTACAATACAGACCCAATAATCTAATCCGTTAATAACTCTTTCGGTAATAAGTGGCAAAAAACGTAAGACCACCGAAAGCCAAAACAGTTTGCTGGCGACAATAGCAAGAGTGAACCACCTGATCCCTTCCCGAACTCAGAAGTGAAACCTCTTAGCGCTGATGGTAGTGTGGCGTTTGCCATGTGAGAGTAAGTCATCGCCAGCTTTTAAATTCAAACACCCCCTCCGCTAATGCTGAGGGGGTGTTTTTTATCGTGGGGAGAAATATAGTGGAATAAGAAAAAATATTGTACATAGTTGTAGTATATTTCGCCCATATATGAAACAAATAGTATTTAAAGAGCAAATATGGTTTATAAATTAAGTGATCAGTTAGATCATATGGGTAATTCCCAGTATATTTTTGAAGCTTATAATAAATATTTAAGAGAAAATCGAAATAAATTACCAACGAGTGTTCTAGATCTTATTGCTTCCGAGCATTGGCATGGCGGAAGTGGCTCAACGGCTCCATATTATTGTGAGTTACAGAATATTGAGATCATTGATTTTGGAAAAGAAACAGCTCACCTTATCCTTACATTAATTAAGAAAGACCATCGAGACTATAAAGAAAAGCCTTTTCGACTTAAATTGATTTATCAAGGTTTGCTAGAACTTAATATTCCCCATCAAAAAGATATCTCAGTAAATCCCTTTATGTGGCGTTATGATGAGTTTTTATTTTTTGATCCATGGAGTGGTTATGAACATAATGAGAAAATGTTCACTCATAATATTGAATGGGTAGGGAAATATGTCTGGTCTATTACAGCAAAAGACTTAATTGCTACTTGGGAAGAGCTATAAAAATTGAGAAAGCTATTTATTTGTATTTAAAGCAGACAGTATCTTATGATTGAAAAGCTGATCAATCTCAAGATTTGGATTATTTATAATTAAGAGAGAAATAATTAAAACTATGGACCTACTGCAAGCAGATTTAAGTGATTTGTCAGAGCCAATGGCTGAGATGTTAAGGAAGCAGGGAGCTAAGGAAACGTTTAATTGGTTAATTGATATTTTAATCCAACAAAGTACAGCCCTTAGATCATCTAACTCTAAATTATTAGCATATACAGGTTGTTCTGAAGCTATTGATTGGATTGAAAATAATATTGAATCTCCATTGTCAACTCATTGGGGAGAGGGTGCTGCTTTATTAGGAGTGCCCTGGAGTAAAGTAAAAGAGTGGTTAGGTTCTGATAAAAACAAAAAGATAATGGCTTTAGATACTTTATATACATATAGATTACCAGCTCAGAATATGGCACCACTGACACAAATTATAGCTCCAGTACTTGAAGGTGCTCCCTCGTTGGAGGAGTTTGAATTAACTCTAGATTTACTATTAGAGCAAGGAGCTAATCCAAGAATGCACCAAATGGTTGAAGCAATAAAAAACCATGCTTTAGAGATACTTACACCTAGAGAAAGAGGTGTTTTAGTTAGAGATCTACCAAAAATTTTTCTCGACCCTGAAGATTTTCATGGCTCTAAAACAGTTTTAGTACGTCATCACAAGGTGATATCTAGTATGCGAGAGAAACTTAATAATATTGTGAATAATTTTAAGCATTAGAATAAAGCTAAGTACTTAATCTGAAGTACTAAAGTTTTTCCACTATCATCATGAGTGTAGCCAGTTTTATAATGCTTAAGAATCATTCCAAATCTAATAAGGAAATAACATGTCTACCGATCAACAATTTCCAACGCCTGCCAACTTAGGTATAGCAGTTTACTCGAATAATGCAGAAGCCATAGGCAATACACCCTTAGTTCGTATCAATCGTTTGATTAAATCAGATGCTACAGTATTGGCAAAAGTTGAAAGCCGCAATCCTGCATTTTCAGTAAAATGCCGTATTGGTGCAGCGTTGATTGCGGATGCGGAAAAACGTGGTGTACTTAAAACGGGTATGCATATTGTTGAACCGACTAGTGGTAATACAGGTATTGCTTTAGCATTTGTTGCAGCAGCAAAAGGTTATCCTATTACTTTAACTATGCCAGCAAGTATGAGCTTAGAGCGCAGAAAAGTATTAAAAGCTTTAGGGGCGAATTTGGTTTTGACCGAGCCTGCTAAGGGTATGAAAGGTGCTGTTGACGAAGCCGTCCGTTTAGCGACTGAAAATCCTGAGCTTTATTTCCTACCACAACAGTTTGAAAACCCAGCCAATCCACAAATTCATACAGACACCACTGGTCCTGAAATTTGGCAGGCAACTAATGGTCAAGTGGATATCTTGGTTGCTGGTGTAGGTACAGGTGGTACGATTACAGGGATTTCTCGTTATTTTGAGCAAATTCAGAATAAGCCACTGTATTCAGTTGCGGTTGAACCAGCGGAATCACCAATCATTACCCAAACTAAAAATGGTGAAAGCATCACACCAGCACCGCATAAAATTCAGGGGATTGGTGCGAATTTTATTCCTAAAAACCTAGACCTAGACTTGGTCGATGAAGTGTTGCCAGTGAATAGTGCGGATGCGATTGAGTGGGCAAGAAAATGTGCAACGCAAGAAGGAATTTTAGTGGGTATTTCAAGCGGTGCAGCATTGGCGGCGGCAGCACAAATTGCTGAACGTCCTGAAAATGCAGGCAAAACGATTGTTGTAATTTTACCTGATAGTGGTGAGCGTTATTTGTCTTCAGTGTTATTTGAAGGTTTGTTTGACGAAGCGTAATTTCATTATTCAGCCAATAAAAACCATGCCTAAGAGCATGGTTTTTTATTTACTCTTTATTTTATAGGGCTTTTTTTAAGGTTTTTTCATGACGTTTTACTGAACGAGCATACTTTTTACCTTTATGGCGTGTCCAGAAACTTCGTTCATAACCTGATGGCCCAACATTATAATACGCTACGGCTTTTGACCAACTGCCAGCTGATTTATAATAGGTCGATAGGATATATGCACCGCAATTAATATTAGTATTTTCATCATAAAGATTGCCTGGACAAGACTGGCGCCAATGAGTCGAAACTATTTGAGTTAAACCGATCGCACCTGTAGGGGAGCGTGCTGAACTATTATAATTTGATTCTTGGCGAATGAGCGCAGCGAGTAAAGTGGGTGATACATCATAACGCTCTGCATTTTGCACGATCATTGGGGATAAGCGATTTGCTGTATTTGGAGAAACAGAATAGGCTGTTTGTAGTCCAGATGACAACTGAGTAGAGCGATTGGCGAATGATCCGCTTAAACTGCTACACGCAGCCATACTGATTGCAATCACGATCAACCCTAGCTTTAAAGTAAATCCATATAGATTTTTTATAAGTTTGTTGTGGTCTTTATGAATGAATATGCGTTGCAAAATAATGAACCGTTCCGATGAAGTTAGATGGATGGTATTAACCACGAATAAATGAGTCAATAACAGTTACTTTATGATCATGTGAATATCTCTTTATCAATAGAAAAAGCCCCGACATCCTGTCGAGGCTTTTTCATATTTGGTTTCTTGCCGTTAACTCCTGTCAACGACCACATCCTGTGTTTCTTGTTGTTCTGAATGAGACATCCTATCTCTTTATGATTCATATCATAGATAATTAAACTTTAGTCGTATATTCGCTAATTACCCCAACTCGCGTACGTTTAAACGTACATGATGTAACTATAGTGCTTCCTTTAATGTTTTTTCATGGCGTTTTACTGAATTTGCATATCGATGTGCTTGATTCCTCATATAAACACTGTTTTTGTAACCTGTAGGGCCAACATTATAGTAGCCTAATGCCGTCATCCAATCTCCAGTTGCTTGATAGTATTTGGCGAGAATATAAGCTCCACAATTAATATTAATTTGTTCATCATAAAGATTGCCTAAACAAGTTTGTTGCCAAAACTTGGGACGAACTTGGGTCAAGCCAACAGCATTGGCTGAAGATGTCGCATGTGTAATATAGCTTGATTCTTGTCGAATTAATGCGGCAAGTAAATGTGGGGAAATATTATAAGATTCAGCACTTTGTAAAATCATTGGAGCAACACGATTTGCAGTTGTCGGATGAACTGAAAAAGCATTTTGAATGCCTTTTGAAAATTGCTGGGTGTGATTGATGGTGGCTACTTTTGTATTTGTACAAGCCGCAGTTATACAGCTGCTAAATAGAATAATACACAAGTTAATGAAGGTGGTTTTAGATAAAGAAAAATGAAAGAAATTTTGAGTCATCATTGAGAGGAAAAGTGATCCAGCATATAAAAGCTAGCGGATAATAGAAAACACGTTGTTTTAGATCAATAATGCTTAGTTGGCAAAAAGGTTTGCTTTTTATATCTCAGACTTGACTCAATCCTTTAGAGCAAGCTTCAACATTAAGTCAAAGCTTGTCTATTTGATTAGATTCATCAACTCTCTTTAGATTAGTGCCTTAATTTTGCAGTTTTAATAATCCAAGCAACCAGTTTTTGGGCGATAGGCGCACAGATTAATACACTTGGGAAGGCAAACATCCATGCGATGATCCATGCTGACATCCACATCGAAAAGAAATGATTGACCAATCCCACTGCTTTAAAGGTGGTGATGCCTGAGATGATGAATGACATCATACAAGACAAAATAAGTGGAAATAGTAATGTGGCTGCTTTCACTGGATCACCTCTGAATTGTATTTAACTGCAAAGCAAAGTTTTGCCCGAATAACCGAGCGGTTTTAATATCACCGAAATCAAAAGCATTTGCTGCGCTAGCATGCTCTGCTTGTGCCATAAGTCCAGACCATGATCCTAGACGATTTGCAGCTTCGGTGTAAGCGATTCCTTGATGCTGTTCAGGTAAAATCGGATTACCCATCCATAACATTCCGTGTTGCATACAAAATGTAAAAAGTGAAATCAACGTTGATTGTTTATCGCCTGCTGGGAGTGATGAAACGGTGAATCCTGCTGCTAGTTTGCCTGTAAGACTCTGTTTTTTCCATAAACCTCCTGTCATATCCATTAATTGTTTTAATGTGCCTGAAACGCCGCCTAAATATGTCGGGCTCCCCCAAATGAGTCCATCATATTGTATGAGAAGCTCTGGTTTAGACATTAATGATTCAGCAGTAAATAAATCGATTTCTATACCCTTGATTTGTGCAGCGCCGATTTGGATTTGTTCGGCGATAAATTGCGTATGTCCCTGACGGCTATGATAAATAATTGCAATCGTTTTCATGATTCAGTTCTCAATTAAAAAATTTAATAATTTAGCGGTGAGGAATAATCCAAATCCGAAGATACTGTGATTAATCAAACTCTTAATACGATTGATAAAAGGGTGTGGTGTTTTAGATGCAGCCACACCAGAACCTATTGCGGGTTGCATAATCAAGAAAGGAATCAAAACCGTAATGACACCAAATAAGAGTGCAGGTAATAATTGCGGTTGTGAGAGCCAGTTTTGTCCAACGATCAAAATAAAGCTGAAAGCAAAAATAATTCCAACACTGTAGTGTGCAACCCAACCGATTAGAGCTTCATGTCGAATTTCAGGACTATGAGCAATTGATTTGTGTTGAATTTTTCCACGAAAAATCCACCCGACCCATCGACCGAGTAAGGCAAAATTTAAGCTTGGGATATTGAATTTTTTTAATATCAATAACCAAAGATCCATGATCAGTGTTGCGCCAATTCCGAGACTCAAAATGCAGAGCAATATTTTAAAAATATTCATTTCACCACCTTGATCTTTTCCAAATAAAAGTTGATAAATTTATTGTGCAAGTTCAAGTCAACTTTAAGTCAAGAGGTATTTATGGATATTGGTGAAGTTTCAAAAAGAGCACATGTCACAACATCTGCATTGCGCTTTTATGAAGAGAAAGGATTGATCAAATCGATAGGACGACATGGTTTGCGGCGACAATATGGAAAACAGGTATTAGATCAATTGGCTTTAATTGCATTAGGTCGAGCAGCTGGTTTTTCTCTGGATGAGATTGCAAGCATGTTTGGACAAGATGGGAAACCTGAACTTGATCGGAAAATGTTGAAAGACAAAGCGGAACAATTGGAACAAATGACAAGACGTTTACATTTTATCAGTGAGGGGCTAAAGCATGCTGCTGTATGCCCTGCAGAGAATCATATGCAGTGTCCAACCTTTCAAAATTTTTTAAAAGCAGCGATTTCAGGCGAATATCAACCCACTAAGTTATAGGGAGGACACACTCTAAGGAAATGTCATTATTTCGCCATAAAGATTTCATTTTATTGCAGTCAAAGCGTCATCAAAGCTTGGTTAAATTTTTTCTAATTTTACCAAACGTATAAAATTATGAACAAGAAAATTTTAGTGATGCTTTTGTGTTGTAGTGCTTTGGGTTTAAGCGCTTGTAATGATGATAATCATCAAGATCAAACGGCTTCTACAGATAAAGTTACTGAACCAACGCTTATCGCTTTTGCCAAACTTCCTGTAGCAACTTATGCGGTAGGACCTGATTCTGGTAAAGCAGCGAGTGGCGCGAATGGTATTTATCCTCCATTTAAAGGGCAACCTGTGCAAGGCTTCTCTGCTGCTTTAAAAAATGATGATGATAGTTATATGGCGATGGCAGATAATGGCTTTGGTACACAAGACAATTCCGCTGATTTCTTATTACGCATTTATAAGATAAAAGCTGACTTTAGAACCAAAACCAAGGGCACAGGGCAGGTTACTGTACAAAGCTTTATTCAGTTACGTGATCCTAATAAACGTATTTCTTTTGAGATCGTGAATGGAAATACCGCAGACCGCTTATTGACGGGAGCGGATTTTGATCCTGAATCGATGCAACGTGCGGCCGATGGGACGTATTGGATTGGGGATGAATTTGGTCCTTATCTGTTACATTTTTCTGCACAGGGAATATTGTTAGATGCACCTATTCCACTACCAAATCCATTAAATTCAACGCAAGAATTGCGTTCACCACAAAATCAGTTCAATAAAGCCAATATCAACTATGTTGAACCTTTAGTCCAACGAAGTGGTGGTTTTGAAGGTATGGCGATTTCACCTGATGGTAAATATTTATATCCATTGCTTGAAAAACCCTTGGTGAATGATGCTACAGGACAACTTTTAATCTCTCAATTTGATCTACAGAAAAAAGCATATACTGGACAATACTATTGGTTTGCTTTGAACAGTAAAGCCACTAACATTGGTGATTTCCAATTATTTAATGACAAAGAAGGTATCATCATTGAACGTGATGCAAGTCAAAATAATTTAGGCGGTTATAAGAAGCTGATTCGTATGAAATTTAACGAACCGAAACAAGCGGTTGCACGTGAAGATCTCGTCGATTTAATCAAAATATCTAATCCGAATGCTCTTTTTGGTACAGTACGAGAAGGAGATATTGGCACAGGTTCTGTATTTGCTTTCCCATTTGAAACCATTGAAGATGTGATTATTGAAAATGGTACAACGTTGACTGTATTGAATGACAATAACTTCCCAGGATCATCAGGACGCAATGCGAAACAAGCTGATGATAATGAAATTATTCAAATCCGTTTACCAAAAGCATTATTTTAAACGTCGGGTAAAATTAGCCGAAATGATCATTCCGCATTTTGGCTGAAAGCGTATACTGTTCAGGCATAAGGAGTCCTCATGTCTGAATCAGTTACACGTCCAACCCATATCGAATATGGTTCAAAATCGTTTACTGCGATTTTATGGTCTTTATTTTTTGCTGGTTTTGCATCCTTTTCATCGTTGTACTGTGTACAACCGATGATGCCGATTTTTGCAGACTTCTTTCATGTTAGCCCGACCCACAGTAGTTTTCCACTCTCTTTTTCGACCATTGCATTAGCAATAGGTTTACTGTTCACCGGCTTTATTTCTGATCGTTTTGGACGTAAACCGATCATGGTTTGTGCCTTATTCCTCGTTTCGATTCTCTTATTGATTAGTGCTTCGTTTCCAATTTGGGAGATTTTTCTCAGTACTCGTATTCTCATTGGTTTAGCCGTGAGTGGGGTCGCAGCCGTTGCAATGACTTATATCGGCGAAGAAATTGCGCAGAAAGATATCGGTTTTGCGATGGGATTGTATATCTCTGGCACAGCGATTGGCGGCATGGGCGGACGTTTAATTGCAGGGGTATTGGTTGACTTCATTTCTTGGCAATCTGCTACCTATATCATTGGTTTTCTAAATTTTATTATTGCTTGTCTATTTTATTTATTGTTGCCCAAATCACAGCATTTCAAGCCATTTCCATTCCGATTTTCACGTTTTAAAGCTGCTTTTGAGCAGAATTTAAAAGACTCCAAATTACAAATTTTATTTGCCCAAGGCTTTATTTTAATGGGCTGCTTAGTCACGGTCTTTAACTATATCAGTTATCACTTATTAGAAGCTCCGTTTCATCTATCGCAAACATGGATCGGTTTGATTTCAATTGCTTATCTGGCAGGGATTTATAGTTCACCTAAAGCCGCACAATGGGGCTTTCAGTATGGACGCGCTAAAGTATTACCTGTTTTATTGTTTAGTATGATTATAGGTTTATTTATTACACTTATCTCATCAATATGGGCAATTCTGTTGGGTCTTACCATTTTTACCTTTTCATTTTTTGCGGCACATTCGACAGCCAGTAGTTGGGTATCCGTTCAGGCGGTACAATATCGCGCAGTTGCCTCTTCACTTTATCTCTTTTGCTATTACATGGGCTCAAGTTTGCTGGGCAGTAGTGGCGGCTTGATTTGGGAAAACTTTGGTTGGGTGGGGATTAATTTGAGCGTAGGTATCGTTTTAGTGATTGGTTTTGCGCTCGCGATACATTTAATGAAAATAAAACGACAACTAAAGTCGCATAAACTTGATAAAAGTCATTGAAATTTAGTAGGTTAAGCAAGTGCATCATTGGGCATATATATCATCTTAAAATTGGGGAAAATAAGATGGAATTACATAGTCGTGTTTATTATAAACATCCTGACTCAACAATCATGGGACAATTAGAGGTCTTATTTACGACACATCACGGAGATGAAGAAAAGTTCATTCAGACAGCTTTACTCATTAATCCGCAAGCGGATGAGATTACTCAACAGCTAGTTGATTTGATTGATTCGATTGAACATGATCTTGCGCCAGAGACATTGCACTATGTTGATGGGTTTGCTGTACTAGATTTTACACATGGCTCAAATGGCGATGAAAACATTGAAAATATTTTATTATTTTTAAAAGGATTATTACCTGATATTCATGCACAAGCTTGGGGTTGTGGTGATGATGATCCATGGGAGTTTTGGTTCAAATTTAATGGCGATGAGCTTATCCGTGAAGATGATGAACCATTGAATGATCCTGATGAAGATGAAGAAATTAAAGCTTCTATTTATACGTGGTGGCATCAAGATTTACCTTCTGGAATTAAAGAAGGCTTCTTGAACGAAGAAGAGTAATTATCAACATCTTATGATGCTATTTCCTCAATAAGTTACAAATACTTTTTGGGGAAACGCTTCTGTTTGTTTTTTGATCTATAAAAATGAATTGAATTCATGCTAAAATGATCGGCTTTCATCTTTAGATGTCTCTCCTCCATCTGCTAGCCGAGATTCGCAAGCCATGTCTACTGCCTACACTATGCAGACCGCGCCAAAAGCGCTGTTTGATTACGACAAATATTGGGCGTCGTGTTTTGAACCCGCACCATTTTTGCCGATGTCACGAGAAGAAATGGATCAACTCGGCTGGGATGCGTGTGACTTTATTTTGGTTTGTGGTGATGCCTATATTGACCATCCATCTTTTGTCTCGGGCGTAATTGGGCGTGTACTTGAAGCACAAGGTTTTCGTGTCGGCATCATCGCGCAACCAGACTGGACCAACGCAGAGAGCTTCCGCGTTCTAGGCAAGCCAACCATTGCATGGGGCGTGACCGCAGGGAATATGGATTCAATGATCAACCGTTATACGGCAGATCGTAAAATTCGTTCCGATGATGCCTATTCGCCAAACAATGAAGCAAATAAGCGCCCAGATCGTGCAGCAACAGTTTACTGTCAGCGTTGCCGTGAAGCTTTTCCTGACGTTCCTGTCTTACTCGGTGGTATTGAAGGAAGCTTGCGCCGTATTGCACATTATGATTATTGGTCTGACAAAGTTCGCCGCTCTATTTTGATGGACTCAAAAGCTGATCTATTGATGTATGGTAATGGCGAGCGTGCGATTATCGATGTGATGCATCGTTTAGCCAAAGGTGAGAAAATCCACGAAATTACAGATGTTCGTGGTACAGCATTTATTATTAATAAGCATAATAAAGCATCTAAAGCCAAATTCGTTGAAATTGCCAGTAATGACGTGGATACCATTGGACGTGTCGATCCAATTATTAATCCTTATGTCATGACTGAAGATATTGATGGCTGTGAAGTTGAAAAAGAAAAAGGTAACTCGCTAGCGCAGTATCAAAACTTCCAAAAAGAAATCGTTGCCAATCCAATCGTGCGTGAAGGCGATCAGCTCGATCCAGATACACAGATTGTGCAGTTAAAGCCTGCGCCATCAAAAGCGATTAAACATAAATTACCTCCACGTGAATTGGCAGTGATTCGTTTACCTTCTTTTGAAGCCGTTGCTGATGATCAGGTGCTTTATGCCCATGCCAACCGTATCTTGCATCTTGAAACCAATCCGGGTAATGCACGTGCCTTGGTGCAGCGTCATGGTGAGCGGGACGTCTGGATCAACCCACCACCAATTCCTCTGACCACTGAGGAAATGGATTATGTGTTTGATTTACCCTATGCACGTTTACCGCATCCTTCTTATGGAAATGCACGTTTCCCAGCCTTTGATATGATCAAATTCTCGGTCAATATCATGCGTGGTTGTTTTGGTGGATGTACCTTCTGTTCAATTACTGAACATGAGGGTCGTATTATTCAAAACCGTTCTGAAGATTCAATTTTACGTGAAATTGAAAAAATCCGTGATACTGCGCCAAACTTTACCGGAATTATTTCGGATTTAGGTGGCCCAACGGCAAACATGTATCGTTTGCACTGTAATGATCCTGAAATTGAAAAGAACTGTCGTAAGCCATCTTGTGTTTATCCAGGGGTTTGTCAAAACCTACATACTGATCATGCACCTCTTGTTCAGCTTTATCGTAAAGCGCGTGAAATCAAAGGTGTGAAGAAGATTTTGATTGGTTCTGGTCTACGTTATGACCTTGCGGTATTGAACCCTGAATATGTGAAAGAATTAGTACAGCATCATGTTGGTGGCTATTTAAAAATTGCACCTGAGCATACTGAACAAGGTCCATTGTCGAAGATGATGAAACCTGGAATTGGGACGTATGACCGCTTTAAACAAATGTTTGAGCGTTTCAGTAAGGAAGCAGGTAAGGAACAATATCTCATTCCATATTTCATTGCAGCGCATCCGGGTACCACCGATTATGACATGATGAACTTGGCGATTTGGTTGAAGAAAAATGGTTTCCGTGCTGATCAGGTACAAACCTTCTACCCATCACCAATGGCCACTGCGACCACGATGTACTACACAGGCAAAAATCCATTGTCTAAAGTGGCACGTTATACTGAAAATGTCGATATCGTGAAAGGTGAAAAGCGTCGCCGTCTGCATAAAGCATTCCTGCGTTATCATGATCCAAATAACTGGCCTTTGTTACGTGAAGCACTGAAAGAGATGGGACGTTCGGATTTAATTGGTAATTCGAAGCAGCATCTGATCCCAACCTATCAGCCACAAGGTACGGCTGAAGGTGAATATAAATCGGCACGTAAAAAGAACTCAACTGTTGCAGGTGATTCAGCGAAACGTGGTCAAGCGCAATCTCAGCCACAATCAGGTCAGAAACGTCCACAAAAAGGGCAGATCTTAACGCAACATACAGGTTTACCACCACGTGAAACGGGCGACAAAAAACCATTCTCAGGAAAACCAAAACCTAAAGTGAAGTCAAAGCGTTAAATGAATAAAAAGAAGGCATCATTCATGATGCCTTCTTTTTTATACATAAATGCTAGGGTAGTCACAATCTAGTTATAAAAGTACAATTTATCGAAACATATACTGACAATATCTGCTTGAATATTTGCCTACTGATGATTATAAATATAGATGCACGATGCTTTTACGACTTTGGTCGACGAGGGAAACACGATTAAAAAAATTTAAGTTACACTGCTAAAATGACTTTAACTATCGTTGTTACTGATTAAAAAAATGGCTCAAAGCCAAAATGATTATAAAAAATCTAAAGGGATTCGTTAGAAATGTATTATTTCATAACAATAGTTGGATTGCTGTTGATTACAGCACTTGTGTTTCGACGCCTACATCCTAATCGGCGTCAAGATAGTCCATTAAAACGCCGTGGTATTCTCAATATTTCTGAGCAAATTACCTTGATGCGTTTACAAGCTGTATTACCTCGTCATACCATTTTGGCGCATGTTTCTTTTGATGCGCTATTAACAACAAAATTTGCGCATACGCGCCGTAAATATCAAGGTTTAGTTGCTGATTTTGTCGTACTCGATCAGCAACATCAAGTGCTTGCAATTATTGAGATTGCAGACGAGTCATATGTGAATCGTCTGCATCAAAAGCATTATCAAGACAGCTTATTAGAATTAGCGGGTTATCGAGTATTGCGCTATAGCAGTATTCCAACGGAGCAAGAGTTACGTGAGAACTTAGTTCCTGATCTATTTGAACCGATCATGCCTGTTTCAATCACAGCAACCACAATGCCGCACACGGAACGAGTTATGAAATATAATGTTCTAGCAGCAAAATCATCTTAATTGATTATGGACGTACTGCTGTTACGGTCATTTCAACTAAAACATCAGGTGCATACAGTTTAGATTCTACGCAGGTACGTGCTGGGGGATGACCTTCAGCAATCCATGCATCCCAAACCGCATTCATTGCTGCATAATCTTGTTCAATGTCTTTTAGAAAAATAAGTACAGATAAAATATGCGTTTTGTCTGTACCTGCTTCTGCGAGTAAACGATCGATATTATCTAAAGTTTGTTGTGTTTGTGCAGTAACATCGACACTGGTATCATCTGCTAGTTGACCTGCTAAATGAACTAAATTTCCTGAAATTGCGACTTCGCAATAACGTGAAGTGACATGCAGTCTTTGCACAGTCATAAAGAATTACCTAATTAAAATGGATAACTAGAATTGTACTTGATGACATTTTGTTGCTGTGTAATTTTGTTTAAACCCAACTCAATAAGTTTCTATTTCCATCAAATTCCGCTGTTGAAAAAACAAAATACAATGTTGTTGTGGACAAATAATCATATTACCGAGGTTAAGAAATTGGATTTTGGCTTGGCGTAGCCGATTTAGACAAGTTGCGATAGAACTGTGCATTGGGCAGAGCTGTTTTATTTGGCTTAATGCTGAATAAGTAGTTTGGTACATCATTTTATTCCTATCAATATGATTTAGTGCTTGGGCGAAATGAGAATTTCACCCAACTCGATTTATATGGTTTGTTGTTCTGATTGATACCAATTGACATGACGAGTAATAAACATGACGCAGGCGATAAGAATGAAGGAAAGAATAGAACCAAATAAAAAGGTTTTACCGCTAGATTGCAGAAGTAGATACATCATGCCGTATAGCGTACTCAGCAAAAGACCAAATAGAAATGCTGCTTTATAACCTTGAACAACAAAGTACAAATACCATGTAATTAAACTGATACAGGCAATTGCAGCGACCAGATAAGCCCATGCAAAAGCATAGTATTCGCTGATTGAAAGTAACAATACAAAGAACACGCCTTGTGCCATAGCAACTAACGCATATTGGACAGGGTGAATTTTAAGGCTTTTTAAGACCTCAAATAAGAAGAAGCACCCAAAGGTAATAATAATGATCATGATGCCGTATTTAATGGCACGATCAGTTTGGGTATATATATTAATGGGTTCCAAAAACTGAGCAGAAATTCCTGAAACATTGGCTGTAGATGTATCTTTAGCAGCATAGGCAGCATAGGCAGCATCTACAGCACTGACAGGATAGCTTTGATTGTTGAGAAGTTGATAAAAGCATTGGCTGTTTTCACACATGGAAATTCTGTCTAAATTGCGTTTGCCTAAAGCGATATTCTTCCAGTTTGCTTGGAATTGTTGTTTTTTACGGGGTTTTTGAAACGGCAAACTTTGTCCATCATATTTGACATCGCCCCAGTTACCTGCGGCTTGATAGGTCATTTCATTACTGGTGGGGAGAAATGTAAATTTATTGAGTCCTTCTAGCTTGAATTGTAGATTAAATTTAAACCCTTGTTGAAATTTTTGGATTAACTCAGGATATTGCTTTGCTGTGATATGCATCAAATCAAAACCTTGCTGACCTTGGCTTTGTTCAGCAAAATCGAATTTATAGGCTTTGCCATCAATATTAAACATGGGTTTGGCATTTAACCCACGTGCATCCTGAATTGGGAAAATAATTTCAGCCTGATCCCAGAGATAGTTGCGTTGAGATTCATTGCCGACCGCTTTAAATACCCCTTTACCAGACATCGTATTCTGATAGCTGATGGCTTTATAAATATTACGTTTGTAAGTACTGTCTGATACGTCAAATTGTGCTGTCCAGTCTGCTGTTTCTGCCCCTAAACTAACAAAAACGGTTTGAGTACAATCATAGGTCTTCTTTTCTTGATTGGTACATGTGGTTTGAACTTGATAAGGAAGTTTTAAATAAGGTGCAATGACTTGCTGTGGTCGAATTTGTTCATTGGCAATGTCCCGAATTACTTGTTGTTGATAGCTTTGGCGTTCGTTTACCAAATTTGAAATAAAGAAAAGACCAATATAAAAAACCAAAATTAGGAACAGAATTGCTGCTATTTTCAGATAAATAAAATTATGGCGCATGGTGGAATCCATTGTCATTGTGATATGACAAGTATCCTGAATCGAGATGCGCTTCGGATGAGTTTCGCTTGAAGCTTATGTGAAGTTTGTATGAAGTTTCAGAGTGACCAGTACGCCAGAACGATGATTTTCTAAGAAATTGGGAGCGTTAGCTGAGATATTTTGAATGCTAATTTTGCCTTGATGTTGTTGAATAATTTGCTGCACGATACTAAGACCAATTCCTGTACTTCGTTGTTGATTATGTGGACGTGGCAGCGAAAAATAAGTCTCAAAAACACGCTTTAAGGCGTATTCAGGAATCGCTTCAGCTTCATTAAACAAGGAAATTTCAATACTGTTCGTAATGCTATGCTCTTTCAATTGAACGGCAATCAAACCTTGTTCAGGGCAGAAATCTCTCGCATTATCCAATAGATTGTTGAGGGCTTGTTTTAACCAAAATGGGTCAGCAAAAATTGAGCAATATTCAGGAAGATCAAGCCTTAGCTGTATTCGTTTACGCTGTAATACACTTTGTTGTTGCTGAAAACATTGTTGAATCAGTGCGCTTAGATTGAGCATTTGAAATTCTAAAACATGCTGATTTTTTTCAAGTCGTGTCAGTAATAGCATGCGTTCAATTAGGGACTGTAGACGCTGACCTTGTTGCACAATATGTGTTGCAAATTGCTGTTGATCTTCTAAAGGTAGATCATCCTGTAATAATTCTGCACTGGCTTGAATGGCAGTTAGTGGGCTTTTCAACTCATGAGTAAGCGTATTGACATAATTTTCGACGTAGGCACGATCTTCCAACTTTTCCCGCATGTCACTTAGGGCTTGGGTCACTTGATTTAGTTCTTTGGCAGAATAGAAAAACGGTGCTTGATTCACAGGCGCAAGTGCTTGGGCATAGCGTCGTACTCTATCAATACTATGTTTAAGCCAATAAGCCACCATGCTGGCAAGTAATAAGCTGAGTGCTGCGATCCAAAGTGCTTGATGAATGAGTTGTTGTTCGGCACGTTCAATATAAGGTTGTACGGATTGATTAGGCTTCCCGATACTCAACACACCGAGCAACTGTTGCTGATAAATAATCGGTGCGGCAATGTGCATGACACTACTATTGCGATCATTGGGGTTGGTTGCGGTAGAACGTGCGCCATATTTGCCACGTAAGGTTAAATAAACGTCATTCCATTTAGAGTAATCTTGTCCAACCGCTTTCCCTTCGGAATCATAAATCACAATACCATGCTGATCAGTAATATAAAGCTGTTGGTTAATTTGATTTTTTTTATGTTGCCAAATCGTCGCATCAAGTTGACGCGATAATGCAGCTTGAATCTTCTGATCAAACTCTAGGGTATTTACTTGTTGTTGATGAACATCTTCGGCAATGAGTTGCGCAATAATATTGGCATTTTCAGCCAGTGTATCTTCAACCACTTGTCGTACATTGGGTTTGACTTGTTGGGTGAGGGTATAAGCAATAAAACTGAGACTCAGTACCACCACCAAGCTAAAGAAAAACCAAATGCGGATAAAGATGGACATAATAAAAGTGTGGTTCTAATTGCTGTGCGTTATTTTAATCTTATTAAAAATAAATAGCGTTGCTAAATTGAAAAATAATTGTGAGCACATTAATATTTATTACTATAATTTTTACAAATGATAAAGCTAAGGAAATAATTTTGAATAAGATAATCTTTATTTTTAGTTTCTTATGTAGCTCAGGCTGCTTTGCAATTAACCCAGACCAAGAATATATGATGTTTTTAAAAAAGTATGAGCAATTATCTAATATGATGAATCTTGACGGGCTAGAAATGTATGCAGATGATGCAAAAGTTCATTCAAAAGAAATTTCAGCCGATGGTATAGAGCGGACAATGAGCATGTCTGGTAAAAAATTAAAAGAACTAGTGAATCAAAATATAGATATTCTAAGAAATATGGCCTATCAAACGAATTTTAGTAATGTGAAAATTATTAGAAATACAGATTCTGCAAAAATATTAGCAACGAAATATAGTAATAAAGATTGTTACTCTGATGCAGATTATTATATGGTTGTTTCAAGAAAAGCTGATAAAAAACTTTATATTACAGAAGAATATTTTACAGTTTCACCAAAGAACTTATGTGAGAAAGGCATTAAAGATGATTTGGCTTTACAATTATCTTTAGGTGCTAATATGATGAAAAATAAACTACCTATGAAGGTAGATAGAGAAACAAGTTTAGAAGATGTAATTGCGAAAGATAAACAACTAACTTTTATCTATCGATTAATCCATTTTACATCGAATGATCTACCTTCTAATTGGATAGAAGTTAATGGTGTTCCACAAATTATAAAAGGTGTCTGCGCTGATACAAAAATGAAAGACCTTTTAGATAAAGGCGGTGAAATCAATCTTAAATATTATTATTCAGATAATACTGAAGCAACTAAAATAAAATTAAATAGGAATGACTGTAGTATTTAATCAACTTTGAACTAAACTATACCCAAACCCTCGATGCGTTCGAATAGGATCATCGGGGGTAATCTGTTTAAGCTTTTGCCTTAAACTTTTAATATGCGTATCCACTGTTCGTTCCAAACTATGCTCAGGATGTTCCCAAATATGATCCATGAGTTGCTGACGGCTAAACACTTGTTCTGGATGCTGAATCAGTAAAAATAACAAACGATATTCATATCGCGTCAGTTGCAGCATTTGCCCATGATATTGAATTTGTAGAGATTGTGGATTACATATCCATGTAGCTGAGTGTAGACTAATTTCTGTTTGAATGGTTGGTGGTTGTGGTGGAATATTTTGCGTTTGCACTTCCATTCTGCGCCATATTGCTTTAATTCTTGCCACAATTTCACGTGCGCTAAAAGGTTTGGTACAATAATCATCAGCACCAATTTCTAAACCGACAACTCGATCAATTTCATCATCGCGAGCGGTTAAAAATAATAAAGGTGTTTGATATTTTTTACGCAGTTGTTTGCAGACTTCAAAACCATTGAGATCAGGTAAACCTACATCTAAAATAATAAAATCAAAAGTCTGTTGAGAGAGTAAATCGAGTGCTTGCGTTCCTGTATTTGCCCAACTGACACTCCATCCTTCACGTTCAAGCGCATAACGTAGTGGCAACACAATTGCGGCTTCGTCTTCAATACAGAGAATTTGTTTTTGATTCATAATAATCAGTAATCAATATTTTCTAATTTTATGATGTTAGTTTAACTGAAGTCTGGATCGAGAGAACTAATGTTGAGAATTTTTATAAAAGATAAATAAGAAAAGGACACCTGAAGTGCCCTGTAATATTCGGATTTGATCGTCACGCTAACCACAGGAGCAAATGCTAAAAGCGAGGATTTCTTTAGCAAGGGCAAGCAACAAGGATAATGTTACCGCGCCGCCTAGAGTACTGAAAACCGCATAAAAAGCAAACATAAATTTTAGTTTGGGATATGCTTTTGTGTAAAAAAACGCCACTACCATAAAGAAAGTTGAGATTCTTGTTGCATGAGTTGTAATTGATAGACGCCAACACCGACTAAGCGGAATTGAAAAGTCGGGTCAATATGCATTTCATTCAGTAGTTGAAAGATGACTTGTGCTAAGTCTTGTTCAGATTGTAGTGCTTGTTTGAAGCTTTTACTGTGTTGTAAAACCTGAAAGTTTTTAAGTTTAAGTTTTACATTGACTCCTCGAGCAGTTAATTGTTTTTTATTTAGACTACGCCATACTTGCCCAGCTAGGGGTTGCCAAGTGTGATGACATTGTTCAAGTGTATAATCATCATCAAAAGTGATCTCTTTTGATATTTGTTGGCGTTCTCGCTCAGCTTTGACGGGACGATGGTCAATCCCTTGAGCATATAAATACAGTTGTTTTCCGTATTTGCCAAAATGATGAATAAGTATATTTTCTTCTATTTTTTGTAGGTCACCGAGCGTGTGTAAATTTAGTTGACTTAATTTTTCTTGAGTGACTTTACCGACCCCTGGAATTTTATTGAGGGCTAAATCCTGAATAAAATTGAGTACCTGATGGGGTTTTATCACAAATAAACCATTAGGTTTGTTCCAATCAGAGGCGATCTTTGCCAAAAATTTATTGGGAGCTACACCAGCGGACGCAGTGAGTCCTGTCACCGCAAAAATATCAGCACGAATGTGTGCAGCGACCTCAGTCGCACTCGGAATGTTTTTTAGATTCTCAGTCACGTCTAAATAAGCTTCATCTAATGAAAGTGGTTCAATCAGAGGGGTGTATTGTTGGAATATCTGATGAACTTGTGCTGAGACGTCACGATATTTTTCAAAATTAGGCTCAATCACGATAACCTGTGGGCAGAGTTTTTTGGCTTGTCCCATCGACATCGCCGAGCGTAGGCCAAATACGCGAGCGGGGTAGGATGCTGCAGCAATTACAGCACGAGGGTGGTGTGATGAAATCACTACAGGCAAGTTTTTGAGATCAGGGCGTTCTCTGAGTTCGACCGATGCATAAAAGGCATCCATATCAATGTGGATGATTTTGCGCAGTTCACTTGGCATCTACGATGCCTTGTTGTTTTAAAAAGATTCTCCACTGTTTCGGTGACTCTGCATAGACATTCAGATCAACAGGTTTGGGAATTCCATCTATGTTTCCACTTTGGCTATGTTGCCAAAAGAGCCATTGTCGTCCATCTTTTAATTCAGGTTTACCCTCATAATCTCTCACCCATAATGGGGTATTGCTAAAATTACCCATCAAGACAATGTGGTAAAAAGTCTTGGAAATATAAAAAATAGGTTGTTTGCCATAATGTTTATGGAGTTGATCACTCATGATCTGAATTTCTTTGAGTAACTGCTCTTTGGTATAGGTATTAATGCAATTACTATCATATTCAAGATCAATCACAGGCGGTAAGGCATCTGCTTTCTTTGGCACAGTAGCGATAAAATTTTCAGCCTGAACGGTGCCATCACGGCAGAGACGGTAGAAATGATACGCACCGACATGTAAACCTCTTTCACGTGCTTTGAGCCAATTCTGCTGAAAATTTTGATCTTTGAAATCGCCACCTTCGGTGGCTTTGAGATACACGAATTGGTATTGCATCGGAGAGATCTTTTTCCAGTTAATCTCACCTTGATGATGTGATACATCAAATCCACGGATTGAATAGTCTTGTGCTACGGCTTTTTGTTGATAGAACAATCCAAAATAACTGACGATACCGAGCATCACTGTTAAAGCAATACTAGTCAGTGCTGGATAATGCTGAGAGACAGGATACTTCGGTATTTTCTTTGCCATAATGAGGTTTTGTACTATGCAATATCGAGTTGAGTGCTAGATTTACAGTATTCGTCATGCAGCGATTGTACTCGTTTTGCTTTCTCATGAATCGTTTGACTACCGAATTGTTTTATAAATCTACATGAAGCGTAATGTCTAGCATGTTGCTCGTAGTGCCGTACCCAACTTTCTCGTTGTGCTAAGCGTTCATCCTTGACAGGCCAAACACCTTGGCGTAAACGCTCAACCCCAATGCGCCACGGTTTAGGGCTAATTCGTGCACGGAAGCAATTTTGATTGCGACACATCAGATCATAATGCGGATCGGCATAAATAGCATGAAATAAGGTCTGCGCATCCTCACCTCGAGGTTCAAAGGTTTGATGCATCACCAAAACACGATAACCTTTTGGTGTGCGATAAACACGTAAATGCCATGTAGGATGATGTTGAGAAAAAGTTTTAATTTTCTCTAAGGCCTGTTGCTCTGGCGTTCCAGTGAATTTCGATTGCAGTTTGAACAAACATTTACTGATCCAGGGCGGCAATAATAGTGATACTACGAACCCAAGCCCAAAGATGAGCCACGAACTAAAATAGACAGCGCACAAGCTTGAGATAACCAGTAATAGAAAAAATACCGTCATGTAAAGTTTAGAGCTAGGATGATAGATAAAATCAATATCTGCAAATAACACATCAGGTGTATTTAAACATAAAGCCCCATAGGTGTTGCGCGTGATAATCACATCATTATGTTGTGCAACAATCTCTTCTCGGATCGGGAGACCTTCAGCACCGTTATAGGCAACTTTATGATCGATTCTGCGAATATTTTGATCTACTTTTATTTGCTCAATCGCTGCTATAACACGTTGTTCAGCATGTATTTGCGCTGCCTCAAGGCTTTGATCTGACCAACCAAAGCGTTTGATGGTGTACTGTTTTCCTTCAAATTTTGTTTTTGTTTTCGCTTCAGCCCAATACTTTGGAATAATCATCTCATGTTTCCTTATTCTTTTTCATCTTATTAAAATTTTAGCTCTCATCCGTAGTTTCTTTCGGGATCTGCCAAAAGATGATCGCAGTAATGATGTTAATACAACCCAGTGTAATCAATGTGGTATGGAAAGCACTGCTAATCGATGTCGTTGAAAAGTGCTGACTGAATAGATTAATCAATGTGCCTGCCATTGCGACACCAATACTCATAGACAGCATCATAATCATTGATAAAAAACTATTGCCACTGCTAGCATCGTGTTGAGGCAAGTCTTTGAGGGTGAGCGTATTCATGCCTACAAACTGTAGCGAATTTAATGTACCAAAAATAAACAAGTGTAAGACTTTCAACCACAGTGGGGTAACTGCTGTCATTAATGAGAAGCTCGCAATACATAATCCGACCAAGATGGTATTGGTGAGTAGAAAACGACGATACCCTACACGTTGAATTAATGGACGAATAATTGGTTTCGAAAATAATGAACCCAAGACCAATGGAATCATCATTAATCCTGTAATGAAAGGTTCAAAGCCAAAGGCAACTTGTAACATCAAAGGTAAAATAAAAGGAATAGCATTGCTGCCCAAACGTGCGAAGAAATTACCTAATACACCGATCGAGAAGATTTTGTAACGGAATAACCGTCCATGAAATAGCGCATTTTGATGGGTATGCGCATGATAGGCATAGCTAACTGTGGCAATTATACCAATCAACAATAGGCTGATACTCACAAGATTTGAATATTGTGAGGAGGCCATATTTTCAATGCCTAAGGATAAGCCGACCATCGCGACCATTAATAAGATAAAACCGCTGAAATCGAAAGTTTTCACCGTCGGCTCTTTTTGATTGGGCATGATTTTAAATGTCATGATCATACCGAGAATACCCATCGGAAGATTAATCAGAAAAATCCAATGCCATGTTGCGACTTCAACTAACCAACCGCCTAATGTAGGTCCCATCAGTGGACCGATTAGCCCTGCCAAACTCATGAGACTCATGGCTGAAAGAAATTGGGAGCGTGGAATCAGCTTTAATAATGCCAAACGACCTACAGGCATCAGTAATGCACCGCCGATACCTTGAATCACACGAAAAAACAACAGTTGTTCTAGGTTTTGCGATAAGCCACATCCTAATGAGGCCAGGCTGAAAACCACCATAGAGCTGAGATAAATATTACGAATCCCAAAACGATCGGCTAACCAGCCACTTAAGGGAATACAGGCTGCAACAGATAATACATAGGCGACAATCACACTATGCATTTGTAATGGATTTTCATTCAGTTGAATCGCCATTGCTGGTATTGCAGTATTCACGATGGTGGTGTCTAAGGCTTGCATAAAAAAGCCAATCGAAACCAATATGACCAACCATCGAAATTCGGGCTGTACAGCTTGGTGTGTTGTCGTTGTCATGAGTTCTGACACATAAGAAATCGGTTCTAGTTTAATGCAACCCTATTGGAAATAAAGACCAAAATTGTCAAAGAGTGGTCATGTAACTGACATTAAAGTGTCATCGAACTTGCATCTCAAATCACTAAATTAACCATACAAAATAAGGGTATGGAATTTGATGATGAAATTTAAGATTTCAGTTTTATTGACAACATTGTTGTCTGTCGGGTTGGTTGCCTGTAATGAGAATGATAACGCTACGAGCTCAACAGAGGTTGTAGAAGCAACGCCTGAAACAATTAAGTTAAGTTTGTTAGGGCGTTATGAAACCAAGGTGTTTGTTAAAAGTGCAGCTGAGATTCCTGCGTATGATGCGGCAAGTAAACGCTTATTTGTAGTCAATGCACAAAAAGGTTTAGTCGATGTTTTAGATGCATCTAAACCAGCACAGCCTGTACACATTGCAGAGCTTTCAGCACGAACGTATTTAGCAAATTCTGAAGTAAATAGTGTTGCTGTGAAAAATGGCATTGTTGCGATTGCAGTACAAGCTGAGAATAAAACGGATGCAGGAATGGTGGTATTTTTTAATGCCAAAGATCTCAGTTTTATTAGCAAAGTGAGTGTGGGTGCTTTACCTGATATGCTGACTTTTAGTCCAGATGCTAAAACGGTTTTAGTCGCAAATGAAGCAGAACCGAATGATGATTATTCGGTTGATCCTGAAGGTTCAATCAGCATTATTGATATCAGCAATATTCAACAACCTAAAGCCAGTGTGGCAGGTTTTAGTGCATGGAATAATCAAAAGTCAGATTTATTGGCCAAAGGAGTACGTATCTTTGGTCCAAATGCCAGCGTTGCTCAAGATTTAGAACCTGAATATATAACCATTTCAGCAGATAGCAAAACCGCTTGGGTCACGTTACAAGAAAATAATGCAATTGCGAGAATAGATATCGCGCAACAGAAAGTCACCGATATTTATCCATTAGGCTATAAAGACCATAGTTTGGTTGAGAATGCTTTAGATGTGAGTGATCGGGATTGTGATCCAAAAACAGATTGTAATGGTGATGGTGTTATTGATACCAAAGATAAAGATAAGGGAATTATTAATATCAAACCGTGGGCAGGTTTAGTGGGAATGTATCAACCAGATTCGATTGCGAATTATCAGGTGAATGGCCAAACTTATTTGGTGACTGCCAATGAAGGGGATTCACGAGCTTGGTTAAAAGACGCTGAGGCATATTTTGGTGGTGATACCAGTAAGGGCTTTGTAGAAGAAATTCGCGTTAAAGATCTGTTTAAGAGTAGTGGCTTTACCAATAAAGTCAAAGATGAGTATCCAGCGCATTTACAGAAAATAGCTGTAGGCGTAAAAGGTGCACGATTAAATGCATCAACTTTTGGTTATTGTGGCGCAACGACAACAGATGCAAAAGGCTGTCGTGAAGATAGTCAATTAGGTCGTTTAAAAGTGACGTGGACCAAAGGATACCAAATGAATCAAGACGGTACACCAAAACTGGATGCAGATGGTTATCTGGTTTATGACAAACTCTATGCCTATGGTGCGCGTTCATTTAGTATCTGGAATACCCAAGGTCAACTTGTTTGGGATTCAGGCAGCGAATTTGAAAAGAAAATAGCAGAGTTATTCCCTAAATATTTTAATAGTGATCATGAAGAAGTCACTTTTGATAAGCGAAGTGCTGCCAAAGGCCCAGAACCAGAAGGTATTACTGTGGGGACAATCGGGAAGAAAACCTTTGCTTTTATTGGTTTGGAACGTATGAGTGGTATCATGGCGTATGACATCACTACGCCGAATAAACCTAAGTTTATTGAATATTTTACGACCCGTAACTTTGTAGAAACAGCTATTGCGCAGCAGGGTGATTTAGGACCTGAGGGGTTGATCTTTGTCTCTGCAAAAGACTCCCCAAATGGTAAGCCATTGCTCGTGGTTGGTAATGAAGTCAGTGGTTCAACGGCTGTTTACCAAGTTAATCTTCAATAAACTCTTGGCATAAAAAAACGGATCAATTTGATCCGTTTTTTTATGCTGAGTATTTTAAACTTCGATACGTGTAGGACTATTCAAATTTTTAATTACATTGGTAATTTGTTCAAGCGAATCACAAATAATCACTTTGGCACGATGTTGAGGAGGTAAAAATCCTTCTTCAACAGCATGATCTAGTTGAGCAATCAAGGCATCATAAAAATGATTTACATTATAAATAATCATCGGTTTTTGATGCTGATTGAGTTGGCCCCAAGTAGCTATTTCTAAAATCTCTTCAAAAGTACCCAAACCACCAGGTAAAGCAATAAAAGCACTGGCACGCTCCGCCATCAATGCTTTACGTTCATGCATGGTCTCAACAATATGAAGCTCTGTTAATTTATTGTGTGCAATTTCATAGTCCAACATAAACTCAGGAATTACACCGACTACTTCACCGCTATGTTCCAATACAGTATCTGCAACTTGCCCCATTAAGCCAATACTCGCCCCGCCATAGACAATTCCAAAACCTTGATTTGCGATGTGTTGAGCAAGCTCGATGGCTTTATCTCGATAAATGGGTTTGTTACCTGTACGAGAACCGCAATATAAAGCAATAAGAGATTGGGTGGTTTTTTTGGGAGTAGAAGAAATGGTTTTTTTATCTGTCATTCTAAATACACTATTCATTCGGTTTATTTTCACCTTATCATTTTCATTGTGCTTGTCTAGGTTAAATGACTTTTATGACAGTTTTATGCACACTTTACGTACAAAACAATATTATGAATTTTAGAAAAAATTTGAAAACAACAAGCACATAAAAAAGATGAATTTCACTGCAATCTTGCCTATACTGAAAATCCTTTTATTAATTTATGTACCTCTATGAGTAGTGGTTGTTGTCGCTCCGCTTTGTTCTTATTTCCTAAAAAAAATGTTTTGGCTATTTGTGCCGACCTTTTAAAATTTCAACTTCATAACGATATTGCTGATTTTGCAGAGGAGTCACATCAATGATTTTTGAATGGATGTCTGATCCTTCTGCATGGGTTGGCTTAGCCACATTGGTGGTGCTTGAAATCGTCCTAGGTATTGATAACCTAGTATTTATTGCAATCTTGGCAGAAAAACTACCACCAGAACAACGTAATGCTGCTCGTAGAGTTGGTTTGATTCTCGCCTTAATCATGCGTCTAGGATTGCTTGCTGCAATTGCATGGGTTGTGACTCTAACTGAACCACTATTCCATATTTTTGACCATGCCTTTTCTGGTCGTGATCTGATTTTGCTATTTGGTGGTGTGTTCTTACTCTTCAAAGGTACGATGGAGTTACATGAACGAATCGAGGGTCACCAAACACTGAAAGAAGAAAATCCTGTACATGCGACTTTTTGGATGGTGATTGTTCAGATTGTCGTTTTGGATGCCGTCTTTTCTTTAGATAGTGTGATTACTGCGGTTGGTATGGTGAAGCATCAAAGTGTCATGATGCTGGCAATGATTATTGCTGTTGGTATTATGCTTTGGGCATCCAAACCGCTGATGGATTTTGTGAATAAACATCCAACGGTCGTGATTCTGTGTCTTGGCTTCCTGATGATGATTGGTTTCTCGTTAGTAGTTGAGGGCTTTGGTTTCCATATTCCGAAAGGTTACTTGTACGCTGCGATTGGTTTCTCTGTCTTAGTCGAAATCGTGAATCAGACCATGCGCCGAAATCAAGAGAAATTGGTGACGACGACTGATTTACGTTATCGCACAGCTTCTGCGGTATTACGTATGTTGGGCAGTAAAGGTAATGGTAGTGAAGGCCAAAATAAAGAAGCCGAAGATGTTTTAGCGACTCAAGCCTATGCCAAAGAAGTTTTTGACGAAGATAATGGCGTCTATCACAGCGTATTGGTACAGGGTGTTCTAGGCTTATCTGAGCGTCCTGTGAAATCTGTGATGACGCCGCGTCCTGAATTAGAATGGTTAGATCTAGACGCTGATCCTGCAGAGTTGAAAGAACGTTTAATGGCAATGACCCATTCGCGGTTGATTATTGCGCGTGGTGAGTTAGACAATATTGAAGGTGTTGTTTTAACGCATAAAGTGCTGAATGAATATATTGAAACAGGTGCAATTGATTTCAGTAAACACTTACGTGAGCCTGTGATTGTGCATGAAAATGCACAAGTATTAATGGTGATGGAACAGTTACGTCAGGCTCCATTACAAATTGCCATCGTTTTAAATGAATATGGTTCTATCGAGGGTATTGCAACGCCGATAGATGTATTAGAGGCGATCGCGGGTGAGTTCCCTGATGAAGACGAATTGGAAGCTGTGGCTGCCAGTTTAGATGATGGTTCAATGTTATTAGAAGGTTCCACTGACATTCGCCATGTATCACTGTTATTAGGTAAAGATCTGGTTGATGAAAGTGAAGAATATTCAACTTTATCTGGTTATGTGTTATTCCATTTAGGTCGTTTACCTGAAAATGGGGAAATGGTTGAAGCTGATGGCTATCGCTTTGAAGTTGTTACAATGGATGGGCACAAAATTGAAAAAGTGCGTATTATTGCCAAAGAAAAGTTAGCCGATAAATAATTAAGTTTGTTTTAAATAGCCTTTGAGCTTTACGATCGTGATTGCGGTAGTTTTGCTCAAGGCTATTTTTATTTGAGTATTGAAATGACATTGACAGACAATTGCCCATGTGGAAATGGGCTATATGTAACATGTTGCCAGCCTTTGCATTTGAAACAACAATTTGCTCAAAATGCAGAGCAATTAATGCGTTCGCGTTACAGTGCTTTTGCTTTACAACAGATTGATTATATTGTGGGAACTACCGCTTTGGGGCAGCAAGCTGCTTTGGATCGAGATGCGATTGCAGATTGGAGTCAATCCAATCAGTGGCTAAAATTAGAAGTCGTGCAGCACCAGCCAAAACTGGATAAAACCCATGCCTTGGTCGAGTTCAAAGCTCATTATTGTGATAAAAATCAGGGTAACAAACAGGCGCATATTCATCATGAAATTTCACATTTTGTTTTGCATCAACAACACTGGTACTTTCTTGATCCAACCTTGGATATTCAAATAACAATGAAACAATCCTGTATTTGTGGTTCGGGGAAAAAATTTAAACAATGTTGTGCACAATTCATCTAAGTTTGTCTTAAAATAGCGCACACTTTGATGCCTGATTTAGGGATGTCGGCAGATGTTACTCACCGTGATTTATATTATTGCCATTACTGCGGAAGCGATGACAGGGGCGTTATCAGCAGGACGACGTAGTATGGACTGGTTTGGGGTAACACTGATTGCTTGTGTGACCGCGTTAGGTGGTGGTTCTGTTCGAGATGTTTTACTAGGCCATTATCCTTTAACGTGGGTCAAACATCCTGAATATTTGGTTCTGACTTGTTGCGCTGCGTTTGTCACTATTATTATCGCTAAATGGATGAAACATTTACGTAGCGTGTTTCTATTGCTTGATGCTATGGGCTTAATTGGTTTTACGATTATTGGCTGTCAAATTGCATTATCGATGGGGCATGGTTTTGTAGTTTCTGCCGTGGCAGGCGTGTTAACGGGAGTTTCAGGCGGTATCCTACGAGATATTCTTTGTAATGATGTGCCTTTAGTGTTCCGCCGTGAGTTGTACGCCAGTATCTCCTTTGTTGCAGTCATCTGCTATTGGGTGTGTTTGGAAATTGGTTTACCTCATGATTTGACTGTGATTTTCACTTTAGTATTTGGTTTTACTTTACGTGTAATCGCAATTTATTTTGGTTTGGAAATGCCGAAATTTATTTATAAAGAAGATGATGCGGAATCTGCTTCTTCAACAGATGAGCATTGAGACTAAAATGGATAGAGAGAAAATTGAGCAAATAAGAAAAGAACTCTCTATTCCACTTACATATGCGATAAAGCTTTTAAAAGAAAACCAAAATGATGTACCTGCCGCAATAATTAATTTCCATCAAGATAATATTGAAAAAGTGATTCAAGCCACTGAATGTCAAAGCTCGGTCGCCCAAGATACCTATCAATGTTGTAATTTCAATGTTGAAAAGGCGATTAAAAAAATCCAGTCACAAGTTATGCTCCTTACAACACGTGAAAATCAACAAAAAATCAAGAATGAAATAGGTTTTATTCTTTGGGCTGAAACTGAAGGTAGTAAAACGAGTTCAAATGATTTTTTTATTCCAGTGCATGATTTTGATTATGTTTTAGATGCTTTTAAAATAGCTTGCTCTGTCGACCAACTAGATAATTCGCTTTCAAAAACCAGTTTTGATGTATGTGGATATAACTACCTAGATCATCATACTTGTACAGCTATCTTAAATGCGATGCTAAAAATTCCAACGAATAATTTAGTCGTAGAAAATTTTATAAAAGCTTTAATCAGTTGGTGGCGTGACCAATTAAGCAATGCTGAATATATCGTAGTTTATGGCAATTTATGAGCCGTACTAGCTGATAGATACATATTATTAGCTCTTTTTTATGAGAATTTAGATGTTAAAAAAAATTGCTATCAATGCCTATAGCCAGCATTCGGTCGAAATTGATGGTTACGTACCCTTTGATATTCATTTCAATGAAAAATCTCCAGATATGTATTGGAGGGGCGGTAATGGCCATACGTCTTTAGTTGAAATCGGCCTTTTAAAGACTGGTGAATTATCAACAATTACGTTAGTTAGCTTTAGTTGTCATAATCTGATTCAAACAGGGAAGAATTTGTTTTCTAGTGATTTAGCACAAGTATATTTACCAATTTTTGATGTGTCATCTTGGTCGTATGATTTGGATGATTTTTCTAGCAGGTTTAAGGATACATCTGATACAGAGTTCCAATTATTCATGGGTAAAAATTATATTGAACTCGTATTTTTACCTTTAGAAAATACAATTGAATATGTGCGTGATTGTAATTTCGGTTTTGGTTTTGGTTTTAATAATCAATTGACCTCCTTGCAAATCTTGAATATTGATCAAGTTAAAATGAGATTATTCAGAGAAAGTCTCTGATTTGATAGCTGAAAGTTGGTTCAGTACCTTATTCAATTACAAATTCTCCGAACAAGACACCATTTGACGTTTAAACAACAACAAGGGGTTGTCACAAGGCATTCATCCACATAGCATACAAAGCATTGACGATAACAATGATTTTGGATGACTTGCTGAAATGACCAGCCTTGCACATCATGCAACCGAAAACCGCTCCGTAGCCGAATTCACAGAACAAGCTTACTTAAATTATGCCATGTACGTGATTATGGATCGTGCACTGCCGCATATCAGCGATGGTTTAAAACCTGTACAACGTCGTATTGTCTATGCAATGAGTGAGCTGGGTTTAAAATCGACAGGTAAGCCGAAGAAGTCAGCCCGTACTGTTGGTGATGTACTTGGTAAATATCATCCGCATGGTGACTCAGCTTGTTATGAAGCGATGGTGTTGATGGCACAGCCATTCAGCTACCGTTATCCATTGATTGAAGGTCAAGGCAACTGGGGTTCACCTGATGACCCTAAGTCATTTGCTGCAATGCGTTATACCGAAGCCAAATTGTCTGCTTATAGTGAATTATTACTGAGTGAGCTTGGACAAGGGACAAGTGAATGGCAAGATAACTTTGATGGTTCGATGAAAGAACCGATTACTTTGCCTGCAAGGATTCCCAATATCCTACTGAACGGTACGACGGGCATTGCAGTGGGGATGGCAACTGATATTCCACCGCATAACTTACGTGAAGTGGTCAAAGGTACGATTGCACTGATTCGTAATCCTGAAACCACTGATGAAAAATTAGCAGAATATATTCCAGCCGCCGATTTACCGACCAAAGCTGAAATTATTACACCGCCAGAAGAATTACTAAAAATTCAAACCACAGGGCGTGGTAGCTATCGTGCGCGTGCAGTGTATACGGTCGAAAAAAATGAGATCGTGATTACTGAGCTGCCTTATCAAGTTTCAGGTTCAAAAGTCGTCACTCAGATTGCAGATCAAATGATTGCGAAAAAGTTACCTTTGGTGGCAGATATTCGTGATGAATCAGATCATAAAAATCCAACACGCTTAGTCATTGTATTACGTTCTAATCGTGTAGATGCTGAAACGGTGATGAGCCATTTATTTGCAACTACTGATTTAGAATCAAGCTATCGCGTTAATTTGAATATGATTGGCGCAGATGGTCGTCCACAAGTTAAATCGATTCGCCGTATTTTGTTGGAATGGATTGAGATCCGTAAGCAAACCGTAACACGTCGTTTGCAATACCATTTAACTAAAATTGAAAAACGTTTGCATATTTTGGCAGGCCTTTTAATTGCTTATTTAGATATTGATACTGTAATTCGGATTATTCGTGAAGAAGATCAACCAAAACCTGTTTTGATGCAGCACTTTGGGATTGATGATATTCAGGCTGAGGCAATTTTGGAGCTCAAGCTTCGTCATTTGGCTAAACTTGAAGAAATGGAAATCCGCCGTGAACAAGAAGAACTGGAAGCAAAAGCTGCCATTATTCGCGAGCAACTGGCAAATCCTGAATCATTGAAAAATTTAATTATTGGTGAGTTAAAAGAAGACGCGAAAAAGTTCGGTGATGATCGCCGTTCACCGATTGTTACTCGTGCAGATGCGGTACAAATCAAAGAACAAGATTTAATGCCTGCGGAAACGGTAACTGTGGTCTTATCAGAAGCAGGCTGGGTGAGAGCCGCTAAAGGCGGTGATGTTGATGCAGCAAATCTAAATTTCCGTGCGGGTGATCAATATTTGAGTCATGCAGTCGGAAAAACCAATCAACGAGTCTACTTTTTAGATGAAACAGGGCGGAGTTATGCGCTGCCGATTAGTAGTCTCCCTTCTGCACGTGGCTTAGGCGAGCCATTGAGTTCGAAACTTGCACCAGCCAGTGGCGTGTCATTTATTCAAGTATTTGTTGATGAGGACAGTAATGAGTTACTTGCTGTCAGTTCAAATGGATATGGATTTAAAACGCAAGCGGCGCAGTTAGATACCAATGCGAAAGCAGGTAAAGCCTTTTTGACAGTAGCAGATAATGCAACCGCTTTACCTTTACTGCCAATTCAACAAGCCACACATGTTGCAATTCTCAGTTCATCAGGGCGCTTACTGATCATCGATTTGGCTGAATTACCTGTTTTGAATAAAGGTAAAGGTAACAAGTTGATACAACTTGATGAAAAAGAGCAAATTTTATCCATGACAACCCTAGGTTTAGATGAAATAATCCAAGTCGCTGCAGGACAACAACACCTAAAACTGAAAGGGGATGATCTCCAAAAATATATAGGAAAAAGAGCAACAAAGGGGCAACTTTTACCACGGGGATATCAAAAAGCAAATAGACTCCTCATTCAGAGATAAGGCTAGTATTCTGTGATAAAAATACGTTATATATGACAAGGTATTCATATTATTTGAATAGATTGACAGGGCAATTCCAAAAGTTAAAAAAAAGTTTTGTCATGGAAAGTAACGTCGTTACATTTTTAAGGATTACTACTCGGAGATAATGGCATTATGGAAAAGATTTGGTTTGCAGAATACCAAAAGACAGGAATTCCAGAAACAGTTGCGCTGCCTGCTGAAAACACCTCACTTGTTGATATTTTTGAACGCAATTTCCAAAAATTTGGTTCACGTGATGCCTTTATCTTCATGGATAAAGTTTTAACGTACAATGAATTAGAAGTCGCTAGCCGTAAGTTTGCTACTTATTTACAAGGCCTTGGTTTGGCTAAAGGGACACGCGTTGCGGTGATGATGCCGAACGTATTTCAATATCCAGTAGTTGCTCTAGGTGTATTCCGTGCGGGCTTAGTATTGGTCAATGTAAACCCGCTTTATACTTCACGTGAGCTTGAGCATCAGTTAAATGACTCTGGTGCAGAAGCTCTTGTAATCATCGAAAACTTTGCTAGTGTTTATCAAAGTATTATTGGTAAAACACCAGTGAAACATGTTGTGGTTGCTTCTGTCGGTGACATGCTCGGTACACTGAAAGGTACGATTGTAAACTTCGTTTTACGTAAAGTACGTAAACAAATTCCAGCATGGAACATTCCTGGCCACATTAAATTTAATGCAGCGCTAGGTAAAGCGAATCCAAGCAATTATAAACGTCCAAGTTTGACCTTAAGCGATACTGCTGTACTGCAATATACAGGTGGTACGACAGGTGTTTCTAAAGGTGCTGAGTTGACACACCGTAACTTGGTTTCTAACCTATTACAATGTGATGGTATTTTCTCAAGTAAGTTTGGCACAGGTGACGGTTCTAAAGATGATCGTATCGTGTGTGCGTTACCGCTTTATCACATCTTTGCATTCATGGTGTGTGCGCTTTACGGTATGTATAAAGGTCAAGCGAATATCTTGATTCCGAACCCACGTGACCTACCAGCAGTCGTTGGTGAATTACGTAAATACCAGCCTTCTTTCTTCCCAGCAGTAAACACCTTGTTTAATGCCTTAGTGAATAACGAAGAATTCAAACAGCTTGACCATAGCAAATTGAAGATGGCAATGGGTGGTGGTATGGCTGTATTGCCATCTACGGCTGCTGCTTGGCAAAAAGTAACAGGTACCATCATTATCGAAGGTTATGGTTTATCTGAAACATCGCCAGTGGCGACAGCAAACCCGCCTGCAACAACAGAGTTCAGTGGTACGATTGGTATCCCATTACCATTAACTGAAGTTGCTTTACTTGATGATGATGGTAATGAAGTGGCACTTGGTGAGCAGGGTGAAATTTCGATTCGTGGCCCACAGGTAATGAAAGGCTACTGGAATCGTCCTGATGAAACTGAGAAAGTCATGACCAAAGACGGTTTCTTCCGTACTGGTGATGTTGGTATCATGGATTCACGTGGTTATTTCAAAATTGTAGATCGTAAAAAAGATATGATCTTGGTTTCAGGCTTTAACGTTTACCCGAGTGAAATTGAAGAAGTGATTGCGAAGCATCCAAAAGTATTGGAAGTTGCTGCGATTGGTGTGCCAGATGAAAAATCAGGTGAAGTGCCTAAATTATTCATCGTGAAAAAAGATCCTTCATTAACAACTGAAGAAATTATTGCTTATGCAAAACAAAACTTAACAGGCTATAAATGCCCACGTTATGTTGAGTTTATGGATGATCTACCAAAATCTAACGTAGGTAAGATCTTACGTAAAGATTTACGTAAACCAGCTTAAGAATTCCACTTAGCCTCCGTTTAAAAAAGGGAGCTATTGGAAATAAAAAAACGCCGCTATTGTGGCGTTTTTTTATTTGGGCTTATTGAGTATTATTTGATTTCATCAACCAACGATCGATATAAGGCCTTCCAATACCGACAATGCCAACAAAAACGACCATGGATATTAGTTGAAAAAATAATCGGGTTTGATTGATAGCATTAAAGCTAAAGTAGTTGTCAATAAGGGTATATAGCACAATAACGATTAGCCAATACCAAAGTGTTAAGCGGTAAATCCCCACAGCATAAAAAGCAATAATGAGAATGACAAAGGTGCCAAGCGTAGATTGCCAATTGTAGTTTGCACAAATCACGCTGAGTAGAAATGCGATGACGGGCAACACTACTTTGAGAACGCGGTCAACTAAAAGCTGATGCTGTCGTTGTTGAGCAAGAACATCAAACAATTTGTTTTGATCTTGAGCTGGCATAACATGACCTTGAGATTGAATCAAAGAAAACTACTTTTAAAACTAGCAGAATATATAAAAGCAGTGCTTGTTGAACAAGCACAAATGAAAGTTTGATAAATTATAAGTTATGATAGCATGATCACAAGAACTTCAAATGATGGATATCAGCATGCAAGGTATTAGCGGCATTATATTGATTCTTATCGTTGCGTGTTTATTGCCATATGTTTTTACCTTAATTGCAAAAGCAAAAGGTGGCTTCCAAGCAAAGGATAATCAGAATCCGCGTGAATTTTTGGCGAAAACGACAGGTCTAGCTGCCAGAGCCAATGCAGTACAACAGAATAGTTTTGAAAGTTTACCCTTATTTATCGCTGCAATTTTAATGGCCGAATATATGGTTGTGCCTGAGAAATTTATTCTGAGCTTAGGCTGGGCGTATATCGTATTTCGCATTATTTATGGTATCTGTTATTTAGCGAATCTAGCCACTTTACGTTCGATTATTTGGTTTTTTTCAATATTTTGTCCAATTTTACTGTTTGTGATTACGATTAAACTGACCTAAATCGATGTTGAGTATAAAATTCATTAACGCTCAGCATATCTAGCATCATTTTTATGGTATTCACGCTATAATCTGTCGGATTTACATCTAAGTTCACAAGATAAACGAGTGTTGATATGAGTTATAGCAATATTCCTGCGGGTAAAGACGCACCAAATGACATCTATGTCATCATTGAGATTCCTGCAAATGCAGCGCCAATCAAATACGAAATCGATAAAGATTCTGATGCGTTATTTGTAGACCGTTTCATGGGTACAGCAATGTTTTACCCAGCTAACTATGGTTATGTACCAAATACATTATCTGAAGATGGTGACCCATTAGACGTACTTGTTGTAACTCCACATCCTGTTGCTGCGGGTTCAGTAATCCGTTGCCGCCCAGTAGGTAAATTAAAAATGGAAGATGATGGTGGTATCGATGCGAAACTCATCGCAGTTCCACATGAGAAGTTATCTCCTCTCTATAAAGATGTGAAAGAATATACAGATCTTCCTCCTTTATTGATTAGCCAAGTTGAGCATTTCTTTGCTCACTATAAAGATTTAGAGCCTGGTAAATGGGTAAAAATCAGTGGTTGGGAAGGTGCTGATGTTGCAAAAGCTGAAGTATTGAAAGCAATCGAAGCTGCTAAAAAATAAGTTTCAGATTTAGCTTAATTTTATGTTTTAAAGTTGAGCGCAATAAAAAAACTCCATTCAGTTGAATGGAGTTTTTTATTGCTTGAATTGCTACGAATTAGAAAAATTTCACAGGAATATCAAGCCAAATACGCCATTCGTTGGTATCACCGATGTAACCAGATTGGTATTCATCGCTTGCACGATAATATGAATGACGTACACGTAAACTTGCATCTTTAGCAAAGCCAGATTGAACTGTGTACTTCACTTGGTTGAAGAATTCACGTTCAGTTGCATTGTCTGCTGTGCGAACACGTTCAATCACGTTGCCACTCAAATCTTTAACTGATGCGTTGGTATTAATATCCCAACCATATACAAATGCAGTTGTCCAACTTAAACCTGGTACACCAAAGCTACCGAAGTCTAAATTGTATTGCAGTTGCGCTGATTTTTCACCATTACCAATGAAGTCAGAAAGATATGAATTTGGTAAGTAAATTGTTTGATGACCATCACCAACACCTTGACCTAAACCATAGTCATAGCCTGCATTACCACTGTTCTGTTGGTAAGCGAACATGACTGTATGTGGACCAGTATTGTATGTTGTTGAAATTGCCCAGATTGAGTTCTGGTATTCATCATTTGCTGAACCGATATAAGAATATAAGCTCTTATTCGCTTGACGATCCCAATCGGTATGGTAACCACTGAAATCATAGGTCAATGAACTACTATTTGCTAATGCTTGTTTATAGTTCACATTGGCATAATGGCGCTCTAAACGATCTTTAATATCCGTACCATAATAGGCCGTATTCAATTGATCGTTTACTTTATATTTAGCGCCCCAAACTACAGCGCTATCTAATTGATTACCATCAGATGTAATCTGGTCAGAATATTGGTTCTTGGTAAATTTACCAACAGTAACTTCTAAACCTTTAATTTCACGGCTGTTTGCTAAAACACCTTCAAAATATTCAGGTACTAAACGTGCAGTGTTGCTTGCAAGAACTGGCAAATCTAGAATTTGTGTACCGTAAGTTACAGTTGTGTTAGAAACGCGTGCTTTTACATAACCGCCACCACGTGTCCAGTGATCATATGTATCACCCGTGCCATCTTCACCATTTAGGCGTTCACGTGGGATCATGCCATTACCAGCATTATGGTTTGAACCTAGTTTAAAAGAGGCATCACCAATAATACCCGCTCCAAAACCCACGACCCCTTGAGTGAAACCTGAGTCGAGTTTGAGCATAGCTGTTTGTGCGTATGAACTAGTGTCTTCAACACCATTTTTCTTATCACGAGTTAGATAACCAGTACGGAATAAAACATCCCCATTGGCATCTTCAACAAATCCTTTTGCTTCGCTTTGTTCGCTAGCATATGTTGAGGTGATTAACGCGGCATTGATCAAAACCGCTAAAGTAAGTTTTTGTGCCTTTGGCATATGTAGCCTCATAAAATAACAAATTTTGGGAGAATCCGAAATTTTGACCAATTGTATAAGTTATGCATAAAAAAGATAGATTTTTATTAAAATATTTTAATTAAATTTACACAAAATTAGGATAAGATTTTTTGTTTTTATTCTTGTATAAAAAATAGATAAATTAAAATTAAATAACTGATTTATATTTAAATAATATTATCTTATTACTGTAATTAAAGTTGATTATTTTTTGATATTTTCTTTTTAAAATATGTGATTATATTTGATAATTTCTTTTCTATTTTAATAAGTTATTTTGTAATTGATTAAAAAATGATTGGGTTGATTTGCAAAAAATGACATCCCGATAAGTGGTAAAATTTTTGTACCAAAAAGCGCTCGTTTTTTAGAAGTTGCACTTATGTTGTGCGAATTTTCCCCGTTTTTTAAGCCAAAACTTTAATTGTTTAACAATGATCGATTGTTGAGCATTGTTGTTGCATTGTTTTTGTGCGGTTTAATTACTAATCTTATTTTTTGCTTAAAAATGGATCAAAAAGTCTATTTTAAAACGCTTAAATAGCCCTTTTTTATTCTCTTTATATATTTCATGACAAAGATATGACATCAAACCTAGGTTTTATAGTGCTTTAAAGAAGTTGGCATAGCATTTGCTATTCACATAATGATGCAACTTAAAACATAAATTCAGTCGAATATCCATCATGGGGGAGATCAATATGATGAAATTTGCATGTAAGGCGATCGCGTTAAGTATTTTTGCTGTGACTTCGACTTTTGCTATGGCAGAAGAAGCAAACACTTTGTCTCAAAATGGTCTTACTTTTTCAGGCACTGCGGCACTGACTACAGATTATCGCTATCGTGGTGTTACCCAAACTGAAAATGATGCAGCAGTTCAAGGTGGTTTTGCTCTAACTCACTCTTCTGGTCTTTATGCTGGTGTATGGGGTTCAAATGTTAATTTTGGTGATGTAAATCCAAAAGCACATTTAGAGTTGGATCCATATGTCGGTTATGCAACTGAATTACCGTTTGCTGGCAAGCCAACATTAGATGTTGGTCTTTGGTATTACGGTTATCCAAGTTCATCTGATTCAAATTGGCTTGAGCTATATGCAAAACTAGGGTTTAAAGAAGTTGTAACTTCTGGTGATAGCTTCTTGGCAAGTATTAACTATACAAATGACTTTGTTGGTCTAAGTGAAAATGCTTGGTACTTAAATGCAACTTATAATGTACCGTTTGCTGCTGGTTTTGGTGGTGTTGCGAGCGTTGGTTATACGAAAGCCGACAAATATGATTTTAGCGATAATGCTAGCGAGGATGACAACTATGTTGACTGGAAAGTTGGTGTAACATACTCAGTTAAATCAGTTTCAGGTTTAACGGCTGAACTAGCTGCCATTGGTACTAATATTGATGCAAATGATCAACCATATAAGCGTGGAACTGAAACAGGTGCCGTATTTACCCTGACCAAAGCATTTTAATATTAACAATGAATAAAAAAAGCCAGCGTATATGCTGGCTTTTTTTATTCATTGTTAGAAAAGAAAAAACGAAAACTTTATATTCAAAATAGGTACTAATTATGTGCACCTCTATATTTAAAGATGCATTTTATTATCGCATGCTTGTCGTGGGCGGTTGATTGATTAATAGAAAAATAAAAATAAATATATTTAAAATATAATTATAATCAATAGGTTGAATTTAATTTAAATTTAAATTCTACTTTTGGCACAGCATTTGCAAATTTCATCATGATGCAATTTAGAACATAAATCAGTTGAATATCTAAATAATGGGGGAAATCAATATGATGAAATTTGCATGCAAGGCTACAGTTCTAGCGATGGTATTTACAGCATCAACTTTAAGTTTGGCTGAAGAAACAAAGCTACCATTTCCAGGAACGATTACAGGCAATGTAAACGTAGTATCTAGTTATAATCTACGTGGTATGACAAATTCACCTGAAAGTGATACACCTGCAGTACAAGGTGGACTTGATTATACGCATGATAGTGGATTCTATTTGGGATACTGGTTTTCGACCTTAACTGCTGCATATGCAGATTTAAATACCTCACCGACTTATGTAAACGAAGATAAGAAGTCATTTGAAAATGATTTATATGCTGGTTATAAAGGTAAGATTACAGATGATCTTGGTTATCAAATTGGTGGTACGGTTTATTACTATTATCCAGGTTGGGAATCAACAGGGTATGAAACCATTCTAGGCTTAAGTTATAAAGATTTGAGTATTACAGCCCAAACTTTATTAAATAATGTCACTTTTGGAAATAAAGGTGATACTTATTTCCTAGCAACATATGCACCAAAATTAGCTGGTGGTTTTACGGGTAAAGCTCAATTAGCAGCCTATTATTATGGCGATGATGATGAGTATTTAGCTTACCAAGCCAAAGCAGGAGATGTTACCAAAACAGATTTTGCTTTCCGTCACGCAACTCTTGGATTGTCACATCCTTTAGGTAATACTGGTGCAACTTGGAGCCTAGACTATATCTTTGGTGGCTATACTCGTGATGAAACAAAGCAAAAAAATAAAGTGGTTTTGGGTTTAGGTTACACTTTTTAAAAAGATTTTATTTAATAAAAAGGTTGAGCAATATCTCAGCCTTTTTATATGGGGTTGATTATTTGGAGAAAGTAAACCTTTCTCCAAAATCATTTTCAATACTTATTAAATTGTATTCTTTGCCATTTTCTATTTTTCGATAACCCCTTAGAAATACATCTGTTCCTACACCCCAACATCTTTTCTTATCACTCACCATCACTGCTCCTTGAGGGTATACTTGTTGGACGGGACCATCAAATATAAATCCATGGGGAATATATAATGCTTTGTGAACTTCTTGTTTGGTTACTTCCATAAAGAATGGATTATTTTCATCAATAATTTTAGTATCCCTTAATACACTGGATGCACGTTTATTATAAAAATCAATAATGTTCAATTCTTGTTTGGCGTATGCTAAAAGCGTCTTAATACTTTGTAAGTTCAGATTTTTATTTTGTCCTAAGAGAGCATGATATTTTTCAAGTAACAACGATGCTTGTGATGGAGTAATGTCATTAATAATAATACAGTCTTCACCATTACCGAGAGCTGCTTGCCATGCAGAGTCAACCCCATTATAAAAAACAATACCTCTCCCTTGCTTAATTTGTTGACCTGAGTAACGACTTTGCGATGGAAAAATCAGTGCTTCGCCGCCATGTAATAAGACAGTAACAAAAACAATGAAACGTTTCGTACGATTGACGACTTTCAGTCCATGTTCAATGTCGCTAGGTTTTAGTTTTAATAAAGGCAATTTTTGATTCATGTAATTTTCTATTTAGCCTCGATAAGACAAGGCTTCTGTTAAATGGGTTGTTAAAATGATATCGCTTTCGGCCAAGTCTGCTATGGTTCGTGCAACACGAAGTACACGATGATAGGCGCGTGCTGAGAGATTAAGTCGCTGTTGAGCCATTTCGATGATTTTGGCTGAATTGTCATCTAATTGAGCATATTGTTCTAGCAAATTTGGAGAAAGTGCCTGATTCAAACATTGCTGTCTTAACATTTGTTTATCATAAGCTTTCATCACGCGTTGTCGCACAATTGTAGAACTTTCTGTCGGACTTTGATCTTGTAGTTCTTTGGTCTGTAAAGGTGGCACATCAATATGTAAATCAATACGATCTAATAATGGACCTGAGATACGATTTTGATAGCGCTGAATATTTTCTACTGAGCACTGGCAGCGGCTATCTTGATTAAATGCGTAGCCACAAGGACATGGATTCATTGCTGCAATAAATTGAAAATTTGCTGGGAATGTCATTTGTCTTGCCGCACGAGAGATGACGATCTCTTTCGACTCTAGAGGTTGTCTGAGAACTTCCAAAACTTTGCGGTCAAATTCAGGTAATTCATCTAAAAATAATACGCCTAAATGTGCAAGCGTAATTTCGCCTGGTTTAGGTTGTGAACCACCTCCAACTAATGCAATCGCTGACGCAGTATGGTGTGGTGCACGGAAAGGTCGTTGTCCAAAAGTATGCTGAGCATTTGCAACCGAATAAATACTTGCGACTTCTAAATTTTCTTGAGCATTAAGTGGTGGCAAAATAGAAGGTAGCCGAGAAGCCAGTAATGTTTTACCTGTGCCAGGTGGACCTTTGAAAAGTAAAGAATGTCCACCCGCTGCTGCTATTTCTAGTGCACGACGAGGACGTAATTGACCTTTGACATCTGCAAGATCAAATTGATACTGAGCAGTGGTTAAATTTTCATGTTTGGGCGACGCTGATAAATGAGAAGTGCCCAAAAAGTGTGCGCATACGTCTTGCAGATGCTTAGCAGCATAAACTTCAAACTGAGGGAGTTGATTGGCTTCTTCTAGATTATTAGTAGGAACCAATAAGCGGTGTTGGGCTTGTTGGCAAGCCATCGCAATTGGTAATATTCCCGAAACAGGGCGTAAATGTCCATCTAATGCAAGTTCACCAATAAATTCAAATCCTTCAGTACAATTTTCAGGAAGTTGACCTGAAGCAATCAAAATTCCTAGTGCGATCGGTAAATCTAGGCGGGAGCCATCTTTGGGAAGATCTGCAGGTGCTAAGTTAATCGTTAAACGTTTGGTTGGAAACAAGAAACCACTGTTGATAATTGCTGATCTAACTCGATCTTTACTTTCCCTTACAGCGGCTTCTGCTAGACCTACAATGGTTAAGGAGGGGAGTCCTGAACTGATATGAACTTCAACTTCGATTTGAGGGGCATGTAAACCCAATAAACCCCTCGTGTAAATTTTTGCGAAAGACATTTTATTATTGTTCCATCATGGTGCTTTATTTTTAATCATTTTTATTGGTTGTTGCGCTAAACTAGTGCTTATTTTTGCTTCTGCACCATCTCTTCTAGTGCATTCATTTGCTGTTGCAGTGCAGCGAGGCGTTGCTTTGCCAAATTTAGCGCTATTTTCTGGCGTTCCAGCTCTTGTTTAGAGACTAAATCTAATTTTTCGACGCTTTCATTGAGCAAAGCACGTAAATTTTTTTCTAAATCTTTTTTAGGTTGGTCAACTTGTTCAAGAATGGCTTGTAAAAGAGTTTCAATCATGAAGCGCTCAATAGGTTATATGTATTTGTAGGCAAGTGTACCATTGCTTGTAGTAATCCCATAGCCCTGTTCAATGCATTGATGCCACCGATGTCTAAATTCGGTTAAACAGGAGCAAATGAAACTTATTTTCGATTGAATATCTACATCTTGAAGCCCAAATAGGTTATAAAGAAAGCTCTTGCTGATGGTTTGAAAATCCCCAACCTTCAAATATTGGCATGAAAATTGAACATAAAACCTTACTGGTGAAAATAAGCCGAAGGAAAACACACATGAAGCTTGTAACTGCAATTGTAAAACCATTCAAACTCGATGATGTGCGTGAAGCACTCTCTGATATTGGTGTTCAAGGGATTACCGTAACTGAAGTAAAAGGTTTTGGTCGTCAAAAAGGTCATACTGAACTGTATCGTGGTGCAGAGTATGTCGTTGATTTTTTACCGAAAGTAAAGATTGAAATTGCGATTAGCGATGAAATGGTCGATGCGGTTATTGAATCTATCACTCGTGTCGCAAGCACTGGAAAAATTGGTGACGGTAAAATCTTTGTCACGAATTTGGAACAAGTCATCCGTATTCGTACTGGTGAAACGGGACCAGATGCTGTCTAAATTGGCACAAAGTTTGCTGAGTTAGAATTAAGAGAAATAGCTCACAAAATAAGGTTGGGGGACACGAATGAAAAAAATGCTTATGGCGCTCAGTCTATCTGGCGCACTCTTAGGTGGTTCAGCGATGGTTTGGGCAGAAGATACTGCATCAACACCCGTTGCTGAACAAACTGTAGCAGCGTCTGATACGGCGGCTGCATCAACTGTCACTGTAGCAGCAGAAGCTCCTGCTCCTGTAGAAGCTGCTCCAGCTCCTGCACCAGTTGCAAAAGTTGATACAGGCGATACAGCTTGGATTCTCGTTTCAACAGCACTGGTTCTGTTGATGACTATTCCTGGTTTGGCTCTATTCTATGGTGGTATGGTTCGTAAGAAAAACGTACTCAGCACCATGATGTTTAGCCTTTCTGCAGCAATTCTAGTCAGCTTAATTTGGGTTATCGTTGGTTATTCGCTTGCATTCTCTGGTTCAGGTGCCTACGTCGGTGACTTTGCCAAATCAATGCTAAATGGCGTGGCATTTGATGCCTTAAGTGGAACTATTCCAGAAAGCTTGTTTGTTATTTTCCAAATGACATTTGCCATCATCACTGTTGCAATTATTAGTGGCTCGATTGCTGATCGTATGAAATATTCAGCATTCATGGCGTTTATTGCAGTTTGGGTAATCTTGGTTTATGCACCAATTACTCACTGGGTTTGGGCTGCTGATGGTTGGTTATTCAAAGCTGGTGCTTTAGATTTTGCAGGCGGTACAGTTGTACATATCAACGCAGGTGTAGCTGGTTTAGTGGCTGCGTACATGTTGGGTAAACGTGCTGGTCTAGGTCGCGAATCAATGGCACCGCACAACCTTACTCTCACTGTGATTGGCGCAAGCTTAATTTGGGTAGGTTGGTTTGGCTTTAACGGTGGTAGTGCTTTAGGTGCTGGCGCTCGTGCAAGTATGGCAATTCTTGTAACTCAAGTTGCCGCTGCCGCTGCTGCATTCTCTTGGTTGATTGTTGAACGTCTAGTTCGTGGTAAGGCTTCAGTACTTGGTGGCGCATCAGGTGCGGTTGCTGGTTTGGTTGTAATCACTCCTGCTGCTGGTTTCGTTGGTGTGGGTGGTGCATTAATCATGGGCTTAATCGGTGGTGTAGTGTGCTTCTGGGGTATTACAGCACTTAAACGTCTGCTTAAAGCAGATGATGCATTGGATGCTTTCGGTCTACACGCAGTTGGTGGTATCGTTGGTGCGATTCTTACTGGTGTGTTCTACAGTGATGAAATCATTAAAGCTGCTAACGTTGCACTTGCTCCAACATTTGCAGGTCAATTATGGGTGCAAGTTGAAGGTGTACTCGCAACGATGGTATATAGCGCAGTAGTGACTTTCATTATCCTTAAAGTGATTGATCTTGTGATTGGTATCCGCGTAAGTGCTGATGATGAGCGCATGGGTCTCGACCTTAGTCAACATGGCGAACGTATCGAATAATTCATTATTCTTTGAAGTTTAAAAAACAGCCGAATAAGGCTGTTTTTTTATGCTTTTCGTGTGTTAGTTCAGCAATTGCAGAAACTTTGCTACACTTAAGCAAAGTGAGTAAATAATCGCACAATTATGCATTGTCCATTTTGTAACGCTGCTGATAGTAAAGTCATCGACTCTCGCCTTGCGGCTGAGGGTTGTCAAATCCGTCGTCGTCGAGAATGCACGATTTGTGGTGAGCGGTTTACCACCTTTGAAAGTTATGAAATGGTGATGCCGCGAGTCATTAAATCTGATTCAAAAAGTGAACCATTTGATGAAGCAAAATTGCGCCGCTCATTGATGCATGCTTTACAGAAACGCCCAGTAACCCAAGAGCAAATTGAAACGGTTTTAAGTGATATACAATCACAAATTCGACGTCTAGGTGAGCGAGATGTAAAGTCTAGAACAATTGGTGAGATTGTGATGCAGGCTTTATTTGCACTTGATCATGTAGCCTATGTTCGTTTTGCCTCTGTTTATCAAGATTTCCAAGATGTTGAAGCATTTCGTCGTCAGATTGAACAAATGCAACAACGTGAAAATGAAGCATAAGTTAGAGAAATCATGTCTGAGTTCACGCAAATTCATTTATCCCAAGATCAATATTGGATGCAGCAAGCAATTGAGTTGGCTCGACTAGGGCAATATTCAACCAAGCCGAATCCTAATGTGGGTTGCGTTATTGTCAAAGATGGGCAGCTGATTGGAGAGGGCTATCACCCTAAAGCGGGTCAACCTCACGCAGAAGTTTTTGCACTTCGCCAAGCGGGCGAACATGCTAAAGGCGCGACAGCTTACGTGACTTTGGAACCATGTGCACATTATGGTAGAACGCCGCCTTGTGCAGAAGCATTGGTTAAAGCTCAGGTGAAGAAAGTCGTGGTCGCTTGTTCAGACCCAAACCCATTAGTTGCGGGAAAAGGCGTTCAAATTTTACAAGCAGCCGGTATTGAAGTTGAAACAGGAATTTGTGTAGAAACTGCGAAAACGCTCAATTTGGGCTTTTTAAAAGCGATGTCTACGGGTTCGCCGTATGTGCGTTTGAAAATTGCATCAAGTTTAGATGGACGTACTGCAATGGCTTCAGGAGAATCAAAATGGATTACTGGAGCAATCGCTAGACAGGATGTACAACATTGGCGTGCAATTTCGGGTGCTGTGATTACAGGGATTCAAACCGTTTTAGCAGATGATTGTGAGCTGAATGTACGTGAATTGGAGGGAGTTGATCTTACTTCGGTGGTTCAACCTAAGCGAGTTGTACTCGACCGACAAGGACAGTTACCACTTTCAGCTAAGATTTTGAAAAATCCTGAAACAGTGATGGTGATGACACCATTTCGTCAAGAACTTGCTGATTTAGGCGTGATACAATTAGCGCCGCAACCCTTAAGTCAATTATTGCAAACTTTAACTCAACAGTATCAAATTTATGATGTGTTGGTTGAGGCAGGCGCAACTTTATCAACGGCTTTTTTACAGCAAGGTTTAGTTGATGAAATGATCAGTTATGTTGCACCGACTTTACTTAGTCAATCTGCCCGTGCAATGTTCAATGCTGAATTTAGTACAATGGCAGAACAATTGCGTTTTGATTTAGTCGATGTAACCCAACTTGGGCAAGATATTCGCCTAAGATTGCTCCCTATCCAAGAGATGATATGAATCCAGAACCATCGGTTTATCACAAGCGTCGTCATGCAGCACGTACGACTGACGAATATCTTTTTCATCAGCTAGTACCTTATTTAGGCAATAAGCGTCGACTGCTTCATCTCATTTTGGAAGCACTTGAGATTACGGGCACACTGAATAGTAAGAAAAAGAATCCACCGATTTTTGCTGATTTCTTTGCGGGGAGTGGCGTGGTCTCACGTTTAGCACGTCAAAATGGTTATCGCGTGATTGCCAATGACTGGGAACCGTATAGCCATGCACTGAACAATGCGATTTTGGCTTGTGTTGATGCACCTACATTTAAAGAGTTAGGTGGCTATCAAAAAGCGATTGATTATCTGAATCGATTGCCAGAAGTCAAAGGCTGGGTGACACATAATCTTTGTCCACGTAATGATGATGTGTATGATCCTGCTCGTGACCGTTTGTTTTTCAAACGCCGTAATGGGATGCGTATTGATGCAATTCGTCAACAGATCGCAACTTGGCAAGCGCAAGGTGCAATCAATGATGTCGAAATGAGTGCTCTATTGGCACCACTTTTATATTCGGCAAGTTTTGTTAGTAATACCAGTGGTGTATTTAAGAGCTTTCATCAGGGTTGGGGTGGTCGAACTCAAACGGCGCTAGAACGAATCGAGTCATTAATATGGCTTACTCCGAGCCGTTTCTGTGAGATTGGTGATCCCAAACGACCTGCGGCTGAAATGTGGTGTGTCGATGCACAACATTTAGCCAACCAAATGAGTGGTTTCGAAGTCGATGTTGCCTATCTTGATCCACCTTATAATCAGCATGCCTACAGCAGTAACTACCATGTTTTAAATGCTCTGACTTTATGGGATCAAGTGGATTTACCATCACCTGATACCAAAGGCTTTAAGAGTGGAATTGATCGAGCATGGCGTAAAGAGCGCCCAAGTCCTTATAACTCTTCTAAGTATGCGAAAGAAGCTTATGAAAAGTTATTGGAAACAATTAATGCTCGCTATATTTTGACTAGTTATTCGACTGATGGGAATATTGAGCCTAAAGATTTGCTTACTGCTAATTTAAAACGCGGCAAAGTGACTTTGTTAACTCAAGATGTACCGCGTTATCGAGTGAGTAAACAGCGTCAATCAGAACGTGCACGTGTTCTTGAATTTATTGTGATTACGGATACACATGCGAAGTCTGGCCCTCCATTACGACAACTTTTAGGGCAGTTATATCATTTTGCTGAGCTGGGTGGTGTTGATACGACAGGCAATAGTACTCAGCTTGCACTTTGGTAAATTCAAGTAGACACCATTTTCGGATAAAGTGGTGTCGATTTTCTATTTTTTTCACTTTCTTGCTAATACATATAATTTTATAAAATAAATGATTGTTTTTACATGAATTTTCATTGAATTTAAATAAGTCTTTCTGAATAACTATTTACCTTTAAATTAATTAAAAACAATTGCTTATCTATTCTTGTTGCGTGGCTTAATCTTTTTTATTTACAAAAAATATTTTACTATTTGGTTGAAAAACTACCAGAAGAATATTGATCATTTTCGAAAATGAATATATTTTGCCGAGCTTTATTTCAGGTCATGCCTATACGCAGCACTGACCAAGAGAGGTTGTGATGAGTCGCTCGGAACCCAACTTGTTGGGGCAATGTATAGCTGAATTTTTTGCTACCGCAGTTTTTTTATCTTTTGGTATTGGTGTCGTAGCTGCGCTTAAACTTGCAGGAGCAAGTTTAGGGCTATGGGAAATCAGCCTCGTATGGGGCTTGGCTGTAGCATTCGCTGTTTATCTATCTGCAGGTATTTCTGGAGCTCATCTCAATCCTGCCGTTACGATTGCATTAGCACTGTTTGCTGGTTTTGATAAACGTAAAGTTCCTTTCTATATTATTTCTCAAGTTTCTGGTGCTGCTTTAGGCGCATTATTGGTCTATGGTTTGTATAGCAATCTATTTATGGATTATGAGCAAACACACCATATGGTACGGGGGAGTGTAGAGAGTTTGGAGTTGGCTGGAATTTTCTCAACCTATCCACATCATTTATTGTCTATTGGACAGGCGTTTATGGTGGAAATGTTTATCACTATGTTATTGCTTTGGCTCATCATGGCGATTGGGGATGATCATAATGGTTTGCCACGTGGTGCTTTAGCACCAATTTTGGTGGGTTTATTAGTTGCTGTCATTGGAGCTTCTTTTGGTCCATTAACAGGCTTTGCTATGAATCCTGCACGCGATTTTGGTCCAAAAGTTGTGGCCTATTTTTCGGGCTGGGGTTCAATTGCTTTTACTGGCGGTCGTGATATTCCTTATTTTATTGTGCCTATCTTTGCACCAATTGTTGGCGCTTGCTTAGGCGTATTAGGTTATAAATTATTTTTTAGCCATTTCTTGTTAAATAATACGATTGAGCTTAAACAGAGAGCCAATAAACGTGTCTCTGAAATGCAGTAATTTAAGATTGAAAATAATAAAAGGTGATCAATGGATCGCCTTTTTTATTGCAGGTATTTGAACTTGGAGTCCCTTGTTATCTCTAAGGCTTTGCTTTATGGTATTCGATTCACTATGGCATATATTGCATAAGATTAGGTTAGAACTCCCATGTTTACAGGCATTATTGAAAGTTTAGGTAAGGTTGAGAGCTTACAAAGTGTAGGCGGTGATGTACGTCTACGTATTCAAACTGATTTGGATATGTCTGATGTGCATTTAGGTGATTCAATTGCGACTAATGGAATTTGTCTCACAGTGATCGAGTGGGGAAGCAATTGGTATGCTGCAGATGTGTCTCGTGAAAGCTTAAATCGAACGACTTTAGGTCAATGGAAAGTGGGTCAATCCGTCAATGTCGAAAAAGCAATGTTGCCAACAACACGTTTTGGTGGACATATTGTGAGTGGGCATGTTGATGGTCTTGGAGAAATTACAGTCGTTCGACAAGACGCACGTTCATTATATTTTGAAGTAACAGCACCTGTTGAATTGGCAAAATATTTAGCTGAAAAAGGTTCTGTAACTGTCGATGGGATTAGTCTGACCATTAACCATCTACGTGGCAATATTCTGAGTTTGAATCTCATCCCTCATACTGCTGAGCGTACCAATATTGGCACATGGCAAGTTGGTACAAAAGTTAATTTAGAGGTTGATGTGCTGGCACGCTATATCGAGCGCTTATTGTTGGGTGATAAAGCAGCGGAACAAAAAACTGAGTCAAACATCAGTATGGCATTTTTGGCTGAAAACGGTTTCTTAAAATAAAAAATGAAACATAAAAAGGCCCAGTTCAAACTGGGCTTTTTTATTATTTTTCATCTGAAAACTTACTATTTTTCAGAATGTAATCAATTTCATCTTGGGCAAGTGCATGTAGTTTTGCTCGGAATACAGTTACAGCTTGTTCTATTAAGTTTTCTGCTTCTAGTTCTAAGCGAACACGCACACTTTCGAGTTCAGATAAGATTTGTTGGTCATCAATTCGAACACGTTGAGCCTGTGCATAATCAATACTTGGTTGTTCAGGATTCGCTTGGTAACGTTCAGTTTGTTGTGCAATTTCTTGATCAATGTGTTGTCGAAGGGCAACAAGATTTTCCGTTTGTTGTTCGAACTGATTTAACTCATCTGCTTGCAGTTGCGCGGCATAAGCAGCTTGGGCAGCACGTTTTTCTGCCAGAGCTTTTTCCAAAGCCAATTGTTTACGAACGCGTGCTTGTTCAATTAACTCAGCCTTTAAATGTGCATAAGCTTGATCAATGCGTTGTTGAGAGCGTAGCTGAGCTTTTTCTTCGAGTTGTATCCATGTTTGGATTTGTGTTTGTGGTAACAGTAGATCACAGATACGAGCTAAATCTTCCTGATAGGTCTGACGTACAGTTTCAGGCGTATTTAACCAACGTTTTTTAAAATCTTGACCTACATTTAATGCCACACGACACTCCTTATACGATGCTATGATTTACAGACTTATAATTTAAATGTGCGTGGCTCAATGCCTAAACGACGATACATCTTAAATTTCTCTCGCCCGATCTGTTTTGCCGTTTCATTATTTTCAATAATTTCGATAATGTGGCGAAAATCTTGAGTTTGTTCAAGTGCATGATTGTTAAAATTAAATACAATCCAATCATTGGATGGTGGTAAGTCAGCTGAAATACACACTGGACTATTCAACTGATCAATTCCATGAGCAATAAAGCTACTTGGATCAAAACACCATAGCTTGTTATCCAACTCATTTTGTAAATTTGAATCAACACAATACCACCAAATCTGTGGGTGCTGATTCAGAATTTTTCGACATAAACGGCAAGCACTTTCGACTTGCCGCTCAATGCTGTTTTCAAACAAATAAAAACTAACTTGTGCCATAGATTAGTTATTCGTTTCAACACGATTAGCTAAAAACTGCATAAGTAATGGTACTGGGCGTCCAGTTGCACCTTTAGCTGCACCAGATAACCATGCTGTACCAGCCACATCAAGATGTGCCCAACGATAATCACGAGTGAAACGCTCAAGGAAACATGCTGCGGTTATTGCACCACCATAAGGACCACCAATATTGGCAATATCGGCAAACGGTGAATCAAGGAGTTCTTGATATTCTTCCATCACAGGCATACGCCATACACGGTCGAGTGATTGTTCACCAGCAAGTTGTAATTCTTGTACAAGTTCATCATCTGGAGAGAATAGCCCACTGACGACTTTGCCCAGCGCAACAACACATGCACCTGTAAGTGTCGCAATATCAATCACAAGCGCAGGATTAAAACGTTTGATATAAGTGAGGGTGTCACATAGAACCAAACGACCTTCTGCATCAGTATTCAAAATTTCTACAGTTTGACCACTCATGGTCGTCACAATATCTCCAGGGCGTGTTGCATGACCTGAAGGCATATTTTCTGCTGCTGCGATCGCACCGATAACATGAATTGGGAGTTGAGCTTCGCAAAGTGCTTGCATAGTACCTAATACAGAGGCAGCACCACACATATCGAATTTCATTTCATCCATACCTAAGCCTGGTTTCAATGAAATACCGCCTGTATCAAAAGTAACGCCTTTACCGACAAGTACGATAGGTGCTTGATCAGCTTTCGCGTGATATTCAAGTGTAATAATTCTGCCTGGTCGATCAGAGCCTTTACTTACAGCAAGAAAAGCATTCATCCCTAAATCAGCCATTTGCTGTTCATTCAGGATAGTGACTTTTAATAGGTCAGGGTATTGTGCTGCAAGTGCAATCGCCTGATCTGCAAGGTATTCAGGGAAGCAAATATTTCCTGGGCGATTGCCTAAATCTCGAGCGTAATTTTGTCCAGATTGAACTGCGTGGACGAGCTTTAATTGAGCATCATCAAGTACAGTTTCATTTGCAACTAGATTAATGGTTTCTAAGATGAACTCATTTTTTTTTGATTTAAACTCATCATAGGCATAGGCTGCTTGAGTTAAACCTAAGACAAAGAGGTAATGTAAATCAGTCGGTAATGCGCTGAGATCTACAGTGATTTGTCTAAATTTATTTTGTGATGATTTGATAATCGTTTGTGCAAGTTTTGCTAATTTTGTCGCTTTCAATTCAGCACTTTTGCCTAAACCGAGTAAATGTGCATTGGCTTGTACAGCGATATTGGTAATCAGGGCAATATTTTCATTAAAACCAGCTTTGAATTGTGTAGCATTCAGAACATCTTCTAGATGATTGATTTGATAACTATTTAAGTTCTGTTGTAATTGTTCTGAATCAACCAAAATCCACAAAGATTCACTAGACGACTGTGTTGGGAATGCGGTATGAAGGGTAAATTTCATTGTTTGTATAGAACCTAAGCAGCGAAAAAGAAAGATAAGTCCATTAAACACTTTCAGATATGAGGTTGCAATCCGCAACAAGCGATAGGTTTTATATTTTTAACATTCGGGTAAACTAGCACTACCCCTCGATTGGTCTATTTTTGGAAGCATTACTTTGATTATTCGGCGTTATCTCGTCAAACAAGTGGTCTCCACCTCTTTGGTTGTGACTGCTTTGCTCACTTTAATTATTATGGGTGGGCAGTTAATCAAGATTTTTGGGCGAGCTGCACAGGGTCGTTTAGACGCTAGTGTGTTGCTGAGTATCATTGCTTATCGTTTGCCAGAGTTTCTAACTTTAATTTTGCCATTGGGTTTCTTCATTGGACTCATGCTGGTTTTTGGTCGTCTATATGTTGACCATGAAATGGCAGTTTTAAATGGTAGTGGTGTTAGCCGTAATCAGTTGGCTAAACTTTTATTGCCGATGACATTTGTTTTTTTGATTGTTCAAGCAATATTAATGTTCTGGGGTTCATCATCTGGAATTCGTGCTTACGAAAGCTTGATGCAAACACAAGCAGTGCGAGCAGGGTTTGATTTGGTCCGACCTAAAGAATTTATTTCTTCAGGTCCTTATACCATTTACGCAGGTTCACTTTCTGAAGATCGCAAAAATTTAAAAGATATTTTTTATTATCAGAAAGCTGATCGTGAAGATAAACCAGATGTCATGATTTTAGCCAAAGAAGCGACACGTGTCGAAATGGCAAATGATACAGCGAATGTCGTTGATTTGGTTCAAGGTCGCCGTTACGAAATTTATCCGAATCAGCCGCGCTATACCCAAGCAGAATTTCAATCTTATCGCTTACGTTTAGAGAATGATAAAGACGTTAAGTTTGAAAGCGATGATGTTGAAGCTTTATCGATGTCTAAGCTATGGGAAAGACGTGATGACCCTGTTATTCGCAGCGAGCTTGGTTGGCGTATCTTTGGTCCATTTGTGATTATTGTTGGATTGATGCTTGCGGTTGCGTTATCTGAAGTAAGTCCACGTCAAGGTCGATATTATCGTCTTATTCCATCTATATTTATTTTTGCTAGTCTTATTGTATTAATGATCGCAATTCAGACACGAATTAGTAAAGGTGAGTTAGACATCTGGGCTTATCCTGTCGCATTAATGATTTATGCTATTGCGGCGGCAATTTTTGCACGGAAACAAAAGTTAGCACCAAAACTTAAGAAAAGTATTCAGCGAGTGGGGTTGTAATGTTAGCACGTCGAATAGTCGCCAAACATGTGACAAAAACTACAGTTCTTGCAATGCTGGGCACAACGCTCGTGTTATCTTTTTTACAAATATTATTCACTTACTTAGGTGAATTAGGTTCGCTGAAACCAACTTATAACGCATGGCAAGCTTTCCTATATGTGATATGGGGCGCACCGAGTTATTTGTATGATATTTTACCTGTTGCAGCGTTAATCGGCTCTGTTTTAGGTTTGGGTGCTCTTGCTTCGAATAGTGAACTGATCGTCATGCGTTCGGTTGGTATCAGCCTGTGGCGTATAGTGGGTTGGGTGATGCGCTCAGCTTTACTTTTAATTGTATTGTCTTTTGTATTGAGTGAATGGGTGATTCCTTATACCAATGAAAAAGCACAAAGCATTAAAAAACAACGTAGCGTAGCGGCTTTAGGTGAGGTAAAAGGTTATTGGTCACGTGAAGGCCAACGTTTTATCTATATTGATTATGCGAATTCCCAAGGTCAATTACGTAATATTCAAGCGATTGATTTTGATCAGAACTATCGATTGCAGTCCTTTGTCACTGCTGAAAAAGGCCAATTTTTAAAAGATGGTCAGTGGACTTTAGAGAAATCACATCAGGTTGATTTACTTGCTCAAGGGAATGCGATTAAAACGGATCACGAGCAACAAGCGTTAGGATTGGCTTTACAACCTAAATATGTACACATGGTGACTTTGGACCCAGATGATTTATCACCAAGTCAATTGATTAGTTTTATGCAGTATTTATCAGAATATAGCCAAGTTCCAAAGACCTATGAGTTAGCCTTTTGGAAAAAAGTCACGTCTCCATTTGCACTGATTACGTTGGTTCTTATTGCCTGTTCATTTATTTTTGGTCCATTGCGTCAGCAGTCGATGGGTTTTCGCTTGGTTATCGCACTTTTCACTGGGTTAGGGTTCTTCTATTTACAAGACTTTTTAGGTTATGCAAGCTTGGTTTATGCACCGTCACCTGCTTGGTTCGTATTATTACCAGTGGTATTGATGTTCATGATGGGTAGCTATTTATTATATCGAGCAAGGTAGAAAATTAGATTTCTATGCACATTAAAATTATATCTGGTGGACAAACCGGAGTTGATAGAGATGCTTTAGATGCCGCATTAGATTTAGGGGTGCCGTGTGGTGGCTGGTGTCCCGAGGATCGAATGGCAGAAGATGGAAGGATTCCAGACAAGTATCCTTTAATTATTTTAGCAGAGAGTGGCTATCGAAAGCGGACCAAACAGAATGTTCGAGATAGTGATGCAACAGTCATTATCTATTTCGATTATATTTATCCCAAAGGTGGTACAGAGCTTACGTTATTAGAATGTATCAAGCAGTCCAAAGCATATTTGCTTATTGATGGAAATGAGATTTCGATTGAGCGAGCAGCAGAGCGGATCTATTTATTTTGCCATCAGAATAATATTACTGCTTTAAATGTCGCAGGTCCCAAAGGGGCGAGTTTGCCTCAGGCACATAGTTATACCCAACACGTCATCACGCAGATGCTCAATAAAATAATTAATCAAGATCAGCCCCAAACTTGAATATAAAGATGATTCCCGATGCTTTTGATTGATGAAAGCCATCAGTAACGCCATAGAGAATTACAGTAAATTTGGGTAAAATACGCCGATCAAATGATAGACAAACAGAGAGTCCATTATGACGGATGCAAATGCTGGCAAAATTCCTCACGTTCTTGTAATTATGGATGGTGTAGGACATCGTGAAGCAGTTGAGGATAATGCATATTTAGCAGCAAAAACACCAAATCTGACTGCGATGAAAGCAAAGCATCCAAATAGTTTGATTTCAGGTTCTGGTGAAGATGTAGGCCTACCTGATGGACAAATGGGCAACTCTGAAGTTGGTCATATGAACTTAGGTGCAGGTCGTGTTTTATATCAGGACTTTACACGGATTACTAAAGATATTCGGACAGGTGCTTTTTTTGAGCATGAAGTGTTAGTTGATGCGGTTGAAAAAGCCAAAGCAGCAAATGGTGCCGTTCATGTCATGGGGTTGTTGTCACAAGGTGGTGTGCATTCGCATGAAGATCATATTGTGGCGATGTGTGAGCTAGCATTAAAACGTGGCGCAACAGTATATCTACACGCTTTCCTTGATGGTCGTGATACCCCTCCACGTAGCGCAAAGCCTTCATTAGAAAAATTCGATGCTTTATTTGCTCAGTATCCAAATCAAGGTCGTATCGTTTCGATGATTGGCCGTTATTTTGCAATGGATCGCGATAACCGTTGGAATCGTGTTGAACTCGCTTATCGTTTAATGACAGAAGGCGAGGCAGTACGTGTTGTAAACTCAGCTGTAGAAGGTTTAGAGCAAGCCTATGCAGCAGAAGAAAATGATGAGTTTGTTCAAGCAACACGTATTGGTGAAATTGCCAAAATCCAAGATGGCGATAGTGTGGTTTTCATGAACTTCCGTGCTGATCGTGCGCGTGAAATCACCCGTGCCTTTGTTGAGAAAGATTTTACTGGGTTTACGCGTAAAGTCGTTCCAAGTTTATCTAAATTTGTGATGCTAACACGCTATCAGGCAAGTATTGATGCACCAGTTGCATACATGCCAGAAGAGCTTAAAAATTCCATCGGTGAATATTTATCTGGTTTGGGCAAAACCCAATTGCGTATTGCTGAAACAGAGAAATATGCACATGTGACATTCTTCTTCAGCGGTGGTCGTGAAGATGAATATCTGGGAGAGAAGCGTATTTTGATTCCCTCTCCGAATGTCGCGACCTATGATCTAAAACCAGAAATGAGTGCCTATGAAGTCACTGATGAGTTAGTGAATGCTATTAATTCGGGTGAGTTTGACCTTTTGGTTGTCAATTACGCCAATGGTGACATGGTCGGACATACTGGCGTATTTGATGCAGCCGTGAAAGCGGTTGAAACCGTTGATACGTGTTTAGGTCGTGTCTATGAAGCAGTAATGGCAAACAAAGGTCATATGTTAATTACAGCGGATCATGGTAATGTAGAGCAAATGCAAGACTACGACAGTGGACAAGTTCATACCCAACATACCACTGAATTGGTGCCATTTATTTATGTGGGTCCAACTCAAGCAACGATTGCAGAGGGTGGTGTATTGGCTGATGTGGCACCAACATTACTTCATTTGATGAATATTCCTGTACCTTCCGATATGCAAGGCAAGAATTTAATTACTTTAAAATAAGGTGAACATATGACCCAACACAACAACATTTATCGAGGATTGTTTGCGAGTTTGTTGATGTGTTGGGGATCGCATACGTTATCTGCACCTATTACACATGCCTCAGGATGGGGGGAAGAGACTACAAGTCGGAATGCTGAAGTGCCACTTGAATCTATTCAGCAATTTGTACAGATTTATGGGATTGTGAAAGATAACTACGTTGATAAAAAAACAGACGATGCACTTTTTCAGCAAGCAATCAAAGGGTTGGTGAGTGGTTTAGATCGTTATTCTCGTTATTTATCAGCCGAAGAATACCGCCAGCTTATTCAATATACTGAAGGTGATCTGGCTTCTGTTGATTTCAATTTAAATTACGATGCTCATACTCGTTTATGGCAAATTCAAGACCTAAAATCAGGATCTGATTCTAGTAAGTTGGGTTTGCGTAATGGGCAGGCCATACTCAAAGTCGATAATCAAGAATTAAAGAGTTTAAATCAGGATCAAGTGCAAGGTCTGCTTTATGGCTCGATAGGCAGTACCGTACAAATACAACCGGAAAATAATAATAGCACGGTGATTTTGGTTCGAAATAAAAAAGTTGAGACAGATATTGAACCTGTTTTACTACATAATCAGGTGCTTGTACTTAAAATTAGAGTGTTTCAACAAGATACAGCGAATGAAATTAAACGTTTAATCGAAGAATATAGTACAACTAAACTCAAGGCTGTCGTTCTTGACCTGCGTAATAATCCAGGTGGTTTATTGTCTGCTGCTGTTGAATCAACAGATTTATTCTTGAATCAAGGCTTAATTGTGACAACAAAGAGTCGTTCAGAAGGAGATCAACAATTTCAGGCTTTACCCTCAAATGAATTTCAAAATATAAAATTAGGTATCTTAATCAACCATCGTTCAGCCTCGGCAGCTGAAGTATTCACCGCAGCATTAAAAGAACATAAACGTGCGTGGGTTGTAGGTGAAAATAGCTATGGAAAAGGTGTAGTACAGAAATTATTTCCATTACCGAGTGGTGCAGCACTGCAAATGACGGTCTCACATTATTACACACCCAATGGGAACATGATTGAAGGTCAAGGGATTCAACCGAATCAAAGCTATCCGTTGTTACCTGAAATGAAAGAAGATGGTTATTTGGAACACGTCACAGATTTGGTTCTAAAAAGTAAAATTTAATTAAAAATAAAGCCCCTATTTAGGGGCTTTATTTTTAAGACTATTCATCATCTTCTGTATCTAAACCAAATTTTTTCAAACGATAACGTAAAGAACGGAAAGTCATTCCTAATTTCTTAGCTGCTAACGTTCGGTTCCAATGGGTTAAATTCAGTGCATTGAGAAGAATCTCTTTTTCAATATTTTCTAAATAGCGTTCCAAACCTTCTGGCGGTAGTTTTTTTGAACCCATCATTGGACTTGCACCGACTGTTGAATGATCATTTTCTTCTTGTGAGGAAAATGAAATACTTGGTGTCGGAATTGGACTACGTAATGGTGCAGTTTGTAGATGAGCAAGATCAATTGTTTCATCATCACTGAGCGTAATTGCACGTTCAATAATATTTCGAAGCTCGCGTACATTACCTGGAAAATATTGTTGCAATAAGAATTGTTCAGCACGAGAAGAAAGGGTTTTGACAGAGACTTCCCATTCTTGGCTAATTTTTTGAATAAAGTGATTTGCTAACAATAAGATATCTTGCCCACGTTCACGTAAAGGAGGTAATACAATATCCATGACGTGAATACGGAAGAATAAATCTTGTCTGAAACGACCTTGTTGTACTAGTAATTCAAGATCTTGATGACTCGCACTGATGACACGGAAATCAACATCAATTTCTTGATCTGAGCCGACAGGGCGAATTTTCTTTTCTTGTACAGCACGAAGCAGTTTTACCTGCATACTTAAGGGTAATTCAGCGATCTCATCTAAGAATAAACTACCACCATGTGCGGAAAGAATTAAACCTTGTTTGTCTTGGGTTGCGCCTGTGAAACTGCCTTTTTTATGACCAAATAGTTCGCTTTCCATTAACTCTGTTGGAATAGCACCACAGTTGATCGCAATAAAAGGTCCTTCGCTACGGTTACTCAGACGATGAACTAAATTGGCAACAACTTCTTTTCCTGTCCCCGATTCACCAGTAATAAAGACAGGGGCTTGAGATCGAGCAATTTTCTTTAAAGCAATGCGTAATTGCTGAATGGGCGTAGATCGACCAATGAGAAGTTTATTTTCTAGTGCACTTTCAGCAGCTTCTTGTTCAGGCTGTGGTCGATTCAATGCTTTTTGAATCAATTGATCTAGGTGAGTTTGATTGACAGGTTTACTGACAAAATCAAAAGCACCTGCTTTTAATGCAGCAATTGCAATATCCATATTGCCATATGCTGTTAATACTGCAATTGGTGTGTTGGGATAGTTTTGTGTGACATGTTTAACTAAGTCCAGACCGTTGCCATCTGGGAGATTCAAATCTGTTAAACAAGCATCGTACTGAAACTCGGTAAAGAATTTTTTTGCTTGCTCTACACGATAGGCAAGATGAGTTTTAATGCCCATTCGTGCGAGCGTCATTTGCATTAAAAGACATAAGTCTTCTTCATCGTCTACGAGTAAGACGAGCGGTTGTTTAGTTGCCATTTCCCCGAAAAACCTAATCTAATCAATGAATTTTTGAGCATTCAATCCTGAAACATGCTCCTTGTTGTCGCTCTACGTAAGTGAGCTTTGCATGATTTGCCTCACAAAAGGTGTGAGACAAATACAATCCTAAACCAGTTCCTTTAATTTCGGTACTAAAAAATGGTTTGAATAGCTGAGAAATATCTCGTTTTGCGACACCCGTACCAAAATCGATCACATCAATACATGTTCTGCCATCTTTTAAGTCTACATTCACTTCAATAAATTGAGCATCAGCTGCATTGTGCCGCAGGGCATTTCGAATCAGATTAATTAAAACTTGGCGTAATTGTTTCTCATCAAAAAGAATATTAATTCGTTCTGCAAGATTGAGTTTAATCATATGTTTCGCATCGACTAAATCTTCATTTAATAGGCTTTCAAAAAAATCGGCAAGTTGAATTACTTGTGGCTCAGTTGGTTTGTTGCGTGCCATGCCTAATGTATCTTGTACAATATTATCAATACGTCTAGCTTGTTTGCTGATCATACGACAGAGCATTTCTTGTTGATGACTATCACTTTCTTTAAATAATTCATTGGCCTGCACAATTGCCGCTAAAGGATTCCGAATTTCATGTGCAATACTTGCAGAGAGTTGACCGAGCGCGGCGAGTTTTAATTGTTGAACTTGTTGCGTGAGTTTTTGTGCATCTTTCAAGATAAGTAAAATTAATGATTGTTCAGGGACGATTAGGTGTTTAACACGGACATTAATAGTGTAAGGACTTTGTTGTGATTCAAAACTAAATTCTTCACCATCTTCTAAGTCACTAAATTTAATTAACTCGAATAAGTCAGGTTGCCATTTAAGTAATGGTGTTTTTTCAGGAGAAACAGGAATATGAATGCCTAATAATGTATTAGCGGCTGGGTTACTCAGTACAATATGGTTACTGGTATCTAAAACTAAGTAGCCATCTTCGATTTGTTCCAAAATATAGCGGTTAATATTTTGCAGCTGATGAATTTCAATCGACTGATGAAAAGTGAGTGTTTCTAAAATCTTAAATCGCTGAACTGCAATACGACCAATTGCGTGTACTACAAAAAATAAGAAAGCAAGTAATGCACTATTGCCTAAGTTATTGTAATCAAAGAAATTTCCAAGGAAGCGCTGGTAAACCACCATAATAACGGCAAAAAGGGTCACAATCAGTGAAAGATGAGCATTCAGGAGAATTGCTGAGGAAAAAATAATGATGACGTACAATAAGCTTAATTGTAAGTTTGGACCGCCTGCTGAAAAGGTAATCAAACTTAAACAGATCACGTCTATAATAAAAATAAAAATGAGCTGTTTGCTGATTTGTAATGGAACAATTTTGAGTAAAAAAAGCTGAAAAATATTAAAGCTGATATAACAAATCAGAGTGTAAAAATATAAAAATGGATAATCATAATTGGTAGCGAGCTCCTCTGCGGTAAGTAAGTAAATAAGAATCAGACTGATTGAAATAATCAGTCTGTATCCACTATACCAAATTCCGAGCCGATAAACGGTTTGGGACACTGATGACGCAATTTTTCCCAACATAAGCGATCACTTAATATGATTAAGGTTTAATGAGTCCATAACGGATGGCGAGATGAGTTAACTTTACATCACTATCAATTGCTAGTTTTTCGAAAATGCGGTAACGATAAGTATTTACGGTTTTAACACTAACAAATAATTTGTCAGCGATTTCTTGAGCACTAATACAATTAACCACCATCATTGCGACTTGCATCTCACGCTCAGAAAGTGCATCAAAAGGAGATTGTTGCGTATCTGAAAGGTAAGAACTCGCAAGCTGTTCAGCAATATCTGCACTGAAATATTTACCACCTTGCATCACTTTATTGATTGCACGTACCATTTCTGAAATAGGCGCGCCTTTTGTGATATAGCCTTTTGCACCTGCTTTTAATAACAACGATGGATAAGGTTCTTCCGCTAAACCACTGACAGCAATCACTTTAGTCTCAGGTGCTGTTTGTAAAAGGCGACGTGTTGTTTCTACGCCACCAATTCCTGGCATATTGACATCTAATAGTACAACCTGAGGATGCTTTAATCGAACTAAAGCAATCGCTTCTTCTCCAGATTCAGCTTGTCCAATGACTTCTACATCTGGGTGGTCTTCCAACATACGACAAATGCCTGTACGTACGAGTTCATGATCATCAACAACGAGAACAGTGATCAAGAAGACCTCCTTTTTTCAAAAAAACGATTTTTTTGTTACATAAAGAAAAATGAGCTTGCAATCAAACGACAAAATTAGCAATCCTATTCTCCATGTTTAGAGAATAGTTGTACACAATTGTGTCTATAAAAGCTTTACCCGATTTGTTCAAATGTAAGGCATAATGTTATTAAGCGCAAATGTGCAGCGTCCCGAGTTGAGTATTGTGTCGTGAAAAATTCTAAAAAATCTATCATGCATGCCTTGAGCATGTCTATTTTGTTGGCTCTTAGTTCAACAAGTTATGCTGAGTTGGTTGTAAATAACAATCCAGTCTCTACAAGTGCGAATAGTTCTTCAGCTTCGTTAAATTGGTCTGCAAGTGATGCAAGCCAATTGATGGAAGATGATGATTCATTAGAGATCAGCCCGCAAGGTTCAACTTCGGTTACGACCACTTTACGAAGTGGTGGTTCTGCAAGTATTAGTTCATCTGCAACGCCACAAAAAAGCATACAGATTCGAGATACCTCTCATTTCAGTAGCCAACCCGCTGTAAATGCACGTGCAGCTTTGGTGATGGATGCACAAACGGGCGAAGTACTGTTTAGTAAAAACAGTAATATGTCGGTACCGATTGCCTCAATTACCAAATTGATGACGGCTGTGATTACCGCAGATGCACGGCTGAATATGTCGGAAGAAATCACGCTACAGCAAATTGATTTTGCGGGTGCAGGTGGAAAGAATTCAAGTTCGACCTTGAAAGTAGGCGATACCATGAATCGAGCGGAACTTTTGTTATTCGCTTTGATGAAATCGGAAAATCCTGCTGCGGCAGCATTAGCGAGGACTTACCCAAGCGGGCGTTCAGCATTTATTGCTGCAATGAATGCTAAAGCAAAACAATTAGGAATGACCTCAACCCGTTATGCAGAATCAACAGGTTTAGATCCTCATAACGTTTCTTCCGCACGTGATCTTGGTATTTTGGTGAGTGCTGCTTCTCAGTATGGCTTAATTCGTCAGTTTTCCACTACACCAACCTATGATTTTAATTTAGGTTATCGTGTGCTTAAGTCAAATAATACCAATGCTTTGGTACGTAATGGTGGTTGGAATATTAACCTATCTAAAACGGGATATATTGGTGAGGCTGGGCGTTGTGTGGTCATGCATGCAACCGTTAATTCGCGTCCTGCTGTAGTCGTGCTATTGGGAGCTTCAACTTCTCAGGCACGTACCAATGATGCAACCAACTTATTAACTTGGCTGAGTACTTTACCGAAAAGAATTTAATTGCTTATGAACGTAAAGCTCCTCATCTGAGGAGCTTTTTTTATATAATAGAACGACATTTCATGACGTAAAAAATACTTTTTAACTTCTATTTTGAGCAATTTTTGTTAAATTATGATTCTTAATATTTAAAAATTACACACTAAAATTGGGGAATTAAAATGACAAACTATGTTATTCGTGAAAAAAGCTTTGGTTATAACGACGAGGTTTTTTATGTAATTGGACATCGTATGAGCAATGTGTTTGATAATAAACAGCAAGCCGAAGCGGTCTATAAACAACTTGAAATTAAAGCTGCACGTAACTTTTTTTTATATGAAGTTGAATCATTATTTGATGCAGATGAAGCATTATTAAAAAAATTGGATGATTTTGTCTTTTCACGTTGTGGTGAACATATTTATCAGGAGGGAGGGGTTTCTCGAGAAACGTTGCCTGAAAGCTTAAATGATGAAGATACTTTTGAGTTTATTCAACTTGCTAACATGCAAAGTTATCAATTGATTCATTTTGATCAAGATATTAAGTTCTATGGTTTATGGTCAGTGAAAAAACAAGCATGGGTGGAAGAGCATGATGAGTTTTTTGCAGGTTTAGCTTATGCGGATCAACCTGAACAATTAAAAAAGAATGTCAGAAGCATTTTTGCAGATTACGATTATGATGATATTGAGTTGAAAGGTTCATTCGAAGATTTATCGGAACAACCTGTATTATTACAAGCCTTAATAAAAAATAATAAAGCATTAAAATATAATAATAAAAGTCAAACATTAATTATTATGCAAAGCTGGGAAGAGGAGGGTTTATATGCGGTTAATCCTTTATTAAAACAGCCTTTATTTGAAATCAAAGAAATTGGTTTAGAGGAAATTCAAACGATTGAAAAAGAATTGGCCAAGCAGTATAGCTATGATGAAGATGAATGGGGAGCCGAAGAAGAGGGTGGAGAAGACTTTGATGCCGAAGCCCTTGAACTGATTCAGGAGTTGGCCGAAGAGTTGGAATTGAGCGATGAACAGCGAGCTGAACTCTTTGAGGAAGTTAAAAAAGAATCTTAAAGCCTGAAAATCAAAAAACCTGCTGTAGCAGGTTTTTTGATTTATCAATAATAGCTTACATATTCGAAAGAATTGAATCTTTCACTTGAGCCATCGTTGCATCGATTGACAACATGACAGCATCAGCACATTGTTTGATTGCAGTATCTGGGTCTTTTAAACCATTGCCTGTAACGGTACAAACGATTACAGAACCTTCAGCAATTTTACCTGCTTTAATGTCACGAATTGCACCGCCAATAGACGCTGCTGAAGCAGGTTCTACAAACACACCTTCATACATAGAAAGTAAGCGTTGTGCTTCAAGAATTTCGCTATCTTGAAGTTCATCAAACCAACCTTTTGAATCGCGTACAACTGCTTTGGCATGATTCCAGCTTTGTGGGTTGCCAATACGAATTGCCGTTGCGATCGTTTCTGGGCTTTCGACTGGAGCACCACGTAAGAATGGCGCTGCGCCAGAAGCTTGATAACCTACCATAGTCGGTAAACCTTCTGGTTTAGGACCTGTGAATTGATCTGTTGCAGCATCATAGATAACAGATTCAAATTGATCAGCAGGTTGATTTGCAACTGCTTCGGTATAACCCATCCAGTGAGCCGTGATATTACCTGCATTACCTACTGGTAAGCAGTGATAGTCAGGTGCACGACCCAATGCTTCTACAATTTCATAAGCAATCGTTTTCTGGCCTTGCAAACGGTAAGGGTTGATTGAGTTTACGATCGTCACAGGCGCTTGATCTGCAACTTCTTTTACGAGGCGCATACCATCATCAAAGTTACCGCGGATTTGCATGGTGATCGCACCATACATCATCGCTTGAGCCATTTTACCCATTGCGATTTTGCCTTCAGGAATTAAAACAAAGGCTTTAATTCCTGCACGCGCTGCATATGCTGCTGCTGCTGCTGAAGTATTTCCAGTAGATGCACAGATAATCGCTTTTGAGCCTTCTTCAACAGCTTTTGTTACAGCCATCGTCATACCGCGGTCTTTAAATGAACCTGTTGGGTTAAGACCTTCGTATTTCACATAGATTTCAACGTTTTTGCCAATAATACGTGGAATGTTCTCAAGTTTAATAAGAGGAGTATTTCCTTCACCTAGAGAAATTGCACGTGTAGTTGCAGACACAGGTAAACGGTCACGATAACGATCTACAAGACCAGTATAACGATTGGCATTCGACATGATGGTGTTCCAATATGAGGTAGAGCTGGGAGAGGGAATGCATTTTCCCTCAACCTGATTAACTATCGAGCGATTCTAAACGAATTCTTACGATTTCGCCACGAATAGCTGGTAATGCTTGAATTTGAGCAAGAGCTTCATCCATTTTTGATTCAACAATTGGATCTGTTAAAATCACGATTGGAATCAAATCTTTCAAGCGAGATTGCTGCATGATCGCATCAATGCTGATACCAGCACGGCTAAGGATGGTGGTTACATCAGCGAGTACGCCCGTTTGGTCTTCAGCATTTAAACGGATGTAGTATCCAGTCGTCATTTCTTCACGACTCAGGATAGGCATGTTTGTTAGTGCTTCAAATGCCAATTGTGGAATCGTTCCTGCACCATCTTCGGTATAAGAAATATCACGTACGATATCAATCACATCAGCAACAACTGCAGAAGCCGTTGGGCCAGCACCAGCACCAGCACCATAGTAAAGTGTTGGGCCTACGGCATGTGCTTGTACCAATACCGCATTTTTAACACCGTTCACATTGGCAATCAGTTGTTCTGCTGGAATCAGTGTAGGATGAACACGTAACTCAATACCATTACTTGCACGACGTGCAATACCCAAATGTTTGATACGGAAGCCAAGCTCTTCAGCATATTTCACATCTTGTGCTGTAATTTTGCTAATGCCTTCTGTGTAGACCTTATCAAACTGTAATGGGATACCAAAAGCACATGACGCCAAGATAGTGAGTTTGTGCGCAGCATCAATTCCTTCTACATCAAAAGTTGGATCTGCTTCAGCATAACCGAGTTCTTGAGCCTCTTTGAGGACATCATCAAATGCACGACCTTTTTCGCGCATTTCAGTCAGAATGAAGTTGCCTGTACCATTAATGATACCTGCAAGCCATTGAATATGGTTCGCAGCTAGACCTTCACGAATGACTTTAATAATTGGAATACCACCAGCAACAGCTGCTTCATAAGCGATTTGAACAGCATTATCTTCAGCTGCTTTAAACAACTCATTACCATGTTCTGCAAGTAATGCTTTATTGGCAGTGACAACTTGCTTGCCATGTTTGATGGCTTCCATGATAACTTCATAGGCAGGATGAATACCGCCCATCACTTCGACTACGACATCAACATCAGGTTGACGTACGATGTCCATGAGATCATCACTTTGTTTGATCCCTTCGAGTTGTAAATCTGGACGTGGACGGCGTGTGCCTACATGTGTAATTTGAATTTCGCGACCGGTACGGCGTTTAATTTCAGCAGCATTTTCTTGTAATAATTTAAGGGCTCCACCACCTACAGTACCAAGACCGAGTATCGCCAGACGAACTGGTTTCACGTCACACTCCATTTTATTCAATCATTTTAATGAAGCTTGATCATAGCTAAAAAAGTGCGCAGACACTAGGGCTAAGATCATCTTTAATCTGTCGCCCGAGTCGTGGTGAGACGGTGTGGAGAATGTTTTATTTTTCTAGGCGTTTAATGATTTCATCTGGAGTCATGTACCCACCTAAATATACACCTTCAACATTATAAATTGCAGGTGTGCCATTCACGCCCATATTTAAGCCTAATTGATATTGATCACGAACTGGATTTTTACATTCTGCTGATGCAACTGGTAAGCCTTGCGCAGCTTGATCGAATGCAGCTTTACGATCTTGACTGCACCAAATCGCTTGCATGGTTGGCATAAATTGCTCTCCACGTGGCCATGCGATGTAACGGACTTCAATGCCTTTCGCATTAATTTCGGCAAGATGTTCATGTAGTTTGTGACAATAAGGACAGCTTGAATCAGTGAATACATAAATGACGTGTTTCGCTTTACCCCCTTGTGCTGGGTAAACGATAAGGTCTTCTGTTTTGAGTGCTGCTAAGTGCTTTTTATTCTCAGTCGCTTGTAAAGCTTCACTCACATTTTTTAATTGTTTTTCACCAAGACGAATGACATCACCTTGAATGATATATTGCCCATCACTGGTCGCATAAACTGATCCCATGCCTTCTAGGCTTACCCAAAATAAATTTGGAACCTCAGTTTTTTTAATGGCAAGAATTTTGGCATTAATATTGGCGGTCTTAAAATGTTTTTCTAAAGTAGAAACTAGACGTTGTTGCGCATTACGTTCATTTAAAGTTGATGCTTCACCAGTGGCTGGTGCACTCGCTGTCAGAGCATCAGGCTTTTGTGCTGAATTTTCTTTTGAACAAGCGCTGATCAAAAGTGTTGAGGTTAATGCACATGCAATGAACAACTGAGACCGAGTAAACAACATAAACAACCTTTCATACTGTATTTATAAGCTTGCCCAAGCATACCAAAAATTTAAATTGACTTCGTTAAATCTTGCTGATGCTGTGTGAATGAAATCATATTGATAGATAAAAGGTGGTTTTATCCTCTTGGATGGTATTTGTTATGTAGTTCTTGCATCCGATGCTGAGCAACATGCGTGTAAATTTGAGTAGTTGATAAATCACTATGGCCAAGTAACATTTGCACAACACGTAAATCAGCACCATGATTGAGTAAATGTGTTGCAAACGCGTGTCGTAAGGTATGTGGGGATAGTTCAGCGAGAATATTCGCTTGTAGTGCATAACGTTTAATCGCATACCAAAAATTTTGCCGACTCATGATGCCGCCATGTTGCGTCAAAAATAAATAATCCGTACTACTTTTATAGAGTTGAGGTCGTGATTCGGCGAGATATTTTTCGATCCATTCACAAGCATGTTGTCCGAGAGGAACGAGGCGTTCTTTATTGCCTTTACCTGTAATACGAAGAAAGCCCTGTTTTAGATTAATCAATTCCAAACGTAAATTAAGTAGTTCTGATACACGTAAGCCACAGGCATATAACACTTCAAACATTGCTCGGTCACGGAGACCTAGCGCCGTATTGACATCGGGTGCATTGATTAATGCTTCTACATCTTTTTCTGATAAATCTTTGGGTAAAGCACGTCCAATTTTAGGAGAACGATGGTTTGCAACAGGATTATCATCCCGGAGTTTCTGTTCTCTCAGAAATTTATAAAATTGACGTAAAGCAGACAAGCAGCGTGCAATGGAGCGTGGGCTTTTGCCTGCTTTAGTGAGTGCAATTAAGACATCAGCAATGTCATCACTCGACCATTGCGTTAATGTCACATTAGGATGTAACTCAGCACATTGAACAAGATCTGATAGATAGGCATTGCGTGTATGTGGACTAACGGTTTGTGCAACTAAATAATCACGAAACCCTTGTAGAAAACTGAGATCTTTAGGAATCGTAACAGGAGTAGGAATACGGGGTTTTTTATTTAGCATCATCAGCAGAATCCTTCATTCAATGGCACTGTAAAAGAAAAATGAATTGTTGTCGATCTGTCACAAAAGCAAATGCCATTGATATTGTTTTTGGTAATTATTCTCATTTGCCTGTATACTCTAGGAGAAAAGAGTTTAGGGTTAGAAGCGGTGCGATTGTCAGCATTAAAAGTCAAGCAAACGGCGATGATCACAAAAGTGAATCGCTTAGTAGATGATACCGAACAGCCAGATCTTGTGGCTATTCGATTAGAGAGTTTGGGCTTTGTGCCCGGTACACAAGTGCAAGTGATTACCAAAGGTATTTTTGGTGGCGATCCGATTCTAATCCAAATTGGTTTTACTCGTTTTGCATTGCGTAAAACTGAAGCCGATAAAATTGAAATCCAATTTGAAGGAGCACCTGCATGAGTGATGCGTTACGTGTTGCCCTTGTGGGAAATCCAAACTGCGGTAAGACTTCTTTATTCAATCACTTAACTGGAACACGCCAGAAAGTTGCCAATTATGCAGGGGTAACAGTAGAGCGTAAGGTTGGACATTTTCAGTTGCCTTCAGGTCGAAATGTTCGAGTACTTGATTTGCCTGGCACATATAGTTTGCAAGCAACAAGCCCTGATGAAGAAATAACGCGTGATGTGTGTGAAGGTAAAATTGCTGAAGAAGGGCAACAAGATGCATTTTTATGTGTTGTTGATGCGACTAATTTAAAGCTTCATCTTGGATTAGTGCTAGAAATTATTGAGTTAGGTCGTCCTATCCTTGTTGTGTTAAACATGATGGATGAAGCACGTCGCCGTGGAATTCAAATCAATACTCAAAAATTATCAGAGCGATTGGGCGTTCCCGTGGTTGAGACAGTCGCTGTGCGTAACTCAGGTATTGAGAACTTACTGCACGCATTAGATCAACAAAAATATACAGTGCCGCATACCGAACTCAGTGGTTTAACGGGTGAGCATCATCAAAAGATCCAAATTATTTTTAAAGATGTGGTGAACTTTGTTGATCAGGAAGATAAGCGAACCGATTTTCTCGACAAAATATTTTTGCATCCTGTATTGGGCTTATTAAGTCTTGCTGTGATGATGTTTATTGTGTTCCAAGCTGTATTTGCTTGGGCTGCTCCATTTATGGATGGGATTGAAGGTCTTTTTGGATGGTTAGGTACGACACTTGGTGCTTATATCTCGCAGCCTTTGCTCCATAGTTTAGTCGTTGACGGAATTATCGCTGGGGCGGGGGGCGTTATTGTGTTCTTGCCTCAAATTTTGATTCTATTCTTTTTTATTTTGGTTTTAGAAGAGTCTGGCTATCTGCCGCGTGCTGCATTTTTGTTAGATAAATTGATGTTTAAAGCAGGCTTGAGTGGTCGTGCTTTTATTCCTCTATTATCGAGCTTTGCTTGTGCAGTACCAGGCATTATGGCAACGCGTAGTATTAGTGATCCACGTGATCGCTTTACCACGATTATGGTTGCACCATTGATGACTTGTTCAGCACGACTACCTGTTTATGCCTTATTGATTGCAGCATTTATTCCAAATCAAATGGTATGGGGGATTTTCAACCTACAAGGCTTGGTGCTATTTGGCTTATATATGTCGGGTATTGTCAGTGCTTTGTGTGTTTCGATTGTGATGAAATTTCTACAAAAAGATAAATCACAGCATGCTTTATTACTTGAGTTACCAAGTTATCGTATTCCTGATTTAAAAAGTGTCGGGATTGGATTATTAGACCGTGCCAAAATCTTTTTAAAACGTGTGGGTGGAATTATTTTCGCGCTTTCGATTTTACTTTGGTTTCTATGTACTTTCCCGCAAGCACCAGATGGTGCGACACAGCCTGCAATTGATTATAGCTTTGCAGGGATGTTAGGGCACCTGATACAACCAATTTTTGCCCCGATAGGATTTAATTGGCAGATTTGTATCGCATTAATCCCTGCGATGGCAGCGCGTGAAGTGGTTGTTGCAGCATTAGGGACGGTTTATGCCTTATCGGGAGCGAATGATGATGCTGTGGCACAAGGTTTATCTCATCTGATTAGTATGGATGGCACGGGTTGGTCATTGGCTACAGGTTTATCGCTATTGGTTTGGTTTATTTATGCTCCGCATTGTTTGGCAACTTTGGCGACCGTTCGTCGTGAAACAGGTTCATGGAAATATGTTGCAATCATGGCAACGTATTTGTTTGGCTTGGCTTATCTAATGTCTTTTTTCACCTACCAAATTGCATCACGCATTTGGGGCTAAAAGGAGTCGCTTATGTTTGAGTACTTGATTATTGCTGTATTAGTGTTATGGAGCACTTTTGTCGTTTTTAAGAAAGTATTCCCTAAAACTGCAAGTTCCTTGTCGCTTATTTTGTCAAATCTATGTCAGCGATTTGGTTGGCAGAGTTTGGCCATGTGGTTAAAACCTAAAGCTGTTATCGGATGTGCTGGTGGTTGTGGTTGCTCGACTGACGCGAATGAACCACAAAATAAAGAAGCGATTCAAACAGTAAAATGGCGTTGAATCTCTAAAAGCTCACATTGGATTGTGGGCTTTATTTTTTGATACTCTTGATTGTGAGTTCTTTGAAAATATGTCTCTCTTTAAATACGGGTGTTTTTCTTATTTTAGATCATTCAAAAAGAACCTGTAGCATGAATATGTTGGATTAAATAAATATTCAAAATCAGTCAACTTCTCGCCCATCTTTGAAACATCTCATTGCTAAAATACATTCATTTTAAAGTTAAAAAAATTTATATCTTGAATCAATAAGCCGAAAAAATAACAGTAAATTTTATCTGTTTAACGCTTACGCACTGACACAAAAAATATCGAATAAAATGAAAACTGAAAAAGCATTTAAAACAGTAAAGTGCTAACATTTTTGCCATTCTGTAATCTGCAAAAAATGGGGCAAAAATGTTAATACAACGTGGTGGATTAAAAGTTGTAGCTGGCTTAGGGATTTCGGGAGTGTCAGCAGTCAACTTCCTACATGAGCAAGGCTACCAAGTTGCAGTAACGGATTCTCGAGAAACACCGCCAGGGCATGATCAAATTCCTGCCGGTGTTCGTACCAGTTTTGGAAAGTTGGATACAGAACTTTTATTACAAGCAGAAGAAATTATTCTTAGTCCAGGACTTGCGCCTCAATTGCCAGAAATTCAACAAGCAATTGAACAAGGTATTCCTGTTGTTGGTGATATTCAAATACTACGTCGTGCTACTGAAGTCCCAATTGTTGCAATTACAGGATCAAATGCAAAAAGCACAGTAACGACGCTGATTGGGTTAATGGCACAAGAAGCTGGTCGAAAAGTCGCTGTAGGCGGGAATTTAGGACGTCCTGCATTAGATTTGCTCAAAGATAAGCCAGATTTAATTGTTTTAGAGTTATCTAGTTTTCAGTTAGAAACAACCTCAAATTTAAATGCAGAAGTCGCAGTTGTTTTGAATATGAGTGAAGATCATTTAGATCGTCATGGTGATATGCTTGGTTATCACAAGGCCAAACATCGAATCTTCCAAGGCGTAAAAAAAGTGGTCTATAACCGCGATGATAATTTAAGTCGTCCGCTGGTACCTGATGTTACACCAATGCAAAGTTTTGGTCTGAATGCACCTGATTTAAATCAATATGGTGTGCTTCGTGATGCTGATGGCACGATGTGGTTAGCACGTGGCAGAGCGCGTTTGATGAAAACCTCTGATATGTATATTCAAGGTATGCACAATGTTGCTAATGCACTCGCATGTCTGGCGTTGGGTGAGGCGATTGGTTTAGATACTGCATCCATGTTGGAAACACTCAAGCATTTTAAAGGTTTAGAGCATCGCTGTGAATATGTGAAAACAGTTTCTGGGGTGCGTTACTATAATGACTCTAAAGGAACCAATGTAGGTGCAACCCTTGCTGCAATTGATGGTTTAGGTGCTGCTATTGAAGTGAAACATGGCAAACTAGCCTTGATCCTAGGAGGTCAAGGTAAAGGGCAGGATTTCAAACCATTACGAGATGCGATTCAAAAATATGTAAAATCAGTGATTCTGATTGGTGAAGATGCAGCTGTGATTGAACAAGCTATTCAAGGTACCACTGTAATCCAACACGCAACGAATTTATCGGAAGCTGTAGCACTCGCGCAGAAATATACTCAGGCTGAAGATGTCGTTTTACTATCACCAGCTTGTGCAAGCTTTGATATGTTTAAAAGCTATAATGATCGCGGACATCAATTCGTGGCATGTGTAAATGCCCTGAATGAAAATAAAAATTAGGAACTGATCTATGGCTGATTTAGCCCAAAATACGGTACAAAAGATTTCACAATTATTGAATCGTTTACCTAAACTTCCTGCCGAAATGACAGCGCGTAATGTGCTCATTTTTTGTGTAATTTGTTTGCTGTGTTTCGGTTCGGTCATGGTGGCATCTGCATCAATGCCATATGCTGAATATATTCATGAGAATCCATTTTATTTCTTAATTCGTCATGGAATTTCGATTGTTGTTGCTGCCGTAGTGGCATTCTTAACCTATAGAGTTTCCTTGAACTTATGGTTTAAAAATGCTTTCCCATTATGGCTTGTGACGATGGTGCTGCTATTGGCAGTGTTGGTCGTTGGTTCGGAAGTAAACGGTTCACATCGTTGGATTAAGCTCGGTGGTTTTACTTTACAACCGACGGAAATTGCGAAAATCGTAATGGCAATTTTTACCGCTGACTATGTTGTTCGCCGTGCTAAAGAAGTTCGAACGCATTGGAAAGGCTTATTGCGACTGAGTGGTGTCATGGCTTTGACAGTTGGATTTATTGTTGCAGAGCCCGATCTCGGTGCAACGGTTGTTATTGTCCTCATGATGGTTGGTGTGTTTTTCTTGGCAGGTGCACCAGCAACTCAATTTTTAATTATGCTTGGGGCAATTCTAGCAGGGATTACTGCACTTATTTTATTTGAACCATTCCGTTTCCAGCGTTTAATTTCCTTTACGAATCCTTGGGCTGACCCATTAGGTGTCGGTTATCAGTTATCAAATGCGTTGATGGCATTTGGACGTGGAGAATGGATTGGAACGGGTTTAGGACACAGCGTACAAAAGCTTTCCTATCTTCCAGAGGCGCATACAGACTTTATGTTAGCGGTTCTTGGTGAAGAGTTTGGCTTTGTTGGTGTCACCTTGGTGATGGTATTGTCCTTTACTATGTTGGCGTGCTGTATTCGAATAGGACATCGTGCTCTGCAACATAACTACTTACGCGCAGGCTATTTAGCATATGGCATTAGCATTATTTTTCTGATGCAAATTTTGGTAAATGCTGGCATGAATATGGGCTTAATGCCTACTAAAGGTTTGACTTTGCCATTCATTAGTTATGGCGGTACATCTTTAATGATGTGTGCTGCGATGATTAGTTTAATTCTGAAAATTGATGCTTCAACTCAAGAGTTAAACCCTGTGAAAGAAGAATCGAATTTCTAAGATATTTAAACAATAAAAAGGCCCTGTCATTATGCAGGGCTTTTTTATTATTTATAAGAAAACACCATTAAGATGGATGCCTTTGGGGATTCGATTTATATCCCATTGTTGTACGGCTTGTTGAAGCATGATACGTGGCTGATCAAGTTCTATAGCAGATTGACCTAAAGCTAAAATAGCCTGCTGTAAGAGCTCAGGTGCCTGATTGATATCTAACGCTTGAGCCAAATTTTGTTTAGATAATTTTTGCCCTTGATCATTCATGGCAAGGGGGAGGTGCATATAGTTGAGAGATGGGTAATTCAGTAAAGAGCCTAACCAAATTTGTCTGACGGTATTGTCTAAAAGGTCTGCGCCGCGCACCACATGCGTAATACCTTGTAAATAGTCATCTACCACGACAGCGAGTTGATAACTAATAATGCCATCACGGCGTTTTAAAACAAAATCACCCAAGTCATATTTAAGATTAGAGCATAACTGACCCTGTAAGCGATCTTGAAAACAAATCTGTTGATCCGTGACTTTTAAACGAATGGCTTGATCAGCAAACTCTAAATTTAAATCGCGACAGGTTCCTGCATAGATATGATTTGAACCCAGTATTTTTCGTGTGCATTGGCAGGCATAAATCGCATCGGATTGCTTGAGTTGCTCAAGTACCTGTTCATAGATCTCGAAACGATCTTTTTGGAAAATAATCTCAGCATCTAGTTCAAATTGAAAGGCATCAATGCAAGAGAGGATATGTGTTTCGCTATTCGGAAAAATACGAGGAATATCGGTATCTTCGATGCGAACTAGCCATTTCCCTTGGTTGGCCTTGGCATCGCAATAACTGGCAACTGCGGTAATCAAAGAACCAAAATGCAATGGGCCGGTTGGCGATGGCGCAAACCGACCCACATATGAGCAGCGATTAAGCAAAGCACCGCTTTGCCGCTGCGCAAGAGCGAAGCTATGCTTCGCTGCATGGTTTAACATAGCTGTCAAAATTAACCGTTATTTTGCTTTTCTTTGATTTCAGCCAAAGTTTTGCAATCAATACACAAGGTCGCCGTAGGGCGAGCTTCTAAACGACGTAAACCAATTTCAATACCACAGGTCTCACAGAAACCGTAGTCTTCATTTTGAATTGCTTCAATTGATTGTTCGATTTTACGAATGAGTTTGCGCTCACGGTCACGTGTACGTAATTCAATCGCAAATTCTTCTTCTTGCGTTGCTCGGTCGTTGACATCAGGAAGAGCCGTTGACTCATCTTGCATTGTGTTCAATGTACGATCAACTTCAGACATTAACTCAGCTTTCCATGCATTTAAAATTTGGCGGAAATGCTCAAGCTGTCCTTCAGACATATATTCTTCATTTTTCTTCGGCTGATAAGGTGCAATTCCAAATAAGCTTGCAGTTGTACCACCTTCTGAAGCTTTTGGTTTGGTTTTACGTACGCGTTTCACAGCCGATTTTTGATCGTCGATCACTTCCGTCTGTTCGTCCAAGACTTGATTTTGGTTGTCATTCGCCATATAGGGCATTCCTCATCTTACACGTACTATCTATACGCAAAAAATATGGTGATATGCAAGTGTTTTTATAGAAACCTAAGATGGTTTTTTCCATCAAGGGTCGACATCATATAGAGTTTTTCAGCAAGATGGTAGTCATTCCCGTCTAGATTTTGTGAGAAAACGATAATGTAATTTGTAATCAAAAGTTTAGTCATATCCCAAGACTTCAGAGCTATTCATTCGCTGTGAAGTTGATAAACGATAGACCTGAGTTTCGATTTCTCCATTTGCTTTAAGCTTAATAAAGCGGTAACCCGGATGTTCTTCATCAAGTGCAAACTTATCACTTTTAGGTTTGAACTGTATGCAGGTTGATGGCGTTGATAAAAATTGAATACCTTGCCATGTATTAATAGAATCTTGGTGGACATGACCACAGATGATGGCTTTGATATTTGAAAAAGGTCGAATCGTTTCGAGTAAATCAGATGAATTCTTTAGTTTATGTTGATCAATCCAAGCAGATTCCATGGCAAAAGGATGGTGATGGCAGGCAATCATAATATGGCGATCATGATGTTTTTTTAATAATTCTGTTAATTGTTCAAGGCCAGCCTCTGCAATTTTGCCATCAATTCTTGTTGGCTGTGCGCTATTGAGTAAAATAATGCACCAATCGCCAATTTCTACCACAGTAGGTTGATGTGGATTTGCTCCATGAAAAGGAAAGTGAGATACATCATCATGATTGCCGGGCGTCTGAAAAAAGGGAATACCTATACTCTGCATATGCTTAAGATAGCGATCATAAGTCACAGTTGTTGGATTTTGTGCTAAATCTCCAGTATGCACAATCATATCGATCTGCGGATGTTGTTGGCGCATCAAGTCAATTACTGCATGAAAGCTTTGTTCAGGGTGCATCCCGACAAACTCTAAATGCGGATACTCCAATAGATGAGTATCAGTAATTTGTATGATCACAAAATCTTTTTGTGATAATTTTGAGACTTGGAAAGTCACCGTCTTACCCCTTTCAGATTTATTGTCGTTGTATATGTTGACTAAGCCATTGTAATGCCATGATGACAGGGGCATTCTTCAAGCGATTATTTTTGAATAACATCGTGATTTCAGCGTAATCAAACAAATGGAGTTGAATATCTTCTCCTTCATCTGGAACGCCAAAGATGCCCCCACTGCTTGGTAAATCAACTTCTGCAGCATATAAATGAAAAAACTCAGCGCATGCACCAGCAGAAGGATAAAAACTGAATAAATGCTGCAATTCATCAATTTCGCAGCCTGATTCTTCTAGACTTTCACGACGAATACAGGTTTCTGGAGATTCATTTCCATCCAGTACACCAGCAATAATCTCAAGTTGCCATGCTGACTCGGAGTCATTTAATGCACCAACACGAAATTGTTCAATAAGTGCGAAACGTTGTTGCTGATTGTTATAAAGTAAAACGCCAGCAGCTTCTGGACGATGTATAAGTTCACGCTGAATAATTGGTGAATATTCAGATCGATGAAATAGTCGGTGCGTAAGATTCACTTTCTCAACTTGAATGAATCCTCGGAATAAAAACTCTCGAGATTCTATCGTAACGTCGGATGCTGAATAGCTGGCGTGGTCAAGAATATTCATCTTCAATCAGGATGAGATTGTACATATCTCATCCTAACCGAGAATGATTCGTGGGCAAATCTTTTTTTAGTCGATTTACAGTTTGTGGTACAATTTTTGACCATGTTCCTGATAAGCGGTTTTCATTGCATTGAGACCTGCTTCAACATCTGTTTCAGCATCATTTGATTGCTTGGCATTGTGCTGATTTTGGGCATAATCTCGCACATTCTGCGTGATTTTCATCGAGCAGAATTTTGGTCCGCACATAGAACAGAAATGTGCAGATTTGTGTGCTTCTTTGGGTAAAGTCTCATCGTGCATGCTACGTGCTGTATCAGGGTCTAAGCTGAGGTTGAACTGGTCATCCCATCGGAATTCGAAACGTGCTTTCGACAATGCATTATCACGAACTTGAGCGCCCGGATGACCTTTGGCTAAGTCTGCTGCATGTGCTGCAATCTTATAAGTGATAATGCCATCCTTAACATCTTTCTTATTTGGTAAACCTAAGTGCTCTTTCGGTGTGACATAACAGAGCATTGCTGTGCCATACCATCCAATCATTGCAGCACCAATTGCAGAAGTAATATGATCATAACCCGGTGCGATATCTGTGGTGAGTGGGCCAAGTGTGTAGAAAGGTGCTTCTTTACATACTTCAAGTTGTAGATCCATATTTTCTTTAATCATATGCATAGGCACATGACCAGGACCTTCAATCATCACCTGTACATCATGTTCCCAAGCGCGATGTGTGAGTTCACCTAAGGTTTTAAGCTCACTGAATTGTGCTTCGTCATTGGCATCTTGAATACAGCCCGGACGTAAACCATCACCTAAGCTAAATGAAACGTCATAGGCTTTCATGATTTCACAGATTTCATCGAAATGCGTATACAAGAAGTTTTCTTGATGATGCGCAAGACACCATTGCGCCATAATTGAACCGCCACGAGATACAATACCTGTGAGACGATTTGCTGTCATAGGCACATAGCGTAATAACACACCTGCGTGAATAGTGAAATAATCTACACCTTGTTCAGCTTGCTCAATCAAAGTGTCTTTAAATATTTCCCAAGTGAGATCTTCCGCGACACCATCTACTTTTTCTAAAGCTTGATATATAGGAACGGTACCAATTGGTACAGGAGAGTTACGGATAATCCATTCTCTGGTTTCATGAATATTCTTACCCGTCGATAAGTCCATGATAGTGTCGGCGCCCCAACGCGTTGCCCATGTCATTTTAGCAACTTCTTCATCAATCGATGAACCTAGAGCGGAGTTCCCAATGTTCGCATTAATTTTTACTAAAAAGTTGCGACCAATGATCATTGGTTCAATTTCAGGATGATTAATGTTGGCAGGAATAATCGCACGACCTGCGGCAACTTCTTGACGCACGAATTCAGGTGTAATTTCTCTTAAATTCTGAGCACCAAAGTTTTGTCCTGCATGCTGACGCATGTCTACGCCTTCACCTTGGCGTTGATTTTCACGAATTGCAATATATTCCATTTCAGGCGTAATAATGCCCTGTTTCGCATAATGCATTTGCGTAACATTTTTACCTGCCTTAGCTCGACGAGGGTTTTGAATATGAGCAAAACGAATGTCAGCAGTACGAATATCTTTTAAGCGAGCCTGACCAAAATCAGAACTTAAACTTGAGAGTACATCGGTATCATCACGTTCTTCAATCCAAGTTTGGCGGACAGAAGGTAGACCTTGATTTAAATCAATTTGTACATCAGGATCGGTATAAACACCTGATGTGTCATAAACCATTACAGGAGGATTATATTCACCACCTAGACCTGTTGGGGTTTCTGTCAAGCTAATTTCGCGAAATGGAACTTGGATATCTGGGCGAGAACCTGTTACATAGACTTTTTTTGATGCGGGTAAAATACGGGTTAAATCTTTAGCATCTTGCTCATGTTGAGCAGAAATATCAGCAGAGGGAAGATTCGTTAATTGGTTCATGGCATGATCCTTATGTATTACATTAACGAATCAAGCACGAGCAAAAACGATAGCGAATTTATCTCTTTGATAAATAAAGGCGAGGCTTTTGTTGGGCTTGATTCCTACGCAGGTGTTAACCTGATCAGGTTCAACGGTACTCATCTTTAAATCTTGTGATTAAGATAATCTCAGCAGTTAATTAACTGCGCTCCGTCAAGCTGGGTATTTAGACTAACAGATTTTTAGATTTTTGTTTTATCAATTCGCACCAATCGACTTTTGGCTCAGCTGTGTTATTGTCATAAAAGTTTCATCATTGCTGTGTTTTAATCACCAATCATTTTTCCATGTGTCTAGTGGAGGCATACTGTGAGTCCAAGTAATCCTGTGTTAAGTCACCATATTTCTTCACAATTTAATGAAGACTTACAAGATGTACATACCAAATTTATGACGATGGGTGGCTTAGTAGAGCAGCAAGTTGCAAATGCAATTCATGCTTTATTAGACACAGATGAAAATTTGGCGATTGATGTTCAATTTAAAGATAATGTTGTTAATCAATATGAGCGTGATATTGATGAAGGTTTAACCTTGATTCTCGCCCGCCGTCATCCTGCTGCAATTGATTTGCGTATGGTCATTGCGATGAGCAAAGCAAATACAGATTTAGAGCGGATTGGTGACGAAGCTTCAAAAATTGCTCGTATTGCGCAAAATTTATGTGAAGAAGGTGAGTCTCCGCGCGGTTATATGGAAACACGCCATATTGGTAACCAAGTGCGCGTTATGATTCATGATGCTTTGGACGCTTTCGCGCGTTTAGATGTTGACCAGGCTTTAAAAGTGGTGATGGCAGACGTGGATATTGATCGTGAATATCAGTCTGCAACACGAACTTTGATGACCTACATGATTGAAGACCCACGTCATATTGCTCGTGTGATTAATGTGATGTGGGTATTACGTTCTCTTGAGCGAATTGGCGATCATGCACGTAATATTTCAGAGCAAGTTATTTACATGGCAAAAGGTATGGATGTACGTCATACCAGTATTGAAGAAATCGAACAAAAAGTGAATCAAAAATAATCATCAAATAAAGATTCAAAGCTGCTACATAATGAGCAGCTTTTTTTATCGCCATAGGTTGCATAAAGTCATCGGAAATGAAGTAATCATTAGGTAAATTTCAAGAGTAGTCATCCAATAATTTCTCAAAATCCTAAGGTATTTTTTATTGTGGGATTAGCGTAATTTGAACAACGTTGCTGGGGCAATTTATTGTCCCAATGTAATCGCGAATATAAATTTATATCATACAAATAAAAAAATCCCAGACTTCGGGGGAAAGTCTGGGAGAGAAATATCATGTATTGCTTGAGATATCGAACTATCTCTTTGTGTTTCTGATATTCAATATAAGCGGAGAGTGTTGATCTGTCATGTAGACAACTGTGTATACTCTGTAACCCTTTATTACTTATGTAAATGTCACGTAAAAAGAGAGCTATATTCAGCTCTCTTTTATTCAGTGGTGTTAGCTGAAACGATTTACTTTTGTTCCGTCCAACCTTCTGCTTTTTCAACACTTTCGTCATTGTTGAAGAACTTCTCCCGTTGCTCTTCAAGAAACTTCTTCGCATCGGGTTCGAATACATTGAGTCGTTTTTCATTAATGAGCGTGGTTTGGTGTTTTAACCATTCTTGCCAAGCCTGTTTTGAAACCGTCTCAAAGAATTCTTGACCTTTTGCACCTGGGAATGGGGCAAAGTCTAAACCGTCAAGCTCTTGTTTATATTTGCGGCAAAATACTTGTCTAGTCATGATTTATCCTTAAGCGTACAACTGTTCTAGGCGAGTGTGTGCACGAGTAATAGCTGCTTCAACTTGTTTTGGTGATGTCCCGCCGATATGATCACGTGCATTCACAGAAGCTTCTAAAGTTAAGGCTTTATCAAATACATCTGCTTCGATCAAATCAGAGAATTGTTGAAGCTGTTCCAGTGTCAATTCAGATAAATCTTTTTCTTCAGCTACACCAAGCGCAACTGCTTTACCTACAATTTCATGTGCATCACGGAAAGCAACACCTTTCTTCACAAGGTAATCAGCAAGGTCAGTTGCTGTAGAGAAACCACGAAGTGCTGCTTCACGCATAATTTCAATGTTTGGAACGAGTGCAGGCACCATGTCTGCAAAAGCCATTAAGCAACCACGAACGGTATCAATTGCATCAAACAAAGGTTCTTTATCTTCTTGGTTGTCTTTGTTATATGCCAATGGTTGACCTTTCATTAAAGTCAATAAGCTGATTAAATCACCAAACACGCGACCTGATTTACCACGCACAAGTTCAGGTACATCTGGATTTTTCTTCTGAGGCATAATTGAAGAGCCTGTGCAGAAACGATCTGGGATGTTCACGAATTTAAATTGTGCTGAAGTCCATAAAATCAGTTCTTCAGACATACGTGATAAATGCATCATGATCAATGATGCAGCAGCGTTAAATTCAATCGCAAAGTCACGATCGGAAACAGCATCAAGTGAGTTTTCTGAAACTGCTTCAAAACCCAATAATTCTGCTGTATATGCGCGATCAATTGGGTAGGTTGTTCCTGCTAATGCTGCTGAACCGAGTGGCATGCGATTAACTCGCTTGCGACAATCTTGAAGGCGTTCAGTATCGCGAACCAACATTTCAAACCAAGCTAATAGGTGATGACCAAATGTTACTGGCTGAGCTGTTTGTAAATGAGTAAAACCAGGCATGATAGTATGGGTATTTTTGCTTGCCAAACTGAGTAGGCCTTTTTGTAAGCGTAGTAATAGACCTAAAATGTCATCAATTTCATCACGTAAATATAAACGGATGTCAGTTGCAACTTGGTCATTACGACTACGGCCTGTATGTAATTTTTTACCTGTAATGCCGATACGTTGAGTCAAGCGAGACTCAATATTCATGTGTACATCTTCTAAATCAATACGCCATTCGAAATTACCCGCTTCGATTTCGGCTTTGATTGTATTCAAACCTTGGATAATATCATCACGTTCAGCTTCAGTCAGTACACCAACTTTAGCAAGCATGGTTGCATGTGCAATCGAACCTGCAATATCTTGTTTATAAAAACGTTGGTCAAATTGAACAGATGCGGTAAATTCTGCAACAAATGCATCTGTTGCTTCAGAGAAGCGACCGCCCCACATTCCAGAGGTTTGATTAGGGCTTGCTGAAGAAGAGGATTGAGAAGATGTGGTCATGGCGGCTCAGTAAAATAAAAAAGAGTATAGCAAATCCAAACGTAGTTGCTGAAATTCGACGCAAGAAGTTATCGAAAACACGTCAAATGAGTCCAGCAGGGTCCTATTTTTTTACGAAAATAAGGCAATCGCAACACTTATTGGAATTAATTGTAGCAAGTAATGTTTTGGCAATGGTACTTGCACTTGCAGAAGCTCGTTCTTGGCAAGCAGTGGAAAGTATCCGAGTTTTTCAATACATGCTTTTTATTAACTGGATAATTTTATCGTTTTCTGCTTTTGTTGACTATTTTCAAGAGTTTTTTGCCAAATTTAGTCAGAAAATGGCGTTAATTTTAGGTTTTATTTTTCTTCAACTTATTGTTTTACTTACCACTTGTGTCATTAATATAATTCAATACTGGGGTTCATCAACCAATGAGTTTTCTGAAGATATCTTATTTCAAGGTGTAAGTCTGCATTTGGGGTATGGCATCTTGCTTGGTGCTTTCTGTTTGCGTTATCTCTATATGCGAGAGCAATGGATGAATCAGCAATATAGTGAGCTGAATGCGCGGATTCAAGCCATGCAAGCACGTATTCATCCTCATTTCTTATTTAATAGTTTAAATAGTGTCGTGAGTTTGATTTCAATTGATCCTGACAAAGCAGAAAATATGTTGATTAACTTGTCACGATTATTCCGCGCCAGTTTTCAAGAGTTGAAATTGGTGAGTTTGGCTGAAGAAATTGACTTGTGCCAGCAGTACTTAAGTATTGAAAAATTACGTTTAGGAGAGCGTTTAAAGGTAGAATGGAATATACAGGCGACGTCTTTAGAATTAAAACGAGTCACGATTCCATTATTAACATTGCAACCTTTGCTAGAGAATAGTATTTTTCATGGGGTAGAAAAAGTTTTACAGCCCTCAACCATTAGTGTATTGGTTGAAATATTGCAAAATCAAGTCAGTATAGTCATTACTAACCCTTATTCTCACGATACAATAAAATCGAGACAAGGGAATGGTATTGCAATAGAAAATGTGAAGCAACGTCTAAAAGCCTATTACGGACAGACAGTGAAGTTTCAGGTTTATGGGGGAGTATCGTTATATACCACGGTGGTAAGTTATCACTATCGAGTAAAATAATAAGTTAAGTTAACCATAAAAATGACGGATGAAGTTAACGGTGACAAGGAGGAGAGGATGAAAGTTCTGATTGCTGATGATGAACCTCTCGCAGTAGAGCGTTTGTCACGTTTAGTGACCCAAATGGGTCATGAAGTGATTGCGACGGCGCATCATGGGCAGGATGTGTTAAACCATATTGAAAATGATTCGCCCGATGTTGTTCTATTAGATATTCAAATGCCTGGAATGAACGGATTGGAGTGCGCTGAGCAGATCAGTCATCTTAGCCCTCGTCCAGCTATTATTTTTTGTACGGCATATGATCAACACGCATTGGAAGCGTTTAAGTTTCAAGCACAAGGATATTTGCTCAAGCCTATTGCACAACAAGATTTACAACAGGTGTTCAATAGTCTGACGCAACTTACACAAGCACAAATGACTGGTTTACAACAACAAGACGATATGTACGATACTAAAACTCAACGCCATCAGATTGCTGCGAAAACTTATCGCGGGGTCGAACTTATTCCAATAGAGAATATTTACTATTTTCTAGCAGATCAGAAATATGTCACTGTTCGTCATCGGAATGGCAGCGTATTAATTGATGAAACTTTAAAAGATCTAGAATCTGAGTTTTCAGATCGTTTCATTCGAATTCATCGTAATGCTTTAGTTTCTCTTGATTATTTAGAAGGGTTGGAACTGATTGCGGCAGGTCAGTATCAGGTTAGATTACGTGAGTTGGATGAACGCTTATCTGTGAGTCGCCGCCATTTACCAAGCTTAAGAGAATGTATGCATCAATTATAAAATATTGAGCTTAAGCCAGATGAAAAATCAGTTTTTGCTTGCAATTTTAGGTGAGCAAGTTAAGTTTGAAACAATTGTTTTGATCCATGCTTAACTTGAATTTATGAAAACCTTAAAAATTGCGACTCGACAAAGCCCTCTTGCACTTTGGCAGGCGGAGCATATTCGCTCCCGTTTAAACGCGCTTTATCCAGATTTAATGGTTGAGTTGGTTAAGTTTGTGACGCAGGGTGATAAAATTTTAGATACACCTTTGGCAAAAATTGGTGGTAAAGGATTATTCGTTAAAGAACTGGAAGCTGCTTTGTTAGATGGTCGCGCTGATTTGGCGGTCCATTCAATGAAAGACGTGCCAATGCACTTACCAGAAGGTTTAACGCTCGCTGTGACTTGTGAGCGAGAAGACCCACTTGATGCCTTTGTTTCGAATCATTACCAAAGTTTTGATGAGTTACCTCAAGGTGCCAAAGTAGGTACATCTAGTTTGCGTCGCAAATGCCAAATTTTACAAATACGTCCTGATTTAGAGATTATTGACTTACGTGGGAATGTGGGGACGCGTTTATCAAAACTTGATGATGGTTTATATGATGCCATTATTTTAGCCAGTGCAGGATTAAAGCGTTTAGGTTTGGCAGATCGAATTCGTCATTGTTTAGCGCCTGTTTTAAGTTTACCTGCTGTTGGTCAGGGTGCATTGGGCTTAGAGTGCCGTGCAGATGACGTGGAATTATTAAAAATCATTCAACCATTACAGCATGAAGAAACCTCAATTTGTGTGCGTGCAGAACGTGCGTTTAATGCCTATCTAGAGGGTGGCTGTCAAGTTCCAATCGCAGGATATGCAACTTTAGCCAATGATCGGCTATACATAGAAGGTCGTGTGGGAAGTGTTGATGGGAAAATCTTACTAAAACAACAATTGGTTGGAACTTCAGAAGATGCTGAACAATTAGGTGAACAACTTGCACAACGCTTATTGGAGCGAGGTGCAGGTGAATTGTTAAAAGCGCTTTATTAATGCTTTTTATTAATACGCGCCCTGAAGACCGTGCTGTGAACTTAACGCAAGCATTGTTGGAAGTGGGTCATCAAGTTATCAATCTGCCATTATTGGAACTTGTAGCTGAACCTTTTTCGGGGCATTTACGTGAACTGTATCAGCAACTTGAGCAGGTGCAAGTTATTGTTGTTGTCAGCCCGACCGCCGTTGATGTCGGTATGCAATATTTACAACAACAAAAGATATCCTTAGATCAACTCAAGCATGTGCAGTGGATCGCAGTGGGTCAAGCAACTGCCCAAGCACTCGCAAAATTTAATATAGACAGCCACATCCCTGAGGTTGAAAATTCGGAAGGTATGCTAGATCTCCCAATATTAAATCAACAAGTACATTTGGATAAAGTTGCTTTTTGGCGTGGTCTTGGGGGGCGGCAGTTTATGATGCAGCAGTTGCAACAGCAAGGTGTCGAGATTCTTAATTTTGTTCTTTATCGTCGCCAATGCCCAATTCAAAGTGTTACGCTTTTTCCAAAAATTTTAAAAAAAATAATGCCAAGTCAACCTGTTATGGTGTTGATTAGTAGTGAGGCGAGTTGGAATAATTGGCAGCAGCTTTGTGGTCAAAATAGTATAGATGCGAAATGGATATATTTGGTGCTAGGTGAACGTTTAGCGCAGCTACTCAAAAATGCACGGTTGCAAACACATCAAGAGATTAACATTATTCAGCTTGATAATTTATCTATATCAGAGATTATTCAAAGTATCGGTGCTTGGCAAGGACGTATATGAGAAAGATTGTTTACCTGATTTTATTACTAAGTTTATTATGGTTAGCCAAACTTAGTTATGACGTAGCACAATATTCTCAGATCGTTCCTCAACTCCAGCAACAGCTTACACAGCAGCAGCAACGTTATTCTTTGCTGAATGATCAATTTGTCGCTGTGCAGCGACAATTACAGGATGCTCATTTATCTGACCCTTCAGAAGCTTCAAACTTACCTAGTATGGTCACTGGTGTTGCTCCTGTTATATTAATCAAACAGCAATTACAGTTAGTTCAATTCGCAATAGATCAACAACAGTTCATTTATGCGATTGATCAATTAAATCAAGTACAGCAGCATATTGTTCAATATACGGTTTCTCCTGCTTTACAGCATAGTCTGATGAAAGCGATCGAACAGGATAAACAAGCTATTCAACATCATGTGCTTATGCAAACCCAACAGCAGCAGCAGATTGATACTTTATTGCAGCAATTGGATCAAAAGCTTTTACAAGAAGTGCATAACCCAACTATTAAAATGCAAAAAGCTGAAGCTTCTTCATGGTGGTCTTGGTTCAAATTTGAAAAGGTGCAACGTACACAGCCTGATTTAATCAATCGTCATCTCATTTTAAAAGAAGCTCAGTTACGTCTATTACTTGCTTCACAAGCCTTACATCAAGGGCAAGCATCTGAGTATCGCAAATCCGTTCAAGAGGTAATTCGATTATTATCAATTTTACCTGATCAAAACAGTCAAACGATCAAGCAAAAATTAGAAAAGCTGTTAAATCTTTCAGTTATTCCGACACCTAAATTAACGACCCTTGGTTTACTGGGGTAATCTAATTATGAAACAACTGGTGCTCATTTATTTACTTGTAAGCCTATTATTTTTTGCTATGTTTGTCATGATGAGCTATGGCTACGGTAATGGCTATGTATATATTTACTGGCGCGATTGGCAGTTCCAAAGCAGTTTATGGGGCTTAATCGCACTTTTTATTGTGATTAGTTTATTCGCACAGTTGTTGTGGTTTGTGAGTCGCAGATATTTTGCGCGAGAACAGCGTAAGAAAGAGAATATTTTACAATTTAAGGATCTACATCCATATGAGCAGCTCGGTATAGTCTGGCTGCTTGATGCGGCCAAAGAACAGCAAGGGTTTGTTGAGCGTGTTTTTACTCAATCAGGATTGCTGAGTAATATTGTTGATGCACAATTTGATTATAAAAATGGTGACTATCAACTGGCTTTGCAGAAATTAGAGAAATCAGCACCGATGGCCTTTGAGCTGGCAGAACTACAGCGGATCGATATTTTCTTAGAACAACATGAAACAGAAAAGGCATTAACTCATCTAGAATTCCTTGCACAGCATCAGCTTTCACCTTGGTTGGCTGAGATTGAAACTGCTTACCAACAACGCATTACTGTTTTGTGGGGCAAACTTGCCTTACAACAGCCTTGGTTATTTTTACAATCAATTCAGCATGGTTTATTAAGTGCAGAACATCGTGATCTTTGGTTGCAACAATTGCTCATACAGTTTGATCAAGCATCTGTAGATGACTTAGCTGCACTGCAACAGCGATATATTGCTCTAGAGAATGAAATTCAAGCACGACCATATAGTAGTAAGGTTTTGTGGTTAAAATTATTAGCACGTATGCCAGAAATGGGATTGCAGCATGAGGATCTTGCATTACATTTATTGCAAGAAAATTTCGATCCAGAGGTTTTTTATCTTTGGTTCCAACAGCAACTACTGAAGCAAATTCCCGATTATAGCTATGTTGAGCAACGTATTATTCAGCTAGAACAGCGTTACACCAGTGTTCCAATGTTGACCTTTGCAAAATGGCATATTTATGTTGCAACTCAACGTTCAGAAGAAGCCGAGCAGTTATTAACTTTATATCCTGATAATATATTAATGAGCTATTTGCGGATTAAATCAACGCTTGGGGATAATCTGGATTTAATCAGACAGTTGAATTTAATCTTTGAAAATGATGTTAATTTTCTAAACTTTAAGATATGAGTGAAATATGAAAGAACTGTCTGTCTATCCTGTTATACATCGACAAACAATTGCTTGGGGAGATATGGATGCTTTTGGGCATGTAAATAATGTGCAGTATTATCGCTATATTGAAAGTGCACGAATTGCTTATTTAATGGCATTAAATATATTTGATCAAGATATAGTGACGGTGGTAGCGTCTAGTCAATGTAAATATTTAAAGCCAGTATTTTACCCTGATGTGCTACATATTGGTGCGCGTATTGAAGAGCTCAGAAATAGTGCTTTTCGAATGCATTATAGTTTATGGAGTGAAACACAAAACCAAATCGTTGCAACAGGAGAGGCAGTGATGGTTTGTGTTGATAAATTAACGTCCAATAAACTAGCTATTCCTGAATTGATTAAACAAAATATTATTGCTATTGAACAAAGTGTTGGAAATAATCTTACATTAAAATAATTTTTATAAAGACTATTATGTCTATATTTATTTTGAGTGCGTTAATCTCATATAACTCATCTTTTTATTTTGTGAATTAATTCATAGATAGTGTGGATTTGTTATATGAAATTCAACCTGTAGAAAACATCAAGAATTAAGATAAAATTAATATTCATCAGGTTCTAAAAGTTATTTCATGATTTTAAAAAAAATTAATACAATAGATTTAATCGAATGAACTTAAGTTTTTTTGTTTTATTGTAAATATAAGATGATTTATGGTTATATTGTGATTAAGTTGACTAATTTAATATTGATTATTTAATTGTATATAAATTACTATGGAAATAGAATTTTTGAATTCTTTTTTATTTTGAGTGATATATTTCTTTTGAGTTGGAGTGGTTCTAATGAAACCAGATATTAGTGATTTATCTGTAGAAGACTTAAAACGTTTACAGGTGGAAGCAGAAGCTTTAATCGCAAGCAAAAAAGATCAAGCAATTGAAGATGCTTATAATCAGATTATTGCGATAGCTGAAGCAGTTGGTTTTAGTGTTGAAGAGTTATTAGAGTTAGGTGAGCAAAAGCGTAAGAAAACAACGCGTAAAGCAGTAGAACCACGCTACCGTAATAAAAATAATACAGAAGAAACTTGGACTGGTCGTGGTAAACAGCCACGTTGGTTAGTTGCTGAATTAGAAAAAGGTGCAAAACTTGAAGATTTTCTAATCTAAACAAGTTTTAGTCGTCATCGTTTTGTCATACGATGATTCTATGCTTCATTAAAGCCAAGCTTAAAAAGCTTGGTTTTTTTATATGAGAGAATTGGCGATGTTGAAAAAGTATGCATAATGTCATTCAGGGGAGAGTGTCTCTAAAAGGATGATATTTTGCATTTGGTAAGGGTGGAATGAAGAAAAATACCAAACAATGGAAGTGGTGGGTTTTCGCCATTTTTGCATTTTTAATTTTTATTATTTTACAAATTCCAGCAACATGGTTAATTGCGAAATTTTCTAAAGATAATCAAATCTTACATAATGTTAGCGGCAATATTTGGCAGGGACAAGCGGATTGGCAAAAAGGTCAGTTACGTGGTTCTGTACATTGGAAAACCCGTTCTTTAGATTTATTAATGTTGCGTCTTGGCGCAAATCTCGATATTCACAGTGGGAATACCCAATTTAATGGTATTTTTGGTTACGGTTTAGGTCAAAAGATTTTGATCAAAGATTTGCAAGGTGAAATTGCACCTGAGACTTTAAAGTATTTTGCCAATTGGCAGTGGCCTGAGAATTCAATTCAACTTAAAGATGTACAGTTTAATTATCAAAAAGAAAAAGGCTTTACTGTAACTGAAGGTAAATTGCACTGGGGTGGTGGTGAATTGAATTATACCTTTGGTCAACGCCAAGATCGTATGAATATGCCTTCATTAACTGCAGAAATGAAAGATGAAAATGGGCAATTGCAAATAGATGTTCGGGATCAGCAAAGTCAGAAAATGGCGAATCTAAGTTTAGACCCGAATCTTATGCTCGATGTTCAGTTGACACAGCGGATGTTATTAAATGTACCATCTTATCAAGGTAAAGCGGGACTCGACACTTACGTTATTAGTTCTCGCCAACCATTGTTGCAAGGTGGTTTTTAATGAAAACAATAGCACAAAAACTACAACAGTTTCGTTGGCAGCAATTCGATAAAACAAGTGCTTTTATCCTAGCTTTACTCATTTTATGGTTGTGCTGGAAGTTAGCTTCTTTATTTTGGTGGGTGGTGGCTCCACCTCAGCCGATGCAGTTTGATCGTGTTGCATTAGGTTCACAACAGGCGCAAGTTCCTAATATTAGTTCTTTTGCACTATTTAATGAACCTGCTACCACGACAGCACAAGATGATGTCAATGTGGAGTTGCAGGGCGTATTGCTAGGTTATCCAAGCTATTTGTCATCGGCGGTTATTAAGTTGAACGATACTGCTGAACGTTATCGTGTTGGTGAAACCATCGGTTCAACTTCCTATCAACTGGCAGAAGTGTATTGGGATCATGTCATTCTGAAGCAGGGTAATGGTGCGACACGAGAAGTTAAATTTAAGGGTTTAGATAATGGTTTATATCAGCCAATTGCCCCTGTATTAAACCCTCAAGCTGCAGCACCTCAAACACCTGCGCCTGCTCAAAACTCATCGCAATCTGCGCTAGGACAAGCGATCCAACAAATGCAGGAAAATCGTGAGCAGTATTTAAAAAATATGGGAGTGAGTGGTGGTGGTTCAGACGGTTACGAAATCTCAGATCGAACACCAACGAATTTAAAAAATACCTTGGGTTTGCGGTCTGGTGATCGTATTCTATCGATCAACGGTCAGACAGTCGGGCAGGGTCTTAGCGAAGTGCAATTATTAGAGCAAGTACGTCGTGAAGGACATGCCAAAATAGAAATAAAACGTGGTGATCAAGTGATGACCATACAACAAAGTTTTTAGTGATAACACGTCATCACATTAGTTAGGAATAAGTGCAGGTTATGGCTTTCTTGAATCATCAACGTCCACTTTGGGCACTACTTGCTGCCGCACCTTTGGTTGCGACCATCAGTACCAATGTGCAAGCACAAACATGGAAGATTAATCTACGTGATGCGGATTTAACGGCATTTATTAATGAAGTCGCTGATATTACGGGTAAGAACTTTGCTGTTGATCCTCGTGTGCGCGGGAACGTTACTGTTATTTCCAATAAACCTCTCAATAAAGATGAGGTCTATGACCTATTTTTAGGTGTGTTGAATGTTAATGGTGTAGTTGCACTTCCATCAGGTAATACGGTCAAGTTAGTTCCTGATAGCAATGCTAAAAACTCAGGGATTCCTTACGATGCTCGAAGTCGTGCAGGTGGGGATCAAATTGTTACTCGTGTCATTTGGTTGCAAAACACGAACCCAAATGATTTGATTCCTGCGTTACGACCATTGATGCCGCAATTTGCACATTTGGCTGCTGTGGCTGGCACCAATGCTTTGATCGTTTCAGATCGTGCGACGAATATTTATCAACTTGAAAATATTATCCGTAATTTGGATGGTACAGGGCAAAATGATATTGAAGCGATCAGTTTGCAATCAAGTCAGGCTGAAGAAGTTATTGGTTTGCTCGAAACCATGAGTGCGACAGGTGCGTCGAAAGATTTTATTGGTTCGCGTGTGCGAATTATTGCAGATAACCGAACCAATCGTATTTTAATTAAGGGTGATCCTGATTCACGCAAACGTTTACGCCAGATGATTGAAATGCTCGATGTTCCATCGGCAGATCGCTTAGGTGGTTTGAAAGTATTCCGTTTGAAATATGCGAGTGCGAAGAATTTAGCTGAAATTCTACAAGGTTTAGTCACCGGACAGTCAGTTTCGTCTTCATCAAATTCTAGTGCTAGTAAATCAAACTCAATTAGCAATCTAGTTTCAAATAATCAAAATTCGGGTTCATCGACAGGTTCGTCGTCAATTTCTACTTCATCAATTAACCTAAATAATAACAGCAACAACAGCCAAAATAGCGGTGTTACAAGCTTTAATAGTGCTGGTGTGAGTATTATTGCAGACAGCACTCAAAATGCTTTGGTTGTTAAAGCTGATCCGCAATTGATGCGTGAAATTGAGGCAGCCATTCAGCAGTTAGATACTCGACGTCAGCAAGTCTTGATTGAGGCTGCCATCATTGAAATTGTAGGTAGTGATGCTGATCAACTTGGTGTGCAATGGGCATTAGGTGATCTCAATAGCGGTGTTGGGTTAATTAACTTTTCGAATGTCGGCTCTAGTATCTCTAAGCTCGCAGCAGGTTATCTAACAGGTGGGGCGGCTGGCGTTGGTTCCGCACTTGGTACAGGTTCATCCATTATTTTGGGTGAATACAAGGAAGGTGCGAATGGCTCGCGTAAATTATATGGTGCTCTCATCCAAGCGCTAAAAGAAAATAAAAAATCAAATTTATTGTCTACACCATCCATCGTGACAATGGATAATGAAGAAGCTTATATCGTAGTGGGGCAGAATGTACCATTCGTAACTGGTTCTGTGACGACTAACAGCACAGGTGTGAATCCATACACCACTGTTGAACGTAAAGATGTTGGTGTTACTTTAAAGGTGATTCCTCATATTGGTGAAGGTGGTTCTGTCCGACTTGAAGTGGAGCAAGAAGTTTCAAACGTTGAAAATAGTAAGGGTCAGGCTGCTGACTTGGTGACAAGTAAAAGAGCGATTAAAACTTCAGTCCTCGCAGATCATGGGCAAACAGTCGTGTTAGGTGGTTTGGTTACCGATCAGACAGATGTTAGTCGTCAAAGTTTGCCTGTTCTTGGGGATATTCCTTATCTTGGTCGTTTGTTCCGTTCAGATAGTCGTGGCAATGAAAAACGTAATTTACTTGTATTTATCCATCCAACCATAGTGGGTGATGCTGAGGATGTACAACGTATATCTCAACAACGTTACAACCAGCTATATAGTCTCCAATTGTCTATGGATAAAAATGGTAATTTTGCAAAATTACCTGAAAATGTTGCCGATATTTATCGCCCACAACCTGTGGTAAGTAGCTCACCATACCAAAAAGTTCCAACAACAACGCAAAAAGAGGCTGTGGTTATCACAAAGCCTGTCATTGTGGTTGAGCCTCAAGTACAAAGAAAAACGGTGCAGCTTCCAGCCAAAGCAACTGAACGCAGTAAAAATACAGTGACAACCACGACGATTCGCCCAGCGTCTTCACAGTAGATGCACAGAAGCGCTTATGTCACAATGTTATGATTGAAAGAAATTATGATAAGGATAAACATCTATGACTTGGAAATTACAAGCCATTACAGGTGAATTTACAGGGCAAGAGATTAGTGTTGAACGTGATATGTTGGTGGGGCGACATCAGGATGCAGATATTTTATTGCAATCTGCGGATATTTCACGCCGTCACGCAGCACTGCTACTCAAAGGAGAGCAGTTATGGGTGCAAGATTTAAATTCTTCAAACGGTACGTTTATTAATGATACCCGTGTTGAACAAGAAACTGCTTTAAATGATGGCGATATTTTACAATTCGCGAGTTTTGTGTTTTCAGTTTTGGCAATTGTGCCAACACTTACAGAGCTACCAGAAATTGAAGTTGAGCCAGTAACAGCAACGAAGCACGATGCGGGTATGCCAACGCTTGCAGAGCGAGCTGCGGAAACTTCGATTAATCAAGATGGTATGCCACAACAAGTTGGAATTCCAAAACCGGCACCAATTCCTGAAGGTATTGATGTTCGGGCTGCTGCTGAACAGCAACCGATCGCGATTGAAGAACCTATTTCTCGTGTCCAACAAGAAATTGAACAGCAAAAAAATGCATCGATTGGTTTAATTTCAATAGTTGTGCTCATCATTTTAGCTGTGATTGCTTGGTTATTCTTTAAATAATTATATTAAGCTTTTACAATCAAGGCATGCTCATATGGGCGTGCCTTTTTATTTCTTGAGTCGAAATCTATGTCTGTTGCTCAGTTACAACAACGAAATTTAATTTTATTTGATCTGGATGGGACGCTTGTGGACTCGGCGGCTGATTTATATCGAGCAATGAATCTAAGTTTGGAAAAGCTGGCATTACCATTGGTAACAGAGGTGCAGATTCGAGCTTGGGTAGGCAAGGGTGCGGCTAAACTATGTGATACTGTTTTGGAGCATTTGTTTGGTCAGATTGATGCCCAGCAGCAGAAGCAATTGCTTGATACCTTTGTTGAGATTTATGAACAAGAATTATGTGTAAACACCAAAGTATATGAAGGTGTTTTACCATTTTTGGATTACTGTCAAGAGCATAATATTACGATGGCTTGCGTAACTAACAAACCAGAGCATTTAGCGCAAGGTATTCTCGACATTTTGCAGTTAAACCCATATTTTAAGATGGTGGTTGGTGGTGATAGTTTAGCTGAACGTAAACCTCATCCTTTGCCTTTACTACACTGTATGCAGCAACAAAATATTACAGCCTCGCAAACTTTGATGATCGGTGATTCGAGTAATGATGTGGAAGCCGCCAGACGTGCAGGTATTGATTGTATTGTGGTCAGCTATGGCTATAATCATGGGGAAAGTATCTATGACTGTCAGCCACAGCAAGTGGTCGATAGTTTGGCAGAATTGATAGAAGATGATTTAGTCAGGAGACAAGCATGAAGTTTGTTATGGTTTTTCGATGGCGGGCTTGAAAAGGCACTACAGAAAAAACGCGCAGAAATTAAAACCATAGAGAAGATTCATGACGACCTTAGTACAATTTGAGCAATTAAAATCAGCAGGCTATAACACTATTCCTGTGTATCGCCAACGTTTAGCCGATACAGAAACCCCACTTTCTGTTTTTGCACGTTTTAAAGAACAAAAACAAGCTTATCTCTTTGAGTCCGTTGAAGGGGGCGAGAATTGGGCGCGCTATTCAATGATTGGTTTAGGGGAGTCGATTGTTTTTTCCTGTAATGCAGGTGTATTGACCATTCAGCAAGCTGATGGCTCGCTTCGCCAGCAAGACTGCGCTGATCCATTTCAGTATATCCGCGATTTTCAAAGTCAATTTAAAGTGCCAACTCAAGCTGAATTGCCTGAGTTACCAAGTTTTACTGGTGGCTTGGTTGGGTATCTGGGGTATGACGCGGTACGTTATATCGAACCAAAACTTAAAAATGTTCCCACGGCTGATCCTGTGACTTTGCCAGATCTTTGGTTAATGTTGTCTCAAACCGTGATTGTGTTTGATAATTTAAAGGACACTTTGTTTTTAATTCATCACGCAGATTCGAGTCAGCCTGATGCTTATGATAAGGCTCAGCAGAAGCTGGATCAACTTGAGCAGTTGCTCGCTACGCCTGTCAGCTTACAAGCGAAACCCCATACTGCGCCACATTTCGAATCCATTACGGGTAAAGAAAAGTTTTTAGAAACCGTTGAGAAAGTAAAAGAGTATATCCGTGCAGGCGATGTGATGCAGGTTGTGCCTGGTCAACGTATGGTGTCTGACTTTGATGGTGAGGCTTTACAAGTTTATCGTGCATTACGCCATCTCAATCCATCGCCGTATTTATTTCTGGTGCAAGGACAAACACTCACAGATCAAAAGCCATTTCATATCGTGGGTTCTTCGCCAGAAATTCTTTCACGCTTAGAAAATGGTATCGCAACAGTACGTCCTTTGGCGGGAACACGACCGCGCGGTAAAACTAAGGAAGAAGATCTTGCCTTGGAACAAGATTTACTCGCAGATGAAAAAGAAATTGCTGAACATCTCATGCTAATCGATTTAGGTCGCAATGATGTTGGTCGCGTTTCTAAAATTGGTAAAGTGCAAGTGACTGATCGTATGGTGATTGAGCGTTATTCTCATGTCATGCATATCGTGTCTAATGTGCAGGGTGAAGTACGTGATGACGTGGATGCTTTAGATGTGTTTAAAGCAACCTTTCCTGCTGGAACACTTTCAGGTGCACCAAAAATCCGCGCTATGGAAATTATTGATGAAGTAGAACCAGTTAAACGTGGTGTATTTGGTGGTGCTGTAGGTTATTTAGGCTGGCATGGTGAAATGGACATGTCGATTGCGATTCGTACCTGTGTGATTCGTGATAAAAAGGTCTATGTACAGGCTGGGGCAGGCTTAGTTGCAGACTCAAATCCTGAATCAGAGTGGAATGAAACCCAAATAAAAGCTCGCGCAGTGATCAAAGCGGTTGAATTATCATCAAACGGGTTGATTTTATGAGTTTTTAACGGTTTTTTTGAAAAAACCACTTGCATCGATTCAGAGTTTTGCTAAACTGCACACCGTTCCGATACGAAACGTACGAAACACTAAGAAAGAGCCGGCATAGCTCAGTTGGTAGAGCAACTGACTTGTAATCAGTAGGTCCACAGTTCGAATCCGTGTGCCGGCACCATCTCAAAAGTGTGGTAGTATAAAGTAAAGAACAGCACTGTGTAAGTGTGATATGGTGAGATTCCCGAGCGGCCAAAGGGGGCAGACTGTAACTCTGCTACGAAAGTTTCGAAGGTTCGAATCCTTCTCTCACCACCATCTAACTTCGATTGAAGTGGTAAGTACCAACATGCGGGAGTAACTCAGTTGGTAGAGTGGCAGCCTTCCAAGCTGCATGTCGCGAGTTCGATCCTCGTCTCCCGCTCCATCGAAGATGTCGCTCTTATAGCTCAGTGGTAGAGCACTCCCTTGGTAAGGGAGAGGTCTCGAGTTCAAATCTCGATAAGAGCTCCAGATATACAGCTTAGTAGAATTTCTACAAAATTTTTAAAGAAGCAGGCTATTATAGTCTGCTTTTCAAGTATTGGGTGTCTAGTTTTTTAGGCGAATGTCGATAAAGAAAGTTTTTCAGGGTTGTTTTTCTCTAAACTGGTGTCGACGTAAACGAGGAAAATCAAATGGCTAAGGCTAAGTTTGAACGTAATAAACCACACGTAAACGTGGGTACAATTGGTCACGTTGACCATGGTAAAACAACTTTAACTGCTGCGATTGCAACTATCTGTGCAAAAACTTACGGCGGTGAAGCGAAAGATTACTCACAAATCGACTCAGCTCCTGAAGAAAAAGCACGTGGTATTACAATTAATACTTCACACGTAGAATACGATTCTCCAATCCGTCACTACGCTCACGTAGACTGCCCGGGTCACGCCGATTATGTTAAAAACATGATTACTGGTGCTGCTCAGATGGACGGCGCGATCCTTGTGTGTGCTGCGACTGATGGTCCAATGCCACAAACTCGTGAACACATCCTTCTTTCTCGTCAGGTAGGTGTACCTTACATCATCGTATTCTTAAACAAGTGTGACCTTGTTGATGATGAAGAATTACTTGAATTAGTAGAAATGGAAGTTCGTGAACTTCTTTCTACTTATGACTTCCCAGGTGATGACACTCCAATCATCCGTGGTTCAGCGCTTCAAGCATTAAACGGTAACGACGGTCCTTACGGTGAAGCTTCTGTTCTTGCACTTGTAGAAGCGCTTGACTCTTACATCCCAGAACCAGAGCGTGCAATCGATAAAGCATTCTTGATGCCAATCGAAGATGTATTCTCTATCTCTGGTCGTGGTACAGTAGTAACTGGTCGTGTAGAAGCTGGTATCATCAAAGTTGGTGAGTCTGTTGAAATCGTTGGTATCCGTGATACTCAAACGACTACAGTTACTGGCGTTGAAATGTTCCGTAAACTTCTTGACGAAGGTCGTGCGGGTGAGAACTGTGGTATCTTACTTCGTGGTACTAAGCGTGAAGACGTACAACGTGGTCAAGTACTTGCTAAACCAGGTACAATCAAGCCGCACACTAAATTCGATGCAGAAGTATACGTACTTTCTAAAGAAGAAGGTGGTCGTCATACTCCATTCCTTAACGGTTACCGTCCACAGTTCTACTTCCGTACAACTGACGTAACTGGCGCGATCAAATTACAAGATGGCGTAGAAATGGTTATGCCTGGTGACAACGTTGAGATGTCAGTAGAGTTAATCCACCCGATCGCAATGGACCCAGGTCTACGTTTTGCGATCCGTGAAGGTGGTCGTACTGTAGGTGCTGGTGTTGTTGCTAAAGTAACTGCATAAGCCCAATATTGTATTACATTCAAATCGGAAGCTTCGGCTTTCGATTTGCTTCATAGGCTAGTAGTTCAATTGGTAGAGCGTCGGTCTCCAAAACCGAATGTTGGGGGTTCGAGTCCCTCCTGGCCTGCCACTTTTTTTAAATAAAAAAGCTTAATTCTGGCTAAGTTGTCATATAATAATTCGCGAATTCTACGACGAGTAAAAAAATGTCGAATGATAAATCGCGTGACGCATTAAGCGACGCGCCAATCCCTCAAAGAAATAATGCTGCAGAAGTTATAAATGCAAGTTCTCCGCTTGATATTGTCTTGTGGTTAATTGCAATTGTTTTGTTAGTTGGTTCAGCATTGGTAAATCAACATTTACCAGCCTATTGGGCACCTGCAAATGATATTTGGGTGCGCGTTGGGGTAATTTTGGCTTGTGTCGTCGTCGCTTTAGGTTTATTATACGCCACCCATCAAGGCAAAGGCTTTGTGCGTTTGTTGCAAGATGCGCGAATTGAACTGCGTCGAGTGACCTGGCCAACAAAACAAGAGACGATCACGACATCGTGGCAAGTGCTTTTGGTTGTGGTTGTTGCATCATTGGTTTTATGGTGTTTCGATTACGGGTTAGGTTGGTTTATTAAGTTAATTATCGGGTAAGAGTGCGATGAAACGTTGGTATATTATTCATGCCTATTCAGGTTTTGAAAAACAAGTGATGCGTTCACTTAATGACCGAATCCAGCGCAGCACTGTTGCTGATAGTTTTGGTGAAGTCCTTGTTCCTACTGAAGAAGTAGTGGAAATGAAGGATGGTAAGAAGCGTAAGTCTGAGCGTAAATTCTTTCCTGGCTATGTATTGGTCGAAATGGAAATGAATGATGATACTTGGCACATCGTTAAAGAGTGTCCAAAGGTTCTAGGTTTTATTGGTGGTACACCAGAAAAACCAGCGCCAATTTCTCAACGTGAAGCTGATGCAATTCTTGCGCGTGTACGTAATACAGGTGAAGCACCTCGTCCTAAGACAATGTTTGAGCCTGGTGAAGAATTACTCGTGGTTGATGGTCCGTTCACTGACTTTAAAGGGGTCGTGGAGGAAGTACAATACGAAAAGTCACGTTTAACGTTGACGATTAATGTATTTAATCGACCAACGCAAGTTGAACTCGAGTTTCGACAAGTCGAAAAAACGATTTAACTTGAGTTGGTTGGTAAGCGCCCGATTTGATCGGGCATTGTTGTTCTAACACTTCGGTGTTGTTTAATTTTTTGGGGAGCCTGACGGCGTCTGTACCCAGAGGTAATTTTCAATGGCTAAGAAGATTGACGGCTATATCAAGCTGCAAGTTCCAGCTGGTAAAGCAAATCCATCTCCACCAATTGGTCCTGCTTTAGGTCAACGTGGTGTAAACATCATGGCATTCTGTAAAGAATTCAATGCTGCTACACAAAAACTTGAAGTTGGTTTGCCAATTCCTGTCGTGATCACTGTGTACAACGATAAGTCGTTCACATTCATCATGAAAACTCCACCTGCATCTATTCTTCTTAAGAAAGCTGCTGGTATTCAAAAGGGTTCTTCTGTACCTAACAAAACTAAAGTTGGTAAGTTGACTCGTGCTCAATTAGAAGAAATTGCGACTACTAAAGAACCAGATTTAACTGGTGCTGATTTAGACGCTCGTGTGCGTACCATTGCTGGTTCTGCACGTTCTATGGGCTTGGAAGTGGAGCTATAAGACATGGCAAAGTTAACTAAACGTCAAAAAGCCATTGCTGCTGCTGTAGAAGCAAACAAAGTTTATACTTTGGAAGAAGCAGTACAAGTTCTTAACAGCCTTCCAGCTGCGAAGTTCAAAGAATCATTAGACATCTCTGTAAACCTTGGTGTTGATCCACGTAAATCTGATCAGGTTGTTCGTGGTGCGACGACTTTACCTGCAGGTACAGGTAAAACTGTACGTGTAGCAGTATTTGCTCAAGGTGCTGCTGCTGAAGCTGCAAAAGAAGCTGGTGCAGATGTTGTTGGATTTGATGACCTTGCTGAAAGCATTCAAGGTGGAAATCTTGATTTCGACGTAGTTATTGCTGCTCCTGATGCAATGCGCGTTGTTGGTAAGTTAGGTACAATTCTTGGTCCACGTGGCTTAATGCCAAACCCTAAAGTGGGTACAGTGACTCCAGATGTTGCGAATGCAGTTAAAAATGCTAAATCTGGTCAGGCACGTTACCGTGTAGACAAGGGTGGTATCATCCATGCTGCAATTGGTCAACTTGGCTTTAGCGAAGAAGCTGTGCGTCAAAACGTTGAAACTTTAATTGCAGATTTAAAACGTTTAAAACCTGCAACTTCTAAAGGTGTATACGTTAAGAAGATCACTTTGAGCTCAACTATGGGTCCTGGTTTGATCGTTGACGTAAACAACGTTTCTAAGTAATTAGAAAGAATTTTAAAGCCTTAGATTTTCTCTTGCAGAAAATCTAAGCAAACTTTGAATTGATAAATGAAGGTTTATCAGCGTCAAAGACCTCAGGCGAGGCAGGTTTTAGGATTTGCTTCTTAAAATACCAGTCTGAGTAGACGCGGTGGTGTGATTTGTTGCTCCTCCGCGTGTAAGTCGAAAGACTTACGAATTGGGAGTGTACCTGTGTAGGTACATAAATCACCGTTAGGAGGTTTTACAATGGCTCTTCTTATTGAAGACAAAAAACAGATCGTTGCTGAAGTAACTGAAGTTGCTTCTACAGCGTTCGCTGCCGTTGTTGCTGACTACCAAGGTTTAACGGTTGAGCAATTAACTGCTCTTCGTGTTGAAGCTCGTAAACTAGGTGTTGCTACACGTGTTGTACGTAATACTTTAGCTAAACGTGCTCTTCAAGATACGCAATTCTCTATCTTGAATGACAATCTTGTTGGTCCAACAATCTTAGCATTCTCAACTTCTGAAGACGATATGGGTGCAGCTGCACGCTTGTTCGAAGAATTTGCTAAAACTAACAAAGCATTTGAATTAAAAGCTGCTGCATTTGACGGCAAACTTTATCAAGGTGAAGAAGTTAGTATTATTGCAAACCTTCCGAACCACGAAAAAGCGCTTACTATGCTTGCCTCTGTTCTTCAAGCTCCTATTTCGAAATTGGGTCGTTTACTTACAGCGCTCCAAGAGAAAAACGAGTCAGAAGCTGCTTAAGCTTAAATCTACTTTCACACCATTCAATATCCATTTGGAGTTATTCTCATGGCTTTAACAAACGAACAAATCTTAGACGCAGTTGCTGAATTAAAAGTTATCGAACTTGTTGACTTAATCAAAGCATTTGAAGAGCGTTTCAACGTATCTGCTGCTGCTGTAGCTGTAGCTGCTGGTCCAGCTGCTGCTGCTGTTGAAGAACAAACTGAATTCAACGTTGAGTTGACTTCTTTCGGTGCTAACAAAGTTGCTGTAATTAAAGCAGTTCGTGAAGCTACTGGCCTTGGTCTTAAAGAAGCTAAAGATCTTGTTGAAGGCGCTCCTGCAGTTCTTAAAGAAGGCGTTTCTAAAGAAGAAGGCGAAGAACTTAAGAAGAAGCTTGAAGAAGCTGGTGCTACAGTTACACTTAAGTAATGCTGTAGGGAGTCGATTTTTTCAAAATCGGCTCCAAAAAATGGCTGATGGCTCTTGGGTCATCAGCCTTTTTGCGTTACAATAATCGGCTCGTTTTTTGATAGTTTTACGTTTATTGTGCGTATTATTTAAACAAAATTCATGAAATCAAACGCTTACCAATATTTTTTTGCTTATAAAAATATTGTTAAGCGTTTTAATACCACTAAAAATTGCAGCATTTGTAAACAGTGGTGGCCATATCGGCCTGCGTAATTCCTTCTAGACCCGTTCTGCAGGCGGGTTTAGTTTACTTTCCGAGGACTCCAGATGGCATACTCATATACCGAAAAGAAACGGATCCGTAAGAATTTTGGTAAATTGCCCCACGTAATGGAAGCACCGTACTTACTGTCGATTCAGGTCGATTCGTACCGGACATTCTTACAAGGCGGTAAAACTCCAAAAAATCGCGAAGATATCGGTCTCCAAGCCGCATTTCGTTCAGTTTTTCCTATTGAAAGTTATTCTGGCAATGCTGCTTTAGAATTTGTTGAGTATAGTCTTGGTAAGCCTGAGTTTGACGTACGTGAATGTATTTTACGTGGTTCAACTTATGCAGCACCAATGCGCGTAAAAATTCGTTTGATCATTAAAGATCGTGAAACGAAATCAATTAAAGACGTTCGTGAACAAGAAGTTTACATGGGTGAAATGCCACTCATGACCGATAACGGTACTTTCGTTATCAACGGTACTGAGCGTGTCATCGTATCTCAATTACACCGTTCACCAGGTGTATTCTTTGACCATGACAAGGGTAAAACCCACTCAAGTGGTAAAGTGTTGTATTCAGCACGTATTATTCCTTACCGTGGTTCATGGTTAGATTTTGAATTTGATGCTAAAGATTTAGTATTCGTACGTATTGACCGTCGTCGTAAGCTGCTTGCAACGGTGATTCTACGTGCCTTGAATTACAGCAATGAACAAATCTTGAATTTGTTCTATGAAAAAGTACCTGTATATCTTGATATGGGTAGCTATCAAATTGATCTTGTTCCAGATCGCTTACGTGGTGAAATGGCACAATTCGATATCTTAGACAATGATGGTAAAGCGATCGTTGAACAAGGTAAACGTATTAATGCACGTCACGTACGTCAAATGGAAGCTGCGAACTTAGCCAAGCTTTCTGTACCTGATGAATATTTATATGAGCGTATTACAGCTGAAGATATCACACTGAAAAGTGGTGATGTGATTCCTGCGAATACTGTACTTAGCCATGACATCATGGTGAAGATCGCTGAAGGTGGTGTTAAACAGTTTAACATCCTGTTCACGAACGACATCGATCGTGGTCCTTTCGTTGCAGATACATTGCGTGCGGATACAACAACAGGTCGTGAAGAAGCACTTGTTGAAATCTATAAAGTAATGCGTCCAGGCGAACCACCAACGAAAGAAGCTGCTGAAAACTTATTCAATAACTTATTCTTCTCTTCTGAGCGTTATGACCTTTCTCCAGTCGGTCGTATGAAGTTCAACCGTCGTTTGGGTCGTCCTTACGAAGTGGGTACAGATCAGAAGTCACGTGAAGTTGAAGGTATTCTGTCGCACGACGATATTATTGATGTATTACGTACATTAGTAGAAATCCGTAACGGTAAAGGTGAAGTCGACGATATCGATCACTTAGGTAACCGTCGTGTACGTTCAGTTGGTGAAATGACAGAAAACCAATTCCGTGTTGGTTTAGTTCGTGTTGAGCGTGCTGTTAAAGAGCGTTTAAGCCAAGCAGAAACCGATAACTTGTCTCCACAAGATTTAATCAACGCAAAACCAGTTGCTGCTGCAATCAAAGAATTCTTTGGTTCGAGCCAATTGTCTCAGTTCATGGATCAAAATAATCCATTGTCTGAAATTACACACAAACGTCGTGTATCTGCGCTTGGCCCTGGTGGTTTGACACGTGAACGCGCGGGCTTCGAAGTACGTGACGTACATCAAACTCACTACGGTCGTGTTTGTCCAATTGAAACACCTGAAGGTCCAAACATTGGTTTGATCAACTCGCTTTCTGTCTATGCAAAAGCGAATGACTTCGGTTTCTTGGAAACACCATACCGTAAAGTTGTTGATGGTCGTGTGACTGATGAAGTTGAATACTTATCTGCAATTGAAGAAGTGGGTACTGTTATTGCACAGGCCGATTCTGCAGTGGATAAAGACGGTACTTTAACTGAAGAAATGGTTTCTGTACGTCATCAAGGTGACTTCGTTCGTATGTCGCCTGAGCGTGTAACGCATATGGACGTTTCTGCGCAACAGGTTGTATCTGTGGCAGCGTCATTGATTCCATTCCTTGAACACGATGATGCGAACCGTGCATTGATGGGTTCAAACATGCAACGTCAGGCTGTTCCTACCTTGCGTGCTGACAAGCCGCTTGTTGGTACAGGTATGGAAGCAAACGTAGCACGTGACTCAGGTGTATGTGTGATTGCCGATCGTGGTGGTGCGATTGAATATGTAGATGCATCTCGTATCGTAATTCGTGTCAACGAAGATGAAATGATTGCAGGTGAAGCAGGTGTAGATATCTATAACCTGATCAAATATACACGTTCAAACCAAAATACATGTATTAACCAAAATGTCATCGTGAACTTGGGCGACAAAGTTGCTCGTGGTGATATCTTGGCTGACGGTCCATCGACTGACATGGGTGAACTTGCGCTTGGTCAAAACATGCGCGTCGCGTTCATGACATGGAACGGTTATAACTACGAAGACTCGATCTTACTTTCTGAGCGTGTTCTTCAAGAAGACCGTTTAACGTCGATTCACATTCAAGAATTATCATGTGTAGCACGTGATACTAAGTTAGGTGCAGAAGAAATTACTGCCGATATTCCTAACGTTGGTGAAGCTGCACTGTCTAAATTGGATGAGTCAGGTATTGTTTATATCGGTGCTGAAGTGACTGCAGGTGACATCCTTGTTGGTAAGGTAACACCTAAAGGTGAAACTCAGTTAACACCTGAAGAAAAATTACTTCGCGCAATCTTTGGTGAAAAAGCGGCTGACGTAAAAGACTCGTCTTTACGTGTTCCGTCTGGTACTAAAGGTACAGTAATTGACGTTCAAGTCTTCACACGTGATGGTTTAGAAAAAGATGAACGTGCTCAAGCAATTGAGAAAGCTCAGCTTGACGCATACCGTAAAGACTTGAAAGAAGAATACAAAATCTTCGAAGAAGCAGCACGTGAACGTATTGTTCGTTTGTTGAAAGGTCAAGAATCTAACGGTGGTGGTTCAACTAAACGCGGTGATAAACTTTCTGAAGACGTATTGTCTGGTTTAGAGCTTGTTGATTTACTTGAAATCCAGCCAAATGATGAAGCAATTGCTGAGCGTTTAACTCAAATTCAAGTGTTCTTGAAAGAGAAGAGTTACGAGATTGACGAAAAGTTTGCTGAGAAGAAGCGTAAACTTTCTACAGGTGATGAGTTAACAACTGGCGTATTGAAAGTTGTTAAGGTTTACCTTGCGGTTAAACGTCGTATCCAGCCTGGTGATAAGATGGCGGGTCGTCACGGTAACAAGGGTGTTGTATCAAACATCTTACCAGTTGAAGACATGCCACATGATGCGAACGGTGTACCAGTCGACATCGTATTGAACCCACTCGGTGTACCGTCACGTATGAACGTGGGGCAGATTCTTGAGACTCACTTGGGTATGGCGGCGAAAGGTCTTGGCGATAAGATCGAAAAAATGTTGAAAGAACAACGTACAGTGATTGAACTGCGTGAATTCTTAGACAAGATTTATAACAAGGTTGGTGGTGAGCAGGAAGAGCTTGATAGCTTGACTGACGCAGAAATCTTGGCGCTTTCAGGTAACTTGCGTGCTGGTGTTCCATTAGCAACTCCTGTATTTGATGGTGCTGAAGAAAGCCAGATCAAAGACTTACTTGAATTGGCAGACATTTCTCGTACAGGTCAAACAGTATTGTTTGATGGTCGTACAGGTGAACAGTTTGACCGTCCTGTAACTGTAGGTTACATGTACATGCTCAAATTGAACCACTTGGTTGATGACAAGATGCATGCGCGTTCAACAGGTTCTTACTCACTTGTGACTCAACAACCGCTTGGTGGTAAAGCACAATTCGGTGGTCAGCGTTTCGGTGAGATGGAAGTATGGGCACTTGAAGCATACGGTGCTGCATATACGCTCCAAGAAATGCTTACAGTGAAGTCGGATGACGTCGAAGGTCGTACACGCATCTATAAGAATATTGTAGATGGTAACCATTATATGGATCCGGGTATGCCTGAATCGTTCAACGTATTGACCAAAGAGATCCGTTCTTTAGGTATCAACATTGAACTGAAAAATGGTGACTAAAAAATCTCCCCCAATCCCTCTTTAAGAAAGAGGGAAGAAAGTCCCCCTTTATAAAGGGGGCTTTAGGGGGATTCGAGATTCCCAAATTTCAGTAAAAACAATATTTGTGACCCAGTCGGAAGAGCGTAGCTCCCCGACACACGGAGAAAAAAATTGAAAGACTTGCTCGATATCATGCGTAAGAAAACGGATTCAGAAGGTCATGCACCTGTTGAATTTGACCGTATCCGTATTGGTCTTGCGTCACCAGAGATGATTAAGTCATGGTCTCACGGTGAAGTTAAAAAGCCAGAAACCATTAACTACCGTACTTTTAAACCTGAACGTGATGGTTTGTTCTGTGCCAAAATCTTTGGTCCAGTAAAAGATTATGAATGCTTGTGTGGTAAATACAAGCGTATGAAATACAAAGGCGTCATTTGTGAAAAATGTGGCGTTGAAGTAACGACTGCTAAAGTTCGTCGTGAGCGTATGGGTCATATTGACCTTGCTTCTCCAGTTGCACACATCTGGTTCTTAAAATCATTACCGAGCCGTATCGGTTTACTTCTTGATATGACATTACGTGATATCGAGCGCGTATTGTATTTCGAATCTTATGTTGTTACTGATCCTGGTATGACTCCGTTTGAAAAGTATCAACTTTTAACAGACGAAGAATACTACAATGCACTTGAAGAACACGGTGATGAATTCACTGCGAAAATGGGTGCAGAAGCAGTTCAGGATTTATTAAAAGATATCGATCTTGAAGCTGAGATTGCGCGTTTACGTGAAGAAATTCCACAAACAACGTCTGAGACGAAACTTAAAAAAGCGTCTAAGCGTTTGAAATTGATGGAAGCATTCAAAGATTCAAACAACAAGCCTGAATGGATGGTGATGAACGTACTTCCTGTACTTCCACCAGACTTACGTCCGCTTGTACCACTTGAAGGTGGTCGTTTCGCGACTTCAGACTTGAACGATTTATATCGTCGTGTGATCAACCGTAATAACCGTTTGAAGCGTCTTCTTGACCTTGCTGCGCCAGATATCATCGTACGTAACGAAAAACGTATGTTACAAGAGTCTGTTGATGCGTTGCTTGATAACGGTCGTCGTGGTCGTGCAATTACAGGTTCGAACAAACGTCCGTTGAAATCTTTGGCAGATATGATCAAAGGTAAACAAGGTCGTTTCCGTCAAAACTTACTTGGTAAACGTGTTGACTATTCAGGTCGTTCGGTGATTACCGTTGGTCCTACTTTACGTCTTCACCAATGTGGTCTTCCGAAGAAGATGGCACTTGAATTATTCAAGCCATTTATTTTCGCGAAACTACAAGCATCTGGTCAGGCAACAACCATTAAAGCTGCGAAGAAAATGGTTGAGCGTGAAACCCCAGAAGTTTGGGACGTTCTTGCTTCTGTAATTCGTCAACATCCAGTGATGTTGAACCGTGCGCCAACACTTCACCGTTTAGGTCTTCAAGCATTTGAACCTATTCTAATTGAAGGTAAAGCGATTCGTCTTCACCCACTCGTATGTGCTGCGTTTAACGCCGACTTCGATGGTGACCAAATGGCGGTACACGTTCCATTGACATTGGAAGCACAGTTAGAAGCACGTGCCTTGATGATGTCAACCAACAACATCTTGTCACCTGCCAATGGTGAGCCAATCATCGTTCCTTCTCAGGACGTTGTCTTGGGTCTTTACTACATCACTCGTGATGCGGTAAATGCCAAAGGTGAAGGCATGGTGTTTGCGGATACACACGAAGTTAACCGTGCGTTAGCGACGGGTAAAGTTGCAATCCATGCGCGCGTAAAAGTACGTGTACACCAAACTGTTATTGATGAAAATGGTCAGCGTGAAAAGCAAACCATTATTGTTGATACAACACCTGGTCGTTGCTTGTTATGGGAAGTTGTTCCACAAGGTTTAAGCTTCGACATGATCAACCTTGAGATGACCAAGAAAAACATCTCGAAGTTAATCAACTCTTGCTACCGTAAACTTGGTTTGAAAGATACGGTTATCTTCGCTGACCAATTGATGTATTTGGGCTTCCGTCAAGCGACGCGCTCAGGTGTATCTGTTGGTATGGAAGACATGTTGATTCCACCAACCAAGCATACGATTATCGATAAAGCTGAAACAGAAGTTCGTGAAATCGAACAACAGTTTGAGCAAGGTTTCGTAACTGCGGGTGAGCGTTATAACAAAGTTGTCGATATCTGGGCGCGTACAAACGACCAAGTTGCGAAAGCGATGATGGATAACTTGTCTTATACCCTTGTGAAAAACAAACAAGGTGAAGACGAGAAGCAGAAATCATTCAACTCGATTTATATGATGTCTGACTCGGGTGCCCGTGGTAGTGCGGCGCAGATCCGTCAGCTTGCTGGTATGCGTGGTTTGATGGCGAAGCCGGATGGCTCGATCATTGAGACCCCAATTAAAGCAAACTTCCGTGAAGGTTTGACAGTACTTCAGTACTTCATCTCAACACATGGTGCACGTAAAGGTTTGGCCGATACTGCATTGAAGACAGCGAACTCAGGTTACTTGACACGTCGTCTAGTAGACGTAGCACAAGATTTAGTTATTACTGAATCTGACTGTGGTACAGCTGGTGGCTTAGTGATGACTCCATTCATTCAAGGTGGTGACGTTATTGAACCATTACGCGATCGCGTATTAGGTCGTGTTACTGCTGAAGATGTACGTCGTGCATCTGATGATGAAGTTGTACTTCCACGTGGTACGCTCATTGACGAGAAAATCGCTGCTCAGCTTGAAGAAGCGGGTGTCGATGAAGTTAAAGTACGTTCAGTGATTGCATGTGAATCTACCTTCGGTGTATGTGCGCGTTGTTATGGTCGTGACCTTGCACGTGGTCACTTGGTGAACCCAGGTGAATCAGTGGGTGTAATGGCTGCACAATCAATTGGTGAGCCAGGTACACAGTTAACGATGCGTACGTTCCACGTGGGTGGTGCTGCGAGCCGAACGTCTGCTGCAAACAGTGTTCAAGTACGTAACAAAGGTACTGTACGTTTCCACAACGTGAAAACTGTACAACATGCCAAAGGGCATTTGGTTTCTGTTTCACGTTCAGGTGAAATCGGTATTGCAGATGATTTAGGTCGTGAGCGTGAGCGTTATAAACTTCCTTACGGTGCAAGCATCTTGTTGAAAGATGGTGAAGCTGTGGAGGCTGGCGGTATCGTAGCGACTTGGGATCCGCATACACATCCATTGGTAACAGAAGTTGCTGGTAAAGCACGTTTCAGCCAAATCGCTGATGGTGTAACTGCAACCTCTAAGACAGATGATGCAACAGGTATGACTACTGTTGAAATCTTACCTGTAACAGCTCGTCCTGCTTCTGGTAAAGATTTACGTCCTGCAATTGTGTTGGATACAACAGATGGTGGCGAACAATTCTACTTCTTACCACAAAATACGATCGTAACCGTTCGTGATGGCGCAACGATTGGTGTGGGTGATGTACTTGGTCGTGTACCACAAGAAACTTCACGTACCCGTGATATTACCGGTGGTCTTCCACGCGTAGCTGACTTATTTGAAGCACGTAAACCGAAAGAACACGCGATTCTTGCAGAAGTATCAGGTGTTGTAAGCTTTGGTAAAGAGACTAAAGGTAAGAACCGTTTAGTGATTAGCCCTGATGATGGTTCTGAGATCTACGAAGAATTGATTCCAAAATGGCGTACCATTAACGTGTTCGAAGGTGAGCATGTGAACCGTGGTGAAACCATTTCTGATGGTCCACAAAACCCACATGACATCTTACGTTTGAAAGGTGAAGTGGCATTAACCAACTACATCGTGAACGAAGTTCAAGACGTTTACCGTCTCCAAGGTGTAAAAATCAACGATAAGCACATTGAAGTTGTTGTACGTCAAATGTTGCGTAAAGTTGATATCACTGATGGCGGTGATACAAGCTTCATCAAAGGCGAGCAAGTGGATTACATCCGCGTTGTTCAAGAGAACCAAGCTGTCTTGGCTCAGAACAAGTTCCCAGCGAAGTTTGAACGTCAATTGATGGGTATCACCAAAGCGTCGCTTTCTACTGATTCATTCATTTCTGCTGCATCGTTCCAGGAAACAACACGCGTGTTAACTGAAGCTGCTGTAACAGGTAAAGAAGATGATTTACGTGGCTTGAAAGAAAACGTTGTTGTGGGTCGCTTGATCCCAGCGGGTACAGGTCTTGCATATCACTTAGAGCGTCGTCGTCAAGAGGCAGAAGCTGCTGAATTTGAACTTCATAATGATTTCAGTGAAGTTGACCAAGCATTTAGTCAAGCGTTGAACTCAGACCAGTTCTAAGTCTTAACGAATTAAAAAAGGCACCTTTGGGTGCCTTTTTTATGTTTGAAAATAGCAAAATGATTGTATTTAGAAAACGAAACTAAGTTTTCATAGATATAAATTAGTGTGATTGTATAAATTGATTCACTTGTTGGGTATATGCATTATCTTCTCCCAAAGATCTATTTATTTCACGATGTGAAAGTGGGAGTGATAATAATTGTGCGGATGTCCCAAGTTTTTGTGCTTGCTGAATAAATTGTTGAGCCTGTATACAGGGTTGATCAGGGCGAGTGGTTGAGCAAACAGCGAGAAATGAAGGTAAACTTTGATGAAGTTGTAAGATCGGAGAGAGGGCTTTCCAGTTTTCAGGTTGTTGACCAAAGGCTCGATCATAAAATCGAGCATGCCGATTTTGCATGATCTTTTCGATATCGTAAGCAGCACTATCTAAGGCAATGGTTGCTCGCCAAGGTTGCGGTTGTGGAGTTAACCACGAGGGCCGTACAGTAACTAAGCTGACTAAATGTGCACCAGCAGAATGCCCTACCAAAATAAGCCGTTTTGAGTTTGCATGCCAATCATTTGCATGTTTTTGAATATAGAGTAAAGCATTTGATATATCTTGAGTCTGTTGCTGTACGGTTGCATTTGGAACTAATCGGTAATTAACGGAGATCAAAAGCCACCCTCGTTTACCCCAATAATCGACTTTATTTTTTACTACAGCAGCATTATTTTTATCACCTATACTCCAAGCACCACCATGTATCATAACGATGATTGGAGCTAGATTATTATCGGTGTGTGGTTTAGATGATGGGAAATAGATATCCATCATTTGTTGGGAATCATTACCATAAGCAATATTTTTAAGTGATTCTACTTTTGCTAATGTTTGGAACTTGAAAAAATTTGCCTGAGTTGCTGAATTTAAACTCATCAAGATCAACATGGATAGCATAAATCTTGTCATTTTTTCGCCCCTGTTAAATTGTATTTCTAAATTGAGCCACACATTTTGTTTTCATGCTGATTAGATTGGAACTTTGACTTCATTTTTAATAACATAATTCAATCAACAGTGTAGTACTGTATTGATCAAAGATTCTTCCATTTAGTTTATTTTATTACAAAAAGAAAAGAATGCACTTAGAGCAATTACATAATCTGATTATTTTCTAACAAAAATCAGATTATGCTTAGACTATAAAATTGAGGAGTTTTGGACATGAAAAAAACAATTGGTTTAGTTTCAACATTAGTATTATCTACTTTGATGTTTACAGGCTGCCAAAACATGAGCGCATCTGATCAGCGTATTGGTGCAGCAGCATTGGGTGGTGCAGTTGGTGGTGGTGTTGGTAATCATGTAGGTGGCGGCTTAGGAGCGGGTGTAGGTGCAGCAGCAGGTGCTGGTGTAGGTGCAAATGCCAAGGGTGGTAGTAGTAATTCAACCACAAGTAGTGCAATTGGCGCAGGTATTGGTTCTGTGATTGGTAAGTCTATTTTTGGTGGTGATACTGGTGCAGCGATTGGTGGTGCAATCGGTGGTGGCGCAGGTGCTGCAATCCAAGAAAAGAAAAAGTAATATGAATTAAAATTTTAGTAAATGCCTGCTATTGTTTGCAGGCATTTTATATTTAGGTTCATTTTGAAGAACTTGCTTTAGGCTTCTTCCGACGTATATATAAAATTTTTTCAACCTCTGCAATTCGTGTTCCTGCATCATCTAAAATATTTAGGGTGTAATGACGTAAAACTGGTTCATAATTTTCTGCCAATCGTTTGATTTCATCAATTTCATTTTTACTCAGTTTAATGTCGGCAACGACCTCACTACGACCAGGTGATAGGAAATTAATAGAAGCACTTTTGTCCCAAACAATATATTTATGTCCTAAATGATGCATGAGAATCAGCATATAAAAGGGATCAACCATGGAATATAAACTGCCCCCAAAATGTGTCCCGACAATATTACGATTTTTTCTAGTCAGCGGCATTTTGACACGAATGAAGTAACGATCAAGATCAAATGTTTCGATTGCAATGCCTGCCCCACGATAAGGGGAATAGTGATTCAGCATAAATTTAGAAATCGCTGGAATGGTTCGAATTTTTTTGAAAAAGTCTTTCATGGTCAATTTTTTTTCTTGCAACTCTATTCATACTCCATAAGTATCATTTTTAGTGCATCGCTGGCAATGGCTGTTTTATAACCAAGCCGATAGAAAACAAAATGGGAAAGAATTATGCAAGCACAAGTAAAAACAGTAACCACTTCTGACCAACAAAGCCTCTGTGTCAAAACATGGGGGGATGAAAAGAAAACACCATTGGTGTTAGTACATGGTTATCCCGATAACCAGGAAGTATGGGAACCGATTATCGAGCAATTGGTTGATGACTATTATGTCGTTACTTACGATGTACGTGGTGCAGGTTTGTCATCAATTCCAAAGCGTATTAAAGACTATCGATTACCGCGTTTATCTTTGGATTTACAAGAAGTGGTTGATCAAGTGTTACCCAACCGCAATTTCCATATGGCAGCGCATGACTGGGGTTCTTTACAGTCTTGGGAATCAGCAACTGAACCTAAGTTAAAAGGCCGTTTACTATCTTATACAACAATCTCAGGCCCTTGCTTGGATCATGCTTCTTTATATTTGCGTGAAAAGTTTAAATCTGCACCAAGTAATGTACTGAAAATGCTGACTAAATCTTGGTACATTGGTGCTTTCCATTTGCCATTAGTTGCTCCAACCGTATGGACTTTCTTTAGTCCAGAAAAGTGGGGTAAGATTTTAAGTGGCTTAGAGAAAAAACAAAACTTGCCATTAAATGCAAATATTGTGTCAGATGGTAAATATGGTATTAATCTATATCGTGCTAACTTTATTCCTTCACTGACTCAACCACGCCAACGCTATGCTCAATGTCCTGTACAGGCGATTGTATTAAAACGCGATGCATTTGTTAGTCCAGAGTACATTACAGAATCGATGCCAAAATGGGTTGAAAACTTTGAATATGTTGAACTTGATGCCAACCATTGGGCAGTTTTAAGTCAGCCAACCAAAATTGCTGAACTAATCCGTCATTTTGTAAAACGCCAGACTGTTTAAGGCTTTAGCGGATTAATCAAAATAAAAATCACTTAAAACAGATTGCAATTTGGCGACATTTTCAGCTTCTATACAATGAATCTGCTAGAATGTCGCCTTTCTTTTTGCTCCTAAATTTTGTCCATGAATGCTGTCGTAATTGCGATTGCCGTGATGTTTATTTTGTCACTGGCACGCGTTTCTGTTGTTCTCACTTTGGTCATATCAGCCATTATTGGTGGTTTGGTTGCTGGACTGAGCCTTTCTCAAACTGTAGAAGCTTTTAATGCAGGACTGGGAGATGGTGCTGAAGTCGCTTTGGCTTATGCTGTTCTAGGTGCTTTTGCCTTAGCATTATCTAAATCTGGTTTACCAGATTTACTTGCACATAAACTGATTGGTTTATTAGGAATGGAAGCCAGTAAAAATCAAGAAAAAAAAGTGAAATATCTTTTATTAACGATTTTACTCATCGCTGCAATTTTCTCTCAAAATCTAATCCCAGTTCATATTGCTTTTATTCCTGTATTGGTTCCGCCATTGTTAAAAGTGATGAATCACCTCAAGCTTGATCGACGTGCGGCAGCATGTGTACTGACGTTGGGTTTAGTTGGAACATATATATTCTTACCTGTGGGCTTTGGTGCCATTTTCCTTGAACAAATTCTGATGGGAAATATCAATAAGATTGGGGCTGCATATGGTTTGCATGTAGAACGTAGCATGATGCCTATGGGCATGGCGATACCTGTTTTGGGTATGGTTTTAGGTACTTTAGTCGCTGTGTTTATTAGTTATCGTAAACCCCGTGAATACGTTGATCGATCAATTTCACCTGTTACAAGCATTGATTTGGATAAACCACTACGAGCAACAACACAAGCTGAATATGATCTCAAGGTGGATGCTGAAGAGTTGAAGCATGAAGCTGAAAATGTACCTTATATTGCCAAAAAAACCATGCTCATGGCTTTACTTGCAATCGGTTTAACCTTAGTCGCACAGTTGTATTCAGGTTCGATGATTTTAGGTGGCCTTGTTGGTTTTGCTGTGTTATCCGCTTCTGGCATCTTTAAATGGCAAGAAGCCGATGATGTGTTTGTGCAAGGGATGCGAATGATGGCTTTAGTTGGTTTTATCATGATTTCTGCGGCAGGTTTTGCTTCAGTCATGACGCATACAGGCGACATCGCTCATCTAGTGAATGGCGTTGTACATATCATTGGTGATAATCATGCTTTAGCTGCGTTCTTGATGCTATTTATTGGCTTGTTTGTCACGATCGGTATTGGTTCATCTTTCTCAAGTGTACCTGTGCTGGCAGTGATTTATGTGCCACTATGCGTACAATTTGGATTCTCACCTTTAGCAACAATTGCATTGATTGGTACTGCTGCTGCATTAGGTGATGCAGGTTCGCCTGCCTCAGATTCAACATTAGGACCTACAGCAGGACTAGGTGTAGATGGTCAACATGATCACATTTGGGATACTGTAGTGCCAACATTTATACATTTTAATATCCCGCTACTTATTTTTGGCTGGATCGCAGCAATGGTTTTATAATAAAAAGGCTCAATATGAGCCTTTTTTGTTGAGTATAAAAAATATCAAGAAGTGACATTTTTTGTCTGTTTTTTAATCTAATTTTATAATATATTCTAAATAGAAATTTATATGTAATTTAATTTTTAAATTAATCTTAATTTTATTTTTTTAAAAACTTCAGCTAAATTTTAAATAATAAATCTTGATAAAAATACTAGGTTTTATAATGATTTAAGTTGATTAAATTAGTCTGAATTATTTTTATTACATATTTTAACAAATATATTTTTTTATTATTCAATATATTACAAAATCAATCAAAAAGGTTGGAATTAATATGTATTGCATAATGTAAAAACACGTGTTTATTATGTTGAACAAGAACATAATTTTTTAAAAGAGGTTGTTTAAATGCTAAAAAATGTATTAGTTGTTGCATTATTGGGGTTATCATCAACTGCGTTTGCAGGTGGTTTTCAGGTTAAGGTCGGTGGTAGTGTTATTGCGCCAACTGCAGATACAACAGTAGCTCCAGGTGCTGTAGTTAAAGGTGATCATGAATTCGCATTTACACCTTCAGTAGAATATTTCTTTGGTGATACGCCTTTTTCAGCTGAGGTTTTGCTTGCTAACCCAATTAATCACGATGTTCTATTAAATGGTGAGAAAGTTGCAAGTGTTCGTCAATTACCACCGACAATCACAGCAAAATATAACTTTAAGAATTCAACTCGATTTACTCCATATATTGGTGTTGGTGGTACAGCCTTCATTGCATGGCACGAAAAGGGCTTAGCTGATGACGTGAAAAATACTTATGGTTTTGCTGGTCAGTTAGGTTTTAATTTCCAACCTGCTGATGCTAAAAACTGGGGTGTATATATGGATGTTCGATATGCAGATCTTAGCCCTGAAGTTAAGTTGGTTAATGGTACGAAGTTTGATTTAGACCTAAATCCAATGGTCTATACTTTGGGCTATAGCTATAAGTTCTAAGACGATTTAGATTTAAAGAAACCTCACAAATCGTGAGGTTTTCTATTTTGCAATCGTAATATAAAACAGATACAAGCCTGAAACAGAGCGTGCGGTAAGCTAAGAACTAGTTTTTAATAAGTTGTGATCGGTGATGAAAAAATTATTCAGTTCAGCATTATTTCTTATGCCATTACTCATTTTATCTCAAACCCATGCCGCCAGTTTCCCATGCAAAGCTGCAAAATTAAAATCGGAACAACAGATTTGTAACGATCTTGGTTTAAATGATGCAGATGTAAAACTGGCAACAACTTACCAGATTATTTTGCACGCACTACCTATGGGAGGACGTGATGCAGAAAAAGATAAGCAATTCCAATGGTTGAAACAGCGTAATTCATGTGCAGCAAATACCTCTTGTCTTCGTCGTGCATATGCACAAAGACAACAGCAATTGGATCAACTTCTACAAACACGTATATTGAGCCAAGGACCATTCTAATTGTTCTTTTGTGCATTTTTTAACTGAAAAAATAAAATACAAGGATTGAAATATTCAAGATATGCACCATTCATAAATCATTCCAAATATATAAGCCTCAAGATAAGGAGTGATTTATGAGTGAACAAGTCGCACAAAATTATAGTTTCCAAGCTGAAGTTGCTCAGTTATTACATTTGGTGACACATTCGCTGTATTCCAACCCAGAAATTTTCTTACGTGAACTGATTTCAAATGCCTCGGATGCTTGCGATAAGTTACGTTTTGAAGGGATTAATCACCCTGAATATTATGAAAATGATGCCAACTTGCATGTTCGTGTGAGCTTGGATAAAGAGAATAAAACTTTAACTATTTCCGATAATGGTATTGGCCTGAGCCAACAAGAGGCGATAGAGAATCTTGGTACGATTGCAAAATCGGGCACTAAAGATTTTATGTCAAAGTTAAGTGGTGATCAGAAAGCCGATGCACAGTTAATTGGTCAATTTGGGGTTGGTTTTTACTCTGGTTTTATTGTAGCCGATAAAATTACGGTTGAATCACGCCGCGCTGGCTTAGAGACTGCTGAAGGTGTACGTTGGATCAGTGGTGGTACAGGTGAGTTCGAAGTTCAAACGATTGAGAAAGCAACCCGTGGTACCGATATCATCTTGCATTTACGTGATGATGCACTCGACTATTTAGAGTCGTGGAAAGTTAAACAAATCATCAATAAGTATTCAGACCACATCAGTTTGCCAATCGAAATGCAAAAAGAAGTATGGCAAGAAGAGGAAGTCGCTGAGGGCGAAGAGCCTAAAGGCGGTCAGATGGTGAAGACGGATGAATGGGAGGCGATTAACTCTGCTAGTGCATTATGGACACGCAGTAAGAGCGAAATCACTGATGAACAATATATCGACTTTTATAAAAACCTGAGCCATGACTTTGCAGAACCTCTAGCATGGGCACATAACCGTGTCGAGGGTAGTACTGAATATACACAATTATTGTATATCCCAAGTCAAGCTAAACAAGATCTGTTTACACGTGAAGCAAAAGCGGGCATCAAATTGTATGTGAAGCGTGTATTCATTTTGGATGAAGCAGACAACCTCATTCCAAACTATTTACGTTTTGTACAAGGCGTGGTCGATAGTGCTGATTTACCATTAAATGTCAGCCGTGAATTACTTCAAGAAAGCCGTGATGTGAAAACTATTCGTGAAGGCAATGCGCGTCGTGTCTTGACTTTATTGGATGGTTTAGCAAAGTCGGAAGATGAAAAAGACCAAGAGAAATTCAAAGCTTTCTATACTGAATTTGGTTCGGTATTAAAAGAAGGTTTAGGCGAAGACACGGGCAATCGTGAGCGTATCTTGAAGTTATTGCGTTATGCAACTTCTAGCAATGATGAAATCTCGACTTCTTTTGCCGACTATAAAGCACGTATGAAAGAAGGACAGAAAGCGATTTATTATGTGACTGCGGATAATTTAACAGCTGCGAAAAATTCGCCACAACTTGAAGTGTTCAAGAAAAAAGGTATTGAAGTATTGCTCATGGCAGATCGTGTTGATGAGTGGGCAATGAATTTTGTCTTTGAGTTTGATGGTACGCCACTACAAAACGTATCTAAAGGTGCCGTGGATTTAGGAGATTTACAGGATGCCGAAGAGAAAAAGGCTCTAGAGCAAGCGGCTGAGCAGTTTAAGCCTGTGGTGGATCGCTTAACCACATCGTTAAAAGACAAAACCAAAGAAGTGCGTGTTACGACGCGTTTAGTTGATTCACCAGCATGTTTGGTAACGAGTGAGGGTGAACTTTCTCCGCAATTGATTCGCATGTTGAAACAGGCAGGTCAAGCAGTTCCAGAAATTAAACCAACACTGGAGATCAATCCAGAACATCCATTGGTGAAAAAATTAGAAAGCTCTGCGCAGTTTGATGATCTCGCGAATGTGATTTTTGATCAGGCGGTGATAGCAGAAGGTGGCTTACCTGAAGACCCATCAGCCTATGTAAAACGTATTAACAGTTTGTTATTACAATAAGTGATTTGACCTAAAAACCTCTGCTTCGGCAGAGGTTTTTTATATCTATGGATAACATTTAAGTTATCCACAATTATGTTGGTCTTTTGATCAAAACTGTGCTTCAAACTTCATTTGATAGTTGAAAGAATATCCTTGTTCACTCGTTGGTATGTTTACATAATTAATGTCATTTTGCATAAAGACCCAATTACGCCAAATTGGTCTTTTCCAAGAAAAATATGGTCCCCACTCATTCACACGAAGAGCCTTGTTTTCATAATCACCTGTAGTCAAAATTCCATAGGTGAGATTGTTTTGAGATAACAGATTTAATTTCTGAAAAGTGCGATTACTCCATACATATTCCGAGTCTTGAGCTTTAGAAAAGTTAAATTGCGTTGAAATTTGTGTTTGTTCCTGAAATTTTTGGGTTAAATCTAAGTAGGTTTCCGCATAGTTTTTACTGCTTGAACCGTAACGAAAGATTTGAGTTGTATTGAGCCGTAGTCCGGAATGCAAAATCCAGTTTTTCTTTGCGAGAAATTGGACATAAATATCTGTATCTGAATTTGATCCTAAATCTAGATCATTATGAAAGGGCAATAAATTAGACATGGTTGACCAACTTGCGCTGAGTGGATTTGGCGTGGGAATTCTTTTGTAGGCATTGTGCTTGGTATTTTTGCCTAGTTTTTTAGGCGGTTGAGTTTGCTGAGCACGTTGCCATAAAGTGTCATGACCAAAAACCTGCATAAGTTCATCGGCAAGTTGTTGATCGTTGCTTAGTTCATGAGCTTCATCTGTAATCACCGTAGAACATTTTAAAACATGATGTACTTGCGAATGTGGCTGTAAAAAAGATTGATGAGCAAGATGCGTATGATGTCTATTGATTGGGATCAAAACAGGAAAAAAGGGGAGCACTAGGTAACCTAAATATAGATTTCCTATAATCAAAACATACACAAGTATGGCGTATCGATGATTCATGCATAAAAGAAAAATTAAAGAATCAAATAATAATAATCAAAGCTTAATTAATTATTTATTTTATAAGATTGTTTAAAAATGAAAATGCTCAATTAAAATTTAAATTGAGCATTCAAATCATCTAAATGAATTTAGAATAGGGTTTCAAGACGAACGAAAGTACTCACATAATGATTTCGATCCTCGCGATGATCATTGAAATAGTTCAGATCACCTTGTACATAGAACCACTCACGCCATAAAGGTTGTCTCCAAGAAACAAAAGGCCCCCAACTATTTAGACGCAAGTCATTATTGTTGTAATACCCACCTGTATAGAGACCGTAATTAAAATTGTTATGCGCAAAAAATTGGTGTTGGCGGAAAATGCGATTGTCCCATAACAAATCATCATCTTGCTTGTCAGCGTAAGTTAAACTGAATTGATTTGAAAGAAAAGGTTGGTTGGGTCGAGCATGTATCAATTCTAAATTTGTGCGCAAATAGTTCTCACTTTGACTACCATATCGATAGATTTGTTCAGCATTAAAGTGGAAATCATTGTGTAAATCCCAGTGCTTCTCGGCTCTTAGACGTAGGTAAACATCATCACCAGAACGAATACCAATATCTGCATCTGTATCAAATGGTAGCTTTTTGGAAAAATTAGACCAACGTAATGCAATAGAGCCATTACTATCTCGTGTCTGTTTGGAATCAAACTTCTTATCTGGATCTTGATTCGGTTGTGTATTGGTATTGGCAATATTGTTTTTAAATTCGTCATCTAGAGAATCATCACCAAAAACTACGCTAAATTTTTTTTCTAAAGTTGGAAGTTTGATTTTTCCTCGAATACGAGGTTTGACCTCGTAGTTATCATATTCATTCCAATAATTATCCAACATAAAACGAATTGTTGCTGAAGCTGGTTTTTCAGGGTCGACATCACCAAACCAGTCATCAATCTTAACCGAGGTTCGATCAGCCCAGTTGCGAATATCACGCTGTTTACGATCAACCCAAGTTTTATTCTCAGTTTCAGCGGTTGGAGGAACAATAGATTGATCAGATTGTTCAGGAAAAACCGTCGGACTCGCATCTACCCATTTAGGAATATAGTCTAAGAAATTTTCTTGATTTGATGTTTCCGCTTTGGGAATATTATTCTCAGTTTGTTCAACCAGTTTAGTTGCTGCACTAACAGTTGTTGATAAACCGAATGGAAGTACAATGAGCGTATATAAAATATATGATGGTACCGTTTGATTTAAAGTCGTCATAGTTAAAACTTATATATTGTTCTTCATTTAACTTTTGATTATTCAAGCAATAAAATCAAGCTAAAGACACAAAAAACAGCAATTTAACAATTCTTTTGAAAATTTGAATGAGTATTTATGAAAATCCACCATGAAACTTGCAATAAGCAATCACAAGTTTGATGGTGGATTAGATGTATCTTAAAAATGGATATTTAGGTCGCTGAAACATCCGCATTTTCGAGTGCTTGATAGAGATCGTGAACTGAAATTGGTTGAGGGAGACGGCTAATCACTTGACGTATTAATTGCCATGTATAGCCGTCTGCACGATCTAACAATAGATACGGATAAGCTTGATCTTCGCTCGATAATTTTACGCGTTCTGCGCCGTGTAGCACTCTGATTTTTTGACGCTCTTTGAGTAGGATGACTGGCGTCAGAAAAGTCGCTGTTGTTTCTTCAAAAGGAATAAACTTTTGCGTGTTAATAAAGGCAGCAGGAATATAAGGGTAAGATCGCTCATTACGCTGCCAAACTTGACTACCATTCATGATACATTCATTAAATAGTGTTTCATGTTGGTGGTAATGTTGTTTAAAAATAACCCAGTCTGTTTGATGAATCGAGCTTGTTTGAGTATGACGTTGGTCTGTATAAGCTTGTAAGATTGTTGCAGCATATTCGACACTATGAGTACCAATAAGGACAACATAATGTGAAAACTGTCCTTGTGCATAAAGCTGTTCAGCAACAAAGATTTGAGCTGTTTCCCAAACAGGTTGAACGTCATTCTCAGCTTTTAAATATAACCAATCAATTTTAATATTTTGATCAATCTCATCGTGTAGCTCTACACGATATAAAGATGGAAATGTTTTAGGATCGATACGCTCTAAACGACAAACCAGTCCATCTAAATTAAAATCTTTTAGCGCAACAGGTTTAGCTTTATTTAGATTTGCAACAGGACGCACATTTTGTCTAAAACTTGGTTTAGGCTTTGCGGCCGTTGGAATACTTTGTGCTGGAGTATTGGGTACAGATTGAATTCTTTCCTGAATAATTGCTTCGAGTTGTGCTTCAAAATTCGCAGTTTCTTCTCTCATTGCAGATAATCTGTCCTTGTGAATTGTCTGATTTAGATCTAACGATAATTCTGTTGAAGTTTGATGAATTGGTTCTAAAACAGGGATGAGACTTTTGAGTTCATCATCTGTTTTTATATAATCACTTGTACTCGTTTGAATCCATTCAAGTGCTTGTCGAGTAGATGTAAACCAAGGGCTCTTTATAAAAGACAATGTAGGACGAATAACCCAAATTTGCCAATGCTGTGACTGACGTAAAGCTGCCCATCCCATGTCGCCTGATGCAAATAAAGCATGTTCAACACGCCCCATAAATTTAAATGTTCCGCGATAAGTGAGTGCATACCCAAAGCTTTCTAATTCTTCAGCCGAAAATTCTTCTTGTTGAATAAATTCTTTAAATGGAGTGAGTTGTTCTTGAAACAATGGATCGTCACAAGAAGCACAAATATCCTTAATACGTTGCTTTGATTTTGCAATCTCAAAAAGTGAGTTTTTATCGTTGTTTAGCCCAACAATCAGATGTTTGAGCTCATCAACCAATAATGCTTTCTCTAATACGTCCATTGATAGTTTCCTTAGAGATAGGCTTGAGCCTGTTTTAAATAATGAATTAGTACAATATTCACAGCATCATCTAACAGTTTGTATTCAGGTGTATTCGTCAAATTATGCTGTCTAGCCAAGGCTACAAGTTGCTCAATGCATATTTGTTCGGGTTGAATCTGACCATTTATTAGGGCTTGTAACTCTTGAATTTTCATAACAAAAGAATGTCACTTTATGACGATTATAGAAGAAAAATATGCAAAATCTATAGACTGCAAGTTAGTAAAAAATCTCATTTAGGTATTCCAAATAGAGATTTTGATCATGTTTTGGCTTTCAAAGTATCAACATTTTAAAACAATAAATCGGATAAATAGATCGCGCTGGGGAAGTTTATCTATAAATCTATCTCTGTAGTGTGATTTTAATCACATTTTTTTTAGTCAAAAGTTGATCAATAAAATACTTAGTTTGTTACAGAATTTACCACTAGAGATAAACGGTATGCTTTTTAAGATAATAGGTGATGTAACTATCACATCTAGCTTGGATCGTTTGCTGTGTACAAGCTTCAGACAGTTGCTGAAGCTTGTATTTTAGCTAGCTTGTTAGGGCTTAATTTCGCATTGATCATCGCTACATTGAGCCGCATCTGTTTGCTGAATTTCTTCTGTAGAAGCGGATTGAGCTTGCTGTAATGCCTGCAAGAAAATCTCACGTGGTTGTGCGCCTGAAAGTGCTAGTTTTTGATCAAAGACAAAAAAGGGTACACCCGTTACATTTAATTGCTCATGGGCAATTTTTTCATCATGGCGAACAAAATCTGCCAGTTCATCTGAATTCAATACATACTCGACTTCAGCATGATCCAAACCAATCCGTGAAGCGATTTCTTCAACCACTTCACGTTCACCAATTGCAAGACCTTCAGTCATATAAGCATGAAAAAAAGCTTCTTTTGCTTCGTTACCCAAACCTTTGCTTTGAGCCAAATGGATAATACGATGTGCATTAAAGCTGTTGCCTGAATTGGCTTTTTGCCATTGAAAGTCAATGTCTTCAGTCGCTGCCATAGCCGCAACATTACGTTCCATTTCTTCCATGTCAGCAAAGCTACGCCCATATTTCTTTGCTAAGCGTTCCGTATTCGAAGTCTCATGTTTGGCAGGTGCATCTGGATCGAGTTCAAAGCTATGCCAATGAATATCAAGCTCAATTCCTGCTTGTTCAGCAACATGTTCAAGACGCTTTTTCCCAATATAACAAAAAGGGCAAACGACATCTGACCAAATATCTACGCGCATGGCATATCTCTACAATTTCAGTTGATTTGATAATAGGGGCGAAAGTACGAAATTTAAAGCGATGAAAATGTAATGCTCCGTTACGAGAAATGAAATAAAAATCAATTAACAGTCTGTGTTTGATTGATTAAACTTAGATCCAGAACATAAAAAATATAAAGATACTTGGAGGCTGTATGCGCCGTTTTTTATTATTTTTAACTGTCGTCGTGATTTGTTTGGGTACATTCTTTTTCTATCAGTATCGCGTAAAGCAAAATGCAGCAAATACCGAACAAATGTTTGAAATTGTTATGGCTGAAAAAATGCGTGAGCTCTATGATCAAGCGCAGGACTGGAGCAAGCCTATACAACTCAACGTGCATGATGATCGTTTATCTGGTGATTATAAGTTGATGTCCGAGTTCCTACTTAGTTATTGGATGCAAAATGTTGAGGCAAGAAACGCTTATTTAAGGCAACTCAAAGCAGCAAATTGGGATACTTTTCTAGATGTCGAACGTTTAGATCAAGACCGTCAAAAAGGTTATCGTGAGACCGAAAAAATGCTTCAGGATGTTCGAAAAATCTCGACTGAATATGGAATAAAGAGACAGAAAATACAGGCAGATTCACTTGAACAAGCAAAAAATCTTGCCATCCATAATGAAATGAGAAAATCTTTACAAGAAAAACTGCAAAATAACCTGAAAACAGACAAGGCGCATGACATTTTTCCGATTGAACAACAAGTTATTGAGAAAGCACAAGCGATGTTTGATATGTTAAAAACTTACCCTTGGCAAAGACAAGATAACAAGATTCTTTTTAAGGAAACAACACAAGTCAAAAAGTTTAATGCACTTTATCAAGATGTGCTCAGATTAAATCAGAAGATGGATAAAATTAAGCAAAACAATGTTGAAGTATTAGATGAAGAATTATAATTTTGTGATGCAATGATGCCTTGCATACATCATTGCATGATTGAACTCGAGCTTAAGCTTAGTCAAAGATTTTCTCTGCTGCTTGGAAAGGTAGACTCACCACATCAATCGCCACGGCAAAAGGGAGCAATACCAGTTTTTCCAAAGGATTCATACCTGATTTTGATTTATAACTTTCTTCTTTATTGGTATAGATGGAGACTTGGTAAGGCTTACTTAAGGCTTTGAGTGAACTTAGATTATTTGCAGTAGGATAAACAACACCAGCGAGTTTGATATCGAAGCAGAAGCGTTGTGCTTGCATACGTTCATCACTTGAAGAAGAACATTCTCTCGCACCATTCTCAATGAAAAACGCTAAATCTTTTTTGCTCAAGTCTTCTTTTAGTTTTATATATGATAGGGGGAGTGTGCCTGAAAAATTGCCATCATTTTTTTCAGAATAAAAGCTTAGCTCACGTGTAATTTGAATATTTTTTGGGTCGAGCTTTGTGATTAAGCTCACAAATTGGGATCCACCTTGGGTAAGGATATAGCTATTCTTTTGCCCTGCGATTACGAGACTATCTTGAGGTAAATTTGAAGATTGTTGAGCAGGTCTTCCAAACGCAATGACAGTATCTTCAACTAAAGTAACCTTAGTTGTGCGAATATAAGTTTTACTGTCTTTGGTAATAAGGGTTTTGGTTGCACAACCTGCTAAACATAATCCTGTAATCGATATCGCTGTAGTCATTTTAATTAGAGTTGAAAACATCCATTTCTCCCAATCGTTTTTAAAGTATAGAAAATAATCAATATTTATAAATTCACTCGAGCACAGTAATCAAAAAAACGAGCTTATGCGAGATTTTTTCCTCTTTTATCTATTCATTTTACAAAGATCAGACATATTATTTGATTCGCTCATTTTATCTTACGTTCAAAAAAATAATCCTATTTACCGTTTATCAGAGTGATACAGAATTCAATATTACTTTGTTGTAGGCTTAAGCTTACAGTTATTTTTATTTAATGTTTAAGGTGAATGATTTTTGGAGCAAGTGATGAACTTTCTAAAACGATCAGCGCTGATGATGGCATTTACTTTGGTTGGGTTTTCATCAGTACATGCCGAAGAGGTTGCAACTTTACCAACCATTCGTCTTATGGCTGAATCTGAATTACGTGAAGAAGTCGTAGGACCTACTCCATTTCAAGAAGATAAAAAAGTACGTCAAGCACTTCAGCATCGTATTTATAAAACTCATACTGATATGCAGAATGCAGGAATTCCTGAGAATATTAGTGCAGTTGAATTTGAGCCAAAGGCTGCGCAGCCTGATTTGTCTCAGGTTTCACCATTTTTAGAAGATTATATTTTAGCTGTCGCAATGGGATTTCAGTCTTCTAACCCAAGTAATGGTGTATTTAAAATATTAGAGCCGTTGAATATTAATCGAGATAATGCTGAGGCTTTTCGTGAAGGATCTATAAAAGTTAGGTTGGATGATTTATTAAGATTACAACAACAGATTGATGCTGGTTTAAAAACACCCCAAAATTTTCCAACGCGCTAAATTTTATATTTTGTTATATGTAAATCCCCACATATCTTGCGGGGATTTTTTGTATTATTGTTTGAGATAACGCTCAAAAATTCTAGAAAAATCATAATTTTCAATTTGTTTACGGCGTTCAGTAAATTTATTTTCAACTTGAATCGTCGTCTGTGAAATAATATCGGGGAGGTTTAACAACACTTGTTCTGGTAATTCACGCAGAGAAAACATGTTATTCACAGCTTGTTGAGTAATTACTAATGAATTCATTTGACGTTCTATTTCTTTACACGCTTCCCCAATACTAAACAGAGCTTTATATAAATCTCGTACTTTTTCGATTTGTGATTTTTCAATATCAATTGAATAACTTGCTCCACCAAGTTGGAATTTGATTTCGACATCGCGATCAATGGTACCTGCGGTTTCAAGCAACACGCGACTGATCTGATAATGTTTATAAGGGTAGCGATTTAAAGTACGTTTTTTGCTGACCGCACTGGTACCATCAAGATGAATAAATGATGTGTTGGTGAAACAATATTCATCAGTTTTTGCTTTGATCAAAAAGAAAATTTTTTCATTGTCTTCATGGAAAATATAGTCATCAATATCTGTTTTGTCATAGTCTCTTGGTTCAATAATCTTACCGATATCACTGGTTCCCATTAGATCGGCTGCCATATTTTTAAACATTGTTAGAACCTTATTATTTATTGGAATAGCGATCATAATTTGCAGTGTATGGTTCTGTCTACAGTGGGTATTGGTATTTCAAGGATTCGATACAACGATGAAACGAATTTCTATCACATAAAAAAATCCCCGCATATAGCGGAGATTTTCTTTTTATCTCAGTGTCGATTAAACACGTTCGATAATTGTCGCGATACCTTGACCAAGACCGATACACATGGTCGCAAGACCGATTTGCGTATCTTGTTGTTCCATCACGTTCAACAATGTAGTAGTGATACGAGCACCAGAACAGCCCAATGGGTGACCTAATGCAATCGCACCACCATTCAAATTGATGATGTCTTGCTTGTCATAGATGCCTAAGCCTTTCATTACTGATAAGCCTTGAGCAGCAAATGCTTCGTTTAATTCGATAGTTTGGATATCCGCCATCGTTAAACCAGCACGTTTAAGCGCTTTTTGAGTTGCTGGAACAGGACCATAACCCATGATCGCAGCATCACAACCTGCAATCGCCATAGAGCGAATCACAGCACGAGGTTTTAAACCTAAAGATGCAGCACGTTCAGCTGACATCAACAACATTGCAGATGCACCGTCAGAAAGAGCAGAAGAAGTTGCTGCTGTTACTGAACCACCTTTAGGATCGAAAACAGGTTTCAATGCTTTGAATGCTTCAAGGTTTGCATCAGCACGAATTACTTCATCGATGTCGCAAAGGATTTTGAAGCCATTAGCATCATGACCTTCAACACCCACGATTTCGTTTTTGAAACGACCTTCTTGAGTTGCAGCCCAAGCACGACGGTGAGATTCAACACCGAAAGCATCTTGTTCTTCACGAGAAATTTGGTTCATACGACCTAACATTTCAGCCGTTAAGCCCATCATGTTCGATGCTTTTGCATAATGTTTAGATGCTTCTGGGTTAAGGTCGATGCCGTGCATCATACCTACGTGGCCCATATGCTCTACACCACCGATGATAAATACATCACCTTGATTTGTAGCGATCTGTGCAGCAGCCGTATGGATTGCTTGCATAGAAGAACCACAAAGACGGTTTACTGTTTGACCGCCAGCAGTCTTAGGAATGTCAGCTAATAAACCAATGTTACGAGCAATGTTCATACCTTGCTCTAAAGTTTGGTTTACGCAGCCCCAGATTACGTCTTCAACTTCATTGGTATCAAACTGGTTACGAGCAACAAGTGCACGTACTAATTCAGCAGATAAACTGTCGGCACGTACATTGCGGAACATACCGTTACGTGATTTGCCCATGGCAGAACGAACGCCATCAACAATCACAACGTCACGTGGATTTAAAGTAGCCATTCACGTCGCTCCTTAACCGTAGAATTTTGTGTTGTTAGCAGCCATGTCACGCAACATTTGTGGCGCTTCATAAGCCTTACCTAAGTGTGCATATTTGTCGCAAAGCGCAACGTATTCAGCAACACCTGTTTGGTCGATGTAACGGCATGGACCACCACGGAATGGAGGGAAACCTACACCCATGATCATCGCCATATCTGCTTCAGAAGCAGTTGCAACGATGTTGTCTTCTAGGCAACGAACTGTTTCGTTACAGAAAGCAAGCATCATACGGTCAATGATTTCTTGGTTATCAAACTCGCGTTTTTCACCAGTAACGAAAGGCGCAATGATTTCGTAAGCTGTTGGATCAACAGTTTTCGCTTTCTTACCTTTCTTGTCTAACACGTATTTGTAGAAACCAACGTCATTCTTTTGACCAAGACGTTTTGCTTCGTACATCGCTTCGATAGAACCTTTGTAGTCTGGCTTCATACGGTCAGGGAAACCTTCAGCCATCACTTCTGCGCCATGTACACCTGTATCGATACCAACAACATCGATTAAGTATGCAGGACCCATAGGCCAGCCGAATTTCGCCATTACATTATCCACTTGTTGGAAATCTGCACCGTCTTTTACAAGTAGGTCAAATGCACCAAAGTAAGGGAACAATACACGGTTAACCAAGAAACCTGGGCAGTCGTTAACAACGATTGGTGTTTTACCCATTTTTTGAGCAAGAACAACAGTTGTTGCGATCGCTTCTTCAGACGTCTTTTCACCACGAATCACTTCTACAAGTGGCATCATGTGTACTGGGTTGAAGAAGTGCATACCAACGAAGTTTTCAGGACGTTGTAATGCTTTTGCTAAACGTGTAATTGAAATCGTTGATGTATTAGATGCAATGATCGTATTTTCACGAACATGCTTTTCAGTATCAGCAAGCACGATTTCTTTTACTTTTGGATTTTCAGTCACGGCTTCGATCACGATATCCACTTCTTTAAACTCGTCATAGCTTAAAGTTGGACGGATACGAGCAAGTGTTTCACCCATTTGTGCAGGTTTCATTTTCTTGCGTTCAACTTGCTTAGTGAGCAAGCCATTCGCTTCTTTCATACCGAGTGCAAGTTGTGGGTTACCAATGTCTTTCATGATGATTGGTGTGCCTTTGCTTGCCGCTTGGTAAGCAATACCACCACCCATGATACCCGCACCTAATACAGCTGCTTGGTTAACAGGGTGAGCACCTTTCTCATATTTTTTCGCAGTTTTCTTCACCACTTGGTCATTGATGAATAAACCAATCAATGCACCTGCTTGTGGCGTAATCGCTGCTTTAGCAAAACCTTGAGCTTCAGCTTTTAATGCGTCATCACGTGTTAAGCTTGCACCTGCTTGTAATGAATCAAGCAATAATTTTGGCGCAGGGTATTGAGCAGGGTTTGCTTTTGCAAGTACCGCACCTTTTGCTGTATTGAACGCCATCATTTGTTCAAGTGGGTTTAATTTAATTGCGTCTAATTTTTCTTGACGTTTTGCTTTCCAGTTCAAACGACCAGCAATGGCTTGTTTTACCAAATCAATCGCAGCTTCTTGAAGTTTGTCAGCAGCAACAACCGCATCTACAGCACCATCTTTCAGTGCAGCAGCTGGTTTTTTCGGGTTCGCCATTGCCATCCATTCAACGGCATTGTCGATACCGATTAAACGGCTTAAACGTACGCTACCACCAAAACCAGGATAGATACCGAGTTTGATTTCTGGTAAGCCAACTTGAGCTTGCTCAGACATGACACGGTAGTCACACACTAAGCACATTTCAAAACCACCACCAAGCGCTGTGCCATTAATCGCAGCAACTTTAGGGATGTCTAAATCTTCAAAGCTATTGAAGACGTCATGTACAGGCATAAGCCAATCAACAATTGCTTGTTCACCAGCAGCGAAGTTGTCGCCAAATTCAGTAATATCTGCACCAACGATAAATGTTGATTTACCAGAGGTAACAACTAAGCCTTTAATGTCGTTATTGGCTTTAACCGCAGCAATTGCTGCTTGGAAGTCTTCGATGGTTGCACGGTTAAATTTATTAACCGACTCACCTTGTAAGTCAAAGCGGAATTCTGCAATTCCGTCCGCAAGCATTTGGACGGTAATGGCATTGCCAGCGTGGATCATGCCTGATCTCCCTTGTTGTGGAGGATTCTGAGTTGATGTCATAAAGCGTGTATGCGTTAGCGCACACAAAATGCTTCGCTAATCTTACGATAACTATATCCAAAAAGGACATAACAAGTTGTATCAAGCCGTGACGCTAGGGTCATCTATTCTTTTAAAGAATTTATTTCTAAGGCTTGTATAAAAATAGAAAGCTATTTTTTCCTTTAAAAACAGTGAAAAGTTGATTGATTTTAGTCATGTGATTATCGGTTTTAAACGTAAAAAGTGCATTAAGCAACCCATAAATCATTTTTAAATTCATATATTTTTTATTAGCATATTTAAGCTAATATTTAAGTTAATATTTAAGTTAAGTTGATAAAGTTATGGCTTATTTATTGCTTTATTATAGATGTAGAGAAAGCAATATTTTGTTGTTAACTCTTTGTTGAAAAAGGATTTTGAAAGATTTTTTTTGTTTTTGAAATGAGACATAGTTTGATTTTATGACAAAAAATGTTAGTTATAGCTATTTTTAGGGTTTATGTGAAAACGAATAGAAAAATAATTATTTGTTGATGATGTGGTTGGGAAGCTGAATAAAAAAACAAACCTGTTTAGGGAAGGCTGGGTAAAGGATGAAACCAACAGACCAAACATTGATGAAACAAATGCATATTTCGATTGAAGAAATTGAATATCGACGATCTTTGCTTAGTTTAAGTCATCAAGAATTACAGCAGTTGGTTGACTTAGGGGAACAAATTGATCTTGAGTATCTACTTGACCAAGTTGTGATTACCTTTTATCAACAGCAAACCTCGATTTCTGAGATTGCGTCACTGATTGGCGATATAGACACTTTATCTCGGTTACAACATGCACAACGGCAATACTTGGTAGAACTTTTTTCAGGGAATTATGATGCAAATTATGTCAATAACCGATTGAGAATCGGTTTAGTACATAAACGAATTGGCGTCGAACCCAAATTATATTTATCGGCCGTCTATCATCTCAAAACCATGCTGATATCGATGATTCAACAACAATTAGGCGATACAGAGAATTTTCATCAAATACGTTCTACTTTAGAAAAGTTATTTATGTTTGATATTTCGCTGGTTGTAGAAACCTATGTGTGGAGTTTGGTTAGTGAATTGAAGGCATCTAAAGAAAAAATTGAGCAATATGCTTCTGTGTTAGAAGATCGTGCTCAGCAAATGGAAGCTTTATCTCAAACCGATCCGCTCACAGGACTATTAAATGTGAGACATTTAAATCGTATTTTAAATTCGACAATTTATGCGGCTGAACGAAGTTTAGAACCCGTCACAGTCGTATTTATCGACATCAATGATTTTAAAATGATCAATGATAATTTTGGACATTCTAAAGGTGATCAAATCTTAAAAGTTGTAGCGGATGCGATTCGATTCGTTGCACGTTTGGATGATCATTGTTTTAGATGTGGTGGAGATGAGTTTTGTATTGTATTTCCGCGTTGTACTGAAGCACAGGCACTTGAAAGTTTCGTTCCGAGATTACTACAGTATGTTTATCAAATTGAGCCGAGTATTACTTTGAGTATCGGTGTAAAACAAACAGATCATGTTGATGGTTACTTAGATGCATCTACTTTGATTCATGAAGCTGATGCAAAAATGTATTTGGTCAAAAAACAGCAAAAAATAAAAAAATAACAATTTTCATTGGAAGATTAATTTTTATATCTGCATGATATTTATTGTTTATTTTATCTAATGAATTAAGTGGAACAAATTGTTGAACCAAAATTGGCTAGAAATTAAAAAAGACAATGATAAAATTCCGAGATTCATTTTTTTGGTCGATTTTTTCAATGGTTAAATGGATCATTTTAGCGATTTTTATTATTTCAGCTTTGTATATTCAACGACGCGGTAAAGTAAAGCATTCGTTTTATCGTCAATTTTTCGATCATTCAACGATTCTTGCGCCTATAAACTTTTTAATGTACATGTTTTCTAAAGTACCGAATCAACCTTATATTGATACGCAGTATTTTAAAGATTTAAAAGTTTTAGATGAAAATTGGGAAATGATTCGAGACGAAGCCAAAGCTTTATATGACAAAGGTGGGATTAAAGCTTCAAGTAGTTATGATGACCTCGGTTTCAATTCCTTCTTTAAAACAGGTTGGAAACGTTTCTATTTGAAATGGTACGACTCGGCACATCCATCTGCTGCTGAACTTTGCCCAAAAACAACCGCATTATTAAAAACCCTCCCAACAATTAAAGCTGCGATGTTTACTGAGTTGGCACCAGATAGCCGTTTAGTTCGCCATCGTGATCCTTATGCGGGTTCATTGCGTTACCATTTAGGTCTTATTACACCAAATGATGATCGCTGTTTTATTGATGTTGATGGTCAGCGCTATTCGTGGCGTGATGGTGAAAGTGTGGTGTTTGATGAAACCTATATCCATTATGCGGAAAACACCACTGACCAGAATCGTATTATTTTTTTCGCTGATGTAGAACGCCCATTAAAAACCCGTTTTATGGAAAAGTTTAATCATTGGTTTGGTAAAAGTGTCATGACGGCAGCCAGTTCACCTAATGAAGCGGGTGATCAAACTGGTGGATTGAATAAGCTTTTTGGATATGTTTATCAATTCCGTTTAAAAGCCAAAGCTTTAAAAGCAAGCAATCGTGGTTTATATTATTTTTTGAAATGGTTCATCATGTTAGGGCTATTTTTCTTAATTTTTATTCGACCTTATGTATTTTAAGTCTGAATGAGATCAACGCCCGAAAGGGCGTTTTTTTATAACGATGATTTGGTTATTTATTTGTTTATTAATATTGTATCAAATGGTCTAAATTGAGCATAATTTGCAGGCATTTTATTAAAATTGAGAAACCATAATGAAAAAATTTTTACTGATTAATTTAAGCCTTTTAAGTTTAGTGGCTTGTAGTGATGAAAATAATGATATCTATGGAAAGGTTGACCCAAAGAATAAAGCTTTTTATAGTTATGATTTTGCAGCGGCAAATACCTCAAACAAGCTAACAAAGAAATTATACCAAGTAGATAAAAATAATGATCTTTTAATTCGTTATACTGAAACACCGAAATTGCAAACAGAAGCACTTCGAAACTTTATAACGAGCAATGGTATATCCACTATATTACCACCTCAAAATACTACGGGTGCTTATATGGTCGGTCGTAAAGCGATATTTAATGACACTGTTTTAGAATATGAGCCTTATAATTTAGAGCAGAGAACAGCATTTAAACTCACCTATCAACTTAAAAAAATTGATTTGTCAGGTTTAAATGTCTCTGATTATATCAGCTATTTTTTGACTCAAGCAAAAGCTTCATCGTTCATAAACGATGTAACATTAGATATTATTAAAGGAATATTGTTTGCCAGTCAGGATAAATTCCCAGCAGGTGCAACATGTTGGCAAAAACAAGTTCAGTTGAGTACTCAAGATTATATTGAATCTTATCCAACCCAAAATCTGTCACATGTAAGTGTAGGAAGTAATATCATCCGCCAAGATATTTGGCAAAATGCAGCTTGGACTGCATTTCAACCTAATACTGAGTTTAATTTAGCAGACACTCGGATTCGTCATCAGTCTCGTGAATATTGGGGTTTTTACCATACAACTAGAGAAGTTAATCCAATCGCTCCAACAAATGAACTAGCCTGTGATTTCTTTAATGAGTCTGCATTTAATAGCGCTAATAACGTATTGAGTCGAGTTTTTAAATAATAGGTGTTATTTGAGTTATTGAATTGATGGATTTTAGCTCAATTGACTTGAAATTGATTTATGCAGACTACATCATCGAAAGCATTACTGATGATGAAAGTCTGCTGTGAATCCAAACGCGCGTGAACATATTGAAAAAATTCTGACTCATATGACTCAATTGCCTGGTGTTTATAAAATGCTCGGCAAAGATGGAGAGTTGCTGTATGTCGGGAAGGCCAAAAACTTAAAGAATCGTGTATCCAGCTATTTTGTTAAAACGATTGACCATCCTAAGACACAGGCTTTAGTCGCGCGAATTTATGACATCGAAAGTTTAGTTGTTCGTTCTGAAACAGAAGCATTATTACTTGAACAAAATCTGATTAAATTACATCGTCCGCCATACAATATTATGTTGCGTGACGATAAGTCGTATGTGTATATCTTCGTTTCAGCAGATAAACCTTACCCACGTATTGCCAGTGGTCGTGGCAAAGGTAAACATCAAATTGGCAAGTTTTTTGGTCCATATCCAAGTGCTTATAGTGCTAGAGATACGCTACTTGTATTACAAAAATTATTTAATGTCCGCCAATGTGAAAACAGTTATTTTTCACAACGTAAACGCCCTTGTTTACAGTATCAGATTAAACGTTGTACAGCACCTTGTGTTGGTCTGATTAGCCCTCAGGACTATAAGGAAGATGTGGACAATTCAATTCGTTTTTTGCAGGGTGATACCAAAGAACTCAATCAAGAGCTGATTGGAAAAATGGAACAGGCTGCCGAAGCTCTTGAGTTTGAAAAAGCGGTATTTTATCGTGATCGCCTCGCGTTATTGCGCGAGGTTCAAGCACAACAAGCAGTATTTAAGATCAAAGGCGAAGCCGATATTTTGGCGATTGCCTACCAAGCTGGTGTGACTTGTGTACAAATCATGTATGTTCGTAATGGACGTATGCTTGGTGGAAAAAGTTATTTTCCAGATATGTTGGGAGATGATTTGGCGCAAATGCTGAATGATTTTATGGCGAATTTCTATTTCCAAGTGGCGGATGAAGTGCCATCAGAATTGATTGTAAATGTAGATATTCCCGACCAAAAACAATTAGAAGAAGCATTACAACAAACCTTCAATAAGAAAGTTCAAATCAAACATAAAGTGCGAGAGACTCGGGCTGAATGGCTAGAACTGGCACAAATGAATGTGCAACATGCGATTAAAGGCAAACTGAGTAATCATTTGGAATTGAACGAGCGTTTTTATCAACTTGAACAAGTGGTTGGAAGACCTATTGATCGGATTGAATGCTTTGATATCAGTCATACCATGGGTGAAGCACCGATTGCTTCTTGTGTAGTCTTTGATCAGGGCGGTGCAAGAAAGCGGGATTATCGTCAGTTTGCGATTCAGGATATTACGGGCGGTGATGATTATGCGGCGATGCGCCAAGCGTTGATACGCCGTTATAAAAAAAATATGTTACCTGATCTACTCTTGATTGATGGTGGTAAAGGGCAGTTGCATATGGCGATGGAGGTCATGCAAGAATTAGCGCTTGATGCTTTTATGATTGGTGTTTCTAAAGGTGAGGGACGTAAACCGGGATTAGAAACGCTGCATTTTACCGATGGCACTAAAATTCAATTACCCGAAGACCATAAAGCTTTACACCTCATCCAACAAGTGCGAGATGAAGCGCATCGTTTCGCCATTACCAAACATCGAGCTAAGCGTGATAAACGCCGTAGTAGTTCAGTTTTAGAGGCTATACCTGGGCTAGGGCCAAAACGCCGTCGTGATCTACTCACTCATTTTGGCGGTATACAAGGTGTTTTAAAAGCATCAGAAAAAGAGTTGATGCTTGTACCGGGTTTGGGTGAAGTCATGGCGAGAACGATTTATAAAATTTTGCATGAATAATTTGACCGATTGGCTCAATCTCTCAATGACTGATGCGTCAATGATCATTCACAAACAGAGAAAAACATTTAAAGATAAGATGGTTTGACGATTAAGGAAAGATAATGTCATTGCTTCCGCTGTATCAACAGATTGAACATCAAGAGTGGATTGATATTCCCTCAGGATGGTTACAAGGTCGCACCGTATTTGGCGGTTTAGTTGCAGGATTATTAATCCAAAAGGTGCAGAGTGTGGTTCATGATACAACAAAGCAGTTGTTGAGTTGTAATGTGACCTTTGTTGGTCCTGTGCAAGAAGGGCAGGCTAAACTCACGGCAGAGGTGTTGAGAGAGGGTAAATCGGTTACAACCTTAGAAGTGCGGTTATGGCAAGCAGATACTGTACAAAGTATATTAATTGCGAGTTTTGGTTCTCAGCGTGAATCTCGGATTCATGTGCAAAATCTACCGCAAATTCCTGATTATCCACTGCCGGCACAGTTGGAAAAAACGGCTTATATTGAAGGCTTAATGCCACAGTGTTTGCAACAGTTTGAACTATGTTGGGCTGAAGGTAATTATCCAATGGCTGGCAGCAAAGTGCCTGACTTTGGCGGATGGTGTCGTTTTATTCCTCAGTTGCATCCAAATCGTGAAATGAAATTGGCCGATCTATTTGGATTGATGGATGTCTGGCCACCAGGTGTGTTACCGATGTTTAAAACCCCTGCACCAGCAAGCTCATTAACATGGCAGATTACCTATTTGCAGCCGATTGCTCATCAAGTACAGGATTGGTTCAAATATAAAGTAGTGACTGAATATGCTGAACATGGCTATTCAACCGAGTATGCCTATCTTTGGGATGATGAAAATCGACTGATTGCGGTACTTCGACAAACAGTTGCCGTTTTTGCCTAGTCGACACTGCCGTGCATTTCGTATAAAGTTGCTTACACATGGATACAATCTCGGCACATCCTTTGTGCGACATGCATATTTGATGCGAACAACATGGCGGTGTTTATGAGCACAGGGCGAATCCTGAACATTCCTAATATTTTAACTTTGGCGCGTATCGCCCTCATTCCTGTATTTTTGGCAATTGCCTATTGGCCACCTGCAATTGGAATTGCTGAGCATCATGGGGGAATGATGCGACATTTGGTATTGACTGCAATCTTTGTTCTTGCAGCAGTGACAGATTGGTTCGATGGGTATTTAGCTCGGACTTTGAATCAGACTTCTGCTTTCGGGCGTTTCCTCGATCCAGTCGCCGATAAGCTTATGGTTGCAGCTGCATTAATTGTATTGGTGCAATGGCAACCGACGATCTCAATGGCTTTTGCTGCAATTGTGATTATTTCGCGTGAAATTACTGTTTCGGCATTGCGTGAATGGATGGCTGAACTAGGTGCACGTACTAGCGTTGCAGTTTCTACGGTAGGAAAGTACAAAACAGCATTTCAAATGATTGCGATTAGTGTGTTCTTATTAAACTGGAAACCACTCGAAATCTGGGCATATGCTTTACTGTATACCGCCGTTATTTTGACTTTATGGTCGATGTTTATTTATATGAAAGCTGCTTGGCCATATTTAAAACAGCCTTAAAATGATTTGCCATCACTATTTTATTTAAATTTAATAAAAATCTAGATAATCAAAGCATTCACTATAAAATTTGTGAAATATAGTGAATGTTAAAAATGATAACGTAGGAACACGGTTACATGTCATCTTTATTATATTTATCAAATCAAGAATTGTATCTATTACAAAATCAAAAAACACAGACTATAGATTGTCATGCGGTCAGTCAGTACAAGAAAAATTTACAAGAAATTAAGCAGCGCAAACAATGGAAAACCACTGGGACTGGCGCGCAATTTATGGGGTTGACCCGTCAAGATGATCCAAATGAATTAGCTTATGTATTTCCAGTTGATGCTGTATTGACTGATAATCAACAGATGATTTATGCGGCGCGACTACAAGATGGTTGTGCAATTTATATGAAATCATTAATTGAGTTACAACAGCCAGAAGCTTTAGTTCTTAGAAATAATGAATTTATTGTTCATCATCTTGATTATGCAGCGCAAAAACAAAGATTAATTTTATCTGCAAGTAAAGGTTATGCATATGAAAGGCATCTTTGCGTTTTGGGGCTAGATTCGAATCGCATCCAATATATTACGGAAGGTGACTGTCAAGACGAACATCCAAGTTTTGATCCTCAAGATCCTGATATTGTTTATTATGATAGCTGTGGTTTTGCCTATGATCATCAAGGTAATGTCAGTGTGGGACCGAAAGAGATTTGTCGCTTGAATCTAAGAGCAGGTGAACTAGAAACAATCATTGCTGATCCGAAGTTTGATTTTTATAAACCAAAAATTGATGCGGCGGGGCAGCTTTATTTCCTTAAGCGCCCATATAAAAATCAGCATCACAGCGGTAATTCACTCAAAGATATTATATTTGTGCCTTTCAAAATTATTCGTGCTGTGATTGGTTGGTTAGACTTTTTTACGCAACGTTATACTGGCGAATCGCTTAAGTCTACCTCAGGTACAAATCCTGCTAAGACTAAACAAAAATCTGAAGAAGAATTATTTGTTGAGGGTAATTTGATTAAAGCTCAGAAAACTTTGCAACAAAATCAAAGTGCAGGTGAAAAATTTGCTGGTGTGATTCCTCGTAATTGGGAACTGATTCAATATGCAACGAATGGAGAGCAGAAAGTTCTGAAAAGAGGGGTGTTAGGTTATGCCCTGAATCAGGATGGTTCGCTTTATTATTCAAATGGTAAATATTTGGTTGCAATGACGGCTGATCAGACTGAACAGATGTTGGTTGAAGCAAAGTTAATCAATAAAATTATGTGTTAACTCAATAAATATGTTCTAAATCATTGTTTATAAATTTTTTTAATTAATAGTCTTGGATAGCGCTTAAGAAAAAAGCCCATAACAAAGATGGGCTTAGTTCTCTGAGGAAAGTCATACTCTTTTTAGGAGGGTATGCTGAAGAACATAATCATAATATGAGAATATATTGCTGTTTACAACGGATAAAAATGTAAATATTTTTTAAAATTCTCAATTCAGTTTGACTGATTTTCGGAAAGTGTTGCAAATTTATGCTCAATTTGCGCTGCATTATTTTGCAAGATCTCGATCAGTTTTTGAATATTCAAGAAATCAAAACGATTTTTTGATGCTACTAGCGTGAGTGCAATCGGTGCTTCTTTAGTAGAAAAGCGAATCGGCACGGAAAGGCCACATACCATTGGATCAATCTCACCCTGCGATAAATAAAAGCCTTGTTTTTTAATTTTCCGCATTTGCTGCATAAATTCATCGAGGCTATGGGCAAAGCCTACCTGAGCAAGTTCCTGAGTAAACTGATGATAATAAGCTTGAATATGTTGCTTGGAGAGATGAGCAATCACAATTTTGGGTGAAGCACCTACATAAACAGGGCGTGGACAACCTCTTCCGTACGAGATAAGTTCTGCTTCTTTAAAGGTTTCATGATGTAGATCAATACAATAATCATGGTTTAAATAGGTTAATAAACAACATAGTTCAGTACGATCTACGATATCACGCATAAAAGGAATACTGATCTGAACCAATGGATCGGTACTATGAGAAATATAATCAAGAACGGCAATTTTAGAGCCTAAAGTGTAGTCTCCTGATGTACCACTAATGCGTTTTAAAATATCTGTTGAAACAAGTTCTTTAAGATAACGATAGGCTGTGGGTTTTGAGAGACCAAGCTCATCACAAATGATATCGACATTGATAATCGGACGTGAAACTGAAAATAAATCCAGCACGGTGAGAATTTTACCAAAACTCGAAATTGCCATGATGCGTTGTCTACTCCTTAAAAATAACGTGAAAATCGAACCTTTATTGCTTTATATCAGAAAAGCCTGAGATCGTGTATGGACTTTTAGGTCGGAATATTTTTGCTCAATCAATTAAGCCTTGAATTGAGAAAAAATATGGCTTTTATTGAAAATATTTTAAATTAAAATGAAAAATTATCAAATAGTGATAATTTATGTTGACTAATTTGCTTTGTTTTGAAAAAATTATAGATGTAGTGTCTTCATTGGATAATGAAATTCGTTAAATTGTCTGCATTTGCTCTAGACACTATGCCTTGCTCCCCATAATCAGCTTTTTCTTGTCAACTGATTTGATACTCCAAATCGGTCTAACTTCGTGCCACATTGTTATGTGTCATCTAGATCATGCTGACTTAGAATTGAGACATATTCATGTTACTTAAACAGCTGTTAGCTTTCAGACCAAGCCGACTTGATCTTATTTTTGCTTGTAAAACCTTTGTAGCAGGCATGCTGGCACTGTTTATTTCTTTTGAATTAGATTTGATTAATCCGATGTGGTCGATTGGAACGGTCATGATTATTGCCAATCCTTATTCGGGAATGGTGTCTTCGAAATGTGTATATCGTTTGATTGGAACTGTAGCAGGGGCAGTCATAGCACTGTTATTAACCCCACATTTTATTAATACGCCGTGGCTATTTACGGTTATTTTATCTCTCTGGGTGGGCTTTGCTTTATATGTGTCATTACTAGACCGCACGCCGCGTAGCTACGTATTTATGTTGGCAGGATATTCAACTGCCATGATTGTTTACAATGCAATTACCTATATCGATACCTACAATATTTTTGATATCGCTGTTGCACGTGTACTTGAAATCTCAGTTGGCGTAGTCTCTTCCGCCGTTGTTTCGGCAACCTTTTTTCCAGTGCATGTTGGCGCAATGATTAAGCAACGTGTCAATAAAACCTTAAACGATCTAGAAGCAACCTTTGAAAAATTGATTGCCGTTGAAGAAACACCTGAAAATTACACGCAAATTTTATCTGTGATTACTCGTGATGCCTCTGATATTCATGCTTTAGCTGTACATTTGGCTTATGAGAAAGGTGAGTTGAAAGGCATGACTAAACCTTTACAAGAAATGCTACATCAAGTGTCATTGGTGGTTGCGAATTTGGTTGCATTGTCTCAACGTGTGAAACAACTCGAACATTTGCATTTAGTTAATCTTGTTTCGCATTTGGATATGATTCGTCAGCATACTTTGACATTTTTAAAACAAGAGAAAAGTTTAGTACCTGCTGATTTACAGACTTTGCCGATTGGATTTGAAGAGGATTTCGCTGAGCTGATTTCTAAAGCAACGTCTGAACAGGAAGTTGTATTGGCTGCATTAAAGATGGATGTTCGTCATTTTATAGCCAATATCTTGGCAGTAAAGCTACTTTGGCAACAGATTCAGCAAGGTAATAAAGAAATTCCAATAGAAATTACAGCAATTACAACGAAGTATCCAAGTTTACATCGCGATCATGGTATTGCGATACGAGGGGGAATTAGTGCGGTACTGATTACTTTTATTGTCACTGCAGCTTGGATTCTGTCTGGTTGGAAGGCGGGTTTTATGATGGCGCAAATGGGTGCAATTACGGCGTGTATCTTAACGGCTTTGGATAACCCAGTACCTGTGCTACGGATTTTTATTTGGGGCAGTATTGTCTCTGCAGGCTTAGTATTCTTATATGCATTTGGTATTTTTCCGCATGTGACCCATTTTTGGCAATTGGCTTTGGTGCTATTTCCTGTGTTTTTAGTGGCTGTCACCATGATGGCAAATCAAATGTTAATGCCTGTAGGAATGGTACTTGGGATTAACACCATGATGGGATTGAATCTGCATAATAAATACAGCATGGATGCTGTTTCTTATTTAGATAGTTCATTTGCAATGGTTCTGGGCGTATTGGTTTCACTAATTGTGATTGATTTAGTTCGAGCTGTTTCACCTGATACCAGTGCAACGCGAATTTTAACTTTACATTATCAGGCGATGCGTCAGGCATTAAATCTATCTTATGGTAGTGAGTTCAAAATTCATCTACGCAGTATGTTGGACCGAGTTGGAGTATTGAATACCAAAATGGTTCAAAATCCTGAAGTTAAGATTTCGATTCAGAATGCTCTGATTGAAAGTAGTTCAATTATTGACTTAGTCCGATTACAAGAAATTAGCCAAAAACTCCCGCAATTGGTCGGTTTGAAAAATGAAGTCAATGTGCTGCAACAGCAACTGACCGAATATTTTCAAATGCAGGAGAAACAACTTTCTCTGAACCATTTTCCAATTCGAATTGTGCAGCAGATTGATCTATTACAGCGGATTGCAGTGCAAATTGAAGATGAGCAACTCGCTCAAAGAATGTTGATTTCTCTGAATAATATTTGTGAAAGCATTGGGCATGTCTCAACACAAAAGATGGATTCAGAAACATATGGTTTAGGTGTATTGCATGGGTGAGATTAACGTTTATGGAATCTATATTCCAATTCTTTTGGTGCAAGCCATCATCGCCTACGTGCTCTTTAAGCTGATGAGTCCACTGATCGATCGTTTAGTTATGAGAGGTTGGATTGTACTACCGAACATTTTCAACTTGTGTTTGTACTTGGGATTGTTGCTGTGTATGCATTGGTTATGTCTTTATTTACAAGGTACAAGCCTTTAAGTAGCTCTCTCCGAAATTTAATGATTTAAAAATATGTGGTAAAGGTGATGAACATGAATGCATTTGATGTACGAAAAGTCATACGTCCAATTGTATTAGTACTTTCGGTTTTGATTGCGATATATGCAGTCGTGCATTTATGGAATTACTACAATGCCGCACCGTGGACACGTGATGGTCGTGTGCGTGGTGATGTGGTTCAAGTGGCTTCGGATGTTAATGGATTAGTAACTGAGGTACTGGTACAGGACAATCAGACGGTAAAGAAAGGACAAGTTCTTTTCAAGATTGATGTAGAGCGTCAAGCCCTTGACGTTGAACAAGCTAAATCTGATTTAGCTAAAGCCAATGCTGGTTTGGCTCAGGCGCATGCAAACTTAGTCGGTTCAAAGGCAAATTTGGTCAAGACTGAAGCTAATATGAAATTGGCTGAGAAGAATGCAGCACGTTATGCGAGTTTGATGGATGGTGCAATCTCTAAGCAAGAGCAAGATCAGGTTTTTGCTACACGTGATCAGGCGATTGCTGAGAAAGAACAGCTAGCAGCGAGTATTGAACAGGCTGAGGCCGCCATTCAACAACAACAAGCTTTGATCGACGTGGCGAATAGCAATTTACATTTAGCTCAGCTCAATATGAGTCGTTCGGCAGTCGTTGCACCTGCGGATGGGACCTTAGCTAACTTTGATTTACGTGTTGGGAATTATGTTAAGGTTGGGCAAGCGGTTGCTGCGCTGCTAGATCGTCATCAGCTTTATGTGGTGGGCTATTTTGAAGAAACCAAATTGAATCGTATTCATGTCGGTGATTCGGCAACCGTACAGTTGATGGGGGATCGTCAATTAATTCGTGGGCATGTTCAAGGTATTGCAACAGGGATCGAAGATCGTGAGCGTTCTGGTAGTTCTAATCTATTGGCAAATGTAAACCCTACTTTTAGTTGGGTACGTTTAGCGCAACGTGTGCCTGTAAAAATTGTTTTAGATGAACAGCCTCAGAATCCATTGGCTTTTGTTTCAGGGCGAACTGCAACGGTTAGAATTATTGAGAAATAATCAGACGTAGTCTGAGCTGATTTATTTTTTAAAAATTGCATTCTAAATTTTATTCGAGTGATTTGGGTTGTAGACGTGCTAAAGCAATTATTTTGAGCATTGGGATCTGATTTTATCACGGTACATCAGTATGCTATACCGTGATAAAGCGCTTAATATAAATGATTAAGGTGTTATTCCATTAGGATCACGATACCAGCTTTGAATGAGTAGTGCAGCTGCGAAACTATCAGCCGATAATCGTTTTGCTTGGCCTTTATTTTGATAAGACTCAAGTTCTTCTCTCGCTTCGCGTGTAGTCAAGCGCTCATCCACCATCCACGTTTCAATATTGGTTTGATGACGCAAACGCCGTGCAAATTTTCGTGCGCGAGCAGAGAGTTCAGATTCACTATCATCCATATTTAATGGCAAACCGACTAAAAAAAGATTGGGTTGCCATTCTTTGACAAGTTTTAATAGTTGGTTCCAGTCAGGGATACCATCTTTCATCACGAACAATGGCAGTGGATTGGCACTCTCAATAGTTGATTGACCAATTGCGATCCCCATCTTTTGAGTACCAAAATCAAAGGCCATAATGGATTGCGAAGTTTTAAAATCAGGCATGACCGATCTCTGAAGCAAACCATGTGCGGTCTACCCCAATTTTCTTGTATGCTGCATCCCAACGATCGCCATAAGGTAGATTAAAGATTAAATCCATGTCTGAGTCACAAATCAGCCAGTCACCACGTGCCATTTCTTCTTCAAGCTGATTTTTGCCCCAGCTGGCATAGCCTAGAGCAATTTGGTAACGACCGACACCTTCGTTATGTGCAATTGCATCCAAAATATCTTTACTGGTGGTAATGCAAACATTTTCACCGACTGCGATTGATGAATGCCAAGTAGGTTGACCTGTGTGTAGTACAAAACCTGCTTCTGGGCGTAATGGTCCACCTTGCAACACGGCATGAGGTTGTACATTATCTGCATCAATCTCTAAATCATTCAATAATTCTTTGATTTGTAACTCAGAAGGGCGATTGATAATAATGCCTTGTGCACCATCTTCATCATGGCGTGCCACATAGATAACAGTATTGGCAAAGAAGTCATCTGTTATGTCTGGTGGAGCGATGAGACAACGGTGAGTTAGATATTGTTTCGTCACCTAGGCGATTCTCCATCAAAAAAATTATGCTGATCTATCTATATAGGTTCTTCTTATCAACATACAAGAGTTAATCGGATTTCGCCAATCTTTTTCTCACATTTTGCTATGTGTATTAAGCTGATTGAAATTTTAGTTGACGTAGTTGTTTGGCATGTTGCAAGGTGGTCTCGCTAATCTCGACGCCGCCAGACATACGTGCTAGTTCTAGAATGCGTTGTTCCTCATTTAACTCAATAATGGTACTGCTTGCTGGATCTGTTTGTTGTTTTTTGACCAATAGGTGTTGGTCAGATTGTGCAGCAACTTGAGCTTGGTGAGTGATACAGAGCAGTTGTACATGTTGAGCCAAATCAGCGAGTAAACGACCAACCACTTCGGCCGTACCACCACTAATTCCGACATCAATTTCATCAAAGACCAAAACTTCGGATTCTGTTTTTTCAGCATTCATCACTTGCATGACCAGTGCAATACGAGAGAGTTCACCGCCAGAAGCAACGCGAGCCAACGGTTGTGGCGGAATCCCTTTATTGGCAGTGAAAAGAAGCTGAATAAAGCTGAGACCTTCGGCATTTGCTTCCATTGGCTCGAACTTAAATTCAAAATATGCTTCAGGTAGAGCAAGGGGCTTCACTTGTTCAGTCAATTGCTTCGCCAATGGAACTGCGGCTGCACGACGAATATGATCTAGATGTTCAGCTTTTTGCATAAAAGCTTGATAAGAAATTTCTACCTGTTCCGCTAAGGTTTCAGGATCTTCCAATAAATGTAATTGCTCTAATTCCTGCTGCCAAGTTTCATATTCTTGTTTGAGTAATTCAGGTTGGGTGCGGTGTTTACGCGCGAGACGATGGAAAATTTCTAAGGTTGTATTGAGCTGTTCCATTCTTTCAGGATCAAAGCTTTGGCGATCAATAAATTGGCGTAAACTCGCGGTTGCATCTTCAATCTCACTTTGCGCATTGAGTAACGAATTATAAATATTTGATAACTGTTCACTGCGTCCCGCATGAGACTCTAAACGACGAATAATTGAGGCAACTTCTTGAGTGATATTTTGTTCCGCCTCATCCAACACATTTAGACTGTAACTACAGTCTTGCATAATATGTTCATGATGGCTGAGACGATCAAATTCTTGTTCAATCTCTCGATAATCCGTTTGGACAATCTCTTCAAGTTCTTCTATTTGGGATTCTAAATTTTGTATTTTCTGAATACGCGTGGCTTGCGCATCTAAAGCGGCTTGATGCTGGCGAATGTTTTTTTGCCATGTGCTATACGCTTCACGTACTTCATCTGCTGGTTCGGCAAAATTATGATAACGATCTAACCAGTGCTTCGGATAAGGGGGTTCAAGTAATTGCTGTTGGCTATGCTGGCTATAAAGTTGTACAAGTAAGCGTCCAATTTCTTTTAACTCTGACAAGCTACTTGGGCGCCCATTGATCCATGCTTTGCTTCGGCCTGTCGCAAATATGACACGTCTTAAATGAATTTCACCAGAATCATCATCTAGTTCATGTTCTGTGAGCCATTTTGCTTCCGCACTTTCAGCTTGATAACTAAATACAGCAGTGACATCTGCTTTGTCTGCACCATAACGGACATAGTTTGTATCGGTACGTTCACCCAAGCATGCAGACAGTGCATCTAACAATAACGATTTTCCTGCACCAGTTTCCCCAGTCAAAACATTGAAACCTTGTTCAATATCTAAAGCTAAATGGTCTGCAAGTGCAAAATTAATTAAAGTTAAATGGGTGAGCATATATGCATCCAGTGCACGTAATCTTTTGCTTAAAGATAGAGAAATTTTGCTAATCGAACAAGAGGATCAGCGTTGTGTTGATGAAATCATGTTTTATTTCTGGAACTGTTTTGGATAATTTGGTGTTGTAAAGCTCATCTATCAATTTATAAGATTTTTTCTATTGTAGTTTAGATCAGATGCTTTGATCTAAAAGCGCTTGTGAGTTGAGCATAACTTTAGTAGAAAGGCATAAAAATTGCTGTTAAAGCATGATAAAAATGGATTGATTAGTGACGCAGGCGCAATTAAACTACGTCCATCATAACCTAATATAAATGCTGCATTATTTGGAGAGTATGCATGAGTTCAGTGCAGTTTGATCATGTTACGGTCATTAAAAAGTCAAATGTATATTTTGGTGGGGCATGTATCAGCCATACTGTACAATTTGAAGATGGTACTAAAAAGACACTAGGTGTGATTTTACCTACTGAACAGGCATTAACTTTTGAAACACATGTGCCAGAACGTATGGAAATCATTTCTGGTGAATGTCGTGTAAAAATTGCAGATAGTACAGAAAGTGAGTTATTCCGCGCAGGTCAGTCTTTTTATGTCCCAGGAAATAGTGTTTTCCACATAGAGACTGATGAAGTGCTTGATTATGTATGTCATTTAGAAGGTTAACCTATTCCGTTCTAAATCGAGTACACTATCGCTAAAGAAAATCCTGTAAAGCTACTTTGCAGGATTTTTATTTTTCAAAATCTCCCTTTATAGATCGGGAATACTGCAAGAGGTCGTTCATGGCAAAACCTGAATATTATTATGGCGTTCATTCGGTTGAGTCATTATTGGAGTTAGAGCCTGAACGTGTTTTGACTTTATTTACCTTAAAAGGTCGTGATGACCAGCGATTACAAAAGATTTTGCAACTCGCAGAACCTTTTGGGATTAGCGTCCAAAAGGCGAGTCGGGATAGCTTGGAAAAGCTTGCAGGCTTACCTTTTCATCAAGGTGTAGTTGCAGCAGTTCGCCAACATCCAACCTTAAATGAAAAAGATTTAGATGAATTGATGCAGCAGTCACCAGATGCTTTGTTATTGGCATTAGATCAAGTGACTGATCCGCATAATCTCGGTGCATGTATTCGTACTGCAGCTGCGATGGGTGTTCAGGCGGTGATTGTGCCACGTGATCGTTCAGCTAGTTTAACTCCGACGGCACGTAAAGTTGCAGCAGGTGGGGCGGAAAAAGTTAAGTTCATTCAAGTGACTAACTTAGCTCGAACCTTAGCTCATTTAAAAGAGACCACACATACACGTGTTATTGGCACAATGCTAGATGAAAAAGCATTGCCAATTCAGCAATGTGACTTTAAGGGTGCAGTTGTCATTGTCATGGGTGCGGAAGACACAGGTTTGAGACCGATTACTCAGTCTCAATGTGATCATACGGTTTATATTCCAATGTCTGGTGATTTGCAAAGTCTAAATGTGAGTGTCGCAACTGGTATGGCACTTTATGAAGCATGTCGCCAGCGTAGTGTTGTATAATTCATGCAAGTATTGCCAATGTAATCTTAAATGACTGCTCGTACACAAGGTTATCTATTTGTTTTAATTACAATGTGTATTTGGGGGGGATTCACTATTTTCTCCCGTTTAAATTTACATTGGCATGTGAGTGCATGGGATTTGGTGGCAATGCGTTTTGCGATAGCCTTTCTTATTTTAATGCCTGTGCTCATTTATAAAAAAGATTTAGCTTTCTTATGGCATCCACGTCCAGTCATTTTAGCCTTAACTGGTGGTTTAGCCTACTGTCTGACCGTTTATACGGCTTTTTTGCAAGCACCAGCAGCCCACGCTGCAATTTTCTTAAATGGCTGTATTCCTTTATGTACGGCAGTTGCTGCTTATTTACTGTTTAGACAACCATTTGATAAACATACTTGGTTCAGTCTTAGCATTATGTTAAGTGCGCTTGTATTGATGAGCTATCTGATGCTGCATGATCAAGCGGCCGCTTTTGGCTTAGGCGATCTACTTTTTTTTATCAGTGCTGTTTGGTGGGGAATTTTTACAGTATTGCTTAAACAATGGAAATTATCGGCTTGGCATTCCATGGCAAGCGTGGCAATTTGGTCAGCGATTATTTATTTACCTGTTTATATTTTATTTGTTCCAAAACATTTTCAAGAAGCAGAACCCATTCATTTAGTCATTCAAGGTTTATTTCATGGTGTATTGGTCGTAATTATTGCGACCTTGACCTATGTTGCTGCGATTGAGCGTTTAGGTGCATTTAAAACGGGTAGTATTGTTACTTTGGCACCTTTTATCGCTGCTGTAATTGCTGTTCCACTGCTTGATGAGCCTTTAAATGCAGCGATTGCTTGTGGTTTAGTAGGAATGGGTATTGGTGCATTACAGCCGTGGCGCTGGTTTAAAAAAGACACGCTGAGTGAACGACTCGCGCAACAGAAGCAGGATTAAAATGCCTGCTCAGCGCTTTGTAGATATTTTAGATGTAATGGTTTTAGTTGTTGGTGAAGGTGCTCAAGTAAACCATCATTCATAACAATATCATTTGCGAGTAATTGCTTTTGAGTGCGAGGCATTTGAACCGAGATAATTTTTCGGATTTGTTCTTCATTTTGTCCATCTCTTTGACTTGCACGTTGTAGCTGTGTTTGTTCATCAGCATCGATGAGTAAGGTGTGATGAACAAGTTCATGCTGATTGGTTTCAAAGAGAAGAGGTGAAACTAAAATGACATAAGGGCTTTCTGCTTGTTGTAATTGTTGAATAATGGATTGGCGTATAGCAGGGTGAGTGATCTTTTCGAGAGTTTCTCGCGCTTCTGGAAACTGGAATATATGTTCACGAAGTGCACGTCGATTCAGATTGCCATCTTCTAATAATACCCAGTCTCCAAAAGAAAGTTGAATTTCTTTCAAAGCAGGTTGACCTAGATCAACCACTTCACGAGCTACAATATCTGCATCGACTACAACAATTCCTTGGGATTCAAACCATTGTGTCGCGGCGGATTTGCCACTACCAATGCCACCAGTAATGCCCAAGATAAAACTCATATTATCCACCTAGGTATATTTTCATAATTTGATTTCCCCATAAAAATGCAATCCAGCCAGCAATTGCAATATAGGGACCAAATGCAAAAGGTTGGTTTTCACCACGCATTTTTATCAAAATAATTCCAATAATTGCACCAACAACTGAAGAGAGTAGCACAATTAGGGGTAGCATCATTGGCCCCATCCAAGCACCTAAAGCTGCAAGCAGTTTAAAATCACCATAGCCCATACCTTCCTTGCCTGTGACGAGTTTAAAGATATAGTAAACAATCCATAAACATAGAAAGCCAATCAAATAGCCCCAAATAGCTGAGCCTGCAGAAGTATAAATAGTGAAACTATTGATTCCCAAGCCTAGTGCGGCAAGTGGTAGGGTAAAACGATCAGGTAATAGCTGTGTGTCGAAGTCAATAAACGTTAATGTGATTAAGACCCAAGTGAGTATTAAACCAAATAACATTTGTACGGTCGCGCCAAATATAGCAACTACTATTAATGAGCAAATCATTGTTAATAGTTCAATAAGTGGATAGCGAATATTAATTGGATTTTGGCAAGCACCACATTTGCCACGAAGTATTAACCAACTAATTACAGGAATATTTTGATACCAGCGAATAGCAGATTTACATTTTGGACACGTAGATGGTGGGGTACTTAAGGTTAATTTCGCTTCGTCTATTATAGGTTGTTCTGAATGTAACAACATTTGGCATTCATGATGCCATTCTTGTTCCATCATCTTGGGTGTTCTATAAATGACGACATTTAAAAAACTACCGATGCATAAACTTAAAAGTCCAACTGCGACATATAACGCAGTTGGATTTTGGATAAAATAAGAAATAATTTCTTGCATTAGACGACAGAACCCATTTGGAAAATTGGGAGATACATCGCAATAACTAATCCACCAACAAGAACACCTAGAACAGCCATAATCAACGGTTCCATCATGGAGGTAAGGCCGTCAACAGCATTGTCGACTTCATTTTCATAGTGTGTAGCTACTTTGTCCAGCATACTGTCAAGAGCTCCTGACTCTTCTCCAATCGCGACCATTTGAATCGCCATAGAAGGGAATCGATTTGAAACACGCATTGCGAACTGCAATTGTTGGCCAGTTGCAACATCTTCGCGAATTTTCATGACAGCTTCTTCATAAACGATATTATTAGTTGCACCTGCTGTAGATTCGAGAGCATCAATCAGCGGTACACCTGCTGCAAAAGTAGTGGCAAGTGTGCGACTGTAACGAGCAATAATCGCTTTATAAACTAAGTCACCAAAAATAGGCAGTTTTAAAGCTAGTCGATCCAATCCATCTCTAAATTTTTTACTACGTTTTTTGGCTTCTAAAATACAAGCAATTAATGTTCCAACTACTATTATTAATATAAACCAATATTTTTGTGTCCAATTTGACATGTTCACAACCATTTGTGTGAATGCAGGTAAATCTGCGCCAAATGAAGCAAACAAATCTTGGAATACAGGTACTACTTTAACCATTAAGAGAATGGTGACAATCACTGCCACCACAATAACACTTATAGGGTATTTCATGGCTTTCTTAATTTTTTGCTTTAATAACTCACTTTTTTCTTTATAAATTGCGACTCGATCTAACATAGTTTCAAGGGCACCTGATTGTTCGCCAGATTCAACTAAAGAGCAAAACAAGTTATCAAAGTATTGAGGGTATTTACGTAGAGCGCCAGCAAAAGTATTTCCACTTTCAACTTCACCTTTAATACCTAGTACAACTTCTCGCATTGCTGGATTTTCTAGACCCTCAGCAACGATCTCAAATCCTTGGACGAGTGGAACGCCTGCTTTCATCATCGTCGCTAATTGACGAGTAAAAATTGTAATATCTAAAGTTGAGACTTTCTTCTTCATTAAGCCTTCGAGAATATTTTTACGTTTTTCTCGAATAGTTTTAATGGTAACACCTTGTTTTCGTAGAGTGACTTTTGCTAAAGCCATATTACGTGCTGGTATTTCCCCTTTAGTTTTTAACCCTTTACGATCTACCCCTTCATAAGCAAAAGTAGGCATCATTTGTGCTTTTTTCGCTGCCATGGTTTTTAATCCTTTTTATTAATTTTATTCACTTGTTACGCGGTTAATTTCTTGCAAAGAAGTAATACCTTGCATTACTTTTTTCAAACCTGAACGTCTTAGATTGTGAAACCCAGCTTGTTCCGATGCCGCAGCAATTTGTAGTGCATTCCCATCTTCCATAATAATTTTAGATATTGCTGGTGTGACCTTCATTACCTCGTAAATACCGACACGCCCTTTATATCCCTCACGGCATTCAGTACACCCAATCGGTTGAAAAATTTTCAACTCTGGATTGGCTAAATCTTGTTCAGTGAAACCTAGCTCTAAGAGGCTTTGCTTAGGAATATTTACTATTTCTTTACATTGTGAACATAAGCGACGTGCTAAGCGTTGGGCAATGACAAGGTTGACTGAGGTTGCAATGTTAAATGAAGGTACACCCATATTGCGTAAGCGAGTTAAAGTTTCTGGCGCACTGTTGGTATGCAGTGTTGACATCACCATATGACCTGTTTGCGCTGCTTTAATTGCGATTTCGGCTGTTTCCAAATCACGAATCTCACCGACCATAATTACATCAGGGTCTTGGCGTAAGAAAGCCTTTAATGCAGCAGAGAAAGTCAATCCTGTCTTTGGATTCACGTTGACCTGATTAATGCCTTCCAAGTTAATTTCCACAGGGTCTTCTGCTGTTGAAATATTGGTATCTTCAGTGTTTAGAATATTTAGACCAGTATATAGCGATACGGTTTTACCAGAACCTGTTGGACCTGTAATCAGTAGCATTCCTTGAGGCTTTTCAAGTGCTTCCATGAATAATGCTTTCTGATCATCTTCATAGCCTAATGCTTCAATTCCGAGCATAGCACTTGATGGGTCCAAAATACGCAGTACCAACTTTTCCCCAAACAGCGTGGGTAAAGAGTTTACACGGAAATCAATAGCTTTGGTTTTTGATAACTTAAGCTTAATACGACCATCTTGAGGCATTCGTTTTTCTGAAATATCCATTTGGGACATAACTTTCAAGCGAGAGGCAAGTCGATTTGCCATTTGTAAAGGCGGAGTAGCAATTTGGCGTAGAACGCCATCTACACGATAACGCACACGGTACATTTTTTCATAGGGCTCAAAATGTAAGTCTGATGCGCCCATACGAATGGCATCGATTAAAAGTTTATTAATATATTTAACAATTGGAGACTCATCGCCTTGAGGTGACGCATCATCATCATCTTGATGAGAGTCTTGATTAACATCAATATCTAAGTCGAAGTCTTCACTGTCACCAAAATCGAAATTACCTGAATCACCGAAATGTTGTTCGATTAACTTTTCAAGTTTCGTATGCTCAACAATAATTGGTTCAATATTAAGTTTGGTATTGAAACGAATTGCATCTAATGCATCAATATTGGTTGGATTGCTCGTAGCAACATACAAAATTTGTCCACGTTGTATTAACGGAACAACACGATGTTTTTGTATGAGTTTATTGTCGGTTAATTCTCGAGGTAATAATCCAACATCGTAAACCGCCAAATCAAAAAGTGGTTCGCCAAATTCTACGGAGATGCTTTCTGCAATGGTAAGTGGAGAAAGACGATGTTGTTCAATCAAATGAGCAACAATATCTTGTTTGGCTTTCTTGGCTGCATCAATTGCATTCTGCATATTTGCAGCAGTCATATGACCATCTTCAACTAAACGTCGAATGAACCCCGAAAACTTTGGAGACGTATGTAATCCTGACATCTGTCCGCCTTACTCACAATATGGTTATAATAGCTATTCTCAAAATTATACTTTTGTTACGTAAAAATACTACTACAGAAAGTGTTGTTTTTTACTTGGTTCATATTGAAAAACTTGAACTGATCGATTTTTTTACAAATTAATTTCAGATTCAGAGAGTAGTCTTCGCTAGAAATAAAGCAAACGATTGTAAAAAATCGACATATATATGTAAAAGGGATGAGAATTTTTAGATCTATTTTTTGTTGGTGGAAACTTAAACTGAAAAGAAAAACTGAATTTTATAAAAATACGTGTAAAATATGCAGCATTTTTTATAAATTAGTCGTAGGTGGGCGAAGTATGTCGAATTCGGCGATTACCCCTTGGGTTATTGGCAATTGGAAAATGAATCCAATGCATGCGAATGCTTTCCAATTAATAGAAGAATTTAAGCAGTTACTACAACAGGATAATATTTCTCCTGAGCAATGTCATATTGGTGTAGCGCCAATAACGATTGCGTTGACTGGTGTTCACGCTCAGTTAAAAGATACAACCAGAGCTGTTTATACTGTGGCTCAGGATCTTTCTCGTGTGGCCGGTACCGGTGCTTACACAGGTGAGGTAAGTGCGGAACTATTAAAAGATAGTCAGATTGAATATGTATTGATTGGACATTCTGAGCGCCGTGAATTATTTGGTGACAACGTCAATATTTTAAAAGCAAAACTGCAAAATGCATTAAATGCAGGTATGACGGTGATCTATTGCGTTGGCGAAAGCTTAGAGCAGCGTGAGCAAGGCGCTGCGGAACAAGTTGTATTACAACAAATTTGTGATATTGCATCCGTCGTTAAAGCTGAACAATGGCAAAATATTGTGATAGCGTATGAGCCGATTTGGGCAATTGGAACAGGGAAGACAGCTTCACCTGCGGATGCTCAAGCAATGCATGCAAAAATACGTGAAGGCTTAAAACAAATTACATCATTCGGTACAAACATGGCTATATTGTATGGCGGTAGTGTCAAAGCCGAGAATGCTGTTGAGTTGGCTGCATGTCCTGATATTAATGGCGCTTTGGTTGGAGGTGCATCACTCAATGCACAATCTTTTTATCAAATTGCAAAAGCATTTGCTCAAAGCAAATAATAGGAAGTAGAAATGTATAGTTTTATACTCGTTGTACATATCATTTTAGCAGTTATGATTATTGGATTGGTTTTAGTACAACAAGGTAAGGGTGCTGAGGCAGGAGCGTCGTTTGGTGGCGGTGGTGCTGCTACGGTATTTGGTGCTTCTGGAGCGGGTAACTTTTTAACACGCTTAACCGCGATTTTTACAGCCTTGTTTTTTGCTACGAGTTTAACTTTGGCTGTTTTTGCAAAAAAACAAACAGCTGATGCGTATAGCTTAAAATCTGCTCAAACTACGACCTCTGCACCAGTAACATCGCCTGAAACTTCATCAAATGCACCTAAAACAACTCAATAAGTTGAATTAGCGCTTTCCTTTTTATATTTAAAGGAATAGAATGCGTCCCACAAAGCTGCGGTGGTGGTGGAATTGGTAGACACGCTACCTTGAGGTGGTAGTGCTTTCGGGCGTGGGGGTTCAAGTCCCCCCTTCCGCACCAAGCTTAATAACCAGTAAGTTTGGTGTATGCGGTGATGTTGTTGATGCGGGATGGAGCAGTCTGGTAGCTCGTCGGGCTCATAACCCGAAGGTCGTTGGTTCAAATCCAGCTCCCGCTACCATTTGATTAAGGTGCAACTTAATCAAGCAAATATAGAAAAACTTAAATTGACTTTTTTTTATATTTGTATATAATTTTTGCACGTTGATGCGGGATGGAGCAGTCTGGTAGCTCGTCGGGCTCATAACCCGAAGGTCGTTGGTTCAAATCCAGCTCCCGCTACCAAGTTTCTAAAAGAGGCTCACAATAAGGTGGGCCTTTTTGCACAGTGGACTTCGGTTTTCTGTGTAATATAGGGGCGATTTACGCCCTTTTTTATTGGTTGTTTAGCTATCGTGTAGTGTTCGACATCAATTGGTCAAATAGTCGTGCTTCACTATACGGTTAAGATTGATTGGCTCGCATGAGAGCGACGAGAGTAAATGAAATTATCAAATAAATCTCAAGCATTGCATGATCTAATCGCGCCAGCAGTAGCTGCGTGTGGTGTAGATCTATGGGGGATTGAATTCCTACCACAAGGTAAACGTTCTTTATTACGTATTTATATTGATAAAGTAGTTGATGAGAATGTTGAACCTATCTTGAATGAAGATGGCGAAGTTGAACAAGGGCGTGGTATTGGCGTTCAAGATTGTGTTTTAGTGACACAACAAGTGGGTGCAATGCTTGATGTTCATGACCCAATTTCAGGTGAATATGCTTTAGAAGTTTCTTCACCAGGCTGGGATCGTCCATTTTTCCAACTCAATCAATTGCCTGCTTATATTGGGCAACAAGTGGCTTTACGATTAATTGCTGCCGTCGAAAATCGTCGTAAGTTTCAAGCGAAATTACTTTCTGTAGACTTAGAAAATGAAATCATTCAAGTTGAAGTGGAAGGTAAACATGTGCTTGAAATTGATAGTAATAATATTGATAAAGCAAATTTAATCTATCAAGACTAATATTAACTTAATTTTATAAGAAATCGGTAGGTGACTTATGGGCCGCGAAATTCTTACCGTTGCAGAAACGGTTAGTAATGAAAAAGGTGTTAGTCGTGAGGCGATCTTCCAAGCATTAGAGCAAGCACTTGTTGCAGCAACGAAGAAAAAGTTTTACGAAGGAACACATTCAGAAGAAGCACAGCTTCGTATTGAGATTGATCGTAAAACAGGTGATTATCGCACCTTCCGTCAGTGGACAGTTGTGGCGGATGAAGATCATGAAATGCCAGCTTGCCAAGATGCAATCTCAGATGTTGATCCATCAAAATGGTCAATCGGTGATGTGCGTGAGCTAGAAGTTGAGTCAATTGAGTTTGGTCGTATTGCTGCTCAAATTGCTAAACAAGTCATTGTGCAAAAGATTCGTGAAGCTGAGCGTGCTTTGGTTGCAGATGCCTATGAATCTAAAGTGGGTGAGTTGATTTACGGCGAAGTCAAAAAACAAACCAAAGATGGTTTTATCATTGATCTAGGTGATAACGCTGAAGCTTATTTGGCACGTGAAGAAACCATCCATAAAGAAATTTTGCGTCCTAAGCAACGTATCAATGCCATTTTATACAGCGTAAACCGCGAAGGTCGTGGCGCACAATTATTATTGTCGCGTGCGCGTCCTGAGATGTTAATTGCATTGATGAAAAAAGAAATTCCAGAAATTTCTGAAGAAATCATCGAAATTAAAGCAGCTGCTCGTCAACCAGGTGTTCGTGCTAAAATTGCAGTGAAAACCAATGACCATCGTATTGACCCTGTAGGTGCATGTATTGGTATGCGTGGTACACGTATTCAAGCAGTACAACAAGAGTTGAACGGTGAGCGTATTGATGTCGTGGTGTGGTCTGATGATCCAGCACAATATATTGCAAGCGCATTAGAGCCAGCTGATGTATCAGGTATTGTGCTAGATGAAGATGCACGTAGTGCAGATATTATCTTCGCAACCAATGATCAGTTAGCACGTGCAATTGGTTCGCAAGGGCAAAATGTTCGTTTAGCATCGGAATTGACGGGTTATAAACTCGACATGATGTTAGAAGAAGAGTATCGTGCTCGTCAGCAAAATGAAGCACAACAGTATTTAGATATGTTTGTTACACGTCTCGATATTGAAGAAGATTTAGCAATGGCATTGGTGGAAATGGGCTTTACTTCATTAGAAGAGATTGCTTATGTTCCAGCTGAAACATTTGATGAAATTGAACTAGATGCAGATTTAGTTGAATTGCTTCAAAGCCGTGCTAAAGAAGCTGCTTTAACTGATGCACTGAAACAGCAAGAAAATATTCAAGAGCCAAGCGCAGAACTTCTCGGTATGGATGGTATGACCACTGAGATTGCTTATGCATTGGCGGCGCGTGGTGTGATTACAATTGATGATTTGGCTGATCAAGCGACTGATGATATTTCAGATATCGAAGGTTTAGGTCATGACAAAGCAGGTCAATTGATCATGAAAGCACGTGAATCATGGTTTAACTAGGAGATAATAGATGACGGACAAGTCGATTCAAGAGTTAGCGCTCAGCGTAGAACGTCCTGTAGAGAAACTCCTAGAGCAGGTTCGCGAAGCAGGTCTACCACAGCGTAAAGCAGATGACATTATTACCGCTGAACAGCAAGATACTTTGATCAATCACTTGAAAAAAGTACATGGTCAGGACAGTGGTAACACAGGAAAAATTGCGTTGAAACGTAAAACAACCAGTACTGCTAAAGTAACAAGTACTTCGGGTAAAGCAAAAAACATTAATGTTGAAGTTCGCAAGAAACAAGTTTTTGCTAAACCGAATCCAGAATTACTTGCAGCAGAAGCGAAAGCACGTGCAGAAGCAGATGCTAAAGTACGCGCAGAGCAAAATGCACGTGATGTAGCTGTTCAAAATGCACGTGATGTAGCTGAACAAAAAGCCAATGCAACGTTAGAAGCAATGCGTGCAGCACATACTTCTGATAATGCAGGTCAAACAACTGCGAAAGCAGCAGTTGTAGTTAAAAAGCGTAACAGCGATAAGATTTTGAAAGCGCCTGTTGTTCGCCCTACCGAAACACCTGAACAAAAGAAAGCACGTGAAGCACAAGCAGCACAGTTGAAAGCAACTGAAGAAGCAGTGCGTCGTAAGGCTGCTGAGGAAGCGCAACAGCGTACGCTTGAGCAAATGCGTAAAATGGCATCAAAATATTCGAGTGATGATGCGACGACAACCATTCGTGTAATTGATGATTCACCTTTAGCTGCTGGTCTTGTTGGACAAGCATATGAAGATTCCTTTAATAAAGAAGACCGTGAAATTAAACGCGGTGGTGCGACAGCAAATCCACGTGCTGGTAAAAAAGGTGGTCGTGGTGGTGATGCTCAGGCTGAGCAAAGCTTTAGCAAGAGTCATCATAAGCGTGGTTTAAAAACCAGCCAAGCGAATAAACATGGTTTTGAAAAACCTGTGAAGAAGCAAATTTATGATGTTGAGATCGGCGAAAAAATTATTGTTGCTGATCTTGCACAGAAAATGGCGGTTAAGGTTCGTGAAGTAATTAAAACACTTATGAAAATGGGTGAACTTGTTACTCAAAACCAAGCGATTGATCAAGATACAGCAGTATTAGTAGTTGAAGAATTGGGCCACAATCCAGTTTTAGTTTCTGATACACAAGCAGAAGACAACTTATTAGTTGCAGCTGAAGAAGCACGTGGTGAGCAAACAACTCGTCCGCCAGTTGTTACCATTATGGGTCATGTTGACCATGGTAAGACATCGTTACTTGATCGCATTCGTCGTTCTAAAGTGGCAGCCGGCGAAGCGGGTGGTATTACCCAGCATATCGGTGCATACCATGTTGAAACTGAGAAAGGCATTATTACTTTCTTAGATACACCTGGACATGCTGCGTTTACATCGATGCGTGCACGTGGTGCGAAAGCAACAGATATCGTGGTACTTGTTGTTGCTGCTGATGATGGTGTGATGCCACAAACTGCTGAAGCAATTGACCATGCGCGTGCTGCTGGTACACCGATTATTGTTGCCATCAACAAGATGGATAAAGAATCTGCTGATGTCGATCGTGTATTAAATGAATTAGCACATAAAGAAATCGTGCCTGAAGAATGGGGTGGGGATACACCTATCGCTAAGGTTTCAGCACACTCTGGTGCGGGTATCGATGAGTTACTTGATCTCATCTTGATCCAAGCTGAATTGATGGAGCTTAAAGCTTCAGCAGAAGGTGCGGCGCAAGGTGTGGTGATTGAAGCGCGTGTTGACAAAGGTCGCGGTGCAGTGACTTCTATTCTGGTACAAAACGGTACTTTGAATATTGGTGATTTGGTTCTTGCAGGTTCATCTTATGGTCGTGTACGTGCGATGGTTGATGAAAATGGTCAACGTATCACCTCAGCGGGTCCTTCAATTCCAGTTGAAATTTTAGGTTTACCTGATGCACCAATGGCGGGTGATGAAGTTCTTGTGGTGAATGATGAGAAGAAAGCACGTGAAGTTGCAGATGCTCGTTCAGATCGTGAGCGTCATAAACGTCTAGAGCGTGCAAGCGCAATGCGTCTTGAGAACATCATGGCATCTATGGGTAAAAAAGATATTCCTTATGTGAATGTCGTACTCAAAACTGATGTGCGTGGTACTTTAGAAGCATTGCATGTTGCACTTGATGAGCTTTCTACAGATGAAGTGAAAGTCCGTATTATTGGTTCTGGTGTTGGTGCAATCACTGAGTCAGATGTGACTTTAGCTGAATCTTCAGAAGCAGTATTGTTGGGTTTCAACGTCCGTGCAGATAACACTGCTCGTCAAAAATCTGATCAAGATGGCATCGATATTCGTTATTACAGTGTCATCTATCATTTAATTGATGATGTAAAAGCTGCAATGAGCGGTAAGCTTGCACCTGAACATCGTGAAACGATCTTGGGTGTTGCAGAAGTACGTGAAGTCTTCCACTCAAGTAAGTTTGGTGCAGCAGCTGGCTGTATGGTACTTGAAGGTACACTGCATCGTAATAAACCGATTCGCGTATTACGTGATGACGTGGTTGTATTCCAAGGTGAACTTGAATCTCTTCGTCGTTATAAAGAAGTGGTTGAAGAAGTTCGTGCTGGTATGGAATGTGGTCTTGCGGTCAAAGGCTATAAAGACATCAAAGTTAAAGACAAGATCGAAGTCTATGATGTTCAATTGATTAAACGGAGTCTTTAATGGCGGGTAGCCAACGCTTAAAGCGCATGGCGGATTCAGTACAACGTGAGTTGTCTGAGCTGATCCGTCAAGAGCTTAAAGATCCTCGCTTAGGTGGTCTAGTGACCATCTCTGCGGTGAAAGTCAGTGCAGACATGGGTTATGCTGAAGTTTATGTCACTGTGATGGGGCGTGAACTTGGTGATGAGCAAAGTGAAGTCGCAAATAAAGAAACTTTAGATGTATTGAATAAAGCTTCTGGTTTCTTGCGTCATGAATTGAGTCGTCGTATCAAGACACGTATTACGCCAAGATTGCGTTTCCATTACGATAAAACCAATGCCTATGGTAACTATATGTTTGGTCTGATCGCGGAAGCTGTGAAGGATCTGCCTGAACAAGGGCAAGACGATAAAGAATAAGTTCTAAAAGAAAGCCACCTTCGGGTGGCTTTCTTTTGTGCTATAGATCATTGTCTAGATTGATATGATTTTTTCTATTAAAATTATATCTTTCAGCTAATTAACTAGCTTAGGGTTTCTAAAACTTAAAGAATGACATTGAATTCAATAAAAAGACCAACTTAAAGTTGATCTTTCTTTTCTGCATTACGACGATAACGTTGCCATGGTAGCGGACGATTTAAAGCTTCTGGAACATCACCACTGGTTGAACGCAAACGTAAATGAATTGCAGCTTGCGCCATTAAATTGGCAGATACTGGGGCAGTAATAAAGGCAAATAAAGTAATCAATAATTCGGCAAAACCAAACCGACCTTGTGTCGCTCCAAATATCATAGCTGCAATTAAAAAACTCCCTAAGCCTAGCGTACTTGATTTAGTCGGTGCATGTAGGCGCATGAATAAGTCGGGTAGGCGAATCATTCCGATTGAACCTACGAGCATAAAAAATGCACCAAAGATCAAAAAGAACGAAATGATAATCTCAAAAATTATTTGCATAACCACTCTCCTTAATCAATCACATGTCCAGTGGTAAAATAGCGAGCTAATGCAACAGTTGAAACGAAACCGAGCATCGCCACCAATAAAGCACCTTCAAATACATTGGTACTTGCCCAATAGATGCCTAACACCACAATCAAGCATGTTGCATTAAGAAAAAGAGTATCGAGTGCTAACAAGCGATCAACAACAGATGGCCCAATGATCATGCGGATGAGACAAAGAAACATGGAGATCGTGATCGCCACTAAACTAATTGCAAGTGCATAAGGTAAAATGGTCATTTTGCTGCTCCTTCTGCAATCTTTACATCAAAGATTTCGAGCAAAGGTAGCTCATAACGATTTTTGATGTCTTGAATATCTAATTCAGCATTATCGGTACTGAGTGCATGAACTAAAATATCTCCTCGCTCTTGATCAATCCCTGCGGATACTGTACCTGGCGTCGTTGTAATGATCATTGCGAGTAGCGTATTTACTTGCTCATGTTCAGTTTCTAATGGCACGCGATACCATTTTGGATGCAACTCCTCCATTGGTCCAAGCACCATTTTAGCTACACGAAAGTTGGAAATCACAATATCCCATAACACCACAAAAAAAAGTTTGATTGCAGGTAACCAATGAATATGTGGTGTACGTGCAATAAAAGGACTTACCAAACGTGAAACAAAGATACCTAACAGAATTGCAATAAAAATATCTGTGATGTCCAAACTATGTGACAGCATGAGCCAAGTCACAAAAATTAAAAATGACACAAAGGGGTGGGGAAACCAACTATCAAGCAAAGCGTATTTTTGCATTAGTGTTCCTCCATCGGTTTTAATTGTGTGGCATTTGGAATAGTTGGATTTGACAAAGTTTGCTCTGCAATTTGACGTTGTTTATATTCCGAAATATGTTCGCCTTGAAGCGTCGGTTTTGAGATAACATCTGGAATTAATACTGCATTATGATCTTCAACCTCACCGCCATATTTAGTTTCAGGCAAATATGCTGCATCAAATGGCTGTACGCTAATGGCACGACCTTGACTATCATGTTTTAGAATCGCTTGTTGATAAAGCGCATGATTTTGAATTTGTTGTGCAGTTGAAGTTGTATAACTCTGAATTGGTGCTGCAAATACAACATAACTCATCAAAGCAATCAGTAGTACATAGATTGCTTTGTCATTCCGATTAGGTGCTGTATCAGGTAGTGCTTGATAAGCGGTATATGCTGGTTCTTTAGGATTTTCTTCGGGTGGACTAGCACGCCAAAAAAGGATAAAACCAACACGTGTGAATGCGATAATGCTAAGTAAGCTAACAATCAGAATAACAGCAATAATCCAACCTTGATAAGGCGTTTCAGCGGTAGCCTGTAAGATAAAAACTTTACCTAAAAAACCACTAAAAGGGGGTAAACCTGCCATCATTAATGCAATGGTAAAATAAGTAAAAGCAGCCGCTTTTTCCTGTTTGATTTTCGGTGCAACTTTTAAATGATCTTTGAATGAACCACGTTGCGCAGTCATCCAACCACAAAATAAATAGAATGCAGCCGCAATTAGGGTACTGTGGACTAAATAATACAATGCTGCTGACCATGCTTGGGTATTAAACATGGCAATAGCGATGAGTAATGTTCCAATCGATGACAACACCATAAAGCCAACAAAACGACGTAAGCGTTCAGCAGCAATTGCACCGATTACACCATAGAATGAAGTAATCAAGCCAATCATTAATAAGCAGTTTTTGAAAATACTCTGTGCCATTGCATCATCAAAAACAGTACCATTGACACGTAGAATGGCATAAATACCAACTTTGGTCATAATAGTAAAAATTGCAGCAACGGGTGTGCTTGCAACAGCATAGGTTTTTGGTAGCCAAAAGCCGACAGGTAGCATTGCTGCTTTAATTCCAAATACGACAAAGAGTAACAAGCCACCCGCGATTGCAAGTTTATGTTGATCACTGTCTAAGGTTGGGATAAGGCGACCCACATCAGCCATATTTAAACTACCAACGCTACCGTAGATCATCCCTAAACCAATCAAAAATAGCGCTGATGCGAGTAAGTTAATTGTGACATAATGTATACCTAGCTGGAAACGTGGTCGACCTTGACCATGTAATAGCAATACATAAGATGCCATTAACAGGATTTCAAAAAACACGAATAAGTTAAATAAGTCACCTGTCAGGAACGCACCCGTTATACCCATTAACAAAAAATGGAACATGGTGTGGAAATAGCGCCCACGTGTATCCCAGTTATCACTTGCATACCAAATGACAGGCACTGCAAGTGCATAAGTGAGCACCAACATGAATGCAGAGAGACGATCGAGCACTAAAACAATTCCAAAAGGAGCAGACCACTCACCAAGTTGATAAATGGTAACTTGACCTGTATTGGCGATCATCAAATAACTGATTGCTGTGATTAAGCCTAGAAGTGCAGAACCTAAACTAATGCCACGTCGCCAAGGTTGGCGCCAATCCTGTTTTAGAGAACCGGAACCAGGATTGCCTAATAAAAGTAATAAAAAACTCGTAAATGCTGGAATTAGAATACTTAAAATAGGAGTATGAGCATGCCAAAAATTATTGAAATCAAACATTATGGCTCATCCTCACGTGGGTCATAAGTCACAGTTGGTTCTTCTTTGGAGTCAACATGATCTGTTCCAGATTCATAACGACTGCGTAAAGCAAGTTGTACAATAAAAGCGGTTGTTGCAAAACCAATCACAATCGCAGTGAGTACCAATGCTTGCGGTAACGGATCTGTTACTTTAGTTGTTTCTGTAATGATTGCAGGTGCATTAATTTGAATACGACCGACTGCAAATAAAAATAAATTTACGGCATAACCGATCATGGCCAGACCGAGTACGACAGGAAAGGTTCTGGCACGTAAAATTAAATAGATGCCTGTTGCTGTTAGAAGACCAATTCCCGAAGCGAGCAAAAATTCAATACTAACCATTTTTATTTATCTCCACTTGGAACAGGTCCAGACATACTTGAGTGACGCGAATCACCTAAGACTGAAATTAACAGCATTGTTGCGCCAACAACGGTCATATAAACCCCGAGATCAAATGACACAGCCGAAGCTAAATGCATTTTTCCAAATAATGGTGGTTCTATATAAATATGTGCTGTTGTTAAGAATGGGCGTGCCCAAAACCAAGCTGCAATACCCGTTAAACCTGCAATTGCTAAACCTGAGCCAATCCAAATCTCATATAAACGACCAGATTTTGCTTTGATCAGTTGTTCAGCTCTATCTTGACCTAAAACAATATATTGAATGATGAGCGCCATTGCCGTAATCAGACCTGCAATGAAGCCACCCCCCGGATAGTTATGACCACGCATAAAAATGTAAATACTGACGACAAGGGCGAGGGGAAGTACCCATGAGGCTGAAATACGTAACATCAATGGTGAAGGGTTAAAACGATAAGATAAACCTTGTGTCATGGTGGTGCCATGTGCACGCATACCATCCATGAGACACAGTGCTCCTATTGCCGCAATACCCAATACTGTAATTTCACCGAAGGTATCAAAACCACGGAAATCAACTAGAATGACATTGACGACATTTGAACCACCGCCTAATGGGAGGGATTGCTGTAAGAAGAACCATGAGATTGAATTATGTTCTCGCGTTAATATTAGCCATGTAATCCAACCAATACCGATACCACCTGCGATTGCTAAGCTTGCATCTCTCCAACGGCGTGGACGGCTCGATTCGTAAGGGGTTAACTGCGGTAATAGCGATAAGCTCATCAACAATAAAACAGTAGTAACAACGTCAACTGTAATTTGAGTGAGTGCAAGATCTGGTGCAGATAAGGTTACAAACACCATGGTGACGACAAGTCCAACAGCACCACTAATTAAAACAGCTTTAATCCGTTCGTGGTGGAACCACAACATCATCCAACAGCCAGAGAATAATGTGAGCCATAAGACCACAGCAATCCATGGAGCATGGGTAAGCTCACGTGTGCCAGTTGTTAAACCCTGATTGAATAAGGGTAAACCCACCATGATAATGCTAAAGAAAACAATCCAAAGAAGATAACTTTGTAGAGAACCTGTTTCAGTCTTTTGTTTGATTTTTCGACTGGTAAGTAAGAGATGCTTCAGGAATGATTCAAATAAAAGTTTGCCTTGGAATTTACCTAAATAAGGGTCTAAGTCAATTTTACGTAAACGCTCATTTTTAATGAGGCTAAAGTAAAATAAACCACCACCCATCAATGCAATCAGACTCATGATTAAAGGTGCATTAATACCGTGCCAAATCGCTAAGTGAACACCCTCAAATTCAGGTTGAGCCAAACTCGCACGCGTTACACTATTCACCACTGTTCCGGCCAATAGAGCAGGCAGAATGCCGACTAGTATACATAATGTCGCTAATATAATCGCAGGCAAGCGCATTCCGAGAGGTGGTTCGTGCGCATCTTTATTAGGAACGTGTTTACCAATCCCACCATCAAAGAAAACACCATGTACCAAGCGAATAGAATAAGTAACAGCAAAAATACCGGATAAAGTTGCCACGATCGCTGCAATTATCATTACTGGACCTGATAGGTTTGCCAGTAATTCCGTAAAGAACATCTCTTTGGAAATAAAGCCATTGGTCAGTGGTACACCAGCCATCGAAGCAGCGGTGATCATGGTTAAAGTACCTGTGAATGGAAGAAGTTGCCAGATACCATTGAGCTTACGTAAATCACGTGTTCCTGTTTCATGATCAATAATGCCTGCAATCATGAAAAGAGCAGCTTTGAATGTTGCATGATTAATGATATGAAAGATTGCTGCTGCAACAGCGAGTGGTGAACCAATGCCGAGTAAACAAACAATCAAACCTAAATGGCTGATGGTTGAATAAGCTAAAAGCCCTTTGAGATCTTCTTTGAATATGGCGAAACCCGCTGCCATACATAAAGTGAATAAACCGACGAAGGTTACGATATTGTGGTACAACGCTGCCCCAATAAAGAGTGGAGCTAAGCGTGCTAATAAAAATATACCTGCTTTCACCATCGTTGCTGAATGGAGATAGGCTGAAACAGGTGTAGGTGCTGCCATTGCATTTGGCAACCAAAAGTGAAATGGGAATTGCGCACTTTTAGTAAATGCACCTAGTAAGATGAGCAGTAGGGTAGGAACAAATAATTGATGCTGTTGAATAGACTCTTTCATTAACACCAATTGGTCAATCTGGTAAGTACCCGTGATTTGTCCTAAGAGGACAAAGCCCCCTAGCATCGCCAAACCGCCCATCCCTGTGATCGTGAGTGCCATACGCGCGCCACGTTGGGCGGCATCATATTGACTCCAATAGCCCACGAGCAAGAATGAAGAAATACTGGTCAGTTCCCAAAATACCAGTAAGATAATCAAATTGTTGGAGAGTGAAATTCCAAGCATTGCTGCCATGAATAGCATGAGCAACTGATACAGTTTACTGAGTGAGTTTTTGGGACTGAGATAATAATAGGCATAAATATAAATCAGTGTGCCGATCCCACTAATGAGTAAACCGAACAATAATCCTAATGCATCAAGGCGAAAACTAAGATTGATGCCCAGTTGTGGAAGCCATTCCCAACTCTGTTGCAGGGCATTACCCTGTAAAACCGTTTCAGCTTGGCTAAGCAGTAAAATAAAACAACTCAGGCTAATGCCAATTGCTCCAATTGCCGTCATACCCCGTGAAATACGTTGCAATTGTGAGACAAGGGTTGTGCCAAGTATGAGTGGTAATAAAATAATAATCGGTAGCACACTGGTATCCATGTCGATGATTTAGGTCGAGAGAGACCTAATGGTGGATTTTCTTCCAAGACTTAAGGCGTTCAAAGAGAAAGCCAAAGTTTCAAGTCTCGAAACCCAATCAAGTTAACGGAAAGAGCAAGCTGTATTGCACAACTTGAAAGTAAAAAATGAATTTTATTTTACTATAAAAAATCAACAAAAATCTGATGTTATTACATGAAACTAACAACATCTTTGTCGCTAAAATTTGTCTATCAACGTTTTTTGTTCGCAATTTAATTGAATATTTTCCATCCGCTTATCTGTATACATAAGAGGGATAGAGATCTGGTCTTGGATCAAATGCGCATCCCTACAATTAGTGTTAGACCTATTCAAAAGAAAAAATTGACCTCTAGTTTATAAGGATTAATGATGCAATCAATCTTAAAGTGATGTCTCTTGAGGGGTATCATCAATTTTAAGTAGATGAAGCAAATTACTCTTTTCTTGCTCATCAAGTGATTGGATTTGATGAAAGAGTTCATCAACTTTACTGACCAAATTTTCTGATTCTAATAAGTGTTGATTCTGCTGCAAGAGAATGCTTTCTGATTGACTTAACTCATTATAGAGTTGTGAAAGTTGTTGTTGAGATTTCTCAAGATTAATCTCATAAATTTCTTTATCACCTAACCTGAAGCATTGATATTCTAAAGCATGTTCTAATAATTCATCACGATTGCCTGAAACAATAATTTGTAATCTTGGAAATGCTTGATGCAAACGCTCTAAAATTTCGGCACTCATATTTTGATCTAACTGATGCTCAATTTGATCAATTAATAATATGCCTTCACCTTCTAAACATGGGTCGAAACAATGTGGATTAAGTAAGCATAAACGACGTGTAATATCACCGACCAATGCAATCCATGATTTAAGAGAGGCCGATAATTGCTGAAAGGGAATGGTCTGATCTTTATAACGCACCATTAATTGAAGTTTAGGAATATATTGAATATAGATATCATTCAATTCTGGAAAGATGGTATGTAAGCTTTTTTTCAGCGCATATAAATTAGGTGCTGAAAGTTGTTTAGGATGATTCATCAGTTCTTGTTGTAATTGCTGCAAAACCTCTGATTGATTTTGCTGACTGAAATCGTTGCCAATAAGACGTCTGACGATATGGGCAGAGTGAGCATTTTCAACATCACTAATTTCTCGTAACCACTCAAAGAAACGCGCAAAAGTTGTGTATGGAATCGCTGTTAAATCGTAGGCAGCAATATCTTGTAGTGTTCCTGGCGCATTCTTGCTTTGTAAATTAACCTCTTGTACAAAGCGTTCGGCAGGATAATACGCAATTAACGGTAATCCAAATAATGGATCTTGAAGACTGGTTTTTTGGTATAGCGATACCATTTGATCAAGTTGCTGCGTTTCAACTTGGCTAATTCCAATGCCTTGACTGTTAAACGTTTTAAATAACTTCCAACTACAGTTCTGAGTGTCAGTCGTTTGTGCAGAGATACTTTCTGGTAGATGATGATTTAATTCGCTGCTCATTCTAACTTGGACCTGAACTTTGGCTTGTAAGCGTGTCAACAAAATATCTTGATCAGCAATCACCACACCTGCAGTGCGAATATCTTTATAACGTGCGGAAAACCACGTTAAGGCTTGATAGATATTTTTTAAAATTGTAGTTTTGCCTGTAGCTTGCTCACCTAAAATAAGTGTAATTGGACGTTGAGTCGGTTGAAATTCAATAGTTAAGTCGCGAAACATGCCAACATGTTTAAATAGCACTGATTCAAGTTGCATAAGCTCTCCCTGAACATAAGCGCTTTAACCTACGGACTGGCGAAGACTTGAGGGAGCGCCCCGTTTTAATTGTTGTATTAAATCGTAAAGATGATGAATATTTAAACTTACTTTAGCACGAGTACAGGCAACATAAAGTAGTCTTAATTCCTCATCTGTAATTTTATGTTCTAGGCCATTTATTTTAAATTGGTAATCATCTTCAATATGCACACGATTCCATTCCAAGCCTTTGGCTTTGTGTGCAGTTGAAATGACATAATCTGCTTGCTCAATCGGCGTGATTTTGGCAAGTGCTTTCTTGAGTGGCTCAGTACCATGATCATCGACCAATTTGACTAAAGGTTTGATGTCGCTCCCGTCATTCGTTTCGCAATATTCATGTACATCATGCCATGAATTAAACCAAGCAAGCTCTGGTACATCGGTAATGCGTTTGCCTTGTTTGAGTAAACTAGCGGCATCCACAAAACGACTGAGTTTTTGATGATCAGCTTGTAGGCTGACTTTGTCGCCATGCACTAAACCAGAAAGTAGGAGTTCCATTGCACGCGCATTGGTACGACATAAAATTGCATCGCGCATTTTGGTATGGGGTTTATTCACTACACTCGATTTAATATTTGGATTGCCCAGTAGCGGAACAGTTTCGTTTAATGCACCAAGCAGACTATTGGCAACATCAGCAATCGCATCACCAAAACGGAATGAAGTCGTTAAGCGACTTTCATGTAAAGGCATTTGCTGCATAGCATTGACCGCGCCACGCCAAGCATAGATTTGCTGATGTGCATCACCGACATAAATCACTTGTGTGCTTTTTTGACGTAGTAAAATACCCAACATGAGTGGGTCAGCATCTTGTGCTTCATCAAACAAAACATAATCTGTTGGAATATTGGGTTCTGATAATGCCCAAAGTTTGAGGTAAATATCGTGACCAATCCCTGCTTGATGGTTTTGATCAATTGACTCTAACCAACGGCGTTCAACTGCTGGATATAAGTGTTGTTGTAACGATTCAATATCATCTTGATGCAACCAGCTTGGCGCTTGAATATGGCGAGGGGCAGGATATTGTGAGCTGGTCGAACAGAAATAGCTGACAGCATTGGCAACCAAACTCGCAAGACGACTTGGCATCAGTACATATTTTTCATAACGTCCGCCCATGAGACGACGAAGTGTGATTGGTTCTAAACGATATTCTTTAGCGATAAAACTTGGGCTTAAGCGAGGTAGTCGTAATTTATCAGTCACGCCACGCGGTACGCTACGAAAGGCAAGAGAGTGAAAGGTACGACAATTTACATTGCCGTGAAATTTACTTTGTGCTTCCGATGCAATGGCTTTGTTAAAAGCCAAATACATACCACGCCGTTCGGGCATGGCGTCACTGATCATTTGTAAAGTTGTCGTTTTACCTGTGCCAGCATAGGCAATCACTTTAAAGGACTGACCTAAACGTGCATTGTCTATCGCAATCGCTTGCTCATAGGTAGCTTTGGGTTTCTCGATATTCGACACAGGCGAGGTTTACGCTTCTTGGCTACGGTTGGCTTTTTCAATTAAGCCAGATAGACCTTGGCGACGAGCAAGTTCATCAAGGACTTCTTGTGGATCAAGGTCGAAGTAGCCGAGCATGACAATCGTGTGGAACCATAAATCTGCAACTTCATAAATCAGATCATGCTTATTTTCTAAAGAAGCATGTGCTGCATAATCTTTGGCTGCAATAATGCTTTCGACGCTTTCTTCGCCGACTTTTTCTAAAATTTTATTGATGCCTTTTTTGTATAGGCTGGCAACATAAGAACTATCTGCTTCAGCTTTTTTGCGTTCTTGCATCAAACGACCTAAGTGGCTGAGTACGTCAACTTGTTCAGCCTGACCATGATCGTGTGCTTCGACTTTCGCAGATGCGCCGTAAATTGCGGTTGGATCTTTCAGTTGAGCATCAACAATTTCCCAACCTTGTGGCGTGAGTTTACGATAAAAACAAGACTCCCGACCTGTATGGCAAGCAATTCCACCATGCTGTTCAATTTGCAGAATAATCACATCAGCATCGCAATCCAAACGAATTTCATGCACTGTTTGGAAGTGCCCTGATTCTTCGCCTTTGTGCCACAATTTTTGACGTGAACGTGAGTAATACACGGCTTGATTTTTTTCAGCCGTCAGTTGTAATGCTTCACGATTCATCCATGCAACCATTAACACTCGACCAGTTTGATGATGTTGTGCAATGGCAGGAACAAGACCATTGGAATCAAATTTAACTTCATCTAACCAGTTTGACATGAGTGAAAAATCCATTGAGTGGAAAGCCGTTAGTGTAGCGTTTGTGACTAGGGTTGGCTATGCTTGTTCGGGAAAAAATGCTTTAGGTGCTGGGTTGGATAGATGATCTTAGTAATTTACTATTTTCAGATCGAATCAAAATTAGAGTCAAAATAATTGTAGATACAGTTGAATTTGCATAATCAGCGATAAACCAGCTATTAAGCACATAATAGCCACCCGATAAGCAAGCCCAAATAATCAGCATTCTAATTAAAAATCTTTGATGAATAAAAAGTAATAAAAAGAATGGAATCAAGTTAAATAATATCATCCACCAAAAACTGGAACTTTCAACCATACGTCCGACTGTGGATTGCTGATTTGTGTACCAAAAATGAAAAGAGTACTTCTTATCAAAAAAGCTTAAAATATCCAATAAACTCGGTAATAAAAACAATCCAATATAAATAATCACACTAGATTTTTTCTGCCGATACAAAGCCCATAGAAAACTATATTTCATGTCTAACCTTATTTTTATTGATGAATTTTAATTTTTTAAGTGTTGAGATAATTCGAAATTTCAATCAAGTTCTGATCTGGATCACGAAGATAAACTGAGACCATTTTACCTACAGCACCTGTTCTCTGTATTGGCCCTTCAACAATCTTAATATTAAGCTGTTGCAGATGTTTAATCACCTCTTCTAATGGCGTTTCTGCAATAAAGCATAAATCTGCAGAACCTACGATTGGACGATATGCTTTAGGTTCAAACTCTTTGCCAACTTGATGCAAATTGATTTTCTGATGACCAAATTGTAGTGCTTTGCGGTTTTCACCAAAAGTAATCACTTCAAAATTCAAGACTGATCGATAAAACTGGCAAGTGATTCCAATATCGGCAACGGTCAAAACCAAATGATCTAAATGGCTAATTTTCATATTTAATTCAACTCTTGTTTTTGATCTTAGTCATATTCAGGCAATGATTGATTGTTTTGAATCAAGGCATTTTGATTTTGTTGGTATATCGCAATCTGTTGATAGCTCATGTGTTGGAACATACCTGTTTTTAAACCTGAAATGGTAATCGCCATTTCTTTACGAAAATAGGGGATTTGATACATCCAAGGGAAAGTGAGATCACGTATACCAGCTGCCCACCAATGATCAGATTGATAAAGTGGAGTCAGTAAACGACTAAGGAACTGATAGAACTGTGTCGAGGAACGACGCTGTTGGTGATAGTGTTGCCATAATATCGACCAGTCAATTTGCTGATTTTTCTGAGCGGCGTGTAATGATTGGGAAAAAGCCCACGCATCTAAAAGTGCCATATTCGCACCTTGTCCTAATTGTGGACTCATGGCATGTGCAGCATCACCAATTACCCCGATTCGACCTTGTCCGTATCGAGACATCACCACATCACGATATTGAGCAGATAACCATTGCGGTTGATTTTTTGCATCCAATAAAAGCTGTTTAAGCCATTCTGCGACTTCGGGCCAGCGCTTAGAAATTTGCTGTAACCAATCCTGTTTTGATTCGTCCGTTTTTAAGAATGATTGCAGTTGTGAAGTCGGCAAACTCCAAAATACACTGGAAAGCCTTTGCTGAGGAGCAGTTGGGATAGCACCTGTTGGCAGAACGCCCATCATGATTTTAGATCGATCATAAAATTGATGAAGAATTTCAGGATTCAAGCTTAGGCATTCAGGCACGATTGTCCATGCAGCTCCCCACGGATAAGCTTGATCAACCTTGACCCAAGCTTTGGGGCGGAGTTGGCTGCGCGCACCATTGGCAATCAATACCGCATCGAAACAGTCATCAAAGTTATGTTGTTGGTGAGTGCCAAATAATCGAATTTCATTCGGCTGCTCTTCAATTTTCTCAATGTTATGACTCATTCGCCAAGTGACATGACTTGCATATTCCGCCAATTTTTCAGTTAAGACATGACATAAGGTTGCACGATGAATACCAAGACCATAATGGTTCTTACCTGCCTGATGATAGTGGCTATTCACCAAGAGACGTTTATTGGAAAGTTGCCCTTCTAAACCTGTGACTTTTGCACCGAGTTTTAACGCCTGATCGAGTACGCCTAAATGTTCAAAAACAGCCAAACCCGCAGGTTGTAGCAACAAGCCTGCGCCAACAGGCGATAGTTCTTCAACCTGTTCAAAAATCGTAACCTGATGACCTTCTCGTGCGAGCAAAATCGCAGTCGCCAGTCCCGCTGTACCTGCACCAATAATGGCAAAATGTGGTGTTTTCATTATTTATTCTTTTTAAGGATCTATAAATTTGTTGAGTTATGATCTTAATTGAAACTAAACGATTTTTGAAAAGAAATCTTAACCATAAAAAATCCCTTTTCAGAGCAAGGGATTTTTGAACTTATTTCATAATTCGCCAAACTGCAATCAGTGCACTCAATACGATTAAAATGATGGAGACAAACCAAGGACTAATAATCGCAATGGTGAGCATAATCAGCATGGTGCTACCAAACATCCAACTACGGCGTTGCTGTTGTTGCATTTGTAAGCGCATTTGCTGAATTTCACGGAGTTGCTTATCTTGCCAAGCTGATTGATTTTTCAAACCATTCAAGCTATCAATCAGTAAGCTTGGGATATCTTGAGCACCTAATAATAGATCTGGGATTTGTTGTCCAAGTTCTTTGATATTTTTGACCGGATTCATATTGGCTTTAACCCATTCGGTCAAAATCGGTTTAGCCAGCTTCCAAATATCGAGTTGTGGGTAAAGATCAGTACCTAAACCTTCAACGTGTACCAATGTTTTGAGTAGTAGCATTAATTGCGGTGGAATTTCCAAATGGAAACGACGTGCAATATCCATCACCTGAATCAAAATTCCTGCGAAATCCAATTGATCCATCGGTTTTGATACCATTGGACCAACGGTACGGCGCATCTCACGTGACAAGGCATCTTGATCTGTGCCCGGTGGAATCCAACCTGCTTGATGTACGATCTGAATCAGTTGCATAAAGTTGCTATTCATTACTGCAAGCAACATACGGGCAACTGTCATCTGGTCATGTTTTGACAGTTCACCCATGATGGCGCAATCTAGAGCAATAAAGCGCGGATTACTTGGGTTAATGGTTTCAACAAACACATTACCCGGATGCATGTCGGCGTGGAAAAAGTTGTCTCGAAATACTTGGGTAAAGAAGATGGTTAAACCTTTTTCAGCCAAGTCTGCACGATCCATACCCAAACGATCAAAGGTTGCAATATCTGAAATAGGCACACCTGTGATGCGTTCGGCTACCATGACATCTTTACTGTCCATATAAACTTCGGGCACATACATCATGCTTGAGCCAGTGAAGTAGTGACGCATTCGGCGTGTATTGTCCGCTTCTAGACTCAGATCAAGCTCATTCAAGATAATTTGACGATAGTCTTGAATGATTTCAGTCAGATGTAAGGCGCGAGCAGCCTCTAAACGATTTTCAAGCCAATCGCCCAGCCAAGCTAAGATTTCAAAGTCTTGCAGAATTTGATTACGAATATCAGGGCGAGTGACTTTCACCACTACTTCACGACCATCATGCAGAGCCGCAGTGTGAACTTGTGCAATCGATGCCGCAGCAAGGGGTTGCTCATCAAAGCGAGAGAATAATGTGGATACATCTGCTTTGAGCGATTCTTGGATGCGTTGTTTGGCCAATTGGGTGTCATACGGTTTGACACGGTCTTGTAACAACACTAATTGTGATAATACTTCTGGTGGAATCAAATCACGGCGAGTAGAGAGCAATTGTCCAAGTTTAATGGCTAACGGACCCATATCCTCTAAAGCTTCTTTAAGCTTGAGTGGATTTTTTTTCTCTCGACTTGACCATGCCGCAGGATGGCTTTTGATAATATTTAGGGCATGGCGGGCTTTAACTGGTAATTCTTCCGCAGGGAACAAGGTGTCAAGGCGATAATGTGCTGCAATACGCCAGAGTTCGAGTAACCGTGTAACATGCGGAATCATATAAAATCTTACCTAGTCTTGTGAGGAATGTTTTGCTGGATTAAATGAAGCGTGTAACTGTTGAAATTTCGCTTCTAAACGATCTAATTCTTGATTGAGTTGACGCGTTTCGCGATGAAGATCATCCATTTGCCAACGTGGTGCAAATAAACCACTATCTTCTTTTAAAGTATCTTCAATAAAGAACAAATGGCTTTGTAATGAACGCTTGAGTTGTTTGGGTGCAAGTTGAATCTTACCCAATTCATGTGCCAGTTGTGGGCCAATCCAAGGCGATAAATGTGCAGCGAGATCAGGCTCAGCTTGCTGCATAATTCTTTGAATATCTTGTAATAAATGGTAATCGCCTTGTAGGGGAATATTACCAATCTGATCCATATCACTCAGCAATAATTTAATTAACTCAACAACATTTTCAACTTGTAATGTTGCTGTTGCATCGGTGATTTTGTATTGAGGATCAAATGGACGCTGTTCAAAAATAGAAGACTTTTGACTATGTCCCGTTACGGTGGGCTCTAGACGAACTTTATTTTCATCAAAAAAAACATCAACTGAGAGTTGTGGGCTATCAATCACAACACGTAATAATTGCCCTTGCAGTTGATTGAGTTGAATACGTGTAATCGCATCCAAATCAATCACATGATGAATGATACGTTCGACTGCACCGAGTGCTAAAATCGACCACATATCTTAAGCCTTAAAGTTTGAATCCGCGGTGAACTGCAACAATACCACCAGTGAGGTTATGGTAGTCACAGCTTTGGAAGCCTGCATTTTCCATCATGCCTTTGAGGGTACGTTGGTCTGGATGCATACGAATAGATTCTGCAAGATATTTATAACTTTCAGAGTCATTTGCAACGAGTTTACCCATGATTGGTAATGCAGTGAATGAATAAAGATCGTAAAGCTTAGAGAATGGTTCGAACACAGGTTTAGAGAATTCGAGAACCAATAAACGACCACCTGGTTTAAGTACGCGATACATGGCTTGTAGTGCGGCATCTTTATCCGTCACGTTACGTAAACCAAAACTGATAGTCACTAAATCAAAACTATTATCGGCAAAGGGTTCTAATGTTTCAGCATTCGCAAGTACGAAATCAACGTTAGTACAGCCAGCATCAATCAGACGATCGCGACCTACATTTAGCATTGATTCATTGATGTCTGAGAGTACGACATGACCTTGTGGACCGACTTCACGGCTAAATACTTTTGCTAAATCACCTGTACCACCAGCAATATCAAGTACATGTTGACCACGGCGAACACCTGACATATTAATCGCAAAACGTTTCCAAATACGATGGATACCGAATGACATCAGGTCATTCATAATGTCGTATTTACTTGCAACCGAATGAAAAACTTCAGCAACTTTTTGTGCTTTATCATCACTGCTTACAGTTTGATAGCCAAAGTGAGTGGTTGCTCCAACATTTCCCGTGTTGGCACCACGTGGCAAATTATATTTTGGTACTGATGTATTCGGTGTTGATGTTGAACCTTGTTGTAACGATTGCTGTTGACCTTGAGGTGCTCCTTGAGGAAGTGGAGAACTGAGGAAAGGACTGACTTTGTCTGAACTTGGGTTTTGCTCAACTTCTGGGGTAGGCTGTTGGTTTTCGTTAGACATTGTTTTCTCCTAAACTTTCGCTCTAGCGGCACGAATCAGCAAGCATGATGACAGATTTTGTATTTTTTTACAGGGTTTAGCATATCATTGTTATGAATAATATACAGAAAGTCACACGCTCAAAAGCATTTTTAATTTTTGTTTTGGAATTCAATAATCCCTCCTAACACGAAGAGGGATGGCTATCAATTCAATTTAGTCACGAAATGGGTTTGGGTGACCAGCGTGGACTTTTTCGATGATCTCACGTTCTTTTGCCGTAAATGTTTTGATAAACGTTGCAGCAGACTTCATTGGTTTCATTGCAGCAAAACCTTCTTGGATAAACTCGTACATACGTTCAAATTGATATTTGGTTGCAATGCCTTTACACATTTTAAAAGCTGCATACATCATCGTAGAGCGCATATACTTATCTAATGTGAGACCAAGCTCGTCAAGTAATTGTAATTGTTCATAACGTACATCACCTTGATCGAGTTTGACTAAGGTCTGGCGCATGATTTCATCAGTTAATGGTGTTTCTAAAGGATAATCTTTGAGTAGTTGTTCTGCGACTTGTTCATCGAGTTGAGTGGCAAGTACAGCAAGACTGACCGATTTTGTTCCTGTTTTAATTGCATTTTCAGGAAGTAAGCTTTCTGCTTTATGTGCATATTTCAACAGGCGTTCGATTTGTTGTGCAATCGCATCAAAATCAGGACCACCGTATAAGCGATTGAGAAAATACTGTGCCATCAGTTGATTTTCAGGCAGAGCAAAAAAATCTTTATGGGTTTCTGCGATGCGTGCTTTCATCCACGCTTGTACTTCATGCAGACGTTGCTTAAGTGCTGGATTTTGGTGGTAATTCAGAGTTTGGTATTGTAATAAAAGATGATCAAATGCTGCGAGTTTTGACATGTTCGAACTCAAAGAAAATAAAACCAGAAAATCATAGGCTGCATCATAACGAAGAACCATGACAGCTTAAACCCTAAATGTCTAACAATCGGTCAGTATGTTTATACACTGATTCTACTCTACAGAAACTGTACAAGGGTTTTGCATGCAGTGAAATAGATTTCACTATACTTATTCTTAATAATGAGCCATTTAGAGCAGAACATGAGTGTACAACAACCAAAATTTGAATTGCGCGATGAAGATGAGCTTTCTTTAGATTTGATTGAAGCACAATATGCCTTAAAAGATAGCCAAGATAAAAAAAATGCAAAAAGTGTTCTGATTTTAGTAAGTGGGATTGAATTAGCAGGGAAAGGCGAGGCGGTTAAGCAATTACGTGAATGGTTAGATCCACGCTATTTAAGAGTTAAAGCAGATGCACCACGGTTATTAACGACCTATCAAACCTTTTGGCAGTCTTATACGCGCTTTATTCCTGCCGAAGGTCAGATCGTGGTGATGTTTGGGAATTGGTACAGTGATTTGCTGTCAACCGCCATGCATGTGTCAAAACCATTAGATGAAACATTGTTTGATGCCTATATTGATCAGATGCGTTCATTCGAACATGACTTACAGCATAATAATGTACATGTGGTCAAAGTTTGGTTTGATCTATCTTGGAAGTCTTTACAAAAACGCTTAGACCAAATTGATGCGTCCGAACAACATTGGCATAAATTACATGGTTTAGATTGGCGCAATAAAAAACAATACGATACTTTACAGGAGTTAAGCCAAAGATTTACCGATGATTGGTTTGTGATTGATGGTGAAGACGAAGCTCTACGTGATCAATGTTTTGCTCAATACATATTACAAACTTTACAAGAGTTGCCTGACCATCAAACTAAAGTCACGGAAAAATGGCAACAAGCACAAATTCCAACAGCACTGTTAGAACCGTCAAAACAAAGCTTAGATAAAGATGACTACAAAGAAGAATTGAACAAATTAACCAAAAAAGTAGCTGATGCATTACGTTACGACGAACGAAAAGTGATTGTTGCTTTTGAAGGTATGGATGCCGCAGGTAAAGGGGGAGCAATAAAAAGAATTGTTAAAAAATTAGATCCACGTGAATATGAAATTCATAGTATTGCTGCACCTGAACGTTATGAATTACGCCGTCCTTATTTGTGGCGTTTTTGGAATAAACTCAATGATGGCGGAAAAATTACCATTTTTGATCGTACATGGTATGGTCGTGTTTTGGTTGAGCGGATCGAAGGTTTTGCTTCAGTCGTTGAATGGCAACGTGCTTATAATGAAATTAATCGGTTTGAGGAAAATTTGGTTGATAGTCAAACCGTGATTGTAAAAATTTGGCTTGCAATCAGTAAGGATGAACAAGAAGTTCGATTTAAAGATCGTGAACAAACCCCACATAAGCGTTTCAAGATTACTGAAGAAGATTGGCGTAATCGTGATAAATGGGATGATTATTTAAAAGCTGCTGCAGATATGTTCGAACGAACCAACACAGATTATGCACCATGGTATGTAATCGCTACCGATGATAAAAATACAGCACGGATCGAAGTTTTAAAGGCGATTTTAAAACAACTCAAGGCGGATTAAACCGCCTTGTCGTCATCAAATACTATTAAGCCACAATAGTACTGCGACTTTTTTGTTGAATTCGTTTAGCAAGGTTATAGCAATCTTGAATATGTGCTTCAGTAATTTTACGCATCATGAAATAACCAAGGCTTGCAGCGACCAATTGTCCACCTAAAGGAATAAACTTGGTCACTTGCTTGGTGGCAATTTTCGTGAAAAAGCCATTAAAAGATTTTTTCATTGCAGTGCGCGCTACCACAAAACCTGAAAATTCGAAACCACGTTTACGTAGCTCATCCCAATGCACTTTTTTCGTTTCAGGATCATAGACACTGATATGTTCAGGTGCTAAACCAAAACGCGCATTAATATAAGGAATAATCTGAGTGAGCATACCTAAATCAACGACCACATCAAAAAATGGGATGGGTACAATCGCTGCACCTGCAGACCAATATGCACGATTTTTGGTAAGTGCCAAACACTCTTCGCGAATTTGCTCCAAATTTAAGCTTGGATCAATCGAATCAGGAATTTTTTCAATTTTCATAAAGTTATACCTAAAGTCTATCCCTCGATAGTACATTCAATCGGATTGAGTGGTGAATTTCAAAACAATTTATTTATTTCCTTGTGTGTTTAACGTGACATAGTTATATGAAGTTGTATAGTGATAAATATGTACGTTTTCGTGCAATACAATAAGCATTCCTGATGAGGTCATATTCGTAGATGGGTATTCATGTTATTCAAAGTCAACGCCTTGAAGTGTTATTACAAGGTGTGATGGCATCAATCACCCAACCGAGTTCTTCTCCATTTCAGGTATTTAAAACTCAGCATTTTATCGTTCCCAGTCCTGCACAAGAACAATGGTTGACGCAGAAAATTGCCGAACAACAAGGCATGACTGCCAACTATCAATTTCATCAACGCATTCGTGGTTTTCAGTGGTATGCCTATCAGCAAGTATTAGAAAATAAAGAACAAGTGCGTAAAGCCAATATTCCGCGTTTGATTTTAAAGTGGCGCATCCATCAAGCTTTACAGCCTTTTATTCAACCCGAACAGAATAGTCTTGTACAAGAGCACCCTTTATATTCGATTGTGCAGCGGATTTATGCCAGTGCCGATCAACTGCAACAAGGCACTGAAAAACAACTAAAAAAACAAAGTATGCTGTATTGGGTGGCGGAGCAGGTTTCACAACTGTTTAATAACTACATGATTTATCGTGGTCATTGTCAACGCGGCTGCCAAAGTAATTGTACCTGTAGCAGTAATTGGCTATCGACGTGGGGGCAGAATAAAGCCCTTAATATTGAACAATTGGTTGCGCAAACAGATCAGCAAACTTCAGCTTTTAGCTTACAACAAACAGAACAGTTGGAAGCTTGGCAGCGTTGGTTGTGGCAAAACTACTTTCATGATGATTTTGTTGAAATACAAAGCATTGATGCTGATTTCTGGCAGCTTCTAGACAATCAGCAGACACGTCAGAAAGCGTTGACACAACTGCCAAGTCAGGTAATTGTATTTACGATTTTAGATTTACCACCGAGCCAGTTGCATTTTTTACGTCGTCTGGGGCAATATCTGGATGTGGTGATTTTGCACTATAACCCATCACAAGAATACTGGGCTGACAGTGTCGATCCACTCTGGAAGAAGCGTTATGATCTGGGCGTGAAAGAGCGCTATATCGCCAAACATCCCAATGCCAGCGACGCAGAAATTGCTGCATTTTTTGACAGTTTCAGTTTGGGCTTCAATGCCTTAAATCGTGAGTCTCGACATCCATTGCTGACCCGTTTGGGCAAGCAGGCACGTGACCACTTTTCGCTGTTGTCGCAACTGGCAACTGGAGATGAAGGTAAGTGGGTCGATGCTTTTGTAGAGCAGTTTCCTGAAACGCTACTCGGTAAAATTCAATCCGATATCTTCTATTTGGCAGAGCCACAGTCGCAGCAATATAAGCTTGCAGCAGAAGATGAATCCATTCAGATCCACGTATGCCACTCCAGCATACGACAACTTGAGGTCTTAAAAGAGCAGTTGGTCCATTGGCTATCTCAGGCGGATGGTCAGCCACGTCGTCCAAATGACGTATTGATCTTGGCTTCGAATCTAGCTGAATTAGAGCCTTTGATCCGTAGCGTGTTCCCTGCGGTTGCAAATGAACATGAAGTGTTCTTACCGGTAAAAATTGCAGGGGTGGCGCAGTTAGATACCTTAAATGCATGGCGTGCGGTACTTGGACGCTTGCAATTGACACAGGGTCGTTTTACGCAGGATGACTTTGCTGATTGGCTCAATCTTTCCGCGACGCAACAACGTTATGGGCTGGATTATACGCAGGCACAACGCATTTTAGCCATGCTCAATGATGCTGGCTTTAAACGAGGTCTAGATGAACAACACTTAAAGCAAAGTCTGAGTGATGAAGATCAAGACTATCGTTATAGTTTTAAATTTGCTTTGGATCGTTTGGCTTTAGGAATTGCTGTGCCTGCCCATGTGATGGTGCAGGATATGCTCAGTTATGCCTTGGTGCAGCCAAGTGATTTTGAACTTATTGGTATTCTGATTCAGATCTATCAAGATTTAGCAGCGCGTCGAGATTGGCTGGTGGCACATGAGCAAGGACAGCGGTTGCCTGTTGAGGTCTGGTTGCAACGGATTAAACAGGATGTACAAGAGTTTGAGCAAGCCGATGTGGTGGCATTAAAAGCAATCCGTGAAATTATTCAGAAGCAGGAACGGATGCTGACTCTGGCCAGCTATTATGACGATGCAGAAATGCAGTTGCGCCAAATTACCTTACCTTTGCCTTATATTATTGAAGAAATTCAGCGCACATTAGAAAGTCAGTCTGCGCAAGTTGAACCGACAGGACAAATTACCTTTAGTCAGATTGGACAAATTCGCCCGATTCCTTATCGGCTGATTGTACTGTTGAATTTGGATACAGGTAAATTTCCAAATCGAGACAGTCATATTCCGTTTGATTTGATGGATGCACTGCGTCAGCAATTGGGTGATCGTTCTCGTTTGGAGGATGATCAGGGGGCATTTTTGGATGCCATCTTATTGGCACAAGAACAGGTTTGGCTGTTTTATAATGGCTTTGATCTCAATGATGGCGAAATCAGAGAACCATCCAGTGTGTTGCAGGGCTTCCGCGAGCATTTGGCTTTGATTGTAAAACCGCCTAGCAGCGAAGATAGTCCTGCTTTATCAGAAGTGGATTTAGCTGGATTGGATGCATTACAAATCCCGCCACAGCTTTACCCGCTGTATCATTTACATCGGTTACAGCCTTTTGATCCACTCGGCTTTGTTTCGAATCGGCCTGTGCGCTTCCAAGATCAATGGTTTAAGGTCGCTTCACAAATTCAGCAAGTCAAAGGTGAGCGGCAAGCATGGGTCAATACCGCCTATCCTGTTGAACAGAATGAAATGATTATTTTGGAGAGTCAGCAATGGATTCAGGATGTTACTTTCCCTGCACGATTGTATTTAAAAACTTTAGGTGTGGAAAATTTAACTGCACAAACATTGCTTGATCAATCTGAACCATTATTACTCGATGGTCTCGGTAAATATGCCATTCGGCATTTTTTACAGCAGCAGGATGACCAGCTCTCTCAAAGTCTGTTGCAAGATCAGTTGCCCGTTGGCAAAGTTCAGCACAGTGCTTGGCAGCAAAGTCGCTTAGAGCAGCAACGCTTGTTGGAGCGCTTGCAGCAATATGCCGCAGCACCGACTGAAACCACGCAACGGGTTTGGCGGGTCTCGAAACAATTACAAATCGCCTGTGTGACCCCGAAACAGCAGACCCAAGATTGGGTCAGTTTGGATGCTTCCAGTGCACGTGCCAAGCGCTTTGCCAAAGTCTGGCTGGAATATCTGCTTTGGCGGGCGGTAATGAAGAGTGATGATGCCACAGCGAAGCGTCGAATTGTGGTATTTAGTGATCAGACCGTGATTTGTGAAGGCTTAAGTTCACAGCAGGCACAGCATTATTTAAATGCATGGTTACGGCTTTGGCACGATGCACAGCAGCAACCTGTGGTTTTGCCTGCAGCCTTAATATTAAAGTCTTTAGAAAAGGGCAAGCAATATGAGTGGATTGAGCAGGATTCAACTCAGGTGTTAACTGAAGAGAGTCAAAAGCAAGTATTGAAAGACTGGAATGATACGGGGGATTTCTCGGGTTTTGATATGACCCAGAATGAAGCCTGTAAATTGCACCGCGATTGGCAGTTCATTTTGCAGGAACAAGATGCAACCGCTTTATTGCAGTATGCCTGTGACCATTATTCCTTTGCTTTATATCAACCGATTTTTGAATTTTTACGGGTGGAGTAAGACATGAACTCAAAGTATCCCGTATCTTATCAGCCGATTGGTGATATTCAATTTGAAGGGCTGCATTTAATTGAAGCCTCCGCAGGGACAGGGAAAACCTATACGCTATCCAGTTTGATGGTGCGGATTTTCTTAGAGAAATATTTGCCCAATCAGGTGATTGCCACCACCTTTACCCGTGCTGCAGCCGCAGAACTCAAAACGCGTATTCGTTTGCGTCTGGTCGAAATCCTTGAGTTTTTAGAGCCTTTTCGTGATGTATTGGAACAAGATATTCAGGCCAAGGCATTACAAGAGTCTGATCCGTTAAAACAACAGGTCTTACAAAACTTTGCGCCACGAATTGCCTATGCCAGTGAACGGCTCAAATTGGTCATTGATCAATTGGATGAATTGTTTGTTGGAACCTTGGATAGTTTTAGTCAAAAGCTATTGCGTGAGTTTGCCTTTGAAAGTGGCAAAATCGAACGCGCTGAAATCACAGAGGATGCCAAAAGCTATACCCGTCAATTAATTCATGATGTGTTGCGGGAATGGATTCAGACCCAACCACAGCAAGTGATCAATGCGTTGTATAGCGTGGGTGGGTTGAAAAGTGTCGATCATTTTGTCGGGATGGTGGAAAGCTCGCTGAATTTTAGCTCGGCACAATTTAAACTGCCTGCCATGCCTGAGATTGAGTTGGCTCAGTTGCAGCAGTGGCAACTGCAAGCACAGCAGATTGACCTGAGCAGCTTGGCTGAATACTTTCAGTTAAAGGGCGCCTATTATGCACATATCAATGGTGCTTCTTTCCGTAATAATGCCTTTCATAGACTGTTTACAGAATCCTTGCCGCCTTTATTAACTGCACTCAATAGTCCTGAGAATATACAGATCTTTGATGCCTATTTTGCCGATGCACGTGATGCTGTATTTAAGTTTTTAGACAAACTCGAAGCACAAAAAATTTTTAAGAAATGTCCTGCGGAAATTGCCGAGGGCTTCTATCAGCATCCATGCGTGTTGCAACTGCAAAAGCTGTTTCAAGCTGTACAGCAGACTCAGCAAGAATTTGAGCAGTTACAGGTCTATTTAAAAGCCTATTTATGTGTTGAAGTCAAAAAGCGTTTGCCTCAAGTGTTGCAGCAAAAAGGGGAGACCACCTTTGCTCAGCAAATCAAGACTTTGTCTGAAGCTTTAAAAGGTGAGCAAGGACAATCTTTTGCGGTATTTGTACAGTCACGCTATCCATTGATTCTGGTGGATGAGTTTCAGGATACCAACCAAGATCAAGATGATATGTTGGCCAGTATCTGGCGCCATCCGCAACGTTATCAAAAAGGCTGCATGATTATGGTGGGTGACCGTAAGCAGGCGATTTATGGTTTCCGTGGTGGCGATATGCTGACCTTCCTGAATGCTTATCAGGATATTATGGCCAAACAGGGGCGTGAGTATAAGTTGGTGCATAACCACCGTTCGGTGAAAGAGCTGGTGGAAGTGGTGGATCTGCTATTTCAGCGTCAGATCGATTTTGGTGAGCAGGTCAGTTATGATCCGATTCAAGCGGGTTCACGTCCGCATCCCGCCTTGGTTGAAAATGCCCAATTTAATCCGCAGCCTTTACGTTGGGTACAACTACACGAAGGCAATGAACAGGCCACACAGGTGGCGTGGCAGGTTCAGCACTTACTCAACCAAGCCTATTTAAAGCAATTGTACTTAGAGGGTGATATCCCGACTGCGATTGATGAAGATGATATTGCCATTCTTTCGCGTAGCCATCGCCAACTGGATGAAGTGCAATATGTATTGGAACGTATGGGGATTCGGGTCAATCGACCATCGAAACGCAGTGTGTTTGATTCCAGCATTGCACAGGATGTGGGGGCCTTATTGACGGCGTTGCTTCATCCTTATGATGAAGCCAAGCTCAAACGGGCTTTGCTCAGTCGTTTATTTGGCTTTGATCTGGCTCGACTATTGGCCTTAGAACAAAGTGCAGAAGGCTTGAGTGATTATATTCAGCAGTTTGATGACATACGAGAAATGTGGCTGAATCAAGGCTTTTTATCGGCGTGGCAGCGTTGCCTAAATCAGTTTGGTCTTTGGCAACAACTGGTGGCCACACAAAGTAAAGACAATGAACGTGCCGTGGTGAATCTACGCCACCTCACTGATCTCTTGAGCCAGCACAGTGAACATGTACAAGGAATGCAAAACCTGTATCACTGGTATTTAAAACAATTAAATTCGCCAAGTGATCGCGATTGGGAGCTTGAACACAAGCTGTCCAGTGAAGCGGGTGTGCAACTGATGACTATTCACCAGTCCAAAGGCTTGGAGTTTAAAATCGTCTTTTTACTGGGGGCGAATAAGGCTTTTGCTGAAGTACAGAAAACACTGAATTTTTCTACCACTGAAATCCAGTTGCCTGAGACGGGTCAAATACGGACGCAACGGGTGGTAGCCGTGGCAGATAAAAACTTTTTACAGCAAACTGAGCTGGATCAACATCTGCAACGTGCTTTGGCGGAACAAAACCGGTTGTGGTATGTGGCACTGACACGGGCCAGTCACCGTGTTTATGCCGTATTTGAACCGGAAAAAGGCGATAAAAATAAGTTGTCAGGTTTGGCTTTTTGGAAGAATCAGGGCGATCACTTTCAACATCCCTATAGTACCGATGCTGCGCTCATCTTAGAGCGACCACAAGCCTTACAGATGCAGCAAAACCAACAACAAATTGCACTGTTGGCTCAAGCGTTGCCGACACAACGTTTTTATGCACGCGGAAAAACTAGCTTTAGTTATTTGGCACAGCATCTAAAGCATAAGGCCACTCGGGCGGATCGTTTGGCCAATATCGATACCAATTTTGAGCAAGCAGAAGATGAGTTGAATCTTGCTGAAACGGAAAAAATCGCCACGGCTCAGCCAATCGCTTGGATTAAGCAATATTTCCCGAAAGGGACTTTGGCTGGTAATTTCCTGCATGAGATTTTTGAGCAGATTGATTTTCAGCAACCCCAAACCTGGGTAGAAGACATTCGCCGTCGTTTTAAAAACACCTATCAAGGCTTATGGTTAGAGCTGTTACAACAGTATCAACTGCATTTCCCAGAACAAGAAAATGGCGAGCAACAGCTCTATCAATGGATTGCTGATTGGCTTGGTGAAGTATTACATACGCCACTCAATCAGGGCTTTCAGTTAAAACAATTAGCTGCAGGACAATACTTGTCTGAATGTCCATTCTATCTGGCTTTATCGGATCGAGTGCTGGCGATGCAGCGTGTACAGCAATTGTTTGAGGAATATGGCATCGAAATGCCTGAGCTACTTGAGGCTAAATCTGCCCGCTACTTGAATGGCTCCATTGACTTGGTTTACTTCGATGGCCAGCGTTATCATATTGCCGATTATAAGAGTAATTATCTGGGGGCAGAGCAACTGGATTATCAGGTTACTCAGATTGCAGAAAGTATGTCACTGTCGAGTTATTGGTTACAAGCGGCGTTGTATTTAGTTGCGTTGCATCGTTATCTGTCGGTGAAATTGCAGGATTATGATATGCAACTGCATTTGGGTGGCGCATCTTATCTGTATTTGCGCGGTATGAATGGGCAGGCGCAGCAAGGCTGTTTCTATTGGAAGCCTGAGGATGAGTTTATCTTGCGTTTGGATGCAATACTTGGATATTTTTCTGAGGATAAAGCTGGAAAAATGGTGTAGATAAAGTGCGTGATTTTAAATTAAACAAAAGCTTAGCTTGTGAATAACTCTGTTCATAACCTTGTGGACAAGCGTGTGGGTAAGTTTGAGGATAACTCTGTGGACAAACAAGTTGATGATCAGTCAGCACAAATGACATGGTTAAATATGTGGAGTAACTACCTCTCACAAGCACCATTTTCTCAATCTACTCAAACCGTTAACGCTGCACAGGTACTACAACAACTGGTTGAAGCCAGCTTACAAGGAGACAGTTGTATTGAGGCTGATGCAGCACAGATTGAAGCACTGGCTGATTTAGCAGTTTCTAGTGAAATTGCAGTGACGCAAGTCGCGCCATGTGTCTATGATCAGCAGGGCTTGGCATTATACCGATATTGGCATCTAGAGCAACGCCTCGCACAGCAGATTTGTCGATTAAAGCGACAAACGATTCAGGCTGTTGATGCTGAACCTTATCAGGATTTACTTAGTGATGAACATCAGCAGGCTGCACTAAAAATGGTGCTGCAACAAGGCCTGAGCATTATTACCGGTGGACCGGGGACAGGTAAAACCTATACCTTGGCACGTATTATTGCAGCCCTCAACCAGACCATACCTGATATTCGTATTGCCATGGCAGCGCCTACAGGCAAGGCTGCACAACGTATGCAGGAAGCATTACAGAACTCATTCAATGATCCAAAATTATTGGAATCAGGGCTCGTCACTGATGAGTTACGCGATCAAACCACGCAAACCTTGCATCGTCTACTGGGCATGGGCAATCGACAAATACCACGCTTTCATCCCAAACAGCCTTTGCCTTATGACGTGATTGTGGTCGATGAGGCCTCAATGCTGGATTTAAATTTGGCAACCCTGTTATTCGAGGCAGTCCCAGATCAATGCCGACTTATTTTGCTCGGTGATGCCAATCAATTGGCTTCGGTTGATGTCGGCTCGGTTTTGGCTGATTTACAGCAAGTACAGGCATTGACTGAAAATCGAGTTCAGCTACAGACTAGCCGCCGTTTCTCTGGTGAGGCCAAGATTGGACAATTCGCACGATTTATTCAGGCCCAGCAAGATCTCAGCAGCCCTGATTTAGTTTTATCAAAACTAGAGGCGGAAATTGTTCAGGCTGCACCTTTGCAAATGATTTCCTTGAGCAAGGATATGCCAGACCTGATTCAGTTGGAATATTTACCTGACCAACAGCAGGTTGATATAGAGCTTTATCAGAATAAATTGATGGCTGGATTTCAAGCTTATATTAAAGCTTTAAAACATTATATACAGGCAGATGAACCTGCTGAACAGATTCAGAACGTGATTCAAGACTTTGATGATTATCGAATCTTAACGGCAGTTCGACATGGGCCATTGGGGATTGAGCAGCTGAATCGTTATGCTGGGCATTGGCTCAATCAGCAACTCAAACAAATCGCTGTTGGAGACTGGTATATCGGGCGTCCTGTAATGATGACCTATAATGACTATCAGCTTGGAATTTCCAATGGTGATATCGGGATTTGTTTTAAACATCGTACCCAGTCACAGCAATTCGAAGTCTTTTTTCCAAGCTTAAATAAATGGATTGCAGCACACCGACTGCCACGCAGTATGCAAACCGCTTTTGCTTTAACCATTCATAAATCACAAGGTTCGGAATTTACCCATACCGCGATTGTTTTGGATGCACATGCCGAGAAACTATTGAGTCAGGAATTGATCTATACCGCAGTGACACGTGCTAAAAAAGTAGTGAGTATTCTGGCTGATCGGAAGGCATTACAACAGTCATTGATGATTAGAACCGTTCGTCGTAGTGGTTTAGTGCAAAAGATCAATTTAGAGGGATTGTGAAATTATTCTTTAAAATTCACTGTTTTGTAAGTAAAAGCTTACAAGGATTCGAGATATTGTCGCTAGAGTGAAATAAATGTTTTTGAGATCATGTACACACAAAGAGCCTAGCACGGAAAGCTAGGTAAATCGCAAAAATATAATAATAAAGTCAATGAGACAGCGAACTTACAGTGAGGTAAGTGATAAAAGAGGAAACTTACAGCCGCTAAGCCTTGTAGTTTTGGGAGAGACTACAGGGCTTTTTTATTTTTAATCCTTAATCTTACTAACATCATGATAGTCATTGTATTTATTTTAATCAAAATGATTTTAATGAAGAATATCTACCTTTAACAGTGTGCAGTAAAAATTAATTTTTCTATAAAAGCTTTGAACCAAAAGTTTAAATTAAAAATATGATTGTTTGACAATTTTTCTGTATTATTAAGTTAAATGTTATACAGACCTGTACGTTTTTGCTTACATAGAGATAAGAAAAATGCTATTTTTCTCCACAATTAGTTCTGACAGAATAGTCGGTATAAAGAAGATACACACTCAAAGCAAAAACATAAAAAGTGATGTGTAAAATACGTTCAGAGGGTCTGAAAGTAGCTTAATAAGAAACATAAAGAATAATAATAGAAAAATGAATAACGCGCAAAAGCCCAAGTCTGACTTGGGCTCTTTTTTTTGCTGCGATCAAATGAATTAGACGATGTCTGCTTCGTGTCGATCTGTTGCAAATAATGAACGACGTTGATTCTTTGGAATCTTAGGGCAGTTGGTTGAGATTTGATATAATGTTTTTGCAAGAGCAGGGAGGTGTGTCCCAACGACAGATTTTCCTGTGGTAAGCAACGATACACTAATATCACGCTCTGGATCTGCCCAACATAAAATATTAGAAAAACCAATATGCCCAAAAGCCTGACCAGTCATTGGCCCAAATAAACCGACTGGATTACTACCAAGCATTGGACCTAATGCATAACGCATTGGGGCGAGTAGGGTGCGGTCTAGGCTTGTTCCTGATGTTGGTAGGGTTGAGCGAAATACAGTTTTTGCGCTCATGATTTCTTTACCCTGATATTCACCACCGCTGAGTAACATTTCAAAAAAGCGACCAACTTGTTCGGCACTGGTATAAATGTTCCCAGCAGGACAAATCGTATCCATGAAACGAGTATCGTTGGTTACATCCACTGCAAGTTGTAAACCACCACCGAGTACATGATTAAGATAATGGTCTGTACCTAAGCTTGGGTGAATTCCTGTGGCATAGTTTAGTGCAACATTATCTCGATATTCTGGTTTCAAACCATAGTTGAAATAACCCAGCCCCATTGGTTTCTCAATATTTTCAGCCAAAAACTCACGTACGCTTTGTCCAGTCACACGCTGAACGATTTCACCTAGGATATAACCAGCGGTAACAGCGTGATAAGCAAGATGTGTCCCTGATGGCGAAACAGGTTTAGCTGCGCAAAGTACTTTTAAGATTTCTTCTTGATTAAATAAAAGTTCTGGTGTGACTTCTGTATCAATACGTGGAATCCCGCCACGGTGAGAAAGCAAATGGAAAATAGTCGCACGACGTTTACCATTGACCCCATATTCAGGAATATAGTAGCTAATCGGATCGAGCAGATTTAAATCGCCGCGCTCATCCAACATATGGATCAGCATTGCTGTAACCATTTTTGATGCAGAGAATAAACATACAGGTGTATCAGGCGTACCAATTTTTGCATCTGCGGCTAAACCATCTGGGGAGTTACCCTGTGCATAACCAATACTGCGGTTCAGTAAGATTTGTCCTTGACGTCGCAAACATAATGTAACGAGTGGATAGTTTCCTGTTTTATACAGGCATTCAACGCTATTCCAGATCTTTTGGATCTGCTTTTCAGTCATTCCACCCAATTCAGCTGCAACTTCATCTTTTGAGCGAATCACTTGATTTAAGTCATTTGGTACATAACAAGTATTGGTCGATAAAATTTTCACGATTCCCTCGCAATATTTTCGTTTTCTTTCGTCTCTGTCATAAATTGAAAACAGATATACGATAGTGTGCCTATTTTGTTCAATGCTGTCAGCTGCCGAAATGCCAGCAAAGTTAAAACATTTTTGCAATATGATGATAGATCACTTAAAATAGGCGACTTGCTGTAGTGATGCACGGCAGTCAGTTGCTTGCAACTGATCATTATCATTTTATTTTTTAAGCATCTCGGAGAAATCGAATGGCTTTAACTAACGCAGATCGCGCAGAGATCATTGCTAAATTTGCTCGTGCAGAAAACGACACTGGTTCACCTGAAGTACAAGTTGCTTTATTGACTGCTCAAATCAATGATTTGCAAGGTCACTTTAAAGAACACAAACATGACCACCACAGCCGTCGTGGTTTGATTCGTATGGTTAACCAACGTCGTAAATTACTTGACTATTTAAATGGTAAAGATCACGGTCGTTATGTTGCTTTGATCGGTGCATTAGGTTTACGTCGTTAATTCGATTTTACTTTGTTTTCGCTATTTCGCATGTTGCAATGCTTTATCGCTGAAAAGAGAGTTTCACCTGATTTACTTTAGGTGATTTTAGAAGGGGCGCTTGTTCGCTCCTTCTTTGTGTTTAACTTTTATGTAAAAATTTTTGATCTAGTGCGATGGCTTCTAAGCTTTGTCATTTATCTACACATGAGTTGTAGTCTGAATGCCAAACCTTAGGGGTCTCACTAGAATAAAACTAGGAAAATATAATACATGTCAATGTTTAATATCGTTCGTAAAGAATTCCAATTTGGTCAGCACCAAGTTGTTTTAGAAACGGGTCGTGTTGCACGTCAAGCAAATACAGTTTTAATCACAATGGGTGGTGTAACTGTGCTTGTTGCGGTTGTGGCTCAGGCTAAAGCAAAAGCGGGTCAAGACTTTTTCCCGTTAACTGTTAACTATCAAGAAAAACAATATGCGGCGGGTCGTATCCCTGGTGGTTATGGCAAGCGCGAAGGCCGTGCATCTGAAGCTGAGACTTTAATTTCTCGTTTGATTGACCGTCCAATTCGTCCATTGTTCCCAGAAGGTTATTTCAACGAAATCCAAGTGACAGCAACAGTTGTGTCTTCTGACAAAACGATGGATGCTGATATTGCTGCAATGTTAGGTACATCTGCTGCATTGTCGATTGCGGGTACTCCTTTCCGTGGTCCAATTGGTGGCGCACGTGTTGGTTTGATCAATGGTGAATATGTTCTTAACCCAACGTTAGAACAACTTGCACAATCTGATCTTGATCTTGTCGTTGCAGGTACAGAATCAGCAGTGTTAATGGTTGAATCTGAAGCGAAAGAACTTTCAGAAGACCAAATGTTAGGCGCAGTACTTTTCGGTCATGACGAAATGCAAATTGCTGTGCAAGCAATCAAAGAATTTGCTGCAGCTGTTGGTGCGAAAGAATCAGAGTGGGTTGCTCCAACACACAACGAAGAATTACGTGCGAAATTAAAAGAAGCATTTGAAGCAAAAATTTCAGAAGCGTATACGATTGCGGTAAAACAAGAACGTTATGCAGCTTTAGATGCACTTTATGCAGAAGCAAAAGCGCAATTCGTTCCTGAAGAAGATGTTGATGGCATCGCTGATGAAGTTGATTTCTTATTCGAAGATCTTAAATACCGTACCGTACGTGACAACATCTTGTCTGGTAAGCCACGTATTGATGGTCGTGATACTAAAACTGTTCGTGGGATCGACGTTCAAGTAGGTGTATTAGGTCGTGCTCATGGTTCAGCATTGTTTACACGTGGCGAAACACAAGCACTTGTAACTGCAACTTTAGGTAACACACGTGATGCATTGATGGTTGATACCTTAGCGGGTACAAAAACTGACAACTTCATGTTGCATTATAACTTCCCTGCTTACTCAGTAGGTGAAACGGGTCGTGAATCAGGTCCTAAGCGTCGTGAAATTGGTCACGGTCGTTTAGCACGTCGTGGTGTACAAGCGGTTCTTCCACCTGTTGATCGTTTCCCTTATGTACTTCGTATCGTATCTGATATTACTGAATCAAATGGTTCATCTTCTATGGCGTCTGTTTGTGGTGCATCTCTTGCACTTATGGATGCAGGTGTTCCGCTTAAAGCACCAGTTGCAGGTATTGCAATGGGCTTAGTGAAAGAAGGTGAGCGTTTTGCAGTTCTTTCTGACATCTTAGGTGACGAAGACCACCTTGGTGATATGGACTTTAAAGTAGCAGGTTCTGCAAACGGTATTACTGCGCTTCAAATGGACATCAAGATCGAAGGTATTACTGAAGAGATCATGGAAGTTGCATTAAACCAAGCTTTTGCTGGTCGTATGCATATCCTGAATGAAATGAATAAAGTCATTTCACGTGCGCGTGCAGAAATCAGTGCTAATGCGCCGACTTTCGAAGTGATTAACATCAATCCAGATAAGATTCGTGATGTGATTGGTAAAGGTGGTGCGACCATTCGTGCCATTACAGAAGAGACTAAAGCTGCGATTGATATCGAAGACAATGGTACAGTTCGTGTATTTGGTGAAACTAAAGCTGCTGCTCGTGCTGCGATTGCAAAAATCCAAGCACTGACTGCTGAAGTTGAGCCAGGCAAAATCTACGACGGTAAAGTGATTCGTATCGTTGAATTTGGTGCGTTCGTAAATATCATGCCTGGTACGGATGGTTTACTTCACATTTCACAAATCTCAAATGAGCGTATTGCGAATGTGACCGACGTGTTAAAAGAAGGTCAAGAGCTAAAAGTACAAGTTGCTGATGTTGATAATCGTGGTCGTATTAAGTTGACAATGAAAGATATTGAGCAAGCTCAATAATAGCAATACTTTTGCTTAAAAAAAGCGCATTGTTTTTACAATGCGCTTTTTTATTAACTAGATGAAAATTATAAATATAAATTGGCGAAACAATAAACATAAAATTATTTTATATTAGACATTAGTCGAATGCTTAAATTGTGAGGATTACAATTAACGTAGAATTCCCCAAATTTCCGCTCCTGCCTGTGTTTATAAGGTTTTAGATAGACAGTCGGAAGTCTATTTGTTATCCCAATATGAAGGAATATTACACATGCATATCGATCATGCCGCCACAGGTCAAGATGACCAACAGCCACCAAAGAAACCCAAGTTTTATCAAATTCTTTACGTACAGGTCATCTTTGCAATTGTTGCAGGGATATTGTTAGGTCATTTTTTTCCTGAATTTGGTGAAAGTTTAAAACCGCTTGGTGAAGCCTTCATTAAAATGGTGAAAATGATTATTGCACCCGTAATTTTCTTGACCGTTGTGACAGGGATTGCTGGGATGAAAAATCTCGGCAGCGTTGGACGAGTCACGGGTAAAGCGATGATTTACTTCCTGACCTTTTCAACATTGGCATTAGTCGTCGGGTTAATTGTTGGGAATGTGATTCAACCGGGTCATGGGTTAAATATCGATCCAAGTACATTACACAGCACTAAAGTTGATGAATATGCAGCTAAAGCACATGAATCAACTATTACAGGTTTCTTGATGAATATCATTCCAGATACATTGGTGAGTCCATTTGTATCAGGTCAAATTCTTCAAGTTTTGTTTGTCGCAGTATTATTTGGTTTGGCACTTGCTAAATCAGGTGATTTGGGGCGTCCAATTACTGACTTCTTACAACAATTAACCAATCCTGTATTCACTTTAGTGGGTATGTTGATGAAGTTTGCACCTATTGGTGCATTTGGTGCGATGGCATTTACCATTGGCGCTTATGGGATTAGTTCAATTGGGAACTTGATGTTATTAATCGCAACTTTCTACATCACTGCTTTACTTTTTGTCATTGTTATCTTGGGTGCAGTCGCTCGTTATAATGGTTTTTCGATTATCGACCTGATCCGTTATATCAAAGATGAACTCTGGTTGGTTCTTGGTACAAGTTCATCAGAAGCAGCACTCCCATCATTGATGGCGAAAATGGAAAAAGCAGGCTGTGAAAAATCGGTTGTGGGTTTGGTAATTCCGACTGGGTATTCATTTAACTTAGATGGTACCAATATTTACATGACATTGGCGGCATTATTCATTGCACAAGCATGTAATATTGAATTGACACTCACTCAACAAGTGACAATTTTATTGGTGGCTATGCTCAGTTCTAAAGGGGCTGCGGGGATTACGGGCGCAGGCTTTATTACTTTGGCAGCAACGCTTTCGGTTGTTCCTGCGATTCCAGTTGCGGGAATGGCATTGATCTTAGGTATTGATCGCTTTATGTCTGAATGCCGTGCTTTAACCAATTTAGTTGGTAATGCTTGCGCAACAATTGTTGTTGCAAAATGGGATAAGGCATTAGATAAAGAGCAACTCGACCAAGCCTTAAAACATGGCGTGGTAGTAAACAAAGACGTTTAATACTACCTAATTTGTAAAAGCCTCGATGCCTTGCATACGAGGCTTTTTCATGTCATTTGATTTTGATAATAGAATAAACATAGCTTTTTATTGTGCTTCATGGCAGCATTTCTATAGATTTTCAAACTTATCTCGACTCTATGCAGCTTTATTATTTTTATCGTCATAACAGTGAAAATACGATTTTTATTAGCGTGGAACAACAAACAGAACATACGCTTGAGTTTTTGTGGGTTGATAGTTTGAGACAGGATTTGGTTAATCATACCGATTCTTGGCAAAAAAATATTTATGAGCATACAGGTGTAGTGCTTAACGAATTTCATATGCGCGATTTGCTCAATATTGAACATCCTTGTGCCTTTGATACAGTTGAAGAATATGACCTATTAGTATTTCGGAAATTGATCAGTCCAGACGATCAAATTTATGAAAGTGACAATGCTTTAGAATCTCATGAAAGTATTTTTGGCCTAGCAACTACACCGATGAGTTTTATCCTAACGCCGAATATTTTGGTGAGTGTGAGGGAGCAGGGCAATAAAGCAATCGAAAGCTATATTCAACGTATTCAAGTAATTATGGGGCGTCCGATTGCTGAACAAAATAAGCCGAGAAAATTAGCCAGTACACCTGCCGATTTATGCTTACGTTTGCTGAACAGCATGATTGATGGCTATTTGAATTTGCGTACACCGCTGACCCGTCGTGTTGAATATTGGCAACAGCAACTTTTGCAGGGCAATCGCCGTTTTAAACAGTGGCATCAATTGTTTCATGAAGATATGGCTTTCCAGCAAATTGAAAATTTATGTGAGGAACAAATAGAGACCTTGCAGGAGTTCCGAGATGAACTGGTGGATAATTATCATCATGTGATGGGGGAGCATAAACATAAGAATCAAGACATCCTCTTGGTTCGTCTTAATGATTTAATGAGCCATGTAGAGCGTGTTCAAAAACATACCTTGCGTTTAAGAAATGCGATTCAATCGGCGATTGATTTGCATTTTTCTGCTATTGCGAATCAAACCAATGAAAATATGCGTATTTTAGCAATTATTACGGCAATATTTGCCCCGTTGACCTTATTAACAGGGATTTATGGGATGAATTTTGAATTTATCCCAGGGTTAAAGTCACCTGTTGGTTTTTGGATTATGCTTGCAGTCATGCTAATGAGCACGGTGGTACTGTTGTACTATTTTTACCAGCAACATCTGGTAGGGCGTGGTGAACGGAGCGTAATTGATCTATTGGCACAACAGCATAAACAACGAAATGTAAATTTACTTTGGTTCTTAGACTATGAACCAATTAAGCAAACACTCAAAGAAGTAGAGAAAATGACTAAACTTAAATAAAGCCTTTAGTCATATATAAAAATGTTGCCTTAGTGAAAATGTTTGAGCTGTTTACGCAGTTGCTGTACTTCATCAATCAAATCCAACATCACCGCAACTGCTGATAAGCTAGCATCGAAGTCACGTTGTAAACGATAAGCTCGACGTGCTCGAGCTACATCTTCACCGATAAACTGATAACTTTGTGGATCGACTTGGATTTGTAAAATTTCATAATCAATCAGTTTTAAAACCCAATCTGTACTTTGACCACATGCTTCTGCAAAGTGTTCGAGATCAAGTGCCAATTGTTCATCAATAATTTCAACTTGGCAGTGACCGTCATATTGAATTTCTTTGTATTGAATAGTTGTCATGATCTTACTCCTTATGATGCACGAGGTCTGAATGAAGCAAAAGCATCTGCAAACTGTTGATAAGCTTGTTGCTCTTGTTCGCTGTGTGCCGGTGGTAAAACAATATTAATAATTAGATATAAATGCCCTGCGGTTTTATTTGGTATCCCTTTATCTTTGAGACGTAATTGTTGCCCATTTTTAGCATTTTTAGGTAAATTGACCTTGAGTTGCCCTGCGGGAGTATAGACTTCAATGCTTTGTCCTAGAGCTGCTTCCCACGGAGTTACATCAATAGTTTGATAGACATCAGCCCCTTCAATACGAATGCGGTCGGTATCTTTATATTGGATTTCAATATAAAGATCACCATTTTCACCGCCATTGATACCACTTTGTCCTTGACCATTTAAGCGAATTTGCTGACCTTCTTTCATTCCTTTTGGAATCTTAACCTGCAAAGTTTTTCGCTGTACTTCAGGTTCACCATAAACATTGTAGGTTGGAATTTGAAGCGTAATTTGCTCTGTTGAACCGTGATAGGCAATATCTAAATCGACTTGAATACTGGCATGTTGATCCTCACCCCGATAGCTGCGTTGTTGACGTTGCGAACGTTGTTGTCCGCCACCAAAACCTGAGCCAAATCGACCAAATAAATCCTCAAAGCCACTAAAGTCAGCGCCTTCACCTGAGCTTTGGCGATAGAACTGTGAACCGTCAAACCCATTTGGATTGCCTTGTCCAAAATTAGAGAAACCTTGTGGATGATCTAACATCTGATCGTATTCAGTTTTTTTTGTAGCGTCACTCAAGGTGTCATAGGCGACATTAATCGCCTGCATTTTAGCTTCCGCATCGGTTTCTTTACTCACATCAGGATGATATTTACGTGCTAGTTTTCGATAAGCTTTTTTAATTTCATCTGCTGAGGCATCTCTTGAAACACCTAGCTCTTCATAATAATTTTTTGCCATGATCTTAAATATAATAATGAGATGTTTCTTTCATTATGAAACGAATCCAAGAGATTTCAATGGATTCGATTGTATAAGAGTTGTTTTGTTTAGCTAAATGCTGAAAGTAAGTATGAGTACTTTCAGTTTTCTAAGATCACTTTAGATAAAAGTTTCAATCAGCCCATAGAGTGCAATCAACACGAGCAGAGCACCACACAGACCTAGAATCTTTGGATAGATTCCGCTTTGAGAGAGGCGACTGAAGAACAGATACACTAAAGACAAGGTTAAGAAGTCCAAAATGATCCATGTGACCGTAAGTAAGCTTAAACTGAAATTGATGTTCGGCGAGAGATGAATAAACTGTGGGAAAAAAGCCGAAAAGAAAATAATATCTTTTGGATTGGAAATTCCCACCAGAAAGCCTTTTTTAAAGCCTCCGCTTTGTGTGGATACGGTTTGAATAGCGGTTGGATGTGGTGCCTGAAGCACTTCTTTAATAATGCTATAGCCTAGATAGGCAATATAAAGGCAACCTAATATACGAATGGCTTTTAGATAGTTCTCATCAATGGTGAGAAAGCCTTTGAGAATGAGTACAGAAATAAAAATCAGGATTAAAGAAGCGAAATTGGTACCAAAAATAGTTTCTAATGCTTTTCTATAACCGCCTTTCAGACCAGCACTCGCCACTAAGATCATTACGGGGCCGGGGGTAGCAATCAAGACAATAACGCTAATAATAAACAAGAAATATTCGAAGTAATTCATAAGTCAAAATTAAGGTCTATGTTATTGGGAGATTTGAAAATTGTTCTATCGGATAGACCTTAATACAAAATAAAAAAAGACGGAAGCCCGTCTTTTTTTATTTTACTTTTCAATTAACTTAAATGTTCACCAAATAAGCCTAAAGCTTCTTCTGCACTAAACTCATAACGTGTATTACAGAATTGGCAATCCATCTGGATTGGATTTTGTGCTTCTAGTGTTTCATGAACTGCATCCACACCAATTTGAATCAAAGCGTGGGCACAACGTTCCTTTGAACAGGTACAACCGAACTTTAACTGCTCAACTTCAGGTAAACGAACCTCTTCTTCGTTATACAAACGATAGAGAATTTCATTGGCTGAAAGATCCGTCAATTCCTCGGGTTTAAGGGTTTCAGTCAACATGGTCAAACGAGGCCACAGGTCTTCATCAACCAACTTTTGTTCTTCTTCATTATTGCGAGGGAGTAGTTGGATTAATAAACCACCTGAACGTTGACCATTAGTTGCCAGTACGATATGTGTTGGAATCTGTGCAGACAAATCATAATATTGCGTTAAGCAACCTGCTAATGTCGGTTGATCAAATGGTACGATACCTTGGTAGCGTTCGCCGTGTTCAGGCTCAATATTGATGAACAGCACAGGGTTGGTCAGGGCAGCAAGCACGGTACGACTATCTTTGCCTTCTGTGAAGCGCGGATCTTCTTCATAATCTGCGAGCGCACGAACTTCACCTAAGTGATTGCACTCAGCCATAGCCCATTTAAATGTTCCACTTGCTTGAATTTGTAAACTAATACGACCACGAATCTTGAGTGTACTCGCAAGTAAGGCGGTTGCACTCAGCATTTCACCCAAGAGACTTTGTACCGCAGGCATATATTCACGTTGCGCCAAAATGGTTTGTAGTGCTTCTTCCAAATGAACCACTTCACCACGAACAGGGCAGTCTTCGATAAAAAAGCGTTGGCGTAAATCAGACATATTTTTCTCCAGTGCTCCTTCGAGGGAGCGCAAAGCAACGCTTTGCTTTGTAACGCACTTCAGACTTTATAAAGAGGTGCATGGTTATGCAGTCAATAATGGTGTCAGTTTGCCAAAACTCAAGATGTTTCATTGAGTGATTTTACATCACTTTGTGTGTTTTGATCATTGCTCGCACGATCTAAAATCAAAGTTTTTGTATTTGCAAATAAATACTCAAGCTCGGCAATAGCACTTGGATAATTTTTAATGATCTCTTGTTGATTAGAATTCCAATGTTGCTGGATAAGCCGTTCATCTTCTTGTTTAAAATGCATCATCAAATTTTGTGCTTTATCTTCGGAAAAACCTGTTTCAACCAAGGCTTGCTGCGCCATACTTAACGCAGATGCGTAGGTTTCACGCCAAATTTGTGAGATACCTAAATCATGAAGTAATCGTGCATGATGACGGTCTCTGGCACGAACCAAAATGGTTAAATCTGGATAATTTAAACGCAGATGCCGCGCTAGATTCATACTGTCCTCGACATCATCAATCGCAATAATCAGTAACTTACAGTATTCAATACCTGTTGCGCGTAGGTTTTCGATTTGTGTAACATCGGCATCAATAAAATGATGTCCATATTGTTCAATAAAGTCAGCATCAGGTTGGTTGCTATCAATCACGTTAAAGTGTTTGCCTTGCGCATGTAAAGCACGTGCAATGACTTGCCCAAAACGACCAAATCCAATAATGAGAATTGGATGTTGTGGGATATCAGCATCAGCCACAGCGACTTTATTTTTTTGCAGCATCGGTAAAATTTTCCGATTAAACAGTGCGTAAAGTAAAGGTGTGAATAGCATCGAACCCAAGATAATAAGAAATGTAGGTGCTAATAATTCTGTGCTAAGTAAATTTTCGCTTTCAGCTAGCTTGAGTAGAATTAAACTGAGTTCACCACTTTGTGCCAAGCTTACGGCAAATAAGGTACTAAATTTGGTATTGCGTTGGTGATAATAGCTGATCGCACCTATCACAACTGCTTTGATTAAGACCAGTGCAAAGATTGAACCTAGAATCAAGAGTGGAGATTGGCTTAAAGGTGTCAATGAAAGACCTAAGCCAATCGCCAGAAAAAACAAGCCTGTCGCCGTATCTTTAAAGGGTTCTAGAATGCGTTCAACTTTAACTTTAAATTCAGTCTCAGCAAGTAAAAGTCCAGCTAAAAATGCAGCAATCAAAATATGAAGATTTAAAATATCCATAATCAGGATGACTGAAAGCAGGATGAATAAGCTGAGTACAGGAATGAGATGAAGGCTTTTTTTATATACTAAGAAACGAAATATGGGACGAACTAAATAACGATTGGCTAAGAAAAGGCCTGAAATCGTAGCGATGAGCGCTGCAAAATAGGCGATTCCGTGTCGAGTAGAGGCTGTATCTTCTAGTAAAGGAAAGAGTGCAATCAGAATGACGGTAATAAAAGCCTGAAATTGTAAGGTGGCTAAAGTAGCTTGTTCTAATTTATGGTTGCTCTGTTGTTTTTGTTGGAGTAGTTGTTGTGGAAGAATCAACGCGGAGAGCGCTAAAGCACATCCGAGAATCATACTGTGCAACAATTGATCAACCAGTAAGAAACATGCTCCAACTAGAAGGATCGTGATGATGAAGTATTGTAGGCCACTATTTTTTAGGATGCCTCTGCGTTCTCCCCACAGTTTTAGCGGGCGAAAAGCAAAGCCAATAAAGAACATCACGGCAATCATACCGAAATACAGCAGTTGATTAATCAGTTTAGGATCTTCAATCAAACCAGAAATGCTGTAACCAAGTAAAAGCCCTGCAATCAGATAGCCTAAAACAGTGGTGGAGGCATAGCGTTTTGTCAAAGGAACAAAAATTAAAGCCGCAGCCAGTAAAAAAATAATCGGGAGCAGTAAAGACATTGAATGCCTCAATTTTTCTATTTTATCTAGACTAACTCAAATAAAGCGCCGGTAAAAATATGATCTGCAAAGATGATATTCGGAAACGCCCTTGGTCATTTGAATCAACGGACGTTTAGCTTTAACTAAACTCTTGTGGATCAACATCTATCGAGAGTCTGAGCAAATGCTGACGTGGTAAATGTACCACTTGTTGCCACCATTGACGTAAATAAAAGTGCAGCTTGGCGCGATCAGTTGATAAAATCACCATATGCGCGCGATAACGACCAGCTTTACGTTCCATCGGTGCGGGAATGGGTCCCCAAATATCCACGATATCACTTGCCATCACTCTCAATTGTTGGGCAATATCAGCTAAAAATTGTTGGCTATAGTCGCGATCTTTAGATTCAACCCGAACCAATACTGCATAACGATAAGGCGGTAGCAGGGCAACTTTGCGATCAGCCAGCATTTGTTTGGCGACAGTACGATAATCATGTTCAATCAATGTGGTCAGCATCGGATGATCTGGACGCAAACTTTGCAAATAGACACTGCCTTTATGCTCGCCGCGACCAGCACGGCCGGCGACCTGTACAATCAGTTGTGCGGTTCGCTCAGGCGCACGTGGGTCAACACTGAGCAGTCCGGCATCAATATCTAAAATCGCAACCAGCGTCACATGCGGGAAATGATGCCCTTTGGCCAACATTTGTGTGCCCAATAAAATACTGGGCTTATTTTGCTGAATGCGATCATAGATCTTTTGCCAGCTCCCGACTCGACTGGTGCTGTCCCGATCGACCCGAATCACCTCATTGTGAGGAAATAATTCTTGTAAGTGTTCTTCAAGCTTTGCCGTTCCTGCACCAATGGTTTTTAAGCTTTGCTTCTGACAGGCAGGACAATGATCAGGCAGGCGATTGATGGTGCCGCAGTGATGGCAATGTAAATAATGGTAGGGCTGTGAATGCAAAGTAAAATGCGCATCACAATGCGGGCAGTTGGCTTGCCAACCACAGCTTTCGCACATCAGGATCGGTGCATAGCCGCGTCGATTTAAAAAGATCAGCACTTGTTCTTTACGCTCTAACGTATGTTTGATCTGTTCGATGAGCGTTTGGCTGAGTCCGTGCTTCTTTTTTGCGATTTTTAAGTCTACGACATGCATCTTTGGCAGTACCGCCACGCCTGCCCGTTGATTTAACTCAAGCAAATGTAACTTGCCCGATTCTACCAAGTGATAACTGTCAATACTTGGGGTGGCTGAACCGAGAATGACAGGGCAGTTTTGCAAATGGCCACGATACAACGCCACATCACGGGTATGGTAGCGAAAACCTTCTTGTTGTTTGAAAGAGAGATCATGTTCTTCATCAAGAATGATTAAGCCTAAATGCGGCAGTGGGGTATAGATTGCAGAGCGTGTACCAATAATAATGGAAGCTTTGCCTGTTTGTGCATGTTGCCATGCCTGTAAACGTTTTGAGTCATTTAAGCCTGAGTGCAGTAAGGCCACATCACAATGAAAACGTGACTTAAAACGAGCGACCGTTTGCGGGGTTAGGCCAATTTCAGGCACCAGTACCAATACTTGTTTGCCTTGTTTTAGCACCTCATGCATGACTTGCAAATAGACTTCAGTTTTACCACTACCAGTCAAACCATCAAGTAAGAATGCTTGATAGTGATGTTGTGCTTTGAGGATCTGTTGAATGGCTTTCTTTTGATCTTCGTTTGGTGTCAAAGGCACTTGTGCCAGTTGCACAGGCGTTGGGGTGAAATCATGTGGCTCTAGACAGCACTCTACCAATCCTTTTTTCTCTAGGGCTTTGAGGGTTGATGTTTCTACGCCACTCAGGTTAAGTATATTCTCGGTGGCTCCATGTGGATGAAGTTTTAATACCTGATAGGCATCATATTGTTTTTGAGAGCGTTTTAACAAGGCATTTGGGTCATTGTGAGGGATGATTTTCCATAAATGAAACAAAATATCTAAGGCGCGCCCTTGTCTTAATAAAGTAGGCAGAGCGCTTTGCATCACTTCACCAATCGGGAATTGGTAATATTGTGCTGACCATGTCAACAAAGTTAAAACTTGTTGATCTAGAATTGATTCCTGATCGAGTAATTCTGTGATGGCCTTAAGTTTGAATTGCCCTATAAATGCTTCGTTTGGATCAACTTTCTCCGTAATGATTCCCACGAGATTTTGCCGTCCAAAAGAAATAGCAACCCGTGCCCCGATTTGAGCCTGTGCATATTGCTCAGCACTGACCGTGTAGTCAAACGTGTCGTATACATAAACGGGTATTGCAACTCGAATACGGTACAAAATAGCGTTAGAATTTTGGCTAGGCATATAGGCTTCATTCATGGGTAAAATGGCATGACTGCATGTCATGGAATTATGCTAAAGTGCGAAGTGTTATGTCGATGAATTTCTTGTGAAAGTATCAGGTTTCATTTCAAACACGGATGCAACTGTAACAACAACTATTTTGGGACAATTAGAACAGAACCATGCCTGCTTATCAATTTACCGCTCTTGATGCCTCTGGAAAGCAACATAAAGGTGTGCTGGAAGGGGATTCCGCACGCCAAATTCGTCAACAGTTACGCGATAAAGCATGGACACCGATTGCGGTTGATGCCGTTGAGCAAAAAGACAAACAGCAACAACGCTCATGGTTTAAAAAAAGCTTTAGCGCCTATGATCTTGCCCTGATGACCCGTCAGCTTTCAGTCTTGGTCGCTGCAGGAATTCCACTTGAAGAAGCCTTGCGTGCAGTGAGTAAGCAAAGTGAAAAATCACATGTCCAAAATTTATTAATTGCCGTACGATCCAAGGTTTTGGAAGGACATTCACTAGCGAAAAGTATGCAGCAGTCGGGGCGATTCCCTGAACTGTATATTGCAACTGTTGCTGCGGGAGAGCGTTCAGGCCATCTTGATCTGATTCTAGATCAGCTTTCGGATTACACCGAAAATCGTTTTGCCATGCAAAAGAAAATTCAGGGTGCGATGATTTATCCGATCGTACTGATGTTGATGTCTTTCGGAATTGTCATGGGTCTAATGACCTATGTCGTGCCTGAAATCGTCAAGACTTTTGAACAAAGTAAAGAAGCCTTGCCATGGATTACGGTTGCCTTGATGAAAGCCAGTGCTTTTATTCGGCATACTTGGATTGGTATGCTGATTCTCACTTTTATTGCCATGATTCTGTTTACTCGTTTCCTTAGAACGACTGCAGGGCATTATGCATTTGACCGATTAACACTCAGATTGCCACTATTTGGTAAACTTTCACGTGGTATAAATGCGGCGCGTTTTGCCAGTACTTTGTCGATTTTAACCCGTTCAGGTGTGCCTTTGGTTGAGGCTCTGCGTATCGGTGCTGAAGTGAGTAATAACTGGGTGATACGTGATGCGATTGAGGTCGCGATGGAGCGTGTAACAGAAGGTGGTAATTTAGCAACACAATTGGAGCGTTGCGGTTATTTCCCACCAATGATGGTACAAATGATTCGAAGTGGTGAAGCGTCAGGTGAACTGGATCGCATGTTGGACCGTGCATCTACTATGCAGGATCGTGAGGTGACGACCTTTATTTCTACATTACTGGCCTTACTTGAACCTTTGATGCTGATTTTTATGGCAGCAATTGTATTGGTGATTGTGATTGCGGTAATGTTGCCAATTATTAATATGAACAATATGATCTGATGAGTAAGATGTAAGAGATGAATATGAATAATTTAATAGATAAACAAAATGTTGGACGTAGCTTGAATCCTGCCACTCGAAGCATAGCTTCTCGTCTTGCGACCCGACCGAGCGCTGCTCGGTTTAATCGGGTCTCAGGATTTACCCTCATTGAGGTGATGGTAGTTATTGTAATTCTAGGTGTTTTGGCTGCTTTAGTTGTTCCTAGCGTAATGGGGAGAAGTGAAAAAGCCAAAGTTGACACAACTAGTATTACACTCAAAGGTGTTGCTGGTGCTTTGGATCAATATAAGCTCGATAATGGTCGTTATCCATCGATGCAAGATGGTGGTTTAGATGCTTTGGTCAACAAACCTGCGGCTGCTAAAAACTGGTTGCCAGGTGGTTATGTTAAAGGTGGTTATCCAAAAGATAGTTGGGAAAATGATGTTCAATATGTAATTCCAGGTCGTGAAGGCCGCGCGTTTGATTTATATTCGTTTGGTGCGGATGGTAAAGAAGGCGGGGAAGGCAATGATGCCGATATTTATTACCAGCCATAATGTTTGAATAAAATATCACTTCATTTTTTGATTAAATAAATCGAGAGTGAAGTGATAATGTTTATTGATTAATAATTTTTATTTAAGTTTTTGAAAAATATATAAAAATAAAATATTAACTATGTGAGATTTATAATAAGAATTATTCCCATACTTAATGGTTACAAGAAACAATGAATTATGTAGGTAAATAGACTTTTCCTTTAAATCAAAGCTTTGCATAATAAATTCAGACCATTTAAATCAGGTATGGAGAAATGAGATGAAAGCATTTCTTGTGTTAGATGAACTTAATCAGTTTCATTGGGCAATGCTGAAATCTGTGTTCTTTATTTTAAGCCTATTACCGATGAGTGAAGGTGCTCTGTCCTTATGGCAAACGACTGAGGGTAGTAGCCAAATAATGATTGGTTTTTTTGCACTGAGTATGTTGAGTGCATGGTTTGTGCTTTGTTTTTTAAGTGCTTTAAAAACCAGTGTTTGGAATAATCATGAGCTGATTCCTAAATATGAACAATTGTTGTTTAATGCCTATCGTTATATCCCAATGTTATTTTTATCGAGTTTAGTGGCATATTTATCGGTGCAAGTATCTATGGTACTTTGAGGTAAATAATTTTAGTTAGGGTATATGATGTTTATCCGTTTTATTATTCATGCAAAGGATGAGGGTTCAAATAAGAGGCAGGGCTTGTTTCAAGCAATGTCAGATTTAGAAGCGTCTGGTGAATTGTATGATTATGAACAAACTTATTATGATGAAATATATGATTGGTTTAGAAAAAACCTAAAGAAACCAGATAGCTTTGCTCGATCATCTAAACCCCATGCGAAGAATGTTGCTCTTAGTTGGTTTAAAGACACAGCTGATGAACATATATCAAAAATGTATGAAGTTACTTATCTTCTTCGAGCGCATGGTATTAATGTAGAAATCTTGAGTACAGAACGACCAGGGTATGTTGTATATGAAGATCAGTTTCAAATCGTGGCTGAACCATTTAAGGAGACCTGTACTTAGAAAAAGTCTTTTCTTTAGATTGATTCTGTAAAAATATTAATAAAATAAGCACTTAAATCTATTATTCCTCTAAATGCTTATCTTAATTTATTAAACAATTACCGCCGTGATTTAAACGAAATATCGACTTTGCGTGGACGATAAATCCAACCCAAAATGAGTAAAAAAACTGAAAAAATCAGAATTGGATAATCACTTAAACGGTTGTATAACGTTTGTCCTTGCATGGCAGGTAAATCACCACGTAATACAAATTCCTGATCTAAAGGAGCTTGTTTCACAATGTGACCATTGTGATCAATAAATGCAGTTACACCAGTATTAGTCGCGCGAATAAACCAACGACCATTCTCTTTGGCGCGCATTTGTACCATTTGTAAATGTTGCCAAGGACCTGCTGTACCTGTAAACCAAGCATCATTTGAAACAGTGATTAAAAAATCACTATTCATCGCATTACGACGGGTCAGATTAGGATAAGCCACTTCATAACAAATGGCTGCTGCAAGCGCATGTCCTTTAATTGTTAGAGGTTTTTGGTTAGCTTCCCCACGTGAAAAGCCACTCATACTAATATCATTTTGCATTGCAGGTAGAACCCATTTCAGCATTCCTGAAAGAGGAATATATTCGCCAAATGGAACAAGACGTTGTTTTTTATACAAGCCATGCGAGTCACTGCCTGACGCCATAATACTGTTGTAATATAAGGGTTCACCCACTTGTTGAGACTTTGGCATATCCCAGTAAGGGATTCCAGTGACCCAAGCGCTATCTGCCTTTTTTGCTTGAATATCCATTGCTTTTAAAAAGTCTGGAATATCCGTTTGAAATAAGGGAATAGATGATTCAGGCCAAACGATGAGATCACGCCCCCATTCCGCACGGGTTAAAGTGGCATAAATTTCTAAGGTTTTAATTTGATACTCAGTCAACCATTTCAGGTCTTGTGGAATATTCCCTTGAATCAGTGACACACTCAGCGGTTTAGCTGCTTTAGGTTGCACAAATTGAATCAACCCAGCACCCCATGCACCCACTATCAGTAGTGACGAAGGAATAGCCCAGAACCAACGGCGATTTAAAAGCTCGACCAAGGCACAAGCCAAGACAATCACAACAAAAGAAACAGCATAGACACCAAATAAAGGGGCATAGCCATCGAGTAAGCGTTCAGTGAAGGCATAGCCTGCAAATAACCATGGAAAACCTGTGAATACCCAAGTTTTTGCCCACTCAAATAGCACCCAGAGTGGAGCGAAGGTTAACGGTGTTTCTGGGAAAAAGCGACGGTACAGCCATGTTTGAAAAGCTGTAAATAAACCCATTGCTGCTGCCATAAAGGCAATCATCAAAATGCTTAAAAATGCATTGGTATCACCATAAGTATGGATAGAGGTGAAGAGCCAGAACGCGCCGATAAACCATAAACCAAAACCATAGGCCCAACCTAGCGCAAAAGCTTGGCGTGGGTTACGTTGACGTAATACAGCATATAATAGAGCTGGTGATAGAATCGCCAGCCACCAAAAATAATAAGGTGCTAAAGCTAAACTAAAGATTGCACCTGAAATCAGTGCAATCAAAAGGGGAAAAATAAAGGGTAACTGTTTTTGCGGTTGAGAAGTTTTTAACAGCTTTTCAAAATAGGCTCTCATTGACGTACAGCTCGAATCAGATGAATAGTGCGTGCATCTGCTTCAATAATGGTAAATTGCCAATCTCCAAGCTCAATGGTTTGACCTTGTAAATCGCTTACTAAACCAATCTCTTGCAGCAGTAAACCGCCCATAGTTTCAACTTCATCATCAGAAAAATCTGCATCTAAAATTGTGTTGAAATGTTCAATTGGTGTAAGTGCCTGCACAATCCATGTATTGGCTGTGGTTGGATCATTGTCAGGTACGATATATAGTGCTTCTTCATCGGCAATATCGTGTTCGTCTTCAATTTCACCGACGATCTCTTCGAGAATGTCTTCAAGAGTGACTAGGCCAGAAGTTGAACCATATTCATCGATGACAATCGCAATATGTGTTTGGGTGTTTTTGAGCATACGTAACACTTGGTCTGAACGTGCACTTTCAGGTACAAACACAGGTTGGCGCATCAGAGAGCGAATATCGACTTTGACATTGCGCTCAGTCAAAAAAGGTAAAAGATCTTTTGCTAATAAAATACCAACAACATTATCACTTTGATCTGCTGAGAACACTGGGAAACGCGAATGTGCTGAATCAATCAGGACATCTAAAATATCCAATAACTGATCATCTTCTTGTAAGCTGATGATTGCAGTTCGAGGCGTCATGACTTCCCGAATTTTTGTTGCTGGTAGATCGAGAACACCCTCAAGCATAGCAACAGTATCTGGTTCTAAAAAACGACGTGAGTCTTGAACTAACCTGAGTAATTCATCGCGGGTTTCAGGTGCAGTACCTAACCATTTTCTTAAGCCACGCATACCCCACGACGGACTGGATTCCTCGACCATGATCTTTCCTAAAGACTCTCTATATCAATTAGATGATTTTCATCATACCGAAGAAAAAGCGGATATGCATCAATAAAACGATGCGAAAAATGTACAGTTTTTCAAAAAGCTGTTGATGATTTTTATCGACTTACTTTATGTTAAAATTTGACTATTAAAATATATGAGTATGATGATGTCCGAACAACCTCAACTTCCCACTGTTCAACTTAATACTAGAGGTTTACGTTGTCCTGAGCCTGTAATGATGTTGCATCAAGCGATTCGTAAAGCAAAATCGGGTGATATCGTCGAGGTGTTTGCTACAGATCCTTCTACATCTTGGGATATTCCTAAGTTTTGTATGCATCTTGGGCATGAACTATTATTAAAAGAAGAAAGTCTCGATGAAAACAGTCACACCGAATATCGTTATTTAGTTCAAAAAGGCTAAGTTTTGCTTTCTACATATTTCTCAGGTCTACTTTTAGGTTTCTCTTTAATTCTAGCAATTGGTGCACAAAATGCTTTTGTACTGAAGCAGGGCTTATTGAAACAATACGTTTTTTGGGTTTGCTTAGTTTGTGCTTTATCTGATGCAGTTTTAATTTGTTTTGGTGTATTCGGTTTTGCATCAATTTTGAGTCAGCAGATTTGGTTGATTCAGGCGATGAAATATTTTGGTGCCGCTTTTCTACTGATCTATGGTCTACGTAGTTTTTATAATGCGTACAAGGCTGATACAGGTTTAGTTGCCTCTGATCAACCTACAACAAGTTTGGTACAAACTTTGATTTTGTGCCTCAGCTTTTCTTGGCTCAACCCACATGTTTATTTGGATACAGTGGTGTTGTTAGGTTCTATTTCTGCTCAATACCTTAATAAAACCGCTTTTGCGATGGGGGCTGTTTCAGCATCTTTTATTTTCTTTTTTAGTTTGGGTTTTGGCGCTCGTTTGTTACGGCCTATTTTTGCAAACTCTAAAGCATGGAAAATTCTTGATGTGCTGATTGGCATTATTATGCTTATCCTTGCTGCTTCTTTGTTGATCTAATATTTATTGAAAAGTGTATTAATTTTCTATTTAAAATATATATGAATTGCTTTTAGGGTGAAAAAAAATATATGTTTTTAATATACTAAATATATAATTCATCTGTAAGTGGTACTAAATGATTGTGGAATTATAATGATTTTTATTTAAATATAATGCTTTGATGTGACAAATATTGCCACAAAAGTCTCATTAATGTATGTGAAAATAAATGCATAGTAGACAGGCGTACTATATTGTAATTAACAGTAATATTTGTATAATTTTTATAATCTGTCTCTTGTGTTAAAGAAGAAAATGTTTTATTGGGCTTTGTTCGGACTAATGTTGTCATCCATTATCTCTTCTTTTTTACTAGGAGGGTATTTCCTATTTTTTAATAAAGATTACTTTTTTTTAATCATTGGTATCTTGCTTCTATTTTTGGGTGTTTTAATTTTCTTAGAATCTGAAAATTTGAAATATAGTTCGCTTCGTAAAAAGTTTAAAGAAAGTGATGGTGCATTCCCTAAAGAAAACAAACTGATTTCATCGATCCTTTTGCTAGATGAGCTTGGTGGAAAAATCGGTTTTAAAAGAAGGTACAAATGGCAGTATAAAGATCGTGAAGTCTTTATTGTGATTGCTTATAAGACCTATTCGATCTATTACGACTCTGAAGTTTTATATAAGAAAACCTTCTCTAAAACAGTTGTGTTTAAATCAGGACCTTGGGTAAATGAATTTAACGAATATGTAAAATCGTTAAATACTGAGAAGAAAATTCCTTTAGCTAAAGATCTAACAAAAGAGCAAAAAATTTACGAAGAAATAAGTTTTTAAGTTTATTACTTAGTATAAAACCAATCTTTAAGGTTGGTTTTTATTCTTATTATAATTAATATTTTATTTGAATATAATTTAGATATTTAATATTCATTTAATAATAGTATGATTTTTTATTTTAGTTAAGTTTGTCTCTTTTATTAAATTAATTTTGTTAAAGTATTTCAAATGATTGTATTTGTATAGGTTTAATATGAATTCATTTCTTGAAAATACCATTCTGTATTGTTTATTTAGAAATTAAAAAGCCTCAATAAATTGAGGCTTTTTAATACTAACAATTACATGTTTGGATAGTTTGGACCACCACCACCCTCAGGGGTTACCCAAGTAATGTTTTGTGAAGGGTCTTTAATATCACAAGTCTTACAGTGTACACAGTTTGCTGCGTTAATCTGGAAGCGCTTAGAACCATCATCATTTTCCATGATTTCATAAACACCAGCAGGGCAGTAGCGCTGAGCAGGCTCATCCCATTTCGGTAAGTTTACATTCACTGGAATTGATGGGTCTGTTAGCTTTAAGTGAGCAGGTTGGTTCTCTTCATGCACTGTATTTGACACGAACACTGAAGATAAACGGTCAAAGGTCAACTTACCATCTGGTTTTGGATAGTTTGGTTTGAATGTCGATGCATCTACAGTTTTAAGTGCAGCAAAGTCTTGTTTTAAGTCATGTAACGTAAATGGTACTTTAAGGATATTTTGATCGATAAAGTTAAATGCGCCACCAATCCATGTACCAAACTTATGCATCGCTGGACCAAAGTTACGTGCTTGATATAACTCTTCTTTTAACCAAGAGTTGTTATATTTATCTGTATAAGCAGTTAACTCTTTAGCAAAATGATCATCGCCTTCAAGTACACGAGCAATGGCAAGATCACCACCTTTCGCTACACCAGCAGCGATAGCTTCAAATACAGCCTCGCCACATAACATGCCTGACTTCATTGCAGTGTGTGAGCCTTTGATTTTTGAGAAGTTCAAGAAACCAGCATCATCACCGATCAAGCAACCGCCTGGGAATGTTAGTTTAGGTAAAGAGTTGAAACCGCCTTTCACTACCGCACGCGCGCCGTAAGAAATACGCTTACCACCCTCTAGGAATTGCTTAATCGTTGGGTGTGTTTTCCAACGTTGCATTTCCATGAATGGATACATATGAGGGTTTTCGTAAGATAAGTCTACGATCATACCCAAAGTTACTTGGTTGTTTTCAGCGTGATATAACCACCAACCGCCTGCAGAACCAGTCTCAGACAAAGGCCAACCCGCACCATGCATTACAAGACCAGGCTTGTGTTTTGCAGGATCGATTTCCCAAAGTTCTTTGATACCAATACCATAATGTTGTGGATCAGCATCTTTATCTAAGTTGTATTTAGCAATTAAACGCTTACCGAGGTGACCACGGCAACCTTCAGCGAATAATGTATATTTCGCATGAAGTTCATAACCAGGAGTAAAGTTGTGTGTTGGCTCACCATTTTTGCCAATACCCATATCACCTGTTTGGATGCCTTTTACAGTACCATCTTCATGATAAAGTACTTCAGATGCAGCAAAACCAGGGAAAATAGAAACTTCTAATTCTTCAGCTTTTTGACCTAACCAGCGAACAACGTTACCAAGAGAAATGACATAGTTCCCTTCGTTGTGCATTGATTTAGGAACCATCCAATACGGCATCTTTTGTGCTTTAGTATCAGATAATAAGAAATAAGTTTCGTCATCCGTTACAGGTACATTGAGTGGCGCACCTTCTTCTTTCCAGTTCGGGAACAATTCATTCATGGCACGTGGTTCAAGTACAGCACCAGAAAGGATATGCGCACCTACTTCAGAGCCTTTTTCAACAACACACACTGAAAGGTCAGGTAGGTTGTTTTCAATCGCTAATTGACGAATTTTAATCGCAGCAGATAAACCCGCAGGCCCTGCGCCTACGATCACTACGTCAAACTCCATCGCTTCACGTTCGATGTGTTCCATGTAGGACTCCTCATATTTTTAAGGGTGGCAACCGTAATATTGCGATTCGGTGCTGCCATGAGTGTTCTGAATTGCCAAACACAAATGCTATTATTGTGCTTGCAAACGTTTGGGATAGTATAGTTTTAAACCTTGGGCTCGCCAATTGGCTGAGCGGTCATATTTTCTCGTCAGCAAGGCATAAACTATGATAAATGAAAATGATTCTTCACAAAACCCTTTAGAAAATCAGGGAAAAATCATGTTTTCTGATGATAAAAACTTAATGAACATTTCACAATACTTAAAAGATGTACAGCAAAGTCACAAAAGGTCAATTCCACCTTTAGACCAATGGCATCCAAAGCATTGTGGTAAAATGGATTTGAAAGTAAAAGCCAATGGTGAATGGTGGCACGAAGGTCAATTGATCAAGCGGCAGGCGCTATTGGATTTGTTTACTAAAGTGCTTTGGAAAGAAGAGGGTAAATTTTATCTTAAAACACCTGTAGAGCAGATTGAAATTGAGGTAGAAGATGAGCCTTTATTAATCAATCATGTGGATCAAATTGAAATCGATGGAAAATCTTATTTGCAAGTCTCTACAACCAATCAGGACGTGGTGATTGTGGATGAAACACACCCTATTTTTATGCGTGAATATGCAGGTGAATTACGCCCATATGTACATATACGTTTTGGTATCAATGCTTTAATCCAGAGACAAAGTTTTTATCATCTTGTGAACTATGGTTCTTTGTCTGAAAATGCTCAAGGTGAGGCTGTTTTAACGTTAAAAAGTGGTGATTTGATCTTGCATTTGAGCACCTGAGGTTTAAGCTTAAAAGATTAGATAAATTAGTGCTCACGTGTGTATGACAGCTGTTCAACCTATGCCTCTCTTATTGGATCCTATGCCACACGCATCTGCTGATGCGCCAATTGGGGTTTTTGATTCGGGTATTGGTGGATTATCGATTGCACAAGAAATTGCACAACATTTACCGAATGAACGCATTCTTTATTATGCAGATACAGCGCATGTTCCCTATGGTGCGCGTTCAGATCAAGAGATTCGCAAGCTTACTGCTCAAGCAATTGAGTGGTTGTATCGACAAGGTTGCAAAATTGCAGTTGTCGCTTGTAACACTGCTTCAGCTTTTAGTTTGGATTATTTGCGAGATTATTATGGTGAGCGTTTTCCAATCGTAGGTTTAGTTCCTGCGTTGAAGCCTGCTGTGATCCAAACCCAATCTAAGGTTGTAGCAGTGTTAGCAACACCAGCAACTTTTCGTGGTCAATTGATTAAAGATGTCATGCTCAAATTTGCTGAACCTGCTGGGGTGAAAGTTCTCGCTGTAACCAGTTTAAAATTGGTACCTTTTGTAGAGTCAGGCCAGCAAATGAGTCAAGATTGTTTGAATGTATTGCAAGAGATTTTACAGCCTGTTGTTGCTCAAGGTGCGGACTTTTTAGTGTTGGGTTGTACCCATTATCCCTTCCTAAAAGATGCGATTCGTCAGGTTTTTGGTGAAAAGTTAAAGTTAATTGACTCTGGGCAAGCGGTTGCACGACAAACAGCATATATTTTGATAAAAAATAGGTTATTATGTGACAAAATAAGTCATAATATTACACGTATTGAATGTTATGTCAGCGGTAATAATGCGATTGAGTTATCATTAGTGCTCAAACATCTAGTACCAGAACAAATAACATGGACGATTCGCAATTTGGATGAAATTACTGCTTAAGTGCGTAAAATCTAATCATATTTGTGGTTTTATCTAGGTTATCTATTAATAAAATTTAAGCAAAATAGCTTAAAATTATTGATCAGTGAATTGAGGCTTAGCCTATGCAAGATACCCGTTATCAAGTGTTTATTTCTACGTCTGGCAATGAAATGCAACCAGAGCGAGCAGTCTTGACTCAAACTTTGGTTGGGATGGGTTTCTTTTCGTGGGGCTTAGAACAGCGCACACCATTAAGTACCTCTATTGCTCGTCGTCAAATAGATGACTGTGATTACGTCGTAATCTTATTAGGTAGCCAGTATGGCGAACAATCCGTTTCAGGTGTCGGTTACATGCATTTGGAATATATTTACGCCATGACGAAGCAGAAACCTGTGATTGTATTCATGCATGAAGATCCAGAATCACGTGATGCTGTATTACATGATCATAAATTAGAATTAAGAGAAAAATTCAAAGAGTTTAGAAAACAGCTTCAACATGAAGTTGATCAAGTTTTTACTTATCGGACTTTGCGTGATTTAGAACTTGCGGTACGTTCGAATATGCCGCAAATGTTAGAGCGTTATCCTGTGGTCGGTTGGGTGCGTCCGCAAAATACGCAAGTTTTACAAGATGAAATTGATAGTTTGCGTGCAAAAGTAAAACAACTTGAAACTGAAGTTGGAAGTCGAGAAGTAGATCCGATTGCAACTGTTCCAAAGGTATCAATGCATGAGATTTATTCATTTGAATATCGTATGCATGCTTATCAAGATGGTAATTTCAAAGAAATTAAACCATTTCGTAAAATGACATGGGCACAATTGCTGAATGTGTTAGGTGCCTCATTTGTAATTCCTACGCCCGAAGAATATTTTTCTAAACGTATGAATGAATTTTTAAATGAAACAGGTCTTGATGATGCACGTGTAGAAATGCCACGAGCGCATGCTGTTTCTCGCGCGCAAATTAATATTCGTGCACTCCATGAAATTAAAACACAAATGCGTCAAAATGAATGGATTGTACCAACTGGTCGTGATGATCGCCAAAGGATGTTATGGCAATTGACCTCAAAAGGGCAGAAGTTGTTAGAAAGTAACATTTTGGATAGTAATCGGGTTTTTCAATTTAAGACCATGCATTAATTCAATTTAAAAAATAATCATAAAACTGCTAAAGTAATTGAAGAAATTCAGCTATAGCGGAAGCGATCTATGTCAGCTACACCAAAACCAAAAGTGACTGTGGTTTTAGCAAATTTAGGTACGCCAGACGAAGCAACTGTCCCAGCAGTACGTCGATTTTTAAAACAATTTTTATCCGATACACGTGTAATTGAAATCCCGAAACCGATTTGGTGGATTATTTTACATTTATTTGTATTGACATTCCGTCCTAAAAGAGTGGCTGAAGCTTATGCTTCCGTATGGTCAAAAGATTCACCAATGCGAGAAATTGTGCTTGAGCAAACTGAATTGGTGAAGCGACGTTTACAATCGGAAAATCAGCATTTTGATTTGACGGTTGTTCCTGCTATGACCTATGGGCAACCCAGCATATATGGTGTTTTTGAGCAGCTTGAAAAAAATCCACAAGAGCACGTTATCCTTTTACCTTTATTTCCGCAATATTCCGCAACATCAACAGCACCCCTTTATGATGCTTTTGCAAAATGGATTCCTAAACAACGCCATTTACCCGGTCTGACGTTAATCAAAGATTATTATCAACATCCTATGTTTATTCAAGCATTGGCGGATAGTGTTGTCGCTTATCAAGCCCAATATGGTAAACCTGAAAAATTATTGATGTCTTTTCATGGTATCCCGCAGCCTTATGCGGATAAAGGTGATCCCTATGCTGATCGTTGTTGTATGACAGCGAAACTTGTCGCTGAAGCATTGCATTTAAATGAAGGCGAATGGGCAATTAGTTTCCAATCTCGCTTTGGTAAGCAGGAATGGGTCAAACCATATACGGATGTGGTTTTACAGCAGTGGGGTGAGCAAAAAGTTAAATCAGTGCAAGTGTTGAGCCCTGCATTTTCGGCAGATTGTTTAGAAACATTGGAAGAGTTGGCCATCCAGAATAAAGAACTGTTTCAACATGCGGGTGGTGGGGAATATGCTTATATTCCTGCTTTGAACAGCGATCAAGCGCATATTGATTTGCTTGCTAGTCTAGTTCAGGCTAATCTTGATGCCCTCACTCATACCTTAGCCCATCGTTAAATTGACGTTTTATTTCGCCAGAGGTTTTTATGCTGCAAGTCAAAATTGTACCCGTTACTGCATTTGCCCAAAATTGTTCTATTCTTTGGGATAGTGAAAGTAAAGATGCTGTTTTGATTGATGCAGGTGGCGATGCCGCTGTACTCAAACAACAAGTAGAAGCACTCGGTTTAAATGTTAAAGCACTTTGGTTAACGCATGGGCATCTTGATCATGCAGGTGCGGTGGGTGAACTTGCTGAGACATGGAATATTCCAGTGATTGGGCCGCATAAAGAAGATCAATTTTGGTTGGATATGATTCAGGAAGTTTCAGCACGCTATGGTTTCCCGATCCCACAGCCTGTCAAAGTCGATCAGTGGTTAGAGGGTGGCGAAATGTTGAAACTGGGTGAGGATGAGTTTGAAGTCCGTTTTGCGCCAGGGCATACGCCTGGTCATGTGATGTTCTATAATGCCAAACATAGTTTGCTATGGACCGGTGATGTATTGTTCAAAGGTTCGATTGGACGTACTGACTTTCCGAAAGGCAACCACCAACAACTGTTAGATTCAATTCAACGTGAATGCTTTAGCTTACCTGATGAAACTCAGTTTATCTCAGGTCATGGACCGATGAGTACCATCGGCTATGAAAAACAGTTCAATCCTTTTGTGGCAAGCAAAGCGGGTTAACCACGACATCTTCAACGAAGAAGATGATTAATCTTCATAATCATCTTCTTGGCGTTGCAAGCCTGATTGAGGGGCATCTTGAGTAGGTAATTTGTATTCATCGCTCGCCCAAGCCCCAAGATCGATTAGTTTGCAACGCTCTGAGCAAAACGGACGAAATTCATTACCTTCCCAAGTGCTGGCTTCACCACAACGAGGACAGGGAAATGTACGTGGCATAGAAAATTCCTAAAACATAAAATAAATAGATTAGGCAAAAGTAAAGTGAGTTGTTAGACTTATGCCGATTTCTAGATAGTTTGATGAGATTATGTCGATTCGTCAATTTCAAGCACAACGTATGCAAGCCCCTCGTGATTTTATTGCCATTCCTAGTACACCGATTTGTGTCGAAATTGGTGCTGGAAAAGGCAAACATGCCTTGTTGTTTACGGGGCAAAATCCGCAAACCACGTTATATGCGATTGAACGAACCAAAGAAAAATTTCTGGCTATGCAAAAACAGCATCAACTAGAACCGCGTGAATATCTCAATCCGATTCATGCCGATGCTTTACCTTGGATTGTGCATGCCTTATATCCTGCACAGGTCGAACATTTTTTTATTCTCTATCCAAATCCAGAACCGCATAATCCTGCACAACGTTGGCTGAATATGCCATTCTTTGAGTTCCTACTTTCTCGTCTTCAGTCCAATGGCTCGATTACGCTCGCAAGCAATATTCCTGAATATATTGATGAAGCTGAACAGCGGTTGATTGAGCTATGGAAACTGCCATATGAAAAGCAGAAAATTGCAGTAGATTCCGCACGTACTCATTTTGAAATTAAGTACTTAGAACGTGGTGAATTGTGCCAACAATTGATCATTCGAAAACCAGAAGGCTATACAACCCGTTTTGATGATTTTGCACCTTTGCAAGGGCAGAATATTCAAGAGAACCTTGATGTCTAAACGCATTGCGATTATTGGTGCAGGCCCAGCGGGCTTGATGGCTGCTGAAGTGCTGAGCCAATACAACTATCAAATTGATGTGTTTGAACAAAAGCCTTCCGCAGCGCGCAAGTTTTTAATGGCGGGCAAAACAGGTTTAAATATCTCACATGCTGAGCCTGTAGACGTATTTATACAACGCTATGATCGTACGGATTGGTTGAGCCCTTGGGTGAAGCAATGGGATGCTCAGTGGATTCAAAATTGGATGCAAGGTCTAGGGATCGATTCCTATGTCGGCAGTTCAGGGCGTGTGTTTCCAGTAGAAATGAAAGCGGCACCTTTACTTCGTGCTTGGTTAAAACGTTTGATTCTGAAGGGCGTAAAATTCCATTATCGTCATCGTTGTGTGGATTTATCCAACAATCAACTCACGATAGAGAATCAGACTCAGCAATTTAGTGCAACTTATGACGCGATTATTTTGGCCTGTGGAGCAGTGTCATGGTCACAATTAGGCAGTGATGGGGTGTGGCAGCAATGGCTTTCTACCGATGAAATTGAACCATTTCAGGCTAGCAATGCTGGGGTGCTGAAACAATGGTCGCCGTTTATGCAAGATTGTTTCGGTCAGCCACTCAAACGTGTTGATGCGTGGGTGAATACAGAAAGCAAAACGCATGGTGATATTGTGATTACTCACTATGGTTTTGAAAGTGGAGTGATTTATAAGCTGGGGCGTGATTTAAGAACACAGCTGAGCCAAAAGCAAAACCTAAAACTTCACCTAGACTTACTTCCAGATCTCAGTATTGAACAATTAGAAAAGAAATTACAGGGCAATAAGAAGCAGTCACTTACTAACCTTTGGCGTAAAGCAGGGTTGGATCAGGTCAAAATTAATCTGCTTCGGGAAATCGTTGATAAAAGCTTATGGTCAGATGCCAAGCAAATGGTGCAGCAGATCAAGCATCTCAGTATTTCTTTAGATGGCTTCCGTCCAATCGAAGAGGCAATTAGCTGTGCAGGCGGGGTCAAGCAAGATATTTTATCTTCACAACTGCAATTGAAATCTAATCCTTATGTGTTTTGCTGTGGCGAAATGCTGGACTGGGATGCACCAACAGGCGGATATTTGCTGACGGCTTGTTTTGCCACAGGGCGAGCAGCAGGGCAAGGCGTACAACATTTTTTAAGCAGATAAATACGCTGTTTTGTACTTTGTTTGATATGTGAATAGTGTTAGTTTTGAGTAGTCAATAAATATAGGATGCATGATGTTATGTCTGAACAATCGCCAGTATATCAAGGGAGTTGTTTATGTCAGGGCATTCGCTACGAAATTCAGGGTGAAATTGGTGAGATAGTTCAGTGCCATTGTCACCGTTGCCGTAAAGCTAACGGGACGGCTTATGCCACCAACGCACCGATTAGTAGTAGAGATTTTAAAATTATACAAGGTGAGCACCTCGTTAAAAAATTTGCTGTTGCAGGTGTTTATCGCTGGTTTTGTGGCGAATGTGGTTCACCACTCATTAGCTCACGTGATATGCAACCAGAATTGTATCGTTTAAGAATTGGTACATTGGATACACCTTTACAGCAAAAACCAAGCATGCATATTTTCGCGGCGTCAAAAGCAGAATGGGACTGCATTACAGATGATTTACCACAATATACCGAACGTCCATAAGTAGGTAGTGCAACTATCATGATTTTTGAAACCTCCGAGTTAGATGCCAATCAGATCTATCGTTTGTTGGTTGGGGGAATTACGCCTAGACCCATCGCATGGATCAGTACAATTTCTGCTGGTGGCGTGGCCAATATAGCCCCTTATTCATTCTTTAACGTTGCGAGTTGTAATCCTCCCATCCTTTGGTATTCGCAAGTCAATCCAAGAGATGGGCAAGATAAAGATACTTTGAGGAATTTAATCGAGACGCAACAATGTGCGATTCATATTGTAAATTCACACCTACTTGAACAGATGAATTTATCTTGTGCTTTATTGCCCCCAGAGCAAAGTGAGTTTGATTTTGCTGAGATTGAGTCTGAACCGAGCCATGCAGTCACAGCCTTGGCAGTAAAATATGCACCAGTGCGTTATGAATGCCAATTAAGAGAGGTGATTCAACTCAGTAGCTTAGCATCTGGAGGTACAGTCGTATTGCTGGATGTCAAATCGATTTATGTCGATGATCGGTTGTGGGATGGGCAGATGATTGATCAGCAGCAACTCGATAGTGTTGGGAAAATGGGTGGCGATTTTTATAGTTTAACAACAAATTTATCTAAACTGGTTAGACCCAACATTACAATAGAAAATGATGATAAAAAAGGAGGTTAAAGACCTCCTTTATCTTATTTTGCAGTCAGTGCTTTACCTTCAAACTTCACGCCATCCCAACCATTTTGCATAAACTGACGGATATTTTGATGATCTGTTGCTTCAGGTGTCGCTAATACAGATGCATAATGTTCCGCAAATAAACTGAGCGTATCCGCTTGATTTAAGCCTTCGATTTGAGCAAAGCTGAGGACTTTTGCGCTGCCTTGGTTTTCGGCTTCAGCATTTGATTGTGCGCCATTTTGAAAGGCTGTTGGCGTATGTTGATAACGCGCTTCAATAAATGCCAATACGTCTGCAAACTTTGCTGAACCATCTTTAAGTTGTGCCAATAAGCTTTGAGCCATTTCAAAATTCCATGTTTGATGAAGTAATGCCAGCATCATAACATTTAAAATACAGCATCGCATTTGAACTGGACGTTGTAATCTTGGCAGTTTATGCTCAAAGCGAGCATGAATCTTTTGAATAATAATGAATAGACACCGTTTAAAGTGGTCCTCACCATGGTCTACATTGCGATTTTTCGCGCCGATATTAAGTTGTCGTTTTGTTTTGCAACTCCGTCGTATGATGATGCGCATACTTCCTTTTATGCGTTTACAAAGTCAGGTGAGCAATGTGGTTTATTTGTCTTGGTTGGTGGATGCTGAGCAAGTTCGCCAGCGTTATCCAGATCCTGTTGTGTTGTGGGAAAAGCAGGGCAAAACTATCTTTACTATTTTAACTTATCAGCACCAGCATTTTGGCTTTACTTTTCTTGGAAAACTACGCCAGCTAATGCCTTCACCTCGGCAAAGTAATTGGCGCTTTTATTTAAATGAATCAAAGCCCAAGACCGTAATCTTTGAACAAGTGATCGTTGATCAAGCTTTGTATGCGATCGGTGGTCGCCTTGCCAGTGATGTGATGCCTGCGCAATGTGCGCCAAATTTTCAGCATCAACGAGATGAAAACGCGATTCATACTTGTATTCGCATGGATGAAGATTATTCTTTTAGTAGTGATATACACATCACCATGCAGAAGCGTTTACCTGAGGCTTGGCAAAGCTTATTTTCCTCATGGGAGGAGGCCGTTCAATTTTTGGTGGATCAAGATCATGCGTGGGCTGAATGGGTTGACCAACCGACTCAGATGTCGCAAGGAGATATCAACATGCCTGTGCAATTTCAACAAATTCAGGCTGCTGAGATCGATAAATTACAGACTCCTCAATTGTTGCAACAATTTGGTTTAGATGATAATGCCACAGCTTTTACTTTTGTGGTTCCTAAACTGGAGTTTTACGTGGTGGGAGAAAAAGTATTGCCAGAATCTCAATAAATTGTGGATAACTTTGTGTTTATACACAGCAGTTGAGTTGTCTAAAAATTATGTTATTTTAGAACAAAGGAGATGGCATTCCTCCTATTGCAAACCGCCGTTTTGGCTAATGATGCCTACGTTACCCTGAACAGGGGCGTAGGTTTGTGCGTGCTCTGTTCCCATTTTGGAGTTCGCAAATGAAAAATCTTCAGAAAATTAGCTATAAACTCATGCTGAATATCATTTTAGCTCCAGCGCAGTGTGTGGAGTAAATCATGTACTATCCTTTACTCTCAATCGCACTTGGCTCGGTATTAGGTGCATGGTTGCGTTGGTTTTTGGGTTTAAAGCTGAATCCTATTTTCCCCAATATTCCTTTAGGAACGGTCACCGTCAACTTTGTTGGTGGCTTTATTATTGGTTTTGCAATTTCCTATTTTTCTCAAAGCTCATTGAGTCCCAATTACAAACTGTTCGTGATCACGGGCTTTTGTGGTGCATTGACCACGTTCTCAACATTTTCGGCTGAGATTATTACCTTATTGCAAAGTGGTAAATTGGGTTATGCCTGTGCTGCGATTTTGATTCATGTGCTTGGATCATTGCTGTTTACCATCTTAGGTATGAGCTTGCATCAATGGCTTAGTGCTACATAGCCAAGGAGTGATGAAATGAATGGATTTTTAATTACTTTTTATACAACACAAAACCATAATGTTCAGGGGCAACCGATTAGCGAATGGTTGTTGGCAGTCGCAAGTCAAATGAGTTTGCGTGGGGCGACAGTATTAGCGGGTTTGGAAGGTGTTGATCATCAAGGTTTATTTCATTCTGCTCGTTTCTTTGAATTAGCGGATCGACCTATACAAATTCAATTTGCAGTAAGCTCTGAACAGTCAATCGAATTATTGAGTTATCTGAATAGTAAAGAGATTTCTTTATTCTATGTGAAAACACCGATTGAATTTGGCATGGTGGGTAAATCAACTGATCGCTAGGATGTATAGAATCTAGACATAAAAAAAAGAAGTCTAAGCGGAGGAGATATAACCTTAGACTTCCAATATTAATAGCTTAATGAATGAAACTTAAAGCAAGATTAACCTTTGCGATTAAAACGTGCAAAGCGTTTGTTAAAGCTGGCAACACGACCTTCATTACTTGCTTGGCGTACTTCACCTGTGTAAAACGGATGCGATGCACTTGAAATATCTAGGGTAACGTATGGATAGACTTTCCCTTGATATTCTTTGCTTTGTTTGGTCTGTAGTGTGCTACCAATTAAAAAGTAGGCATCAGCATTGGTATCATGAAACAAGACTTGTTGATAAGCAGGATGGATATCTTTACGCATTTTAAATGACTCCTATTTTTAGGATATGTTATAACATAACAATATATAGAGTCAATTCTAATGCTTTCAAGTGAGTGATCTATAAATTGTAGGTAAAATATTTCACCCACCTTTTATTCAAAATAAAGGGGGTGGTTTTTTAGTAATTTGGAACAAGCTCTTCAAATAAATCATTTAAATTGTCGTGAACTTTAAGGTGAATCAAGTTCCAATAATGTCCTGAAATCGTACGATTGACCATGAGCGTATCTGGAGAGGGTTTAAATACATCCCAATATTTCAGCGATTTTTTAACAAGTCGCATTCCATCGTGATGCGATGAATTTTCGGCAAAGTCATAATGTGTACTTAACGGGCGTAATAGAATTTCAATCCATTGCGTGTACAGTTCAGTTGGAAATTTCTGCTTTTCAGCAATCGAATGCAGTTCAACCAATAAATCTTCAACCTGAGCAATATCTTCTTGGCGAGCTGCATTGACCAATGCTTTAAAGTGTTGAATGATTTCAGGGGATAGTGTTTTGACGCTACCGTAATCATAAATAATCACACTGCCATCTTCACGGAAAGCGAAGTTGCCCGGATGTGGATCACAATGAAAACGCTTCAAGAAAAACATTTCTTGTCCTAAAGCGCGAATCAAACGACGACCGATTTGATTACGGGTTTCAACTGACCATGTACTTGCAGTTTCAATGGAATCACCTTGTTCAAGGCTTAGCGTCAGTACGCGGCGAGACGAATAATCCTTATAGACGGTTGGTATGATGATTTGATCATCCAACTTCTCATGAAAAATTTTAAAAACCTCTAGGTTTTGTGCTTCGATTTCGTAGTTCAATTCAGCAGAAAGGCTGTCCTGAATTTCTTGAAATAGTTGATCTTGTAGCTTCTTATCAATCTTAAGTACGCCCATTAAGCGTAATGCGAGGCGGACTTGCTTTAAGTCACTTTCACAAGCTTGGTCAACCCCTGGATATTGTACTTTCACCACAACTGCTTGCCCATTTGGAAGTACCGCACGATGTACTTGACCAATCGAAGCTGCTGCAAATGGTTCGGTTTCAAAAGAGCTAAAAATTTGGTTTAAGGGTTTGCCTAACTCTTTTTCGACTTGCTGCTGGATCGCAGTAAAAGGCATGGCAGGGGCTTGGCGTTGTAATTTAGCAATTGCTTTCGCCACTTCGGGTGGAAAGATGTCTTTATACTGTGAGGCAATTTGCCCGACTTTCATCACAGCACCTTTCATTTCACCCAATGTATCGGCAATCTGTAAGCCAATATCTTGAAATAGTTGGCTGCGTGCTGCGTTTTTTTGTTCTTCATCTGCCGTGAGATTACGAATGGAGTTAGCAACGCTTTTGCTGGCAATACTTGCGGTCATACCAGCCAGTTTTAAAAAACGTCTACTGGGAGAGCTTGCATGCTTTGCCATATTCGCTTGACCTCATTCGATTCAGTTTCAAAGTGATACCCTGATCATAGGCGACAAAACTTAAATTGCCTATAACAAAATGTTAAGTCGTGTAATAAGATATTTAGATGTTCTATAAATATAAGTTTTGATATATAAATGCCAAAATCGATCTGGAAATTACATGTCAATGCTACATCAGAACGTTCTGCTCAAAAGATCATACAGCAATGTATAGATGTATTTGAAAGAGTACCAATAAGCTTAAAGATTGAAAAATATAATAAAGGCGGTTACATGGCAACGTTGGAATTTGGACATGAGGAAAAGGCTATTTGGTCAGCACTCGTGATTGAAGTGATTGCACTTGGTCAACACTTAGGGAGTGGTTGGAGTATGTATGGCAATATTAATGATGATCCCAGTGCCGTTTTAAGTAAAAGCATGGGTAATCATATCCGAGTAAGTGGCGTTGACTGGGCTGATTGGTTATTACTCAAAGATTAACTGTAAAGGTGATAATCATCTACATAGGCGAACGCAGTTCGCCTGTACACATATGACGATGGTAGGGGAGAACTGTGTTCTCCCTCGATATTGCAAGCAGATCTTTCCTAAAGCTTAGCGTTAATCATTTGTCCTAAACGTTTATTGTTTAAATATAAACGACCAATTAAGAATACACAGGCAATGCTTAAACCGATAATCAATCCTAACCAAACACCTGCAACCCCCCAAATCGTATAACGCGCCAGATATAAGCCTATTGGGAAAGCAATGACCCAGTATGCCATAAGGGTAATCCACATTGGTGCTTGCGTGTCTTGCATGCCACGTAGGCAGCCTGCAGCGCTTACTTGCCAAGCATCCATTAGTTGATACGCCATCGCGAACCACAAGAGATACATCGCGACAGGAATGACATGAATATCATTGGTATAGATTGCCACGATATAGGGGCGCGCTACGGCAATCAGTGTCATGGTCAAAGCAGCAAAAACGGTTGCGCTAATCAAGCCTACTTTTTGAACTTGGCGCATCGCATACCAATTTTTCTCTCCATAATAAGTGCCCACACGAATCGTGAGTGCAATAGCAAGAGATAATGGGATCATAAATAATTGTGAAGTCACAGAAATTGCAATCTGATGCGCCGCAATCGCATTTTCACCGAGTGGGCTCAGGACAATCGCGCCTGTACTGAAAATACTCACCTCAAAAAATACAGCTAAACCAATCGGCAGACCCAGCTTTAAGATGCGTTTTACCCATACAGGATCAATTTTTTCCCATTTTGTGAAAATGGGCGCTTGTTTATAAGCCTTAGCTTTTGAAATATAAATCGCCAGTGTAATAAACATCAGCCACTGTAAGATTGCTGTTGCAAAGCCACAACCCGCACTCCCTAAAGTAGGAATAGGTCCAAAACCGTACATAAAAATAAAGTTCAGTGGAATCAGGACCAATAAGGCAATCAAGCTAATTGCAGTCACAGGTCGTGGATGTCCTAAGGCTTCAGAATAACTACGTAATGCTGCGTACATCATCACCGCAGGCATACCAAAGCCAATCGCATGTAAAAATAGGCTTGCTTTGGGTAGTAAGCTTGCAGGTACTCCAAAGAGAGGTAAAAACATCGGCATACATTGCAAAATCAACATAGCAACGATGCCGAGGATGACCGCAACCCATAAGGATTGACGTGCAATAGTCGGAATTTTCTCTGGTGTTCTTGCACCGCGTGCTTCAGCGACTAAAGGCGTTGTGGCAATCATGATTCCTGCAAATAACAACATAATTGGAATCCATAAACCAACACCGACAGCAATCGCTGCCAAATCAGCAGCAGAAAGATGACCTGCCATGATGGTATCAATAAGACCAAGCCCAGCTTGAGCAAATTGGGTGATTAAGATCGGAAACATTAAATGAAATAATTGCTTAAGTTCAAACCGCTTGGTTGTCGCGTGAGACACAAAAAATACTCTTATTGAATTGAGGGAGAATTAGCGTTGTAGAGTGAATATCACACCAATAAAAATGACAATACTGCCGACAAGACGTTGCCAATTAACAGGTGTTTTTTCTGTACCTAACCAGCCGAAATGGTCAAGTAACATTGAAATGGCCAATTGGCCGAAAATAACTAAGCCTGAAAAAGTTAAAAAACCTAGTTTGGGTGCAGTATAAATGCTCATGCTGATGGCATAAACCCCAAGACATCCACCCACCCACAGAAACCATGGAATTTGGGATAGTTCTCCAAGACTAGGTTTTGCTGTGCTTTGAAAATAAACCATACATGCAAGCACAACTGTCCCTACCAAAAAAGATAATAAGGCAGCTTGAAGAGGTGAGTGTAAATGTTCTCTAAGTTGTGAATTAATTGCAGTTTGAAATGCCATTGCAATACCGACACCTAATGCAAGAGGAAGAATAAATAGCAATTGGCTGGTAATTTTGATCATTTTATCAATCTAATTGTTCTTCGTTGTTTCAGTCTAACCGAATAGTGAAGTGATGATAATAAGCGGATTGATAGAGTCATGTTAAAATAAAAGGGTTCTGTTGTTGAGCTTCTATTTTGAGTCATTTAAATCCAGCAAATATTCCACTTTCACTTTATATCCATATGCCTTGGTGTGTGCGTAAGTGCCCTTATTGTGACTTCAATTCACATGCTGTTCCTGATGGGAAATTGTCTGTGGATTTAGAGCAACAATATCTTGAGGCACTGGTGGCTGACTTTGAGACTCAAATTGAAATGGCGCAAGGTCGGTCAATTCATAGCGTATTTATTGGTGGTGGAACGCCGTCTTTAATTTCAGCACAAGGTTATCAGTGGTTATTTAGTCAATTAAAGGCGCGATTAGACTTTGAAGTAGATTGTGAAATCACATTGGAAGCCAATCCTGGAACAGTTGAACATGATCCATTTGCGGATTATCTTGCCGTTGGCATCAATCGTTTATCATTAGGTGTACAAAGTTTTGATCCTGAGCATTTACAGCGACTGGGTCGTATTCATACAGCGAATAATGCTTTAGATGCAATCCAACAAGCGCGTCAAGCAGGCTTTGAGCGCGTTAATGTTGATCTCATGCATGGTTTACCACAGCAAACGCAAGAACAGGCTTTAAAAGACCTTAGATTAGCTGTAGAACATGGTGCAACACATATTAGTTGGTATCAACTGACTATTGAGCCAAATACGGTGTTCTTTAGAACCCAACCCGTATTGCCACAAGATGAAGTTTTAGAACACATCCAAGAATTGGGTGAAGCTTATTTAAAAGCGAATGGTTATATCAATTACGAAGTCTCAGCATGGCGTAAAGAAAAACCCTCAGCACATAATTTGAATTATTGGAAATTTGGTGATTACTTAGCGATTGGCGCAGGTGCACATGGCAAAGTGACTCGCCCAGAGGGTATTTATCGTTTTCAAAAGACGCGGCTGCCAAAAGATTATTTGGCTAAAGTACCTGCTGAACATGTGCAAATGAAACGTATCGAAGCAGATGAATTGCCATTTGAATTTATGATGAATGCTTTGCGTTTAAATGATGGGATAGATGCAGAATTTTATGCTCAACGCACAGGGCTTGATTTGCAAGATATCAATGAGACGCTGAATCAATTACGTGACAAAAAACTTTTGGTCGCTGATGTGAATCGAATTGCTTGCACAGAGCAGGGACATATCTTTTTAAATTCGGTGTTGGAAAGTTTTTTATAATTTAGGTGTAAGATTGCTTTGAGCAAGGATGCTTAAAGTAATCTATTAGTTGTTGTCATCTTTTAGAAAGATAGTTCGCACAAAATAAAAAACCTCATCATTTATGATGAGGTTTTTTAGAATCTGGTGGGTCGTCCGCGACTCGAACGCGGGACCAACGGATTAAAAGTCCGCTGCTCTACCAACTGAGCTAACGACCCATAAGGGTTCAAAACATTAGATGGTGGGTCGTCCGCGACTCGAACGCGGGACCAACGGATTAAAAGTCCGCTGCTCTACCAACTGAGCTAACGACCCATCTCGTTTTGATGTTGCGTATTCTAGCAACTTATTCAGCTAACACAAGAGGAAATTTAAAAACATCTGCATGATTGTTTATAAAAAGCACGATTTCCTCTTGTTTAGCTAAAAAATAAACTAGAAACGGTACTGATAGCTTTGAATGTTATCAAAGATTTCAGTATTTACATCACTATAGCTGTTTGTGCCTGGTAATAAAACCAATAAACGTTCAGATGTTTTGCTCGGATTAAATGAGTCTTCTTTCAGTTTATTTTTTTGGTATTTAAATGTTCCAGTTGTTTCTACTTTGGCTTGAATGCGTAAAAATACTGGAATTGCATATGATGGTAAGCATTTTTTAAATACATTCACCATAGCGCTTAGATCAGTTTCGTTAAGCTCTGCACCATCAACCAAAGTAATTGCCGCCATACCTGCACGACCATTGGTATTTGGAATCTCTACCCCATATACCACAGCTTCCGCGATCTTTTCATATTCGCAGACCATGTTTTCAACTTCAGTTGTAGAAACGTTTTCACCTTTCCAACGGAAAGTATCACCTAAACGGTCTACAAACTGCGCATGACGGAAGCCGATGTCACGAACCAAGTCTCCAGTATTGAAGTATGAGTCACCCTTGTTAAACACGTCTTTTAAAATCACAGATTTGTTTTTTTCTGGGTCTGTATAGCCATCGAAGGGTGATCGGCTAGTGATCTTACCAACGAGTAAGCCGACTTCACCTGTTTTGACTTTTTTACAGTTGCCTTTCTTATCGCGAACCAACTCATTCTTTTCTTTATCGAATTCAACAATTGCATATGGAGTAGGAGAGAAGCCAACTGTATTGTCAAAGTTAAAGATATTACTAAAACCAACATTGCCTTCACTTGATGCATAAAGTTCAAGTACTTCTTGCACGCCAAAGCGTTCTTTGAACTTACCCCAAATGTTTGGACGCATACCGTTACCAATCATTTTGGTGACACGATGAGCACGATCCTGTTCAGTTGCAGGCGCATCGATGAGGTAACGGCAAAGCTCGCCGACATAACCAATCGCTGAAGCATTAAACTTCTGAACATCTTTCCAGAATGCGCTAGTTGAATATTTACGACGTACTGCAAGTGTTGCGCTACCTGCAATTACACCACACCAGCACACCACAACTCCCGTTGCATGGTAAAGCGGTAAGGTAACGTACATAACATCATCTTTACCGAGGTTAAGGATATGTCCATAGGTACCGTAAGCTAGAGTCCAACGGCTGTGTGTGAAAATAACAGCTTTTGGTAGGCCCGTTGTACCAGAGGTATAGATATAAAATAAGCCATCTTTACCCGTTACTGTACGCGTTGTAGATGGATTAAATTTTGGAAATTGATCAATTTGTTGTGCCAGATTCACATAACCCTTAGGTGCAATGCCTGCATTTTTTCGTGTTTCTAGATCAGCAAACCAGTGGAAACGATCTTGTGGCACTTTTAATTCTGGGCGAGCTTCATCAATCGCAGCACGGACTTCTTCACCTGCAATCACTGCAATTGGATTAACCAAATTAATGCTATGAGCAAGGACCTTACCGACTTGTGATGTGTTTACGAGTGCGATCGTGACACCAATTTTAGCTAAAGCAACAATCGTAGCAATCAGTTCAGGACGGTTTTCAACCATCACTGCAATTACATCACCTTTTTTAGCACCAAGCGATAAATAGTAATGCGCAATTTGGTTAGCCCATTCATTCAGTGCTTGGTAGCTGTAACTTTGATCTTCAAATAACAGTGCGATGCCTTGAGGGTTACGCTTGACTGCTTTTTCAAAGGCAATGCCTAAACCAGCAGGTGAAGTTGGCGTTCGTATATATGCTTGTTTAAGTCCATTGAGGATATGAGGTACTTTGGTGATGAAGTTTGGAAGTCTAGTAGCAACATCACTAAGGGTAATAATATCGGTCTGCGTAGTTTGGCTCATATCAATCCTGTTTATTTTTCGATCAGTCCAAAAATGGCTATCTGTTAGAACACAACCATTAACATCATTGTTGTTGATGCTGTTTTTACTGGTAAGTTCCTAGAGCAATCAACCTAATCTGACAAAATAACAAAAAAGCCTAGTCATCGAAATGACTAGGCTTTGCCTTATTGAGTGCAATTTAGCAAATTATTCATTGCCAGTTGTGCTCTTTTTAGGTGGTCTTCCACGAGGGCGACGAGGGCGGCTAGATTTTTCCTTTTCTGCCTTCGCTGCATCATCCTCTAGTTCTGCTTCAGTCGGCTCAGCTTTTTCAACAGCTTGAATAGTTTCAGTCGTTTCAGAAACCACTTCAGCTACGATTTCAGCTTCAGCTGTTTCAGTCGATGTTACTGGCTCAGAAGCTTCAACGGGTGCAGCTTCTGCTGGCGTAACATCAGTACTGTCTAGTTCTAATGGTTGTTGCGCTGGAGTGGTGGCTGTGGCTACTGTTTCATCTGCAACAATATTAACGACTGTTTCTGGCGCTTCTTCTTTCGATTCAGTGTTTTCAACAGGTACAGCAGTCGTATTTGCAGCGATATGAGCTTCCTTAGCTTGTTCAGCGGCAAGTTTAGCCAAGCGACGACGTTCGCGTGGATCATTTGCAACACGAGTAACAGGTGCTTCAGGTGGAGTTAGTGCTAATACAGGTGCAGGTTCAACTTCTTCAGTTTGCTTTTGAGTTGGAAGCTCAGCATCACGGGTTACGGGACGTTTTTCTTCAGCAACAGTTTCAACCACTAAAGTGTTTGCATATTGTTCAGCAAACTTTTGTAATGCACGATTAAATGTTGTCACTAAGCCGAATTGCTCAATCAAAATAGTACAGTCTTCACCATATACATGACGAATCAGACTACTCATCGTGTACTGAGCTAACGTTGGAATTTGCGACGGTACAACTTTAGGCACAACGGCTTTAGGCGATGATTGTGAATCACGATGACGACGACGTGAACGTGGATCATTGCTAGCACGTTTTACAGGTGCTGGAGCAGCTTCAGTTGAGGTCACTTCTTCAACTTCTGTAGCCACTTGTTCTGTTTGGACAGGTTCAAGGACTTCAGCTTGCTCTACAGCAACAGGTGCTGTTTCAGTTTTTGTAACTGGATTAGCCTGTTGTTGATTTAATGCAACAATTTCACTCTGGCCTTGATCAATATTTACGATCAACGCTGTGTTCATTGGTTCTGCGCGAGGTGCATCAATCACATCAACTTTAATTTGTTGAGGATTCGCTACAGTTTCAGGTGTAGCCGCAGCAGTTTCATTTAAAACACTTTGGTCACGATGGCGGTTTGGTCGATTTGGACGCTGTTGGTTATTGCGATCACGACGTGGCAACGCGTTTGTATCATTACCATGTCCAGCATCTTGGTGCTGCTGTTGGTTTTGATGTTCTTGTGGTTGCTGACGTTTTTGCTGACGCTTTAACTCACGTTGTTCTTGACGTGATGGTTGCTCTTGACGAGAAGAAACTTGAACATTTTCTTCCTGCACTTGATTTTGTTGTTCATGTGCATGTGAATGGTGTTCACGTTGTTCTTTATGTTTACGTTTCTTTGGATTTTGCGATTGATTTGGGCGATGAGCTTTTTCATCTTTCTCAAATGTTTCGCGCGCTTCTTGTTTCACTGGTGATTGTGAAATATAAGCATTATTTACGGCTGGTGCTGCAGTTTCAGTGATAGCAGCAGGTGCATTCACTTGACCAAATTGACCACGGCTTACAGCACCATTATTTACCATTTGCTCAATGGCTGCTGCTGCATTTTGTGCAGAACGCGCTTGGTCAGTGGTTTGTGCTTGTTTTTGAACAAATAAGTTTTCTAACCATGCACAAGGGCTTGCTGACTTTTGTGCAACAGCTTGTTGTGCTTGCTTAGGTTGAGCAGCTTGTTGTTGAGTTGCTTTCTTTTGCTGTGCAGCTGCATTATTTTGTGCAGGTGCTGCATGGTGATGCTCTGCTTCTTCTAAATGCCATTCAGAAGATTCATACCCCAATTCTTTTTCACTTGAACGGGTTGCTTCAGTACGTTCATAACTTGATGGAGCAAAGCCATCAGGATTGTACTGGATTTGATAATGTGGTGTTTCTAAGTGCGGGTGAGGCAATATGGTCACACGAACATTTGATGTTTGCTCAAGATATACCAGACTGTGGCGCTTTTCATTTAATAAGAATGCTGCGATTTCAACTGGAACTTCAACTTGAACTTCACCTTGACGCTCACGTAAAGCAATTTCTTCAACTTTACGCATGATTGAAAGTGAGAGTGAACGTAAGTCACGGACCATACCTGTGCCATGACAGCGTGGGCAAACGTAGCCAGTCGCTTCTTCTAAAGAAGGGCGTAAACGTTGACGGCTCATTTCCATGAGGCCAAAACGTGACAGTTGACCGAATTGAATACGCGCACGATCGCTTTGCGTTGCTTCACGTAATTTCGCTTCGACCATACGTTGGTTACGGTCTTTGGTCATGTCGATAAAATCGATCACGACTAAACCACCAATATCACGTAAACGAAGTTGACGTGCGATTTCTTCAGCTGCTTCCAAGTTGGTGTTTAACGCAGTTTCTTCAACGTCATGGCCACGTGTTGATTTCGCCGAGTTAATATCGATTGAAACCAATGCTTCGGTTTGGTCAATCACGATTGAACCACCAGACGGAAGTTTAACTTCACGTTCATAAGCGGTTTGGATTTGGCTTTCAATGCCGAAATGAGCAAATAAAGGCTCATTCAAGGTATAAGTTTTTAACTTATCAAGTTGACGTGGCATGACTGCTTTTACGAAGTTATAGGCTTCGTTATAAGCTTGTTCACTATCAATCAGGATTTCTGCAACATCATCACGTAAGTAATCACGGATCGCACGTGTCACTACACCTGCTTCTTGGTGAACTAACATTGGTGATGGGCCAGAACCTGCTGAACCTTGGATTTGAGCCCAAAGGTCAAGTAAATGTTGCAAATCAAGTTGCAATTCTTCTTGTGTACGACCAATACCCGCAGTACGAACAATGACGCTCATTCCACGAGGTACATTTAAAGAAGATAGAATTTCTTTGAGTTCTTCGCGCACAGAACCTGAAATCTGACGGCTAATACCGCCACCTTTCGGGTTGTTTGGCATAAGTACTAAATAACGGCCTGCAAGAGAAATAAAAGTAGAAAGCGCAGCACCTTTGTTGCCACGCTCTTCTTTTTCAACTTGAACCAATAATTCTGTGCCTTCAGTGATGAGTTCACGAATATTTGAAGTTTGACGAGGATCCGCTTTGAAATACGAGTTTGCAATTTCTCGCATAGATAAAAAGCCTTGACGCTGTGCGCCGTACTCAACGAAAACTGCTTCTAAAGAAGGTTCAACGCGAGTGACATGACCTTTATAAATATTTGATTTTTTTTGTTCACGAGTACGATTTTCTAAATCGAAATCGTAAAGACGATTACCAGTAATCAGTGCAACGCGAACTTCTTCGGCGTGGGTTGCATTAATCAACATACGTTTCATGGGTGTGACACCTAATAGTGATGCACACAAACAACCAGCCCGATACTTTTGAGCAAACATCAAATTGGCGCGATCAAGATTCAGAAGCAGCTTTGTACATGATGCTCTGAAACCACTGACTGTAAATATTCAGTTTGTGCTTTGATACGTTTATTTCGATGTCAGCAATAGTGCCTTAATCTTCAGTCTAATGATATTTCATCCATGTTTTGCATCTGTGAAATATCGTTAGACCCAGCATAATCAAAGTTCCTAGACGCTTCACTGGCGGGTGAGCGGTGCATTGGATGGTGACTTTCACTGTCATTAAGCATTGAAGTCGATCCATCTGGAAGTCTCGTGATACGGAATGATCATCGTATCTCTGCTTAGCAGTTCCAATGCATCAACGCTTTAGCCTGAATGCGACATCAGGGAGCAAATTGTCTGATGTGGATCAGTTTACGTTTAATAACCAACAAATTTGTTGGCAACATATTTTTTCTGAACAAACTGTATGTGCTGATGCACAATTAAACGCAACAGTTTGCCATTTTGCCGATATAATAAGCCTTCGGCGTCGGCATAATTCTTTAGGACCTATCCGAGTTATTGGTGAATATCTCGTCGATTTAAAATTTTATCTAAATAAAATTTCTGATCTGATGCTCACTTACGGTGGTATCCGTGCGCTGAATATATCAAACCTTGCGGCATCTGCCTATGGGCTAAGTTTAGGTTTCTTGTGAAATAACTTAGCTAAATGATCAATTTTTAATCATATTTAGCAAATCTTGGATTAATCGAGCGTATGAATTCTACACAACAATGGCAAAGTGTCACTTGGTTTGACGTGGATGAGCATCAAGACGGGCAGCGAATAGATAATTTTTTATTTACCCGATTAAAAGGTGTACCGAAGAGTCGAATCTACCGTTTGATTCGTGAAGGACAAGTACGTGTAAACAAAAAAAGAATAAAAGCAGAAACGCGTTTGAATATTGGCGATCAGATTCGTGTTGCACCAATTCGTTATGAACAAAAGGATGAAAGCGCGGCACCAGTGAGTGATGGCGTGGCGCAAAGCCTGCTTAGTCGTGTGGTTTACGAAGATGAAGGCTTATTAGTGGTGAATAAACCGTCTGGGATTGCCGTCCATGGCGGCAGTGGTGTGGCGTATGGTTTAATCGAAGCCTTGCGTGCCGCGACAGGTAAAAAATACTTGGAACTGATTCACCGCATTGACCGCGACACTTCGGGCTTGGTCATGATTAGTAAGAAACGTAGTACCTTAAAACTGCTTCAGGATTTACTACGCGAGCATAAAATTCAAAAAACGTATGCGGCGATTGTCAAAGGACAAGTCAGTTTGGATCAGCAACTGATTGATGCGCCCTTATTGCGTTATGAGTTGGCCAATGGCGAACGTCGTGTTCGTGTGACCAAAGAAGGCAAGCCAAGCAAGACCAACTGGAAAGTGGTTGAACGTTTTAAGACAGCGACTTTGGTACATGCTTCGCCGCTTTCGGGACGTACCCATCAAATCCGTGTACATGGTTTAAGTATTGGTCATCCTTTAGTTGGGGATGATAAATATGGACATAACACAGACTATAAAGGCCCTGAAGCACGTCGTTTATGCCTACATGCCATGCGTTTAGACATTCCAAACTATCCAAGCATTGAAGCGCCAATGCCAGAAGATATGCAACAAGTGATCAATGAATTGAGAAAGCAGAAATGATTCAAAATATCGAACTTGTGATTTTTGACTGGGATGGCACTTTATTCGATTCGGTTGGGCAAATCGTAGCAAGTCTGCAATATGCAGCACAGCAATTTGAACAACCTTTAACGGATGATGCCGCAAAAAGTATTATTGGCTTAGGTTTGCCTGAAGTCATGCAAATCTTATTTCCGCAGGTTCCAGATTTGCAGCAAGATATTTTGCAATGCTATGCAGATCATTATGTTGCAAATTCAAAAGGCGATGCATGGTTTAGTGGTGTAGCAGAGTTGTTGGCTGACTTAAAACAACAAGGGATCAAGCTTGCAGTTGCGACGGGTAAAAGTCGTAAAGGTTTAGATCGTGTATTAAGTCAAACCAATAGTCATCAGATTTTTGATATTACCCGTGCAGCAAGTGAAACCAAGTCTAAACCTGATCCATTGATGTTGCAGGAGATTCTTGCTGAGTTGGATGTAGCAGTTGAATGCGCCATTATGGTGGGGGATACCAGTTACGATTTAGAAATGGCAGAAAATCTGAATATGCCACGTATTGGCGTCAGCTATGGGGTGCATAGTATTGAAACTTTGCAACAATACCAGCCTTTAACGATTGCCCATAATGTGCAGGATTTACATGCTTATTTGCAAACTATCTTAGAACGTGCAGCGATTACTGAAAGTTAAGCGATTCACATTATTTGCAAAGATAAGATGGTGAGAAAGCTGATTTTCTCATCATCAATAATAAAAATAGGGATAGCATGAGTCGTTCTATTCGATTACTGAATTTATTACAATTACTTCGACAATATCGTTATCCAGTCACAGCACAAGTTTTGGCTGAGCGTTTGCAGATTAGTCAGCGTAGCGTTTATCGTGATATAGACACTTTGCGTGAACAGGGCGTTCAAATTGATGCAGCGGCAGGATTGGGGTTTCAGCTCAAAGAAGATTTTTTGCTTCCTCCAATGACCTTGAATGAAAATGAAATTGAAGCCATGTTTTTAGCCCTATATTGGCTCAAAAGTATTCCTGATCAAGCTTTGAATGAAGCATCAATTTCAGTGTTAGCAAAATTAAATGCGGTATTACCTGAACATCGACAAAGTTTATTACAGCAAACCACATTAAGAGCATTTAACGTATGGTTACCTGTCAATCAAATATTGGTAGAGCAAGTCAGAGTATCGATTCGATCTCAAATTAAAATTTTCTTTGATTATGTTGATGAACAGCAACGCACCAGCGCGAGAACGGTTTGGCCGTTTGCACTTGGTTATTTTAATGACAAGATTGTGCTCGCTGCTTGGTGTGAATTACGTAATGATTTCCGAAATTTTCGACTTGATCGTATGCAAAATCTAAGTTTAAGCCAAGAACTCTATCCACAATTCAAACAACAACTTTTTCAACAATGGTGGACTCAGGAAGTATGTCGTTCGACTACTGACAAAAACTGACAATGAGAACGATTAAATTTTAATAACACCAATAAACAAGGAAATATGAAAAATGGCACTTAAATTTTATACAAATACTCAGTCTCGCGGTATGGTTGTTGATTGGTTGCTCATTGAACTGGGGGTTGCCTGTGAGCGAATAGAAGTGGCTTACCAGACAGAAATGAAGGCACCAGAATATTTAAAAATAAACCCTTTTGGAAAAGTTCCTGTTCTAGTCGACGGAGATATAGTGATTTATGAGCTTGGAGCAGTGTGTGCATATTTGACAGATAAGTTCGCGGATAAGGGCTTAGCACCAGCACTCAATGATACTAAGCGAGGGTTGTACTATCGTTGGCTTATGTTTATTTCTGGACCTTGGGAAGCAGCATCGACTAACAAAATGTTGGGTGTAGAGATAAAATCTGATCAGAAAATGTTTGTTGGCTATGGTGATTATCAAGAAGCTTATCATGCCTTTATTCAGGGCTTAAATGAGGCTGATCCATATTTATGCGGGCAACAATTTACCACAGCAGATGTGATGGTTGCAGCAATGTTATTTTGGCAGTTGAAAATTGGTCAAATACAGACTCATCCCGTAATAGAACAATATTTAGAAAATGTAAAACAGCGTGAAAGTTATCAAAAATTTATGGCGTTTTTTAGTGAACCAGCCTAAGTAGACAAACTCAAAGCCGATTTAAATCGGCTTTTTTCTTAGCTTGCATAAAGTGCTAACTGTTCTAGTTCGAAAACTTGTCTAATTTCTTCCAAAAATTGTTCTGCTGCTTGGCTTGGTGAAGTTCGATGGAAACTCATAAATACATCGAGACTCGGCAGAGGGTGGTTTAATGGGCGAACAGCGATTTGATCCGTCGCAAGTGCTTGCATATAAGAAGGTAAAATCGCGCAACTCAAACCGCTATGTACTGCTTGAATACATTCAGCGATCGTGTTGGTTTCGTGGACCGATTTAAATTTAATTTGATGCTGATCTCTGTATTTCAGAATCGTTTGAGCCAATGGCTGAGAAAGTTTATGTGATAGGATGGTCAGTTCTAATCCATTCAGTTGCTCAATATTTAACACATTAAACTCCACTAAAGGATGCTGTTTCGGCAAGATAAAAATTAACGGTTCTTTCAAAACCAATTGACTGGCAAAATATTCATTTTGAAAGTCTTGATTAATAAAAATAATGTCTAAATCACCTTTTTTTAATTCTGCGATTTGATCACTTTCTTTTAAGTTTAAGGTGTTGATTTGCAGTTTAGGAGTTTTTACACGTAACCTAGGGAAAATATAGGGAAAAATTCTAATTTCAGCAGAAGGTACAAATCCGATTCTTAGGCATTGTACTTTTGCTGCCGCAACTTGTCGCGCCATAGTAATGGCTTTGTCCGCTTGGGTTAAGGTTAAGCGTGCTTGTTCTAAAAAAACGAGACCTTCCTCAGTCAATTCAACTTTACGTTTGGTGCGATAAAATAATTGAACACCAATATCATCCTCTAAATCTTTGATTTGTTGGCTTAAAGAGGGTTGGGCTGTATGCAGTTTTACCGCAGCCTTACTGAAGCTTAATTCCTCGGCAACAGTAATAAAGTAACGTAAATGGCGTAATTCCATTAGACTGATCCAAATATGTCTTACTATTATTGTAAAGTATGAGTGTTAGAAAGTACTTCTCGGTCTGCATTATATAATAGCTGTTTTTGTAAACAATATACTTTCTCTTAAAATATAAAAAATGTATTAGAGACATAAAAAAACTATATAAGCTATATAGTGGAAAAGTTTGATATGTACCCTAAAATTGTATTGACTCGACTGGATAAAATCAGCATAACTAACAAGCTTATGTTAGGATCAAGTTCGATTATTTAGAGGCAGTTAAACCCTCTAAAAAAATCATACAATTAGATTGATTTTAAAAGTTAGAGTAAAGGACTGCTCATTATCCCAATTCTATCGGAATTTTGTGCGATTCAATTCCAGCAAAGAAGAAGTACATGAAAGATAAGCCGACATTAACCTATCAATTGCCGACCCAATCTTGCTTGAGCCATACTTGGGGGAAACCTCCATTTCCACATGAGCCTTCTGATCATTGTGGTATTGATCGTTTTTATAATTTAGAAAAACCGCTTACACCGTTTGACCGTAAAGGTTTATTTAAATGGCTAGCGACACGCAAATCTTATACTTGGAATGTTGATCGTGCGCATGAAGCTAATTTGCGTAATCAAATGCTTGAGTTACCACAAAATAGACCACACGCAGATTTAAATAATTGGCAGATTTGGTTTGTAGGACATGCAACGGTTCTGATCCAAATAGGCCCTTACAACTTCTTAACCGATCCTGTTTGGTGTGACTATGTTAGTCCAAAGCAAGGACAAGGCCCGCAACGAGTTTGCCCAGCAGGGATCGCCCTAGAAAAGCTCCCAACGATTCATGCAGTACTATTAAGCCATAATCATTATGACCATATGGACTTGGCAACGTTGGAGTGGCTGCATCAGAAATTTAAAATGCCGATTTATACGGGTTTAGGTAATGGTTACTATTTAGCAAAACATTTACATGTAATTGAAATGGATTGGTGGCAAGAAATTCCTTTTCATGACGAAATCAAGATAGCCTATACCCCAGCACAGCATGCTTCTGGACGTGGGGCACGGGATCAAAATAGAGCTTTGTGGGGTGGTTTTTCGCTTCTAGCAAAGACAGGACATTGTTTCTTTGCGGGTGATACAGGTTACGCAGCGCACTTCAAACAAATACATGAGCGATATGGTGATGCACGTATTGCACTATTACCCATAGGTGCTTATGAGCCACGAAAGTTAATGCGATATGTGCATATGAATCCACAAGATGCTTTTCACGCTCATTTAGATTTGCATGCGCATCGTTCATTGGCCATTCATTTTCGTACTTTCCAGCTTACCGATGAAGACCGCAATGCTCCTGAACATGAGTTACAACAAGCAATGAAATCTTCATCTAAATTAGTCAATCCATTTTATTGTATTCGTGAAGGACATTTCATTCGGGCTTAGTATGAGTCTTTGCGTTGAGGCACCAGATTGAAATCAGCGAAAGACTCCCTAATGCAATATTCATCACGACGGGATTAAATGCTTGGTAAATTTGATTTGGGTAAATGAATAGAATCAAAATAAATAACCCAACTAAACTCAAAATGCTGAGCCAGTGCAAAAATTGATGTCTTATAAACAGAAAGAGAATGCCAAAAATGACCTCGCCTATCCCTGAAAGCGAGACTAACCATGGTATATACACCTCAGGAATATGTAATTGTTGCCAAACGTATTGTTCACCCTCTACCTGAAAAATTAATTTAGGAATTAAACCTTGATAAATCCAAAGAAAGGCAATAATCAGCTGACAGAATTTTAAAATCTGTGCAATTGTAAGTTCAGCATTTCTCATCTTAAAACATCATCCAATAAAAAATGCTGTTTATCACTTGCTTGAATCACATAACAATCTTCAGTCTTACCAAAAAGTTGATAACGATTAAGGGCAATACGTCGATAAGTAAAGTCACGTACAAATTTTGGAAAAAACTTGCCATATCGTAATGTATTGTAAGGAAAATCAAGGGATTCCATCACACGTAAGAAAGCTGTTGATTCAGTGAATAATTGTCCCTTCTCAAGTAAAAGCATGGTTTCAAAATGGTCAGTTGGGAAATGATACTTTTTTAAGATTTGTTGCCCCAAATCTGATTGCACAGAAACGAGTTTGAATTGATAACGTGGATCATGCTTGATCATAAAATTTGCCCATGCTGAGCAAAGAACACATTTCGCATCGAATAAGATCAGGTTATAGCTTTGGATGAGTTGATCTAATTGTTTTGACATGATTATTTTTCTATAAGAGATTGACTAAATTGTTACCTAAGTTCATAAAAAAAGCCATCCGAAGATGGCTTTTTATTTGGATGTTTTAGGGTTTAAAGAAAGCTTGGTAAATGACGAGCAGGGTCAGTCTCACGGGCAGCTTGCGCATTAGCAACAGTCATACCAAGTGCTTTTGCAACACCTTCGCCATAAGCAGGGTGGCAAGCATAGCAGTTTCGGATATGACGATATTTGATAAAGTCCAACGCATCTCCCATCGCGCGTGCTGTATTGCCAAATAAGGCATCTTGCTGTTCAGGTGTCATTAACTCGAATAAGGCACGAGGTTGACTGAAGTAGTCATTATCATCTTCACGATAATCCCAGAAGTCTGCATCACCATTAATTTTCAATGGTGGTTCTTTGTACTGCGGCTGTTCTTGCCATTGGCCGAAGCTGTTGGGTTCATAATGTGGTAAACCACCATAGTTGGCATCAATGCGACCTTGACCATCGCGGTGATTACTGTGAACAGGGCAGCGAGCAGCATTCACTGGAATTTGTTGATAGTTCACACCTAAACGGTAACGTTGTGCATCCGCATAGTTAAATAGTCGTGCCTGTAACATACGGTCAGGTGAAACGCTAATACCTGGCACTAAGTTACTTGGTGCAAAAGCAGATTGTTCAACATCTAGGAAGAAGTTTTCAGAGTTGCGGTTGAGTTCAAACTCACCAACTTCAATTAGTGGATAGTCGCCATGAGGCCAAACTTTAGTTAAATCGAATGGATGATATGGAACTTTCTCAGCATCTTGTTCTGGCATAATCTGAACAAAAAGCGTCCATTTTGGATAGTCTTGGCGTTCGATGGCATCGAATAAATCGCGTTGATGGCTTTCACGGTCTTGACCCACCAATTCACCAGCTTCTGCATCGGTTAGGTTTTTAATTCCTTGTTGCGTTCTAAAGTGGAATTTTACCCAGAAACGTTCATTGGCTGCATTAATGAAACTATAGGTATGGCTACTAAAACCATGCATATGTCGGTAACTTGCAGGAATACCGCGATCTGACATCACAATCGTGACTTGATGCAAGGCTTCTGGCAATAAAGTCCAGAAATCCCAGTTATTGGTAGCACTGCGTAGATTAGTTTTTGGGTCGCGTTTTACTGCTTTGTTGAGATCTGGGAATTTGCGTGGATCACGTAAGAAGAATACAGGGGTATTATTACCCACCATATCCCAGTTACCTTCTTCAGTATAAAATTTTAAGGCAAAACCACGAATATCCCGTTCAGCATCCGCTGCGCCACGTTCACCTGCAACCGTGGTAAAACGAGCAAACATTTCTGTTTTTTTACCGATTTCGTTAAAAATTTTAGCGCGGGTATATTGAGTAATATCATGGGTAACTGTAAATGTACCGAATGCACCAGAACCTTTAGCGTGCATACGACGTTCAGGAATCACTTCACGGACAAAGTTGGCAAGTTTTTCATTTAGCCATAAATCTTGGGCTAATAAAGGACCCCGAGCACCTGCTGTCATACTATTCTGGTTATCCACCACGGGTGCGCCAAAATCAGTGGTTAAGTGGCTATAAGGACATTTTTTATCGTCTTGGCTCATGTTCTATCTCCATCAAGATGACCTGTGAGCTGGGTCATCCGAACTGTTTGACCGTTCAAAGATATGAATGTTTAACCGTATCAGCTACAAAATGGGTATCAAAAAATGAAGATGCCTAAATTGATTTGTAATGATGAGGTTTACATCCTTTGTATTTTTACTCTAGGTTGATGAAAGTTTTTTTTCCAATGGATTAAAGTTGATGTCATAAATGCTTTATCCGATTGAAGCTGTTTAAAGCTTAAACACGAACTGAGCTTTTGTAGATATGAAATTTGTTAAAAAAAGATAAAAGATAATGTAAAAATAAAGACTTACTGTATTACTAGGTTTTAACTAGAAGTAGGAAAAAAGCTGACATTCAGAAGCAAGCTTTGATTAATTTCTTTCATTCAGGGACATCTTTGCCATGTTGGAGTTATGTAAAATCACCTAAAAATAGCCATTTGAAAATGCCTTCGTTTAATCTTTTTTGGCATGAATGAGCGGATTTAGTACCTGTTTTTATATTCAATTTTGGTATCTAAAAACATAAACTCGGTTGGAGATATGTAAAACCCCATAATATTAAAATTTGCTATGTTATTTTGAGCTTAATTTTGCAGAGATTAAAACAAATGAAGAAATTAGTGCTCGGTTTAGGACTATCTTTAACCGTTTTAGCAGGATGTACATCTATTATGCCACATTCAGATCAAACTAAAGCGGATGCAGCTCAATCGCTCAGTGTTGAATTTGTGGGACAAGGCACTTATAACGTTGTGCAACAACAAGGTACGGTTCGTTTATATGCAGTTGAAAAACGTATGGCAGATGTTCCAGCGACTTTGATCACACAAAAGAAAATACAAGTATCTCAGGTACCTTTTACAGTTGATTTGAATATTCCTGCAAATCATCGTCAAAGTATTCAGCCATCAGTTCGAGATAATGCAGAATTGAATTACTATATAACATGGGAACCTGATGTTAAAAATTTAACTGGTAAAGATCTGATTGCAATTGATTATGATCGTAAATTCCCAGCGGTTAGCCTGAATAAAACCAAACAACAGATCTATTTACGACAGCATTAATAAATACTGAACAATAAAAAAGCGATCAACTAAATGATGATCGCTTTTTTATTTTTTACAATCATTTTAACTGACCAAACGATTTGATTTGACCATATCTGCAAGTCCATGAGTTTTGAAATAGTGTTCAAGCCAACTTTTGATGACCAGAGGGTTATTCATGTGTAAAACATCATCTAACAGTTGTTTTGCATCACTCATTGGAACATGGCAAATCGCTTTACGAACTCTTAATATATTACTAGAACTCATGGAAAGTGTATTGAAACCCATCGCCATCAGTAGAATGGCAGATAATGGATCTCCTGCCATTTCACCACAGACACTGACAGGCTTTTGATAGATATGGCAATCTTCTACTAAACGGTTTAAAGCACGTAAGACAGACGGATGAAAGTGCGAATATACGTTAGCAACATGAGGATTGTTACGATCAACAGCCAATAAATATTGGGTTAAGTCATTTGAGCCAACTGAAAAGAAGTCGACTAGCTCCGCAAACTCACCAATTTGTAAAAGTACACTCGGTACTTCAACCATGATCCCAATTTTAGGCTTAGTGATTTTGACTTGTTCTTCTTCTTGTACAGCTAACCAGTCTCGTTCCAATAGATACAAGACTTCCTCAACTTCACTGACACTTGTCACCATCGGTAACAAAATATGCAAATTATTCAAACCAATACTAGCTTTTAGCATGGCACGGATTTGCGCTGAGAAAATTTCAGGATGATCCAGAGTAAAGCGAAGACCACGCCAACCTAATGCCGAGTTTTCTTCTTCAATACTAAAATAAGGCAAATCTTTATCCGCACCGATATCGAGAGTTCGCATAATCACAGGCTTATTCGCAAAATGGCTCAGCTGCTGACGATAGATGGCACGTTGTTCTTCCTCACCTGGGAAGCGTTCGCGTAGCATGAACGGAATTTCGCTGCGATATAAACCGACACCTTTTGCACCACGTTGCACGCCACGAACAACGTCAATCATCAAACCTGTATTTACGAATAAAGGAATAGAGACACCATCAGGTGTAATCGCATCTTTGGTTTCATATTGCTTCAAATCTTTTGCGATTTGTTCTTCTTCTTTTTGAACTTCTTTATAACGTTGACGCAAACGACGTGGTGGGTTAACAAAAACACGACCTTGATAGGCATCGACAATCATTTCAATATCATCAAGAGTCGTGATTGGTAATTCAGTCACACCGACAACAGTTGGAATACCTAACGCACGTGCCACGATCACCATATGTGAATTCGCTGCACCTTCAGAAGTCACAATCGCAGCGATTTTATCAACAGGAAGTTCAACTAAAGCCGCCGTGCTAATTTCTTCACCAATTAAAATACTGTCTGGGCTAAGTTCACGGTGACTGGAATCATTTTCTTGTAAACAAGCTAAAATTCGGCGACCAAGATCTTTGAGGTCAGAAACACGTTCACGTAAGTAATCGTCCTCCATTTGAGCAAATAGCGCGATATGTTTATCGATGACTTTACGAACCGCACCTTGTGCCCAACTCCCTGCACGAATATGATCTTTGATTTCACTTGGCAATGCATTTTCATCTAACATTCGTAAAAACACGCTAAATAATGCGCGTTCTTCTGACATCAATGAGTCTTGCATTTTCTCATCTAAAGATTGAATCTCTAAACGTACCGCAGCAATCGCTTGATCTAATAGGTCAAGTTCATCACTGATATCTTCAGCTTCACGATCGGGAATTGCAGCAAGATCGGCTGGGGGATAGAGCACGATGGCGCGACCTAAAGCAATCCCTCCAGCACCTGAAACCCCTTGGAATGTTTTGTAAGATGAACCACTGGTCGGTTTGCGGAAAACATCAATATTTCCGACCGCATGTGCATGAGCAATTACCCCTGAGAGTTGCGCACATAAAGTAACGAGAAATGATTCAGCCGCTTCACTAAAGTCTTGAGGTTCTTTATTTTGAACAACTAAAACGCCCATCACTTTACGGCGATACATCACGGGTACGCCAAGAAATGAGTTAAATAGCTCTTCACCTGTTTCGGGCAAATAAGCAAAGCGTTCATGCTTAGGTGCGTTATCTAAGTTTACAATTTCTTCACGTTTACCGACTAAACCGACGAGACCTTCACCAACACTCAAAGAAACATGTCCAACAGCTTCAGGTTTTAAACCTTTTGAAGCCATGAGCACATAGCGTTTATTTCGTTCATCCAATAAATAAATGGAGCATACATCTACATGCATCGCTTCAGCCACATGATTGACCATAATGTCCAAAGAATCATGCAAACTGACGGACGCATTAATTTCTTGCACAATGCGTCTAAGCGTGTCGAGTTGCATGTTTGACATGGATGTTTACTCCAATTTATAAATCGTTATCGGTCTAGTTATAACAGCTCTATGATCAAAAATCATTGCTTAAAGTGATGATTTGTTGACGATTAACGCTGCGGTAATTGTAAACACAACTCCATCATGGCTCTGCGGTAAACATCTCTTTTGAAGTTCACTACTTGACCTAACGGATACCAGTAACTCACCCATTGCCATTCATCGAACTCGGGTGGGTCTGATAGATTTAACTGAATATGATGCGGCGATGCCGTTAATTTCAGTAAAAACCACTTTTGCTTTTGTCCAATACATACCGGATCAGAATCTGACCGAATGTACCGATGTGGCAAACGATAACGCAGCCAACTTTTAGTTTGCGCTATAATTTGGACGTGTTCGGGCAATAAACCGACTTCTTCTCTCAGTTCACGATAAAGTGCCTGTTCAGGGGTTTCTCCAAACTGGATCCCTCCTTGTGGAAATTGCCAAGCATTGTGACCAATGCGTTTTGCCCATAAAACTTGTCCGTCATCGTTTGCCAAAATGATCCCGACGTTGGGTCGGAAACCTTCTGAATCGATCATTTGGCTACCTAAATTTTCTCTATATCGTTGACTTTGATCTCGGGGACAGTCACTCTTCACGTCCAACTCGAAAAAGGTCAAAGTAAAATGTTTAAAATTGCTATGATCTTAACGAATTTTTAGTCACTTACGGAAATAGATTTACGTTTTTTTTCTTTAATTTGCATTTAAATGAGCATTTATATGAAATTGGCTTTGTTTGATTTAGATCACACCCTGTTAAATACCGATTCTGACCATTCATGGGGTGAATTTTTAGTTAATGAAGGTTTGGTTGATCCAGTTCATCATCGCCAAATGAATGATAAATTCTACGAGGACTATAAGGCAGGACAACTTGATCCGATTGCCTATAACGAATTTGTATTTGAATTTTTAACTAAACACGAAAATGACTATTTAACTGAACTACATCAGTTGTTTATGCAAAAAGTGATTCGTCCCCAAATGCGTCTGAAAGGTTTTGATGCAATTAAAAAGCATCAAGATTTAGGTCATGCGATTGTCGGTATTACTGCAACGAGTGATTTTATTACGGCTCCGATTTTTCGTGAATTTGGTATTACTGAAATTATTGCGACGAATGCCGAAGTTCTTGATGGGAAGTATACGGGTAAGGTGACAGGTTTACCTTGTTATCAGAAAGGTAAGCTTGCTCGTTTAGATCAATGGTTACAGGGAAGAGCAGTTGACGAGTCTTGGGCGTATTCAGATTCGATTAATGATCGTTTTTTGCTTGAATATGCAACCCATGCGATTGCTGTAAATCCAGATGATCGTTTAGAGAAATTAGCTGAAGAAAAAAATTGGGACATCCAAGACTGGTCGATTTAAAATTATGGAGTTGGGAGAACAACGAGTCTATGATCGAGGTCTCCCAACTCCTCATCAATAATTGTTGCAATCAAGTTCCAATCACCTTTGGCAAGTCCAGCACCAATCATTGGATAAGCTATTTTTGCTGTAGGGAAGTTTTGTTTAACTTGTTTAAAGACGTTTCGAATAGCATGATAATCAGCTTTAATACCTTGTCCGCGCCAATTAAACTGCGTATAAGCATTAAGAATAATAAAATTACAATCATCACGAATAATATTCGCTTCGCTGTATGTTCCTAGCTTTTCCTTATCGCCAGAAATGGTATTTAAGTCAGCATGGTAGGCTTCTGGAAACTCTTTTTTGATGATTTTTGCAATGCCACCCCCCATGGTACAGAAACAATTGCAACCATGAATGATGACATCAAATTCTCCAGCTTGAGCAAGAGCAATTAAGTCTCCAGTAATTTTATTCATTTTAATATTCTCTAATTTAAAAATATAATATTTGTGGGATATATTATTAACCCCAATAAAAATATTGAATTATATCTCTGTCAATATTATAAGGATAACAAATAATTATCCTTTAAAATAATGAGTAAATAATGCCTAAAACACCACAAATTAAATTACCCAAACAACTTTGGACAGAAGACTGCATTGATCTTACTCGGCATAGTTATCAAGGTAAGTTACTGACAAAAACCGAAGGTTTTAAATTAGGAAAAGCGCAACGTCAAAAAGTTTCACGTGAACAGTTGTCACAACTATCGCAACGACCTAAAGGTCTAACGGCTTTAAATATTTATGATTGGAGTAATCAAGGACGTTTAGAGCAGCTTAAGCCGATTCGTGCAAAACGTATGAGTGTTTCTCCCTTTACCTATTATCGTGGTATGCCTTCTTTAATGTTGTTTGATCAAGCATGGGAGCAGTTTAACTCAGGCTTATTCCAGCAAATTTGTGGTGATTGTCATTTAAGTAATTTTGGCGGTTTTGCCAGCCCTGAACGTAATTTATTATTTGGTATTAATGATTTTGATGAGACATTGGTTGCTCCATTTGAATGGGATTTAAAACGGTTGGCAACGAGTTTTGTGATTGCCGCTCGTGATATTGATCTCGCCGATAAAGTGGGTTTAAAAGCAATTAAAACTATGTTGCATAGTTATCGTCAGCATTTATTAGAAAATTCGGAGTTGTCGCCACTACAGGTTTGGTATGACAAGGTCGATGCCACGACATTACTAGAGAATACGGAATGCCGAAAGCTCAGAAAGAAAAGAGAAAAGCATCTTGATTCAGCACAAAAGAGAAATGCACATTCGGTTTTGCCAAAGTTAACTGAAAAAAATGAGGATACGGGTTTTAGGCATTTTATTGATGACAAACCACTTTTATGGCACCCCCAAACAAATGAACCTTTTGCCCACAATCTTGATCAATTCTTTTCGTGTTATCGAGATTCATTGAAATTTGATCGACAAGTTTTATTTGATCGTTACCAACGTACAGACGTTGCACTCAAAGTAGTTGGGGTTGGAAGTGTTGGCACACGCTCTGCTGTTGCGCTGTTCCAAGATGCAGATCGAGAGCCATTGATATTACAAATGAAAGAAGCGAATCCTTCAATACTTAGCCCACTTTTCAAAGATAAAGTAGAACATGAAGGTGAGCGAGTCATTCATGGTCAACAATTAATGCAGGCTGCTAGTGATATTTTCTTAGGATTTTCTACATTAGATAAACATTTCCACATCCGTCAGCTTCGAGATATGAAGATTTCTGTGGATTTAACAGATATGGATGACGAATATTTTTATGAATATGCTGAAAGTTGTGGCTTAGCGTTGGCGCATGCACATGCAAAATCTGGTAATGCCGATGTTTTGATGGGCTATCTAGGTGAAGGCAACAAGATTGTAGATGTTTTGCAAGAGTATGCCATGCAATATGCTGAGCGCAATTTGAATGATTATCAGCAATTTATGAACGAAATAGCAGATGGCAAGCTTCAAATCGCTGGGGATGAAGCACTTTAAAAATAAGTAGCCAGTTATAGATTTAACGAAATAATCCAAAAGGGTTGAAACATGTTTAATAAAATTATGTCAAGTTTGGGTATTCAAGGGGTAACTGTAGAAACGCATTTGCATAATCCTACTTTACAGGCGGGTGAAACGCTTCACGGAGAAATTAGTTTTAAAGGTGGTTCATCAGATAAAGAAATCAATGCTTTGTACTTACAATTGATGACGATGGCTGAGGTCGAATCAGGTGATCATGAGTTTAATCAACCTTTGATTTTGGAACAGTGGCTAATTAGTTCTAATTTTTTGTTAGCTGCAAATCAATCACACAATATTCCTTTTACTATGGAAATCCCATATGAAACGCCTATCACTGAAGTTTCTTGTCGTCGTAATGGTACACGGGTCTGGATCAATACCCGTCTAGATGTAGATTGGGGTATAGATGCAACAGATCGTGATTATTTAAGTATATTACCAACGCCAGCGATGCAAATGTTTTTACAGGCGATGCAACAATGTGGTTTTGTTTTATCGACTATAGATGTAGAAAAAGGGCAACTCACTGCGCGTAACTTTAGGTCGACGATTGGTTGTTACCAAGAGCTTGAGTTTGTATCTTCACATCTGTTCAGCGGTTTTAATGAGGTAGAAGTTTCATTCGTTGCTGAACCACATCAAACGCATGTCATGCTTGAAGTAGATCGTCATTTTCGATCTGATCAATTATTAACGATGACTATTCCGCATCATTTATTAGATTTAAATCAGACGGTTCAGCAAATTCGTCGACTATTACAAATCGCGTAGTGAATATTAAACCTCCTTGTTCGGGAGGTTTTTTGTCATCTCACTGTCATCTTTTCTTTATAAGATGACAGTATGAAAATAAAAACAAATCAGGAAGAACATACTTCCAGCATGCTTAATGCATTACTCAAATTAGAACGCCAGCAACCGATGATAAAAACACGCTGGATTATGTTACCTATCTTAGTCTTACTGCTCATGTATAGTTGGCAACAGCAGATATTTACCGCTTGGGTTTTACTCCCATTAATATGGACAATTATTGTTTTAAACCATGTTTTGATCGCCAAGACTCGAAGGAATAAATTAGAGAAGATTGAGCAACTCAACATTGATCCAATATTTTGGAATGAATTAAAACAACAGTATCCCGAACTGAGCTTAAAACAACGTCGACTGATTGAACTAGGCTTTAAGGATTATTTGGCATTACACGTGATGCAAAAACAAGCCTATACCATGCCCTCACATGCTGTAGATGCTTTATGGCATCTGATGTTGCAATATCCAATCCAATATCAATATTTATGTAAGCAAACCATTGGCCGAACTTTGCATCATAGTCCTTATGACGCAACCACTAAACCAGAAGAACAGGCACGGCAATTATTTGAAGCTTGGAAGTATAGTTGTATGTTACATGGATATAATCCAAGGAATACGATGCAATTGCCACGATTGTTTGCCATTGATCAGGCTTTGGGTTGGGAAAATGGACAATTATTTGAACTTGAACAAATGACTAAAGATTTTGCAAAATACATGCAAGATCAATCATCATCTTCATCCAGTTGTGGTAGTAGTTGTAGCAGTTGCGGTGGTGATTAACTGACTCAGCTTCACTGCATCATATGAATTAATTCTTCCGCTGCTTTTGATTGGATTCGTGCAGGATGCCACACCATACCCAATTGGCGTTGCATATCAAGATTGAGATCGAGTTGTTTTAAATCTTGATTCACCAAAGTTTTGGGTAATACTGACCAACCTAAGCCAATAGAAACCAACATTCTAATCGACTCTAAAGGATTGTTACTCATACTAATTTTAGGTTTTAAGCCCTTTTTTTCAAACTCTGCTAATGTGATTTGACTGGTATAAGTATGTGCTGCGGGTAAAAGGCTTGGATAAGCAATCAAATCTTCTAATTTAAGTTGTGATTGTTGCGCTAAAGGATGAAAAGGTGAGGTGACAAAAACCAAAGGATCATTCCAAATCGTCAAGTAACTTAGGCGTTCATCTCCAATTGGAGGGAGGGTTAAAAAGGCCAGTTCGAGTTCACCTGCTAAAACTTGTTCATGCGCCTGTTCGGAGTCTACAAAATGCACATCTAAAGTGACTTGTGGAAAAGATTGCACAAAAGCTTTCAGTGGGTCTGCGAGATGATGCAATCCGATATGATGACTCGTCCCAATTTTTAAACGACCTTGTACCTGATTCTGCTCATGACTCAGTGTATGGTGAATTTCACCTAATTCATTGAGCCATGTTCTCACTTTGGGTAATAAAGAATGGGCAGCATGGGTCGGTTGAATACCGCGTCCTGCGGATTCAAACAGTTTTACTCCAAAATATTCTTCAAGCGTATGAATTCGTTTGGTTACCGCAGGTTGAGTAATAAATAATTGTTCCGCCGCGATAGAAATTGAACCCGTTTCCATCACTTTTAAAAATGCTTCAAATGCAGCAAGATTCATACAGGCTTACTCAAATAACTTTAAAAATAGGTGCTCAAATATTGATGCGGAAAATTAAAAATAATTCCAAACTTTTTCATGGAAGAAAAAGGCAAAAGCTTGTACGGTTGGCTCAATTAAACTCAAAGTTGCAGCCATGATTAAATTCCCTGTAATCATATAGGCAACTATCATCGCAACACTAATATGCATGATGTAGTAACTCAAGGTTTTTTTTAAAGTCCGTTGATTGTTAATCACGAATTGCTGAATGTTTGCCATGTCGCTCACCCTTTGAAATCCTATTTAATTAAATAATAATGATTATCATTTAAAAAGTAAAAAAGAAATTTCTACTCTCGATGATCGAACTTTTAGATAGATAAGCATTTATCTCTTTATTGAAAAAAATTGATGCACAAATGAATTAGGTATTCCAAAAAGTTTGATAACTAATAAAAATGATAAATTAGATTTATGTGAAAGCATTGCTATAATAAATTTAAGATTTAGTTACCCAGTCCTATGACAAGCACGTTGGAGAGCGACGACATGGCAGGCAAGACATTATATGACAAATTATGGGATGACCATTTAGTTAAGCAACGTGATGATGGTTCAAGCTTGATTTATATTGATCGTCATTTATTACATGAAGTGACTAGCCCTCAAGCATTTGAAGGCTTACAACTTGCTGATCGTCAGCCATGGCGTTTAAGTGCCAATGTCGCAACACCTGACCATAACGTTCCGACCTCTAAAAAAGAGCGTGAGCAAGGCATTGCTGGGATCGAAGATGATACATCTCGTATCCAAGTTCAAACCTTAGATGATAACTGTAAGACCTTTAATATCGTTGAATTTGGTATTAATGATATTCGTCAAGGTATTGCCCATGTGGTAGGACCAGAGCAAGGTTTAACTTTGCCGGGTATGACGGTGGTCTGTGGTGACTCACACACAGCTACACATGGCGCATTTGGTTGTTTAGCACACGGTATTGGCACGTCAGAAGTTGAGCATGTGTTAGCAACGCAATGTTTAGTACAGAAAAAATCGAAGAACATGCTTGTTCGTGTTGATGGTGTATTATGCAAAGGCGTGACGTCGAAAGATGTTGTTTTAGCGATTATCGGCAAAATTGGAACGGCTGGTGGTACAGGCTATGCCATTGAATTTGGTGGTCAAGTGTTCCGTGATATGTCGATCGAAGGGCGTATGACCGTATGTAACATGGCAATCGAAGCGGGTGCGCGTGTAGGTATGGTTGCTGTTGATGACAAAACCATCGCTTATGTGAAAGATCGTAACTATGCGCCTAAAGGTGAGCAGTGGGATCAAGCCGTAGAATATTGGAATACCTTACACTCGGACGAAGATGCTGTATTTGATGCAGTCGTCGTATTGAATGGCGCTGAGATTGAGCCACAAGTTTCTTGGGGAACATCTCCAGAAATGGTGATCCCTGTTTCGCAAGCAGTACCGACTTTAGAACAAGCAAAAGATGATGTTCAGCGTAATGACTGGACTCGTGCTTATCAATATATGGGTTTAACTGCTGGTCAAGCGTTGTCTGATATTCAATTGGATCGTGTATTTATTGGTTCATGTACCAATTCTCGTATTGAAGATATTCGTGCTGCGGCAGATGTCGTGAAAGGGCGTAAAGTTGCATCTAGTATTAAACAGGCGATGATCGTTCCGGGTTCAGGTTTGGTGAAGCAACAAGCAGAACAAGAAGGCTTGGATCAAATTTTCTTAGAAGCTGGTTTTGAATGGCGTGAGCCGGGTTGTTCGATGTGCTTAGCAATGAACGCTGATAAATTACAACCAGGCGAACATTGTGCATCTACTTCGAATCGAAATTTTGAAGGTCGTCAGGGTAACGGTGGTCGTACACATTTGGTGAGCCCAGCAATGGCTGCAGCGGCTGCAATTGCAGGTCATTTTGTTGATGTACGTTCATTCTAAAGGAGCAAAATCATGAAAAAATACACTGTAGAACAAGGTATTGTTGCACCTTTAGATCGTGCAAATGTTGATACTGATTTAATCATTCCAAAACAGTTTTTGAAGTCAATTAAACGCACAGGTTTTGGCGATAACTTATTTGATGAATTGCGTTATTTAGATGAAGGCTATTTAGGGCAAGATATTAGCAAACGTCCAATAAACCCTGAATTTGTGTTGAATAAACCGCGTTATCAAGGTTCAACGATTTTATTGGCACGTACTAACTTTGGTTGTGGCTCTAGTCGTGAACATGCACCTTGGGCTTTGAATGAGTATGGTTTCCGTACAGTGATTGCACCAAGCTTTGCAGATATTTTCTTTAATAACTGTTTTAAAAATGGCATGTTGCCTGTGATTTTATCTGAAGAGATTGTTGATCAGTTATTCAAGGAATGTGCTGAAACCGAGGGTTATCAATTGACCATCGATTTAGAAGCTCAGGAAGTGCGTACGCCAACAGGTGAAGCATTTAAATTTGAAATTGATCCATTCCGTAAGCACTGCTTATTAAATGGTTTGGATGATATTGGCTTAACTTTACAAGTGGCAGATGATATTCGCGCTTTTGAAGCCAAAGCGAAACAAGTACGTCCTTGGGTGTTTCAAGAGATAGAAGCTTAAGTTTTATTTATATTTCATCAATATAAACATAGCTTAATGTTTTAGTACATTTTAAATATAGCCATAGCGCAGACATGGAACTCTTGTTAACATGCGAGTAGATATATTCGCTTGCATGTTTGCATGATATAGGACTGGGCTTGAATAATGAAAAGAAGACTCGCTCGCAGTATTTTGCTGTGTTTAGGTGTTGGTATGACATTAACCGCATGTCAGAATTCTACGAATATGGTTGATCAGGTTCGTATTGCCCAAAATACAGTAGGCAATAAAGCAGAAAATGCAACTTTGTATTGTTCAGGCGTCGAAAATTGTGAGTTTGAACGAATCAATGATATTGCTGTGATTGATGCCAAATCGCACCGTATTAGCCAACAGGCAATGGAGCGAGGGATTGTTCGATTGCATGGTTCGGTTTTTAGTAGAAAACAACAAGTCTACTTAAATGTACCAGCCAAACAATATGAAGTAGTCATTCGCTTTTATCCTATTTCACCAGACCGAGCTGAAACCTTCCATGTGATTCATGCGTTCAAGCCGCATCAAAGCTATACCTTTAAAATGTACCGAGACCGTGCATATCGTTCGGGTAGTTTATTAAATGTTTCTATACCTGAACCCTTATGTGTGGATTTGCAACAAGAACAGCATACGATTCGTCGATTCTGTCGCCCATATGATGTGAGCACAGGTTTGGGTGAATTTGTTGAGAAAAAGATTTAATCGGCTTGCAGTATGAACGCTGCATATATGAAACTGGAAGAATAAATGTCTAAACATATTTTAATTTTAGCAGGCGATGGTATCGGTCCTGAGATTGTTGGTGCAGCAGAGCAAGTACTAACTAAGGTGAATCAAAAATTTAATTTAGGTTTGACATGGGAACAAGGTTTACTGGGTGGTGCAGCAATTGATGCTCACGGTGAACCGTATCCAGCTGTAACAAGCGAACAAGCTAAAAATGCTGATGCCATTTTATTAGGTGCGGTTGGTGGTCCTAAGTGGGATACCATTGAACGTTCGATTCGTCCAGAACGTGGTTTGCTTAAAATTCGTAGCGAATTGAATTTATTCGCAAATTTACGTCCAGCGATTCTTTATCCACAATTGGCTGATGCTTCAAGTTTGAAGCCAGAAATCGTTGCCGGTTTGGATATCCTAATTGTTCGTGAATTAACAGGGGGGATCTACTTTGGTCAACCACGTGGTATTCGCGAATTAGAAAATGGCGAAAAACAAGGCTATAACACTGATGTTTATTCAGAAAGTGAAATCAAGCGTATCGCCAAAGTTGCATTCGAGCTAGCAGGCTTGCGCGGTGGCAAAGTATGCTCGGTTGATAAAGCCAATGTATTGGAAGTGACTGAATTGTGGAAGCAAACGGTTACTGATTTACAACAAGCACAATATTCAAATATTCAACTCTCACATATGTATGTTGACAATGCAGCGATGCAGTTAGTGCGTGCACCAAAGCAGTTTGATGTGATCGTCACAGGTAATTTATTTGGTGATATCTTATCTGACGAAGCAGCAATGTTGACAGGTTCGATCGGCATGTTGCCTTCTGCATCTTTAGATGAAAATGGCAAAGGCATGTATGAGCCATGTCATGGTTCTGCACCAGATATTGCTGGTCAAAATGTTGCTAATCCATTGGCAACTATTCTTTCAGTTGCGATGATGTTACGTTATACCTTCCGTGAAGAAGCTGCAGCAAAAGCAATTGAAGATGCTGTAGGTCAAGTATTAGATCAAGGTTTGCGTACAGCAGATATTATGTCTGAAGGCATGACAAAAGTTGGTACAGATGCTATGGGCGAAGCTGTAGTTTCAGCACTTAACTAACGTCTTATAGCCAATAAAAAACGCAGCTTAAGCTGCGTTTTTTTATAACTTAATGTATATAAGCGAACTAACAAGCCTTGCCTTCATAGCGAATAGAGCGAGCAATTTGTTGTTGGTCTAGCTCAAAAATGATGTGACAATAAAACTTAACATCATAGGATTGACTATAAGTAACACCTGATGATATTCGAGAACCATTAATTGAGGTTCCCATATCTTGAGGAATGGGGATGCTTATTGGACGAAGAACAGTAAATGTTAAATCTTGGTTGGTTTTTTGAGCTTGCTTTAAGGTTTGAAATCCTAAGCTTCTAAGATTAAGGTTTTGCTGAATATGATCTGCGGACTGACCAATATAAGGCTCTAAGTAGTCTTGAAGTTTAACTGATTGCCATCCTGGCGTTGTACAAGCTTGTAAAATAAAAAAAGAAAAGATGATGAGATATTTATAATTCATATAGAAGATTTTCCTAGGACGTATTCTTTGGTTTGAATTGATATATTCGAATATTAGTACAAAGTAAAGACAAAAATATACAAACTAGTCTATTTTTAGGCAATATTCAATTTAGTTCAAATATGCTTAGATAGATAGCAAATTAAGCGATTGAGAAAACTTGATGCACAAATTTATATTTGGACTGATGTGTGGCGCTTTAGCAACATTCAGTCATGCAGATAATTGTGATAAGGCACGCAATACGTATGATGATATTTATTGCACGAATAAAATTTATGCGAGTGCTGATGCTGATTTAAATAAAAATTACCAGCAATTACGTCACCAACTCAATGAGACACAACAAAAGATTCTTAAAAAGTCTCAGCTCGCATGGATTCATCATCGAGATGCAGAATGTACTGATGATCAAAAAAATAGCGTAAGCGTGCAATGTAGACTTACGACGACACAAGAGCGTAATCATTGGTTAGAGGAAAGATTACGTGAGTGTCAAACGGTAGGGTGTAAAACAACACGTTTGAGTGAGTAATAAGAATCAAGCATAAAAAAAGCCACAAACAAAATGTGGCTTTTTTGCATTCACGAATCTCTTAGCGCGCGCGATAAGTGATACGACCCTTTGTTAAGTCATAAGGTGTCATTTCTACTTTTACACTGTCACCCGTCAAAATACGGATATAGTGTTTGCGCATTTTACCAGAAATGTGAGCAATAACTTCGTGACCGTTTTCTAAACGTACACGGAACATCGTATTAGGAAGCGTTTCGGTGACAACGCCTTCGAACTCAATGAGTTCCTCTTTATTGGCCATAGCCTACCTGATGATCAAATTGGAAAGGGGCAAATTATAGTCAATTTATTTGAATTTTACAAGGTGAAGCGTATGTAAACCTTTTAGATCTTTATTAATAAAAACTGTCGGACAATTGACAATTTTTTTTAACAAAAGAAGCAGAATATTGTTGTCAGTTTGGTCAATCAACGTTAATCTAAAATTGTTGTTATTGTTACAAGAACGTATCTACAGGGAAGGGCACTGCGTGGGTCAGTTAACAGATGCATCAGTTGTATTGCGCTTTGGTTATCAGGCAATTCGTAAAGCAGGATTGCCAACTGAAGAGATTCTAACAAAAGCAGGGGTAGCGCTAAATCAAATTGATACCAATGCCAGAACGCCATTAAGTGCGCAAAATGCATTTTGGATTGCTGCACAGGAAGTCAGCAATGATCCTGATATTGGATTGCATTTAGGTGAGCATTTACCACTCTATCGTGGTCAGGTGATTGAGCATCTATTTATTAGTAGTGAAACATTTGGTGAGGGGCTAAAACGAGCTTTAGCTTATCAGCGTCTGATCAGTGATGCTTTTGATGCAAAACTCGTAGTTGAAGATGGTCGTTGTTATCTTACCAACGGTGAACAGTTTTGGTCAGATAATTTAGTCAATCGCCATTTCTCTGAATGTGCTATGTCAGGCATCTTACGTTTCTTTAAATTTATTACTGAAGGTCAGTTTCAGCCAATTTATATCGACTTTAATTTTAGTGATGGTGCTGATGATGATGAATATTTCCGAGTATATGGTTGTCCTGTTAGTTTAGGACAAAAAGCGACACGTCTTTATTTTGATGTTGCAGTGCTTGATTATCCATTGTGGCAAGCTGAACCAGAACTACTACAATTACATGAACAACTAGCGATTGAGAAATTACAAGAGCTTGCGCGATATGATTTGGTTGGTGAAGTTCGTCGTGCGATTGGTTCAACTTTAGAAAGTGGTGAAACTACGTTAGAAACAGTTGCCGCTCAATTAAGCATCACGCCGCGCCGCTTAAGAACACAGCTTAGCGAGGCGAATACGAGCTTCCAGCAAATCCTTTCAGATTATCGTTGCCGTCTAGCGAAGAAATTATTGGCGAATACCAATGAGAGTGTAGAAAGAATTGTGTATTTAACAGGTTTTTCTGAACCAAGTACGTTCTATCGTGCATTTAAGCGTTGGACGAATGAAACCCCTGTCGAATATCGTAAGCGTAAACAGCGTTAATTTTTCTAAGAAAAAAGCCTTATCTCTCGATAAGGCTTTTTTTATTCAGGCAGATTTAACCATTGGGGACCTAAAGGCAGCTGTGGTAAATCAAACTCATCAGGATAATAGGACTGAATAAAATATAAACCATCAGGTGGGGCGGTGATGCCTGCAGCCGTACGGTCTTCTGCGGCAAACATGGTATCGATATGATCAATCTCGTACATACCTTGTCCGATTTCTAGTAAACATCCCATGATATTCCGTACCATATGATGTAAAAATCCATCGGCTTGAATATCTAATACTAAATAGCGTCCATGCTCAAATAGACGGCAGTGTTTTACATGACGTATGGGTTGGTTGGATTGACATGCAGCAGCTCGGAAAGTCTCAAAATTATGCGTTCCCTCAAATTTTGTTGCAGCGACAATCATCTTCGGTACATCTAGTTTTTGATAAAGATGAGTGACTTGTTTATACAATAGTGCAGGACGGGTGGGTGCGTTATAGACGACATAACGATAACGTCGTGCAGTGGCTTTGAACCGTGCATGGAAGTTCTCATCCATGCATTTAATCCATTGAATTGAAATGTCTTTTGGAAGTTGACTATTGGTGCCACGAATCCAACCTTGTTCTGGGCGAATGGCTTCGGTGTCGAAATGAGCTACCATATTGGTTGCATGTACACCTGAATCAGTTCGTCCAGCACCATGCAAAATAATGGGCTCATTGGCAATACGGCTCAGCACTTTCTCGATGGTTTCCTGAACAGTGATAACGCCAGCCTGCTGGGTTTGCCAACCACGGTATTGCGTGCCACAAAATTCAATACCGATTGCATAACGTTGCATGTTTTAACCTCAAATATTAATGCTGATGCCAATTCGCGAACCATTGTTCGTGGCTCGGATATTTTAAATAGATTTGCAAGACTTTTGCATATAAATCAGCATGGCTGTGGCAATCATTGATTAAAACTTTGGCAGATTGAATCCATGAACTGACGGCATAACGTTGATCTAGTTGCCCAAAGGTCACTTGGGTGCTGATAATAGGCAGACATTTTTTTTGGTAAAGTTGCTCAAACAACATCAGAATTTCGTCATTTACTGCAATATTGCCTGTGCCAAATCCTTGTAGAATCAAGAAATTTGGTGGGTTAAGCAGAATATTTTTTAATTGTAGAATGAGTTGTTCTTTTGCAATCGGTTGCAACATCAAATTTAAAATGCTGAGTTCAGTTACTTGCTGAATATATTCATTTTGAACAACAAGAGAATCTGCTGTGGTTTGACAACTTTGATCTGCTTTAACACCAACAAAAGCATCTAACTCAGTGGTATGTGCTTTTAAGGTCGTTTGTGCGTGAAAAACTTGTTCATGGAACGCCAGATAAACACCCGTTGGCAAAGAGAGGACTTGCTCTAATGCTAAATATAGGTTGCCTGTGGCATCTGTAAATTCACGGGTATCATTGCCTTCAACATTCAATAATGGGTATTGGCTACCTGTAATGATGGCATGACAAGAATGTCCCAAGAAACGAGCAAGTGTTGCTGCAGCGTAACTTAAAGTATCTGTCCCATGAATAATGACAAAATGTTGAAAACTATTGAGTTGCAATTGCTGGATTTGTTGTACCAACTTTAGCCAATCCGTTGCGGTGCAGGCACTACTGTCTTTGATACTTGGTGCAGCGAAGCATTTGACCTGTAAATGAGGTGGAATGATCTTAGCTAATAAAGGTAAAAAATCCTGTTCTGGCATCGGCATCAATGGTTCGCCAACGCAACCAAACGTCCCACCCATATAAATTAAAGCGATTTTTTTCATCATAAAAAAAGCAGTCTGAGAGACTGCTTATATTAGACCGATCAAATTCAGGAAGCTATTTTATTCAGTAAACTTTGTGAATGTTGTTGTTGCTCTGCGTTAAATGACGGGCTATTTTTTAATAATTCACGTGCAGAATCATAAGCGCTCAATTCAATATATTGCTCAGCAAGTTCTAGATTGAGCTGTGCTTCATCAAGTTGTTGTAAATCAGGAAATGATTGTACAAGAGGGTCATTGATTGCAACAGATGTAGTTTGAGGCGAGGTTTGAACAGGTTCAAGTTCAACAACTGATTCCGTAACTGTTTCTGTAACTTCAACTTGCTTGTTTTCTGTCGGTTCAAAACTAAAATCTAACGTTGGTGCTGCTTCAGTTTTTTGTTCTGTAACTTCTAAGTTTGAAAAATTGAAATCTAATTCAGGTTTTGCTTCTTCAACTACAGGAGGGGATGCAGGTGCAGCATCTAAATTGAATGAGAATTCTAAAGGAGCAGGCTCTTTATTCTCTTGTTGCTCGATTGTTGGCGCAGCTTCAGTTGTTTCCTTTTTCTCGAAGGAAAAATTAAAATCTAGTGGCTGAACTTCTGGGACTGGTTCAACTGGTTTAGTTTCTTCTGCTGGTGCAACATATCCAGATTGTAAGTCATCAAATGATTGTGACGTTTTTGATGCCGCTAATGCGTCAAAATCTGCGTTGTTTTGCTCTTTTGCTAAAGTATCTGATGTACTGGTTTGCTGAAAATGGCTTGAGCTTGAACTGAACTCAATTGCATCAGGTTGTTTATTTTTTTCATATTCACGTTGTTTTGCTTCAGCAGCTTGAGCAATATCATCAAGTTTCAAAGCATGAATATGTTTGATCAATTGATCAATTGCAAAATCATCTTTTTGAGCTAAGTGAATATCAAGGAGAAATAAATATAACTCATGTTGGGAGTTATCTTGTTTTAAAATCTGATTGATTTGTGCTTCTGCGCTTTGATAATTGCCGCTTTGAATTTGCTGTTCAATTTTCTGGCGTAAAGACTCTGGAATCGCGGTTGCGGCGGCTGGAACAGATTCTTGTTCTTCACGTGCTAATGTCGTACGTGAAGTTTTAGTTGTAGCTGCTTTCTTCGCTGATTTTGCTGTAGCACCTTTTTTAGATGTTGCAGTAGTTTGGTTGTCACTGCGTTTTTTTAAAACGATTGCAACAACTAATACGACGATTAGCAGTACAATTATTATAGTTGACATGATCTATACCCCTTAAAGATAGAGCCGCTTTGTTGCAAATTTATGAGAATCTTCTCGTAACCTAGCGTGTTGGCTTTTTAGTTTCCTGCTGCACTTTCAACTGATCTTGTAACTCTGCAAGCCGAGCATTTAATAGCTGAATACGTTGTTCCTTGTTACGTAATGCCAATTCTAACTGTGTTACGTTTCTTTGTAATGTAACGGTTTTTTCTCGTGCTGTCATAACTTTTAATGATAAATCTGCACTGGTTTTTTGCTGTAATGTGTCTTTTTTCGCACTTCCATTGCTTGAATCTTGGTTACTTTCAGCGACCAGTGACATTTCCGCTTGCTGCAGGCGATATTTGGCTTGACCTGATCGAGGATGTGTTGTCTGTGCTGCTATTTGGTTTATAGCTGTATTTTGACGAGATGGTGTTGTATTTAGATTGAAATTTAAACGAGACCCTTGTCTTAAACGATTTGCATTGCCACCAATAAAAGCATGCTCATTCTGTGCTTTGATCTGATTCATAACTTTAGCAACAGGCTGTTGTGTTTGTGATGCGATTTGTTGCGCAATACTCCACAAAGATTCGTTACGCTGCACGACATGCTGTTGAGCTGAGTTATTAGATGCAGTCATGGAATTGCTATTTGTGGCAGGTGCTTTCTTTTGAGCTTGTTGTGCAGTTTTTGTAGGTTGTTGTTTTTTAAATTTTTCTTGTGGTTCAACTGGTTTTGATTCTTTTTCGATTGGTTTAGGTGGTTGACTCGCAGTTTGAACTGGCTGAGCTGCGACTTGAACAATCGGCTGTTTAGTCATGGTAGCAGTTGGATTTGATTCAACTTTTACTGGTGCAGTCGTATTTATATTATTTGTTTCGATTTTAGGGCTAATTTTTGCATTTACAATGTCCTGATTCTGGCTCGGTATCGGCGTTGTAACAACGGATATTGCTACTGGAGAGCTTTGCTTCGATTGTGAGCTATTTAATATTGGTGGTAAAGCAGAGGAGACATTTAATAAATTTTCTTGCTTTAAATTAAGCTCTTTTGCATTTGTTGCAATTGGTGAACTGAAGCGAGTGCTTTCGGGTAAATTGAGCGCAATATCTTTTTCACTGACAATATATTTAGGTGAAAGCGTTTTTTCATTTGCAGCTGCTTTAGCGGATATCGCTCTCGAACTTTGTCCTATAGGCTGCTTAATATGCTTTAAATGTGCTGCACCACTTTCTTGTATTTTAAGAATAATATTAAGTTCACTGTCTGTCATTGGACGTGTAGAAGTGATCACAATCACCCCTTCACCTTGTGAATTACGGCGTGTATAAAAATTTAGGCCACTCGGAGGCTGATGAGCAGCACCCATCATTAAAAGATCTTCAGGTGTTGCTAAGCCTACATCTAATTTTGCGGTAGGATCGGCTTGATGAAAACTCATTTCTGCGTAGAGTAATTCACCAGGTGCAGATTGGATTTGCAATGGATCGAGTGTAATCGCATAAAGGTGTTGCGAAGAAATGATGGCTAAAATGGCAACTTTTAATTTGTTATAAACAGTCATCTCGATCCATGAAAAAGTGATGTTTTAGTCAATTCAAAAGTATACATTACCGTGATGTAAATGAATTGTAAAATATTCATGTTTGATAAAAAACAAAAGCCGATCAAATGTGATCGGCTTTTGTTTTTTAAATATTTTTGCTTAAGCGTTCTTGTATTCAACCAAAATACGAAGCATACGACGTAAAGGTTCAGCAGCACCCCAAAGTAATTGGTCACCCACAGTGAATGCGCCTAAATACTCTTTACCCATATTGAGCTTACGTAAACGACCAACTGGAACTGTTAAAGTGCCAGTCACAGCAACAGGAGTAAGGTCAGTCATAGAGGCTTCACGGGTATTTGGAACCACTTTCGCCCATTGGCTTGATTGACGAATCATATCTTCGATTTCATCAAGCGCAACATCTTTTTTCAACTTCAAAGTAATGGCTTGAGAGTGACAACGCATTGCACCAATACGAACACAATGACCATCAATCGGAACAATCTGTTGATTGCCTAAGATCTTGTTGGTTTCAACTTGACCTTTCCATTCCTCTTTTGATTGACCACTTTCAAGCTGTTTATCAATATATGGGATCAATGAACCTGCTAATGGCACACCAAAGTTAGACTTTGGAAAACCTTCACCACGTTGTAACTCGGCAATTTGACGGTCAATATCAAGAATTGCAGATTTTGGATCATCCAATAACGTTTTTGTATTGTTATATAAATAGCCCATTCCAGTGATCAATTCACGCATGTTTTGCGCGCCTGCACCAGAAGCTGCTTGATAAGTCATCGAAGTTGCCCATTCCACTAAGTTATTTTGGAACAGAGAGCCTAAACCCATCAACATTAAAGAAACGGTACAGTTACCGCCAACGAAAGTTTTAGTGCCGTTGACTAAACCATCTTTAATCACGTTTAAATTGACTGGATCAAGTACGATGATTGCATCATCTGCCATACGTAGCGTAGATGCTGCATCAATCCAGTAACCATCCCAACCTTCAGCTTTTAGCTTAGGGAAAATTTCAGATGTATAATCACCACCTTGGCAGGTTAAAATGACATCCATTTGCTTCAGACTGTTAATGTCTGACGCATCCATAAGTGCTGGCGCAGTCTTACCACCAAATGAAGGTGCTTCGCCACCTGCATTACTGGTAGAAAAATAGAATGGCTCAATGTGAGCAAAATCATTCTCTTCAACCATACGTTGCATGAGGACAGAACCAACCATCCCACGCCAACCGACCAGACCTACTTTCATGTCATTGTGCCTCGGTATGTAAAAAACTTTAAAGGGGTTTGAGTGTATCAAAAGCGACCACAACTGCAAGCTTTACGTAAATAAAACGATAATTTTATTGAGTGGAATAACTTGTTTGTATTAGATAAAAAATTGATAAAGCTATAACTTCTTTAAAAAATCCAAGATAACCCTAAGAGTACAATTAACATGATATGGATCGAATTCTGTGCGGTACTGGTTATTTGGCTGAGCCTATGGTCCTTGATTCCTCGTGATGAATGGTGGTTTCGCGGTGCAGATTTTCCTCGTTTGCAAATATTGGCAATAGGAATAATCGCCCTATTGGGTTTGCTATTTATGCAAACAGAATGGACTTTAACGCGAGAAGTACTGCTTTTGGGGCTTATCGCAGCGGTCGCATTCCAATTAAAAATGGTTTTGCCTTACACGCCAATATGGCGTAAACAAGTTCAGCAAGTGAAACAAGAACAATTAAATCCAGAACAGCAAATTTCTTTGTTAGTTGCTAATGTACTTACACCTAATCATCAATATGATTTATTGTTGAAACATATTGATGATTTACAACCAGATCTAGTACTGACATTAGAGTCGGATCAGAATTGGCAAGATGCATTACAGCCTATAGAAAAACAATATCCTTATCGTGTTGCAGTGCCATTGGATAATTTATATGGCATGCATTTGTATAGCCGTTTACGTTTAGATGATTCTGAAATTAAATTTATTTTAAGCGATGAAATTCCATCTATACACGCCTCAGTAAAATTACGTTCAGGTATCCAAGTACAGTTATATTGTTTGCATCCTAAACCACCAAGCCCAACTGAAGCCAAAGATTCAACTTTAAGAGATGCTGAGCTTTTAATTATTGGCGATCGAATAAAAGATTTGGATGAAAGTTGTATTGTCATGGGGGATCTTAATGATGTGGCATGGTCACGCACCACGCGATTATTTCAACGAATCAGTGGTTTGCTAGATCCACGGGTAGGTCGCTATTTCATGAATACTTTTCACGCAGATTATCGACTTTTACGTTGGTCTTTAGACCATATCTTTCATAGTACTGACTTTGGCTTAGTGGAAATGAAACGCTTATCTCATATAGGTTCTGATCATTTTCCAATTTATGTCGTTTTACAGACGGGTCGTATTTTTGAGCAACAGCAGGAAGAACTTGAGCAAAGCGCTGAAGATGAACAAGAGGCTGAAGAAGCAATTCGGGATGGTATAGAAAAAGCAGAACAAGAGCACAAGCAAGTTGTAGATGAATTGGCTCAGCCTTATAAGTGACTCAATAGAATGAAATGGCAAATATCGTGATGTAAGCAATATCGTACATTGATTTAAGTCTGCGGCGAATAGTCGAGTTTGATCAAAAGGTTTATTCTAAATACATCAGCACAAGGACGCAGGAAAGGATTTCCGATTAAGGATAGCGACGCTGAGATGGAAAACGCATCAAGGATATGATGCATGCGATGGAAGCAAGATAATAAAAATGACGTGAAAGCACAACCTCATTTGCCCGAGTTTTGCAGGATGCGAAACTCGGGTTTTAATTTTCTCTAAATATTAATAAATTTTCTCGTAACCTTCTGCTCGGGTTTTGAATCTACGGTGAAACCACATCCATTGAGTTGGTGCAATGCGCAGTTGAGCTTCAATGATTCTATTCACCCGAATTGCATCATCGAGTTCATTTTCACTAGGCATATTTTCAACAATAGGCTCAATCAGAACTTTGTATTGCGGATTACGAACATCGCCATAACGATAAAAATAAAGCGGGATTGCAACAGATTTGGAGATTTTTAATAGACGACGATGTGCAGTAACAGTTGCAGCAGGAACACCAAAAAAAGGCGCCATGACACCTTGTTTTAAGCCAAAATCTTGGTCTGGACTATACCAAATCGCACCGCCATCTTTTAAGCGACGAACCAAGCCACGCATATCATCATGATCAATTTGCTGTTGATAAATGGTTGCGCGACAACGATAAATCAGCATATCCAACATCGGATTATTCTGAGGACGATAGACCACATCAGGCTCAAAATATTGAGCACAAATATAACCACCGGCATCCAATAAAGTACTGTGTGTACCTAGCAATAAAATACCTTTGCCTTGTGCTTTGGCTGAGTTTATGTGCTCTAGACCCTCAATACTATGGCGTCCTTTAAACCAATTTGGACAATACCAAGCATTTAATGTTTCAAATACCCCCAACATCATGTCGACAAACACTTGTTTTGCTTGTGCTTCAACCTCAACAGGAGACCATTCAGGGAAGCAAACTTCCAGATTTCTGATTGTGGTTTTTCGACGTGATTTGAGCAAGTGCCAGCATAATGAGGCTAAACCATGTGCCAAGCGCCATTGAATTGCCCAAGGTAAGATTGCTAAGAGCATGAGAAAAGTGATGGCGATCCAGATTTTCCAATACTTAGGGAATAAAAATTCCCATTGAAACTCACCAGGAATATAAGACGATTGTTGGCTCATAAACTAGAAATATGAATGATATTGAATTTTGAAGCAGTGTAACATGAAGTCGGTTTTACGACTTTAAATCTAAAAGATAAAGCACAGCCTTTTTGTGTATAGATAAATAAATATTTTGATCAGGAGACCATGTTGAAACAGATAAGCATACTTAAGGGAGATATTACCCAAATCGCAGTGGATGCTATCATCAATGCAGCAAATACCTCACTTTTAGGTGGCGGTGGGGTGGATGGTGCAATTCATCGTCGTGGAGGTGCCGCGATTTTGGCAGAGTCTCAAAAAATCCATGCCAAACAGGGTGGTTGTGCAGTAGGTGAAGCGGTGATAACCACCGCGGGAAATCTACCAGCAAAATATGTGATTCATACTGTTGGACCAACATGGTTAAATGGTGAGAAGAACGAACCAATTTTATTAGAAAATGCTTATCGTAATAGTTTTAAACTCGCCGATCATCTGGGTTTAAAAACAATCGCCTTTCCAAATATTTCAACAGGAATTTATCGGTTTCCTAAACAGCTTGCTGTTCAAATCGCGTTTAAAGTGATTAATGACGAGTTAAAGCAAAGTCAGTCAGTCCAAGAAGTAATTTTTGTTTGTTTTGATGATGAAAATTTTAATATTTATCAGTCATTAAAAGATGATTTTGAAATCTAAGCATTCATTGGATTTTAATAGAGCATCTATCATTTTATGGATAGATGCTCATCATCTGATTAATTGCCTTTCGACATATTTTCTAAGATGTCCCAACGTTCCAACTTCTCAAGCAAAGATTCTTCAATTTCTGCTAAACGTTGACTCGCTAAAGTCGCAGCATTAGCGTCAGAGACAAACCAAGAACCATCTGCAAGTTTTGCTGAAAGTTCGGCTTGTTCTTTTTCTAGCTTTTCCATCTCAGCGGGGAGTTGTTCTAACTCACGCTGATCTTTGTAACTCAGCTTGACCTTCTTCGGTACTAGTGCTGCGGCAGCCGCTGCTTCGGCTTTAGCTTGCGCTTTTTTCACATCACTTTTCTGATCAACCACTTTTTGGTCAGGGCGTTGTTCCAAGTAATCTTGATAGCCACCAATGTACTCATCAATATTGCCCTTACCATCGAATACCCAAGTCGAAGTCACAACATTGTCCATGAAAGCACGGTCATGCGAGATCAGTAACAAAGTACCTTTGTAGTCAGACAGCATTTCCTCAAGTAGCTCAAGTGTCACCATATCTAAGTCATTGGTTGGCTCATCCATGACGATTAAATTCGATGGTTTGAGCAATAATTTTGCCAATAAGATACGGTTTCTCTCACCACCAGATAGGGCTTTCACTGGGGTGCGCGCACGTTCTGGCGAGAATAAAAAGTCTTGCAAATAACTATAAATATGACGGCGGTTACCATTCACATCAACAAAATCAGAACCTTCTGAAACATTGGCCATGACGGTTTTTTCAAGGTCTAAGGCATTACGCAACTGGTCAAAATAAGCAACTTCGAGTTGAGTACCTGTTTTCACCGCACCGCTAGGTTCAATTTCACCTAAAATCGCTTTGATCAGGGTGGTTTTACCCACACCATTATCGCCGACTAAACCGATACGATCACCACGTAATACGATCGCTGAGAAGTCTTTGATTAACGGTTGCTCACCATAACTGACGCTTAGATTTTCAATCTCAAACACTAACTTACCAGAACGATGAGCTTCTTGTGTCGCCATACTGACCTTGCCTTGCTGTGAACGACGTGCTTTAGATTGTTCACGTAAGTCTTTTAAGGCACGGACACGGCCTTCATTACGGGTACGGCGTGCTTTGATGCCTTGACGAATCCACGCTTCTTCTTCAGCTAATTTTTTATCAAATAAAGCATTTTGTTTTTCTTCAGCTTCCATTTGCTGAGCTTTGAGCTCTAAATAGCGTGAATAATTGCCTTCATAGCCACGTAAAACACCTCGATCGAGTTCAACAATACGTGTTGCAATGCTATCTACAAATGAACGGTCATGTGAAATAAATAAAAGAGTTAGATTATTTTGATCAAGTAAGAATTTTTCTAACCATTCGATACTTTCTACATCTAAATGGTTTGTCGGTTCGTCCAGTAATAACACATCAGGTTGGGTAAGTAGGGCACGTGCCAAGAGCACACGACGCTTACGTCCACCTGATAGATCTGCTAAATCTGCATTTGGATCTAGCCCCATTTTACCTAAAATGGTATTTACTTTGTTTTCAAGTGCCCAACCATCGAGCTGATCGAGTTTATGCTGCAACATGCCCATACGATCGCAAGCTTCCATATCACCTAATACACAGGCATCACTTGCTTCATGGTAGTCTTTGAGTACGGTTGCAGCTTCTCCTGCGCCATCAGCAACAATATCGGCCACTTTGCCTGAATCCATCGGCACGTCTTGGGCTAACATTGAAACAGTTAAACCATTTTGAATCGAAACTTCACCTGTATCTGGTAATAAACTTCCCTCAATCAGTTTTAATAAAGTAGACTTGCCTTCGCCATTACGACCAATTAAACAGACTCGTTCGCCACGTTCTAGGTTAAAGTTCGCGCCGTCGAGTAGGGCAGGTCCGCCAAATGCGAGATGGACATCCCTTAAAGTAATGTAGGCCATAATGTTTCCTAAGAGTTCAGATGAGGTCTGAAATGACTAAACCACAAAAATTTGATGATCACGCGTCATTGTCCGCACCCATTGAAGATTTGCAAGTCCGAATTGCATTTTTAGACGATTTAGTTGAACAATTAAATCAACAGCTCGCAATTCAGACTCAAGAAATTGCAATTTTAAAAAAACAAATGCAACTTTTATATCGTCGTGTTGAATCTTCTGATTTATCGGAAGGAATCGCGCCTTTTGATCCGATGAGTAATAAACCACCGCATTACTAAGCCATGGTAAATATAAGACTTACCATGGAACTCATTTTTAGTGGTCTAGAAACCATGGAGAACGATTTTCCCTTTGGTTGAACCACTTTCAATTTGTTGATGTGCTGTTATTAAATTTTCCGCATTTATGGGTGATAAAACTTGGTTAACCGTGGTTTTAATTTGTCCATCATCAACTAACTGGGCCACCTTATTCAATAGTTCGCTTTGTTTGATCATATCCTCAGTTTGAAACATTGAACGTGTGAACATAAACTCCCAATGAACTGAAACCGATTTTGATTTAAAGAGTTTAATATCAAGCTGTTCTGGGTCATCAATTAAACCAAAATGCCCTTGAGGCACGATCAATTCAGCAATATCTGCAAGATGTTGATCTGTTTGTGTTGTTGAAAATACATATTTGGGTGCATTTAAATTCAATTGTTTGATTTGTTTAGCTAAAGGTTGGCGATGATCTAGGACATAATCTGCACCCAGTTGTTCAACCCAAGTTTTTGTTTCGGAACGAGAAGCGGTGCTGATAATCGTTAAGTTGGTCAATTGCTTGAGAAGTTGAATCGTAATTGAGCCTACGCCCCCAGCACCACCAATGACTAAAATAGTTGTATTTTCTGCGGCTACTTTGGGAACTTGTAAGCGATCAAAGAGCATTTCCCAAGCGGTAATGGCTGTTAATGGTAACGCGGCTGCTTGTTCAGCGTTTAAAGATTTAGGTTTATGCCCAACGATACGTTCATCAACCAATTGTAACTCACTATTACTTCCTTGTCGGTTGAGTGCACCTGCATACCAAACCTCATCACCTACCTTAAAATTGGAAACATTTTCCCCGATAGCCTCTACAATACCAACAGCATCCCAACCTAAGACTTTCCATTGATTGTGTTCTGCACTTACATGCTTACGAATTTTGGTGTCAACTGGATTTACAGAAATTGCTTGAACTCGAACCAGTAGGTCATATCCCTGTGCAATAGGGGACTGGATTTCAATATCGACCAGTGCTTGCTTTGAAGTTATTGAATTTGCTTGTTGATACGCTACAGCTTTCATCATCTTTCTTCCTCTTGATAGGAGTTTGAGCATAGCGTAAGCTTATATTTTGTGACTACAGACAAATAACGCTCATAGTGTCAAAAAGGATACTGTAAAATGGCAAAAGTTCGACATTCGAGTTTTGATTGTTCTCCTGGTTGTTCAGTTGAAGCAGCAATTAGCTTAATTGATGGGAAATGGAAAACCGTGATTTTATGGCATCTATTGAACGAAGGGACTTTAAGATTTAATGAAATTAGGAAACGTGTTCCAAGCATTACCCAGAGAATGTTAACTAATCAGCTGCGCGAATTAGAGCAAGATGGCATCATTCACCGTGAAGTTTATCCTCAGGTTCCACCAAAAGTTGAATATAGTTTGACAGAATTGGGTCATGGTCTAGAGCAGATCTTAATTGCTTTAAAAACTTGGGGAGATGCCCATTTAGATCGATTTGGTAAATTATCGTTAAACCAATAAAGTTTAAATTGTTTTTCATACCTAAATGAAAGGATTTTATTTTTCAAAATGAGGCTTTTAGCACTGAAAAATGATTTCAGTATTATTTTCATGTTGTAACTTGCGTTTTAGATTCAACTTATGTAACGCTAATAAAAGAAAGTTTTGGGCAAGTTTATGAGTAATGTTGGAATTTGGATTACAGTTGCGATAGTTCTATTTGTCTTGGGCTCGATTTTTGGTCTGCGTGTGAGTCCTCGAGAAAAAGCATTAGGTATGATGCGTGATCAAGCTAGAAAAATGGGATTACATCCCCGTTTAATCGTCGCACCTGATTGGACAAAAATTCCAATGGCTTCTGAAAAGCGTGCCAGTATGGTGGCTTATTATAGTGTGCTGATTCCAGAAGGGCGTTTAGCTTTAATGCGTGCAAGAGTTGTTGATGGCAAACTTCAAGTTGTTCAAGGGGATCAGAAATTTAATGATTCACCCATTGCATTAACAGGAGTTTATGCTATTGATATGCAGGCAAACTGTGTCGGGCTATATTGGGATGAAGAAACTGATTTAAGAGCCACTCAGCTTGAAGCAATGAAAGCATATTTACATGAATTAGCTCAGCGCTAATTATTTGATTAGATTATAGGAAAAACGATTTATTATGGCGAATACTCCACGCTCTGCTTCAGAAAGCACAGCAGCTCCTACACCTGCTGCAAAGAAACGTGCCTTAGTGATTGTGGAGTCGCCTGCAAAAGCGAAAACAATTAATAAATATTTGGGTTCACAATATGTGGTGAAGTCATCGGTGGGTCATGTGCGTGATTTACCGACAGGAGGCGGGGCGAAATCGACTGAAAAGAAGCCCGCAACTCGTACTAAACTGACGGATGAACAGAAAGCTGAAAAAGCCCAGTCCGCACTGATCAATCGTATGGGTGTCGATCCAGAGCATGATTGGATTGCACACTATGAAGTGCTTCCGGGCAAAGAACATGTGGTTGCCGAACTGAAAAAACTCGCCAAAGATGCAGATGCAATCTATCTCGCAACGGACTTGGATAGAGAAGGGGAAGCCATTGCTTGGCATTTAAGAGAAGTGATTGGTGGGGATGATAGTCGCTACCATCGTGTGGTCTTTAACGAAATTACCAAGAATGCCATTCAAGAAGCATTTAAACAGCCAACACGACTTGATCTAAACCGTGTTAATGCTCAACAGGCGCGTCGTTTCCTCGATCGTGTGGTGGGCTTTATGGTGTCGCCATTACTATGGGAAAAGATTGCCCGTGGTTTATCGGCAGGACGCGTGCAGTCAGTTGCTGTAAAACTGGTGGTTGAACGCGAACGTGAAATCCGTGCATTTATTCCAGAAGAATACTGGCAAGTTTTTGCAGATACCATTTCTAAGAAAGAAGACATACGCCTTGAAGTGGTTAAGCAAGCAGGTAAAACGCTTAAGCTCAAAAATAAAGCAGAAACTGATGCGTTATTGAACGTATTAAAAGATGCGGAATATAAAGTGGTGTTGCGTGAAGATAAACCAACCAAAGTTAATCCGAGCGCACCGTATATCACTTCAACCCTACAACAAGCGGCGAGTACGCGTTTAGGTTTCTCTGTGAAGAAAACCATGATGCTGGCGCAGCGTTTGTATGAAGGTGGTTTTATTACCTATATGCGTACAGACTCTACCTTTTTGAGTGATGACGCTGTAAATATGGTGCGTAATCATATTCAACAAAATTTTGGTGAAAAATATGTCCCTGCCAAGCCAAATCGCTATGGCAATAAAGCGGGTGCACAAGAGGCTCATGAAGCCATTCGTCCTTCAGATGTTGGTTTGACTGGCGATAAACTTGCGGGCGTAGAGCGTGATGCACAACGGTTATATGATTTGATTTGGCGTCAATTTGTTGCCTGTCAAATGACACCAGCAGAATATTTATCTTCGACCTTGACTGTTGAAGCGTCAAATGTTGAGCTAAAGGCGAAAGGTCGCACACTGGTATTTGATGGTTTTACCCGTGTTCGTGGTGCCAATAAATCGGATGATGATATTTTATTGCCTGCGGTGAAAGTCGGTGAAGTACTTAAGTTAGAAAAGCTTGATCCAAGCCAGCATTTTACCAAACCACCTGCACGCTTTACTGAAGCGTCTTTGGTCAAAGAATTAGAGAAAAAAGGTATTGGTCGTCCTTCGACTTATGCTGCAATTATTTCAACTATTCAAGAACGTGGTTATGTAAAACTGGAAAACCGTCGTCTCTTTGCCGAGAAGATGGGTGAGATCGTGACGGATCGTCTGGATGAAAGTTTTAATAACCTGATGAATTATGCCTTTACCGCAGATTTAGAAGGTCAATTAGACCGTGTCGCAATGGGTGAGCGTAACTGGAAAGAGTTACTGGATACCTTCTACGGTGATTTCAAGAAACGTTTAACCAATGCGCAGGGTGAAAGCGGCATGCGCCGTAATCAGCCAGTCGAAGTTGCCGATGTTTCTTGTCCTGAATGTTCGCGTCCAATGCAGGTTCGTACCGGAACAACAGGTGTATTCTTAGGGTGTTCAGGTTATAACCTGCCACCGAAAGAGCGTTGTAAAGGCACACTCAACTTAACACCAGTCGAGTCTTTAGCGGCATTGTCGGATGATGATGGTGCTGAAACTGCTGATTTGATGTCGAAACACCGTTGCCCTAAATGCGGTACAGCAATGGACAGTTATGTAGTCGATGGTGGTCGTAAATTGCATGTTTGTGGTAATAACCCAGATTGTGATGGCTACGAAGTTGAAGAAGGCGAATTCAAGATTAAGGGCTATGATGGTCCAACCATTCCATGTGATAAATGTGATGGCGAAATGCAGTTAAAGACAGGTCGTTTTGGTCCGTACTTCGCTTGTTCAAGCTGTGACAATACCCGTAAAGTGTTAAAGAGCGGCCAACCAGCGCCACCGCGTGTTGATCCAATCAAAATGGAACACTTACGTTCAGCCAAGCATGATGATTTCTTCGTGTTACGCGATGGCGCTGCAGGTCTGTTCTTAGCAGCCAGCAAATTCCCGAAAATCCGTGAAACGCGTGCACCGAAAGTCGCTGAATTACGCAGTGTTGCTGAGCAACTTGATCCGAAATACCAGTTCTTGTTGAAAGCTCCAGATGTCGATCCAGAAGGTAATCCAACGGTCGTGAAATTCAGCCGTAAGAACCAAGCACAATATGTGGGTTCTGAGACCGCTGAAGGCAAGCAAACCAAGTGGAGTCTGGTGTTTCAAGATGGGAAATGGGTATAAGCTTAAACATTAAAGTTTAAAAAAATGCTGGCGATTGCTGGCATTTTTTATAGAACAAATAAAAAGAAAAATTAATTTTTATTGGGGTGAAATGCATGTGGAAAAATATCCGAGTTGCATGCTTATTGCTGGTGTTGTTAATTGTTGCGATCAATGCTTATCGTGATCAAAATCAGGATTGGAATCAGCCGATTAATGTGCTGTTGCATCCGATTAATGCTGATGGTTTAGCTACAACACAGCAGTATATTCAACAATTGCAGCAAGATGATTTTGCTGAGGTGAAGCAGTATCTAGAAAAAAATAGCCAGAAATATCAAGGACAAAGCAGTTACTTTATGATCGAGATTGGGCGGGAATTGCAGCAAGCACCACCGAAGATGTCTGAACAGCCAAGTATTCTGAATAATATTCTGTGGAGTCTAAAGTTCCGATTCTATGCATGGAAACAGCACCAATCGATTGATGGTTCACCGAGTTTAACTCTATATCTGAATTTCTATGATCCGAAGCAAAGTCGGGAACTCAAGCACTCAACTGCGCTGGAACGTGGGCGCATTGGTTCAGTCAACCTGTTTGCCTCAGCTAAACAGACACAGCAAAACAATGTGGTATTGGTACATGAGTTATTACATGGTTTTGGCGCGACCGATAAATATAACTTAGCCAATGGTGAACCTATTTTTCCGATTGGCTATGCACAGGCAGATAAACAGCCGCTCTATCCACAAACTGAAGCTGAAATTATGGGAGGACGTATTCCTCTATCGGAACACAAAAGTAAAATGCCAAACGATTTAGAGCAGACGGTAATAAGTGTACTTACTGCCCAAGAAATAGGCTGGATCAAATAAATTGTGGATAAGTTTCGACTTATCCAGAGATGGGCGTTGGTGATTAGAATCATGGCCTAGATAGAGAATGACAGAATAAAATATGAGTTTTCCTGACATTAAATCATTAATTATCAACATGCCTTATACAGAACTGAGCGGAAAATTCGCTCAAAATGTAGATATAACATTGATGATAAAAGAGTAAATAATGATGAAAACAGTGGGTAACGATCTGATTCGCAATCAGCTACACGCTGATCGTAAATGGTATCTGTTATTGGGCGTGTTATTGGTTATTTTTGGTCTTGTTCTTTTAGCAGCTTTACCATTTGCAACATTATCTGCCGTGTTGTTGTTCGGTGTGTTGATGATGTTGGGTGGTATCTTGCATTTTGTTGCCGCATTTATGGTGTTTAAAGGGGGTACACGTTGGTTGTGGGCCTTGTTTGGTGTGCTGTATTTGGCAGCGGGTTACTTTGCTTTTACTACGCCTGTGATTACCGCGGTGGTGCTCACCAGTTTCTTGGCGATTGCATTAGTTATTGCTGGGATTATTCGTAGCGTAAATGCCTTTATTCTACGACCAATTTCAGGCTGGGGATGGGTACTCTTTTCTGGCATATTAACCTTGCTTACAGGTATTCTCATTCTTTCATCACCTGATTCACCATTCTGGGTCTTAGGGATGTTCCTTGCGATTGATATTTTGTTCCAAGGGATTAATTACTTAACTTTTGCTGGTGCAATTAAACAGTTACCACATAGCTCAACTACAATTTAAACGATCAAGTTAAAACTAAGAGCATGTAATACACATGCTCTTTTTGTTTTTGTAGTTGGAAACATTTCAATGGCTTGAGTCTGTTAAAATAGTATTTCATTTCTAACTGACCAATTGTATGACGCTTGCCAAGCTAATTGATGAACTGAACCCACAACAAAAACAAGCAGCCACAACGACAGCACAAAATTGTCTAGTCTTGGCAGGAGCTGGTTGTGGTAAAACCAAAACCATCGTGGCAAGAGCAGCATATTTAATTGATCAAGGTTTAGCTGCACAACAAATTCAGGTTCTAACTTTTACCCGACGTTCAGCAAGTGAAATCGTGACACGTGTTGAACAACATATGGGCGCACAGGCCAAAGGTTTACGTGCATCAACCTTTCATACTTTTTGTATGTATCTATTGCGCCGTAATCCACGGGCTTTTGGGCTGACCCAGTTCAGTATTATTGATCGAGATGATCAGTTGCTGATGTTCCGCTTATTGCGTGGTAAAGATAAGGGCAATGTGTTGCCGAAGGCTGCAGAATTGTGCGATCTGTATTCTTATGCGCGGAATACTAAAACCAAATTGTCAGATGCATTGGTTGAGCAGCTACCCCAAGCGGTTGAGTATAAAGCTCAAATTGCTGAATTGATGAAAGCCTATGAGCAACGCAAGCAAGAACGTAATTTTCTAGATTATGATGACATCCTATCTATTGTTGCTGTGCATTTGCAAAGTTCACCAGAGTTAGTGAAGTGGGTCACTGGTTTCTGCTCTGCCTTATTGGTTGATGAAATGCAGGATACTAATCCACTGCAATGGGCTTTGCTTCAGCCTTTAGTTGGCAAGGTAAAACTGTTTTGCGTAGGGGATGATGCACAATCCATTTATGGCTTTCGTGGCGCAGATTTCGAAAATATCCATCATTTTAAAGAACGTGTACCCGATGCAGATGTGCTGACTTTAGAAATGAATTATCGTTCGACCCAAGGTATTTTAGATTTATCCAATTGGCTGCTGGAGCAGAGCCAAATTGAATATGACAAGCATCTTCAAGCTTACCGAGGTAAAGGTTTAAAGCCACAACTGCATATCTTGAGCAATGAGTTTGAGGAAGCCAATTGGATTATTCAGGATTTGAATGGTCGTCATAGGCAAGGTGCGGCTTGGGCAGAACATATGGTGTTGCTGCGCTCAGGTTTTAGTGGGCGTTATTTGGAAGGTGCTTTGATTGCCGCCAATATTCCTTATCGTTTTATTGGCGGGGTAAAACTGCTTGAGTCTGCACATGTTAAAGATGTATTGAGCTTACTGCGGGTGAGTGTTAACCCTCAGGATGACTTAGCCTGGATGCGTTTCCTGACGCTTTGGGATGGTGTGGGCGATGTGGGGGCCAGTAAATTGGCGCAAGAACTGATTCAACTGCCTGATATCGAAGCCCGTTGCCAACGTTTAGAGCGGCATGGCAAAGTACCGCAACAGGCGATTTTAATTTTGATGCAACTGGATGTATTGCAGCAGCATGTTGAAGCTTGTATTGGCCTCGCACTGGATGCGCTAAATGAACAGCTGGAAAATAATTATAAAACTAAAGATTGGTCACGCCGTGTTAAAGACTTTGATTTGGTCAAGCAATTGGCACGTAAACACAGTGCTCTTGGGGAATTCTTAGAGGAATATGTACTTGATCCAATTTCTATCTCAGAAATTGATAAAACGCCTGACCAAGATTTAGTGACGCTGATTACCATCCATTCAGCTAAGGGCGCTGAACAAAAAGTCTGTTATGTCCCACATGTTTCTCCGAATCAATATCCTCATGCACGTGCACAAGGCGATTTTGATGATGTGGAGGAGGAGCGTCGTGTGCTGTATGTGGCCTTAACACGAGCAGAAGATGAATTGATTTTGACCAAACAGAATTTAAATTTATGGTCACAAGATCAATATGATGAGCTAGGAAGAAAAATAGAAAGTTACTTCCTCAATGATTTACCTCAACATTTAGTCGATGTTCAGATTCATCGAGATATTCCACGTGGCTATGGTCAAAGCAATCGTTCTCGCACGACTACAATCAATTTAGGTTTTGGGATTGATTTCGATTAAACTAGCTAGATTCAATTTCTTTTGATTCATTGATTCTACAATGAATCATCTTTTAGGTTTTAGCATGAAAATTTTAGTTCGTAATTTAGACCGTAATGTGACTGATGCGGAAATTCTCGACTTATTTAAAGCATATGGAAAAGTTGAGTCTTGTGTCGTGGTCAAAGACGAAGCAACGGGGAAATCGAAAGGTTTTGGTTTTGTTGAAATGCCAAATCCACGTGAGGCGATTAAAGCAATTAAAGGTTTAAACACCTTGAAAGTAAAAAGCCAAGGCATTCGCGTCAAAGCTGCGGATGATAAAGCTTAATTAGCAATGTTAAAGCAATATACGGCTTTATCAATTGTTGCGCCAAATGCTGAGCGAATAGCGAAGAAAATTAAAACGCTTGAAGTTCGCTCATGGCAACCTGAAATGTTGCCGCTGAAGGATTTGATGATTGTAGAGAATCAACACTTTCTTTTGAATGATGGGGATGAAGACGTTGGTTTAGCCGTTGCACTGGTGGATATTGAATCAGTGCATCCATGGCAATCTGATGAAGTTGATGCAGCTTGTGCAACGTATTGGGCTGAAGGATATTTGGCTTGGGTCATTCGCAATATTCGTCCGATTGATCCACCGATTCAAGTCATTGCCAAGCGAAAACTTTATCGTATTGAATTGATGTTGTGAGTGCTATTTGTTTCAGCATCAATTCGCTTTACAATCAGTCTTGATTTAAATGAACTGAAAAAGGGATTTATTATGTCTCGTGTTGCTCGCTACCATGCTGATCGTACCAATCAAAAATTGTATTTTGCCCGACTTGCATGTCAACAAGCTGAGCAAACTGAACATATTCAACAAGCGCAGGCATATCGTGAGGCAGCAGTATTTCATTTACACGGGGCAATTTTAGCGTTTTTACAAGAATTGGTGCGCTATTATCGTTTAAATGATTTACAACCGACCTTTAAGTCGATTGAAGAACAGATGGCAGTTAAAGGACAAGTCTCACCAGAAGTTTCAGTATTACAGCAACTTGCTAAAGATGGTTTTATTGCAGAACTCAAACGTGCGTATCGTTTATGTCAGTACGCACCAGAGCCAACAGCACCAGAGCCTGAAAATGAGACCTCATCGAATTTGATTATTAAGGTGACTCAAAGCCCGCAAGCATGGTTACCCGATGCGAAAATATTACGAGAATGGCATAGAGATTTAAGCCATTTGATTGACGGTTTTCGTAATGAAATGGTTGAGTTTTAATTCGAGTACAACATAGACTTGAAATATGAGTGAATAGCACTTATATAAATAAGACGTGAGATTGCAAAGTGCAGTAGCGCTTTGCCACCATGTAGAAACATGGAGTAATTGTATGTCAATGCAACAGTTAAAAGAGTTATTTGGTAGCCAAGAAGCCGTTCTCGAGTTAGTTCAACTTGAAGGCGGAGAGCTTGCCTTGCGTAATGCAGGTTCGGAAGCAGAGCCTTTGGTTAAAATTCAATTTAGTGAAGATGTTAAAAAGATTTTGGGTGATCAGACACCAACCGTTGCACAGCATATGATCCAAGCCGCTTTATTTGGTTTGTTGGAAAAACAGATGAATCAGTTACAAGCAGAAGTTATTGATGAGCAACCGCAGCACTTTAGCTAAAAGGGCTGTAATATTTCACTCTAATCTAAAAAATGATTTAAAAAGGAGTCCTAAAATGCGACTCCTTTTTTATTGATTATGTTACTTAGATGAATACAGATTTTCAGATTTTATTACAATTAATTCACTTGGTATAAATATATCTAGACTGTAAATAAAAGCTTATGGTTCTCGCTACGAAATGAAAGTTATAGCCATAAAATGTGCTTTAATTTTGCAATCAAGTACTTTGTTTCATATATTTTTAATGGATTAGCTATCAATAAATTGCAAAAAAATTAAAGCTTTATTAAATGTAAAAAATATTGGGATTGAATAAAAAATATCATAAACTCAATTTTTATTTGCTTACTATAAAAAGAGAGCTTACATGCAAAGTAATAATCCAATTTTAACTCGGGTGGAAACCTATACTGATATAACTGAGCCAATGACCATTCAAGGTGCGATTCAAAAGTCAGTATTATTGACAGTGATTGCAGCTGTATTGGGAGTGGCACTATTTTTCTATTGTGCAATCACTGCTAATCTTTCAATTGCCTATGCTGCAACAATTGTTGGAATTATTGGTAGCTTAATTTTAGCTTTGATTACCACTTTCAAGTCAAATACTGCACCAGCTTTAGCAATTCCTTATGCATTATTTGAAGGTGCATTTTTAGGTGGTATCTCTTTTATTTTTCAACTGAAGTTTCCAGGTGTTCCTTTACAAGCTTTGCTTGCGACCTTTGTTACAACCTTGGTTTTATTCGCGTTATATAAATTCCAAATTATTCGTGCGACTGAAAAATTTAAGGCAATTGTAATTTCAGCTTCTATTGCGATTGCTTTAGTTTTTGTTGTGCAGATCGTTTTACGGTTAATCTTTGGCTCAAGTATTCCTTATATCTTTGAAAGCAATTGGTTGGGTATTGGTTTTGCTGCATTTGTTGCAGTAATTGCATCACTTAATCTGATTTTAGATTTTGATCTTATTGAAAATGCAGCAGCACAACGCGCTCCTAAAGCATTTGAATGGGTATGTGCGATTGCTTTACTTGCGACTTTAGTGTGGATGTACTATTCATTCATGCGCTTATTAAGCCTAATTCAAGGTGATGATTAAATTTAAATTAATATAAAACATAAATCGTCTTCACATGAAGGCGATTTTTTTATGCAAGATTGTAAAAAAGGTGGATTATGCAATTCCGAAAAATCAGGAATGTTGGCATGATGTGGTGAAAATTTTTCGAGTGAGAATAAGATGTCACAAGGACTTTTAGCTGGTAAGCGTTTTTTAATTGCTGGTATTGCAAGTAAATTATCAATTGCTTTCGGTATTGCGACAGCATTACACCGTGAAGGCGCAGAGTTAGCATTTACTTATCCAAATGAAAAGCTAAAAAAACGTGTTGATGACTTTGCAGCACAGTTTGGTTCAACCCTCGTTTTCCCTTGTGATGTAGCGATTGATGCAGAAATTGACAATACTTTTGTTGAGTTGGCAAAACACTGGGATGGTTTAGACGGTGTTGTGCATTCGATTGGTTTTGCACCTGCACATACACTAGATGGTGATTTTACCGATGTGACTGACCGTGATGGTTTCAAAATCGCACATGACATTAGCGCGTATAGCTTTGTTGCGATGGCGCGTGCTGCAAAACCTTTATTACAAGCACGTAAAGGTTGTTTATTAACCTTGACTTATCAAGGTTCTGAGCGTGTGATGCCAAACTATAACGTGATGGGCATGGCTAAAGCATCGTTAGAAGCGGGTGTGCGTTATTTAGCACTAAGCTTGGGTAAAGAGGGGATTCGTGTGAATGCGATCTCTGCTGGCCCAATTCGCACATTGGCTGCTTCAGGTATCAAATCATTCCGTAAAATGTTAGATGCTAATGAAAAGATTGCTCCGCTACAACGTAATGTGACGATTGAAGAAGTGGGTAATGCTGCATTGTTCCTTTGCTCACCATGGGCTTCTGGTATTACGGGTGAAATCTTATATGTTGATGGTGGTTTCAATACTGTAGGTATGAGCCAATCAATGATGGATGATGAATAATTAGATTAATCTAATTATTTAATAAAGCCGCTTTTATAGCGGCTTTATTTTTTAGAAGATAGTGAAATTATAAAAATGACAATCCATCTTTCGAACTCATTTATTATGGTTTTCTATACTGTTAAACCATTGTTCAGTATCTTTAGCGAATAAATATGCATTTGATTTTTTAATATGACTGATTACTTTGAATACATTTGGTTCAGTTATGCACTTTTGTTCAGGTATAAAAAATACACAAGAAATTTTTTGTGCAATATCAATAATCTGTTCAATATCTAAAACAAAATTGCCACGCATATCTATTCGAAACTGAATGTTTTCTAAGGCACTTTCTTCATACCATGCTTGGCAATCAGTTTTCTCTTCATCCCCGAAACTAACTAAGTCCTCATGCCATGATTTAGATAAGGCGTAATATTTTATAATTTCATCTTTTACATCATTTACTGGACGATTTTTCCAAGCAAAAGAGGTATCGTAATTACCATCTGCATCATAAAATCTAGAAACGTCTATCTCATTCGTATTGAAACAGCTTTGGGGAATTAAGCAGACTTTAAATTGCCATGCCGCCATAGAATTCTCACGTATTTAGTTTTGTCGATAAAACTATGATGATCCATTAATGAATTAATTGTAATACAGGATTCTGAGCACACAACTAGATTTAACTTATAGTAAATTTTTTCTATTTAAGAATCTGTTTGAAAATATGTACTAAGATATTCATCTGTTCTAATTTTAGTTTTGGTGTAGTTGATTGGTGGATACTCACAATGATTTTGAAAATACCACCACAGCAACTGTCCTTCAGCTTGCTTTAACGTTGAACCAAATCGACTAAAATCACAAACAGATATAGTGATGGGACCATACTCTTCAATAGCATGAGCATATTTTAGCGAGTTTGCCTTTGTTGTAATCCATTTGGCATGATCTCGATATCTAGCTGCAAATGAATGCTTGGTTTGTCCAATATATAAAATATTACTTAGACCTTTAAATCGTGGAAATTCCTGTGAAGTTCTCCATAAATAAACTATATTGCGATGCTTTCTTGCCTCATCAGATAATTGAACAGCTTCAAAACTACTCTTTGATAGGCAATCTATTTTTCCAGGTAGTATTATAAATTTGTCTAATTCATCATAAAAACTTTCTTTATCCATGATGTACTCTCTTTGTACTCGATTTCATTTACAGAAGACATTTACCCTATAAATAAAATTATATAACTATTAGGTTTTTATCTTATTTCTATTTATCTTACTCAGCATATAAAACAGCAGTATTTGCGTCAATATAAAAATGATGTGAAATAGAATTCTTTAAGTCTTCGATCTAATGCTTAATTCGGTGATGAGAAATTTACTGATCAATAAAATTAATCATTTGTCAGTTAATACTTTATATGCTAATTAATGCTGTTTTTTGTTTAATCGAAAATTCTAAAGAGAATGTCGATAGATGTATTATTTTTTAGCTTTCGGGGTAGGTTAAAACGTGAAGAAAATAGCTGTTGTTTTAGGATTAGTCATTCTTCTTTCACTTCAAGGTTGTGCCGCAGTGATGGCAAGTAACCAACCGCATAAAAAGAATCTGACGGTTTTAGAAGTGGGCAAACATCGAAATTATGTGATTTCTGAATTGGGCGCACCCATCACTTCCGAAACCGTAAATGGAGAACGTAAAGAGATTTATACTTTCCAGCAAGGCTACTCAAAAGCAGCTAGAATCAGCCGTACGCTATGGCACACGACTGCGGATATTGCCACCATTGGTCTATGGGAAGTGATTGGCTCTCCAACTGAGATGTATTTCAATGGTCAGAAACTTTCGTATGAAGTTGTTTTTGATGATCAGGACAAGATTAAACGTATTCAACAGATCCAGAATAATCCAGATCTAGTGAAAGAATAAGCGCGCAAAACAATAGCGCTAGAGCTATTGTTTTGGCAGTTCTTTCACAGGACTTCCGCCAAGTGCTTGCATTAATGTTACATAGGCATTGTATTGATTCTGCTTGGTTTCAACTAAGCTGAGTCGTGCATTGCGTGTGGTCTCTTGAGCATCAAGTAAATTCTTTAATGCAATCGCACCATTGCGATAACGCACTTCAGTTAAGCGTTCGGTTTTATCTGCTAACTCAAGATTGCGTTGCTGAAGCTGAACTTGTTGATTTAGCTGAGTGCGATTTGATAATGCATTTTCCACATCGGCAAAAGCTTGGTATAAAGTTTGACGATACTGTGTAATCGCTTTCTCATATTCAAGATCACTAATCGCAATATCTTTCTTCATATCATTATATTGAAGAAAAGGTAGGCTTAGACTTGCACCTAAAGTTAAAGCAGGGTTCTTTAACAGTTGTGTTAAAGAGGTACTAGATGAACCTAGATTTCCCGTCAAATTAATCGATGGATAATAGCTGGCTTTGGTTGCATCTTTATTGGCTAAGGTTTTGCGTAGGCGTAATTCAGACGCTTGTAAGTCTGGACGACGCGATAAAATATCCGCAGGGAGTCCGACCGCGATATTCGGAAGAGTATTGCGAGGTAGTTGTGTAGGCTCTTGAATATTCAGTTGTTGAACAGGTTCATGTAGCAATACAGCAATCGCAGTACGCGCTTCAACACGAAGCTGCTCAATTTGGCTTAAACTGGCTTTTTGGCTTTGCACCGATTGTTCCGCTTGAGTTAAATCTAAACCTGAAACAGCACCCGCTTTATACTGTGATTTCACCAAAGAATAGATTTTTTGGGTCGAAGCCAAGTTCTGCTGAATGGTTTGATAGCGTTCATTCAGATAGCCAAGTTGCCAATACAGTTTTGCTGTGGTTCCAACCAGACTTTGTGCTGTGGCTTGTAAATCTTGTTCAGTGGCTAAGGCTTCCCATTGACTTGCTTCCGTTTGATTGGCGAGCTTGCCAAATAAATCGAGTTCATAGCTAATACCGACACTGGTCGATAAACCACGGTCAGAGCCATCGCCGGAACGGAGGTCATAGTTATGACCTGCGGAAACACTAGAACTGGTTCGAATACCTTGTTTATTTTCAGCCAAACCTGCCTGTAAACGAGCTTGTTTAAGGGTAATCCCCGCAACAGTTAAATCACTATTTTTAGCGAGAACCTGATCGACCAATTGATTCAGTTGGGCATCGTTAAATAACGTCCACCATTGATCCGTTAGATTCACATTTTTACTTTTTTGTGCATCGTATTGGAACTGTTGTGGCACTTGTACTGTTGGTGCGTTATAGGGTGTTTTGACGACAGCAGAACAGCCAGCTAATGATGTGCTGAGACAAAGTGCAAGTGCGATTTTATGTTGTTTGAATAACATTGATCGTCATTCCCTTAATAATTTGAAAGAGCATGATTATCGAGACAGTGTCTTATCGAGTTCTCATCCATTTTCAGTTTAAGCCTTCGGCTCGACCTACCTTACGAAACGCTGTTTCTCATTTCGGGAAAAGTAGGCAAAACCATCGTCATCCGCAAAACCTGTTCTATTTTTTCATTTATCTAACTTCTCGCAGAAACAATATCTTGTTGATACTACGCAGGTTGCGGATGGCATTCCCGAGTATCTTATTCCTGAGATCAATTTTTGCTGGTTATTCTCTCGCTAAAGCCGCAACTGGATCGAGTTGTGCCGCATTTCGTGCTGGCAAAAAGCCAAAAACAATACCAATCATGCTTGAACACACAAAGGCCGCTACGATTGATGTAGTTGAATAACTCATTTCAATGATGCCTTTGGCAAAGTGCCCAATAATTTGCCCAATCCCTAAAGAGAGCAGCACACCAAGTACGCCGCCCAATAAGCAGACTAAAATTGCTTCAATCAGGAATTGCTGCAAAATGTCACTTTGTCGAGCTCCAACGGCCATACGTACGCCAATCTCTTGGGTTCGTTCGGTCACAGAAACCAGCATAATGTTCATAACCCCAATACCACCAACGACCAAAGAAATCACCGCGATTGCAGAAATTAACAGGGTCATGGTTGCCGTCGTCTGTTGGATGGTTTCACGAATACTGTCAGAGTTTTGGGTAAATACGTCCTGTGCGCCGTGACGTTGTTCGAGTAGAGTCAAAATGGCATTTTCAGCGGCACTACTCGGATATTCATCTTTAATACGAACAATAATGCTGCGTACATTAGACTGACCTAACATACGGCTCATGACTGTCGAATAAGGTAAGTAAACATTCAAGCTGTCAGAGTTGCCCATAAAGCCTTGTTGAGCATCAATCACACCAATAATACGGCTAGGTACACTGCCCAATAACAATACTTGACCAACGGGATTGGCCCCATCAGCAAAGAAGGTTTTTTCCGTATTAGTATCAATTACTACATCTTGGGCACGCTGAGTAACACTGTTTTTGTCAAAAGGCTGTCCTGATTTAAAGGTCATGCCACGGACATAGAAGAAATCAGCACTGACACCATTTACTGTTGCCGATGCTTCAGTGTCTTTGTAGCGTAGCGTCACACTGGTATTGGCGGATGGACTCACCCCATCCACGTAAGGCTGTTCCGCCAAAGCTTCTGCATCAGCAGGCACCAGTGTTTTGACTTGTGAAGCACGCGAGTTATCACCAAAGCCACGACCCTGATACACGGTAATGGTATTGGTACCGAGGCTACTGATATTTTCTAAAATTTGCTTTTGTGAGCCATTCCCCAACGCAACCACCGAGACCACGGATGCGATCCCGATAATAATTCCGAGCATGGTCAGGAACGTCCGCATACGGTGGGCATTCATGGCAAGCAGTGCCATACGGAATGCTTCACCGAGACGATCAAAGAAAGAGCGCCAAGCCGAGGTTTTCTTTTGTGGTGTGCGTTGTAGGGTCTGATGCTCTAAATCAGAATCGGCATTTTCAGGCACATTTGCACGGTCTGAAATAATATTACCGTCGCTGATCTCAATAATTCGGGTCGCATTTTGCGCGACATTGAGATCATGAGTGACCAGAATAATGGTATGGCCTTTGGCATTTAGCTCACGCAAAATGCGCATCACTTCAATACCACTATTCTTATCCAATGCACCTGTTGGCTCATCGGCAAGAATCACATCGCCGCCATTCATCAAGGCACGGGCGATGGAGACACGTTGTTGCTGACCACCAGATAGCTGACTTGGTCGATGATGTAAGCGTTCTTCAAGGCCTAGCTCAGACAACAATTTAGCAGAGCGTTCCTGACGAATATGGCTATCAACGCCTGCATAAATTGCAGGTACTTCAACATTACCGGAAGCACTCAAATCACCGAGTAAGTGATAACGCTGGAAAATAAAACCAAAATATTCACGGCGTAGTTGTGCAAGTTCATCTGGTTCCAGTTGGCGTGTTTCTCGACCATTGACCTTGTAACTCCCTGCGCTGGGCTTATCCAGACAACCCAAGATGTTCATCAGGGTCGATTTACCTGAGCCTGATTGTCCGACGATTGCAACCAACTCACCTGCATAAATTTTTAAATTAATGCCTTTGAGAATTTGTACTGTACCTTCACCCGCAGGGAACTCACGAGTGAGGTCATTAACCTCAAGTAATGGCTGTGAAGAATGCGTTTGATCTTGAGTCATATTACATTCTCATTGCACGTTGATTGCTACGTTTTGCTGATTCGTTTGAGCTATCAGTTGCATCTGCAATCACCACTTGATCACCTTGTTTTAAACCTCTCAGCACTTGCGCATTGACACGATTATTAAGGCCGATTAACACAGGTTGAGGTTGAGCAGTCCCATCCGCTTGTAACACACGAACCATTCCTGTAGATGCTTTACCTTGAGCAATTAACGCTTTTTCAGCTTCAGTCAAATCTAGGCGTTTAGGATGCTGCGCTTTCTGAGTATCTGTATTTTTTGCTTTATCTGTTGCAACCGAATTATTGCCATTTTCTTTTTTGTTTGAACGTCTAGTTTGGATGGCAGCGGCAGGAATTGTTAGTACATTTTTTGCTTCAGCTAAAACAATATAGACCTGTGCAGTCATATCAATACGTAACTTACCGTCTTCATTTGGAACATCAAACAAAGCGTTGTAGTACACGGCTGTGCTTGATGATGATGAACTGGTATTGGTTGTTTCAGTATTGATAGAGTTTGGTGCTGGCTCAACTTGACGTAGCTGTGCGTAATGTTTTTTGTCACTATTGCCTAATGTCGTGAAGTAAACGGTTTGACCTTTTTCAACTTTCATGACATCGGCTTCAGAAATTTGAGCCTTAATTGTCATCGTATCTAATTTCGCTAATTTCACAATTGTTGGCGCGGTTTGGTTGGCATTCACCGTTTGACCTTCTTCGGTCACAATGGCAACCACTGTCCCATCCATTGGTGCAACAATACTGGTATAACCTAAATTCTCTTGTGCAGTTGCGAGTGTTAAACGAGATTGTTCAATTTGCGCATTGATTGCTGCAATTTGAGCTTGTGCTGTTTTAAAGTTTGCTAGTGCTGTTTCAAGTTCTGCGCGTGAAGTTGCATCTTGGCTAAACATTGCCTGCTGGCGTTTATATTCAGCTTCAACTTTTGCTAAATTGGCTTGTTGTACCGCCAATTGAGCCTGTTGATTTTGAATATTCGCTTTGGCTGTTTTTAATTCGTTTTCTTGGCGAATCGAGTCGATTTGTGCAATCAGTTGACCTTGTTTGACTTGATCGCCTAACTGAACATACATTTTTTTCACTTGACCTGAAACCTGAGCACCCACACTGACCATCTTGGTTGCTTCAAGTACACCCGTTGCGAGTACTGAATCTTCAATATCACCTTTGGAAACTTCAGCACTAATATATTGTGGTGCTTGATCTTTAGGTTTAAAGAAAAACCATGCAACGGCTGCAATAATCGCGACACCGATAGCGATTATTATTATTTTACTTAATGGTATTTTTTTAGAACTTGTTTTTGGCATGGCAACAGATCGAAATTTGGAAACTCAAACCAGTATAAAAGCGAAATAAGGATAAAACGTGGATATTTTTAATCTAGAATGATAATTATTATCAAATTTTATTGAAATTATTCGACTAGAATCTGATAAATATTTTGAATACCAATGGCTGCATTTTCTGCGATTGAGACTCCTCCCTTGGATGGAAGCATTGCTTCACGAGGATTGATTCGGATGAGTTGTGGTGCGAAACGCTCACTGAAATAACGAACGGTTGGAATGGCTGTGCCTGCACCTATTTCAATGACAATAGATTGATTGTGGGCTTTTAAAAAATTTTCTAAGCGTCTCGCTTGTTGAGTGTGTCTTTGGCTGACCCAAGCATAATCATTAAACATCAAAATATTTGGGCGGGATAAATTTCCACAATGTGGGCATAGTGGGAGTTGTCCTAACCATTGACAATTTTGATGATCAATCTCAGGCGTTAATTCATTTGCTGACCATGTTGTGAGTTGGCAAGGTTCTGAGCATTGAAGATGGTGGATCGAGCCATGACACTCATAAATTTGGTTTGGATCAAAACCTGCTTTTTGAAATTGCCCATCAACATTCGAAGTAAATACAAAGTAGGGGAGGTCTAATTTTTCAGCGAGTTGTTTGAGTAAATTAAAACCTTGATGCGGCAAGGTTTGACGATATAGTGCCAAACGATGTCCATAAAAACCCCATGCTAAATTTGGCTGAAATTTAAATGCTGCTGGATTGGCTATTTTGGTAAAGTCGATACGTTGTTTACCCAATTCTGGATAAGCTCGCCACATGCCTTGATTGCCTCGAAAGTCGGGCAGACCTGAGTCAACGCCCATACCTGCACCCGCACTGATAATTAGGCTATCGGCTTTTGAGAATAAACTTTTAATTCTTTCAATTTCGATTGGGCTGAGTTGCTGCATGATCCGTATTCTTATCCTCTGTCATCGTATTTTATTGAGTTGATCTCAGTATAATTTACCCTAAAATTGAGAAATATTGAGTGAATTATAACTTTCTGGTGATGATTGAGCTAACGGCGATTGATGACCTATTGAGTTCTATCGAAGAGACGATCTTGATTTAGAAAAGATCGCGTTTATGTATTTAAAGTAGGTTGAATTACATTATTCATTAAAAATGAGTTACGTCTCTAATTTAGCCTTCTCAGCCTTTCCAAATTTTCATTAAAATAGTTATTTTAAAAATAATAATTATAAATTTCAATTTCTTACATTTATTTTTAATATAAGGTAAATAAATTTAATAAAACCTTAATTTTTTTATGGATTTAAGGTTGTAAAAATTGTAAGATCTAATTCCATATTTTTTTTATGGTTTTAATCTAAGCAATAAAGTCATAAAAAATATGTAAATAAGTACAAGTGATTTGATAGGAAAATTCACAGGGGAAATAAAATGGAATGGCAAGAAAGCTTTAATATCGGTATCGATGTAATTGATCATCAGCATCGCCAAATATTAGATTATATCAATAGATTAGAAGAAATTCGGGTGAGTGGTCATCGCTCTAAGATTCAAGAAGTATTGGAAGATCTGATTGATTACACGCAATCACATTTTAGCTTTGAAGAAAATTTATTAATGCAGGTCAATTATCAATATTTACCTTCGCATAAAGGTATACATGATTTATTTGTCAAAAGACTGAATGATTATCGTCAACGCTTTGAAAAAGGGGAAGCAGTTGAAAATGATTTATATCGATTACTCTCAAAATGGTTGATTAATCATATACAGCATGATGATCAGGATTATGTCGATGCTGTGCGTGATAATATGATTCGATATTTACGCACCCAAGAACAAACCAAAGGAAAGAGCTGGTTCTCTCGTATATTTAGTTAAAATTATGATGAAAACAGGCGGTTGCCACATAACTCTCCGACCGCCTGTAGCATAAGATGCTCTGAGTTTTCTTTAGACATCCCTTTGATTGCAGCATCAATGCGCAACAATAGTTCAGGCCAAAGCAAGAACTGTCTTGGATTTAGACGACGTAAAGCTTGTTGATATTCGGATACTTTAGTTTTCCAAATACCAATTTGTATCGCATTATGGGGCTGCTCAAAGAGTTGCATCAGAAGACGCATTTCTTTATTCAATGTCCACAAAATTAGACTGTCAGGTTCACCAGCCGCAATCAAATATTGATAAATCTTAATGGATTGCGCCAAGTTACCAGCAAGTAGTGCATCGCTCAGATCATAAGTGGTATAACGTGACTGATCTTGCAAACAAGCATATAGCTGTTCAATCTGAATTTTTTGTATATCAGGAAAGGTATCTGCTACACGCATTAGGCTGTTTTTCGCAGCCAATAGATTATGTTCATGATGCTGCATCAGCCATTGCCAAGCATCATGATCCAGTTGAATGCCTAATTTTTCTGCTTCTAAATTTAAGATTTTTTGTCGGTCTTGTGGATAGGTTGCGGTCAAAGAAACTACAACACCATTGGCCTCCACGACTTGGAAAAAGGCAGACTTTAAACTGCTGCTGTCTTGTTTAGGCAAAACGATCAGCAATAAGTTATGTTCATTATGTTGAATATAGTGTTTAAGCAGTTTTAAGCCGTTGGCATCGGGCTTGATATTGCCATGTACTTCAATGGCGAGTTGCTGAGAAAACAGCGATAAGCTATTCAGCGCATTAAAAACATTTTTCCAATCATTGACGCTACTGATGTCATAACGCTGACGTTCAACTTCATGCTGTTGCCAACTTTTACGAAAAGCATCAAGTAAGTTTTGCTCAAGTAAAGGTTCTTGCCCATGAATGATCCATGCACCACGGGCTTCTGCAATACGTTTTAATGCTTGAACATAATCTAACTTCATAAAAAAATTATGGTTGAGCTTTGGGTAAACGATTCGCTGCAATTTGACGCGTAATTTGCTGGGCAATATCATCAATAATGATACGGTTCAGATACGCTTCTTGTTGGTTATCTGTATTTACAGTTGCCACATCATATTGATACGTGCGAGATGCAGTGAGTGTACGTGGTTCTGTGATTTTATTGCCTTGACGATCTTCAATTTGGAAAGTCACGGTTAAACGCAATAGTACTTCAGTCAATTTACCATTCAATAACTGGCGACGAGGAGTATAATCTAAGATACGAAGTACATAGGCATCATTGGCATTACTGAGTTGTACGCCCGTAGCACTGAGATAGATGCTGAGACGATTCTCGAGTTCATCGGTATTGTCAGGTAAAACCAAAGTTAGTTTGTTATAAACCAATGGTGTTGCCGTTGGATAGCTTCCCTTTAAATGAAAGCCACAGCCAACTAAGCCTGCACTTAGACCTAAAGTTAAAACAATAGCAGCTAAACGTTGTGCTAAGTGCATATTTATTCCTCTAATCAAATCTATTCTAATTCCTCTTTGGTAGAGGATTAAAACCTCTCTTATATTTAAGAGAGGTTAGAAAGAATTATTAAACAACTAAATTAACAAGTTTATTTGGCACTACAATTTCTTTCTTGGTTGGACCAGTCAAGAATTGCTGAACTTCTGGCAGTGCTTTTGCCAAAGCCAATAACTCATCTTTTGAGATATCGACTGCGACGTCTAACTTACCACGAAGTTTCCCATTCACTTGTACAACAATCGTTTGCGTATTACGGGTTAACGCTGACTCATCCACTTGTGGGAACAGTGTCGTATTAATATCAATACTAAACTGTGCTAAAAGTGTTTGACTTAAATGTGGTGCAAATGGGGCAAGTAAAGTCAATAAAGTTGTAATAGCTTCACGTGCAACTGCTACATCATTGTCATCTTTTGCTTCAAACTTATTAGTCGCATTCAATAATTCCATCAATGCTGCAATAGAAGTATTGAAAGCATGGCGACGCTCGATGTCATCACCCACTTTTTGAATGGTTTCATGGGTTTTACGACGTAAATCTTGCGCATCTGTAGAAAGATTCGCGCTATCGATTGCCGTTGCCTGATTGCCTTTTTCTAAGAAACCAGCAGCCAAGCGCCATACACGTTTCAAGAAGCGGTTAGCCCCTTCAACACCTGCATCTGACCATTCTAAAGATTGATCAGGTGGGGCAGCGAACATCATAAAGACACGTGCGGTATCTGCGCCGTATTGGTCGATAATCGCTTGTGGATCAATACCATTGTTTTTCGACTTAGACATTTTTTCTTGTCCGCCGATCACAACTTCCTGACCATCACCTGAATATTTCGCTGAAAGGATACGACCTTTCTCATCACGCTCTAATTCGATGTCAGCAGGGTTAAACCAAGTTTTCTTGCCACTCTCTGCTTCACGGTAGAAGGTGTCTGCCAACACCATGCCTTGAGTGAGCAAGTTGGTGAATGGTTCATTGCCTTGTACTACGCCTTCATCACGCATCAATTTATGGAAGAAACGTGCATAAAGTAAGTGCAGAATTGCGTGCTCTACACCACCGATATATTGGTTCACTGGTAGCCAGCTTTGCGCCGCTTCTGGTTTAACCATCCCGCCAGTAAAGTCTGGAGATGCATAACGCGCATAGTACCAAGATGATTCTACAAAGGTATCTAAGGTATCTGTTTCACGACGTGCATCGCCGCCACAGCTTGGGCATTTGGTTTCATAGAATTCAGGCATCTTGTTCAATGGGTTACCAGAACCGTCTGGAACCACATCCGTCGGTAATACCACTGGCAATTGATCTTCTGGCACTGGGACTTGACCACAGTTGTTACAGTTGATCATTGGAATTGGACAACCCCAATAACGCTGACGAGAAACACCCCAGTCACGTAAACGGAATTGAACCTTAGCATTCGCTAGAGTTTGTGGTTCTAATTTTGCAAGGAAAGCATCAAAAGCGGCTTGGAATGCTAAACCATTAAACTCACCAGAATTCACCAATTTGCCATCTTTAGAACCGTACCATTCTTGCCATTCAGTTGCTGAATATTCAGCATCATCAGCGCCTTTAGCATCGATGACTTGCTTGATTGGCAAGTTGAATTTATTGGCAAATTCAAAATCACGCTCATCATGTGCAGGAACCGCCATCACAGCGCCTGAACCGTAAGACATCAATACATAGTTGGCAATCCAAACAGGGAGATCTTCACCTGTAACTGGATGCTTAACAGACAAGCCGGTTGCCATACCTTTCTTTTCAGCAGTGGCGAGATCAGCTTCTGCAACTGAACCCATACGGCATTCTTCAATAAATGCAGCAAGTTCAGGATTGTTTTCAGCCGCTGTAAGCGCCATTGGGTGTTCTGCTGCAACGGCAACATAAGTCACACCCATTAATGTATCAGCACGCGTAGTATAAACAGTTAAACCATCTGCATAGACTTCAGTATTCGCAGAAGGGAAGGTAATTTCCATCCCTGTAGAACGACCAATCCAGTTACGTTGCATGGTCAAGACCTGTTGTGGCCAACCATCTTTTAATGTGTCTAAATCATCTAATAATTCTTGTGCATAGTCGGTGATGCGGAAGTAGTACATTGGAATATCACGTTTTTCAACCAATGCACCTGAACGCCAGCCACGACCATTTTCAACTTGCTCGTTGGCTAACACGGTCTGGTCTACAGGATCCCAGTTCACTGTTGAAAGCTTACGATAGATCAAGCCTTTCTTATAAAGTTGTACGAATAACCATTGTTCCCAGTGGTAGTATTCTGGTGTACAGGTCGCAAATTCACGATCCCAATCGACAGACAAGCCCAATTTTTTTAATTGGTCACGCATGTACGCGATGTTTTCAAAAGTCCATTTTGCTGGTGCAACTTGATGAGCAATCGCTGCATTTTCAGCAGGCAAACCAAACGCATCCCAACCCATTGGCTGTAACACTGTTTCACCTTTTAGACGGTAAAAACGGCTGATCACGTCACCAATGGTGTAGTTACGCACATGCCCCATATGCAGTTTGCCACTTGGGTAGGGAAACATCGATAGGATATAGCGATGTTTGCCTTCTTCAGTGTCTGCAACTTTAAAAACTTTGCGATTGTCCCAGTCTTGTTGAACTTGAGGCTCAATGGCACTTGCTTGATATTCGGAGTCAATGTGAGAAGTCGTCATAGGGATATGCGATACAACAAAAATTAAAGTTAAGATTGCCGCACAGCATAGCGCAAAATAGGGGGCAATGTCAGTTTTTAGAGCAAGATTTTATCTTCTGGTTTTGAGTATCAGTAATTATAAATTAGATACTTTTATCGATTTGATAATCTTGAATTTGCTAACTTCTCTTTTTTCTGGAGATATTCTGATTCTAAAGAGGATCTAAGATCTTGTTCCGTCAGTGAACCGAACATGTCTATATAAGGATTGGTGCGTTTCTCCTTAGAGTAATCTTGCATTCCTTTTCGTACTTTTGCTTCAATTTCAGCCCGTTCTTTTGCTGTAAATTTATCTTTTGGAGTTACTGGAAATGGTGGCTGATTGAGATTTTGAACTGGTTTATTATCTGAAAGTTGTTTTTTAGTTTGTTCTAAACTGTTGCTATATGTGGATACAGAGCCTAACTTTTTCGCACTTGAGGGTGGAGGTGTTGCTGAATAATGAGTTGAGCCACTCGCGTCGACCCATTTATAAAAATCTTGAGGGTAGGTTGTAGCTGGATAAATAGATAATATTAATGTGATTACAGCATGTTGTTGGAAAAGAGTTTTTGTCATAAATATTCGTATTTTAAAAAATTGAATAAAGTGGTGATATTAGAGTCACCATTTTATTCAATTATATTAAAAGAATCTAAAGATTTGGTTTTACTCTAACTGGTGCTGTAGTTTGAGTTTGAACAGGTGCAGTAGTAGCTGGAGTTTGAGAAGCTACATTCGTTGAAGGTTGACCAAAGCTTTGAGGTGATTGTGTTTCAGAAGATGGTTGATTTTCGTTTTGAGGTTGCTGTGCTTTCGGTGGGTTTGTATTTTGAGTGCTACTTCCATAAGTGGAAATTTTATCTAATCGTTTTGCTCCTTTTGGTGGAGGGGTTGTGGTGTAATGGGTTGAACCATTAGCATCCATCCATTTGTAGTACTGCTGAGCATAATTTTGGCTAGAACAAAGAAGCAGAGTCGTAGTTGCAACAGCGTATAGGCTTGTTTTTAAATATGATGGTTTCATAATTTGATCTCCCCAAAAGAATTCCGTCTATATTCGATCAAAATGTTTGAATTAGCCAATCACAATGCCTATTTTTGTATAAAAAGAAAATATTTTTTTGATAAATGGGCATTTGGATCGATAAATCAGCTTGAGCTGAGAGATTAAAAAAACAACAGCTAAAAATTATTCTAAAAAAACCTTTTCTTTATTCTTGACTTTGTGTATGAAAGCAACAAAAATGCTTGCTTAGTTTTATATGCGCTTATTTGATCACCCTTCGAATAAATGTCATGGTTTGCAATGGACATTCTTTCTAGCCGAGAGAATGATTTTTTGAAATATGTTTATCCCAACATGTTTTGATTCGAGATGTAATAACAGCTTATACGGCTGATGAGTCAGAAAATTTTTCCTATTGCAGCAAAAACGAGTAGAATACGCACACTTAGAAAAGTGCATAAGTTAATGAATGAAAATACAATTTATGTCTCCCATAAATTGTACTAACACTAGGGTGAATCACGTTGGAACTTTTATCTGGTGGTGAAATGCTCGTTCGTGCGCTTGCGGACGAAGGCGTAGAGCATGTTTTTGGTTATCCAGGCGGCGCAGTTTTACATATTTATGATGCGCTTTTTCAACAAGACAAAATTAATCATTACCTTGTACGTCATGAGCAAGCTGCTGGTCATATGGCAGATGCATACTCGCGTGTAACTGGTAAAACAGGTGTTGTTCTTGTGACTTCTGGTCCAGGCGCAACAAATACTGTTACTCCTATTGCAACTGCCTATATGGACTCAATCCCAATGGTGATTTTGTCAGGACAAGTTGCAAGTCACCTAATTGGTGAAGATGCATTCCAAGAAACAGATATGGTTGGTATTTCTCGTCCAATCGTAAAACACAGTTTCCAAGTGCGTCACGCCAGCGAAATTCCTGCAATTATTAAGAAAGCATTTTATATCGCTTCCTCTGGTCGTCCAGGCCCAGTTGTTGTTGATATTCCTAAGGATGCCACGAATCCAGCAGAAAAATTTGCCTACGAATATCCTGAAAAAGTGAAGATGCGTTCATATCAACCACCTTCACGTGGACATTCAGGTCAAATCCGCAAAGCGATTGATGAGCTCATTACTGCTAAACGCCCAATTATTTATACGGGCGGTGGCGTTGTTCAAGGTAATGCTTCTGCATTATTGACTGAACTTGCACATTTATTGGGTTATCCAGTAACCAATACTTTAATGGGCTTAGGTGCTTTCCCTGGCAATGATCCACAGTTTGTAGGCATGTTAGGGATGCATGGTACCTATGAAGCCAATATGACGATGCACAATGCAGACGTGATTTTGGCCATTGGTGCACGTTTCGATGACCGTGTAACCAATAACCCTGCGAAATTCTGTTTAAATGCCAAAGTTATTCATATTGATGTAGATCCAGCGACCATTTCTAAAACGATCATGGCGCACATTCCTATCGTTGGTGCGGTTGAGCCAGTTCTTCAAGAAATGTTAGCTCAGCTTAAACAGATGAATGTGTCTAAGCCAAATCCTGAAGCAATTGCTGAATGGTGGTCTCAGATTAATGAGTGGCGTAAAGTTCATGGCTTACGCTATGAAGCTGCTCAAAATGGTGAAATGAAACCACAACAAGTGGTGGAAGCGCTTGATCGTGTGACCAATGGTGAAGCAATCATTACGTCTGACGTAGGTCAGCACCAAATGTTTGGCGCAAATTACTACAAATACAAACGTCCACGCCAATGGATTAACTCTGGTGGTCTAGGCACTATGGGTGTTGGTTTACCGTATGCAATGGCAGCGAAGCTTGCATTCCCAGATCAACAAGTCGTGTGTATTACAGGTGAAGCATCAATTCAGATGTGTATCCAAGAATTATCAACATGTAAGCAATATGGCTTAAATGTGAAAATTCTTTGCTTGAATAACCAAGCTTTAGGCATGGTGAAGCAGTGGCAAGACATGAACTATGAAGGGCGTCATTCAAGCTCTTATGTAGATTCTTTACCTGATTTTGCAAAATTGATGGAAGCTTATGGTCACGTAGGTATTCAAATCAATCATGCAGATGAATTGGAATCTAAACTGGCTGAAGCAATGGCAATTAATGATAAATGTGTATTCATTAATGTCATGGTTGATCGTACAGAACATGTTTATCCAATGTTGATTGCAGGTCAATCGATGAAAGATATGTGGTTAGGTAAAGGGGAGCGCACATAATGAGACATATTATTTCTGTACTCGTTGAAAATGAAGCTGGTGCGCTTTCTCGTCTTGTGGGTTTATTTAGCCAACGTGGTTACAACATCGAGACACTCAATGTTGCACCTACTGAAGATGAGACTTTATCTCGCTTGACACTCACCACTTATGGTGATGATCACAAAATTGAGCAAATCACGAAACAACTCAACAAATTGGTTGAAGTAGTTAAAGTAGTTGATTTATCAGAAGGTTCACATATTGAGCGTGAATTGATGTTGATCAAAGTTAAAGCGCTCGGTGCTGCTCGTGCTGAAATTAAACGTACAGCAGACATCTTCCGTGCCCAAATCGTTGATGTAACACCTACCACTTATACGATTCAAATCGCTGGTACGACTGAAAAGATTGATGGTTTTATTGATGCACTTGCTGAAAATACCATTTTAGAAGTTGTACGTTCAGGTGTATCAGGCATCGCACGTGGTGAAAAAGTTTTAAGTATTTAATAGCTTCCCTAATTCTTCATATAGAAATGCAAGAATTGGAAAGTTTCAAAGGATCTATCCTTGTATAACAAGGGAAATGACAAAAATTTTAGCGGAGAAAACAGATGCAAATTTTTTACGATAAAGACTGTGACTTATCAATCATCCAAGGCAAAAAAGTTGCAATCATTGGTTATGGTTCACAAGGTCATGCTCATGCACTTAACTTGAAAGATTCTGGCGTTGACGTAACTGTTGGTTTACGTGCTGGTTCAGCATCTTGGAAAAAAGCTGAAAATTCAGGTCTTAAAGTATCTGAAGTTCCAGCGGCTGTTGCTCAAGCTGACTTAGTGATGATTTTGACTCCAGATGAGTTCCAATCTCAACTTTATCGTGATGTGATTGAGCCAAATATCAAAGAAGGCGCGACTTTAGCATTTGCTCATGGTTTCTCGATTCTTTATAACCAAGTTGTTCCACGTAAAGACTTGGACGTAATCATGGTTGCTCCAAAAGCACCAGGTCACACTGTACGTTCTGAATATCAACGTGGTTCAGGTGTTCCTGACTTAATCGCAATTCACCAAGATGCTTCTGGTAATGCACGTAACGTAGCGCTTTCTTACGCTTCAGGTGTAGGTGGTGGTCGTACAGGTATCATCGAAACTTCTTTCCGTGAAGAAACTGAAACTGACTTATTCGGTGAGCAAGCAGTTCTTTGTGGTGGTGCGGTTGAATTGGTTAAAATGGGCTTCGAAACTTTGGTTGAAGCTGGTTATGCACCAGAAATGGCTTACTTCGAATGCTTGCATGAACTTAAGTTAATTGTTGACTTGATGTTCGAAGGCGGTATCGCTGACATGAACTACTCAGTTTCTAACAATGCTGAGTACGGTGAATATGTGACTGGTACTGAAGTAATCAACGAACAGTCTCGTGAAGCAATGCGTAATGCATTGAAACGTATCCAATCTGGTGAATATGCGAAAATGTTCATTCAAGAAGGTGCGTTAAACTACCCATCTATGACTGCTCGTCGTCGTCAAAACGCTGCGCATGGTATCGAAGTAACAGGTAACAAGTTACGTGCGATGATGCCGTGGATTCAAGCGAACAAAATCGTAGACAAAGAGAAGAACTAAGTTTTAGTTTAATCTTTAAAAGCCCTTGTTTGTACAGGGGCTTTTTATTGGATCATCCTAATGTTATGCATTAGCGAAGCATAGCTCCAATCTTGCTTCTCATGCTTTTCTATTTCCCTGTTCCTTGTGTAGGAGAGCCTACTCAGGATTCAAGCAAACAAAATATTAGACAAAGAGAAAACTAAGTTTTATCTCTGAGTTAAAAGAAACTCTTTGTTGATAAATGAGATTTTTTAATGCTGTTGATAACAGAGTTATAACAGTATAAAAATTAAAAAAGGCTTAGTATGTATCTGAAATAAGCATTTTATATCGTGCTTAATACATGAGAAAAACAACAAAACTGCAATGAGACTTAAGTTCATAGTGTAGTTTAAAACAAATAAGAAGTAACTACTTAAATACTAAAAACACCTAGCAAAAATAAATTGGTCTTTCGGTAAAAAAGTGCAATAAAAAAAGCAAGTCTTTTCATTGGTTTGAAATGATTATATGTTTTTATTCTATTGATTTATAAAATGAAAAAGACTTGACCTTATGCTAGATGATGTTATTGTTAAGGAAAGTTTATGAATACACAATTTGTATCTTTTTTGAGTGTTAAGGATCGTTCTGATTTCGAGCAATTCGCTCAACAAATAAAAAAAAGTACTGAATAATCATGGAAGTCCTTTATGGTTCACGTTGATTACGATAGCACATGGGTCATCGTTTCCATTTTGGTTGCAGTAGCGACTTGTTATGCTGCAGTTTCAATGGAAGAGCTCGTTTTTAAGGCTGCTTATAAAAAGTTTGAGAAAAGCATTTTAGTAACGAGTGGGTTGACTTTAGGCTTGGCAATATGGGCAATGCATTTTATTGGAATGCTCGCGAGCCATTTGCCTGAAGGCTATCATTTTGATATTAGTTTGACTGTGCTTTCATATTTGATAGGCGCAACTGCTTCGGTATTTGCTGTTTGGCTAACGACTAGACCTACTTTACCTATGCCACGTCTGATTTTAGGTGCATTATTCTTAGGGCTAGGGATATCTGGAATGCATTACACGGGGATGTTGGCGCTTTCAGTTGAACACCATCAATTGAGATATGATCCATTATTGGTGATTTGTTCAGTACTCATCGCTGTATGTGGTTCCGGTTTGAGCTGTTTATTCGTTTTTAAATATAAAACCGCGGTTAAATATAAAACTGCATTAAAGGCTGTCGTTGCAATATTGATGGCTTTTAGTATTGTAGGTATGCATTACACGGGTATGGCAGCTACTTATTTTGATACAGGATTTGCGGAAGCACTTGGCTCAGCACAAACAGAGCAGGCCGTTTTATTGTTTACCATTATTTTTATTACCAGTTTGGTATTTGTTGCTGGTTTTGCCGTCGCAGTTTTAGAAGCCCGATTAGAAGAGCGTAATCAACAATTAGTTAGAATAAACAGAGAATTAGCAACTCAGTCACTGCATGATTCATTAACAAAGTTGCCGAATCGATTATATTTGACAGATTATGCGGAAGTAATATTCAGCCATCATCGCTTACGAGAAGAAAAAGCAGCATTTTTATATGTAGACTTAGATCGCTTTAAATCGGTAAATGATGCTTTTGGACACCATATTGGTGATCAACTTTTAATTCAAATGGCCAATCGGTTACATGAAAAATTAAGTTCAAGCCATAAGCTATTTCGTATTGGTGGTGACGAGTTTGTATTGATCTCTGAAAATACGGATGTTAATCAAGCGATGTTGCTGGCAGAAGAAGTTCTGCATTTTATTCAAGAAGCATATCTGATCGCGACAAAAGAAATTAATATTTCTGCAAGTTTGGGAATCGCGATGTATCCTGAGCATGGTACGAATGTTCAGGATTTATTAATTAATGCAGATGTAGCAATGTTGGCATCTAAAGAGCAGGGTAGAAATACGTTTACCGTTTTCCACTCCGCAACAGATCAGCAAGATGTTCGTAGCCAATCCAAATTAATTAATGATTTGTATAAAGCGGTAGATGAGCAGCAATTTGTTTTATTTTATCAGCCTAAATTTACTGCGAATTATCAAGTTTGTGGTGTTGAAGCGCTCATCCGTTGGAAGCATCCAAGCTTAGGTTTGTTGACTCCTCAAATGTTTATTGAGGGAGCAGAAAAAACAGGTTTGATTATTCCGATGGGATATTGGGCATTGGAGCAAGCCTGTCAGCAGATTCAAAAATGGGAACGAAGTAATAGTCCGTTCTACCCGATTGCCGTCAACTTATCTGCATTACAATTTGAAAATAAAAAACTTTTTAGTGTATTAGAACAGCTCTTAGAACAATATCAAATTCAGCCCCACAATCTTATTTTAGAAATCACTGAATCAACAGCAATGCATCATATTGATTCAAGTATTCGTACTTTAGAACGTTTGCGTAAGTTGGGTATTCGGATCGCGATTGATGATTTTGGAACTGGTTACTCAAGCTTTTTATATTTAAAAGATCTGCCTGTTGATGAACTTAAAATTGATCGCGGTTTTCTCATAGATTTACAACCAAACTCGAAAGAAGAGGCAATTCTAGAAAGTATCATTCACCTTGCCGCTAAGTTAGGCTTAATCGTCACAGCTGAAGGTGTAGAAACACAGCAACAAGCTGATATTTTAACTAATTTAGGATGCAATCAATTACAAGGTTATTTATTGGGTATACCTGTAAATGTTGAAAATTTAGTGTTGAATCGTCACAACTTTGCTTAATTTATTTTGATTTAACGATATCTATGTCATCTATTCATGAAAAAGGCTGCTCATATCTTTTCAAGTAAAAGAGATTCACAGCCTTAATTATTTTAGCAATTATAAGCACTTAATTTGAGCGCTGTTGCAACCATGCACTAACTACAGGCCAAACTGCTTGTGGTGCTTGGCTACCTGAAACCAAACCCATATGACCTCCGAGAACGATTTCAAATGTTTTATCTTGGCTACTGATCAAATCCATTAATGGTCGTACAGCTTCTGCAGTCACAATAATGTCAGTATCCCCGCCAATTGCAAGTACTGAACATTCAATATCTTTAAAATCAGCAGTTTGATCTCCAAATTTAACGAGACCTGTCGAAAGTTCGTTATCAATCCAGAAGCGTAAAATAATATCGCGCATTACACCGCCAGGATAGGCGAGCATATTGTCAACAAACGAACTTGATGTTGCGTGATTAATGACAAACTGTCGATCATTCAAATTTTTCAGTAATTGCCAATAATTTTTAAAATTACCTACTGGATCTGTGAGCTTAAATCCAAGCGTATTTTGCCAACCATGAATATGGAAATAGCGGCTCGGAATTTGACGGATTCGGAAATTAGTATTGGTCCGCACCCATTGTGCTGGGGTGTTTAACTTTTGATAAAGCTTGCCAATATAACCTGATTGATGAGTGTTAATGGGTGATGCCAAAATCATTAAATTCTTAATATTTTTATCTTTAAATAATGAGGTATAGCAAAGTGAGATAGCTCCACCGAGACTCCAGCCATACAGTGATAGTTGTTGTTGTCCGCTATGTTCACGAATTTTGCTGATAAAGTCGGGCATAAAGATTTTGATATATGTCCCGAAATTATATTTGGCTTGTTTACGGCTTGGTGTGCCCCAGTCAATCATATACACATCAAAACCTTGGCTTTGAAAGTAACGAATGAGACTGCGATTAGGAAACAAATCGAACACTAAGGTATTGGCTGCTAATGGGGGAATAATAACGAGTGGTACACGGTGTTTATTTTCACCCGATTCTACATCTGCCTTGTAAAACCGTAAGCTAATAATTTCACGTTCATAAACGATTTCAAAAGGTGTCTTTCCTGACAATGCCAGTTGATGTCCCCTCAAGAAACGATCTGCCGCATTTGAAAATACTTGTGCAGCTTGCTTACCCGCACGCGTTTTTAAGATTGATTGGGCTGTTTTAGCGTTAACAAAGGTATCTTTAACTTTAGGCAATTGAGTCATCGTGCAAGAACTCTATGGTTACAACTGTGTAGCCGCATATTAGAAGAAAAAGTCTCTAAGCTCAGTGACTCATTTGCTTAACTTGTATTCCAAAATGATCAACTTGAGACAATATTATGTGATTTGCACGATTGAATTTTGAGGTTTTGGAAAAAGAGACAGCAGGGAAACTGATTTAATTGTGGTGCACCATATATGAATTTGCATATATATGAAAATTCATATATAAAGAATTTAAAAATTAATCAGGTTTTAATTCGATGGCAACTTCATTAGATGTGACGATATATCACAATCCAGCATGTGGAACGTCACGTAACACATTGGCTTTGATTCGTAATACAGGAATTGAGCCGAATATTATTGAATATTTGAATACACCTCCGACTCGTAGCGAGTTAATTCAGCTTATTCAAGATGCGAATTTGACGGTTAGAGAAGCGATTCGTAAGAATGTTGATCCTTACTACGATCTAGCATTAGATCGTGAAGATTGGACCGATGAGCAACTGATCAGTTTTATGCTGGAGTACCCTATTTTGATCAATCGACCATTTGTGGTGACTGAACGAGGAACACATTTGTGTCGTCCATCTGAACTTGTGTTAGATATTTTGTCACTACCACAGATGGGCGCTTTTACTAAAGAAGATGGTGAGCAGGTGATTGATGAAAATGGGCAACGCGTAAATTAAAAATTTGGCTTTTATATATGGAAATTTACATATTCATATAAGCAAATAGGAAGTGAAGATGGATCAGGTGAATTTTTTTAAATGCTTAGCAGACGAAACACGTCTCAATATTGTCACTTTAGTTGCTGAGCATAAAGAATTATGTGTGTGTGACTTGACTGAAAAATTACAACTCAGTCAACCAAAGATCTCTAGACATTTAGCATTATTACGTTCATCAGGTTTATTGCAAGACAGACGACAAAGCCAGTGGGTGTATTACAGCATTCATCCAGAGTTGCCTGCTTGGTGTCATGAATTACTCAATCTCTTGGTACGTGAACAAACTTCCGCAAGTAACCAATCTCAGCCTCTCCAAATTAAAAGTTATTGTGAGTAATACCGCATGAAATTTATTTTCTTATGTACTGGAAATAGTTGTCGCAGCATTTTGTCCGAAGTACTTTTTAACAGTCGTGCACCTGAAAATTGGAAAGCATATAGTGCAGGTAGTAAGCCTTCTGGACAGGTTCATCCACTGACGATTGAAACGCTTGAAAACTTAGGCCTTTCAACTGATGGTTTGTGGAGTAAAACCATTGATGACTGTGAACAATATCAGGCAGATGTGGTGATTACAGTTTGTGACTCTGCGGCTCAGGAAGCTTGCCCACTTTATTTAGGTGGTGCAATTAAAGCACATTGGGGCTTGGCTGATCCTTCACATTTAGATTTGCCTAAATCAGAAAAATTACAAGCATTCCAAGTGACTGTAGATCATATCAACCGCCGTTTAGATGCTCTATTTGCATTGGATAGCGCAAATATGTCTCGTCCTGAATTGATTGCTGCAATCAATCAAATCTCAGATATTGAATGAGAACATCATGGCTCAGCAAAGATTATCATTTCTAGATCGTAACTTAACCCTATGGATTTTTATTGCCATGGGATTAGGAATTGCGATCGGTGTATTTTTACCTCAAGCTTCTGTTGCTTTAGATAAAATGAGTGTGGATTCCGTCAATATCCCAATTGCGATTGGTCTGATTTTGATGATGTATCCTCCCTTAGCAAAGGTTGATTACGCGGCATTGCCAGAAGTATTTAAAGATAAAAAAACGCTGACTTTATCTTTAGTGCAAAACTGGTTAATTGCACCTGTCTTGATGTTCGGATTAGCCATTATTTTTCTACAAAGCTATCCAGAATATATGACGGGCTTAATTTTGATTGGTTTAGCACGCTGTATTGCAATGGTCTTGGTCTGGAATGGTTTAGCTTGTGGTGATAATCAATATGTTGCAGCATTGGTGGCATTTAATAGTATTTTCCAGATTTTATTCTTTAGTAGTTATGCTTGGCTGTTCCTCACTTTCTTGCCGCCTTATTTTGGTATTGCAGGGCAAGTTATTCATGTAGATTTTTGGACGATTACCCATGCGGTGTTGGTTTACTTGGGTATTCCATTTTTTCTTGGTTTCATGACGCGAATGATTTTAGTGAAAGCCAAAGGTCTAGCATGGTATCAAAATGTCTTTTTGCCGAAGATCAGTCCTTTGAGCCTGTTGGCGTTGCTGTTCACGATTGTTGCAATGTTTAGCCTAAAAGGTGCTGATGTCGTGAGCTTGCCTTTCGATGTGATCCGTATTGCGATTCCATTGACGATTTACTTTGTTGTGATGTTCTTCATGAGCTTCTTTATGAGCAAATGGATGGGGAATGACTATCCGAAAACCACTGCAATTTCCTTTACTGCTGCTGGGAATAACTTTGAATTGGCATTAGCGGTCGCGATCGCAACGTTTGGTCTAGCTTCACCCGTGGCATTTACCACAGTGATTGGCCCATTGGTTGAAGTGCCTGTGCTGATTGCTTTAGTCAGTGTGTCTTTATGGCTTAGAAAAAAGTATTTTAAATCGGTGTAATTGTGATGACTCTTCCAAATATAGATATGAATTTGCTTGATCAACCCACCTTAGAAAAAGTGCAAGCGCAAGCCTTGGATCATGCACCACGTATTTTATTGTTGTACGGTTCGAATCGTGAACGTTCCTATAGTCGTTTAGCCGTGATGGAAGCAGGGCGCATCTTGGAGCACTTTGGTGCTGAAGTAAAAATCTTTCATCCTAAAGGTTTGCCCTTACCTGAAGATGCGGATATGGAACACCCAAAAGCTAAAGAATTACAGGAATTGTTGGCGTGGTCAGAGGGCATGGTGTGGTGTTCGCCTGAACGCCATGGTTCGATGAGTTCCATCTTTAAATCGCAAATCGATTGGATTCCGCTGGCAGGTGGTGCGATTCGCGCAACCCAAGGTAAAACTTTGGCATTGATGCAAGTTAGTGGTGGCTCGCAGTCTTTTAATAGTGTCAATCAAATGCGTATTTTAGGTCGTTGGATGCGCATGATTACCATCCCAAATCAGTCTTCAATTCCAAAAGCATTTTTAGAATTTGAAGAATATGGTCGTATGAAAGCATCGCCTTACTATGATCGTATCGTAGATGTGATGGAAGAATTGTATAAATTCACGCTGTTGACGCGAGGGCAGAGTAAGTATTTAACAGACCGTTATTCTGAACGGAAAGAGTCCGCTGAGGAGCTGTCGAAGCGTGTCAATCAACGTAATCTATAATGTTTATTGCTTTTCGTTAAGATAATAAAAAACAGCCTCGTCAGGAGGCTGTTTTTTATGAAAATCCATCGTTTAACGATGGATTTTCAGGTTTTAGTATTTGAAGTTCACAGACAATACTGCGCTGCGACCTTCTGCTTCAGTTGCATAATGAGATGAATATGCTTTAGTGAAATAACGCTTATCAGATAAGTTGTTTACATTAAGCTGTAAATCAACATTTTTATTTACGTTATAACGCGCCATTGCATCATAGCGAACATAACCTGGAACCCACTTGGTATTCGTGGCATTACCATAGACTTTATCCATTGCGACAGCACCAGCACCCAATGTTAAATCAGGTAAGACTTGGTATGTCGTCCAAAGTGTAGCGCTATTTTTTGCAACGTTTTGTACTTGGTTACCATTACTTGGATTTGCTTGGTAAACAGGAGCTGCAGTACTACCTACATTGGTGTAACCACCATCGACAAGTTCGCTGTCTAAATAGGTGTAACCCGCAGAAACAGCCCATTTTTCAGTAATATTTCCGTTTACGCCAAGCTCAATACCATCAACGCGTGTTTCGCCGATATTTTGAGTGGTGCCATCTTCAGCTGTAGCACGAGTATTGGTTTTTTCAGTACGGAAAATTGCTGCTGTGAGGTTTAATTTATCATTAAGAACATCCCACTTTGTTCCTAATTCATATGTTTTAACTTCTTCAGGTTTTAGGTTTTGAATTGCAGCAGTAATCCCTTCTGAACCATCACCACCATCCACACCCACAGGGTTTGCTGAAGTTGCATAGCTGACATAGATAGAACCATTTTCCACTGGTTTAAAGGTTAAACCAGCTTGGTAGTTAAAGAAATCTTTGTTGTTTTCAACAGTAACTTGATCACCAGCTTTAGCTGTGATTTTTGTATTATTTAGACCTGTCACGGCATTATTGCGTGCACCATAAGTCATGGTTTGTTTAGTTTCAAATTTATCCCAACGAACACCTAAGTCCAAAAGCCATTGTGGGCTTAACTCGATATTATCTAGGAAATAAACAGATTGGTTTTTGCTACGAATATTGTAACGATCAGCACCATCAGTACTTATACTACCTGTCCATGGAACATTGCTTGGATTTTGTACTGAGGTGCACCAACCAGAAGCAATTGCAGCAGCTTTACACGTGTTATTAGCACTCCCTGTTGAATCTAAGCCATTTAAAATATATTGAGTACGATCAGTTTTCTGATCGCTATACTCTACACCTGTATTAAAACGATGTTTAAATGCACCTGTATCAAACTTACCTGTTAGAGCAAGTTGATCTGTAAAGCCGTCCGTATCTCCAACACGAGAGTTTGTACGTCTCCAAACTGATCCATCTAGGGCGCCTGTCGTTGGATTGTAAAAGTTACCTTTAGAGTCGTCTGGGTTTGTCCACAGATAATCATTCTTAGATTTAGTGTAAACAGCTGTATTACTCAGCGTTAGGTTATCTGTTAAATCATGTTCTAATTTGAATGTACCAACATGATTTTCTTGTTTTTGGAAATCACGATCTTTCCAACCATAGTAAGTGCCTTGTTGGACATCGATAGGCTTACCATTGCCATTAAATTTAGCATTTGCATTTGTTGTAGCAAATGGGTTGTTGTATGGAATACCAGAATCTGGAATATCATCGGTTTTAAGGTAGTAGTAACTCAAGGTGCCGCGAGTTGCTGTATCTAAACCAAAGGTAATACTTGGTGCAATACCTGCACGTTTATATTCAGCACCATCATGTTGTCCCGCTTTTTCATTTTGATGGCCCATGACCACCACACGAGCTGCGACACCATTATTAAAATCTTTGTTTCCGTCTAAGGTAATACGTTCATAATTATCTGTACCACCTGAAACCGAACCCTCTAAAGCATCGCCTTTTTTAGCAACTTTAGAAATCATGTTAATGCTACCGCCAGAAGTACCTGCACCACCTAAAGCAGAGGCAGAACCCTTTGTAACTTCAACTTGTTCAACTGCAAACATCTCACGGTTTTGTGATGTTGAGTTACGAATGCCGTCTACATACATTGAGCTTTCTGAGTTATAGCCACGAATGAAAGGGCGGTCGCCGTTTGGATTACCACCTTCACCAGCACCTAAAGTAATACCAGGAATTGTACGTAAAGCATCAGAAAGGCTTGTAACTTGAGTATCTGCAATAAGCTGCTTTGAAATAACAGAAACAGATTTTGGTGTATCTAAAAGAGGAACGACAAATTTGCTATTTGAGGATTGGTCTACTTTAAGACCTTGTTCTTGTTCTGCTTGGGTATGAATTGTTGGTAATTGTACTGGCTGATCTTGAGCGATGGCTGGTACTGCAATCACGGAGAGTGAAGATGCGATTGCGGAAGATACTAATTTCTTACGTGATTTGATAAAAGACATAATCGTTCACACAGATATGAGAAAAATTTTGAGAATAATAATAATTCTTAATCATAATTTCAATTTATAACTGAACTATTTGTCGGATAGGCAGCAAAAGAAGAATGAACCTACGTCTAGGCCTTATGTACAAATAAGTTGTGGTCGTACATAGAGAATTTCTTGTGCAGATATCTATCTAAGAAAATGATGAAAAGGGAATTCTATTATTGGAAGAATTGAAACTAGATTGAAGTGTATTCTGTCGCCTAATCAAATAGTGATGAACTCTTGATTTAAAATAGGTGTTTAGTAATCACTGATAGAAATATAATTAAGGTAGGCGATCAAGAGTTGCAAAATTATCAGACCTAGCTGATCCATAAATAAAAATCCAAAATGGATCAACTATAAATAAATCTGAATGCCTATAAATATAACTTTATAAAATTTTATTGGAGTGTCAATTTTTAAATAATTAGTGTCAATATTTTTTTTAATTTTTATGGTATTTTAAAATAAAAATTGACTTTAAGAACTAAAAATAAATATTTATTAAATTTTCAATTATTTTGAGTCTTATTTTGAAATTGATGTTTAATAAATTATTTAATAATTTTTGTCAAAAGTAAAAGAGAGTAAAGTGAATAAGAAACAAGATATTATTGTAACAGCTATCAAGTTATTTGATGCTAACTCTTTTAGCTCTATTGGTGTGGATCAAATTATTCATGATTCTAGTGTTGCAAAAATGACTTTTTATAAACACTTTCCATCAAAAGAAAAATTAATAGCCTTATGTTTGCTTATAAGAAGTGTTGAAATAAGAGATGCCATACTGCATGAAATAAATTTAAAAGACGGATTTGATTACTTAGGAAAGATAAAAACAATATATGATTGGCATATCCGTTGGATATATTCAAATAATTACAATGGTTGCTTATTTCAGAAGGCGACTATTGAAATATTAAATAAATATCCTGCTTTAGCTCAAATAATTACAGAACATAAAAATTGGTTGCGAAAATTAATTGAAGAGTTGTTGATAGGTCTGCATGTCGATCAACCAAAAATTTTAACTGATATATTTTTAAATGTTATAGATGGTTTAATGATTAATATTAGAAACTACAGTGATATGTGTAAAAGTAAACAATCTTGGAGTTACATCAAAAAATTAATATTAGCGAGCCGAACGTTAAATGTCTAATACATCTGAATCTTCAGTCTTATAGCCTATATTCTTTACTTCTAGTTCTACTAAGACAAGGCTTCGGTTAAAGCTTATCTTAGCTTTCTACTTTTGAAAAACGATAAAATCTTAAGTTGAGTCTGCATGAATAAGTGCATTACTGACTTGCCTCAAGCTATAAAGTAATTGTCTTAAAAGTAAATCTTTATTACTCAATGTAACCAATATCATTGGGTGGTGAGGTGCGGTGATGGACGTCAAAATAGCTGTTCCATTTTTAGCATCGAAGGTGATGCTTTGACAGCCCGTAAGATTAATTTCATTTAAAAAAGCACTGATCATTGCAAGAATAGAGCTACTAACTGCGGCAAGTTTGGTGCTGTCATATTGCTGTTCTTATAAATAGTCTTTAGTTCAAGGCGATTCGTCAAACATAGCATGACATAACTGGTTAAAAAACCATTAGCATGATTTTTTGCTCATTGAATCAATTTTTTATGCCCTGTAGCTTGTTGATATTAAATTATCAAAAAATTTTTATAGCCACGCATGGGGAAATTTATGTTTTAAGATGGTTTCTAATTTTATTGAAAAAAATACTTAATAATTTTTTGTTTTCATTTTCTTTAAGTGTTTCTTTTTTACTATAATTGCTTTCTGATTTTAATATTCTTCTCCCATTCATTGATATCAGACATGCACATATAAACTGTTGGACTATTTCAATAGGCAGGTTTAGATCATTTGAGACTTTGCAAAGCTGAGCCCCTTGGATAAAACATGCAGAAAGTTGTAATATAATCTTTTGATCTATATTTTGATTGGGCTGTGGCCAATAAAAAATTTTATAATATTCCTCTTGATCCAATGTTAAATTTTTAAATTCAGGTGATCTCCAGAATAGATTCCAAATCCAGTCTTCTAAATTAGCTTCAGACGTAAAATTTTTTTTTGATAAATCTGATTTAGTTGCAATTTTATAATTAAAACTTTGATCTGTTTTTCTAGATAATTGCTGAGGATCAAAAAAAGCTAACCTGCTTCCAGTATCAATAATTGCTAAGCTACCATTACGATCTGATAGATGGAGTTTAGTATTCTTAAATTTGAAAATATCATTTAAGTATTTTAAATCTATAGGTTTTTTTTCTAGTGAATTTTGGTTTTTATTTGTCTGTATTGAATGTGATAAATTATTAATAATATAATACTGTATCCAGTTTTTTAGTATTGCAGTTTGTTGTATTGAGATAGATATGTCACTATTTTCTATAGTCGTAATATTTTGTTTTTCTAATATTTTCAAATATTTAATTTTTTTCTGCTTTATGAAGCGTTGGATTGTATGTGTATCGAAAATTGAATCACCAACTATGATGAGGTCTATATTTTCATCTAATGTATAAATCCAATTAAGATGTATTTGTCTTGGAGTTATTCTGCGTAATTCACTTTTTAGCTCTAAAGTTGTTTTTATGTCTAATCCAATAATTATAATATTAATATAGATTTTATTCATGATGTCACTTTTTGGTGGTTTATGTGTTGATATTTATCATAAAAGTTGGTATTTATGATTAGGGGGCTGATTTTATTTTTAAAAATAATTCTTTATGTTGATTGATATATATAATACTCTTATTTGTAGTAAAAGATAAATATCTGTTAAATTTTTAAAAATATTTTCTCTAGATATTCTTTTCATAAAGATAATCCTTAATAAATACTTTAAAATTAGTGGTATTGTTCAGATAATTATTTATTGAAATGATGTGTCAATTATCATGGATAAAATATACTGAATTTCTGAAAATGTATTGACATTAATTATATTGAAAATTGACATTTGCTTAGATTATATAAATTTCAGATAAATGGTCATCTGCAAGCACATGGATCGTTAAAAAATACATCAAGTTGGAAAAATTGATTTGAGAAAATGGATTGGTTCTTATAGTTTTTCATATGACAAAGAAAATACTTTATTAATTTGAGTGGAAGTATTCAGTCTATTCTTGATGTAATTAAAATTTAAATATATTTTTTAATCGATCACCTGAGTTATTTGATAGTTCATAAATCTTTTGGTTTCTGAAATCTCATAGAGTAGTTGAATAAAGTTTAAATATTCATCATGTGCTCACCTAGGCATAGATTTAGCTATACAACAAACTTTTGTCCTCTTTGAAGATTTTTTTCACTTCCTGAACTACAACCAACACTCATGAACTATCTAAGATTAAATATGCGAATTATTTTTTTAATGTAAGTAATTGAATAATATATTTTTGTTTAGGATTGTGATAGGGATTTCACATCGACTAGCTTTTGAGTTTTCATTAGAACTGCTTAACTAAATTCATAGATGTCAATTTTTGAGAATTTTATTGTCAATGTATTTCGGACAATATTTGCTAAAATCAATAATGTGATGTATATCACAATATCTCCAGATGATGTCAACTATACTTGTAACTTTAATGGCTAACGATATCTATTGTTTGAAGCCTTAAATGTGTCATTTTTAAGAATAGCAAAATGAAATAAATGCTTAGGATTAGATTATTTTAATGAAATTATCCAAAGGTATTTATTATTAAAATCTATTTATTGACTAGTATTATTTGGGTTTTATTTTTAATTAATTGTAAATAAGATATAGGTAATGGAATACTTTTTAAATGAATAAATCTGTTTTTTTAGGGTCCGTTGCTACTTCTCTATTAATGACCATAGTTGATTTTTGTTTTTCAAAGAAAATAAATCTTCCTGAAGAATGCTTTTTTTATCTGGATACTAAGACATTTTTACCAAATAATATCAATGAGCGCGTACCATTTCAAGTTTGGAATAATATTTTACATAAAATAAGTTTGCAGTATCCTGTAGAAGGGTTAGGTCTGGAAATTGCTCAACATATTCAGTTAGCACATGCAGGTATTTTATCTTATCTTGCTTTTTCAGAAGCTAATCTTTTAGATGCTTTATTAGATTTTATAAATTACAATCGTTTAGTTTACGATTTTAACTCTATAAAATTTTATGTTGATCAAGACTTTGTTAAAGTAAATTGGGAATATACTAGGGGGCGTCCCGGTTTGTTAATTGATGAAACTGCGATTGCCTTTACCTCTAATATGGTTAAAAAAGCGATATATCCTCATAAGATCTCAGTGAAAAAAATAAATTTTATTTATCATGAGCCCAGAAATAAAAAGATATATGAGGATTATTTTGGATGTCCTGTAATTTTTAATTCGGATGTAACTTCGATAACACTTTCATTTTCAGAGGTTGAAAGCATATTTTTACAAAGAGTTGATCCTATACTCTGTAAAATATTAAAAAAGCAGGCAAATAGATTGCTTGAAAAGTTAGAGATATACGATGATATCGAACATAGACTTTATTTAAGTATAAGATATTGCATAAAAAATAAGAATATAAATATTATTGAAGTGGCAAAACATATGGGAATCTCAAAGCAAGAATTAAAAAAAGATTTATTTGCAGCAAACATTAATTTTAATCAGGCAGTAAATAAAGTCAGGGAAAGTTTAGCAAAAGAGTATTTAAGCGACAAAAATTTTAATATGAATGAAATCTCTGATTTATTAGGATATGCGGAGCAAAGTGTTTTTCAGCGTGCTTTTAAAAACTGGACTAAAAAAACACCATTACAATTCAGAAAAGATATATTAAAAAAGAGTTAATTCTTTTTTTATTTCTGTCTTTAGACAGCAACATTCTGTTTCGTAATAATATTTTAAAAAATGATTACTTTGAGAAGCTAGCTGTCCTCGAGTTTATCTATATGAAATAAGGGTCTTCGCTTTTATCTAAAACTTACACTTAACTCGAACATCTTTTTAGCTCCGTTTCAATTTGATTTTTAGCAAGTAAAGCTTCTTGTGGATAAGTTGGTACATATCAACAATCAATAAACAAGTTCACTAAATCTGCTACAATTGCGCCAATTTCGAATTCTCACTTTTTCAGTTATGGTACATATTGAGTTATGTGTACGTAACTGTGTACATATTGAAGATTTTTCTCATGAGTTTTAAAGACGAATTAGCGACACAAGTTGCCCAACGACGTACATTTGCGATTATTTCCCACCCCGATGCGGGTAAAACTACGATGACCGAAAAGCTTCTGTTATGGGGCAAAGCTATTCAGGTTGCTGGAATGGTTAAAAGTCGTAAGTCGGATCGTGCTGCGACATCTGACTGGATGGAAATGGAAAAGGAGCGTGGAATTTCGATTACCACTTCTGTCATGCAATTCCCTTTTAAAAGTCACACTATCAACTTACTCGATACACCAGGTCACGAAGACTTTTCTGAAGATACTTATCGTACTTTGACTGCTGTTGACTCTGCATTAATGGTGATTGATGGAGCAAAAGGTGTTGAGGAGCGTACGATTAAATTGATGGAAGTGTGTCGTATGCGTGACACACCGATCATTTCCTTTGTCAACAAAATGGATCGTGAAATTCGCGAGCCTCTAGAGTTGCTTGACGAAATTGAAAATGTTTTAAATATTCGCTGTGTCCCAATTACATGGCCTCTAGGTATGGGGCGTGACTTTGCAGGGGTTTATAACCTACTTGAAAACAAGTTATATGTTTATAAAGCAGGTTTTGGCTCGACGATTACGGACATTGAAGTGCGTGATGGTTATGATCATGCCGATATTCGTGATAAAGTGGGTGAATTAGCTTGGGCTTCTTTTGAAGAATCACTTGAGTTAGTTCAAATGGCCAATGAACCACTTGATCGTGAATTATTTTTACAAGGTAAACAAACGCCTGTACTTTTTGGTACTGCCTTAGGAAACTTTGCAGTAGATCATGTGCTTGATGCATTTATCAATTGGGCACCAGAACCAAAAGCACATCCAACACAAGAACGTACAGTAGATGCCAATGAAGAGGGTTTCACTGGTTTTGTTTTTAAAATTCAAGCCAATATGGATCCGAAACATCGTGACCGTATTGCCTTTATGCGTATTTGCTCAGGTAAATATGAAAAAGGCTTGAAAATGAATCATGTACGCATTGGTAAAGATGTACGTATTAGTGATGCATTAACCTTCCTTGCGGGTGAACGTGAACATTTGGAAGAAGCTTGGCCTGGAGACATTATCGGTTTGCATAACCATGGTACGATTCAGATCGGCGATACATTTACCAGTGGTGAAAAATTACATTTCACAGGTATCCCACACTTTGCACCTGAAATGTTCCGCCGAGTTCGTTTACGTGATCCGCTCAAATCTAAGCAATTACAAAAAGGTTTGAAAGAATTATCTGAAGAAGGTGCAACACAGGTATTTATGCCTCAAATTAGTAATGACTTGATTGTTGGTGCAGTCGGTGTGTTACAGTTTGATGTGGTCGCTTATCGTTTGAAAGAAGAATATAAAGTTGACTGTATTTATGAGCCTGTCAGTGTGCATACGGTTCGTTGGGTGCATTGTGATGACGAAAAGATATTAAATGAGTTTAAGAAAAAAGCACACGATCAACTCTCTGTTGATGGTGGAGGTCACTTAACTTATCTTGCACCAAGCCGTGTAAACTTGCAGTTAATGCAAGAACGCTGGCCAGATATTCAGTTCCGTAACACGCGAGAACACTAAAATGCACAAAAACAGCTTCTAAATTAGAGGCTGTTTTTAATTGAACGATCTAAAAAAGGATGATGAGATGAATACTTTAAAACCACTTTTTGCTGTCAGTATAATGATTGGAATGATGGCTTTAACGGCATGTGATCATCCTAAAAAAAATGAGACTGATACAGCTCAAAACAAAAATCAAGTATCAACGCATACTGAAAAAGCCGAAGTCCTGCCATACCTCAATATGCAAGAAGCTAAAGCGGATTATGCCTTGCCGTTCTGTGAAAAGAAGAACTGTATTGATGTCGATATTCAAACTATCAAAACCCAAGATGCGTGGCTTAACACATGGATTGCAAAAAATCAGGCCAATGTGATTCAACAACAAATTGAGCAAAACAAGAATTTAACCTTACAGCAAGCCGTGAATGCTTATGTGAAAAAGTCAGATGAATGGCAAGATAAATATTCTAAAAATAAAGCGTATGAGCTGCACTTAACGACACGTATTGCTTCACAGCGTAATCAGTATGTGTTGTTGCAAATTGGCGTTGATACACAGCAAGAAGATATTGCGGTTAAAGACAGATTTTACTTTTTCGTTGCTGATCGTAAGTTACAAAAAAATATAACAGTACTCGATGTGATACAGAAAAATCAGCAAAATGAATTAAATAATATTATTCAAGCACATTATCAACAATGGATTGAAAAACAAAGTACAGAAGTGAAGAAACAAGTTCCTAAAAAACTGTATTGGGGGCAGGCAGATTGGTTCTTCGATGGGGAAGGAATCGGCTTGCATTATCGTGCCAATGAAATAAGTAAAGATGCACCGCAGTTAGATATTTATTTAACGACCGAACAAAGCAAACAGATGCTACAACCTGAAATTTATCAGCAAATGTTTTAATCTACTTGCTTGAGTTTCGTATAGAAATTGCATGCGCTTATAGCGGTTTTGCTTTAACTTCGATAGCATTTAAAAATCTTGTGTAATAACAATACTGATAGGTTTTAAATGAAAGCATTTTATAAATATAGCATTCTTGCAGGTGCGATTTTGCTTGCTGCTTGCCAGCCGAAATCAGAACCGAAAGAATCACAGGATAAACCGACAGATCCGCCAGTGGTACAGCAAACTGCTGAGCCAATTCTGCGTGGTGAAACCGTGAAATTGCAGGTAAATTTACCTGAATGTAAAGGCAATACCTGTCCAGATTTCACAGTTGAACGATTACAAAGTAATTTCCCATTTATTGATCAGTTACTGGATCAACAGATTCTCGATCAACTGAGTAAAATGCTCGATGTCGTTGATGCTGATACCGCAGCAGCATCCGCACCCAAAACGGCTGAACAAAAAACAGATTTAGATACTCAAGCACAAGCCTATGCTAATGCTTTTGTGAAAATTGATGAAGAGTTGAAAGCGCTCAGTAGTAGTCATCAGATCAGCTTGATGGTTAAGCCAAAGATTTTACAACCGAAAGGCCAGCTGGCAACCGTAGTGTTGAATAGCAGCAGTTATTTGGGTGGAGCGCATGGTTCAACCTCACAACGTTACTATAACTTTGATTTAGCGAACCAAAAACAGATTCAATTGCATGATCTATTATTACCGAAGCAAAAAGCAACTCTAGACAAACTGGCGCATGAAGCCTTTAAAGTGTGGATTGTAGATGCCAAACTTGCCACTGACCCGAAAGAATATGAACAGGCTTGGCCATTCCAAGTCACCGATAATTTCTTATTGGGTGAACAGGGTTTAATTCTGCAATATGGCGAATATGAGATTGGTCCTTATGTCGTCGGTTTACCGCGGTTAGTGATTCCATTTAGTGAATTGCAGGGTGTTTTAAAACCTGAATATTTGCCAAAAATTGATACGCCAGCAGCGTCTACCCCCGTTGCAAGTACGCCAAGTCAAAGTTAATGCAACTGTTCGATACCCATACTCATTTTGATGTTGCCGATTTTGATCATGATCGGCAACATCTGGCTGAACAAGCAAAACAGGTTGGGGTCGATGCTTTGGTGTTAATCGGTTTTGTTGAATCACGATTCGATGAACTGATCCACACCCATCAACAATTACACGCTTGGGACAAGGTGCCGACTTCTTATCTGGCACCTGGCTTACATCCTTTTTATATCGAACAACATCAGCCAGAACATTTACAGCGACTTGAGCAAGTCTTACAGCAGCATGACTGTGTGGCTGTAGGTGAAATTGGTTTAGATACTTTTTTAAAACAGCATAAACAGCCCGAACTGTTTGCCAAGCAACAACATTATTTTATTGAGCAATTGGCATTGGCAACACAGTATCAAAAGCCGGTGTTATTACATATCCGTAAGGCACATGCAGAAACCATTGCCATTTTAAAAACACAAAAATTCAAATTGGGTGGCATTGCTCATGCGTTTAGTGGTGGAGTCGAAGAAGCCAAAGCTTTGGTTAAACTGGGCTTTAAAATTGGGGTGACAGGACAAATCACCAATCCAAATGCTAAAAAACTGCATCAAGTGGTACAAGCGATAGGCAGTGAAAACTTGGTGATCGAAACTGACTGTCCAGATATGACACCATTGTGTTGCCAAACTTCGAGCGAGCATCGCACTCGTAATACCCCAGTCAATTTACCTTATGTTCTAGAAAGTTTGGCTCAGACCCTTGGCCTGCCTGAGTTGCAGCTGGCTGCACAAGTATGGCAAAACTCATTGGCTGCGTTGCGACTTAAATTTTAAGAGAATAAGCAAATAATCTCGTTAAAAATAAGATACTAAAAGGGAACACATGCTTTTCTAAACAGGGGTACATTAAAAGAACAATTTGATAATAAACAAATCAGCCAATACTGGGAGGGTAACCTTATGGCCAGATATAGCAAAATCAATAGTTTCAATGCATTACAAACACTCACCGTCGGTTCGACATCCTATCAAATCTATAGTTTAGCGCGAGCAGCTGAAACACTTGGCAATATTGAGAAATTGCCAAAGTCTTTAAAGGTTTTGCTAGAAAATTTACTCCGTTTCGAAGATCAAAAAAGTGTAAAAGTGGAGCATATTCAGGCCTTGGTCGATTGGCAGAAAAGTAAACGCTCAGATCAAGAAATTCAATATCGACCTGCACGGGTGTTAATGCAGGATTTCACTGGTGTTCCAGCAGTGGTCGATCTGGCTGCGATGCGTGCTGCAATGTCTCAAGCAGGCGGTGATCCTAACCTGATCAATCCTTTGTCACCCGTTGATCTGGTCATTGACCATTCGGTGATGGTTGATCATTTTGCTGATGAAAATGCTTTTGCCGAGAATGTTGAAATTGAAATGCAGCGCAATGGTGAGCGTTATCAATTCCTGCGTTGGGGACAATCTGCATTTAATAATTTTAGTGTAGTGCCACCCGGTACAGGTATTTGCCACCAAGTCAATTTAGAATACTTAGCGCAAGCGGTCTGGTTAGGTGATGATGAAGGTCAGATTTTTGCTTTTCCAGATACCTTGGTGGGTACAGATTCACATACCACCATGATCAATGGCCTTGGTGTACTTGGTTGGGGTGTGGGTGGTATTGAAGCCGAAGCAGCCATGCTCGGGCAGCCTGTATCCATGTTGATTCCAGAAGTGATCGGATTCAAACTCACAGGTAAATTGAATGAAGGGATTACTGCGACCGATTTGGTTCTGACCATTACCCAGATGCTGCGTCAAAAAGGCGTAGTGGGTAAATTCGTTGAATTTTATGGCGATGGTTTGGCTGATTTACCATTGGCTGACCGTGCGACCATTGCCAATATGGCACCTGAATATGGGGCAACCTGTGGTTTCTTCCCGATTGATGATGTGACATTGGGGTATTTAGCCCTAACTGGTCGCAAACAAGAACGTATAGATTTAGTCGAAGCCTATAGTAAAAAACAAGGATTGTGGCGTCATGCAGGCGATGAACCTGTATTTACCGACACCTTGAGTCTGGATATGAGTACCGTACAAGCCAGTCTGGCTGGGCCAAAACGTCCACAAGATCGGGTTTTGTTGGGCGATGTTCCGAAAACATTTAATGCATTGATGGAGCTGAATTTAAAACCTGCGAAAGAAGCCAAAGAACGTTTAGAGAATGAAGGCGGTGGCGGTACGGCTGTTGAAGCCAAGAAAGCGAATTTAGCGCATGAAGAACCTGCTTGTACCATTGATGGAAAATCGTATCCATTGAAGGATGGTGATGTGGTGATTTCAGCAATCACCTCATGTACCAACACTTCCAATCCAAGTGTGATGTTAGCTGCGGGACTATTGGCTAAAAAAGCAATTGAAAAAGGTCTGCAACGCAAACCATGGGTGAAAAGTTCATTGGCACCGGGTTCTAAAGTGGTGACCGATTATCTGGCTGCGGCAGGTTTAACGCCGTACTTGGATGAGTTGGGCTATAACTTGGTAGGTTATGGTTGTACCACCTGTATCGGTAACTCTGGGCCTTTACCTGAACCGATTGAAGAAGCAATTCAGTGCCATGATTTAAATGTTGCTTCGGTGCTTTCAGGTAACCGTAACTTTGAGGGACGTGTTCATCCATTGGTAAAAACCAACTGGTTGGCGTCTCCACCTTTGGTCGTGGCTTATGGTTTAGCGGGGAATATCCGTACTGATTTAACCATGCAACCAATTGGACAAGGCAAAGATGGTCAAGATGTTTATTTGAAAGACATTTGGCCAAGTCAGTTTGAAATTGATCAAGTACTGCAAAAAGTGAATACCGACATGTTCCATAAAGAATATGCAGCAGTATTTGATGGTGATGCAACTTGGCAGGCGATTCAGATTCCACAAAGCCAAACTTATGCGTGGCAAGATAATTCGACTTATATTCGCCATCCACCATTTTTTGAGGAAATTAATCAGCCTCCGAAAGCCATTCGCAATATTGAACAGGCACGCATCTTGGCGGTATTGGGTGACTCAGTCACCACCGATCATATCTCTCCAGCAGGGAATATCAAAAAAGACAGCCCAGCAGGACGTTATTTACAGCAGCAGGGAGTTGAACCGAAAGATTTCAACTCTTATGGTTCTCGACGTGGTAACCATGAAGTGATGATGCGTGGGACTTTTGCCAATATCTGGATCAAGAATGAAATGCTGGGTGGTGAAGAAGGTGGCAATACCATCTTTATTCCAACGGGTGAAAAGCTGGCGATCTATGATGCATCCATGTTGTACCAGCAACAGAAAACACCGTTGGTGATTATTGCTGGTAAGGAGTATGGAACGGGTTCGTCACGAGATTGGGCTGCAAAAGGGACTAATCTCTTAGGCGTTAAAGCGGTCATTGCTGAAAGTTTTGAACGGATTCACCGCTCTAATTTGGTCGGTATGGGGGTATTGGCTTTGCAGTTTGTGGATGGTCAAACCCGTCAATCTTTAAAGCTGACCGGCCGAGAAGTACTGTCGATTTATGGCCTATCCGATGATATTCAGCCACACCAGACGTTGGATATTCAGGTTGTACGAGAAGATGGCAGTCAAGACCAGTTTAAAGTGTTGTGCCGGATCGATACCTTGAATGAGGTGGAATACTTTAAAGCAGGCGGTATTTTGCATTATGTACTACGCAATCTGATTGCTGCATAACGAGACACCTTCTGAAAAAAAGATGAAAGCTGGTCTTTCATCTTTTTTTGTTTGAATTTCAAGCATTCAGCGTTAAGGTAGTCAGGCTCGATTAAATTGGATAAAGGCTTTGAATCAGTTACCCCGCTATGTTTATTATCTGTTGGTGGCTCAGGCCTTTAACTTAATTGCTGCCGTCTTATCAGTAACAGTTTCAGCAATTGTGGGGTTAAAACTGGCGCCGACTCAGGCACTCGCCACAGTGCCTTATGGCTTGCAATTTTTAGCAATGCTACTGACGACTTTTATTTTTTCATTCTTGATGAAAAAGTTAGGGCGGCATTTGGTTTTCCAGTTTGGTTGTATCTGTCTTTTCTTCGCGGGTGTTCTGGGCTATCTGGCATTACAGCATGAACAGTTTTATTTATTATGCCTGAGCCATTTTGCTCTCGGTTTATTTATCTCCACGGCTAATTTTTACCGCTTTGCTGCTTCTGATCGGCTAGCAACAGATTTAATTCCGAAAGCCACCGCGATGGTCATTTCGGGCGGTGTGATTGCAGCAATTATTGCGCCCATATTGGCAATTCAATTTCAGCAGGTAGCAGGCTTACCTGATTTCACTGCGATCTATTTCATCTTTAGTGTCTTGGCCTTGTTGCTCTCTCCGACTTTGTATCTATGGAACAAAAAATTTCAACGCCAGCAGATACAGCAGGTGCTAATTGAACCAACCCAGCGTAGCAAACTGCCAAGTACTTTGATTATTGCTGCGGTGATCAGCGGAGCATTTGCCTACTATATTATGAATGTCATGATGATTATGTCCTCCCTGCATCTCAAGGAACATCACTCATTTCATTATGCTTCGATCTCGATTCAGTTACATGTGCTGGCAATGTTTATCCCATCCTTCTTTGTGTCGAAACTGATTCAACGATGGGGAACGCATACCACGATTTATGTTGGTTTTGCTTTGTTGATGTTGTCGTCTTTAATTCCAATGTTTGGACAGGTCGGTATCTATATTAATGTTGCCTTGATCGTCCTAGGCGTGGGTTGGAATTTTGCTTATTCAGGTGCATCAACCTTGTTAGCAGGTCTTAACGAACAGCAAAAGCATCGTGTCCAAGGCATCAATGAAACAGGAATTGCTTTGTTTGCGACTTTGGGAGCATTTTTACCTGCACCGATTTTGAGTAGCGTTGGATGGATCAATGCAAACCTATTGGCTTTATGCATGAGCCTGATGGTTTTTATCCTGTTGGTTATTTTAATTCGTCGAGATCAATCATCCCCTAAAGTTTCACGGGGCTAACCTAAAACCAGTTAAACACGCTAAAATAGTGCTTTGATTAAAAAGATAGACCACGACTGTGATGACCGATGTTCCTGTAAATGATGAATATGAACGCCGTTTTGCTGGTGTTGCCAAAATTTATGGAGAAAATGCCTTTTCGCATTATGAACACAGTCATGTCATGGTGATTGGGATTGGTGGTGTTGGCAGTTGGGCGGTTGAGGCACTGGCACGTACAGGGATTGGTGAATTAACTTTGGTCGATATGGATGTGGTCGCAGCATCAAATATTAACCGTCAATTGCCTGCGATGAGCTCAACACTCGGACAAGAAAAAATTGAAGTGATGGCGGAGCGTTGTCGCCAGATCAATCCACGCATGAAAGTGAATGTGATTGATGATTATCTGACGCCTGAAAATGTCAAAGAGATTCTAAACCCAGTGCCAAACATTGTTTTGGATTGTATTGATGACGTCAAAGCCAAACTTGCCTTGATGTTACATTGTCGTTTTAACAAAATCCCGTTGATTGTTTCGGGAGGAGCGGGTGGTAAACTTGATCCACTGAAAATTCGCGTGGCAGATTTGTCCAAGACTGAACAAGACCCAATGTTGGCAAAGTTACGCACGCAACTGCGTTCAAAAGGGATTTGTAAAAAACCAAAAGAGAAATTCGGAATCACTTGCGTGTATTCGATTGATAATCCATTTTCCAGTGCAGATGTTTGTCCAAGTGCAGGTTTACGTTGTGGCGGCTATGGTTCTGCGGTGGTGGTGACTTCAAGCTTTGCCATGGTGGCGGTGGCTGAAGTCCTGAAAAAATTAGATGCTAAAAAGCCTAAAACATAATGTTCGTTTAGGCTTTGATTCAGTCTTTTATTAACCAAGACGGTAATAAGTATAAGTGACGTTTTTGTCTTTATAAACGTCATAGCTAGTCTGCTTAAAATCAGAAACCCATTGTGAGCCTGTAAAACCGGCAATATGACCATACACATGTTTTTTGGTGCGATGAATAATATAAATATCACCTGGCATTGGGTTATCAAAAGCAGGGTCAATTTGCTTATAGCCAATTTTTTGTAGCGTTCCACCCCAATCTGAGGCTGCTATAGGATGTTGTGCAATTTTTGCGCCCGCTGTTTGTAATGCGATACGAATTGATTTGGCACACTTTGCTGAACTATGAAATGAGGAAACACGAGAAAGTTTATCTGAAAACTTCTGTAAGTTAATTTGCTGCGAATTCTTGGATAATGCGTATGGCGGTGTAATATCTGCGGGAGTTTCTCTGAGCATAATGACTGCATTTTGAGTCTGTGCATGCATCATCGAATCTAATGAGGGTGCATCATAAATCATAGTTCAATCTCAACCAATCCTAAAACAACTTTGAAGCGGTCGCCAAATTCCGTGGCTCGCAGATATTAAGCGATAAATCTTAAAAAAACTTATTTGTAATGTAATAACGTAACTTTTTGAGGGTGTTGTGAGGAACTTAGCGTAAAAATCACATAAAGAATCTTTTTTATTATCATGAATTTAGTTGTTAATTAGTTTGAATAAAATGATTTGTAAGATTATATTTCTTTTTTGATTAAAAAATATACGCAAGCGCTGATTCAAAGAAACAAAGCTTTGTGATTTACAAAACAATAAAATATTGTTTATTAAAGTGAAAAATTGAAAGAATAACAAGTGATACGTCCAGCACAAGCAACAGATATCAAGCAAATAGTAGAATTAATTCAGCCATATATAAAAGATTTTGCACTGAATGTAGAGGGTGAAGCAAAATTTAGTCAGGATATGATTGAGAAATTACTTGAAATGCAAAGCATTGAATATTTTGTTTTCGAGAAAGATTTATCCATTATTGGTGTGATTGCTTATAAACAACCTTCTCATTTGATTCATTTTTTTGTTAAGCAGGATTCACAACAGCAAGGAATAGGTCGTCAGCTTTGGATGTTTTTGGAAGATAAACTTTCTCAGCAATATTCGCAAATCACTGTGAATTCTAGTTGTTATGCGCAGCCCGTTTATGAAAATTTCGGATTTACAGTCACTTCAACAGTGATTAAAAATGGCGGATTACGCTATATTCCGATGTGCAAAAGTTATGCGTAGAACATCAAATTAACTTTGATGTTCTCGAACGTAATCTTCAGTACGTTGCATCGCTGTTTGGATATTGATGATTGCATTTTCAATATCAGCAATCGTTTTGGCATTTCCACCACTGAGGGCCTGACGCCATTTACGTGCACCTGGTAGATTTTGAAATAAACCTAGAATATGGCGAGTGATAATCGAAAGTGGAGCACCTTCAGCAACGCGTTGATGAATATAAGGCATCATGTGCTGCATGATCTCAAAACGATTAGGTGCTTCCAAATTCCAAAGTTCACCCATCTCCGCCAATAAGTACGGATTATGATATGCTTCACGACCAATCATGACTCCATCAACATGCTGTAAATGTTGTTGTGTTTCTTCAAAGGTCTTGATACCGCCATTAATCTCAATGGTTAGATGTGGGCGTTCTTGCTTTAAACGATAGACATCTTCATAGCGTAATGGTGGAACTTCGCGATTCTCTTTCGGCGATAAGCCCTGCAAGATCGCAATACGTGCATGTACAATAAAATGTGTGCAGCCTGTTGATGCCACCGTATCAACAAAATGCAGCATTTCTTCGTAAGATTGCATGTCATCAATCCCGATACGATGTTTTACAGTTACAGGAATCGAGACTGCTTTTTGCATACTATGAATACATTCTGCAACTAAATTGGGTTCAGCCATTAAGCAAGCCCCAATTTTATTGTTTTGCACGCGATCACTTGGACAGCCGACATTCAGATTAACTTCGTTATAACCCCAGTCTTCGGCCATTTTGGTGCAGGTAGCAAGCTCTTGTGGATTTGAGCCGCCAAGTTGTAGCACAATCGGATGCTCTTGCTCATTGAAATCGAGATGGCGATTAGCACCACCATAAATAATCGCGCCTGTAGTGACCATCTCGGTATACAGCACGACATTGGGATTAAATAAACGGGCAAAGAAACGATAGTCTTTTGTGGTCCAATCCATCATTGGTGCAACACTGATTCGTGGTGTCTGAGTTTTTTCAATATTCATAAAAAATCATGCCTTTATTCAGTGTTAAACAACCTAATAAAATGATTGAGCGGATTAGAAAATAGACTATTTATGACAAATAGTGGGAAATAAACTTAAAGTAAGAATTCATCACTGATGTATGTCCAAACATTTTTATGCAAAGCGCAACCGATTGATCTGATCGAACAGACGCTATGACTAAATATTTGGATACATTGAGAGTGAGCATCAAAGAACGAAACTCTTCTAGCTTGATTAAGAGATTTCCAATTGCGCGCAATACTACCACAAATATTAAATCTATACATTTCGGACGGTATTGATGCTGCACACCCGTTGAGGTTTTCTTTAAATGCTATTTAGCAGCGTTCAGGTATTAACTCATTGGAAAGTCTTTAATTCTGTTAATTGTGTCTACAGTGGGCGTAGCTTCTATTTTCATCTATTTAATAAGAGTTAATTTTGGTTTAAGTTCGTATTCTTAGTCTATCTCGCATAAAGCCCTTATGGATTGATAGGCAATGTCTATTGAAGAGATCAATATTCGTATATTTAACTGGATTAATTCTGGTGCTACAGGAAACTCATTTTTTACGAAAGTTGCTATGTTCTCATCATATAATCTGATAGGGGTTTTTCTGATTTTTCTAACGATTTTATTGCTATTTAAGGATAAAAAATATCAATTTCATTATTTTAAAACTGTGGTGATGGTCGTTATATCTTCATTTGTTGTGAAGTTATTACACGCATTTTATCGTCATCCTAGACCTTTCGATCTTGGATTAGGACACACCTTGATTCACCACAGTTCCAGTTCGTCTATGCCTAGCCAACATACACTCACAGTTGCAATTATCGCATTTTCATTTCTGATGTCTGATTATCGTCAAATTGGTGTTCTCGGATTATTTGTAAGTTTGATTGTAGGATGGTCAAGGATTTATATGGGAGTTCATTTTCCTTTTGATGTATTAGGTTCTTTTGTTGTGGCTTTTGTAATTGTATTCAGCGTCAATATTTTGATTAAACGATTTATTTCAAAATCAAAGCAGCCGATTACTATACAAGCTGTAGATGTATAAATTGATAGATGGCTTGTGTGAAAAACGAGCGATACATTGTGATCGCTTCCTTAAATAACCACTGTGTTTAAACCATAAGAAATTTACCATAGCATTTTGTGGGTTTAGAAATCATTGCATGATCTATTTTCTGTGAAGAGTATTTGTTTAAATCTTGTTCAGTTTTTTCATTTTTAATATTTTGATTTAATTATATTTCCATATTTTAAAATCTCTTTTTGTCCACTTGGTTACTTATATTCACTTTTATAATGAGTTCAATTTAATCTCTTTTTAAGTTCAGCTCTTTAACTTACAGCATAACGACTAAATTTGATTCGTAAGCAGAAAGTAAGATAGGTCTAAATTCTAGCGAAATCAGAACATTAAAGAGAGTATAAAAATGAACCAATGTGTGATGAACGCAAAAAATATTATTCGTGGTAAACACCACCCTGAGTTTTTGCAGAATGAAGTTTTAACCGATATTTTTATCCAGACAGCACAACGCCTACCAGAAAAAATAGCTTTAATTGAAGCAGATCAAACGATTAGCTATGGTGAGTTATATCAGCAAGCTCAACTTATGGCCAAACATTTAACCCTCAAAGGCGTTAAAGCTGGCGACATCGTTGGATTGTGGTTGCCACGTGGTATTGAATTATTAAAGTCTCAATTAGCAATCTGCTTAAGTGGTGCTGCTTGGCTACCATTTGATATGGATACCCCCGCAGATCGAATCGCAGTTTGTCTTGAAGATGCAGCGGCTGTAGGAATGATTACCACTGATGAGTGGTATGAGCATGTGTTGGAAGTACCACAAAGTAAATGGACCAATACTGAACTACAAAAAATGCTACATGAAACTGTCGAATTGGCAAAATCGACTCCTGAGCAACCTGCTTATATTATTTATACTTCAGGCTCAACAGGAAAACCCAAAGGTATTGTCATTACTCAGAAGAATATTTGTCATTTTCTGCGCAGTGAAAACAGTATTTTAGGTATCCAAGAACAAGACAAAGTTTATCAAGGCTTCTCAGTTGCATTTGATATGTCTTTCGAGGAAATCTGGTTGTCTTATTTGGTTGGAGCAACTTTATGGATTGCACCAAAATCTTTGGTCAGTGATCCAGAACGATTATGTAAAACCTTGCAACAAGAGCAAATTAGTGTTTTGCATGCTGTACCAACTTTGCTCGCTTTGTTCCCTGAAGATGTTGCTAATTTACGCATCATCAATTTAGGAGGGGAAATGTGTCCAGACTCATTGGTTGAGCGTTGGGCATTGCCACACCATCAAATGTTTAATACCTACGGACCGACGGAAACTACAGTCTCTGCGAGTCTTGAGTTATTACAGCAAGGTAAGCCTGTCACGATTGGCAAACCATTACCTAACTACGGTATGTTGGTGATTAATACTGATCGAGAGCTATTGGCACAAGGGGAAACGGGAGAATTGTGTATCTTTGGGCCAAGCGTGGCACAAGGTTATTTAGGTCGCCCAGATTTAACCGCGGATAAGTTTATTCAGAATCCATGGGCAACGAGTCCTGATGAAGAAAGTTTATATCGGACGGGTGACTTAGCTAAAATCGATGAATTTGGTCAAGTGCATTGTTTAGGACGTGCGGATGATCAAGTAAAAATTCGTGGTTTCCGCGTAGAACTTGGCGAAATCGAAGCTGCATTATGTGATCTCGATGGTATTGGCACAGCTGCTGTCATTTTACGTAATGAAGATGGTATTGATCAGTTGATCGCCTTTATAGCCGCAGAAATTGATGCAAAACAATCCATAGAAATTAAACAGCTTCGACATCATCTTGGTCAGCGGTTACCGCCATACATGGTACCTAATCGTTTTGAAATTATTGAAGAAGTACCGAGACTACTTTCTGGGAAAATTGATCGAAAAGCACTAAAAGCAAGACCTTTAACGAGTGTGGTCGATCGGAGTGAATCAGATCAACCTCAAAATGAAGCTGAAGAAATTTTATTTGAAATCTTAAATCGACTGTTTCCGAATATTCCGATTAAATTGGATGCCGATTTCTTTGATGATTTGGGTGGACACTCTTTATTAGCTGCAGTTTTAATTTCAAATTTACGTGAATATTCTGAATATAGTCACCTCACGATTCAAAGTTTATACCAAGCACGGAGAGTGGGAGCAATTGCAGCTTTGATGCTTGAGCAACTGGAACCATCAATATTTGATAGCCAAATTGGTCAAGACAATCCAAGGAATCAAACCTATAAGTGGCTCTGCGGTATTGCACAGGTAGTCACAATTCCAGTGTTAATTTCAATTAACATCATGCAATGGCTCGCTCCATTCTTTACCTATCATTATTTTACTGGTGGCGCACGAGACAGTATTCCTTCTGCAATTTTGCTTTCTTTATTGGTTTATGGCAGTGTCATTATTGCTAGTTTTGCCCTTTCTATCACGGTTAAACGTGCGCTAATGGTTGGTGTGGGTGCGGGGCGTTATCCTTTATGGGGAATGACTTATTTCCGTTGGTGGTTGGCAGATCGGATTAGTAGTATTTCACCTGTTTATCTCTTATCAGGTTCAACTTTACTGAATTTATATCTCAAAGCACTTGGGGCGAAAATTGGACATGATGTTTCCATTAGTTCAGTGAATATTCGTATGCCATCCTTATTGACGATTGAAGATGGTGTCAGTCTTGGTTCTCAAGTGAATTTAGAGAATGCTAAAGTTGAACATGGGCATTTGGTCTTGGGTTCAATTCATTTGAAACGTGATAGTTATGTGGGTTCTTATGCGGTATTAGAAGAAAATACAGTATTAGAAGAAACAGCTCATGTGAATGCTTTGACTGCGATAGAATATGATACGACTGTGCCTGCTGGTGAAATTTGGGATGGCACGCCTGCGAAGAAGATTGGTCATGTGGATCAGTTAGAACAATTGGCAACGCGACCAAAACTGTCTTTACTACGTAAAGTTTCAGAGTATGTTTACTATGGAGTGAGTGCATTAATTATTGCTTGTATTTTCTTTATTCCAATCTTTCCGAGTTTTTTATTGGTTGATTGGTTAGATGTGAATGTTTTCAATATTGACCCGAATAACCATATTCAAACAGCGCTTTATTATTTCCTATTGGCCATTCCTGCGAGTGCGATGATGATGATCATTACCGCCTTGATTTCTTCAGCTTTACGTAAAATAGTATTACCTCGTTTAGAGGTGGGTACTTATGCGATTCACGGTGCAACGTATTATCGAAAGTGGTTCGCAGCCCAAATTTTAGAAACTAGCTTACAAACGTTACATGGTCTATTTGCAACAATTTATGCACCAACTTGGTTTCGTATGTTAGGCGCAAAGGTCGGTAAAAATACTGAAATATCAACCGCAACAGGCGTTATTCCTGAAATGCTTACCTTGGGTGAAGAAAGTTTTATTGCTGATGCAGTGATGTTGGGTGATGAGGAGATCAAAGGCGGTTGGATGTCATTAAAATCAACAAAAATTGGTCATCGTAGTTTTGTTGGGAACAGTGCTTATATCGCAGATGGTACGGTATTACCTGATAATATTTTAATTGGTGTGCAGTCTAAAACGCCAGATAATCGAGAAATGTATTCAGGACAAACTTGGTTTGGTTCTCCAGCGTTACTTCTCCCAGCACGAGAAGCCGCAGAGAAATACCCAGATCATCTTACTTTTAAACCGAGTCTCAAACGCCGTTTCATGCGTGCTTTTATTGAGGGTCTACGGATTGTATTACCCGCAGCGCTTGCGATTGGTGTGGGGTATATGATTGTGCTAGAAGTGATAGATGTCATTAATAACTATACGATTCCAATGGGATTGTTGGCCTTAACTCTCGCAGGATTATTGTATGGTGTGGGTTGCTTTATCATCGTGGCTTTATTGAAGTGGATTTTAATTGGACGCTACCAACCTCGTTCAGCGCCAATGTGGACCATGTTTGTTTGGTTAAGTGAAGGAATCACAAGTTTATATGAATCAGTCGCGATTCCAAATTTCCTAAATTATTTAAGAGGAACACCAATGCTGCCATTCTTCTTGCGTATTTTGGGGGTTCGAATAGGGAAAGACGTTTATATGGATACTGCGGATATTACAGAGTTCGACTGTGTTGATATTGGAGATCGCGCTGAATTTAATAGTTTTTCAGGTCCACAGACACATTTATTTGAAGATCGTATTATGAAGATTGGTCAAGTAAATGTTGGAAGTGATGTGGTCGTGAATGCGAGAAGTATCATTTTATATAATGCCAATGTCAGTCATCATGCTGTGTTAGGACCATTAACTTTAGTGATGAAAGGTGAAAATATTCCTGCCAAATCGGCATGGATTGGCTCACCAGCAGTACCTTGGAAACATAAATAAGCTCTGTGACTTAGAATATTCGAATACATGAAATTAATTGAATATTCTAAGCCTTTCATAGGGCTTATAAGCGTTTGGTTAAATGATATTTCATCCAGAAATCTAAACTGATATAACGTCCACCACCGATAAAGATTAAAGCGAGTAACATCACTAAATAGGTCACTGCGAATTCAACACCATTATTTAAAATGACAAATGATCCGCTGGCAGTGAGCCAGTCATAGTTACCATAGTTTTGTAAAATCTCATGGGCTTTTTCTAACTTCTCAGCGGAGGCCAGAACTTGAGCGTTTGCAAATGGTGCATTTGGATCGGCAATGGCTTGCCAACCATTCGGTAAGTGGACTGTTACAATTGCTACCAACATTGTGATGATGAGTGGAATACTGATAAAGCGAGTGAATAAACCTAATCCTAACAATACTGCACCAGCCAATTCTGTTGAGGTTGCTAGAGCTGCCATCAATGTAGGGAATGGTAGACCGAGCCCCCAATCAGGATTACCAAACCATTCAATCGTGTCTTGGAAATGCATGAGTTTATTGCTTCCTGCCATCCAAAAAATGGGGACTAAATATAATCTGAGTGCTAGCGCAGCAATTCCATCGAAATGTTTTATACAGTGAGAAATTTTTTGATACTGTTGTGTTAAAGAATAAATAAAGTTTTTCATGGGAATTTCACATTGAGTGCTATTGAATAGTTATTAGTCGAATGAATATGGAACTTCTTACATATTTTTTTCATTTGATCTGTAATAAATCGTCTTTTACTCCGTCTAACCTAATGTACCTCCGTACAAACCGAGCAATTACCTTACAAGGAATACAAAAATGAATAAATTAAACTCAATTACATCAGTCGCTGCATTATTGGCTTTATCAGCTGTAGGCATCACTCACGTATCTGCTGCACCAACTACGACTACAACTGAGTCTCATGCATCGAAAGCTGCTGATGGGAAATGTGGCGAAGCCAAATGTGGTGCAAATAAGGCAAAACAACAACAAAAGTCTGCTGATGCAAAATGTGGGGCAAATAAAAAATCAGCAGAAGGGAAGTGTGGGGCAACTAAGAAAACTGCTGATGCAAAATGTGGTGCAGATAAAAAAGTTGCAGATGGCAAGTGTGGTGCTAAATAGTTTAGATCAGCCGAATGATACCGATACATTTCAAATTGTCGGTATCAGTTCAAAAAGGAAAACAGCATGACTGCATTGAATGGTGTTGGTTTAGGCCTAAGGCGTGATTTTATTGATACGTTTTTGAATGCGGAATCACATCCAGACTTTATTGAAATTGCACCAGAAAATTGGATGGGTTTTGGTGGACGACACGCCAAGTTATTGGCCCAATGTACTGAAAAATCACCTTTGGTGTGTCATGGTCTGTCCCTTTCTATTGGGGGACCTCATCCTTTAAATATTGAATTTATTCAACAGATCAAAGCTTTTTTAAAGCAGTATCAAGTTTCCATCTATTCTGAGCATCTCAGTTATACCTCTGATGGGGGGTATTTATATGATCTATTACCGATACCGATGACTGAAGCTGCGGTCAAATATGTCGCTGAGCGTATCTTACGTGTTCAAGACATTTTAGGTCAGCGCCTCGTTATTGAAAATGTATCTACCTATTTAATGCCAAATGCAGAAATGAGTGAGGCTGAGTTTGTTTGTGAAGTACTTGAGCAAGCGGACTGCGAATTATTACTTGATGTTAATAATGTCTATGTGAATAGTATCAATCATGGCAGTGATGCACGTGGCTTTATCCAAGCGATGCCTAAAGAACACATACGTTATATGCATATTGCTGGGCATGAAAAAATGAATGAAAACTTATTGATTGATACGCATGGTGCCGAAATTTGCGATCCTGTATGGCAGCTATTGCAATTAAGTTATCAACATTGTGGCGTTAAACCAACCTTGTTGGAAAGAGATTTTAATATTCCATCATGGCAACAATTACAGCAAGAATTGACAATAATCAAAACGATGCAGCAACAGGAGAACGGTTATGGTGCTCAAAGAAAGCACTTTCCAAACCACTCAGCAGCAATTCTGTAATTGGATTCGTGAACCAAGTGCTGAACAGATTAAAATATGTGATCTTGAGCGAATGCAGATTTATCGAGATTTATTGTTCAACAATATGTGTTCATTTATAAATTTGGTTTATCCCATAGCTCGTTCTATTCTACCTGTGGATCAATGGCAGCTTTTATTGGAAGAATTTTTTCAAAAAGCTAAATGTCAGTCACCTTTCTATAATGATATTTCGTTGCAATTTAGAGATTATTTGACTGAAAACCGACATCCAGTTTTAAGCCAATATCCTTGGCTAGAAGAGTTATTGCAGTTTGAGTGGTTGGAGTTGTATTTAGATACGCTTGAAATTGAAGACATTAACATTGTTGAAAAGACAAGTTGGCAACTCACACACAAAGTGTGGGTCTTGGTCTATCAATATCCTGTTTATGATTGGACTGTTGATACAATGCTGGCAGATATTGAAGTAATGCCAAGCGCAATTATGGTTTGGCGAGACCATCAGGATAAGGTTCGCTTGGAAAGATTGTCCTCCTTATTTGCGATGTTGATTGAGCAAATGAACCTAGGGATATACACAGAGCTTGAGCTTCATGACTTAATTAAATTAATTGCACCAACTTTTTCTGAGCAAGAGATTACAATACAATTGAATCAGTTGGCAGCAACACTCACGAATCTAGGCTTGTTAAATCAGCCTCAGAACAGTAATGGAAGTGATCATGTTTGGGGCTGAATTGAATAATAATCAAGAAATATTGCATCAGCTTGAAAATCCTGAATTTCTAATGGATTTAAGACAACAGATGCTGAAGTTTACTGTTTTACAACTGTCCTCATTTCAGCAAGCTGAAGATGTGGTTCAAGAAGCGTTAGTGAGTGCTTTGCAGCATCTAGGCTCTTTTTCAGGAAGAGCGGCGTTTAAAACGTGGGTTTTTGCGATTTTAAAAAATAAGATCATTGATCTGATCCGACAAAAGTCTCGATTAGTGACTATGACTGAATTATTTGATGAACAAGATAATGAGTTGAGTATCGACGAATTATTTGATGCCTCGGGTCACTGGCATAAATATCAAGCGCCTAAAGCGTGGCAAAGCCCTGAAGAAATGATGGAACAGCAAGATTTTTGGATTGTTTTTGATGCTTGTTTGAATCATTTGCCTGCTAAATATGCGCAGGTGTTTATGTTACGAGAAGTAATTGAACTCAGTTCTGATGAAATTTGTGAAAGGTTAGAGATTACTGTCTCAAATTTTAATGTCTTGATGTATAGAAGCCGAACTAGATTGCGTGAATGTCTAGAAAATAAATGGTTACTTAAGGAGGATTGCTCATGCTAACTTGCCGACAAGCAACACAATTAATTTCCGAGAAACAGGATAGACCACTTCAGTTTATAGAGCAGAGCAATCTACAATTACATTTATTTGCTTGTCGTTCTTGTCGCCGTTATGGAAAACAAATCAAAACACTTCGTCAGCTTTCAAAAGCATTTTGCAAATACGAGGGTTAAATGTTATTAAGTATGTGGATTTTAGCTTTAAATCATAAGACTGATATTTAAAAGATAAAAAAATACCAACTATCTGAATAATTGGTATTAGATGCTTTAATTTGAAAATAGATTGTTAATGTAACGTACTTTGATGAGCAAGCTCAATTTGGTTCAAGATATGATGGCTCATATTCTTCGCCATTTCTTCTTTCGCATAGAAAACTTCACCAATATTTTCATCGCGAATAACAGCAGCCTCTTCCTTACTTTCAGCACAAATTAAAACCTGAATTTGGGGGTTGAGTTGCTGCGCAATGTCGACAATACGATGAATGTCTAAAATATCCATTGGTGAGATTACCAATAAGCGAGCATGTTGAATATGGGCTTGTATGAGTACATAAGGTTCAGTTGCTTCACCGCTTACAGCAGCCATTCCTTGCGCGCGCAGTTTTTCAACAATCTCACGATTTTCTTCAGCAATCACGACCTTGATATTCTGTTGCATCAGGTTTTCACTAATGCGGCGTCCTACACCACCATAGCCAATGATCACCACCTGATCGCGTAAATAAGCTTGATCAACTTCATCTGGAAGCATGGCAAGCGGGTCGCCACTGCGTTCTAACAAGCGAGCTAAATGTGAGCGTTCTCGTATCCAGCGTTGAGCGGGTTCAATCGCTGAAAATACAAATGAATTTAAAGTTATTGAAAATAACGCACCAGCAAGAATCAAGTTTTGTGCATCTGGGGTGAGTAGACCAAGTGACAAGCCTAATGTTGCTAAAATGAATGAAAACTCACCAATTTGTGCCAAACTAGCACCTACAGTGAGAGCTGTATTAATTGGGTAGCGGAAGAATAAAACTAAAGCCATCGCTGCTAAAGTCTTACCAATCATGATAATGGCAACGACAGCTAAAATATGTAAAGGTTGTTCAATCAAGATTTTTGGATCGAATAACATTCCCACTGAAACAAAAAATAAGATCGCAAATATTTCACGCAATGAAAGCGTCTCTTCTTCTGCTCTATGGCTGAAATCGGACTCTTTTACGACCATCCCCGCAAAGAAAGCACCTAATGCCATTGAGACACCAAAGATTGCATAAGAACCATAAGCAATCGAAACAGCAGCAGCAACGACGGTAAGTGTAAATAATTCACGAGAACCTAAACGAGCAACTAATTGCATAATTTTTGGGATTAATCGCTTCCCAATAATCAGCATGAAAGCGATAAAACCCGTTACTTTGAGTAATGTTAGGCCGATGGTGATCCAAATATTTTGAGAGGTATCCGTTCCAGCTAATGGGTGTCCACCAAGTAGAACAGCTGTTGCAGGTAATAAGACCAAGACCAAGACCATAACAAGATCTTCAACCAAAAGCCAACCTACTGCAATTTTGCCATTTACAGAGTCGAGTAAACCACGATCACTCAGTGCTTTGAGTAATACTACGGTACTTGCACACGATAAACTTAAACCAAAAATCAGCGCAGAACCAAAACTCCAGCCCCAAAACATAGATACAGCGACACCTAAGAGTGTTGCCACAGCGATTTGTAAAATCGCACCGGGTAGGGCGATACGACGAACGAGTAATAAATCATTGAGGGAAAAATGCATCCCTACGCCAAACATTAAGAACATTACCCCGAGTTCGGCAAGTTGATTGGCGAGATGTATATCTGCCACGATACCTGGGGTGTTAGGGCTTATAATAATACCTGCTACCAAATAACCAATTAATGGTGGTAGACGTAAACGTGCGGCAATATAGCCAAAAATAAGTGCTATACCGAAACCGACGGCAAGTAATATAATTAAATCAACATCATGAGGCATTGAAACTCCTTAATCATTGCGGTTAAGGTACAAATAATTCAGCATAAAACATGCCAAGAAAACAGCGAATAAATTGTAACAAGTAAAATCGGATTTGTTGATGACAATTTTTTTATTTATCAAAAAAAATTATGAAATAGTAATTCATTTTATTTTAGCCAAACATTTTTTATGCAAAAAAAACGACTTCAATTGAAGTCGTTTTTTTAAGAAAACTAAAATTATTTAATTTTAGCTTCTTTGAAGATTACGTGTTGACGGATTTTTGGATCAAATTTTTTGATTTCCATTTTTTCCGGCATAGTACGTTTGTTCTTAGTAGTGGTATAGAAATAACCTGTACCAGCTGTAGAAACGAGGCGGATTTTATCACGCATTGTTCAGACTCCTTAGATCTTTTGACCTTGAGCACGGAGATCAGCAACAACTTTCTCAATACCCAATTTATCAATAATACGCATACCTTTAGTGGTTAAACGAAGACGTACAAAACGCTTTTCGCTTTCTAACCAAAAACGGTGGTGGTGCAGGTTCGGCTCGAACCGGCGTTTGGTTTTGTTGTTTGCGTGCGATACGTTGTTACCAACGATAGGACGCTTGCCGGTAACTTGGCAAACCTTAGACATGGTGAACTCCATTGCTAGTTTATATAGCACCGTTTCGTGCAACTAGCCATTCAAGTAAACGGATGAAATCATTCAAGGGGCGTTTTATACCAAAAATACGATTAAAAGACAAGCGAATTTGGTAAAAACAGGGCATGATCTAGTGTGATAGATCATGCCTTGATCAGCTTAACGGAATAGTGTTTTCAAAAGCAGTTTATGCGTTGGTTTGTTGTACGGCGGCAAGATGAATTTTAAACTATAAAGTTTAGGGCTAACAGGGTTAGACATCATTGAGCGTTCGTGAGAGAAGCTGAAGAAACCTTCTTTACCATGATATTTGCCCATACCTGATGCACCTATACCACCAAATGGTAGATCATCTTGCGCTACATGGGTGAGGGTTTGGTTAATACCAAAATGCCCAGAATGGGTACGTCCTGCAACATAATCAGCACGAGCCATATCAATATCAAAATAGTAGAATGCGAGTGGGCGTGGTCGACTATTGATAAATTGAAGCGCATCTTCAATATGTTCATATTCTAGAATAGGAAGAATTGGACCAAAGATCTCATTCTTCATGATTTCCATTTCTGTGGTTACACCTGTGAGTAACGTTGGTGCAATTTTACGAACTTCAGTTAAAGATTCTTTCTTGCTGTTTAACTCGACGATCGTCGCACCTTGATCACGTGCATCTTCTAAATAACCTTGAAGACGATTGTATTGTTTGTCATTCACAATTGAGGTGTAATCTTTATTGTCACGTAGCGTTGGATACATCGTATTCACAAAGTCATTATAGTGCTTGGTGAATTCTGCCGTTTTGCCTTTAGGTAGGAACATGTAATCAGGTGCAACGCAAGTTTGACCTGCATTCCAAAGTTTACCTACTGCAATACGTTGTGCCACATCACGAATATTCATTGCCGAATGTACAAGAGCGGGCGATTTTCCACCTAGCTCTAAAATCACAGGCACTAAGTTCTGTGATGCTGCTGCCATCACGGTTTTGCCGACAGACGTTGAACCTGTGAAAATTAATTTATCAAATGCTAAATGACTAAAGGCATCTGAAATCGCGCCACCACCATTGATAACACTCACAAGTTCCTGAGGAAATACTTCCGCAAGTGCATTTTCTAATACCATCCCAAAATGTGATGATGCGCTCGAAATTTTGATCATGGCATGGTTGCCTGCAGCGATTGCGCAGATCAATGGGCCAACTGAAAGTAATAATGGATAGTTCCATGGTGCAATAATACCAATCACACCTAATGGTTGATATTGTACCCAGCCTTTTGCAGGTTGGTGTAACATGCTGATATGGCGCTTAGAGGGTTTCATCCACTCTGTTAAGTTCTTGCTATAGTATTTGATATGTTCTAAACATGTTAGAACTTCGCCAATTTTGGTTTCCATAATGGCACGATTGCCATAATCTTGACTAATTGCGTTAGCAAATTGATCTTGATATTTTACCAAGATATTTTTAAGTCGAGCTAAGCGTTCAATACGTTCTTTGGCGCTTGGCACAGGATGGCGTTGGTAAGCTGCTTTTTGCTGTTCAAGCAAATCATGTAGCCGTTTCACATCAACATGAGGTGTCATAGCGGTTGTTTTTGTTTGACTGTTCATAGGAGTGGACCAAAAGAAAGCTTATTATTTTTTAATTTTTAGAGTAAATACTCTAAAGTGTCAAGTCGCTTTATAGGTTTGTTTTATAACCTATTGATAATGTTATAGATGGTTAAACTCAATGTCGCACGCTAAACCGAATAAAACAAAAGATCGAATTCTGCAAATCAGTTTGCAGTTGTTTAATGAGCGTGGAGAACGTTCGGTCACAACCAATCATATTGCTGCTGAACTCGGAATTAGCCCAGGCAATCTGTACTATCACTTCCGTAATAAACAGGAAATTATTAAAGAATTAGCACAGCAATATCAGGCTGAAACCTTGGAGATGTTGGCCTTGCCAACGGATCGACCTTTAAATGCCAATGATAAAATTAGTTATTTCCAAGTTTTGAGTAATCAGTTGTGGGCTTATCGCTTTATTCACCGTGACGTCTATCATCTTGTTGAAAATAATGAAGACTTCAGAAAAATCTATCCTCGTTTTGCGGGGCAGGTGATGCAGCAAGGGCAAAAAATTTATCGTGCCTTTGTGGATGCGGGTTTGATGAAAATGACTGATTCAGAAATTGAAGCTTTGATTATCAACTTGTGGATTGTGCTGACCAACTGGACTAATTTCCTGTACATGTCGGGTCATATTAGTGATAACAATCGTTTAGAAGAAAAATGGGTATGGCAAGCTTTACGACAAATGGTATTTTTGGAAGGTCCTTATTTAATGGGCGAAAGTCGTCAAACTTATGAACAATTATTGAAATCTTTGGGGCCATCGGACTTATTTGCTAGCTTATCTAATCTTAAAAATGATGATGATGAATAAGTAGGTATTTAGTCATAGGCAAAAAAGAGCTAGAATGCTCGGCCTGATTTTTAATTTTGATTCCAATAAGTGATATTAACCACATGAACACGACGACCGCCCACACTGCACGATTATTGATTACTTGCGAAGACAAGCCGGGAATCGTGCAAGCCGTATCGAGCTTTTTGTATCATCAGGGAGCAAATATTACCGCACTTGATCAGTATGCTACAGAAGCTCAAGGCGGACGTTATTTCATGCGTGTTGAGTTTGAACTTGATCATTTGCATTCTCGCAAAGAAGCATTGATGCAAACCTTTGCTGCCAACGTTGCTGAACGTTATGAAATGCAGTGGAAACTCACTTTTGTGGGTGAATTAAAGAAAGTGGGTATTCTGGTTTCTAAAGTGGACCATGCTTTATTGGAATTATTATGGCGTCATGCACGTGGCTCATTGCCATGTGAAATTACCCAAGTCATCTCAAACCATCCAGATTTGCGTGAATCGGTTGAAAATTTTGGTATTCCATTCCATGTCGTACCAGTCAATAAAGACAATAAAGTAGAAGCTTATGCTCAAATTGATGAAATGATGCAGGGCAATGATCTATTGATCTTGGCGCGTTATATGCAGATTTTGAGTGAAGACTTTGTTGCCAAGTGGGAAATGAAGATTATCAATATTCATCATTCATTCTTACCTGCTTTCGTAGGTGCAAATCCTTATAAGCAAGCTTATGAGAAAGGGGTGAAGTTGATTGGTGCAACAGCACATTACGTGACTGCTGATCTTGATCAAGGTCCAATTATTGAACAAGATGTTGAACGTGTTAGCCACGATTACAATGTAGAGCAATTACGTGAGTTAGGTGAAGACGTTGAGCGTAATGTATTGGCTCGCGCTGTAAAATGGCATTTAGAAGATCGTATTATTGTAGATGGTAATAAAACGGTTGTTTTCTAAATCAAATAGAATTTTAAAAAAGCATGCTTAAAAGCATGCTTTTTTTATGTCAATAATGATATGTTATAACATTTTATATCAATAAATATAAATTGATCAATCAATTAAAAGATGTTCACAAAAAAATAGTTGCAAATGAAAACACTTCTCATTTATTATTACGCCACTTTAATTGTTCTATCCGATGACTGAAATCGTTTTTCATTTTGTAAAGATTTCATCATCTATTAGGTACTTAGATTCTTATGAGTCAATCTCCTGCGATATTGAATATGCCACACTCGATGAAAAAGAAGATCATCACTGCACTTGTTGCGGTTGTGATTGGACATGCAGGAGTTCTGTGGGCAGTTAGCCAGATGAAGCCAATTGAGCTAAAATCAATTGAGAAAAAGCCACTAAAGGTTAAGTTTGTTACTCTTAAAGAGGATGAGCCACCACCGCCTCCTCCGCCAGCAAAAATAGAGCCAATTAAGCCTAAGGTTGAACCCAAACCTATAGAAAAGAAAATAGAGCCGATTCCTGTAGAGAAACCAAAAGTTATTTCTCAAAAAGTACAGAAAATTGAGCCGAAAGCAATTCAACAAGATGATACTCAAGAGAAGCTTAAAAAACAGCAAGATTTAGAAAAGCAAAGGCTTGAGCAGCTACAGCGCGAACAAGCATTGAAAGAACAACAGGCTCGAGAACAGGCTTTAAGAGAGCAACAAGCCCGAGAACAGGCTTTAAGAGAGCAGCAAGCACGTGAGCAAGAAAATCGTAATAAGCCTAAAAAAGTAAGTGTTGGAGAGGTTTCTTGGAGTAGACAACCAAGAATTTCAGAAGAAAAGATTGCTTATTATTTTAAACCTGAGGATGGATTGAAAGTTATAGAACTTGAAATAACATCTGATGGGACTGGAGCGATAACTGATGTTAAGGTTATTAAATCAACTGGTAATGAGAAATTTGATGCTTACGTCGTTAAGCAAACCTATGGTGCTAGGTTTAAGTCATATAAACCAAATGGTATTACGACACCTTTTGTGATACGACAGCCATTTGACGCTAGTGTTGTTAAAAGATAAATGCATTCGCAGATTAAATTTTATTATTATGTAGGAGTTCTTATATGAACTTTTCAGTTTATTGGCAACATGCAGATGCAGTGAGTAAAACCCTGTATTTCATCCTTTTAGCAATGTCGATTGCAACGTGGACGATCTTTATTCTACGTCTATTAGGAACACGCCAATTAAAACAACAGGCTTACAGTCAACTTGTTCAAGCTTTGGCTAAGCTTAAATCTAAGTTACAACCTTTGACCTTTGAACAACGCAAAGCGGTTGCTGAGCAAGCTTTACTTCGTCAAATCTCGGCTGAAAAATCTCAAGCAGAAAAAGGTGTATCTGTTCTTGGAACAATTGCTTCGCTTGCGCCATTTGTGGGTTTATTTGGTACAGTTTGGGGTATTTTCCATGCACTTGTCGCTGTAGGTACGAGCGGTCAGGCGGGTTTAGCTCAAGTTGCAACTCCTGTTGGTGAAGCATTGATCATGACTGGCTTGGGTTTATCTGTGGCGATTCCTGCGGTATTAGCTTACAACATTTGTGTACGTTTCAATCGTGGTTTAGCACATGATTTACAAGATCAAGCACATAGCTTGTTAATCGATACGATGTTGCAGCAAGAAACATCTGCAAAGACAGAAACTAAAGCGACTCAACAAAGTTTAGTTGGAGGTCAAGCTTAAGATGGGCTTTCAATTGGGTGAAGACCACGACAGTGGCATGAATGAGATGAATCTCATTCCTCTGATCGACATTATGTTGGTATTGATGATTATCTTTTTAGTCACAGCAACGGTTGCTAACCCATCAATTCCATTAGCTTTACCAAAAACAACCGCTGAAATTGTAGATCCTCCACCAAAAGCAATCACCATCAGTATTAATGAAAAAGGTGAAGTGGCATGGGATGCTCAAATTATTAGTTTGAATGAGTTACAGACACGTTTCCAAGAAGCAGCAAAAGCAGAAACAAAACCGACAGTACAGTTACGTGCTGATAAAGAATCAAAATACGATACAGTAGCGCAAGTCATGTCACGGGCGAGTGAAGCAGGGCTAAGTGATATTGCATTTGTGAGTGAAAACTAAAATTTGTTTCATAAAAAAAGCAACTCAGTGAGTTGCTTTTTTTATGCTTACTCTGTTTTGAGTAGTTCGAGATATTTTGAACGTAATTTTGACAGTTTTGGGGGAATGCTAAAATTGCAGTAACCTTGTGATGGATTACGGGCATAAAAATTTTGATGGTATTCTTCAGCAGGGTAAAATGTTGGTGCTGGACTAAGTTCAGTTACGATATTGAGACCATCATTTTCTAAATCTTGAATAATTTTCTCCGCTTGCTGCTTTTGTTCATCATTAAAATAATAGACAACAGAACGGTATTGGGTGCCAATATCATTACCTTGACGGTTTAAGGTAGTTGGATCGTGGGTGGTAAAGAAAACATTTAGGAGTTGAGTATAATTGATTTGCTGTTCATCAAAGTCAATCAACACAACTTCTGCATGTTGAGTATTACCTTGGCAAACTTGATCATAACTTGGATTGTGAACAATACCTCCCGCATAACCACTCACAACTTTTTCGACGCCTTTTAGTTGTAGAAAAACAGCTTCTACACACCAAAAGCAACCTCCACCGAATAATGCTTGTTGCATAAATTTTCCCAATTTTTAATTCTAAGAATACTAATAAAGTATACGAAGTCACTGAAAAGTAAAAGCCCATCATCAATCAGAGATTTAGATTTTTATGTCACAAAATCAAATAACTGATTCAGTACCCCTTATAAATTTCATAAAAATTCACCTAAGCCTTAGCATATTTTTCCTATGTATTCATGATGTCGCATTTCTACCCACGATCTTGCAATAATTTACGAGTGCTATTGTGGATTCGTGATCATCACGTGAATGCATACATCTTGATTGATTTAAATCAATCAAGATGGACTATAGAAGGAGATTGAGTATTGTTTTGTTAAAAAAGCGAAATGGACTAATTTGCTTTTGGTAATCCATGTCGAATGATTTCCGAAAAATATTCACTGGATTGATCTGGTTGTTGTTCATATTTTTCAGCACGTGTATTAATCCATGCCAATTGATACCATTCTTTCATACTATAATTTTGATTGAGTGCTTGTAGATCAAAAAGATAATTGGGTAAATAGCCTGAAGCCAGTAAACGATAATCTTTAGGTAAAGTTTGTGGGTTGATCGCTTGGATCATGTCAAAAACGAGCGTTGTACAGTTACTTGTAAGCGTGTTGTACCATTTTGCTTCAGCACGTAATTCATCTGCTTTATGTAGATATTCGATAAATAACGCTTTACGTTCGGTCTGAGGCATTCTTATTGGAAATAAATAAACTTGTTCATGACGAATATTACTTCGCGTATAAATCAGATCTTTTTCATCAGAAGCCACTAAACTGAGTTCATATTTACGGAAAAAGCCACCAATCGCGGAAAATTCTTCTCCTTTTTCTTTGCGAATCTCGATAGAAAAAACCAAAGGTTTTTGATCTGAGAAATCGAAACTCACTAACGTATGCGCGATTTGAGGTCCCATCCAGTAGGATGTGATGACATTGACGCCTGTAATTTTATCTAGGTCAATTGTACGATTTTCCCAGCGAATGTCATAAGTGCCGTCTTTATGCCAATTAAAATTACGCACATTATGCAGCTGTACTAGATTGCCTTGCTTTTGGTAAGTAAGCTGCTCAGCGACTTCAGGGTTCCAGTCACGATCTTGGCGAGCCTCCAATGAAAAATACCAGACCAATGAACAGGCGAAGGCAACACAGTAAATTAAAATATCAGTGCGGCGACTAAAAATATGTCCACTGACATAAACACCAAGTAGGCTAAGTGCAAACAGTGCCCAAAGAATGATAATCATTCGGCTGAAGATTGTTCCAAAAGGATGTTGAATCCAGAATGCCAGACATAACCAGATACTTGAAAGGATCACAAATAAGGCAAAAAAACTGTGTAATAGTCCAATGCCTAGTGCCAGTAAAAACTCACGTGATCCGATATTATGCATGATGACGCGCGATCCATTTTTTATTTTTTGTAGGTCGCAAACTCGAAAGCAATATTTGATTTTTCATCAATGTGTTGTTCTGAGTTTACTTTGCGAAAATCCTCAGAGATTTTTGGGTAATGTGCATCACCTTGTACATCTAGATCAACATGGGTTAATTCAAGACGATCAGCAATTGCGAGGGTCTGGGTAAAAATCTCTCCACCTCCAATAATAAATAAAGATGCTTTTTCAGAGTGTTGTACGTCTGTAAGTGCATGAGTTAAAGCATCTTCAATGCTATGAGCAACCTTAACACCCTCAAATTGCCATTCTAAATCACGCGTGATGACCCAATTCACTCGATTGGGAAGAGCACGCCCCATAGACTCCAAAGTTTTACGCCCCATCAGTACAACACCGCCTTGGGTAATCGCTTTAAAGTGTTTGAGATCAGCTGAGATATGCCACGGTAAAGCATTGCCCTTGCCAATACAGTTGTTTTTATCCATTGCGACTACGTGGACAACTTCAATACCTTGCCATGCCATTTTATATTCTCTCTGATCGATTTAAACTGCGACGGGTGCTTTAATAGCAGGGTGTGACTCATAGCCAATAATTTGGATATCCTCAAATTTAAAGTCAAAAATATCAGTAATTTCGGGATTGAGTTTTAATTGACATAAGGGTAGAGGCTCACGTGTAAGCTGCAATTGTGCTTGCTCAAAGTGATTGGCGTATAAATGAGTATCACCACCTGTCCAAACAAAGTCTCCTACACCTAAGCCGCAAACTTGAGCAATCATATGTGTAAGTAGGGCGTAACTGGCAATATTAAATGGCACGCCTAGAAAAACATCTGCGCTCCGTTGATACAACTGGCATGATAGTTTGTTATCTTGTACGAAAAACTGAAACAGGGTATGGCAAGGTGGTAAAGCAACTTTAGCAGCTTCATTTGGGTTCCAACCCGAGACGATCAAACGACGTGAATTGGGATTAGTTTTAATTTCATTCACAAGCCATTGAATCTGATCAAAACCATTTTGCTGATAGCTACCATCTTCATTTTGAGTTGCGCCAAAGTTACGCCATTGATGCCCATAAACAGGACCAAGTTCACCCTCAGGGCGACCAAAACGTGCAGTTTGTTCCGCGGTTGCCCATTCATCCCAAATGCTGACTTTATTATCTTTGAGATACTGAACGTTGGTATCACCTTTCAGAAACCATAGTAGTTCAATCACGATAGAGCGAAAGTGTACTTTCTTGGTCGTTAATAGTGGAAAACCTTTAGAAAGATCAAAACGCATTTGATGACCAAATACTGAACGTGTACCCGTACCTGTACGATCGCCTTTATCGCCGCCATTGTCGAGGATATGTTGTAAGAGGTTCAGGTATGTTTGCATCTTCACGCCTATCTTTGCTTTTAATCGCGCTGATTTTATCAGAATTTATGTGATAAATATCTTTTCAATTTTGGCGACATTGATTGTCGCAGTTTAATCCTTATGCTCTATTCCAATATAGCTGATTGTTTTATATTAGATTCTATAAATAACGACATGGATAATGAGTACAATGAATTTTAAAGTAGAAAGTTTGCCGAACAGTTTGCAGCCATTCTTAGAAAAAATTTCAGCTACTATTTTGCCAACAGTAACTTTACAGCTCAGTTCAAACGATGCCTTGACTGTATGGCAAAGTAAGATTGGGGGAGAACCGTACCTACCTTTAGATACTGCTTATCCTTTAGATTCTAATGGCAATCCTCTTGCTTTATTGGCCCAATTTAATTTTGCGGAAATTCCAAGTTTACCTAATTTTCCAGACAAGGGGATTTTGCAGTTCTATATTGCTGCAAATGATTTGTACGGGATGAATTTCGACGACCAACAGCAGCAATCTGGTTTTAGGGTTTTGTACTTTGATCAAGTGATTGAGGATGCATCACAATTAAAACAGGACTTTTCTGATTTTGAGTTGGGTGAAGAGGATTATTTACCTTTTATTGGACAATACTCGATTGAATTTACCTTAACTACGCAACCAATCAGTTTGGGTGATTTCGCTTTTGCGCCGAAAATCTTAGGGACTGAAGACCTTTATGGTTTTGAAGATCAATTTGAGGGTGGTGATTTTGAAAATGATTTCATTGAACCTTATCATGAACTTTTATCTGTAAGTGGGCACCGTTTAGGCGGTTATCCATTTTTTACCCAAACTGATCCACGTCAATATAATGCAAATATTCAGGATTATATTCTACTATTTCAGTTGGATAGCGAAGATGCAGAGAATGAGATTATGTGGGGAGATTCAGGTGTTGGGAATTTCTTTATTCACCCTGAAGACTTAAAGAAGCGAGATTTTTCTAAAGTATTGTATAACTGGGATTGTTACTAAATAAAAAAAGCGGATGATCACTCATCCGCTTTTTTATTTTAAAAACTTATTCACTGATGAAGGTAACTTTGCCATCAGTCAAAGACTCAACACGCGCTAAAGATTCAACACGATAGCCTTTTTCAAGTAACACATCACGACCTGGTTGGAATGACTTTTCAATCACGATACCCACACCAACAACCTCAGCATTTGCTTGGTGAATCAAATCGATTAAACCTAATGCCGCTTGACCATTTGCCAAGAAGTCGTCAATCACAAGCGCCTTATCTGTTGCGTTAAGATGCTTGTTAGAGATCGCGATAGTGCTTTCAGTTTGTTTGGTGAAAGAGAACACTTTAGAACGGTAAAGATCATCTTTGAGTGTTAAAGATTGGTATTTACGCGCGAAAATTACTGGAACACCAAGCTCCAAGCCAGTCATGATTGCAGGTGCAATTCCAGAAGCTTCGATCGTAATAATTTTAGTAATGCCAGCATCTTTAAAACGAGCAGCAAACTCTTTACCAATCTGTTGCATTAACACGGGGTCAATTTGATGATTTAAGAAAGCATCAACTTTCAAAACCTGATCAGATAGAACGATACCTTCATTTAAGATTTTCTGTTCTAAAGCGTACACGGGAGAATCCTCTAAACGGATGCTTTTTCAAGCAAAGGCATATTTTAAAAAGCATCTAAAAAATTGCAAGCTAAAATTGACCAGATGGTTAGTTGGTTTTGCCTGAATAGCCTGTTAATAATAAGCCATAAGAAGATTTACCATCATTATGTGCCATTTTGACAGGTAGATAATCAAGTTTTGGTGCTAACCAAAATACCGTATTACGTTCTGGTTTATCGTGTTGCATAACGACTTTAATGGTGCTGAATGTCCCATAATTGGTTTTGATGGTTTCCGTGCCTTGCTTAACAAAACGGCGTTCATCTAAGGCTTTTGCATCAGCAATTAAATATTTGGTTCTAAGGGAATTACTTTTTAAATCCTCACGGATTTGCAATTCAGCATTCAGTTCATCTAACGCACCTGCTTGCCATGGGAATGAGCGGGCGGTGTCATCTTTTTTCGTATTCACAACTTTAGTGTTTGGATTAAAGTTAATACTCATCGTATTACTGTGAATTAAGATTTTGCTGCTGCGGCTAAACTTTTGTGAAGTAATTTTATTATCCACAAAGCTAAATTGACTCGTTTCCGAGGCTGAGGCAATTCCGCCTGCTTTTGCGCTAAACTGATAGGTCCAATTATTTCCTTGTTGCGAAAGTGTACGTGTCGCTGAACCGAGGTTTTTGTTGTTGTAGCTAAATTGATAGCTTGCTTGGAAAGGTGCCATTGCTAGAGCATGACTAGACATGCTGACACTGAACAGGGCAGCCGACGTAATACTCACTACTTTCAATAATTTCTTTGTCATCACGCTATATATCCTTTGAATGATCATCAATAAGTAATCATTCATTTATCATTAAGATTTATGATTATTATGCCTGTAGATTATGAAGAAAAAATCAGGTTTTTTACTCAATGCTTGTTAATTTTTCGTATAAATCATGATGGTATTTGAGTAAGTGGCATAAATCTGAAATTCATACCACCCTATTCAATACGATTATTTTCTAGTGTCTTTTTGCTGAATTGGCGTGACTTCTGTGTCATCTAATCCTTCTTCATCAAAGTCATCTTCATTTGGCGGATACAAAATGGCAGCCAAATTGACGTTCCCCCAAACAATCAGTTCGGCTGGACGGACTCTGGCGCGGTTTACATGAACTTTGCTCAGCGTTTCAATAATACTCGGTTTCTTTTTAAACCAGCGATTTAAATCTAAATAAAGCAATTCATCTTTGACTGAAACAACTTCAAAATGCTCCAAGATTTTTCCTAGAGGATCTTCATCACGAAATTTTTGGTAATACCAAATCGCAATATAAAATCCCCATTTTTGGAAAATATTCTTAAATGATGCTTCAATCACTTGTGTATTACTAATTTGTTCGAACACCATCAGTTGAACATCTTTATTCATTTCCATTTGAATAAGTTTTAAATCAACGGATAAGGTGGTATGTAGCCCTTTAACATCAATCGTGGAATATAAACGTAGCCATCCATCATATAGATCAGCGTGTAGATCTTGAATAATTCCAACTTTTTCTGTGACATAACGCTCCATTGTCGCATTCACAAATACCTGTGAAAGTGCAAATTCTCTTTCTTCTTCAATGAATTCTTCTGCTTTTTGGTAAACTTTACGTAGACGTTTAACAACGGATGAAATTAGCGTTTGCATAAAAGTTGTTCCAGAAAGTGAATTGATTATAGATTTTTTGATGTTTCTAACCGAACTCAATCATCAACAAATCTGACTGCAATACCACGATCTTTGTATTAGCTAAAAAATAAAAATAAATTTCTGACTTGCAGTGTAGCAAAATTAATTGCTACATTTTCATAAAATGATGGTACGGAAACACTGTGACTATAAGTGGATCACATTTTTTTAATATTTTGAATATTAGTTTGGTTTTATACGGTGATTGCTGTTGGGGATGAGACATATTTTGTCGCTTGAATGCCATGTGGAATAAAAGAAATTTTCGTTCAGTACTGTCCCCTTACTGGTGGCAAGATCCAATTTTTATCGGGGCAGTTGCGTTAGCGATGCTTCTACATGGTGCTGTGCTTGCAATTCAGTTCGCAATGCCATCACCTACAGATACATCAACCAAAGAAATCGCAGTTACGGTTCGTACAAGTCAAGAAAAAGTCAAAGATGCCGACTTCTTGGCGCAAGCTGATCAAAAAGGTTCAGGTGACTTTCGTGAAGCACATCGTATGTCGAGTGATATGCCAGCTTCGATGGAAGCAGATGCGACAACAGGGGAGTCAGAGCTCGAAAGTTTAGAGAAAGTCCAGCAAAAACGAGAATTAAAATTTGAAGAAAAAGTGCTCATGACGGTTTTAAGCTGGCAGAAGCAAGCAGAGCAAACTGAACGTAAAAAAACCTTAGATGAGTTACAGAGTCAATTTCAAGCCAAAGCCGCGATGGTTGCGAGTTTGGAAGCACAATATTTACAACGTCAGCAAAATTTTAGTCGTAAACAACGTATTAAAACAGTAGATGGGATTCAGGCAAAACAAGATGCATCAGCAGCTTATCTTGATAAATTTCGTCAAAAAGTTGAACTATACGGTAATCGTTATTATCCAGATGAAGCGAAACAACAACATTTATCGGGTGAAGTGCGTTTAATGGTCATTTTGAATGCTGAAGGTGGGATTCGTGCAATTCGTCTTATAGAAAGTTCTGGACATCCTATTTTAGATGAAGCAGCAAAAGCTTCGGTGCGCCGCGGAGCACCTTTTGGACCCTTTGATAATAATATGAAAAAGGACATTTCTGAATTACGAATTATTCGAACATGGCGCTTTGATCCTGTCGATGCGGAATTTGAAGTACATTAAAAAAGTGTACTTCTTTTTATCGTATTTTATAAATTAAATAAAAATTATAAAAATCAATGTGTTAATTTTTTAAAAAATAAATAATTTAAATTATTAAATAAAAAACAAACAATTGAGTTTAATTGTTAAAACTTGAATTGATAATAAAAACAATTATCATTTGCAATATCTTTATTTTTGGAAATGTGTGCATCCTTGTTTATTGCTTTTCGGGGGAATGAGGTGCGTATTTCCAAATGTTCCGTATGATCAAGGACAATCTCTCCATGTACCTATCTGTCAGCTCGAAAATATTTAAAACACATCCACTTATGTTCGCTATGTCGGTATTACTGCCATCATTTGCATACGCTGAGTCAACCAGTCAAACCACTCAGTTACCTACCATTAGCATAAAAGCTGAAAGTGGAAAGTCTAAGGATGCTTATACAAGCGAAACGACATCTACGGCTTTACCTTTAGATCTTAAATTAAAAGAGATTCCTCAGGCCATTTCAGTTGTTACACAACAACGTATACAAGATCAAGGTTTGACCACATTGGTTGAGGTTGCTGAAAATGTAACGGGGTTGTCTGTAAATCGCTATGAGACAAATCGTGGTGGATTATATTCAAGAGGCTTTGTTGTTGATAATTATATAATTGATGGGATTCCGACCTCCTATACTTTGCCGTGGTCATCAGGTGAAATTTTTGCAAGTACGGCAATTTATGATCATATTGATATTGTACGTGGTGCAACAGGTTTAACCACTGGAACAGGAAATCCTTCTGCTGCAATCAATATGGTACGCAAGCGTGCAACAAGTGATGTACCTACGGCCAATATTGAGGTCAGTGGAGGCAGTTGGAACAATCATCGTGTGATGGGGGATGTCGCGAATAGTTTAAATGAATCAGGTTCATTGCGTGGACGTGCAATAGCGCAATATGAGCAAGGAGATAGTTTTACTGACTTATTGAGTAAAGAGCGTTTAACCTTAATGCTTACAGGTGAGGCGGATTTAACAGATTCGACATTGTTGTCAGCAGGTGTGAGTTATCAAGAAGATGACCCTCGTGGACCGATGTGGGGTGGCTTACCAGTATTCTTCAGCGATGGTACGCGCACAAATCTAGCTAAAGGTACGACAACAACCCAAGACTGGACTCGCTGGAATGTTAAATATACCAATTGGTTTGCTGATTTAACGCAAAAAATTAACCAAGACTGGAATGTTAAATTTTCCTATGCACATGGCAAAAGAGAAGCGGATTCAAAACTATTTTATGTTTCTGGGAACCCCGATAAAACAACAGGCTTAGGTTTATCTGGCTTTGCAGGTTCCTATAAAGTGAATGTTGATCAAGATAATGCGACCTTACAATTAGATGGGAAGTTTGATCTGTTTGGACGAAATCATAAAGTTGTCGCAGGATATCAATATTCAAATCAAGACTTCGAAGCCTTAGGACGATCTGGTACAACGCAAACTCCTGAAAGCATTTATGATTGGAATACTGCGCTGCCAGAACCTATATGGAGTGCATGGGCACCTTCAGAAAGTTATCAAGTTAAACAAAATGCAATTTTTGCAGCTACACAGCTTTCTCTACTCGATCCACTGAAGTTAATTGTTGGTGGTCGGGTGACTGATTATGAAAAAGATTTAGGTTCAAAGGCTCCTAAGATTAAATATGAACATGAATTTATTCCTTATGCAGGATTGGTGTATGACATTCATCCCAATTATTCAGCTTATGTAAGCTATACCAGTATTTTTCAGCCCCAGGATGAAAAAGATATTAACAATAACTATCTTAAGCCAATTGAGGGTAAGAGCACCGAAATTGGATTGAAATCATCATGGTTTGATGATCGTTTGAGTGGCTCTTTAGCTCTTTTCAATATTCAACAAGATCATCTTGCTCAAGCAGTCGGCCAAATCACTCGACCAAATGGAACTTTAGAAACATATTATCGAGCTGCTGAGGGGGCAAAAAGTAAAGGTTTTGAACTTGAGTTGAGTGGTCGACTTACACCGAATTGGAATATTACTGCTGGATATAGTCAATATAAAGCAACAGAAGAAAACGGAGCGGATATCAATACGCAATTGCCGCGCAAGCTCATTCAAACATACACAACTTATCAGCTTCCGGGGCAATGGGATGCTTTAAGTATTGGAGGAGGGATTAATTGGCAAAGCAAGACTTATATTGTTGCTTCAAATGCACCAGTTGGTGCAGATCCTCGTATTGAACAAGGTGCCTATGCTTTGGTTAATTTAATGGCTAAATATAAAATTAACCAAGATTTTTCAGCACAATTAAATATTAATAATCTATTTGATAAGGATTATTATGGCGTATTCCCTGCTTATGGCCAAATTACTCAAGGCGCACCACGTAACGCAACATTAACCTTACGTTATCAATTTTAAAAATAAGAATTAAAAAAACGGCTGAATTCAGCCGTTTTTTTGTTGAAGATGTGGATAAGTTTACATCTATTCACAAGCTATTTTGATTTGAATAAGCACGTTCAACTGTGCAGATTTCCACAGTAAAATTCTGATACCATTTTTCTTTACCCAAACGCTGAGCAACTAAATGTTCTGCATCGCGTTGCCACTGCTTGATATCTTCAAGGCTATGCCAGTAAGACAACGCAATTTCAAAACCATTTTCACTACACGCTTCAAATTTGACACAGTTAAATTGACTCAAGGCTTTATTTCTCAGCTTTTGTGCCATTTCAGAGTAAGTTGCATCAAGTTGTTTGATCGTGGCTTTAAAAATAACGATATACATAGTGTTTTAAATTAGCTTTCATCGGCTTGATAAGGATTGGCAATCCCTAGTTTTTTTAGAATCTCAATTTCTAAAGCTTCCATTTCTTCTGCTTCAGCTTCACTGGTTTCATGATCGTAGCCCAGTAAATGTAAAATGCCATGAACCAGTAAATGGGTGAAATGATCAATAGGTGTTTTTTGCTGTTCAGAGGCTTCTTGTAAAACCACAGGGATACAAATCACCAAGTCACCTAAAGGTTCAGCATCCAATACGTTGAGCATTTCTTCAGGAATATCGCTTGGAAAAGACAATACATTGGTCGGTTTGTCTTTTTCACGATATTGCAGATTCAGCTCATGGCTTTCTGCGAGGTCAACGCAGGCAATTCCGATTTCGCAATCTACGTCGAAACCGACATGACGGAGTGTGGTTTCAATCTGCTTTTTAATTTGACCACGTTTTAGTGGTAATTCATTTGCTTGAAAGTCTTGTTGAAGACTTAAATTGATTTTCAAAATAGATCCTTAAAATCGTCCCCCTGATATGCGATTAAAGTATTGCAATAAAAGGGGGAGTGAGGGGGATTTTTAAATGTGTTGCGCATCTGCCGCAGAATCATTTTCTGCAATCAATGCTTCTTGTTTGGCTTTGCGTTCAGCACGAGCTTCAGCAGACAGGCGTTGCTGTTCACTGTCCCAACCTTCGTAGGCCTCAACAATTTTTTGTACCAATTGATGTCGCACCACATCACGGGAATGGAAACGAGTGATATGAATTTCATGTACATTTTCCAGTACACGTAATGCTTGTGCTAAGCCCGATTGTTGCCCACGAGGTAAGTCAACCTGTGTCACGTCACCTGTAATCACAGCACGCGAACCAAACCCTAAACGGGTAAGGAACATTTTCATCTGTTCTGGTGTGGTATTTTGTGCTTCATCTAAAATGACGAATGAGTGGTTCAGCGTACGTCCGCGCATGTAGGCAAGCGGAGCAACCTCAATCACTTGGCGTTCAATCAGTTTGGCCACTTTTTCAAAGCCCAGCATTTCATAGAGAGCATCGTAAAGTGGACGTAAGTAGGGATCGATTTTTTGAGTCAAATCACCCGGTAGAAAACCGAGTTTCTCACCAGCTTCAACCGCAGGACGAACCAGTAAGATTCGTTGGATTTCATTGCGTTCTAACATATCCACTGCAGCAGCAACAGCCAGATAGGTTTTACCTGTCCCTGCTGGGCCAATACCGAAGGAAATATCACTTTGTAAAATACGTTGTACATAACGCTTTTGATTGGCACCACGAGGATTGATTCGCCCTTTGCGGGTCTGTAACCAAACGCTATCTAAGCCTGTATGTTCTTGTTCCGAATCATCCATGAAATCACGATCTGTCTGTGAACCTTGGATCATCAAATGTAAAACATCGGCACTGATTTGTGAGGAAATTTCTGATTCTTGATAAAGCCGTTGCAATAGTGCTTCGGCTCTTTCAACTGTTTCTATATCACCGTCTAGATAAAAGGCATCGCCTCGGTGAGTAATTTTGACATCTAAACGTTGTTCGATTTGTTTTAAATGCCCGTTATACGCACCGAGCATGCTTTTCAAACGTTCCATGGAAATTTCAGGGAACGTTACTGTACGTCGAATCGCTGCAGTCAAGAGAAACCCTTTTTGTTGACTTGTAAGAATACCCTTACATTACGCCACGTCAGGTTCAAGATTCAAGAGTTCACCATAAACTAAATTTAAAGTTTTAATTTCAGTGATCTCAATCTCTGCGAAACGTCCAACCCATGTCGCATCACCGATAAATGTAACCAACCGAGTATTGTCTGCTGTGCCCACCAATACATTTGGATCTTTATCAGATACTTTTTCAATCAAGACACGTTCAACTTTACCGAGCATGGCATCAGTTTTATCAATACTGGATTGCTTGATCACTTCTTGTACTTGTGCAAGGCGATCTTTTTTCACTTGATCAGGGGTGCTGTCTGGTAAGTCAGATGCAGGTGTTCCCGGACGTTTTGAGTAAACAAAACTATATGAATGATCAAAATCTAAATCTTTAATAAACTGTAATGTTTCCGCAAAGTGTTCATCTGTTTCACCAGGGAAACCAATAATGAAGTCGCTAGATAAATGCATATCTGGGCGGACTTTACGTAATTTGGCAATTTTATCGATGTAGACATCAATAGTGTGGTTACGCTTCATGGCTTGCAGTACATCGTTTGAACCACTTTGTACTGGTAGATGTAAATGTGAAACCATTTGTGGTAAATCACGATAGCATTGAATTAAATCATCAGAAAATTCAAGCGGATGAGAAGTCGTATAGCGTAAACGTCCAATACCCGGAATTTCTGCAACTAAACGCAGCAGTTCAGGGAAAGTGCAAATTTCACCTTCAAACGTTTCACCACGATAGCCGTTCACGTTTTGACCGAGCAAGCTAATCTCACGCACGCCTTTTTCAGCTAAGCCCGCAATTTCAGCCAATACATCATCGAGTGGACGAGAAACCTCTTCACCACGAGTATAAGGTACGACACAGAATGAACAGTATTTAGAACAACCTTCCATGATTGAAACGAATGCTTTAAAGCCTTCCACACGTGGCTCAGGCAAAAAGTCGAACTTTTCAATATCAGGGAAAGAAATATCAACCAGCTTGATTTTTTCTTTCTTTGGCTTTTCAACTTGAGCTTGATGTTGATCCAACATTTGTGGCAAACGATGCAAAGTTTGTGGACCAAATACCATATCGACGTATGGCGCGCGTTTTTGAATGTTGTCACCTTCTTGAGAGGCAACGCAGCCACCGACACCAATCACCAGATCAGGATTCTGTTCTTTGAGTTTACGCCAACGACCTAAGCCACTGAACACTTTCTCTTGTGCTTTTTCGCGAATTGAGCAGGTGTTCATGAGCAGAATGTCTGCATCATTTGGATTGTCGGTGAGTACATAACCATGTGAATCACCCAATAAATCTGCCATACGATGACTGTCATACTCATTCATCTGACACCCTTGCGTTTCAATATATAGCTTTTTAATTGAAACATCAGTGGTGTGCGTTGGCTGGATAACAGTGTTTTCTGAAGCAGCTTTTACAGCACTTGGAATGAATGTTTGAACCGTCATGCAGGCTCCTAAACAAGGTGGATTTAAACAAACCGCGGATTATAGCAGTATTTTTGCAAGAACGCAGAGAATAAAAAACTGACAAAAATGGACAGTTTATGAATAAAATTGGATGAATTTTAATGAATATGAATCAGTAAGTTACATAACACAACAATAGTTGGAACTTAGACTTATTACACTATAATGGCGGGCAAAATTGAGCAAACGTATTGATGAAGATGAATAAACATCCCCAATTTATAACAATGGTTAGCAATAAAGTGAATAATAAGAAAAGCTTCCGTCGACTTGTTGCTATGGGAGGCGTGGTGATCTGCTCATCTGTATATGCTCTAGACGAACAATTTAATGATGCTCTACGTGCTGCAAGTTCTGGCAATATTGCATTGCTCGATCAATATCAATATGAAATGCAAAATGATGTATTAGGTTATTACCCTGAGTATTGGAAATTGAATACCAACCTAGGGCTACAACCTGCTTCTTCAATTATCGCTTTTGCGCAACGTTATCCGCAATCAGCGATGGCTGAAAAATTAGCAGCAGATTATGTCGAAGAAAAAGTAAGACAAGCCAGTTTTAATGAAGCAAAACCTGTACTCAGCTATGTCACTAATCCTGACCAAGAAGAGAGTTGTGCGGTTGCACAAGTCCGTGCCAAAACGGGTGATAGTCTGGTTTTTGCTGAATATAAAGATATTTGGTTAACAACAAGTACACAGCCTGAATCGTGTAATGGTTTAGGGCGACTGATGTTATCTAGTCCTCTGATGACTGTTCAAGATCGTCAACAACGACTTTGGGGACAACTGCGAGCAGGTCAATCTGGTTTAGCGATTGCGACCGCCCAAACTATAGGTCTGGATTTGTCCTTGGCTCAGTTGAATCAGATCCAAGCCAATCCATTAGCATATTTATGGAATGCTCCTAAAGCCAGCGATGCTGATTATGCATATTTAATTTTTGCATTGGGACGTGTCGCAGACAGTGATTTCACCAATGCTTTAGGAAATATTCAGCGTGTTGCACAAGATACTCCTCAACCTGTACAAAAATATTTATATCGTACGGTAGGTTATGTGGGGGGGACGACGGTCATGAAGAATGGCTTTAACCGTGAAGTGTTAAATGCCTATGATCAAAGTTATGGTTATCCATTTAGCCCAGAAGAAGCAGAAATTTATGCACGTCAAGCGATTCGATTTGGCGCATGGGAAAGTTTGATTCGTGCAATTGATGCGATGTCAATCACGCAGAAACAAGAAGATCGTTGGCAGTACTGGCTTGCTCGAGCATCTGAGCAGCGCTCAGATGCTACTTCAAAGCAAGCTGCTCAACAGATTTACCGTAAACTGGCACAAAGTGGAGATGATTATCATAACTTGCTAGCCAAAGATCGTTTAGGTGAACGTTATAATCATCAGCCTTATAACGAGCAACCAAGTTCACAAGATATTCAACGTTTAAACCAAAATATCCACTTTAAACGTGCATTTGCGTTAAAAAATATTGATGCACCAGCAAATTATATTAATCGTGAATGGAATTGGGCAGTCCGCCAAGCGTATTTGCAGCATGATGATGGTTTACTTTTGGCTGCCGCTAAGCAAGCGCATGATATTGGTTGGTATGACCGAGCAATCTATGCCGCAGACCGTACGACCTCGCGCCATAATGATACTTATCGTTATACAACACCACACCGTAGTAATGTCACGAGTCACAGTTACAATGCTGGTATTGATCCAGCTTGGGCATATGGTTTAATGCGCCAAGAAAGTCGGTTTGTTACATCAGCACGTTCACATGTGGGCGCAGGTGGTTTAATGCAAATTATGCCGAATACTGCAAAGTTAGTTGCACGCCAAATGGGTGAAACTTATAACCCAGCGGCTCTAAGTGAAATGAATACCAATATTCGTTATGGGACATACTATCTGTCAATGATTCAAAGCCAGCTGAGTGGCAATGCTGTATTAGCAACAGCAGGTTACAATGCTGGTCCAAATCGTGCAAAACGATGGCAGCCAGATTTTCAAACCATGGCGGCTGATCAATACACAGAAACTATTCCATTGTTGGAAACACGTGACTACGTCAAACATGTGATGACCAATGCGACGCATTATGGTGTTGTGTTAGGGTTAGGCGCGCAATCCTTAGAAAAAAGGATGGGAACAATACCTGTGCGCAATGAACCTTAAAGAAACAAAGACATTTAATTTGAAACAATGAAGTTTTTATATTTGATGAAATTTATGAATTTATTCAAGGGACGGTTAGTTCGATCACTGCAGATCTTGATCTGTTACTTGGTCATGTCACTTGCTGCGCCGTTACATGCTGCAGAGAACCCTGATATTTCGGGTTATGTGATGCATGTTCAAATGACTCCCGCAGCTTGTTCCTTTGATTCATCAAGACAAAAACAGCGTAAATGTTTAGAAGGTTATTCTCTTACTATCGCAAGCTTATTGCCAGAAGTTCCTTTAAATCGGGATTGTTCCACTAAAACTTCTGCGAAATTATCTCCCTTACAAGCTAAAGTTGTGGCGCGTGTAATGCCCGATGAAAATGCACGTGTGCAACTCTGGCAAGATGTTGGAGGGTGTATGTCGATGAATGCCAGTCAATATTTTAGAACGATTATTAATTTTGCTGAGCGCTTAAAAGTACCTGCTGATTTGACGAGTCCGAATACCATTGAAGTGCAAAAAGAAAACCTTCGACAACAATTTATGAAATTAAACCCGTCATTACCTCCTACAGGAATTCGCTTTACCTGCCAGTCTTCAAAATTTGATTCCATTTTGACTGAGATTCGGGTGTGTTATCAAAAAAATGGGCAATACAAACAATGCGCAAGTCATATTGTGACGGGATGTCCAAATGAATTTACAATTAAAGGCAGTTATTAAGCTTTTTCTTCACTTAATTTGTATTTTCTATCAGACTTTTGTTGAAATCCATTCTCTTTTAAATGCATCTGTGTTTGCTTTAGAGTACAATATTTGCCGTTTATGATAATTCGATTGAACCACTTTAGCGTTCAATTGTGCAAACGCATCTCATTGGAGAATATCACATGAAGCAACCCGTTCGTGTTGCCGTTACAGGCGCTGCAGGTCAAATTGGTTATAGCTTATTATTCCGTATCGCAAGCGGTGAAATGTTAGGTAAAGATCAACCTGTAATTTTACAATTGCTTGAAGTTCCTTTTGAGAAAGCTCAACAAGCGCTTAAAGGCGTAATGATGGAACTTGATGACTGTGCTTTCCCTTTATTGGCAGGCATGATCGGGACTGATGATCCTAAAGTTGCATTTAAAGATGCTGACTATGCTTTATTAGTTGGTTCACGTCCACGTGGTCCAGGTATGGAACGTGCTGACTTATTAAAAGTAAATGGCGAAATCTTTATTGGTCAAGGTCAAGCACTTAACGAAGTTGCTAGCCGTGACGTTAAAGTATTGGTTGTAGGTAACCCTGCTAATACCAATGCATACATCGCAATGAAATCTGCTCCAGATCTTCCAGCGAAAAACTTTACAGCAATGTTACGTCTTGACCACAACCGTGCGTTAACTCAACTTGCTCAAAAAGCTGGTGTTGCAGTTTCTGATATCGAAAACATGACTGTTTGGGGTAACCACTCTCCAACAATGTATGCTGATTACCGTTTTGCAACTGCAAATGGTGTAGGCTTAAAAGACAAAATCAACGATGCGGCTTGGAACAAAGATGTATTCCTTCCTACAGTTGGTAAACGTGGTGCTGCGATCATCGAAGCGCGTGGTTTGTCTTCAGCTGCTTCAGCTGCGAATGCTGCAATCGATCATATGCGTGATTGGGCATTAGGTACAAATGGTCAATGGGTAACTATGGGTATTCCTTCTGACGGTTCTTATGGTATTCCAGAAGGCGTTATGTTTGGTTTCCCTGTAACAACTGAAAACGGTGAATACAAAATCGTTCAAGGTTTAGAAATCGACGAGTTCAGCCGTGAGCGTATCAACTTCACGTTAAATGAACTTGAAGAAGAACGTGCTGCAATTGCAGACATGTTGAACTAATTTATCAGTTTGATAGATTGAAAAAGCACCTTTCATAAGGTGCTTTTTTTATGCTAAGTTCACACAAAAAACAACAAGAAAATATAGACATCTTTCTGTATGTTAGCAGTATTACTGTTAAATTATTTCTATTAAGTAACTTGTTTGGGAGAATAATAATGTTTGAACAGCAACCGACATTGGAGCTTTTATTTGAACAATTGGGGCTTGGGGCAGATGATGCTGCAATTGAAAGTTTTGTGAAAACGCATCAGCTCAGTGCTGACCAGAAATTGCATGAAGCTGAGTTCTGGAGCGCAGGTCAGCGAGATTTTCTAAAAAGTCATTGGGACAAAGATGATGAATGGGCCATTGTGATTGATGAACTGAATCAACAGTTGCATGTAGACAGTACCAAGTAATGATTCAGTAAAAATAAAGCTCACATCAGTGAGCTTTATTCCGTAATAGGGTACTAAACCATTCTTCTTTACGGACTTCACCAAAAGCAGGATGAAGCTGCAATAACTCTAAATCATGTTCTAAGCAAGATACGTATTTCGTTAGCCAATGCCGTGTTAATGCTGGTTCTTGCTTCGCAGCTGACGCATAAGCCAAGAAGAAATAAATCTCTAAGTGTTCTGTATATGCCAAAGGTTTAAGAATTTGCTGTGTAATTAAAGCAAAACGCTGCTCTTTGGTTAGCTCAAAGTAAATCATATATGCTTTAGCTAAACATAAAGACAAATTCAAATACAAACTTAATGGCATTTCATCATATTCAATACGTGCTTGTTCAAGCAGTACGATTGCTTCCTGTAAGAAGTGTAATTGTTCTTGACGTACATGGCTGAGTACGACTAGCTGTAAACGCAGATCAGCACGCTCTAAAGCAAGTTCAGGACTATTGTTCTCTAAAAAGAGTTGGTCAGTTTCACCAATTCGTGCAATGACTTGTTTCGTCTCATTCGACATGTATTGATCCAGAATCATCAGTTATGCCTAGGTATATAAGGCTGTTTTCAGGAATTTAAAGGGCTTAGCTCTGATTCCAGATTGAGCCTCCACTGCGTAACCATGCAGTAATCGACAAGCGCTGGTGTTTTGAGCGTAGAACCTCATGTAATAAATCGCTCTGGAAAATCGCCAGACGATTAGGCGAGGGTTGGATAATATGCCATTGACCATTTTTATCCTGCAAGCGTAATTGACCGCCCCAATCTTCCTGCCAATCTTTATGTAGATAAAAAACGGTTGAAATCATTCGGTCATTTTTTTGTTGAGGATTATCACGATGTAAAGCATAAAATTCACCCGCGTTATAGCAGGCAAAATGTGCTTCTACTTCTTTAATCCCAAGATAAAACTCCTGATTTAACGCTTGTGAGAACTCTTCTAAAGCTTGGATATGCTGTTGGGCAACCGGTAATTGGCCATCAATCCATAGAATATGGTCACTACGGATATGACTGACAACGCCGTTTTGTACTCCTGCTGCTCTGAATTCAGCAAGATGGGTGCTACATTCTTGTACTAGCGATTCCACATATTCAGCCGAGTAGACATCATCAATTAGAGCAAAACCAAATTCATTTAAATCATCTAAAATTTGATTTAAGTTCCATGAACTTGTGAAAGAGGTTTGTTGCATAGAACTCCAGTTCATTAATAAGTTGATTACAGTGCAATTTTAGATGATCACATCAACGCTAAAGAATACTTTTTTCTTTCATGTTAAACTATCCTTTGAATTGAGGAATAATTGTCAACATGAATTACCGTCACCATTTCCATGCGGGTAACTTTGCCGATGTTATGAAGCATGTACTTTTGCTTCAACTGCTCGCTCGTTTAAATGCTAAAGATAAACCTTATCGATATATCGATACCCATGGTGGTGCAGGTAAATATGATTTATCTACGTCTGAAGCACAAAAATCAGGTGAGTTTTTAACGGGTATCCATCGTTTGGTCAAGCTTGATGATTCGATTAAACGTAATGCACCTGAAGGCATAAAACAATATCTTAAAATTGTTGAAGATATGCGTGCAGGTTCAGGTAAAGGCGCTTATCCAGGTTCACCTTGGTTTGCGCTTGAAGGCATGCGTGATATTGATAAAGCAACTATATTTGAAATGCAGCGTGATGTGTTTCAACAATTGTATTTTAATATTCGCGATAAACGTGCGGGCTTGCATGAGCGTGATTTTTATGAAGGCCTGATGGGTGTTATTCCGCCTAAAGAAAAACGTGGATTGGTCATGATTGACCCACCATACGAAATCGAGCGTAAAGATTTTCCACAATTGGTTGAAATACTCCAAGCCGCACATAAAAAATGGCCAACGGGTGTATTTGCAGTGTGGTATCCAATCAAAGATCGCGCCATGATTGAACGTTTTGAAAAGAAAATGTTCAAAACAGGAATTCGTCGCCAATTAATTTGTGAAATTTGTGTTTGGCCTGATGACACGCCAGTTGGCTTGAATGGTTGTGGTTTACTTGTAATTAACCCACCTTGGAAATTCTCTGAAGATGCAGACCAAGCCTTACAATGGCTATTCCCGCATTTACGTATGAGTGAAAATGGTGGTCATGCCGCTGTGCGTTGGTTGGTGGGTGAATAACCCATCTCGCCACTAAAGAAGTCAAAATATTCTCGAGGAATTGAAAATAATGACAAATTCTCTTAAACCTGATGCTGATTTAAATAAAGAAGATCATTCTTTTGATGGCATCACCTTTGAAGTAGAAGAAGAAGAACAAACGCATGAAGGGCAAAAAGTAAAACGCCGTGGTATTTATTTATGGCCTAATCTTATTACTACAGCAGCGTTGCTTTCTGGTTTTTACTCCATTATTGCGAGTATGAACGGCAACTTTAATCAGGCGATTTACGCAATCTTTTTAGCTGCATTACTTGATGGATTAGATGGTCGAGTTGCACGCGCAATCGGTGCACAAAGTGCATTTGGTGAGCAGTATGATTCACTTTCTGACTTATTAGCTTTTGGTGTTGCACCAGCAATTTTGATGTATAGCTGGAGTTTGCATGACCTTGGACGTATAGGTCTAGCCTGCTGTTTTATTTATACTGCATGTGCTGCATTTCGTTTAGCACGTTTTAATGTGCAAATTGGTGTGGTGGATAAGCGTTACTTTATTGGAATTGCGAGCCCATTAGCTGCTGTTACTGTGATTTCAGTGGTGTGGGTCGGTCGTGATTTCCCATTTGTTTTTGATTTAAAAGATATTGTAATTCAAGTAATCAACTCCGTTGTAATGGTTGGAGTTGGTTTGCTTATGATTTCAAATATCAAATACTATTCATTTAAACAAATGGATCGTAAACGTGTGCCTTTTGTTGTGATGCTGCCTGTGGTCTTGATTTTTGCCGCAATCACGTACAACATTCCAGTAGGGATCTTGATTGTATGCATTCTTTATGTACTTTCAGGCTTTGTAACGACTTTATTTGCAAAAAAGAATGAAGCAAAAATAATAACTTAGAAAAGAGAGGTTCAGTATGCCAATATTGATGAATAACAATCAATTAAAGCGGCTGAACCTCAATAAGTCAGAAGCTTTAACATTTTATCCGCCAAAAGGCTTATTTAAAATTGTTTATCAAGCTTTAATTCTGCCGAATTTACCTGAACCCTTTCATTACTTAAATTTTATTAGTCTAATCGGTCAACCTCGCATTCCGATTTGTTATAACGCCAGTGCTATTACTACGACGGCAATTGATACTGCGACCGTTTTGGTCAGTAGTAGCGCATCGACTGTTGGACATCTCAAAAGTTATAGTGCCAAAGAGCAGTGTCAATTAGAGCAAGACCGTTATCAATTTTTAGATGTAGATCAAATCCAAGTTGATTTCCCAAATTATTATTTTAAGCGTGATGATGAGGAGCTCAGTTGCCAACTCAAAGTGAATATTGGGACTGAAATAGAAAATCATTCAGCTTTGCAATGGGGGATTGGTGATTATTGGTATGTGCGTTGCCAATGTGAAGGGGAAATCACCTATAAAAAACAAAAGTATCGAATTGAAGCGCAAGGTATTTTAAAACATGCTAGAGCCATTTATTTACCTTTTATAGCCTTCCACTTTTTTACCTATCAAATCATTCAGGTTAATGCAGATTTGCAAATTATTTTGTCCGAACTCAGAAACCAGTGGAATAGCATTATTTTTTCTCGGATTGAAATTCAGTCGAATGAACAGCAATCTCGACTTTATGATGATCAAGTCATTTTTGATGTCAGCCGTGTTTATCCAAAAGTTCAAACACCCAATGGTCGTGATATGTATTTACCTAGGGACTTCATTTGGCAATATTCAGAAAAGGATATGGTTGTCTTTCAACTAACAGCACAAAGTCGAGGTGATTATAAATTTGGTTTGGCAGCAGGTTATGTGGGCAGCTTTCACTATCAACTCTGCTGGAACAATGAAAGTTATGAGGGCACTGGATACTGTGAATATATCGATTGCAGACCTCTACACTGGCAAGAAAAAAATAAAACTGAGCAAATAATCGACCAAATCGCACATTTTCAGCCTTATTTGTGTAAAAAATAATCGGTTGATGCGATAAGTAAAATAAATTTGAATAAAGCCCTTGCACGAGACCTGAAATACTGTAGAATGCACATCCATCGGCGGTGATGCAGATAAAAACTTGTTGAGAAACAAGGATTTGGCTAGATTGGTTGGGTTCTTGGATTGATTGATAGGTTTTAAAAATATCTAAATTACCTGTTGACTTTAAGATAAATTAGAGTAACATAGCCGACCTAGCTTGATGATGACGAATCATCAAGAAGATCATTAAGAGAATAGAAGAACAACTTGTGTGGATTTTTACTGGTTGATCGATCGAAAATATTTCATTGATTGAATGGTAGAAATTTCTCGAAGTTTATTTGAGCGAATTTTTAGTCAGAAAATTGATGAGCCAAGATTTGTAGCCATAAGCTACTAATGATTTTAAACTGAAGAGTTTGATCATGGCTCAGATTGAACGCTGGCGGCAGGCTTAACACATGCAAGTCGAGCGGAGATGAGGTGCTTGCACCTTATCTTAGCGGCGGACGGGTGAGTAATGCTTAGGAATCTGCCATTTAGTGGGGGACAACATTCCGAAAGGAATGCTAATACCGCATACGTCCTACGGGAGAAAGCAGGGGATCTTCGGACCTTGCGCTAAATGATGAGCCTAAGTCGGATTAGCTAGTTGGTGGGGTAAAGGCCTACCAAGGCGACGATCTGTAGCGGGTCTGAGAGGATGATCCGCCACACTGGGACTGAGACACGGCCCAGACTCCTACGGGAGGCAGCAGTGGGGAATATTGGACAATGGGCGGAAGCCTGATCCAGCCATGCCGCGTGTGTGAAGAAGGCCTTTTGGTTGTAAAGCACTTTAAGCGAGGAGGAGGCTACTAGTACTAATACTACTGGATAGTGGACGTTACTCGCAGAATAAGCACCGGCTAACTCTGTGCCAGCAGCCGCGGTAATACAGAGGGTGCGAGCGTTAATCGGATTTACTGGGCGTAAAGCGTGCGTAGGCGGCTTTTTAAGTCGGATGTGAAATCCCCGAGCTTAACTTGGGAATTGCATTCGATACTGGGAAGCTAGAGTATGGGAGAGGATGGTAGAATTCCAGGTGTAGCGGTGAAATGCGTAGAGATCTGGAGGAATACCGATGGCGAAGGCAGCCATCTGGCCTAATACTGACGCTGAGGTACGAAAGCATGGGGAGCAAACAGGATTAGATACCCTGGTAGTCCATGCCGTAAACGATGTCTACTAGCCGTTGGGGCCTTTGAGGCTTTAGTGGCGCAGCTAACGCGATAAGTAGACCGCCTGGGGAGTACGGTCGCAAGACTAAAACTCAAATGAATTGACGGGGGCCCGCACAAGCGGTGGAGCATGTGGTTTAATTCGATGCAACGCGAAGAACCTTACCTGGCCTTGACATACTAGAAACTTTCCAGAGATGGATTGGTGCCTTCGGGAATCTAGATACAGGTGCTGCATGGCTGTCGTCAGCTCGTGTCGTGAGATGTTGGGTTAAGTCCCGCAACGAGCGCAACCCTTTTCCTTACTTGCCAGCATTTCGGATGGGAACTTTAAGGATACTGCCAGTGACAAACTGGAGGAAGGCGGGGACGACGTCAAGTCATCATGGCCCTTACGGCCAGGGCTACACACGTGCTACAATGGTCGGTACAAAGGGTTGCTACCTAGCGATAGGATGCTAATCTCAAAAAGCCGATCGTAGTCCGGATTGGAGTCTGCAACTCGACTCCATGAAGTCGGAATCGCTAGTAATCGCGGATCAGAATGCCGCGGTGAATACGTTCCCGGGCCTTGTACACACCGCCCGTCACACCATGGGAGTTTGTTGCACCAGAAGTAGGTAGTCTAACCGCAAGGAGGACGCTTACCACGGTGTGGCCGATGACTGGGGTGAAGTCGTAACAAGGTAGCCGTAGGGGAACCTGCGGCTGGATCACCTCCTTAACGAAAGATTGGTGACTGGTAAGAATCCACAACAAGTTGTTCTTCGAAGATGTATCTGAGGGTCTGTAGCTCAGTTGGTTAGAGCACACGCTTGATAAGCGTGGGGTCACAAGTTCAAGTCTTGTCAGACCCACCAAATCTGATTGTAGTAGCTTAGATTGAAAGATATGTCGTTCATTAAGTGATAAGCTGGGGACTTAGCTTAGTTGGTAGAGCGCCTGCTTTGCACGCAGGAGGTCAGGAGTTCGACTCTCCTAGTCTCCACCATGAATTAAAAGAGTTTGTAAAAACGAACTTAATTCAAAGCTAAGAAGATTATAGAGTTTAGTGAATACAGTCCAAGTTGACTGGTTTATTAATCTCTGTGATTTATCACAGTTTACTGCTCACCGACGAGGTGGTAGTTAATCATTAACAGATTAGAAAATTGAGTCTGAAATAAATTGTTCACTCATTTGTTCGAAAGAACAAAATGAGAACTAGCAAAAACACTGAATCAAGCGTTTTGGTATATGAATTTAGATTGAAGCTGTATGGTGATTAAGTTCACAGACAACGAATAGTAGCAATTAAGTTTGCAACGCTAACACTCACTTGTATGTGTTAACGACTGTTTGGGGTTGTATAGTCAAGTAATTAAGTGCATGTGGTGGATGCCTTGGCAGTCAGAGGCGATGAAAGACGTAATAGCCTGCGATAAGCTCCGGGGAGGCGGCAAATATCCTTTGATCCGGAGATTTCTGAATGGGGGAACCCACCCGCTATAAGGCGGGTATCATAAGCTGAATACATAGGCTTATGAAGCGAACGAGGGGAAGTGAAACATCTCAGTACCCTTAGGAAAAGAAATCAATTGAGATTCCCTTAGTAGCGGCGAGCGAACGGGGAGCAGCCCATTAAGTTGTGTGTGTTCTAGTGGAACGCTCTGGGAAGTGCGAACGTAGAGGGTGATATTCCCGTACACGAAAGGGCACACACAATGATGACGAGTAGGGCGAGGCACGTGAAACCTTGTCTGAATATGGGGGGACCATCCTCCAAGGCTAAATACTCCTGACTGACCGATAGTGAACCAGTACCGTGAGGGAAAGGCGAAAAGAACCCCTGTGAGGGGAGTGAAATAGATCCTGAAACCGCATGCATACAAGCAGTGGGAGCCGACTTGTTCGGTGACTGCGTACCTTTTGTATAATGGGTCAGCGACTTATATTCAGTAGCGAGGTTAACCGTATAGGGGAGCCGTAGAGAAATCGAGTCTTAATAGGGCGTTTAGTTGCTGGGTATAGACCCGAAACCAGGCGATCTATCCATGAGCAGGTTGAAGGTTGGGTAACACTAACTGGAGGACCGAACCCACTGTCGTTGAAAAGCCAGGGGATGACTTGTGGATAGGGGTGAAAGGCTAATCAAGCCTGGTGATAGCTGGTTCTCCCCGAAAGCTATTTAGGTAGCGCCTCGGACGAATACCATTGGGGGTAGAGCACTGTTTCGGCTAGGGGGTCATCCCGACTTACCAAACCGATGCAAACTCCGAATACCAATGAGTACTATCCGGGAGACAGACTGCGGGTGCTAACGTCCGTAGTCAAGAGGAAAACAATCCAGACCGCCAGCTAAGGCCCCAAAATCATAGTTAAGTGGGAAACGATGTGGGAAGGCATAGACAGCTAGGAGGTTGGCTTAGAAGCAGCCACCCTTTAAAGAAAGCGTAATAGCTCACTAGTCGAGTCGGCCTGCGCGGAAGATGTAACGGGGCTAAAACTATGTGCCGAAGCTGCGGATTTGACATTAGTCAAGTGGTAGGGGAGCGTTCTGTAAGCCGATGAAGGTGTATTGAGAAGTATGCTGGAGGTATCAGAAGTGCGAATGCTGACGTGAGTAACGACAAAACGGGTGAAAAACCCGTTCGCTGAAAGACCAAGGGTTCCAGTCCAACGTTAATCGGGGCTGGGTGAGTCGACCCCTAAGGCGAGGCCGAGAGGCGTAGTCGATGGGAAATTGGTTAATATTCCAATACTTCTGTGTAATGCGATGAGAGGACGGAGAAGGTTAAGTCAGCCTGGCGTTGGTTGTCCAGGTGGAAGGTTGTAGGCATGTATCTTAGGCAAATCCGGGGTACTCTATGCTGAGAACTGATAGCAAGCTGTACTTGTACAGTGAAGTGGCTGATACCATGCTTCCAGGAAAAGTCTCTAAGCTTCAGTTACACAGGAATCGTACCCGAAACCGACACAGGTGGTCAGGTCGAGTAGACCAAAGCGCTTGAGAGAACTCTGCTGAAGGAACTAGGCAAAATGGTACCGTAACTTCGGGAGAAGGTACGCTGCTGACGGTGATGGGACTTGCTCCCTGAGCTATTGGCAGCCACAGAAACCAGGCCGCTGCAACTGTTTATTAAAAACATAGCACTCTGCAAACACGAAAGTGGACGTATAGGGTGTGATGCCTGCCCGGTGCTGGAAGGTTAATTGATGGGGTTAGCGTAAGCGAAGCTCTTGATCGAAGCCCCAGTAAACGGCGGCCGTAACTATAACGGTCCTAAGGTAGCGAAATTCCTTGTCGGGTAAGTTCCGACCTGCACGAATGGCATAATGATGGCGGCGCTGTCTCCAGCAGAGGCTCAGTGAAATCGAAATCGCTGTGAAGATGCAGTGTACCCGCGGCTAGACGGAAAGACCCCGTGAACCTTTACTGCAGCTTGACATTGAACTTTGACCTTACTTGTGTAGGATAGGTGGGAGGCTTTGAAGTTGGAACGCTAGTTCCAATGGAGCCGTCCTTGAAATACCACCCTGGTAATGTTGAGGTTCTAACTCTGCCCCGTAATCCGGGGCGAGGACCATGTCTGGTGGGTAGTTTGACTGGGGCGGTCTCCTCCTAAAGAGTAACGGAGGAGTACGAAGGTGCGCTCAGCGTGGTCGGAAATCACGCGTAGAGTATAAAGGCAAAAGCGCGCTTAACTGCGAGACCCACAAGTCGAGCAGGTACGAAAGTAGGTCTTAGTGATCCGGTGGTTCTGTATGGAAGGGCCATCGCTCAACGGATAAAAGGTACTCTGGGGATAACAGGCTGATACCGCCCAAGAGTTCATATCGACGGCGGTGTTTGGCACCTCGATGTCGGCTCATCTCATCCTGGGGCTGAAGCAGGTCCCAAGGGTATGGCTGTTCGCCATTTAAAGAGGTACGCGAGCTGGGTTTAGAACGTCGTGAGACAGTTCGGTCCCTATCTACCGTGGGCGCTGGAAATTTGAGAGGATCTGCTCCTAGTACGAGAGGACCAGAGTGGACGAACCTCTGGTGTACCGGTTGTGACGCCAGTCGCATCGCCGGGTAGCTATGTTCGGAAGGGATAACCGCTGAAAGCATCTAAGCGGGAAGCCTACCTCAAGATAAGATTTCCCTAGGAATTTATTCCTCTAAAGAGCCGTTCGAGACTAGGACGTTGATAGGTTGGGTGTGGAAGCACGGTGACGTGTGAAGCTGACCAATACTAATTGCTCGTGAGGCTTGACTATACAACACCCAAACAGTTGTTGTATTCAAGATAAATTCAATACATAACTTGATTTAGTGTGAAAACTAGTTACAATACAGACCCAATAATCTAATCCGTTAATAACTCTTTCGGTAATAAGTGGCAAAAAACGTAAGACCACCGAAAGCCAAAACAGTTTGCTGGCGACAATAGCAAGAGTGAACCACCTGATCCCTTCCCGAACTCAGAAGTGAAACCTCTTAGCGCTGATGGTAGTGTGGCGTTTGCCATGTGAGAGTAAGTCATCGCCAGCTTTTAAATTCAAACACCCCCATTCGAAAGAGTGGGGGTGTTTTTTATTCGGGGGGAATAAATAAATTGGGGATTGATTTAAGAATAAATTTTAGTCTGATGAAAATAGAGTCATATCTCGAAATCAAAGATCTATTAGATTGAGAATCCCTAAGATTTCATTTACGTAAAGCATTGGAAAGATCCAATAAAACTTTTAATTAACTTTTATGCCAATTAGTTCTCTATATATATGGATAAAGAGACAGTTGCTGATTGATAAAAAATGTTATTTCTAGTAAATTTTTGTCCTAAAGCCATAATAGTAATTTAGGGCTAAATTATTACATAAGATGGACACTGCCATGACGTATTTAATTAATTTAAAAAAATTAGGGGTTAACTCTACACTTTTAGCTACTTCAGTTGCATTAGTTGCTTGTGGGGGTGGGGGTGGGGGGTATTATGGAAATAACAGTTCTAATAATACCAATGGTAGTGGTTCTGATTCAGGGAATAACTCTTCTACTGATAGTTCAAAAGTTGCTGAAAGTATTAAAGTATTAGACTTAAAAGATACTTCAAATAATGTAATTGTTAATGCTAATGATAATTCTACTGTTAAATTCTCAATACAAGTACTAAATAAAGATAGTGGTGGAATTGCTGATAAAGATGTGACTTTATCTATCACCGATAGTGAAAAATTAGGTGTAACCAGTAAAGTTTCATTAGTGAAAACAGTTGATGGCGGTATTGCCGAGTTTGAACTAAATGTACCATCTATATCTGCAGGAACGGGTAAAGTATTATTAACAGCAACTGTGAATGGCACATCAATTAAGCAGGTTTATACTCTAAACATTGCTAAAACCAGTACTGTTCAAAGTAACTTTAACTTAAATATTCAGCAAGGAGTTGTTCTTAATTTACCTAAAGGATCTGCAACGATTAATGCACAAGTGACAGATCAAAATGGTGGGGTTAAAGCTGGCCAAAATGTTAGTTTAGCTTTACCTGTTGAGATGCAAGGTAAGTTTTCTATTTCTTCTGGATCTTCTCTTACTACCAACAGCAATGGTATTGCTACATTTACAATTGTTGCAAATGCTGATTTAACGACTGAAGAAGTTCAAAAGTTTGTTGCGACTTCTCAAAGCTTAGATTTCAAATTGATAGATGAATATAAAGCTCAAAAAACTGTAAAAGCTGCGATTACTTTTAAAGATATTTCACAGATTGTGCAAAAGCTTGAAATTATTAAAGCCGATGCACCAATTACTGCACAAAATGGTATGACGATCGTTAAAGTGCGTGCAAAAAATAGTAGTGATATTGCTCTAGCTAATAAAAAAGTGAAGTTAATTTTCACAGATAAAAGTGATGCTTACGGTGTTAGTATTGATCAAACTGAAGTAATAACTGACTCTAATGGTTATGCAACCTTTACGTTAAAAGCTAATTCTAACTATCCAATCGCTTTGTCACAACAGGGTATTAACTTAAAAGCGGTATACTCTGATAATACAGAAGTTTTTGCTCAAGATACGATTAGTGTTATTACTGTTGATAGTAATGCAGCAGACCAGTTAGCGTTACAACGTTTAGAAGTTGCATCTTCTTATAAAATCAATGCAAAAAATGATCAGATAACGATTACTGTTAAAGGCATTAATAATAAAGGTGAGGCCGCTACAAAAGGAAAAGTTACATTAGCACTAAATAATATCGCTACATCTAATGGTGTAACTTTTGATGGAAGTGCTGAGCGAGATTTTAGTACAGCTGCAGGTGGTTATATTACATATACTTTACATACTAATGCGAATACTGCAGATGCTGTTGCTGTTTTAGTACAGGCGGGTATTACTGCTACATTTAAGACTGATAATAGCTTAACAAATGAAATAAAAATTGCTGTGACGGATGAAGCTAAATCTGAAGAGGCAGTAAGTTATTTATTAATTGATCCGATTAACACTGCTTTTGATTATACAAAAGACCAGACTATTACTGTAAAAGTTAAAGCAATTGGTGTTAAAGGAAGTGCTCTAAAAGGTGAAACAGTTTCTGTTTCATTACCAACAGCATTATCTACAACAGATTTACAAAATTTAGGCTTAAGCCTAACAGGTCCATCTTCTAAAAATACAGATGAAACCGGATACGCAACTTTTGTTTATGACTATAAGGCAAGTGGTTTAAGTCAACAAAAGCAACTAGTTTCAAACGGTATTCGTATTACGGCACAGGCTAGTTCGAATAGTGCACAACAAACAACAACAATTAATTTTAAAGCTCCTACAGATCAAACTGATTTAGATCTAGACTATTTAACTGTAGACATGCCTGGTAATTTAGTAATAACGCAAGGTGTTGAGCAAACAATACAAGTAGCAGTGAATGCAACGGGTACTGATGGTAAATTTTTAGTGGGTCAAAAAGTTGGTATTGGTTTAAATGAAGCTGCAATAACTAATGGAGTAAGTCTTGCTACTGCATCAGCAATTTCAACTGACGCTAACGGTAAAGCTATTTTTAGTCTTAAAATTAAGGCGAATAGTCCAACAGAACTTGCAAATTTAATTGCGAATGGAATAACAGTTGCTGTCAATAGTAAGCGTAAAGATGGTTCAGCCTATACGATAGCACGTAAAATTGATATTAGTCAGCCACCAGTAATTTTGCCAAATCTTGCAGGATTAGCCTTATCTTATGATGTCCAAACAGTATCTGTTTTGGGTGGAGAAGTACGAGTAAAAGTAACGGCTAAAGATAATGCAGGCAATATGATTGCGAATACTCCATTGACTATTGCTTTATCTAACTTGGTAAGTTCTAGAGTTTCTTTATCCAATGTTTCGCTGACAACAAATAGCAAAGGTGAAGCTGAGTTTACGGTTAAGGTATCTGAAGGTGTTTATGATGCTAGTCTAATCAAAAATGGAATTACATTCGCTGTTGTTGGAACGAATCTTAACAATGGTGATCGTATCCAGCAAACAGGTACTATTCAAGTTGCCATTCCTAAAGACTCAGTTAATTTACGTTTAACTTCTGATAAGAATGACCTGGAAATAGGTCAAACATATCAAGTTCAAGTTGCTGTAAAAGATGAGCTTGGTGCAAATACTGCTTATCCTGTTAATTTATCTTTAAATCAAGAAGCAATAAATGCAGGAATAAAGTTGAGCGCTGATTCCGTAATGACAACTGCAAATGGCACAGTCCCAATTTCAATGACTATTCCAAAAGATATGTCAGATTCCGTTAAGTCTGCTTTATTAACTTCTGGTATAAAAGTCTTTGGTACAATTAAAAATCCAAAAGGTGAAGAATTAAAAACAACCTTAAACTTCACTGTAGTTGCGCCTATCAATGTAAATCATTTAACAATTGATAGTAATAAAGTCTCATTAAGTACGGCAGGTGATACAGCATTAACTACCGTTAAGCTATTAGATGTTAATCAAGGCGGAGTGGCAAATCAGCCAGTAACTTTAACGATTGTTGATCCTAGAAATGTAACTTCAATCAAAGGTGCTTCACAAGTTGTTACTAATCAATATGGTGAGGCTGTTTTTACCCTAGATATGAAGGCTACTGTCGATACCAATACAGCACCTATTTTACTCATAGCATCGCACGTTAATGAACAAGGTGCTTTAGTACAACAAGTATCACAAATATCAGTAAATTCACCAACTGCGTTAGCGCCTCAGTTAGATTTGAAATTGAAAGCATCTAAAGATAAGTTGCATGTTCGTGGTGATGCTGTAGATATTTCTGTACTTGTTACTGATATTAATGGTTCGAGTCAATCCGGTAAGGCAGTAACTTTAACTATTCCAGAATACCAAAAAAATGGGGCATACATTCGTGGGGCATCAACAGTTGATAGTGATGCAAATGGTTGGGCTACATTCACAGTTGTTGTTGATGAAAACCTTCGTGGACAAGGTTATAGCGCAGCTCAATTTGTGATAGATGACCTTCGTGTAGAAGCACTAGTTAAAGATAATAATGGAACTGAACGACGTCAAAGCTATTTGGCGGATATAATTGCTGCTGATGTTCCTGCTAGTCAAGGTTCAATTACAGTGACTATGAATCCAACCAAAGTAGGTGTGGATGATCCAAATGGTGTCTATTATAACTGGAGTGCTTCTGCACAAGTTGTTGACTTAGATGGCCGCCCTGTTGCAAATCAAAATGTTACAATGGATGTGCGGGCTGTGGAGTTTAAACGAGGCGCTTGGACAGTAGTTGAGGATTCTGTAACAAAAGTGAAATCTTGGGTTCAATATTTACCACCAGCACCTCCATTAGTTGGACCATTATCATGTACTGTTCCTGCAAATGATGATCCAACAACTCCATACGATGATCGTAATGTGACTATTCATGGTTTGAACAAATTTGATCAGGTATTGAATACGTATCGAGATATCTTGACTCTGGATCGCAACGGTAATCAAGTATTAGAAACACTGAATGCTGTACGCTTTATTGGTGCAAGTGAAGCAAATCCTTATACAGCAACTTATACTACGGATAAAGAAGGTAAATTTGATTTCCAAATTCGTTATCCGAAAGCATATGCCTCATGGTTGTCTGTTCAGGTTGGAGCAACAACAACCTTATCAAGTACTCCAATACATGGTTATCGTACGGTTTCCTTGGCACCAGTTGCCGATGATTTTGATACGTCGAATTGGGCATATACACCATCATTAGATAATACTAGCCCGTATGGAACTTTACATACCTGTAAATAATTTCTAATTCAAATAAAACTGGAAGCTCAAGGGCTTCTAGTTTTATTTTGATGAATTGAATTAATCATCCAACAAGTCCATCTGCTTCGCTAATTGGTATAGGTTATTAGAGCGATTACCTGTACGACAAAACATTAAAATAGGTTTTGGCAATTCGTTATAGTGATTAGCAAATGTGCGAACATCTAACTCTGTGATCTGACCTGCAACAACTGGTTGGTAAACATAATCTAGGCCAGCATTACGAGCTGATTCTTCAATCTGTGCACTTGTAGGTTGTTCAGAACCACCTTCCATGTCTGGACGATTATTAATAATAGATTTGAAGCCTTTTTCGACAACTTGATCTATATGTTCAGGGCCGATTTGACCTGCAAAACCAACATTTTCTGACATCTTGTCACTCCAAAAATAAACAAAACATTTTATGCTCTATCATAGCATTAAGCTTGATCTTGAGTTTAAATGTCTGTAGCAAATAAATGATGATAAGTAATAAGATAAAGCATTGGAGCGCGCATGCACACCTACACAGTTGAGCCGTTGTATGTTCCTAGTGGCGAAGAAACCATAGCAGCAGATTTCTATCTACCAAAGACCAATATTAAACCTGCTGTAATTCTTATGGCTCATGGATTTGCTGGATTACGCCAATTTAAATTAGTTCAGTATGCACAACGTTTCGCTAAAGCTGGCTATGCTGTCATTTTATTTGATTATCGCTATTGGGGCGGAAGCACAGGAAAACCGCGTGAATTGGTTTCACTCAGTGCTCAACTAGATGATTGGAAAACAATTGTTCAATATGCTTCGAATTGTAAATTAATTGATAGTCGACGTATTATTTTATGGGGAACCTCACTAAGCGGTGGATATGCGCTTAGTTTAGCTACTGACCTTAAAAATATTCAGGCCGTGATGGTACAAGTGCCTTATGTTGATGGTGCTGAAACAGCAAAATTATACCCATTACAGCGTTATCCAGAGGCTTTAAAGCGCTCTAGTCAGGATTACATGGGGTCTAAGATGGGCTTAGTACCTAAAACTCTGCCAGTTGTAGATCAGCATAAGCTATGCTTTTTACCGACCTCCGATAGTTATTATGGTTATCATTCGATTGTAAATCCTGACTATTATTGGAGTGGTGAAGTTCCTGCGCGTGTATTTTTTAATTTAATGCGCTATCGTCCGATTCAATTTGTACGCAAAATTAATATCCCTGTTTTGTTTATTGCTGCGAAACATGATTCTTTGATTCCAATTGAATCTAGTCGTGAAGCTGCTACAAATATTGCACCATTTGTAAGCTATCATGAGTGGGAAATGAAACATTTCGATGTTTATCATGGTTCTTGGTTTGAAAAAGCAGTCACAACCCAATTAGAATTTTTACATCAACATATCGGAGTGATGTAAATGATCATTGTCTGTGCATCCTGTGGTGCAAAAAATCGTGTACCTGAAGAAAAATTAGCAGTACATCCAAACTGTGGGCAATGCCATCAACCATTATTAAGGTTAGCGCCAATTGAATTAAATGAACAAAATTTTAGCCATTTCATTAGTAATACAGATTTACCTGTACTCATCGATCTTTGGGCAGAATGGTGTAATCCTTGTAAAATGATGGCACCTCATTTTGCTGAGGTTGCCAAACATAATCCTCACGTCGTGTTTGCTAAAATTGACACTGAAGCAAACCCACGTTTAAGTGCGGCATTTAATGTCCGCAGTATTCCGACTTTGGTCTTAATGAATAAGACGACTGAATTGGCCAGAATAAGTGGTGCATTACGTACACCAGAGCTACAGCAATGGTTAAATCAGCAATTACAGCAACATCAAGGACATTAACATGACTGAACGTTCAAATCATCCAGAAGGAGTTTTATCCTTGCAGAATATTGCTATGCCAGCAGATACAAACTGGAGTGGTGATGTATTTGGAGGATGGATTGTTTCACAGATGGATCTCGCAGGAGCGATTCATGTTGAGCGTTTGAGTAAGGGACGATGTGCAACAATTGCGATTAATGAAATGACTTTCCTTGTGCCTGTTAAGGTTGGAAATGTGATTAGTTGCTATACTAAAATTTTGAAAGTCGGCAATACTTCCGTACAGGTGCAAATCGAGGTATGGAATAGTCACGACAATTCACGGGATCCGATTCGAATCACTCAAGGTGTTTTTACATTTGTTGCTGTTGATGTGAATGGTAATAAACGACAAATCTCAGAACAAATTAAGCAAGATTTTTTAGCAAGCTGATAAAACAATAAAGCCCAAATTTAATTGGGCTTTATTTTAAATCTAAGACTATTTTTTACGTTTTGGTAGCCAAGCCCAAAGCATCTGACATTGGATTGGTTCGTTACCAGAATCGTCAATTACGGTCACAGGAATCAATAACTCGCCTTTGTCATGTTCAGCAATAAACTTTTTTTGGTCTGCTGACAAGCTTGCTGTAGCAGTTAAACCGCCTTGCGCAACTTTTAAATAATCGACATGTAATGATTTAATTAACAAGATACGATCATCTGGGATATGTAAGCCCGTTAAAAAGCCCGTTGCAGTTTCTGCTAATAAAGCCATTGCTGCTGCGTGAACCCCTTTAATATGATTTTGCATATTACGTTGGTTTTCAATGCGCACAGTGACATGGTCTTTATCAACTTCTAAATAACGAATATTTGCTGTTCCAACCATAGGAACAACACGACCAAAAGCTTTACTCCATAGCGTACTACGAATACTTTTTGGAAATTTAGAAGTGGTTTTAACCAGCGTATAAAGACGGTTATCTTTTGCCATAGTGAACCTAATGTTTAGTCTTTGAAATTATTAAATTGAAGTGGTAGACCAAATTGTTGTTCACGTAAAAAGTTCATGACTTGTTGCAATGTATCGCGCTTTTTATCTGTGACACGGATTTTGTCTCCTTGGATAGAAGATTGCGCTTTGATACCACTTTCTTTAATGGCTTTATTAATTTTTTTTGCGGTATCTGAGTCAAGTCCATCTTTCAGCTTGATCACTTGAACCACATTTTTACCAGAAGCAGTGGCTTTTTGTGGATCTAAAGCTTGTACATCAATCTTACGTTTATAGAAGTGATTTTCAAGCATGGTATAGACTTGTTCGCATTGGAAGTCACTTTCAGTTGAGATTTTGATTTCTTTATTTTTTTCATTTAACTCAATTGAAACGTCTTGTCCACGGAAGTCAAAACGTGTTGCAATCTCTTTTTCTGTATTTTGTACAGCATGATTGACTTCAAATAACTCTAATTCAGAAACAATATCAAAAGAAGGCATGGTTAGACCTTTACAAAGGGAAAGAATATTTGAGATGCTAAGGGTGTTTTCTTCATTTGCCAAGTGTTGTTTATATCAAAGGAGTGCACAATGATCCGTAAACAAGAAATTACAACATTTGAGTTCCCAGAAGGCGCAGTCATTTGGGATGTCCGAGATGCCAAAGCTTATGCAGAGGCACACGTCAAAGGGGCGTTAAATCGTCCAATTGCTGAAATTAATGCGGATAGTTTGACTCAAGTTGCAGCGGATCAGCCGATTTATATTTTATGTGGTGGCGGTAGTAAAGCACCACGCGCAGCAGAGCTTTTAGACGGTTTAGATGATTCTCGTGAATATGTTGTATTGATGGGCGGTACACGTGCAGCACGTGATGCTGGCTTAGCTTTAGAACAAGGCGCATAGATCAGTTAAATTTGCCAAAATACTTGGGTATTTTGGCAAATTTCAAGAATGAACAACTAAAATAATAATTTACCCAGAATAATAAGGTTTTTTAGCTTTTAATTTCTTTTGAAATCTTTGAGGATTTAATTTATCCAATAAACTTTGAGGAACTGGGCAAAGTTCACCTAAAATTAGTGCTGCTAAGATTTCACTACATAATGGCGCAAATAAGAAACCTTTCGATCCTAAACCAGCAAAAGTATAGATTTGATCAAGATTTTGTATTTTCCCAACTAAGGGGAAATAATCTAAACTTTGTGCGCGAACGGATGCTCTTCCTTGCCAAGTCTCCAGCTTTGGAAGTTGTTCTGCATATTGAGGGAAGACACTGTGGATAAGTTCGTAGTTATGAACATGATCTTCAGTTAGCACTTCTGCATCATCCCGATTGGGATAAAAAGATGCACCAAGAATTAACTGTGAGGCATCCAGTTGCATGCAATAGCCGCCATAACTATAAGCTTGATTCAGTGCTAAAGGTCGTTGGATATTCTCAACCCAGCTGACTTGTCCCCGAATTGGCTTTAAGACAGGATAATTTTCAAATAACTCAGCACTTTGTTTGGCACAACAGACAATCGCATGATCCGTTATGGCAATTTTTTGTTGGTCTTGCCAGAGTGTAACTTGGCTATCAGTCGACTCTAATCGAGAAATTTTTGCTTTTTCTATTCGAATATTAGGATGTTGTAAAATCTCATCACGTAATTGATGGGGTGAAACTGCACCCGCTTCATGTAAGGTCAGACTTGGAAGCTCTGTCTCAGGAAGGCATTCAAGCGTTGTATTTGCAGTTAAAACGTTTTCAGGATATTGCTCAACCAGTCCTAGCAGTTCATCTGCATTTTTTAATGCAATCTGCTGTACTTGAATCGGTCTAAATGCCTTAAAACGAGGATAAAAATTTAACGCATGTTGCCAACTCGAGGTCATCAAGTGTTCATGCGCCTGTTCAATTGGGCATAGCTTTGGATTGAGCAACGCCAGTGGATTGCCAGATGCACCTGAAAGCGGCTCATTTTGCTCGTAGATCGTAACTTGATGTCCTCGTTGAGCAAATGCCCATGCTGAGCTTAAACCTGCGATTCCTGCGCCAATAATCGCAATATGTCGCTGTACAGATGCTGAGCTCGTTATTTCAGATTCATTTTGAATCATCATGTCTTGCTTCGAATCGGCGGTGTCAGTTTCTTCTTGTGAAGCATTTAGCCAAATAGCTTTGAGCATTTCTCGTTTATGACCAAAACCTCGTGGACGGCTGATTTGGAGGCCGTGTTGTTTAAGCCCACGTTTTAATATGCCTGCGACACTAAAGGATGCGAAAGTTGTTCCAAAATCAGATAAACGCACCATGTGATCTAAGACATTTGCTTGCCACATATCTGGATTACAAGACGGGGCAAAACCGTCCAAAAACCATGCATTAACTGCTTGAGTTTTGGGAATAGTTGGAAAAATATCCTGAGCATCCCCTAGCCATAAATCAATGCTAAAACGTTCTTCAGGAAAACTTAAACGATGACAACCTGCAATTGGCAAGGGATATTGCTGAATCAATTTTTCTGCTAAAGGTTTGAGCTCTGTCCAAACATTGAGTGCACGGATCAAATCTGCTTTATTTAATGGAAATTTTTCAACGCTGACAACATGTAAATGGCTGTGATTATCTAAGCGAACTTGTTGCCAGAGTTGCCACAGGGTCAAAATATTGAGTCCTGTACCAAAACCAGTTTCACCTACACAGAAATATTGATAATCATGTAGTTGAGAGAGGCGTTCGGTTAAATCATTGCCATTTAAAAATACATGTCGGGTTTCAAGTAAACCATTGTCTTTAGAAAAGTAAACATCACCGAATTGCTTAGAAATAGGAATTTCGATGCCATCGACTATTTCCCAATCTAATTCAGCAGTTTGTAATTTTGATGAGTGAGACATAAATAAAAATTATATTTTTACCACTGGCGACGACGTTTGGTGTAGACATAGCTCGCAATAAAGAAACCTAGAATGACACCAACTGCAATGGTCATAGCACCATACAAGAACATTTGAGCACTGCGTTCACTTTGTAAAACTTGAATCTGAACAGTAAGATTGTCATTTTTGAGTTGTAATTCTTGATTTTGCGAAAGTGCTTCAAGATTGGCATTTTCAAGTTGTTTTAAGCGATTGGCTTGATCTTGAACCAATGCTTTGACTTTTGCTTCTTGTTGCTGTTTAGCCTTTGCAATTTGTTCAGCAGTTAAGGGCTTAGCAGTTGCCGTAGCAACAGGGGGGTAAGCTGTTGTTGAGTTTGGTTTAGCTTGAACAGTTGTTGTCGGTGTGACAGCTGGTGTTGGTTCAACAGCCCAGACTGATGAACTCATTAAGCATAAGGCGAAAAAGCTTTTGGCTGCAAAGTGCATGATTTACCCTTTTGGAAAAGCTTTGTTGAAAGGTTTTACGTCAATATTTGAGTAAATTCCTTCTTTTAAAAAAGGCTCTTCCTGAATCCAGCTATCTAGCGCTTCACGCGTGTCAAATTCAACAATAATCGTACTGCCTAAAAAACCTGCTTGTGGATTATTTGGATCTTTAGGATGAGCGCCAGCAGCAATTAAACGTCCTTCATCATCTAGCTTTTGCAATCGTTCAATATGTTGTGGACGAGTTGCTAAACGTTTTTCTAAGGTACCTTCATGATCAGTACAGGTTAGGACAAAATAAGGCATGGCAGTCGCTCAATGATTCAAAATTCAGTCGGTGGTTTTAAAATGCTTTCTTAAGAAAAATAGTATAGCAGCAAGGTAACTGATAGAAACGATAATATCGCCGAAAGCTGTGAATTCGCCCCAATATTTACCTTGCATATAGACGAACCCAAAGAAGAAATGTAAAGCGGCAAGCAAAAAGAATTGCCCACACCACGCTAAGTTCAATCTCATCCAGCCTTGATGACTTAACTCGAGTAATGAACCAAGAAGCTTTTTAATAATTGGGGTACGTTCTTTATTGAATAATGGGGTAACTAAAAAACCTATTCCAATACCGATATTGATGATGATTGCTTTCATTTTAATGTAGGTCACATCACTGAATACGAGTGTGATTCCACCAAAAATCACCGACATGACAACAATAAACCATTGCATTTTTTCCAGTTTAAATTTCTGGAAAAAGAACAAACAACCGTAAACAACAAGCGTTGAAATTAAAAGCGCACAGGTTGCAACAAGAATATGATTTTGATCGGTATTTCCTGCACTACCAACCAACTGTAATAAAGGGTGATGACTATCTTTGGGATCAGTGGTTTTATAAAAATAAAAGAAGATAATAATCGGCAGATAGTCGAGCAACGCTTTCATGTTACAGTACGATGATGAAATAGGTCAGATAGCATAATACAAACCATGTTCGGTGTCGATTTACATACACATACCCAAATTTCAGATGGTACGTACTCTCCAGAACAACTGGTAGAGGCGGCTGTTGACTTAAAAATAAAGATGCTTGCCGTGACAGATCATGACACGATGGATGCTTTAAGGCGTGCCAAAAAACATGCTCAAGACTATGATATTAAAATCATTTCTGGCGTAGAGATATCCAGCCAATGGTCAAGGCCAAATATTAAAAAGAGTTATGGTGTTCATATTGTTGCTTTGAATATGCAAGATGAGACGCCTATAAAAGCAATGCTTGAAAATCAGAAAAAAGTTCGTGCTGAACGTGCGAAAGTAATTTGTAGCTTATTAGAGAAATGTATTGATTTTGATATTTACCCAGATGTGATTGCCAAGGTTGATGGACATCCAGATCGAGTAACCCGTACTCATATTGCCAAAACATTAGTAGAGAAAAATATTGTCAGTCGCCCACAACAAGCATTTGACCGTTTTCTTAAAGAAGGAAAAAAGGCATTTGTGAAATTTGAAGGTTTGGGGTTGAAAGAAACGATTGATGTGATCCATGCCAGCCAAGGCTTCGCAGTTTTAGCCCATCCAACCAGATATGATTTATCAGCGACCAATATTCGTTATTTAATTGAATTATTTGCTGAATCGGGCGGAGATGCTGTTGAACTTCCTCCGAGTGTAGAACCTGCATCAACACGTCAAATGGTGGATCGAATGATTCAGCAGTTTGATTTGGCTGTTTCAATCGGTAGTGATTTTCATGGTGAAAATATGCCGTGGATTAAACTGGGTAATACACCTAAAGTGAAAGAAGGGCAGATAGGGATTTGGGAAAGTTTTAGATAAACCTGCACATGAAAAAAATAGAATTATATTTAATCATCATCTTTTTGATCATTATTTTATGGGGCGTACAATGGATGTTTCACGGTTTTGTAATCTAATGACTTATTAAATTTAAAAATCAATCTTTGCTGCTGCCAGTATTTGATAAATCATCAAATACTGAGTTTGATTACAAGTGAATGAAACGTCATCGGTTTATCTAAATTTATAATAAATTATGATCATGTGCTTGAATCGGTGGAGGCGTTGGGCGACCTAATGTTCCCAGTAACTCAATTTCAATTGAACGCACCATCGCATCTAAAGGTAAGTCATTGCTTTGTGTTCCAAATGGTTCTTCAATTTCGGTACTTAAAGCATCTAACCCCAAAAATGTATAAGCCAAAATTCCGACTAAAAGTGGGGTCACTAGACCTAATAAAGATCCTAAACTAAACGGCAGCATAAAACAGAAAAAATATACGGTGCGATTCAGTAAAACAGAGTAGGCAAATGGAATCGGGGTATTCGCAATACGATCACAACCCGTTTGCATTTCACTTAAGGCCGCGACATGGCGATTCATTTGAGTATAAATAATATCTGATATTTCACCTTCTTTCATGGCTTGTAATAGTTCCCATTGAATTAGGCTAAGTGTGTATTGTGGTGCATTATGTTGTTGATAGAGTTGGGTTAGTGCTTGCTGGCTTAGGCCACTGGTTTCCGTAAGTTCAGTGGGATTTGCTGTTTGGTGGCGTAAGCGGTCGCGTAACACATTCGCAAATACAATTACATTTTGAATAATACGTTCACGGCGAGCCTGAGTTAATACACGACAGTCACGGTCAAAATGACGAGAAGTTGCAATTAAAACACCCCACAGTTTACGTGCTTCCCACCAGCGATCATAACAAGCTGTATTCTTAAAACCCAAAAAAATCGAAAGGACAACCCCAATCAGTGTAAAACCTACCAAAGGAATTTCTGGAAATCGATACAGATCTACATACTCAACACCACCAATAATGGCAGAGATAAGCATGACAAATCCTAGAGAGGGTAAAATTTTAGGTAAAATCGTCCCGCGCCATGAGAATAAAACTTTAAAAATACTCGGTTGATCACGGACAATCATGTTATTTGAATCATTAATTTTATGTGTTGATGTTCGGGTTAGATTTATGCTTTGTCAAGCTCAGATTGCTTGATTTGAATAGGGCTGAGTAGTTGTTGTTCAGAAAATGAAAAATGAGCATCAGGCGCAATAATGAAATGATCAATCAGTTTAATTTCAACGAGTTTACAGGCTTGTTCGAGTTGCTGAGTCAGATAAATATCTTCTGGTGAAGGTTGAGCAATACCATAAGGATGATTATGTGCAACCACGATTTGGCAAGCCTGTTGTTGTAAAGCATAACGTAAGGTTTGATTCAGTGAAACGCTGCATGAATGATGTGAACCAAAAAAGAGTTTTTTAAAATGTAGTTTTCTCAGCTCAGCATCTAAACACAATACAGCAAATACCTCTTGTTTTTCACCTTGCAGTTCGTAGCGTAAATAATCGAGTACTAAGCTTGATGTGTCTAAACATAAACGTTGTTGATGAAAATAATTATGCAGGTAACGTCTTCCTAACTCTTTGACGGCCATCAATTGGGCATATTTGGTGGATGCAATTCCATTAAATTGAGATAAGTCCTCAAGTGAAGCATCAAAAATTGGATTTAAGCCGCCAAAATGTTGAATCAGAATCCGAGATAGTTCAACAGCAGAATGTTGCTTTGAGCCTGAACGTAGAAAAATTGCTAAAAGTTCTGCATCAGATAAGCTTTGCGCACCTTGTAGTAATAAGCGTTCACGTGGGCGTTCTTGTTCAGGCCAAGTTTTTATAGATTGATTCATTTTTATTCACGTAATTTTTTTATGATGATGATTTTTCCAAGTACATCACTTGGGTATGACCGTATTTAATGCTATTGTGAGCGCCACTGCAACAGTAAGGTATCCTGTTTGTGAGCTTTGATCTAAGTGTTATTCCACATAAAAACATTATATTAGCGGTTACTGGTGGTATTGCTGCCTATAAAAGTGCGATTTTAGTACGCCGTTTAAAAGATTTTGGTTTCGATGTTCGTGTCGTAATGACGCACGGTGCACAAGCATTTATTACACCGCTCACTTTCCAAGCTTTGTCAGGTAATCCTGTACATACCGAATTATTGGATCCTGAAGCGGAAGCAGGCATGGGGCATATCGAATTGGCGCGTTGGGCCGATCTCGTTTTGGTTGCACCTGCAAGTTGTGACAGCATTGCAAAATTTGCCAATGGTTTAGCAGATGATTTACTGAGCACCTTATATTTAGCAACGAAAGCCCCTGTTTGGGTTGCTCCTGCTATGAATCAACAAATGTGGGCAGCGAAAGCGACTCAGCGTAATTTGCAAACTTTGGTTGAAGATGGTGTACATGTCATTATGCCTGATGCAGGCGAGCAAGCATGTGGTGATGTCGGCTTAGGACGTATGCCTGAACCTGAAGATTTGGCGCGTCAAGTTGCTGCATATTTTCATAAAGCTCAGCGTGCGATTGCTGAAAAATTTGGTTTGTTGGCTGGTAAACGTGTCACTATTACAGCTGGTCCGACACGAGAAGCAATTGATCCAGTTCGTTATATTTCCAATCACAGTACTGGTAAAATGGGTTTTTCACTAGCAGCCGCTTGTTACGCAGCTGGTGCAAAAGTCACTTTAGTTGCAGGTCCAGTAAGTTTAGATACACCAAATGGTGTACAACGAATTAATGTAAGTTCAGCCATGCAAATGCTTGATGTCAGTATGAATCAGCTTAAAGAAGGTTGTGATATTTTTATTGCGACGGCGGCAGTTGCTGATTATCGCGTGGCTCAAGTTGCAGAACATAAAATTAAAAAAGCAGGTGATGAACTTGCAGTGGCTTTAGTGAAGAACCCAGATATCGTGGCGACGATTGCAGAGCAACAACAACGTCCATTTATGGTTGGTTTTGCAGCTGAAACCCAAAATGTTGAGCAATATGCAGCAGGAAAATTGGTTGCTAAAAAGCTCGATATGATTGCGTGTAATGATGTATCACGCCCTGATATTGGTTTTGCCTCAGACGAAAATGCAATGACGGTTTTCTTTGCTCAGTCTTACCATATGCAAAAACGCGAATTAGAGAAAGCATCAAAACAAGAGATTTCACAACAATTGGTGGAGTCAATTGCGGATGCATTACGGCGCCGTTTATAGAATGGATCAAGGGAGTGTTTTACACTCCCTTCTTTTTAAGTTTCAAAATAATCAACCAGCATAAACTGCCTAAAATGGCACTGAATACACAGCCATAAAAAATAATTGAATAAGGAATTAAGCCTAATAATGGATTTTGCAATATCCACGGATAAAACAAATAAACATCATGATGCATAAAGGCATCTAAGAGAATATGACTAAAACTACCGATATAGGCACTGATTGCAGCAGTTTTCCATGAGATACTCCATTTTCTATGACTTATAATTGATAAACTCCATTTACTGATGGGTTTACCAATCAGGAGAGCAATACTACCTATGAGAGTCGCACCCATTAAATTATGTGTATATAGGTGTAAATATTGCCAGCCATAGATCAAACCCAATAAAGGTTCGATATCCATTAGAAACTGTGTACCTGCAAAAATCATCATGCTAAATTGTTGTTGACCAATTGCTTTACAACAACAGCCAATTCCTAAGTGTAAAGGTGTGATCGGCATTTTATTCTCTCTTATTATGGTTCTTTATCTGGATCTGCCATCATAAAGCGGGCTGTAACGTTATGAATAACACCTTCTATAGAACAGATCATGGCGTGTGTGATTAAAATGTCTACATCCTATAACTGCACACATATCCTTTTATTAAAATGCAACGAAATCGTTGCATTTTTTATGTATGCTAAAACAGCGCAGCAATATATGCAGCCAAATCAGAGTTAAATAAGTTTTGCTTCTGATCAGCCATCTACAGCCACAGTTTTCGATAGGATATCTTGATGATTAAAAAAACTTTAGCCACCGTGATTATGTTTTCTTCTCTTGCCCTTAGCAGCACCGTTATGGCTGCGGGTTTATCTGATGATATGAAAGCTTTAGGTAAAAATTATAAAGCGTTTAACCAAGCTGAAAATCCACAAGCAGCGACAACTGCTTTAAATAATATGCGTAATGCCGCAACGCATTCAAAACAATATAAATTAGCTGCAAACACAACGGATAAAGTACCGACCTCAACAGCTTTATTTGATCAAATTATTGTTGAGATTGATAAGGCTAAAGTACTTGTTCAAGCGGGTAAATTAGATGAAGCAAAAAAACAAGGCAAAAAAATTGCCGAGTTACGTGATCAGGGACATAAATACTATACACACTAATCTCATCGAGATGATTGATGAGTCATCCCTTGTAATCAGCTAAAGTATTTTATGTTCTATCTTTTAAAAGCTGTGCTTGAATGAGCGCAGTTTTTTTATTTGTACAGAGAGAAGCATAAACAAAAACCTAAACTTAGCATGATTCAGATTTTCACTGCATTTTAAAATTGATACAGTGAAAATGTGAATGATGAGAGGTGGTCTATGTCCTCACAACAACATTATCAAAAAGTTGCTCAAGCAATTGCTTATATTCAACAAAATTTTCAGCAGCAGCCACAACTTGAAGAGGTGGCAGCTCATATTCATTTGAGTCCAGCACATTTTCAGCGTTTGTTTACAGAATGGGTGGGGACGAGCCCTAAGAAATTTTTGCAATTTACCAGTATTGAATATGCAAAACAGATTCTGAAGCAGCAACAGGGCAGTATCTTTGATGCGACTTTTGCCACAGGGTTATCGAGTACCAGTCGATTACATGATCTTTTTCTTCAGATTGAAGGAATGACACCTGCTGAATATAAAAATGGTGGTGAAGCTTTAACAATTTCTTATCAATTTGCAGAAACATTATTCGGTGAGGTTTTAGTTGCTTCAACATCCAAGGGGATTTGTGCTTTAACATTTGTGAAAAATCCAACAGAAGCTTTACAGCATTTAAAAGCACAATTTCCTAAAGCAATGTTTATTGCTCAATCAGATTCACTTCAACAAAGTGCTTTAGCCCTGTTTCAGACAGATCACAGTCAATTGGCCAAGATTAAATTACATTTAAAAGGGACAGCGTTTCAGTTGAAGGTTTGGCAATCTTTACTCAAAATTCCAATGGGTCAACTCACGACTTATGGAGAGCTTGCAAAATCGATTGATCATCCTAAAGCCGCACGTGCGGTGGGTACCGCAATTGGTAATAATCCGATTGCTTTTCTGATTCCATGCCATCGTGTGATTCAATCGACAGGTGCATTCGGTGGATATGAATGGGGACAATTGAGAAAAACGGCAATCATTGCTTGGGAGGGCGTACATATCCATGCAACTATTTGATATTGATGCTGATCCAAATCATAACTATTTACCTTATCAAGGCACTGTTCAATATTATGGAAAAGTGATTCCAAATTTGAGAGCAGACGATTATTTTGACAAGCTCATGCAAAATATTGCATGGGAAAACGATCAAGCAATCATTTTTGGGCGAAAAATCATCACCAAAAGAAAAGTGGCTTGGTATGGTGATCAGGCATTTGAATATACCTATTCAAATATCAATAAATATGCATTGCCTTGGACAAAAGAATTACTCGAATTAAAGGTACTTGTCGAAAGCTTATCAGGTGAATTATTCAACTCATGTCTGCTCAATCTTTATCACACAGGTGAAGAAGGCATGGCTTGGCATAGTGATGATGAAACAGATCTTAAAAGAGATGGTGCAATAGCTTCACTCAGTTTTGGTGCAGAAAGAAAATTTGCATTTAAACATAAACATAGCAAGGAAAAAATCGAGTTGTACTTAGAGCATGGCAGTTTGTTGGTCATGAAAGATACGACTCAAAGCTACTGGCTACATCGTTTACCACCAACCAAGAAAGTGACTACACCTAGAGTTAATTTGACCTTTAGAACAATTGTTGATTGATTATTTGACAATAAAAAAGGACTGAAAATCAGTCCTTTTTTAATACAATCATCAGCGTAATTATGCTTGACCCTGTGCATCAGCATCCGCTTGTAAACGTTGCATGTTTGCTTCGAACTCAGCATCAAAGTTAATTGGAGTAAGTAACAATTGTGGGAAGCTACCCTTAGTGACTAAGTCATTTACAGACTCACGTAAGAATGGGAATAGAATATTTGGGCAGTATGCACCTAAGATGTAAGGAAGGCGATCTTCTTCTACACCATCAATAAGGAAAATACCTGATTGAGTTACATCAACGATGAACGCAGTTTCATTTTCATTATTTGCTTGAACCACAACTTTTAAAGACACTTCGTAGTGTGTTGGATCAATTTTTTCTGCTGAAGAAGATAAATTGATATTGAGTTCTGGCTGCCATTGTTTAGTAAATACTTGCGCACCAGGAACCTCAAAAGAAATGTCTTTTGTATAAATACGTTCTAACGCGAGTTGTGGTTGAACTTGTTCTTCGCTCATTGTTTTTCCTTAAATCTTGGAGTGTTGTTAAGCTAATAATTGGTCGAGTTTACCTTCACGCTCTAAAGCATAAAGTTGATCAAAACCACCGATAAATTGATCTTTAATAAAAATTTGAGGCACAGTACGATGATTGGTACGTTGCATTAACTCAATACGAACTTCAGGGGCTTCGTTGGAAAGATTAATTTCTTTATAAGCAACGCCTTTACGCTCCAATAATTGTTTTGCGCGTACGCAATATGGACAAGAAAGCGTTGAATAAATTGTGACGTTTGAGGTTGTCATTTCATCTCTCCTTAAGCTTTGGTTTTACTTTTCACTAAAGGTAAGCCTTGAGCTTTCCAGTTGCTGATACCACCATCTAAACGATAGCTATCCGTATGAGCAACTTTTTGCAATGCAGAGCCTGCAACTTGCCCTAAGTTACAAATAAATACCAATGGACGATCACTTGCTTTTAACTCATCAATGTGACTAGTGATTTGGCTATATGGAATATTTTGACTACCACTGATATGGCCATCACGGAAATCTTTCGCATCACGTAAGTCGATCAACATGGCATTTTTTGCCTTGACCAAAATACCAAGTGATTGTGGTGAAATTTTACGGCCATTACGTTGTCCTTCTAAAATAAAGAACAACACAATTAACACGCCGAGCGCACCAAACAAGAAGGGGTGATTCCCCATAAACTCTAACCAGCGTTCCACAAGTCACCTAAAGTTAAAATCAAAATTGACCCTGAGTATAACTTATCTCTATGGTGATCAAAAATGTTAGTTCAAGGGCAAAACTTGAAGAAAACTAACTTTTTTGCTGCGCTTCTTGAATCTCGTCAATGAGGCGTAGGTAACTGTCTAAACGACGTGGCAAAATTTCGCCAGCATCAACCGCTTGTTTTAGGGCACAATTTTTCTCATGGGTATGGGTGCAGTTACGGAACTGACACAGCCCTAAATGTGCTTCGATGTCTGGAAAACCTGTACGTACCTTTTCTAAACTAAGATGCCATAGCCCAAATTCGCGAATTCCAGGAGAATCAATGAGCGCACCGTTTGTTCCAAATTTAATCAAACGAGTTGAGGTAGTGGTGTGCTGACCAAGTGCTGAATTTTCGGAAATCACATTGGTTTTCTGTGCAGCATCTGGAACGATGGTGTTGATGAGCGAGCTTTTACCGACACCAGACTGCCCGACGAACGCTACCGTCTCATTATCCAAACGTGTAGATAACTCAGATAGATCACCACGAGAATGACAAATCAGAGTTTCATAACCCAAAGTTTCATACTCACTGAGCATTGTGAGAATAGGATCATTGTCAGTCAGTAAATCTGATTTGTTGAGTACCAATAAGGCAGGAATGTTGGCATCGGCACAGGCCACTAGATAACGGTCAATCAATGTTGGAGCGGGTTCTGGTAACGGTGCAAATACAATCACAATCAGACTAATATTTGCCGCAACAGGTTTAACTTTATGATAACGATCTGGTCGAGTGAGCAATGATTGTCTTGGATAAATCGCAGTAATAATACCCAAGCCCGTATTTGGATCTGCTTGCCACTTGACTCGATCACCTGTAACCAATAGTTCTAAATTAGTACGAGTATGACAGCGCCAGATACTATCTAACTCGATTGGTTTCCAGAATGGCTCTGGTTCGCCTTCGGCAATTTGTGGTTTTTCAGGATGTTGTTCTGGAACCGATAAGGCTTGCACTTCGAGTTGACGACCATAATGCTGAACAACCAGTCCATCTAAATCTTGCGATGTATCAATGTCGTCTTGACGTGATTTGTGTTGTTTCTCAATACGACGCTGTTGTTGTTCAGTTAAACGACGCTTACGAATTAAAGCCATTCATGTCCCAAAAAATCCACACTTTGAAGACCGCAAAAATAGCATGAAGCCACTATAGAATTACAGCCAAGATGTAATTAATTTGCTACTATTGATGTTTTTAAGCCCTTTAGAATCGCCATCTATGAGCAGCACCCCAGATACACGATTAATTTGGATTGACCTTGAAATGACAGGTCTTGATACGGATAACGACAAGATTATTGAAATCGCAACAATTATTACAGATGACAACCTTAATATTTTAGCTGAAGGGCCTGTTCTAGCTGTCCATCAATCAGATCTCATTTTGAATGCAATGGATGAGTGGAATACCAAGCAACATGGTCAATCTGGTTTAATCGAACGTGTACGTCGTAGCAAGTTGAATGCACAAGATGTAGAGCAGCAAACACTTGAGTTCTTAAAGAAATGGGTCAATCCAAAATCTTCACCGATGTGTGGTAATTCGATTTGCCAAGATCGCCGTTTCTTGCATCGTTTAATGCCAGAGTTAGAACAATTCTTCCATTACCGTAATTTAGACGTGTCTTCTGTGAAAGAGTTAGCGAAACGCTGGAGACCTGAAATCATGAGTGGTTTAAAGAAAAATGCCTCACATTTGGCGATGGACGATATTCGTGATTCGATTGCTGAATTAAAATATTACCGTGAATACTTTTTTATTATGAATCATTAAAAGTCATTGATTCTCAAAAGTAGTTAGCTGTGATATTGGCTAATAAAATGGTAACCCCAAAATAATGAGCATTAAGCTGATTGTTTTTGGGGGCGTTTTTGATGCTCAAAGATATTGTTAGTATGCATTGATTGATAAGTGATTTTAGTTTGAAGCCTAGCAATTATTTGCAGTATTTTCATTTTTATAAATTAAGTAATTATCCAATAAACTAAAAAGCATACAGGCAAAAACAAGACTTATTCCAGCGAGGCAAGTCATTGTCCAACCACCATGATTCCATGAAAAAATCCCAAGTGCAGAGCCACAAGCACCGCCTGTAAAATACGCCGTCATATATATGGCATTAATTCGAGATTTTGCATCAGGTCTTAAGCGGAAAATAATACTTTGATTACTGGTATGGACAAGCGCTAAAGCCAATTGGATAACCGCAAATCCAAGAATGTAGCTGAATAGAAAAGTTTGTCCAAAATAGAAACAAATCCAACTGAGGATGAACAAGCCACAACCGATCCAAGTTAATTGTTTGGTATAACCTTGGTCAGCGTAGCGACCTATATATTGAGTTGATAATGCGCCGAAGATACCGACTAGGCTAACCATTCCAATCACAAGGTCAGGAAGGTGATGTGCTGCTGTGAGCAATAACGCAATCGTTGAGTACAAAATACTGACTGCTGCAAATGCAAAAGCACCTGTCAATGCACGTAATAGCAAACGTTTTTCTTGTTTTAATAATTCAGCCATAGAGACAAAAATTTGTCTGTAATCCATTTTGATTCGCATAACATATGGGAGTCGACTTTTAAGTGCATAAGCCAAAATCAACATTAAAATACCACTCACCACATAAATGACTTTCCAATGAAACAAATTTGAAAAGAGCCCTGCAAGACTTGTGGAAAGTAAAATACCAACTAATAAACCACTCATGAGAAAACCCACAACTTCACCTGTTTTTTCTGGTTCAACAGTCATGGTTGCGAGTGGAATTAAAACTTGAGCAGCGACAGAAAATAGTCCAACTAGAATTGTACCAATCCAAAGCATTGGTAGATTCACAGAGAAAGCACAAATAAATAGGCCTACTGCACATAATGCCATTAAGAGCGGAATAAATTTGGTCTTATTAACGACATCGCCCATTGGAACAATAAAGAGCAAGCCGAGCGCGTAAGAAACCTGAGCAAAAGTTACAGTCAGAGCTGCTTGCCCCTCTGTAACCGCAAAAAATTGCTGAATGGAGTGAATTAAGGGTTGGCTATAATAGTTTGCACCTGCACATAAACCACATGCTGCTGCCATAAACCAGAGTAAGGCTTTATTTTGACTAATATTTGGGGTGTTTGACATAATATTCTCTTCTCTGGTTTTTAGGCAGTATACGCAGTCGCTTCGATTTCAATTTGCATTTCTGGTAATGCTAAGCCTGTGACTGGAATAAGTGTACAAACAGGGAATTCATGAGTTTTCCAAAGATCCACTATTGTTTTAATCACCAGCTGATGTTTATGAGCGTCATGATCAACAATCAGAACACGTAACACGGCAATATCTGAAAGTGTTGCTTGAACTGAGGCTAAAGCCTGTTGAATATTATAGAAGACTTGTTGTACCTGTTGGTCAAAAAAAGGTGAAAGTTCACCATTTTTATTTTCTCCACCTTGGCCCGCGAGATGAATAATTCGCATATTCGGTTTCACAACAGCAATATGACTATATCCATTGCTTTTAGGATGGTAGAGCGCTTCAGGATTAATTATTTGAAAGGCTTGATTATTTATTTTATTCATTCCAGTACATCTTTATAAAATATGATATGTGCTAGTATCAAAGCTCAAGTTAACTAGAGGTCAAGAAAATTTTGAAGCAATATTCGCCAGAAACGTGGCTTAGCATAGGAGAACTTGCAAAACGTAGCGGCGTAAGTGTTCCAACGATTCGTTTTTATGAAGAAAAAGATCTGATTTGGAGTACTAGAACGGAGGGAAATCAGCGTAGGTATCAGCGTGCGATGCTTAGGCGAATTGCAATTATAAAAGCGGCTCAACAGGTTGGGATCAGTTTAAAACAAATAAAACAAACGCTGAGTATCTTACCAAAGCAACAAGTGGCTACGAAAAAAGATTGGCAAATCATGTCACAAAAGTGGCAGGGGCAATTGGATCAGCAAATCATGATGTTGTTGCAGTTACGCCAACAATTGGATCAATGTATCGGTTGTGGTTGTTTGTCTTTGGAGCAATGTCCTTTGCGAAATCCTGAAGATTGTCTGGCAGAGGAGGCAATGGGTGCACATTTTCAAGAAATTTTATTTTTAATGAATCAAAAAAATGAGTCAGAATTTTAAAAGATGATTTTATTGCACTAATTTTGTGCAATTTTTAGGATTTGATTAGACAAAATCATACAAATATCACTTGAAAAAATGCCATTTAAAATTTTTACATTTATTTTTGATAATTATCTTCATTGATCGCTATACGCATCTTTGGATCATTTTGAATGATTTGCTTAGTCTTTACTAATCGATGATTTTATCTGTAAAAATTTGATCGAAGTCGCTCTAAAAACGCTATAAATGTTCTAAGAAGCCAATCCCACCGATTAATTGCATGATTATGATGCAGATTCGAATGATTTATAAATCACAATACGTTCAATATCTAAACCAGATAAGTAATTTGTATTGATTATGAGTCATTGATGCAATAAAGCCCTGATTTGTTATTTATACCTTACTTTTTTATCTGTTGTTGAGGACTGAAAAAGACAGTGAGCTGGTGAGTTTGTCTAAATAATCAGACTTACTCATATAGTATATAAAGATAAAGTGTTTTTACTTATAAGCAGGCAAACATGCTGATTATACAAGTTGTAAACATTAATCTGAATCATCAGTTCAAAATATAGGTATTTATTAAATAAATATTGGGTGGAATTTTAAAAAAGTTCTATTAGAATCCAAAATTCAACAAAGAATACTCCTGGGGGAAACATTGCTACTCGCGATGTTTACTTAAGAAAAACTAGCTTGAGGAACGCTCATGCAGATCGGAATCCCAACCGAAACTGTTGCAGGTGAAAGTCGTGTAGCGGCAACACCAGAAACAGTTAAGAAGTTGATTAACGCAGGTCATAGTATTGTCATTGAACGTGGCGCTGGTGTTAAAGCAGCCTATATTGACAGTGCTTATGAACAAGTTGGCGCAACTATTACGGACGATGCTTATACAGGCAGCCAAATTATTTTGAAGGTACGTGCTCCTAGCGGTAACGAAATTCAAAAACTTGCGGCGAATACAACTGTAATAGCTATGTTTGACCCTTACCGCAATCCAGAACTAGACCAGTTTGCTACTCAGCAAGTGTCTGCTTTTGCTTTAGAGTTACTTCCTCGTACGCTTTCACGCGCACAAAACATGGACGTACTTTCTTCTCAAGCAAACTTGGCTGGTTATAAATCTGTATTGTTAGCTGCGGCTGAATATCAACGTATGTTCCCAATGTTAATGACGGCTGCGGGTACTGTAAAACCTGCGCGTGTCGTGATCATGGGTGTTGGTGTTGCTGGTCTTCAAGCGATTGCGACTGCAAAACGTTTAGGTGCAGTTGTAGAAGCAACTGACTTACGTCCAACTGCTAAAGAACAAGTTGAGTCTTTAGGTGGTAAATGGTTAGACGTACCAATGTCAGACGAAGAAAAACAACGTGCTGCTGAAGCTGCGAAAAGCGGTTATGGTTGGCAGCCGGGTGAGCAATACATCAAAGATCAAGCTGCGATTGTAGATAAAGCTGTATCAAATGCTGACATCGTAATCACGACTGCATTGATTCCGGGTCGTAATGCTCCGCGCCTGATCAAAGCTGAAACTGTTGCCAAGATGAAACCGGGCTGTGTCATTTTAGATATGGCAGTTGAAACGGGTGGTAACGTTGAAGGTTCTAAAGAAGGCGAAACTGTTGTTACTGAAAATGGTGTGAAAATTTTGGGTATTCCAAACATTCCAGGCACAGTTGCAACGGAAGCATCTGCATTGTATGCACGTAACGTTTTTAACTTCCTTGAAACATTATTCGACAAAGACAAAAACTTTGCGATTAATCCAGAAGAAGAAATCCAAAAAGCGTTACTCGTGACTCATGGCGGTCAAGTACTGCTCAAGCGCGGTTAAGGAGAGTTCTCATGGTTGAAACGATTACAATTTTCGTCCTTGCCATCTTCGTAGGTTATTACGTGGTGTGGGGTGTAACGCCAGCGTTACATACACCATTAATGGCAGTAACGAATGCGTTGTCTTCAATTATTGTGGTTGGAGCGATGATCCAGACTGTAGGTATGCCTGCAATTGGTGTTGATGCCAATGTAGCATTCCAAAGTGTAAATGTTGTAAGCATCTTAGGTGCTGTTGCTGTGTTCTTGGCAAGTATCAACATTTTTGGTGGCTTTGCTGTAACTGCTCGTATGCTTGAAATGTTCAAGCCGAAGCAAAAGAAAAAAGAGGGCTAAGCAATGGAATTTATTCGAGACTATGCGGATTGGTTCTACCTGATTGGTGCTGTCCTCTTTATCTTAACTTTACGTGGCTTGTCTGGCCCTAAGACTGCAATTGCAGGTAACCGCTACGGTATGATCGCAATGGCGATTGCTGTAGTAACAACCTTCTTTGTTGCTGAACATCCAGTAGTTTGGATGATTGGCGGTGCAATGGTATTGGGTGCTGTTGTTGGTATCGCACGTGCGAAAACAGTTCCAATGACGCAAATGCCTGAGACGGTTGCATTGATGCACTCTCTCGTCGGTTTAGCTGCGGTATTAATTGCGATTGCTGCGATTCTGCACAACAACCAACTCAATGTATTGTTTGAACAAAATGAAGCTGCTTTAACTGCTGCTGGTGTTCAACACGCACATATGAGTCCAGTTCATTTATTCGAATTGTTTGTTGGCTGTTTCGTTGGTGCGATTACATTTACTGCGTCGGTATTTGCTTACGGTAAATTGGCTGCGAAGAAATGGGCAAAAACAATTTCTGGTGCATGGGTTAAACCAGTTCAAGCAACAATCTTTATTGCGATGCTTGCATGTGGTTTCTACTTCTTCACTACGGGTAACATGACTGCATTCTGGGCAATGACAGCACTTGCACTTGCATTTGGCTGGGTATGGATTGCGCCAGTAGGTGGTGGTGATATGCCAGTTGTGGTATCACTCTTGAACTCATTCTCTGGTTGGGCTGCGGCAGGTATTGGTTTCACACTTGAAAACAATATGTTAATCGTTGCGGGTTCACTTGTAGGTTCTTCTGGTGCAATTCTTTCTTACATCATGTGTAAGGCGATGAACCGTTCAATCATCAACGTCTTGTTTGGTGGTGCGATGGGTGGTGCAGCAGTTGCATCAGCAGATAAAGGTGAGCAAGTTCAACGTAATCACCGTTCTGGTTCAGCAGATGACGCAGGCTTCCTGATGTCAAATGCAGACAGTGTTGTGATTGTACCAGGTTATGGTATGGCGCAAGGTCGTGCACAGAATGCGGTTAAAGAATTGTGTGAAATCTTAAAAGAGCAGGGCGTAAAAGTTCGCTTTGCGATTCACCCAGTTGCTGGTCGTATGCCTGGTCACATGAACGTATTACTTGCTGAAGCTGATGTTGCATATGAAGACATCTTAGAGATGGATGAGATTAACTCAGACTTCCCTGCAACAGACGTAGTACTTGTAATTGGTGCGAATGACGTAGTTAACCCTGCGGCGAAAGATGATCCGACATCACCAATCTATGGTATGCCGATCCTTGAAGCGCATAAAGCTCGTACTATCATGGTGATCAAGCGTTCTATGGCAACAGGTTATGCTGGCTTAGACAATGACTTGTTCTATAACGAAAAAACTATGATGATCTTCGGTGATGCGAAGAAAGTTGTGGAAGATATGACGAAAGCAATCAATGGTGGTGGTCACTAATCTGACCTCATTAAGATTGTAAAAGCCACCCAAGGGTGGCTTTTTTATTTTCGATTTAATTAAAGATATTTTTCTACAAGATCCATAGACTGAGTATAAAGATCGCGCGCAAGCTGTTGGTTTTTAGCATGTGGTGATTTCCAGTCTGGCATATGAGCACTGACATATTCTCCATTACGCTTTGCCCACTCATCGCCAGTCGCCATTTGTGTAATCAACTTTGCAGGAACAGAAGTGGGTACTAAACCTAGTTTCATGACTTCATATACTGGTTTAGGGAGTTCTCTATAGATATCTGATGCAACACCACCTGGATGTAAAGCATTATTGGTAATTGTGCTGTTTGCCATTCTTTCTGCTAGTGCATTACTGAACAATAGATTTGCAAGTTTAGACTGGCCATAATAAAACAGTGGATTATAAAAACCCTCAGCACGAAATTTATTTGGTTTGATTGAACCCGCCCAATGTGCAATTGAAGCAAGGTGTACGATTCGGGCTTTAGGTGCTTTTTCTAGAACTGGGAGTAATTTTTGAGTTAAAAGAAAATGTCCTAAATAATTCACTCCAAATTGTTGTTCAAATCCATCAGCGGTGAGTTGCTTGGTTTTGGCAAAAAGACCAGCATTGTTAATTAAAACATCTAGATTGCCATATTGATCTGCGATTTGATCTGCCGCTTTTCGGGTTTGTTCAAGACTATTTAAATCAAGTGAAACTAAGTCTACTTGTGCTTGATCAAGTTTACGTAATTTTACTTGTGCAGCTTGTGCTTTTTGAGGATTGCGGCAGGCAAGAATGACATGCTGTCCTTGTTTGACCAATTGTTCCGCTGTAGCAAAGCCAATTCCTGTATTTGCACCTGTAATCAAGACCTTCATGTGTTACTCCTGTGATACTTTTTATTAACCGAGTTCTAAGATGGTGTTATAGTGCGTTAAATCTGACAATTTGTCATGTCAATTTTTTAAAATTACCAATAGTTCATCTTTGTGCTTTGAGTAAAAAACTTTAATCATCAATATGAATGTTAAATCGTTTTTTTATGATAGATAAATATAAACCAATAAATTTTTTGAATAAATGAAGTTTGTTTTGGCATTCTCTTTGCATTTAATTTCTTGTTCTTTTTAGGGGAATTATATGAAAAATGTCGTATTGATTTTGCCAATTCTGTTGTTTCTCTCTTCCGCTACTTTTGCCGAAACTGCACCTAATATTCAAGAAATTCGCCTTTCCTTGGATAGCGTGTGGGTGGTTGTTGGTGGAATTTTAGTTTTCTTTATGCAAGCAGGATTTGCTTTAATTGAAAGTGGATCTGTTCGTAGTAAGAATACCGTTAATGTTCTTATGAAAAATTATATGGATACCTGTATAGGTGGCATCATTTTTTGGCTATTTGGTTTTGGTTTGATGTTCGGTTTAAATCAAACAGGCTGGATAGGGTGGGGATATTTTATGCCGAGTCAATTAGATGACTGGCATTGGAATTTATTGTTTTTCCAAATGATGTTTGCAGCAACAGCAACCACGATTGCAAGTGGTGCGATGGCGGAGCGAATACATTTTGTGGCCTATGTGGTAAGTGCAATCTTTGTCAGTGGCGTGATTTATCCGATATTTGGAAGTTGGGCTTGGGGAGGATTGTTTGGTGGAGATGGTTGGTTAAAAGCTCTGGGTTTTATTGATTTTGCAGGTTCAACAGTCGTGCATTCAATTGGTGGTTGGGTGGCACTCGCAGGCATTATCGTGTTAGGACCACGTTTAGGTCGATTTGGTCGCAAAGGGCAAAGCCATTTTTTAGCAGGACATAACTTACCTCTCGTTGCATTAGGAGGCTTTATTTTGTGGTTTGCTTGGTTTGGTTTTAATGCCGCTTCAACCGTTGCAGCCAGTGTTAGTATTGGGCGTATCGCACTGAATACACATCTTGCTGCGTGTGCTGCGGCTTCAACTTACATGATTCTTGCACTGCTTCAATCAAAAGCAGTTTTGATGCGTCATACGATTAATGCTTCATTAGCAGGTCTAGTCGCAATTACGGCAGGATGTGCCACAATGTCACCGCCGTTTGCGATTATCACAGGAGCAATTGCGGGATTATTAATTACCTTTGTTCCACAATTTATAGAAAAGATGCAATTAGATGATGTCGTGGATGCAGTGACTGTTCATGGTGTTTGTGGTGCTTGGGGGACATTAGCCGCAGGTATTTTCTTTGAAAAAGCACTATTTAATTTAGATATTATTCTTGTTCAAGCCTTAGGTGTGGGGGCTGCATTGATTTGGGGATTTGGTGCATCTTTTATTATGTTTAAATTACTTGATAAGCTCTTGGGTGGTTTGCGAGTTTCACAACAACATGAACAACGTGGTTTGGACTACACTGAACATGCGGAGTTATCTTATCCTGAGTTTCAAAGAGATGTGACTTTTGAGACTGAAAACATCACTCATCGGCATTAAGGGGTGATCGCTATGGTTGAACTGACAATTGAACAAAAGAAGCAGGCAGTCACAAAAGGATTATCCCAATTTTTGCCAGATACCGTTTTGCAACGTGTTTTGCAGTATTGGGAAAGTGAATATGGACATCAGCCTTCTTTTGTATTAAACCGTTTTTTAAGTGAAATTTGTACAACACAAGAGTTGCGGTTGCTCCGCAAAGACATGTTGCGTCAGGTCTTGCATGAAATATCGATTGTTGAAAAGCAACAACATCTTGAGGTTAAAGAAGATAAAGATGTGGTGATTGCGGAAGAAGAGCAGCCTGTAGATTTATTTCAAGCTTTTTATGATTTTATTATCACAATTTTAAAGTCAGTTCATCGGAATGATTATTTAGAGTTCGTAGATGAATTGGGGGTAAAAATGAAAAAGCATCGCTTATTGGCTGCTTATCGATTTATTGATGGTTCAGAAAAAAATTGTCTTAAGCAAATACCTCAAGCATTCTATGCGGAATTGATTACAATTTTTTATGCTATTTATTGTGATTTTTATGGGCCAAATAAAGCTGATCAGCTTTATGCGCAGATTAAGAATACAGTGAAGCAACAATATCCTGAAATTGATTTAAAACAGTTATTATGAATATAAAAAAAGCGACCAATTTGGGTCGCTTTTTTGAGCATTACGCTACTGATTCTGGTGCACGCCATAAACTTTCTAAGTCATAGAACTTACGGGCGGTAGGTAGCATAACGTGTACAACAACGAACCCTAGATCAATTAGGATCCATTCAGCGTCTCGTTCACCCTCAACACCAATTGGGCGAAAACCTGCTTTACGTGCTTCATCAGCAACATTGTCAGCAAGTGCTTTGACATGACGAGTAGATGTTCCGCTTGCAATCACAATTGCATCGGCAACATTGCTAATAGAACTTACATCAAGTTCTAGAATATCTTTGGCTTTTACATCAGTAAGGGCTTCATGTACAACTTTTAAACAAGCATGTACATCTTTGTTTGCTGTTTTGATTTTTAGGTCGTGAGAATTAGAAGCGCTGGGCGATGGTTCTAAATTCATAGAGGGTATATTTTCCTGACAATTGCTCATCGTCAAATATACCGTTTTTCTCTATAAAATTCAAATTTCAGCAGTAACAGTTTATGTATTCACGTCATTGGAAAAGTACTTTCCTTTCCATGCAAAAGATTGATCTGATTGAGTTTTTGGTCGGTATTCCGCACCAATATAACCTTGATAGTCACTTTGACGTAACCAGTCAAAAATTTGCTTATAGGGAATATTTCCTGTGTCAGGTTCATGTCGATTTGGATAATCGGCGAATTGGATATGTCCAATTTGATGTAAATTTTCCTGTAATCCAGCCAAAATCTCTTCGCCCATCATTGCCATATGGTAACAATCGTATTGCATCTTTAAAGCAGGATGGTTGACGACTTCAAGCATTTCTTGGGCTTGAGCAATATTCTGAACTAGAAAGCGTGGCATATCTGTGCCATTAATCATTTCAAAAACGGGTTCAATACTTTGTTCAGTGAGCATGTGGCAAGCAAGTTTTAAATTGCTTGCTAAGGTATTTAAACAAGGTAAGAGGTCAGCATCTTGAGGCTGTTTACCTGCTAAAATATTGACTCGAGGAACATTCAGTGCCTTTGCATAACGAATTGCAAGCATAAGGGCATGATGAAATTCAATTTCTTTTCCAGGAATACCTGCTAGGCCATTACCGCCCTGCATTAAATCGCCAGCAGGCACATTAATGAGGCAAAGGGAAAGATCGTATTGTTCAAGCTGAGTTTGAATATCAAAAATTTCTAATTCATATGGGAACTGAATTTCGATATGTTGGAAGCCATGTGCATGAGCTAAAGCAAAACGCTCAATCAAAGGGACTTCCGTAAAAATCATCGACAAATTGACTGCAAGATGGCTCATATTCAATCTCCTTCAATCAATTATTATTGCTCTATATATTGAATAATAGTCGCTAAATCATTATCAGCAAAGCCGTTTTCTTGGTGGGCTTGTAACTGTAGTAGAGCTTTTTGTGCAACAGGTATATTTAGGTTAAAACTATGAGCAAGTTTTAATGCATTATTAAGGTCTTTGGACAAGGTTTGCACTTTCCATTGCACAGGCTCAAAAGTATGGGTTGCCATACGAGGAGCTAAAATTTGAAATGGTTTAGAATCTGCAAAACCGCCCGCGAGAGCAGGGGCAAGTAAGTTGGTATCTACGCCTGCTTGGCTTGCTAATGCAACAGCTTCTGCGATCAAAGTGCTATTTGCTGCAACAATTAATTGATTACAAATTTTGGTGGCTTGCCCAGTCCCTGTTTCACCCATACGGGTAACACGTTGTGATAAGACTTTATAAATAGACTCGAGTGCTTGGATGGTGTGTTCATCGCCACCAGCAAAAATGACCAATGTACCTTGTTCTGCCCCTATAGTCCCACCTGAAACAGGTGAGTCAATCCAAGTCACTTGTTGCTGTTGGGCAAATTGCGCCAATTGTTGTGTCACGGTTACCGACAAGCTAGAAAAATCAACAATCACTTGCTCTGCTTTTAAATAGGGCTGGATTTGATCGAAAACGCTTTGAACAGCTTGATCATCCGCTAAACATATTAAAATAACAGGGTATTTCGCAATCTTGTCTAATTCTAACTGAGTTGCACCTTGTTGAATAAGTGCTTCACATGCATGTTGGCTTCGATTCCATACAGCTACATTATAACCAGCTTGAAGAAGTCGAGAGGCCATACGTGTACCCATTAAACCCATACCTAAGAACGCGATAGGTGTTTGTTGATTCGCATGCATGTGAATTTATCCTCGTGCTTATTTATATTGGCGCGGCAAGAATTGAATTTCTGGATTCTTATCTTTTTTACGTGCAAGGCTACTGTTTTTACCTAAAAGTAATTTAAGCTGCCACAGTTTTTCTAAACGTAAAGCCTTTTCAGGTTGATGTTCCATTGCATCCAATACTCGCTTCGCTGCCATAATTGCATCTGGCGAGCGCTGTAAGATTTCTTGGGCGATCACGTTTGCTTTGGCTAATGGATCTTGATCTAAATGTGTCACTAGACCAATTTCTTTAGCGTATTCTGCGTCAAAGATACGCGCAGTCAGCGTTAGTTCTTTGGCTAGATCAACGCCGATCAGCCCTTTTAATGAGCGTGTTAAACCCATGTCAGGTACTAGGCCCCAACGGCTTTCCATAATCGACATTTTAGTAGTGGGAGTCGCAATACGAATATCCGCTGCGAGTGCAAGCTGCATTCCTGCACCAAAGCAAAAACCTTCGATCGCTGCAATAACTGGAATAGGCAAATTTTGCCAAATTAAAAAAGCTTTTTGAAATAAGCTTTGTCCAGGTTTGATCAGTTCCCATGCCGCAAATGCTGTATTTTTTGGATTATTTAGATCTGATAAGTCGATACCAGCACTAAATACTTGTGCTTCACCCGTGAGGATGACACAACGAATTGAACGATCTTTCTCAATTTTTTTAGCTGTTGCAACCAGTTCTTTTAATAAAGCAAAACTCATTGCATTGCGTTTATCTGGTCGATTTAAGGAAACGGTTGCAATCCCATTGTTCTTTTCAACGCGTAAAAGTGCCATTTACCATACTCTTATTGTGTTTGATTGGGGCAGCATAGCATGAGTCTTTAACCTGAAACATGACACCGCAGTCACATTAAATGTCATGGGCGTGTAAGATGAGATTTGCGGCTTGTCGCACCTGTTCAATGGCTGTATTTAATTCATTAAAGCGATAATTTGTTTCCCGAATAAAGCCGTCATCTGCTTTACGTCGTTCTTTACGCAGGGTTGAAACGAATTGTTCAAACTCGCCAGAAACCTGTTGCAAATTCGGTGTTCCTACGTATCGAGTAGCACCATATAGACGGTGCAATACATGTTCCAGTTGAGGGAAGTCTTCCATTTCAATCAATTGTTGCATTTCAGCAAGTTCAGTATCGAAACTGTCTACCAACATATTCAATAGGTCTTGTGCTAGATCCTCTTTATTCGCTGCTAGTTGAACGCTTTGTTGCCAATTCAAAATTTGAGGATCAATCGTTTCAGTCGAACGTTTTTGTTCCGCATTTGCTGGTTGAGAAGAGAAATTGTTTTTCGTCCAGTGCGTTAAGATTTGAATGATTTGTTCCATTTGAATCGGTTTGGTTACGTAATCATTCATACCAACTTTGAGTAATTTTTGCTTCTCGTCTGCTAGAGCATGTGCAGTGAGTGCAATAATCGGAAGTTGCATGCCTGTATCTAAAGTTGACTCTAAGGAACGAATTGCTCGTGTTGTATCGATTCCTGACATCACTGGCATTTGGATATCCATAAAGACTAAGTCAAATGGCGGTAATTTTTGTTGTATACGTGCCTGAATGATATCAATCGCTTTCTGCCCACTGAGCGCTTTCGTGGTTGTGACGTTCAATTCACCGAGTAATGCTTCTAGTACAATCAGGTTAGGTAAATGATCGTCTACAGCAAGTATATGTAATCCTTGACCATTAAAGTTTTCTGGTTCAGGCTCAAAGATAGGTTGATTTCCCAATAACTGAACTAGTTCACGACGACTCAACGGTTGATAGAGCGGGCGCGCACGATATTCATTTAGCATGTTCGGGTCAAGGCTCATTTGATAACCGTAAACGGCTAAGTTTCCTTGGTAACGCTGACGAATTTCTTTGAGTAGTGCTTCTGTATCACCACTATGGTCAACGATGAGCCATGTATTTTCTTGCTGATTTAAATGATTCAGACGACTAAATAAATCCAAAATTGATTGTGTTTCGATATGTGAGACACGGTAGTTTTCTAAATATGAACGAAGCACACTCGCTGTGGCAGGATGGGCAAGGTAAGAGACCACTTGTAAATGATCAAAATGTGGATGCTCAACAAATTCATCTTGTTCATCCACTTTAAATGAAGCCGTAAACCAAAAGGTTGAACCTTTTTCTGTTGGGGCACGTTCTTGGTTGTCTTCAAAGCCAATTTGACCATGCATCAAATGAACAAGTTGTTTAGAAATTGCTAAGCCTAATCCTGTACCACCAAATTGACGAGTAACGGAAGCATCGCCTTGAGAGAATGATTCAAATAATTTTTTACGGTCGGTACCACTGAGACCAATACCACTATCTTGAACGCTGAAATGTAATAGGCATTGTCCAATATCATCATCTTCCATGCGTACACGAACGATGATTTCTCCATCTGGAGTGAATTTAATGGCGTTGGAAATGAGGTTGGTCAGAATTTGTTTAAAACGTAAGGCATCGCCAACTACATGCTGTGGAATATTCTCAGCGTAGTAAAATGCCATATTGATATGTTTTTGCGCTGCGAGCGGAGAAAGCATATCCATCACATCAAAAATAGCTTCTTCCAAATCAAATGGCGCTGTTTCGAGCTCTAATTTACCCGCATCAATTTTAGAAAAATCGAGGACATCATTAATGAGTGCTAAAAGGTGAGCTGAAGATTTACGAATAGTTTGAAGATACAGGTTCTGTTCATTACTTAAGTTTTGCTGACGAAGCAAGAGGTGAATAAAACCATCAATACTGTTGAGAGGTGTTCTAAGTTCATGACTGATATTGGCTAAAAAGACTGATTTAGATTGATTCGATGAAATCGCTTGGTCACGTGCTTGACGATAAGTAATATTTTGGACTTCGAGTGTATCTAAAGTACGACGTAAATCCTCTTCGGTTTGTTCAGTATGCTCTTTCAACTCCAAGAAGCTAAAATGTAAACGTTTGACTACATTGGCAATATCACGCTGGAGTAAGCGTAACTCACCTGTACTGTTCACCACGATATGCTGATCAAGTGTATCTGCATTTAAGCGTTGCATTTGCATGCGAATTTCATAGAGTGGCGCAAGCCAAATTCTTGAAAATACGTTTAAACAGAGTAATAAAAGTAATAGGGTAGTTAGTCCAGTCACGACCAAGGCTAATAGAATTTTATAACGAGCTAACTCAAGTGGCTGATTGTCTAATTCAATCATGAGCCAAATTGATTCGTTATGACCACCAGCCAATTTTGCACCATAGATGCTGTTGTGGTTATGTGCGATTGGACCAAAAAAATTACTGTTATTTGGAAAAGTTGGCCAAAAACGATTATTTTGATAACCAACACTGAGATAGGTTTGCCCTTGGTTATCAATAATGACAGCACGTTGTAAGTTTTTCTCATCAAACATTTTTTGCATAATGTTTTGAGCGCGATCATATTGATCGGGGTGTTGTTGTACCAGTTGTAGTAATTTTTCTGCGGTTTGATGGTAGCGAGCTAAAATCGCAGAAGCATCTGAATATTGTTGTTGTTTTGCTGCACTAGTTGTTTCAGATAGAACCCATAAAATACCAACTCCTGTTAGAACGGCGATTGGCACTAAAATAAGTGCAATCAATTGTCCATAAGCATGATTGAGCCGTAAGCGTTTAGATAGGGTTTTATTGAAATTTGACATAGCGCGGTCAGATTTATCATTCTGTGAAACATCTTATCATGCTTTGCCGAAATCAGAGGTATTGGCTAGCCAATAAAAAGCATAGTGAAAAGGTGCAGTATTTCTTATTTTTTCATACAATAGTCGCCACCTTAATATCGGTGTCGATCATGACGAATACGCAAACTGATTTTTTAGCAGATGAATTTTTACTAGACTATTATGTCGGTAAAAGCCCTTTAGTGCGTTTGCAACGTTTAGCAAGTCATACTCAAGCTACCGTATTAGCGAAATTAGAAGGTAATAATCCTGCTGGCTCAGTCAAAGATCGCCCTGCTTATAACATGATTGTTCAAGCAGAGAAGCGTGGACAAATTCAACCTGGTGATACTTTAATTGAAGCCACTAGCGGTAACACTGGCATTGCTTTAGCCATGGTTGCAGCCATGCGTGGTTATAAAATGAAGTTGATCATGCCAAATAACATGAGTCAGGAACGTAAAGATGCAATGTTGGCTTATGGTGCTGAGTTAATCGAAGTGACTCAACAGCAAGGTATGGAAGGCGCACGCGATTTAGCTTTACAAATGCAGGCTGAGGGCAAAGGTTTTGTCCTAAATCAATTTGGTAATCCAGACAATGTAGAGGCGCATTACCTCACAACTGGACCTGAGATCTGGAAGCAAACGGGCGGAAAAATTACCCACTTTGTGAGTTCGATGGGGACGACAGGAACCATTATGGGGGTCTCTAAGTATTTAAAAGAACAGAACCCTGATATTCAAATTGTGGGCTTACAACCATCTGATGGTTCGAGCATTGCAGGGATTCGTCGTTGGCCGGAAGAATATCTTCCAACTATTTTTGATCGTCGTCGTGTGGATCGAATTATTGATATTCCACAAATCGAAGCAGAAAAAACCATGCGTAAGTTAGCACGTACTGAAGGTATTAGTGCAGGTACTTCTTCTGGTGGTGCAGTTTGGGCGTCAATTAAAATTGCTGAAGAACATCCAGATGCTGTAATTGTCTGCATTATCTGTGACCGAGGTGATCGTTATTTGTCAACAGGGCTGTTTTCAGTTCAAGATTAAAATCTCCTCCTAATCCCTCTCTGTTAAAAAGAGGGAGAACACCCTCCCTTTATAAAAGGTGGGTTGGGAGGGATTTGAAGAGATTTCAAGATGAATTTACGTTTTCCAATTTTAGTTTTTGATATTGAGACACTAACCGATTTAAAGGCCGGTGCTCATCTTTACCATCTTGATTTACCTGAAGCCGATGTTGAACAAGCATTAACTAAGATTCGCCGTCAAGAATCTGGTATGGATTTTCAACGCCTACCTTTGCATGAAATTGTGTGTATTTCTGGTTTGTGGATTGATGAAAAAGGCGTTCGACTTTTTTCATTTAGTCAGGAGCAAAATACAGAAGCTGAGATGTTGACTAAATTTTTATCTATTTTTGATAAGAAGCAACCCACATTAATCAGTTGGAATGGTTCGCAATTTGATCTGCCTGTGATTTTATTCCGCACCATGTATCATGGTTTGTCTGCGTCAAGCTTATTCGATCAGGGTGAAATTGATAACCAAAAGCGTTTCAATAACTATCAAAACCGTTATCACCATCGTCATCTCGATTTGATGGATGTGATGGCAATGTTTAATGGTCGAAATTTTCAAAAACTTGATGATGTTGCTTGCCTTTTAGGATTACCTGGGAAACGTGGTGAGACTGGTTATCATGTGCCAGAGTATGTACGTACTGAACAATGGTTAAAACTGACCAGTTATTGTGAAGGTGATGTTTTAAATACATGGTTGATCTATTTACGTTGGTTGTTGCTCAAAGGGCAGCTTAATCAACATGATCATCAGCATTGGCTTCAAACCACGATCGATTATTTACAAACTCAAACGCAACAAACAGAATTCTTACAGGTATGGCAACAAACATCGCAATATACTGTATTTACCGCAAATACGTTTGCGCCAAAAAATTAGGTTGATCTTTTGAAACATAAAGCGAAACAGCGCCCAGCTCAATATCCAATATATACCTTTCAAATCGAAGCTTTTTCTCATGAGGGGCGAGGGATTGCGCATTATGGAACGCACCCTGATCATCCAAAAGAAAAGCATGGCAAGAAGGTTTTTATTCGTTATGCTCTCGTGGGTGAAACAGTACAAGCCAAGATTAGTAATCAAACTTCTCGTTTAGAAGAAGCGGATATGGTTAAGCTAGAAAGTGATGCGGCTGTGGGACGAGTCGATCCGATTTGTCCGCATTTTGGGGTCTGTGGTGGCTGTAGCTTGCAACATATTCATCCAGATGAACAGATTTTATTAAAACAGAATGTATTGAAGTCACATTTACAACATTTTGCTGGTTTACAACCAGAACAATGGTTAGATCCAATCCGATCTGAAAAAATAGATTATCGTCGTCGTGCTCGAGTGGGCGTTCGCTATATTGCTAAACAAAATCGTTTGGTGATGGGCTTTCGTGAACATCACAGTAATCATTTAACACCAATTCAGCAGTGTCACGTACTTGATCAGCGTTTGTCCGAAAGTTTGGTAGAGTTGAGAAAACTACTCGAAAGTCTAACAGGCAAAGCCCACATTGGTCATATAGAATTAGCAATGGGTGATACCGAGACAGCCTTATTGATTCGCCACTTGGATGAATTAAATGTGTCGGATGTCAACCAATTACGTCAATTTGCGTTACTAAAGGATTGGCAGTTGTATTTGCAACCTAAAGGCGCAGATAGTTTACATCGTGTTGATGATGCTCAAGCACCGATGCGTTTGCACTACAGTCTGGATGAGTTTGCGGTTAAATTTGCATTTTCACCTTTAGACTTTACTCAGGTAAATAGTGGTGTAAATGCAAAGATGATTCACTTGGCATGTGAATTGCTAGATTTACAGAAAGGGGAGAGAGTGCTCGACCTATTTTGTGGACTAGGTAATTTTTCCTTACCTTTAGCACGTTGTGTTGGTGAGACAGGTCAGGTCGTTGGTGTTGAGGCAAGTGATGAGATGGTACAACGGGCAACTGAAAATGCGAAAGCAAATCAATTGTCTCAGGCACTGTTCTTTTCACAAGATTTAACAAAAGACTTTTCGCATCATTCTTGGGCAAAACAGGGATTTGATGCATTATTAATTGATCCTCCTCGATCAGGTGCATTTGAGGTTATGCAATATGTACCTAATTTTGGAGCAAAAAGAATCGTTTATGTTTCATGTAATCCATCAACACTGGCAAGGGATGCGGGTGTACTGGCACAATATGGTTATCAACTTAAAAAAGCGGCAGTAATGGATATGTTTACCCATACTGAGCATGTTGAATCAATTGCCTTGTTTGAAAAAATTGAGCAATTTGAAAAGACCCAAGAAATAAACGATTAGAGAATGAGTTACATATCCAGAGGAGAATGGTATGGTCACAGTACGTGAGCAGTTACCTGGACGACTCCATGAGTTGTCAGAGGAAACGACTGTAGAACATGCCGCTGAAGCGCAAAGTGGTCTGGTCTCTTGGCTAGATCGAGTGCGTGATATTTTGGATGGGGCAGAGCTAAAGCAACTTCAAAAAGTTGCAGAGCTGACCTTGGCAAAAGAATTAGAAACCACGGTTCATCATCGTAGCAATACCTTTAGTACAGGTATTGGTATGGCTGATATTTTGGCGCATTTACATGTTGATGAAGACACATTGTCAGCGGCAGTGTTATATCGAAGTGTGCGCGAAGGTTTAATTACTTTAGAGGATATTCAACAACAATTTGGCGAACAGGTGCTTGGTCTTGTACAAGGCACGCTTGCGATGGGTAAGCTCTCTGAATTGATTGAAAAAAATAAACGTTTAGAAGATCATTTTAATAACAATCAGCGTGAGCATTTAAACGGCATTTATAAAATGCTGATTTCAGTGACAGAAGATGTACGCGTCGTTTTGATCAAATTGGCTGAACGTACTTATGCTTTACGTGAATTAGCCACTGCAAGTAAAGAACGTCAAGAACGCGTTGCACGCGAGATTTTAACCATCTATTCACCGCTTGCACATCGATTAGGTATTGCACAATTAAAATGGGAATTAGAAGATCTCGCTTTCCGTTATTTAGCACCTGAGCGTTATAAAGAAATTGCATCGTTGTTGAATGAAAAACGTTTAGAGCGAGAGCAATATATTCAGTTTGTGATTGATAAGCTAAAGACTGAACTGGGTATGCATCATATTCAGGCGGAAATCACTGGACGAGTGAAGCACATTTATTCGATTTATCGAAAAATGAAAAGTAAAAATCTGAGTTTTGATCAGCTTTATGATATTCGTGCAGTGCGTGTATTGGTAAAAAGTGTACCAGATTGTTATCACGCTTTAGGTATTGTGCATCAGTTGTGGCGTCATATCCCGAACCAGTTTGATGACTATGTCACCAATCCAAAAGCCAACGGCTATCGTTCATTGCACACAGCAGTGATTGCTGAAAATAAATCTTTAGAAGTACAAATTCGTACCTTCGAAATGCACAACGAAGCCGAACTGGGCGTTTGTTCGCATTTTAATTATAAAGAGGGTGCAAAAAATACCGATCATTCATTTAATCATCGTCTACATTCTTTACGTGCGGTATTGGAACATTATCAAGAGCGTACCGAAACCACACCCCATGGCGAGGATGAAGAGTCAAACGGTATAGATCAAATTCAAGATTTTGAAAATTTTGAAAAAATCTATGTGTTTAGTCGTGATGGTGATATTAAAGAATTGCCACGAGGTTCGACGGTTTTAGATTTTGCTTACCATGTACATACTGAGGTAGGTAATAAGTGTTATGCAGCACGTGTCAATCAACGTTATGTGCCATTAACTTACACGTTGAAAACGGGTGAACAGGTTGAGATTTTAACCAAAAAAGATCGTGAACCGAATCGTGATTGGTTGGTGAACTCTTTAGGTTATATCAAAACTGCTCGTGCGCGTGACAAGTTACGGCATTGGTTTAGACAACAAGATCGTAGTAAGAATGTTGAGGTGGGGCGTGAGTTACTCAATAAAGAGTTAGCACGGTTAGCAATTCACCCTAAAAGTATCGATCTTAAAGACTATTCATCTCACTTTAATCTGAAATCTGGTGATGATATTTTAGTTGCTTTGGTCAGTGGTGATATTAGTTTGCATGCCTTGATGAATCAAGTGAATCGCCAGATGCACTTGGATCAAGATGAGCCTGAACTGGTCTTAAAACCTGCCTTAAATCCACGTGCCAGCCATACCTTATCTGCGCATGGGATTTTGATTGACGGTTTGGATAATGTTGAATTGCATATTGCACAGTGTTGCCAACCTGTACATGGTGAGTCGATTGGGGGCTATATCACTTTAAATCGTGGTGTCAGTATCCATAAGGTTGCTTGTCCAGATTATTTGCGTATGACTACACAAGAGCCTGAACGTGCTGTTGAAGCAGATTGGGAAATGCAGCCAACGCGTGGTCAGAGCGTGCAAATTGTGGTTGAAGCCTATGATCGTCGTGGTCTACTTAAAGACCTCACGCAAGTGATTTTCTCAGATCAAATAAACATTCGTCAGGTTAATACGATTTCTGAGGCAGATGGGATTGCCAATATGAAGTTGTTGATTGAAGTGAAAGGTTTGGCGCAATTGTCTCGTCTTTTAGCTCGTTTAGAGCAGCAGCCGGGCATTATCAGCGCACGACGATTGGTTCAAGGCAGTTGATGATATTTATATTTTTATGAGAAGGGATTTATGCAATGTCACATGCAAAGTTGATCTCTACTCAAGGAGTATATTTAGAAGCTCAGATTGAGGTTAATGATCATTTATATTATGTTTATGATGAATTTAGTCTCTATGACATTGAAAGCAAAATAAATAGCCTTTTTGACTTTGATTGGACTATTGAGTTATCTGATGATGAGAGTTGGGATGAAATATTTGCTAATAACGCTAAACAAAAATATGGTTTAGAACATATTGGTGGATGGCGCTATCGCGCTTTTGGTCGTATTGTTGCTGTTCATCCAGTTGTAGTTGATTGCCTAGTTTTGCAAGTTGAAGATGTTATCTCCTCAAGTGATGAATCTCTCATCGGGGAATGGGTGGGATTTACAATTAGCCGTCTAGGTTGTTATGGGATTTGATTAAAATAATAAAAAAGAACACTTTAAATTAATTTAAAGTGTTCTTTTTTTGCATCAACAAAAATTCATAAGTTGAATATACACAGGTTATTCAATCACCAACGAATCGGTTTTTCACTCGAACCTGGTGTGAGTTCAGCATCCGAGAGTGGTTCTGAACTCTCGACTTGTGTTGAATTTTGTTGAGAGTAACTGATTGGCATTAAAGACAAGCCATTTAAGACATCATTACTTATTTGTTGTGCGAGTAAGTCTGATGAGGTTGTAGATTGTGAATTATGAATAAGCTCTCCTAGAGATTGACGCTGCTGTTGATTTACAGTTCCTGCGGCAGCAACTTTGCCTGTATTCACCTCAATCACTCGCCAATTTAGACGGATAGCTTGTTGCCCAGCTGGAACAGCGCCATAAAATGAACGTCCTTGAGTCGTTTTTGCTTCATTGATACGTCCAACTAAAATATAGTCAGCACCCACTTTTTGCCCAAGTCTTGCCATTTCTGCTGGTGCACCATCCCAACGAAGAAATGCATTTTCAGTTGCCATCTCATCAATATAGTCACGGCTGACTAAACTGAGCTGGCGTGAGTTTGATAGCTGAGTACCAATTAGATCGGCAACTTCTGTCACAAAGTCATCAGCATCACTGCCATCTGTGAGTTGAGTTTTTGAATAGTTATATTGAAATGGCATAACCGCAATACGGCGTAAGTGTTGATCCGCTACACTTGATTGAAACTTGCTGACATAAGCACGGACTTTCGCGCGATAGTTTTTACCAGAACCAGATACACTCAGCACCTGAAAACGATTAATTGCACTGGTACCTTGTGTTTCAACACTAAAAACTGGAGAAGTTTTTCCTTGGTAGCTCCAATGATTGTTTGTTACGACCATGTTCACTTCTTCAGTCAGATCTGTACGTGAAGTAACACTAGTTCCATTCACAGATTGTGCTGCGATGAGCAAAGCTTCGGCAATTGCTTGTTGTTGCGTAGGGCCACTGCCTGTGGCTTCTTTCATAATTTCTTGTAAAGCAGCATAGGCTGAATGCGTTATTGTGAGGCAGAATAAAGCTGCATAAAGTAAAGATTTCATCGTTATCTATCATTCTAACCAAAAGACCTGATGACACAGGAATACTGTGTATCAGGTTTAATTTTTTAAAGAGTTTATAAACCAAATGTCGAACGTTTCGCAGACTTACGAATTTCTTTTTCACTCGTCCATTCAACAATTCCTGTTTTTAGATTTTGTAATTTAAACGTGAATTTGTAATAAACATCACTCTTACCACCTGAGTTTTTCACGATACTCGATAAATTACCGTTTAACATGTATTCAGCAGCAATTTGCGAACCTGTTTTAACAGCTGTTCGTTTGTCTACCATACCACTCTGTTGTTGATATGCCAGTTGATCGGCCATAGCACCTACAGAGGTCATATCTACAAAACGGAATTTTCCAGAATTGATGAGTTTAGTTTGGATTGTATCGGTGATTGATTCAGTATCAATGTGCTCTTGAGTTTTATTTTTAATGCGATCGACGAAGAGCACAGGGCGACGAGACTGAGTCATTTCAATGACAGGTGGAAATGCCAACATGTCATCAACCATTTTTGCAGCGATTTGTTGAAGATCAGTTGATCCAAAATCTTTAGTAAGTGTTTCAGTTGCCTGTGCATCGCCATAAGAGACTGATTGTGATGTGCAACCACTCACAAAAGCGATTGTGCTGATTGTTGTTGCTAAAGCTAAAGTGCGAAGTTTCATATATTTCCCCCTGATCAAGAATCTATTGGTTAATCTTTTTTCATGTAAATAAGTACATCAACACCACTTGGATTGGGTGCGACAGACTGAACAGTTTTTACTTCACGCCCTTGTAATGTGATTGGTTTCCAAGTTGCACCTTCTGGATTGATTTCTGTTCCATTGGCATCAAACCAAACAACTTTGTATTCAAAAGATTGTGCGTAGAACCAACCATTTTTTAAGGCGAGTGATGCTTTCTTAATATCTCCAAGACTGACCATATTGATTCGATTGACACCAATACGGGTTGCAAGAATAGGATTACCTGTCATGGTTCTGACATTACTTGCGCCAGTATTTGGGTCTGTTTGTGTACGCATCGCATTTGGTGCCGTACACGCAGTTAAGCCAAGGCTAAAGCTACACAGAATTATGGGTAAAAAACGTTGTTTCATTATGTTTTACTCAAGTTATTATTTAGCGATACTGAAGCTATCAGCGACAATTTGTTGGTTGGTTTCGATACCATGAATAAAAGTCGTCTGATTAGCTTTTACTTCAATATTGATCGATTGGTTTGCATAATTGTTTTTAAGTTGGATGGTATGACTACCAACAGGGAGCAAAAGGCGAGTGACTTGTGCATTGCTTGGGAGGGTATTCCATGCACGAACATCTGCTTTTTCTGTGGCAGTGTTATAGACATTGCCTGCAAGTTGTCCAAATACGCCTAAACGATTGCCCAGTTCTTTTTGTACAGCGTATTTCGCTGTAGAACGTGCAATTTGAGTTGTGAGATTAGCGGCAATATTTTCTTTTAGTGTTTTTACAGCTAACGCACCAATATCAGTAAGTAATGCTGTATTTGCAACGGTTTTCCCATTCACTGCGATATCGACCTGTCTTGGTGTGATATAGGTTGAAGGGTCATAGCTTGCAAATGAGATATTCACTAATCCATTTGGTGTTGGAATTGCCAAGGTCGAAGAAATTTTTTGAGGAACTAATCCTTGCTCCAGAAAAATAACAACAGGATATTGAGCATTTGCTTTGTTTGCACCGTTATCGAGTCGTTTTACATCATTTTTAATAAAATCATTTGGCTGTAGTTCATATGCTTTTTTATAATCAACTAAAGCATCATTTTTTTCACCCAAAGCTTCCCATAATGTTGCCGCCATATAAAATGCATACGCATTTTGATACGTGTTTTTTACTTTACCCGCAATTGTATTTAGTCCAGCTAAAGCTTCATCGTATTCAGCTGGAGCAGAATTATCATTTTGAGCTTTGGCTGTTGCTTTTTCTGCTTCTTTGCTATGAGCTAATTCAATTTCGCGTTGAATACGTTGCGCTACACGCATTTCAACAGCCGCGCCCTCAGTATTATTTAAAGCTAGATAGTTTATCGATTGGTAAACATGTGCTAATACTTGTTCATATTCAGGAATTTTATAAGGGGCTACGCTATCATTACTCACGAGGGAAAGTGCCTTAAAACCTAATTTAGAGGCGCTAATTGTCGCTTTATTATTTTGAGCATCTAACAATTCAAATGCATTTTCAAAAGTTTGCTTACTGGCTTCATATTGTTTGTTTGCTTGTTCTAAACGTGCTTTTTCTAATAAATACAACGCTGCATCATTACTTTTAGCTTTTTTTTCAAATAATTCTTGTGTTGGCGTCGATATTGGTTGAGTCAGTGATGAACGAAAATTTTGAGCCGTGTCTGTATAGTTATCAAATAAACCAGCATGTACTTGAGTTGTTAAACCAGAAATCGACAAACTCATGCAGCTGATGAATAAGAATGAAAGCTTTGGTTTTAATAATAAAGATGACATATAAACCCCTATAAAAAATACAAACTGTATTAAAAAATTACGCAAATATACAAAAAGTTATAAATAATTAACAGGAATTTAAGAAGATATTTAATAAATATTTTTATTTTATAAAGTAAAAGATTTTTTTATTAGTATAAGTTTTTGAAACATAATGTTTATTTTGATTCATTCAAATATTATTTGAATGAATCTTTTAAATTATCTTTTTGATAAAAAAATATTGGTCAATCGATTTAAAAACTGTGGGCTGATGCTCGACAATTGATACATCAATTTAGTTTTAATTCCTATAGGAGTGTGTGTTGGAATCAAGGCGTGATCTTTTTGTTGTGCTAGATGTAATACTTGTTTTGCTACATCAGCGGGGGTTAAATCTACGCCAATATTTTGAATACTGCCCGCATCCATATTCTTCACCATATTGGTTTGTACAAATAAAGGCATTACATCAAGCACACGAATATTATATTTCTGCCACTCGACGTCCAAAGCTTCTGTTAAACCACGAACAGCAAACTTACTTGCTGAATATGAGGCTAAATCTGCTTGTCCATAAATTGCTGAAGCTGAAGAAAGATTAATTACACGAGCAAAACTGGCTTTTTGTAGGTGAGGTAAGGCAACATGGCAACCATTAAAAACACCTTTTACATTGATGTCGATGGTACGATGATGAGATTGGATGGGGGTGTTTTCAAATGCACCTGAATATAGGATACCAGCGTTATTAATTAAAATATTGAGTTCACCTGCCCAATTATTAAAGTCTTGTAAAGCGATTTGCCATTGACGAAAGTTGCTTACATCTAGATAGCCCGCTTTAGCATTTTCACCAAGCTCATCGGCTAATTGTCGTGCTTGTTCATCGTTAATATCATATATACCGACTTTATAACCTTGTCGATAAAACATACGTGCGATCTCAGCACCAATTCCTTGTGCGGCCCCACTGATAAATACGCTATGTTGCATTACTTTCCCTTGCTTTATCATATTTCTTTAATCGGCGTATATTACGCATAAGCAGGTTCAGGCTGCAACAATTTGGTGTATTTGGAGAAACTCATGGAAAAGTTATTAGAAATCATGCACGAATTAAGACAAAAGTGTCCATGGGATCAACAACAAACACCAAATAGTTTGACCCGTTATGCGATCGAAGAAGCCTATGAGGTAGAAGCAGCGATTCGAGAGGGTGATCTAAATGAAATTCGTAATGAGTTAGGCGATTTGTTATTGCAGGTCGTGTTCCAATCTCAGATGTATAGTGAACAAGGCGCATTTAACTTTCATGATGTGGTAGATGCAATTAGTGAAAAATTAATTCGTCGTCATCCACATGTATTTCAAGCTGAAAAATATCAAAATTTAGATCCAGAACAAGTTAGTGAATTATGGAAACAAATTAAGCAACAAGAAAAACAAGGTAAGGCTCAATCTCGACTAGATGAAGTGAAACATGCGCCAGCATTGGTACAGGCACATGAGATTCAAAAAAAAGCAGCGCAGTTGGGTTTTGATTTTGAAACAGTTGAAGATGCTTATGGGAAGTTAAATGAGGAATTAGAAGAATTACAACAGGCAATAAAAACTCGAAAAACTGATGAAATACAAGAAGAATTTGGAGATTGTCTATTTTCTTTAATTAACGTAGGGCGTAAACTTGGCGTGTCGAGTGAGACCGCATTATTGGCAACGATTCATAAATTTAGAAGCCGATTTGCATACATTGAACAACAAGCACAAAGACAAAATAAAGACTTGCAAGAAATGAGTTTGACAGAAATGGATGAACTATGGGAGCAGGCAAAACGACACTTAAAACTTCAGGGGAAATCCAATGAATTTGCCGCAACCACGCAGCAAACATAACTTTATTCTATTTATTTTTATATTTTTAAACTGCTTTGTTTATGTGAGTGCACAGCCGTTTGATCAATCCTATGAAAAATGGAAAGCTCAACAACAAGCACGTGATCAGCAATTAGCGAAGCAGCCTAACAATAATTATTATTTATCAAGACCTACGCCACAGAAGAGTTCTCAGCAAGTTTCATCTTCTACCAATATTCAGGGCGATAAGATTAGTTTGAATCAAGCAAATTTACAGCAGTTACAGACTTTAAATGGCGTTGGTGAGAAAAAGGCTCAGGCAATTGTTGAATATCGCCAAAAGAATGGTGGTTTTAAAACGGTGGACGAGTTGGTCAATGTCAAAGGAATTGGTCCAAAATTGCTTGAAAAAAATAAAGCACGCTTAGCATTATAGGATAAAAATAAAGCACGCTTAGCATTATAGGATAAAAATAAAGATGATATTGCAATTAAAACATACTGATCTGTTGAAACTTCAACAGAATAAATTGCCCTTTGATTGTGTTAGAGCTATGATTAGCGACAAATTGTTATTTACGTCCTGACGTAGGAGACAGTGTCTTTTGCAAACTTTGCGTGCGTCAAAATGTGGTTTGTCCACAGCCCAACTCCCTTCTTCAATATTAGATGTAATCGATAGCCTAACGAAAGCGGGCTATGAGGCATATATTGTGGGCGGCGGTGTTCGCGATATGATGTTAGGTCTTAATCCTAAGGATTTTGATGCTGTCACCAATGCAACACCAGCACAAGTGAAAGAAGTTTTTGGTCGACGTTGCCGAATTATTGGTCGACGTTTCGAATTAGCACATGTTTATTCTGGTCGCGAACTGATTGAAGTCGCAACTTTCCGCGCTCCTCCCAAAAAAGCAGTCACCAGTGCTTCTGGTATGATCTTGCGAGATAATAATTGGGGAACAATTGAGCAAGATTTTGCGCGTCGAGATTTCTCAATTAATACTTTGTATTATCAACCGCGCCAAGCGATCGTGCTAGATTTTTGTCATGCAGTTGATGATATTAAAACGCGTACTTTGCGTTTTCTAGGTGAGCCTGCACAGCGATTTGAAGAAGATCCTGTGCGGATGTTACGTGCTTTACGTTTTGCTGCGAAACTCAACTTCCAAATTGATCAATCGATTATTGATGTTTTTGATGTTGAAATGACGCAACTGTTGCGTGACGTTTCACCTCATCGATTATACGATGAGTCTCAAAAATTATTTACTATGGGACATCTTGCACGCGTTTTACCGATGCTGATTGAGTTTGGGGTTTGGAAGCAATTATTTGCTGAAATTCCTCCAAATCTAACAGCTTTTATCGAACGTGCAGCTAAAAATACTGATCAACGAATTCAAATTGGTAAGACCATTAATCCTGCATTTTTTTATGCAGTATTGTTGTGGAAGCCTTTCTTAGAGCGTTGTGATTTTTATTTAAATAAAGGTGTTGTTCCTGCTGAAGCACGTGCCCAAGCCGGTTTAGATGTATTGAAACGTCAAGCCACACGTACCATTATTCCTCGTTTTGCTGAAACTTTTATTCGTGAAGTATGGGAAATGCAAACCCGTTTGCTCAATCCAAAACCACAGCAAATTGAAGCTTTAGCTGGACATGCACGTTTCCGTGCAGGCTTTGATTTCTTGTTGTTACGTGAGAAATCAGGTGATAGCAGTACCGAAGGCATGGGGATTTGGTGGGAAGCTTACCAAGAAATGTCAATCGATCAGAAAGAAGTCGCAATTCGTCAATACAACCGTCAACGTAGTAAAACACGTCGTAAGACAGTTGAAGTTGATGAGCCAAAGACGACTGAGATTGAGCCTTTGGTGAATGTCCCTGAGCCGAGAAGCCGCCGTGCCAAGAAAGAACGTGTTAGAGCAGATGAATCAACTAGCCGTTTTATTGAAAAAGCGACTGCCGTTTCAGGACAAATCAATGCAGATCATCCGATCCTTAAGCGTAAGCGTGTACAACGTGATCTGAGCCAAGTGGTTTTTGGACCAACGCAATGACTATTCGTACCTATATCGGTTTAGGCAGTAACTTAGGTGATTCACAACAGATTCTTAGCGAAGCTGTTGTGAAGTTGGCTAGTTTAGGTTCGGTAAAAGTTTCAAGGCTTTATCAAAGTCCACCGATGGGTCCTCAGGACCAGCCAAATTATCTAAATGCTGTTGTTCAATTGGACACGACACTTGAAGCACTTGTCTTATTAGACCAATTACAACAATTTGAGCAAGAAGCAGGTCGTATTCGTTTAAGGCGATGGGGAGAGCGCACACTTGATTTGGATCTATTGATTTATGGTCAAGAGCAGATTCAAAATGAACGTTTGACTGTACCACATATTGGTATTTTAGAACGTGATTTTGTGATCCTTCCCTTATTAGATTTAGATGCTCATTTACAGTTAAATGGGCACTTATTAAAAGATTTAGAACTAGTACAGCAAGCAAACTTGACTGTAATCGCAGATCAATCTTGGGCAACTGCGTAAGATTGTTTCGTTCTGGAAATGCCTGCAGAGGATATCATCATGATTAGTCTAAGTGACTTAAGAAAATTTAAAGCTGATGGACGTAAGTTTTCATGTCTTACTTGTTACGATGCAAGTATGGCTAAAGCGATGGAATTGGCTGAAATTGATACAATTTTAATTGGTGATTCTCTAGGAATGGCGATTCAAGGAAGAGATTCCACACTTCCTGTGACAGTTGAAGATATGGCTTATCATACAGCAGCTGTACGTCGTGGTAATTCGCACGCCTTAATTATGACTGATCTACCATTCATGAGTTATGCAACGCTTGAAGATGGTTTGAAAAATGCGAAAGCAGTGATGCAAGTTGGCGCGCAAATGGTCAAAATTGAAGGTGGCGCTTGGTTAAGTGAATTAGTCCAAGTTTTGACACGTAATGGTATTCCTGTCTGCGTGCATTTGGGTTTAACACCACAATCAGTACACGTATTCGGTGGCTATAAACTTCAAGCACGAACGCGTGAAGCAGCTGATCAATTAATTGCGGATTGCCAAGCTGTGGTTGATGCAGGTGCCGCGGTATTATTATTAGAGTGTGTTCCAGCTCAGTTGGGCAAGGAAATTGCTGAACTATTTCCTAATACTCCAGTGATTGGTATTGGTGCAGGCAATGAAACTGATGGACAAGTTTTGGTTGTACAAGACATGCTTGGTTTGACTTTTGGTCGAGTTGCGCGTTTTGTGCGTAATTTCATGAAAGAACAAGCAGGTGAAACAGCAATTGTAGATGCATTTAAATCGTATCATGCAGCTGTTCAAGACCAATCATTTCCTGCTAAAGAACACACTTTTCAAGTTGAGCTCTAACTCATGAAAACAGAAACAACAATACAAGGCTTAACTGCATCATTAGCTCCAGCAAGAACAGCAAAAAAACTTATTGGTTTTGTTCCAACTATGGGGAACTTGCATGAAGGTCATTTGACTTTAGTGCGCGCTGCAAAAAAAATCTGTGATGTCGTGGTGGTGAGTATTTTTGTTAACCCAATCCAGTTTGGTGCGGGTGAAGATTTTGATAGCTATCCACGTACCTTAGAACAAGATAGTCGTTTGTTGGCAGATGTAGGGTGTGACATTATTTTCGCCCCTTCTGTCGATCAAATGTATGGCAAGCAGCCTCGTTTAACCAATATTAGTGTTAGTCAAATTACCAATGATTTATGTGGTCAATCGCGTCCAGGTCATTTTGATGGCGTGGCGGTTGTTGTCACTAAACTATTCAATATTGTACAACCTGATTATGCTTTTTTTGGGCAAAAAGATTATCAACAATTGGCTGTAATTCGTCAGTTGGTGCAGGATTTAAATATTCCATTAGAAGTCATCGGCGTACCAATTGTACGAGCAGCAGATGGTTTGGCTTTAAGTTCACGCAATGGTTATTTGTCAGAAGAGCAACGAAGTATTGCGCCAACAATTTATCAGTTGTTAAAACAAGCTGAGGTTGGATTGGGAGAGGGGCAATCACTTTCACAAGTGTTAGCAAATATCTCAACGGAATTGACACGAGCTGGATTTGTTGTGGATTATGTAGAAGCTCGTCAACCTAATTTGCAACCAATTGAAGAGTTTGATCGTGATTTAGTTTTATTTATTGCGGCTAAATTAGGTTCAACACGTTTGATTGATAATTTACAAATTAATTTTAAAACATAAAATAAATTAAAGGGCGATATGCGATGAAGCGTATTCTTATCGTTACAGGACAGTCAGGTTCAGGAAAATCATCTGCATTACAGGTGCTTGAAGATTTGGGCTATTATTGTATAGATAATTTACCTTTGGCATTATTGCCTGAAATTGTAGCTAAACTGGATCATGAAAATAACTTAGAGCAGTTAGCTTTAGGTGTGGATATTCGAAGTACTCGTGCGGATATGCAAGAGTTTGATCATGTTTTTGAACAATTAAAAAAACATGGTACGGTGGATATCATTTATTTAACCACGCAAGATCAAGACTTAGTTGCACGGTTTAGTTCTTCGCGTAGACCACATCCTTTAGCAAATCGTTTTAATAGCCTGTTGCAATGTATACAGGAAGAAAAACAGTTGCTTATACCGATACAATTCCGTTCTACAGTGCATATTGATACGACGGGTAAAAGTGTCCATGATCTCAAACATATCTTGCTGTCTCGATTGGGGCAGTCTGATAAGTTGATTGTGATTCTACAATCGTTTGGCTATAAACATGGCATTCCGCTTGATGCCGATTATGTATTTGATGTGCGCCATTTACCTAATCCGCATTGGGATTTAGAGTTGCGTCGTCTTTCTGGGTTGGATGATCCCGTCTGCCGTTTTTTAGAAAGCAATCAACAAACCAATGAAATGTTTACTGATATTTATAACTTCTTGGAAAAATGGTTGCCAGCTTTTGCGGAAGGACATCGACATTACATGACCATTTCAGTGGGATGTACAGGTGGACAACATCGTTCAGTTTATATCGTGGATAGACTCAAACAGGCTCTTAAGGCAAAATGGACTGTCCAAATCTTACATAGAGAAATGAAGCACTGGTCATGATAGACACAACAATTGATGTAATTAATAAACTCGGTTTACATGCACGTGCATCTGGTAAACTTATTGAAGTCACAACCAAGTTTAGCTCTTTGATACAAATTGGTAAGGGTGAAAAATTGATTGATGCAAAAAATATTATGTCATTGTTGATGTTGGGTGCTGGTAAAGGCACAACATTAAGATTGGTGATTGATGGTGCTGATGAAGAAAAAGCACTGGAAGAAATTCAAACGCTGTTCGCAGCAAAATTTTATGAGGCAGAGTAATAGTGGCACGTGGTACCCAACAACGTTATACAGATGAAGATTTTGAGTCATTAGAAGGGCGTGCGAGTAGAACCGAGCAAAAAAAAGCTGTGCAACGTATGGCTGCTTTAGGTGAGCAATTGGCTCAACTCAATCCAAAACAAATTCAAAAGCTTCCTGTCGATGAACGTTTGATTGATGCATTACTTGAAGTGCAGAAGATCAGTTCATTTGAAGCACGTCGTCGTCAGTTTCAACGTGTGGGTAAGTTATTGCGTAATGAAAATGAAACCACGATTTTATCTTATTTGACACCGCAACAAGGTGCTAAAAAACAAATGCAATTGATGCGTTGGGTCGATCGAATGATTGATCAAGGTGATCCAATCATTAATGAGTTTAGTAAAGTTTTTAATGCTTCTGAACGCCATACTTTACGTCAGCATGTTTTGCGCATTCATCGAGATATCAAACAGCAGGTGAGTGAAGAAGAACTCGCCGCATCCAAGCTCAAATTTGTGAACTATGTACAGCAAGTCGCCTTGTTATCTGACCAAGGTTAAAGCCAAAAGAAGTTTCAGTTGAAACTTCTTTTTTGTTTTTAGGGGTTAATTCTCAAACGAAACACTTGCTCGTTCTTTTGCCCATTCTCTTAAAATAAATTTCTGTAATTTCCCTGTCGATGTTTTTGGAATCTCAGTAATTACCACATCTTTAGGAACTTTAAAGCGAGCCAGTTCTTTTTGGCAATGTGCAATAATCTCTTCTGCGGAAGCAGATGCACCTTGCTTCAACTCAATAAATGCACAAGGCACTTCTTGCCAACGTTCATCAGGTTTTGCGACCACTGCTGCGGTGAGTACAGCAGGGTGGCGGTAAAGTACATCTTCGACTTCGAGCGATGAAATATTTTCGCCACCTGAAATGATAATATCTTTAGAGCGATCAGTAATTTTGGCATAACCATCAGGATGGCAAACGGCTAGATCTCCTGTATGAAACCAACCACCTTTAAAAGCTTCTTCAGTCGCTTGTGGATTTTTGAGATAACCTTTCATCACGATATTGCCACGGAACATAATTTCTCCCATGGTTTGCCCATCATTCGGTACGGGTTGCATCGTTTCAGGATCAAGTACTCGCATACTGTCTTGGAGTGGATAAGGAACACCTTGGCGTGAATGAAGTTGAGCCTGTTCTTGAATAGATAAGTCACTCCATCCTGCTTGCGAAGCACATAATGCCGATGGGCCATACGTTTCTGTCAAACCATAGACATGATTAACATTAATTCCAATATGACGCATACCTTCAATAATCGCAACGGGCGGAGCAGCTCCAGCAACCATGACTTCAACATGGTGGTTGAAAGCTGTTTTTTGTTCTGCTGGAGTATTGATGAGCATCGATAAGACAATTGGCGCACCGCAGAAATAATCGACTTTGTGTTCAGCGATATATTTAAAAATTAAAACTGGATCAACTCGACGTAAGCAAACATTGGTGCCGCCACTAGCTGCAATTGACCATGCAAAACACCAACCATTACAGTGAAATAGTGGTAGTGTCCATAGATAAACCGCACGAGGTTTCATACCACATGCCAAAATATTACTGGCCGCATTGAGATAAGCACCGCGATGGTGATAAACCACACCTTTTGGATTGCCTGTGGTTCCTGAAGTGTAATTCAGACTAATCGCATCCCATTCATCTTGTGGAAGTAACCATTCAAATTCAGGATTACCTTTAGCTAACCACGATTCATATTCATATTGCCCAAGTGCAATTTGCTCACCCTCATACTCCTGATCAAATACATCAATCACAATAATATCTTGAGTGATCAGCTTTAACGCTTCTTCAGCAAGTGATTTGAATTCTGGATCGACCAAAAGAACTTTTGATTCTGCATGAGCCAGCATAAAAGCAATGGTTTTAGCATCGAGGCGAGTATTCAGCGTATTGAGTACTGCACCTGCCATTGGTACAGCAAAATGTGCCTCAATCATTGCAGGTACATTCGGCAAGAGTACCGAAACGGTATCATTCTTTTGAATTCCTAACTGAGTGAGCTGATGTGCAAACTGGCGGCAACGTTGATAGCTTTGTTGCCATGTGATTTGACGTTCCCCATGAATAATTGCGGCTTGGTGTGGATAAATATAAGCAGCACGTTCTAAATAACGTAAAGGCGATAAGGCAACGAAATTTGCAGGGGTTCTCGGTAATTCATCATATGCACTAACCATGTGTTTGCTCCATTTGTGTTTTTTTCATTTATATCTATATCAACATAGTGTGTCATTCAGTCTAAATCATTTAGGCTTTAGTCGGAGATGAAACCTAATCAATCTAGGTTTTTATGATTCAAAGGTTTCATCCTCAACTAAACCTGTGTAAAATCTTGAATACTTTTTTATCCGCCGTTTTTTATCTTTTGAGGTTCACCTCAATACATAATCTCGCGGTGATATGCTCCTTCGTATAGGGCATCACTCCTTAAGGATTTTATTATGCCAATTATTACTTTGCCAAATGGCGATCAAAAACAGTTTGATCAAGCCGTATCTGTGATGGATGTTGCATTAAGCATTGGTCCGGGTCTTGCGAAAAATACCGTAGCAGGTCGTGTCAATGATCGTCTAGTCGATGCTTCAGACTTGATTACCGAAGATGCAACTGTACAAATTATCACGCCTAAAGATGAAGAAGGCGTAGAAATTATTCGTCACTCTTGCGCACATCTCGTTGGTCACGCTGTTAAGCAGCTGTTTCCAGAAGCAAAAATGGTAATTGGTCCAGTCATTGAAGAAGGTTTCTACTATGACATCTGGATGCCACGTCCTTTTACTTTAGATGATATGGCAGCGATTGAAGAGCGTATGAAAAAGCTCATCGATCAAGATTATGATGTCATCAAAAAAATGACACCACGTGATGAGGTGATTGCAGAATTCACAGCACGTGGCGAAGAATACAAATTGCGCTTGATCGCAGACATGCCGAATGAAACACAAATGGGCTTGTACTACCATCAAGATTATTTGGATATGTGCCGTGGTCCGCACGTACCAAACACTAAATTCTTAAAATCATTCAAGCTCACAAAAATCTCTGGTGCTTACTGGCGTGGTGATGCGAAGAATGAACAGCTTCAACGTATCTATGGTACTGCTTGGGCTGATAAAAAACAGTTAGCTGCATATATCAAACGTATTGAAGAAGCAGAAAAGCGTGACCATCGTAAAATTGGTAAGGCTTTAGATTTATTCCATATGCAAGAAGAAGCACCGGGTATGGTGTTCTGGCATCCAAATGGTTGGACAATCTACCAAGTGCTTGAGCAATACATGCGTAAGGTTCAGCAGGACAATGGCTACCTAGAGATTAAAACGCCGCAAATCGTCGATTTTACGCTTTGGGAAAAATCTGGTCATGCAGCCAACTACGCAGATAATATGTTTACAACTCATTCAGAGAGTCGTAACTATGCTGTTAAGCCAATGAACTGCCCTTGTCACGTACAAGTGTTTAACCAAGGCTTGAAATCTTATCGTGATTTACCAATTCGTTTGGCTGAATTTGGTTCTTGTCACCGTAATGAGCCATCAGGTTCTTTACACGGGATTATGCGTGTTCGTGGTTTTACCCAAGATGATGCACATATTTTCTGTACCAAAGAACAAATTGGTAAAGAAGTTGCTGACTTTATTAAGCTGACTTTAGATGTTTATAAAGACTTCGGCTTTGAAGAAGTGCAAATGAAATTATCTACACGTCCTGAAAAACGTGTCGGTGATGATGCACTTTGGGATTTAGCTGAAAAATCTTTGGCGGATGCTTTAGATAACGCAGGCTTGGCTTGGGATTTGCAACCTGGTGAAGGTGCATTCTATGGTCCGAAAATTGAATTTTCATTGAAAGATTGCTTAGGCCGTGTATGGCAGTGCGGTACGATTCAATGTGACTTCAACTTACCAATTCGCTTAGATGCGTCTTATGTCACTGAAGACAATGATCGTGATCAACCAGTCATGCTTCACCGTGCAATTCTTGGTAGTTTTGAGCGTTTTATTGGTATACTAATTGAACACTATGCGGGTTTTATGCCGCCTTGGTTAACACCAATTCAAGCGTGTGTTATGAATATTACTGATTCACAAGCAGAAGCATGTGAACAAGTGGTTGCAAAACTCAAAGAAAATGGTCTTCGTGCTATTTCTGACTTGAGAAATGAAAAGATCGGATTTAAGATTCGTGAGCGTACCCTAGAGCGTATTCCTTACCTTCTAGTTCTTGGTGATCGAGAAGTTGAAGAAGGTACTGTTAATGTGCGTACTCGCTCAGGAAAAAATTTAGGTACTATGTCAGTAGATGCATTTATTGACCTAGTGAAATCTGCCGTTGCCGAACGCGGCCGGTACATTGTGGAGTAATAAAGATTAAACAGCCTGACCGTAACCAGCAACAAGGTGCTAAAAGTAACCGTCCTGCAATTAACGAAGAGATCCGTGCGAAAGAAGTACGCCTCGTCGCTGCAGATGGAGAACAAAAAGGTGTTGTTTCATTAACTGAAGCATTACGTGCTGCTGAAGAAGCTAATCTTGACCTTGTTGAGATTGTTGCTAATGCAGAACCGCCTGTTTGTAAAATCATGGACTACAACAAGCACTTATTTGACTTAAAGCAAAAGCAAAAAGATGCGAAGAAAAAACAGCATCAAGTGCAAGTGAAAGAAATCAAGTTACGTCCTGCAACGGACGTAGGTGATTACCAAGTAAAATTGCGTGCAATTTTACGTTTCCTTGAAGAAGGAAATAAGGTAAAAATTACCTTGCGTTTCCGTGGTCGTGAGATGGCACATCAACAGCTTGGTTTGGCTCAATTGCAAAAAATTGAAGCTGACGTTGCTGAGTTTGGCGTAGTTGAACAAGCGCCGAAGATGGAAGGTCGTCAGATGGGCATGTTACTTGGTCCGAAAAAGAAAAAGTAATTTTTCTTTAGAAAAAGCACCACAACAAGTGGTGCTTTTTTATGTCAAAAAATAATATATTTATCTACTTAAAATTTATCCATATTACTCAACAATATTTAAAATAAAATATGATAGGTTTGATTGATAATTACATAATTTAAGAATAGGAACACTTATGACTACAACTATAGGAACTAAAGAACTCGCAGAAATTAATCAAAAAGTGGTACAAGATGGTGAGGTATTGCCACAGGTAAAGCTTAAAGATGGTAGTCGGGTTCAAACAGGAACAGTTGCCACTATGCTGCATAATATTAATCTCTATAATGCAGGCGTTCGAGGTGCGGTAGAGGAAGAGTTGATTTTAGCAATTCCAACTTTATTTAAAGTGGGTATGTTTGACCTATTCTCTGCTGATGAGTGGATTAATGGAACTAATGCGGGGCGTAGATTTGTAGGAGAACAAGCAAAACAATTCTTAGCTGATCGAATTTAGATATTTAAAAAGATTACCTTTGAAAACACGGTTTTATTGTTTCTTTTCGTGCTGGTTTGCTGATCATTTACTATAAAATGTGCTATAACGCAACAACAGTCAAGATAACGATGAATAGGACAATATAATGATTGACTTATATTATTGGGGTACACCTAACGGCCATAAAATAACAATTGCCTTGGAGGAAATGGGACTCGAATATCAGATTTTTCCTATTAATATTTTAGAAAATGATCAGTTCCAACCAGACTTCTTAAGAATCTCTCCTAATAATAAAATTCCAGCGATAGTTGATCAAAATGGACCACGAGGTGAACCGATTTCTGTATTTGAATCAGGTGCGATCCTACAATATTTAGGTCGGAAGACTGGATTATTCTATCCTACGGATGAACAAGAGCGAGTTGAAGTAGAGCAATGGTTAATGTGGCAAATGGGTGGGTTTGGTCCAATGTTAGGGCAAAATCATCATTTTAATAAATTTGCACCTGAACGTATTCCTTATGCAATTGATCGTTATATCAATGAGACTAAGCGTCTTTACACTGTTTTAAATAAGCAATTGATTGGTCAGAAGTTCGTGGCAGGTGAGTATTCAATTGCCGATATGGCAATCTTGCCTTGGGCATTGCGTTATGAATGGCAAGGCATTCAACTTGAAGATTATCCGTATGTGCAAGACTATATTGAACGCCTAACGGCGCGTTCTGCGATACAAAAAGCTTTGTCGATCCAAGTCTAATTTTTCTATAGTGTCTAAGTTCGCCTCATGAGTTATTGGTTGTTGTTTATATCTGCTTTTGGGGCTGCGACATTATTACCTTTACAGTCGGAAGCAGTATTAATAACCTTATTGATACAAGGGCTTTCCAACCCTCTTTATCTGATCTTAATAGCAACCATTGGAAATGTCTTGGGTTCATGTGTGAACTGGTGGTTAGGATTGAAAATTGAACATTTTAAAGATAAAAAATGGTTTCCTGTTTCTGGACGGCGTTTAGAGCAGGCTCAACAGATCTATCATAAATATGGTTTTTATTCGCTGCTACTGAGTTGGACACCTGTGATTGGTGATCCGATTACTTTGATTGCAGGATTGATGAAAGAAAATTTTTGGCGATTTTTATTGATTGTCACCATCGCCAAAGGTGGGCGTTATTTAACATTGTATGTGTTATATCTTGGAGTTGTTTGAAAAAAGGGAAAGTTTGACTTTCCCTAAAACCTTTAATGATCAGTACCTTTAGTAATATCGACTTTAAATAAATCACTGGTTTTAAACCAACAGTAAGTTACAACTGCAAGCGTCATACAACCACCAAATATGGTCGCAGTGATTGTTCCGAGATATTTGGCTGCCAGACCTGATTCAAAAGCCCCGAGTTCATTACTCGATGAAACGAACATTCCATTTACCGCAGCCACTCGACCTCGCATATTTTCAGGCGGGAAAATTTGTAGCACAGTTTGACGAACTACGACAGAAACACTGTCACAAGCACCAGTCATGGCTAAGGCAAATAGTGATAGCCATATATTGTTTGAAAAGGCGAACAGAATGGTAAAAATACCAAAGCCAGCGACAGCCAATAACATATTCCGCCAAGCGTGATGCATCGGTGGGAACTTGGTCAGGACAATCATAGTAATCAGTGCGCCGATCGAAGGGGCGGCGCGTAGATAACCTAAACCTTCAGGGCCGACCTTTAAGATTTCTTCTGCAAAAATGGGCAACAGAGCAATCACACCACCAAAGAGTACCGATACCAAGTCTAGTGAGATTGCCCATAAAACAATTTTGGTTTTCCAAATAAAGCGGAAACCATCGGTCAGGCTTTGTAAGACATTCTCAGTTTCCATTTTTGGGAATGTACGTTTCTGTAAGCAATTAATCAAGATAAAGCAGATCGCCAATAATGCTGATACTGCAAAAAGGCTCGTTTCACGTCCCAGAAATGCCAACATAAAGCCACCCAACATTGGCCCGATAATGACACCACTTTGCCAGCCGATCGTGGTCCAAGTGGCACCATTACCATACAGTTCGCGTGGAATTAAAAAGGGTTTGAGTGAGGTTGCTGATGGATTGTAAAAACCTCGAATAGTACCTAAGGCAAATATGACAGCATAAATGCCCCAAGAAAGTGTGCTAATACCAATTTTTTCTAAGCCATGGAAATGGAATAAGCCCCAAAGAACCAAAGGTAAAGGAATGGAAAAGAATAAACAGACCTTCATAATGCTTTGTTTATTCAGTTTATCTGCAAAATAACCACCCCATAAAGAAAGCGTGATAAATGGGATTGCTTCAGCAAGACCAATAAAACCTAAGGTTAGGGGATCACGAGTTATTTGATAGAGTGAATAAGCAACAATAATTTCCTGAATTAAAATTGCCAGTGTTAAGCAAAATTGATTCAAGGTCACAATAGAGAAATCTCGATACCGTAACGCGGCGAATGCATCATTCTGAATATTCATAAGAATAAAGATTTAATAATTTGATTCTATTATAGGCGCTGATTTTGTGGATGTTTCTCATAATTTGAGAATTAATTATGGAAAATAACGTTTGAGAAAAATAAAGTAGTTGCTGTTAAAAAATGAGCATTTTACTTTTGTTTTAAAGGAAGATGCTATATGATACTGCCTTCCTTACCTGCAGGTCGATTTGCAATAGTGCAAACGAGCCGAACAGGTGCCCAAAAGAGGTTACTATGGCTAAGTTAAAAACTCGCCGTGGTGCAGCTAAACGCTTTAAAGCGACTGCAAACGGTTTCAAGCGCAAACAAGCATTCAAGCGCCACATTTTGACCAAAAAATCTGCTAAGCGTATCCGTCAATTGCGCGGTTGTGTAATGGTTCACGTAAGTGACGTTGCATCAGTTCGTGCTATGTGCCCATACATCTAAGGAGATTATAAATGGCTCGTGTAAAACGTGGTGTAGTGGCTCATCGCCGTCACAAAAAAATTCTTGCTCGCGCTAAAGGTTACTATGGTGCTCGTTCACGCGTTTACCGCGTAGCGTTCCAAGCGGTAATCAAAGCTGGTCAATACGCTTACCGTGACCGCCGTCAAAAGAAACGTCAATTCCGTGCTTTATGGATTGCGCGTATCAATGCTGGTGCTCGTCTTAACGGTTTGTCTTACAGCCGTATGATCGATGGCTTGAAAAAAGCTCAAGTGATCATCGACCGTCGCGTATTAGCTGACATCGCTATGCATGATGCAGTTGCATTTGCTGCTTTAGCTGAAAAAGCTAAAGGCGCATTAGCTGCATAAGCTTAGAGATTCAAAGAAGGCCGCTTTTTAGCGGTCTTTTTTATTTTTAGTGAATTGGATTTTCAATAATAGATAATAATCAGAGATAGATGATGCAAGACGAAAAATTTTTAAATGATTTAATTCAACAAGTCCAGCAAGGTCGCCAATTTAAATATTTATATTTCTGGGGACATACTCCAAAGCAAAACAATCATGTGGATAAAAGTTGTTTTAGCCAGTGGTTTCCATCGCCATTCAAACAGGAGGGTATTGAATATCTCACGGCGGAACATTATATGATGGCGCAAAAAGCAAAACTCTTTAACGATGATGAGATATTTCAACAGATTTTGAAGGTCACACACCCGAATGAAGCAAAACAGCTCGGTCGGAAAGTACAGTATTATGACGAGCAGTTGTGGCAGGAAAAGCGTTTTGAGATCGTAGTACAGGCAAATTGGGCTAAATTTTCACAGCATCCTGAGCTAAGAGATTTTCTACTTACTACGCATGATCGTATTTTGGTTGAAGCATCGCCCGTTGATAAGATTTGGGGGATTGGTATGGCTCAAGATCACGAGCATATCCAAGACCCGAACCAATGGCAGGGGTTAAACTTACTTGGATTTGCTCTGATGCAGGTTCGGTCTCAATTTCTGGCTCAGTAATATTGAGCCTTTGAGAGGAAGCTATACTCTGTACTATTGTACAGCCCTTATAGTCTGCTCAAACATGCTGATGTTATGACGATACGATTTGATCCAACATCTAAATCTGGTTCTATCAAGATCTATGAATACGACTGAGCGCTTGATGGAAGTTATAGTCCAAAATAATAAGCAACCAGACAAATAATCACGGTTAATATAATCAATTTAATCACGCCAGACGCACCTACTTTATGATGGTGGGACTTATCAATCTGATGTGGAATTTCCATGGTTCGGTCAATGATTTCAGGTTCTTCTGCCGTAAGTCGAGCCGTTTGGTAGTGATTTGCGGTTTTTACAATCAGCTTTGCAAATAAGTCATCAGTTTTTTGTGAAAAATTACGGAGATTAATCTGTTCTTCAGGGCTAATTAACTCACCTGTAGCAGTATAAGGATGCTTTCTTTGTTGTTCTAAATAATTAGTTAATGCTTGTGTGCGATGTAATAATCGATGTGCACAATCCGCTGGATAATCTGTTGGAATCAATGCTAATTGTTTGCTAGAAAGATGTGTAAGATCAGCTTCATAACCATAAAAAGGCAAATCTTGTTGTTCTGGCTCTGGAAAATGTTCAGCATATTTACTATCGAACAGTTCTTTCTCTAAGAAAATGGCAACCTGATTCCAATTTACCTTCTGTAAGTCAGCATCAATTTTTTTAGCGAATTTATCATTCAACTCATAACGCCAAAACACTTCTTGGCGGAGGGTTGTTTGTTGAGATGCTGGTGCATCAAAGGCTTGATCACTGTTATCCCATTCAGCCAGTTCATGGCCACAGATCCATGCGGTTTTTTTATTGCCTTGATGGCTCACAATAAAATGTGCAAAGGGAAGCAGCTCTACGTTGGCATTTGGATTTTGCTCATCATTGAGTACGCTAGATAAATGTAGGCTGAGTTTTTTAACACCTTGTTTTTTTAAGCCTTCAAGCCAAATCTGGAAATGTTGTGCTAACAAGTGTTGAGATAGTAAGTCTCTAAAAATCAGTCGATTTTGATTGAAAATTGGATGTTCAATCCAGCGGCTAAAATTGAGTTCACCTGTAAGAAACTCATTGCCATAAGTCACTAATGTAAGCTGTTGTTTCCAGATTTGATCAAGCGCCATCGTTATTCTTTCTCATTGACGATATCGGTATCTTATACATTTTATTCAATTGTTGAGTAATTTTTCAGAAATTTTAGTTGATCTGCTTAGGTATCTTGTTGTTTTATTTTTTGCGTCTATATTTTCAAAAGTACGCTATTTAAACCGCTGTTTATTTTCATCAAACTGGTAAAAAGCTGATAAACTATAGCGTTTTATTATATTTCTATATTTTGTTGCTTTGAGAGTTACTATGTCACTGGAAGCCCTGACCACTGAAGCGCTTGCTGCCATTGCAGCGGCTCAAGACCTTGCTGCACTCGACCAAGTTCGTGTGCAATTTACAGGGAAGAAAAGCCAGCTCGCAGAGCAGTCGAAAGCGCTTGGAAAAATGGATCCTGAAGAGCGAAAAGTACAAGGTGCTGCGATTCACGCTGTGCGTGAAGCAATCAATACGGCTTTGACTGAGCGTCAACAGACATTACAACAAGCTGAACTTGCAAAAAAATTAGCAAGTGAAACCATTGATATTACTTTACCGGGCCGCGGTCAGCGCATGGGAAGTATTCATCCTGTTACTCAAGTACAAGAGCGTATTTGCCAATTCTTTACTAAAGCAGGTTTCCAAGTTGCTCATGGTCCAGAAGTTGAAGACGATTATCACAACTTTGAAGCCTTAAATATTCCGGGACATCACCCAGCCCGTGCGATGCATGACACTTTCTACTTTGATGCAACGCATTTGCTTCGTACGCATACTTCAGGCGTGCAAATTCGGACCATGGAAACTAGTCAGCCGCCAATTCGTATCGTGTGTCCGGGCCGTGTTTATCGTTGTGACTCGGATCAAACCCATTCGCCAATGTTCCATCAGATCGAAGGTCTGTACGTTGCTGAAAATACCAGCTTTGCTGAGTTAAAAGGTTTATTGATTAACCTACTCAATGAGTTCTTTGAAAAAGATTTAAAAGTACGTTTCCGTCCATCTTACTTCCCATTCACTGAGCCAAGCGCTGAAGTGGATATCATGGATGAACGTGGTCGTTGGTTAGAAGTTTTAGGCTGTGGCATGGTACATCCAAATGTACTGCGTGCTGCAGGAATTGATCCTGATAAATACAAAGGCTTTGCCTTTGGTCTAGGGGTGGAGCGTTTTGCAATGTTGCGTTATGGCATCAATGATTTGCGTATGTTCTACCAAAATGACGTGCGTTTCTTACGCCAATTTGCCTAAACAGTTTTTCAGGATTAAAGAAGGTTTATACAAATGAAAATTAGTGAAAATTGGTTACGCAGCTGGGTGAATCCAGCCATTGATAGCGATACATTGTCTGATCAATTGACCATGTTGGGTTTGGAAGTCGATGAGTTAGCGCCTGTTGCAAAACCGTTTACTGGTGTGGTTGTTGGTGAAGTCCTTACGGTTGAACAACATCCAGATGCAGATCGTTTACGTGTGACCACGATTAATATTGGTTCGGGTGAAGCCTTACAGATTGTCTGTGGTGCGCCAAATGTTCGTGTGGGCATGAAAGCTCCTGTTGCAACGATCGGTGCAGTATTGCCAGGCGATTTCAAAATTAAAAAAGGCAAGCTGCGTGGTGTGGAATCACAAGGTATGCTCTGCGGTGCTTCTGAAATTGATTTAGAAGACAAAATTGATGGTTTGTTAGAGTTGCCTGCTGATGCACCAGTGGGAATGAATATTCGTGAATATTTAAAACTTGATGACAATGTGATTGACATCAGTATCACGCCAAACCGTGGTGACTGCTTTAGTATCCGCGGGATTGCGCGTGAAATCGCGGTGATTAACCAGCTTGAAGTGAATGAGCCAAAGATTCAGGCCATTGCAGCAAATATTGCTGATGAGAAAGCGGTCAACATCAGTACAGAAGGTACGCCACGTTATTTAGGTCGTATCGTTAAAAATGTCAATGTGAAAGCGCCGACACCTGAATGGATGGAACAGGCATTGGCACGCTCAGGCATCCGTACGCATAGTATTTTGGTGGATATTACTAACTATGTGTTGCTTGAATTGGGTCAACCCATGCATGCCTTTGACTTGGCAAAAATTGAAGGTTCGATTCAAGTCCGCCAAGCGCAGTCACAAGAAAAGTTGACGTTACTCAATGATCAAGAAGTTGAATTGCAAGATGACATGATGGTCATTGCAGATGATCAAAAAGTTTTAGCGATTGCGGGAATTATGGGGGGGCTAGATTCATCGGTAACTGATGATACCCAAGACATCTTCCTTGAAAGTGCATTCTTTGCACCTTTAGCGATTGCAGGTCGTGCGCGTCGTTTTGGTTTACATACGGATTCATCACAACGTTATGAACGCGGTGTGGATTTTGAATTGCCAATGATTGCTATGCACCGTGCTTCTGAGCTGATACAAGCCTTTGCTGGTGGTGAGTTTGGTCCAGTGACTGTTGCTGAACAGGCAGAACTGCTTCCAAAGCGCGAAGCAATTGTATTGAAGCAAGCACAAGTTGATCAATTACTCGGTTATGCTGTGGCTGGTGATTTTATTGCCGATGCTTTGATGCGTTTGGGCTGTGTGGTTGAAAGCAAAGCTGAAGGTGAGTGGCGTGTTGTTCCACCATCGCATCGTTATGATATGGCAATCTATCAAGATTTAATTGAAGAAGTTGCCCGTATTCACGGTTATGACAACATTCAAATTAGTTTGCCAAAAATTGATGTAAAACTGGAAAAGTACCAAGACCGTTTTGAAATTGCACAATTACGTCAAACTGCGGTGACATTGGGCTATCAAGAAGCAATTAGCTTTAGCTTTGCCGATGCAAAACTTGAGAAGCAATTAAATCCAGATGTACAGCCACTGATGCTTGCCAATCCTATTTCAAGTGATTTGGCTGCAATGCGTAGTACTTTGTTGTCTAGCTTAATTCCGTGTGTACAGTACAACTTAAACCGTCAACAGCAGCGTGTACGTTTCTTCGAACTCGGTTTGCGTTTTGATTATCAGAATGCGCAAAGCATTCATGATCTAAAACAGATCCCAACTTTGGCATTGATTGCGGTTGGTTCACGTGTACCAGAATCTTGGCATGCAAAACCACAAGCAATGGACTTCTTCGATTTCAAAGGTGAGGTTGAAGAGATTTTAGCTGCCGGTCGTATTGCTGTTGAATTTGTTCGTACTGAACGCGAGTGGTTACATCCAGGTCAGTCAGCTGAAATTTTAGTGAATGGGCAGTCAATTGGTTATCTGGGGCGCTTACATCCATCTTTGGAAAATGAACTAGATTTGGGCATAACTTGGGTGGCTGAACTGGATCAGCAGGCAGTTTTGCAATCTTATGTATCTAATTTTACAGAATTATCACGTTTTCCATCGGTTAGACGTGATATTGCGCTTTTAATCTCTGATAATATTGAGGTAAGAGATATTCAGCGGTTAATTGAGCAGACTGGTGATGAGTTACTCGACTCAACATGGTTGTTCGATGTGTATACGGGGCAAGGGGTTGAACAAGGCAAGCGCTCTTTAGCATTTGCAGTGTTGTGGCAACATCCAGCACGTACGCTTGAAGATGCTGAAATTAAATCTGGTATGGATAACATTATTCAAGTGTTGGAAGACACTTACCAAGCGACATTGAGGGCCTCATGACAGCATTAACAAAAGCAGAGATGGCGGACCATTTAAGTGAGCTTACTAGCTTAAATCGCCGTGAAGCAAAACAGATGGTTGAGTTGTTTTTTGATGAGATCAGCCAAGCATTAATTGCCGGTGAACAAGTCAAACTTTCTGGTTTCGGTAATTTTGAATTGCGTGATAAACGTGAGCGTCCAGGACGCAATCCAAAAACGGGTGAAGAAATTCCGATTTCTGCCCGCCGAGTGGTTACGTTTAGAGCGGGTCAAAAATTTAGACAGCGCGTTGGAAATGAGCAGATCGATTGATCTGCTTTTTTTTTATAGTTATATTTTTATTTGATTAGAAATTTAGGCATAAAAAAAGAGAACCTATAAAGGTTCTCTTTTTGATAATCTAAAAATATTAGATTATTGAGCAGCAGAAGCTGGAGCAGCTTCAGAAGCAGCTGGAGCAGAAGCAGCAGCTTCAGAAGCAGCAGTAGTAGCTTCAGAAGCAGCAGTAGTAGCTTCAGAAGCAGCAGTAGTAGCTTCAGAAGCAGCAGCTACAGCTTCAGAAGCAGCAGCGTTAGCATCAGCAGCAGGAGCTTCTTCTTTCTTAGAGCAACCAACGAAAGCTAAAGTAGTAGCAATAGCAGCAGCAACAGCGAATTTTTTGAATAACATGGCATCACTCTCATAAAATTGTGAGATTAAAAAAAACCTAGAGTTAGTCTGTTTGTGCTTTTATTATTCCTAAACGCTTTAGGTAACAACGCAGGGAGCAGCCTAACTGGTCTGCTGCTATCCTATCAAAGCAGATCATGAATTACTACTGTTCTGTCCAACAAAACGACAAAAATGGGCAGAATTTGGCTATTTTTTGATAGAAAAAAACTATGGAAATTAAAATTAAAATCGGTATTTTATTATTTTTATCATTGAAATTAATTTTAAATTTATTAAAAACAATGGCTTATTGTTTTATTGGGATTTTAAAATAATCTGTAAATATTATGTAAGTTTGTCAACCAAATAAAAAAGGCTACCATAAAGGTAGCCTTTTTTAATGCACTTATCTTATGTAGATGCTTTACGTTTCATTTGATCAAAGAAGTCATCATTAGTTTTAGTTTCTTTCATACGATCTAATAAGAATTCCATTGCAGCAAGTTCATCCATAGGGTGAAGCAATTTGCGTAAAATCCAAACTTTACGTAGATTTTCTTCACTCATTAGGCGCTCTTCACGACGAGTTCCAGATTTTTTGATATTCATTGCAGGGAATACACGTTTCTCTGCAATACGGCGATCAAGCGTAATTTCTTGGTTACCTGTGCCTTTAAATTCTTCGTAAATCACGTCATCCATTTTACTGCCGGTTTCGATCAAAGCAGTTGAAATTATGGTTAGAGAACCACCTTCTTCGATGTTACGTGCAGCACCGAAGAAACGTTTAGGGCGTTCTAATGCGTGAGCATCGACACCACCGGTTAATACCTTACCTGATGATGGAATCACCGTGTTGTAGGCACGCGCAAGACGAGTAATTGAGTCAAGTAAAATCACAACGTCTTTTTTATGCTCAACTAAACGTTTTGCTTTCTCAATCACCATTTCTGCAACCTGGACATGGCGAGCAGGTGCTTCATCAAATGTTGATGCCACAACTTCACCGCGAACAGTACGTTCCATTTCTGTAACTTCTTCAGGACGTTCGTCAATCAAAAGTACGATTAAGAACACTTCGGGATTATTACGCACAATTGATTGAGCAATGTTTTGTAATAGCATTGTTTTACCTGCTTTAGGCGGTGCAACAATAATAGAACGTTGACCTTTACCAATCGGAGCAACCAAATCGACCACACGAGCTGTGAGATCTTCAGTTGTACCGTTGCCCAATTCCATAATCAGTTGTTCTGTTGGAAAGAGAGGGGTTAAGTTCTCAAATAAAATTTTATTACGCGAGTTCTCAGGGGTGTCATAGTTAATTTGATTAACTTTTAGTAATGCAAAGTAACGTTCGCCTTCTTTTGGTGGGCGAATAGTACCTGTAATGGTATCGCCTGTGCGTAAGTTAAAACGGCGAATTTGGGATGGGCTCACATAGATATCATCTGGTCCTGCTAAATATGAACCAGCAGCAGAGCGTAAAAAGCCAAAACCATCTGAAAGAATTTCGAGAACACCATCACCAAAAATTTCTTCGCCATTCATGGCATGGCGTTTTAAAATGGCAAAAATAATATCTTGTTTACGGTTACGTGCCATGCCTTCAAGGCCCATAAACTCCGCAATTTTAATGAGTTCGCCAATGGGTTTTTTCTTGAGTTCAGTTAAGTTCATAAGTGGTCAGACAGAATGGAATAAGTGGAGGAGTGTTTGGAAAGAATAAAAAATCGACCGCATACATACATGCTGATGTAATTGTATAGTTACACAACCACAATTCAGTAGTCTGGTTCATTGTTTCAGAGAGAAATGTGAAAACAATTATTATTGCCGAGCGGCGATCTTATGTTTGTGTCTTGTAAGAAACGCGATGAAGTAGATTCCATTCAAAGCTTCTTGATCCAAGAATATAAGCGAAACTAAGAAATTTGTCAATTTTTACTGAGAAATACGTCGCTTAATTTAGACGTATTTCTCTTAATTTATACGGTCAAAATCTCATTAGATATTTTGATCAATAAATGCTGCAAGTTTAGAACGAGGCGCTGCACCGACTTGTTGAGCAACAACTTCACCATTTTTAAACATTAATAATGCTGGAATGTTACGAATGTTGTACTTCACAGCAGTGTCTTCACATGCAGTCACGTCAACTTTAACGATTTTGATTTTTCCTGCATATTCATTTGAAAGGTCTTCTAGCACTGGTGCAATGGCTTTACATGGCGCACACCAGCCAGCCCAGAAGTCAACAAGTACAGGAGTTTCAGCATCTAAAACATCTGCTTGGAAGTTTTCATCAGTTGTATTAACAATAGTCGCAGACATAAGGTTACTCCAAATTTAATAAATAAAGTGCAAATTCGTTCATCATCAGCATGAATATTACATTGCTACTTTACTCAATGTAAGGGTTTGTTCTGATTATTCAAGTTTCAAAATGAAAAGTCTAATGGATGCTCACGATGTTGATTATCGGCTTCTACAATCATTTATAGCTTAAAAGCGAAAATACGCACCTATTATTGCTTAAAATGACTTTAAAATTATTGGCGTGTGAATTACTCTAATGCGTGAATTGAGCATAGGTTTATATGAATAATGTCTGATTTTCTGATTGATGAAGAATTACTTGCTGCAATTGATATGGGGTCGAATAGTTTCCACTTGGCGATTGCTCGTGTTGATCACGGTGAAGTGAAAAAAGTTGCTTCAATGTCAGAAAAAGTACAATTAGCAGCCGGGTTGGATGAAAATAAAAATTTAACTGAAGCTGCGCAACAGCGTGGACTTGCGTGTTTGGCTCGTTTTGTAGGTCGTTTAAGCTCTGTTCAAGCAAATCGTCTAAGAATTGTGGCGACGAATGCTTTAAGACAAGCAAAAAATGGTCATGAATTTATTCAAAAAGCAGCTGAAATTTTACCAAAACCAATTGAAATTATTGCTGGACGTGAAGAAGCGCGTCTAATTTATTTAGGCGTTTCACACACGATGGCTAATGGTGGTCGACGTTTAGTGATTGATATTGGTGGTGGTTCAACAGAATTTATTATCGGCGAAGAATTTGAGCCACTGCATACTGAATCTTTGCAAATGGGTTGCGTCGCTTACAGTAAAGCTTATTTTGCTGATGGTGAGATTTCAAGCAAGGCTTTTGATAAAGCTGTTGTCGCAGCGCGTAAAGAACTCTCTGCGATTGCAAATACCTATAAAGCAGAAGGTTGGGATACTGTTGTTGGCTCAAGTGGAACAATCAAAGCTTGTCGTCAAATTACTGTAAATCTTGGTTTGAGTGATGAACAAGAAAATTTAACTCGTGAAGGCTTATATAAATTAAAAGATCGTTTGCTCAAATTTAAACATATTTCTGAAATTGATTTTGAAGGTCTACGTGAAGATCGACGAGCAGTTTTGCCAGCAGGTCTTGCGATTTTATATGCCATTTTTGAAGTTTTAGAGCTTGATAAATTGGCATATTCTGATGGTGCTTTACGTGAAGGCGTGATGTATGACTTACTTGGTCGCTTCAAGCATGAAGATATTCGTGACAGAAGTGTGCAAGCCTTAATGGGACGTTATAATGCTGATCCAAAGCAAGCGGAACGTGTCGTAAATACAGCACAACAGCTATTTGATGGTGTGGCGGATGCTTTAAATTTAACGACTGAAGACAGTGACTTACTGCGTCGTGCGGCCTATTTGCATGAAATCGGCTTAGCAATTAGCCATGGTGGATACCATCGTCATGGCGCATATTTATTACAGCACTCCGATATTCCCGGTTTTTCACAAATTGATCAAAATCATCTCTCGCATTTAGTTTCACATCATCGTCGTAAGTTACGGGCTGATGCAAAAAATGACGTTCTAAAAGTTGGTGGTAGTCATTTATTGTATCTCTGCTTACTGCTTCGTCTCGCTGTTTTGCTGAACCATAGTCGTAGTGATCAGATGCTTCCTGCCATTGAACTGAGCGTTGGAAATGATCAACAATGGCAACTCAGCGTTTCTGGTGATGCTAAACAATGGCCTTTATTGGTTGCAGACTTGCATGATGAGCAAGTGCAATTTAAACATTGGGACATTGAGTTAAATATTCAGTCAGACAATTTTGTTGATTAACAATATATCCTTGTTAGGGATTATCTACGACTTATGAAAAATAAAGCGACTCAGTCCAAGGCTTGGGCTACGGTTCAAATTGCACGACATCCTGAACGTCCGCAATTTCTAGATTATGTCAGTGAAATCTTTACTGAATTTGATGCTCTTCATGGTGACCGTTTATATGGTGACGATGGTGCTATGATTGGCGGTTTAGCTCGTTTCGATGGGCAGCCAGTGATGGTGGTTGGTCAACATCGTGGTCGCAGTACGCGTGAAAAATTACAACATAACTTCGGTATGTGTAATCCAGAAGGTTATCGTAAATCACAGCGTTTACTTGATATGGCTGAACGTTTTAATCTTCCAGTATTTACTTTTGTCGATACCATGGGAGCTTATCCTGGTGTAGGTGCCGAAGAGCGTGGTCAAGCAGAAGCGATTGCAACAAGTTTAGCGCAGCTTTCTAGTTTAAAAGTACCTGTGATTGCGACTGTACTTGGTGAAGGCGGTTCTGGCGGGGCACTGGGTATTGGTGTCGCTGACCGCGTGATTATGCTATCGCATAGTATTTACTCAGTCATTTCACCTGAAGGCTGTGCTTCGATTTTATGGAAAACTGCAGATAAAGCTGCTCAAGCCAGTGAAGCGCTCGCATTAACTGCCGACAAGCTGAAAGCTTTAGGTATTGTTGAGTATGTGGTGGATGAGGGTGAAGGTGCACACTTACAACCTGAAAAAGTCATGCATGATTTGAAAGATGTGTTAAAACTAGCCTTAAATGAATTGCAACTGATGGATGCACAAGAACGATGCGATGCACGTTATCAACGTTTAATGAAGTTTGGCAGCAGCAATTTAGGCATCGCGTCTTAGCACAAACTCAGCATTTTTCTGAACAAACTCAATTCTTAATTGGGTGCAGCGGCGGCATGGATTCCATGCTGTTGTTGTATCTGATGTCTGAACTTCTCCCCACCCGAACTCGTGCGATATATATTGATCATCAACTTCAATCGATGAGTGAAGAATGGGGCAATTTAGTACAAAAGCACGCTGATGCGCTAAAGATTCCTTGTGTTTTGCAAAAAGTCTCCGTCGAGTCAGGTAATCTAGAGCAACAAGCACGAAATGCGCGCTATCAAGCTTATTGTAGACATTTAACTGAGAATGACATTTTAGTACTCGGGCATCATCAGCAGGATCAAGCGGAAACGCTGTTATTACGATTATTCTCTGGTGCAGGTGTCAATGGTTTGGCAGCGATGCAGCAAATTGATGTTCGGCAAGATATGATCATTTGGCGACCATTTTTAGATATGAGTCGTGAGCAAATTGAGCAATGGTCACAGCAACTGGGTTTTGATTATGTGACTGATCTCACCAATTACGATACGCACTATGATCGGGCATGGTGTCGAGAAGAGTTATGGGGTGTCTTACAAAAACGCTTCCCTAAAATGCAGTTAGCTGTGTCACGAACGAGTTATCTGATGCAAGATGCGGCAGAAATTTTAGATGATGTGCTGCAAAGTGATTGGAAATTATGTGCAACTGAGAATGAGCTGGATTTAACTTGTTTGTTGGAATTATCGGATGCACGACAACGTCAATTACTGTCCGCTTGGGTAAAAGGTAAGGATCAATATCGTCCAAGCTACGATATGGTACAACGCTTACAACAAGAGGTTATTCTAGCAAAGCCAGATGCTCAGGCAATTTTACATATCAATCAACACTATTTTGTTCGCTATCAGAAAAAATTATATCGTTTAACTCACAACCAATTATATGCAGAAAAACAATCTACCATTCTGCCTGCATTATTAGAGCGATATGAGATGGGTGAAACGATCAAAGTTGCGGCTGGAACGTTTAAAATCGAATCTCAAGCGATTGGGTTTTCATCCCAGCTTTTAGGGCGAGAGTTAAAGCTGCTGAAACGCCTAGGAGGGGAAAAAATTCATCTCTATGGTCGAGTTGGACATTGGCCACTGAAAAAAGCCATTCAAGATGCACAGATTTTACCTTGGTTACGTCATACAATTCAAATATTGGTCGTAGATAATGTTATGCTTGGGGTTTTTAGCCCAAAGGGTTTTTGGTTGGCGCAATCTGATTATTTAGAGCAGGGCGGTTGGCAACCAAGTTTAATTTCTGACTGCAATGACTTTTTTCAGCAGTCTTTTTCATATGATGAGTAGGACATGGCGACAACATTGAATCAAAATATTTGTTTTATTGGTGGTGGTAACATGGCGCAAGCCTTGATTGGTGGGCTGCTTTCTCGTGGTTTACCGACGACCCGCATTACCGTTTCTGATCCAGTTGAACAAATTCGTCACATATTAGAAGAAAAAGGAATTCAAACCACAGTCGATAATGTCGAAGCAGTTAAACACGCTGATGTGGTGGTGTTAGCAGTAAAACCACAAGTTTTGGCAACGGTATTACAACCATTAAAAAATTTATTGTCAGATAAACTCGTGATTTCAATTATTGCAGGTGCTGAAATTCAAACGATTTCAGATTTAATTGGCGGTAGTCAGCGTATTGTTCGTGTCATGCCAAACACGCCAGCATTGGTACAAACGGGTGCGCATGGTATTTATGCATCTGAAGCAGTAAATGCTCAAGATCGTGAATTAACCAGTCAAATTTTGGCTGCGACAGGTTTAACCATTTGGGTAGACAATGAAGCGCAAATTGATGCAGTAACAGCAGTCTCTGGTTCTGGTCCAGCCTATTTCTTTTACTTGATGGAAAGTATGATTCGTGCAGGTAAAAACTTGGGCTTAGATGAGAAAGTCGCGACGGCATTGACTTTGCAAACAGCGTTGGGTGCGGCACAAATGGCGATTACCAGCTCAAATTCTCCAACAGAATTACGTAAAAATGTGACTTCTCCAAATGGTACAACGCAAGCAGCTTTAGAAGTGTTTGATCGTGCACAGATTTCACAAAATATTCAAGCAGCGCTTGCAGCAGCTCAGAAGCGTAGCCAAGAGCTTGCACAAGAGTTGAGTGACAAGACTAAATCGGTTTAAGTAGGATAAGACAATTATGGGTGCAAGTTCTGCGCTAATTTTTGGTGTTTTGATCAATGTTGCAATTTTATTGGTCTTTTTCCGTTTTTTAATGCAATTAGCGGCAGTCAGTCCATACAATCCAGTGGTCCTTTCAACCGTGAAAGCGACCAAGATTGTGGATGTTTTTAGCCGTATTTTTCCCACTCTAGGCAAGGGGCGTGTCAATTTAGCCGCAGTTGCTTTGTTGGTGGTATTGTACTTACTGAAAATTTTTGGGTTGATGTATTTGTCAGGACAAATGCCACATAGTGCGGTGTATCTTGTGATCACGACATTTGTGACGATGATCCAGGATTTAATTCGTTTCTGTCGTTATTTGATTTTTGCAACAATCATTTTGAGTTGGGTGGTGATGTTTACCCAGTCACGGTCACCTTATATTGAAGTGATTCAGGAGCTTGCAGAACCTTTACTTGCCCCATTTCGTCGTCTGTTACCGAATATGGGGATGATTGATTTATCTCCAATTTTGGCTTTCTTAGCTTTATATATTGCTGAGATATTAATGAATGAAGCAGCTAAAGTTCTTTTAACAGGTCTTTAATCTGCTTTAAATAAAAAAAAAGGATTGTGTTACACAATCCTTTTTTTATGGCTCACGTATTAGTGAGCAGCGTCCCAGTTAAGACCTTGCCCAACTTCAACCACAAATGGTACTGAAATTTCTAATACCGATTGCATCACTTCAGCAATTTGTTTTGAAAGTTCATCTGCAATAGCGACATCTGCTTCAAATACCAATTCATCGTGAACTTGTAATAACAGCTTAGCCTGATCTTTTGGTAGGACTTTATCAACTGCAATCATGGCGAGTTTAATGATATCAGCAGCACTTCCTTGCAATGGTGCATTGATTGCTGCGCGTTCGGCTGCCTGTTTGATCATTTTATTGGTTGCCATAATGTCTGGTGTATACAGACGACGACCTAAAATGGTTTCAACAAAGCCTTGTTCACGTGCAATCTGACGGGTACGTTCCATATAGTCGAGTACGCCCGGATAGCGTTGGAAATAGCGTGCAATATAGCTACGAGATTCTTCGCGTGTAAAGCCCAGTTGACGAGTAAGCCCAAACTCAGACATTCCATAGAGTAAACCAAAGTTAACGGCTTTGGCTTGTCGACGTTGATCATTAGTGACATCTTCAATCGCAATTCCCAAGACTTCTGATGCTGTACGACGGTGTACATCTTGGCCTTGTTGGAAAGCATGAACTAAAGCATCATCTTGCGAAAAATGTGCCATTAAGCGTAGCTCAATTTGTGAATAATCGGCTGCGAGTAATACACGACCTTCAGGCGCAATAAATGCTTTACGAATCTGACGGCCAATTGGTGTACGAATTGGAATATTTTGCAAATTTGGATCAGTGGAAGATAAACGCCCAGTTGCCGTGAGTGCTTGGTGATAACTGGTATGTACACGATGCGTTGCGTCATGTGATTGCTCGATCAAGCGATCAGTATAAGTATTTTTGAGTTTTGCTAATCCACGATGTTCTAAAATAACTTCAGCTAGAGGATGTTCGATTTTCTCTAAAATACTTTCACTGGTACTGTATTGACCCGTGGCAGTTTTCTTACCACCTTTAAGTCCAAGCTTATCAAATAGGACTTCACCCACTTGTTTAGGTGATGCGATATTAAATGCTTCACCTGCTAATTCAGTTGCTTGGTTTTCTAAAGTTTGAATCGTTTCAGAGAACTCAACACTGAGTTGATCCAAAAATTGATGATCCAGTTTAATTCCATCTTCTTCCATACCTGTAAGCACACGTGCTACAGGCATTTCAATGTTATGTAGAATATGAACAAGCTCAGGATGGCTTTGAAGTTTTGCTTTTAATACTTCATAAAGACGATAAGTGACATGTGCATCTTCAGCAGCATAATGTGCCGCTATTTCTAATTCAATCTGATTAAAGGTTTTTTGCTTTACGCCTTTACCTGCGATTTGTTCAAAAGTGGTGGTCAAATGGCTGAGATAAACACGAGCTACATCATCCATCCCATGACGAGTTGCCGCTGCATTGAGTACATACGAGGCAAGCATGGTATCGAAATACCAGCCTTGAATCGTGATACCGTGATTAGCAAAAATATGCGCATCATATTTTAAGTGATGACCAATTTTCTTGATTTGCTCATTTTCTAAAATTGGTTTGATCTGAGCTAATAATGTTTCACGGTTGAGTTGAACAGGCGCACCTTCATAGTCATGTGCAACAGGTATATAGTAAGCATCATGAGCATCGAATGCGATTGAGAAGCCGACTAACTCAGCAACACGATAATCTAGATTAGTAGTTTCAGTATCAATTGCAAAATGATCAGCATGCTGCATACGTTGAAATAAAGCATCCCAAGCATCTTGCGTTAGTACCGTGTGATAGGTTGCAGTTCCGAGTTGATCATCTTGACTGGAAAGGTTGGCATGATCCTCAGTGACCACTTGCTCAACTTTCTGTTCGGCTTTGACAATACTTTGAGATGTTTGTTGATAAGCTGAATTATTTGGATTGTTGGGATGGTCTAAAGATTGTAATTGGTTACGGAATTCTAGTTCTGTATAGAGGTCACGTAATTGATCTACATTTGGATTGCTTAGTTTTAAATCATGCCAATCTAAAGCTAAATCTAGATCACAGACAATACTGGCCAGTTGATGGTCAATCTTAATATTCTCTAAATTGTCTTTAATATTTTGGCTGATTTTGCCTTTCAGTTGATCAACATTGGCAATAATATTATTTAATGAACCATATTCTGTCAGTAGTTTTGCGGCAGTTTTTGCGCCTACACCTGGCACTCCCATAATACCGTCAGAAGCATCTCCCATTAGGGTGAGATAATCAATAATTTGATGTGGATGTACCCCAAATTTTTCTAATACCCCAGCTTCATCTAACACACGTTCTTTAAAACTATCTTCGAGTTTAACGTGTTCATTAACCAATTGTGCCATGTCTTTGTCACCTGTTGAGATCAAGACATGATGACCTTCAGCCAATGCACGTTTAGTGAGTGTACCAATAATATCATCGGCTTCCGCACCTGGAAGACTATACAGAGGAATTCCTTGAGCTTTGATCAGTGCATGTAGATAGGGAATTTGTTGAGATAACTCCTCAGGCATGCTTGGACGATCACCTTTATAAATGGGTGATAATTTGTGGCGGAAAGTTGGTTCTGGTGTATCAAAAATCACAGCCATATGAGTAGGCTGAGTACGACGCATTAACTTTTGAATTGCTGAAATTGCGCCACGGATTGCGTTGGTGTGTAAACCTGTAGAGGTTGTTAATGGCGGTAAAGCGTGAAAAGCACGAAATAAAAAATAAGACCCGTCAACCAAGACAAAAGGTGGCATTATGCAAATCCTTATTATGAACTAAATGGCATTTTACGTGAAAAAGTAGTGGCTGTCCTTGTTGTCTTGTAGAGCAGTGGCAAACTGTGTCGCGTTAAATAATTGCAGTATTTTGTATGTAAAAATGGCTGCTTATCAAGTGATCAAGTAAGATAACTTAAATGAAGCTGTCATAATTGATCTAAGTCTATGTATAAAAAAAATAAACAGGGAATTATTATCGTTTTAGTTGCTTTGACTGTGCTGCTTGCTTGTGCAATTGCATTTCAATGGCATGGAGCGATTGTTGCTGCAACAATTGGATTAACTGTTGTTATTGTGCACGTTATTTCAGAAATTCATCAGCGCTTACGCCAGCTAGAGCAGGTCGCGCCAAGTTTTTTTGCACAATCAGCGAATATAAATGGGCAAAAAATTATCATTTATGCTGCGGCACTCGTGGCACTTTTTGCTTACGCCAATACGTGGATGTGGTTAGCTGGCGGTGCATTATTGGTATTAATGCTATGTTTAATCCAAACGATCAGTGCATTTCAAACTCGACTGACTCATTTAGAACAATATGCAAATGTAGAGACTGACATAGAGGCTTTAGCTCAGCAAAAGATCAACGCCCAAAATATTGAACGGTATCTTGATGAAGCCAAGAAGAGAGAAACTCAGACACCAGTTTTTGAACAACATCCTGCGTGGATGAAAGCTGATTATCAGGCGATACCAAATCAAAATAGTCAGTCACCTGTTGATTTTGAGCATCAAGCAACAACTCAAACAGTATCATGGTGGCAACCTGCACTTGATTGGATGATGCATGGCAATCCCATTTTACGCGTTGCAGTTGCAATATTAATGGTTGGCGTGGTGTTACTGTTACGCTTTGCTAGCGAGCATTGGCAATTAAGCTTGGGGGTGAAACTCAGTTTTATTGCTTTTGCTGGTGTTATCACGACCATAGCAGGTTATTTACTACAAAAGAAAAACCAATTATTTGCTGTAGCTTTACAAGGCGTGGGTTTGGCAGTCGTTTTTTTGACCTTGATTTTCTCTCATCACTTCGCCGTGATTGCTAGCTTAAGTACAGCGAGTATTTTATTTGTAATTCTATTATTAGCGACGGTCTATCTCAGTTTAAAACAGCAAGCCTTGTATTTAGCGATGTTAGCTTTGAGCATGGCATATCTTGCACCACTGGTGATTCCACAAAATCATCCTGATGTGATTTTCTTATTTGGCTATTACTTTTTAATTAATTTAGCTGTTGCTGCGGTTAATTTTATTCAGCCGTGGAAAATTTTGCATCAAATTGCATTTTTTGCCACCATGTTTATAGGTTGTGCAACAATTGGGATATATGCAAAAACATATCAGTTTGACACCTTAGATATTATCTTATGGCTGCATATTGCTTTATTCATTTGGTTAAGTATTCGCTATAGCCAACTAATGTTACGGACACAAACTCAAGATACAAGTATCGATCAGACAGTTCCTCAAAGTCGTCAACGTCTACAGCCTATCTTAGATGTTGGGCTTATTTTTAGTGTTCCTGTACTTGGTTTTTCCCTGCATGCATATTTAATGCATAACTCGACTCAAGCATTAACTTGGGGAGCTGTTGCATTAGCCATTGTGTACATCACATTAAATCTATGGATTAAACGTCGGCATCCACAATTATCTATCTTGGCAAAAAGTTTCTTTATTCTTGCAGTGGTTTTTACTGCATTAATTTTCCCATTGGCTAAAGGGGCACATTGGACTTCAACGGGTTGGGTGATTCAAGGAACAGCATTAATTGTCTGGGGAGTAACTGAACGTTATCGTTTAAGTCGTTATGTGGGTGTTGTATTGGTGCTGTTAAGTTCAGTGGCACTTATTTTCCAAGTTTGGTCAAATGACCACTTTCCGATACTCAGTACAGTCATCTATGCAATCGCTCAGTTTATTTCAGCTTACTATTTATTAAATTATCAACAAGTTGAAAAATATTTTAGTGCTCGAATGCTCAGTGGAATTTTTTTAGCATTGGGCATGTATGCAGGAGCGATTGCAGGCGTTGAATTGATGCAGTGGCAACAACATGGACTGAGCCCATATTTAGCAATAGCAGTTTTATTTTTGGCTTCGTTTAGTCTAGTCGTTCACTTTACATCAAGATTACAGTGGGACAATGTACAGCTGATCTTATTGGGGAGTTTATTATTTCTGCTTTATGGTGAAAGTTTTGCAGAGAATGTGTATGTTCTGTTGCATTGGTCGAGTAAGTTAAATCAAGTCAGCTTTGCGGTTGCTTCGGTCGTATTGGCTCTAATGCTAATCACTTTGAAGAGTATTACTTCAAAGGAAAGTCTTATTATATGGTCAAGCTTATTGTGGTTAAGTTTGGCGAGTATTGGTTTGTCGATTTTCCCAATGATGCCATTAATCGGATTAGCGATCATTCCAGTGTTGTATGGAATATTTTTAATAATCACTAAAAATACACAGCTTATACAACAAATACCTGTGCTTAGTTTAAGCCTAGTTTGGTTAATCCTGATTAGTTTAGATATACATTCTGCTGAACAATATTATTTCTTACCTTTATTAAATCTTACTGATCTTTTCTCGTTATTGATCTTCATCGGACTGATCTGGATAGTCTATCGATACAAGCTGAGTGATGAGCATTCAATAGAATGGGGCTTTAAAGTCACCACTATTTTAGTTGGCTTATTGGTTTTGAGTAGTATTGTTGTGCGTGCGATGCATCATTATCTTGGGACACCACTATGGGGTATCGAGATTTGGTCGAATGGTGATGTACAACTGAGCCTAACTTTATTATGGGTGATTTTGGCCTTTATTTTGATGACGTTTTCCAGTCGCCGCCATATTCGACAAATCTGGTTTGTTGGAGCTGCATTATTGGCAATTGTCGTCGCTAAATTATTGCTGCTTGATCTATCGCAAAGTGGCACATTGACTCGTGTCATTTCATTTATTGGGTCAGGTGCAATCATGCTTGTGATTGCATATCTTGCACCGTTACCACCAGCAATTTCTGATACTCAGAAAGAGAGTTAATTATCTCTCTTTCTCTGCTGTTTTCAGTTCTTTTTGATTTGCATATTGATCAACCTCATCATCTTCTAATGGTAAAGGGCGATCAATTAAACCCATTTTAGGTACAGGAATCTCAATTTGATTTTCTAAGAAACCATTGCGTACACGTTCTTGCATTTCGTCGCGAACTTTCAATGCATTTTCCTGTCGACACCATACGGCAAAGAGAAGTTCAATCGATGACTCCCTAAATGCTGTTACAGTAACGGTTGCTTTCGGATCATCCATGACCAAAGGATATTTAGCAGCAACATCTAAAAGTACTTGTCGTACTTTGATAATGTCTTCATGAAAATTAATCGCCAATGTAATTGGAATACGCCGTATTGGATATTTTGATAAATTCATGACGGGTGTTCGAATCAATTGTTCGTTTGGGAGACGAATATACACATTATCCAGTGTCAGCAATTTAACTGAGAGGAGGTCAATTGAAATGACTTGTCCTTCAATAGTTTGTCCGCGAATTAAGGTAATCTGAATCGTATCACCAACTTCAAATGAACCTTCTCCGATCAAAAATAAACCACTGATCAAGTTGGTTGCTGATGTCTGTGATGCAAAACCTAAAGCAACGGTCAGAATCCCTGCCGCACCCAAGAACACGCTGAGTTTAAATCCAGCTTCTCTTAAGCTGGTCATAATAAATAACAGGAAAATAAAATAAAAAATCCCTCGACGCCATAGTAAGCGTTGATGGGCATTAAAACGACTTCCAATTGTACGAATGAAGGCATTCGATACCAGTCTTGCGATTACAAAACCAATAAACGCTAAAATAATCGCAACAACGATTTCGCTTAAACGTTCGAAGTTAATATTGGTGAAAATACTGGCGAGACTGCTAGCAACATCCTTTGGAATATTCGAATCAGGCATAGCAACCTCTTAAAAGAATGAATCAAACATATTGAATAATGTACTTCCAGGCGCACGAGGAGGATGTACATAGATAACCTCACCCGCTTGAGTTGGGGTTTTATTCTCAATCCGAATACGTGCTGGATGATCCGTACCTTCATAATAGACTTTGATTTGTGAAGTCCATAAACGACCTGTACTTTCACTATAGAAAAGGGGAAGAGCAGGAACAGGAACATTCATACGATCAAAACGTAATTGATGTTGGCTAGTATTGTGGAATTCAATTGGAGTGACTGCACGAAAAGCACGTGGTTTTAACAGATTTAAATCAGTACGACCATCTACAGAGGTCGCGTAACAAATCTCTCCGTGCTGAGGATCTTTACCGAACCATGTGTCTTTCGGTTGGATCACAGGAATATCAAATAGAGGTTCAGTGAGTCCATCCACCAAACCTGCAATCCACAGTGGGGTACTAATATATAAAGTTCCACGTTGTCCCGCAGGAATATAAATCGGATCAACGGGTTTAATCACCACAGAGCGATCTGCTAAACGGGGCATTAAATGAAACGTACCATGGGTGTTATGGAACATATAACGTTCAATTTTTGCAGGTTGTGGCATTGCAAAAATCGTGTCATTCAAGACATGCCATTGCTGTTCGTAATCATGTTGAGATTGAGGGCGATGATATTCCAAGCGCCATTCTTTAATGCCACGTGTCAGACGAAATAATAATGAACCAAATTGCCAAGCTTTGGCTTGTTGAATTTCAAATTGTTGTTCGCCCCACCATTTCAATTCGTTGGCATGTGGAGCTTGATATTGATTATTTTGAGACAAGATGCAAAATTCCTGTGTGAGTATGCTAAACAGACTTCACGCTGTAATCTGCTTAGAGTACACTCACTGTTTTCTTTTATCATTATTTGTGTGATGCAAATACTTAAACAAATACAAATTCCTTATAGTTTTGCTAAACGACATGGCGTTTTATTACGTTATGAAGGCGATCAAATTTTTATTGTGCGACGGAAGGACACCGCGCGTATTGCTTTGCAGGAAGCACGTCGAATTTTGGGGAAATCGGCTCACGATCAGTTGTGTACTGATCAAGAGTTCCATGCTCTATTGAGTTCGAGTTATGCAGGGGATACAGGTGAGTCACAACAAGTGGCTGCGGGTCTAGAAGATCATCCAGATTTATTAAGTTTGGCAGACCAAGTGCCTGAAGCTGAAGACTTGATGGATCAAGAGGATGATGCACCAATTGTTCGCCTAATTAATGCCTTATTGTCTGAAGCGATTCGTGTCAGCGCATCTGATATTCATATTGAAGCTTTTGAGAAAAAACTTTCGGTACGTTTACGTGTCGATGGTCAACTGCGTGAAATTGTACAGCCACGCCGTGAACTTGCGCCATTATTGGTATCACGTATTAAAGTCATGGCGAAACTGGATATTGCTGAAAAGCGTGTTCCACAAGATGGACGTATTTCATTACGTTTAGCGGGACGTGAAGTGGATGTACGTGTATCGACTTTACCGTCTTCTCATGGTGAGCGAGTGGTCATGCGTTTACTAGACAAGCAAGCTGGGCGTTTAAATATGACTCATCTTGGTTTAATGAAAAATGACTATGAGCGTTTAACGCAATTGGTACATCGACCACATGGCATTATTTTAGTTACAGGTCCTACAGGTTCGGGTAAAACCACAACTTTATATGCTGCATTGTCTGATCTTAATGACAATACGCGTAATATTTTGACTGCTGAAGATCCGATTGAATATCAATTGGAAGGGATTGGTCAAACGCAGGTCAGTACTAAAGTCGATATGACCTTTGCACGTGCATTAAAAGCGATGCTACGCCAAGATCCAGATGTGGTGATGGTGGGTGAGATTCGTGATCTTGAAACTGCTGAAATTGCGGTACAAGCATCTTTAACAGGGCACTTGGTGTTATCAACGCTGCATACCAATACAGCAATTGGTGCGGTAACACGTTTAAAAGATATGGGGATCGAACCATTCTTGTTGGCAAGTTCTTTGATAGGTGTTATTGCGCAACGTCTTGTTCGGACCTTGTGTCCACATTGTGTGACTTGGCGAAAAGCAGATGATTTTGAGCGACAAGTGTTCCAACATCTCAAAGTTGATGAATATATGCAGTTGCCTGAACCGCATGGTTGTGAAAAATGTTCACATGTTGGCTTTAGCGGACGAACTGCAATTTATGAAATTGTCCCAGTAGATGAGTCGATGCGCCGTTTGATTCATGGTAATGCAGCTGAGTTTGAGTTGGAAAATCATGCGCGTCGCCATGCTGCTTCAATTCGTGATGATGGTTTATTGAAAGTGTTAGCTGGAAAAACCACATTAGAAGAAGTATTGCGTGTGACGAATGAAGCTGCGGAAGTGTAAAGATGATATAAGTAAACAAAACAGCATGGATCACCATGCTGTTTTTCTTTATAAAATCTGAAATCATTATTCAGTGGTTACGATATTAAAATTCACATCAATATTGCCACGAGTTGCATTTGAATATGGACAAACAATGTGTGCAGCGGCAACCAGTTGTTCAGCTTCAGCTTGTTCCATACCTATCAAATAGACATTTAAAGTGACTTCGATACCAAAGCCATTTGGAATTGGACCAATTCCCACTTCACCTTCAACATAAGCATCTTTCGTAATTTTGAATTTATCTCGATTTGCAACAAATTTCATTGCACCTAAGAAACATGCTGAATAACCCGCCGCAAAGAGCTGCTCAGGATTGGTCACCTCACCACCAGCACCGCCCATTTCTTTTGGCACACCTAATTTTACATCTAAGACACCGTCTGATGAAGTTGCACGACCATCACGACCACCTGTAGCTTTTACTTTTGCACGATAAACGACTTGTTCTAAAGACATGATTTTTATTCCTGAATAAATATTGTGTACAATTAAATCGTACACGATATATCTGGAAATGCAAGCTATCGATTTGTAAACTTAGGTTCTATTGCGTGAGGTGGTGACGTAATGTCGCAAGCTGATCTTTAAGCTCTGTAAGTGATGTGGTTGAACAGGCCGCTGCTTCTGAAATTTTGGATGGAATATCGACTGCTTGTAATTTTAAAGTATTACCTTGTGGCGTAAGAGAAATAATAACCTGTCTTTCATCTTCGACTGAGCGTTTGCGTGAAATTAGCTGTGAGGCTTCAAGTTTTTTTAATAATGGAGTGAGTGTGGAAGATTCTAAGAATAATCTTTCACCGATCTCAGAAACACTGAGTTGATCCCTTTCCCAAAGCACTAACATTACCAGATATTGAGGGTAAGTTAATCCGAGAGGAGAGAGCAATAGACGGTAGACTTGATTTAAGGCAAGGTTGGTTGAGTAAATCAGAAAACAAAGCTGATTATCTAATAGTAATTGCTTATGTTCATCACCCATGCGCTTCTCAAACAGTATATTCATTTGATCAGTATATCGTGATCTGCTTATGATTAGTTATGCAGATTTCACATCAATAATTACCAAAGCTCAGTAATCTTCTTCATTAAACGTGCTCTGTAGCGAGCTGTTGGATTATTGGGGTTATTAAGCGCTTCTTGTTCATAAAATTGTTGCCAAGCAATAATCATTTCTAAAGTTGCACCTTTTTGTTTGATAATAAGCACGTCTTCTCGCTGGATATTATCTAATCTTTGTCTCGCACCTTCAGCACCCGTTCCCCAACCAATCACCCATTGTCCAAAAGAATTTAATGATAAATTTTGCGGTGTAGATAAGACACTTTGTGGACTGGTATTGGTTTCAACTATGGCTGCATGGAGTTGTGCAATTGCCCCTATAAAAAATAAAAAAATTACTTTAAACATAAATCAAACTTAATACGAATTAATTGAAGATATTACATCACGTATAGAATACGACCACTTGATCTTGTTCTACCATGATAAATAAAGCCTATTAAATCATGATCCTACAAAACATACATTTATGAAAATTGACTATAACAGTCAAAGTGATGCTATATGAGGATAAATTGAACAAAAGTATGCTTAGATAAAACGATTATTTTTAATAATTGATAAGTTTGCGATGCTGCATCAATGGCATTGCTAGTCGAATATCATTTTGTTCTGCTAGGTCAAATGAAGATGTAATTAAACCATGTCCTTCGGCCGTAATCATTTCTAATAGTTGCCCTCGGCTATTTGTAATTCCTGCATGACCCCAAGTTTGACGCTGTTCACCATGCCAGCCTTGCTGAGCTGCACCAAGCACATAACATTGGCTATCCATTGCACGTGCTTGTAATAGTAATTGCCAGTGAAGTTGCCCTGTGGTGTAAGTAAATGCAGCAGGCGCGGTTAGGATATTTGCGCCTTGTTGGCGTAGAATCAAAGCAAGTTCTGGAAAGCGTAAATCGTAACATACCATCAGTCCAATATTACCAAACGGTGTTTTGGCAACTACCACTTGATCGCCAGGTTCAAAGAACTTTGATTCTTGATAGCCACCTACAGCATCACTGACCTGAACGTCAAATAAATGGATTTTGTCATAACGCGCTTCAGTTCTTTCAGGGCTAATGCATAAACTGACGGTTCGAACTCGACCATCATCAATGATTGAACCATCAGGACGAAATGGGCAAGGGAGGGTACCTGCAATAATCCAGATTTGATAACGATGAGCCAATTGTTCCAAACGTTGTTGGATGCTCTCGAATTGTGCTGCTGTCTCGCGTTGTTTCCCTGCTGCAAAACAAACAAAATTTTCTGGGAAAACAATAAGCTCAGCAGCTTGAGCCTTACTTTGTTGGATTAATGACTCAATGACGATGAAATTTACTTCAATGTCATTTTGAGAGTTCATTTGTGCAACAGAAAGTAAGGTCATACAAGCATCACAATTTAGTTTTCAGCAATTATGCATTTTGTTTTTGTGAATCAAGAGATAAACACTCTTGTTCTTTTTGCAATTGCTTTACAAGTGGCTCAAACATATTTTGGTTGTTTTCATTTAAACGCATTAGTGTTTTATGCGCATCTAACACAGTGTTGAGCATTGCACTATGTGTAACGTGTTCTTCAGTTAATTCTAAAGTGCATACGTTTGGATCGCCGCAATAATTTAAAATCACAAATACCTGACCTAGCCCCATACTGTTGGCTAAAGTTGTAATATCTGGATTTGTCGAGAGCATAACAGCTTGAATATGATGAACTTGTTTAAGCTTAAGACCTAGTTTTGCAAGTACACCCAAGACTGTGCTGTCAATAAATGTAGTTTCAGTTAAATCAACAATTGCACCGACAACATTCTGTTGCTGTTCAATTTTGTTGAGTAACTTGTCTAAACTTATACAAGAGTGAGCGCGCACTTCGCCAATAAGCTTGAAAATATGCGTTCCGTTCAAACTTGCATATTCAACATGACCTGTTGACATATAAATGCCATTTTCAGAGAAAGGATATAAAATTATCCCATAGTGATATTCTAGACACAAGTGGTTGGATGCTGTGATCTAATTAAAATATTGATTTTAGAGTTAATTCATTCGACATATGCTTAGTATGGCAATATCGTCAGCAACATGATCTGGTGCTTTGAAAGCGTCATGCTGAAGATGTTCGACCAATTGATTAAATTGATCATTCAAACCGCCATCAAATGGTTCAAGTGCACCATCAGAACATAATATAAATCGAGCATTACGGCTCAGAGTACAACAATGTTCTTCAACTTCTAGCTCTTCAGTAAGGCCTAATGGAAAGCTACTTGTTGTAAGGATTTGTGGTGGTTGGTTGGGCTCAAAAATAATTGGAGGAGGGTAGTGCCCAGCACTTGACCAACATACTTCATGAGTTGCTAAGTTTAATATTCCCGCCACCATAGTAATATGCTTTTCAATATTTTCTTGTACTAACATTGCATTTAGTTTTTGAATCAATTGACTAGGTGTCTTTGATCGACCATGAAATGCCGCCATCCAAGATGTGAGTAAACTACTTGTTACCCCATGCCCTGAAACATCTGCTAAATAAAACAAGACTTCATCATCATTTAATCTCCAGTAATCATACCAATCTCCTGACAGGTAAGCTGAAGGCTGAAAAAATGATTCAAATTGATAGTTTGGTAATTCGATCGGGTTTGGTAATAATCTTTTTTGTAGTTCTGCGGCGGAAGGTAAATCTCTACTATCTTGATTACGTTTATATTGAGCATCAATTTTAAACAATGAATGAACAGGATTTTTGGGTAATTCACTCCAGATCCATCCTGCCAACGCACCCATTTCCCATGCTTGAGCTAATGCAGTTCCTTCATGTTCAAAAGCAAGAACAATTGTAGGTAATTTCCATTGGTATTTTAAAAAATCTTGTACATCGGCAATAGCAATTATAGTTTGATCATACAAATCTAAATCATCAATATGAATGATTTGTAAACTCGGTAACTCATTTAGTGCTTGGTCTAAATAAGATATTGAGCGTGTGGGTTGAATAAAATACATAGATAAGTAGCCGACCTTTTGTATTTGTATGATCATTTTTTAATTCATCATAGATGAAATATGATGAAAAACATAGTATTGCTAAAACTTTAAATTAATGCATAAGTCTATCATTTAAAATTCCTCAGAGATTACTTGTCATCACCTGATTGATCGTTATTATCATCTTCGTCACTTACAAATGAAACATCTGCCGAATCTCCATGCTTTTCAGCAATTTGGAAGGCTTTACGTTGTAAGTAAAAATCACGGATCATTGAATATTTATCACCTTTTAAGCTTTCTTCAATATCCAAAATTTGTGAGCGAGCATCAATTGCTTGTAATAAATTACTAGACCAATAAATACCTTCTTGATCATCTAATAAATATTTTTGTGGGCGACCAAAACTATCTGTTGCTAAACCAAAACCGTCACGGAATGTGCTTGGACCAAAAAATGGCAGCATCACGTAAGGACCTGATGGTACACCGTAGTAACCTAAAGTGACGCCAAAACTTTCCTCTTCAGTGGTTAGGCCTAAACGACGAGCAGGATCAGCAAAACCTAGTGTTGTAAGCGTATTAATCGTGAAACGACCTAATGTCTTGGCAGCGCGAGTTGGTCGTCCTTGGATTAATTGGTTGACTGCATTCCAAGGTTCACCTAGATTTTTCCTAAATTGGCGATAAGGAGTACGGACTTCTTCTGGAACTTTTGCCACATATTGTATTGCAACAGGTTTTAATAAATTACGATCCAAAGCATCATTTAAAGCAAAGATCTGTCTATTTAATGGTTGTAAAGGATCTTTTACAGCATCAGGTTGGGCAGCGTTTGCATTGACCTTTAAATCATTTCTAGTGATATGTTTTAAATCTTTTATGGCTTGAATCGTCGATGTCGATTGTTGATTGTTAGTATTTGCCACAGAGCTTGTGTGAATAGATGGCTTGTTTTGAACTTCTTGTGCTAATACAGGTGAGCATGCCCCAGCAGTTAACAGCCCAAGCAAGATGTAATTTGAGTAATGCATATAAGTCCTTCGTCGCCATTAGAGCGAAATACAGTCATTAGAATGATTGCGCTGCATGACGCAAAACATAGATATAAGGTATACAGTTTAGTTGTTCTCTTATTATTAAAACAAATTCGGTCGAAAAATATAAGAAAAATTGTGATTTTGGTTTAAAAATGTTCACTTAAATAAAAAGATTAAGAAAGGGGGTTGTATTGGTTTAGGAATGCTGTAGAATGCACATCCATCGGCGGTGATGCAGATAAAAACTTGTTGAGAAACAAGGATTTGGCTAGATTGGTTGGGTTCTTGGATTGATTGATAGGTTTTAAAAATATCTAAATTACCTGTTGACTTTAAGATAAATTAGAGTAACATAGCCGACCTAGCTTGATGATGACGAATCATCAAGAAGATCATTAAGAGAATAGAAGAACAACTTGTGTGGATTTTTACTGGTTGATCGATCGAAAATATTTCATTGATTGAATGGTAGAAATTTCTCGAAGTTTATTTGAGCGAATTTTTAGTCAGAAAATTGATGAGCCAAGATTTGTAGCCATAAGCTACTAATGATTTTAAACTGAAGAGTTTGATCATGGCTCAGATTGAACGCTGGCGGCAGGCTTAACACATGCAAGTCGAGCGGAGATGAGGTGCTTGCACCTTATCTTAGCGGCGGACGGGTGAGTAATGCTTAGGAATCTGCCATTTAGTGGGGGACAACATTCCGAAAGGAATGCTAATACCGCATACGTCCTACGGGAGAAAGCAGGGGATCTTCGGACCTTGCGCTAAATGATGAGCCTAAGTCGGATTAGCTAGTTGGTGGGGTAAAGGCCTACCAAGGCGACGATCTGTAGCGGGTCTGAGAGGATGATCCGCCACACTGGGACTGAGACACGGCCCAGACTCCTACGGGAGGCAGCAGTGGGGAATATTGGACAATGGGCGGAAGCCTGATCCAGCCATGCCGCGTGTGTGAAGAAGGCCTTTTGGTTGTAAAGCACTTTAAGCGAGGAGGAGGCTACTAGTACTAATACTACTGGATAGTGGACGTTACTCGCAGAATAAGCACCGGCTAACTCTGTGCCAGCAGCCGCGGTAATACAGAGGGTGCGAGCGTTAATCGGATTTACTGGGCGTAAAGCGTGCGTAGGCGGCTTTTTAAGTCGGATGTGAAATCCCCGAGCTTAACTTGGGAATTGCATTCGATACTGGGAAGCTAGAGTATGGGAGAGGATGGTAGAATTCCAGGTGTAGCGGTGAAATGCGTAGAGATCTGGAGGAATACCGATGGCGAAGGCAGCCATCTGGCCTAATACTGACGCTGAGGTACGAAAGCATGGGGAGCAAACAGGATTAGATACCCTGGTAGTCCATGCCGTAAACGATGTCTACTAGCCGTTGGGGCCTTTGAGGCTTTAGTGGCGCAGCTAACGCGATAAGTAGACCGCCTGGGGAGTACGGTCGCAAGACTAAAACTCAAATGAATTGACGGGGGCCCGCACAAGCGGTGGAGCATGTGGTTTAATTCGATGCAACGCGAAGAACCTTACCTGGCCTTGACATACTAGAAACTTTCCAGAGATGGATTGGTGCCTTCGGGAATCTAGATACAGGTGCTGCATGGCTGTCGTCAGCTCGTGTCGTGAGATGTTGGGTTAAGTCCCGCAACGAGCGCAACCCTTTTCCTTACTTGCCAGCATTTCGGATGGGAACTTTAAGGATACTGCCAGTGACAAACTGGAGGAAGGCGGGGACGACGTCAAGTCATCATGGCCCTTACGGCCAGGGCTACACACGTGCTACAATGGTCGGTACAAAGGGTTGCTACCTAGCGATAGGATGCTAATCTCAAAAAGCCGATCGTAGTCCGGATTGGAGTCTGCAACTCGACTCCATGAAGTCGGAATCGCTAGTAATCGCGGATCAGAATGCCGCGGTGAATACGTTCCCGGGCCTTGTACACACCGCCCGTCACACCATGGGAGTTTGTTGCACCAGAAGTAGGTAGTCTAACCGCAAGGAGGACGCTTACCACGGTGTGGCCGATGACTGGGGTGAAGTCGTAACAAGGTAGCCGTAGGGGAACCTGCGGCTGGATCACCTCCTTAACGAAAGATTGGTGACTGGTAAGAATCCACAACAAGTTGTTCTTCGAAGATGTATCTGAGGGTCTGTAGCTCAGTTGGTTAGAGCACACGCTTGATAAGCGTGGGGTCACAAGTTCAAGTCTTGTCAGACCCACCAAATCTGATTGTAGTAGCTTAGATTGAAAGATATGTCGTTCATTAAGTGATAAGCTGGGGACTTAGCTTAGTTGGTAGAGCGCCTGCTTTGCACGCAGGAGGTCAGGAGTTCGACTCTCCTAGTCTCCACCATGAATTAAAAGAGTTTGTAAAAACGAACTTAATTCAAAGCTAAGAAGATTATAGAGTTTAGTGAATACAGTCCAAGTTGACTGGTTTATTAATCTCTGTGATTTATCACAGTTTACTGCTCACCGACGAGGTGGTAGTTAATCATTAACAGATTAGAAAATTGAGTCTGAAATAAATTGTTCACTCATTTGTTCGAAAGAACAAAATGAGAACTAGCAAAAACACTGAATCAAGCGTTTTGGTATATGAATTTAGATTGAAGCTGTATGGTGATTAAGTTCACAGACAACGAATAGTAGCAATTAAGTTTGCAACGCTAACACTCACTTGTATGTGTTAACGACTGTTTGGGGTTGTATAGTCAAGTAATTAAGTGCATGTGGTGGATGCCTTGGCAGTCAGAGGCGATGAAAGACGTAATAGCCTGCGATAAGCTCCGGGGAGGCGGCAAATATCCTTTGATCCGGAGATTTCTGAATGGGGGAACCCACCCGCTATAAGGCGGGTATCATAAGCTGAATACATAGGCTTATGAAGCGAACGAGGGGAAGTGAAACATCTCAGTACCCTTAGGAAAAGAAATCAATTGAGATTCCCTTAGTAGCGGCGAGCGAACGGGGAGCAGCCCATTAAGTTGTGTGTGTTCTAGTGGAACGCTCTGGGAAGTGCGAACGTAGAGGGTGATATTCCCGTACACGAAAGGGCACACACAATGATGACGAGTAGGGCGAGGCACGTGAAACCTTGTCTGAATATGGGGGGACCATCCTCCAAGGCTAAATACTCCTGACTGACCGATAGTGAACCAGTACCGTGAGGGAAAGGCGAAAAGAACCCCTGTGAGGGGAGTGAAATAGATCCTGAAACCGCATGCATACAAGCAGTGGGAGCCGACTTGTTCGGTGACTGCGTACCTTTTGTATAATGGGTCAGCGACTTATATTCAGTAGCGAGGTTAACCGTATAGGGGAGCCGTAGAGAAATCGAGTCTTAATAGGGCGTTTAGTTGCTGGGTATAGACCCGAAACCAGGCGATCTATCCATGAGCAGGTTGAAGGTTGGGTAACACTAACTGGAGGACCGAACCCACTGTCGTTGAAAAGCCAGGGGATGACTTGTGGATAGGGGTGAAAGGCTAATCAAGCCTGGTGATAGCTGGTTCTCCCCGAAAGCTATTTAGGTAGCGCCTCGGACGAATACCATTGGGGGTAGAGCACTGTTTCGGCTAGGGGGTCATCCCGACTTACCAAACCGATGCAAACTCCGAATACCAATGAGTACTATCCGGGAGACAGACTGCGGGTGCTAACGTCCGTAGTCAAGAGGAAAACAATCCAGACCGCCAGCTAAGGCCCCAAAATCATAGTTAAGTGGGAAACGATGTGGGAAGGCATAGACAGCTAGGAGGTTGGCTTAGAAGCAGCCACCCTTTAAAGAAAGCGTAATAGCTCACTAGTCGAGTCGGCCTGCGCGGAAGATGTAACGGGGCTAAAACTATGTGCCGAAGCTGCGGATTTGACATTAGTCAAGTGGTAGGGGAGCGTTCTGTAAGCCGATGAAGGTGTATTGAGAAGTATGCTGGAGGTATCAGAAGTGCGAATGCTGACGTGAGTAACGACAAAACGGGTGAAAAACCCGTTCGCTGAAAGACCAAGGGTTCCAGTCCAACGTTAATCGGGGCTGGGTGAGTCGACCCCTAAGGCGAGGCCGAGAGGCGTAGTCGATGGGAAATTGGTTAATATTCCAATACTTCTGTGTAATGCGATGAGAGGACGGAGAAGGTTAAGTCAGCCTGGCGTTGGTTGTCCAGGTGGAAGGTTGTAGGCATGTATCTTAGGCAAATCCGGGGTACTCTATGCTGAGAACTGATAGCAAGCTGTACTTGTACAGTGAAGTGGCTGATACCATGCTTCCAGGAAAAGTCTCTAAGCTTCAGTTACACAGGAATCGTACCCGAAACCGACACAGGTGGTCAGGTCGAGTAGACCAAAGCGCTTGAGAGAACTCTGCTGAAGGAACTAGGCAAAATGGTACCGTAACTTCGGGAGAAGGTACGCTGCTGACGGTGATGGGACTTGCTCCCTGAGCTATTGGCAGCCACAGAAACCAGGCCGCTGCAACTGTTTATTAAAAACATAGCACTCTGCAAACACGAAAGTGGACGTATAGGGTGTGATGCCTGCCCGGTGCTGGAAGGTTAATTGATGGGGTTAGCGTAAGCGAAGCTCTTGATCGAAGCCCCAGTAAACGGCGGCCGTAACTATAACGGTCCTAAGGTAGCGAAATTCCTTGTCGGGTAAGTTCCGACCTGCACGAATGGCATAATGATGGCGGCGCTGTCTCCAGCAGAGGCTCAGTGAAATCGAAATCGCTGTGAAGATGCAGTGTACCCGCGGCTAGACGGAAAGACCCCGTGAACCTTTACTGCAGCTTGACATTGAACTTTGACCTTACTTGTGTAGGATAGGTGGGAGGCTTTGAAGTTGGAACGCTAGTTCCAATGGAGCCGTCCTTGAAATACCACCCTGGTAATGTTGAGGTTCTAACTCTGCCCCGTAATCCGGGGCGAGGACCATGTCTGGTGGGTAGTTTGACTGGGGCGGTCTCCTCCTAAAGAGTAACGGAGGAGTACGAAGGTGCGCTCAGCGTGGTCGGAAATCACGCGTAGAGTATAAAGGCAAAAGCGCGCTTAACTGCGAGACCCACAAGTCGAGCAGGTACGAAAGTAGGTCTTAGTGATCCGGTGGTTCTGTATGGAAGGGCCATCGCTCAACGGATAAAAGGTACTCTGGGGATAACAGGCTGATACCGCCCAAGAGTTCATATCGACGGCGGTGTTTGGCACCTCGATGTCGGCTCATCTCATCCTGGGGCTGAAGCAGGTCCCAAGGGTATGGCTGTTCGCCATTTAAAGAGGTACGCGAGCTGGGTTTAGAACGTCGTGAGACAGTTCGGTCCCTATCTACCGTGGGCGCTGGAAATTTGAGAGGATCTGCTCCTAGTACGAGAGGACCAGAGTGGACGAACCTCTGGTGTACCGGTTGTGACGCCAGTCGCATCGCCGGGTAGCTATGTTCGGAAGGGATAACCGCTGAAAGCATCTAAGCGGGAAGCCTACCTCAAGATAAGATTTCCCTAGGAATTTATTCCTCTAAAGAGCCGTTCGAGACTAGGACGTTGATAGGTTGGGTGTGGAAGCACGGTGACGTGTGAAGCTGACCAATACTAATTGCTCGTGAGGCTTGACTATACAACACCCAAACAGTTGTTGTATTCAAGATAAATTCAATACATAACTTGATTTAGTGTGAAAACTAGTTACAATACAGACCCAATAATCTAATCCGTTAATAACTCTTTCGGTAATAAGTGGCAAAAAACGTAAGACCACCGAAAGCCAAAACAGTTTGCTGGCGACAATAGCAAGAGTGAACCACCTGATCCCTTCCCGAACTCAGAAGTGAAACCTCTTAGCGCTGATGGTAGTGTGGCGTTTGCCATGTGAGAGTAAGTCATCGCCAGCTTTTAAATTCAAACACCCCCATTCGAAAGAGTGGGGGTGTTTTTTACTCAGGGGAAAGGAAATATTCTTTCATAAGAGTTGTGTTATTCTCTTAGCAATATGTCGAATAATTAATAAAGATGGGTTAGCATGATTTTTTATACACTTTTATCTGCTATTGCTTCTATCTATTTGTGTTTCTTAATATTGAATAGCATTAAAAAAAATACAGAGAAACAAAATCAAGAACCTAAAGTTGTTCGTGAATGGATATTGGATGATCCTGACGGTGAGCTATAGGTAGCTTTTATTACATCAGATCAAAAGGTGTGGTCTGCTTCTGGTCGTTATGCTCATTCTTCTGGTTCAACGAGTACGACTTGGTCTAGCTTTCTAGCAGGGGATTTAAATGAGCTTGTGCGAAGAACGATGGGAAAGAACGTGCTTGAAGAAATGCTTGAATGCCTTAAGCAGCAAAACATAAAATAATTCTATGCTGTTTGCATGTTTGTTAAATGAGAGGGATACAACCGCCTATTACAATAAATATTTTGCATCTTTGCTATTTTTGAGCAGATTAATCAATAGAAAAGAGCTTTGCTTATAGGCGTAAACATTGCTTTATGTTATAAATATTTTTATGGGCATGTTTTTTGCTTATTTAAAAGGGAAGTCTTGGTATGAAATTATCTGTAGGGTTGAAAGTTGCGAATAGTTTATCGTTAACCCCTCAATTACAGCAGGCAATTCGTTTACTACAACTTTCTAGCTTGGAATTGGAGCAAGAAATACAAACTCAATTAGATAGTAATCCGTTACTGGAAAAAATTGAAGAAAATAATACAACAGAAAGTTTATCTACTTCAGAGATCAGTGAGTCAGGAGATTTAACAACTGAACTTAATGCAGACCATTTACCAAATGATTTGCCTGTTGATACCGAATGGGATGATATTTATACACATCAATCAACTGCATTGGCGTCGCCAGAATATGAGGAACGAGAGGATAATCGTCAAGTTCAATTGAGTTTAAAAGAACATATCTTAGAGCAAGTAAATTTATTACATTTTTCAACAGTAGATAAATTAATTGCTTATTGCATCGTTGATTCTTTAGATGATAAAGGGTTTTTAGATGCTGAATTAGATGATATTTTGCTTGCAGTTACTCGGCTATTACAGGAAATGGAGAGTGCTGATGAGGTTGAAGAAGATGAAGTTATTGTTGTTTTAAAACATATTCAACGTTTAGATCCAATTGGAGTTGGTTCTCGAAATTTAGCAGAATGTTTAAAGATCCAATTAGAAGGCATAGATCAAAAAAAACCATACTTAGCTGAAGCAAAGTGTTTACTGAAGTATTATGAATTATTAATAGCAAATGATTTAAATAAATTATTGAAACAAACGGGTTTGTCTAAAGAGCAGTTGAAAGGTGCTGTTGATTTATTAAAAACATTAAAACCATATCCAGGTTTAGAATTTAGCCAACAAGAATCTGAATATCAAGTTCCTGATGTTGTGGTTTCCAAGAAAGATCAGCATTGGCAAGTGCAGCTTAATCCTGATGTTATGCCTAAATTAAGGATTAATTCTTTTTATTCAAATATGATTCGTCGTGCTGATCAGAGTGATGATAATATTTATTTACGTAATCAAATGCTTGAGGCGAAAAATTTTATTAAAAGTATAGATGAACGACATAAAACATTACTTAAAGTTTCAACTTGTATTGTGGAACATCAGCGAGCTTTTCTTGAACAAGGACCTGAGGCGATGAAGCCTTTAGTTCTCCGTGATGTTGCAGAGGAAGTTGAGTTACATGAATCCACTGTTTCACGTGTAACAACTAATAAATATATGCTTACACCACGTGGTTTATTTGAATTGAAATACTTTTTTTCAAGTCATGTTGGAACAACGACAGGTGGTGAAGCATCTTCAACTGCGATTCGGGCAATGATTAAGAAATTGGTTTCGAATGAAAATCCGCGTAAGCCTTTGTCTGATAATGCAATTGCGGAAATGTTGAAAGATGAGGGGATTGAAGTAGCTCGACGTACAGTCGCAAAATATCGTGAATCGTTACATATTCCATCATCTTCAGAAAGAAAAGTCTTGATCTAAATTTCAAGGTGTGACTATTCTAGGGATTCATTATTACGGAATAATGAATCTTTTTAATAGTCACTAAAGGAATCGCTAAAATGATTTAATGAATGTTGAATCTTAATATGCATTAAATTTGCTTGGGCGATTCTTTGTATCCTTAGAAAAAGGTGAGGGATAGAATTATGCAAATAACGATTCGTGGACACCATTTAACCATTACGCCTGCTATTGAAGAAAATATAAAAATGAAATTTAGTCAAATGACTAAGCATCTAGATCAAGTGAATAGTATGCAAATTAAATTGGCTAAAGATCATCAAATTGATAAACGTTCTCATAAAGGGAGCTCTAATCATATTGCTGAGGCGATTATTCGCTTACCGGGGATTGAACTGTTTGCGCAGGCGACAGCAGATGATATGTATACTTCGATTAACAAATTAACAGAAAAACTAAAAAGACAGCTTGCAAAACATAGAAAAATACAGTGTTCTTATCAACATGAGCTGGCAATTTTAACTTAAGTTTTTTTATCAAAAGAGGCTTTGCAAATAGCCTCTTTTTTTTATCGATAAAAAAAGAAACGGCTTACTGAATTATCTGAAAAAGTTATAGTAAAATGTATGGTTTGACGCCATGGTTGTATAAGAGGTCTAGTAATGAATAGTGAGCAGCTCACGCAAATTTTAAAAGAAGCTTTCCCTGAAGCAGAAGTAGCAGTGAGTGGCCAAGCTGGGAAATTCGACCTTCGAATTGTTGATGATCAGTTTGATGGCAAACGTACGATTACTCGTCAACAAGCCGTATATGCACCATTAAACTCTTATATCGCAAGTGGTGAAGTGCACGCAGTTACGATTCGCGCAATGACAAAAGACGAATGGCGCAAAGCAAGCCTTTTCGGAGCTTAAATATTAATGGATAAATTTTTAATTACGGGCGGTGTTAAGCTCGAGGGCGAAGTACGTATTTCTGGTGCTAAAAATGCTGCTCTGCCTTTACTTGCTGCAATGATTCTTGCAGATTCTCCGATTACTTTAACCAATGTACCTCATTTAAAAGATGTGAACACCTTAGTGAAGCTGATTGCTGGCTTAGGCGTTACAATGAGCTATGAAGGGGATACGGTTCGTGCGGATGCGTCAACATTAGATAATCAGTTTGCACCTTATGAACTTGTGAAAACTATGCGTGCATCAATTTTGGTACTTGGTCCACTATTGGCTCGCTATGGAAATGCTAAAGTTTCATTACCTGGTGGTTGTGCGATTGGTTCACGTCCTGTTGATCAGCATTTGAAAGCATTGGAAGCTTTAGGTGCGCAGATTGAAGTTGAAAATGGTTATGTTCATGCTTCTGTTGATGGTCGCTTAAAAGGTGGCGAAGTTATTTTTGATATGGTCACTGTTGGTGGCACTGAAAATATCTTGATGGCTGCTGTATTGGCTGATGGTGTGACGACGATTCGTAATGCTGCTCGTGAACCTGAAATTACTGATCTTGCACAAATGCTCATTAAAATGGGTGCCAAGATTGAAGGTCTAGACACAGATACATTAGTTGTAACAGGCGTTGAAAGTTTACATGGCTGTGAATATGCGGTTGTTGCGGATCGAATTGAAACTGGTTCATATTTAGCTGCCGCTGCAATTACAGGTGGTCGAGTTAAAACCACGCATACGGATCCAGCATTGTTAGAAGCAGTATTGGATAAGTTTGAAGAAATGGGTGCAGAAGTGACCCGTGGTGATAATTGGATTGAACTAGATATGCAAGGTAAACGTCCTAAAGCTGTGAGCTTTAGAACTTTACCTCATCCCGAATTTCCAACTGATATGCAAGCACAGCTTATGGCGGTCAATGTGATTGGTCGTGGTTTTGCAACGATTTCAGAAACAATTTTTGAAAATCGTTTTATGCATGTTCCTGAATTGTCACGTATGGGCGCAAATATTCAAGTGGAAGGGCATGATGCAGTCGTAACTGGCGTAGATAAATTGCAAGCTGCTCCTGTAATGGCGACTGATTTACGTGCATCATTTTCTCTTGTTCTCGCTGCATTAGTCGCAGAAGGGGAAACCTTAGTTGATCGTATTTATCATATCGATCGTGGCTATGAACAAGTTGAAGAAAAGTTACAAAGTTTAGGTGCTCAGATTAAGCGAGTAAAAGGATGAATGACTTAAGAAACGATGATCCAAATTTTGATGTAATGGGTAATTTTGATCATGGTTTAACCTTAGCACTCAGTAAAGGACGTATCCTAAAAGAGACATTACCTTTACTTGAAAATGCGGGTATTAATTTATTAGAAGATCCTGATAAATCACGTAAATTAATTTTCCCAACCACACATAAAAAAGTACGTATTCTGATTCTTCGTGCTTCTGATGTACCGACGTATGTTGAGAACGGTGCAGCAGATTTTGGTGTAGCGGGTAAAGATGTGCTGATGGAACACGGCGCCCAACATGTTTATGAGTTACTTGATCTAAAAATTGCAAATTGTAAATTGATGACTGCTGGTAAAGTTGGAATGGAACGTCCGAAAGGCCGTTTAAAAATTGCAACTAAATACGTGAATCTTACGCGTCAATACTATGCAAGTTTAGGCGAGCAAGTTGATGTGATCAAACTTTACGGATCTATGGAGCTTGCACCTCTGGTTGGGTTGGGTGATTACATCGTCGATGTGGTTGATACAGGTAATACTTTACGTGCCAATGGTTTAGAGCCATTAGAAGAAATTTGTAAAGTTTCTTCTCGTTTAATTGTCAATAAAGCGAGCTTTAAACGTAAACAAGCCGTGTTAAATCCAATTTTGACGCAACTTGAAGAAGCTGTGAAATCACGTTCAGTATGATTTTGCATGATGATTCAAAAAACCGTTCTTTTGAACGGTTTTTTTATCGCTTAATTTTCTGATTAAGGGAAAGAATGTCTTACTTTCAAATTTGGCTGTGTGCTAAAAGGGTTTATCGTTTTGTGATTAGAGATAAGAATGAAAACGCCCTTGCAACGTAAACAAGAATCTATTTTGAAATTACAAGCACAATCGATTCCTTACATCGAATGGTTGCCGCATATTGAATCGGCTGATGAAGTTATAGCCCGTTCAGTTGAAAGTATCGCCAAACGAGCAATTGCGTGTTTGATCATTATCCAAGTGGCATGTGATTTAAACAATCAGCAATTTGATCAAGAAGCTAAAGACTTTATCGTTGATTTACTAAATAAATTTGAAGTATTTGATGAGCTAACCCGTAAAGAACGAAATATTTTAAATCAAGAGGTTTCTCAACAAGATGTCGTGAATATGATTTGGAAATATGAAGCTTATTGGGTTTTACTTTGGGCACTCGGAATTGTGAAAGAACTCAATTATCCAAATGAAATAGCAGATTGTGATTTTGCAGTTCAGGTAGTTTCTGCTTGTCGCTCATTTGATGAATTTATGCAGCAAGTTGAGTTAAGAAATCTGGATGAAATTTTAGATCAGGCAGATTTGACCTATCGTTATGATTGGGCATGCGTAGATGCTCGTTTAAAACAACAAGATGCGCCTGAAAATTTAAATGCTTCAGTTGTTGTGGAACGTCATGGTGCTTTGAATTGGCTAATACAGCATGATGGAGATTGGGATAATCCAGACTTAAATACATAAAATTTAAAATATTTAAACCTAAAAATGATTTTTCCTATTAAAGCAGGTGGAAATGCTTATGTTATCTTGCCCACAAGCGTGTTGAAAAAGAGTAAACTTAGCCTTCTCTTATTCGCCTTGTGGGTAAATTGATGCGACGTTTATCGACTCAGGATCAAAATTTTAAACAGGCATTTGCTGAACTTTTAGCATTTGAAACTGTGAATGATCCTCAATTAGTACAAACTGTAGACCAAATCATTGCTGATGTTCGTCAGTATGGTGATGATCATGTACTTAAATTAACACAACAGTTCGATCGACATCCAGCGCATCAATTCTCGGATTTGGAACTGACCCAAGCTCAACTTAAAACTGCATTTGAAGGCTTAAGCATAGAAATTCGTGAAGCCTTAGAATTGGCTGCAAAACGTATTCGTTCTTTTCATCAGGCACAAAAGCAGGAAGGTTGGACTTATGTTGATGATCTGGGTAATACCTTAGGTCAGAAAGTCACACCACTTGATCGCGTCGGGATTTATGTTCCTGGTGGATTAGCATCTTATCCATCATCTGTACTTATGAATGCTTTACCAGCACATGTAGCAGGGGTTCCTGAAATTATCATGGTGGTTCCAGCGCCGAATGGTGAATTGAATCCATTGGTTTTAGCAGCTGCATATTTAGCAGGGGTAAGCCGTGTATTTACTATTGGTGGTGCTCAAGCCGTCGCCGCGTTAGCTTATGGAACGCAAACCATTCCAGCTGTCGATAAAATTACAGGACCGGGGAACCGTTTTGTAGCAGCAGCAAAACGTGCAGTCTTTGGTCAGGTGGGTATTGATATGATCGCGGGACCTTCGGAAATTTTGGTGTATGCCGAAGGGGAAAATAATGCTGAATGGTTGGCTATGGATGTATTGTCTCAAGCTGAGCATGATACGGTTGCACAAGCCATTTTTATTACGTCAGATGAAGCACTTTTAAATGCTGTCGAAACAGCCATTGAAAAGCATTTAAGTGAATTGCCAAAAGCAGAAATTGCTCGAACTTCGATTCAAAATCGTGGTGCGTTGGTACTGGTAAAGGATCGTTCGGAAGCGATTAAACTGATTAATCAGGTTGCTCCAGAGCATTTAGAATTATGTCTTGATGATGCTGAATTAATGAGCCAAGAGATTCGTCATGCAGGTGCGATCTTTATGGGGCGTTATACGCCTGAAGCGATCGGTGATTATTGTGCAGGCCCAAATCATGTTTTACCGACTTCGGGTACAGCGCGTTTTTCTTCACCGCTCGGCGTTTATGATTTCCAAAAGCGTTCAAGTTTAATTATGTGCTCGCAAGAGGGCGTTAAAACTTTGGCTAAAACAGCAGATGTGTTGGCAGTTGAAGAAAATCTTGATGCCCATGCACGCTCGGCACGCTATCGCTATCAATAACCGATTCGAAGAATAGATAGGGGCTGATAGAAGCCCCTTTTTTGAGATATATGAGAGTAGAACAATGACGTTTACAACTGAACAAATGCGTTTTTGGAGTCCAGAAGTTCGTGAACTTGAGCCATATGTACCAGGTGAGCAGCCTAAGATTCAGAACTTACTAAAACTTAATACCAATGAAAACCCATATCCACCATCACCTAAAGTTGTGGAAGCAGTCCAAGCAGTTTTAACTCACCAAGCTGATGCTTTGCGCTTGTATCCAGATCCAGATGCGACGGCTTTAAAGCAAGCAATTGCCAAACAGCAGCATGTTGATGTTGCTCAAGTCTTTGTCGGTAATGGTTCGGATGAAGTTTTAGCACATATTTTTAAGGCTTTTTTTATTCAGAAAGAGCCAATTCTCTACCCAGATATTACCTATAGTTTTTATCCTGTTTATAGCCAGTTTTTTGCAACGCAAACCAAGCAGATTCCTTTGAATGACAAGTTCGAAATAGATGTTTGTGATTATGCACAGGAAAATGGCGGTATCATCATTACCAATCCGAATGCGCCAACCAGCATTGCATTAGGATTAGCGCAGATTGAGCAAGTACTTAAAACAAATCCTGATCGAGTCGTTGTGATTGATGAAGCTTATGTCGATTTTGGCGCTGAGTCAGCAGTGCAATTGGTCAATCGTTACGAAAATTTAGTCGTTTGCCAAACGACATCTAAATCACGTTCATTAGCTGGTTTACGTGTTGGCTTTGCGATTGCACAAGCGCATTTGATTGCTGCACTTGAAGCAGTGAAGAATAGTTTTAATTCCTACCCAATTGATCGTTTTGCGATTGCCGCAGCGGTGGCTTCATTTGAAGATCAAGCTTATTTTGAAGTGCAATGTGCCAAAGTGATTGAGAGTCGAGAAAAATTAGTGACTGATCTCACTGTCTTGGGTTTTGAGGTATTGCCTTCGAAAGCCAATTTTATCTTTGCTACACATCCGCAACATGATGCTGCTCAGTTGTCTCAACAATTGCGTGAACAGGGGGTTATTGTGCGTTATTTCAATAAGCCGCGCATTAATCAATTCTTGCGTATCACGATTGGTACAGATGAACAAAACCAGCGTTTGGTGGATACGCTTAAAACTCAAATTTTATAATTTGTATAAAAATTTAGTTTTCAGATTTTTGCCATGTATTGAGCAAATCAAGCATGGCAGAAATTTTATCAAAGCACTCTTGGTACTCGGCTTCGGCATCAGAAGCAACTGTAATGCCGCCACCTGCCCACATCGATAATTGATCCTGATATTTTTGAATACTACGGATTAAGATATTCCAGCAACCTGTTCCATCAAAATTAAAATAACCCAAACTTCCACAATATGCGCCACGTGGAGCACCTTCTAATTCATCAATAATTTGCATAGCGCGAATTTTGGGTGCCCCTGTAATTGAACCACCCGGAAGGGCGGACAATAACATCTGCATGGGGTTTACTTCTTTTTTTAAGGTTGCAGTGATTTCACTGACCATATGATGAACTTGGTTGAAGCTTTCAATTTCGAAAAGTTTTGTAGTTTTTACAGATCCTGTTTCTGCATAAACACTTAAATCATTACGAAGTAAATCAACAATCATCACATTTTCAGCCTGATCTTTTTCAGAGCGGCTTAGCTGATCTTTAGATTGTTGGTCTTGCTCAGCATCATCAAAACGAGGCATTGTACCTTTAATTGGCCGCGTTTTAATTTTTCGATTTGTTTGAAACTCGATGAATAACTCTGGAGAACAACTGAGTAGCTCAAAATCATCTATCTTGAGATAGGCAGCATAAGGTGCATGGGTGAGCGCCCATAAATCCTGTGCTCGATCTAATAATGAACCTTGTGTTTTTGCAATAAACTCTTGAGTTAAATTAATTTGGTAGCAGTCACCAGCTTTAATATATTCCTGCACTTGATTAAATGCATGTAGGTATTGTTGCTTAGACCAGCGCGGATAACATTTTTCTAATAATGAGAATGGTGTCTTTTGAATATTGATTGGTTGATTGAGTAGATTTATGACATTTTGATAGATACTTTCAGCTTCATTTTCATTACTATAAAAATACCAAGCATCATCCTGAAACTTTAAAAAAGTCGAATATAGACCTAAGAAAAAACTGGGTTGATTTCGTGAAACCATGTTTATAAATTGATTTGCACTGTAGTCATAACTAAAAAAGCCAATATATCCACCACTAAAATTAGTTTCCATTGAACTTTCTGAATTCGCTTGAAAATTTAAAAAATCGCTAATAGGTAAGGTTGCTTGTTCATTCTTATATTTATTAAATTGAGTTTTATAAAATTTTTTTAGTTCTGACTGCTCTAATACTAAGAATTCTTGAGGCAAAAAACCAATTGTTGGAGTGTGATTGTCGTATAAATAAACTAAACCAGTTAGTTCATTCAGTTGTATAAGAAGGTCAAATGCAGAGGTGAGTTGCGTGTCAAGTTTTTGCTGAAAATGAGACATATAACAAAAATACATTCATATACATTTGGAAAATATAATTGTACTACAATCATCTAAACTCTACTGATATTTATCTTATAGATAGAAGCTTAAAAAATATTTGTGAAATGTATTGTGATTCTATCTACTAAAATTGCAAAGCAAGTTGCAATTTTCATGAATTGATTTAAGAAAGCGCAATTGTTTACATTTTGCAGTGATTTGGGCGGATGATAAAAGGTCGAAATAGGATATTTCACTATGATTTTCTAAAAATGCTAATTAAAAAATTATAGTGCTTTCCAGATGTTAGGGCATATAAGTTAAAGTGATGCACGAAAAAAGTATCATGCCGTTTGTCGGGTTATTTATAAAAATCGATTAACAGTAGTTGAACATAAAATAACAAACCTGTAATTTAGTACTTGCTAAACGAACTACTCAAGGATTGGAAGTTCAAGTTGTCATTAAGAAAAAAACGACCGTGGACAGTTTAGAGTAGTGAAAGTCAAAAAATAAATGCTCTTGGGAGAGTGCTCAATGAAAATGTTTACTAAACTAGCTTTAGTTTCTTCAATGGCGATTAGCGCGAATGCAATGGCTATGCAGTCAATGGATGATGCTGCACTAAGCGCTGCAACAGGTCAAGACGGTATCAACTTAGGTATCGGTATTTCAAAAATTGAAATCGAAAAAGTTTTAATTCACGATAACGATGGTTTGGCTGCTGCTGGTACTGCTGGTACTGCAGGTTTTGGTGGTACTGGTACTGCTGGTGCAATCGTAATCAAGGCAAATGGTACAGGCGCTACAGCGACTAACGGTATCGTAATTTCTCCAAATGCTACTTCTCTTCTACCTTCACACAACTTAGCTGATATCTCAATCGATACTGATGCTGGTGTTGGTGGCGCTAATTCAGCATTCTTAAACGTTGCTGCACAAGTTTCAGGTTTGACAATTAACATCGGTGAAATTGGTGTTTCTGCTTCGGGTACTGCAGGTACAACTAGTATCCGTCGTGGTGATACTGCTTCTAACTACAATGCAATCTTATCTGGTTTAACTTTAAAAACTGGCGTAACTAATGCAAATATTCAACTTGGTGCTGCTCCACAAGGCGCAATGATTATGTTGAATACAACTATGCAAGGTGGTTTAGAGATTACAAACCTCGGTATTTTGGATAACTCAACAGCTTCTACTGCTGCAAGCCGTCCAGCTGGTGAAATCCGCATTGGAAGCATCAAAGTTGCTGATGCAAATGGTACTGATTTAACTGTAAATGCTAAAGTAAGTGTATATGGCGCTTCAGCAACTACAGGTAACGGTTTCCTACAAGTTATTACAGGTTCAGGATCATCTACTCCTAAAACTGACGTATATGTTCAAAGCGTGAAGTTGGGTAGTGCTGCTGCTGGTTCAATCGGTGATATCGAAGTTCAAGGTATGCAAACTTACTATAACGTAGGTGCAGGTGATGTTGCTGGTACTCGTATCACAATTTCTGGTCACTAAGTTTTAGTGTAATAAAAAAAGCGCACATGATGCGCTTTTTTTATTGAGATAAAGTTTTAATACTTAATTTTATTTTTTGGATTTTTGATCGAAATGCAACAATAATCACGAATTTGTTCTATAAGTTTACTGAATATTAAATTTTGCTACATTTCGTCAAAAAAAACTAAAAAAATGCTGTTTTTTTTTATAAAAAAAGGTATCTTCAACAAACAGGGATGTAGTGTCATGGACGCTAAAAATAAAATGAATAAGGCAAGTAATGCCGCTGTTAAGAAAAGAGACTTATGTTAGAGATTGCTCTAGGCTCTGCATTGATGTATTACTTTACAACGCAAGCCTTCGAAATAGAAAAAAAGCCAGAGGGGACTGTGTATTACACAGAAACTTTGGATTCCCGAAATTCTTCATTTACGAAAAACCACAGAGAAGCAGTGACTATTAAACCTGCAGTCGCTGATCAATTTCGTGGGATTGTCCGTCAAGCTTATGATTATAGTTGTGGCTCTGCTGCCCTAACGACTCTACTCAATGGTTACGGAGGTCTGAAGCTAACAGAGCAACAGACGATGACAGGACTATTACAATATGGTGAATATCAGCGAATTATTGAGCGCAGAAGCTTTTCACTTTTAGATATGAAACGGTTTGTATCAGCTTTAGGCTTAAACAGTGGTGGTTATCGGGGAGAATTTTCAGATCTCACTGCTCTTCAACAACCAGCAATCGTCCCAATTACTTATGCAGGTTTTAAGCACTTTGTTGTATATAAAGCATATAAAGATGGACGAGTATATGTAGCAGATCCATCACTTGGCAATATTAGTTTTGATGAATCTCGCTTTAAACAGATTTGGGATAATAATACATTATTTATTGTTGATGTTCCTGAACAATATCGTAAGAATCTATTGGCGTTGCAGGATGCTGATATGAGGCATGTGGATGATGCCACAATAAATCGATATGCTTTAGCCGAAATTCAATTCCCAAATCAAAAACTTGAGCGGATTGCTGATAAGGCATCAACCATGCGTCGTGTATTAGATTCGGATCCAAAATCTGATAACTACAATAAGCCAATCACGACTTATATGCGGATGTACTATAAGCGTAAATAATCACCAAAATTTCATCAAATTAAATGCATAAGTAGGACGTCATAATGAATAATCAATGGATGAACATGAGTGTGCTGGCATTAAGTTTAAGCACAATCACTTCAGTAATTTATGCCGAAGACCAACCTTTAGTTAATCAAGCTGAGCAGGTTAAAGTTGATAGCGCCTCTAGTAGTACAGAAGCGGTAGCTACAAAGACGAATGAAGCAGCGCCATCTACAGAGAGTAGTGCGAATCAGGCGGCGAATGCATTACAAAAACAAGAAGGCGATGCAACTAAAGAAACAAATCTGCAAGAAGTATTTACATCTAATGAACGTCAATACTCCTTAATTAAAAAAGGTGTTTTTTCATCTTACTATGATATTGATTATACGTATTATCGAGATAGTCGTATTGATTTAGCAACCAGTGATAGCACAAGTACTTTAGCTCGTTTGCGTGTTGAAGAAGATGCTAACCATACTTTAACGAATACTTTCACTGTTCAATATGGTTTCTTAGATAATGTAACGCTTTCTGCATCTATTCCATTAATGGCTAAAAAAGATCTTTTACAGGATAAGACAGCTGCAGGTCTAGGTGATGTTTCTTTTGGTGCTCGTTGGGAGCCATTCCCGCTAAAACAAGGTCGTTTACCTTTAGTCTTATTTGGTAATTTATCGACTAAAACGGGTGATAGTCCTTATGAAATTGGTATTGATGAATTATCAACGGGTAAAGGATATTATTCTGCTGGGATTGGTGCAAGTACGCGTAAGTATATTGACCCAGTTGTATTATTTAGTTCAGTTTCAGCAAACTATGGCTTAAAAGAAACAGGATTGAACCAATTACGAGGATCTCGTACTTTAGAAAGTTTTGATCCTGGTTTAAGTGGTGGATTTTCATTCGGCTTCGCTTACTCATTTAACTATGACGTCTCGTTAACGATGTCTTATCAACAGAGTTTTAACACGGGCTCTAAATTCTATTTTAAAGATGGTGAAAGCTATCAATCAGCTGATCAAAGTAGTGCAATGTTGTCATTTGCACTTGGCGTAAGAGTCTCGCCTGAAACTATCGTAAATGGAACAGTCGGTATTGGTTTAACTGAAGATGCGCCAGATGTTTCTTTAGGTCTATCATTCCCGTTAGATATCATAGGCTTTGGTAAAAAAATACGCTAAGGAGATGTAATGGTGAAATATCCTAAATTATGTCCTTTAGCGATTTCAATTTTGGTTGCTGGACTATCGAATATTACCAATGCTCAACTAGGGCAAGATTTATCCGTTGATTTACGTTCTCTTTCGTTAGGTAATGCTGTTACCGCTGATCCACCAGGCATTAGTGCAGTACATTTTAATCCAGCTGCACTTGCGAAAATTGATGGTTTACAAACTGATGTACAAGGGATTTTAGCTAATTTTGCGATTAAACGGGATTATTCAGCACCAGCTGGTTATAACGTTTTTGGTTATTCAGATGATCCGTTAGTTTGTAATGATGGACCTGAAGTTGACTCAAATATTTGTACAGATTTTAAAGATAGTGTGCACGGTGATGTTGAATACGCGAGTATTTATGTGCCAATTCTTAAGAAAATCGTAGACTTAGGCCCAAACTCGCCGTTAGCTGCTCCGACTGCTGGTATCGCTTATAAACCGCCTGGCTCAAAGGTCACTTATGCGACTGCTGTATATGCTCCATTGGTTGCAGGTTTTGGTGCAGAAGATGGTAATCCAAGTAATTATATGGGACAACAAGTTGCTCTAGAGCGTATTACTTATTTGTCTCCTTCATTTGGTTATCAAGTCAATGATCATTTATCAATTGGTGCGTCTTTCGGGATGTCTTATCAAGCGATTGCGATGAAGACAGATTTACGCTTTCCAAATGAAATGATCGGTGTTTTACGCATGGTTGATGAAGTGGTTTGTGGCCCTTTCAAAGACAATGGTGATATCATCACAGACTTATTGCTTTTTGGTATGTGTAATGCAAAAGAAGGTATGAATCCATTTAACAAAATGGGATCACTAGATGTTTCCTTAGAGCAATCACTTAGTCCAAGTTATAATTTAGGTGTACTTTGGGAACCTACTGATGATTTTAGTTTTGGTATGGTCTACCAAAGTGAAGCCAAAATGCGCTTACGTGGTAAGTATTTAATTAATAATGCAACTGCACCCCAACAACTCGTTGCTGGGTTAAATTCGTCTGCAACAGGTCAAATTTTAGCTGCAATTTTAGGTCTGCCTGGCTATGTGCCAAATGTTGAATCTGGTTTAGTTGCTATGGATTTTAAATATCCTCAGCATTTCAAGGCAGGGATTAAATATAAAATTTTTCCAGATTTACAAATGAATTTTGATCTTGGTTGGACGGACTTCTCAGCATGGGATAAATTTAAATTTGAATTTGATCGACAAATTTCTTTATTAAAAGTTGCAAAACTTTTGTCAGCTGATGTTACTGATAGATCCTTAGCTTTACCTTTGAAATTCCAGTCTTCCTGGCGTTGGGGAATTGGTTTTGAATATTCAGCTACGGACCGTTTAAAATTGCGTATGGGATATGAACCAAGAACGAGCTCAATTCCTGATGATAAGCGCAACACTATGGTTCCAATCAATAACGCACAATTATTTGGCTTAGGAATTGGTTATCGATTTGATCAAGATACAGACCTTGATTTATCTTTAGGTTTCTTACGTAGTCGTGATGATATTCCAGCAAATACAAGTAGCCTCTCTAATAAAACAGGTGTTGATAATATTTTATTGAATCCTTATGCTGGTTTAAACGTTAAAACAAATACTAAAGTCACCTTACTTGGTATTAATTATAGAACAAGATGGTAATGCAAAAGAAAATGATGAATCGATCTAAATTTGCTATGTTAAGTTTATTCGTAGCGATAGCAAGTGGATCAAATTTATATGCAGATGGTTTTTATACAATCATTGGTCCAGATGGCCGTCCAATGATTGTTCCTAAAAGAATATCTAAAGATACATCTATACCTATACCTATAAAAAAACCTGAGCTTGAGGAGAAAAGCAAATCATCAGGCAATTCGTCTGAGATTAAGCAATCAAGTTCAGAAAAAGAACCGAACATAGTAAAAATAGAAACTCATTCTAATTCTGCACCGGTTACCAGTCAAAAAATTAGCATTAATCAGAATGATGTGGTAGTTCAATCACCATCAAAAAATAATATAGAGTCAATTACTAAAACTACTCAATCAAATGAATCAAAAAAAAATGAGTCTATTCAGGTAAACATTCAAAAAGAACAACAGGCTCCTATTTCGAATAGTATACAGATATCAAAATATCCCAAAGTTTCTACCGCAGATATAAAACAGAAATCTGAAGATAGTAGTGTAAATCAAGTAGAACAACAGGCTTTTTCAAAAGTTGACGGGGTTGAATATGTAAATAGTGAATATTTAGAAGATCAAGAATTCAACTTAGAAGGTAAGAAACGGTTTTATTCAATGCCTGATGGTACGGGTAGATTAGAAACGATTGAAAGAAAAAAAGGTGTAAGCCGATCAGTGCTAGATAAATTTATAAATAAAGCACAACAATCCAACGTACCTATCAGTTTATCAATGAGTTATATTAGACTATCTGCTGATGAGTTGGCGTTAGCTTTTGAAAAAGATCGTTGTTTTGTAGATGGATATTCTAAATCTATTAAAACTTTAACAGCTCAAAAAGAAGTTGGTCTATGGCCAAGAAAGCCATTAAAAGAGAAATTTGAATATGAATTAGTTAAATTAGATAACTCGATTCAATTTATGCAAATTGAGTCTTATGCAGCAACCAATGAAAAACCGAATTACTATTGGCCATTGGTTATTTTTCTAAATGAAAAAGGCTGTATCCAAGAAGGGGTGAGTGGGTTTAAAAACGCAAAGACTACATCAACATTATTTCAACACTCCTCACTGCAAGGAACACTCAAAGTTCCATCTAATGCATATTATATGATGCTAACCCCTTTAGCCTCAGCAGTAGATGTTTCCGAAGAAGAACTTTCTAATCAAGGACAGGTTCGTATTTCTGTCTTACAGTAACAAGAATTTAGGATATATGTAGTATGAAAAGGAAAATATTATTACCATTTGCATTATCAACAATTGCAGTTTTATTGAATGGTTGTGGTGGCGAAAAAACAAATATTAATGAAAATCCAAATACTGGTGTTACTGGTGTTACGCAAAGTACGAGTTGTGATGTTTCTGCATCTGATTGTTTGCCATTTGTTGTAGATTATCCTATTGCAGGATTAAATTTTGATTGTAGTACAGATAAAGTAAATCATTTCGCTACAAAAATAGATGGAAATATTGCTAGTGGAGCATGTAAATTAGGTGATGATGTAACATTCTATATACAGGGTGAAAGTCCTCGTAAAATTAATTTAGGAACCATCAAACTAGATGACATTTCTAAATTAAAAATGGCAACTCCACCAAGAATCCGTTTAATTGATTTAGCAACAGCTTTAACTGGAACACCAGCAACATCCCTTAATATTAACGATGAAACAATTCGTGTTGCATTAGCTTTAATTAATATCTTTCAAGGTTTAGGAATCGAAAGAGAAGACAATATTCTTGGTGATATTCAACCAACCACCTTAACTAAAGATAAAAAAGATAAGTTGGCTATTATTTCAAAAGATGTGGGCGTGCAAGAATTTAAAAATAACGAGTATATTGATATATTAAAACCATGGTTGAATGTTGATAACCTTTCTGAAGATCAAGCCTTAATTTTATTGAAGCAGCTTTTGAATTTATCTAACTCAGGGGTTTGGCAGGCTGATTTACCAGTTGCTAAACCTAGTGGTACTGGCACTACAACTAGACCAGATGGTTTTTTTGGTTGTAATAAAGATACGTACACATTATGTACAGATGCGAAGCAAAGTAATCTTTTACATTCTATGGGGAATTTCCTATTATTAACTGACCGTCAAGGTTATACACTTGGGTATGGGCAACAATTCAAAGGTCCTGCGACTATTGTAAATGGTTTGGTATTAGCTCCTTATATTTTATCGACCAAAGTAAAACCAGTTAAAATGCAGTTAAATGCACAAACAGGTTGGCTGAATCCTATAGAAAGAACAATTAACAGTAGTCAGCCTCTTCGTTTTAGTCTTAATTCAAGCTCTACAAACGACCTTCTTATCACCAAAGGTAAGATTATTAATGGCAATACTATAGCCGGTACTGAATCTATTTATAGACAATTAACTAAAATTAAGGATACTGATCCTGTTAACACAAGTTATTTAGGGGCATGGCAACAGTCAATTACAAATGAAAACTATAAAGGTGTACTTGATATTGTTAAAGTTAATCCTGTTAGTTATTTAAACAAAGATATTTTTAGAACTGAGAAAAATGTTAAATCTAAAGATTCATATGTTTTTCCATTATATGCAACATTAACTTTTAAGTTTAAAGAGAAGAGTATTCCTGCTGTAGACATTGGGATTGTAATTGATGAAAATGGAGATATTCGTACAGACATTAAGAATAATTCAACTACAACAGATTTGAGTGGTGTTTGTGGTACAGTTAAAACGATAAATACAGATGGAACTATTACTGACAGCAATGATCAGGTTCAATATCGTATTGGCACGACAGGTGGAACATTATTTGCAGCTGATGATAAGTCTATAACTGTTCGTATGATTCTTTCTAATCCAAAATTTGGAAATGCTGATGGTGCAATGTTTGGATTAAATTTAAGTACGGGCACAGGCGCAAAAGTTAACATTCATAATTTATTAGCAGGTCAACCAACTGGAATCAATTTAAGTAATTTTACAAATGATTCTGTAACATGGTCTAATACTTATGCTGGATATCAATTAATTTACAATGAGTTGTATGATAAATTAAAAGATACAGAACGAAATAATTATATTGCACCAACGACAGAAGATCGCGAATTAGCAAAACGTTATTCTGGTACTGTAAGTATTAAAATTGCAGATCAAAAAATTGATGCTTGTAAGGCAATTAGAATCAAATCTTAAAAGCTTATAATAAAAAGACCGCGATAAGCGGTCTTTTTATTTAACCTGTATGATCTAAACGTGTACCTAATGTTTCTAAATGAGAAGGAAATAATCCTAGTTTACGATCTGCAAAATAATGTTTTAAAGTTTGTTCTACACTCGGAAATGCGAGTTCCGACCAAGGGATATCATGTTCTTCAAATAAACGGCATTCGAGACTTTCTTCTCCAGCTCCAAAAACACCATCTTTCAATTGTGCTTTAAATAGAACATAAATTTGTCCAATACGTGGAATATTGTACATACAATATAATTGTTCGATTTCAACTTCAGCTTCAGCTTCTTCTCGTGTTTCACGAGCAGCACCTTGTTCCATGGTTTCAAATAATTCCATGTACCCAGCAGGAAGTGTCCATAGCCCATAACGTGGTTCGATGGCACGTCGACACAATAAAACTTTATTATCCCAAATGGCTAATGCACCGCAAATAACTTTCGGATTTTCATAGTGGATGTTGCCACAGTGTGTACAGACGAGCCGTGTTTTATGATCACCTAGCGGGATTTTTGCTTCAGTTTGATGTCCACATGCAACGCAAAAGCTCATAATTATCATCAGCTATAGAGATAACTCAGCATAACTGAATTTTGATCACTTCGCATCATGATCTATGATTGTGATTGAGATTTCAGTTATGATAATTTGTAAGGAAAACGAGAAAAAGAGATGAGTCATATGGAAGAACCATCGTTAATACAGCTTTTACAACAACGGTTGCGTTTTTCCAAACGAATCCAACAAGCTGATGCAGCGGTTTTAATTGCAATTACACAAGAACAGCAACCTAAGGTCTTACTCACACGTCGTTCAATCCATTTATCTCAACATGCAGGTGAGGTGTCTTTTCCGGGAGGAAAGCGTGATCCGAGTGATACTAGCAATATTGTAGTTGCTTTACGTGAAGCACAAGAAGAAACAGCACTTAATCCGTTCGATGTCAAACTGTTAGGTGATTTACCGATACAGCGTGCGCGTAGTGGTTTATCTGTGAAACCGATTGTAGGATTAATTCCAGCAGAAGTAGATCTAATTGCCCAACCTACAGAGATAGATCGTATTTTTTTTGCACCATTACAGCAGCTAATTGATGCACCACCTTTACCTTATGAAGTGCGTTTAGCTCGACAATCAATTTATTTTCCGAGTATGCAGGTTGAAAATGAGATCGTATGGGGCTTAACCGCTCGAATGTTAGTATCATTATTTCAGTATGGACTAGGACATCAAAAAAAATGGCCTTTTTTAGTTAATCCTCCTCATTTTGGATTATCTAAATTCTAATCACGTCTTATTAAAATAGAGTAGTATTTTGTCATGATGTACACATATCAAGGATTGAGCCCTAAAGCATTACATGAACCTTGGGATGGCTGGATTGCACCGAATGCAACGGTGATTGGTCAAGCTGAGTTAGGTCGCCAAGTCAGTATTTGGTTTGGTGCAGTTGTACGAGCTGATAACTGTAAAATTCGGATTGGAAATTTCTCGAATATTCAAGAGAATGCAGTTTTACATACTGATGCAGGTATTGAACTGAATATTGGGGATTATGTGACAGTCGGTCATCAAGCAATGTTGCATGGCTGTACGATTGGAGATAATTCTTTAATTGGTATCAATGCTGTAGTTTTAAATAATGCTGTGATTGGTAAAAATTGTATTATTGGTGCAAACGCATTGATTTCAGAGGGTAAAGTTATCCCTGATAATTCTGTTGTTATGGGCGCGCCAGGAAAAGTGATTAAGACTTTAGATGAGCAAGGTGCTGCACGGTTACGCTTGAGTGCTTTACATTATGCTGAACATTATAAGAATTTCTTAGTATTGGAAGAGTTTAATTTTTAATAATTTTAAGTCATCTGCATCTGAATTGAGCCAAGTATATCCTTGGCTTTTTTGTATCTATAAAAAGCCAATAACTCGCTTAGGGCGCTTGAGTGGGGTATGATACACGACGTTTTTTATCTCTTTAAAGCTAAGGTTTTTGCATGAAGTTGCTTGCATTGGAAACTGCAAATGAGCATTGTTCAGTTTCATTAATTGATGATGTTCAAGAACTCTATTTTCAATTAGATGAGCGACCAAAAGCACAAACGCAAACCATATTGCCATTAACTGAACAGGCGCTATTACAGACCCAAACTCAATTGGCTGATTTAGCTGCAATTGCGTTTAGTCGTGGGCCAGGTTCATTTAGTGGTGTACGTATTAATGCTGCGGTTGCTCAAGCTCTGGCATGGTCACAAGATTTGCCTGTTATTCCGGTATCAAGCTTGCAAGCGTTGGCGCAAGCTGCATATCGTTTGACAGGATTACAGCAGGTTACAGCTGTTTTAGATGCGCGTATGCAAGAAGTTTATATTGCTAATTTTAGTCTAGATGAAGATGGGATTATGCATGCTGTCGATGAAGAAAAATTATTAAATTATGAACAAGCGACCGCATATCGTAAATTTACGGCGATTGGCTCAGGTTCAGAATTGATTAAGCCAAGTCAAATAGACTTGCAAGAGGCTTCCATTCTAAAAACGTCTGCAACAGAAATTCGAGCAACTGCGCAGGATATCGCAACCATTGCGCGAATTTATGCTGTACAAAAAAAATGGGTTGATGCTGAACATGCACTCCCTGTGTATTTACGTGATGATGCATGGAAAAAAATTCCAGAACAAAGTAAAGCGAATTAAGGTTAATTATGGATCTTTTATTGCTATTTAAAGCAGCAATTATGGGTTTGGTGGAAGGGATTACTGAATTTCTACCGATCTCAAGTACAGGGCACTTGATTCTAGCAGGGCAGTTGCTAGATTTCTGGACGCTTGAAAAGCGAGAAATGTTTGCTGTTGCAGTACAAATCGGTGCAATTGCAGCGGTAATCTATGAATATTGGGGCAAGCTGTGGGGCGCATTAATCGGAGCATTCACAGGTCAAGAACAAGGTCGCCGTTTAAGCCTGAATTTAATTATTGCTTCTATTCCAATTGTGATTATTGGATTGACCTTTGGTGATGTGGTAAAGGCTTATTTGTTTAATGCAGTTACGGTTGCAATCGCGCTCATTGTCGGTGGTTTCATTATTTTATGGGCTGAACGCCGCCAGCATAAAATTATAAGTCCTGAAGTCGAGGATTTGACATTCAAGCAGGCAACGCTGATTGGTTTGATTCAATGTTTTGCGTTAATTCCAGGGACTTCACGTTCTGGTTCAACCATTATTGGTTCATTATTCTTAGGTATTTCACGTAAGGCAGCGGCTGAATTTTCATTCTTCCTCGGTATTCCTGTATTGATGGGGGCAGGCTTACTGGATATGTATAAAATGCGTCATGAATTACATAGTAATGATATGGCTATTTTAGCAGTTGGAATTATTGTTGCTTTTGTTTCAGCTTTAATTGTGATTCGTGCATTAATTCGTTATGTCTCTAAGCATGATTTCACCGCTTTTGCTTACTACCGTATAGTCTTTGGTTTATTTATTTTGGCGACATGGTGGACAGGTTGGGTGCATTGGTAATGCAGATGATCTGTTGGTATCAGACGGAGTACGCGGAGCAATTTCAACAACTTCAAACCCGTTTAGCGAGTTTGGATGTCGAACTAAAAGGTCAAATCGTTGAAAAAGTGAATGCGCGTTTCCTTCGTCTGAATCCAGAAATGGCTTTGGTTTTAGATGAGGATGGACTCAGTCTGGCTGCGAATGGGATGAAAATGCAACCGGATTGGCGTGCTGAGATTCCTCGTTTAAAACGAGCCAGTCTGAAATCCGAAATGATTGCAAGAGCATGTCAATTAGGTGAAAAACCTAGCTTAATTGATGCAACGGCTGGCTTAGGTCATGATAGTTTATTGATGGCATACTTGGGTGCTGATGTGCGTTTAATTGAACGTCATCCCATCCTATTTGTATTATTAGAATATACCAAAGCCCAAGCAGAACGAGATCCTTTTTTGCAATCTGTTATGCCACGGATTCAACTCATTTATGCTGATTCAACTGATTATTTACATGGATTAAAGCCGCGAGATGAACAAGTCGATGTCGTTTATTTAGATCCGATGTTCCCACAGCGAGATCAAAACCACCAAGCACAAAAGAAACAGGCACAGGTCAAAAAGCAAATGCAATTATTGCATATGTTATTACCTGAAGATGGTGAAATGGATTTAGGTGATGAATTACTGCATCTTGCCAGTAAAATCGCTAAGCGCGTTATTGTAAAACGACCTCGACATGCAGTTTATTTGGCTGATCAAGCTCCAGATCATCAATGGTTAGGTGATGCTTGTCGTTTTGATGCATATTTTCCCAAAAGTTCAACTTAACTTTTATCCAAGTGATTGTTTAGCTTAGGTGAATGCTCGGTAAAGATTTGTGATATAGTGCAAAAGCATGATTGATAAAAAATTCTTGTCGAGCTTAAATGAAGGAAAGACATTGTTCCTTTTAGGAAAAGTCATATTCATTTTATAAAAGATAGACATATTCTCAATCTAAGCTTGAAAAGAGAAATACCCGAAGAACTTTATGATCGACCTCAAACCCTCCATTAATATCTGGCATGATTTTAAAAGTAACCAAATTGCTGGAATGTGGTTGTTCCTTGGGTCTCGACGTTCCTTACAGATTGTTCATCCATCAATTACTCAACTCATTATTTGGGGTATTTTAGGTGGTTGTACCAACTCACTTTATAGCTGGTTGGTGGCAGGGCAAATTGGTGAGTTCAACCCTCAAGGTTTGATTGGCTACGCACTGTGGCCTTTTATTGCCTTAATTGTGGGGATTTTCCTTTCGCAACGTATGAACCAAGCCCGCTTAATGCTTGTACCTGCATTATTATGGTTAGTGCTTGATACCAATATCTTATTATTACAGTGCTTGATCCAATATTTAGGTTCAAATGGCTATCTAAATTTCATTCCGGATACAATCTATAATGGTTTCTTACCACCATTATTTGTTGGGCTATTTGTTTGGCAAAGTTTGGCTGTGATTTGGGTATTTTCACGGGCATTAAATTGGCCGTGGTGGGAGCGTGCTTTAGTTTTTATTGCGACTATTGCAACAATGGTGGTTTGGCAACTCTCGGTAAAAGATCAACCGATTTGGAAAGTTGAAGAGACACCACCAAGTTTTGCTGAAGATGCTTTTTATGCGCAAAGTCATGTGTTGGACAAAGCTTTAGATCAAATCCAATATGGTGATATTGCGAAAAGCCATTGGTATTTTATGGGCGTAGCTGGGGATAGCTACGCTGATGTTTTCAAATCTGAAATTGAGCGCATTAGAGAGCAATTTGATACCCGTTTTGGAACGTTTGGACGTTCCATTATGTTGATTAATAATCCTGCGACACGTCTAGATGTTCCAATTGCATCTAAAACCAGTATTGAGTTAGCGTTGCGTCGGATTGGTCAGCAGATGAACCGTGATAGCGATGTATTATTTCTTTATATGACGTCCCATGGTGAGCGTAATCATTTTGAAATCGAAAATGCACCATTAGAATTAGGGCAAGTCGATCCGAAATGGCTACGTGAAACGCTTGATAAATCAGGGATTCGTTGGCGAGTGATTGTAATTTCAGCTTGTTATTCAGGAAGTTTTATTCCAGCGTTACAGTCGCCTGAAACTTTAATTATTACTGCTTCAGCCGCAGATAAAACCTCTTTTGGTTGTAATAATGAAGCGGATTACACTTATTTTGGTCGTGCTTTCTTCGATTTGGCGATGCGTGAACAATCCTCAATGAAAAAAGCATTTGATCAGTCTAAACAAACTGTGACACAGTGGGAAACAGCTCAAGGATTTGAACCATCTGAGCCGCAATGGGCCATTGGTCGTAACATGGAATTGATGTTGCCACAACTTGAGCCATATTTATTCCCAACGCAAAATATCACAACAACAGACATTACAAAAACACAGGATAATCAACATGCAGCTACTGCAAAAAAATCGTTGTTTTGAGGGTGAACAGCGTATTTATCAACTGGAATCACAGCATCTTAAAGGTCTAACCAAAGTTGGAGTGTATTTACCTCCTGCTGCTTTAGAAGGAAAGCCTTGTTCAGCATTATTTTATCTTGCGGGTTTAACTTGCACTGAAGACACCTTTGCGATTAAAGCACATGCACAGCGCATGGCTGCTCGACTGAGTTTGATTCTAATTAGCCCTGATACCTCTCCGCGTGGAGAGGGAGTTGCGCAGGGCGATCATTGGGATATTGGTCAGGGTGCAGGCTTTTATATCAATGCTATTCAACAACCTTGGGCTGAACATTACCAAATGGAGTCTTATTTGGTTGATGAACTTTATGCACATGTTTTACAAGCATTTCCGATTATTGAAAGTCAGATTGGAATTTTTGGACATTCAATGGGTGGACATGGTGCATTAACTTTGGCGTTTAAATACCCAGAGCAATTTAAATCGGTTTCAGCTTTTGCTCCGATTTGCGCGCCAAGTATTTGTCCGTGGGGTGAAAAGGCATTTAGCCAATATTTAGGTGCAGATCAACAGCAATGGTTAGCGCATGATGCAACCACTTTAGTTCAGCAAAAGGGTGGAACCTTTGAGGAAATTTTAATTGATCAAGGTCTAGAAGATCAGTTTTATGCTCAATTAAATCCTGAAAAGTTTAAGCAAGCTTGTCTAGAAGCAGGGCAGCATTTAACTTTACGCCAGCACAAGGGCTATGATCATGGGTATTACTTTATTCAAAGTTTTATTGATGATCATCTGCAATTTCATGCGATTCAGTTAGAAAAGCATTAAAACTATTTTGTAGTCTATTTGATATGTGGGTTAAATTGTTAGATAGAGTAATGCCACGAAATGAGAAGAAAAATTGTGCAGTATCTTTTTAAATTCTTATGGTAGTTATGCCATATAACTGTCTAGGGGCTTAGCCTCAATCTTAGTCACTAAGGAAAGTTTGTGAGCAAAGTCAGTAAAGTAGCAAATCTGATAACTGGTCTCCTTATTGTTGGTAGCATCTCTTATTGTTCGTATTCCTTTGGCAGTGCTGAGAGTCGTATGCGTCAAACCTGTAGTGAAATTACTTCTGGCATGTCAGTTGTAGCATTGAGTGCTTTCGCCAAGGAGCATGGTCTTAATCTTCCTCGCCAAGAGTCAGGCGTGATCTTTATGGTAGAGTCAAAGACCTTAGGGCGGTGGGGATGTCGTGTAACACTTGAAAAAGGGATGGTGCAAAGTGCAGAGTACAACTTTGCAGATTAAAGTGGTTAACAGTCGTTTTAAATGGATACTTCAGTGTGCCGCCTTAACTTTAACGTTATGGCTTATTAATAAATATATGACCTCAATCATTTTCGAAAAATTAGATAGTTTTTTGCTAAGAATGACCACTTACAGTTCCATGCCATGCAACTAGAAAAAGTTGCAGGTTCAAAAAAGAAGCTCGATTGAGCTTCTTTTTTAATGATGCTGCCATTCAACAATAAACTCTTGCTGTGCCATACGATTTAAATGATCAATAACCACTTGTTCTAGACGAGTAACATCTTCTTGCTGATTCTCAATCAATACGTCTAAATGCTGTTCTTGTGGTGTCAGTGTCACCGTTGCAGTCGGCATAAAAATTTTTGAATACAGTTCAGTCTCCGATACTTCAAATTTGTGCTTCCAGTGATTCAGTAAACGTTTACTGATACGTTTACCTTCGTGAGTTGTAATTTGTGCCGTACTATTCATTTTTTAACTTCAAATTCTGATTTCACCATTAAAAAATAGCAAAATCATATGCAGTTAAAAACAGTATTCATGCAACGTGTTGTTGCAAGTTTGCAATGTCGTAATCGTATCTTTGTAACAGCCTAAAGCCGATGAATTTGTTATAATTCAATTATCATTTTTCAAAGTTTGCCAGGTCATTCATGTCCAAGCCTTATTTAATTGCTCCTTCGATTTTATCTGCTGATTTTGCACGTTTAGGTGAAGATGTAGAAAAGGTTTTAGCTGCAGGTGCAGACGTTGTGCATTTTGATGTCATGGATAACCATTATGTACCAAACTTAACTTTTGGTGCAGGTATTTGTAAGGCATTGAAAAATTATGGTATTACGGCACCAATTGATGTGCATCTGATGGTTTCACCTGTTGATCGTATGATTGGTGATTTTTTGGAGGCAGGTGCAGATATTATTACTTTCCATCCAGAAGCTACGGATCATATTGATCGTTCTTTACAACTGATCAAGTCAGGTGGTGCTAAAGCCGGTTTAGTTTTCAATCCAGCAACCCCTTTACATTATCTTGATTATATTCTCGATAAAGTAGATCAAATTTTATTGATGAGTGTGAACCCTGGTTTTGGTGGGCAAAAATTTATTCCAATGACATTGGAGAAACTTCGCCAAGCACGCAAAATCATTGATGCCAGCGGTCTTGATATTCGATTAGAGGTTGATGGTGGCGTCGGTCCAGCAAATATTCGTGAAATTGCTGAAGCGGGTGCGGATATGTTTGTAGCAGGTTCTGCAATTTTTGGTCAACCTGACTATACAACGGTAATTGATCAAATGCGTGCAGAATTAGCTCAAGTTGGTGCAAAAGAAATTTAGTGTTTTCATACTATTTTTCACATAAGGTTGTGGATAACTTTGTTTATAACTGAGTGGATAACCGTGTTGATAAGCAAGTGGATAAGATGTTGTTAAAATAAACAAAATGATTTCAGTTGTTTATATTCTCAACAAAAATATCAAAAAAGGACAAATTTTTGTCCTTTTTTTGTGCGTCAAGTCCTTTATTTTGCTTTATTTTTGTTCATAACGTATTTTATTCTTTTTGCTTGATAAATCTGCAATCCTGTTGCTTAAATGCATGAAATTAGCATAAGTTGAACATAAAGTAGATTGTGCATAAGATAGAAAGAAATTATGCTAAGTAAATCGCATTCATTTGATGATTGATCCAAGGATATTTAGTGCAGCTTCATAAAAAATACAAGCATCTATGGTTTGTATTCCTGATGATATTTTTTATCGGGGGGAGCGGTGCGTCTATTGCAGCAGTCCAAAAGACTCAACTTGATCAAAAGACGCCTACAGCGCAAGTGATACCATGTCATGATCAACAGATGACACGTCCGCATCATCAAATGGATATGTCGCATGATGTAACCAATGTGGTTAAATGCCATGATGGGCAAATACAAGATCAGCAACATTGCCCTGGTTGTAATAATATTTCACATTGCCAAACGATTAATTTTGCACTCGATCAACAAATTCCAAGCCTGTCTGTTTCACCTTTTTTTGAGCTAAACACATATAAAAATACAGCGTATCAAGCTCGTCATCTTGCAGGTCATTGGCAAGAAATTTTACGTCCACCTAAAACCTAATCTGTCTTAGAAGCTCTTTTTCGCTTCAACGAGCGATTTAAAAATAGTTCACAGATTAGGAAAATATCATGTCCTCAAAAATATATGCTGGTGTCATTGCTGGCTTAAGCTTAATTTTTGCGCCTTATAGTTTGGCTGCAATAAAAGAATATCATCTGAACATTAATCAAGGAATGGTCAATGTCACTGGAAAACCTGTCAAACGTATTACGGTAAATGGCAAATTTATTGCACCGTTATTAGAGTTTGAAGAAGGGGATGAAGCGGTCATTCATGTGCATAATCAACTCAAAGATCAAGATACGTCATTACATTGGCATGGATTACTTTTGCCAGGATTGATGGACGGTGTGCCTGGTTTTAATGGCTTTAAAAGTATTAAGCCGAATGGCAGTTTTGAGTATCGTTTTAAAGTTCGTCAAAACGGAACTTATTGGTATCACGCGCATAGTAAAGGACAGGAACAAGATGGCCTATATGGCCCTTTGGTAATTTATCCGAAAGGCAAACAACCTGTCGCGGCACATGAGAAAGCTGAGCGTGATTATGTGGTGATGTTGTCTGATTTCCATGAAACAGAAAGTGACAAGATCATGGCAAATTTGAAGAAGTCGGCTGAGTATTATCAAAACCAACGTGAAACAGTGGGTGATGTCTGGAAGCAGATGAAACAAGATGGTTTAAAAGCAACTTGGAAAGATCGTTCGATGTGGAATCAGATGAGGATGCTTAAAACTGATTTATCTGATGTCACTGGTTACACCTTCTTGGTGAATGGGCAAACACCACAACAAAATTGGACTGCTATTTTTAACACCGATGAAAAGATTCGTTTGCGATTTATTAATGCTTCAGCGATGTCTTTTTTTGATGTACGTATTCCAAACTTAAAAATGACTGTGGTTAGTGCCGATGGTCAGCCAGTGAAACCCGTTCCTGTGGATGAGTTTCGTATTGGCACAGCAGAAACTTATGATGTGTTAGTGGAACCTAAGCAGGCACATTATCAAATTGAAGCTGAATCAATCGACCGTTCTGGTTTTGCAATTGGTTCACTGCAAAATAGCATGTCACCGAATACGCAAAAGATTCAAATCCCTAAAGCGCGTCCACGTGCATTATTGACGATGGAAGATATGGGCATGGATCATGGTTCGCATGGTCAGATGAACATGTCAAGTATGGACCATAGTACACATGGTCAGATGGATATGTCAGCTTCAGTAACGCCGTCAGATCATAACCAACACCAGATGGCGGTATTTTCTGAAAAAGCAACTCCAGATACCGTTCAGGGATGGGCTAATACAGCAATGCCAGCAGGCCAAAAAGCTTTAAGTTATGCCGATTTGCAATCCTTTCAGCCACAACCTGAGCGTTATAGTCGCCCAGCAGAGCGAGAATTGGTGATTCGTTTAGGTGGAACCATGGAGCGTTATATTTGGACGATTGATGGTAAGAAATTTAGTGATCCTGACTTCAAACCTTTAACCGTGCGTTATGGCGAGCGTATCCGTCTCAAATTTGTGAATGAAAGTATGATGGCGCATCCAATGCATTTACATGGCATGTTTATGCAGCTGGAAAATGGTCAGGCACCACAGGATATGCCAAATAAACATACAGTGATCGTGCCACCGGGCAAAACTGTTACAGCTCTACTTACTGCTGATGAGCTAGGCGAATGGGCGATTCATTGTCATCTTTTGTACCACATGAGTGCGGGTATGATGAGTAAATTGATTGTCGCAAATGTTGATGATTCAAAAGCACTACAACAAACATCTGTTCAATCATCTCGAGGAGCGAGCCATGCACATCACTAAGCAAGCTTCTACGATGAAACGCTATACGCAATTATTGGCAATGGGTGGCATGATTTCTTCTTTGAGTGCATTTGCATCTGCGCATGAGGGTCATGATCAAATGATGAAAATGGATCAGTCGGTACAACAGAATATATTGATGGAGACATCATCTTCTATTGATCATTCAGAACATCAACCTGAATTAAAGCAAGTACCATCTGATATTCAACATGATACACATGATCATCATCGTGAACATGGTGGACAAATTTATCAAGCCACGGCGATTAAAAATGCATGGATCGTTGATGACGATGGTCGAGGTAGTGCTAGTACTGAACTAAAAACATGGGTGGGAAGTGATGAAAATAAAATATTCATCAAAGCGCATGTTGAAAAAGCAGAATCGGAAAAAACTCAAACCGAAACAAAGCTGTTATACAGCCGCAATGTTGCTGACTTTTGGGATGTACAAACAGGTGTTCGTTATCAATATCAGCCTGAACAAAAGCATGCTCAAAATCAATGGGACACGGTATTAGGTTTACATGGTCTAGCACCGTATTTCTTTGAAACCGAAGCTTATATTTATGCAGGCCAAAATCAACGTTGGCAATTGAGTTTAGAAACAACACGGGATGTATTATTTACGCAAAAGTTGATTGCTCAACCTTATTTGAATGCAGATGTAATATTCAATGATGAGTCAAGTTATGCAAATAAATCTGGATTATCTAAACTTCAGATAGGCCTGCAAACGCGTTATGAAATCAGTAAAAAAATAATGCCATTTATTGATGTCGCTTATGCATACAATAAAGGTTTGAAACAAACCGAATTGCAATCGGCTACAGACAGTAAAAAAGGTTGGCTATATGGTTTGGGACTTACGTTAAAGTTCTGATCCTTTGTCTAAAAGGTCACTATCCTGAGATACTGTTGGTTTATACTAGCAGTATCTTTTTTGAGTCATTCATGGTGCATAAATGGCTTTAGAACAACAAGACAATTTAATAACTGATAAAGCAAATGAATCTCTAAGTCGGAGAGAAAAAACACAAAATTTCATAACTCAATTTGACGCTGTTCCACGCGATGGCAGTATGAAAGTCAGTTTTTATTATATTCCACACATGAGTAGTTTGGTGGAAGTACAACGTATTCGAAAAGCATTATTGCCTTTTGCAGAAATCTTAGTTGAACATAGTATTGATTTAGACACACGTCATCTAACTTTATATCATCATTGTGGAATTGATGAGGTGACAATTGCTCTAATTCGCTTGAGCTTGGGAGCAGAGTTACAACAAACTTTGTCACATTATGAACCTTTAGAAATGAATACTTTGAATACAAGCACTGTAACTTTACAGGAGCATAAAAATGAGTCACAGGATAGTTATTTAAGTGCTTTAAGTCATTTTTTAATTTCATGCTTAAATCATTTTAAGCAATGGATAAAATGCTTACAGAGAAAGAAGGATAATTAAGCATGCCAAGATGGATGTATGGCGTACTAGGATTGGCTATCGCATGGTTGGTTTGGACACAGGTATTAAAACCAGCGCCAAATATTAGTCAAATGACCACTCAACAAGGCGTACAGATTAATACATTGGAGCGTTATGAAGGCGCATTTCGTGTGCTTTCTAGAGAAGACTACAATTTAGGGCGTGAAGCTGAATTTTCACCAATGGATATTGCTGTTGGCTGGGGAGATATGGCAAATCCGCAGATCTATAAACAAATTGATGTATCACAAAGTAATCGTTGGTATCACTGGCGCATAGATCATCAACCGCCTATTTCTTTGAGAGAAATCGCAACGCATAGTGCCAATATGCATCTGGTTCCTGCCAATGCTTATGTCGCATCTCAAATGAAAAAAATTAAAAAAGATGATTTAGTCTATTTAAAGGGTTCTTTAATCGAAATACAGACAAAAGATGGCTGGCATTGGAAAAGTTCTTTATCCCGTGAAGATACAGGAAACGGGGCATGTGAGCTAATGCAGGTCGATCAGATTTCATGGCAGTAAATCTTAATCTTAGATAAAGCGATTTAATTTTTAAAATACTGCACTGGAATCCATACATAACCTTTCACATAATCTCGAAATTTTACAGTACACTGCTTTTCCTAAGAGGACGACCTCACTTCAAAAGCATCACGTTGGGACGACCCAACTCTTGTTAAGGTTGAGTGTAAAAAATGGCATGGGCAATTTTAATTTTGGCGGGTATTTTTGAAATTATTTGGGCATATTCAATGAAGATGTCTGAGGGTTTCACCAAACTAACGCCAAGTATCGTGACCATCATTTTTATGATTTTAAGTGTTGTATTATTGTCAATTGCAATGCGATCGTTGCCTTTGGGTACAGCTTATACGGTTTGGACGGGAATTGGTGCGATAGGATCATTTATTGTTGGCATCATGGTTTTAAATGAACCAATGACTGCGATGCGAATGATTGCTGCAATATTAATTGTATCTGGCTTAATATTGATGAAACTGTCATCAAATTAATGGTTTAAGGAGAGCGTAATGCAACTGGTGTATATGTACATGGATTCTCCTGTGGGTGCATTAAAACTGGTTGCTCATGATCATGCATTGGTCGCCGTGATGTGGGACAATGAAGATCATAAACGAGTTCGACTTGCTGAACTGATAGAAGATCATCAACATCCGATGTTACTTCGAGTAAAAAAACAATTAGAACAGTATTTTGCAGGGCAACGTCAGCAATTTGATTTACCTTTAGATTTTAAAGGAACAGATTTTCAACAACAGGTTTGGCAGACTTTATTAACTATTCCATATGGCGAAACACGTAGTTATAAGGAAATAGCTATTCAGATTGGCAACGAAAAAGCGGTACGCGCCGTTGGGGCTGCCAATGGTAAGAATCCGATTTCGATTATTGCGCCGTGTCATCGGGTGATTGGTTCGAGTGGGGCTTTGGTTGGTTTTGCTGGTGGTTTGGATAAGAAGCAGATTTTACTCAGTTTAGAGCAAAGTAAAGCTTAAATAATTTTAATTTCAAACTCTGCATGACCTCATAAATTAGTAAGGGATTGGATGTATTTTGCGTAGGCATTCTTTTACTTTTCAAAGATGAAAAGTAACAAAAATCTTTTGTTTGGCTGATGGTACATCCTTGATACCATAGCCAAACTGGCGACATCCATGCCGCCTATCACGATAGTCAATCTTGGGTATAATTCTAAAAAAACTAACTTTATTTTATAAATTATCCATGTCGTTAATACTCGATTTTAATTGCCTTTTGGAATAAGCTTAAGCCTTTCATAATAAGTTGAATGGAAGTTTAAAAATGGCTGTTGGTGACGTAACAATGCCACTTATGCATGTGGTGCAGGGTGTAAAAATTGGCTCAACTGAGGCGTATGTACGTTATCCAAATCGACGAGATCTAGTCATTTTTGAATTTGCTGAAGGCTCAAACGTTGCAGGGGTGTTTACCCAAAGCGCTTTTGCTGCTGCGCCTGTTCAATTGAGTAAAAAGCATTTAGCAGAAAATACACCACGTTACCTGATTATTAATACAGGCAACGCCAATGCTGCAACAGGAACAGTTGGTTATAAAAATGCAGAGGCGACTTGTGCAAAGTTGGCTGAGTTAACTGGTGTTCAAGCCAATCAGATTTTACCGTTTTCAACTGGTGTGATTGGTGAGCAACTCCCAATTGAACGTTTAGTACAAGGGATTCAACCTGCGTTAAATGATTTAAATGCAGATCGTTGGGCAGATGCGGCATCTGGCATCATGACCACAGACACTACACCAAAAGGTGCATCTGAACAGTTCGAACTGGATGGTGTGACCTATACCATGACGGGAATCAGTAAAGGTGCAGGCATGATTCGTCCAAATATGGCGACCATGCTCAGCTTTGTTGCAACCGATGCTCCGATTAGTGCTGAACTGGTACAGCGTTTACTGCAAACCACGGTTGAGCACTCTTTTAACCGTATTACCATTGATGGTGATACCTCGACCAATGACTCTTGTATCTTTGTAGCAACGGGTTTGGCAGGTGGTATAGAAATCCAGAATCAAGAGGATGCACGTTATCAGCAAGTATTAGAAGTACTTGCTCGTATCATGGATCGTCTAGCGCAATTGATCGTACGTGATGGTGAGGGTGCAACTAAGTTCATCACAGTTCAGGTGGAAGGCGGAGCCAATACTCAAGAATGTTGTGATGTTGCCTATAGTGTTGCCGAGTCACCACTCATCAAAACGGCTTTATTTGCTTCAGATCCAAACTGGGGACGTATTGTGATGGCGATCGGTAAGGCAGGTGTGCCAAAGCTAGACAGTAGCAAGGTTCAGGTCTGGATCGGTGATGTACAAATTTGCCTAGATGGTGGTGCAAACCCAGACTATACCGAAGAAGCTGGTGCAGCAGTGATGGCAGAGAAGGAAATTAGCATTCGTATTGACCTCGGTCGTGGTACAGCAAAAGACACGGTGTATACCTGTGACTTTTCTTATGACTATGTCAAAATTAATGCCGATTATCGCTCATAAATTTGCGTTATAATAAAGCCTCCACAGTGAGGCTTTTTTTATAAGCTGGTATGTGGATAGTGTGATATTAACTAAATGCTCACCAAGATACCCACGTTATAAGTTTGCAGCGATGCAAGCACGCAGGATAGAGAAGACGCTTTATGAATGATGCGAATTTAATTGCGAACGAAGCCAAAAATATTGTGCAGGCGCATTTAGATCGTTTGGGCGAGCCAAAGGACAATAGCCTTAGCCCAGAAGTGAAACAAGAAAAGTTTGCTCAAATTGCAGCTGAGTTGAAAAAGCGAAATGCAGTGCTTGTGGCTCACTATTACTGTGATCCTGAAGTGCAAGAGCTTGCCGAACTGACAGGGGGATGTGTTTCTGATTCATTGGAAATGGCGCGCTTTGGTCGTGATCATCCTGCAACAACCCTTGTGGTGGCAGGCGTAAAGTTTATGGGCGAAACCTCTAAAATCTTATCACCAGAAAAAACAGTGTTGATGCCAACTTTAGAAGCAACCTGTTCACTTGATTTGGGTTGTCCTGTAGATGAGTTTTCAGCGTTCTGTGATCAGCATCCTGATCATACCGTGGTGGTGTATGCCAATACCTCGGCAGCTGTGAAAGCACGTGCCGATTGGGTGGTGACTTCAAGTTGTGCGGTTGAGATCATTGAACATTTAGATAGTTTGGGCGAAAAAATTATTTGGGCACCAGATCAGCATTTAGGTCGCTATATTCAAAAGAAAACGGGCGCTGAAATGTTGTTGTGGGATGGTGCATGTATCGTGCATGAAGAATTCCGTGCCCGTGGTATTGCGCAAATGAAAGCGCTCTATCCAGATGCAGCGGTATTGGTTCATCCTGAGTCACCTGAATCGGTGGTGGATATTGCTGATGCGGTGGGAAGCACCTCGCAACTGATTAAAGCAGCTCAGACCTTGCCACATAAACAAATGATCGTGGCAACGGATCGCGGTATTTTCTATAAAATGCAACAAGCAGCGCCTGATAAAGAATTATTTGAAGCACCAACCGCAGGTGAGGGGGCAACTTGTCGTTCATGTGCACATTGCCCGTGGATGGCGATGAACGAACTGGATGGTATTTTGCATGTATTACAACATGCTGATCAAGAAATACACGTTGATCCAGCCCTTGCTGAACGCGCGAAATTACCCTTAGATCGAATGTTGAACTTTAGTGCTTCTTTGAAACGCTAAAACGTTTGAAAATGCTTGTTAAATATACATTTGATAAGGATTTATTCTTTTTTTGAAAAATAGGTGTTGACGTTCTAGAGCGTCGCGCCTAGAATGCACACCGTACCGCACGATGTGCGATACGCTAAAAGCTGAAAAGAAATCGGAGCATAGCACAGCCTGGTAGTGCACCTGGTTTGGGACCAGGGGGTCGTAGGTTCGAATCCTACTGCTCCGACCATTTAAAATATGTTGTAAAACATAGTTTTAAATATCGGCGAAGTATCGTGATAGTATTATCATCGTTATGCGCCTGTAGCTCAGTTGGATAGAGCATCCGCCTTCTAAGCGGATGGTCACAGGTTCGAATCCTGTCAGGCGCGCCATTTGGCAGCTTGGTATATAGAATCAAAGTTTTGATGGTGGATGTAGCTCAGTTGGTAGAGCCCCGGATTGTGATTCCGGTTGTCGCGGGTTCGAATCCCGTCATTCACCCCAATTCGGAGCATAGCACAGCCTGGTAGTGCACCTGGTTTGGGACCAGGGGGTCGTAGGTTCGAATCCTACTGCTCCGACCATCATCTTTAAGATGAGATAAAATACCGCTAATTTAGCGGTTTTTTTACGTCTGCATTAATTGATTATGTTATTAATATAATATTTATAACGTATCAGATTCATTATTTTAAACTTCAAAAACTATAAGTGATTGGGAAGAGATGCTTTTCTATTTTATTTTATCATTATTATTTTAGCTGTTCTTACTTATTTGAAATCGCCCCATTTTAAAGGAAAGATGGGCGAACTCATGGTTGCCGTATATGTCGATAAAGCATTAGGTGATGAGTATATTCTGTTAAATAACTGTACGATTCCTGATCAAGAGCAGGGAACAACACAAATTGATCACATTCTAATAAGTCCTTACGGTGTTTTTATTATAGAAACAAAAACTATAGGGGGTGGATTTTTGGTAGTGCTCGTCAGAAACAATGGACGCAAAAGATTTATAAAAAAAGTTATAAGTTTCAAAATCCATTACATCAAAACTACAAACACATGAAAGTTTTGGAGATGATTTTAAGTGATATACTTGAACCAAAATATTTGCATTCAGTTATTGTTTTTACTCCTAAAAGTGAATTCAAAACAGAGATGCCTGAAAATGTATTTCGTGGAAAGACATGGATAAATTATGTAAAGAGCTTCAATGAGGAAGTAATCAGCTCAATGAAGCAAAAAAGAATTCATTACAGAATAGAAAAAGAAATATTGGAATCTTTATGGAAAACAGATCGCCAACATGTTGAATATCTCAAACAGAAAAGCACGAAGAAAGATGCAATAAATTAGCTTTTGTTTTATCTGTTCATTTATCTCAAATTCCTTGCTTAGTTTAGCTATTGTGGTTTGAATGATATCCAGTTAATTTTTAATTGTAGAGCATAGAGCTGTTAGACAAGTAATGCCGCTTATTTATGTGGTTTTAGGCATAATATTTTAACTTTTTAAAAAATGAAAATAACAGGGATAGAAATGACACAAGCAGCTTTTGATTTTGTAATTATTGGTGGTGGCTCAGCAGGTTGTGTACTTGCAGGTCGGCTTTCAGAAAATCCAAATATATCAGTTTGTTTACTTGAGGCTGGTGGTGATGGCAATAGCTGGTTGGTGAATACACCATCAGCAGCAGTGATCAGTATTCCAACCAAGATTAATAACTGGGCTTTAGAAACCATTCCACAAAAAGGTTTAAATGGGCGTAAAGGCTATCAACCTCGTGGAAAATGCTTAGGTGGTAGTTCTGCGATTAATGCGATGGTCTACATCCGTGGTCATCATAGTGATTATGACCATTGGGCAGCTCTAGGTAATACAGGATGGTCTTATCAGGATGTATTGCCATACTTTATAAAATCAGAGCATAACGAGCGCATTCGTAATGAATATCATGGTCAACACGGACCATTGAATGTCAGTGAATTGCGTTCGGACAATCCGTATCAGAAAACCTTTGTTGAAGCTGCGAAGCAGGTCAATTATCCGCTGAATGATGACTTTAATGGCGCAGAACAAGAAGGACTCGGTGTTTATCAGGTCACACAAAAAAATGGTGAACGTTGGAGCGCAGCACGTGGTTATCTGTTTCCTTATTTAGGTAAACGCCCGAATCTACATGTGATTACCAAAGCTTTGGTGTCAAAACTTGTGATTGAAAATGGTCGTGCTGTTGGGGTCGAATATAAACACAATGGACAAAGCACGGTTGTTCGTGCCAATAAAGAAGTGCTCTTATCTGCGGGTGCATTCCAATCTCCACAAGTCTTGATGTTGTCGGGGATTGGCCCACGACAAGAACTAGAAAAACACGGTATCCCTGTAATTAAAGATTTGGCGGGTGTGGGTGAAAACCTGCACGATCATCCTGACTTTATTTTTGCTTATAAGACCAAGCAAATGGAAGGAACCTTTGGGGTGTCGGTTGGTGGTAGTTTAGATTTGGTTAAGCAGATTGGTCGTTATCGTAAAGAACGCCGTGGTTTAATCACTACCAATTATGCTGAATGTGGTGGCTTCTTAAAAAGTCGCCCTGAGTTAGATAAGCCAAATTTACAATTACATTTTGTGATTGCTGTAGTAGATAACCATGCTCGCACGATGCACACAGGTCATGGTATTTCATGTCATGTGTGTTTATTGAATCCGCGTGCGCGTGGTTCAGTCAAACTCAGTGGTAGAAATGTTGATGATCCATTATTGATTGATTTTAAATTCTTAGAGGATGAACAAGATCTGCAAGATATGGTCGATGGGTTTAAAGTCACACAGAAGTTAATGAACGCACCTGCTTTAAGTGAAAAAATTAAAGAGGATATGTTTACCGCTAATGTGCAGTCTGATGATGAAATCCGTGAGATTTTACGCCAACGTGTCGATACGGTGTATCACCCAGTCGGCAGTTGTAAAATGGGTGTGGATGAGATGGCAGTGGTTGATCCTGAACTGAAAGTATATGGTATTGCAGGATTGCGCGTGGTGGATGCGTCGATTATGCCAACCGTGGTGAATGGTAATACCAATGCTCCAGCGATCATGATTGCTGAAAAAGCGGTGGATTTGATTCGTCAAACGTGGAAGTAAACTTAAACGATCAGCAATTGGAGCTAAGCTAGAAATATCTTAGCTCTTTTCATTTTCAGTGTTGTTGCGAGGTGTTTCCAGCATACGCGGAAAGGTGAAATTAAAATCATCAAGTGCATAACGAAATAATTGAGCATGGCGTTTTCCGACAATTTTTTGTTGCCCTGTTTCCTCAACTGCACCTGCTTCTTGCATACGCCGTCTGAATGATTTCTTTTCTAATGTATGCCCTAAAATAATTTCATAAATGGTTTGTAATTCGGTCAGGGTAAAAAGCTCAGGCATGAGGCTGGCGGGTAGAGCGGTATAACGGGTTTTATTGGCAAGGCGATCATAAGCGAGTTTTAGCAATTGTTGATGATCAAAGGCTAAATCAAGTTGTAATGCCTGATCGATTGCAAGCCATTGACTATGCTCAGTGGTGGTACTTGCTTGAATTTCAAATTTGTCAAAATCAATTAAGGCAAAATATAAAGCGGTAATGGACCAGCCACGTGGATCACGATGTTGATTACCAATGGTTTCAACTTGTTCTAGGTAAGGGGAGTGAATTCCTGTTTTTTCAAGCAGTTTGCGGTGGGCCGTTGCCATTAAGTCTGGATCGGTTTTTAAATGGACAAAGCCACCCGGTAGCGCCCATTTGCCTTTTTCGGGAAAGTTGGAGCGTTGAATCATTAAGACTTGTAATTGACCTTTTGCCACAGAAAAAATTACCATATCGACCGTAAACAGTGGGGTGTCATAGTCTGTTTTTTGGTAGTGGGCAAGGTATTCCTGTTCGGAAGTATAGGTCATTTAGCGTTATCTCATGGATGAGTGAATCAAGTATAAAGGTTTTGTATAGATTTGAATGCGCTATTTATAAATGAAAAAACAGTTAAGTTTGTTTCAGCGTAGCGACAGCAGTTATCGAGAAATCAAAACTTTTGTGTATTGGCAATTGTATACTTTTAGGGATAAAGCCTAAGCAAAAACTGTTCATTGCTGCGGTTAGTTGATGCTGCATCCTGAGCCCAGTTCAAAATAGCATTCTGAATTTCGTGCAAGATTGTTAAATGGGCGGCATCCATGCCGCCTGTCATGATGTAAGGTAGATGAACTGCAAATGAGGGGTCTTGATATTGCTTAGACCAATCTTTCCCGAATTTGATCAAGCGAGCATTCTCTTAGCAATTGACCATTTTCAAATACTGTTTGCAGTGCCCCCATCTTCTCCTGTTCAAAGCTTTGTTGATCAAAGAGCTCAAAACCATTTTCAGTTTGTTCAACCCGTAATAAGCCCTTGGCTGATTTTTTAACACCCGAGTCGGTCACTGGGTCTTTAAACAGTCCGCGACCGACGCCATTGACCTGTCCCCAAGTGGCTTTTACAGCAAAACCAAAGCTATCGCGAGTTAAATAGTTATAGGTATAGCTGCCGATTCCAAAAACTAGATTATTGGAAGCAAAGCCTTTGGCTTCTAAACCTTTTAAGATATTTTGTGCACGTTCTAGGGTAATAGAGTCACCATAGATTAAGCCAACACGCTCATTCAGTACTTTATAGCCTTGCGCTGTTTCTGTGCCGCCAAAAATCTCCCATAAACATTGCACCGCACCTTTATAAGCGGGACTATCTCGCTCTGCATCAGGATCGCCGCAGATAATTTTCACGGGATCACCAGAGTCAGGGCGAAACACCACTTTGGCTAGTCCGAGAGCATTCGGTTGACGATTTAGAATCTCTGCTTTCAATTCCACGCTAAACTCAGTAATCACACGCCAAAAATCCCAAGTATCTGAAACGATACTGACCACGCCACTAGGATAGAGTTCACAGATCAGACGTCTAAAGGTCTCGATTTCACTTTCTTCACTACCCATACACATCACACTGTGTTCTGTTGCAGGTACTGAAACGCCCACTACACCTTCTGCGTTGTAATATTCTTCTGCATAGTCAATTGAAGCGACTGAATCGGTACCAATAAAACTGGTTAAGTGACCCACACCCGATTGGGCAGCATCATAGATCCCACTCATCCCTCGGCTACTAAAATCATGGCCTTGAACAGCAACAAAGTCTAAAGCTGCACCTGTTTTTTCTGCATATTGGGTCAATAAGCGTTTATATTCATAGGCAATGCTGGCCGTGGTACAGCTTTTCCATAATTCGGCACTGAGCACGGTTTCGATATAGTTGGTTAACCAAAAGAAATTTGGATCAGTATTGATAATAGTCAATACAGGTACTTTGATATTGACTCGGCTACCTTCTTCTAGTGCTTTAATCTTTAAAGGTAAATAGCCAAGATCGTGCAGGGCTTCGATGTGTTCAACGGGAACAGCACCTTCACCTAGAGAATTGTCCATGCGACGTTTATAGGCTGCGACTACTTTGGATTTAGGTTGATTAAAGAAGCCCTCGTTCCAAGTTTCAATCAAAAAATGTTTAATAAAGCCTTGCAGACCAAAGAACACAATCTTGTCATCAAAGTCAGGCAGCATTTTGGCTAAACGTGATGAACGCGGGGTAAAGTTGGCATAGACGTATTCAGTTCCCACTGGATACTGACGACGGTGATCTGCTTTATAGAAATCAATTGCATTGAGTGGGTTAATTTTAATACTCATTTTTATCGGCCTCTTGCTTTAATCTTGATTTTGAAAATTGATGATATTGAGTTTGCTTGCTTCTGCTTGTGGCAGGCTATTGCTGGTAAAGAGCTGATCGACCAAGCCATCAAATACCACGAGACCTTTGCTAAAAATGCCATGGGTGACATACAAAATAATGTTTTGGCAGTTTAGGCTGCGTAGTTGTTTGGCAATACCAATAAAAGTGGCACCACCATCGCAAATATCATCGGTGATCACGGCTGTTTTTCCTGTCAAATCAGGGCTATCCACCGCAGTTGTTCTAATTTTTCCAGTGCTTGGATCGCGTTTCTTTTCACAGTGAATCACTTCAATGGCTTGTTGGCGTTGCGGATTGATGCCGTTTGCAATCGCTTGGGTGCGTTGTGTTGCTCCTGCATCGGGACAGATCAACACGCTATTGTCAGCGCTTAAAATCTGCATCAATGCAGGGCTTTGCTGGATAATCTCAATCGGTTCGATATTGATCACCGCTTGAAAACGCGTATTTTTGCGTAATAGCTCAAGCGTCACTGGGCTATGACAATCCCACACCACAATTTTCTGACGTTGTCCTGCAAATTTTTCACTATTGCTATTCAATAGCTTGGTCATTAAATCCAGTGAGAAGGCCTGACCTTGTGCACAGATACGGTCTTGACGTGCATAGGCAAAATAAGGGATTTCCACCGAAAGGCGAGTGCCTTGTTCTAGTAACACATTTTCCAATAATAGATAGTCCATCACATCGGTGCTGCTCTGAAGTGAGGCTTTGATCTGAGTGTCAGCTTGTAATTGGTTCAATAACTCAGGCTGTAGTTGAATATGACGCTCACCACCTGAAAACTGCAAAAACTCGATGGGAACATTCGCTTGAGCTGTCATAAGTTGAATCGTCATTATTAATTTCTCTTTTATAGTGGCTTAAAGCCAGTAAATATATATTGGCATAATGACACTATTAAATGCAAGGTTTAAATTTGATCGTTTTAATAAAAATAGGGAAGCAACTTAGAAAATAGATTCATCTATTTGAAGTTAAAAGAGAATAATTATTAAACTTTTTTTAATCATTGGGATCATTCTAAAATGGACCAGCTGCTGACTTTATTGCTGCGATATATTGATGTTTCGGTCATAGTTTTTGACAATTATCCTTGTCAGGATTGAGGCATGTATTGTTTGCTTGGCATTGCAGCAGGTCAAAGTGCTAAAAGTGAACAATCGGAATAAAACAAAAAAGGAAAGCATCCTATGAAATCTCTGATTTGTCATAACGCTGAGTTAAAACTAGAAGCCAGTCTTCAATTGGTTCCTGCAAAAGGGCAAGTCTTACTTGAAGTCGTACGTTGCGGTATCTGTGGTTCAGATTTACACATGCAACATCACTGTGATCACATGCATGATTTGGCAGCACGAGTCGGGTTCAATGGAGTTGCAAAGTCCTCTGATAAATTGGTTTTCGGTCATGAGTTCTGCGGTAAAGTCTTGGATTATGGTCCAAAAACACGCCGTAAATTGAAAGTAGATACTTTAGTTTGTGCCATGCCATTGTTAAATGTTGATCCGCAAGGTTATGTGCCGACAGGGTTGTCGCCAAGTGCTTCTGGCGGTTATGCAGAACAGGTCTTGGTACAATCCAGTTTAATGTTTGAAGTTCCTAATGGTTTAGATGCGGATCGTGCTGCACTGACTGAACCAATGGCGGTTGCCTTACATGCGGTACGTCGTAGTCGAATCAAGAAAAACGAGCCTGCGATTGTGATTGGCTGTGGCCCTGTCGGTTTGGGTGTGATTATTATGCTTAAAGCAGCAGGCGTTAAAACCGTGATTGCCAGTGATTTTTCACCGAACCGTCGTCGTTTGGCTGAGCAATGTGGTGCGGATGTCTTGATTGATCCTAAACAACAGTCTCCATTCGGTAGTTGGAAAGAACTTGGCTTATTGGGCAATGTCTCTGAAGCAGTGAATATGGGCATGGGAATTTTTGATAAGGTTCAGACGTACTCATTACCGTGGGTCAATGCCATGCGCGTTGGTGACAAGCTCGGAATATTGCCGAAACGACCTGTAATTTTTGAGTGCGTGGGTGTGGCAGGGATTATGCAGCAGATCTTAGAGGGCGCACCGCTATTCTCACGTATTGTCGGAGTAGGGGTTTGTATGCAAAGTGATAAAATCGAACCTGCGTTGGCGATCAATAAAGAATTAGAAATCCAGTATGTGCTGGGTTATACCCCACTTGAGTTCCGTGACACCCTGCATATGATTGCGGAAGGTAAAGTTGATTGTTCACCATTGATCACGGGTGTGGTCGGTTTGGAAGGCGTCGGCAATGCGTTTGAGGCGCTACGCGACCCAGAGCAACATGCCAAGATTTTGATTGATCCAAAACGTGCAGGTTCAACGATTGAACTGATCAAGCCTTAATATTCAAGATTCTAAAAAGCCGCTTTCAATGAAGCGGCTTTTTATGTCAGAAGTCTTGATCCCGCTTGGATTAGAAACTTTTGGTCAATGACAGTGTCACAGTTGAATCAATTGGATTCGATACTTTGGCGTTGGGATTGCCATTGCTGTATTGCTGATAAAAACCGTCTTTATCCCATGCTTTGCTATAGGTCAAACTACTTGAAAGGTTATATGGCAGTTCTTTGTTGACGGCAAAACTGGCATCTTGAAAGCTTGCTGCAGAAAAGTTTTTAATGCGTTGATTACCATAATGGGCATCGACAGACCAACCTTGCGTAATCGGTTGGTGCCAATTGACATCCAAATAGCCCGAACCACGTGAATGCTTATTGTTACCGACGCCTAAGGTATCCGAATTATTGCCGAAATAATCTTGGGTATAGGTAATCGCATATTTAACGCTAAGCGGCCCATAGCTAATCTCAGGGATAATTTCCCCATAATCAAAACGGGTATGGCCTGTATCCGCAGTGGTTTTTGCCCCAGGATAATAGTAATAGGCGACTTTGGTGCCAATAGTTAAATCACCAAAACTGCGGCTATAGCCAGTATACACATCCCACTCGACCGAGGCATCACGAATAAAATGATCACTTACCATCGATGCCCAAGTCCCTGCATAAAAACCGCTGGCATGGTTGTAATCCAGTCCACCTTGTAAGGCAGGTTTACCCCAAGTTTGTTGAAAACCGCGAGAAACGTATTGGCTAGCCGCAGTGATATTGGCTGAGTAGGGTGAGGTGGTTTCAGTGGCGTGGATGCTTTGAAAATAAAAAGCCAAAGGTACAATTAAAAATAAGGTTTTTTTCATCATTTCTCCCTGAATGAAGTAAAACCCGAAGCTTTGCTTCGGGTATCCCCTAAAGGAATTTCTTGCTTATTGTATTGGACGTAACGGCGCTTGACGTACAGGTGCTGTACCCGCTTTGTAATAAGCCGCTTCAGAACGAGGGAGTTTTTGACCACGGATTTGATCGGCAATTTTTTCTGCGATCATAATGGTGGTGGCGTTCAGATTGCCAGTAATGATCAGTGGCATGATGGAAGCATCAACCACACGCAAGCCTTGTACCCCGTGAACGCGACCTTGACCATCGACTACAGCCATCTCATCTTCGCCCATCTTACAACTGCATGATGGGTGAAATGCTGTTTCGGCATGGGTGCGGACGAATTCATCCAGTTCTGCATCGGTCTGGATATGTTTACCCGGACTGATTTCTTCACCACGATACGGATCAAGTGCAGGTTGCGCCATGATTTCACGGGTGATACGAATCGCATCCCGGAATTCACGCCAGTCTTGTTCAGTTGACATGTAGTTGAACAGGATACTTGGATGCTCAAACGGATCTTTTGATTTCAGCTTAATGCGACCACGTGACGGTGAGCGCATTGAACCGACATGCGCTTGGAAGCCATGCTCTTTTACTGCATTACTACCGTTGTAGTTAATCGCAACAGGCAAGAAGTGATATTGGATATTCGGCCAGTCAAACTCTTCTGAGCTACGGATAAAGCCACCCGCTTCGAACTGGTTGCTTGCACCAACGCCAGTGCCATTGAATAACCATTCAGCACCGATTGCAGGCTGGTTATACCATTGCAGTGCAGGGTAGAGTGATACAGGCTGTTTACATTGGTATTGCAAATACATTTCCAGATGGTCTTGCAGGTTCTCACCCACACCCGGCAAATCATGCACGACATCAATATCCATCGATTTCAGGAAGTTGCTTTCACCCACACCTGAGCGTTGCAAGATTTGTGGTGAGGCAATCGCACCTGCGCAGAGCAACACTTCACGTTTGGCCTGTGCCTGTTTCATATTGGCTTGGTCTGCGCCAATAATATATTCCACACCCACCGCCTGTTTTTGATTGAACAGGATTTTATTGGTGGTGGCATGCGTGACGATGGTTAAATTCGGGCGACCTTTGGCTAAATCGAGATAACCACGGGCAGTACTTGAGCGACGGCCTTTTTGGGTCACAGTACGGTCCATTGGACCAAAGCCTTCTTGTTGATAACCATTTAAGTCATCGGTACGTGGATAACCTGCCTGTACGCCTGCTTCCACCATGGCATGGAACAAGACATTGTTGCCATTTTTAGGGGTTGCCACTGACACAGGGCCTTTGTCACCATGGTAGTCATTACCACCGATATCACGGGTTTCGGCTTTTTTGTAGTAGGGTAAGCAGTCTGCATAAGTCCAGTCTTCCAGACCTTTCATGGTTGCCCACTGATCCAGATCCATGGCATTGCCACGGATATAGCACATGCCGTTAATCAGAGAAGAACCACCTAAGCCCTTACCACGACCACATTCCATACGACGATTGTTCATGTGGGGTTCAGGATCGGTTTCATAGGCCCAGTTATAGCGACGACCTTGTAAAGGAAAGGCCAAAGCGGCTGGCATTTGAGTACGGAAATCTAAACGGTAGTCTGGGCCACCGGCTTCCAATAATAAAACAGTCACGTCTTTGTCTTCAGTCAGACGTGTTGCGAGTACATTTCCAGCAGATCCTGCGCCAATGATAATGTAGTCATATGCTTGAGTATTCATCGTTATCCCTTTTTTCTATTCTTGAGGATGCCGATACAATCATGGGATTGCTCGGCATTGAGGATTAATTTTGAGGGTGAAAGCTGAGGGCATTAGAAAATGCTGTGATACTCACCCAACTCAACTTGAACGGATTTGATACGGGTGTAATGACCCAAAGTGGTTAAGCCATTTTCACGGCCAACGCCAGATTGCTTGTAGCCACCCACTGGCATTTCCGCAGGCGATTCGCCCCAGGTATTGATCCAGCAGATACCTGCTTCAAGTTGATGAATCATACGATGTGCTTTAGTGATGTCTTGGGTTACCACACCTGCAGCTAGGCCAAAGGTGGTGTCATTGGCACGACGGATCACTTCTTCCTCAGTTTCATAGCTGAGAATGCTCATTACTGGGCCAAAGATTTCTTCTTGCACAATCGCCATATCATCTTGGCAGTTGCTGAATACCGTCGGGAGTACATATGCACCTTTGGCTAAGTCACCTTCAGTGGCACGGCCACCACCGATTAATAGTTTTGCACCTTGCTGTTTGCCTGACTCAATGAAAGACAACACTTTTTCCATATGCGGGAAACTGGTGAGTGGACCGAAATTGGTTTGTTCGGCCATTGGATCGCCGATACGAATCCGTTTTACCCGTTCCACAACGGCTGCTTCAAAATCGGCAAGCAAGGCTTTGGGTACAAACACACGGGTACCATTGGTGCAGACTTGACCTGAGCTAAAGAAGTTTGCCATCACTGCGATATCCGCAGCACGGTCGAGATTGGCATCATCACAAATAATCAACGGTGATTTACCGCCCAGCTCCATGGTGACTTCTTTCAAGGTCGAACCTGCAGCACTGGCCATCACTTTTTTGCCAGTTTCGACACCACCCGTGAACGAGATTTTTTCAATCACAGGATGCTCAGTCAGCCATTGACCGATATCACGACCCGCGCCTTGAACCACGTTAAATACGCCGTCTGGTACGCCGGCTTCTGTATAGATTTCAGCAAGTTTAAATGCAGTCAGTGGCGTGGTTTCGCTTGGTTTGAAAATCATGGCATTTCCCGCTGCTAGGGCAGGCGCAGATTTCCACATGGCGATTTGAATTGGATAGTTCCAAGCACCAATACCAGCTACTACACCGAGGGGTTCACGACGGGTATAGAAGAAGCTTGATTCACGCAGTGGCACTTGCTCGCCTTGAATGGCAGTTGCAAGACCTGCGTAGTATTCGATGACATCGGCACCTGTCACAATATCCACAGTCGATGTTTCGCTGTAGGCTTTACCGGTATCGAGGGTTTCGAGTTGGGCAAGTTCATCATTACGTTCACGTAGGATATCAACCGCACGACGTAGGATGCGAGAACGCTCCATCGCAGTCATGGCTGCCCAGACTTTCTGGCCTTGTTGTGCGCTTTGAACAGCCGCTTCAATGTCTTGTTGTGAGGCTTGTTGAAGTGTTGCGATCACTTCACCGTTGGCAGGGTTAATGCTGTTAAATGTTTTGCCACTGGTCGCTGCGACATAACGTCCGTGGATATATAACTGATGAACTTGTGCATCACTCATTCTGTCTCTCCTGCAAAGGTTTGTTCGCAAACTGCAATTGCGTTTTTACATAATCGTAAGCAATGGAACGTGCCAACTGGCTGTCAAACTCATCATGACTGCTCAAACTGCCACGTAACCATAATCCGTCAATCAAAGCCGCCAATCCGCGAGCGGCAATGCTGGCCTGTTGTTTATCCTCTATCAACATCAGAAAATAATGTTTCAAGTTGGAATACAGGCGTTGATCATTAATTCGTTGTAAACGTCCAAGTTCGGGCAAGTGCATACTGGCTGACCAGAAGTCTAACCAGACCCGCATGGCTTGTTTGTTGACCTGACTGATATCGAAGTTGGAATCAATAATGGCCTTGATTTGGCTTTCTGGATGCGCATCTGCTTCGGTTTTGTATTGGTCGGTTTTTTGGCGCAAAATGTTGAGCATTTCCTGCATACAGGTATTGATTAGACCCTGTTTGTCACCAAAATAGTGACTCACAATACCGGTCGATAGTTCAGCCTTTTTTGCAATTTGTGCAATGGTGGTATTGGATAACCCCACTTCAGAAATTACATAAAATGCGGCGCTAATAATCTCTTCACGTCGCACATGCTCTGGTTTTACTCTACGCTTTGTCATGCTTATCCATTTAAAGCCCTGCCAAGGTGCTTTTTATTCAACATTTCTCGATGTAGAGCATCATAACATTTTTTTATCATACTTTTTATTGATTGAACGTTCAATCAATAAAAAGTATGATCTGTAAAAATCAATGAATTTTTGATTGGAAAGAATAGAAGTAGCGTAATAAATCAAAGATTCTTATGGATAAGGCGATAAGCAGAATTGAACACTTATCACATTATTTTTTAAGAAAAAACACCAATTGCAAGGAGCAAGAACATGGTGTCAGAAAGTTCAGAAAGTAATGAAGGGTCCCCATCTGAACCTATACGTTTAAATTTGTTTGTTTTTTGGAGCTCCGCAATCAGTATTGGCATTTTTGGCCTATTGTTTGTGTTGTTTCCACAGCGCAGTCAGTTCTGGTTAACCTATATACAAGGGCAGGCCAATCAATTGTTTGGTTGGTATTACATGCTGGTGATTGTGGTTTGTTTAGGTTTTGTTGCTTGGCTGGCCTTTTCTCGGGTTGGGCAGATTCCATTAGGTAAAGATGACGATAAACCTGAGTTTGGCTATCTGGCTTGGGTGTCGATGCTGTTTTCCGCAGGGATCGGGATTGCACTACTGTATTACGGTGTAGCTGAACCCGTTGACCATTTTATTCGACCGCCAGAAGGTCAGGGTGGAACCATTCAAGCCGCACGTGATGCCATGATGTATAGCTTTTTACATTGGGGCATTCATGGTTGGGTGTTGTATGCCTTATTGGGTGTGACACTCGGTTATTTTGCTTTTCGTCAGAACTTACCATTGGCATTGCGCTCTGCGCTATATCCGATCTTTGGTGAACGTATTCATGGTTTGATTGGAGACTTTGTCGATGGTTTTGGGATTTTAGCTACGGTCATTTCTTTGGTGACCAACCTCGGTATTGGTGCTTTGGTACTGGTTTCGGGTGTGCATTATCTTTTGCCCGAGATTCCAAATAACCAAACCACACTGATTACGGTGGTGTTACTGATGATGTCAGTTGCGACCATGACCACCGTGGTTGGAATTGAAAAGGGCTTAGCTTGGTTATCGCGTATCAATTTGCGTTTGCTCTATGCGCTCTTGCTGTTTGTATTCCTCACAGGGCCAACCAACCATTTGCTCAATGGATTAGTACAGAACGTGGGTGATTATCTCGATCATTTTCTGGCGAAAAGCTTTGATATGTACCTCTACAATGCCAAAGCAGGTGAGTGGTTAGGTTCATGGACAGTGTTCTATTGGGCATGGTGGATTGCATGGGCACCATTCGTCGGCATGTTTATTGCGCGTATTTCTAAAGGTCGTACTATTCGTGAAGTTGTGCTCGGTGTCTGTCTGATTCCACTCGGTTTTACGTTGGCTTGGATCTCGATTTTTGGTAACACCGCAATCTATTTTATTTTGGAACAAAAGCAAAAAATCTTAGGTGATCTGGTGTTAACCGATCCTGCTTTGTCCTTATTTAAGCTTCTCGAATTTTTACCGTTCAATCCTTATGTTGCTGGGATTGTTGTTGTGATTTGTTTCGTATTGTTTTTGACCCCTGTGGGTTCTGGTACACTCATGATCGCAAATCTGTCCTCGAAAGGGGGTAGCAATGAAAGTGATTCACCGATTTGGTTGCGAATTTTCTGGTCTGTGGTGATTACCATTGTCAGTATCGGGCTGCTGTTGGCAGGGAGTTTTCACTCTATGCAAAGCGCTGTGGTACTGTGTGGTTTGCCATTCTCCGTTATTATTTTGCTGTATATGTTTGGCTTGGCCAAAGCACTGAAACAGGATCAGTTTCGTCCTACACCACCGCAAGTGATAACGCAGGACACTCAGTCATCACATCACACCACTGAAAAATCAGAAACATTGTAATTCAGGTAAATAACTTTTGTTTTTCATTTTCTATTCAGATATGTCTTTTCATTGATCTAGTGATGAAAAGACGTGGATGAATATTTTCTTTTTCTTCTCTAACTCCCTGAGGATTGTATGGCGACAGATAATCCAAGAGCGGTTGATGATGCTACATTAGCGAATAAAGACCATTTAAATCGTGTGGTCTTCTATGTTTCAGCTCTACTTATTTTAACATTTGCACTTGTTACGATTTTATTTAACGATTTTGCCAACCACTTACTCAACGTGGTACTGGCTTGGGTCAGTGATAAATTCAGCTGGTATTACCTATTAGCTGCAACATTGTATTTAATCTTTGTGGTTTTTATTGCTTGCTCACGTTATGGCGATATCAAACTTGGTCCTAAGCATTCCAAACCTGAGTTTAGCTTACTCAGTTGGTCGGCGATGTTGTTTGCGGCAGGGATCGGAACAGATTTAATGTTCTTCTCTGTTGCAGAACCTTTATCTCATTATATGAATCCGCCTGTGGGTGAAGGTCAAACCTATGAAGCTGCGCGTCAGGGCATGGTTTGGACCCTGTTCCACTATGGTTTAACGGGTTGGGGCATGTATGCACTGGTCGGGATGGCCTTGGGTTATTTTAGTTATCGCTATAATTTACCGCTGACCATTCGTTCTGCTTTATATCCAATCTTTGGTAATAAAATTGATGGGCCGATTGGGCATACTGTGGATACCGCTGCGGTTATTGGTACGATCTTTGGTATCGCGACCACCTGTGGTATTGCGGTGGTGCAGATCAATTATGGTTTGCATGTGCTGTTTGATGTACCTGAAAACCTATGGATTCAGATCGCACTGATTGGTCTTGCTGTGATTGTGACTATTATTTCGGTGACGGCAGGGGTCAATAAAGGCATTAAGGTTTTATCCGAAATCAATATTTATGCCGCGATTGGCTTGATGTTGTTCGTCCTGTTCCTCGGCAATACCGAATTCTTGCTCAATGCCTTGGTGCAAAACTTTGGTGACTATATCAGTCGTTTCCCGAGTTTGGCCTTGGAAAGCTTTGCCTTTGACCGACCAAAAGACTGGATGAACAGTTGGACCTTGTTCTTCTGGGCATGGTGGGTCGCATGGTCGCCCTTTGTAGGGCTATTCTTGGCACGTATTTCGCGTGGCCGTACCATTCGTGAATTTGTCTGCGGAACCTTGATCATTCCTTTATTGTTCACGATTACGTGGTTGTCTATTTTCGGAAATAGCGCTTTATATAACGTGATTTTTGAAGGCAATACGGCACTGGCACAAACCGTTCTGACTGATCCTGCACATGGTTTTTATGACTTGTTGGCGCAATATCCGGGCTTTGCCTTTATTGCAGGTATCGCCACCATTACCGGTCTATTGTTTTATGTGACGTCTGCCGATTCAGGCGCGCTGGTACTGGGTAACTTTACCACCAAGTTTTCTAATGTCGATAATGATGCACCACGTTGGCTCCGAATCTTCTGGGCAACTGCGATTGGCTTGCTTACCGTGGCGATGCTGATGGCCAATGGGATTACCGCACTGCAAAGTGCCACCGTAATCATGGGCTTACCGTTTAGTTTTGTGATGCTGTTGGTGATGGCGGGCTTATATAAATCCTTGCGCTTAGAAGATTATCGTAAAGCCAGCCGTAGCCTGAATGCTGCGCCCGTGGTTGGAAACGTGGACATTTTGAACTGGAAACAGCGTTTATCCCGTGTCATGCATCATCCAGGCAGTAGCGAAACGCAACGCATGCTGGATAGCGTATGTAAGCCAGCAGTACAGACCGTGGCGGATGAGTTGGTGAAGCGTGGCATGAATGTCGAAGTGACGCAGGGCGAAGTCGAAGAAAGCGAAAGCCTGTATCATCTTGATCTCACCATTTACATTGAAGAAGAACATAACTTCATTTATCAAATCTGGCCTGTACGTTATATCGCGCCGACCTTTAGTGAGCGTGGTAAACGCGGTAAGCAGTTCTACTACCGTTTGGAAACCTTCTTGTATGAGGGTTCACAGGACAATGATCTGGTTGGATACACCAAAGAACAGGTGATTAACGACATTCTTGATAAGTACGAACGTCATATGACCTTCTTACATATCAATCGTATTAGTCCCGGAAATCGTCCTTTGTATCCTGATTCACAAGACTAATTGTTGCAAGAAAAAAACCTCACGTCATGTGGGGTTTTTTTAAACCTAGAAGATTTTGCAAAGTATAATCTGGTCAATGTTCTAGCTTGCAATCATAATAATCTGCATATCATCTGAAAAGAATAATGATCTTATATATTGATTCTCAATCAATATGAGACTTGAGAGGAGCTTCAAATGAAAAGAATAATCATATTTTGCGCTCTTATTGTTGTGATATTCGTATCTGTATTATTTGTTAGTCCTAAACCAACGATTTGGTTATTGCAGCATAGTTTATTTAGTATTCCAAAAGATTTACGGCCTGCTCAATACCAAGAGTCAAATGTGGCTGTGTCAACAAACTTAACCTATCCATCAAAATATCAGAGAAATACATTCGATTTCTATAAAACTCAAACTCCGTTACCTGATCACCCAGTCGTGATTTGGGTTCATGGTGGTGGTTTTGTGGGTGGCGATAAGCTTGAGGTCAAAGACTACGCAACTCAATTAGCAGCGCGAGGTTACGCTGTAATCGTACTCAATTATGAACTTGTACCGACTACGAAATATCCTGAACCTGTCATCCAAGTTTCGGAAGCGATTCGTTATATAAAAAGTAGTGTTGCTAAAAAACATGATTTAAATATGTCGAATATTTTTATTGCAGGTGATTCTGCGGGAGCACAAATTGCGTTGCAATTTTTACTTATTCAATCAAATCCTTCATATGCAAATTTAATGAATATTCCCAATACGTTAAACTCATCTGAGATTCGAGGAGCTTTATTGTATTGTGGTCCCTATGATCTAAAAAATATGGTTCTCCAAGCAAACTCAGCAATTACCCAATTTGTCTTTGGACGTATTGGTTGGGCATATTTGCAGGATAAAGATTGGCTGACACGTACTGAGGATCAAGGATTGGTCGTGTCTGAATATCTAAACTCAGCACTGCCGCCAATTTATTTAACAGATGGCAATATCGCATCATTTGAACAACAAGCACGCGAATTAGAAAAACAATTACAGAAAGTCGGTGTAGCAACAAAATCAAGATATTTTGATCAGAAAACTGATCCTACAGGACACGAATATCAATTTCTATTGGATACTAAACCTGCTCAACTGAGTTTGCAGGATACACTTCAGTTTATGGCTACATATAGACAAAAATGATTTGATCAAAAACACAAAAAACATAAATGTTGGTTTATAGCGCACCATATTTTTGCCATGTTTCACCTGTTTCATAGTTTGCATAATGGCTTTTCAGTTCATGCAATGATTGGCTTTGATAGATCGCAAAAATGATCATGATCAAAAATAGACTGATCAATTTAATGGTGCGTTTATGCTTATATTCACCAGCATATAAATAGAAAATACAGTAAAAAGCGATCATCAAATATGTGCAAAATAAAGAGTGAAAGCCCAGATAGAGCAACAGTAGTGCTGTAATTACCAGAGCGATTCGATTTTTTAAAATGCTGGGGCGTAGACTAAGGAGATTTAAGATAAGCAGGCCGAATGAAGTCCAGAATAGATAGGCTTGACCACCAATAATAACGATATAGGTCGACTGCAGCCACAACAGGACCAGCCATAGAAAAACGGAAAAAATAATAAATTTAGGGAGGCCTGAAGACGCGGGCAAAGTATGTTTCATATGATATTGGTTTTTTAAATAGCTGTTTGATTGGAGGATTAAAAACGAAACTTCAATAAATCTTTGGTTTTGATCTTGGTCAGTAGCACACAGAACAAAGACAGTGAACCGCCAATCAACATGGCTGGCACCACGCTGAAAAAGCGCGTCATCACACTGGACTGCAACGCACCAAGCTCATTACTTGAGGTGACAAAGATGCCATTAATGGCAGCGACACGTCCAAGCATGTCCTTGGGTGGAATTAGTTGCAGAATCGTTTGACGAATGACTATGTTGATACTGTCACATGCTCCCATAATAATGAGAACTGCGACAGAAAAATACAGTTGTCTGGTAACAGCAAATAATAAAGTACAGAGGCCAAAGCCTGTCACTGCTATGAGCATCATCTGCCATGGTCTAGATTTTGGTGGATAGCGAATTAAGATGATCATCATCAGCAATGCACCAAAAGCAGGTGCCGCGCGTAATAGACCAAAACCATCTGCACCAATATGTAAAACATCTTGGGCAAAAATTGGCAATAGCGCGATGATGCCACCAAAAAAAACTGAGCTCAGATCGAGAAACATCGCCCAAAAAATAATTTTAGTTTTAAAAATAAAATGCAGCGCTTCTTTTAGGCTTTGAGTTACCGACTCTGTTTGCAGTTGCGGGAAATCTCGTTTTTGCAAACACCAAAGGGCAATACTGCCACTGAAAAAAAGTGCCACGATGACGCTAAAAGTAATCTCTAAATCGAGATGAGCAAGCAAGAAGCCACCGATCATGGGAGCAAGAATGCCACTGGCTTGCCAGCACATACTGGTCCAAGTTGCTGCATTTGTATAATGATGTTCTGGTACTACAAAAGGCCGTAGCGAATTAAAGCAGGGGCTATAAATCCCGCGAATACAACCAAATAAAAACAGAATACTGAAGGTTGCAATCAGCAGGACATTGGTACTGAACATCTGGGTGTTATACAGATCAAAGCAGATCCATAAGCCAACCGACAGGGGAATGGCTAGGCTAAAACTGATTTGTAAAATACGCTGCCGATTAAAGCGGTCAGCAATATAACCGCCCCATAAAGACAGGGCGAGGAAAGGCAAGAAATCCATGATCCCGACCAAGCCGAGAATGAGCGGATTCTTGGTGATTTGATAGAGATGAAAAGCCACCAGCACTTCTTGAATTAGTACCGCAAAAGTCAGACAGCATTGATTGACAGTCAATAACGTGAAGTCACGACTGGCAAATGCAGCAAAAGCAGAATGAGGTACAGCAGAGGACATAAGGCGTAGATTTAAAACATACAAATAAAGAAAAAGGGAGGAGCTAAAACTCCTCCCATTTTCAAAGGGCGTGGCGTTGCTTATTGCGCAACAGCTTCCGCTTTTTCAACTTTCTTGGCAGGAACCAAGTTAGCAGGAGTCGTATAGTTCAAGCCCAAAGTTGAACTTGAGTACTGACGGATTTGATCTAACAACGCTGGATCTGTTGAAAGGTCTTTACCATAAGAACGCACGATTTCATGCAACTTAGCATTCCATTCACCTTTGGTTTGCTCAGGGAAGGCTTTTTCAAGCAGGTTGAGCATGATGTAAGGTGAAGTTGACGCACCCGGAGAAGCACCTAACAATGCCGTTACAGACTTGTCTTTAGAGGCAAAGATTTCGGTACCGAATTGTAATTTAGCAGGTTTGCCCGGTTCTTTTTTGATGATCTGAACGCGTTGACCACCTTGTTGTAAATGCCAGTCTTTTGGATCAGCTTCAGGGTAGTATTTTTTCAACTCGTTGAAACGATCTGCATCAGACATCAACACTTGGCTCACCAGATACTGAACAAGATCAGCATTTTGTAGACCAATTGCAGCCATAGGCAAAACGTTGTTTTTGTTGGTCGATGCAAGCAAATCAAGCTGTGAACCATTTTTCAGGAACTTGTTTGAATAGGTTGCGAATGGGCCAAACAACACATATTTTTTACCGTCGATATAACGGGTATCGATATGTGGAACAGACATTGGAGGCGCACCCAGATCAGCACGACCATAGACCTTGGCTGTGTGTTTTGCTGTTACTGCAGGATTGTCAGTCACAAGGAACTCACCACCCACAGGGAAACCAGCATATTGTTGCGCTTCTGGTAAACCAGTCATTTGCAATAATTTAATTGCAGCACCGCCAGCACCAATAAACACGAAACGTGTTTTTACATGACTGACTTCACCAGATTTGACATCTTTGAATGCAACAGACCAAGTATTATCGTCATTCTTACTAATCCCAGTGACTTCAGTTGAAGTTCTGAGTTTAAAGTTTGGACTTTTCTCAAGATTGTTAATCAATTGCTTGGTGATTGCACCGTAGTTCACGTCAGAACCAACGTCCATACGAGTTGCAGCCACTTTTTGCTGAGGATCACGGCCGTCCATCACCAATGGTGCCCACTGTTGAATTTCGGCTTTGTCTTCACTTAATTTCATGCCAGCGAATAACGGATTTTGAATCATGGCAGCATAACGCTTTTCCATGAAGTTCACATTATCGCCCCATACGAATGCAATGTGTGGTACTGGGTTAATGAATGTACTTGGTGTTTCGAGTACACCTTGCTTCACTTGGTATGCCCAGAACTGTTTGGCAATTTCAAACTGACCTGCCACGTTTACAGCTTTAGAAATGTCCATTTTACCGTCTTTTTCTTCGGTATAGTTCATTTCCATAAAGCCTGAGTGGCCTGTACCCGCATTGTTAAAGCCATTTGAACTTTCTTGTGCGACAGCATCAAGACGTTCATACATGCGGATGTTCCAGTCAGGTTGTAACTCGTTGAGGTAAGTACCAAGTGTGGCACTCATGATTCCACCGCCGACCAATACAGCATCAACAACAGTTTCATCATTTTTCGTTTTAATTGCCTTAGACGTAATTGGTCTAAAAAGAAAGGCAATAGCAATCACTATTAGTACCAGTAATAGTACTAATAAATACTTCCAGAATTTTTTCATTCAATTTACCTTAAAAATTAAATGACTCCCTATATGGGTAATATAGAGAGAAAGGATTTCAATAAGAATTGGCGCAATAAAGGCACATCAGTAAAAAGGTTGTCTTGACTGATGTTTGGAGAAAAAGTTTGTGAATTTTACTTTAAAATAGAAAGGATTTTGGTATACCAAATGTTGCAATATGTATTATTCAAGTCATTTTGAATAGTAGATTATAGGTCTTATTGTTTCTTGTTCTAGTCAATCTAAGTTTTGTAGGTTAAAGGGACATTTAATATTTATAACCATTAAAAAAGGCTGTCTAATGACAGCCTTTTTCCACTCAATGACCTTACCAGCTTAACGCACCACCAGTCTGATAATCCGTTACACGCGTTTCAAAGAAGTTCTTCTCTTTACGCAAGTCCATCATCTCAGACATCCACGCAAATGGATTGGTCACGCCAGCAAACTGCTCTGGTAAACCAAGCTGAGACAAACGGCGGTTACAGATGAACTTCAAGTATTCTTCCATCATGCTTGCATTCATACCCAATACCCCACGTGGCATCGTATCACGTGCGTATTCGATTTCAAGCATTGTACCTTCAAGAATCATTTGAATGACTTCTTGTTGGAATTCGGCAGTCCAAAGGTGAGGGTTCTCAATCTTGATTTGGTTGATCATATCAATACCAAAGTTCAAGTGCATAGATTCATCACGTAGGATGTATTGGAATTGTTCAGCAACACCGTTCATCTTGTTACGACGGCCCATACTCAAGATTTGAGTAAAGCCACAGTAGAAGAAGATACCTTCAAGTACACAGTAGAATGCGATCAAGTTACGAAGTAAACGTTGGTCGTTTTCTGGTGTTCCTGTATGGAAATTAGGATCAGTTAATGACTGTGTATATTTCAAGCCCCATGACGCTTTACGCGCAACACTAGGAATCTCACGATACATATTGAAGACTTCGCCTTCATCCATACCTAAAGATTCAATACAGTATTGATACGCATGTGTATGAATCGCTTCTTCAAATGCTTGACGCAAAATGTATTGGCGGCATTCAGGGTTTGTAATATGGCGGTAGATTGCTAATACCAAGTTGTTTGCAACCAACGAATCTGCTGTTGAGAAGAAACCTAAAGAACGCATTACAATCGTACGCTCATCTTCTGTTAAGCCATTTTCAGACTTCCAAAGCGCGATGTCATGGTTCATGTTCACTTCTTGCGGCATCCAGTGGTTTGCACACCCGTCAAGATACTTTTGCCAAGCCCACTCGTATTTAAATGGAACAAGCTGGTTTAAGTCGGCACGACAGTTGATCATAGCTTTATCATCAACTTGTACGCGCTGTGCACCCATTTCAAGCTCTTCTAAGCCTGGTGCAACATCAAGGTTTTCTAAGGCTTGAGATGCTCGAGCCAACGAATCGGTTGGATTTGTTGATCGGATGGTACTGGTTCCAGTGGGTTGTGCAACTGCCACGCGCGGCGATGGTTGCTCTGAATCAGATACCACTTGCGTATTAACCGTTTTTTGCGAGTCGAGGGACGCAGACTTGTGTTCAGGTGCAGTCGGTTTTTGCGTATCATCTTCAAAATCGTCCCAGCTAAGGATAGACATATTTAATCTCACTATAATCTTAATTTATTTACATTGCAGTTTTAAAAAATGAAAATGGCGCATAAGAAACACAGCAAAACAAAAAGGGTAATAATCAATCCCATCATCGCTAAACGTTTGAGATTGATAGTTGCGGGAAGTGAGTTTGGCGTTAATAATTTGCCTGTTTCATCATAAATGGCAATCGCTCTTGCCCCGCTACTGAGCCCTAGCTCTTGTAATGCTCGTATTTCTACTTGTGTTAAACCAAATTCCATTCGCTCCATTGCTTGAATAAACATATAAGGAGCTAAATACTTAAAACCGCCACCACCACGTTTGAGTAACTGCGTTAATGCAGTTTCAGCGATACTAAAATCACCTAATAACGAACGTGGATGTGAAAACTGTGCACATTCAGTTAGATATTCTGTAGAAGATGGATAATGAAGTACTATCCGATCGACATAAATCTGTACTAAAACAGCAGGAGCATTAGCATATCGTTCTAAATCAGGTTGAAGCATAGTTCTACTTCCCAATAAAACACTTTATTGATCTTGCTTACGCTGCTGTTTCCGAATGGCTAAAAATGCATAGACCATTGGTACATAAAAGAAAATAAAGGCAAAGATTAAAACACCTAGTCCTAACATGTAGTTATGGCTAATATTCAACATAATCTTTGCCTCTTTCCTTTAAACCTTAAATAAACCCTACTTTATTTAAGAAGGGCTTCTCCAAGATCTAATTACTGACAAGCTTCACAATCTGGATTGTCGATTGAACAAGCCATTGGTACTGGAGCTGCTGTTGTGAAACCATCTTCTTCAACTTGAGCTTCAGGTTTTTTATCTTCAACTGCTTGAGCCGCAACGATAGGTGCTTCAATTGTCGCTGGTTTTACTGCATTCAGTGCACCAGTGTTAATTGTTGATTTCTCAGCAGATGTTGCACCTAAAGCTCGGAGGTAATATGTGGTTTTAAGACCACGTAACCATGCCATCTTATACGTGATGTCAAGTTTCTTACCATTCGCGCCAGCGATGTAAAGGTTCAATGACTGTGCTTGATCGATCCACTTTTGACGACGAGATGCAGCATCTACGATCCAACGTGTATCCACTTCAAACGCAGTTGCGAAGATTGCTTTTAATTCTTCAGGAATACGGGCAATCTTTTGTACTGAGCCTTCGAAGTGTTTCAGGTCATTCACCATCACAGTATCCCACAGACCACGTTCTTTTAATGCACGAACAAGGTAAGGGTTGATTACAGTGAATTCACCAGAAAGGTTAGATTTCACATACAAGTTCTGGAATGTTGGCTCAATGGACTGAGACACGCCACAAATGTTAGAGATCGTTGCAGTAGGTGCAATTGCCATCACATTCGAGTTACGCATACCGTCTTTTTGAACTTTAGTACGTAAGCTATCCCAATCTAGACGTTGAGTACGATCAACTTCGAACATACGCTCTGGACGAGATTTCGCAACAATTTCTAAAGAGTCAATTGGCAAGATCCCTTGATCCCACAATGAACCTTTGAATGTTGAATAAGCACCACGTTCGATTGCCAAGTTACTCGACGTTTCGATTGCGTAATAGCTGATCACTTCCATTGATTCATCAGCAAAATCGACTGCTGCATCTGAACCATAAGCAATGCCCATTTCATAAAGTGCATCTTGGAAGCCCATGATACCCATACCCACAGGGCGGTGTTTCATGTTCGAATTTTTCGCTTGTGGCACAGCGTAGTAGTTAATGTCGATGACGTTATCTAGCATACGTACTGCAGTTTTAATGGTACGAGCAAGCTTCTCACGATCTAATACACCACCTTGAACGTGTTGTACAAGGTTAATCGAACCTAAGTTACACACCGCGATTTCATCTTGGTTTGTATTTAAAGTGATTTCTGTACACAAGTTAGATGAGTGAACTACACCTACATGTTGTTGTGGTGAACGTAAGTTACATACGTCTTTGAATGTGATCCACGGGTGACCTGTTTCGAACAACATCGAAAGCATTTTGCGCCATAAGTCTTTCGCACGTACTTTCTTGTGTAACATGTTTTCTTGTTTTGCTACAGCTTCGTAGTGTGCATAACGCTCAGCAAATTCAGCACCTGTTAAGTCATGCAAGTCTGGTGTTTCAGAAGGCGTGAATAGTGTCCATTCAGCATCTTCAAATACACGTTGCATAAATAAATCAGGAACCCAGTTCGCTGTGTTCATGTCATGTGTACGGCGACGATCATCACCTGTGTTTTTACGTAGCTCTAGGAATTCTTCAACATCCAAGTGCCAAGTTTCTAAGTAAGCACAGACTGCACCTTTACGCTTACCACCTTGGTTCACTGCAACAGCCGTATCGTTGGCAACCTTCAGGAATGGAACAACACCTTGTGATTTACCGTTTGTGCCTTTGATATATGAGTTCAAAGCACGCACAGGTGTCCAGTCATTACCTAAACCACCAGCCCATTTTGAGAGCATAGCGTTGTCACGCATTGCACCATAAATGTCATATAGGTCATCACCAATTGTTGTTAAATAACAGCTTGATAATTGTGGACGTAATGTACCAGAGTTAAACAGGGTTGGCGTAGAAGCCATATAGTCGAAGCTAGACAATAAGTTATAGAACTCAATTGCGCGTTCTTCTTTATTTTCTTCATTGAGCGATAGCCCCATCGATACGCGCATAAAGAATAATTGCGGTAATTCGAAACGTACGCCATTTGAATGAATGAAGTAACGGTCAAATAAAGTTTGTAGACCTAAATAAGTAAACTGGTTTGAACGTTCTGGTTGGATCGCTGCTGCCAATTTTGCAAGGTCAAAATCAAGAAGATCAGCAGAAAGAAGATCAAGCTCGATCCCTTTCTTCAAGAAAGTTTCTAAAGCATCATTTTCTAATGTGTCTGTAGATAGACCTAAGAACTCTAAACCTGTGCTCACTAGCTCATTACGTAATAAGCGTGCAGTTACATACGTGTAGTTTGGCTCTTGCTCGATACGAGTACGTGTTGCCATCATCATGGTCGTTGCGATGTCGCTTTCTTTTACGCCGTTGTATAAGTTTTTAACGGTTTCATCAACGATCGCTTGAACATCAATCCCTTCCAAACCTTCACTTGCTGTTTCGATTGTCGCTGTGAGTGCACCGAGGTCTAATGGTTGGAGCTGTCCATGAGCATCAGTGATTTGAAGGGTAGGATGGTGGTTCGCGCCTGCTTGCTGACGAGCAGTGGCACGTTGTTCACGATAAATAACGTAGGCACGTGCAACTTTTTGCTCGCCTGTACGCATAAGTGCTAATTCAACTTGGTCTTGAATTTCTTCGATATGAATCGTACCGCCAGAAGGTAAACGACGATTAAAAGTATTGAGTACCATCTCAGTTAATTGAGTGATACGGTCATGGATGCGACTAGAGTCAGCACCTTGTTGACCTTCAACAGCTAAAAAGGCTTTCCCGATCGCAACAGAAATCTTCTCGGCATTAAAAGACGCGATTTCACCAGTGCGCTTAATTACCTGAATTTGACCAGGAGTAGAAGTGATGATGCTCATGTCAGCATAGCTCCATTATCATCTATTTTTATGTTCATAGACCGTTTGAATCGAGCAAAATGTATGCCACGATGTTTGAGGGATAAACACAATACTTAGTGGTTAAAGTTTATTTTCAACACAAGATACGGGATTTTTTACAGCAGATCAATCCTTGACATTTTGGTAATTTTTTTTTCATGTCTTAACTGCTGAATTCACAGGCACATAGCATAACAAAGCCATTAAAAAAGGCTTATAGATAACTCTGTGGATAAGTCAAAAAACAAACACTTAAATTATTTTGGGTGAAGAAAGAAACAAATTGTTTAACATTGGCACAAAATCTATACTAAAACTTCATCCTGTCGGAAAAATCAGATGAAATTAAAAAATATATTAAAATTCATAATTTTAATAAAAATATAACAAAAGTGCTTAGCCGTGTATCAGTTTGGTGAACGCCTACTTGTTTACAATGTAAACGTGTGTATATTGCAAAACATAAACCAATGTATCTGTCAGATTTTTATAGATAGATTCACTCTAATTGTAGGGGCATACAAATGAGCCAAGAAGAAAAGTTACCAAAGATTTTGATCGTTGAAGATGACGAACGCTTAGCACGCTTAACACAAGAGTATTTGATTCGTAACGGTTTAGAAGTTGGGGTCGAAACAGATGGTAATCGTGCTATTCGCCGTATTATCAGTGAGCAGCCAGATTTAGTTGTATTGGATGTAATGTTACCGGGTGCAGATGGTTTAACCGTTTGTCGAGAAGTTCGTCCACATTATCATCAGCCTATTTTGATGTTAACTGCACGTACTGAAGATATGGATCAGGTACTTGGTTTAGAAATGGGCGCAGATGACTATGTTGCTAAACCCGTTCAACCACGTGTTTTATTAGCTCGTATTCGTGCTTTATTACGTCGTACTGATAAAACAGTTGAAGACGAAGTTGCTCAACGTATCGAGTTTGATGATCTCGTGATTGATAACGGTGGCCGTTCAGTAACTTTAAATGGTGAGCTGGTTGATTTTACGAGCGCTGAATATGACTTATTGTGGTTGCTAGCTTCAAACGCAGGGCGCATCTTATCTCGTGAAGATATTTTTGAGCGTCTCCGTGGTATCGAATACGATGGTCAAGACCGTTCGATCGATGTACGTATTTCACGTATTCGTCCAAAAATTGGTGATGATCCAGAAAATCCAAAACGTATCAAAACTGTGCGTAGCAAAGGTTATTTATTCGTTAAAGAAACTAACGGGATATAATTTGCGTCTTGCTTTAAATTAGCTTGGATTTATTTCCCTTATGGTAAGTCGAGTACTAAAAAACAGCATTTTCTTGCGAATTTATGCTGGATTAGTGGTTTTAGTTGTTGTTGTTGCCGCATTTTGTTATTTGCTGGTACAGGTCATCAACTATCAACGCGCGCAAGAATATCGTGAATCTCTGACGGATGGTATTTCGTATGTCATCAGTGAGGGGGTATCTCGACAGCCTCAAAAACAACAAAAGTTAGATTGGATTTCTGATGCCTCCGATTTACTAGAACTTCCAATCTACTATGTTGATGCAGCACGTGTAGAGCTTTCTCGTACTGAGAAAAAGCGGATTGCTGAACAGAAATCAGTGGTTCGTTATGATGCCAATAATGGTGTGGGTTATATCATTATTGGCCTGAAAGATGATGCGAAACATTATCTTTATATCAAAGTGGATAAGCTCGGCGAGCGCCAAATGAAGGCATTGCCAATTTTTGTACTGGATTATTTGATTTTTTATCCGGGGCAAGAGCGTGAATATTTAGAAAGAATTAAAAAGCATTTTTACTATCCGATTACGATTGCCAATATTAAAGATATTAATCTAGATTCAGAGCAAATCGGTCGTTTACGTCAAGATCAAAGTATTTTGTTATATAAGGATAGTGCAACTGTACGTGGTACAACGATTTCGATTGTTTCTCCAATGCCAAATCATCCTGCACAAGTCCTTATCTTAGGTCCAGTTCCAATGTTTAATTGGATGCCTTTTCAGCTTTCAGCTGGTATTACCTTATTTAGCTTATTCTTATTAAGTCTAGGTGTTTACGGTTTAATTCTACCGCTTGAGCGGAAAATTCGTCAGGTTCGTTTTGCTTTAAATAAAATGAAGTCTGGTGATTTGTCATTACGTGTTCCGATTGAAGGTACAGATGAAATGGCAAATTTGGCATCTAGTTATAACAATATGTCAGATCACATTCAGCGTTTGATTGAAGCACAACGTGAATTAATGCGTGCAGTGTCGCATGAACTCAGAACACCTGTGGCACGAATTCGTTTTGGCATGGAAATGTTAGCTGAAGAAGATGACTATAATTATCGAATTCAGCAAGTCGATATGATTGATAAAGATATTGAAGCACTCAATACTTTAATTGATGAAATTATGACTTACGCCAAATTAGAGCAGGGTACGCCATCTTTAGACTTTGAAGATGTAGTATTGGTTGAAGTACTCGATCAGGTTGCAATGGAAACAGAAGCACTGAAGACTCAAAAAGAAATTGAGTTAATTGCACCGCCATTGTCATTATCTGTAGATGCTGAACGTCGCTATTTGCATCGTGTGGTGCAAAACTTGGTTGGAAATGCGGTTCGTTATTGCGATCATAAAGTTCGAATTAGTGGTGGTGTTCGTGCTGATGGTAAGGCATATGTGTGTGTAGAGGACGATGGACCAGGGATTCCAGAGCAAGAGCGCACACGTATTTTTGAAGCGTTTGCTCGTTTGGATGATAGTCGTACACGCGCATCAGGTGGGTATGGGTTGGGTTTATCAATCGTGAGTCGTATTGCGTATTGGTTCGGTGGAGATATTATGGTAGACCAAAGCCCTAACTTAGGTGGCGCACGTTTTACCATGACATGGCCAGCGAAGCGCTATAAACAAAACATAAAAAAATAGTTTTAATTCATTTAAGTTTGTGTGAAGAATATAAGAAAGCCAAAGCTTCAAGCTTTGGCTTTAATTTTTTATGAAGCATCAATATTGTTTATTCATGAACAGATGAATCAGGTTCGATTAATGGATGACCAGACCTTAAGCCATTTAGTGCATCTGTATTAAAATCCAGAAGTAATGAATTATTTTTTACGTCTATTTTATAACTTTTAATCAATGGTTGATCGCCATTTAATGTTTCAACTTTATAGCTATCAGCAATGTTTAGAATACTTTCAAGATTGGTTGTCGTTGCTGCAAAGTCTTCTCTAAAGACTTCATAGATATCTCTTAGGTCGAAAATTGCATTATCAGCATCAGGGTGTTTCCGAATATAACTTTCAATGTGCCGCATCAGCAGCTGTGAAAAAAAGAAATAATCTGAGTCATGTGTATATTCTAAATGCATATTTTTCTCCTTGTTTGCTACTTTTAGAATACCGATCTCTCAGCCAAATAGTGTATAAAGTTAATTAAAGCATGTAGCTGAATTGCAACATATTATGTCGAAATAACAACCTGATTTCGACCTTGGCGTTTGGCTTGATATAAGGCGTCATCAGCTTGCTTGAAATGATGTTCGATAGAATGTAGGTTTTTTGCCTCGCAGATATAAATTCCTAGACTCACTTGGATATAAAAGTCATTTTGCTGTTCTAATTTGATAGGGGTTTGGCTAATTCTTTTTCTGATGTTTTCAGCAGCTTGGTAGGCTGTGTTTGCATCTATATCAGTCATGAAAATGGCAAATTCTTCACCACCTAAACGACCAAGTAAATCATGCGGTCTCAGCATAGTTTGAATGGTCTGGACGCAACTTTGTAGCGCACGATCTCCAATTTGATGGCCATAGTTATCATTCACTTGTTTAAAATGATCGATATCTAACATGAAAAAAGCGGTCGTTTGGGCAGAGTTTTTTGCTTGCTGTTGTAAAAGTTGAACTGACTGTAAAAATTGACGGCGAGTCAGGCTTGAGGTGAGTTCATCATGAGCAATAATATGTTGTAACTCTTGGATTAGCTTCGTTCTCACCATATTAATGCTGGAAACTGTGAGCGGTCCAATCGTCATCATGATTAAACCCAAACGTATAGAAATGGTATTATTTAAATATCGCTATGGATAGAGCAGTAAATAGTTTTGTGAGACGTGATAAATAATAAAAGCACAACTCACAGACGTGATAATCGTGACTGAAAAATGGCGATAGCGTAAAGCACACCAAATTAATGCGGCAATTGGATAAAGCACTGAACCAGGACCGGTGTCATAGTAAGCGATTATAATTGAAAAAATAACACTAAATAACGGTAGGCTTTCCTGAACAGTGAGCGCTTTAAATTCTTTAATTTGTTGTTTGAACTCTCCAAGTACAGGTGCACTTAGCATGGCGGGGAGGATTAACAAAGCATTTTGAATTTCAGCGGTAAACCAATGTCCGAAATCAATCCAAAACGAACCAAGAGCGAATTTGCTATTAAAGTAGGGAAGGGAAAATGCAGCAAATAGAGAACTTGATACCGCACCCACACAGCAGAAGCTAAATAAGAATAAGTAGAAGTAACCTTGATGCATGGAGCGAATCAGTGAGGTTAACTTGATGTAAAGGAAAAGTGCAGTCAGGACATAGCACAAGTTGGCTGTAGTTAAACAGAGGTTGAGCAAAAATGGAGTATCTTGCAAAGTATCCGCAAGCAAGTAGCCTACGATTGCACCGATCAAACTAATTGGGTGCCGTGTTTGTGGAAAACGAATCAGTAAACCCAGTAAAACAGAATTGGCTGGCCAAAACGAAGCAAGAAATGTTAAGTGTCGGGTAGCGATACCGATGAGACAACAAAAAAAGATCACAGCAGCGAAAACGAAAAATAATTGCAAAAGTGATTTAGGTTTTGATGCTGCTATTGATTGAGTCATCCTGACACTTTTCCTTTGAGGAATTAGGTCGGGCTATTATATAAATTTTGTTTAAATTTTCAGCACAAATTTGTATCAATGCAATGATTTAGTTCATGCTGCAATATTTTTGAGCATTGATGATAAGTTGCGGATATTTTTGGCGCAAGAATAAAGAAAAAAATGATCAATATTGGTTAGTCGATTTGATAATTCGATTTTTAAGGGTGAATTTGTAGCGATCTAGGTCGTATCAGGAAATTAATCAACAAAATCATCCTAAAGACTAAAGCGCTTCAACTAGCATGAGAAATTAGAAATCAGGTACAATTGGCGGGATTAATTTTGTGTTTGGTGTATTTGAAGGCCAATACATACATTCTTTGTTAAAAATAGGCCTGCCAGGAGTTATCCCCGCATGAGTGCCATTACTCCATACGATTGGGCGATTATCGCCTTCGTGATCGGCGTTACATTTCTTTGCGTTTTTATGCTTACAGTTCCCTTACTCCTAGGGGGTAAAGCATGGGGGCGTGCGAAGCAAGAGCAGTTTGAATCAGGTGTAGTTGGTGCGGGCGGTGCTCGTATCCGCTTGTCAGCCAAATTCTATTTAGTTGCAATTTTTTTCGTTGTCTTTGACTTGGAAGCTCTTTACCTCTACGCATGGTCGACATCAGTTCGTGAAGTAGGTTGGTTCGGATTTACCACGGTCGTTATTTTTGTTGTGGATCTTTTGATCGCTTTGGTTTATGCAATTTCTGTAGGCGCGCTGAATTGGGCACCTGTAGATCGTCGTAAATCTGCTGGTGTGACAACAAAAATTGGTTCACCGAATATGAATATTGCTGACATTACTCGATTCAATAATATTGAAGAGCTTGTTGTCGATCCTACTGGTCATATTCCAGCGCAATCTTCTGGTCGTGTTAAGTCTAAAACACCGACTACATCATCATTTGAACAGGAGTAAGTCGGGATGAAATATACTTTAACCCGTGCGAATCCAGATGCCGATCAGTATCCATTACAAGATCGTCAAATCGTAACTGATCCTCTTGAGGAAGAAGTGAATAAAAGTGTGATGATGACACGTCTTGAAGATGTGTTGCATACCGCAGTGAACTGGGGTCGTAAAAACTCTTTATGGCCTTTTAACTTCGGTACATCATGCTGTTATGTTGAATATGCGACGACTTTAACTGGTGTACATGACTTGTCTCGTTTTGGTGCTGAGGTTATTCGTGCTTCACCACGTCAAGCAGATTTAATGATTGTTGCAGGAACCTGTTTTGTCAAAATGGCACCTGTAATTCAACGTTTGTATGAACAAATGCTTGAACCTAAATGGGTCATCTCTATGGGTGCTTGTGCGAACTCTGGTGGCATGTACGACATCTATTCTGTAGTGCAAGGTGTCGATAAAATTATTCCTGTTGATGTGTACATTCCAGGTTGTCCACCTCGTCCAGAAGCATTGATCCAAGCATTGATGTTACTTCAAGACCAAATTCAACTAGAGCGCCGTCCACTTTCAGCGGTGATTGGTGATGATCTTCAGCCTGTGTATAAGCCAAAGATGATGCCAGAACGCGATCGTAAAAATGCGGAACGTATTGCGGTGAAAAATTTACGCTCTATGGATGAAATTAAATAATTTGAACGATGAATTGTGACATGTCTGAAGAGACATGATCATCGGGAAAATTGCCAGAATTTGTATTAAATAGGAAGCCAAGCCAATGGCTGAAACTGACATTGCTATGCCAGAGTCAACGCAAGTTGATTCACGCCCAGCATTTGCAATCGTAGAAGAGCTCAAAACCAAATTTGGTGAGAACTTCTATGTGCAGGCGACTTTTGAAGAGTTTCCAACAGTCTGGGTTGAGCGCGCACGCGTGCAAGAAGTCCTTATGTTCCTCCGTAAAGTGGAACGTCCTTATGTAATGCTGTTTGACTTATCTGCGGTTGATGAGCGTTTACGTGTTCACCGTGATGGTTTACCAGCATCAGACTTTACTGTGTTTTATCACTTGTTATCGCTTGAGCGTAATAGTGATATCCGTATTAAAGTTGCATTAAATGAAAATGATTTAAGCATTCCAACCGCAACCAATATTTGGCCAAATGCCAACTGGTACGAGCGTGAAGCTTACGATATGTTTGGTATCGATTTCGCTGGGCATCCAATGCTCCGTCGTATCTTGTTGCCAACCTATTGGGAAGGTCATCCATTACGCAAAGAATATTCTGCGCGTGCGACAGAATATACGCCGTATATGCAGAATCAAGCGAAACAGGATTTTGAACAAGAACACCTACGCTTTGTGCCTGAAGACTGGGGTCTAAAACGCGGCAATGCTGATGAAGACTTCATGTTCTTGAACTTAGGTCCTAACCATCCATCTGCACACGGTGCGTTCCGTGTCGTATTGCAGTTGGACGGTGAAGAAGTGAAAGACTGCGTACCTGATATTGGTTATCACCACCGTGGTGTGGAAAAGATGGCTGAACGTCAAACATGGCATTCATTCATTCCTTATACCGATCGTGTTGACTACTTAGGCGGTTGTGCGCAAAACATGCCTTATGTGATGGCAGTTGAACAGCTTGCTGGTATTAAAGTACCTGAGCGTGCGCAAGTGATTCGTGTGATGTTGAACGAATTATTCCGAATCAATAACCACTTGTTATTCTGTGGTACAGCGATTCAGGATGCGGGTGGTATGACCCCAGTATTCTATATGTTCGCAGACCGTCAAAAAGTCTATGACATCGTTGAAGCGATTACGGGTTACCGTATGCACCCAGCATGGTTCCGTATTGGTGGTACAGCACACGACCTTCCAAATAACTGGCAAAAACTTGTTAAAGAGTTGCTAGAGTGGATGCCGAAACGTTTGAATGAGTACTACACCTCGGCGCTTAAAAACTCAGTGTTTATTGGTCGTACGCGTAACGTTGCGCAATACGATGCTAAATCTGCGTTGGCTTGGGGTGTAACTGGTACTGGTTTACGTGCGACGGGTATTGATTTTGACGTTCGTAAATATCGTCCATACAGTGGTTATGAAAACTTCGACTTTGATATTCCAGTGGAATATGAAGGCGATGCATATGCACGTGTCTTGGTTCACTTCCGTGAAATTACTGAGTCGTTGAAAATTATTCAACAGTGCTTGGACAACATGCCATCTGGTCCTTATAAAGCGGATCATCCACTGGCTGTTCCACCACCAAAAGATAAGACATTACAAGATATTGAAACCTTGATTACGCACTTCCTGAGCGTATCTTGGGGTCCTGTCATGCCTGCAGGTGAGTCATCATTTATGACTGAAGTGGTGAAAGGTGCGAGTACTTATTATTTGACTTCAGATAAGTCAACGATGAGTTACCGTACTCGTATTCGTACACCGACCTTCACACATTTGCAGCAAATGCCTTCTGTGATTAATGGCAGTTTGGTTTCTGACTTGATCATTTATTTGGCGACCATTGACGTGGTTATGGCTGACGTGGATCGCTAGGGGTAAACGATTATGATGATTTTGACTGATAAAAAACCTCGTGTGAATGTTGAAGGGATTTTGACTGCTGAAGAAATCCATGACATTGAACATCATATTGATCACTATCCATATCCACGTGCGGCATCATTGGATGCATTAAAATGCGTACAACGTCGTAATGGCTGGGTAGATGACGCTCAAATGAATGCGATTGCGCAATTGTTGACAATCAGTGTGGCGGATTTAGAAGGTGTAGCAACGTTCTATAACCGTATTTATCGCCAACCTGTAGGTCGTCATGTGATTTTGTTATGTGACTCAATTGCATGCTTCTTGATGGGTGCAGAAACTTTAGCAGAAGCATTTCAGCGAGAGTTAGGCATCCAGTACGGACAAACCACAGCAGATGGTCGTTTCACCTTGCTCCCAATTTGCTGTTTAGGCAACTGTGATAAAGGTCCAACGTTAATGATTGATGAAGATACTCACGGTTTAGTGGATGTGTCATCAGTTAAACAGTTATTGGAGAAGTATGTATGAATACTGAACCAAAACCAATTTATGGCGACGGTAATCCAGAAACTCATCCACTCACTTGGCGTTTGAGTAAGCAAGATGCGGTACGCAATGCTGATGAATACGAAGCTTTAGAAGGTTATGCAGGCTTCAAAAAAGCGCTCAGCATGCCACCAAAAGATGTACTTGACGTGATTAAAGCTGCGACGGTTAAAGGTCGTGGTGGTGCAGGTTTCCCAGCTGGAATTAAATGGTCGTTAATGGCACCGAATGATGGTGGTCCACGCTATTTAATTTGTAATGCTGATGAAATGGAACCAGGTACCTTTAAAGACCGTTTGTTGATGGAAAAACTTCCACATCAATTGATCGAAGGTATGTTGATTGCAGGTTATACCCTTGAAGCAACGCATGGTTATATCTTCATTCGTGGTGAATACATTGAAGCAGCTCAATACTTAAATGAAGCATTAGAGCAAGTTCGTGCCAAAGGTTACTTGGGTGAAAACATCCTCGGTACTGGTTGGAACTTTGAGATGTATGTTCACACGGGTGCAGGGCGTTATATCTGTGGTGAAGAAACTGCATTGATTAACTCGCTTGAAGGTCGTCGTGCCAATCCGCGTACTAAACCACCATTCCCACAAGTTGCTGGTGCATGGGGTCGTCCAACGATTGTCAATAACGTTGAAACCTATAATAACTTGCCAGCAATCATGTTGCGTGGGCCAGAGTGGTATATCAACCTTTCTGCACATAAGTCTAAAGATCCAGGTACTAAGATTTATGGTGCATCAGGTAAGGTGAAATTCCCAGGACTTTGGGAACTTCCTTTTGGTACAACTGCACGCGAAGTGATTGAAGATCATGCGGGTGGTATGCGTGATGGTCTCACTTTGAAAGCATGGTTACCAGGTGGCGCATCAACAGATTTCTTGGCGGCTGAACATATTGACTTGCCAATGGACGCTGAAAGCATCATGAAAGCAGGTTCACGTTTAGGAACATGTTTGTTGATGGTGGTTGATGAAACCCAATGTATGGTCTCTGCAACGCGTAACTTAGAAGAGTTCTTTGCACGTGAATCATGTGGTTTCTGTACACCGTGCCGTGATGGTTTACCTTGGGCAGTCAAAGCGCTGAAAGCACTCGAAACAGGTACAGGTAAGAAAGAAGATATCGATCATTTACAAGAACTGACTCGTAAATTATGGATCGGTAAAACTTTCTGTGCTCACGCACCGGGTGCGATGGAGCCGCTTATGGGCGCATTAAAATATTTCCGCCATGAGTTTGAAGCAAAGGTTAAAACCCATGCTCCTGCTCTTGACGTAGAACAAGCTTAAGGAATTCGACTATGGCTACAATTCATGTCGATGGAAAATCGTATGAAGTCAATGGCTCTGAAAACTTGCTACAAGCATGTCTCAGCCTTGGTATCGACATCCCGTATTTTTGTTGGCACCCATCCTTAGGTTCTGTTGGTTCTTGTCGTCAATGTGCTGTTACGCAATATAATAATGCGGAAGATACACGTGGGCGCTTAGTCATGTCTTGTATGACACCAGCTGCCGACAATACCTTTATTTCTATTGAAGACAAAGAAGCAACGGATTTTCGTGCATCAATCGTCGAATTCTTGATGACCAACCACCCACATGACTGTCCAGTCTGTGAAGAAGGTGGTCACTGTCATTTACAAGATATGACGGTGATGACGCAACACGATCGTCGTCGCTATCGCTTCACGAAGCGTACCCATCATAACCAAGAATTGGGTTCGTTTATTGCACATGAAATGAACCGCTGTATCGCGTGCTATCGTTGTGTGCGTTACTACAAAGATTACGCGGGTGGTACAGACTTTGGGGTCTATGCCAATGCATCACGTGTTTATTTCGGTCGTCCAGAATCAGGAACTTTAGAATCTGAATTTTCTGGTAACTTGACTGAAGTCTGTCCGACTGGTGTATTTACTGATAAGACGCATTCAGCACGTTATAACCGTAAGTGGGACATGCAATATGCACCAAGCGTATGCCAAGGCTGTTCTTCAGGTTGTAACATCTCACCGGGTGAGCGTTATGGCGAAATCCGTCGTGTTGAAAACCGTTTCAATGGTTCAGTAAATCAATACTTCTTGTGTGATAAAGGTCGTTTCGGTACAGGTTATGTGAATCGTGCAGATCGTCCACGTCAACCACAGTTCCGTAATGGTGACGCTGTTACAACCGTGAGTGTGGATCAAGCACTTGATCAAGTCATTGCTCAACTAAAAGGCAAAAAAGTATTAGGTATTGGTTCGCCACGAGCAAGCTTGGAATCAAACTATGCGCTACGTCAATTGGTTGGACAAGACAACTATTCAACTGGATTGTCTCAAAAAGAGCAAAATCTGGTTGAATTAGCTGCTTCAATCATGCAAACACAGGGTATTTACAACCCGAACATGCGTGAAATTGAAAGTTACGATGCGGTGTTGATCTTGGGTGAAGACTTAACTCAAACTGCGCCACGTATGGCTTTATCGGTTCGCCAAGTAGCGAAAAATAAAGCAAAAGAAATGGCAGCTAAAACACGTACACCAGATTGGTTGGCGGAGCCTGTACAACGTATTGGTCAAGATGCTAAATCTCCAATCTACATTCTTGCTGCAACGCAAACACGTTTAGCGGATGTGGCAACAGGTGAAGTAGTTGCATCGCCAAATGACATCGCACGTTTAGGTTTCGCGGTTGCTGCTGCGCTTAAAGGTGAGGCACTGACTGGTTTGGCTGAAGATGCAAAAGCATTTGCGCAAACCATTGCAGATACCTTGAAAGCAGCGAAAAAGCCTTTGATTATTTCTGGTACGAGTTTACAAGATCCTGCGATTATCGAAGCGGCTGCACAGGTTGCACAAAACTTAGGTGAAAATGCTGGTTTATCATTGACTGTTCCTGAAGTGAACTCAATGGGCTTAGCATTATTCGGTGGTTTAAGTTTAGAACAAGCTTTTGCCCAAGATTATGATGCCGTTGTTGTGGTTGAAAATGACCTAACTCGTCGTTTGCCAGTCGCTCAAGTAAAAGCTACGCTTGATAAAGCTCAAACTGTGATCGTATTGGATCACAGCGAAACTGAGACTGTGAAGCTTGCAGACATTGTTCTTTCAGCAGCAAGTTTTGCTGAAGGTGATGGCACTGTAGTGAGTCAAGAAGGCCGTGCACAACGTTTCTATCAAGTGTATGACCCAAGCTATTACAAGCCTGAATATGCGATCAAAGAATCATGGCGTTGGTTACATGCTGTTGAGACAGGTCTTAAAGGTAAAGCAGTCGATTGGACATTGCTTGATGATGTAATTGATGACATCGTGAAGAATGTACCAGTACTTGAAGCGATTCAAGATGTTGCACCAGATGCAGGCTATCGTGTTCATGGTTTGAAAATTGCACGTGAGCCACGTCGTTACTCAGGTCGTACCGCAATGCGTGCGCCGTTATCGATTCACGAGCCAAAACAACCAACCGATCCAGATTCAGCATTAACATTCTCTATGGAAGGTTATGTGGGTAATCAGACAGCATCGTCTTTAGTACCTTTCGCATGGGCTGCGGGTTGGAACTCGCCACAAGCGTGGAACAAGTACCAAGATGAAGTTGGTGGTCACTTAAAAGGTGGTGATTCGGGTGTGCGTTTATTCGATCGCTTAGCAAAACGTCCTGCACGTAGCTATGTTGCACCGACTGCCGTGGTTGTGAATCCTGAAAGCTTCCGTCTTGTGCCAATGCACCATATCTTTGGTTCTGGTGAATTCACCATTAAAACACCAGCAATGGAATCACGGATTCCTGAAGCGATGTTTGCCGTGGGTGAACAAGATGCGACGCGCTTAAATGTTCAAGATGGTCAACGTATTACCGTGAAAGCAGGCGAAACCAGCATCAGCTTACCTGTACAAGTGATCGAATATTTACCAACAGGCTATATTGGTTATCCAATTGGTCTAGCACCAACCGTTTCATTGGCAGAGCCTGTGTCTGTGGCAGTAGGAGTGTAATTCATGAATCAAGAAATTATACGTCAAACGCCACTTTGGGCTGAGAACTGGCCAATCGCTTATTCAGTGATTCAAGCAGTTGTGATCCTGTTGGTAGTGGTTTTGGTTGCTGCGTTAATGTCATTTATTGAGCGTCGTCTTTTGGCATTATGGCAAGACCGTTATGGTCCAAACCGTGTTGGTCCGGGTGGTATGTTCCAGATCGTTGCCGACATGCTCAAGATCATGTTCAAAGAAGACTGGACGCCAAAGTTTGCCGACAAGCTGACTTTTCGTTTAGCACCAGCAGTTGCGATGGCAACTGCGGTACTTTCGTTTATGGTCATCCCAGTAAGTCCTACACTGGGCGTTGCGGATATGAGTATCGGTCTATTGTTCTTTATGGCAATGGCTGGTATTGCAGTTTATGCAGTGCTATTTGGTGGTTGGGCGTCTAACAACAAATACTCGTTACTCGGTGGTCTTCGTTCTGCTGCTCAAACTATTTCTTATGAAGTGTTCTTGGGTATCTCATTGATGGGTGTGGTTGCGATTGCGGGCTCATTCAACCTACGTGAAATCGTTGAAGCTCAACGTGATGTTTGGTTTGTTATTCCACAATTCATTGGTTTCATTATCTTTGTTATTGCTGGTGTTGCAGTTACGCATCGTCATCCATTTGACCAACCAGAAGCTGAGCAAGAATTGGCGGAAGGTTATCACGTTGAATATGGTGGGATGAAGTGGGGGATGTTCTTCGTTGCGGAATATGTGAACGTGGTTTTAATCTCTGCACTGATCGTAACGTTATTCTTCGGCGGATGGCTTGCACCATTTAACTTAGAAATTCCATTTGTTCCACCAGTTTTTTGGTTCGTGATTAAAACAGCATTCTTTGTAATGATGTTTGTGTTGGCGCGTGGTTCTTTAATGCGTCCACGTTATGACCAAGTGATGAACTTTGGTTGGAAAGTTTGTTTGCCATTGGCGTTGGTCAACTTGTTAGTGACTGGTGCTGTGATTCTGATGAATCAGGCCTAGGACAGCAGGGAGTACAAAATGTATAAAATTCTAGCTGGATTTGGATCGATTGTCCGTTCGTTGTGGATGGTGTTTAGCCATGTAACACGTAAACGTGACACGATTTTATATCCAGAAGTACCAGCTGAACAAATTGTGCCTCCACGCTTTCGTGGTCGTATCATCTTGACGCGTGATCCAGATGGTGAAGAGCGTTGTGTGGCATGTAACCTTTGTGCGGTTGCATGTCCTGTTGGCTGTATTTCATTACAAAAAGCGGAAAAAGAAGATGGACGTTGGTATCCAGAATTTTTCCGTATTAACTTTTCACGCTGCATTTTCTGCGGTATGTGTGAAGAAGCTTGTCCTACAACTGCAATTCAGATGACTCCAGATTTTGAACTTGCTGAATATGTACGCCAAGACTTGGTTTATGAAAAAGAAAACTTATTGATTTCTGGCCCAGGCAAATATCCTGACTATAACTTCTACCGTGTCACTGGTATGGCAGTAAATGGTAAGGAAAAAGGTCAAGCACAAAAAGAAAGTGCACCAGTTGATGTACGGAGCTTATTACCATGATGTGGCCATTTTATTTGATGGCACTTGTGGCCATCGTATCGACAATTCGTGTTGTGACAAATACGAATCCCGTACATGCTCTTTTAAGTTTAATCGTTTCTTTACTTGCTGTTGCTGGTATTTTCATGATCGTGGGTGCGCCTTTTGCGGGTGCACTTGAGATTATTGTTTATGCTGGTGCAATCATGGTGTTGTTCGTCTTCGTGGTCATGATGTTGAACCTTGGACAAGATACGATTGAACAAGAACGTAAATGGTTAACCTCTGATGCATGGGCATATCCTGCATTAATGAGTTTCTTATTGGGCTTGGTTTTGGTTTGGATGTTGGGTGGAGAATACACCACGATTTCTGCACCATTAGGTACAGAAATTGTAGGTCCTAAAGCAGTCGGTCAAGCATTATTTACTCACTATCTATTATTGGTAGAAGTTGCCGCGATGTTATTGCTTGCAGCCTTAGTTGCTGCATATCATCTTGGCAAACGTGAACCAAGTGCAGAAGAGGATAAAGAATAATGGGACACATCCCTTTAGAACATGGTTTGATTGTTGCAACCATCCTTTTTGCACTCGGTTTTTACGGTGTAATGGTGCGACGCAACCTATTATTTATGCTAATGAGCCTTGAAGTGATGATGAATGCTGCTGCATTGGCATTTGTTTTGGCAGGTAGTGTTTGGGCTCAACCAGATGGACAAGTGATGTTCATTTTGATCCTAACGCTTGCTGCAGCAGAGGCGTGTATTGGTCTTGCGATCGTCCTTCAGTTTTATCATCGCTTCCATCACTTGGATGTTGATGCTGCTAGTGAGATGCGCGGATGAGTACATTATATTTAACCGTTTTATTCCCGCTCATTGGTTTTATCCTGTTAGCGGCAGGGCGTAACAAACTATCTGAAAATGTGGCTGCCATTATTGGTGTCGGTTCAGTTGGTTTATCTGCGTTATTTGCTTTAATCGCTGGCCTTGCATTTACTAGCAGTGGCCAAACCGTTTTTGTTCAACACTTATGGACGTGGTTCAGTGTTGGCGGTTTTGAGCCAGGCATTAGCTTGCACCTTGATGGTTTGTCATTATTGATGACAGGTATGATCACAGGTGTTGGTTTCCTGATTCACATCTTTGCATCATGGTATATGCGTGGTGAAGAAGATTACGCACGTTTCTTCTCTTATTTCAACCTGTTCGTTGCCAGCATGTTGTTGTTGGTACTCGGCGATAACTTGGCGTTATTGTTCTTAGGTTGGGAAGGAGTAGGTCTGTGTTCATACCTATTGATTGGTTTCTACTACTCAAACCCTGCAAATGGTTGGGCAGCAATCAAAGCATTCACCGTAACACGTGTGGGTGACGTTTTCTTACTCATCGCATTGTTCTTGCTCTATCAACAGTTTGGTACGTTAAATACACAGTACATTGTTGAACATGCAGCGACTGTGATGACGCAAAGCTCATCATTGTCGATTTGGACAGCATTGATGTTGTTCTTAGGTGCGGCAGGTAAATCAGCGCAAATTCCATTACAAACTTGGTTAGCTGATGCGATGGCTGGTCCTACACCAGTATCTGCATTGATCCACGCTGCAACGATGGTTACAGCAGGTGTGTACTTATGCTGCCGTATGTTCTCTGTGATGGAAATGGCACCAGAAGTAATGCAGTTCATCTCGATTACAGGTGCAGTAACCTTACTTGTAGCTGGTTTTGCAGCATTGGTTCAAACCGATATCAAACGTATCTTGGCTTACTCAACCATGAGTCAGCTCGGTTATATGTTTATGGCGGTGGGTGCTGAGGCGTATCAAGCTGGTTTATTCCATATGCTTGCTCACGCATTCTTCAAAGCGTTATTGTTCCTTTCTTCAGGTGCAGTGATTCTTGCATGTCATCACGAACAAAACATTTTCAAAATGGGTGGATTACGTAAAAAGATTCCATTTGTATTCTGGTGTTTCGTAATCGGTGGTGGTGCATTAGCTGCACTTCCAATTGTAACAGTTGGCTTCTTCTCTAAAGATGCGATTTTAGGTGCAGTATATGCACAGTCTACGATTGCAAACCTTCCACTTTATAATACGTTATATTGGGTTGGTGTTGCGGGTGCATTCTTAACGTCTATCTATACCTTCCGTCTAATCTGGGTCGTATTCTTTGGCGAAGAAAAAACCCATGCACATGCCATTCATGGCGTAACTTACTGGGCACCGCTTGCAATTCTTGCGACCTTATCAACAGGTATTGGTTATTTCTTACAAGCACCTGTTGCAAAATTATTGACTGCTGCAAGTATTCCAAGCTTTGTTGTTCCTGAAGCTTTAGAAGAAGCTGTTGCACATGCTGAACATTTAGCAAGTGGTGTTGCCCTTGTTGGTTTAGTTGTTGGTATTTTCTTATTTGCCTTTGCGTATGGTGCGGTTAAATCATTTGCTCAAACGTCTTTGGGTTCTGGTTTAGCACATATTTGCCGTACCGCATTTGGTTTTGATGCTTTGTATGACATCGTTTTTGTAAAACCATATTTATTGATTGCGAAAATCTTAGGCCGTGATCCAATTGATGGTTTATGGTTAGTGCTACCTGCACTTGTGAAAGGTGGTAATAGCTTTACAAGTTCGCGTCAAACAGGTTCATTGCGTGAATACGCATCAAGCATGTCACTCGGTGTAGTGGTGTTATTGATGATCTTGATCGTGATTCAGGTTGTGGGGAAATAAAATGGAAAACAATTTAATTTTACCCGCACTGATTTTAGTTCCTTTCATTGCTGGTTTTATTTGTTGGTTGGTTGATAAATTTGACCAACATTTGCCACGCTGGATTGCCTTGATTGGTATGCTCATTACCTTTGGTTTGGGTATTGCACTATGGCAAACTGGTACATATAGCTACGAGTTGGGCGGTAAAGTCCCAACTTGGGCTGCTGAATTTCATCTCCCATGGATTCAGACTTTAGGGATCAGTATTCACTTGGCTGTGGATGGTTTATCTCTACTCATGGTTTTACTTACAGCGTTACTTGGTGTGCTTGCTGTTGGTTGTTCATGGGGTGAAATTCAAAAGAATGTTGGTTTCTTCCACTTAAACCTCCTTTGGAGTTTAGGTGGGGTTATCGGTGTATTCCTTGCAATTGACTTATTCTTGTTCTTCTTCTTCTGGGAGATGATGCTTGTACCAATCTATTTCTTGATTGCGTTATGGGGACACTCAGGATCAAATGGTCGTTCACGTGTTTATGCTGCAACTAAATTCTTTTTATATACACAAATTGCTGGTTTGATCATGTTAATCGGTATCTTAGGCTTAGTGGTCTATGGATATATGATGACAGGTATGATTGGTTTTGATTACAGCTACTTATTGGCTGTTGCAAACCACTTACCACCAGAAGTTGCATATGCATTTATGTTGTGTTTCTTTGTTGGTTTTGCAGTTAAATTACCTGTATTCCCATTACACGGTTGGTTACCTGATGCGCATGCACAAGCACCAACAGCGGGTTCTGTGGACTTGGCTGGTATTTTGATTAAGACAGCAGCGTACGGTCTACTTCGTTTCGTAATTCCATTCTTCCCAGCAGCGTCAGCTCAGTTTGCTGATATTGCAATCATTTTGGGTTTAATTGGTATTTTCTACGGTGCATTCTTAGCCTACCAACAAACAGACATGAAACGTCTGCTTGCGTATACGTCTATTTCACACATGGGTTTCATTTTACTTGCAATCTATGCAGGTAATATTCTAACTTTCCAAGGTCTGATGATCATGATGTTGGCACATGGCTTGTCATCTGCTGCATTGTTCATTATGTCTGGTCAAGTGTATGAACGTTTACATACCCGTGATTTACGTTTAATGGGTGGTCTTCGTGGCCAACTGCAATACTTGCCATTTTTCCTGATGTTCTTTGTTGCAGCGCTTGTCGGTGTACCAGGTCTAGGTAACTTTATTGGTGAATTCTTGATTCTTATGGGTTCATTTAAAGCTTATCCAGCCTTCACCATCATTGCTGCAGTAAGTTTAGTATTTGCAGGTCTTTACGGTCTGATTCTGATTCACAAAGCACTTTTTGGCGAACCAAATGCTGAACAAAAGCAACACTACACGAGTCCACTGAAAGATTTATCAGTACGTGAAGTTAGTATTTTGATGATCTGTGTGATTGGTTTACTTTGGTTAGGACTTTACCCACAGACATTCTTGGATATGTCACATTCAAGTATGCAGTGGTTAGTCAATAGTTATATGCCAGTACAAGAAGTTGTCGAAACTGTTCAACAGACTGCGACTCAACTTGAACAAGTGGAGATGCGATAAACCATGAACTTCACACTTTCTTTTTCTGAGCTTATGCCACTTGCCCCAGCGATGATTGTGGCATTGACTGCAGTTGTTGTGATGTTATTGATTGCGATTAAACGTAATCATAATCTGATTGCAACAACGACAGTTGTAGGTCTAAACCTTTCTGCAATTCTAATTGCATATACCATGTTTAGCGGGCACTTTGTCCCTGCGAACGTGATGGGCATGTTTATGGTTGATCCATTTACCATGCTCTACCAATTCCTGATTTTGATTGCTGCTTTGGCTTGTAGCACGCTTTCACATGCCTACATTGAAACGTATAAAGATAATCGTGAAGAACTTTATATCTTGTTACTTTGTTCTGTAGCAGGTGCAATGTTATTGGTTGCAAGTTCTCATTATGCTTCTTTCTTCATTAGCTTAGAGTTAATGTCAATTCCTGTGTACGGTATGTTGGCTTACACGCATCAACGTAGCCAATCTTTAGAAGCGGGAATTAAGTATCTTGTACTTTCAGCAACTGCATCTGCGATGTTGTTGATGGGTATGGCATATATCTATGCATATACAGGCTCATTGTCATTCTATGATTCTGTTCAAGCTTTGATGACTGCGATCAAGCAACCAATGGTGCTATTAGGTTTAGGTCTCATTATCTTTGCTGTTGCATTTAAGCTCTCACTTGCACCATTCCATAAATGGACGCCTGATGTGTATGCAGGTGCACCAGCACCTATGGCGACATTCTTGGCAACGGCTGCCAAAGTTGCAACGATTGGTTTATTTGTACGTTACTTATTAAGTTCTGGTGCAATCTTAGTTGAATCAATAGTGACTGTTTTGACAGTCATTGCTGTGTTATCAATTTTGGTCGGTAACTTACTTGCAGTACGTCAAGTTAACTTAAAACGCATCCTTGGTTATTCATCAATTGCACACTTTGGTTACTTGTTGATTGCTTTGATTAGTATGACTTATGCAAGTTTAGGTAGTGTAACGGTTTATGTGATTACTTATGTATTTACAACAATCGGTGCATTTGGTGCAGTTGCGTTAATGTCTAGTCCATATAACAACGTTGATGAAGCACAAAGTCTTGCAGACTACCGTGGTTTGTTCTGGCGTCGTCCGATCTTGACTGCAACATTAACAGTGATGATGTTGTCATTAGCAGGGATTCCATTAACTGCAGGTTTTATTGGTAAATTCCTTGTGGTAATGGCTGCTGTAACAACTCAACATTGGTTCTTGGCTGCAATGGTCGTTGTCGGAAGTGGTATAGGCTTGTATTACTACTTACGTGTGATGATCGTAATGTATATGACACCACCAGAAACACCTCGTATTGATGCTGATGCACATTGGGGAACTAAAGTTGGTGGTATCATGGTACTCGGTGCAGCATTGCTTGTATTATTACTTGGTATCTACCCAGATCCAATGATCAATTTGGCATTAAAGTCAGAAATTCTTTCTCCATTGCATTTCATGTTGTCTCAACAACAATAATGATTTGATTTGTACAAAAAAGCCTCCAAAATTTGGGGGCTTTTTTTAATGAAGAGTAAAAAAACACTCTATAATACTCAAAGATTAATATTAGTTAGGTACTCACTCGTGTCGATTCAAGAAATTCGCCATCCGCTTATTCGTCATAAACTTGGTTTATTACGCCGTTCAGACATTAGCACAAAGAACTTCCGTGAATTGGCGCAAGAAGTCACGATGTTACTCACTTATGAAGCAACTAAGGATCTGCCTGTTGTCGATCATGAAATTGATGGTTGGGCAGGTAAAGTTTCGACTCAACGTATTGCAGGTAAGAAGATTACCATTGTACCGATTCTACGTGCTGGAATTGGTATGCTTGAAGGCGTACTGAGCTTGATCCCAAGTGCCAAAGTGAGTGTCTTGGGTTTAGAGCGTGATGAGGCGACTTTAGAGGTCCGTACTTACTATAAAAAATTAGTACCTGATGTTGCGAATCGCTTAGCGATGATTATTGATCCAATGCTGGCAACGGGTAATTCACTTATTGCGGCAATTGATGTGCTTAAAGCAAGTGGTTGTAAAGATATACGTGTTATGGTTTTGGTTGCTGCACCTGAAGGTGTTGCAAAAGTAGAAGCTGCGCATCCTGATGTACGTATCTATACTGCATCAATTGACCAAGGTCTGAATGAAGAAGGCTATATCGTTCCAGGTCTTGGTGATGCAGGTGATAAGATTTTTGGTAGCGTTCAAAAAGATTAATTTTTGAAAATATGCTTAAAAAAGAGACTTAATCCAACCGTACTGTTTTCAGGGGAGGATTTAAAGTCTCTTTTTTTATATACTGAAATACAGTACTTGCAAAATTAGGTGGATGTCATGAAAAAAGAGTTTTATCAGGGAAAAGTTAAACAATATAATCCAGACAAAGGGTTTGGTTTTATTGCAACTGCTGAAGGCGAGATCTTTTTTCATATTTCAGATTTTCCTGCATCGGAAGGTGAGCCGAAACGAAATGAAAAAGTAAAATTTGTAGCCCTAGAAAATAATGGAAAATTTAAAGCAGTACAAATTGAACGAGTAGATCCAAATCCTGCAAAAACTAAAAAAAATAAAATATTGGCTCATAATGAATCGATTACATCAGAATTGTTATCAAACTTTCGACGTTAGGATAATGCATAATGGATCACTCATCAGCAAATAAAAATACTTGCTTTTACTTTATCGCTGTCCAACAGGGCAGCATTATTTTTTGTGATGATGTCAAATTTGATATATTACGTGGTGAATTTTTTAGGGTAATGTGATGCTAAACAATAGAACAATTAAAAAATATAATAAAGAATGGGGTTTCCGTTATGCAAAGTGATATTGATATTGTAGTTACTCAAAGTAAGGCTTTGGAAGCATTACTAGAGCAAAAATTTGGAGCTACTGGGCGTGGTTTGCATGAAAAATTAACTAGCATTGAATATCAGCTTGAAGTTGGGCTAGTGAAGAATATACGTTGGATAGCTACTATGCGTAATAAAGTGGTACATGAAAATTTCCAATTGACCAATCAAAATGACTTTTTAAGAAGTTGTCAGCGTGCTTTAGAGGGTTTACAAAACACCCAAAATACTTTGAGAATTGTTGGTAAAACCAAAGAAATCAATACCGTACATTGGAGTTTTTCATCACAAAACTCGCAGCATACAACGTCGGAACGTGTAAATTCCTCATCACGAAATTCATATAACACAACACCCAAACGTATCGTATCTCATTCAAGAAGAAAAACTAAACGAAAGAGTGAATCAGGTGGTTTTTTTGGGACAATCATTACAGTCATTATTTTTGGCATAATCGGCTATTTTGTGTATGGTTTTATTCAAGACTCTTTGCATCGTAATGAATTGACAAATCAACCTGTAATACAGGAAACCTTAAAAATAGCAAATACTCAAGCAGTAAATAGCAACCCCGATCATTTTCAATGTGATGGTCGAAAACATTGTTCTCAAATGCGATCACTTGAAGAGGCACGTTGGTTTGTAAGAAATTGTCCAGATACAGAAATGGATGGAGATCATGATGGCGAGCCATGTGAACAACAATTCTGATGATAAAAAAAGATCAGGCTTAAACCTGATCTTCACAAAAATGTAAAAAGGCTTTGAGTCCAGGACCTTGGTATTTTTGACGATGCACTAACATGTACAATGGGCGAGTTAATTGCCAATAAGGTGTATTAAGAATAACCAATTGACCTTTCTCCTCCAGAGGTTCAATCGCGAGTCTTGAAACACAAGACATTCCCAAACCACCAGCAACAATTTTTAAGATTGCTTCGTTATGACCAAGGGTTAAACGGATATTGGCATCTGGTAGATCTTGTAAAATCGCATTGTCAAAAACTTCACGTGTGCCTGAGCCTTCTTCACGTAAAATCCATTCAACCTCATGGAAATCTGCTGGTGTAATTGGGCGATCTAACTTTGCTAGAGGATGGTCAGGGGCACAGCAAACTGCAAGCTCATCATCTCGCCAATGAATACATTGTAATTGAGGCAAATGACAAGAACCTTCGATCAAGGCTAAATCAAGCTGAAATTGATTCACTGCTTCAATCATTTGACGAGTATTGCCAACTTGTAATTGAAGATGGGCCTGAGGATGATGCTGTAAAAATTCAGCCATCAGATCAGGCATTAAATAATCACTGATCGTTAAGGTTGCACCTAAACGTAAATCAATGCTTTGCAGTTCACCTTTAGCAGCTTGTTCAAAGGATTCGCAGCGACCTAAAATTTCTAAAGCTTGAGGCAATAAAAAACGCCCCAAATCATTCAGTTGTAAACGCTTGCCTAAACGGTCAAATAAAGGCGCACCTAAGCCATCTTCTAAATCAGCTAAAGCCATACTTGCTGCACTTTGTGTCAGTCTGACAGCATCACTCGCTTTGGTTACCGTTCCTTCTTGTGCAACCGCCACGAAAACAGCCAATTGGCGTAAGGTCATGCGCATGTTAAATAGCCTTAATGTTTTGAGTATCCATCAATTATTCGATCATGCTAACATGAGCCTACTGTTTCGTGCCACGTTCAAATCATGTCAATTGAAAAATTTAGCGTAGAAAAAGTTCTATCTGTTCATCGTTGGGCTCACAATCTTTTTAGTTTCACCATGACTCGACCTGCTCATTTTAAATTTACAGCAGGGCAGTTTGCGCGAATTGGTTTAATGGTTGATGGTGAGTTAGTTGTAAGAGCTTATTCTGTTGTTTCTTCGCCCTTTGATGAAACTTTAGAATTCTTTTCGATTGTTGTTCCCGAAGGTGCATTTACGTCAAATTTGCAACATCTTAAAGTTGGTGATGAACTTTATTTAGATAAAATATCTTATGGTTATTTGACTTTGGCAAGGTATCAACAACCTTTACCGCAAGATCTTTGGCTATTGGGGACTGGTACTGGACTTGCACCATTTCTATGCATGTTACAAGACTTTGAAACTTGGAATAAATATAAACATATTCATCTGGTTTATAGCGTTCGCACAGAGTCCGAGTTGGCTTATGTGGAACGTATTGAAGAAATCGCAGCATCATTTGGTGAAGGGCATTCTGGATTTAAATTCATTCCGATTATTACCCGTGATCCCAAAGCCGCATTACATGATCGACTCCCAATTTTAATTGGCAATGGTGAATTAGAAAAAGCAGCAGGATTAGCTTTGAACCCTGCCAGTAGTCATGTGATGTTGTGTGGTAATCCTCAGATGGTTGAGGATACAAAAGAGGCACTTAAACAACGAGGTTTAACGATGAATCGTCGTGGTGAAGGTAATATTGCAGTAGAGAATTATTGGTAGTCGTATTATATGGATATGTCTTAATGTACAAACATATCCATAAATTCACGGATTTCTTGAATTGCAGTATCGACATCCGTGGTTAGCCATGTCGGTTCAAAAATACCAATATAATGTTCTAAACGGTCCTGAGGAACAACAAGGCGAACAGGGCAATCTTCTTCGAGTAGGCGCCAAGGTAAAATAGGCACTTCATTGTCTAAAAAAGGTTGTACATTTCGAATGTCGATAATCATTGCATTTACACAATCAGGTAAAGGCATGACAGAGAATTCTTCAGTACGACGACGGAAGTATTCTAAATCTCCCCACTTTAAGATATAGCTTGGCTTATTAAACTCAATAATTCCTATTAAATGTTCATCACGTGTGTGATGTAAAAAACATTGATGAGTAACATCCGTGTCTAAATCAAGAGAAACACTTTGTTGACTATAGGACATAAAGCAAAACATGTGAGAAACGAAGCCGACTAGTATAGCTTATTTTTAGCGTATTCTAAAACCGACTATATTTTAAACAAAAAAATAAATAAAAAAAGTAGAGTTCTGCAAACACTGCAACGATAGTCCGAAGCTTTTTCACACAATGCAACATTGAGTATTGCTAAGATAAAAGCCTAACAAATAAAAGGATGAGGGCTGCTATGATGCATGATTTTAGTAAGCCACAACCTCATGTGGCAAGTAAGGAAGAAATTGCACGTAAAAGGAAATTACCAGTCTATATGTTATTAATAGTTGGAATTTTTCTGATAGCGTTGCTTGTATTTATGATCGCCGATCATTCAGCAAATCCAACTGCTCAAGTGATGATGTCAAATCTGCAGTCTGTACTTCTGAATGCTTAATGGCTTTGACCAAAACAATTTATCTAAAAGCCCATTAGTGTGAACTAATGGGCTTTTTTGCAAAATTATGAGTGCTTTTTGTTGTATTAGTGATGCTGTCGATTGATTGAAAAATCGACAAAAACTAAGGTGATAAACATTCATAGTTTGTGTGTTTCAACATAGAACAGTGATGGGTGATTTATATCAAGATTTAAAAATACAATATAAGGATAACTCGCATGAATGAATTTTTTAATGATCCCTCGCATCGAGGGGGATTCGATGCCATGTATTACTGGGATCAATTTCATCCAATTTTTGCAGCAATTTTGATCTTACTGGTGGGTTGGATTATTGCCTTAGTCATTGCCGCAGGTGTAAAGCGGCTATTGCAAAAGCTTGATACCAATCACAAGTTATCTTCGGCAACTGGTCGTACACCCAATATTGAAAACTTGGTTTCTAAATTGGTGTTTTGGTTTGTCATGATTCTTGCTGTGGTCGGTTCACTCAATGTTTTAAATATTAGTGGTGTAAGTGACCCGTTTAGCAATATGGTAGGACGAGTACTTGCTTATATACCAAACTTATTTGCAGCCGTTGCAGTAGGATTTATTGGTTGGATTGTGGCCCGTTTGGTACGTGCTGGATTGACCAATGTATTATCTAGAACAGAATTAGATGAGAAGCTAAGCAGTGAAGTTGGTGTTAACGCTTTAAGTACTAATATCGCAGAAATTTTTTACTGGTTGATTTTATTACTATTTCTACCAATTGTGCTGTCTATTTTAGGTTTAACAGGACTGCTGATTCCTGTACAAAACATGGTAAACGAAGCGATTGCTTATCTGCCTAATTTGTTTATTGCGGGTGTGATCATTTTTGTAGGTTATATTCTCGCCAAAATTGTGCGCGGTATTGTCGAGGGATTAAGTAATAGCTTGGGACTACAAACTCAAGCTGAAAAAGTAGGATTATTTAAAAACTCAAATGTATCGAAATTTTTAGGCTCATTTGTGTTTGCAATTATTGTCATCACAGCGTTGATCGTGGCATTTGAAGCTTTAGGAATCCAAGCGATTTCTCAACCCGCAACAGCGATGTTGAATGAAATTATGTATGCAATCCCACAAATTATTGCAGCTGGTTTAATTCTAATCGTTGCCTATATTGTTTCTCGTTTTGTTGGACGTTTAGTCGCTGAACTGATTTCAGGGGCGGGAATTGATGAAATTCCGATGAAGCTTGATTTGCAACGATTCCTTGGGCAAACACGTGTTTCTGATGTGATCGGTTATTTGATTGTATTTTTTACCATGTTGTTTGCAATCTCTGAAGCTGCGAACCGCCTTGGCTTAGAACAAGTAAGTGTTCTGATTGCGTTGTTTATTCAGTTTGGTGCAAGTATTTTACTTGGTGCTGTCATTTTAGTTATTGGATTTTGGCTCGCGAATGTTGTGGCTAATGTGGTGCAACGCGGTGAATACAATAGTTCACGTTGGTTAGCAAACCTAGTTCGTATTTTAATTATGGGCTTAGTGATTGCGATGGGTCTAAAAGCCATGGGTATTGCGGATTCCATTGTGAATTTGGCTTTTGGTTTGACGCTTGGTTCAGTTGCAGTTGCTTTTGCCTTGGCATTTGGTTTAGGTGGTCGTCAACCAGCAGAACGCTTATTGACAGATTTATTAGATAAGGCAAAGAATGAAGCGAAACAGCCAAATCCGTTACATAAAGAAATCACACCAAGTCATTCGGTACCACCAATAACACCACCGACTCGACCTTATTCAGATGAATAGTAAAAAAAATCTTTGATTTTTTGAACCAATTCGACCACTCTAAGCAGGGTGGTCGTTTTGTTTGTATAAGCATTATTGAGTTTTTATCTATATCGTGATTAGGGCATATTTTAGAAAAACGAGACCTAAAACTGAGTTTTAGGGTACATATGACTGTAGTTTAATAGGATTAATCAAAAATTTGACCTGAAAAGCAATTCATTTATAGATAAAGTATCAATAGTCTCTAAATAAAAATTCTATAGAGGAGAGTGAAATGAAGAGGCCAAATCGCGTATTTGCACCGATTATTATTGCAGGTATTACTGTAGGTTTTTTGGCGAGTGCGTACAAATTTGTTGTTGCGAAATCAAATACAGCCAAAGAAAAACCAATTGAAAATACTCAAAAAGTATCTTCTACAGAAGCTGCTAACTCTTCAGATCATCATGCTTAGTGTTATTTAGCAATCGGCTTAATTTGTTAAGTAAACTAAACAAATTGAGCCGCTGCTTGAGCCGAAGACCATGCCCATTGGAAGTTGTACCCTCCCAAATGACCTGTTACATCGAGTACTTCACCGATAAAATACAAGCCTTTCTGCTTTTTACTTTCCATGGTTTTTGAAGAAACTTCGCTAGTATCTACACCACCTAACGTGACTTCAGCAGTACGATATCCTTCAGTTCCAGATGGCTTAACAGAAAAGGCGTGCAATTGATCAGCAATTTGCTCTAGTTGTAAATCGCTAAAATTGCCAATCGCAGTTTCACTATGTTCCGCCCAAATTAGTTGTTGTAGCTCAAGCACGATACTCTTCGCTGTGAATTCACTGAGCAAAGTTCTGAGCAGAACTTTGGGTTGCGACTTTTTCTTTTCCTTGAAGAATTGAACTAAATCTTGGCTCGGGAAAAAATCAATTTTAAAGCTTTCACCCACGTGCCAATAATTTGAGAGTTGTAATGAACTTGGTCCACTTAGGCCTCGATGAGTAAACAACAAAGCTTCAGTAAATTGATGGCGATCATTCACCAGTGTTGCATCTAAAGCATTACCACTTAAGCGTGTTGTGACTTCTTTAAAATGGTCTGAAAAGGTGAAGGGGACTAGACCTGCACGGGTAGGAAAAATATGGTGTCCAAACTGCTGTGCAAGTTCATATCCAAAACCAGAGCCTCCTAGTGTTGGAATAGATAAGCCACCAGTCGCGACAACGAGAGATTCACAGTGATAAGTGCCTTGATTGGTTTCAATGATAAAACCTGAATCTGTTTGTGCTGTTACGCTTTGTACTTCGCAATGGGTCTGAATCTGAACCCGTTTCGCTTTATTGCACTCTGCAAGTAAAAGTTCAAGGATTTCTTTTGCGCCTTTGATTGTAAAGAGCTGACCGTGTTTACGTTCTTCATATTCAATACCATATTCGCAGACCAAACCAATAAAATCCCAGTTGGTGTAACGAGTGAGCGCTGAAATAACAAAGTGTGGATTCTCAGAAATATAATTTGATGGTTCAACATCTAAGTTAGTGAAGTTACACTTGCCACCACCAGACATTAAAATCTTTTTACCTACTTTATTGGCTTTTTCTAATACGACAACGGAGCGTCCACGTTTGCCAGCCTCTGCAGCCAACATCAAGCCTGATGCACCTGCACCTAAAACAACAACATCAACTTGATGAACCATGAGGATTACTCGGTAGACGAAAAGCGAGCGATTATAAAAGATTTAAGCGAAGTTTAGTACGCACAATTTACGAAGTTATACGGATTTATGAAGCAAATTCATTACTAAAATTTGCACATTATTAGATACAAAATAGATCCAGTTTTTTAGCAAATCATGATTGTCTTAACAAAAAACATACAAAGTCTGATGTAGAATACAAATGAGAGCAAAGTCTCTTTTTAAGTTTAAACTTTGATGTTTTTCAGAAAATTAAATTGTTTTTAGTTCTGTTTTTGCGGCGGTGTCATTGATTTTATTATGGGGTATACCTCGGTATTCTCTATTATTTTTTTAAATAGCACGTTTCTTGCAAATTCAAACTACACATTTAATGTCGGGGTGCGTTATGGTGGGTATGAAGGTTTTGCAAATATTTGATTTGTTGAAATTACAGTGTACTTATTCTACAAAAATCACGATCGCCATTTTATTGTGCATATTCAATATTTCTATTGCAAATGCTGCTTATCAGCGTGGTTATTTAAATTTAGGTTTTGAAACTCCCGTTATTTCCACTGGAACTAATGTTTGTCGTGTTTATATTAGTAGCACACGTGTACCTGGTTGGTTAACCACACACCCATATGGAAATGAGGGCTTCAGTGGTACATGCTCAATCTCAACCAATGGTTCAGGGCAACTGATGGAAATGTGGGCTGGCTCAAGAAATATTGATGGTACCAATACAACCCCCACCAACACGATCAAAGCACGGGAAGGCAATCAATTTGTCGAATTAAATGCAGATGCTGTTTCTACTGTTTCTCAGAATATCTGTTTAGTGAATGGTGAGTCTGTATCTTGGAAATTTAGTCATAATGGGCGTAATACTGCTGACGATACGATGTTGTTGCGTGCTGGAACTCAAACAATTACAACGGTCTCTACAAGTAAAACTGGGGATGGGCAGGTCACGAGTTGCGTGTCGGGTACATGTTCTGTCTCCAGTGGTTCTGGATCAGGTGTAGGGGCGACAACGGGTTCTACAATTAAACGCTGGGCAGACTACAGTGGAACATTTACTTATACAGGTGCAACCGGGCAAGTACCAATGGGATTCCAGTCGACTTCGGGAACAAGCACCAGCGGAAATTTTTTAGATGGGATACAAATTATTGTAAAACCCATTATTGAGTTTAGTTCAGCCAATTATGTTGTACCTGAAAATGGCGGCACAGTGCAGCCACTTAAGGTTATTGTGGTCGGTGATGTACCGAGTGGGGGTATTTCATTGGTCTTTAATGTGAATGATGGCACAGCTCAATTAGGTGTCGATTATAAAATTAATGGTGGAGTTGCAAACACTTTTACCAAGACGATACCACAAGGTAATTACGGTGCTGGCACTCCTTATGTTCTTGAGGTTCCGGTCGAAATTATTAATGATTTAGTGAATGAAGTTGACGATACATTTAATGTAACCATCAATCAAAGTAACGATTTTCATATTATGTCATCAAATGATTGCGGAGCATCTGGTAACGGTGTTGCAAACTATGTAATTAAAGATGATGATCTGCCGACAGATATGGATTTGAAAGTAGAGAAGAAACAAAGAATAGGTACTTCTGGAAGCTTTGTAGCTGATTCATTGACGATGAGTTTAGGAGATACCATTCAGTATCAATTGGTCATTAGTAATAAAGGTGAAAATGCAGTCAGTGATACAAGTCGAGCAAACTTTACTGATGCAATACCAAGTAATTTCAATACACTCTCTTTGTTGAGTGCTACCAAATCAAATGGTGCAATCACATGTAATGCAAGTTTTACAGGAAATACGCTAACTGGTCAATTTAGTGGGCCTAAAGGTGCAACTTGTACGCTGCTTGTTCAAGCCAAAGCGAATTCAGCAGGGATTGTAACCAATACTGCAACAGTCAATGTACCTGCTGCCAACACTGAAATTTTCCCATCTGATAATAGTAGTAGTGTGCAAGTTGCTATTGCAAAAGCCTTAATTACCCTTACAAAATCAACAATAGGTGGCTTAGGTACTTTCGGTTTTACACTAACTGGTACAAGCCAAACTTCGGGTTCGATTACAACATTGACTCAAGGTGAAGAATATCAGGTTGATGGTGATACCACGCTGACAGGTGTACAACCTTTTGTCGTCACAGGAACTGGTAGCATAACGATTAATGAAAGTAGTCTACCTACTGGCGGGGGATGGAGTTTAACAGGTGCCAGTTGTCGTAACACAGCGGGCAACTCTGTTGGTAGCCAATCAGGATCGGTTTATACTCTAACAGCAGCCGATATTAGCAATAACCCAAATTTAAACTGTAACTTTGTGAATACCAAAATTCCAACGGTAAAGATTCAGAAAATTTCTCAGGGAGGAACGGGAACATTCGGCTTTGCTAATACTAATTTATCCAGTAATTCCAGTAATGTTGCGACAAGTTTACAAGGATCACCCAATATTGGAACAGGGATATCGCCTGTTTTAACGGTAGTGAGTAATGCAACAGATGTCGTTATTAGAGAGTCATCGATTGCGACGGGTTATGCGCTAAAATTTGCGAGTTGTATTGATTCAAATAGTTTGATTACAGGCAATATTGGTACATTTGGTAATTTCAGTACCGATAGAATCACGATTCCGTACACCTATTTAATTACTGGTGGTGCTGACATTACGTGTACTTTTATTAATAGTAAGCCTAGTTTAGTTATTAAAAAAATTAGTCGTGGTGGGTTAGGTAAGTTTGATTTTACTGGCAATAATGGTATCGCAAATCATTCAATTACGACTACAGTTCAAGATACTGAAACTGTGGGGGAAACACAGTATTTTACTACCCCAAATCCATCAACAGATGCTGTTATTAATGAAACAAATATTCCAACAGGTTTCCGTCTAACCAATGCAGTTTGCACAGGATTGCCAGCCAGTTCAGTTACTACGAATTATACCAATGCAACAGTTACATTAAATAAAAGTGGTATCGTTTCTGGCGCTGAAATTGTATGTACCTTAACCAATACGCTAACGACTTTAACATTGATAAAAAAATGGGATAACGCAGTCGCTGGTGATAGTGTAATCGTGAATAGTATTGGCTTGGATACCAATGCAACCACCGCAGTTTCGGTTGCTGATCAGACAGGGGCAAATAGCACCACTGGAACACCTGTTATGCTTATGCCGAATATGATTGGTAAAACTGCAACGATTCTTGAGTCATTTAGTAAAGGTGATGCTGCAGATTATAATAGTAGTTTACTTTGCACAGGCAACAACATCGCACTGAATGGCTTTAAGCTAACAATTCACAATGATGATGCTGCAATTATTTGTACTTTAACCAATAGTCGAAAAAAACTAGTCCTGATTACAGGGCGTATTTTTAACGATAATGGCGGAACGACCAATAATATCTTGAGTAATGCTTATAATGCCGTACAAGATGCAAATGAAATCGGCATTGCAGGGAGTCGTCTCAAACTTGCCAATTGTGCTGGTCTTGAGCTTAATTTTGTGACGATCAGTAATAGTAATGGAGAATATAGTTTTAAAGTTGAGGACAGCGTTCTAACCAATCCATTTTGTATCGTACAAACAAATTTGTCCGAATATAATTCTGTCAGCGGAGCGAGTCCAACCGGAAGCTATAACCGAAGTAAAGATACGATTTCACTCCCTAAAACAACAGCAACCAGTTATCCAAATAATAATTTTGGTGATGCAAATCTGAATATCGTACTGACTGAAGATGGGCAACACACCATAGCTTCTGGAGACGTCACAGATTATCCGCATCGTCTTAATTCACAAGCTCCAGTACAAATCACGCAGTTCAATCAGTTGTCTACCCAACAACCCAACAGTGGTAATGACCAAGTTTGGCAAGCTTTGGTTTATAAAGATACGAATTGTAATGGGAATGTGGATAGCGGTGAAACCATATTTAATCCAACCGTAGCGAATCCATATACATTACAACCCAATGCAGATCTTTGTTTGGTTCAACGTGTTCATTCACCTACAAATGTCATGGCAGGTGCACAGCATGTTTCGACCTTAGAGGCAAGTTATAGTGTGATCTTGGCAAATCCAACACAGACAATTACGGGTCAATCAATTAAACGACAAGATGTCACATTGATTGGTAAAGCGGGTCTTAGCTTAACTAAAAAGGTACGCGTAGTTGCCAGTTGTCCTTCAACGTCGGCTGATCAAAATCAATTTGCTGTAATGAATCAAGCAAATAAGGTCGACCATTTAGAGTATGAAATCACCTATAAAAATAATAGTACCAAGCTGCTGAATAATGTGAAAATTAAGGATAGTTTACCTATAGCCACCAGTTTCGGTAGTATGAGTTGCAATTCAACACCGAATGGTAATACTTGTAATATCAATTATGTCGGAGATGCATTGGAGTGGAATTTAACTGGCGTATTAAATCCCGCAGCGACAGGAACAGTGAGGTTTTGTGTAAATCAATAACATCAATCTAGGTTAAATGATAAAAATGATTTTGGTGATTTATGTTTTTAAACGGCCTTGTAGCCCACCTGTATGAATTGCCAAAATCCTTGTATTTGCTGGAAAGTGGTTCTGTTGAATTAAATCGAACAATCCCATCATCATCTTAGCGGTATAAACCTGTTCTAAAGGAATTGCATATTGCTGTTCAAATTGCTGCATAAATTGTAGTAGTTCATGGGTGGTTTTCGCATACCCCCCACAACAATAGGCATCGGTTAATCTCCAATTGGATTTAATGGTCCATTGTTGGATATCGTGTTGTAAAAAATTCCCTTTTAATGCAGAAAAACCCACTATCTGTTGTTGATTTGAACTACTTTCAATCAGTCCTGCAATTGTTCCACCAGTTCCAACGGCACAGCAAATGACATCATAATTCTTTCGGTCATCTTCGCTCAGAATTTCCTGTGTTCCTTGCAGAGCAAATGCATTCGTTCCACCTTCTGGAATAATAAAGGCTTGAGGGTATTGTTGTTGGAGTAGTTGTAAATACTCAACATCATGGCGTAGCCGATATTCGGCTCGGCTGACAAAATGCAGTTGCATGCCAAAATCTTGTGCTGTTTGTAGGGTAGGATTTAAGTCTTGGGTCGCAAGTTCTTCACCACGAATGATGCCAATACTTTGGAAGCCAAAGCGTTGAGCTGCATAAGCCGTTGCTGCAATATGATTGGAGAATGCACCACCAAAAGTGAGTACTTGGGACAAACCTTGTTGTTGTGCAGTGAGTAAGTTGTATTTCAGCTTAAAAAATTTATTGCCTGAAATTTGAGGATGAATCAGATCCAAACGCTTAATGGTTAATTGAACCGAACTGCTAAGCGCTAATGTTTGATAGTGTATGGGAAAAGCAATGTGATCAAACATTTTCGAACAAGGGAAATGAATTTGATCACATTGTAAATGGATTTGATTGAGAATGTCAGTCTTTGATTAGGAGTCAGTATCTACAGAGCTAATCACAGACATACCTGGTCGTAATTTTTCAATGCCTTTTTGATTTGGATCAATCGCAATACGGACAGAAATCCGTTGTACCACTTTAGTGAAATTACCTGTCGCATTGTCAGGTTTGAGTACACTAAATTCAGAACCTGCGGCAGGAGAAATCTGCTCAACATGCCCCGTAAATTTTTGGTGATTCATAGCATCAACAGTGAAGTACGCTTTTTGACCAATTTTCATGTTGGCGATTTGGGTTTCTTTAAAGTTGGCAATCACCCATGTTTGTTTTGGAATCAAATAAAGTAATTGTGTTCCTGCCGCTGCATATTGACCTACACGAGGATTGACCTCACCCAATTGCCCATCAAATGGCGCGACAATAGTACTGTAGTCTTTGGTTGTATTGGCTTGGTCAAGTTGTGCTTGCGCGCTATTGACTTGTGCTTTTAAGCCAGATTGTGCGACTTGTGCCGTTTTTAACGCTTCTTGAGCAACGAGGATATTCGCCTGCGCTTGTTTGAGCAAAGCTAGATTATTTTGTGCATCCGCAGCAGCTTTGTCCTGTTCAGATTTTGATGCTGCGCCACTATCTCCAAGTTGTTGATAGCGTTTTAACTGTGCTACGGATAAGTCATATTGTGCTTTCACCTGATCTAGCTTGGCCTGTGCTGCCACAACATCAGCCTGACGTTGAGCAATCGCTTGGGTTTGATTAGCAAGACTATTTTCAGCTTGCTCAACCCCTGATGCTGCCTGTGTCACTTTCTGGTCATAGGTGGTGGCATCAATATGCATCAACACTTGACCTTGTTTGACTTGATCAAAGTCTTTGACCAACACGTCTTTAACATAGCCATTGATTTGTGAGGACAGAATCGTGGTTTTACCTTTTACATAGCTATTGTCGGTTTGTTCAACGGCTGTGTGAAAGGGACCAATGCGCCACGCCCATAAGATAATGGTAATGCCAACTATTAGCACCAATAACATCCACCAGAGGGTCGAGCGTTTGGTTTTAATCAGTTTACTCGTCGGTGGTGGAGGTGGTGGCAATTGTGCGGTAGGCGCTTTTACCACTTGATTACTCTCATTTTGTTTCACATCTGAAGCGTTATCGCTGTCAGGTTTATCTTGTTCGGACATAATCTTTTCTCAATCTAATACGGTGGTACTAACTAGCTGTTTGCAAACTTTTTCGGGTTTTGTATTTATTCCGTGCATACTTGAATAAGCCCCAAAGTAGTAAAACCACTGCAAAAATGCCATTTAATGCAATTACATCGTTATAGGCTCGGACTTGGGCTTCACGGGTTACTACTTTATTCAGATTCTGCAAGGCTTGGTTGTTTTGCAAAACAGGATCATTGCTGTTGAGCATGGCACTATGTTGATAGCTTTGTAAGCGTTGCGCGACGATGGGGTCGGTAGGGTCGAGACTGCTGTTGATTTCTACTTTATAGTCATAGGTATGGCGTTGCTGATAGGTGTTAAAGAAAGATGAACCGACTAAACCACCAAAGTTTTGCGTTGCTGAAAACAATACAATAAAGGTCACTACATATTGAGGACCACGTTGTAAAGTTCGCATAAAGCCCATAAGTAACAGTGGACCGATAAATACGCCGCCTGCAAAGCTGACTAAAAATTGACTGCGATAGAAATTGGCAGGGCGAACGTCACTGGTGAGGTGATAATCTAAGGCGCAGGCAATTAAAATTAAGATTTCAGCGAGAAATAAATTCAGAATGAGGCGTTCACGGTGAAAGGTGAGTGCACTAAAAACTGAGCCTGCGATGGTGCCACAGAAAATCACGACATAGAGTGGGACAAACTGATCGGGTCCCATACCTATGGTTTTTAGAAAATTGACAGCAGCATAACTTTGTTCTGACATTAACAAACGTAAGGCAAAGGCGCTAACCACAAAACTGAGTAAATCGCCCGCTGCTAACCAACGCGTCATGATCAATGGATTAGCACGATAATGTTCGTAAGTAAGACCAAAAACAATCAAACAAAAACCCACAATTAAGGTATAGGCCAACCAAGGACTATCAAACCACCAATGAATTGGCCCTTGGGTTAATACAATACACAAACATGCAAAACCGGGAGCGAGCAAAGCAAAAGTGAAGAAGTCCTGCTTTTCAAAAACCTGTAAACGTAAGCTTCTAGGAAGCTTCAAGGCAACCACCATCGCTAAACAACAGATCGCTAAGCCTAGTTCAAAGGTATAAATCACATCCCACTGATTGGCACTCAGCAAGAAAGGGGAAATGATCCACGCTAAGGGTAGACCAAGCTGTTGAAATCCGAATGCTAAATAAATTCCTTTGGCCATATCGGCTTTACCAAAAGCTTGCATGGTGTAATACATACCTAATGAGCTAAGGGGTGCAGCTGCTAAGCCAGCGATGAAACGAACAAACAATGCCATTTCATAGGTTTTGACAAAAATGTGTAAGATCAATACGCCAATAAAAACCAATAGACCAATTTCTGAGAATAAGCGCAAACCATATTGTTGACGGGCTTTAAATAAAATCAGGTTAGAACTGACATTCGCCATCACGTAAGCCGCAGGTAACCAAGCAGCTTGAGAAGGGGTTAGACCATATTCACCTTGGAAAATGGGCAAATTCGCAACGATAAAGCCATTACTTAAACTGGCAGCAATACAAATAAACAGCCCAATGAAAAAATAGGCGAAGCGTTTTGGTTTAGCGTGTGCGATTGCTGCGGGCGAGCCTGGTAAGGTTGGACGCTCATCGACAGACCAATCAGGAGGAGTTTCAAGATAGCGAGGGCTTTTATCCATGTTATTCCTCGAACTAAACTTTAATGCCGTTTAATAATAATTCTATTGCACGTTGTGCTAAGCGAATTTGATCAGAACGATGATGTCCCTGAAATGAAGATCCTAAAATCGCCGTAATCATGCCAAAATCTTGCGGGGTCAGATCAGGACGACAGAGTCGATGTTCAATTGCTTGATCAATCAATGGTTGCAAAGCTTTATCACGTCTTTCATAAATGTTTAGCATGATTGGGTCTTGTCGATCAATAATGCGCCAGTAATCAATCAATACAACCAAATGTGGCAGTTGTTCAACGTGGCCTTCGATTAGACGAATAAAACCATCATTGAGTCCTTGCAAGGCTTGAGCGCGTTGCTCTAAACGAGTCATTGCTTGTTCAAGTAAAGCCAGCATCAATGCCTTTCGATCTGCAAAGTTACGATAAAAGGTCGCACGACCAACGCCTGCATGATCAATAATGGTTTGTAATGGGACGTGAACACCATGTGTTCTAAAGACTTCCTCTGCTGCGTTGAGGAGTTCGTCACGATTATGCGCTGCCAATTGTTGACGTTTTGCCATGACTCAAATTCTTGAAAGATCGAATGTGAATTAAACGGACATTTTTGTCCGAAGTAAATCTTAAGCCGCTTATATTTTGTTTAATTTAAGTAAAATACATGTGATATGGTGTTCCGATAAGACTTTATAACGTCAAAATAAGCATCAATTGAAACTAGACATAAAACAAAAGGTGAAGAATGCAGGGCTTTATACAGCGTTTTGCGAGAGGGATTAGACATCGACCATACCTATCCGCAACCTTTAGTTTAGGTCTCGTGATTTATGCAGTTTTGCATTTCTTCACCCATTGGCAATGGGCAACTTGTTTACAAATAGGCTGGAATATTGCCATTTGGTTATATTTATTCCTGACCCTAAAAATGATGTGGCACTTAGATGCAGTGCATATTTTACAACGAGCCAAACAACAAGATGCAGGCAAATGGGCCATTCTAAATGTTGTGTTGATTGCGATAGTAATTTGTTTTATTTCGATTGTGGTGCAATTGAGTCATGTCCCCAAAGACCAAACTTTTTTAAAAGGATTTCTAATTTTATTGACTATCGGGACTATTTTTTCAACATGGCTGTTGCTGCATACTTTATTTGCGATTCACTACGCGCATGATTATTATCTTGCCAAAAGTCAGCAAAAGGATCCGGGTTTAGATTTTCCAAAAACTGATCAACCTGATTATCTCGATTTTATTTATTTTAGTTATATTATCGGCACTTCTGCACAAACGGCAGATGTTTCCATTACCAGTTCTGAATTGAGGCATCTGAATATTTTTCATTGTGTCTTGGCTTTTATTTTTAATACCATGATTTTAGCCATCGCTATTAATGTAGCAGCCAGTTTTATTGGATTATAATTGATAACTTATTTTTATCAATTTAATTAAAATACATCATTTTTATTTTTGATTAGTGTCGTCTATTTTAAAAGCTAGATGACATCGCAAGGATAAAAACATGACCACTCAGCATCAAGTCAATCAACAGCAATACCAAGATAAATCGCAAGCTTATTTAAACAGTCAAGTGCATGCACAAGGCGTCGAATTTCAGAAGATGCAACAACTCATCCAATCTCATCAATTTCAAAAAGTCTTGGATTTAGGCTGTGGTGGTGGGCATGTGACTTATCAGGTGGCAGCATTGGTTGATGAAGTAGTTGCCTATGATTTAACGCCGTCAATGGTTAAGCTTGTATCGACTCAAGCAAAACAAAGAGGTTTTGAAAACGTGATTGCCCAACAAGGTGCAGCGGAAAAATTACCTTTTATAGATCAACGTTTTGACTGTGTCATCACGCGTTATTCAGCGCATCATTGGCAGAGTGTTGCTCAGGCAATGCATGAAATTTATCGTGTATTAACTCAAGACGGCAAAGTTATTATTGTTGATATTTTAGGAAATTCAAATCCAGCGATTGATAGCTTTTTTCAGACCATTGAAATGATTCGAGATCCGAGTCATGTGAAAAATTATAGTTTGCAGGAATGGATGTATTTCGCGGAATCTACGGGCTTTAAAATTGAAACCGTTGCAAAGCAACGTTTGGATTTAGATTTCCAAAGTTGGACTGAACGTATGCAAACGCCTGAATATGCCATTACCACCATACGTGATTTACAAAGCAAAGCATCAGAGCAGGTGCAACGATATTATCAAATCAAAGCCGATGGTTCATTTAGCAGTGACGTTGCTTATATCGTTTTATCAAAATAAGTTGAACAACCATAGGGCAGCAATCCGCCCTATGGCTTTTTAAAATTTAATGAAAGACTGCTTCCAAAGCATTTAAGCCAACTTTAGGATCGAGTAAACCATTATAAATCTCTGGAATTTCACGTTCGACACCTAAGAGTTGATAAATGGCAATCATGGCACAACGTACGGAATATTCCACAGTGAAAACCACATCATCTTCAAGCTCTACGAATTGACCTAAGAAAGCAAAGTTGACCGCATTTTCTGGAATGACCAATGGGCGATCACCTGCTTTACGACATGCAAATAGGGCAGAGGCATAAGGCATCATCACCGTGGTAATATCAGTATGTGCGAGTACATGATCCAAGATGTCATCGAAACCAAGCTGATGAATCAACTCAATTAAAATCTCTTGACCTGTGGCTTCACTCATTGGTTTTTTAATGTAATCACCGATATGGTCAATTTCAAAACCATAACCCCATAAGGTGAATTTACCTTCTGGTAAGTCAGCAAAATGCGGTTGAGCTGGAACGACCACAGACAGATGCCAACCAGATTCAAACCAAGTCATCAATGCACCTGTGCCGGGTTCATTTCCTGTGTAATCAATAATCCGTTTTAGCAGCACATCATCATGCATGGTGAGCGTAAAGGATTTCCATTTATGCTCATCAATGTTGCCATAAAAGGTCATTGGGCGACCAAAATCAGGGGCTTTTTGAGCCAATGTTTCCCACAAACGCCAGCCATGATCTTGTCGGTCACGAATCAGCTCAGGAACATCGAATTTATCGCCATAACGTGAGTCAGCCGTAATCGAACCTAAAGTAAAGAGCGCAAGATCATGCTCACCCAGTTGAATTTGTTCGGTGCCTTCTGGAATGGTGACATAAAGTTGGGCTGCCTTACGTTCTTTAGTTTGAGCATCTTCGACAAAGTCCGCATCTGTGACATAACTACCGAAACGAACATCAACGCCTTGTTCCACCAACCAACGTTGTAGCGGATGAATCATTGAATCATATTGATTGTATTTGGTTCGTTTTACGCCTGCTAAGGTATGGATGCGTGGTAATTCTTGAATGAAACGTAAAAAATAACGGCGTAATTCTGCTGCGCTATGCCATTTTTGAAACGCAAAAGTGGTTCGCCACATCCGCCAAAAATTACTTTGGAAAAATGCATCATCAAAAAATTCATCGATACGGCGACTACCAATACGATCTTCTTTTAATGCTAACAGCCGTAACATTTGAGCACGGTTGAGCGTTGATAATCCCAATTTTTGAGCTTCTGCAATAATATGATTTGAGTCGATCAAACGTGCTTGAGCGTTGGTTTTAACTTGTTCGTTAAATTCACGGCATTCTTCACGAACAGAAATGTCTGGATTTTCTAAAGATGGAATGCTTGAAAATAAATCCCAAGTACACAAATAAGTCTCATCAGTTAGCATACGTCCACCACGTGTGACCCATGCTTGGTTAGGATTAAGCGGATTATGTCCACCATCCATCGAACCACCAGAAACATTCAACTCTTCTAAAATATGGATATGTTCGGCTGGCACTTTAGCATCACGAATCGCAAAAGCAGCAGCAGCCATACCAGCTATGCCTCCACCTACAATCCAAAGATGTGATTTAGAGCGGTCTAATGTTTTCAGTCTTTTATTTTGCATCTGATGTGCCTCGTTTGTAGTTCTAAAGAAAATTAAAGCCATAATTTTATTATGGGATTTTATGTTTTAAAAATATATGAAAGTTCTGCTAAAAAACGATGATAAATTATTATCAGAAAAAAGTTTAATAGAAAAAATGGATGCACAATAAAATTTTAGTATTCATATGCTATGTTTTAACTGTTTGATATTGAAATTAAATTGAGTTTTTACTCTATTTTTAGTTTTTTACTAAATATCAAGTTACTTGAAAAATCCTTAAATTTATAAACAGAAATCAAAAAAATTATATCTACTATTATGGTTTTTTAAGTAAAATAAATAGTTGAAAATTATTCTAATCTTGAGGTCTATCTTGGAATCATTATTGATTTTGGGCTCTATTGCTTTGGCATTAATGTTGGGGGCAATTAGTCCCGGTCCTACATTTATTTATGTTGCCAAAAACTCAATTGCGATTTCACGTAAACATGGCTTATTTACTGCGCTTGGTACGGGCACGGGTGCAGCATTATTTGGTTTGCTTGCAGTGATGGGGCTACAAGCAATTTTGTTGGCTGTGCCTTCTGCCTATATCGCTTTGAAAGTTTTTGGTGGTCTGTACTTACTTTGGCTGGCGTATAAAATTATTAAACATGCCAAAGAACCCATGGAAGCTGTAAATGGTGCAGTCAAGACCATGAGTTATACGCAAACATTTCGTTTAGGACTGATTACCCAATTAAGTAACCCTAAAATTGCGATTATCCTTGCCAGTATTTTTACCGCGTTATTGCCGAAAGAAATCCCAACTTATTTCTATGTGGTGTTGCCGATGTTATGCTTCTTTATTGATGCAGGTTGGTATTCGCTTGTGGCTGTTGCATTGTCAGCAGAAGGACCACGTAAAGTTTATTTAAAGTCTAAAGCTGTTTTTGATCGTATCGCAGGTGGTGTCATGACCTTGCTTGGATTGAAGTTGATCTTTGGAATGAAGTGATAAAAGAAGCGACCAAGAAGGTCGCTTTTTTTATGGGCTAATTCTAAATAAAAAAATTTAATCATTTGAAATGAGTCGGAATCCATTGATAGCTTTTTCCATCTGCTGAATAAATATGCCCAATCCCCGGAAATGGTAAATGTGGTGCAGCAATCGTTTGTCCATTCTTGGCAAAATTCGCAAATTGTTTTAAACGGGTTTGTACTGCTTTTTTCGGATCAATATCATATTCGATCGCCGTTTCAGGTTTATCAAATTGCACGGTATGTGAATGGACAATATCACCGATAAAGACTACAGATTCACCTTTGGTTTTTAGTTCATAACTAAAATGTCCTGGTGTATGTCCCGCCGTGTTAATGACTTTAAAGCCCTGAATTTCATCACCGAGTTTATAGGTTTTAAAGCGTTGTTTGGCTTGGTAAGGCGCAATCGCTTGTTTAATTTTCTCAACCGTACCTGAGTAATTGGCTTGTTTTTCTTTCGGTAGTTTTGCTGCCTGTTTGGTATCTAACCAATAATCGGCTTCGTCACTAGAAACATATACGGTTGCATTTGGAAAGTTGGCTTTCCCATCTTTACTGATGCCGCAGACATGATCGGGGTGTAAATGTGTGAGTAGAATCGTATCAACTTGTTCAGGTTGATAGCCCGATGCTTTTAGGTTGGTTAATACTGAACCTAAATGAGCACCAAAACAACTCGCTGCACCGCTATCCACTAATATCAGAGATTTTCCTGTATTGGCGAGGAACGCATTGATAGAGGTTTGTACGCCTTTATCTTGATCTGCATAGTATTTCTTTAAGATTTCTTGCACTTGTTGTTGAGAAATATCTTTAAATAAGTTTGGCGACATAAAGTTGGTACCATCGAGCAGGGCAGTGATTTGTACGTCACCTGCGTGGTATTGATAATAGCCTGAGACTTGCTTTTGTTGTTCAATGATTGGCAGAGTTTTGCTTGTTTCTGCATGACTCAGTAAAGAGAAGCTGCTCAAGAATGAGACGGAAAAGAGTAGGGTGGTTTTTTTCATAGGATTCTTAAATGTATAAATAAATGATATTGTGGCAAGAAAATACAATTTTAAAAATCATAATTCAATGATCATAACTTTAAGTATTCTTACTTAAAGGAATTTAAGGGGTAACTATGCTTTCAATTACTAATCCTGAGGTTTTGGAAATCTTAGAAGATTTTCATGGTGGTATGCTTCCTTTTGCGAAAGGAAACGACAAATATTTAGTTTTTAAAATACCCAAAGAATGTATTTTGACTGTTCAGAAAAATAAAAAAATGGAGATATTGCTAGATACAATTAGTCTTGATGAGAAAATTATACCTGTACTCTTAGCCATATTTCATGATGATGAAGTTGAACCTCTTATTCTAAAGAATCCATTATTTGATGAAGACTTAAAAATATATCAAGAATTCTTTTTAGTAGATCAAATTAAAATTAGTTTTTTTAATGAAAATAATTATGAATTAATGTATTACGAGGCAAAAATTGAAAATATAGGATTATTTATTGAGAATTTGAAAGCTATGGAGTGTGTAAGTTCAACAAGTATTAGTCAATATGACTTTATGGTTGCTTACTGTGATTGGGAAATTGTGGATAAAATTAATTATGATTCAAAAATATTAATTTCATTATCCGAGTCACTTTTTCCAGATGATTTTGTAATATGTGATTTAAGACCCAATGTTCTAAATTATGCAACTGATCAGGAAGCATTTATTACTCAGCTAATTAGAGAAGATAATCCTGGGGCACTACAAGAACAAGAGATTGCAAAAATGCTTTCACGTATTTTTCTGCCCGAAGAAATTTTTGTTAACCCTCTAAAGCTAGAAGATGGAAAAGAAATAGCAGATATTATTGTGATAACAGAACAGGAAATCTTTTTGATTCAGGCAAAAGATACTCCTAATACCGAAGAAATACTATCCGCTTCATTAGAAAGAAAGAAAAGTAAAGCTTTAAAACACTTTAAAAAAAGCTGTAGATCAATATAGAGGAGCTGTAAGGTATATTAATAAAAAGAAAGAATTATCATTTAAAATTGCAGATGAAAATTACAATTTCTTAAATATAGATAAAAAAAAGATAAAATCTATGATTATTATCAAAGAACTTTTTTTACATGATTATTCAGAATATTCTAAAATAATGTTGCAAAGTATAGAGCGGGAAAATAGCCCTTGTCTTTTTTGGGACTTTATTGATTTACAAGAAAAAACTATGGTATTTAAAGGTCAATTAGAGCAATTCAATAGTTTTTATGATAGAACCTACAGTCGAGCTATGGATGACCAAGAATTTTTAAAAGTAGTGTTAGCTGGTAAAAATTAATTAAATTTTTCGAGAAAAAGCCTCTACATCAGTAGAGGCTTTTCTTTTAAGGTTTAAATCTTAAGAAACTTTATCACCAGCTTTAGCGCCAGATTCAGGTGAAATCACCCAAACACCTTCGCCATTACCTGCGGCAAGTACCATACCGTTAGAAATACCAAAACGCATTTTACGAGGTGCAAGGTTCGCGACCATCACCACTAATTTGCCTTTTAAATCTTCTGGCTGATAAAACTCACGAATGCCACTAAACACATTGCGTGGTTCAGCTTCACCTACATTTAAAGTGAGTTGAAGTAATTTATCAGAACCTTCGACAGTTGAAGCTTCTAAAACTTCAGCTACACGTAGGTCAACTTTCATAAAGTCTTCAATACCAATAATTTCAGCTTCACCCACTTTAGGTTCAGGCTTCTTCTCGGCTTTCTTCTCTTTTTTCTTTTCCACTTTTGGCGCTTCTGCCGCAGCAGCTAAAGAGTCTTTAGATGCATCAACCATTGCAGCAACTGCTTTAGGATCAACACGCTGCATAAGCGGTTGGAATTGAGCAATTTCATGCGCAACGAGGACTTGCTGACGAGATGTAAAGTCAAAGCTTTCAAGTTGTAAGAAAGACTGAACTTGAGCCGCAAGTGTTGGAAGCACTGGAGCTAAGTAAATCGCAAGCTGACGGAATAAGTTGATACCAACTGAGCAAACATCATGAACTTGTTGTTCTTGACCTTCTTGCTTTGCAAGTGCCCACGGTTTTTTCTCGTCAATATATTGATTCGCTTTGTCTGCAAGTGCCATGATTTCACGAATAGCCGCAGAAAATTCGCGTGCTTCATAGGCTTGAGCAATTGAATCGCCCGCATCAATAAAGCTTTGAACCAATTCAGGCTCAGCACAAGTATTTGAAAGCGTATTATTGAAATTGGTATTAATGAATTTTGCACAACGGCTGGCAATATTCACCACTTTACCAACAAGGTCAGAGTTTACCTTTTGAACGAAGTCATCCAAATTCAAATCTGAATCTTCAACTTTGTCAGAAAGCTTAGACGCAAAGTAATAACGTAAATATTCAGGATTCAAGTGCTGTAAATAAGTTTCAGCTTTGATGAATGTTCCACGAGACTTCGACATCTTCTGACCATTCACTGTCAAGAAACCATTCACAAATAAACCTGATGGGGTACGGTAGTTTGCACCTTCAAGCATTGCAGGCCAGAACAGTGCGTGGAAATAAACGATGTCTTTACCAATGAAGTGATAAACTTCTTTATCGCTGTCTTTTTTCCAGAAATCATCAAAGCTTAGATCAGGACGTTTAGTTTTGATGTAGTTTTCAAAACTCGACATATAACCAATTGGAGCATCTACCCAAACATAGAAATATTTGTTTGGAGCATCTGGAATTTCAAAACCGAAATAAGGCGCATCACGCGAAATATCCCAATCTGATAAACCTGATTCAAACCATTCATCTAGCTTGTTGGCAATAGACAATGGTAAACGACCTTGATCACGTGTCCATTTCTGTAAGTATTCTGAGAAATTCGGTAGTTTAAAGAAATAGTGATCTGATGATTTCTCAACTGGCGTTGCACCACTCAATGTTGAGCGAGGGTTTAATAACTCAGTCGCGTTATAAGTTGTACCGCAGACTTCACATGAGTCGCCGTATTGATCTTCCGCTTTACATTTCGGGCACGTGCCTTTAATGAAACGATCAGACAAGAACATGCCTTTTTCAGGATCAAATAATTGTGTGACAGGACGAACAGCGATATTGCCTGCTTCACGGTTTTTGATGTAAATCTCAGATGCACGTGCTTTGTTTGCATCGCTATGAGTTGAATCATAATGATCGAAATGCACACCAAAACCATCAAAATCACGAATGTGTTCTTTCTGAACATTGGCAATTTGCGCTTCAGGGCTGATGCCATTCGCTTCAGCACGTAACATGATCGCTGTACCATGAGCATCATCCGCACATACGTAAGTCACGTCATGACCCATTGCACGCATCGCACGAACCCAAATATCTGCTTGGATATAACCGAGTAAGTGACCCATATGGATAGGACCATTGGCATAAGGAAGGGCATTGGTGACTAAAATTTTACGCACGGATATTGTTCTCTCATTCGTATTTACAAGGTGGATGATTTTACATGACTTAAGAGCGACTTGCACAAGGGAATCGGTGAAATCTTTTTAGCCTGAAGGGAATCTTATTTTGAAACTTCATACAAGCTTCACTTTGGCTTCAATCAAAGTACATCTGTTTGATCGAGAATAATCACAATATCAAAGAGAGGAAAATAAAAATGAGGTCTTGGTCATTAGTTTTTTCATCAGTCTCAGCCAGTTTAGTTTCTGTTTTTAGTTTTGTGATTCCATTTTGTTTGTTCTTAAATTATCGACAGAATCATCTGCTTCATGTAGTCAGTGATGGCATGGAAGTTATGATGTATTTGACCCCAATCCTCATCGTTTTGGCTTTTATCTTTTATCTGATTGTTTTTGCAGTATTGAAACTGCCCACTCAGATTTTTGATTCATACCAGTTTTTAAAAATAAGTTTTGTGATCTTAGTTGCTTGGGCTTTACTTGTCTTAACGATTCTGTTCGAAGATCAAGTGAACCACATTGATTTTTCAACTTTAAAAATTGGTGTTGTGATGTATTTCATGATGCTGCCGATTTTAGCTTTGAGTTGTATGGGGGCGAACAGTTGTTATTTTGTGATGAATAAAATAAATCAAAAGAAGAATGCGATTCTATTTTAATTAAAAAAGTATGCATCCCGAAGGATTACATACTTTGCATCTGCTTAACGGTCACACTTTGCTTAGAATTCTTTCTTAAAGAGATGATTTTCCCTTTAGATAAGAAATGGATGTGATAGCTTTTTAAACTATTGGTTTTTGGATCAACTGTAATTTCGGCAAATAGCGGTGTTTGCCAAAGTTCATCACTTCCTAAAGTTCCCAACCAAGCTTGAGCTTTAATTACAGCGGTAAATTCATCTTTAACTTGTAAGTCGCTAATGCTCATTTCGCTGCACCAATGAACGGTCTTTGGAAATTCAACTTTTGAAAATTTCCAACAAATTGAAAGTGCCAAACTTGTTGCGATTCCAGCATAATCGTTGCTTTCATTATGAATGACAGGAAGTAATTGTTCTGCCAAATCACCTTCAAAAGAATCAATCATATTTTGAATTCTTTTTTTACTCGACAGGATATAGTTCAGTCGCTTTTCTTGAGCTTGCAGTTCATGTTGAATTTCTAAAAGTTCATTTTCATTCATAGATAAAGCTTTATCAATAAAGTTAGGATTACGATAATGCAAAAGTATATCTGATCTTATTGTTTATATTGTGAATAGTTTTTAATTGAAATTTGATGGTTGTAAAAATGATCGAAACACCAAGACTGATTTTGCGTCAATGGTTAGAAACAGATTATTCAAGTTTTGCAGAGATGAGCGCTAATCCAGAGGTTATGCGGTATTTTCCAAAAGTTCTAACTCGCGCTGAAAGCGATGTATATATAGATAAATTAAAAGCAATCATTCAAAAACAAGGTTGGGGTTTTTGGGCAGTGGAATTAAAAGAAACCCAACAATTTATTGGTTTTGTGGGTTTACATGATCAACCCACACAGTTTTCCTTTTCACCTTGCGTTGAAATTGGTTGGCGCTTAGATCAAGCTTTTTGGGGGAAAGGTTATGCACCAGAGGCGGCAAATGCTGCCTTAGCTTTTGCTTTTGATCAGTTGAAATTAGAAAAAGTTGTATCTTTTACCACACTAGATAATAAAAAATCTCAAAAGGTGATGGAGAAGATAAAAATGAGAAAGATCACAGAATTTCAACATCCTGCTTTAGATCTGAATCATCCATTAAGCTGGCACGTACTGTATGAAATATCTAAACAGAAGTATAAAGGGTAAAACTGCTGTTATTCTTTTATATGAATTTTATATCTAAAAATTCAAAAGGTTATCGAATAGAAATGATTTGAATCATCCTGTATCCCAATTGTTTCAATTTGCAGCAATTCCTCTAAATATCCGTAGAATCTTGTATAACTATAACCGAAAGCAACAGTAATTTATGACGATATAACAAGAGGAACAAGACATGAGTAATGACAAAATTGATCAGTTAAAAGAGTTCGCATCAAAAGACTTGGAGCAAACTAAAACAGATTTACAGCAAGCCAAAGATAAAGTCAGCGAACTTGGAAATGACATCAAGCAGAAAGGTCAGGAAACTGTCGAAGACGTTAAAAACTTTGCAGCTAAAGATCTTGATCAAACGAAAGCTGATCTGCAACAAGCAAAAGATAAAGCGAATGAGTTGAAGCAAAAGGGTGAGCAAGCTTTAGATGATTTAAAAACAAATGCAACGGATCAGTATGGTGAGGGTAAAGCTGCTTTATCTGCTAAAGCAGATGAGCTGAAAGAAAAATTGGCAGATACTCAGCATGCAGCCAAAGAGAAATTAGATCATTTAAAAGAAGAAGCAAGCCATAAGTTAGAAGATGCCAAAGCAAAAGCTGCTGAATTAAAAGATGAAGCAGCTGCTAAGCTTGAAGATCTAAAAGCTCAAGCGAGCCATAAACTGGATGATTTAAAGAAAGCTGCAACAGATACATTAAATAAATTCAAAGGTTAATCTTTTGATGACTATTTAAGATTCACGCTTATATTCAGAGAAGAAAACACGTTCATAAAAAATGAGCAATTATCTTCTCTGGGATGAGCGTCCAATGTTCAATACTGCTAAACTAGCCAAACTCAGTGATATATTGATCGTCTGTTTTTGGAGTAAACAAAATGTCGTGGCTTTCTTCCTTAAAATCTGTTTTTTCACCAGCACAAGAAGTGAAGGAAGATGAAATTCAAACTGTTTTACAAAATTATGTGCTGCCACATTCTGAAAATGCATTAAAAGATCGTATCAGCCAAGTGAATGTACAAGGTCGAATTTTACAACTCACGATTAATACTTTTCCTCAAGAAAAAGATCACTTACGACAGATTCACGATGAACTCGCTGAAGCTCTGGAAAAATGCGGTATCCAAGAGTTAAATTTACATATTATTCAGCAAAAACATGCAGCGCATGGTGAAGCAGGTCATAGCTGCTCATCGAAGCCAAAAGCAGAAAATAGCAATTTACCACCTGTAATGGATGCTTCTCCTAAAGCGGAAGTCGATCCCAATAATCCACCGATTCAAAAAGCTGCACCGCAACAACGCGATGTGGCTGCACATCCACGTATTCAAAATGTAATATTGGTATCGTCGGGAAAAGGTGGGGTCGGTAAATCAACCACGACAGTGAATCTGGCGCTTGCATTGCAACAACTCGGTCTAAAAGTCGGTGTTTTGGATGCAGATATCTATGGTCCAAGTATTCCAACCATGTTGGGGAATGCGGGACGTACTCCACAAATTGAAAATGAAAATTTTGTGCCTTTAGATGCGTACGGTATGGCTGTGCTTTCAATCGGACATTTGATTGGTGCACACAATACACCTGTGGCTTGGCGTGGTCCTAAAGCGACTGGTGCATTGATGCAACTTTTTAACCAAACACTTTGGCCAGATTTAGATGTGTTAGTGATTGATATGCCACCTGGTACAGGTGATATTCAATTGACTTTAGCACAACGCATTCCAGTAACAGGCGCGGTGATTGTCACGACTCCTCAAAATGTTGCACTTATGGATGCGGTAAAAGGAATCGAACTCTTTAACAGAGTAAATATCCCTGTACTCGGTGTTATTGAAAATATGTCGACACATATTTGCTCTAATTGCGGACATGAAGAACAGATCTTTGGGATAGGCGGAGGAGATCAATTGTCTGAGCAATATGATATTCCTTTATTAGGACGTTTACCTTTAGACGCAAAAATTCGTGAACATGCAGATAATGGTAAACCAAGTGTGATTGCTCAGGATGCAGCGGCAGAGAGCTACCTCAATATCGCACAAGCTGTATTAAAACAAATGGATAAATTGCCAAAACGTCAGCGTGATGAAAATCGTATTTTCTAAATTTGAAAAGCCTCTAATTTAGAGGCTTTTTTTAATTTCATTATTTGATTGCAGTGCTTGTTTTCTTTTTTTCCAAGCATTCACTACGCTCCAACGCCAAAGTAAATGTGTAATTAAATAAAAACTAATCGCAAATAAAATTGCTTCAATCACAAGCCCTGATACGAGAATCTTCGCAAGGCTGAAATCAATATGACCATGACCAAAATTCTTAAGCCAATTGATAATTTGGTGTAAAACCCCTAAAAGCATATCGCTATTGATCATGTGCACATGATAAATTTTAGTTCCAAACCAAAAACCTAAATACAGAATTGGAACGACAGTGAGCGGATTAGTTAACCAAGCCATACATAGGCCAATAGGCAAGTTCACTTCAAACCATAACACAGTCAAAATAATGAATAGGCTATGAAAAGGGACAGGTAATATTCCCCAAAATGTTCCAATAAACATGGCTTTCGCAATAGAACGACGGTTCACATACCAAAGTAGAGGATTTAAGGTGCGTTCACCAAAAATTCTCATAAATTTTAGACTAGCAACTTTCTCTGATGAAGGCAGCCACTTATTAAAAAACTTCTTAGGCATAAGCGAGGGAACACATTTAAAGAGAAAAGTGAACGAATGTATATAAAATAACATTATTTACTTATTGAAAACTTAAAATAGCACCAAAGTTTATCTTGTTAAAAAATAAGAATACTTAGAATACGTTATATGTGTTGTATTTTAGCCTGTGTTTTTACTCATGTGACTCTTGAGTAGAGTGTACTTGTAATTAATAAAATATAGATAAAACATTTATTTAAATAGGCTCTCGTCATAAGTGCTTACAGTTAAAATTTTGCTATCATTTGGCAATTATATTAATCTGAATTTATCTTTTAGTGAGGTCATTCAATGATTTCATGGTTTTTTATTGGTTTAGTGATAACCATTTTGCTCACTCCTGGTCCAACCAATACTTTACTTGCATCCTCTGGTATTCAGGTCGGATTGCGTAAATCTCTATTGCTGATTCCTGCGGAAGCAATTGGTTATATTATTGCGATCAGTGCATGGGGAATGCTGATTGGTAAAGTCTCAGCGACATTACCTTTATTACCAACATTTTTAAAACTATTAAGTGCAGGGTATATTATTTTTCTTGCGATTAAATTATGGCGTACAGCAAATCAAGAAGTGATTTTAAATCAACCTACAATTCGACCTAGAGAATTGTTATGTGCGACATTATTAAACCCTAAAGCTTTATTATTTGCTTCTGCAATTTTCCCAACAACAGCATGGCAAACGCAAGAAATCTATGTTGCGCATATGAGTAGCTTTGTTGCACTCATTCTTCCAATTGCACTATTTTGGATTTCAGTTGGCGCTGTGTTGGCAACCAATAAAGTAAAATGGTTGTCTCAATCTAAGTTACAGCGTACAGCATCAGTTGTACTGATCAGCTTTGCCATTCCTATTAGCTATTCAGCTCTAATTAATCTCTAATTCTATTTTTCTGCTGCCTTGAACCATCTAGGTAGCAGGGTTCTGTTGTTTTCATTAATGTCGTTTTACGTTAAAGTACTCGCCAATCATTAACTTAGATTTTGGATAAAAGTCATGGCAATAAAATCTGATCGTTGGATTCGTGAAATGAGCGAAAAACACGGCATGATTGAACCTTATGCAGAGAATCAAGTCCGTTTCGATGAAAACGGAGAAAAATTGATTTCTTATGGGGTGTCTAGCTATGGCTATGACGTCCGTTGCGCACGTGAATTTAAAGTTTTTACCAATGTTCACTCTGCAATTGTTGATCCGAAAAATTTTGATGACAGAAGTTTTATCGATATCGAATCAGATGTTTGTATTATTCCACCGAACTCATTTGCTCTCGCACGTACGATTGAATATTTCCGTATTCCACGAAATGTCCTGACGGTATGTTTAGGTAAATCGACTTATGCCCGTTGCGGTATTATCGTGAATGTTACGCCGCTAGAGCCTGAGTGGGAAGGTCACGTTACGCTTGAGTTTTCAAATACAACGAATCTCCCAGCACGTATTTATGCGGGCGAAGGTGTTGCACAAATGCTATTCTTTGAAAGTGATGAAGTTTGTGAAACATCTTATAAAGACCGTGGCGGTAAATACCAAGGTCAAACAGGTGTAACTTTACCGAAAACCTAATCTGTTTCAATTTTTTATTAAGACACTGTGTTGAAAACACGGTGTTTTTTTTTTGACTAAAAATATTGAATAACAACTTCAGATGAACGGTACTGATAATAAAATTAAAATACTATACTATTCTGTATATTTATAATCTTTGGTCTAATTTTAAACATTCAGTAAACAATGTTTTTTAATGATAATTAAATATGGATTGTTATAACTATATTTAATTTGAAAAAAACAGGTAATAAAAATAAAGGTAGGGATATTTATATGAAGCAACTTAAATCTATTCAGTTTATGGTAATGGCTTTTGGGGGATTTTTTTTAAGTGATGCATATGCTAATTCTTCTAAATTATATAGTTTGACTGATACGGAAATGTCTGAGACTACAGGTCAGGCATTGATGAGTTTGACCTATATTTCTCCTAAAGATGCTCTTAATTTGGAGTCTCAACGTACAGGGATAACCGATCCTAGTAATGGAGGAATTGGTTTCTATAAGTTGGGATTGGAGGGTACGTTGGAGTTGAATCTTAATATTAAAAAACTTCAATTAGGTTGTGGTGGGATCAATGGTTCTGCAAGTAGTACCAATACTGGATGTGATATTGATATTGATTATCTAAGTTTGAGTGGATTAGGAAATTCTGCTACATCAAATACTGATAGTGCTTCAGATCGAAATGCACGTGCAGGTTCATCTGCATTATTAACAAATCCATTCATTCAGTTTGCTATAAAAAATCCAAATAGTGCTGCAACTCGTCAGGTTGTGGGACTTAATTTAAGTGCTGAAAAAGCTCTGGGATTAATAACTTTTGGTTTAGAAAATGGTCCAGCTAAAAGTGGAATTAATTCATTAAGTGGTTATATGCAAATTGCCGCGACTACAGGTATTGCCAATGTTAATGGTTTTGGCTCAAGTCTAGTGTCAGGTGAAAATGCTAAAGGTTCATTAAAACAATCTGATGGGTATGACCCAATTTCAGGTGAAGTCTGTTGTACATTGTTTGGTACGGGTAATATTCCTTTTACAACGACAGCCTATGACTTAAATCTACGAGATAGGGTTAGTGGAAGTAATGTCTTGAAAGGTGATTTAGTTTTAGAACAGCAAGCAATTACTGGAAAACGTATTACTAATGCGCCATTAACAGCCACAGCAAAAGTTCGTGATATATCTTTAACTGGAACAATTGATGCAACGGCAAGAGCTTTAGGTTTTATTAATGTTCCATTAACAGGTAAAAATGTGACTGGTACGATCCAAAATTTAATGGTTGATGTAGCGATTAATGAGGATTTAGGTTATTTCCATAAGGCTAGCCTCAATGGCACAGCAGCTTCGTTATCGTTGCAATCTCAAGATATCCAATGGACTAATAATGTTTCAGTTTCGCAAAAAGGTTGGTGGTTAGAATTTTCAAATCCAATTGATATTGGATTTATTGAACCAGCACTCAATGTTGATATTCCTAAAGCCACACTTAATGAAGCGTTTAGACAAGTGAGTAATTATTTGAAATCAGATGAAGGTCGAATTTTTTGCGGAAACAACTTAGCCAGTAATTGTCTATTTGGTGGTGATATTCCTGTTGGTACAGTCAATTTAATTAACGCGACACGCCCTCAAATGGGATTAACAAATTTAGAGTTGGCAACTCAAAAATTTACACCTAACTGTTATGGCACGCTAAAATTTTGCTAATTGTATAAAAATTCTAATAAGCAGCTTCGGCTGCTTTTTTATTTTTCATTTATCAGAAAAATGTAACATTTAGCCAGTTTGTTTTGCATTTGTGTAATTTATCAGCATAATGTAATCTTAAATGTCATAGGTAGAGCCTATGCTTTAAGTGATGCTAGGAAGCACATCGGTATTTAAGAGATTAAATCGCCTATAAAAAAAATGTGGTGCGGAGCATCGTTATCAGCAAAGTCAAGAAGACAAGAGTTCGTACAGTATTCACGAAAACAGAGTTTAGTGAGTTGGGATGATTTTTTAAATTGATAAAAATCATATTTGTACGGATATTTTAACATGGAGTTCGGTTTATGCGGCAGTATAAATTCTTTTATTATGCGATTTTTTTTGCTCTGACTAGCCTATGTTTTAATTCAGCATATGCCGAATCTTCGACACTCAAAACCCTGAGTGATAGTGAGTTGTCGGCTGCTACTGGTCAGGCTTTGATGAGTCTGACGTATATTTCGCCTAAAGATACTGCAAATTTAGAATCTCAACGTACAGGCATTACGGATCCAAGTAATGGTGGTATTGGGTTTTATAAATTAGGGCTTGAGGCACTCTTAGAACTGAACGTAAATATCAAAAAATTGCAACTCGGCTGTGGTGGCGTAAATGGCGCAGGTGCTTGTGATATTGATATTGATAACGTAAGTTTATCTGGTTTAGGTAATTCGGCAACTTCCAATACAGATAGTGCAACAGATCGAAATGCACGAGTAGGTTCTTCTGCTCAACTAACTAACCCTTTCATTCAATTCGCTATTAAAAATCCAAATAGTGCAGCTACTCGTGAAGTTGTGGGGCTGAATTTAAGTGCAGAGAAAGCATTTGGTTTGATTACTTTTGGTAATGAAAATAGTGCGGCACCGAATGGTATTAACTCTTTAAGTGGTTATATGCAAGTTGCTGCAACTACAGGTACAGCATTAGTTAATGGTTTCGGTACGAGTCTTGTGAGTGGTGAGGCTGCAAGGAATACTCTAAATCAATCTGATGGATATAATGCAATTACCGGTAAGGCATGTTGTGTGTTTTTTGTTCCCTTAGATTTTACTACGACAGCTTACAACCTTAATCTTCGTGATAAAGCGACAGGGAGTAATATTCTAAAAGGTGATTTAGTACTACCTCAACAAGTAATTACAGGTAAACGAATTAGTACGGCACCTTTAACTGCAACAGCGTTGGTTCGTGATATTGACCTTAGTGGTACTTTGAGTGCAAACGCAGGTGGCTTAATTAACCTAAATAATAAAAGTACATCAGGTATGATTAAAAATTTAACGGTTGATGTGGCAATTCAAGAAGGTTTGGGTTTTTTCCATAAAGCAAGTTTAAATGGAACAGCGGCATCATTGTCTCTTCAATCTCAAGATATTCAATGGACAAATAATGTTTCAGTTTCGCAAAAAGGCTGGTGGTTAGAGTTCTCAAATCCGATTGATATTGGAAAGATTGATCCAACTCTGAAAGTAGATATTCCTAAAGCTACTTTAAATGATACACTTGCTCAAGTAAGTCAATATTTGACGGATAATCCAATTCAGTGTGGTTCAGTTATTGCATCACAATGTCTTTTAGGTAGTGCAATTCCTGTGGGAACAGTAGATTTGGTAAATGCTGCACATGCAAGTATGACATTGATTGATTTGCAATTGGCGAAACAAGATTTCACCCCGAACTGTTATGGGACGTTGAAATTTTGCTAAGCCCAAAAAATTTAATAAGCAGCTTCGGCTGCTTTTTTTATTTTCATTTATCGGAAAAATGTAACATTTAGCCAGTTTGTTTTGCATTTGTGTAATTAATCGGCATAATGGAATGTGAAATAACATAGGTCGACCTATGATTTGAGTGATGCTTGGAAGCACTTCTCTCGTTTAAGAGATTTAAATCACTTGTATAGGATAAAAATAATGTGGTGCGGAGCATCGTTAACAGGAAGGTCAAGATGACTACAGTTCGTACGGTATCATTTCAAAAAACTGTTTTAGCGAGTCTAATTGGTTTTTGCATAAGCCAATCTGCTTTTGCATTACAAGAACTTTCAGATGATGGTTTAAGTCAAACTACGGGTGAGGGAATTGCATTACTACCACAAGATTCTTATTTTGTGTTCCGTGGTGCTGGTGCTAATGAAACTCAGGCTGATATCCTAGATCCTACAAAACGTATAAATGATACAGGATATATTCACTATCTGCCTGTAGGTGGTCTTACCTCTACCGTTCAAGATACGAACAAAGATGGAAATGTAAATTCTGCTGATCACTCGGTGGGTAAAGCAGATCTTTATTTGTATGGTTTAGCAATTTCTAGAAATGCAAATAATGATTCAAATAGCCGTCTGGATTCAGGACTAACCAGTGGTATTGCAAATGCTGCGATTAGAAGTTGGGGCACAGCGACTAACCCTTGGTTGTTTAAAGCAACTACAGCAAAAAATGTTCCCAATTTTAGTGCAAGTACTTGCTCAGGTGTAAGCGACTTATCTTGCCAAATTACCTATCTTAATTTAGAAGCACCATTATATGAAACTACACGGCCAACGACAGCTGCGAATGGATTAGATGCTTATAACTTAAAGTTGGCATTATGGGCGGATGCTTTTATTCGTGATCAGAGTAAAGCTGAAGGGAATGCTGATCAATTTAAGCTGGGTGAGTTATTTAGCACAACACATACACCAAGAACAGAAGAAGCTGAAAGAGCCAATAGACTTCGACTTCAAGGTGTTTGGAATGGTTTTAGTATCAATGGTAGCAATTTGCAAATGTTTCAGACATTGAAAGGTGCGACAGATGCAGGTGGTTTGAGTTATTTTTATAACAATACCTTTGGTATGTCTGGTATTTTGCGTTTTAATAGTGGTGATGCAAGTGGTCTAAGAGCGGGCATTACAAGACCTACCGTTAGTCGGTCACAGACGACAACATTGCGTTACTCTACTCAGGATTTGAATTACGTTGACTCAGGTACTGAACCTACTGATGCAACATTTAATGGTCGAATTTATCAATTAAGAACTAAAGATACGACTGATTCGATTGGTGCTTGGAGCTTTACCATGCCAACAGTCAATAGTGTACTGCGTTTTAGTACACAAGAATGTGGTTCTGGTAATCTAAATGGCTGCACGACGGGTACGGCACAAGGTTTATTGGCTAGTCCTGGTATTAGCGGAAGTGGTACAACAACAGCGCCGAACTTTTCACCAAATGAAGGATTGTTTATGTACAATCCTAATATTAACTTAGTTCTAGGCTCTTTATATCAGCCAGTTATTTTAGGCTCTGATGGTAAAAACTTTAGTTTGGAAATTACCAGAATTCCAAATAAAGAAGAAATTTATAAGAAAATTTATACAGATTACACTGGGTTAGATGCAAGTTATTTAGGCTCAACATGTAACGTTTATCAATGTGGTACAAGTGAATTAACAGGTTATCAAGGGGGATCTCCTCGTGATGATTATTCAGCGACAGCATTAACAAATAAAAAATTAGCGACTCATAGTAGTATCAGTATTGGAACAGTCGAAACTCCTGATAGTGGAAAGACACTTCAGGCTTTTAAAGGTACAGCCACTCAAGATGCAATTGGTATCTCATTTGGTTTAATACCAACAGGAACGACAAATATTGCTGCTAAAACAAATACATATTATCAACTTGAGGCACGTCTTCGTACTTATTATACCCCAATTGGATGTGTAGCTGGCGGATCAGGAACTCCTGATTGTACAAACAATACGACGAGTACAACAGCGAACCAACAAAACCGATGGACCTATGCAACGGGCTTGAATAGTACTGGTGTAGCTGCAAATCCTTATGGTGTGAATATTAACTCAAGTAGTTGGCGAAATTTTACATCATTCAGAGCGTATTTTGATTGGGCTACAGACGGTGGTCGTTGTACCAATGGAACGGGAACATCGAATACTTGTTTCGATTTCGCAATGACCGGTGGTGCTTCGAATGGTAGTGGTGAAGCGGGATGGATTGATGTAAAAAGTTTTGATGTAGCTGAAATTGCTGCTGGATATAATCCAACTACCGCACACACAGCCTACACAGCAGGTACAAACACCGCCCGTCAGATTACCATACCTGCTTGGGCAGCTTTACCAACATGGAATGCTAATCAGGGAACTGGGGCGAATTATAGTGGTACGAAGTGGACTTCTAATCCTGCACCCTCGACGCCAAATGTCGGTTTAAATAATATGGGATCAGCCGTAATTGATGGTTTACTGATCCAGCATATGAAAATAACAACAGCTGGACTATAAGCAGGAGCTTCGCCATGAAAAAAATGAGTTTATTTTTATTGCTTGCAGCAGCTAGTTTATCTCATGCAGAATTACAAGTTTTAGATAATCAAGCTTTACAAGCAGTAGAAGGGCAAGCTGGAGCTGATTTATCTTTAAAGTTATCTTTAAATCAAAATGTCATGTCGAATGCTGATTTACAGGATTCAACGAAATCACCGACATTTAACTGTACGAATTTGGAATATTGTCGTTTGGCGATTTCATTTAATAAGCGTTTTGTACAACAAAATGTAGGTGATACTGTAGATTTATGGACAAAAGCAGCAAGTGATCCTAATAGTACAGCCAAAGGTAGAAAATTGTGGTTGGTCATGAAAGGCATTCAAGGGACTGTAAATATTCAAAAGCTAGGATTGGATGGTGTCGATCTAGTTTATAAAAATGACAGTGGTGTCGATAAAATTAAACCTGCTATTCAGTTGAGTTTTGATGCTTCTAAACCGATCCAGATTCGTAACTTTGGTTTTAACGCATTATCTATTGAACAAGATAAAGTACTCTCATATTACGATAATACTGGTAACTTAATTGAAGAAACAAGCACGACTGCAAGTGATTATGGATATTTAAAAACCTCTACTTATGCTGCTAAAGCACAAAGTACGGGTACGGTTGCTAGTGGTGCTACGACTGCAAACAACTATGATACGGGTCGAGAAACTGGTTTTATGGGTATGCAGATGAATGGAAATCTTGCATTGCAAGGTAAAGTTATGATGTTTGGTTGTGATGGCAGCCACCCTCGTTGCTAATATCATTACTCTATTGATTCACAAGGATTTAAGTGATGAAAAAAAATAACCAAAGTCACAAAACAACTTGTTTTACAATGACAACATTAGCGATGAGTTTAATGTTGGTTAGTCACTCTGCATTTGCTTTACAAAGCTTGAATGATAGTGATTTACGTAATGTAAATGGTCAAGATGGTGTGCAGATAGCAACGACTTATGATGCTGTCGATGTTCAACAATTTTACTGGGAAGATGATGCAGGTCGAGGCAGTAATGGTGCGACCAATACAAAGTTAAGAGCGATAGCCGAAGGTTTTAAAATTAGACAAAGTAACGCTTCTGCCTTAGCTCTTGGTACAAATTATAAAATTAATATTGGTAGTGATGCTGGAAAGTCAGGTCTTGATTTAGATTTATCGAGTAACCCTTCTCTAATTACTGTTGATGCTTTTAAGATTTGTGATACTGAAGCTACTGCTCGTTGTAGTGAACCAGTAGGAACTCTAGGTATTCAAACAAGTTCTGCAATCGGTCTTAATTTTAAAACTAGAGATGGTTTATTTAGTAAAACAAGTCAATCTAGTTTAGTTTTAGGTTTAAAAAATATTAACCTTTATTTAGGTCAGGTAGATGTCAATAATCAACTCAACCAACTAATACTTAAGAACCTTAATTTTAACTTTTTAGGTAAAGGGGTTATGTATGTTGACGATAAAGAAGGTTTAAGAATCCAAACCAATTCTGTTGGTACAGCTAATGCCTTAACAACAGATAAACCGAGTTCAACTTTAGGTTATGTTGATTTTACGAGAGTCGAAGATAGTGGTAGTGCTGCAATCACAGCACAGTCATATAAAAATAGCTCAAATAAGGCGACAAATGCTGGTTTGAACTTAGAGTTTATGACCAATAAAAACGTAACAAATACGGATAATAATACACGGTACGCTGTAACGTCAGATACAAAAAGCCCAACAGGTGCAGTCGGTTTAATTCGAGTTGGTGCTAGTGGTCGTATGGTTAATGGATCATTGCAAGTTCGGGGTCTTGAAAGTGCAGGACGCTCAAATCCGACAATCGCAGCTGGTCAATATGGTAACCCCAATAATACAAATATTCTGGGTACAGCTAATAATGGCGCCGGAGCAAGTGCCTTAGGTGGTAACATTATGGGTAACTCAGGCATAGCATTTCGCATGAAAGCCGACTTCACTACTGATACCGATATGATGTTAGACACTAACATGGACGGAACGTTGAGTAGTGCTGAAAAGTCAAATGCAACAACTTTGGAAATTGGTGGTGCGGGTTTAAATACATACGGCTTTGAATTTGGTAATTTGACAGGACTTCAGTCTGGGTCTCGCGGATCATTTGACAGCGGTAATATATATATAAATCTTGTAGATTCAAAATCAGTTGTCTTACCTGCTAACTATACCTTCCAAACCAGTCGTTTTGGCGGTACAAGCGGTAACTTTTTAACCAATGCAGCTGATTATACCCAGAATATTCATACTGGTACTGGAAATACTAACCCATACAGTATATTACTTGCTATACGTGGCGCAGAATTCCAAGCAATTTCACGCCGTGGTCGTTTTACAAATAGTGCAACCTATAATCCCGCATCTGGTTATCAAGCTATTACAGAGCATGATGGTTCAAATTCTACAACCAACCAACTAAACTCTTGGGGCTTGGCATTACCTTTTTATAATTTAAATGCAAATATGGCGTTGTATGGTACTAAAACAGATGCCTCAACTGTTTATAGCTATGCTTTGAATGGTACTAAAACTGCTGTAGGTACTGGGCAAACACCTCGATTAGGTTTTTCTCTTGCAATGAGTACAGATGGTATTGATCGGAATGGTAGTTTCGTTGCTCAAGGAAATAAAACAACATCAATTTTAGTTATTGATGGTGGTGATAATGATAATAACGCTGGTAATGGTATTCAGCCAGCTAACTATTATATGGGATTAAGAAACGTTGATATGCTTCTAAAAGGGGCTGGAACGATTGGTGTTGAAAAAGGTAGTTTTAACGTTAGCCTTAAAGATATGTTAATTGTTATGTCAGCAGAACTTGCTGCTGGGTATTTACCTGGTTCAACATATAAAACATGTGCTCAAAATGCGGGTGCTGTTGGTTGTGCAAGTGGTAGTTCAGCTCCAACCAATAACTTTGCTTTAAAAGATGATGTCTTGCTAGGGCTAAAATTAAGAGTAGGGGGGAATATGGATTTTTCTCTTATTCCTAATAATGAATATAAAAGTGATGGTAGTGGGAATAGTTTAAATATCGTAGGTGATTTTGAATTAACAGGTTCAAATAACACAATTCAAATTAGCGATCCGGTAGATGGTTCAACTTTAGGATTAGATAATTTGACAGGTAAAATGTCTTTTAATAATGCAATTGTTGTTGGTCGAGATAGTTCTGGAGAAGGAATGGTTGGATTCAACACAGGTTTAACTTTTAACCCGTCTGGTACAAATGGGATTGGCACTGATGCTGATAAAATTGCAGGTGTATTTAGAGCAAGAGATATCAACTTGTATCCGCCTACAAGCGGTGCTGGTGCTCGACTTGGAGAAATGGTACTAACGGGCGGGCGTTTAAGTAGCCAGCTAGGTATTATTCCAAGAAACTAATGTATTTGGGTATATTATTTAACTACATCGCTTAAAATATTGTACTTGAATAATATTGTGCTAGAATTGTGAGCATAAATTAGCCACTTGTCTTAAGGATTAGGACAATGAAGAAAAAAAAATTTATAGGATGCTTGTTGTTATTAAGCCCTTATGCAATGGCTATGCAGCCTATGGATGATCAAAGTCTTGCATCTGCGGTTGGGCAAGATGGTATTAATATTTCAATCAATAATTCTAAAGTTGAATTCAATCAAATAGGTATTATTGATACTGATGGTTTATCTAATGGTTCTTATACTTCTCCAGATTATGTAAATCGTGCAGGTTTAGTGATTGCTGGAGTAGCAGGACAAACACCACTTACTGCATCTAAACCTAATCCAGTTGCAATCGTAGGTATTGATGCTAGTAATGCTGATACTGCTCTTCCAACAATAAATGTTGTTATGGATACGGATAAAGGGGTTGGTACTAAAGGTGCTTTCGCAAATATTGGCTTATCTTTTAGTGGAAACTACACAGGGTTTCGTATAAAACCTTTTTCTATCTACACAGCTGATGCCAACAATTTATCAAGTATTAGTGGTAGTACGTATACGAGAAAATCAATTTTTGATGTAACTACAGCTATTAAGCTTCAGTCAGGTGTAAAAGAATTATTACGTGTAAAAGATAATTTTGATATTAAATTTCTAGCATCTAATAAACCAACAATGAATATTCAGTTAGGCGCATCGCCTCAAGGTAAAATGATTCTTTTCGGTGGTGCTATCGATTCAATTTGTGGTACAGGCACAGGTTGTAATATGATGCTTGTTTCTGATTATACGACCTCAGGTGATCCAACAACGACACCAATTGGTGCTAGTTTTGATTTTCAGTTTAAAGCAACGAATAGTGTTACTGGTTTCCGTTTAAATGGTTTTTATGCTGGAATTGAAGGGCCTACAAGTACTGAAGTTGGTGGCATTGTTTTTGGTAATCCAAATAAAACGGATGACTTTAATTTAAGCTTAAATAACATCAAATTAGGAAATACGATCGCAACCCCTGATCCTAATGTATTTAATGGATTGCAAAATAATTCAATTGGTAATATTGGAATGACTGGTGCATCAATCACTAATTTAAAAATGAAAATTAGTGGAATGTAATTTATTGATTATAAAATAAAAACAGGGATGTAAATTCCCTGTTTTTTTATTTTATATGATTAAGAATTAATTCCAGTTGTTTCTCTTTTTTTACTTTAGCCCAAAGCTCTTGAGCTTCAGGATAGGCTTTCGTCATCATACCTAACCATTGCTTATAACGTCCGATCATTCCAATTTCAGTTTTGTACTGGCCACTTAAAAAACGTTGTTGGAGTTGCACTAACTCTGGCCAAGAAAGGATAGCTTGATCACTATTCTCTCGAATACATAAGGTTAAATCCGGTGTAGTCACAGCACCTCGACCAATCATAATATCATGGCAATCTGACTGCGCTATACAAGCTTTGGCATCAGTATTATTCCAAATCTCACCGTTCGCAATCACATTGATGTCTAAAGCTTCGACGATTGGCTGAATTTTTTCCCAATAGGCAGGTGGGGTATAGCCATCTGCTTTAGTACGTGCATGTACGGTAAGCCAATTTGCGCCAGCATCTTCTATCGCATGTGCATTATCTAAAGTGTGGTTTTCATCTAGATAGCCCAGACGCATTTTAGCTGAAACGGGTATATGTGCAGGTACAGCATCACGAACTGCTTTAACTAAGAGGTGTACGGTTTCAGGTTCATCCAATAGAACAGAACCGCCACGATGACGATTAACAGTTTTAGCGGGACAACCAAAGTTAAGATCAATTGCTGGAGCACCGAGTTCAACAACTTTCGCTGCGTTTGCTGCTAACATTTCTGGATTATTGCCAAGAAATTGAACATGAACTGGTGTACCAGCCGCAGTTTTACCTGAGTTTTTGAGTTCAGGACAAAAACTATAATAAATATGATCTGGAAGAATACTATCGGTAATACGAATAAACTCGGTTACGCACCAATCAAAACTGCCAACATGAGTGAGTACATCACGCATGATCGGATCAGTTAGACCTTCCATTGGAGCGAGCACAAGTTTCACGATTATTATTACCTAATTAAAAGAATACAGCGTTATACGCATTTTCAGATAGGCTGTCTAGTTTATTATGAAGCTAGAAATTAACGTCCCAAAATCATTTCTAAAACAAACTTACTGCCGATAAAACCAATTGCAAGTAAGATAAAACCTGTAATGGTAAAGCGAATCGCTTTACGTCCGCGCCAACCAAATTTGTAATGCCCAATTAAAAGCGCACCATATAAAAACCATGAAATAATACTAAAAGCGGTTTTATGAGCAAGATGCTGAGCAAAGAAATTATCAATTGTAAAAAAGCCAAAGAGAAGTGCAGCAGTGAGTAAGCCAAAACCTGTGATAATTAAATCAAAGAGTACTGATTCCATCACTTGGAATGGTGGAAGTAAGTTAACCCAAATTCGTCTTTTTTGTTTCTTCTTAAGTTCTCTATCTTGAAACCAAAGTAATACTGAATGAATAGTTGCCATCAGTAAAACAGCATAAGCTGATAAAGAGAGGATGATATGAAGATCTAAACCTAAGCTATGTTGTTCAATCACTTGGTTCGGTTGACTAAAAGCATATCCTAAAATTAAACCAATTGCGGCAACAGGAGTGCCGATTAAATTTAATGGCAAGATTGGTCGAATTAAACTTAAAATTAAACTGAGTGCTAACATCAGCCCCGAAGTGAATGACATCAGGTTAAATACATCATAATTCACGCCAATTGGTGTCATCATATCTTGATAGAGCACAGTACTATGCAGTAGTAGCCCTAGACCAATCATAATCGAATAACACCAAAGATTTGGAGTACGTTTTGACATCAAACGTATAAACAAATACCAAAAAGAACTGGTATAGGCTACAAGTGCCAAAATTGTGTAAACCAAGGGGAGACTGATCATGTCAAACCTTTTTCAGGGGGTTGAATAATATTCACTATATAAGATGTAAATTCGCTTCGAACTACAGTATCCTATAGCATCTTACGCATAAATTTTCTATTTTAAGAAAGATTTTTTTGCAACTAGCCATTTTAAGCGGATTTCGCAATGTTTGATACCTTAACAGAACGACTCACACAGAGTTTAAGAAATGTTACTGGCTCAGGGCAGCTGACCGAAGACAATATTAAAGATACCTTACGTGAAGTACGTATGGCACTTCTTGAAGCCGATGTGGCATTACCTGTAACTCGTGAATTTATCGCGAAGGTTAAGGAAGAGGCTCTCGGTCAAGAAGTCATGACTCAGCTTTCTCCAGGTCAGGCATTTGTAAAAATTGTCTATGATGAACTCACCAAAATGATGGGTGAGGCAAATGAGACTCTAGATTTAAGCGCAAAGCCACCTGTCGTGGTTTTACTTGCAGGTTTGCAAGGTGCGGGTAAAACAACAACTGCCGCAAAATTAGCGCGTTTTCTGAAAGAGCGCCAAAAGAAAAAAGTAATGACTGTTTCTGCTGACGTCTATCGTCCAGCCGCAATTAAGCAGTTAGAAACAGTATCGAATGAAGTTGGCGTGGGTTTCATTCCATCAGAAGCATCTGAAAAGCCAATTGATATTGTTAATCGTGCGATTGAACAAGCTAAAATCCAGTTTGCTGATGTTTTAATTGTTGATACCGCAGGACGTCTGCATGTCGATGAAGACATGATGGATGAGATTAAAGAATTACACGCTGCAGTTAAGCCAACAGAGACTCTGTTTGTTGTCGATGCGATGACAGGTCAGGATGCTGCTAATACAGCAAAAGCGTTTAACGATGCTCTGGCTTTGACTGGTGTTATTCTCACTAAAACTGATGGTGATGCACGTGGTGGTGCTGCACTTTCTGTTCGTGCGATTACAGGTAAACCGATCAAGTTCTTGGGTATCGGTGAAAAACTAGATGCACTTGAGCCATTCCATCCAGATCGTGTTGCACAACGTATCTTAGGTATGGGTGACGTACTTTCTTTAGTCGAAGAAGTTGAACGCAAAATCGACAAAGAAAAAGCCGAAAAAATGGCGAAGAAATTGCAGAAAGGCGGAACCTTCAACTTTGAAGATATGCTGATGCAATTTGAGCAAATGAGCAAGATGGGCGGTATGATGGGCTTCTTGGATAAGTTGCCTGGCATGAGTAACTCTGGTATTCAAGATGCGATTGCACAAGCAAATCCTGAAAAGCAAGTGAAAAAAATGGAAGCGATTATTCAATCGATGACCATTAAAGAACGCCGTAACCCAGATTTGATGAATCCAAGCCGTAAAAAACGTATTGCTGCGGGTTGTGGTATGGATGTTGCTGAAGTGAATAAATTAATTAAGCAACAAGCTCAAATGGCGAAAATGATGAAGAAATTTGCGAATCCGTCAGGAATGAGCAAAATGTTGAAGTCATTAGGTAATATGCAAAAACAATTTGGTGGCGGTAACATGGGACCTTTATTTGGTAGTAATGAACCAAAAAAATAACCTAAAGCTATCTAGAAAAGGCGCAAATTGCGCCTTTTTTGTTAAATCTTATTTGTGCATCTAAGTATCAATTTAATACAGAAAATCAATATGAAAATAAACGAATAAGGGACACAATAATTTTAAGTATTTGTTTTATATTTATAAAGTGTTATATATGTCACATAATTCGAACGGTAAGGTATTTATATTACATTGTGAAAATGCAAATCCAGAGCAGCATTGGTATTTATGGTTAGAACAACAATTAAAATCTGAAGGAATTGCCGCTGAACGAATATTCCTTGCGGATTCGAATCACCCAGAAGCTGAAATTTGGCAAACTTGTTTAGAAACACAACTACAAGATTTAAATGAACAGAGTATTGTTGTTGCCCATGGATTGTCTTGTATTGCCGTGGCTCACTTTCTAGCAAAGCGTCTGCAACAAACTCAGTTGAAAGCATGCCTATTTATTGCTGCTTTTAATGAGCCTATACCCAAATTTCCTGAATATGATGAATTCATCAAGCATTCAAATTTTACCAGTGGCGTAATCCGAGCCAATGTTAAAAGACGCCTTGTTTTCTTTTCTACGAATGATCCTATTGTCCCAGTGCCTTTGACTTTTAAATTTTCAAATTTACTGAATGCCCAACTGATTGAAGCTGTTCAGGCAGGGCATTTCCGTACTGAAGATGGATATTCAATGTTTCCTCAGTTGTTCCAGATACTTCAAACATTGGTTAATGCTGACTTAAGTTGAACGTAATTTTTTAGTCCTTTAAGTAAGAGATCAGATTCAATCAAAGGCTGATGATGTTGCAGAAATTTGGCGAATATATCGGCATCTCCACCTGTTAAAATCAGGTGTTTAGGTGATTGTTGCATAATTTGATCAATGGTACTAATTAGACCTAGCAAGATACCGTGATGCACAGCATCAACGGTGTTGTGTCCTGGTTTCAGATTATCGAATGCAGAGTCAGGAATTTTAATACCTTTGGTATTTTGAATGAGTGAATCTCGTTGCAAATATAAATTTGGCAGAATATAACCGCCTAAATGTTGTAACCCTTCTACTAAATCGATGGTCAGTGCTGTACCACAGCCAATCACACAAAAGTTTTGATCAGGTTTTGAAATTGCTAAGACCTGTAACCAACGATCAATCCCGAGTTGACTTGGGACATCATAACCACAACGAAGCCCTGCATAATTAGCATGTACCTGAGCGAAGATAATTGGAATTTCCAAAATATCGAGGATCATTTGAATACGTTGATTATTTTCTGTATCTAAAACAGACGAAATCCCAACCTGACTTAAATTTTGATGTCTAAAATGTTGAATTAAGCCTAACAGTAAATCGGCAGGTGATTGTAAGTGTAATTCTGCAGCATGCTCAAGCACTTGATCATTTTCGGTAATCCAATATTTTAAACGGGTATTACCAATATCCAACCATAGACTTTTCATAAAATGATCATTCCTTAAATTGGTGCGAGGCGTAAACGGCCTTGATAGAAGGGTTGAACATGATCGGTTTTAATTAGTACAGCACCATCATTGGAGATGCCTTGAAAGCTTCCTTGAAGTTTACCTTGTGCATGTTCAAACTCAACTTGTTGATTGAGCCATATTGCATGATGGTTAAAGCGTTCAACTAAATTATAACTGCCATGTTCAAACCATTGAGAAGCCTGTTGAATCGCAGTGTACAGTTCAGCAATCAGCATTAAACGATCAGTATGAGCTAAACCGAGCATCGCCAGAGAGGTAATTGGCTGATCCGCATTTTCTACAGGGGGCGTATTTAAGTTAATGCCTACGCCAACAATCGCTTGATGAGGGGAAAGTGGTTCAACAAGAATACCTCCCCATTTTCCTTGAGCACTATATAAATCATTTGGCCATTTAATTTGTAAACTTAGACCTTGTAAGCTTGGCATTTGTAGGATATTTAAAGCAACTTCCAGTGCAAGACGACCATCTAAAGCTGTTGTGGTTTGAATCAGTGTGCTTAAATAAATATTACCTTCAGGAGAAGACCATTGCCGTTGGTGCTGACCTCGACCTTGTGTTTGCTGTGCACTGCAAACCAATCCTGAGCTAATGCCTTTTTCTGCAATTTCACGCATATCATCATTTGTCGATGTTGTCGTCGTTTTAAGCAAGACTATTTCAGGAAATTGATTTTTTGCATTAAGTAATTGCTGAAGCTGGCGAGTTGCTAAATCTTCCATTGTTTTATAAGTAGAGTGGTCATGTGTTTATGGAGTTAATCATATATTTGCTGATTGGCGCAATTGCTGGATTTACTGCAGGTTTGTTTGGCGTTGGCGGTGGATTAATTATTGTACCAATTTTATATATTGTCTTTACTCAAATGCATTATGACCCGAATGTAATCATGCATATAGCAGTGGGAACATCTTTAGCTACAATTATTGTAACATCAATTAGTTCTGTGACTGCTCACCATAAAAAAGGCGCTGTCTTGTGGAATGTATTTCGTAATTTAGCACCAGGTTTAGTTTTGGGGTCTTTCTTAGGCGCAGGTGTGGCCGATTTACTCTCTGGGCAGCATTTACAGTTAATTATTGGTGTATTTGCTGTGTGGATGTCTTACAAAATGTTTAGCGGAGCACATGCTGTTATTGATCCAAATCGCCACTTACCATCTGCACCATTACAGTTTATTGCTGGTGGTGGAATTGGAGTGGCATCTGCGATATTTGGGATCGGTGGTGGTAGCCTAACGGTGCCTTATTTGAACCGTCATGGTGTGGTGATGCAGAAAGCAGTGGCTACTTCAGCGGCATGTGGATTGCCGATTGCGATTGCTGGTGCAATCGGATTTATGTGGTTTGGTGCAAAAGAGCAAATTAATGTGCCAAATACGATTGGTTATGTTCATATTTATGCTTTTCTTGGTATTAGCGCAATGAGCTTTATTACAGCTAAACTGGGAGCAAAAGTAGCACATCGCTTATCAGCTGCGATGTTAAAAAAGTGTTTTGCAGGCTTATTAGTTGTTGTTGGCTGCTACTTTATTTATAAAGGTTTAATTTAAGTTATAAGCCCATAATGTACTTCAATTGTTGCGATTAAGGTTTCGACCAATAGCAAAACATCATCTTCTTGACGTGCATCGACGAAAAACAGAGGGTAATTAACGCCTTGTGTTGCAAGCCAATCTCGGTACATCGAAAGCGTTCTTTCTGGTTTTCGGTCAATATGAGTAATTGCAATCACAATATTATTGCCAAATGGTTTGAACGCTTCTACATATTGAGCTAGATCAAGTAGTGGATTTTCAGCAGCATGGTCAATCATGACAATCGTACCAATTGCACCTTTGCAAATTACAGCCCAAATAAACTCAAAACGTTCTTGTCCAGGCGTCCCGTATAACCCGACTTTGACGCCATCATCTAAAGTAATCTCACCATAATCGATACCGACAGTGGTGAGCATTTTTTCATGCGATTCAATATCAGTATTTAAAGCCTCGGTGCTGAGTACATCAATTTCCGAGAGGGCATTTATCGCCGTGGATTTACCTGACCCCATGGTTCCACCAAAGACAATTTTATATTGTTGTAAAATCATAGAATTATCCTAGGTTAGAAGCCTAAACGGTTACGTAATCGACCAAACAGTTTTTTCATAAAATTTTGTTCAGTCAGATTTTGACTATTTTGCGGATGATAATTGGCTTGATGATCTTTGATAATTTTGCCGTAATTTGCACCCAAACTTGCTGCAACAAATTGTTTGACACGCTGTTCAGGTAATTTCAATTGGCTGGCTACAACTGAAATTTCAGCCCCTTTAGCAAAACAAGCAGCCATACGTAAAATATCTTGGCGCTGAATTTTATTTATCGGTTGTGGCCAAATTTCTAAATAGAAACTTGATGCAGATGGGGGGCAAAGTTCATTAAAATCTTTTGATGCCCAAAGTAAATTCCATAACCATTGTTTTAAATCTTGTTGTGGTGTCTCAGAGATCCAAAGTTGGTCATTTTGTGTGGCGTAGGTGTAATTTAAGCTTGGATCTGTATGTAATTTTTGTAGCATCGGATTTTGCCAAACCCATTCGTTACGAGGGTCTGCAATTGCAACTAAACCATTGTTATCAAATAGCTGAATTTTCCCATTTTTAGGATTGAGGATTTCTTGTAGAACTTCCCTGATTTGTTTCCGATGAATTGTAGTATTGGTTGCTTGAGGTGGGGATGCTTTTTCTATCGCAGCATTTTTAGATAAGCGCTCATTTAGCCATTGATGTAGAGAGTGAAGATGATTCAATGGTAGATATAGAATGTCATCTTCGATTGAACTATTTTTATCTGCATCATTGGCAATTTGTAGAACATTAATATGGTTATTTTTTATTAAGCTTTTGATATTTGGTGAATCAAAAAAGACATGATTGATCATTAAAATATCGAGCTGCGGTTCAGCAATATTGCTCCAATTAACTTGGATATGATTAGGAATAGCAGTTTGTACATGTTCTTTTAATTCATTCAATGTTCTGAGACTGAGCCCAAAAATTGCAATATTAACAGCTTGATGAACACTCATAATGCTACTCATAATTACTGAGCAATTCAGTAAAATTAATAAAAATGTGCTTATATTGGTAAAAATATTATTTTATGTGATTTATATCAATAAATTTTTGGTAAATAAACTAATTTTCAGATATTCGGTTAACACGATTTCGTGAGCTTAACTCATTGATCTTAAAGATAAGGAATTTAAATTTTTAATCAAATATTTCCTCAAAATATTGTTTTTATCTTTCGATTGACTTAAAAAGCAATAAAATTGTTAGACAATGATATAGAATTTATGCAGTGAGATCAGTTAAAACAAAAAAGCGCAAATAGCATTGGAATATGCGTATAACAACGATAGCGAGGGGATCATGAATCTCGAAGAGGCTGATAGTCTTTCTGAACAGATTGCAAAATATATTAGTGAACAAATTATTAGTGGTGAGCTAGTTGAGGGAGAGCGTATTCAAGAGCTACGTATTGCGAAAGAATTAGATGTGAGTCGAGGTTCTGTTCGTGAAGCTTTGCTACTACTAGAACGTACTTATTTAATTGAAATTTTCCCACGACGTGGTGCAATTGTTTCTGAAATGTCAGCTCAACAAGTTAAAGCTTTGTTTGATACCAATGTCATGGTACTTGGGCATATTGTGCAACGAATTAGTGAGACTTGGAGAGTTAACGAGGCTGAACAGCTACAGACCTTATTAGATCAACTGGTTGAATTTGTACGTGCCGGGGACATTGAAAAATTCTACGATTCGATTTTTAAATATTTAGCAGATCAGCATGATATGGTGGCGAATCCCTATTTAATGCAATTTTATAAAGAACTGTTGCCTTCGTTACGTCGTAGCTACTTTTTAACCTTAAATACTTCACGTCGTGAATTACAGGAATCTTTTACCCTGTTTAAGTTAGTGATTGATGCTATTTTGATCCGAAAATCACAACAAGCGACTTTATTTATGGAAGATTTTTGTCGACACTTACGTAACCTTGTGTTGGAATCTCTGACACGTATGAAACAGATTGAATTGGCTTGGGCTAGACGCTCACGCCGCTAGTTAGGGCAGTATGCGTTTAAGCAGTTTAAAACTTTCAGGCTTTAAATCTTTTGCCGATAGTACTACATTACATTTCAAAGCAAACCGTACTGCGGTGGTTGGACCGAACGGTTGCGGTAAATCAAATGTCATCGATGCTATTCGTTGGGTGATGGGTGAATCCAATGCACGTCAGTTGCGCGGCGGTAGTATGCAGGATGTCATTTTTACTGGGACGGCTAAACGGAAGCCTGTTGGTGTTGCCAGTGTCGAACTTCGTTTTGATAATACCTACGGTAAATTAGGTGGGGCTTATAATGCCTATAGCGAGTTGGCTGTCCGTCGCCAAGTCACACGTGAAGGTAAGTCTGAATATTTCTTAAATGGCACGCGTTGTCGTCGTCGTGATATTACCGATATTTTCTTGGGCACTGGTTTAGGGCCGCGTTCTTATGCGGTCATTGAACAGGGTATGATTAACCGTCTGGTCGATGCCAAGCCTGAAGAAATGCGTGTGTTTATTGAAGAAGCGGCAGGAGTGTCACGTTATCAGGCGCGTCGTCGTGAGACTTTACAGCATTTAGAACACACTGAACAAAATCTGGCACGTTTAGATGATATTGCTGCTGAACTAAAATCCCAACTTAGAAGTTTAAAGCGCCAGTCTGAAGCCGCAATTCAATATAAGACCTTAGAAGGTCAGATTCGAACTTTAAAAATCGAAATCCTTTCGTTTCAAGCCAATCAAAGTCAAAAGCTACAACAAGAATATACTGTTGAAATGACGGCACTCGGCGAAAACTTTAAGTTAGTCCGTTCAGAATCTCAGACCATTGAACATGATCTTGAAACCACCAGTGCTTTATTCCAGCGTTTAATTCAGCAGTCTTCGCCTTTGCAGCATGAATGGCAACAGGCCGCGAAAAAGCTGTCTGAATTAAAAATGACCTTGGAACAAAAACAGAGTTTATTCCAGCAAAACAGCAGTAGTTTGGTTCAACTTGAACAGCAGAAAGTACAAACCAAAGAGCGTTTACAATTATCTGAGTTACAGGTCGAAACTTTAACAACTCAATTTGATGAGCAAAACGAAAGCTTACTTGCCTTAGAGCAACAGACACAAACGGCTGAGCACAATTTTAGCGATGTTCAAGCCCAACATAAGCAAGCACAGCAGCAATTTGAACAACTGAAAACTCAAGTCGATCAGCAACAACAAAAAAAGTTGCAGATGGCTGCGCAAATTGAACAGCTCGGTAAGAACGTACTGCGCATTGAACAGCAAAAGCAGACCCTGCAAACACAAACCACTCAGATTCGTGCTCAGGTTCAGGATGATGAACAGGCGCAGTTAGAACAATTGCAGCAGCAACTGCAACAGGAAATTATTGCATTAGAAACTGCCATTGAGAAATTACAGCAGGATGTTCAGACTAAGCAAGATCAACAACAGTTGCACAAGGCTAATGTACAGAGCCTCAAAACTGAGATTCAGGTTTTATTGGCTGAACAAAAGAACTTAAATCAGCTTGTCGCAAAACAAAGCCCGAAGCATGATCAACATGCAGTTCGATTGATGCAAAGCCTACGTTTAAGCGCTCAAGCTAAAGCTCATGCAAGCATTATTGAGAAGTTTTTAGCCAAATGGTTACAAGCGCAGTTGATTGAGAATGGGCAAGCCTTCCAAGAGGGTATCGCACGACAGTTAAAATCATCACAACAGCAGTCTGTTCAAATTGCAGAGCTTACTTGTTTAAGTGATTGGATCGAAGAGCCACAATCTTCGCTTTGGGCTCATGTAGCCGTTGCAGAAGATTTAGCCACAGCTTTGTCATATCAAGCGGATCTCCAGCAAGCACAATCTATTCTGACGCTTGATGGTTATCATGTCGGCGCAGACTGGGTGATTGCGCTGCACTATGATGAAGACAGTCAAACTGCGCAGGGCATGCTCAGTCATCAAGTGCGTTTAGAGGAAATTGAACAGCAACTTGCGGAAAAACAACCCAAACTGCTTGAGTTGGAACAGCAATTTTCTCAACAGCAGCAAACTTTGCAACAGCAACAACAACAGTTGCAGCAACAACAGCAAAGTCTGAAACAAAAACAGAAGGAGCTGCAACAGCTGGATGTGCAAATTGTCAAATTGCAAAGTACAGCGCAGGCTTTTGTATTGCAGCAACAGCAATTGGCAGATCAGTTGAAACAGCTTGATCTACAGCTTGAAGAAGATGCGATGCAGCGTGATGATCTGGAGATTGATCTGCATGCACTGGCATTGAAATTAGAAGCCGTGTTGCCGAACTATAAGACGCTACAGTTTCAGGTGGAAAACTTGAATGAGCAGTTGGATGAGCAACAACAGCAGTTGACTCAACAACAACAGCAACGTGAAGCTTTGCGTCGCCAGACCTCGCAAGCCAATCAGCAAATTGAGTTATTGGAAAAAGATATCTCGTTCCTAAAAACACAATATCGTCAAATTATTGAACAAATCGAACAGGCCAAGAAGTTTGTTGATCCGATTCAGCTTGAGCTACCGAATTTAGAGTCGCAATTCCACGAGCAATTCCAGCAAACCGAAAAACTGCAAAAAACCTGGAATGAATGGCAGCTGGAATTGAATCAAGTACAAGAGAAACAGCAGCAACTCACAGAACAACGTCATCAAGCTCAACAGAAAGACGAGCAGGTGCGTGAGCAGTTGGAACAAAAGCGTTTAGCATGGCAGGCAGCAAAATCAGATCGTGAACATTATCTGGAACAGCTGAAAGAATTAAATGCGGAAGCTTTATCTGATCTATCGATAGAAATGAAAGATCATCAGCAAAAACTTGCAAAAGCGCAGCAGCAATTCGAAAAAATTGGTGCAGTGAATTTGGCTGCTTCACAAGAATATGAAGAAGTGTCACAGCGTTTTGATGAGCTGAGTCATCAGATGCAGGATCTACAAAATACCGTTGATCAGCTTAAAGACGCGATGAAAAGTATTGATCAGGAAACTCGTAAGTTGTTTATGACCACTTTTGATCAGGTCAATCAAGAGTTACAACTGCTATTTCCAAAGGTATTTGGTGGTGGTGAAGCGACTTTAAGCCTTGAAGATGATTGGCAGTCTGGGGTGAAACTGATGGCGCGTCCACCTGGCAAACGTAATAGTTCTTTGGCACTATTATCTGGTGGTGAAAAGACATTAACCGCTCTGGCTTTAGTATTTGCTATCTTTAGGTTAAATCCAGCACCTTTCTGTGTATTAGATGAAGTTGATGCACCACTTGATGATGCCAACGTACAGCGGTATTGTAATTTGGTAAAAGAGCTTTCTGAACAAGTGCAATTCATTTACATTACACATAATAAATTGGCGATGACAATGGCAACTGATTTACTGGGAGTGACCATGCCAGAGCCGGGCACATCAAAATTAGTGACTGTCGATTTAGAACAGGCAAAAGAATACGGGTTAGTTGCGGAGTCCTAATATGGAAATGAATACAATAATAGGCATTGTTATCGCCGTTGTGATTATGCTCGTTGGTTTGATCATGATTTTAAGAAAACCAAAACCAGTTGAGCCGTCATTAGAAGCAGATCTTCATGTTAACCCTGAAAGTCAGCAACCTGTGATTCCTCGTCATGTGCGAGATCAACTTCTACAAAGCAATGTCGCCGCTACAGTTGAACGCGTTGAACCAAGTTTTAACACGACACCAATTGAAGCAAAAGTGCCAGTTGAAACAGATGCTGCGGAAAATATTGTAAAAGCGAGTGAAACTGATGTTGTGATTGAACCTGAGCCAGTCGTTGAGCTCACTTCGGGTGCAAATAAACAAGAGACAGTTCTAGAATCGCAGTCTCAAGACGAAGTTGAAGCGCTTTTAGCAACGCCAGAAAAAGCTGAGGATGAGAAAGCTGAAACAGAGCTCAGCTTAAACCCAAATATTGCAACTGTTGAAATTGAAGAATTTGATGGTGAAAGTAATATTTTAGATGTGCATTTACATGAACAGCAACGTTATGATGATGAAAGTGCTTTGGCAACAGCAGAGCAAATTATTGCCTTGAATGTTTATCCAAATCCACGCCGTGCGTTGTCAGGTGATAAAGCACTCAAAGTATTGTTGAAATACGGTCTACGTTTTGGAGAGATGTCTTGCTTCCATCGTTATGAAAATACCGACGAGCCAAGCCCATTGATGTTCTCTGTATTACGTGTCACAGATAATGGACCTGCTGGTTTTGATTTAGAAAGTTTATCTGGTGAGCAAGTACAAGGTTTAGCATTCTTCCTTGCTTTGCCAAATAGCAAAGCTGTGACAGGCTATGACATGATGACCAGTATTGCAGGCTTAATTGCACGTGAAGTTGATGGCAAAGTCTATGATGAAAATAATTTAGAATTTACGCCGCAGTTGAAAGAACATTGGCGTCATCATGTGATTGATTATCGTCCAAATCAAGCAACCGTCTAATGAATCTTTTATAATAAATTTAGTAAAAATTATAGGGCGGTTTTTCCGCCCTTTTATATGGTGAAATTTAAATGGAACACAACTCAGTTATTGAGCAAATGCGTCAGTTAATTCAACTGATTGCAAAACATAATCATGCTTATTATGTGATGGATCAACCTTCCATTTCTGATAGTGAATATGACCATTTATTTCATCAACTGAAAGCCTTAGAACAACAACATCCAGAATGTATTCAGGCGGATACTCCGACCAATAAAGTCGGTGGTCAAGCGTTGTCAAAATTTGAAAGCGTGACTCATGCAGTGCCGATGCTGTCTTTAGGTAATGTTTTTAATCAGGAAGATCTGTTTGCCTTTGCACGCCGTATTGATGAACGTTTACCCAACCAGAAAGTCCAGTATGAGGTTGAACTTAAACTCGATGGCTTAGCGATTTCACTGTGGTATGAAAATGGTGTATTAGTTCGTGGTGTAACACGCGGTGATGGTGAGACTGGCGAAGACATTACCCAAAATGTCAAAACCATTCGCAACTTGCCAAAAGTTCTATCGAGTCAGTATCAAGCGATTCCTGAGTTTCTTGAAGTTCGTGGCGAAGTGTTGATGCCGAAGCAAGGCTTTGAAAAACTCAATGCTGATCAGGAAGCTAAAGGCGATAAGACCTTTGCGAATCCACGGAATGCGGCAGCAGGTAGTTTAAGACAGCTTGATCCAAATATCGCAGCTTCACGGCCTTTGGCGTTCTATGCCTATGGAATTGCGCAGTGTCAGCCCAATCATGGCCTTGAGACCATGCATGACAGCTTGCACTGGTTAACCAAATTTGGTTTTGAAATCGCAGAACGTCAATTCCTGTGTGCTTCGATTGAAGAAGTACAACAACGTTATGAACAGATCCAACAAGAACGTCCAGATCTTAAAGTTGAAATTGATGGCATGGTGATTAAGGTGGATAGCCTTAAACAGCAACAACAATTAGGTTTCTTGAGTCGTGAACCACGTTGGGCAACGGCTTATAAATTCCCTGCACAGGCAGCACTCACCAAAGTTGAGAATATTGACTGGCAAGTGGGGCGTACAGGAACACTGACACCTGTCGCACGTTTAGCCCCTGTCTTTGTTGGTGGGGTGACAGTATCCAATGTGACCTTACATAACATTGGTGAAATCCATCGTTTAGATGTGCGTGTTGGCGATACCGTTAGTGTTTACCGTACTGGTGATGTGATTCCAAAAGTTGAGAAGGTTTGGGCTGAGTTCAGACCTGCCGATGCAGAGATGATGTATCTCCCGACCAATTGCCCAGTCTGTGATTCACCTGTAGTGATGCCAGAAGGTGAAGCCTTGGCACGTTGTTCAGGTGGTCTGTATTGTGCAGCACAACGGATCGAAGCGATTCGTCACTTTGTTTCACGTAAAGCACTGGATATCGAGGGCTTGGGTGATCGTTGGGTCGAGTCACTGTTACATCTCAACTTACTCAAAGATGTGGCTGATATTTATCATTTGCATGAGCATCGTGACACTTTATTAACCATCGAGAAAATGGGTGAGAAATCCGTTCAGAACTTGATTGATGCGATTGAGGCAAGTAAGAAAACCACTTTGGCGCGTTTTATCTATGCCTTGGGAATTCGCGGTGTCGGTGAAACCACAGCACGTATGCTCGCCAATACTTTCCAGACGCTTGAAGCGTTGAAAGCTGCGGATATTGAAGCACTCAAGAAAACCCCTGATGTCGGTGATATTACTGCTGAATGGATTGCCGACTTTTTCCAAGCACCGCATAACATTGAAGTGTTAGATCGTTTAATGGCAGCAGGCATTCATTGGGATGCACCGACTGCACCAACGCGTCAACCTTTGAATGGTGAGAGCTGGGTGGTGACGGGTACATTGGAAAGCATGGGGCGTGACGAAGCAACGCAGAAACTTCAAGCCTTGGGTGCACGTGTCAGTGGTAGTGTGTCCAGTAAAACCAAATGTGTGGTTGCTGGCGAGAAAGCGGGTAGTAAGCTGGATAAAGCAAAGAAGTTAGACATTCGAGTCTTGAATGAGCAAGAGTTCTTAGAGTTTTTGAAGCAGTATGAAGCCTGATTCTTTATTTAAATTTTTAATCAGTGCGAACTGATTAAAAAGGCGGCATTTATGCCGCCTTTTTTAATGCATTAAATATATTTTTTCACAATACCATCATCGAGTAATTGCTGGAAATGCTCACAGACACTTTCCCGAATATCACGATATTGAATACCTAGCTCATTTACACTACGCTTTGAATTAAAGTAGATTGGATAACCCATATTGAGTTTTACAAATTGGCGTGAATGACCAAATACGGGTGCAACTAAAGAAAAAGCTGTTTTAGGTACAGTGAAATGTGGGAATGGGTATCTATAACCGAATTTTTGCGTTAAGGCTTTGCCCATGTCGAGCAGGCTTAATGTGCCACCACAAATGATATAGCGACCTTGTGCTTTAGGATTTAGTGCCGCAGCAACATGCGCATCTGCAACATCACGGACATCTACGATTCCATTCCACATCGGTGGCACACCAAATAAGGTCGTACCATTCCCGAATTGTTGTAATACTTCGATACTGCCTGATTGACTGGCATCAGTGAGTGATGGTCCCATCACTAACGCTGGGTTAATACAAACTAGGCTCCAACGACTTTGTTGCTCGGCCATTTCCCAAGCTTTGCGTTCAGCCGCGACTTTTGAATATGGATAGGGTTGGTGTGTTTCACTACTCGTATTGTTCCAGTGGCTTTCATCAAACTCATTATTTGCTGTACTTTGGATCTCAATCGCATCGCCATAGGTTGATGCAATACTTGAGGTGAGAACCACACGTTTGACTGATTCTGTACGATTTACACTATCTAAGACATTTTCTGTGCCTTTAACTGCAGGTTCAATAATGTCTTTGACGGCATCTTTATAGTTAGTGACTACAAAAGGTGATGCAGTATGAATAACAATTTCACAACCTTGCATAGCTTCATCAAAGGAATTTGGTTCCAGTAAATCTGCTTGGTAAAACTGGATTTGTCCTGATGATTTATCTGCTAGATCATACAGGTGCTGAATTTTATTTTTCTTAGATGGATCTCGAACCGTGGCATGTACGTTGTAACCCTGCTTAAGCAGTCGTTCAATAATCCAGCCCGCAATATAACCCGTAGCACCAGTGACCAAGATTGGCTTACTTTTATCCATTGTTATTTCCGCATTATGTTTTTGTGATTGCTGTTATTTACCGAATTTTGTTCAAACAAACAACAGCCGAGCTGTCATTTTTTATGATTTTTTGATCAAAATATATTCGTAATAAGAAGCATTGCTAATCGTTACAAAAAATCAAACAAATGATTTTCAATAAGATTATCTATTTTAAAAGGTTAAAATGATATGCAAATGCTTCTTTTATTTAGATAAATTAGGCGAATTAAAACTGTAAATGCGTATGTTTCTCATTTTAATTTTATAAAAATCATAAACTTACACAATTTAATTTTGCAAATATGATTTAAGTTCACCATAATATTATTATTCGATAGGAGTAAATATTATGCGTGGCAATCCAGAAGTCATCGACTATTTAAATATGCTCATTGGCGGTGAATTGGCTGCTCGTGATCAATATTTAATTCATTCAAGAATGTACGAAGATTGGGGCTTAAGTAAAATTTACGAGCGTATTGATCATGAAATGCAAGAAGAAGCTTCACATGCTGATTCAATCATTCGCCGTGTTTTATTTTTGGGTGCTCAACCTAATATGAATCGTGAAGACATCAATGTGGGTACAGATGTCGTAAGTTGTTTAAAAGCTGATTTAGCACTTGAATATCATGTGCGTGAAAAACTAGCGACAGGTATCAAACTGTGTGAAGAAAAAGGCGACTTTATCAGCCGTGATATGTTGCGTCAGCAACTTTCGGACACAGAAGAAGATCATACGTATTGGTTAGAAAAACAATTGCGTTTAATTGAATTAATTGGTTTGCAAAATTATATTCAATCGCAGATCTAATCAAAAATGAGAAAGCCAACTGAGAAGTTGGCTTTCTATTTGAATGAAAAATTCTAATTCTAGAACTTAATCTGGCTGTTTAATATTCGAATCTAGATTCCATGCCTGAGTGAGGATTGCCAAAATTTTATCTGTTTGTCTCTTGGAAAACAGTGAGAGTCTAAGTTGGCTTAATTTATGGCGATTTTCATCCTGTGAAAAATAAATATTAGTTCGGTAATGCCAAAATTTTTGAAAATCTTGACCTAATAGCTTACGTTGCCATTCATACTTTTTAAATACATATGGGTCTATTATTAAATAAGATTTTTGATGTAACTCATTTATTTTTATAGTGCGTGTTTTAAATAACATTCTCAGAGAAATACGTTTGTTGGTGATGATTAAGCGATTCGTCAAAAAAACTGGCAGAAAAAATAAGAGCCATAAGAAAACAGGATCTTTAAATAAAAATAGGCAATTCGGTGTTCCAATGATGATATATATAAGACCCGATAAAGAGCTAAACGGTATAGTTTTTATTAATAAACTTTCATCTTGTTCTAACTGCAATTTTATTCCCCTTAAAATTCAATATGACTTAATTCAAATTTATTTATTCTGAGCTTCTTTTAAATCTTTTAATACTTGATCAGCATGCGTTTGCGTATTCACACTCGTGTAGTGATACATAATTGCACCTTGAGGATTAATCAAGAAACTCTCACGTTTAGCAATTTTTGTAATCCCGAGGTTTCTAACAATGCCAAATTTTCCAGCAAGTTCGCCTTTTTCATCTGCCAAAATTGGGAACGGTAAACCGAGCTTTTGTGAAAATTTTTGGTGTGATGCAACATCATCTAAGCTAACACCTAAAACTATTGCATTCGACTTTAAGAATTGAGGATAAAGTGATTTAAATTGATTCGCTTCTTGAGTACATCCCGCAGTGTCATCTTTAGGGTAGAAATAAAGTACAATCCACTTGCCTTTATATTGGTTCAAAGTGTGCCATTTGCCACTTTGATCTTGTAGTTTGAAATCTGGCGCAGACTGTCCAACCCATTCTTTTTGAGCTGTATTTTGCTTAGAAAAAATAGAAGTTTGCGCTGTACTAAGGCTAGGGATACCAAGTAAAAAAAACGAACTGCATAAAATAATAACTTTGGACTTTATCGTATTCATCATGTTGATCTCAAAGTGTAATAAACTCTACTTTAGCAAATTTCGAAACCATATGGGTTAGAAAATTCTTTAAAGAATTTTGATCCGTTTTATGGTGTCTTTTGAGCAAAGTATAATGAAAGGGATTGATCAGGAAAATAATGACTCGTATAAATCGGAGAGTATACTGCATTCAAGTTTTTGGAATTGAGCAAGCACGTGACTTATAGGATTCTACTCATCACAGGATGGGGCGGTGGTGCCGAATTATTAAAACCTTTGCATGAGGCTTTAGAACAACAGGGACATAGTGTTGAGCGGATAAATATCTTTAATGCGCTGGATAATGAGATATTGCAACAGCATGTCGAACTTGCAGTGAAGTTTGATGTGATTGTCGGATGGTCGCTTGGCGGACAACTGGCAACTTTATTGGTCGATCAAATTCAACAACAGTATGCTGAATATAAAATTTTAATCACTTTAGCGTCGAATCCATGTTTTGTTGCTCAAGCAGATTGGATGACTGCCATGCCTGTTGAAACCTTTATGCAATTTAAAGAATCATTTGAACAGGATGCGATTACTACGCTAAAACGGTTTGGCTTGTTGGTCTGTCAAGGTGCAAGTTCGGCAAAAAAAGACTTCGTGGCTATGCAAAAATTGATTCGCCCACAATCGATTGTATTGCTTAGACAAGGGTTAAAGTTGCTGGAGCAATTAAATTTGGTTGAGTTGTATGAAAATTATCAGGGTAGACAGTTACATGTGTTTGCGGAGCATGATGCATTAGTTCCTTACCAAATTATGCGAAAAACTAAAGATTTGACTGCAAAAAATCTATCTGTTGTTTCGATCGATGGAGCTTCTCATGGTTTTCCATGTTTTATGGTTGAGCAGACTGTGCAAATAATTGAAGATTTTATTCAACAGACGGCTTAATCTTGCTTGAATTGAAAGTTCTCGCAATATATTTTAGATTTTGACACGTTTAAGATTATGCATACGGATTTTGAATCTGTTAGGGCGGAGTCGTGCTGAGTTTTAATTTAATTTCAGGATAAGCTTTCAGCTAGACTTACTTTGGTTTTGCCCAAAGTAAGCAAAGGCATTTGTTAAGCTGATGGTGCATCCTTGATACCACAGCTTAACAGGCGGCATCCATGCCGCCTCCATGATCGTAGATACTGCCATGAATTTAATTGGCTTAGGATGAGGAGTAAGAACGGATGACCGATTTATTTGATTTAGAACATATATGGCATCCCTATACTTCGATGTTAAATCCATTGCCAACCTTTAAAGTCAAACGTGCCTACGATGCAACGATTGAATTAGAAGATGGGCGAACTTTAGTTGATGGTATGTCTTCATGGTGGTGTGCAATTCATGGTTATAACCATCCTGAACTTAACCAAGCGGTTTCAGATCAATTACAGAAAATGGCGCATATCATGTTTGGTGGTCTGACCCACGAACCTGCAATTGAATTAGGTAAATTATTATTAAAAATCACGCCACCGAGTTTGGATAAGATTTTCTACGCAGACTCAGGTTCGGTTGCCGTAGAAGTAGCGTTAAAAATGGCAGTGCAATATTGGGCTGCATTAAATAAACCAAAGAAAACCAATTTTATTACGACCCGTTCTGGCTATCACGGCGATACATGGAATGCGATGTCGGTGTGTGATCCAGTCACGGGGATGCATCAAATTTTTGGTACAAGTTTACCGAATCGAATTTTTGTACCCGCACCACAAAGTCGTTTCGATGGTGAGTGGAATCCGCAAGATATTCAGCAACTCAAACAGCAGATTGAACAGCATCATCACAGTATTGCTGCCCTGATTATCGAGCCGATTGTACAGGGTGCAGGCGGCATGCGTTTTTATCATCCTGAATATTTACGCCAAGCCAAGGCGTTGTGTGAGCAATATAATTTGTTATTGATCTTTGATGAGATTGCGACAGGTTTTGGTCGTACAGGCAAAATGTTTGCTTGGGAACATGCCCAAGTTGAACCCGATATTATGTGTATCGGCAAAGGTTTAACGGGCGGTTATATGACACTGTCTGCGACCTTAACTACCAAGCAAGTGGCTGAAAGCATTAGTCGTGGTGAAGCAGGCGTGTTTATGCATGGCCCAACCTTTATGGCGAATCCACTGGCCTGTGCGGTTGCTTTAAGAAGCACCCAATTATTGGTGGAACAGGATTGGCAAGCCAATATTCAACGAATTGAAAAGATTCTGGCTGAACAGTTAACGGATTTAGCACAGCTCGATCATGTTGCTGATGTACGGGTTTTAGGGGCGATTGGCGTGGTTGAATTAACCACCAATGTGGATATGAAAACCTTACAGCAACAGTTTGTTGAACGGGGTATTTGGGTACGACCATTTGGAAAATTGGTCTACGTAATGCCGCCGTATGTGATTAGCGATGATGAACTCCATTATTTATTAGCACACATGAGTGAAGTGGTAAAAAATATGCAAGGAGTAAATGCCAATGTCCTTGCTTGATCATTATGCCGAGCAGCTTGAGCAACTTAAGCAACAGGGCAATTTTCGCCAATTCACTTCAAATCAGCAATCTGGACGATGGATTACCATTCAAGATCGAACCATGTTGAATCTGGCATCCAATGATTATTTAGGTTTGGCAGCTGATTTAAGTTTAAGAGAAGAATTTCTTGATACGCTGAAAATCGAAAGAGCGCTCTTTAGTTCATCTTCTTCACGCTTGCTCACCGGTAATTTTGCAGAATATGAACAATTTGAAAATAGCCTAAGCAAAGCATTTGGTCGCGCTGCCTTACTCTTTAATAGTGGCTACCACATGAATATCGGTATTTTACCAGCCTTGTGTGATAGCAAAACCGTAATTCTGGCTGATAAACTGGTACATGCCAGTATGATTGATGGCATTCGACTTTCGACTGCTCAGTATGTACGTTATCGCCATAATGATTTGCAGCATCTGGAACAGTTATTGCAAAAGTATCACCAAGATGAGCAAGTTGAACGCATTATTGTGGTGACTGAAAGTATTTTTAGTATGGATGGGGACGAGACGGATTTAGCTGCATTGGCGCAGTTAAAGCAACGTTATGTCAAAACCATGTTGTATGTCGATGAAGCCCATGCGATTGGTGTCAGAGGGGAGCAAGGTCTGGGTTGTGCTGAACAATATGGTGTATTGGATCAGATTGATTTCTTGGTGGGAACCTTTGGTAAAGCAATTGCCTCGGTAGGCGGCTATATCATTTGTGATTCAATCATCCGTGATTACCTGATCAATAAAATGCGCCCATTGATTTTTAGTACCGCTTTACCTCCAATCTCGATGGCATGGTCAGATTTTATGTTTAATAAAGTGCTGAGTATGCAGCAACAGCGTCAGCACTTGGCCGAGATCAGTCAGTATTTACAACAGGCGGTGATTGCAAAAGGTTTTTCAAGCCCATCGAGCAGTCATATCATTCCAATTATCTTGGGCGAAAGCCAAGCTGCGATTGAAAAAGCACGTTATGTACAACAACAAGGTTTTTATGCCATGCCGGTACGACCACCAACAGTGCCACAGAATAGTTCACGCTTGCGTATTTCATTAACCTCTTTGGTGCAAAAAAATGAATTGGAACAATTGGTGGAGTGTTTGTGAGCATCAATAAAGCACTGGTTGCGCAACGTTTTGCCAAAGCAGGGCAAAGCTATGTCGAGCATGCTGTGGTACAGAAACAGATTAGTGCACAGTTATTTAAATACCTTAAAGTGTATTATCCGCAGAAGTTAGCCTCTGTGCTTGAGATTGGCTGTGGTTCCGGCAATCTCACCCACTTACTCCAATCCCATTTTCAAATTGAGCAACTGTTTTTAAATGATTTATATGCAGATGTTGATCAGCATTTTCTCAATTTTAAACATGTAAATTGGTTGATCGGAGATATTGAGCAACTGCATTTACCGCAGTCCTTAGATGCAGTGATTTCTAGTTCAGCATTACAGTGGATGACTGATCTACCTACGTTATTGCACCGAATTCATGATGCTTTAAAACCCAATACATATTTCGGTTTTTCCACTTTTGGGTCAGATAATCTCACTGAAATTAAGCAGTTGACAGGACAAGGCTTAAATTATATTGATCTACAATCTTTAAAACGACAGCTCGAGCAGCAGAACTTTGAAGTGCTGTTCATTGAGCAAGAAGTGAAGCAGATTTATTTTGATCATCCAAAATCGGTATTGCAGCATTTAAAAGCCACAGGCGTGACCGCAACAGCTCAATCACATCGTTGGACCAAGCAATCCTTGCAGCAGTTTTATTTAGATTATCAACAGTTTTATGATGAGCAGGGGTTTCGTCTGACTTATCATCCGATTTATGTGATTGCACGGAGAACAGCATGAGTGCAGCAATTTATTTTGTCAGTGGTATTGATACTGAAATTGGTAAAACGTATGCCACAGGCTATCTCGCTAAACTTTGGACTGAGCAAGGACAGCGTGTTATCACTCAGAAGTTAGTGCAAACGGGCAATATAGATATATCTGAAGATATTCAAAAACACCGTGAAATTATGGGAATGGGTTGGTTTCAGGAAGATCATGACAAACTGACCATGCCTGAAATTTTTACGTATCCAGCCTCGCCGCATTTAGCCACACGTTTGGATGGACGTGATTTAGATTTTGCCAAGATCGAAGCAGCGACCAAAGAATTGGCTCAGCGCTTTGAGGTGGTATTGTTAGAAGGTGCTGGTGGTTTGATGGTGCCTTTAACCACAGAGTTTTTAACCATTGATTATATTGCTCAGCATCAATTTCCGGTGATTTTGGTGACTTCAGGACGTTTGGGCAGTATTAATCATACTTTATTGAGTTTAGAGGCATTAAAGCAGCGTGGTTTGAATTTGCATGCTTTGGTGTATAACTTAAAGGATGAGTCGAAAGACCCGCTTATTTCAAAAGATACGGCTGATTATCTAAAAGCTTATCTGGCAAAGCATTTTCCTGATGCTCAATGGATTGAGTTGGAAAAATTCTAATTTAATTCATTAAATTTAGAATCTTATTCAATAGGGGGAACCACAGTGTCTTCCCGAGTTTTCTCAAATGAATACCACATTGTCTTACTTTTCAGGGATGATGAGCTGTGACGGAAATAGCGCAAGACAAAAATCCTTTGTAGGGCTGACTGTATATCCTTATATCGCAGCCCTACGGGCGGCATCCATGCCGCCGTCACGATAGCTAATAGATTTTGGAAGCCATTTAACTAATAAATTTAAGGTGACTAACAATGAATAAAAAGAATTTTATTTTTATAACCCTCTGCCTGTCAGGTCTAATCTCGACAACTCATGCTGCCATACCTAGTGATAAAACTATCATTAGTTGGATCACTAATTTCCAAGATTCAAATGCTAATCCACCCCAAGCCATTCAAATTGATTCGACCGAAGCCGTAAAACTGATTTCAGGAGAAGAAGCCTATTTATCTGGTGTGAGTTTTGAAAATGCAGGACGTAACTTTTGGGCTGGTTATGTATTAACTCGTCCAAAATTAAAACAAGCTCGAATTTTAAAGGAGTTTGGTGGTCAATCGAATAGCTTTAAAGTGCATCCAACCGTTTATAAAAGTAAACCGATTCAACTGATCGAAATCGAAAGTGCAGGTTCAGGACAAGGCACAGTCGAATCGAGTAAAAGTTTGGTTTATTTCACTCAATGGACAAGTAAGCTGATTGCGGAGGTCGAAGAATCTTCTTATGACGGTCGCTATGATGAAAAACTGGGAGCAGAAGATTGCCGTACTGGCCGAGACAATTCGGGTTATTTAAACGTCATGCCTTATTCACCTTATGTCATTCGAACGACTGTCACAGGCGATGCATGTAATAACAAACCACAAGGCTATAAGGTGGTCAGTAAACTGATTCCAATTGTAATTAATGAAATAAAATAGATAAAACAAAAGTATGTTTTGATTGCTTGTTAAATTTTTTAGATGAAATAATGATTTGATAAAAATTCTGAATTATTAAATAGTTAAAGTAAGTTTATTTATAAAGTTGAATACAATCTAAAAGTCGAGTATTTATTAAAAAACAATGATGTGAGCAGTGAGTTGAAGTCAATATTTTTTAGGGTTGCCTTGGTATCAATTATTGTTGCAGCGATGCCGATTGGATTTGCAAAAACACCTGCTCAAGCAGAAAAAGTGCTTCGTGTTGCTTTTCCAGCACCTGATGATGGTTTTGATATGGTCAAAACCTTTAATTTCTATAGCGGCAATGTTGCTGATGTGATTTTCGAACGCTTAGTTCAATATGATTATTTAGCAAATCCAGTGGAATTAGTTCCTGCAACTGCTCAGAGCTTACCGACTATTGAAAAAAATGGGCAAGTTTATACTTTTAAAATAAAGTCAGGCATTTACTTTACCGATGATCCAGCCTTCAAAGGAAAGCGTCGGGAGTTGGTTGCAGAAGACTATGTTTACTCGATTAAACGCATTTTAGACCCTAAAAATCATGCGCCTTCTTTTTCTTTTATTGATAATAAATTGGTCGGAGCGAATGCCCTCGTTGAGCAAGCCAATAAAACAGGTCGCTTTGACTATGATGCTAAGATTGAAGGTGTAAAAGCCTTAGATAAATATACAATTCAATTTAAGCTGACCCAACCTGATTATAATTTTCCTTATATTCTTGCCTATAGTACATTTGGAGCGACGGCTAGAGAAGTGGTTGAATATTATAAAGATCAGTTAGGCATGCATCCTGTGGGAACGGGGCCTTATATGTTGAGTCGATATGTCCCACGTAGCAAGATTGAACTGATTGCCAATCCAGATTATCGAGGTTTTGTTTGGAATTTTAAATCGACAGGTACAGCGTGGGATAACCAACTCGTCAAGCAAATGAGTGGTAAGCGTATGCCACAAATTGGCAAAGTGAATATTAGTATTATTGAAGAAGAACAATCGCGCTGGTTAGCATTTCAATCGAAACAATTGGATTTCGATACTTTAACTTCAAGCGCTATCCCTAAAGCGTTAGATCAAAACAATCAATTGAATGCTGCGATGCAACAAAAAGGGATTCGCCTTTATGCCAACAAAGAGGCAGAAGTTACTTATACCATGTTCAATATGCGTGATTCTGTCGTTGGCGGAAATAGTTTAGATAAAATTGCTTTAAGACGTGCAATTGCGATGTCTTTTAATCTGAATGAATATATTCGAATTCTAAGAAAAGGACAGGCTGTTAGGGCTGAAATGTTAGTGCCTGCAGGTGTGAATGGGCATAACCCGAATTATCGCAGTAGTATTGGTTATAACCCTGTTTTAGCCAATAAATTGCTTGATCATTTTGGCTATAAAAAAGGAATGGATGGCTATCGTCGTTTTCCAAATGGTAAGGCTTTAACTCTAAAAATCAATACGGAAAGTGGCTCTTCTTCAGTAATTTATTCTGAACTTTGGAAGAAAAATTTAGATGCGATAGGGATACGAGCTGAGTTTAAAGTGAGTAATTTTGCCGATAACTTAAAAGCAGCAACTCAGTGTCAATATATGATGTGGAGTGGCGCATGGCATGCAGACTATCCAGAGGGCGAAAATTTTACTCAGTTATTGTACGGTGCAAATATTGGTCGTGGAAATCAATCATGCTATAAATCGGCTGCTTATGATGGCTTATATCAGCAAGCGATGAAATTAGCGCCTGACCAACGCATGCCATTCTATGAAAAAATGAGTCGACAAGTTGAAGCTGATAATCCTTGGATTTTGCAAGATACACGCATTAGAAACTGGGTGATTCAACCAGAGGTGCAGGGATTTAAAGCGCATCCAATCATGAATAGCAATTGGCAATATTTAGATATTGCACCCTCACAGCACAATAAATAATGAGTTCAGGATGAAGCAAAAATTCAAATATTCGATGCCAAGTTATGCTGTAGCCGTGCTATTGGGCACAACATTGAGTTTGGGTGTATCTTATACACAAGCAAAAAGTCCAGCCAATCCGAATAAAGTGTTACGTTATGCTTTTCCTGTGGCTGAGACTGGGTTTGATCCTGTTGCTATACAAGATTTATATTCAGCGCATATTTTGTATTCAGTATTTGAAACGTTATATACCTATGACTATTTAGCTTCACCCGCAAAACTCGTTCCAAATACGGCGGTGGCTTTGCCAGAAGTAAGTGCCGATGGTTTGACTTATACCATTCGAATAAAAAAAGGAATTTATTTCACCCCCGATCCTGTATTTAAAGGTAAAGCGAGAGAATTAACCGCAGCAGACTATGCCTATTCGTTTAAACGATTGCTTGATCCAAATTTACATTCACCCAGTAGTTGGTTATTTGAGGGACGTATCTCAGGAATGGATAGCGCCATCCAGCAAGCGGCTAAAAATGGAAAATTTAACTATGATCAGTCAATCATTGGCTTGCAAACACCTGATCGTTATACCTTGGTGATTCGATTAAAAGAGCCAAATTATAATTTTCCAATGTTACTTGCACATCAGCCAACAGGTGCAGTCGCGCGTGAAGTGATTGAACATTATCGTGATAAAGCAGGCTATGTGATGGGACATCCTGTAGGGACAGGGCCTTATGCTCTCGCACAATGGACACCAGGCTCGCGTATTATTTTGAAAGCAAATCCTGATTATCGCGGTTATACATGGAATTTTAAAGCGGCCAATCTTGAAGATCAGAAAATCGTACAACAGATGCAAGGCAAAAAAATGCCGCAGATTGGTGTGGTTGATATTCAGGTGATTGAAGAATCACAGTCAGGATGGTTATCGTTCCAAAAAGATGGGCTAGATATATTTACTTTAGATGGTGAATTACCTGCACAAGCTTTAAAAGACGGTCAGTTAAAGCCAGAGTTAGCAAAAAAAGGGATTCAACTTTCACGTATTGCTGACCCTTCGATTGATTATTTGTATTGGAATATACAAAACCCTGTGGTGGGTGGTTTGAGTAAGGAGAAAATTGCTTTACGCCGAGCAATGGCAATGGCAATTTCCAAAGAGAAATTTATCAGCATTTTAGCCAAAGGGAATGCCAAAAAATTAGAATCACCGATTCCTTATGGTGTCGCGGGGCATGATCCCACTTATAAAAGCAGCATACCGTATTCAATTAAAGCAGCGAATTTATTACTTGATCGTTATAACTACAAAGTGGGCAAAGATGGTTGGCGGATGTTGCCGAATGGCAAGCCACTGGTGATTGAATTTATGCCATCCAGTAGCAGTGCGCGAAGTATGCAGATGGCAGAACTGTTAAAGAAAGAATTAGCCAATCTCAAAGTCAATATGGTCTCTAAACCTGTGCCTTTTGCAGAAGGTTTAAAGGCTGAAAAACAATGTAAAACCATGTTTAAAGCTTCCGCTTGGATTGCAGACTATCCTGATGCAGACAACTTTGTGCAGTTGTTTTATGGCAACAATATTCATGCCACCAACCATACTTGTTTTAAATTGCCAGAATATGATCGTTTATATGAACAGTCATTGAAACTTGCTGATGGTCCTGAACGGAATTTGTTATATCGCAAAATGTCACGATTGCTCGAGTTTTATGCGCCTGTAGAATTCATGTCGACTCGTTACCGTACTGTCGTGGCACAACCTCGAGTGATTGGCTATAAAAAACACCCAATTCTGCCAGCAGAGTGGATGTATATCGATATTCAACAAAACAAACCATAGTGTCGAAAGAAGGTTCGTGAGAAACCTAAACAATATATGAATGAAATTAAATTGGAGAGAAATAATAATGGCAAAAAACATGTTGAAACGATCGATGCTGGGTCTGTTATCTCTGGTAATGACAGGGATGAGCCAAGGTGTATGGGCAGAGAATACAAATGCGACTCTACCTCTTTTCAAACTGAATGATAGTGCAGAATGGTGTGATGCGAATTTACAAAAGTTACAACAGCGTATTTCTCAATTAGAAAAACAATCTATTCAACCCCAATCTACAGCTGCACCTATTCTAGCTGAATGGGATCAATTGATGGCGAGTTTTGAAGACTTCGCAGGACCAATTAGCTTATATAGCAATGTGGATCCCGATGCGAAATTTCGTAAGGCTGCTGATGATTGTGAAGTAAAAATCAATCAGTTGCAGACTGAAATTTATCAGAACCCAAAATTGTATCAACGGATTAAAAATACTAAAACAACAGATCCAATTGATCGTAAATATCGTCAAGATATTCTTGATCAATTTGAAGATACAGGCGTGCAGCTTGTACCTGAAAAACGAGCACGTTTAAAACATATATTGGATGAGCTAACCAAACTTTCGCAAGAGTTCTCTCGTAATGTCCGCGACAATCCTGAAAAATTAGAATTCACACCAGCCGAATTAAAAGGACTACCTGAAAGTTATATTTCAGGCTTAAAGAAAAATGATAAAGGCAATTATTTATTGGGTTTTGAATATCCTGAATATCAACCTTTTATGGAACTTTCAGACAGTGATGATGCAAGAAAACGTTATCAAACGGCATTTACACGTCGTGGTACAGAAAAGAATTTAGTCCTCCTTAAACAGATTATCGACTTACGCTATGAATTAGCACAGTTATTTGGTCAGCCTAGCTATGCCGATTGGGCTTTAAAAAAACGGATGGCGAAAACGCCAAAAACAGTGAATAACTTCTTAGCAGATGTCCATAAAGTCGTGGCACCTTTAGAGCAAAAAGAGGTGCAGGAGTTACGTGTATTTAAAGCTAAAACCTTAAATACTTCTTTGGAAAAAGCTGAAATTAACCGTTGGAATGTGGGGTATTGGAGCGAAAAACTACGCAAAGATAAGTACCAGATTGATCAAGAAAAACTACGTGACTATTTCCCAACACTCGCTGCACAGAAATGGTTGTTTGCAATTTCTGAGAATTTGTATGGTATTCAGTTTAAAGCTGCCAAAGTGGATACATGGCAACAAGAAGTCGAATATTACGATGTTGTAGACCAAAAAACAGGTGAGATATTGGGTAGCTTATATATGGATAAGTTCCCACGTGAAGGTAAATATGGTCATGCAGCAGTATGGGGCGTATATGGTGGCAGTACGCTGAGTCAACGTAAACCAATCTCAGTATTAGTGACCAATTTTAATCGTAAAGGTTTAAACAGCAATGAGCTTGAAACTTTTGTGCATGAGTTTGGGCATGCTTTACATGGAATTTTGTCAAAAACCCGCTATTCGGGTCAGTCAGGAACATCAGTAGAGCGTGATTTTGTTGAAGCACCATCGCAAATGTATGAAGAATGGGCGCGCCGTAAAGAAACTTTATCTAAAGTCGCTGACTATTGTGATCCTGCTTGTCCGAGAGTGGATGATGCACTGATTGAACGTTTAAAAGCTGTGCATAATTATGGACGTGGATTGGGGTATGCACGCCAAACGCTTTATGCACAATATGATATGGCATTGCATGGCGCTGATGCACTAAGTGTACAGCCAATGGATGTGTGGAAAAAAATGGAATCCGCAACCGCATTGGGCTATGTTCCGAACACTGAGTTCCCAGGACAGTTTGGACATTTGATGGGCTATCAAGCGGGCTATTATGGCTATATGTGGTCTGAAGTCTTGGCACTCGATATGTTGTCAGCTTTTGGTGATAACTTGAATAATCCAGAAGTGGGACAACGCTACCGCCAAACCATTCTGTCACAAGGCAGTCAAAAGAATGCAGCGCAATTGGTCAAAGACTTCTTAGGCAGAGAACCAGATAACAAAGCTTTCTTTAATGAAATTACAGGTCAACGGGTCAAATAAGGATTTGCCATTATGCTCGCTTATGTCGTACGCAGACTATGGCAAATGATCCCGACCATGTTGGGTGTCATTTTGCTGATCTTCTTTTTATTTAACTGGGTAGGTGGTGATCCTGCATATATTCTAGCAGGGAAAATGTCCAACCCAGAGCAAATTGATAACATCCGTAAACAGTTGGGGGTAGATCAGCCCTACTATGTGCAGTTGTGGATTTTTATCAAACAAATTCTGACGTTTGATTATGGTGCAAGCTGGAGTACGGGAGAATCTGTATCGCAAATTATTCTGACGCGCATAGGACCATCACTAACTTTATTGATTCCGCTAACGATTTTACAAACGGTAATCTCAATTATTCTGGCTTTAGCGGTTGCTTCAGTTCGTGGATCGCTCACAGATCGTATGGTGATGATGCTCTGTACTATTGGCATGTCGATTAGTATTTTGGTTTATATCATCGTGTTCCAGTATGTCTTGGCATACCAATTCAGTTGGTTCCCCGTACAGGGCTGGAGTGATCGTTTTAGTCAAAACTTATTCCAATATTCTTTGCTACCTATCTTAATCATGTTGGTGGTGAGTATTGCCCCAACACTACGTTTATATCGAAGCTTCGTCCTAGATGAAATTAACCAAGATTATGTGCGTACAGCACGCGCCAAAGGTGTGGGCGAATCACGGGTACTCGGCGTGCATGTCTTGCGTAATGCATCGATTCCAATTGTCACTGAAGTGATGGCTAGTCTGCCTGCCTTACTTATTGGTGCTTTCTTGATTGAACGTTTCTTTGGTATTCCGGGCATCGGGCGTGAAATTATTATTGCGGTTGAGCGTAGTGATTTCCCTGTAATTAAAGCGATTACGGTATATATCGCTGTTGTGACCATGATTTTTAACTTGATCGCCGATCTGATTTATAAGCTCCTCGATCCTCGCGTACAGTTGAAGTAGGGGACGATGATGCTCAGTACAATTTTTAAAGGCAAAACCTCCTCAAATGAATCATCTGCTTCAACAGGACTCTGGCATTTGGCCTTGAATCGATTGAAATCAGATCGAATCGCCGTGGTTTCTTTCTTGGTGGTGCTGTTTTATTTCATCCTGCTCGCGTTATCAATGTCAGGGGTAATCGCCTCAAATTGGAATAAAGAAGTCGCCGTCAGCTACGCACCACCGACATTTTTAGGGGCGGATACTGCGTCAGATCAAATGAAAGACAGTAGCCAGAAGATAGAGGCATTACCTGAAAATCCAGTTGATCCATTGAAAGATGTGATTCAACAGCTCAATGCCGAAATTCAGGCTGAACAACAAGGTAGCTCAGTCATTGATAATTATGGTGTGGTTGATCCTTTAGCAGAGGATATGCAGCAAATTGATCAACAGCTTGGTGGGCATCTGCTGGATCAAAAACAAGAGTTAAAAACCACGTTGGCTTTTGGGGCAGATAAGTGGGGGCAGGATATCCTGCTCAAAACCATTAAAGGTGCTGAAACCTCAATTCTGGTCGGTTTGTTATCCGCTTTATTGGCTGTGGTCATTGGTACTTTCTTAGGTGCAATTGCGGGCTATTTCGGTGGTTGGGTCGATGATGTTCTGAACTGGTTCTACAACATTTTTACTTCGATTCCTTATCTATTGTTGGTATTGGCGATTGCTGCGGTGCTCCAACAAAAGGGCATTCTATCGATTGTACTGATTTTAGGTCTAACGGGTTGGACTGGGGTATTTCGTCTGATTCGTGCCGAATATATGAAGCATAAATCGCGTGAATATGTGCTTGCCGCAAAAGCCATTGGTGTCAGCCATTTACGCCGTATGTTTGTACATATTTTTCCGAATGTCAGTCATATCGCGTTGGTTCAAATTTCGATTCTAGTGGTGTCATTTATCAAATCAGAGGTGATTCTGAGCTTCCTTGGTTTTGGTGTTCCTGTGGGGGTGGTGTCATGGGGCAGTATGCTGAATGAGGCGCAAAGTGAATTGATTTTGGGTAAATGGTGGCAACTGGCTGCGGCATCGATTGCAATGGCTATTCTGGTCACTGCATTCTCCATGTTTACCGATGCATTGCGTGATGCTTTAGATCCTAAGTTGAAATAGCGGAGACAAAATTATGCAACCTCAAAATGAAACACCGCTATTACAGGTAGATGATCTTCGGGTCAGCTTTAAAGGCGAAAATAAACAATGGATCGAAACGGTTAAAGGAATTTCATTTTCAATTCCTAAAAATAAAACCGTGGCTTTGGTCGGTGAGTCAGGCAGTGGTAAATCTGTCACTTCCTTGGCGGTGATGGGTTTATTACCGAAAGGACAAAGTCAAATTGCAGCGCAAAGTCGTGTTGCTTTTGAGGGTAAGGATTTACTGAATTTATCTGCAAAAGAGATTCGGAAAATCTGTGGTAAGGAAATTGCCATGATTTTCCAAGAGCCGATGTCTTCATTGAATCCTGTATTTACCGTGGGTGATCAGATTGCCGAAGTGTTGTGCATTCATTTAGGCATGAGACGCAAGCAGGCTAGAGTACGAGTACTTGAGTTACTTCGAGAAGTCGGTATCCCTGCACCTGAAACAAAAATAGATGCGTATCCAAGTCAGCTTTCTGGTGGTCAGCAGCAACGGGTCATGATTGCGATGGCAATCGCCTGTGAACCAAAGCTATTGATTGCAGATGAACCAACCACGGCTTTAGATGTCACCATTCAAAAGCAAATCATTGATTTGTTGGAATCACTACGACAACGCCATGAAATGTCGATGCTGTTCATTACCCATGATCTAGCACTGGTTGGCGAAATTGCTGATGAAGTGATCGTAATGCGTCATGGTGAAATCCGTGAGTGCGGTGCGGCTGAACAAGTTTTGGAACAACCAAAAGATGTTTATACCCGTGCATTATTGCATTGTCGCCCACAGCTTTCATCACGTCCATATCGTTTACCTGTGACTAGTGATTTTATGAAGCAGGAAAATGGGCAGCTGGTTGAAGTCAATAATTTATCGACATTAAACATCACTGAGCGTACGCGTGGCTTGACAGGCGATGAACAGATTATCTTGGATGTCAAAGACCTGAAAAAGTCATTTTATAGCCGTAAAGGTTTATGGGGTAGCGAAGAGTTTCAGGCAGTCAAAGGTGTATCTTTTCAATTGGCAAAAGGTAAAACACTCGGTCTAGTGGGAGAGTCAGGTTCAGGTAAAACAACGGTTGGTTTGCTATTGATGCGTTTGCATGAAGCGACAGGCGGACAAGCTTTGATTGGTGGCAAAGATATTCTTGCCATGACTGAGAAAGAGTTTTCGCAGTATAAGCGTAAGATTCAAATCATTTTCCAGAATCCTTATGCGTCACTCAATCCCCGTTTTACTATTGGACAGATTTTATTGGAGCCGATGAAAATTCATGGCATTGGACAGAATGATGCCGAACGCAAGAAAATTGCACTTGAGCTATTGGAAAGGGTGAGCTTACCAATACAAGCTTATGATCGTTATCCGCATGAATTTTCAGGTGGTCAGCGACAACGGATTGCGATTGCACGCTGTCTGACTTTAAAACCTGAGATTTTGATCTGTGATGAATCTGTTTCTGCCTTGGATGTTTCGGTGCAGGCGCAAGTATTGAATTTATTGCAGGATCTACAGGATGAATTTGGTTTGAGTTATATATTTATTTCGCATGATTTATCTGTAGTGAAATATATTTCTGATCAGGTGATGGTCATGCATCATGGTGAGTTGGTTGAAATTGCAAATTCGGATGAATTGTATTTACATCCACAACATGAATATACCAAGAAACTGCTGGATGCTATTCCGCAGGGGGTAAACCATCATCATTAAAATTCAAGCATAAAAAAACGCTCTAATCAGAGCGTTTTTCATTTTAAAGCCAAGAATTAGAACTTCTTAAAGCCTTTATTAAAACCAATGGTTTTACGACCATTGTTATTGTTGCCATTACCGCTTGGACGTTGCTGCTGCTGTGATTGATCTTGTTCATCATCACGACGTTGCTGACGTAAATAACCACCACGACGTGCAGCCAATGGTTTTTCTGCCATTTTTTCTGTACGACGTTTTGCCATACCAAACAAGCCAGTACCTTGACGTGGTTTTAATTCAACTGATTTCGCTAAGTTGTCGATATCAGCTTTATCTAATTCCATCCAACGACCTGTACGTAATTCACGTGGCAAAATGACAGTGCCATAACGGGTACGTAACAAGCGACTTACTTTTAAGCTTTGTGATTCAAAGATACGACGTACTTCGCGATTACGACCTTCTTTAACCACAACTTGATACCAACGGTTGATACCTTCACCGCCAATTTCAGAGAATGATTCGAATTTGGCTGGACCATCTTCAAGTTCAACACCTTTCAGCATGTTATTGCGAATTTGTGGTGTGACTTCACCCATTACACGAACCGCATATTCACGCTCAACTTCGTTTGAAGGGTGCATTAAACGGTTAGCAAGTTCACCATCATTCGTGAATAACAATAAACCAGTACTGTTAATATCCAGACGCCCTACCATTACCCAACGGTCATTTGCGATTTGAGGCAAATGATCAAATACAGTTGGACGTTTCTCAGGATCATTGCGTGAGCAAATTTCACCCTCTGGTTTATAGTAAATGAGAACACGGCGGCGAATTTCATCTTCAACCTGAAACTGAACTTTACGACCATCGATACGGAGTTCATCTGTGGGTTCAATACGTTCACCCACTTGAGCAATTTTTCCATTGATACTGACGCGACCAGCAGCAATGACTTCCTCCATATAGCGACGTGAGCCTAACCCGACTCTCGCTAAAACCTTTTGTAATTTTTCACTCATGACAGCACAACCTTAGACATAATGATCAACAGTTCACCTCTCAAGACTTCGGTGCATGTGCATCGAGTGTCATGAATGCTTCCTTGGCGTTCTGCAGGGGAGGCAATTGACCTAGCGAAGCTAAACCAAATGCATTTAAAAATTGGGGCGTTGTGACTAACAACGCAGGTCTTCCAGGTAAATCTCTAAAACCAGATTCTTTGATCCAGTTCCAGTCAAATAAGTTTCTCAATATCTGACTATTATTCGATACACCACGAATCTGTTCAATATCAGCACGTGTAACAGGCTGATGGTACGCAATCACTGCGACTGTTTCGAGTAGCGAGGGCGATAATTTTGTTGGGCGTTCTGGCCAAACCTGCGCAATAATATTGCGATACTTTGCTCGCACCTGAAAACGAAACCCTTGAGCCGTCTCAATTAACTCAATTGAACGACCATGTTGCAACATCGCAAGTTGCTGCAAAAAATGACGTAATTGTTGTTTATTATATTGGTTTTGAAATGCTTCTTTTAGTCGTGCAAGTGAAACTGGTGAGTCACTGGCGAACAAAATTGCTTCAATCTGTAATAAGACATCGTGATGAATATCTTCAAGTGACATTCCTTCATTAGTGTCAAATGGATCTAAACTCATGCTGCAACGCCTTGAACTGTTAAAGGAGCTTCGACACCTGTATGGATGATTTGAATTTTTTGCTGGCGCGTGAGTTCAAGCACTGCCATAAAAGTCACCACCATACCCATACGACCTTGTTGCGGATTAAGTAATTGGGCAAAACTCAAGACTTCACCAGACGCAAGTTGGCTTTCAATAAATGCAATTCGTTCTTCAAGTAAAACAAGTTCTTGAGCTACAACATGGGTAATCGGCTCTGGACGGTTAAATACGCAAAATAATGCGTCACGTAACGCATCTGCATCATAACCTTCATAGACAGGTGCAATATGCCCGATACTGATATTTGCACTAAATGTATCGCGTTCAAAAATCGGCATTTGCCCAAGTCTTTCAGCTGCTTGTTTGATGCGTAAATAGGTTTCTAAACGATCAATAAGTTCTTGTTTGGGATCTTTTTCAAATTGATCGACAACTTTAGGTTTAGGAAGTAACAATCTAGATTTTAGATCAGCGAGAAGTGCTGCCATCACCATATAGTCAGCGGTGAGTTCGATATTGAGCGATTTCATACTATCCATATAGGAAAGATACTGAGTGGCAATCGGTGAAATGTCTAATTGAAGAAGATCAAAACCATTTTTTTGAATAAGGTAGATCAGAAAGTCTAATGGCCCTTCAAATTGCTCTAATAAAATTTCAAATGCGGCAGGTGGAATGTACAAATCTTCAGGTATGACTTCTTGCCACTCGTCAAGCACGCGAATGGAAGGAATTAATTCCAAGGTCGAAGGAAGAATTTGATTCATTACCGTTTATAAGCCACGCGAATTTTCAAAAGCATGAAAGGATGATTTTTTTGTGTTCAAGAAAGTGACACATGCTACAAGCAAGCCTATTCTAATCGAAATCCTTCATTTAATAAATTACTCACTTACAAAAACCTTAAAGTTCTCAGGGTATTTTCTATACTTATGCAAGCGAATATGGATGATATAAAAATCTTGTGCTTAAATCGGTCATTCAACATCGCATTTCTAAACTATAAGTCACCATGAAAAATTATTTAAAAACACAACAGAATCAGTTCGGACAAACCATAGGTTTTTCGCTTGAAGAAAATGTGGCAGCTTCACTCGTGCAGGGCAATTTATTTGGACAATACGTTCAGTTGATTGATGTAGCAGATGGAGTTACGAATCAGATCGCAGAACAGTTATGGGAGGCTGTATCCACAGAACCCGATGAGCAATGCTGGACTTATCTGCCATATTCTGCCCCACATAGCCAACATAGCTTAAAAGATTCATTAGACAACTTATTCGGCTTTAAAGATTCCACTCATTTTCTAATTCAAGTTGCTGAAGAGATACAAGGTTGGGTTGCATTGTTAAATCCGAGGCTTGGGCATGGCGTGATTGAGATTGGTAATGTTTATTTTTCACATAAAATGAAAAAATCAAAGGCGTCAACTGAAACAATTTTCTTACTGCTAGAACAATGTTTTGCACATGGTTTTAGACGTATTGAATGGAAATGTGATGATAGTAATGCGCCTTCTAAAGCTGCTGCTTTACGCTTCGGTTTTCAGTATGAAGGCTTATTTCGCCAAGATCGGATCATAAAAGGACGAAATCGAAATACTGCATGGTTTTCGATTGTTGATGATGAGTGGTCGGAATTAAAAAATGCTTATCAGCAATGGCTGAGTCCTGATAATTTTGATAAACACGGTTTCCAGAAGCAGCGACTTTCAGACTTTGTATCATTCAACTAAATACTAAGCATCATAAATTGCATATTCAATAATATGTAGACATTGGTCTCGAAGGCACAAGTTTTGCTGCTCTAGATTTTTCAATATTTCTTTTACAACAAATACCTCTAAAAAATATTCAAAAATTGAGCTGTTATGCTTCACTTGTATTAATCCTTCGGGTGGCTCTTTTAAAACAATAGCTGTTGATTCTAAAAGCCAAGGTTCAATGACATAGATTGTTTGATCATCTTGATAATCATAGATGTTTAGTAAAACTTGAAATAAATCCATTTTCTACTTTATTTGAATTTGAGGTCTATTCAAAAGCACTGACATCACCAACACCACGACGGACAACTACAGGATTTTCTCCAGATAAATCCACGATACTGGTGGTTGATAAAGTCCCAAAACCACTATCAATAAACACATCAATACGTTTACCTAGTTGGTTTTCAATATCATAAGGATCATCTAGGGGATCTTTTTGAGCAGGCAAGATCAATGTACTGGTTAATAACGGTTCACCAAGTTCTTGTAATAAAGCTTGTGCAACAGGATTACTTGGAATGCGCAGACCAATTGTTTTTTTCTTTGGGTGCATTAAGCGCTTAGGCACTTCACTGGTAGCAGGTAAAATAAATGTGGTAATAGCAGGGGTATTGGCTTTTAACAGTCTGTACATCGCATTATCGACTTTTGCATAAGTTGCAATATCCGATAAATCACAACACATAATTGCATATTGATGTTTAGGGCCTAAGCCACGAATTTGGGCTATTCGCTCCATCGCACTTTTATTCCCAATCTGACAACCAATCGCATAGGCTGCATCAGTTGGATAAACCACCACATCACCCGCACGAATACGTTCAACGGCTTGTGTGATTAAGCGAGCCTGTGGATTTTCAGGATGAATATGTAAATGTAACATTATTATTGTAACTCCCTGATCTTTATGGCTGAATTAAGTATGAAACTTGTTCTAGTAAAGATGCAAGTCTTAGATGTGTTAATTTTGTCATTCAATCAAGTAATTCACGTTTAAATTCATTTAGTTGTAATGGTAAGCCATTACGGGTACAAACACAGATATAGTGAATAAAAAGTGCAGCATCTCGTGGTAAAGTGGCTTCACCTGAAAAATAACGTTGTACTTGAGCAAAAACATTATCTTTAAATTGTGTCCCATTGCCGCTATCACCCGTTAGGTTATCTAAAGAGACACGAAACTTTCGACCAAAGGCTGTTGCAAATAACCATTCAATGGCTTGAGGCTTAATTTCAACTTGTTCAAATAAAGCTTGCTGTTCTGCAGTACGACCATCGGGTGCATACCAATAACCTAAATCAGGTAAAAGGCGACGTTTTTCACCTGAAATACTCCAATGACTAATTTCATGCAAGGCACTGTTAAAGAAACCATGTGCAAATTGGATTTTTGCAGGCTGTTGATTTATAGCTGGGAAATATTCTGGTTCAAAATCACCTTTAACAAGCGTGACATTATGGTGGGAAAACCAATCATTAAAGTGTAAAATAAGCCAATCAACCTGTTCTGGTTCTGTTGTTAACGTTTTCCAAGATGAGCGTTGCACTTGATCTGGTGTTAACATAGGAGCAGTGATTGAATGGGGGCTAACAAGTGATGAAGTTGTTACTTCAAGTTGCGGCTGCAACAGATGCATTGCTGTGTTACCACGAGTTCTGTCTAAAGAAGTGCAAAATTGTATCTTAATCTTTGACAGAGTACCGATGAATTTGTAGAATTGCCGCCTTAATTATGTCAGCAAATACTTTTCCAAGCCAAATCGAGCCATTTAAATGGGCTGAACAGGGCTATACATGGTCAGGAACACTGCCATTGTCTCGCTTTGCTCGTATTGCTCGAGAAGCTGTTGGTTCAATTGATGATCAATTGATCAACATAGACTGTAAGCTATCAATGGATGCTTATCATCGCATTGTATGGTTAGATGGACATATTGATACTAAAGTTCCAATGGAATGCCAACGTTGTTTGGGATCTGTTGAAATTGAATTAGTCTCAGAATTTCATTTAGCTTTAATTGATGATGAGTCACTGATAGAGCGATTGGATGAGGATGCTGATTTCATCGTTTTAGGTGAAAGTGAATCGTCGAAAAAAGGGAGTATTGATACACCTGCTTCGATTGATTTACTCGCATTACTAGAAGATGAATTGTTATTGTTGATGCCTTTGTCTCCCAAACATGATGTTTGTGAGCATAAACATCAACCTGTCGTTCAGGACGTTGTCGAAGAAAAGCGGGATAACCCGTTTGATGTTTTGGCAAGTTTGAAAGGCAAACTTAACTCATAACACAATTTGTGTTATCATGTTGAGTTAAGACAACTGAATTTGTTCTGATCCATTTTTCGATCTTTGTAAGGAGCCATCATGGCCGTTCAGCAAAACCGTAAAAGTCGCTCTCGCCGTGACATGCGCCGTTCACATGACGCTTTAACCGAGAATGCATTATCTGTAGACCAAACTACTGGTGAAACTCATCGTCGTCACCACGTGACTAAAGACGGTATTTACCGTGGTCGTCAATTATTCGCTAAAGCAGCTGATGCTGAATAATTGAGTTATATGCATTAAGCGTTAGCTTAAAGTATAAAAAAAATGGGAGCGAAAGCTCCCTTTTTTGTTGTTTTTCGCAATTAAAAAACGATTTAATCAATGGTAAATTGCCGCATCGGAAAAGAGTCTGTTGTCATTCTCATGTAGAATCATGAGTGTTGATAAAACTGGCGATAGACCATTTTAAGGATTTTTATATGTCGACTAAGCGACTTGAGCAGGCTGCTCAAGCAACAAAAACAGCATTTGTTTTTCCTGGTCAGGGTTCACAAAAAGTAGGGATGCTGGCTGAGCTTGCAGAGCAGTTTAGTGTCGTTCGAGATACCTTTGCAGAAGCATCAGTAGCACTTGGTTTTGATCTTTGGCAGATTGCCCAAAGTGGTGAGGGTTTAGATCAAACTGAAAATACTCAACCAGTTTTGCTAACAGCAAGTATTGCCTTATGGCGTGTATGGTTAGAGTTAGGTGGTATAGCACCGAAATACTTGGCTGGACATTCTTTGGGAGAGTATAGTGCGCTTGTTGCAGCAGAGGCAATGACTCTAGCTGACGCGGTTAAATTAGTCCATTTACGCGGAAAATTGATGCAGAGTGCTGTTCCTCAAGGTACAGGTGCAATGGCTGCAATTCTTGGTTTAGCCGATGAGAAAGTGATCGAGCTTTGCCAAAAAGTGAATGCAACTGCGGCTGGTCAAGGTTCGGTTGAAGCGGCGAATTATAATGCGCAAGGTCAGGTGGTGATTGCAGGCAGTACAGCTTTGGTTCAGCAAGTCATGGCTGAAGCAAAAGAGCAATCTGGTAAAGCGATTGCATTGCCTGTTTCTGTTCCGTCACATTGTACCTTGATGAAACCAGCAGCAGAAAAGTTTGCTGAAGCTTTGGAACAAACTGCCATTGAGCTACCACACCTTCCTGTAATACAAAATGTCAACGCGGAAATCGCGACAGATGTTGCTCAATTACGTCAGGCATTAACGGCTCAGTTATATCAGTCAGTTCAATGGACACGTACCATGCAATATCTTCAAGATGAAGGTGTGCAGTATGTGGTTGAATGTGGACCAGGTACAGTACTCAGCAATCTTGCCAAGCGATTACCCAACATAGAAAAAGCATTTGCGATTGATAGCAAAGCACGTATGGAAGATGCCCTAAACGCAGTGTTAGTGGCAGAAGGAAAAATTGCATGACACAACAACGAAAAGTTGCGTTAGTGACAGGAGCAAGCCGTGGTATTGGCGCAGCAATTGCACAGCAACTCATTCAAGACGGTTATTTTGTGGTAGGTACCGCAACTTCTGAATCAGGCGCGCAAAAACTGACAGAAAGCTTTGCTGAACATGGAGCAGGTGCTGTACTCGATGTTCGTGATGGTGCAGCGATTGATGCGCTTGTATCAGATATTGAACAAAAATATGGTTCAGTACTGATCTTGGTGAACAACGCAGGCATTACCAAAGATAACTTGTTGCTTCGTATGTCGGAAGATGATTGGGACGATATTCTCAATATACATCTGAAAGCCGTATACCGCTTGTCTAAGCGCGTATTGAAAGGTATGACCAAAGCACGTTTTGGCCGCATTATTAACATTAGTTCAGTGGTTGCACATTTTGCGAATCCTGGACAAGCGAACTACTCAGCAGCAAAAGCAGGGATTGAAGCATTCAGTCGTAGCTTAGCCAAAGAGATGGGGAGCCGTCAGATTACAGTGAACAGTGTTGCACCTGGTTTCATTGCCACGGAAATGACTGATCAGTTAAGCGAAGATATTCGTAAAAAAATGACTGATCAAGTAGCTTTAAGTCGTCTAGGTGAACCTCAAGATATTGCTAATGCAGTGAGTTTCCTGGCTAGCGATAAGGCTAGTTACATTACTGGTACAGTTTTACACGTAAATGGTGGTCTATACATGGCCTAACTGGCGATGTATAAACTTTTAAAAGTTTTTATATTCAATTAAACTAGTGGCAAATTAAAACGCCACAAGCAATGAGGAGAATTCCTGTGAGCGATATCGAACAACGCATCAAACAAGCTGTAGCTGAACAATTAGGTATGCGTGCTGAAGAGATTAAAAACGAAGCATCTTTCATGGATGACTTAGGTGCTGACTCTTTAGATTTGGTTGAACTTGTAATGTCTTTCGAAAATGATTTTGACATCACGATTCCAGACGAAGATTCTAATGAAATCACGACTGTTCAATCTGCAATTGATTATGTAACCAAAAAACTTGGTTAATCATTTTGCATGATTGAAAAGCCACCGCAAGGTGGCTTTTTTATATGTTTAATTTTAATTGAGTGGATTTATACATATTTTTACAAGAAAAAATAAACTCTGAATATGAAATGATTATATTTAAGTGTATAAAATCTATGCTATTTAAAATAATTTATTAAATCATAACAATAAAAGGAAACATTATGAGTATCGAAATGCGAGTTAAGCAAATTATTGTTGAACAACTCGGTGTAGACGAGGGAGAGGTAGTAGCTAATGCATCGTTTGTAGATGATTTAGGTGCTGATTCTTTGGATGTAGTTGAACTAATTATGGCTTTTGAAGAAGAATTTGGAATTGAAATTCCAGATGAAGATGCAGAGAAACTTCTTACAGTGCGTGATGCTATTAATTATATTGAGATGAATGTAGGAGGCGATACGTAAATTCCATCATACTTTTAGTTTATCGAAAGATGATATTTCATGAATTGATAATTACAGAGAGTAATATAGTTATATTAAAAATTAAAATATAAGGAAAACCCTATGAATTCTGAAAAAACAATAGAAGAGCGTCTTAAGTCAGTAATTGAGGAGAAGTTTGGTCTTGGTGTAGAGATGAAACCTAGCACTCGTTTTGTTGAAGATTTGCATTTTGATAGTCAAGATACCTTAGATCTTAGTATGGCGCTTGAAGAGGAATTTGGTTTTGAAGTACAAGATGAAGAAATGGAAAAAATAGATACATTTCAATCACTGGTTGATTATGTCACTAATAAAGGTTAATCATTTACATGATTGAAAAGTCATCTGAAGTTAGTTTTTTATATGTAGAACTTCTTGATTTGAATAGCTATATAAATATTTTTACAAGAAAAAATAAACTATAAATATGCAAATAATTTATTTGAGTGTATAAAGTTTATGCTATTTAAAATAATTTATTAAACCATAACAACAAAAGGGAATTTTATGAATATAGCAAACCGTATTAAAGAGATCATTATTGAGCAACTTCGTGTAAATGAAGAAGATGTTTTACCAAATGCATCCTTTACAGATGATTTAGGCGCTGATTCATTGGCTGTAGTTGAACTTATTATGGCTTTGGAAGGAGAGTTTGGTATTCAAATTCCTTACGAAGAGGCTGAGAAAATTGTTACCGTTCAATCTGCAATTGATTATATGACCAATATTGTGGGAGAAAATGCTTGAATTGCTTCAAGTTTTGAACGAATTGAAAGCCGCCGTAAGGTGGCTTTTTATATTTAAAAAATATATAAATGTGAAACCTTAAAATTAGTTTTATTGCATATACATATATTTACAAGACCTCGTTAAATTGAAACTCGCATGCTTTATTTTTTCGGTATAACTAATTGTAAGTCTGTTTTGACTATGCTTAATCAATAATTACAGAGGAAATAAAAAATGGGTCTTTTTGATTTTGTTAAAGGCATCGGTAAAAAAAATACAGCACCAGCAGAACCTCAGCCTGCTCCAGCTACACCTGTTGAGCCTTCAGCTCAAGAGATTGCCAATAAATTATTAGGTTTGATTAAAAGTTTAGGTCTTGGTATTGAAGGTTTATCAGTAACCTACAATGGAAATACCGATACAGCCATCATTAAAGGGCAAGTCAAAAGCCAAGCAGATAAAGAAAAGATCGTTCTTGCCGTTGGTAATATTGATCACGTTGCTCAGGTCGATGATCAGATGACGGTTGAGGTACCTGAACCAGAAAGTAAATTCTATACCGTAAAATCAGGTGATAATTTATCTAAGATTTCTAAAGAATATTATGGCGATCCAAACCAATACAATAAAATTTTTGAAGCGAATAGACCATTACTCAAAAATGCGGACGATATTTTTCCTGGACAAGTTTTACGTATCCCTGAATAAATTGTAATGTGACAGAAGAGGCGCGTATTGCGCCTTTTTTATTTCAAAATAAAAGATAAAATTGAAATTACTAAAACATTAAAAAAATGAATCCATTTACTTATGCTTTATGTCAAAAGCCAGTTTTAAGTGTGGCAATGTGGATGACAGGTCTTTGTGTATTTCCTCCATTATTTTCAAATCTGCCGATTGATTTAACTCATACAGGCGCATTAGCAACTACTGAATTTAAGGTAAATGTACCAAAGTCTTACCACTTAAGCCTAACCGTTGAGTTTGAATCAGCACAAAAGCGAGTTGATGATCTTGTTGTTGGAAATACTTTTAACCAATATTGTGATGGGACTATAAAATATAACAACATTCCTGTAGAGAAGAGAAAAGAATTAGGTCAACCAATAACCTTGCAAGTTATTGTAAGAAAATCAAAAAATCATGAAATTGTTTTTAATCAGCAATTTCAGTCATTATGTTCAACAGGACATGATGGTAAAAATAAAAGTTACAGAAGTATTGGCTGGATTCCTTTATCTCAAGACCTTCATGTGATTGAAGTTGTTAATTTACAACCACATAATCAATTAAAAAATGTCAAAACAACATTAAGCTTAAATGCAAGTAATGGTGGTAAATAATCTTAAGATAATAATTGTTTAGGAAGTTTATCCATCAATTGCAAAAAAGGTTTTGGGCTTTGTAATGCTCTAGATAGGATTAAAGATCCTTGAATACGTATCACAGTATCTTGTGCTCGCTCGAAAGCTTGTTCTTCTGATATTCCCGCATCTTGTAAAACGATAGAGATACTTTCAATCAGTCTGGTAAAGACGGGTTGAATTTGAGGCAAAAAGGTTTGGTGCGCTTCACTTAAGGTTAAAACTGCCAAAATACACGCTACATGGCCATTTTCATAAACTTGCTTTAATGAATAGGTCAGAGCTTCTAAACGTTCAATAGGTGATGCGTTGCTTTGTAGGTGAATAAAAATATGATCTTCGCGCCATTGTTCTAAATAGCTCAAAACATCTTGTGCCATTTGTTGTTTTCCATTTGGAAAGTGATGATACAAACTGGCTTTACCTAAACCTGTCCGTTCAGAAATTTTGGATAAAGAAGCGCCTTCATAACCATATTCTCTGAAAATACTTAATAAAGATTGAATTAAAGTCGGTTTATCCATAAAAACTACTCATATCACTTGATTTTGTACCGATCGTTCGGTACATTGAAATTATATAACCACAAAAGAAGATGACAATGAAACTTTATAATACTGTAATCTCAGGAAATTGTTACAAAATCAGATTATTACTTTCATTTCTGAATTTAGACTACGAAAAAGTCTCTATAAATTTAGCTGACCAAGAGCAAAAGACAGAGCATTTTCTAAAACTGAATCCTTTAGGGCAGATTCCTGTGCTAGAAGATCAGGGCAGGCATATCCATGATTCTCAAGCAATCTTGTGCTATCTCGCTAGAACATATGATGCTCATCAGCTTTGGTTTCCTCAAGAAACAATTGCAATGACGCATGTTTTAGAGTGGTTGTTTTTTGCAAATCAAAGAATTGCTTCTACTTTATCGACAGCACGGGCATTTCATCTGATTAAAAAACCAAATATTGATATCGAAAATGCGACTGTAATGTCACATGCATCATTAGCAATTGTAAATCAACATTTGAAAACAAGAAATTGGTTGGTTGGTGAATCAGCCACGATTGCAGATATTGCTTGTTATCCTTACATGGCTTTAGCGTATCAAGGAAAAATAGAATTAGCCCCATATCCAGATGTTCAGGCTTGGTTAACACGTTTTCAACAATTGCCTCGTTTTATTGAATTAGATGAATAATAGGTTAGGCATGAAAAAAGTATTGATTACTGGAGCCAGTCAAGGAATTGGGCAAGCGATTGCTCAAAAATTCTTGGATGAGAATTATGAGGTGCATAATATTTCTCGACATACTCCACAATATTCACATTTTCATTTGCATCATTGGCAAGCGGATATGTTGCAATATGATCAAATTGAAAAGGTGATTCAGCAGATTGGGCAGTTTGATGTGCTGATTAATAATGCAGGCTATATGAATACACTTACAGCCGCTTCATATACGTGGGAAGAAATGCAAAAAATTATGAATATAAATCTGATTCATACGATGCAGTTGAGTATCGATGTGGCGGAGAATATTTTTAAAAATCAGAAATTTGGACGCATTATTAGTATGGCATCCATTGCTGGGCAAATTGGGCATCCTGATATCTGGTATGGCATTTCAAAAGCGGGGCTAATTAATGGGATGCGTAGTTTGGCTCGTAGTCATGCCCAGCATAATATTCAAACCTTTAGTCTCGCACCTGGTCCTGTTGAAACTCAGATGATGTTCAAGATCCCAATTGAAAGACTAAAACGTTTAAAAGAAGCGACTTTAAATCAGCAATTCTGCCAAACACAAGAAATTGCAGAAACAGCTTTTTGGCTAGCGCAAGCAGCTCCAAATTGTTTAAGTGGTGAGGTATTTGATTTGAATAATGGTGTGAATTGTCGTTAGATCATGTTGAATAAATGAATAGAAATATATGTATTTCTATTCATTTATTATTTAAGTTTTAAAACCGCTTAGGAATTTTTTGCCCATTGGGTACAGGGGTCTCAGCTTGTTTTAATACACCAAATAACCACGTTTCCGCATGTTGGACAGCAATTTTAAGTGAATCACCTAAGGCTAAACGTCCTGCAATAAAACTTGCCAAAGAACAGCCAGAACCATGATATTGTCCGTCTAAACGAGGGCAATGACTTTCAGCAATCATTTTGCCGTCAGCATAAAGTACATTACGAATATGATCAGGCGTATCTTCATGTCCACCTTTCACTAGTACAGCTTTTGCGCCCATCCCAAATAATTTTTGAGTGGCTTGTTCAATATCATCAATACCTGTTAAGGCTCTTAATTCAACTGTATTTGGGGTAATGACTGTGGCTAAGGGAATTAACTCAACAAATGCTTTAACTAATGTTGCTTGATCACCGAGTGACCCACCACTATTCGCGACTAATACTGGATCGAGTACATATTGATAATCTGGATGTTGACGTAAAAACTCAGCCAATGCAGTAATATTATCGGTTGTACCCAGCATGCCTGATTTTACACATTTAATCGGTAAATCACCCACTACTGCACTTGCTTGAGCAAGTAGTAACTCTTTTGAAGTGGCTTCAAAACCAAACACTTGTTGCGAGTTTTGAATGGTCAATGCTGTGCAGGCAATTGCTGCATGTGCGCCACTTTGCCCAATTGCCTCAATATCTGCTTGTAAGCCAGCACCGCCTGATGGATCTAAACCTGAAAAACATAGTACGGTAGGACGCACAGCCATTTCCTTTTGTTCTCTCATTTAAGCTAGTATATGGGAGTTTCGAGAAACTCTCGACTATGTTATGTAAGGCTTTAAGAGATTGAACGAATGACGATCAAAAATATTCTGATTGATTTAGATGGGACTTTAACTGACCCTAAAGCGGGTATTCATCGCTCAATTCGTTATGCTTTAGAAAAACTGGGCCACCCTTTAGCGGATGAAGTTGATTTAGATTGGACGATTGGACCTCCGTTGAAAGCTTCATTGGCAAAATTACTCAATACTCAGGATGATGATTTTGCTGAACAAGCGTTACTTGCTTATCGTGAGCGTTTTTCAGTGACTGGTTTATTTGAAAACGAAGTCTATGCAACAGTGGTAGAAACGTTGCAACAGTTACAAGTACAAGGTTATCGATTATTTTTAGCGACGGCAAAGCCAACAGTTTATGCGAAACGTATCCTTGCTCATTTTGGGTTGGATCAATATTTTACTGAAATGTATGGCAGTGAATTAACAGGTGAACGTACCAATAAAGTAGATCTAATAGCTTATATTCTTGAAAAAGAGCAATTGGATGCGCAGCAGTGCATTATGGTGGGAGACCGACAATATGATGTGATTGGTGCACGTGCCCATGGTATTGAAACCATTGCTGTAAATTATGGTTATGGTACAGCAGAAGAACTCGCACAAGTACAACCGATTGCTCAGATCGCACAATTTAGCCAATTGCTTAATACTGTGAATCAATTGAATTTAGAACGAAAAGTATCATAGTTATGAACGCAATAAAAAGCCTCGAATGATCGAGGCTTTTTTGTTTCATTAAATATTATGTTTTAAGCGGTATTGAACCAATTCTTCGATACTAATCACGGTAAGGCCATGTGTCTGAGCATAAGCTAGAACTTGAATACCTGATGCCATAGAGCCATCAGGATTAGTCAATTCACATAATACGCCAGAAGGTTTTAAACCAGCCAAACGGGCTAAATCTATTGTTCCTTCAGTATGTCCTCTGCGAGTTAATACGCCACCATTACGTGCACGTAATGGGAACACATGACCTGGGCGACTCAAGTCACTTGCAACAGCACCATCTTTGGTTGCTGCCAAAACCGTAGTGACACGATCCTTGGCAGAAACACCTGTGGTCACACCTTGTGCCGCTTCGATAGTAACTGTAAATGCTGTTTTAAATTGACTAGAATTATCTACCACCATCGGGGGAAGTTCTAAATGATCTGCCAGTTCTTCAGTCAGACACAGGCATACAATCCCAGAACCATCACGGATCATTTGTGCCATGGTTTCGATCGTCAGTGTTTCGGCAGCAATAATAAGATCGGCTTCATTTTCACGATCGAAATCATCCATAACCAAGACGGGTTTGCCTTGGCGGATATCTTTTAAAGCTTGTTGAATACGTTGTTCAGCAGGGGAAAGGGCTGAAAAGAAAAGTTCGGGTTGAATTAAACTCGACATAATGAAACGCTCTCGTAAATAGGATACGGTTGAACATTTCAGGACTGATGTAAAAAATAAGCGTACACCAAAACAACGCGAAAAGCGTATTTCAGTGGTTTCGTCTTCTTTCATCCGGACTATACCGTCGGCTTTGGTCTCTCACCAAATCTGCGAGTATATAAATATATACAGGCTCGTGGGCTGGTTAGGTCACTTGATTGCAAGGCCTAACTTACCACCGGTGGGGAATTACACCCCGCCCTGAAGCGATGTGCCTTGATTATAGCCAGATTTTTATGAGAAAAGGCAACTTTTTATAGAATGAATCGTTCTATCTAAATCTAGAAATAAGCTGAAGTTCATTTGATGCTTTCATTATTAGTTAAACTAGTATTGGATGTTAATTGAGCATAAACTCAAGTCATAAAACAACAATAAAATAGGCAATCAAATGGATCAACAACATAAATCAGAGTTAGAAAAAATGGCACAACAACTTCATCGACCTGTGATGAGTTTTAAAGATTTTAAGCATGTTTCTGAGCAGGATATGAACTGGCTTAATCAACAATTAGAACAGACTATTCAATTAGAAAATCAAAGAATCAACAAAAGTTTATTTCAGATGCCATTTTTTTTACGTTTTCTTTTTAAAAATAAAAAATAACAAACATAAGGAAAGTGAGTATGACTCGACTTGCTGTTCATGCCGAAATTATAAAATTAACCCAGATTCTTAATGTTTCAGAGCAACAATTGGCTTTTTTAATTCCTTTAGCACCTGAAAGCTTAAGACAATTTCGTTTTGCAATTATTGAGTTGCTACAAAGCCAACAAAAAACACGCTTCCGTTATCTTGCTGCTTGGGTGAATTGGCTGCCAAGTAGATTAACTGCCATTATGGTAAAGCAATTATTTGATCCATTTATCGTCGCTCAAATCGCAGTACATTTATCTACAGAGAACCTTTATCGAATTGCAAAACATTTACCAGCACATACATTGGCTTCAATTTCAGTCTATTTAGATCCTAGATTAGCGAGAGAATTATTAGCTTATTTTACTACCCATCAAATTAAGGATATTGCTCAAGTTCTTTTACAAAAAAAACACTTTGTAACGATGGGGCGTTTTGTTGGCATGCTATCTGATGAAGTGGTACAGGATGTGGCTCAAATCATTGAAAAGGAAAGTGATCTATTGGAAATCGCTTTTTATATTGAATCAAGAGAGCGTATTGATCATCTTGTGCATGTTTTACCGAAGGAACGTATCATAAAGACATTATTGATTGTAAGTGATCCGACACAACGCTTAGTTTGGCCGAAGCTATTGGCGTTAATGAGCCATATTGGTTATGAGCTCAAACAGGAATTAGGTGATCTCGCCGTACAGCAAGGGGAAATTGTGATAAATGCAATTATTCAGGCTGCGCAAGAAGACCAACTTTGGGAAGATATGCTGCCAGTAGTTGCATGTTTATCTGAACAAGCTCAATCCTATGTCGCAAATTTACCAGCTTTGCGCCAAGTTGAAATCATCAAAAGTATCGTTGAAGCCGCCGATGAATGTGATTTATGGACAGACATGTTGGTTGTTGTAAATTACATGCAAAATGAAGCGAGGCAAGTCGTTGCAACAGCTATTGCTCAAATTGATATTAAGGTTCTACATCATATTGCTTATGCTTCCTTACTTCGTTCGCAATGGGAAGTAACTTTTGATATTGTCCGTCGCATGCCACTTGAGAAACAGCAGCAATGCCAGCAAATTTTGAATACTTATATGCAGCAACTTGATGTGGAAACATATCAATATTTAGATGGTTTACTTGAGCGATATCAAATTTACTCTTCAAGCTAAAATCTATGCAGTGGGAAGGGTCTCTCGAATAGGAACTAATGTGGCGAGTGCATGTTCATAACCAAGCTCAACCAATTGATCTAATCGATGCCAATCAAACATACCAATACCATTGATTGTCATACGAATATGTAGATTCGCACGTTCAATCGCAGCAGTTTGGATCATGGTATCACTCGCAAGAGTTGCTGTTCGCATTAAGATTTCTGCAAGACGTGGAGCATGTAGGAGTTTGTCTTTGATCAGTTTATTCCAATTGAGGAGGGCACTTTGATCTGGTTGATCTAAACCAATACCCGGAACGCGAATATCATCGTGTAAACTGACATTACTGGCAATAATGGTACCTCTTTCCAAATTTTGCATGACATCTGTGGGAAGGTTATTAATCACACCCCCATCGCATAATAAGTTCTCGCGCCATGCAACAGGCGGGGCGACACCGGGCACACTCATACTGGTTCCAACCCATGTGGCCAGTTCACCTTGATCATGGATCACAGCTTCGCCAGTCGTGAGATTGGTTGAAATACAGTAAAAGGTTCTTTTTAATTCTTCTATACGCTGATGACCGAATATCGCTTGTAGGCGAGAGTGAAAACGTTGTCCACGAATTAAAGATACTTTAGGCATGGTGTAGTCATTTAAATAGTTTCTTGCCACAAAGGTTTCATAAGCGATATGTGTCATCTCAATACTATCAAAACCGCAGGCCACCAAAGCAGCGACAAATGCTCCCATACTGGTTCCGCCCACAATATCAATTGGAATATGCAATTGTTCAAGTGCACGAATTAATCCAATGTGAGCAAAGCCGCGTGCACCGCCGCCGCCGAGAACTAAACCAACGCCTTGACTCGAAATCTGTCGGGCAATCGCACAAATATCTGTTTGTGCCCATGGATGAATAAAATAATGAGCGCGTGCATGATAGAGCTGTTTCCAAGTAAGGGTATAAGGAGATGGATCACCCTCTGAACGTAAAAGAACTAATTCAATTTGGCTTTGCCAATCGTGTTGATTTAAGCTATCTACTAACGGTGTATGTACAGGTGTTTGATTTGCTTCAGCCAATATCAAAATGCGATCAGCTTGGTGCAAGCAGCGTTTAGACCAGTCATCACCATTTTGATGAGCAGCATAAAGTACGTAGCAATGTTTTTCTTCTAAGCTAGCCAACCATTCTCTTAATTTTAAATCATCATAACCATAATCAAGTGGCGTTTGGCTAAATCCAATTCCAAATAGGGCATCGACATGAGCAGCAGTGACTAAACGTACGTGAGGCCAACGTTGTAAATGCTCAGTAAGTTTTTCTGCTAAATGAATTGCTGGGATCTGAGAAGATACTGGAATAATCGATAAGGTACGATTATGGCTCATAGGATGAGCATGTTGTAACTCAGGCTGAGTACGAGCAATAATTAACTGAGATAAGGCAAATAAGGTATCGGTTTGGTCGTGAAGGAAATCTATAAATTGTTGTCGGGGAATAACCAAAAGCGTTGTATCCCGCATTGCTTTGACTGAACCATGATGGGGTTGATTAGAAATTACGCACATTTCTCCAAGGATCTCATAACGACCTAAATAAGTTGATAAATTTGAAGCGGTTGTTAATTTAATGCGCCCATACACGTCAATATACAGATGAGAAGCGGGATCATTGAGATTGTAAAGTTGCTGTCCTGTCTGTAAATATTTAATTGAACAATCATAAGCGAGCTTAACCAAGTTATGTTCATCTAAATGTGAGAAAACGCTGACTTTCCGAAGTGTCTCTATAATATCCATATGATTTAATTTTCTTTATTTTCTATTTATTTAATAAAGTGTCAGGCTGCTTTACAAGTCCGATTAAGTAAAATAAAAGCCTATTTTTAAGTTTTTTTGTATTTAATATTTTCCTTTTAGAGTCGCAATAAAAAAGCCAGTTCTTATTGACTGGCTTTTTAGAAATCTTTTAAGTATTTATGCAATTTGTACAGGAATACAGTTTGCCGTGTGATTGACGGTATTGTCTGGATTTGCATAAACCAAACGTGGTTTGTGAAGGTTTGCTTCTACTTCAGTGAAATCACCAAAAGTTGCAATAATCACTAAATCACCGACATCAGCTTGGTGTGCTGCGCCACCATTCACTGAAATAATACCTGAGTCATCTTCACCACGAATTGCATAAGTTGTGAAGCGTTTGCCGTTCGTTACGTTCCATACGTGGATTTCTTCGTATTCACGAATCCCTGCTAAGTCCATTAATACACCATCAATTGCACAAGAACCTTCATAATGAAGTTCTGCATGAGTGACAACTGCACGGTGAATTTTACATTTTAATAAACGAGATAGCATGGCTAGCGTCTCCTGAGTAAGACCTAAGATGAATATCTTATTGGTTGACTTGTCACGTTTCCCGCTGGCGATAGGCGGTTTGATGCGCATTTTGCGCTTAAAAATGCAATATGGCAAGCGTGATTGATCAACAATTCAGTTTAAATTTAAGCGGGTTTGTATGCATTAATTTGATTCATGGCCTGTGAAACTTGTCCATCGACAAGCATTTTCACTTTTGATAAGGCATGATCAATCGCTGCATCCATTAAAGCTTGTTCACTGCTAGGAGCTTTGCCAAGCACATGACCAGAAACACGTTCTTTAGAACCAGGATGTCCAATTCCTATGCGTAAGCGATGGAAATTAGCACCAATATGTGGAACGATGTCGCGAAGACCATTATGTCCGCCATGTCCACCACCTGATTTTAAACGAATAATACCGGGATCCATATCGAGTTCATCATGAGCAACAAGAATTGCTTCAGGTGCAACTTGATAAAATTTGGCAAATGGTACGACACTTTGACCAGAACGGTTCATGAAAGTGGTAGGTAAGAGTAAACGTACGTCATGACCATCAATTTGACCACGACCGCTGTATCCATGAAATTTTGGATCAGCCTTTAAAGAAATACCATAACGATCTGCAAGCTGTTCTACGAACCAGAAACCTGCGTTATGGCGGGTTTGGGCATATTCTTTACCAGGATTACCCAAACCAACAATTAGCGAAATATTTGACACTAATTTACGCCTTTAACACTTATGCGCGTTTGAAGTCAGCGTGCATAGGTGTGTTTTTAGCTGGGTGACGTTGTAACGCTTGGATTTTAACGTTTTCAACTTTATCACCAATTTTGATTTCGATAACTTCTTCGAAGAAAGCGTTGTTTTCTAAAGCTTTAACGATTTCACGAAGCTCTAAAGTAACGGCTACAGGCTCAGCGCTACCACCATAGATGATTGCTGGGATTTGAGCAGCGTGGCGAAGGCGGCGGCTCGAACCTTTCCCTTGTTGTGCTACTTCACGTGCTTGAGCGTTTAATACGAAGTTTGCCATGGGCATATCCTCATTGAGTTTGAGTAACTAAACTTGCGACCAGTTTAGTGATAGAAAAACCCTAGCGAGCTAGGGTTTAAGAAAAAAAGCTGGGCTATTATAGATAACTATCGAACATAGCGCTAATAGATTCTTCGTTATTGATACGACGAATTGTTTCAGCAACCATGCTTGCAACAGAAACTTGGCGAATTTTACCTAAGTTTGCTGCTTCATCTGAAAGAGGAATCGTGTCAGTAACAACGAGTTCATCAATAACAGAGTTACGAAGGTTATCAATCGCTTTGCCTGATAAAACAGGGTGAGTCGCATAAGCAATCACTCGACGAGCACCAAATTGTTTCAGTGCATCCGCAGCTTTGCAAAGCGTACCTGCTGTATCGACCATATCATCAACAATGACACAGTCACGATCTTTTACATCACCAATCAAATGCATCACTTGTGACTCATTTGCTTTTTGGCGACGTTTATCAATGATAGCTAAATCGATATCACCTAACTGTTTTGCAACAGCACGTGCACGAACAACACCACCTACGTCAGGAGATACAACCATTAAGTTGTCATGTTGTTGTTGACGTAAATCAGCTAACAACGCTGGCGTACCATAGATGTTATCAACTGGGATATCGAAGAAACCTTGAATTTGGTCTGCGTGTAAGTCGATCATTACCACACGGTCAATACCTACAGTTGTCAGCATGTCTGCAACAACTTTTGCAGTAATTGGAACACGAGCAGAACGTGGACGACGATCTTGACGTGCATAACCGAAATACGGAATGACTGCAGTGATACGACCAGCACTTGCACGACGCAAAGCATCAGCCATGACCAAGATTTCCATCAGGTTATCGTTGGTTGGCGCACAAGTAGATTGAACGATAAAAACATCTTTACCACGAACATTTTCAGTAATTTCAACTGAAATTTCACCATCAGAAAACTTGCTTACAGAAGCAGCACCGAGAGGGATGTGTAAATGGCTTACGACTTTTTGGGCGAAATGTGGATGAGCACTTCCACTAAAAACGACAAGATTGGGCATGAAGCACCCTTGGCGGTTGGCTTATAATGAATTTGGATGGCAGGGGCGGCTGGATTCGAACCAACGGATGCCGAGATCAAAACCCGGTGCCTTACCACTTGGCGACGCCCCTAATGCGGCAGAACTTTAATCGTTTTGTATGATAATGTCAATATAATTGAGCAAGTATCGATATAAAACAAGTCTGTCTAAAGATATGGCAGGGGCGGCTGGATTCGAACCAACGGATGCCGAGATCAAAACCCGGTGCCTTACCACTTGGCGACGCCCCTAAAGTTGATAATATGTAATGGCAGGGGCGGCTGGATTCGAACCAACGGATGCCGAGATCAAAACCCGGTGCCTTACCACTTGGCGACGCCCCTAAATATTACATATATCTACAGATGAAAATTGGCAGGGGCGGCTGGATTCGAACCAACGGATGCCGAGATCAAAACCCGGTGCCTTACCACTTGGCGACGCCCCTAACATGTAACTGAAAAATTTCTTAAAGGCGATTCTGCTAGACTGTTTACCAAGTAAGATTTACAAGGCGCGTTTTGCAAAATTTTCTTTATATCCATTTCACTGGTTACTTCAATAAAAACACAAGCACCTGTACCTGTAAGCTTTGCTAGACCAAACTGATCTAAATATTGCATTGCTTCTTCTACTTCAGGATATAACTGTCGAGCCAAAGGTTCAAAGTTATTTCCAAAATTAAAAGGTTCTAACTGATAGGCGCAAAATGTAGTGATCTTAGAATCTCTTGTCAATGTTTTTTGTGAAAAAAGCGCTTGAGTGCTGATAAAACAGTCAGGTTTTAAAATTATGAATTGTTTTTGAGCTAAGTCTATGAATGATAAATGTTCACCTATGCCTTCTGCCCATGCATTTCGACCAAAAATAAAGATAGGCACATCTGCACCCAGTTGCACACCATAATCAGCTAATTGCTGTTCATTTAAACCGCATTGCCACAGTTGATTCAGTACAATGAGTGTGGTGGCAGCATTAGATGAACCGCCGCCAAGACCAGCACCCATAGGAATATTTTTCTCGATTTGAATATTTAACCCACATGGTTCATTTGCATGAGGTTTGAGTAATTGTGCTGCACGATAGATTAAGTTTTGTTCAAGAGCAACCTCGTTTAAGCCTTCAATTTGAATCATTGCATCCGCAATTGGCTTAAAAGTCATCCAATCATATAAATCAATCAGTTGAAAAATAGTTTGTAATTCATGATAACCATTGTCTCGACGACCAGTGATGTGCAGAAATAAATTCAATTTAGCAGGGGAAGGTACTCTAATCATAAAAGAATCTAAGCTATCGGTTTTGAATCACCATTGTAATACGGTTTTCTTTATCGTCAGCAAGTGCTTGCTTCAACAAAAGTTTATTTGGAAGGATTTGCTTATCGTTATAGCTGAAATCAACAGTCCAGCCATCTTCAATGAGCTGTTTCAAGCGATTTTGTTCGTCTTTGCTCGCTTGAGCATTTTGCGTTGCAGGCTTCGCTTGTATCCAGTAGGCAAGGTGCATAATCGGTGCCTGCCAACCTGTCGCTTTTTCCAGTAATTCTTCAGGTGTAGCTGCCGTAATCAGACCTGTTTTGGCACTATTTAAAGTGACTTGACCTGATTTTCCTTCAATTTGGGTTTTACCGACACCTAAAATTCCAGTCAGTTCAATATCAAATTGATCTTGTTGTTGAACCCATGTAAAAAAAGCACTGCCAGACTGTTGTGGTGTACGTACACCTATTTTACCCTGTAAGCTAAAGTTATTTTCATCTTGCACTTGTGGTGAAGCAATTATCTTATTTGGTTGGCTTAGATGTTGGCAGCCTGTTAATACTAGAACGCTACTGCTACATATCGCGACACATAATTTTGAAAACAAGCGCATGTATTTAACTCTTTTTTACAGTGATAGGTAAGATTAAGCTATCAAGTTGTTGTAATTGTGGGGCATTTGCATGTTTTTGTTTCAATTGCTGTAACACCTCACTAAATTGTGTGAGTGCGCCTTGCATATACAGCGCTTTAGCATAGCGAACCCCAATATTGATATTTTGGCTAATTGAATAGGCTTGTCCCAAGACTTTGGCTGCGGTATCAAAATCATTCTGTAGAAAAGCGATATAGCCTAATGTATCAAGAATAGAGGCTTGTTCAGGTGCAAAGTTGAGCGCTAGTTCTGCATATTTACGTGCTTCTTTTAGACGACGATTTTGCAATGCTAAGGTATACGCATAAGCGTTTAAATAGGTCGGGCTATTGGGTTCAATAATTAAAAGTTGCTTCAAAGTTTTATCTAATTTATCCCGATCGGTATAAGGATCCAGTAATAATACTTCTGCATAGATTAGTTCGGGGTCATCGGGTAAGCTCTTAATCGCTTCATCTAGCAATACCAAAGCTGCTTTTTTATTATCCATCTTTTTTAAAATATCAGCTTGAGCTTGATAGAGAAAACTTGCATGTTGTGGATAATTCACCCGCTCTTGTGTAAGAAAGCGTAAAGCATCATTCAATTGCCCTTGCTTTTCGAAAATAGTGACCATATTGCGTCGAGACACAATATATAAGCTGCCATCCACGAGCCGATAATAGGCTTTGGCAGTTTCATAATGTTGTTTGCGCTGTGCATTGATTGCAAGATAGTAATAAGCTTCATTCTGATATTTTGCTGAAGAACGCAATTCAACTAAATATTGTTCAGCTTTTTCGTATTGTTTTAAATCAATACTGGTTAAGCCGGCAATAAATAAAGCTTCTTCAGTTTTTGGATAATCTTTGATAATACTTTCAAGCTTATCTAATGCTTGCTGTTGTTGATTGATTTGAATGTAATAGCGAGCTTCAGCTAATCGTATATCAATATTGGTTTTATTTTTTCGACTGGCTTGTGCAAACCATTTTTGTGTTTCAGCATCGTCGCGTAAAGCCATTAATAAATTGGCTTTCATCAGAATGAAACTGGTCGATTTTGAACGTTTACGTAAGGCCTTATTGATATTATTTAATGCTTGCTCATATAAGCCATCTTGCGCTTCTAATCCAGCGATTAAAGCTAAGATAGATGGGTTTTCACGTTCTTTACTGGTACGTAAGGCATTTAATAAAATTTCACGATCTTGTGCTTGCTCGGGTGCAATCCCTGCCAAAATTTGTTCGAGATCAGCAGTTGGGTCAATATTTAATATCTTATCTAATGTTTTAGCTGCCAATTCATATTCATGGGTTTTCAGGGCAATATGTGATAAGTAAAACAAAGCAGGAACATCTTTGGGTTCTTGTTCTACCCAATGTGTTGCAATATCTAATGCAGATTGAAAATCGTTATATTCTAAGGCGACATCTAAAGCACGCTGTTTGATTGTGGTTGAATTACTTCGAATTGCCAGCACTGTATAATTGTGTAATGCAGTTGCAATATCATCATAAGCAAGAGAAAATTCAGCAACCATACTTTGTTGTAATGCGTTGTCAAAGCTTTTATCTGCATACATGTCGTGTATTGCTTGCGCAGAGACATACGAGCTCATGCTACCTAACAACAAGATTGTGGTAGAATACCGTCGAATCGTCTTGCCGCTAAAAAGGGTACGGCGATATAGCTGACGCAATTTTTATTGATCCAAAGTAATGCTTTTTATGACACCGATGTTGCACAATAACATAAATTTAGCGAAATGATGATCTGATATGTCTTTCTTTGCATTGGGTGTCAACCATCAAACAGCTTCTGTTGAACTTCGTGAACAAATCGCTTTCAATGCAGAGCGATTAGCTGCGCTATTGCTTGAACAAAATAAACATTCACCTTTGAATGATTTAGTTGTTGTATCAACTTGTAATCGCACTGAAGTTTATGCCATGACTGAAGATGCTGATAGTGTTCTGACTTGGTTAGCCCAAGTAAATAATATTGATGTAAAACAGTTAATTCATCATGTTTATCGTTACGAAAATGCCCAAGCTGTTACACATTTAATGCGTGTTGCAAGTGGTTTAGACTCTTTGATGTTGGGTGAGCCACAAATTTTAGGGCAAGTCAAAAGTGCTTTGGCTTTATCTAAAGATGCACAAACTGTGTCGCCGGAACTTAATAGTGTTTTTGAATACGCTTTTTATGCAGCGAAACGTGTTCGTTCAGAAACCTCTGTAGGTAGCCATGCTGTTTCAATGGGTTATGCAGTTGCTCAGTTAGCATTGCAAGTATTTAGCCGCCCTGAAAAGTTAACGGTTATGGTAGTTGCCGCAGGTGAAATGAATAGTTTGGTTGCTAAGCATTTAGCGGAAATGGGTGTGGCAAAAATTCTAATTTGTAACCGTAGCCGTGAGCGTGCTGATTTACTGGCACAAGAAATTGCTCATCAAGTTGAGGTTGAAATTATTCCTTTTGCTGAACTTGCCCAGAATTTATATAGAGCAGATGTTGTCTCGAGCTGTACAGGGAGCTTACATCAAGTTATTCAATATTCAGATGTTAAAGCCGCACTTAAAAAACGTCGCTATCAGCAAATGTTGATGGTCGATTTGGCTGTTCCACGTGATATTGATCCGAAAGTCGAATCATTAGATAACGTATATTTATATGGCGTAGATGATTTACAAAGTGTGATTGATGAAAATTTAGCGCAACGTCGTCAGGCGGCTGTTGAGGCTGAAATTATGGTGAATCAATTGGCTACTCAATTGATGACCCAACAAAAAGTGAAAGAGGCGAGTAGCACTATTCAAGCTTATCGTCAGCACAGTGAAGAAGTCAGCCAAAAAGAATTGGCACATGCATTAGAGTTACTGCAACATGGTCATGCAGCAGAACAGGTGATGCAGGAGTTTGCTCATCGCCTATCACAGAAACTTATGCACCCAACTTCTATTTTATTAAGAGAAGCTGCTAAAGCTGAAAATCCAGATTATTTTGAATGGTTACAGCAACATCTACAGGATGTGTTTGAGCATGAGCGTAAACCGAGACAGTAACTTAGCTTAGGACAATAACTTCAAGCTAATCTGTTTTGTTAATTCATTTAATTGTTGACGTAAATTGCGTGATTCAATGAGTGAGATAGGTGATCTCAGTTTTAATTTTAAATATTTTTCTTGTAGATTTAATGAAAAGTCCTTAGCCAATTTATCAGCAATCTCAGGTGCTTGAGTTAATGACTCAATATTGGTTCTCTGCATAACATCGGCAATCTCATGACTATAACGACTACATGCACCGAGTACATAATAGGTTGCTAATTCCTGATCATCAGGTAAATCATCAAATACAATATTGAGCACTGCTAAAACTTTAGCCAGCAGCTCAGTTTGGTCAATCACTGCCAGTAATTCTTCAAAATGAATATAGAGAAATGGGTGATGCATTAAAATTGCGATTGCAAAATCTTCATCTTTGGTTTGAATATTAAAAGATAAAGAGGCATCGTGGCTGATTTGAGGGGTAAAGCGTTTGCCTAGACCGAGTTTCTCACGGAAAGATTGACTCAGCAGATAACGGAATGAGCCATGTTTAGGTAATAACTCTGTTAATTCACGTAGTTCTCCCATGACTAAACTTTTACCTTCAGGCGTGCTAACGTCATGCTGTCCTGTTAAATGAGCAAACACAAAGTCAGATAAAAGCGGTGCCTGTTGTAATAATTTTTGGAAGTTTTCTAAGCCTTCGCGACGAATCAATGAGTCTGGATCATGTTCATTTGGAAGCACAAAGAATTTTAATTCACGACCATCATTGAGTAAGGGTAGCGCAATTTCTAAGGTACGTCGTGCTGCTTTTTGTCCAGCAGCATCCCCATCAAAGGCAATGGTAATACGAGAATTTTGTTTAAATAGGGTGGTTAAATGATCCGCATTACTGGCTGTTCCCAGTGTTGCGACAGCACCATTGATACCATATTGCTGCAATGCAATCACGTCCATATAGCCTTCGACCATTAACCAATCGTTGGCTTTGAGTTTACGACCCTCATATAAACCATAAAGCAATTGATTTTTGTGGAATACCTCTGAGTCTGGTGAGTTAATATATTTAGGTTTAATTTCATCATTGAGCGCACGACCACCAAAACCAACCACGCGACCTTTATGATCACGGATCGGAAAAATTACCCGCTCACGTAATAAATCAAAATCTCGACCGCTATCACTAGAACGAATCAAACCCAACTGTTTCAAACCTTCAATATCTTGTGGGAAGGCTTTTTCTAAATGTTGCCAATCCTCTGGTGCATAACCCAAACGCCAAAATTGAATCGTTTGTGCCGATAAGCCACGCTGTTTGAAATAATTTTGTGCTTTTTGACTCGATGGCAGTTGACGTTCATAAAACTGAGCAACATTTTCCAATAAGTCATAGAGATTACCTTCTTGAACTTGTTCATCCATATAGAAGGATGGATCAAATTGAGCAAAAGGATCATCCATAACACGATCTATATCGACAAAATGCCCATCTATAAATTCGTCTGCTACAGAAATAGGTGCTGGATTTTCAGCGACTGGCGTGTTTGTTGGTTGAGCCGCTGCAATTTGTTGAGGACTACGTTTATAAGAAAGTTTTTTATTGTCGTGATTATCTTTCGGTAATTCGATGCCTGTCTGATTAGACAAGTCTTTCATCACATCGACAAAGTTACGACTATCAATGTCCATGAGGAAGCGAATCGCATTCCCATTGGCTTGACACCCAAAGCAATGGTAATACTGCTTATCTCTATACACATGGAATGATGGAGATTTTTCCTGATGGAATGGACAACAGCCTGAGTAAGTACGCCCAGTCTTTTTTAACTTCACACGTTGACCGATTAAATCGACGATATCAGTTCGATCTAAGATTTGATCAATCGTATGTTGTGGAATTGCCATGTACATTTAACCATTTGGGACTGAGAGATAACATCTTCGTTGAAGTCAGTGTGTCAGAATTCATTGTTGCATAAAATGAAAAACAGGCAAGGGTAGACTTGCCTGTTTTGTGGTTTTGATGAGTGCAAATTAATTTGCAGCATCAGCCCCCGAAGTTTCTTTGGTCTCAGGCTTATCTAATAGCCCGAAGCTTAAACGGTTCATCCAACTTGGTTTATCAGTTGGTTCTTCAATAGGAGCAGAATCAATTTCTTCAGTTGTCGGTTTATCTAATAAACCAAGGCTCAAACGATTTGTTAAGCTGCGTTGCTCAGTTTCACCATTGGTTTGTTCTTTTACTTGTACCGTTTTAGATTCACGACCAAGCAAGCCTAAAGTGGCACGATTGACCCAACTACCTTCTTTACGAGCAGCACGAAGATTTACTTCACCATTTGCCTTAACTAAATTTGGATAGTTCAGTTTTAATAGATCAATATATTGTTGAGACGTCGCTTGATCGCCTAATTTTTGGTAGCTATAAGCTAATGTTGCAAGTGCTTCAGGTGTTTGTGGTGTTTGAGGGTAGTGTTCAATGACCCATTGTGCGCGTTCAGCAGCAGCTAACCATGCTTTACGTTGAATATTGAAACGTGCCGCATTCATTTCGCTTTCAGCCAATTCTTGACCGATAAATTTCATACGCTGTGCAGCATCTACCGAATATTGACTACTTGGGAAACGACGAATCAAATCTACAAAGTTTTGATAAGCAACTTTAACGTAGCTCACATCACGATGTGATTGTTGTAATGAAGTATAACGAATCAAACTGTCGTAATTCATTTCCATATTGGCTACACCTCGAACATAGTAGGCGTAATCAACATTTGGATGTTGTGGATTTAAACGAATGAATCGATCTGCCAGTGCAATCGTACCTTCATAATCTTTTTGTTTAAATTTGGCGTAGAGGAGTTCAAGTTGTGCTTGTTGAGTGTATTGTCCAGTTGGATAATACGTATCTATCGCTTCAAGTGATTTAACAGCATCAGTATATTGATTACGTTCAAGTGATTTCTGTGCTTTTTCAAAATAGACTTGTTCACTTGACTGTGGGCCTTTATCAACCACTTCTTTTTTGCTTGGATTACTGCTACAACCAACAAATACAGACGCTACGCCTAAAGATAAAGCCAATATGGTAATTTTATAATGGGGTAGCGACATAAAAATTCCTCTGCTTTTGGGACAATAAGCTACAATGGTGCTATTAAACCATTTTTGTATCGATCATCAAAATGACTTCAACACAATCTTCCAATTCAAACCTTTCTGAGACAGATTTCTTACTTGAAGATTCTGTCGATGCAGATAATCATAATTCTGATGCAACTGCAACACGTTTATCGTTGCAAATTCAACTCGATGAAGAGTATCTAGGTCAGCGTATTGATCAGGTTGCTGCATTGGTTTGGAGCGAGTTCTCTCGTGAAAAGCTCAAGCAATGGATGAAAGACGGGCATCTGTTGGTAAATGGTAACATTGTAAAACCTAAATATCGTTGTGAAGGCAATGAGTTGCTTACGCTGAATGTTGAGTTAGAAGCCCAAACCTCGAGTCAACCTGAAAACATTCCCCTCAATATTGTCTATGAAGACGATGATATTATTGTGATTAATAAAGAAGTTGGCATGGTGGTTCATCCAGGTGCTGGCAATCCTACAGGTACTTTAGTCAATGCCTTGCTTTATCATGCACCGAAACTAGCTGAGCTTTCACGTGCAGGTTTAGTACATCGTATTGATAAAGACACCAGCGGTTTATTGGTTGTTGCAAAAACATTGGAAGCCCAATTTTCTCTCAGTAAACAACTTGCGAAAAAAACAGTTTATCGTGTTTATGATTTAGTTGCATATGGAAATATTATTGCGGGTGGTACGATTGATGAGCCAATTAAACGTCACCCAGTCGATCGTGTCAAAATGGCGATCTTACCGGGCGGACGTGATGCAGTAACGCATTACAATGTGAAAGAGCGTTTCCGCGACTTTACTCGTATTCAGGCTCAACTTGAAACAGGGCGTACTCATCAAATTCGTGTGCATTTTAGTTATCTTGGACATGGTTTGGTAGGTGATCCTGTTTATGTCAATCGTGTACGTTTCCCTGCTGGTGCATCAGAAGTCTTAATTGACATGTTACGCAGTTTTAAACGCCAAGCTTTACATGCAGCAAAATTAGGTTTAGTGCATCCGCGTACTGGTGAAGAAATGATGTTTGAAGCGCCATGGCCAGAGGATTTCACTCAATTGGTTGAAGTACTTCGCCAAGAGAATGAAGCGTATTAAAAAAGTTTTCTTTAAATAAAGGGGGATGTGTTCGGCTTCTCCCGTTCAAAAGCTAAGGGATATATTCTGGTAAAAGGACGGATTTTTATGGAATTTGTACAAGGTTTGCCCAAAGGAATATATGTTGGGCAAACAGGTATTCAGCATCCTCAAACGATTGTAACTCAGAATGAAAATCTATCAGGATTTAATCTGGCTTTGCATGTGAATGATGATGCACAACGTGTTCAGCAACATCGAATGCTATTATTGAATGAGTTGTCTGCATTTGGTGTAGATAAAATCACGTGGATGACACAAACGCATAGCAGCATTTGTCATACGATTAACGAGCAAATTCCATTTATTGCACTTGAAGGTGATGGCTTAGTCACACAGCGCGCAGGTCATGCCTTAATGATGATGACTGCTGATTGTTTGCCTATTGTTTTGGGTAATAACGAAGGTACAGAAGTCGCTAATCTGCACGCAGGTTGGCGTGGTTTGGCTAATGGAATTATCGAAAATACCGTGACTGAAATGAAATCTCAGCCAACTTGGGCGTGGTTAGGCGCTGCGATCAGCCAACCTTGCTTTGAAGTCGGGACTGAAGTAAAAGCCATTTTCTGTGAGAAATATCCTGAATTAGCTGTTGCTTTTATTTCAGGTCAAATTGAAGGTAAATATCAGGCTGATTTGTATGCAATTGCCCGATTTATTTTAAACAGTTTAGGTTTAGAAACAGTATTGGGTGGTGATCAATGCTCGTATCAACAAGACCAAGATTACTTTTCTTATCGACGTGATGCAAAAACGGGGCGGATGGCGACCTTTGTATTTATGCAATAAATCATATTTGGAGTATTGTTGATTCACCTTGTGACATTCAAAAATGTTAAACTTGATTTAATTCATTGGTTTTTAAATTTTCCATGTCTGTTATTGAGCAAATTACTCCCCAAATCAAAGTTTGTGTGATTTACCATAGTCCTTATGGGCACACAGCTAAGGTTGCACAATATATCGCACAAGGCGCTGAACAAGCGGGAGCCGAAGTGCATCTACTTTCTGTGGCTGCACCGCAATGGGATTTATTAGATCAAGCAGATGTAATCGTGATGGGGTGTCCAACCTATATGGGGAGTCTTACATCAGCATTGAAACAGTTCATGGAGGATTCTTCTAAACGCTGGTTGGCACGTACATGGCAGGGGAAATTGGCTGCGGGTTTTACCAATGGTGGTGGACTGAGTGGCGATAAGCTCGCCGTATTACAGCAAATTAATTTATTTGCGATGCAACATGGCATGTTATGGGCTGGTTTGCCATTTATGCCAACAGGAAGAAGCCCATTGGATATTAATCGGATGTCGAGCTTTCTGGGTTTAATGACGCAGTCCGATAATGCTAGCGTTGAAGTTACACCGCCCGAAGGGGATTTAGAAACTGCACGCAAGTTTGGCAAATATTTGGCTGAACTGAAGGTTAAAAATAATTAAAATCAATATCTTAGGGTAAATAATAAAAATTTTCTGTCAGACATTATATGTCTGACAAGGATGATATTCTGATCTTAATTACAGTTAAGGTTGGATTGGAATATGAAAACAACAAAAGCAAAAGGTTTTATTAAAAACCATCATAAATATCGCTTAGATGCTGATATAAATCAAGTCAACAGAATATTAAATCTTTATCATCATTTACCACGTTCACCACAAGCAGCTTGTCCGATGGATCAGTTAAAGACAGAACTACAGTCTTGGTATAATAATGAAATTGATGAGCAATCTATCCGTAAAGCAATTAAACGTGATTTGGATAAACTTAAAAAGATTTTAGTAACGGGAACGGTACATTGTATTTCAAAAAAAGGTAATCAGCCTAACGAATATTATCTTAGTGAAGATGCAGCAATTGAAAAAATGAATACTGAATTGGCTTTGGTTTTAGTGATGGCGAGTAATTATTTACATCAATAACTACCTGAACAGGTTTATATGAATGTTGTAGGTTTTTTTGAGTCTGCCACTAAGCAATTAGAACAAAATACTTTATTGCAAGATTGGCAGGAAAGGATTCGCTTTGTACCTACAGGCTATCATAATATGAATATAGAATATTATATTACAGATCAAGTTAAAAATATTTATACTGCATTATTGGATAATGAACAGTGGATAAAGTGTTTATATCGTAAAGAGGGAGAAAAGAAACAAAATATTTATACATTGAAACCACATGGAATTATTCAATATGGGGATAAACAGTATTTGATGGCAAGTAAAATTATAGATCAAAAAAATGAGTTGCGTACGTTTAATATGCAAAGATTTGATCAAGTTACTTTAATACCACAATCTATTAGTATAGATATTGATTCATATGACTTGGACTGTTTGGTTGAAGAAAAAGAATATGAAGATGCTCATTTTGAAAGAGAAAATCTTTCAATCAAGCTCCGTTGTGAAAATTATTTAAGAGACGAATTAGAGTCTTATCCAATTGATGAATATCAGCATATTATTGATCAGAATGAAGATTATTTTATCCTTGAGGCAAAAAGTATTATTACAACCAGTGTTTTAAATTGGTTAGTTGAAAAATCACATTCCATACAAGTGATTGAACCACAAGAGTTATTTGAAAAAGTTAAAGTACATGTCTTGGCTGCACGAAATTATTATGACGTGGACTATGATGATTTAGCAGAATATCGAGTTGATGAAAAAGAAGAAAGTGATGTTGATTCATTTTTTGATGATGAATCGAATGCTGAAATCGAGGGTATAGCTCAGAATTCAGTTGAGCTAGATCATGAGTGAAGATATTTCTATCTATACTGATGCCGATAAGATGATCTGTTTAGATCATACCAGATTTTATTATAGAAATTTACGTGTTACCACTTCATTGATTGATGTATTGCCAACTCTGTCTAAAGATACAGTTACAATTATTGTGACGGAAAATCAGGGTTTTTTAGAAAAAATTAATGCGGATCATTTTAATTTTTTGATCTTTATTATTTCAGAAAAAATTATGATGCCCTTAAATGCTCATTTATATAATGCTATTGTTCATAGATATACGGAAAATGAATCACATCAGATTTCGATTGAAGAAATATTTATTAGTCTGATCTCATTTATATTTGACCGAGATTACAGTATAGATATACAGGATGTAAAGAAAATATTATGTTTTAAACAAGGTCAGTATTTAAAAATTGATTATATTACTTTTAGTACGAAAATTTTGGATGAAATGGAATTTGATCATTTTCAATATAATACTTCATTTATTATTCATATGAATTTAAAGTCTTTAAAGTTTGAAAAGATGAATGAAGTAATGAGCATTGTTGGGGAAAAATTAGTTGATAGACATTGGGGTGATATTCTGTACGAAGTTAAAGATTGTGGTGATATTTTTCTAGAAGAAATCTTTGTTTTGTATGCTATCGCAGGTTAAATCAGTGAATGTATAAATTAATCAACTGAAAATGGTAGGCTTTTAGTGACTGAAATCGAAATAGCTGAATAAAAGTGATGGGGAGGTAAAAATATGGAGTTGGCTGTAGCAAAGTTTTCTATTCAATTAGCAAACTTCTTTAATGATTGGAAAAGAATACAACAGCAACAACAGGAAAAGGTACAGCAACCACTTTCTTTTGAAGAAAAACTAGAGCAATTTTTTAAGGATTGGCGAAAGTTTTTTATCAATGATAAGCAACTAGCTCGTTTCTTTGCTCAATACCAGTCAAATGAAGTACAGGCTCCAATTCTTACAGCACAACAGCAAGGATTGGCTGTGAATGTTTGGCAAACCGCAGGTTTAAAAACTGATGAAGTGCGTCATAGTAAAGTATTGAAATGGTTTTTAGATTGTCGAGGCGATCATGGGCAGGGTAATGCAATTTTATTGCAACTGTTAAGGGAACTGCCTCTATTAGAAAAATATCAACCTAAACGTTATTTTACTACAGAGGAATGTTGTCCTTTAGGCAATCAGGAAAGTCGGGTTGATATTGAAATTGATGCAGATGAGTTTTTACTTTTTATTGAAATAAAAATTAATGCAACTGAGGGTCAAGATCAATTACAACGTTATATTGATATTGCCCAAGCTAAAGCCAAAAATCGGGATTGGTTGATTTTCTATTTAACAAGAGATGGAAAATTACCTGAAAAGTATAAGGCTTATAAGAATCTACAGGGCATGTCTTGGATGGAAATTTCTAAAATTCTGTCTACATATACAAAAAAGAGTGAAATAAATAATCGTAGTGCGTGGTTAGTAAAACAATTTGCTGATCATATTAAAATATTTTAAATAAATTTAATTGCTTTATTTAGGAGAAAACAATGAGCAATATTAATGCAGCAAAATTAATTATTGAGAATATTCAATTAATTGAACAAATGAAAAACTTACTTGAGGGGGAGTTAGGTGAAAAGTTTTTTAATGCTGTGGATGCAGTAATTAAACAATCAGTTGAGAGTTTTGATGAAAAAATGATTGCTGGTTATAATTTTTGCGAAGAAGCAGATACTTGGTTTTTTTCACCTAAATGGAAAGTAGGGGAAGCGAGGAATCCTCAAAGTGCACAGGAGTGGAAAAATGTATATGCACTTTATCGATTGTGGAATGAAGGCGCGAATGACGAAGAGAATAACTATTATTTAACCGATTTTCTTGAAAATGATGTTGATCGAATGGTCTTTAATTTTGAAATTTGGAAACATAATATTAATAAAATGTCTGCAAAAGACTGGAAAGAATTTGTTGCTAAAATAAATCAGGATTATCCACAACTTGAACAGCTTGGCTTTAAATTTAATCCAGAGGGAAATTGGTATTTGCCGATTGCAAGTTTAGATAAACAAGCTGTTATTAAAAATTATGAAAACGATACTTTAGAAGATGCTTTGACACCGATTACAGAAGCATTGGAGAAAGTTAAACAAGCCCATCCATATTTTGATCAAATTGTCCAAGCTGCAATTGCAAAATTTGGACGTATTGAAATAGAAGAAGTTGTATAAGTTATTATTTAAAAAGGGCTTTGTTTGATACAAAGCTCTTTTTTTAGAAAATTACTTATGCAACATTCGTGCTTTATCTCTTTGCCAATCACGGTCTTTTTCAGTTGCACGTTTGTCGTGTAATTGCTTACCTTTAACAAGTGCGATTTCTAGCTTAACCAAATGACCTTTCCAATAACATGCTAAAGGTACACATGAATAGCCTTTTTGATTGACGGCACCTAAAAGTTTTTCTAGTTCGCGACGAGAAAGTAATAACTTACGTGTTCGTGTAGATTCAGGAACCACATGCGTTGATGCCGATAATAACGGCTGAATTTGCGAACCGAATAAGAAGGCTTCACCATTTTTAAAAATGACATAACTTTCGGACAGAGTCATACGACCTGCACGTAAAGACTTAACCTCCCAACCTTGGAGGGACATGCCTGCTTCAAATTTTTCTTCGATAAAGTAATCGTGACGCGCTCTTTTATTTTGAGCAATCGTGCCACCATTATGTTTTTTTACTACTGTTGCTTGCGCCATAATTCAAACTTCCACAATTACATATATTGTGCCGTAAAATGCAATCTTTTTCCATCGTTTAGCAATTTCGCGTTTAGAGCTAAATTTGTTAAAATATGTACCTTATCTCATTAACTAGAGTACAACGCATGTCTAAAACACGTGTGATTTATCCGGGGACTTTCGATCCAATTACCAACGGGCACGTTGATTTGGTTGCAAGAGCATCAAAAATGTTTGATGAAGTGGTTGTTGCAATTGCAATTGGTCATCATAAAAATCCAGTGTTTAGTTTAGAAGAGCGTGTAGAATTAGCAAAAGCTTCATTAAGCCATTTGTCTAATGTAGAGTTTGTTGGTTTTGATGGTTTATTGGTCAATTTCTTTCGTGAACAACGTGCAACAGCGGTACTGCGTGGTTTAAGAGCAATTTCAGATTTTGAATATGAATTTCAGTTGGCAAATATGAACCGCCAACTTGATCCTCATTTCGAATCAGTATTTTTAACCCCATCAGAGCAATATTCATTTATTTCATCAACATTGGTAAGAGAAATTGCTCGATTGAAAGGTGATGTGAATAAGTTTGTGCCCGCTGTTGTTGTTGAGGCATTTGAACGTAAACATCAGCAAGGTTGGTAGATGTCTCTTTATATTACTGATGAATGCATTAACTGTGATGTTTGTGAGCCAGTATGTCCCAATGAAGCCATTTATATGGGGGAATTGATTTATGAAATTAACCCTGCACTTTGTACAGAGTGCATTGGGCATCATGATCAGCCACAGTGTCAGTTATTTTGTCCAGTTGATTGTATTCCGCTTGATCCTCAGCATGTCGAGTCACAAGATGAGTTGATGGCAAAATATAAAAAATTAACTGCACAAAAAAATGCGAGCAATTAATTTCTAACTTTGATAATATGCGCCACGAAGTGGGCTGGACGGTCGCTGCTGTGGAGGTCTCCGTGACTGAAACAGGGGAGGAAAGTCCGGGCTTCATAGGGCAAGGTGCCAGGTAACGCCTGGGCGGCGAAAGTCGACGGCAAGTGCAGCAGAGAGTAGACCGCCTCATTCGTGAGGTAAGGGTGAAAGGGTGCGGTAAGAGCGCACCGCGTGTCTGGTAACAGTTCACGGCAAGGTAAACCCCACCAGAAGCAAGACCAAATAGGAATCCTGAGGCACGGCCCGTGCTGGATTCGGGTAGGTCGCTTGAGCGTATGAGTGATTGTACGCCTAGAGGAATGATCGTCCTCGACAGAACCCGGCTTATAGGCCCACTTCTCAAATTTTTTGAAATTGTGCTTGACGTGTCTATTGAAAGTTAAGATAATGCGCCCACAGTTTTCGGCTATGTAGCTCAGTTGGTTAGAGCACCGCACTCATAATGCGGGGGTCACAAGTTCAAGTCTCGTCATAGCCACCATTTTATAGACCACGCTCCTGCGTGGTCTTTTTTTATTTGAACTTTTTTAATTAATGTTTTTGTTTGAGAGAAGATTTGTTGAAAAGTAATCAAATAAAAATTAAAAGCACAAAAACTGTTCATATGTTTCATGTTTTCAATGTCATACACTTGACCTGTTGTATAGAACACTAGATAATGCGCACACAGTTTACGGCTATGTAGCTCAGTTGGTTAGAGCACCGCACTCATAATGCGGGGGTCACAAGTTCAAGTCTCGTCATAGCCACCATTTTATAGACCACGCTCCTGCGTGGTTTTTTTTATGTACTTTTATTGGCTACTCAACCTACCAAGCATCAACCGAATATTATTTATAGATTTAAGATAAAAAAGAATAGCCATCAGGTTTTCTGATGGCTTTAGTTAATTAGCTTTAATGTGATTGAATTAGAAAATTAAAGAGATATATTGATTTAGCCTCAATATATCTCGGCAGAAAAATAATAATTATAAATGCTTTTCAATTGTCGCTAGAGTTTGATGACTTTCATAAAAAGGTTTTACGATCATGGTGATAATAGGTTCTAATACACCATGTTCATCTAAGGCTACAACGACTTTAGGATAAAAACGTACAGCTTCATTTTGAAGATCTGATTCTTCAATCCCAATCGCAGCAAATACATCCTCTAAGCTTTCGTCTTCATAAAAATCGTAAAAGACTTTTACTCCGTATAGAATAAGATCTTGAATATAGGAAGACTGACGTAGCTCTTTCCAGTATTCATAAATCATGACAAAGAATTCTTCAACATCCAGAGGTGTGACTTGTTTGGTGTATTCAGATAAAGGTTTAGCTTTGTTATCTTCCCAAATATTACGCGCCAGACTTTCTAAGTCATCATTTGAAAGTAAGCTTAGATCGGCAAGTTGTTCTTGGATAAAGCGAGCAATACTTTCTTCGATTTTCTGTTCAATGCGTTGCTGTTGACGATGTGAAAAAGTCTTTAGTTTCTGCTGCCACTGATATTTGCTTTCAGAAATTTGTTCTTCGTCAGATTGTGAAAATAATTTTGGTAATTTATTTTGTAAAGTTGTGGTTGCAATATATTGGCATAATTGCTGAATTGAAGGACTTTCTTTCAAGAAGTGGTTTAAATAATGTCGAATATTTTCTAATTCGAGAAATTTAGATAACCACATTTCAAATTGGTGATCCGAAAAAACATCTTCTAAATGTGCTGAAGACTGTAAAGAAAAAACATGCAAGCGTTGAGCAATTTCACCAATAAACTCTAATAGTCCAGCACCAAGCTGCATTTCAAAGGCATAACGCTTAACAACTGCTTGGATTTGTTCAAGCTCTATCACTTCTTTCAGTTTGATATTTGGCGCATGTTGTAGAAACAACTGAATGAACTGCTGAAAGAACTCAGGAGAAAGCTGTGTAGTAAGCTGATTTTTATAAAATGCCACTTGCTCAAGCATAAGTGCTTGAGCAAGTAATTGTGACTTTTCAGAAACAATTTTTTCAGTCATTCGCGGTCCATCCATTGACGATAGGGTAGCGTCGTTCGCGACTGAAAGCACGTGAACTAATACGTGGGCCAATTGCACCCTGACGACGCTTGTATTCATTACGATCAACTAAGCGTATTACTTTTTCAACCACATCAGCTTCGTAGCCTTTTGCAATTATGTCTGCTTGGCTAAGATCTTCTTCGATATAAGCGTACAGAATTGCATCAAGTACATCATAAGCAGGTAAAGAGTCTTGGTCTGTTTGATCAGGACGCAGCTCTGCTGAAGGTGGGCGAGTAATGACACGCTCAGGGATCACAGGTGTTTCACTTAATGTGTTACGGTATTTTGCTAATTCGAAGACGATGGTTTTATAGACATCTTTTAATACAGAGAAGCCACCGACCATATCACCATACAGTGTGCAATAACCGACTGAAATTTCAGACTTGTTACCGGTTGAAAGTACAAGGTTGCCAAACTTATTTGATAAACCCATAAGCAGCGTACCACGGGTACGCGCTTGTAAGTTTTCTTCCGTTGCATCCGCTGGCGTATTGCCAAAGAACGGGAATAGGGTCTGCATGAAGCTATTCACGATTGGGTGAATCTCTGCAATACCGAAAGTTACGCCCATGCGACGTGCTTGTTCTGTTGCATCTTCTACACTCATTTGAGAGGTGTAAGTATAAGGCATCATCACGGCTTGTACTTTATCAGCACCAATCGCATCAACAGCAATAGCAAGTGTCAAGGCTGAATCGATTCCACCCGATAAGCCCAAGATCACACCAGGGAAACCTGAGCGTTGCACGTAGTCACGTGTTGCCATGACCAATGCTTGATAGATTTCAGCAAAAGTATCTAAAGTTGGAATTGCATTAGCAATTTTATACTGTTTTTGCTCTGCATCATATTCAGTCACATAAACAGATTCTTGAAAACTCGGTGCTTGTAATGCAAGTTCGCCATTTTTGTTACTGACAAAACTTGAACCATCAAAAATAAGATCGTCTTGTCCACCAACTTGATTGACATAAACAATATTCAGATTCAGTTGTTTTGCGAGTTCATTTAATGTTTGGATGCGATGCTGCGGTTTACCGACTTCATACGGAGAAGCATTTAAGACAAGCACAGTTTCAACATTCAGTTGGCTAAGTTGTTTGACGGTATTCAGTGACCAAACATCTTCACAAATCAGTACACCAAACTTATGACCTAAATACTCAAAAACGAGATGTTGATGACCATCTTGGAAATAACGTTTTTCATCAAATACGCCATAATTTGGTAAGTTCTGTTTGTTGTATATTCCTAAAACTTGTCCATCTTTAATCACGGCGGCTGAGTTGTAACGGTGACCATCTTCAGTTTGATGTACGAAACCGAATACCATGACGATATCTTTTACTTCGCTTAATTGAGCGAACGCTTTTTGAGTGCGTTTTTGTAAATTTGGGCGAAGTAATAAGTCTTCAGCTGGGTAACCTAGCGTAGAAAGTTCAGGGAAGATGATCAGATCAGCCTGTTGTTGTTTCGCTAAATTTGCTTGCTCAACCATCTTTTGAGTATTTGCGTCAATATTGCCAATATGCGGAGAAAATTGAGCAAGGGCAATTTTAAAATTTTTCATTCAAACCTAATCCTAAGTCTTAACAAGTGCTGATATACAAGATTTTGATTTATATAAGTATAGTTTTAAAAACGTTTGTATATCATGGTGCTAAACATTCTGCATCTTAAAGAAAAATGACAAGTTCACTAATATATACTAAATGCACATTTTTCTGCGTAAAAATAACAAGTTTTTCTGTATAAAATACGAAGATCTATGGATCAATCTGTGTATTTGAAGTTATTCATATCAATCTATTGGGCAAAAATTTCAAAATTTAGTGCTTTTGTATAATTTTTCATTTCATCTTTTCATACTCTGGTGACAGATTAATTACAGTAAATACAGATTTTTTAATACGCTAGATCTATTCAATCACCGATAAAATTCGCAAAAAAAGATTAATTTATTGAGTGATTCATTATTTTTAAAATAAATAAATTCAATACCTTATGTTTTTATGATTGTTTTTTATACCATTCGTCGGGTAAATCTATTTATTACTTGAGTGTACATTTGTGCACTGCTATTATCCTAATTAATGTGAACACATGTACACTGTTATTTAAATCAAGTATGTGAGTAACATACAAAAAGAGGTAACGAATATGTCAGTTTTATTATTTCCTGTAGTTGCATTCGGTTTGGCTGTCGTTGTGGGTCGTATTGGTACCGTAATGTTCCAAGAGCAAGACCAACAAGCCTAATTGTAAATAAACATTTATTGATAATTGAAGAGGTAACGAATATGTCAGTTTTATTATTTCCTGTAGTTGCATTTGGTTTAGCTGTCGTTGTGGGTCGCATTGGTACTGTGATGTTTCAAGAGCAAGACAAATAAACTTTAGATTTAATCAGTCAGTTAAGAATTTCTTATATTCAAGAGGTTAGAGTGATGATGATTTCAACAATTTTATTTCCAGTAATTGCCTTTGGATTGGCAATTGGTGTGGGGCGTATTGGTACAATTATCATGGATGATATACGCAAAGATACGGATTTTACGACGAATATGGACACTCGCCATGAACTTAAATCTAAAATGCGCAAAGGTTCTGTTGCATAAAGCAGATTGCGAATTTCTAACTTAAAAGCCCTGTCATTTACTTCACAGGGCTTTTTTATTGGTTCAAAATAATATTTGGAATTTTCTTTAAAAAAATATCTCGTGCAATATCACCTTGTTGTTCAATGTTGTAACTGGTGAAAGGCTTGGCTTGAATAAAGCGATAATGATAGGGATTATACTTTTTAAAACTAAGATAGTAGCCTGTCTGTAACAACATTCCTTTTAAGATGACATTGGTTTTTTGCTGAAATTGCAAGATGTGGGCGAGTTCATGAATAAAAATTGCCTGAAGATCTAATGAACATTTTGAATAATCCTGATAAAAATGTTGTTTATGTACAAATAGATTGCCGTTTGGCGCCATAAAAATATTCAATGGTTGCCACGGTAAATACGGAATATTAAAGATTTTTACTGCATGATAATTAATCAGATCACCGAATACAGATTGAGCGAGTGCAACTTCGCCATCAGTTAAGCCACGCCATTTAAATTCATTCATGTTAAGAAAAACAATCAGAAATGATATGAGCAGAGAGGGAATAGCGTGGAATGATTCGAATAATTTCATCTGATTCAAATTCAATTCATGATTTGTTTAATACCATAGCAAATAGTTTAATTAGAAAACCAATTTTTGATTGTGCTTAGTTTTGTAATTGTTGCGATGCGATTCAATTTATTGATTTTAGTTCATTAAAATTTAAGATGAAATTTATTACATTTTTCTCTTTATAATCATATTAATAGTAATTTTACCATCTGTTTTTTCTTAAAAAACATGATCTTGAATGGTTGTAATTGTTGTTGAAAATTCGACTATTGATTGAAAGATTGTTAAAAATGCCTAATAATTAACATTTATTTGTAAAAATGCTTAATATTTCGATAAAAATAATTGAGTGTCTATTTTTACATTAGGGGCTTCAAAACCAAACTGCGATCGGTTGTGATGGAGAGATAAGTCAATATTAATTTTTTAAGATACCTATGCTGAATCGGATTGATTCTAATAAAATCAGGATATTAACATGAGTATTTTAGCTCGGAAGGATCAGAATTCATTTCATACTACGTTAAAGAAACAAACTTTGACAGACGCACAATTAGTTTTGAGTAGATCTCCGTTTTTAATTTTTTTACCTAAAGAATTACGCGCTTTCTTTTTAGTTGAACGACAAAAACAATTTACAACTATTGCAAAATTTGGCTGGCCACTGCTGTTATGTATGCTGATTGGAGAAATGACGATTGCACACGTTTTTTACAGTCGAAATTTACAAGGTCACGACCATATAATTTGGGACAATCACTTTTTTCTTTGTGCAATTATTTTATTTGCAGGTGTCGTGTTTGCACATATTCCTAAACTGGCATCAAGTTTTCAGCTTTGGTTGGGATTGTTAATTATTGTTGTGCTGTGGGATAAGTTGTATATCGCTTTATCACTTAAAAATATTCAACTTATACAATATCATATGGGTGCAACCATCATGATTGTTGTAATTGATATACTAGCTTTACGCTTAACAGCCATGGTATCTATGTTTTCTTGTGTCATGGGTGGCTTTCTTGCTTGGCTGACAGCATATAAAACCTTAAGTTCTTATGATCTTTATGTTTACCTTTATTTTTTCCCAACAGTAATTGTTTGCGGAACGATTTCTCTATTGATGGAAAGGCAGGACAAATTATTGTTTTTGCATCAAGTTGTACTTTTACAGCAGGTTGGGGCACAGGAGGAACTGAATAATGAACTTTCATTACTTGCTCAAATTGATGGTTTATCTGGGTTAGCGAATCGCCGTTATTTTGATCAGATTTTTCTACAAGAATGGATGCGTAGCCTACGAGAAAAAACAAGCTTATCTGTCATTTTTATCGATATTGATTATTTTAAGTTCTATAACGATACCTATGGGCATTTGGCTGGAGACGAGTGTATCAAAAAAGTAAGTTTGGCATTATGTTCCGCCGTGGTTCGTCCTGCTGACTTAGTCGCTCGTTATGGTGGGGAAGAGTTTATAGTTTTATTACCGAGTACAGGATTACATGGTGCAATCCATATTGCTGAAAAAATATTAAAAATAGTTGATAAGGCTGCAATACCGCATCAAGGTTCTTTAGTTGCAAAAAATATTTCAGTTAGTATAGGTGTTGCCAGCTGTATTCCTTTGAAATCGATGCAGGCAGAAGATTTAATCAAAGCAGCAGATTCTGCACTATATCAAGCAAAATTTAAGGGACGTCATCAAGTGCGATGGTAATTTTAAAAAAGCATAGTTTTAAATCTAATATATAATCTTAATTTGATGATCCATTAAAAAGCAAAAACCCCAATTAGAACTGGGGTTTCACAACAACAAGGATCACGACTGCAAATAGGATGAGAGTCGGCATTTCATTAAAAAAACGCCAAAACTTGTGTGATTTGTAATGAGCATTACCAATCAATTTTTTGCGATAATAACCACAAACAAAGTGGTATATGACCAATAAACCCACCAGACCGACTTTAAGATAGAACCATAAAGCTTCATGGTAGTGTCGGGTTGCATCACCCCAATCAACTAGAAAGTGGGCGGTAATGAGTGTGGCAATCATAGACGGCCACATAATTCCTCGATATAACTTACGTTCCATCACTTCAAAGCGTTGATGACTAACGGCATCTTCACTCATAGCATGGTAGACATAAAGCCGGGGTAAGTAGAACAATGCAGCGAACCAGCAAACCACGGCAATAATATGTAATGCTTTTACCCACAAGAAAGCATCAGAAGGTGCATCCATCGATAATCCTAGGTGGGATTATGCATCCCACTTCTTGAAAATAAGGCAGGCGTTTACACCGCCAAAGCCGAAACTGTTACTCATCACAGTATTCAGTTTTGCATCACGTTTTTCAAGTACAATATCGAAACCTTGTGCGCCTTCATCAAGCTCAGTCACGTTGATGTTTGGAGCAATAAAGTCATTTTGCATCATCAATACAGAATAAATCGCTTCTTGAACACCCGCAGCACCTAAACTGTGACCCGTCATTGATTTGGTTGAACTAAGTGGTGGAACTTGTCCTTCACCAAATGCGCGCTCCATTGCTTTAAGCTCAGTCACGTCACCTGCTGGTGTTGATGTACCATGTGTGTTGACATAATCGATTTGTTCTACACCGTGTTGTTTTGCTTCATCTAATGCCATGATGATACAGCGTGTAGCACCTTCACCACTTGGTGCAACCATATCTGCACCGTCGCTGTTCGCTGCATAAGCAACAACTTCAGCTAAGATGTTCGCACCACGTGCTTGTGCATGTTCAAGTGATTCAAGAATAACGAAACCACCACCACCAGCGATAACAAAACCATCACGATCCGCTGAGTAAGGGCGAGATGCAGATTCGGGAGTATCATTATATTTAGAACACAATGCACCCATTGCATCAAAAAGTAAGCTTTGCGACCAGTGATCTTCTTCACCGCCACCAGCAAGCATCAGATCTTGCTTACCCAATTGAATTAAGTTGTAAGCATAACCAATTGCATCAGCAGAAGTTGCACAGGCACTGGTAATTGAATGAGCAATACCTTGTAGTTTTAGCGCAACGCCGACATTGGCAGTAATGGTATTACTCATATTACGGGGAACAAAGAAAGGGCCAATTTTACGTGCGCCTTTTTCTTCTAATAGCTTAACCATCTCTGCAACTGATGCAGTTGAGTTACCGCCGCTACCACCTGCAATACCATAACGAGGGTTATTTGCTAGATCCTCTTGTTTTAGACCAGCATGTTCTACCGCTGCAATCGCTGCGTTATAAGCATACATTGCACATACACCCATAAAACGCTTGATTTTACGATCAATACCATCAAAATCCTGTTCAGCAGCAGCGCTGACATGACTTTTAAAATTTAATTCGGCATAAGTTGGATTAAAACGTGTTCCTGAGATTCCATTTTTTAAAGAATGAGTGACATCTTCTAAAGAGTTACCGATACATGAGTTAATGCCCATACCAGTGATTACAACACGTTTCATTTACAGATCCCTTTTATGGTAATACGAAGCCTTGTGCATATCGCTATAAGTACAAATCAGGAGAAAATAACGATTTAAATGGCTTATGAGTGAATGACACCATCATAGCAGAAAGGTTTTTTATTTCTTATGGCAAATTTTATGCCTATTTCTAGTTGTGTAAATATTCGTAAATATAAATGCAGTTGAGACAAAAGGTAATGAAAGAACACAGATAAAAGTTGAGATAAATTTGCATTCAACCTAGTATTTACCTAGAGATGCACAGATTATAGAACAGAGGTACTTGATGACAAAATCTAAAAACAAGCAATCTTCAGGTTTATTTACCCAAGCCTTTGGAGTGGCTAAAAAGCTCAGTTCAGAAATACAAAAACTTCAAACTGCTCCTAAAACATTAGCAACTGGATCTACAGATTCATCTAATGTGATCGAAGGGAAGGCGCGTTTTAAAAGCCCATTTGAGATTGAGCAATACGAAAGCCCACAACATATGTTACGTCAACAGTTACCTAAATTGTCCCATCAACTTTTGGGTCGCCATTACACAAAAGTAAATAATGTTGCATCTTTCATTTCACCTGACATGGGCGAAAAAGTTTCTGATTATTTATTTCAGTGGTTGAATGAATTTAGTTCCAATACTTCACTTACAGAAAAGATTCTGGAAGAAGCAGGGGTAAAAGATATTACCGAACTCACTCAAGATACGGGGCGTTCTCAACGTTTAAGTCAGGCATTAATCGAACAAAATAAATTATTAGCCGCTGTGCAAGGCGTTATCACGGGTGCTACAGGAGTTTGGGGTGCAGCTGTTGATATTCCTGCCTCGATTGTTTTAGCACTAAGAACAATTTATCAAACGGGTCGCTCTCACGGGTTTGATTTAGCCGATGAGGCAGATCAAGAAGTGGTTGCCTTTATTTTTAAAGAAATTGATTTGGGTATTATTGCTGAAAAACAAACATTATTGATTGCATTAAAAGCGTTGAAGTCGATGTTAGAAACCCATGACTTACAACAGTTTCAGCAGTTGCTTGGATCGAGCAACGATGTTGAGCTTGTAAAGAAATGGTTAGTTGATGAGGAAGGGCAGTTTAAATGGGGGTGGTTAAATCATATCCCTCAAGCATCTGTGATTGGTAAATTAACACCAGTTGCTGGTGCTGCTTTAGGTGGTTTTTATAGTTGGCGTTTACTCGAAGATGTTGGGCACAAGGCACAATCTGTTTTCGGGGCAGCTCGTTTTTATTTGAATGAATATCCGAATGAAAATCTTTCACCCTTAGAAGCCTATTACAAAGCGGAAGCATTATTAAGAAAGCCAAATTCACGATTGTTAAATGCAACAGAGACTACGACAAATGCAATAAGTAGTGTTGATGAAAGCAAAAATGATGTGATTACCAATGTTTCTGTGCAATCTAAGGATCATGCTGCCAAAGAAATTCAGACGAATGAAAACGTTGAGCAGGGTATTCAACAGCTTGCATCAGGGCATGTGGTCAAGCACGAACATACTGAACAGCAGCCTGCTTTGAAAGAGCAATCAAATGAATTACTCAGTTCTGATGAAGCTGAACTATCTACTGAACCAAAAACAATTGATATAGAACCCGCATCAACGAAACACAGTTAATTATTTATTGGTGTGATTTAGACATCAATAAAACAACAAAATTATAGAAATGGTCAACAGTTGCTTTATCTTGCATTGTTGACCATTTTTACTTCTTAGCTTACAATTATGTGCCCTTAAAAAGAGGTGTTTTTCTTTTTAAGGTTGTTTAATAACGGGAGAATTGCCAAATGGCAACAACAAATCAGTTGATCCGTAAGGGTCGTACAACTTTGATTGAAAAATCAAAAGTTCCTGCGTTGAAGGCTTGTCCACAACGTCGTGGTGTATGTACACGTGTATATACGACTACTCCTAAAAAACCTAACTCAGCAATGCGTAAGGTTTGCCGTGTTCGCTTAACTTCTGGTTTTGAAGTATCAAGCTATATCGGTGGTGAAGGTCATAACTTACAAGAGCACAGTGTTGTGCTTATCCGTGGTGGTCGTGTTAAAGACTTACCAGGTGTACGTTACCATACCGTTCGTGGTTCTTTAGACTGTGCTGGCGTTAAAGATCGTAACCAGTCACGTTCTAAATACGGTGCTAAACGTCCTAAGAAGTAATTCTAGGAAGTTAATGTGAAAACATTAACACCACAACCCTTTAGCGTTTCGCTTGTTTGAATTCTTCATAGATTTGTAATTCAAGCGACGTATAGTAAGGCCAGCGTAGCGTACATGGCACTTGTACAAACTGCTGGGTCATCCTGAAGTGTCATAATATTAGGTGTATTAAAATGCCAAGACGTCGCGTAGTCGCTGCTCGTGAGATCCTTCCAGATCCAAAATTTAGCAGCCAAACAATCGCTAAATTCATGAATCACGTAATGCAAGATGGTAAAAAATCTGTAGCTGAAGGTATCGTTTACGGTGCTTTAGAGCGTGTTCAAGAAAAAAATAAAGTAGACCCAGTTGAATTTTTCGAGACTACTCTTGAAAAAGTTCGTCCTATGGTCGAAGTAAAAGCACGCCGTGTTGGTGGTGCTACTTATCAAGTACCTATGGAAGTACGCCCATCCCGTCGTACTGCCTTAGCAATGCGTTGGTTAGTAGATGCTGCTGCTAAGCGTTCTGAAAAAACGATGGCTTTACGTCTTGCTGGTGAGTTGCTTGATGCAGCTGAAGGTAAAGGTGCAGCGATCAAAAAACGTGAAGACGTGCATCGTATGGCTGAAGCCAACAAAGCCTTCTCTCACTACCGTTTCTAAACGGATAAAACAGTCCCTAATCAGGAGAATATTCATGCGTACAGCAGCTCGATTCAACATCGCTCTTTATCAAAGTGGGAGCTTTGCGGGTATTTAAGTTGCCTGCTTGGATATTCGTGCGCATCAATTTAATTGATGCGTCCTGTTTTAAAGATAACATTTAGGAATGTAAGACATCATGGCTCGCCAAACCCCGATTACTCGTTACCGTAACATTGGTATTTCTGCGCACATTGACGCAGGTAAAACAACTACAACTGAACGTATCTTGTTCTACACAGGTGTATCTCACAAAATTGGTGAAGTACACGACGGTGCAGCAACAATGGACTGGATGGAACAAGAGCAAGAGCGTGGTATTACCATTACTTCTGCTGCTACGACTTGTTTCTGGTCTGGTATGGGCAACCAATTCGAACAACACCGTATCAACGTAATTGATACACCGGGACACGTTGACTTCACAATTGAAGTTGAGCGTTCTATGCGTGTTCTTGACGGTGCCTGCATGGTTTACTGTGCTGTAGGTGGTGTACAACCTCAGTCTGAAACTGTATGGCGTCAAGCTAACAAATATAAAGTGCCTCGTTTAGCATTCGTGAACAAGATGGACCGTACTGGTGCAAACTTCTTCCGTGCTGTAGAGCAAGTTAAAACTCGTTTAGGCGGTAACCCTGTACCTATCGTTGTACCAATCGGTGCAGAAGATACATTTGCAGGTGTTGTAGACCTTATCGAAATGAAAGCGATTATCTGGGATGAACCATCTCAAGGTATGAAGTTTGAATATGGTGAGATTCCTGCTGACCTAGTTGATACTGCTAACGAATGGCGTACTAACATGGTTGAAGCGGCTGCTGAAGCTTCTGAAGAGTTAATGGACAAGTACCTTGAAGAGGGTGATCTTTCTAAAGAAGACATCGTTGCAGGTTTACGTGCTCGTACATTAGCATCTGAAATCCAAGTTATGCTTTGTGGTTCAGCGTTCAAAAACAAAGGTGTTCAACGTATGTTGGATGCTGTGATTGAATTCTTACCATCGCCAACAGAAGTTAAAGCAATCGAAGGTATCCTTGACGATAAAGCTGAAACTAAAGCATCTCGTGAAGCATCTGACGAAGCTCCGTTCTCTGCGCTTGCGTTCAAAATCATGAACGACAAATTCGTAGGTAACTTAACTTTCGTACGTGTTTATTCTGGTGTTCTTAAACAAGGTGACCCAGTATATAACCCAGTTAAGTCTAAGCGTGAACGTATCGGTCGTATCGTGCAAATGCATGCGAACGAGCGTCAAGATCTTGATGAAATCCGTGCAGGTGATATCGCAGCGTGTGTAGGTCTTAAAGACGTTACAACTGGTGATACATTATGTGATGAGAAAAACATCATTACACTTGAGCGTATGGAATTCCCTGAGCCAGTAATTTCATTGGCTGTTGAACCAAAAACTAAAGCTGACCAAGAAAAAATGTCAATTGCTTTAGGTCGTTTGGCGAAAGAAGATCCATCGTTCCGTGTACGTACTGACGAAGAATCTGGTCAAACAATTATTGCTGGTATGGGTGAGCTTCACCTTGACATCATCGTTGACCGTATGAAACGTGAGTTCGGTGTTGAAGCGAATATCGGTAAACCAATGGTTGCTTATCGTGAAACGATTAAGAAAACTATTGAGCAAGAAGGTAAATTCGTACGTCAAACAGGTGGTAAAGGTAAATTCGGTCATGTATATGTTCGTTTAGAGCCACTTGATGTTGAAGCTGCTGGTAAAGAATACGAATTCGCTGAAGAAGTTGTTGGTGGTGTAGTACCAAAAGAATTCTTCGGTGCAGTTGATAAAGGTATTCAAGAGCGTATGAAGAATGGTGTCTTGGCTGGTTACCCAGTTGTAGGCGTTAAAGCTGTTCTTTTTGACGGTTCTTACCACGATGTCGACTCTGATGAATTGTCGTTCAAAATGGCTGGTTCTTATGCGTTCCGTGATGGTTTCATGAAAGCAGATCCAATTCTTCTTGAACCTATCATGAAAGTTGAAGTAGAAACTCCAGAAGACTACATGGGCGATATCATGGGTGACTTAAACCGTCGTCGTGGTATGGTTCAAGGTATGGACGATCTTCCTGGTGGAACAAAAGCAATTAAAGCAGAAGTTCCATTAGCTGAGATGTTTGGTTACGCTACTCAAATGCGTTCTATGTCTCAAGGTCGTGCTACTTATTCTATGGAATTCGCTAAGTACGCTGAAACTCCACGTAACGTGGCTGAAGGCATCATCGCTAAGTTCCAAGCTGGCGGTAAAAAAGGTGACGACGAGTAATCTTTCGATTACTATATTACCCAACTAAAATTTAGTTAAAAACCAAGCGCTCATGAGCGACCCTCATGAGCAGTTTATAAAGGAAGATCATCATGGCTAAAGCCAAGTTTGAACGTAATAAACCACACGTAAACGTGGGTACAATTGGTCACGTTGACCATGGTAAAACAACTTTAACTGCTGCGATTGCAACTATCTGTGCAAAAACTTACGGCGGTGAAGCGAAAGATTACTCACAAATCGACTCTGCTCCTGAAGAAAAAGCACGTGGTATTACAATTAATACTTCACACGTAGAATACGATTCTCCAATCCGTCACTACGCTCACGTAGACTGCCCGGGCCACGCCGATTATGTTAAAAACATGATTACTGGTGCTGCTCAGATGGACGGCGCGATCCTTGTATGTGCTGCGACTGATGGTCCAATGCCACAAACTCGTGAACACATCCTTCTTTCTCGTCAGGTAGGTGTACCTTACATCATCGTATTCTTAAACAAGTGTGACCTTGTTGATGATGAAGAATTACTTGAATTAGTAGAAATGGAAGTTCGTGAACTTCTTTCTACTTATGACTTCCCAGGTGATGACACTCCAATCATCCGTGGTTCAGCTCTTCAAGCATTAAACGGTAACGACGGCCCTTACGGCGAAGCTTCTGTTCTTGCACTTGTAGAAGCGCTTGACTCTTACATCCCTGAACCAGAGCGTGCAATCGATAAAGCATTCTTGATGCCAATCGAAGACGTATTCTCTATCTCTGGTCGTGGTACAGTAGTAACTGGTCGTGTAGAAGCTGGTATCATCAAAGTTGGTGAGTCTGTTGAAATCGTTGGTATCCGTGATACTCAAACGACTACAGTTACTGGCGTTGAAATGTTCCGTAAACTTCTTGACGAAGGTCGTGCGGGTGAGAACTGTGGTATCTTACTTCGTGGTACTAAGCGTGAAGACGTACAACGTGGTCAAGTACTTGCTAAACCAGGTACAATCAAGCCGCACACTAAATTCGATGCAGAAGTATACGTACTTTCTAAAGAAGAAGGTGGTCGTCATACTCCATTCCTTAACGGTTACCGTCCACAGTTCTACTTCCGTACAACTGACGTAACTGGCGCGATCAAATTACAAGATGGCGTAGAAATGGTTATGCCTGGTGACAACGTTGAGATGTCAGTAGAGTTAATCCACCCGATCGCAATGGACCCAGGTCTACGTTTTGCGATCCGTGAAGGTGGTCGTACTGTAGGTGCTGGTGTTGTTGCTAAAGTAACTGCATAATCGCTTAGAGTGATAAAAAAACACCCTTTGGGGTGTTTTTTTATGTCTATTGTTCGACAATCTATCCTTAATAGTGTCCTAAACTGATACCTTGCTGTCCTAAACTGCACTTAATTCATCGCAATAAAACCGTAATATAAAACACAAGAAAATGAACAAAAGTACTAAATGGAAATTTTCCATTTAAAAGGAGTCAGCAGCATGAATGCTAAAGTAAATATTTCAAATCGTGCAGGTGCAAGTTTTCCAGTACGTCGTATGAATTTTGATTTTGATCAAGTACCAGAATATTGGATGAATGGTTCGGCTGGCTTAACTCATTTCATGACTGGTTTGTCTGCATTATTCCCAGATGGCGAGAAATTATTTATTGATGCTGTACGTGCTGTACGTTATCACCCAACTATTAAAGATAATGCAGAACTACAAAAAGAAATCAGTGCTTTTATTGGTCAAGAAGCAATGCACACTCAAGAGCATGTAAATTTTAATGCTTCTGCACAAAAGTATGGTCATGATGTTAGATCTTTAGAGCAGATTACGGGACGTTATATCCAATTCGCGCTTAAGAATTTTTCAAAAATCGTCAAACCGTTTGGTATGACCAGAGAGATGGTTGATCTAACGGCAACAACAGCGCTAGAACATTTTACTGCAACGATTGCTTCTGAATTATTACGCAATAAACACATCCAAGATTTAATGACAGATGAGACCATGTCATATATGTGGTTCTGGCATGCAGTTGAAGAAAATGAACATAAAGCAGTGGCTTACGATGTTTATGAGTCAGTATTTGGAACTGGATTGAAAGCATATAGTTTACGTACTACAGCACTTGTATTTGCTATGGCTTTGATCTTTATTCTTCAATCTTATTTTACTTTACGTCTGCTTCAACAAGATAAAAAACTAAATCTGAAAGAATTAGGCATGATTTACAAATATGCTTATAGCCCATCAAAAGGGATTATTACAGGTATGGCGGGTGAAATGTTGGCTTATTTTAGACCACGTTTTCATCCAAATGATTTAGATACCGTACAATTACTTAAAGATTGGAAGGCGAAATTAGGTTTTTAACTTAAAACCTCCATTAGTTAAATCTATGTAAAAAGAGCAATAAAATTGCTCTTTTTTTATTTTGAATATTACATTGAATAGACTTTTTAAAATCATACTGACATGTCCTAAGATGATGCTTTTCTGACCTTATCTGCACTTATTTAATGCGTTCAAAGAAGCGTATAAATAAACCATAGATAATTTTTAAGCAAATATATCCATTGGGTAGGAGAAGAAGGTATGAATGCTAAGGTCAATATTTCAAACCGCGCTGGCGCTAGTTTTCCTGTACGCCGAATGGATTTTGAGTTTGGCGAAGTTCCACGGTATTGGGCAAATGGAGATGCTGCTTTAACTCATTTTATGACTGCACTTTCAGCACTGTTTCCAGAGGGTGAACAATTTTTTGTGAATAGTACCCGTGCAGTTAGAAATGATCCAAAACTTGCTGATCCTAGATTACAAAAAGAAATTAGTGCTTTTATTGGACAAGAAGCAATGCATTCAAAGGAACACTTGGCTTTTAATGCAGCTGCTCAAGCTTATGGTTATGATGTGCGTAAATTGGAGGCGCAAACAGGTAAAGTGATTCAGTATGGAGTTGCTATAAGTACTAAATTATTAAAACCATTTGGTTTTACAAAAGAGATGATCGGTTTAACGGGTACTTGTGCTTTGGAACATTTTACATCAACGATTGCTGAAGAATTATTGTCCAACCCAGATATTCAATCCATGTTTATGGATGAGACCATGTACCATTTATGGATGTGGCATGCAGTTGAAGAAAATGAGCATAAAGCGGTGGCATTTGACGTTTATGAAGCGATGTATGGGCAAGGATTTAAAGCTTATTTTATGCGTTCATTAGCTTTAGTGATTGCAATGGGTTTAATTTTTATTACCCAGTCATATTTCACTGCGACTCTTTTAAAAACTGATGGTAAACTTACATGGCGAGATACCAAATATATGCTCAAGTTCATGTATGGCTACAAAGGTTTTATGACACGTCAAATTCCAACGTTATTGGCATTTTTAAGACCAAAATTCCATCCGAATGATGATGATACAACAGCATTATTGAATAAATGGCGCGCCGAATTAGGCTTTAATATGAGTTAACTAAAATGGGCAATTAAAATTGCCCATTTTTTTTTATTCAAATTTACAATCAAATTGCTGATAATCTGCGTCAATATTTTATAGAGTGATAGATCGTGATTCGATTGATGCAAGAGAGCGATGTAGAGAGTGTTGTTGCAATTGAGCGCTTAGTACAAACACATCCTTGGTCGAAACAACAATTTCAAGAATCTTTAGCTTCGTATCAGTGCACGGTCTATGAGCAGTCGAATCAGGTCGTTGGGTTCTGTATTTTGCAGCCTGTTCTAGATGAGGCCAATTTATTACTGATGGCGATTCATCCAAGCCAACAGGGCAAAGGTCTTGGATACGAGTTGCTAGATTATTCAATTCAACTTTTAAAAAATAATCCGATTCAAATTTTTTTAGAAGTACGTGAAAGCAATCTTGCTGCAATTCGTTTGTATGAAAAAACGGACTTTCATCAAATAGACTTACGCAAAAATTATTATCCAAATTTAGATGGTACAAAAGAGCATGCTGTGATTATGGTCAAAACATGCACTGATGATTTTGCTGCTTTATTTAATAATTAAGTTATCCCACTCCGATGGTAGTGTCGTCATTAATGAGTTTCCAAGTTGATGAATCTCTTTTTCTGAGAGTGGGCGGTTAAGGCGACGCCATTGTCCATCTAATAATAATTCCAGTGGCGTATATTGTGATTTATAGTTCATTTTAGCTGAGTGAGGCACCCAATAACCTAAATATAAGTAATCTAAATTTAAAGTGCTGACATATTCAATTTGTTTAAGAATCGCAAAAACACCAAGTGAACGACGTTGTTCTTGAGGATCAAAAAAAGTATATACAGCAGAGAGACCATCATCCATTAAGTCACAAGTAGAAACGGCAATAAGTTTCTGATCATCCCAAAGTTCGATGAAAAAACTTTCTGTACAACTGTGAACGAGGAATTTTTCAAACTGATCTAATGTTGCTGGATACATATCGCCATCTGCATGACGCTCGTTAATATAACGCTCATACAAATCATAATGCTGTTGAGTGGCTTGCGAAGTTGGCAAAATACTCATTTTTAAATCTTGATTACGTTTCCATGCCTTCTTCTGGCTACTATTCATTTTAAATTCTTGAATTGGAACGCGACAAGATAAACATTGGCGACATAAATGGCATTCTGGTCGATAGACAAAATCGCCACTACGTCGAAAACCGACACGTGAAAGTTCAGACAATGTCACCACATCAATACGGTGAATTGGATCTAAAAATACCATTCGAGCTGATTTGTTATCGAGATAACTGCAGTCGTGTGGCGGTGTTATATAGTACTGTAAGTCATTTAAAAGGGACTTGGGTTGGTATGATTTCATTAATCTCCCTCCAAGGTGTTAATCCATTAACCGTCTAATTTTGCAAAAACTGCTATTGTTTTACTTGAAAATACACGTTCTTGATAACTTTTCCAATTGATAGAGGGTGCAATAATTACATCTTGTAACGATTTTAGGTAGACTTGGCGAGAAAGTGTACGCGCACCTAAGCTTAAAAGATGATCATTGACTAGTTGGCAATCAATCCAAGGAAGCTGATTTTCTTGACCGATCAACATAAGTGTATAGAAAGCCATTTTAGAGACATCTGTTTCTGTACTAAACATCGATTCACCAAAACAGCCTTTACCTATCGTTACGCCATATAGTCCACCAACTAATCTTTCTTGTTGCCAGACTTCAATGCTATAGGCATAACCCGCCTTAAATAGAGAACAATAGCCTTCGATAATATCTTCACTAATCCATGTTTCATTGGCATAGCTGCGGGGGAGTGAACATGAGCGTATTACATCTTCAAAAGCATGATTTACTGTAATCCGATAATCATGTTTTTTCATATTTCGAATTAGTGATTTACTGGGTTTATATGCATGAGGCTCAATAATGCAGCGTGGTTCAGGACTCCACCAACAAATCGGTTCATCTTCGTTAAACCAAGGGAAGAGACCATGTGTATAGGCCTCAAATAATGTAGCAGGTGATAAGTCTGCACCAATACAAATAAAGCCATGTCCTTCAGGATCAGCTTCGATAGGGTTTGGAAAAATATATTGTGATAAAGGAAGCTGTTGCATAGCAAAAAGAGCAAATAACAATAATTCTAAACTAACTGAACTCCATCAGAATGGCAATCTCTAGCGATTCCCATCCTGACACTGTCATTAATTGAATAAGCGTAGTTGTTTTGCAATTTGAAGTTTTTGGCTATCTAGAAATTGCTGTGCTTTGGTTTGAATCATTTGAATGCTTTGGTCTTTATCTGTAATGGTATTGCCATCTTTATCCAAAACCAGCCAACCCAGTTGAGTAATTACATTTTGAACGTAATCTGCAAATTCAGCAGCTGTTTCTAAACCATCTACAAAATATGCACGATAGAATAATTGATGAAAATGTTCTGTAGGAATTCCAATTCCGGTTAGTGGACTTACTAACACACTATAATTTTGATGAAAACTCGCTTGGCTTAATAAATAGTGATTCATCTCATGGCATTTGTATATGATTTCATGATTAGGTGTCAGTGTTTGACAGGGTTGAGCTAAACCTAAATGGCAGAGTATGACTAACGCATTCAGGATTTTTGCATAACTTAATTCAGGAAAACTCTGTTCCAATTCAGTAATTGTTAAAGGATGATAATTTTTCTCCGCAAACTTATTACCAATTGGATGATAAATGTCTTCAATTAAATTAAAGGTACCTAATAGCCCAGTAATATTACTCGGTAATTTTTCTTTGGCTATCAATAAGACAAAAGCTTTATTACGTAGTCGTTCTTGTATTTGAAGTGGTGTTAAATTGTTTTTTCCTCGAATAAAAAGATCTCGTCTAAATTGCGTATTAGCAAAATAATCACGGCATTGCTCTTTAAAAATAGGATGTTCAATCTCAGCTAAAAATTGTTGATGTTCTTCGGAAAAATTAATGTTATCAAGATGAGTACTGAGATCTGTCGAACCCGCATAAGAAAGCTTAATTTCATCTAAAATTCTGACAATTTGTTGAAAGGAGAAGCATTGCCAATCTTGATTTAAATATTCATGAATTAAGTAGTTTGGATTTTGTTGTTTTAAATCTGCGACTTTTTGTAGAGCATTTGGATTTCTTTGTGCAAAAATAGGATTTTGTTTAAGCAACTCATCACTAAATTTGAGTGCTTCATTCACCTTTTGTAGTGGGTTGGTACTTTTACTATTGAATTTAAAATGGCTATGAAACAGTTCACGAATCGGCATATTTGCTGCCCAGCCTGTAACACAGTTATAACTGATGTAAACGATACCATTCGGTTTTAAAAATTTTCGAATAAACTTTAAAATAATATATTGATTTTCATAGCTAATCCAACTCCAAATGCCATGTAGACTGATAGAGTCAAACATTGGTAAATCTGAACGATGGAGTAGCTCCTCAAAACTATCATCATAAAAATAATGTTCAGTTTTACATTTTTCGGCGAGTTGATTGGCATGGGCGGCGTGCGCTGGATTGAAGTCAGTGCCGTAAAAGAGCGCTTCATTACTTGCAGCATGAATATTAATACTGACACCCTGACCAAAGCCAAGTTCACAATGCGTTTGATTCTCTTGAGCTTCAGGACTTTCTATTCCATTAAGGAGTAAGCAAAACTTTTGAAAATTAGGGCTGAGATCTCGGTAATAACCATAAGTGTAATTTACTTCTGTTTGATAGCCATTAGTCCATGTTGTTGTCATTCGAAAACCACCAATCTTATTATTAAATTATCATGTTTTTGATTGTATGGATGTTTTTATAAAAAACCACCAAAGAATTGGTGGTTTTTTGTTTCTTAAAAATTACTTCAAATTGTCGAGATATTTTTCAGCATCTAACGCTGCCATACAGCCTGATCCTGCTGAAGTGATTGCTTGACGATAGATACTATCTGCTACATCACCAGCTGCAAATACACCTTCAATTGAAGCTGCTGTAGCATTCCCAGCAGTTCCACTGTGCACCTGAATATAACCATCACGTAGGTTTAATTGACCATCAAACATTCCTGTATTCGGTTTATGTCCAATTGCGACAAATAGACCTTGTACTTGAATATCTTGTGTTGTTTCATCTTGTGTAGACTTAATGCGAACAGAAGTTACACCCGTTTTATCACCTAGAACTTCATCTACTTGATGATTCCAAATAATACTGATTTTACCTTCTTTTTCTTTAGCAAAAAGATGATCTTGTAAGATCTTTTCAGAACGCAAGCTATCGCGGCGATGAACCAAAGTAACGTGAGCAGCGATATTCGATAAATAAAGCGCTTCCTCAACAGCAGTATTACCGCCGCCTACAACCATGACATTTTGGTTTTTATAGAAGAAACCATCACAAGTCGCACAAGCACTTACACCTTGCCCCATGAATGCAGCTTCAGAGTCGAGACCCAAATATTGTGCTGTTGCGCCTGTAGCAATAATTAGCGCATCACACGTGTACTCTTCCATATCGCCTTTTAAGACAAATGGGCGAGTTTTAAGATCTACTTCGTTGATGTGATCATAGACAATTTCTGTACCGAAACGTTCTGCATGAGCTTGCATACGCTCCATTAACACAGGACCAGTTAATCCTTCAGGGTCACCAGGCCAGTTATCAACTTCAGTGGTCGTTGTTAATTGACCACCTAATTGCAAGCCTGCAATCAGTGTCGGTTTAAGGTTGGCACGCGCTGCATAAACTGCCGCGCTATAACCTGCAGGACCAGAACCCAAAATAATTAACCGTGAGTGACGAGCGCTCATTAAAGAACATCCTTTTTATATTGAAACTGTTAAAATTATACGTGAATCCACAGGGGAGTGGGTTGGATAATATTGATATACTTAATCGAATTGGGCTATATGATAATTAGTTTTTACTAATCTTTCATTGATGTTTTGCATCAACCGTCGATGTTAACAACAACAGTAAACAATCGTGCATCTTTTTTGTAAGAACGAGTGCATAATGTAAAACTTATTGATTAAGGTAGCTTAAGCCTTAAAAGATACAAACAAATAACGAATTGGGTTACAGGACTGTATATGACTGCGGTGTCAAGTGTTTATGCGCAACGCTTTTTAATGACATTATTTTTGATTTCTTTTGGCATTTATTTATTTCTTGCCACAGTAACCTACACACCTTTTGATCCAGGTTGGATGCATATTTCCAGTGATACGCAACAGGTTTCAAATGCAAGTGGTATCGCTGGTGCTTGGATCGCAGACTTGTTATTCGGTTTTTTAGGGTGGGCAAGTTTGTTCATTCCTTTATTTCTATTTATCGAAGCAATTCAAGTGTGGTGGCCTAGAAGTTTTCTAAATCGTCCATTTCGTTATGCAGCACAGTTCTTCTTGATTCTGTCCATTTCTAGTTTGTTGTATCTACATTGGAATGTTCCAGCAGATACTTTAGAAAATGCAGCAGGTGGCATTATTGGTTATGAGTTAGGTCAGAGTCTTTCTCAACTTTTAACCATTTATGGTGCAACATTTTTTTTACTTGCTTTTAGTATTTTATTATTCACTTTAGCTTTTGGTATTCAATGGAATAAAACTTGGGCAACATTAAAAAATACGCCAGCATATTTACAAGATTTGTTCTATAAAAATATACCTCAACACGAATCTGCTTATGATTTGACTGAACAATTAGCCTCAACAGAAACACCAGCTATAAAGCAAAAAGCTCCAGTCCAAGCGGCTGATTCAAATATTCTAGAGGCGAATGATACAGCCCAAAATGCACAGCAGAGCATTGCAGCTAAAACAGCATCGACAGACAATGTACATCATCAATTATTAGCTGAAAAACTATTTGCTGATGTTGTTGCCAAAGAGCAGCAAAGTGTTCAATCACAAGAAGTATTATCAACAGAAGATTTTGAGCAAACTTTAAAACAAGCACATCAACTTGAAGCCGATAGTCAGCGTTTAATTCAAACAGGTGAAGTATGGCGTGCATTACAACATGATGATGCGAGCCATAAACAAGAAATTGATGCACTTTTGCGAGCGGCAGATGATGCTATAAATCCTTCATCTCAATATGTACACGCAGCAACGGAAGTTTCTTCTGCGGCAGCACAACGTCCTCATCAGAGTCCAGTCGATTGGAATGATGACCAAATATTTGATGAATTATTGGCTGCTGTTCCTAATAGTAAAACGGCTACGGATGTACATAAGCCATTTATTCAAGAAACGCGATCAACGGCAAAAATTGAAAGTGATGAAATTGACTTTGATATTGAGTTAGATTCAACAGAAATTCAATCTGTACCGCAAGCAACGGCAGTTCAGTCGCATCATATGATCAAAAACATGATCTCTGATGATAAGCAAAGTATTTTGGATGAAAGTTTTGATGAATTTGATGATTTGTTAATTGAAGACAAACAACAGCAATCTGTATTGCAAACTCCGAGCTCGAGCTACGCGCAGTCTTCGGCTTTTGTAAAAGCACCTATTGAGATTGAAACACCTAAAGAAAGTTTATCAAAAGAAGCATTTATTGAAGCATGGCAAGAAACTGCGGGTAAAGTTGAAGAAAATTTTGATATCGAAGATGATTTTGATTTAGACGCGCCGTTAACAGATTCATTTGGTCGCCCAATGTCTCGTGCGATGCAAGTGGCTCAAAAACGTCGTGATTTACCAACTTTGCCAGGTTTAGAATTATTGGACGAGGTAGATCCGAATAAAAAGGTGAACTTTACAGCTGAACAATTAGCTCGTTTGTCTGAACTTCTAGAAATTAAATTACAAGAGTTTAACGTCAAAGCTCAAGTGGTAGAGGCTCAACCAGGGCCTGTCGTGACACGTTTTGAACTAGATCTTGCACCGGGTGTAAAAGCATCTAAAGTGACCAATATTTCACGCGATCTAGCACGTTCAATGTCAATGGCATCTGTTCGTGTGGTTGAGGTGATTGCTGGAAAACCTTATATCGGCATTGAAGTCCCAAATAGCAGCCGTGAAATGGTTCGACTGATTGAGTTGTTAAAGACACCTGCATTTGAAGACCCAGCGGGTTTACTTTCGATGGCGATGGGAAAAGACATTTCAGGTAATCCTGTGATTACTGATTTGGGCAAAGCACCGCATATGTTAGTTGCGGGAACAACTGGTTCAGGTAAATCAGTAGCTGTTAACTCAATGATTTTATCGATGTTGTTAAAATACACGCCTGATCAATTGCGTTTAATTCTAATCGACCCAAAACAGCTTGAATTAGCTAACTACAATGATATTCCACATTTATTAACACCTGTTGTTACTGATATGAAAGATGCTGTAAGCGCATTGAATTGGTGTGTAAATGAAATGGAACGTCGTTATAAGCTAATGTCTTTTCTAAAAATTCGTAAATTGGCTGACTATAACCGCAAAGTGGAAGAAGCGATTGCCAATGGTGACGATTTGATTGATCCAACTTGGAAAGCCAGTGATTCAGTTGTAGGGGAGCGTGCACCACGATTAGCTCCTTTACCATCGATTGTGATTGTTGCAGATGAATTCGCTGACATGATTATGCAAGTTGGTAAAAAAGCTGAGGAGATGATTACTCGGCTTGCACAGAAATCTCGTGCGGCAGGTATTCATTTACTACTTGCAACACAACGTCCTTCAGTTGACGTCATCACAGGTTTGATTAAAGCGAATATCCCAACACGTGTTGCATTACGTGTAAATAGTAAAATTGACTCTCGAACAATCCTTGATGCAGGCGGGGCAGAAGATCTATTAGGGCACGGTGACATGCTATTCTTAGGGCCGGGTAAAATTGAGCCTGAGCGTGTGCATGGTGCGTTTATTAGTGATGATGAGGTGAACCGCATCTGTGACGCTTGGCGTGAACGTGGTGAGCCTGATTATGTTGATGAAATCTTAACCCCATTTGATGAAGAACCGACTTCACGTGGTTTTGAAGATGGTGATGGTGATCCTAATCGTGATGCACTTTATGATCAGTGTGTTTCTTTTGTACTTGAAACGCGCAAGGCTTCAACATCATCATTACAACGTAAATTTAGTTTGGGGTATAACCGAGCTGCACGAATTATTGATCAAATGGAAGAGAACGGGATCGTAAGTTCAATGGGAGCTAACGGCAAACGTGATATTCTCGTTTAATAAGAATATTCCACTAATAAAGCCCCTCTTTAGGGGCTTTATTGTTATAGGTTTATCAATTTTATATGGTAATAATCACGTTTTTTATTTAAGCTTATTGTTTAAAAATTCAAGCTAAAGGGTGAGCCATGTTTGTTGCATTATGTACACTCATTTTTATTCATTTTTGTGCGCTTATCACTCCAGGACCTGATTTCTTCTTAGTCTCTCAAACTGCTGTCAGCCGTTCTCGTAAGGATGCGGTATTGGTTGCATTTGGTATTTGCTTGGGGGCAATGGTCTGGTCACTTTTAGCATTGATGGGACTGAATATTATTTTTGAAAAGATGGCTTGGCTAAAACAAGGCCTTTTAGTTGCTGGTGGTTTATATCTATGTTGGTTGGGATACCAAATGCTTCGTTCAGCTTTTTCAAAAGGTGAGCAAAGCATCAAACAGATAGTATTACCACAGTCACCTTATTTGTTTTTTATGAAAGGTCTACTGACTAACTTATCGAATCCTAAAGCAGTGATTTATTTTGGTAGTGTATTTTCATTATTCTTAGCCAATCCTTTATTTGATCAGCATCACTCTTTGCTTTTTATTATTATTGCGATAGAGACCTTGCTATGGTTCTTAGTGGTAGCCTTTGTATTCTCATTACCTACATTCAGAACCGCATATCAAAATTTTGCAAAATGGATTGATGGTATTTCTGGTGGGATTTTTACCTTACTGGGCGTTTATTTGATTGGTAGTCGATAAAATAAAGAGATAAAAAAGCCTGCTTTAAGCAGGCTTTTTTATCTTAAGCAAATTTTGCTAAGACTTCTAAGAAACCATCTTTCTGACGTGGAAATTGAGCAATCACATCATGAATACGCTGTCCTTCAGGATTAGTCGCATGTAAATCACGACCATCAGCTAAAAATTTGGTAATCAAGCGCTCATAGTCGAAAGGGCGCATATGTTTGAAAGCATGATAGAGTACATGGAAGTCAGCATTAACATCTGCTGGTGGAAGTTGGTTGAGGTAGGCAAAAACACGCTCATCTGACCATTCTTCATTGAAAGTTGCTGGCTGTGATAATGCCATGACAATCTCCTCAGTCTTAAAATAATAAAGGCAAAATACGGGACTGAATAATTAACAAAGCATGGCTTTGTTCAGTCGCAATGTATTTTGCCTTTATTTGCGAAAAATCGCTAATGAAAAAACTTCTATCGATCTTCAGGTAAATTGATATTCATTTCTAACATTTCGATATTTGCTTCTGAACGAACTTGCATTTGAATGTGCTGTTCATCTACACCACGAACGTAACGACTGACCACTTGCATGATTTCTTTTTTCATTTGGTCAATTTTGTCTTGGCTCAAGCGGCGACCTAAACCTTGTTCAGATGCAACAATAACTTTTAAGCGATCTTTGGCAGTTTGTGCACTTGATGGTTTTTCATCACTGCTAAAAAGTTTACTCCAGAATCCTGCCATAATTACGCTCCAAATAGTCTAGCTAACCAACCTTTTGGCTGTACTGCAATGTGTCGATAAGGACGATCTTCGCCAAGGAAACGAGCGACTAAATCATCGTAGGCTTGACCAGCTTTTGCTTCGTCATAAAGAATAACAGGCTTACCTTCGTTCGATGCTTGAAGTACGCTTGGACACTCAGGAATAACACCCAAAGTCGGAACACGTAAAATATCTTTTGAAATATCATCAATCGTTAACATTTCTTGTTTATCAGCACGTTCTGGATTGAAACGTGTAATACATAAATGTTTACGAATACGCCCTTCATTGTGTTCTACTTTTTTAGTTTTGCTATCAAGCATACCAATAATACGATCAGAGTCACGAACTGATGAAATTTCTGGGTTTGTCACAATGATTGCTTCATCAGCATGGTACATTGCTAAAATTGCACCACGTTCAATACCTGCTGGTGAGTCACAGATGATGTAATCAAACTCTTGAGATAGTTCATCAATCACACGTGCAACACCTTCATCACTCAAAGCATCTTTATCACGTGTTTGAGATGCTGGAAGAATGTATAGGTTTTCGATTTCTTTATCACGAATCAGGGCTTGTTGTAAGCGAGCTTCATTATTGATGACATTGACAAAGTCATAAACGACACGGCGTTCACAGCCCATGATCAAATCAAGATTACGTAAACCTACATCGAAATCAATCACAACAGTTTTATGACCACGTAGGGCTAAACCTGTTGCAAAAGATGCGCTTGTTGTAGTTTTACCTACACCACCTTTGCCTGACGTTACGACAACAATTTTGGCCACCGAATCCACTCCTATTTATGGTCATACGGCCCTAAAAGGGCTTTTTGGGTGTTTAATAAGTTAAATTAAAACTGTAAGGCTTCAAATTCAAGCTCTTGCTTGTTATTTAAATAAATATGTACGGATTTTTTGATCAGATCTTTAGGAATATCATCTGCGACACAATATGTCCCTGCGATCGAGATTAACTCTGCTTCTAATGAATGACAAAAAATTCGAGCTGAAGTGTGTCCACCTGCACCTGCAATGACTCTACCACGAGCATTGCCATAAATGTGAATATTTCCAGACGCAATGACTTCAGAGCCACTATTCATACCTGCATTCAAGATAATATCACCTTGATCCTGTACCAAACATTGTCCAGTACGCAAAATCTCATCATGATACGAGGTGATATGCGTGGTCGGTGTTTGTTTTTGTGGTGTTTGTATTTCTGGAGTTTCAGTATTTGTTTCAGGTGCTTGAGCAACAACTTGCTCTTTTGATGCTTTGATACGCTGTAAAGGTTGATCAGCAGGCAGTACAGGAAATTGGATCGCCCGAGCTTCATCACCTAAAATTCCATCAATTACCGCCATTGGCTGTAAGCCAAGATCAATCAGCAATTGAATTAAGGCAATCAGTTCTTGTTCAACGGTACTGTCAATAATGACTAAGGTTCCCAGATAGAAACCTTCATTGAGGGTGCTTGTAAGTTGCTGGCGGATCGCATTATGGTCATTTGTGTCGAATGTTAATCGACTAAAATTCACCATTCTGCCCGTAATCCGTATATCAGCCATAATTTATCCTTAAGGGCTTTTTTAAGCACTCTATTGTGTTAAAGCATGTTGTAAATAAAAGCAAATGCTAGAACAAATTACAGGAATTCTCTAGCTAGATTGGTAAATTTTCTTGTAATCATTCTGCTTTTTTATCCAATTGATCATATTCACGTAAAGTTTGTTGCCATTGTTTGACTTTGACTTGTTTTCGTATGGCTGCAAGACTTTCAAATACTACTGATTCGACCAATTCTTCTAAGTATTTATTATCAATATTCAATTCACTGACTTTTTCTGCAATAAATAAATAATTCTCATTGGGTTGATTTACAGATCCATTGGTAAACGGCTCAATTAAACCTGCACTGATATTTTCACCCAAACGTTGGCCTATACTTTGAATTTGCTGTTCAATTCGCCCACCTACGATTGGGATTAGACGTAATAATTGAGTCAGCTCAGGCGTATCCTCAATTGCTTGATTAACAATAATGCCTACTTTTTGCGTAATGATCGGTTGTTGTGCTTGGAGCGTTTTTGCTAAAGATTCTTGCAATAGGGAAGAAAGGGCGACAGTAAATAATTGACGATGATGATCCACTAAGTCATGAATAATATCTTTATGACTTGAACTGGTTTCCAACTCCTGTCGAACGCCATCTATAACTGTAATCACCACACGATCTGACAATTCTTCCATAACGACACTGTAATAAAAAAGTGCCTTAATTCGAATATTATCTGGAACAACTTTATAACCTAATTCATGTAAACGATAGGCAATGATACCTGCGCGGAATAAGCGTAGAAAACGTAAATGGGGAATAATCGCTAAGATTTCGTACCAATGAATAAATGGAAAAAACCACCAACGAGCATGGTGTTTATTCACAATCGCAATTGCCCATCGCACGGCAAGTTCAGTGATTAAAAAAATAATAAACCATGCTTCGGTGGTAATCACCCAAGGGTGCAAATAGCTACGATAGAATTCAAGTACACTGGCTAAATGGATCGTATTGAAAAACCACGCTCCAATATTACTCATTAGAAAAAAGTTCATGCCTAAGCAGAACAAATTAAAAACTATAATAAAAACCATGAAAATGTCATAAACAAGAAACAGTTTGAAAAACTTACTGTTTGGATTTACAAGGCTATATTTAGAGTTCTGTTGTGAGTCCTGCTGAGTCATGTGGTTAGTCAATTCCTAATCAGACTATTGATAATATTTAGACTTCATCTGTGAAATCAGTTGGTCTTTCTCTGTCCAAATTTGGTCGACCCATTGCTGGAAGCGTTCACGGTAGATTGGATCATCTTCATAATTTCCACCAAGCACCCAATCTGGAATTTCTATTTTACGCAAATCCACAGCAATACGTGAAACATCGCCTAGCCAGAAATCACCATAATCTGGTGCACCATCAGGATAGACAATTGTCATATCAACCAAAGCATCAATCTTATCGCCTAAGATGTTTAAAGCCAATGCCAACCCACCTGCTTTTGGCTTAAGTAAGTTTTGGTAGGGTGATTGCTGTTTTGCTTGTTTTTCTGCGGTAAAGCGAGTGCCTTCAAGATAATTGAGTAGTGTAAAAGGCTGACTTAAGAGCTGTTCGCAGGCTTTACGTGCTTCTAACATATCGCGATGTTTCAGTTCTGGGTTTTTAGCCACTTGTTCCTTTGAGTGACGTTTCATCATTGGGAAACCCAAAATCTTAAAGGCTTGCCCAACAAAAGGAATAAAGATGAGTTCCCACTTGGTGAAGAAGCGGGTGAGTGGCATACGTGTGAGACCAAAATATTGATTTACTGTGGTATCAACCCAACTTTGATGATTACAAATCATTATATAACGACCTTTTAAATTCAGATCGAGCTTTTCATCAATACTGATTTCCCATTTAAGATTTGGTAAGACTTTTTCAATCAGTTGATTATTTACGCCAATCCAACTATTCGCCAACTGAATATTGGTTTCATCGACTTTTTTTGATTTTTTAAATAATTTTGTAAAACCAAGAGCAAGAACAGGAGGACCATGTAAAAAAGTACTTCCGGTGATCACAGAACCAACAGTAAGTCCTTTACTTACCCTTTCTAATAACGATGCTTTTTTATTTGTGGTAGACATAAATCAAACCTTGAGTGCTAATTTTCGATAAAACAGTCCTTTTAACTATAAACAACAGATATTTAAATACAACTGTATATTTTTAAATGTTCACAATTTTCATATATTCCAGTAATTATAGATACAGAATCTGGGAAATTAAAATTTTTAACATACAAGACTTAGATGATTACTTAATTTTCAATAATGTGACACATATCTCATAAACGTGGTTTTATGTAAAACAATAAACAGTGGAGAGAATGTGAGTATAAGATCAAGAAAAGTGCATCAAAATATTACAAAAATATAAATAAACTGTTTATTATTAACAAAATATCAATGGTCTGGCTTGATTTTCTCATTCATTATTTGTTCAGACAACAAAATACATAGACAGGAGCTACGCAATGCGTGCATTAGTAATTTCAACATTAGTAGGGGCTGGATTGGTACTTTCTGGTTGCCAAACAATGAGTGGCCAAGGTAACGATATTGGTGGTGTTTCATACGACAAATCTGCTCTAGGTGCTTTAATTGGTGCGGCAGCTGGTTACGGTGTTTCTAAAGGTATTAACAACGGTAGCAGCAGCCAAAACAACCGTGCAATTGCAATCGGTGCGATTCTTGGTGGTGCAAGTGGTTTATATCTCGATAACAAAGAGAAAAAATTACGTGAGCAAATGGCAGGTACAGGTGTTGATGTAGGTCGTAATCCAGATGGTTCTGTTCAATTGATCATGCCGGGTAGCATTACATTTGATACCAATAAATCAAATATTAAACCTAACTTCTACGGTACTTTAAACAAAGTTGCACAAGTGTTGGCTGAAGATAACAAGAGTGCGATTCTTGTAACAGGTTATACAGATAATACAGGTAATGATTCAATCAATATTCCATTATCTCAAGCACGCGCTCAGTCAGTTAAAAATTATTTAGCTGGTCAAGGTGTTTCAGGTAGCCGTATTGATGCGCAAGGTTTAGGTTCTTCTAATCCAATCGCTTCAAATGCAACAGCTGCTGGTAAAGAACAAAACCGTCGTGTAGAAATTAGCATTTATGCAAAACAGTAATTATTACTGATTTAGAAAAACCACCTTCGGGTGGTTTTTTTATTGTGTCGAACAGCTTGCGACAAGCTATGGCGTGTCATTTGTATAAGGCATCATAATTTATACATATCCCAAGATTTACTATTGGGATTCTAAAACAGAGATGTCTATAATCATGCTCGAAAACGTGAGAGGTATTACGAGATGTCATCTGCCAGTCAACTCAATGACAAGCAACTTGAAGCGATGAAATATGTTCAAGGGCCATTGTTGGTGCTCGCAGGTGCGGGTTCAGGTAAAACCTCAGTTATTACACGAAAAGTTGCTTTCTTAGTACAGCAATGTGGTATTCCAGCACATCGTATTACTGCCATGACCTTTACCAATAAAGCCGCACGTGAAATGAAGGAGCGTGTCGGTAAGTTATTGTCACGTGAAGAAGCAAAAGGACTCTCAGTTTCGACTTTCCATACCTTTGGCTTAAATTTATTGCGTTTAGAATTAAAAAACTTACCACTTAAAGCCAATTTTTCGATTTTAGATGCTGACGACTGCAAACGAATTCTGATGGACTTAATGCAGCGCGATAATATGTCGGGTGCAGAGAGTAAAGAACTCATCGCTAAAGCAATGAAGAAAATTTCTGATTGGAAAAATGACTTAGTTTTACCAGAGCAAGCTCATTCAACGTGTGAAACAGTTGACGATGTACAGTTAGCACATTTATATCAACTCTATGAACGTAATCTGCGCGCTTATAACGCTGTTGATTTTGATGATTTGATTGTGATGCCAACGCGTTTGCTGCAAGAGAATGCTGAAGTCAGAGACAAATGGCAAAATCGGGTTCGCTATTTACTGGTAGATGAATATCAAGATACCAATACTGCACAATATACCCTTGTAAAACTTCTCGTTGGTGTGATGGGGCAATTCACCGCCGTAGGTGATGATGATCAATCTATTTATGCATGGCGTGGTGCAAAGCCTGAGAATATGGCTTTATTAAAAGAAGATTTTCATAATTTAAAAGTGATTAAACTTGAGCAAAATTACCGATCAACCAGTCGTATTCTAAAAGCGGCTAATGCTGTAATTGAAAATAATCCACATATTTTTGATAAAAAATTGTGGAGTGATAAAGGACATGGTGAAAATATCCGTGTGATCACATGTTTGAATGATGATGATGAAGCGGAACGTGTTGTTAAAGATCTCATCACGCATAAATTGATGAATGGTAAAAATTGGAAAGACTATGCGATTTTATATCGTGGTAATTTCCAAGCACGCGTATTAGAAACGCAGCTACGTCAAATGCAAATCCCTTATAAATTATCGGGTGGGCAATCATTCTTTGCTCGTGCTGAGATTAAAGATGTGATGAGCTATTTACGTCTCATTATTAATCCTGAAGATGATAGTGCTTTCTTACGAATTATTAATACACCGAAGCGTGCAATTGGGCCTGTCACCTTAGAGAAACTGGGACTATTTGCACAAGAAAATACCTTATCGTTATTAACAGCTTCTTCAGATCAACGATTGTCGATGGTATTGCCTAAGAAAGCTGCCACTCAATTACATGAGTTTGCTGATTTTATCGCAACATTTACCCGTGAATTGTTAGACGATGATGAGCCTGTACCTAAAGTCCGTCAAATGATCAACGAAGCGGGTTATATCGATTACGTGCGTGAGCAAGCAGCAACACCTGCTCAAGAAAAAACCAAAATCGATAATATTGAGAGTCTCTATACCAGTATCCAAAACTTGATTAATCGTACTGATGATGTCGATGAAAAGAATATTGAAAGTGTAATTCGTAAACTGGTATTGCTTGATATGTTAGAGCAGCAGCAAGAAGAAGAGGACACGGATAAAGTGAACTTATTGACGCTACATGCTGCAAAAGGATTGGAATTTCCTTATGTGTATATGATTGGCTTGGAAGAAGAGCTATTACCACATAAAAACTCGATTGCTTCAGAAACCATCGAAGAAGAACGCCGTTTAATGTACGTGGGTATTACCCGTGCTCGACAAGGGCTAACCTTGACACTTGCTGAGCAGCGTAAAAACGGTGGTCAAATGCGTCAAATGACACCAAGCCGTTTTTTAGACGAATTGCCACAAGATGATCTAGAGTGGCATGGTCGTAAAAAGAAACTCGCACCGAATGTTGATCCAAAAGAGCAAGCTCAGCAATATCTTGCGAATTTAAAAGCATTATTGAAACGTTAAGAAATAGTAAGTAGGAAGTTGTAATGAAAGTTCAAGTTAAAGTATTAGATGCTCGTTTAGGTCAAGAATGGGCATTGCCTTCTTATGCCACAACGGGTTCAGCAGGTTTAGATTTACGTGCCTGTTTAGATACTGCAATTGATATTGCGGCTGGTGAAACGGTCTTAGTCAAAACAGGTCTAGCAATTTATATCGAAGATCCAAACTTTGCAGGTTTAATTTTACCGCGTTCAGGTCTTGGTCATAAACATGGTATTGTATTAGGAAACTTGGTCGGTTTGATTGATTCCGATTATCAAGGTGAATTGATGATTTCTGTTTGGAATCGTGGGCAAAGTACATTCCGATTAGAACCGGGTGAACGTTTGGCTCAATACGTTTTAGTTCCTGTGGTACAAGCTGAATTTGAACAAGTGCAAGAATTTGTTGCGACTGAACGTGGTGCAGGTGGTTTTGGACATACAGGCCAACACTAATACTGCTTCCATTATCAATTTAAATGCAATGCTTTGCTTAAAAGCATTGCATTTTTGATATTGATTGTTCTTTGGATTTGTATTAAAAAGCAGCTGACAAATTATTTTAATTTTTCTGAACAAGGGTTAACTAATTTCTTAATAGTTCTGTTTTTTTGAATCAGCTAATGATTATAAAAATAGGGGTTCACTGTGAATACAAAATATACATTTCCTCTGAATATTTTTCGTGCTTATGATATTCGCGGAAAATTAAATCATTTAACACCTCATGTAATTCATTCAATTGGCTATGCTTTAGCACAACAATATAAAAATGCAGGGCAATATCAAGTCGTTATTGGGTATGACGCACGTCTAACCAGTCCGACTTATGCCAATATTATTCAACAAATTTTTCAAACACAGGGTTTAACAGTCACCAACATTGGATGTTGTTCATCGCCCATGATGTACTATATTGCGCGTGATTTTGGTGGGAACGGAATTATGGTAACTGCAAGCCATAATCCTAAATCTGATAATGGGATTAAATGGATTTTACAAGGAGAACCACCTAGCCCTGAAATTATTCAACAGGTTGGTTTAGCAGCTCAATTTGCGTTAGGAAAAATTGAAAAAAATAGTGATTTACAAGAATTATCACATCATATTATTCCTGAATTTTGTTTAAAATATCAACAATCCTTATTAGCTGATATTCAGTTAAAACGCCCTTTAAAAGTTGCATTAGATGGTTTACATGGTGCAGCAGGTCGTTGTGCAAAACTCGTCTTAGAGAAGTTAGGCTGCGAAGTTATTGCGATTCGATGTGAGGCAAATGGCGCTTTCCCAGACCATGCACCTGATCCATCACATGCTGAACATTTAAAACAGTTGCAAGCGGCTATCCTTTTGGAAAAAGCAGATATTGGTATTGCCTTGGATGGTGATGGCGATCGAGTCGTTATTCTGGATGAGCTTGCCCATATTATTAGTCCAGACCGCTTATTGTCTTTATTCGCACAAATTTGTTTAAAACAGCATCCTCAAAAAGAAATCGTATTTGATGTGAAATGTTCACAAATGGTGGCTGAGACGGTACAAAAGCTTCATGGTCAAGCCAAAATGATTCGTACAGGAAGTAGTTTCTTGCGCGCATATTTATCTCAATCAAAAGGCAATGCCGTATTTGGTGGAGAGTATGCAGGTCATTATGTATTTAATGATGGTCGTGGTTTTGGTTATGACGATGGTCTATATGCGGCGCTAAGAGTCATGGAATACCTAACTCAATCAGACAAAGCAAACCTTTCTGCTTTATTAGCAATTTACCCTGAACGTTATTGTACTGAAGATACCTATATCAGTACCCATGATATAAACCCTAAACAAGTTTTAAATGATATTGAAATTCAAAGTCATCGTTTAGGTGCTCGTTTAAGTAAAATAGATGGTGTAAGACTTGATTTTGATGATGGTTTTGGCATTATTCGAGCATCTAATACGGGTGAGTATTTCACAGTTCGTTTTGATGCAGATAATCCAAGCCGATTAAGTGAAATCCGCCAAGAATTTGTTTCTATGATGCAAGAGCAATATCCGCAAATTGCACAAGAACTCGCACAAGCTTAATAAGGAGACACGCATGCCACATGAGCATATCGGCATTGATAAAGCAAAAATTTTGATTGAAGCTTTGCCGTATATTCAGCGTTTTGCAGGTAAAACGTTGGTTGTAAAATATGGTGGCAATGCAATGACTGATCCAGAGCTTGAAAGCTCATTTGCGCGTGACATTGTGCTATTAAAAACCGTGGGCTTAAATCCAATTGTTGTACATGGTGGTGGTCCACAAGTAGATTCTTTATTGAAACGTTTAGGACAAGAGTCCGATCGTATTGATGGGATGCGCGTTACTGATCAAGCCACGATGGAAGTGGTAGAAATGGTGTTGGGTGGTAGTGTCAATAAATCGATCGTCAATCTGATTAACCAACATGGTGGTCGTGCAATTGGTTTAACAGGTAAAGATGGTAATTTACTTCGTGCCCGTAAACTGCTTATGGAAAAACAAGAAGCTGATGGTTCAATTTCTCAAATTGATTTGGGTATGGTCGGTGAAGTGACTGGTGTTAAAACCGATGTACTGGAAATGTTTACCCAAGGGGATTTTATTCCTGTGATCGCACCATTAGGTGTTGATGAAGAAGGGAATACTTATAATATCAATGCTGATCTCGTCGCTGGAAAAGTTGCAGAAGCATTAGGCGCTGAGAAATTGATTCTTTTGACTAATATTACAGGTGTATTAGACGAAAATAAAAACTTATTAACTGGATTAAGTACACAAGAAGTAGATCGTTTAATTGAAACAGGCGTTATCTACGGTGGCATGATTCCTAAAGTCGGTTGTGCATTAGACGCGGTCAAAGGTGGTGTCGTGAGTGCACATATTGTAGATGGTCGTGTACCTCATGCAACATTATTAGAGATCTTTACTGACCATGGGGTTGGAACGCTGATTACCAATCGTGCAAAGCACTAAAGATTAAAAAGACCTCATTGAGGTCTTTTTTTTCGTCATGATCTGTTCACGTTATAGTCATTTCAATGTCATTTAATCGATTTAAGTTAACTCTAGACATAAGGAGCTTTCATTATGCTAGAAAAATTAAATCAATATCGTCAGACATTAACTTCACCTTTACGCCAAAAACCATCACAAAATCAATTTCGTTTTGGGTGGGTGGACAACCTAAAAGAATTACAAGAAGTACAAAGATTTAGAGCAAATCAATTCTCTCATCAATTTGGTATCTCTTTTGAAGATGGTCTCGATCAAGATCTCTATGACTTTGGTTGCGAGCATGCTGTATTACGTGAGAAATGGACTGGTGAAATTGTTGCCTATACACGGCTTAAATTATTTCAGGGGCATGAGATTGGGCAAAGCTATAGCGCTAAAGAGTTTGATGTTGTACCTAACTTTTCGCATTTGCCAAGTATTCTAGAAATAGGTCGTACCTGCGTACATCCACAATTCCGTTCTGGAAAAGCTTTATCAATGCTTTGGTTAAATTTGGTGCCAAAGGTGTTGTGGTCAATGCGTGCTAAGTACCTTATGGGATGTGTCAGTATTCATCTTGAAGATAATTTAGCGCGTGCCTATTACACTCATCGTCAGATTCAACAATTAGGTGATCATCAAATTATTGATATTCGCTCAAAACGTGCATTCGAACCTGAGAGACCAGAATATAGCTTCCCACAAGATGAACGGATGCCAAAATTATTTGATACATATTTAGGTATGCAATCTAAGCTCTCCAAACAAGCATTTTATGATGAAGATTTCAAATGTTTAGATTATTTTGTTTTCTTAGAAATTAATAAGATCGCGACTTCTTTTGTCATGAATAAAATGGTGCAGCGATAGTTATATCATTGTTAGGCTAATACTGAGCACATATTGAGATTTACAAGATATCTAAACCTCATGCACAATAGGCTTAGATGTTAGACAGTTAGAAGATATGTGCCAGCTATTAGGAATGAATTGCGCGACCCCAACAGATATTACTTTTTCCTTTCGTGGATTTTCACAACGAGCTGGCGTTACGTCTGATCATTGTGATGGCTTTGGTATCGCATTTTTTGAAGACAAAGCATGTCGGTTATTTGTTGATAATCAATCCGCAGTTGAATCACCAATTGCAGATTTAATTCGTAATTATCCTATTAAATCTCGTAATGTGATTGCACATATCCGAAAAGCAACACAAGGCAAAATTACGCTAGAAAATTCACATCCATTTTTACGTGAGTTATGGGGGCGACATTGGATTTTTGCGCATAACGGTGATCTACACGATTTTAATCCTCAGCTTAATGGTCGCTTTGAACCTGTCGGTAATACAGACAGCGAACGTGCTTTTTGTTATTTATTAGATCAAATGGTTGAAGCGTTTGGATATACAGAACCGTGTATAGAGAAAGTTTTTTCTCTTTTAGAAAGAATTTCTCCTGAAATTGCTGAGCATGGTACGTTTAATTTTTGCCTATCCAATGGGCAAGCATTATTTAGTTATGCGACAACTAAACTGCATTGGTTAGTAAGAGAATATCCATTTCAACCTGCGCATTTAATTGATTTAGACGTCAAAGTGGATTTTAGCGAGGTAACGACACCTGAAGATCGTGTTGCTGTTATCACGACGGAACCGCTCACACATAATGAATCATGGACTGCATATCAGCCAGGCGAAATGATTTTATTTCAGCACGGGAAACCCATTAAATATGCACTCACACGTGTTGAACGTTTAATTCGAGAAGCAGACAATCCGCTGTTAAAACGAATGACCAAAGCAGATCAATATTAATTAGGTATAATCAAAATTAATACATGATATATACCTTTTTTATAATATGAATTCCTTAACTTTTATATTTAAATTCCATTTTGAATTTGGTTTTAAAATTGGTTAAAAAATACTTGAGTGTTTTGATTGGGTAAAATATTTAAATAAATATAAAACAATAGGTTAATTTATTTTATTGAAAATATTTAAAATCTGACAAAAATGCTGTGTTTTTATTTAATTACTTAGTCGATATTATGTCCTTATTCAATAAATCACATTGGTTTTAGGAATCGATATGGGCATGAAATGGTCTACCGAATATAATACAGGAATAGAGGTAATCGATGATCAACATCGACGTATTCTGGATTATATTAATGAAATCGCTGATTTAAAATATTCCCATGATCGTGTAAAAATGAAAAGTGTGTTAGATAATATTATTGACTATACACAATCACATTTTACGTTTGAAGAAAGTTTACAAGAAGAAGCAAACTATAAGTATCGTGTACCTCACAAGCGTGTGCATGACTTATTTATTAAAAAAATAGAGGCTTATCGTGAGCGCTTTGAACTGGGTCATGAAATTGATAAAGAATTGCATGAAGCTCTCTCTAAATGGTTAATTAATCATATTCGACATGATGATGCAGATTATGTAGGTGCAGTAAGAGAAAATATGATTGGAATTATTAAAGAAAATGAAAAGAAAAAAGGAAAGAATTGGTTCTCAAGATTCTTTGCTTAATGAAATAATAAAAATAATAAGACCTCTTATTATAAAAAATAATAAGGTGAGTATGAGTGAAAAATAAGAGGTCAACTTAATATAATAATAACTAGGCGCGGCAAGTCATCTTTATGGTGATTTGCCTTTTTCTTTCGATATCTTTTGTTTTGATTTTCAGACGTGACAAAGGCAAAATAGATTGAATATTTCATTGTAAGCTCCATAAAGAAGCACAATGAGTTCAAAGCTTTTTAAGGAATGCAGTATGCAGGACACAACTCTGTCACGCTGGCTTACACCAGTGATGGCGTTTTGCTTATCTTTTGTCATGATTAGCACATTAGCACCAACTGTAGGTATTCAAATTGATCGTCAATTTGATTTTTGGTTATTGTGGCTAGGAACCATGCTTTTATTAGCATTACCGATAGGTTTTCTTGAAATTGCCTTAGCAAAACGTTCACAGATGACCGCGTTACAAGCACTTTCTACTCTAACACGTGATGCTGATGCTTCCCCGAAATGGCGTTTAGTAGGTTGGTTTGCTGTTGTTTTTGTTCCTTTCTTTGCAGGAAGTATGATAAATACATCTGCTCACATTGTGACTGAGCAGCTTGCATTAAGTCTTCCTGTTCAAATCCTTTTCGCTATTTTTGCCGTTATAGCGCTCGGTTTATCTTTTATACCACGCCAATTTTTAATTGGACTTACAACAATTGGAGTCATTGCTGCTTTCATTGGCGCAAATGTGATGGGAACTCAGTTAACGACTTGGCACTGGACAGGTATTGAGTTTAAAGAGTGGGGCAATGCTACAGTGCTTGCTTTAGTCGCAAGTGGTCTAGGTCTAGGATTGTATTGGCAAAGTAGCTTAGCGACAGTGAAAAAACAACAAGCGGTCACAAGTTCAGTATTTCCGATCTGGGCCGCGCAGCTTATTGCTGTCATTGCATTTGGTTTCTTTTCTATCCAAGCGCAACTTCCAGCACTAGCGTGGGTTTTTGCTGCCATAATGTCTGCTGCATTATTGATCCAATTTGCTAAAGAGCAGTTAGCACAACGCCAACTTGCAATCATTATTCAATGGGGCATTATTCTCGTGGCAATTGCAGTTTGGGCTGTGCCACAAGTTGACCAAATTTTTAATACTCTACTGATGATTTGGGGACTAGTGATTTGTTTGATTTATGCAGTTTTTGCAGGCTGGATTATGAAGATTAGCCATCTTCGTAAAGCAATGGGTTTTAGTAATGAATTATTTTATAACGTATGGCGTATTGCGGTACGTTTAGTTTTACCGCTTTCAATTTTGATTGCGATTGTCGCAGTTATTGGGCAAGTTTTATAATGGAACAGAAACATGTTTGGGTTGCATTTGCGACACCTGAACAGCAATTTATGATTGCCGTTCCATTCTATGAAGGAATGACTGCACAACAAGCGATTGATGCAAGTGGTTTAGCAGAACAGGTAAAACTTCCAGAGCTTTTAAATCTTGGTGTATTTGGTAGCAAGATTGAGGTAGATACTGTTTTGCAAGTGGGTGATCGAGTAGAGATTTATCGTCCATTGACGATTAATCCTAAAGATATTCGACGCAAGCGTGCCGCAAAGAACCCCGTAGGACGTTTTATTAAGGGTAATCGTTTTAGACCATCAAGTTCATAAATAAAACCCCTCACGAATGATTCGGTGAGGGGTTTCTTTTTTTTGGAAACTATTTATAGTGGTGGCGCAGTCAAAATTGCTTCTTTTGATGCTGGTAAACCAGGTTGTGATTCGGGAATCGTATCTAAACCTTCTAAACGTTCTACATTGCCATTCGCATCGAAATAAACTTTTAAGTGTTGACCACGCACTGCTGGTATTTTTGCTTTTTTAGCATAAGTACCTGGGGTGTAGTTGTAGATATAGTCCCAACGTAATGGATTTAATGGATCTGTAACAGTTGGACTACCCAGTAAGAAACGGACTTGCTGAAAGCTCATGCCGACTTGTACTTGTGATGCTTGTGCTTTAGTTAATGGTGTTCCCTGTGGAATATCGACTTTATAAACACCAAAGACTGAACAACCGCTAAGTACTGAAGTGACGAATAACGCCAGCATGATTTTTTGCATTTTGCTACACTATCCTGATAAATGATGATGCATTTGGTTCAAGGATAGATCATACTGCATCTAAACTCTATTGCCTATTCTAACTTAAGATTTGTTGAGAGACCTTTTTAAATGCCTATTTCCAATCAAGACTTACGCAAAGCTGGACTTAAAGTCACCCTTCCTCGTATTAAGATTTTGGAATTGTTAGAAAATTCAAAACAACATCATTTAAGTGCTGAAGATATTTATAAAACTTTGCTTGAACAAGGTGAAGATGTTGGTTTAGCAACAGTTTACCGAGTGTTAACACAATTTGAAGCGGCTGGCATTATCCAACGTCATCATTTTGAAAATAATCATTCAGTTTTTGAAATCATGCAAGAAGATCATCATGATCACCTTGTTTGCTTAAATTGCAACAAAGTTGTTGAATTTACAAATGATATTATTGAGAAAGAGCAACATGCTGTTGCAGATCAGCATAATTTTGCCTTAACAGGTCATTCACTAAACTTATACGGCTATTGTAGTGATTCTGAATGCCAAGATGCTTATCGTAAAAAATGAGTTTGATTTAGTTAAAGCTTAGTACTTTACTAAAATTAAACAAATAAAAAGGAAGGTCATAAAAAACCTTCCTTTTTTAATGGCTTAATTTGAATTATTGACCATCAAAGGTAATATTTCGGCTCGCACTCAATAACTGATCTGTACCTTCTTCTGAAAGTTTAATTGTGAGACGTAAGTCATTTGGCGAGTCAGCATGCTTCAGTGCATCTTTATACGTAATTTCACCTGCTTTGTATAAATCAAATAATGCTTGGTCAAAAGTCTGCATACCTAACTCACGAGAACGCTTCATGAGATCTTTAATTTCGTGTACTTCACCTTTGCGTATGTAATCTGCCAAAAGTGGTGTATTAATCAGAATCTCAATTGCTGCACGACGTGAATTACCATCTGGCGTTGGGATCAACTGTTGAGCAACCATCGCCTTGAGATTAAGTGATAAATCCATATGCAATTGAGGATGGCGATCTGCTTCAAAGAAGTGAATAATACGATCAAGTGCTTGGTTTGCATTGTTTGCGTGTAGTGTTGCTAGCACTAAGTGACCTGTTTCAGCAAAAGCAATTGCATAGTCCATGGTTTCACGAGAACGAATCTCACCAATTAAGATCACATCAGGTGCTTGGCGAAGCGTATTTTTTAGTGCGACTTCAAATGAATCTGTATCAATCCCGACTTCACGTTGAGTGACAATACAACCCGCATGTTGATGTACAAATTCAATTGGGTCTTCAATGGTAATAATATGACCCTTTGAATTTTGGTTACGATAACCAATCATCGAAGCTAATGAGGTTGATTTACCTGTACCTGTTGCGCCTACAAATATAATGATACCACGTTTGGTCATGGCGAGTTCTTTCAGCACGCTAGGGAGCTTGAGTTCATCCATGGTTGGAATGACAGTTTCAATACGGCGTAAAACCATTCCAGGCATATCACGTTGTTGAAATGCACTGACACGGAAACGAGCTGTTTTCTCACGATTGACGATCGCAAAATTACACTCTCTTGTTTCAGCGAATTCTTTACGCTGCTTATCTGACATAATTGAATGAAGTAACTGACCAACGACTTCACCTGAGAGTTTAGATTTTGAAACAGGCACAATTTGACCGTTGATCTTCATTGAGGGTTCAACATCTGCAGTGACAAATAAATCAGATGCACTTTGTTGAATCATTAAATTGAGTAAATCATTAAAGTCCATGATATTTCTCTAATCCGTTTATTATTATAGGAATGACTCAGGTTGTTTTGCTGCGGTACGGGCAACTTGAGGACTAATAACACCTTTTGAAACCAAGGTTTTAAGACTTTGATCAAGTGTAGTCATACCGTAGTTTGCACCCGTTTGGATGGCAGAATACATCTGAGCCACTTTATTTTCACGTACAAGGTTACGAATTGCTGGAATTCCAATCATGATTTCATGCGCTGCAACACGACCACCACCATTTTTCTTCAATAATGTTTGAGAAATAACGGCTTGTAGTGATTCAGAAAGCATGGCACGAACCATATCTTTTTCTTCGGCAGGGAATACGTCGATGACACGGTCAATCGTTTTAGCTGCAGAGGTAGTATGCAGTGTACCAAAAACCAAGTGACCTGTTTCAGCCGCAGTTAACGCAAGTCGAATGGTTTCTAAGTCACGCATCTCACCGACAAGAATAATGTCAGGGTCTTCACGAAGTGCAGAACGAAGTGCTTGGTTAAAGCCATGAGTATCACGATGCACTTCACGTTGGTTAATCAAACATTTTTTAGATTGGTGTACAAATTCAATCGGGTCTTCAACTGTTAAAATATGGTCATAACGGTTTTCATTAATATAATCAATCATCGCGGCGAGCGTAGTTGATTTACCAGAACCCGTAGGTCCTGTAACCAAAACGATACCACGTGGATAATCACAAATTTCTTTAAAAATTGAACCTAAACCAAGGTCTTCCATGGTTAAAACTTTAGATGGAATGGTACGGAATACCGCGCCAGCGCCACGGTTTTGGTTGAATGCGTTCACACGGAAACGTGCAATATTAGGTACTTCAAATGAAAAGTCAGTTTCTAGATCTTCTTCATAATCACGACGTTGTTTATCATTCATGATGTCATACACTAAGCGGTGTACATCTTTATGTTCTAGTGCTGGTAAATTAATACGACGGACTTCACCATCTACACGAATCATTGGTGGCATACCTGATGAAAGATGTAAGTCTGAAGCACCGTTTTTAACTGCAAATGCTAGTAATTCTGTAATATCCATGATTTCCCCGAAACAATCAAAATGCCTCATTCTTTTATAGAATAATATACGGCTTTCACTCTGTGTTACCAACATATTATAGAATGTAAGAGAAAAAAAGATTTTGTAAGTGAGAACTGTGTCAATGAATAAATCTGAGCAATTCCGTCAATCTGTTTTAAATCAAATAGAGCAAGCCTGCCAGCAGGTGAAACGTGATCCTTCGACTGTGCAATTGTTGGCTGTTTCAAAGACTCATCCGAGCCAAACCTTACGAGAAATGTATGCTGTTGGTCAGCGTTGTTTTGGTGAAAATTATTTGCAAGAAGCCTTGACTAAAATTGATGAATTACAAGATTTAGATATTGAATGGCATTTTATTGGTCATGTACAACGTAATAAAACCAAGCATTTAGCAGAAACATTTGATTGGGTGCATGGAGTCGATCGTTTGATTATTGCAGAACGTTTATCCAATCAACGTTTAGAAAATCAAAAACCGTTAAATATCTGTATTCAGGTAAATATTGATAGGCAAAATTCTAAAGATGGTTGCCAACCAAATGAGGTTTTAGAATTGGTTCATCAAATCAGTCAGCTTCCAAATATCCGTTTACGTGGATTGATGGTGATTCCGGCACCTGAAAATTATGCTGCGTTTATCGATGCCAAAGCCTTATTTGATGAAGTTAAGTCTCAGCATGCACAGCCACAAGACTGGGATACATTAAGTATGGGGATGTCTGCCGATCTTGAAGCTGCGATTGCAGCAGGTTCAACTATGGTCAGAGTAGGAACGGCATTGTTTGGTGCACGGGATTATTCAAATATTCAGTAATGAGTTAATTACTTCTTTAGTTCAGAGAATAGAGAGGTAATTACAATTATATAAAATTTATACGCTGTTGAAAAAAATGGCTTAATTTAAAATAATTCTTTGATCACTTATATGATGCTCATATTAAGCGATTAAAAATTATTTGCTCATAATGATAAGAACTCAATTTAGGGTTAATTTAAAATGAAAAAAATCTATTTCTTAATATCTTTTATTTTATGTTTATTTTTAGCTGCTTGCAGTAAAAAAGAAGATGTAGTTACAGAGCAGAATGCCCAAGTTACAGCAGATGAAAAACTAGGTACAAAATGGGGAGATGAAGTCACTTCACATGTGACTGAGGTGAATTTGGCGCGTTTATCTGAACAGCCGATTGCTGAATCAGAAATTCGTTATGCCAATAAACAATATCAAGGCAAAATGGTGAATAGTATTTCTTTAGCAGCTGGGAAAATTAGTTTTTCTGTTGTTAATGATAATAATCAAGAGCTTCCCTTATATAGAGATGGTCAAAATTATTATCTTTCAGGTAAAAATGGCCAGAGCTATCAATTAAAATATGAAAATCATACCGACAACACTTATGAAGTGGTCGCAAGTGTAGATGGTATGGATGTACTAAATGGAAGTATTGCTTCACGCAATAATTCTGGTTATGTATTACATCCACATAGCACAGTTCAAATAGAAGGTTTTCGTAAGAGTGATTCTGCGGTTGCTTCTTTTACATTCAGTTCACCAGAAGATGCTTATGCTACAAATTCAGATCATGGTTCAACTCAGAATACAGGTATTATTGGAACAGCAATTTATCAACTTGAATCTCCCGATTCAAAAGATGAAATAAAAGATTCATCTAAATATGCACCGCCACCTAAAGCTTTTCCTGCGGACAAAGAATAATTTAATTTCAATAATGCCTTGTTCCTACAAGGCATTAATTTGTTGGTTGATTGGACGTTCAAAATCAAGAAATAGTGTAGTTTTGAATTTTTCACTGTCAATAAAATGAATCAAGTTTTCATTAATGTCTGGTAAGCGATATTTTAAAAAATAAATCAAAGAATCCACTTGGCGATAAATTGTAGGTGTAGCGGAAAAATTTGGAACTTCAAATGGGTTTTTAAGACAGAAATGATATTTTTTTTCAGTTTGGACATCAAAAAAATCATAGGTTCTTAGATAAAAATCAGTTGTAAAATAAGTCCGGCTGATTTCATCTCCTTTATTTTTTTTATTCCAATAATAATCTATCGTAGCTCGTATATATAAATGAATATTGAAATATCGTTTTAAGCGAGGCTGAAAATAAGAAAATTCAATCCGAAAACGTACAATCACAGGGATATGAGTACCTTGGTTTTGCTTGGAATATAGGGCAGCTTGATAAATTTGTTCTTTTAATATTTCTGGATGAAGAATCGTGAAAGGGTGATTTTTACCAACTTGTTCAGTAAAAAAATGACTAGCTTCCTCATCACTCAGCTTAATTGCAGCCATAAAAATTCTCATATTAAATTGATGTTTTTTGATAAAATAGTCAAAATTATGAGAAATAACAATCTCTTTCTAAGTGAATACGACATGAGGTGTCGTTTTTAAAAATAATAATTAAATTAATTCAGTGCTAATGCTATTGGTTGATTTATGAGAAGATATAATAACTTGTAGCTGGATCGGTTATTATATTTATGAATATGTGAAGTGAAACTGATTTTTGTTATTTGATTAAAATAATTAGCTGAAATCTAAATCATGTTGCTCAATCGCTTTTTGAATTGAAGAAAACCATTTACAACGAGATTTAGGCGATTCCTCAAGTAGTAACTCAATGGTTAGTTTTTTAAAATAAGTATGATCATCATTTGAAGAAGTAGAATTATAAAAATTAGTGCATAGAACAGCATATTGTTTTGTGTCTAAGTTATATATACAAACGTATTCCGCAAGTTGCTGATCGGAAATACGTTTGAATATTGGTATAAGTTGAAAGAGATCATTTTGTTCCATTTTTCATTTCCATAAGCATGATTGTATTTATCCCACTACTTCAATCCGACTTGAACCTGATCCAAGTGGTTGTACCTGAATTTGTACAGGAATACGTTCATGCATTTCTTGAATATGGGAAATTAAAATGACTTTACGCCCTTGGCTTTGTAGTTGATCTAAAGCATTCATCACCATATGTAAAGAAGAAGCATCCAATGTGCCAAAGCCTTCATCAATAAATAGCGATTCAATTTTCATTGAACCTGAAGCCATATTGGCAATTGCAAGCGAAATTGCAAGGGCAGTGAGGAAGGACTCTCCACCAGACAGTGAAGCCACCGAACGGGTTTCGCCATCCATATCGTGGTCGATAATTGCTAAACTGAGCGAATTATCCAAACGTTTTAAGGTATAACGCTGCGATAGCATTGCTAATTGTTGATTGGCATATTCAAGCAGAATATCCAAATTATACTGCTGTGCTAAATCACGGAAATCCTTACCTTTAGAATCACCAATCAAACTGGAAATTTTATTCCAACGGTGTTCCTGTTGCTGAATCTGCTGGATTTGATCGGCAAATTGCTTTTGCTTGGCAACATTTTGCTGATGTAGTTCCAATTTTAGTTTGAACTGATCACGTAGTTCAGCTTGCTGCTGTAAGTTTTCATGATTGAGATGGATATGCTCAAGCAACTGGGTATATTCGATGGATGGCTGTTGTTGCTGATGCATCTGTAATTGCTGTTGCAGCGTTTTCAATGCAGAGGTGGCCTCATTGAGCAAACGTTCTGCATGTTGTAGCGATGTTCGAATGTGCTGTTCTTGTTCAGTTCGCATAGCAAGTAAATCAGCTAATTGATGCTCTTCAAATTCAGGATGCTGGTCTAACCAGGCTCGAATTTCAGTTTTAGATTGGGCAAGGGCAGATTGTTGTTGCTGCTGTTGGGCTTTGAGCTGTTCCAGTTCATTTTTCTGCTGTTCAAAACTTTGACGAGCCTGTTCAAAACGCTGCTTGATCTGCTGATATTGATTTTGGAGTTGCTGACGCTGTTGATCGTGTTGGTTTAACCATTCATTGGCTTTGAGTTCGGTTAAACCTGTCATTGCCACAATCAATTGATGCGCTGACTCTGTATTTTGTTTGCCTTTAATCTCGACCTCTTTAAGTTGCTGGCTAAACTCGGTATGTTGAGTGATCAAGCTGGTTAAATTGGACTTTAATAGATTCAGTTGCTGTTCAAGCTGCTGTTGTTGTTTGTTGAGTGTTTCAGCTTGTTCAAGCTGTTGAACACGTTGCTGAAAACGTTGTGCTATCCGTTGAGCAGAGCTCAGCGTTTGCTGTTGCCATAAGCTTTGTTCATCGCTGCTCAGGCAATCCACAACATGCTGAATCTGTTGCTGTGACTGCTGTACGCTTTCGAGTTGATAGCGGATATTTTGAATCGTTTGAGTCAGGTGATAGTGGTCTTTATTGGCCTGATGCAATTGCTGTAACTCAATTTCAATCTGCTGTTTGAACTGGGTTGCCTCACTGATGTATTGCTGTTGAATGGTATTGATTTCCGCATGCGACTGAGTTAAATCTAACTGGCTCTCGAACTGTGCTGCATGTTTGACTAATTCCTGATGTTGCAGCTTGAATTTGTTATCCGCTTGTTGCATGGCAGATTGCAATTGCGTCAGTTCGGTACGAATCTGGGTAAATTGCTGCTGTGTGTTTTGCCAAAGTTGAAAGCATTGTTGCTCTTGTTGAATCGCCTGTTGCTCTTGCTGTTGTTGCAGCTCATACAAGGCTTTGGAGAGCTGACTGGCGTCATCACGGTAGGGGTGTTCGGTGCTGCCACAGACCAGACAGGCTTCGCCGTATTTGAGTTCAGCACGGAGATGTTCAATATTTTCAGCATGTAATAAACGTTGTTGTTGCAACATCTGCTGCAATTTTTCTCGTTCATTCTTGGCAGACTGGAACTCAACGTGGCTGGTTTGTAGTTGTTGTTCAAGCTGCTGGTGGTGTTGCTGTGTGCTACTGAGCTTATCGCCTAGCTCATCACGTTCTTTTTTAAGTTCAAAATAATGCTGTAACTTTTGCTGAATCAGATCCAGTTGATTCAATCGGGTTTGTTGCTGTTCTCTGAGTTTTTGTTTTTGTTCAAGCTGGCTTTCAATCTGTTGTGGTGTGCCAAATTTTTGAATGAGCTCATTTAATACGATCTGATCTTGTTTAAGCTTGGACTGTGCCTGTTGAATCGAACCTAAATTCTGTTCGACTTTTTGGTATTGCTGAATAAATTGCTGCAGCTGCTGAATATGTGCATTCAAGCCTTTATCTAAAGTGGAGAATTGTGCGCTCTGTTGCAGTTGTTCAGAACAGCTTTGTTGTTGTATGGATAGGCTGTTGCGACTTTGTTCAAACTGTTGCTGTTGCTCAAGCAAAGGCTGTTGTTGCGCTTCGTTCTTGTTTAGGCGGACTTTGGTTTTCTTATATTCATCGGCAATGTATTCACGTTCCTGTACATATTTACGCACTTGGCTGAGTTCATGCTGATGGTTTTGTTCAAAACTCTGGAATTGCTGTAAGGCCGTTTCAGCCTGCGTATAAGCTGTTTTTTCTTGCCCAAATTGGGTGCTTACAGCGGTAAAGTGCTGCTGCTTGTGTTGAATTTGTGGTTCAAGCTGTTGCAGTACTTTTTCCAGTTGTTGCTGTTGGAACACAATCGGACGAATGCCTGAAAAGATTTCGAGTTGGCTGAGTCGATTGCGATCTGCTGCTAAAGCCTGATGTGCTTGAATTTGAATGTCATGCTGTTGTTGTTTCAGTGTGATTTCAGTTTGAAGTTTCTGTCGCTGCTCAAACCATTGTTGCTGTTGATTGAGCTGAACTTTGTCGGCTTCCAACTGCTGAACCTGTTGCTGTAGCTGCTGAAATTGAGTCTGTAATTCGGCAATTTCTTCATCAGAACGAATTTCAATATGACCGAGCACATTTTCGAGTTGCTTGCGCTGGTTGCTGATTTCACGGGTCTTTTCAAAAGCCAGTTGTCCAATTTTGGCAAAAATACTGGAGTTGGTCAGATATTCAAGTAATTCTCCACGTTCATTATCGCGTGCCTTTAAAAATGCGGTCACTTCGGACTGCGCCAACAGTACCGCACGAGTAAATTGCTCAAAACTCAGTTGGGTAATCTGTTGAATATGGGCTTCAACCGCTTTGGTTTTATCTGCAATCACCACGCCATCGGTCAGACATTTGAGTGAACGTTGTACACTTTGTAGTTTGCCACTGGCATTTTCACGGGCACGTTTAATTTCCCAACGTGCGAGGTAATGTTTCTGGTCTTGCGCCACAAAACACAGTTCGGCAAAACCATGTCCTGTGCCACGACGTAGAACCGTTAAAGGGGAGTTGGTGAGTAGTTCCGAACCATCGACATCTAACAACTTGCCGTCACTTTCTTTGAGGCGAGGAATCTTATTAAATAACGCCAGACACATGGCATCTAAAATCGTAGATTTACCAGCACCTGTTTTTCCGACAATGGCAATCAGTCCCGCACTGGCCAAAGGCTCAGTTTCAAAATCAATAAAGTGCTCATCTGCCAGAGATGCCAAATTTTTCAGTCGAATTGATAAAATTTTCATGGCAGGTCCTTAAACAGTCTTATCATCTTCAAGTTGCTTTTGTGCTTCTGCGACCAAACTCATAAAGTCTTGAGTGACTTCATCATCGGCGTGATAGCCTTTTTTCTCCCAAATTTGCTGAAATAGTTTTTCGGGTGTCGGAGGTTCTAAGCTAATGCTCTGCTTGCTCTCGGCATTACTTTCATTGGAGAGATATTGTCTGGAAATCCGCACCAGTCGATAACGATCCTTCGGCAAGGCATCTTCAAATTGTTGTCGTAGATTAGGCTGTGGGGGCGTCGTGGTATGATATTCGATATCAACATATTCACGATGCTCAAGATTTTCGATCGGTTCATTTGGCAGATTACGAAGGCGCTGCATGACTACAGTGAGTTCATCTTTAATTTTATGCAGTTGAATACTTCGTGGTATCGCTAAAGCTTCAAAGTTAAACGAATCTTCACTTTTTGTAGGATCAATGCTGACCTCAACCACTTGATGCTTATAGTTGATTTCACTAAATGACAGTGGAATCGGTGAGCCGCTATAACGAATATGTGGATGCTGAACTTTTTGTGGTTTATGCAAATGCCCCAGTGCTACATAATCAATGCTGTCATCGAACAGGGCTGTAGATAGGGCTTCTTCATTACCAATAATAATCGGTCGTTCTGAATCCGAAGTTTCCCCACCTTGCATATGCGCATGTGACATTAGAATTAAGGCCTGATCATCGGTTTTACGACGTTTGGCTTCTTCGATTAACTGTTGATGTAAATAAGCAATCGCATTTTGGCTGTTGGTGGTGTGCTCATTAAAGCCTGTAATTTCAGCTGAACGTAAGAATGGCAGGGCAATACACCATGCTACAATCTGCTTTTTTTCATCATAAATCGGCAAAATTAAACGTTCTAAATCGAGACTTTTATCTTGATTCCATCGAATCACGCCGACCGTTTTAGCATTGTATTTTTCTAATAAAGGCTCGACTTGTTCAATGCGATAACCTGAGTCGTGATTGCCAGCAATCATTAGGGTTTGCATATGTGGGGCAAGCTCATGTGCATCGGCAAGGAATTGATAGAGTTGTTTTTGTGCCTGTGAGCTCGGGTTGATCACATCAAAGATATCACCTGCGATCAGTAAAGCATGCGGTTGTTTGGCTTTGATCTGCTCAAGTAACCATGTCAGAAATTGTTCATGTTCGTAGTGGCGGGAATGATTATAAAAAAACTGCCCCAAATGCCAGTCAGACGTATGAAAAAAACGCACGGTCATAAATGAATCTAAACATAAAATAAACTCGAATAAGGTAGCACGGATTCAGCCTAAAAGTAGAGCCTTGCAGCGTTGAATAACATAGACAAGATATGTCTTGATCATTCGGAAATGATCAACTAGTTTGTTACCAACATTATTACTAAAAAACAGGAAATAAAAGAATGAGTTTAGGAAAAGTAAGCCGTGAAATCATGGATCATATTATGTTAATTGGTTTAGACCGAGTGGCAAAACGCAATGCCTTTGATAGTCATATGATTGAAGATTTATCTTTAGCTTTAACTGAATATGAAAATAATCCTAAACTACGTTGTGCTGTCATTTTTGCACATGGTGATCATTTCACTGCGGGTTTAGATCTTGTTGAATTACAGCCCAAAATTCCACAAGGGATTTTTAGTTTTGAAGAAGGACAAATTAACCCTTGGGGTGTTGGAGGACGGCATCGAACCAAGCCTGTCGTTGTAGCTGTACAAGGGATTTGTTACACCGCTGGGGTAGAGTTGATGTTGAATGCAGATGTTGTCGTCGCTAGCGAAGACACGATTTTTGGTCAGCTTGAAGTATTACGTGGAATTATGCCTTTTGGTGGAGCAACTGTGCGTTTCGTACGGGCAGCAGGTTGGCAAAAAGCCATGCCTTATTTATTGACAGGTAAAACCTTTGATACCCAAAAAGCCAATGAACTGAATTTGCTTTCTGAAATTGTTGCTAGGGGCACACAGCTTAATCGGGCTATCGAGATTGCCCAAGAAATTTGTATTGCTGCGCCACTTGCATTACAAGCATTGTTGGCTTCAGCAACTGATGCGGTTACTCAGGGAGAGGTTTTTGCATTTCAGAATATGGACAGTTACCTCAAGCCATTATTTGCATCGCAAGATGCGCAAGAGGGCGTACGTGCGATGCTTGAGAGACGTCTTCCTCAATTTAAAGGTGAGTAAGCGTTGGGTTGAGTTCATCTGAAGTTTATTTTGCTTATCGACGGAGCCGTTTAGATTTTCCTTCTTTCAGGCTTATATTGGGATTGTATTCTTTTCAATGCATGAAATAAGTAGTGGTGTCTTTCTGGAGAGAGTCCAAGACCAAATGTGATAGGCTGATTTGCCTCAATGACAATTTGGGCTTGTTGTTTATTGGATGAGTTAGTTGAACGGTTTTCTCTAATTCGACTAACGTCATTCCAATTAAAATATTTTGATTTTCCTATTCTGCCAATTCCTGTAAATACACGTCCGCCTTGTTGATTAATGGTGAGTTCAATTTTACCAAATAGCATCAGCAGTGTAAGCGAACCAAAAATAATGGTTCCAATCAGAAATGGGATACCAAATAGACTTTGTAAGAGGCTAAATTGCTGTTTTGCGATTTGAGTTCCATAGATTCCGCCTAGGGAACCACCAGACCAAATCAACATAAAAGGCACCAGAAAGAAAGCAATCGGGCTTCTCAGCGTTGCGCCTAGTTTAATTTCTTGCATATTATTTTTATACCAAGTACCGCTTGGGGGCTGATTGATATCAAACGCATATGATGGCGTATCAAAATTTTCAGAAACACGAAAAATATGATTGCAAACTTGGCATTTCCCCATATCCGTTTGGATATTGATATTTTCATTTACAACGTCAACCTGACAGTTTGGGCATTTCATTTTTATAGTGCTTAACTTGCTTAATTTTATGAAATTTTAGTATAGCATTGTCACTTTGCATTCACATCAATTTCACATATACCGAAGACATTATTATCTAAATCAAGAAAGTAACCTTGCCAACAACGGTTTGGGATAGCAAATTTTTCCATAGCGACTTTGCCTCCCAAACTTAAAATTTTACTAGCAGTTTCATCAAAGTTTTTAACTTCAATAGTACAAGTAAACGCATTTGTTCCGCATCCAGTCGGCGGTGTTGCAACAGGGCGTTGTAGTAAACCGCCGTGGATACCTTCAGTTTCGATACGATAGTATTCAATAGCTAAACCTTCTACTTTCTCAAAGTGCCAGCCGAATACAGATTGGTAAAAATGGGCATCACGTTGCGGATTTGATGACTGAATTTCAAAGTAAGTAATCGTATTCATCGCAGTATCCTTATCATTTTTATTTATAAAATATTCTAAATAGATCGAGCCGATGATTCATAAAGATTTATGTAAGCGAGCTGCTTTAGTTAAAACTTCTTTGATTAAATCAAGATCAACTACTTAATTTCTACAAAAAATAGAAGATTGCTGTGATCATGCACATTTAAAGTAGTCAGACCTTGAGCCAATAGCAAAATCGTATTTTGTATATGATCTCGGAATAGCTTAAGCTTAAAAAATGGTTCTATGATTAGAAGCAATTTACTCAAAAAATTATGTGCATTTTTAATTAAATTTTAGAAAATGTGGACTTAGTAATCTTTGACAGTTTCTTTATTTCAAGAAAGTGAATTCATGCCGAAAAATTTTGCTTAGATGTGGTGAAACTAAAATGATAGGCAAATAAAAACCGACGATTCGAGTGATGATAAATCGTCGGTCAAAATCTTTTTCAACGGCTTTGGCTGCTAACAAAGCCATTGTTAAAGATGGAGAGTCATAATGAAAGGTCACCGAAAAATATTGCGGATGCCGTGCAATCAACATTCGGTTGCTGCGACCTTGTACCCTATATAACGCTGCTAGGTGTGGATTGGTTGACATAAAAATGAAAAAAAAGTGAAAAAAATTTATAATTATTTTTGAAGTAGATTAGATTTGGTTTATTTACATGATTTCATTGCGTTTGTATTACCTTTGGTTTTTTATTGTGTGCTTGATTTCTAGCCTAATCGCTGGAGTCATTGCTGCAATATTACCTAATAGCATTGGAGGAGTGCTTACAGCCATTCCTTATTTAATTGCAATGATTTTTGTTTTATTCAAATTTCTAAAAAAACAACATCGCGCACCAACTCTCTCGGAAAAGAAACGATTAAGCCTTGGATTTAGCCTCATTTTTTGGGGTTACAATGCGTGTGGCTTACTTTTAGGATTGTTTATTTTTGCACGTAAAGATCCAGAAATTTGGCAAAATTTTATTTTATATTTCAAGCAACCCATGTTTTTAATTACTGTTGTTGCAATTTGGTTGATGATCGCAGCACCGTTATTTTTAATTACGTATTGGTTTTATGGCGCACAAGCACAACGAATGGCAAATAAGATGTTTAACGGGTAATAAAGTTCACTTGTAATTCACCTATATTCTGCTAAAACTTTTAGCACGATTCATTTTTGATAGATCAGTCCATGAAAAAAATGACGGTATTGGTGACAGGTGCAAGTGGGTTTATTGGTTCTCATCTTTTACCTTTTCTATTGAAAAATAATTTTCAAGTGATTGCACTGACACGACAAAAAAATAAAGCGTCTTATGATTCACATTTAACATGGGTGAATGATTTAGATGAAATTAAAGTCATTGAAATTGATTATGTGATCAATTTGGCTGGCGAAAATATTGGTCAAAAACGCTGGACTGATCAAAGAAAAAAACAACTGATACAAAGCCGAGTGGCCATGACGGAGAAACTTTATCAGTGGTTACAGCAAAAAAGCATCTTCCCCCAATGTATTATTTCTGGCTCAGCTATTGGTTATTACGGGATTGATCCTCAAGAAATGTGGACGGCGATCTGTGACGAAAATACACCGCCACAAGCAATCTTTATGTCAGAGCTTTGTCAGGCTTGGGAACAAACAGCACTTAAATTTACTCAACAAAATACTAAAATTATTCGCTTAGGGGTGGTTTTTGGTGATGGCGGAATCTTGCCGCAAATGTTGTTACCGATTCGATTGAATATGATTGCTAAAATTGGCTCAGGCAAACAACCTGTTGTTTGGATTCATATTCAAGATGTTTTAAGAGCAATCATTTTTTTACTTCAATTACAGGCTGATCAAAAAGTTTACAATTTAGTTGCTCCAGAACAAATCAATCAACAAGGTTTTGCTGATGTTGCCGCACGAGTTTTGAAACGTAAACCTTTTATGACAATGCCTAAATGCGTGTTTGAGTTAGCATTAGGCGAACAATCACAATTAATTTTAAATGGTCAATATGTAACGCCTCAGGCATTATTCACTCATGGTTTTAAATTTCAGTATCCTAATTTAGAGCAAGCCTTAACCGAAATTTTATTGGATCACTAAATTTTTTTTCTTCAAACGATTTGGTGAGTATGCACTTGGGTCAACAATAGGCGCTTGTTTTAAAATGAGTTGGCGTAACAATTGCGCTGAACCAGCACCCATACATAGACCATTACGGAAATGCCCGAAATTTGCCCATAAGTTGGCTATATCAGGGATTTCACCAATATAAGGAATTCCTTGAGGTGAACTAGGACGTAAACCTGCCCAACGGCTTACGATGGGGAATTGTTTTAACTCAGGGACCATATCTAAACATGCGCTTAAAATATCTTGCTGTGTTTGCTCATCCACAGCCGTACTAAAACCACAGTCAGCCATACTGGAACCACAGACAATATGACCATCTTGACGTGGAATGAGATACATCACACGGTTCATACACATAGTAGGCAACCAGTTTTCAGATGTTTTGAACAGTAGCATTTGCCCCTGTATGGGATGCACAGGAATTTGTCGATGTATGTGTTCTTCCCAATATTGACTCCATGCGCCTGAGGTTAGAACAACATGATCAGCATGAAAAACTTTACCGTTTGAAGTTTGTATTCCGTGTACCGTTTTATTTTTAACAATCAGTTGCTCAATTGAGCAGTGCTCAAAAAAACGAACGAAAGGATGCTGTTTAAGATAGCTGATGAGAGATTGTAATAAACGAGGATTACGTACATTCGACAGTTGCGGAAAATGGATGGCTTGTTGAAATTTTTCTGAAATATGCGGATTAATTTGTTCAAGTAGTTTGCGTTCTAACAAATCGCACTGTTGCATGGGTTCTTGATATTTACTGGCATAATTCAGTCCTAGATCAAAGTCTTCCTGATCGAAAATCAGCATGCCTGTATTGTGGATTTGAAAATCAATCCCCGTGATAGGCAGAAGTTTTTCATTCCACATTTGATACAGCGATTTACCGTATTGAGCAAGTTGATTAACTTCTGGTGCATAACGCCACGGATACATCGGGGAAAGAATTCCACCGCCTGCCCATGAGGCAGCTTGACCTGCTTGTTGTTGATCAAAAATATCAACAGAGCAACCTTGTTCAGCAAGTTCTAATGCTGACATCAAGCCGCTAATACCCGCACCAATAATGGCAATATGCATAAAAAATTAAACCAATTTAAAAATTCACCTCTTTGATATTAAAGAGGTGAGGAGTGTTTTAGCTCAGCAAGGGAGATTGCTATCTCATCTCTTTGAGTTTATGTGCAGCATCTTCGGCAAAATATGTCCAAATACCATCTGCACCCGCACGACGACAGCACATCAATGACTCTAAAATCACGCTGTCAGAGAGCCAACCATTTTGAATCGCCGCTGCAAGCATGGCGTATTCACCACTGACTTGGTAGACAAAAGTGGGTACACCAAAAGTATCTTTCACTTCACGGACGATATCCAGATAAGGCATACCCGGTTTTACAATCACCATATCTGCACCTTCCTGAATATCAAGTGCAATTTCATGCAATGCCTCGGCACGATTGCCGACATCCATTTGATAATTATATTTATTTGCACCTTTTAAATTACTTGCTGAACCCACTGCATCACGGAAAGGACCATAGAAGCTTGAAGCATATTTTGCTGAATACGCCATGATATTGGTATAGATAAAACCATTTTGTTCAAGTGCTTGGCGAATCGCACCAATGCGTCCATCCATCATGTCACTTGGTGCAACAACATCAGCACCTGCTTGCGCATGGCTTAGGGCTTGTTTGACTAGGCATTCTACCGTTTCGTCATTTAAAACATAGCCAGTTTCATCAATAATACCGTCCTGGCCATGAGTGGTATAAGGATCAAGTGCTCCATCGGTAATCAATACCATTTCTGGTAATTCTTTTTTCAGTAAGCGGCAAGTAGCTTGAACCAAACCATCTTCATGCCATGCAGCTTCCGCCGTTAAACTTTTGTCTTCTTGTGGCGTTACTGGAAATAAAGCAAGCTTTGAAACACCGAGTTCGAGCAAAGTTTCTGCTTTTTTGAGTAATAAATCAGCAGATAGACGCTGCACATTTGGCATGCTTGGAATATCTTGAGTTTGTTGTTGTCCCGGTAATACAAATACTGGATAAATCAAATGATTAGCTGTGAGTTGTGTTTCACTGACCATGGCACGAAGTTGGTCATTTTTACGGATACGGCGCATGCGAGTCGCGGGAAAAGCGGGACGATTGAACGTATAAGTCATAACAATCTCGATGTTCAGTATTACACTATAGGAATAATTGAAATATTTAAGTCATGCTAGGGAGAGCTTAGCGGCTAAGTTCAATTAAATATCCTCGCTATTGTAGCCCCATAATTTTAGATTTGTACAAAATAATGGGATGTTTATCGTTCCTTTGGATTTAGACAGCGTATGAATGATGTAAAGAAAAACTGGACAGGCAATATTCAGTTAGGTGCTAAAGCCGATCATGACGTGGTATTAAAGCAGCTTTGTAAAGCATTTAATTCTTCACCATTTTTTAAGCATTGTGGCATGAGCATGCGCGTTGTTGATGATCAAATTGAAGGTTATATCGAGATGCAGCCTGAGTTGGTCGGTAATGTAGCCTTCCAAATTTTGCATGGTGGTGTTGCTGCGACATTACTGGATAGTATTGGTGGTGTGGTTGCAATGGAACAACTTTATCGCCGTGCAACCCCTGAGGATTTACCTGACACGATTAAGAAAGTATCGCGTTTAGCAACTGTAGATATGCGTGTTGATTATCTTGCTCCGGGTCGTGGTCAGTTTTTTACTGCACGTGCGGAAACATTACGCTTAGGCCGCAAAGGCTGTACCATGCGTATGACCATGCTCAATGATGAAGCTAAGCCAATTGCAACAGCAATCGCTTCTTATGCATTCTAAGTATAGTATTCGATATGAAAGCGTCCTTTGACGCTTTTTTATTGTTTAAATGAAAGTGAAGTAAAAATAATTATCAAAATATAAGAATTGAACGCATCAGTTATTTTTTTTATTCTCGTCATATGATTTTTTATCGTTAAAATGCGATTTAAATTTTTGTTTGTATTTTGATCTTAGGTTTTAACAATTGGTTAAGTTAAAAAAACTAGACTGATCTGCTGATTAAACCAAAAGTTAAAAATCCCTTTAATTTTCAGGAATAACATATGACTGACGCCCAAGCTAATCAACAAGATATTGCTGCTGATTCGGCATCAGATGATGCAATGAAAGCAAAACGTAAAAAGTTTTTAGGATTTTTCGCACTTATTCTTATCCTTGCAGCAATTTTGTATGCTATTTGGGCGTTGTTCTTTAATCATGCTGTCAGTACCGATAATGCTTATGTTGGTGCGGAAACGGCACAAATCACCTCAATGGTGAGTGGACAAGTGGCTGACGTTTTGGTGAAAGATACCCAACAAGTTAAAAAGGGTGATGTTCTCGTTCGTGTAGATGAGCGTGATGCCAAAATCCAGTTGGCACAAGCACAAGCCGAATTGGCAAAAGCGCAACGTCAATACAAACAAAGCCAAGCGAATAGTAGCTCATTGAATTCTCAAGTTGTGGTTCGCAATGATGAAATTAATAGTGCACAAGCACAAGTAAGTAAAGCGCAAGCAGATTTTGATAAAGCGAACTTAGAATTAAAGCGTCGTAATGAACTTGCTGCTTCAGGAGCGATTTCTAAAGAGGAATTGAGCAAAGCGCAAAGTGCGGTATCGACGGCACAAGCAAGCTTAGATTTAGCTCAAGCGGGTTTAGCCCAAGCAACCTCAAGCCGTAAAGCCGCAGAAAGTACACTTGCTGCAAATGAAGCATTGATTCAAGGGGCAAATGAAGCATCAACACCTGATGTTTTGGTTGCAAAAGCCCATGTTGAGCAAGCAACGCTTGATTTAGAGCGTACCGTTATTCGGGCGCCTGTTGATGGGGTGGTGACACGCAAGAATATTCAAATTGGGCAACGTGTTGCACCAGGTACTGTGATGATGTCAGTGGTGCCTGTATCTGCGCTGTATGTAGACGCAAACTATAAAGAAAGTCAGCTTGCTAAAGTGAAAGCAGGGCAGAAAGTAACGCTTCGTTCAGACCTGTATGGTGATGATGTGGTTTATCACGGGACAGTTCAGGGCTTCTCTGGTGGGACAGGTGCAGCATTTGCCTTGATTCCAGCACAGAATGCGACAGGAAACTGGATTAAAGTAGTACAGCGTTTACCTGTACGTATTACGCTTGATCCAAAAGAACTTGCAGAACATCCATTGCGTGTAGGGTTGTCGATGCAAGCGGACATTGATCTCGCATCGAAGTAATCAGCCATGAAAACGCAGAATCCTTTTGCAGAACTTAGCGGCGGGCGATTACTACTCGCCGCATTTGTCATTGCACTTTCCAACTTTATGGTGGTGCTTGATACCACGATTGCCAACGTTTCAGTCCCCCATATTACAGGGAACTTAGCTGTTTCTAGTTCACAAGGGACGTGGGTGATTACCTCTTATGCCGTTGCTGAAGCGATCTGTGTTCCACTTACAGGTTGGCTAGCTGGACGTTTTGGGACAGTCAGAGTTTTTGTCTTCGGGTTAATCGGCTTTACTATCTTTTCATTTTTATGTGGTTTAGCAACTTCATTAGAAATGTTGGTATTTTTCCGTATTGGTCAAGGGCTTTGTGGTGGTCCACTCATGCCACTCAGTCAAACCTTGTTAATGCGAATTTTCCCACCAGAAAAACATGCACAGGCAATGGGACTTTGGGCGATGACAACCGTCATTGGACCGATCTTAGGACCAATTTTGGGCGGACTTATTAGTGATAATCTGTCATGGCATTGGATTTTCTTTATTAATATCCCTGTTGGTATTTTATGTGTATTGGCAGCCATTCGCTTGCTGTCTGTGGCAGAAACTAAAACTGAAAAATTACGAATTGATGCAGTCGGTTTAGGTTTGTTAATCCTTTGGATTGGTGCTTTACAATTGATGCTAGACCTTGGGCATGAGCGAGATTGGTTTAACAGTACCAGTATTATTGTATTGGCATTAACGGCAGTTGTGGGGTTCATTATTTTCATGATTTGGGAACTCACAGAAAAGCATCCTGTGGTTAACCTGTATGTGTTCCGACACCGTGGATTTGCAGTTTCTGTGCTTGCACTCGCTTTCGGTTTTGGTTCGTTCTTTGGCAGTATTGTCCTTATTCCTCAATGGCTACAAATTAACTTGGGTTATACCGCCACGTGGGCAGGGTATCTGACTGCAACTATGGGTTTTGGTAGTTTGACGATGTCGCCAATCGTTGCCAAGTTATCAACTAAATATGACCCAAGAGCATTGGCTAGTTTTGGGCTAGCATTGTTGGGTGTGGTTACGGTCATGCGAGCTTTTTGGGTTACAGATGCAGACTTTATGTCATTAGCATGGCCACAAATTTTGCAAGGTTTTGCAGTACCATTTTTCTTTATTCCACTGTCAAATATTGCAATGGGCTCTGTTTTACCTCAAGAAATGGCTTCTGCCGCAGGTTTAATGAATTTCTTGAGAACAATGGCAGGGGCGATTGGTGCTTCAATTGCAGTGACGATTTGGGATGACCACACGAAGGTAGCTCGTAGTGAAATGGTGAATAATTTGCACCCACAAGAAGTCCAAAATACCTTGTTGCAAAATGGTTTTTCACCTGATGCAACACTCGCCACGATTGCAAATTTAGTTGATAAAGAAGCGATTACGATTTCGGCTAATCATGTATTTATGTTATTAGCAATTGTATTTATTTTTGCGAGTGCATTAATTTGGATGAGTCCAAAACCTAAAGCAATTACGGGTGGACCTGCACCACATTAATTTTGATAGATAATAATTTTTCTTTAAAAAACTCGGATTTATTCATCCGAGTTTTTTATTTCAATCTGATATGAATGTTTATTTCGTCTTTGGTTTTTACTATCTAGCTCATTGTTATGTTCCCAAAGTTTTAGCTGTAGATCTTCTTCATATCTTGATATTTTTTGATTTAAATATTTCATTGTAGATTTATGCTCATTTAAGCCTTTACCGTGAAATGATCCAATTTCTTTCTGAGTTTTTGCTTGTAAGTGCAAAAGATTTAATTCTTCATACGCTTCTTGTTTTATGTCCAGTAGTTCACAAGCTGTTTTAAATTGAATACGGATTGGTTTGATAGTCATTTATGCACCTACATGACAAAATATTGTGTAGGTGCAGTATGTTTTTTAATAATTATTAGAGTTGTGAAAACGAATTTAGATTACTTTTCACTACTTTTTATCTGCTAGATAAAACATGTATGCAGATTCATTACTTTTTGAATCTAAAAGTTTTTTTGTAAATGGAATAATAGTTTCTCTTAGTTGCTTTCCAGTAAATTGTCCTTGAGGAAATAAAAACTCTGCCAAAGTTTCATATTCGATATGATGATCTGTTAGCTTCTGCCAAAGCAAAATATCAATCACTTGCAAGGCTCTAAAATTTTTTAATTTTCTTAGATATTCTTTAGGTGGTAGAAGTTTTGGCTTGTGCTTTAGCTGCTTTCTCAATTGTATTAAATGCTTTTTTACGTCCGCTATAATTGCATCATCGGAAAAATCTAAATTAATACTAATAGCTGGGTATTCATCATAATCATCCACATTCTCCCTTAATGCATATTTAGCACGAATTTCTCTATCGTCTGTGGCTTCCTTTAGTGGCTGTATATATGGTCTACAATCAAATAAAAATCGCGGAAATATCTCCATAGGTTTTTTTTTGTTGGGTATCTTCCCTAGTTTTGGATACTCAACATAAGTCTGCTCTGCAAAGCCCTCAATCAATCTCAAATAAAACTTTTTGTCATCTTCAATTATTTGCTCAATAGTCCTTGGGGGTGGGGTATATTCAATGCGTTTGCCATCAATAATTTTAAAGCGTTTTATTGTTATAAATTTCTCATCTTTAAGGTCATCGTCTGTAATAGGAGTAATGTAATCATCCTCAAATATCTGGTTGATTTGCCATGAGATATTTTGTCGTTCTTGGATTTCGTGAGCTAATTTCACCACACCACAATTTTTATAATATTCGTCATATCTTTTATTATTGAAAAACTCAGGTATTTTCCCCTTATCGCTAATACGCTTCAATCCATGCCTCCCAAGCATACCCAAAATAATGCTAAGCCAATCCGATTGGGTGTCCGACTTTCGGGAGCTAATCTAAACTTAACAAAATGATTATAAATTATACTGAGTTATACATCAGAATATGAATTTTAAATATACGTCATCTTTTGTCGTAGTAACTAGTTAATCTAATCAGCTATTCACAGAGCTTAATTCAAATGCAGTAAATGCTTATTCGTTTGCAATAAAAAAGGCTTAAACCATTACAGTTTAAGCCTTTTTAATTTTGTATATCATCATGTGACAGCATACAAATTTAGATATTTGGTGGAGGTGGCGGGAGTTGAACCCGCGTCCGCCAGCACTACACTCGAGAATACTACATGCTTAGATATCGTCTATTGTTTTAACACCAAGCGACCCGACGAACAGGGTACAAGGCGCGATCCTCTAAGTTTGGTATAAAGCCCCGAGGCTTGACTTTATACGGACTTGTGTGCGTGCGCTTCGGTCGGGTTCACTGACCACAAGTATTCAGTGAAGCGGACAAGCTGCCCTTAGGCAGCTAGAGCGTAAGTTTCGTCGTTTGCGACTATTAAAATGCAAATTTTATTTACGAGAGAAAATGCGCTCTCGGCATGCATCTATGAGCTTCATCACCAGCGTCGAAGCCAATAACACCCCCATATATGAACGAGCATCATAGCATAAATATTGAAAATTTAAATCTAAATTTACAGGCTTTGAGGTTTGTGGTTAAAAACCAATCTAATTGAAATCATAAATTAATAGCATATCTTTAAGAATTGGCTTTTTAACGTTTAGTTAAATTGGAACTTCAAAGAAGGAATATACATTTATATCCCTTCATTAAAACAATAGCATATGACTCGGCAGCTTAGGTTAATGCCATCCACCACCTAAAGCCCGAATAAGATCTACACTGGCAATCATTCGACTGCCATGAAGCTGTGCAGCGAGTTGCTCTTGCTGCAAGATACTCCGATTCGAATCAATCACATCCAGATAACTAATGCTGCCTTCACGATAACGCAAATATGAGAGCTGATTGGCATGTCGAGATGACGCAAGTGCTTGACCCTGTGCCTGTATTTGCTGATCCAGAATACGCTGATCGGATAAACCATTTTCAACTTCACGGAACGCATTCAGCACGGTCTGTCGATAATTGGCGACACTTTGTTCATAGCCTGCACGTGCCTGAGCAACGCCCGCCTTACGTTGCCCACCATCAAATAACGGTAAAGACAAAATTGTGCCCGCTACAGGGCCAAGTAAAAAAGTTCGACTCGACCATTTACCCAAATCTCCTAAACTTGCTGATTCATAACCCAATGCACCTGTGAGATCAAGTTTGGGAAAAAAGGCAGCACGGGCAATACCGATGCGTGCATTATCGGCTGCCATGGCACGTTCTGCGGCAGCGATATCGGGACGACGTTCCAGCAAGCTCGAAGGTAAACCCGCAGGCAGGCGAATCGCAGTAGCAGACAAGGGTTGAATCGCTAAGCTAAATTCGGCAGGTGGTCTGCCGAGTAATACTGCCAATGCATGTTCGGTACTGGCGCGATTCCGTGTAATGCTGAGTGCATTGCTTTGGGCGGTCGAGAGTTCCGTTTGCGCACGTGAAACATCTAGATCACTGACGAGACCATTGCGATAACGTGCTTGAATCAAATTTTGATTCTCAGTCAGTAACTTGATGTTTTGCGTATAGAGGGCTTGTTCAGCATCGAATTGACGAATCAGAAAGTAAGCCTGTGCCACATCAGCTTGCAGTGCTAACAGTGCAGAATGATATAAGGCTTCCTGTTGCTGTACATCTGCGGTTGCTGCATTGACACTGCTAGCAATCCGTCCAAATAGGTCTAGTTCATAAGAGACGTTGGCTTGTGCCCGCCATAAGGTACGTGCAGATGTGGATGCATCCGAATCAAGTCCTAAAGAAGCGGGTGAGGGCTTCTGACGGGTTGGCCCAAAACCTGCACCAATACTGGGTAAACGTTCAGCTTGTGCAGCAGACCTTAAAGCTCGTGAGGCCTGAATATTGGCCGCTGCCGCCTTTAAATTCTGGTTACCCGCAATGGCTTGTTGTTCCAGATCATTCAGTTGTGGGTCATTAAAAATATGCCACCATTCACCGCGAGACTGCGCATCGGCAGGTTGTGCGATGGTCCAGTTGGGATCATTCAATTGAGCACCCGCTTCCTTGAATTGCAGTGGAATAACCACCTTAGCAGGTTGATATTCTGGTGCCAATGAGCAGCCTGTAAGCAGCAGGCTTCCCATCAGTGAGGAGAGTATCCAATGGGGTTTGAATCCTGTCATGTCCTGCTCCTTAGTGATCGTGTGAACTGTGCAGTGGTGCTTCATGCACAGCTGCCGAATGCAGTTTATGTTTGCTGTTCAGGGTACGAATCAATACATAGAAGGCAGGGGTCAGGAACAAACCAAAGAAGGTCACCCCGATCATACCAAAGAACACCGCAACACCCATAGCATGACGCATTTCAGCACCCGCACCTGTTGATGTGACCAGTGGAACCACACCCATAATGAAGGCGATTGAGGTCATCAAGATCGGACGCAAACGTAATCGGCTGGCCTCAACTGCAGCATTGAATGCAGTCGCGCCTTGCATCTCCAGTTCTCGGGCAAATTCCACGATTAAGATGGCATTCTTACAGGCCAGCCCGACCAGCACCATCAAGCCGATTTGGGTAAAGATGTTGTCATCACCGCCTGTGAGCCAAACCCCTGTTAGTGCCGCCAAGATACCCATTGGGACAATCAGAATCACGGCTAATGGTAAAGTGAGGCTTTCATATTGCGCCGCCAAGACCAAGAACACTAATAACACACTGATCGGGAACACCCACAATCCGGCATTACCTGCCAAGATTTTTTGATAGGTCAGATCGGTCCATTCAAATTTCACCCCACGTGGTAAGGTTTCAGCGGCAATGCGCTCAACCGCAGCTTCGGCTTGGCTGGATGAATAACCCGGTGCAGGTCCACCGTTAATATCGGCTGCGGTATAACCGTTATAGCGCACCACCATTTCTGGGCCATAGGTTTGAGTGACATTAACCAGTGAAGACAACGGTACCATTTGCCCTGCATTGTTACGGGTTTTAAGCTGTAAAATATCTTCAGGATTGGCACGGAACGGTGCATCGGCTTGGGCACGCACCTGATAGACACGACCAAAGCGATTAAAGTCATTTACATATTGTGAACCGAGGTAAATCTGCATGGTATTAAATACATCGGTCACGGCAACGCCTTGCTGCTTGGCTTTGACCCGATCCAGATCAACATTCAATTGCGGTACATTGATTTGATAACTGGAGAACATTGGCCCCAATTCAGGTGCAGATTGTGCCGCCTTCATAAAGGATTGTGCTGCGTTGTTTAACTCGGCATAGCCTAAAGCACCGCGATCTTCGAGCTGGAGTTTAAAGCCGCCCATGGTGCCGAGACCCATCACGGGTGGTGGCGGGAATACAGCAATATAAGCATCTTGGATCGCGGCGTATTTCTGATTTAAAGCACCTGCAATGGCATTGGCAGAAAGATCGGCTGCTTTACGTTCAGCAAATGGTTTTAAGGTGACAAACACAATCCCTGCGCTGGAGCTGTTGGTGAAACCATTAATCGATAAACCAGGGAAAGCCACCGCACTTTCTACGCCGGGTTGTTTCAGTGCTGCATCACTCATTTTACGAATCACGGTTTCGGTTCGATCTAGTGAGGCACCATTCGGCAATTGGGCAAAGCTGATCAGGTATTGCTTATCTTGTGCAGGGACAAAGCCACCCGGAACGATATAAGAAATCCCAATGGTCAGACCGAGTAGTACTGCATAGACACCCATCGCTGAGGTTTTATGTGAAATCACCCGACTGACGCCACGACCATATTGATCCGATGCGCGTGAGAATACGCGGTTAAACAGGGCAAAGAAGCGTCCGAAGACACGGTTCATCACGCGGGTAAGGAAGTCAGGTTTGGTATCATGACCTTTCAGCAACATGGCTGCCAAAGCAGGTGACAGGGTGAGTGAGTTAAAGGCCGAAATCACGGTTGAGATGGCAATGGTCATGGCAAATTGTTTATAGAATTGCCCCGTTAATCCTGTCATAAAGGCCAGCGGGACGAACACGGCAACCAAGGTCAATGCGATGGCTATAATCGGTCCACTGACTTCACGCATGGCACGGTAAGTCGCATCTCGTGGACTGAGTCCTGCTTCAATATTCCGTTCGACATTCTCCACCACCACAATAGCATCATCAACCACGATCCCGATAGCGAGCACCATCCCGAACAGTGACAGGGCATTAATGGAATAACCAAAGGCCAGCATTAAGGCGAAGGTACCAATGATTGAAACAGGCACTGCCAGTAAAGGAATGATTGAGGCACGCCATGTTTGTAAGAACAGGATCACCACCACAACCACCAGTGCAATCGCTTCAAGCAGAGTATGAATCACCGCTTTGATACTTGAACGCACGAATTGGGTTGGGTCGTAAACGATATCGTATTTAATCGAGGCAGGAAAATCTTTGGACAGTTCCGCCATGGTGCTACGCACTTGGTCCGAGACCTGTAAGGCATTTGCACCCGGTGCTTGGAAAATTGGAATCGCCACCGCCTGTTTATTGTCCAGTAATGAACGTAAGCCATATTGTGAAGCGGCCAGTTCAACACGGGCAACATCACCCAAGCGCGTTACCGCACCATCTGCTGCCGTTTTTAAAATAATATCGGCAAATTCCTGTTCGGTACTTAAACGACCTTGCGCATTCACCGAGAGCTGTAAAGGTGAATTATTGGGCGCTGCACCAATCGTTCCTGCGGCAACCTGAATATTCTGTTCACGAATCGCATTGACGATTTCGGTGGCGGTGAGATTGCGCTGAGCCACTTTTTGTGGGTCTAACCACACGCGCATGGCGTAATCGCCTGAACCAAATAGACCGACTTCACCCACACCTTGCAGACGTGCCAGACGATCTTTGACATTGAGCACGGCATAGTTACGCAAGTAGGTCATGTCATAGCGATTATCGGGTGAGGTGAGATGCACCACCATAGTCAAGGTCGGTGAACTTTTTAGCGTGGTTACACCGAGACGCTGTACATCTTCTGGCAAGCGTGGCAAAGCTTGAGAAACCCGATTCTGAACCAGTTGCTGCGCTTTGTCTGGATCAATCCCGAGTTTGAAATTCACGGTAATGGTCAGGTTACCATCGCTGTTGGCCTGAGACTGCATATACAGCATGTTCTCTACACCGTTGATGGATTCCTCCAACGGAGAAGCAACAGTTTCAGCAATGACTTTAGGGTTCGCACCTGGATATTGGGCACGCACCACCACAGAGGGTGGTACCACTTCTGGATATTCAGAAATGGGCAGTTGGAAAAGGGAGAGGAGGCCCGCCAGTAAAATCAGGACGGACAGCACCCCAGCAAAGATCGGGCGATCAATAAAAAATTTGGAAATATTCATGAGGATTAACCTTTTGCCGAAGTTGGGGTTTTTTCTGTAGGCTGAGGTTGTTGTGCTGTGTTATCGGTGATGATTTGAGGATTTGGCATTGGGACGAGATGTGGACTCACAGGATCACCTGGACGAATGCGTTGTAAACCATTCACCACGATTTGGTCACCAACTTGCAGGCCACTATTGATGATTTGCAAGCCATCTTGTTGCGCACCGAGTTTTACTTCACGGTATGCAGTTTGATTTTTCGCATCGACCACCACCACAAAACGCTTGTCCTGATCGACGCCAATTGCAGTCGGGCTAATCAGAATGGCTGCACGGGGTTGTCCACCACCCAGACGAATGCGGGCATACAGTCCAGGAAGCATCACACCTTTGGGATTATCGAAGGTGGCACGAACACGAATGGTGCCTGATGTGGTATTTAAATTATTGTCGATCGAACTGATAAACCCTTCACGACTAAAACCAGATTCATTGGCAAGACCAAGATAAACGGGGACTTGGGCTGAATTACGTTGATTGCTGATGTATTTTAAATAAGTCTGTTCATCGACATCGAAAGAAGCATACAGACGTGACACCGAAACCAAGCTGGTGAGGACCTGTGCGCCATTGCCTGCGGAAACCACATTACCCACCGTGACTTCGGCACGGGAAATACGTCCACTGACAGGTGCGGTAATACGGGTATATTCCAGATTTAAACGAGCAGCTTCCACTGCGGCTTTGGCGGCCTGTAAATTGGCATTGGCTGAGCGGGCTTCATTTTGTGCTTGATCAAGTTCTTGATGGGCAATCGCATTACTTTGAATTAAACGCTGATTGCGGTCTAGATTTGCTGACGTGTAGGTGACTTGTGCTTCAGCAGAAGCCAGTTGCGCTTTGGCACGATTCAGTTCTGCTTCAAAAGGGCGAGGATCAATGGTAAACAGTAGGTCGCCTTTATTCACTAAACTGCCATCTTTAAAATGCACGGCAATCAGTTTGCCTGAGACTTGTGGACGAACATCAACTTGATCGATGGCTTCGAGACGTCCCGAATATTCTTGCCAGTCGGTAATGGTTTGGCTGACGACACGAGCTACATCTACGGTTGCGGCTGGTGGTGCGCTTGATGTTAGGGGGGCTTTCGCATCTGCATTTTCTTGGAAGAGAATAAAACTGCCACTGCTTGCTAAAATGGCAATAATGACAGCAGACAGCGTTAGCTGTTTGCGGGAAAGTGACATGGGATGCTCCTGATGATTTGAATCCCTGTTTTCAGACTTTTTGTTATGGTCTGTATGGGAGAAACAGGTTTATGGAATGAAAGGAGCATAAAAGTTTGTCAATTACGAATAAATATACTAAATTTGATAACACTATTCGTATTTTTATAATAATTGTTGTGTGAAACTGGAAAAATACAGCAATGAGGAGTGGGCGTCTGGATCTATTTCATGCAATGAAAGTCTTCAATAAAGTGGTTGAAACCAACAGCTTTAGTCTGGCAGCGGATAGCCTTGGATTACCGCGTGCATCGGTCACCACCACGATTCAGGCTTTAGAAAAACATTTACAAGTTCGCTTACTCAATCGCACCACACGTAAGCTCAGTTTAACCCCCGATGGTGCAGTCTATTATGACCGTAGTCTGAGAATTCTGGCGGATGTTGAAGATATTGAGGCGTCCTTTCATGATGAGAAACGAGGCCCAAGAGGGCGTCTAAGGATTGATGTGCCTGTCTCGATTGGTCGTTTGATTTTAATTCCACGATTAAGAGAATTTCATAACCGATATCCTGATATTGATCTGGTCATAGGCATGAATGATCGTCCTGTGGACTTGGTCGGTGAGGCGGTGGATTGCGCGATTCGGGTGGGAGAGCTACAGGACTCGAGCTTGATTGCCCGCCGTATTGGTACATTTCAGTGTGCAACAGCAGCATCGGCCTGTTATTTAGAAAAATATGGTGAACCGAAGACACTTGAAGATTTACAAAAAAATCATCAAGCCATTCATTTCTTTTCCAGCCGTACAGGGCGCAACTTTGACTGGGACTTTGTGGTCGATGACTTAATCCAAAGTGTTAGTGTCAATGGACAGGTTTCCGTCAATGATGGCGATGCTTATATCGATTTGGCGCTGCAAGGATTTGGTTTGATTCAAGGTCCACGCTATATGTTGACCAATCATTTTGAAGCGGGAACTCTAAAAGAAGTTTTACCACAATGGACACCTGCACCAATGCCAATTTCAGCAGTTTATTTACAGAGTCGCCATTTATCACAAAAAGTAAGAGTCTTTGTCGATTGGGTAGCGGAGCTATTTGCTAGTTGTCCATTATTAGGTGGCAGTGCTTTGCCGCTAGATGAAAAATGTGCATTTGCCTGCGATCAGAAAAGCAACCATGAATATACCCTTCGAACTTTGGTCGAGCAGCATAATATTGCTGAAGCTCGGACCTTAAAGACTTAAATAGAATTTCAAAAAACTATTTTTTTATTTTTGAGTTTATAAAATCGATCTTGGAATAATTAAAATAGTTTCTATTATCATAGTTAGTTGTCTGAAAATTAATTAAGAAAAATAAAAAATATGGTAAAAAAAACACTCAACAAAAAGTTGAAAAAAATATTAAAAATCAATAGGAAAATTCATGAATAAAATTTATCGATTAGTATGGAATTCTACACATCTTTGCTGGCAAGTTGTGAGTGAAATCGCAAAAGGGGGCATTGCCGCAGAGCAAACTGCAACAAAAAAAGAATCCAAAATTACCCTAGGCTTTACTACAAAATTAGCAGCGTTTTTTGCTGTGAATGTTTTGAGTGCAAGTCTTGCATTTGCAGGACCAACAGGTGGGGTGGTGAGTTCAGGCACAGCGAGTATTTCAACTGCAGGAACGACTACAACTATTAACCAGTCAACATCAAAAGCTGCGATTGATTGGAGTAGCTTTTCGACTAATAGCAATGAAATTGTGAATTTTGTGCAGCCCAATAGTAGCTCGATTACTTTAAACCGAGTTACGGGTACCAGTGCTTCAACTCTAAATGGTCAATTAAATGCCAATGGACAGGTATTTATTATCAACCCAAATGGAGTGCTATTTGGGAGTACTTCACAGGTCAATACAGCGGGTTTAGTAGCATCCACCTTAAATCTAAGTAACAGTGATTTTAATAACAACCTATTTAATTTTAGCAATACGAGTAACAACAAAGTTGTTGAGAACCGAGGGAAAATTACTGTGCCAACAGGCGGTACAGTGGCTTTGATTGCCCCGACAGTAAAACAAACAGGCACGATCAAAGCACCGCAAGGCAATGTTTTATTGGCAGCAGGCGGTGATATTACCCTGAATTTAAATAATGGTAGTTTGTTGGGTTACACCATTAATCAAGGTAAGGCGCAAGCTCTTATTAACTCAGGCGGAATGATTCAGGCGGATGGTGGTAAAGTTGTACTGACGGCAAAAGGTATTGATGAATTAAGCAATGCGGTCGTAAATAGCGTTGGGGTGATCCAAGCACAAACAGTGAATAATGTCCGTGGTGTGATTGAATTAGGTAGTGATTTAACCAGTGGGACTTTAAATGTCAGTGGAACACTAGATGCTTCAGCGCCTAATGGAGGTAATGGAGGTAATGGAGGTCAAATTAAAACTTCTTCGGCAGAGGTACATATCAATTATGGTACCAATATCACAACGCAGCGTAATAGTACAAGCAGCTTGCCACCGACCACGAGTGGTTGGGAGTTAAAAGCCAAAAATATAGATATCGATTTCTATGGTGGGACTGTGACTGGTACCACATTAGGTGATGCTTTAAATAAAGGCAATGTCACTTTGAATGCAATTGGTACAGCAGACGGTCAAGGTAATATTAATGTCAATGATGCTACCAGTTGGAATGCCAATACTGCACTGACATTAACAGCAAGTAAAGATATTAACTTTAATAGTGATTTGGACTTAAGCGGTGATAAAGCCAAACTCGCTATGAATTATGGAGTTGGGTCAGATTATAACTTAAATAATGGTGCAAAAATTAATATCAGTGGTTCTTCGCCAACGCTTTTAATTAATGGCACGTCCTATATTGTGATCAATAATTTAGGTGAAGAAGGTGATGCAAACATAAATACTTTACAAGGGATAAATAATAATCTTGTAGGGAATTATGTATTAGGTAGTGATATTGATGCCTCTGATACGGTGAATTGGAATGGCGGGTTAGGATTTACTCCAATCGGAGAAGCCCATATGACAAATGATGGTACAACTGTAACGGGTAATATTTTCCAAGGTCAATTTCATGGCTTGGGTCATTCGATTAAAAATATTTCAATTAATCAACCTATTGCAATAGAGTCGATAGAAAATCAAACACTTTCAGGTGTAGGATTATTTGGTGCAGCATCTAATACAATTAGAGATATAAATTTAGATGGAGGAAGTATCTCAGGAACAATAATGGTTGGTGCATTATCTGGGGTACAACTTGGCGGCATTATTAAAAATGTTCACTCATCTGCGCAAGTTAAAGGTGCAGCATCTGTTGGTGGACTGATTGGAGCTAATGGAACGATTGATCAACTTGACAATAAAATAAATGGCTCAGTTATTTTTAATAGTTCATCATCAGGTATAGTGGAAGGAACTTTTATTGTTGGGGGCTTGGTTGGCTCAAATGTTGGTGATATTCTCGGCAGTAGTGCTTCTGGAAATATACAGGCAGTGAATCCAACTTTAGGTGGGCAGGTATTTGGTGGTTTGGTTGGAGCGAATGTCGGGAATATCACTAACAGTTTTGCTTCTGGAAATGTGGGGGGCGTTAATGTTTCTTCAGTAGGTGGCTTAGTTGGAACCTCTAGATCAACGAGAAATCAATCAACGACTATCCAAAATAGTTATGCTACAGGTGATGTATACGCTTTACAAAATGCAGGTGGTCTCGTTGCTGCTTCATATCAAAGTAATACTTCAAATGCTGCGATAGCAAATAGTTATGCTACCGGTAATGTGTATTCAGATCGTGGTGATTCTGCAGGTTTAGTGGGGCATAATAACGCAACGATATATAATAGTTACTCAACGGGTTCTGTTTCTAGTGGTGGTTTAGGAAGTAGCTATGTTGGGGGATTGGTTGGTAGTCAAGGTCAATATTCACAGATTATCAATAGTTACTGGAATACAGAAACCTCAGGTCAACTCACTAGTGCGGGTGGAGTTGGAAAAACGACTGCTGAACTTCAACAAATGATGACATTTGCAAATTGGGATATTGCGAATGTATTAGATGCAAACTCAACATCAGTTTGGGTGATTGATGAAAATAACACGACGCCGTGGCTACGCTATAATCATTAACATTTAATAGATTTTATATTTTTCAGACAAGAAGCAAAGCTTCTTGTCTTTCATATGAGCTTTTAATAAATTTAGAGAAAAATGGAATTTTACTTCTATAAAATACTAGGAAAGGGTTATCTAAAAACGCTCTTTTTTATCCCAAATGTTTGTATTCTTTTAGGGATTTCGTCTTTTGTTCATGCTGAAGTTGTTGTTCCTGATAGTGGAACAATTACCAAGCAACTCAGCCCAGAATCATTCCCAAAGGATGCAAAAACTGATCAGCAGTATTTTGATGTTGATGCTATACAACAAAATTATAGTCGAGATCAAACTCCAATTTGGGTGAGTAAGGTTAAAATTGAAGGTAATCATCAAATTAAGACTGAACTTCTATATGATTTAGTTCGTCATTTAGAAAATAAAAATAATATTCTTGCTGACTTACAAATTACAACTGATGAGATCACTCAGTTTTATAAAAAACAAGGCTACTTCTTGGCAAAAGCATATCTACCAAAACAAAAATTAGAAAATGGCGTATTAATTATCAGAGTATTAGAGGGGCAATTAGGTAAAGTTATTTTAAATAATCAATCGAGCATCCAAGATAAAATTGTCTACCGTTATACAAATCAAATTCCAGTCAATCAAGCATTACAGCAACAACAGGCAAATAAAACTTTATTACTGATTTCAGATGTATCTGGTGTTGGGCAAGTTCAAGCAAATTTACAAGCTGGGGAACAGATAGGACAAACAGATTTGGTACTAGATATTCTTGGTCAGAAAGCTATATCAGGTAGAGTTGGAATTGATAATGGGGGAAGTAGCTATACGGGACGATATCGTTTTTCAGGATATTTAGAAAGTAATAGTTTTATGGGATATGGAGAAAAAATTTCTGCTCAAATACTCAGTAGTGATCAGGATTTGGTTTCAGGAAGCATAAATGCACAATTCCCAATCACTGGAAATGGCTTAATCCTTAGTGGAGGTTATAGCAGAACTGAATACAAATTAGGTGAATCGTTCGAATTACTTGAAGCAAAAGGGATATCTGAAAATTATAATTTAAATTTTATTTATCCAGCGATTCGAAGTCAGAAAACGAATCTTAATTTGAAATTATCATTTGAAGAAAGAAAGCTCTTTGATGAGATCGCGGCAACAGATACAGAAACCTTAAAAAAGATAGGTGCAAGTCGTATTGCGCTCAACTTCTCGTGCTTAGATGAATGGGGCATAGGAAATGCAAGAGGTGGGATTAATCAGCTAGAATTTATGAGCACGATTGGTCATTTAAATATCAAAAGTCCTTCCGCACTAAATATAGATCGTTTATCGGCAAAATCACAAGGCAATTTTAATAAATATGAGTGGAAGCTTTCTAGGCAACAACGTTTGGGTGAATCATCTTGGTTTACTGGAGAGTTATATGGACAATTCTCTTCTAAGAATTTAGATTCAGCCGAAAAATTTTCATTTCATCAAATGCGAGCTTATCCTGCTGCTGAAGGTCTTGGGGATCAAGGCTGGGGAGCATCAATGAATTACTATTATCAATTTTTGCCTTTTATCAATACATTTTTATTTCATGATATTGGACATATTCAACAAAATAAAAATGCTTATCTAAATGAAAAGAACAGTCGATCTTTAGCAAGTACAGGAATTGGTTTAGCAGGAAGCTATAAATATTGGGATTATAGTACGACTCTAGCTTGGCGTAATACATCTGCTGCTAAAAGTGATACCGATAGGAGTCCTCGTTTTGCATTTCAAATTGGTTGGCGGTTTTGATTAAGAAGACTGTATAGATTTTTTACAGCTTATTAAAAATAGAGCTCTAACTCTTTCTTAAAAACTCAATAATTCCAGATAAAATCTTAAGTAATTGATTTCAATAGCAGGAGCTATTTTAAATTATATAATTAGGATTTTATATAAAATTTAATAATATTGTCGGTTTAAAAAAATCTGTGGTGTGGCGTTATTCTATTTGCAAAGAAATTTTAAAAAGATAAGTTAACTTTCAAAATTCAGATTGATTTAAGCTAATTCAATTAACTTAAAAATACGGTAAAGCCGTACAAGCATAGTTACACCTTTCGCCACATTTCCAGATGTGGCTTTTTTATATTTAGTTATTTTTAATATAAATTTTGCTAAAAATTTTTTAAATCAGTAGTTATAAGATTTGATTGTAAACCTGATTAAATTTTGTAAGTTCTCTGTTGGTAAAACAACAATCAATAAAAATGGTTGGTGAAAAAGAAACAATTTTTCTATTTGTAAAAATTTAAGTAATTGAAATATAAAAATAATTAATGTTGGCATAAAAGCTGCTCAATACCAGTGATATGAAATTGGAAATATCCTAAGGAATGCCTATGTCACTTGTTATCGATAAAAAAGAAAATTCTAAAGAATTTGTAAAAAGTACTTTAACTGAAATCTGGGTCACTAGATGCCCAGTTCCAACAGCAACAGGAATCTCACTAAAACGTGGGACATTGATTGAAAAATTTGAACAGCATGGTATTGATGTTGCTGTTTTACAAGATGCTCGCAAAGGCTTATCTGTTCATCATTTTGATCATCAACTACCCGCATTATTTCGAGAAGGTGGAAATGTTCCAGCATTAGCTGCTCGTTCTGAAGGTGCTCCAAGTCGACTCATTGGTTTGACATGGATTGATGAATGGCAGGTAATCATTGTTCGCCCTGATTCTGAAATCAGCAAGCCAGAGCATTTAAAGAATGTAAAAGTTGCTTTACCTGAATATGCAGACAAACGGGCGGGCAGTATTTTTAGAGCGATGTCTTTACAAGGGATCCGCGGTGCTTTGGAACTTGCAAATTTAACCTTCCGTGATGTCGATTTTATTGAAGTCCCTGAACGAGCGGAATCGAATACACAACAACGGGATGCCAGTACCTACTGGTCTGGATTAGATGCGTTAATCACCGGTGAAGTTGATGCTGTTTATGTAAAAGGAGCATCAGCTGTTGAAGCTGCGACAAAACGTGGTTTAAAAGTTGGGATTGATTTGGATCAATTTGAAGATGTGACCTCCCGTGTAAACAATGGTACGCCTCGTCCAATTACCGTACATGAAGATTTGTTAAAAGATCACTTTGATGTCGTCGTTGATTTTCTGGAAGAGCTGTTTGATACCGCAGATTGGGCTCAAGATCATTTAGACGAAGTGCTGGTTATTCTTGAAGATGAAACCATTGCAGGCGCAGAGAGTGTCGCAACAGCCTACCGTAATAATTTTCATAAGTCTTTACATCCATCATTAAGCGAAGAGCGTTTAGAGCTGTTAAGACAACAAAAAGATTTTCTTTGGTTACACGGTTTTCTCGAGCGCGATGTCGATCTTGATACTTGGGTTGATCACCGTCCTTTGCTCGAAGTTTTAAAGCGCCGCCAAAATAAACAATTTTAATAGGATATTGATCATGACAACACTTATTCAAACCCCACTTTCTCCTGAACTCAATGATTTTATCGAATTGAATCGTGAAAAATCTGAATTTGCTTTTGAAGTATTCCGTGAAACAAGAACAATCACGGCAAATGGAACGGTTAATTTTGTTGAACGTGGGCCGGATAACACCTTAGTCACTTTTAACTATGCAGGGCCGTGGTCTAAAGATAAAAAAAGCAAAGTGCTTGTGGAGACAATTGATGGTGAAGTTTTATTGGGTAGAAAAAATGCAGGTGGGCGTTATAACAAGCTTTTTCGCGAGCATGCAGATGTCACCACAATATCTCATGTACACGCGCCGAATTTAGGGGCTTGGGCACAAACCCATCGTACCTTACCGATTCGTTATGTGCCTGTTCAGCGCTTTCATTTATTTAAAGAACTACCAATTTATATTGATCGCCGTCAGGCAGAAGTCGATTTCATTTTAGATCAACTCAAAGTTGATATTGAGCATCGCGCAATTTTAGAAGCCAACGGTGGTGCAACCGTATGGGGACGTCAGGGATTACAAGAAACAGCTGAATTTATCTTGTTGCTTGAGGAAGGTGCACAGATTCAGCTACTTGCTGAATTAGCTGGGGGAAGCCGTGAATACGGACAGGGGGTTTTACACCAGCAGTGGCGAATGAGTGGTTTAACCGATAAAGCGAAGTCGCTTGGATTACTTCCACTTCATTAGAAATCTGATTCAAATATAAATATAGAGAATACTATGGCTGTAAAACTTTTATGGTATCTCACTTCTCCAGATGGGCCATATCCTTGGTTGGAATCTGGGCGTTGGGATACCGATTATGAACACTTGCAACAGATTGCGATTACTGCGGATCGACTTGGTTTTTACGGTTCACTTATGGGTACCAGCGAGTATGAAACACTTGCTGTTGCTGCAAGTTTAATTCCATTTACTGAACGGTTAAAGTTTCTGGTTGCCCAACATCCTGGAGAAGTCCAGCCAGCAGTATTGGCAAAATATGCGCAAACGTTTGATGCATTTTCTAAAGGGCGTTTGTTATTTAATGTCGTCAATGGAAATGATAAGGGTTTGGCAGCTTTAGGTATTCACTATACGCATGATGAGCGTTATGACTTTAGCAAGGAATACTGGACAGCATTTCAGCAAAATTATCTAGGTGATCGGTCTGGATTTGAGGGGGAATTTATTCAAATTGCGCCACGTCTGGAAGGTGGATCTCCTATGTCCAAATGGCGTGGTCCAACTCAAAAGCAGGGTGTTCCTTTATGGGGAGCTGGAACTTCTGCCAAAGGCGTTCAGCATTCTGTTGAATTACTCGATGTGTATTTAAGTTTTGCGAATACGCCACCGCTGCTTGGAGAAAAGTTTAGCAAAGTTGCTGCTGAGGCGGCAAAAATTGGGCGTACTTTAGCGTTTGGTACTCGATTACAAATTATTGTTCGGGAGACAGAAGAAGAGGCTTGGCAGTATGCTCAGTCATTACTCGACAAGCTAGATGTCAATTATGCAATCGAAGCGGTTAAACGACAGCTTCCTCCCAATGAAACTTTTGAGAGTTATCAAAGTCCAAATCCGATCGTTCAAAGAAATCTTACATTGCTTCGCCATGGCGTATTACCTCGTGCTAAAGATTTTGAAATTTATCCTAATGTTTGGACTGGGCCATCTTTATTTGGTTTTGATATTTTAAACCCAGCAGCAGGTACTGCCTTGGTCGGTAGTGCTGAAAATATTGCTGAACGAATTAAAGAATATGAAAGCCATGGTGTATCAGCCTTTATCTTATCGGGTTTCCCTTTAATTGGAGAAGCCTATCGTGTAGCTGATTTATTGTTCCCTTTATTAGAGCTAGATCATGGTTTTGAGCTACCTAAGCTCAATAAAAACTCATCCATTGATTCTCTCTTGAATCAAGAAATCGTCGTTTAAGGGAGAAAACATGAACAAAATTACACGTCGAGAACTGATTAAGCAGACTGGATTGGGGGTTGGAGCTGTTGCTGCAATTAGCCTGATAGTATGTTCTAAAATTGACTCTTCATCTTCTGAGAGTGCTCATCCTAGTAATACTCAAAATGATATTCCGAAAAAAGGTGGCGTTATCAAAATTGGGGTGATCAATGGCAATCAAGCAGGTAATTTAGACGCACATAAACCTATTGGTATGTCCAGTGCATTCAGAGGTTGGCCATTATATGCAAAATTATGGGAATGGGGCAGAGATATCCAGCCTAAACTCGCACTTGCTGAATTTGCGGAGCCGAATAATGATGGGACGAAATGGACTATTCGCCTAAAAAAAGGACTCGAATTCCATCATGGTAAAACGATTACTGCTGATGATGTTATTTTCTCCTTACGCCGTTTGACGGACCCTAAACTCGCTTCTCCATTTGCAGCCTATCTTTATTCTTTGCAAAGGAATGAGATTAAAAAGCGAGATGAATACACCGTTGAGATTCCTTTTACTCAAGGAAAAGGGTTGGTTGCTTTACCTGAGGCATGGATGAGTTGGGGAGGCATCGTTCCTACAGATTATGACCCAGTTAAAAATGTCGTAGGAGCAGGTCCCTTTAAGCTTGACAGTTTTACACCGGGTCAGCGTTCACGCTTTGTCCGTTTTGAAAATTACTGGAAAGAAAATAGACCTTATGCTGATGCAATAGAAATCATTGATTTTAAAGATCAGACAGGGCGTCTTGCTGCTTTGCAATCTGGTCAAATTGATATTGCTTCTGGGGTAAGTGCCGAGCATATTGCTTTAATTCAATCTAATAAACGGCTAAGTCTCGTTTCATCAGAAACCGATGCTTGGCAATCATTTGATATGAATACGTCTAAAGCACCGTTCAATGATCCTCGAGTACGACAAGCTTTTAGATTGATTGCCAATAGAGAAGATTTGGTCAAACATGCTTTAGCTGGGCAAGGACGAGTTGCAAATGACCTTTATTCGTTTAGCGATCCTGTATATGACCACAGTATTGCTCAGCGCAAGCAAGATTTAAATAAAGCAAAAGCGCTACTCAAAGAAGCTGGTTTTAATAATAGTTTGACTGTCGATTTATATACAGGCCCAGATAGCAATGCCGCATTGGTTTTTGCTCAACATGCTGCTCAGGCAGGTGTCATTGTTAATGTTAAACAGGTTGAAGCTGCTACTTTTGCAGATGCAGTCAAACAGGATTGGGCATTCAGTACAGGTTCTAATGTTTCTCGACCCTTCTTATTAACTGTCTTACAAATTGATGGGCCAGGCGCAGCCAACAATAAAACTCGTTTTAATAATGAGCGTTTTACTGAACTGGTACATGCGGCATTACAACAACCAGATTTGGAAAAACGTAAGGTGTTGGTGCATGAAGCCCAGAAAATTCAACATGAGCAAGGTGGGTTATTGATTTGGGGGTTTAATAATGTTTTGGATGCCCATTCTAGCCAAATTGGTGGCGTAACGCCTGATCGCACTGGTTTCGCTGCGTGGCGTACAGATGAATTCTGGCGTAGAGGGTAACTGATATGACAATTCAATCAAGCAAAATAGAAGCATCCATTCAACAACCAGCAATTGTCAGATCATTTGAACTTCCTGCATGGTTGCCTTGGTTTTTGATACGTTTAGTGTCAGGGGTATTGGTTGTTTTTGTTATTAGTCTCATTGTGTTTATTGCCACACAGGCACTTCCATCCGATCCAGCGCGTGTTATTTTAGGTGCAGAGGCACCAGAAGCAACGGTACAGGTATTACGTGAACAATTAGGGCTAAACCAACCGATATTGGTTCAATACTGGAACTGGCTCAGTCAATTACTGCAAGGTAATTTTGGTCGTTCGATTGATTCCAATGTGCCTGTTTCTCAGATTATTCAAAATTATTTTGGAAATACGGTTGCTTTGAGTAGCTTAGTGATAGTGCTTACGGTGCCGATCTCAGTGGTGCTTGGTGTGTGGTTATCGCTTCGCCGTGACAGTAAATTAGATCGAATTATTGTCTCTAGCTCTATTCTGTTTAAGGCTGTTCCTGGATTTGTGATAGCGATTTGGTTAATGATGTTTTTTTCAACGTCGATCTTGCATGTATTACCCGCGGCATCGTTGTTGACTCCAGGACAGTCACCTTTTAGCCAGTTAGAGTTTTTGGTTTTACCCATTTTAACCTTGGCGTTATCCCTGATCCCTTATCTAATGCGTTTGGTCCGTGGCTCTATGATTGATGCTTTAGAGTCGGATTATGTGACCTCTGCACGTTTGCGTGGCATCCCTGAAAGTCGAATTATCTGGAAGCATGTTTTACCGAATGCCTTAGTACCCGTGGTGCAGGGCACTGCACTGACCATACGGGTTTTGCTCAGTGGGGCATTAATTATCGAAGTGGTATTTAGTTATCCTGGCATTGGCAATGCGCTGAATGCTGCAATCGAGATGAGGGATATACCCACCATTCAAGCAATTGTTTTATTGCTGACCATTTGTGTAGTGCTGGTTAATTTAATTGCAGATTTAATCACGACCTTACTCACGCCCAAAATACGAACAGCCAAAAGACACAAAGCACGTTCGCCAGGTCGTCGTCAGGCATTGCGTTTATGGAAGTCTGGCCGACCAATTACGGTAAAACCTGTCGATCGTCGCAATGCTTTAAAGAATATTCAGCAAGGAGGTGGGAAATGAGCTCACTTCATTGGTACCAAAGAAATTTTTTTCAAACCTTAATTCGTGAAAGACAAGTACGTTTCGGATTTGTAGTCACAGCTCTAGTTTTGATTTTCGCACTGGTTGGCCCGCTATTGGTTCCATTTGAGCCCACTGCATTAGTTGGCATGACTTATGGACCGCCCGAGGGAAAATCTTTTTTAGGTTATGACTATATTGGTCATGATGTTTGGTCACGTGTACTTGCTGGCGGGGCTTCAATTATCTGGATGACGCTGGCTGCCAGTATGGTCGCATTAGTGATTGGTTCTAGTTTAGGCATATTAGCTGCTTTTGCCCGAAATAAGATTGATCAGTTCATGACTTGGCTGACTGATGTTTTTATGGCCTTTCCAGATCTTATTTTGGTCTTACTTATTGTGTCGATGTTAGGTCGACAGCCTTGGCTCATTGTTTTAACGGTTTCAATTGCTTTTATTCCAGGAGTCGTGCGTCTTGCACGAAGCGTTGCACTTAATTTAGTGGAACAGGAATATATCGAAGCCGCCAGAATTCTTGGTTATTCAAAAGTCTATATTTTATTTCGCGAAATTTTACCCAACATGTTGACGCCTTTACTCATCCATCTTGGTGTGATGCTGACATGGGCAGTGGGTATGTTATCTGGTTTGGCTTTTCTGGGTTATGGTGTGACACCTCCAGCAGCAGATTGGGGACTCATGATTAATGAAAATCGCGCTGGTTTATTAGTTCAACCATGGGCCGTATTTGCTCCTGTCATCTTAATTGCCTTGTTTGCGCTCGGAACGAATGTATTGGCTGAGGGCGTTGGACGTGCAGCAGCTCGGATAGAGGAAAAATAAGCATGGCAGATCTATTTAAAAATACAGTATTGACTGTAAAAGACCTAACCGTAGCATTAGTTAACACGGGCAATCACATCGTTTCTGATATTTCATTTAGCCTACGAGAAGGTGAAGTTCTAGGATTAGTAGGAGAAAGTGGTTCAGGTAAAACGACATTATCCAGTGCCTTATTGGGCTATGCACGATATGGAGCCAAGATTATTAAAGGCACAATTGAACTAGATGATGAAGATATTCTCAGTTTAGATGATCATGCTTTGCGTCAGGTTTGTGGTTATAAAATGAGTCATGTCGCCCAAGATCCTGGAACAGCACTCAATCCAGCATTAAGTATTGGACAACATTTATTTGAATTATTGGATGTCCATCAGGCACAGTTATCGAGCTCTGAAAAATACCAAAAGGTTGCCAAAATTTTAAATGGAGTGGGATTACCGCATGATGAGCTATTTCTAAAGCGTTATCCTCATCAACTTTCGGGTGGGCAACAACAACGAATTTTATTGGCCTTGGCATTCTTGCTACAGCCACGTTTGATCGTTTTGGATGAGCCAACCACTGCCTTAGATGTGACGACACAGACATTGGTGTTGAATATCATTCGTAAACTATGTCGGGAATATAACGTCGCTGCTATCTATGTATCGCATGACTTAACGGTGGTAAAAGATATTGCAGATCGGGTGATTGTTCTATATTCGGGTCGAATTGCTGAAGATGCAGTATTAACCCAACTATTTGAAACTCCTAAGCACCCTTATACGCAAGGTTTACTGAACGCCATTCCCGATGTGGCCATTCGTAAATATTTATCTCCAATTGAAGGACATGCTCCTTCGCCCAATGAGCGTCCAGTGGGATGTGCTTTTGCGGCACGTTGTGTTTTCGCCACAGATATATGTCGTCAAAAACAACCTGAATTAACTCAATTAAAAGATGAATTTGACCCGCATTTTGTTGCTTGTCACCATTCGTATCATGTTGGTGTGATTAATTTTAAAGAGATTAATCCTCAGGTTATTGAAAGAGAAACTGATCGAGAAGCACTGCTAAAAGTTGAGCAAATTAATGCATGGTATGGGCAGCAACAGGCTCTTTTTGATATCTCATTTCAACTCAAAAAAGGTGAATGTTTAGCATTAGTTGGTGAATCGGGTTCAGGTAAGACGACTTTATCACGTGTCATTGCAGGCCTGAATGAAAATGCAGATGGACAAATTACCTTAGCAGATGAGGTCTTGTCATTGTGTGGGCAACAGCGTCATTTACGGCAGCGACATAAACTGCAATATATCTTTCAAAACCCTTATAAAGCCTTGAATCCAGCACATACGATTGGTCAGACATTAATTAAGGTCGTGCAACATTTCTTTGGAGCATCTCGACAAGAAGCCATAGAAAAAGTCACACAGGTACTTAAACAAGTCTCTCTGCCTATACAAGTTCAAGAACTCTATCCTAGAGATTTATCTGGTGGAGAGCGACAACGTGTGGCTATCGCGCGAGCTTTGCTGTGCCAACCTGATGTTTTGATTTGTGATGAGATTACCTCTGCTTTGGATGTTTCAGTTCAGGCATCTATTTTAAAACTGTTACAAGACCTTCAGCAGCAAGGTGTGACCTTACTATTTGTGACCCATAACCTAGGGGTTGTTCGTGCAATCGCAGATCGAGTCGCCGTATTAAAAAATGGACATATTGTTGAATATGGCGAAACAGATCAAGTGCTGAGTCACCCTCAACATGCATATACCAAAACTTTGCTTACCCATGCGCCAAGCTTGTTTAAAAACAAGGGATTTGAAGTTTGCGCATAAAAAGAACAGATTTTCCGGAGTTAACAATGAACGACATTAACCAACGTAATTTTTTAGAATTAGGTAGTATCAGGCATATTCAAAGTGAGCAAGAAGCACTTGATATTGCAAAAGAGGTGGCGGATCAACTGAATCAATTTGCTCGAGACCCTAGTTATAACAAAACCGTACCTTATGAACAAGCTCGCTTAATTTCAGAAGCTGGTTTAACTGCGATTATTGTACCCAAGCAATTTGGGGGCTTAGGCGCCAGTATTTCAACCTTGGTCAATGTGGTGAAAATTATTTCATCCGCAGATGGTGGTGTGGGGCAGTTATTACAGATTCACTTCACCATGTTCCGAGGCGTTTTAACGGGCTATGATGATGAAATTCGTGATCAGTTACTGGGGGATATCTTAGGCGGAAAGCGTTTGGGTAATGCACTTGCAGAAGTGGGTGGTAAAGATAAATTTCAGCATAAGACGCGTGTAGAGCGAAATTCAGAAGGACAATTAATTTTAAATGGCAGTAAATTCTATTCTACGGGCTCTTTACTCGCAGAGTGGATTTCCTTATTTGCTGGTAGTGATGATGGACCTGTGTCGATTTTAATTCATCGTGATACGCAGGGAGTGGAGTTGCTCGATGACTGGGATGCGATGGGACAAAATAATAGTGTCAGTGGCACTGTTAATTTTAAAGATGTGATTGTTGATGAACGTTATGTTGCTAAGCGAAATACGGGTGGTTTAGGCACTGTTTTACGTACGGGGCTCACTTGGCCTCAGATTTTACACGCTGCAATGGACACAGGAATTGCCAAAGGAGCTCTACAAGGCGGGATTGATTATTTACAACATCATGCTCGACCTTGGGTAGAAAGTGGTATCGATTCGCCTACGCATGAACCTCATATCATCAAACAGATTGGTGAATTCGCTGTTTTAGTTCGTTCAGCTGAGGCGTTATTGGATCGTTCAGCACAGATTTTTGAACAGCATTTGGCAAATGTAGAGGATGAAGATTTACAAACTGAACTGATTTTATCGGTTGCTGCTACCCGTAGTCAGTCTGATCATGCATCTTTAAAAATTTCGAGTGAAATTTTTGGATTACTTGGGGCAAGTTCAACTTTATCGAAATGGAACCTAGACCGCTTCTGGCGAAATGCACGAACTCACACCACGCATGATCCAATTCGCTGGAGGCTATATCATGTTGGAAATTATTATTTAAATAATATTCCACCAGGAGAATACAACTCCGTACTTCTAAAGAAGCAGGCGGAAAATGTGACTAAGTTTAACTCATCACATTCATGATATTAGGAATAAAAAAGACTGCACTGAGGCAGTCTTTTTTATTGGAGTAGATTTAACTACTTCACTTATTTCTTGAAAGTTGATGTAAGACTGATACCAACAAATCAATTTCTTCAGTGGTATTATAAAAAGCTAAAGATGGACGTACAGTCTGTTCTACACCAAAACGACGTAGGATCGGTTGTGCGCAGTGATGTCCTGAACGAACTGCAATGCCATGTTGATTGAGTGCTTTGCCGACTTGCTCGGTCGAATAACCTTCAAGAGTAAATGACATTACACTGGCTTTATTTCTGGCTGTACCAATCGGTCTCAAACCTGTGACGCTGCTTAAAGCATGCTGACCATACTCAAGTAAGTCATGTTCATAACGTGCAATATTATGAATACCAAGGCGCTCAACATATTCCAAAGCAGCACCTAAACCCACCGCATCAGCAATATTACCTGTTCCTGCTTCAAACTTATTTGGGGCCGGTTGGTAAATGACTTGTTCAAAGGTCACATCCTGAATCATATTGCCGCCGCCTTCCCAAACGGGCATGGTCTCCAGAATTTCAGGTTTGGCATAAACTGCACCAATGCCTGTCGGTCCAAAGACTTTATGCCCTGAGAACACAAAGAAGTCAGCATCAATCGCTTGGACATCAGTTGGCATATGCGAAACAGATTGAGCACCATCGACCAAGACACGGACACCTTTGGCATGGGCAATCTTGATCACTTCTGCCACAGGGGTGACCGTACCAAGGGCATTGGACACTTGGGTAATCGAAATCAGTTTGGTGCGCTCATTAATCAGTTTTGGCAGTTCTTCCAAAATGATTTGCCCCGTATCATCCACAGGAATGACACGCAGTTTGGCACCGATTTTTTTGGTCAACTGGAACCACGGTACGATATTGGCGTGATGTTCAAGATGCGAAACAATAATCTCATCGCCCTCACCAATATTCTGTTCACCCCATGTCTTGGCAATCAGGTTAATGCCTTCGGTGGTGCCACGAACAAAAATAATTTCTTTTGATGATTTTGCCCCAATAAAATGTGCCACCACATTACGAGCGTGTTCATAGGCATCGGTTGCTCGTGCTGCCAGTTCATGTGCAGCACGATGAATATTGGAATTTTCGTGCTGATAAAAATAGGCAATACGATCAATCACGCTTTGTGGTTTCTGTGTCGTTGCAGCATTGTCAAACCAGACCAAAGGGCGACCATTGACGCGTTCTTGCAGAATGGGGAAGTCACGACGGATCGCTTGAATATCCAAGGGCTGAGCGGCATTGGCAACAAACTGTGGCTGTGAAGGTTGATAATTGCCGTAACCCGCATTGTGTTGCGGCAGATCCAAGAAATAAAAGCCTGAAGAGGCGTTATTTTTTGCTTGAGTTGAAGCTTGAGAATCTTGCTTCAACAAGCTTTTCAGTGCATCACCATGGGGTAATTGAAAAGATCGCGCCGCGGCAAAATTGGCAGCATCAAATTCAGAACTGGATGTACTGGGTGCTGCAAAATCATTTAAAAAATAAAAGCGTGATGCCTCGCTTGCAGATGGACGAGAAGGTTCAACCAAAGGCACATTCGGTGCACTATGAATTGCCTGTGGAAAATTAGGTTCAATCGGTGGACGTGGTAAATTGGCACCCCCCACGACCGGCGCCGAGGCGATCGCACGACGTTCAGGATAATCAGGATAGTTTGGAATATGCTCAGGATATTCAGGATTCAAACTTTTTTCATAGGCAATATTGGGCGCACGTCCACTTAACGCTGCTAAAGGTTCAGCAGGCTGGGGTTGATGAGGTGGCGTACCCACATTAGGCAAGTCCAAATTCAAACCAGAGGAATGACCACTACCAGAATTTGGCAGGGCAGCAAAAAATTCAGAGGCAAGTCGTGAAAGTGTTGCTTCATCTGGGAAGTTGGACGGTGGGCTAACACCGACCACTTCAGAACCCGTTGGACCACCTTGCCCAGTACCTGTAGAAGATAGCTTACTTGTAGTTAGCTGGGTAGTCATGATACTTGTCCACCTCCACATCTTCGAGCACAGCCAACGCATCATCAGTCAATACCGCTAATGAGCAGTACAGTGAGATCAGATAAGAAGCAATGGCATTGCGATTGATGCCCATAAAGCGTACGGAAAGCCCTGGGGACTGCTCGCCAGCCAAGCCGGGTTGGAACAAGCCCACAACACCTTGGCGTTTCTCACCTACACGCAGTAGCAGGATTTTGGTTTTACCATCTTCCACTGGAATCTTATTTGATGGAATCAATGGGACACCACGCCATGTGATGAACTGCGAACCGAATAAACTGACGGTTGGTGGTGGAACACCACGACGAGTACACTCACGGCCGAATGCAGCAATTGCATCTGGATGCGCCAAAAAGAAGCCCGGTTCTTTCCAAACTTTACGGAGTAAATCATCAAAGTCATCGGGTGTCGGTGGACCATTTAAGGTAGAGATACGCTGTTCATCTGCCACGCTCGCCAATAAACCATATTCAGGGTTATTGATTAGCTCGCTTTCTTGGCGTTCTTTAATGGTTTCAATGGTTAAGCGTAATTGTTCTTTAATCTGATCATGTGGACTGCTGTAGAGATCAGCAACACGAGTATGAATATCCAAAACGGTCGAAACACCATTCAAGAAATATTCACGTGCTTGCGGATCATAATCCACAAAAGTCTGTGGGAGCGTGGCTTCATCACGTTGTGTACAGGCAACTTGAATATCATCTGTATTGTTTACACGGTTAACACGATAAATACCTGCTTCGACAGGCAACCATTGCAACAAATGAGTGAGCCAACGAGGGGTAATAGTCGAAAGTTGTGGAACTGTTTTGGTGGCATTTGCCAATTGCCTTGCAGCATGGTCTCCGAGAGCCAATTGGACTTTGTCTGTTGTATGTGCCATTTGTGAATTTTTCCTTCAAGTTGGCGGTTGTTGGTATTTCAACAGACTAAAAGTAAGTGAATGATTTTAAAAATATTAAGAAGTGAATTGATCATGAAGGATTGTTATATATCATTTTTATATATTTAAATTATTTATAAATTAAATAATTGGTTGCTACAGCAAAAAACCTACTAGGTCAGCCTAGTAGGGAGATGAATGAAAAGTGATCTTAAGAGGATAGTTTTAAAGCGAGTTCATTGTTTTGTTGGAAGACTTGACTGTTTGCAGGGATAGAGTGAGTGAGCCAAACATTGCCCCCTACCACTGAATTTTTTCCAATCGTAATGCGACCAAGAATCGTTGCACCTGCATAAATAACGACCTCATCTTCTACAATTGGGTGGCGCGCATAATCTTTTTTCAAGCCACCATTTTCCGTGATTTCAAAACGTTTTGCTCCTAAGGTCACAGCTTGGTAAATGCGGACACGTTCACCGATGATACAGGTTTCACCAATGACGACGCCTGTGCCGTGATCAATAAAAAAGCCGGGACCAATTTGTGCGCCAGGATGGATATCAATGCCTGTAGCTGAATGAGCAAGTTCAGAAATGATTCTAGATAGTAAAGGGACATGAGCATATAACTGATGCGCAATTCTATGATACATAATCGCAAAAATGCCCGGATAGCAGAGTAAAATTTCATCCACGCTGTGAGCAGCAGGATCACCATCATAGGCTGCACAAACATCTGCATCTAATGCACGACGAATATTGGGAAGTGCATTTGCAAGTGCTTGAACAATTTCACGGGCAGGATCGAATATTTTTTCGTTTGCTGTATCTGCATCTGAGTTTAAGTCTATAAGTTTGGCTTGGCGTTTATTTTGATAATTCAACGTAAGCTGTACTTGCTGGTATAAATCACTGAGTGCTCGATCCAAAGTATAGGCAATGTAATAATCTTCTGCTTCTTGACGCAGTTCTGCTGGCCCTAAGCGCATTGGAAATAAGATACCGCATAGGTCATCTAAAATCGTTTTTAAAGCATTTTTAGATGGCAATTCACGACCACCTATTTCTTTTAGGCGGTGCTGTTGTTCTCGCCATTCATGCCGAGCTTGTTGTAAACCTTGGATGACAGGTTTGAGATTCCAATGTGTCACAAATATTCCTTCATCTTGAAATACGGAGGGGTAAATAAGAACATCAATCTTGCAACCAAGGCAGTTGATGAAGTCTCCAGCCATTTGTTGAATTACGTTGCTTATGCGTATTCAAATCGCCTTCAAAGCCCTCAAGTACATTATAAACTTGAGCAAAACCTGCACTAAATGCAGCCGCTGCTGCTAAAGCTGAGCGCTTACCACTACGACAGAGTAATAAGATAATTTTGTCTTTACCAACTTTACTATCTAATTCTTTTAAAAAACGAGGGTTACGATTAAAAGCTGTGCCTGTCGCCCATGCAATATGAATACTCTCAGGAACATAACCTACAAATTTTCGTTCTTCGTTGGTACGTACATCGACCAAAATTGCGTGACCTTGTTCAACTAAAAGCCAAGCGTCAGTCGGTTTTAAACTACCCGTAAAATCTAATTCATGTTCCGTAGCATATTGTTGAGCTTCAGATAAGATGTTTTCAAATGAGGCAGAGCCTACGTTAACTTGGGCATTCATATTCTTTATTCCTATTTCATACTATTTGGAATTCATAAGAGTGATGCTACGCTTGTTTGTTTTTACAGGAAAATAAGGAATATCTATTTATATATCTAGTTTTGATAAATAGCAGAAAAATAAGCATTTAAAGGAATATAAAAAATGCTGCAATAGAATTTTAAATGAAGAGAGACTTATAAAATGAGACTATGCTGGAAATTGTCTATCAAATTGGAAAACGAATTTATTTTCCAGTGAAGTGAATGTCGTATTTGGAGAAAACATTTAATTTGTAATATCGCTGAAAGTCTTTCATCAAACAGAACTTTTGATGCCTAAGTTCTGTTTGATTATCAGCAAAGAGTAAACTAAAGATTAAAGCAAAGATTGATAACTTTCAGGCGCTAACCATTGTTTGACATCGATTTGCTGAGGAATAAACTTCCAGCGATATAAAAAGTCACTCAAATCTTGTAATGCAAGGACAGAGGTCTCATCAAAATTGGTTTTCAATTTAAGATGTGCATCAGCGCCATAAGCCGCATATACCCATTGTTCACTACTATTACATTCTTTTGCTAAATAACGATGAGTTTCATCTGCATGAATATGTGCCCATTGTTCAGCTTCCAATACTGCATCTACAATTGATTGCGCTTGTTGAGGATAGTGTGAGAGGAAATCTTCATCCACAGTCAGTGTACGAGGCGTACCGTTATTTGAACGTAGAATAGGATCAGGATGTGAGCCAATATCAATAATTGTGTGTAAAGCGAAATCATGTGCAATTTGTGCTGCATGAGCACCTTTTAAGAAAATCGCATCAACATCACCTTTAATCAAAGCGACAATCTCAGCACTTGCATTAAGTTTGTTGCGATCTCCGTAGAAACTAGAATCATTTTCTTCTGGTTGCTGTTGTTGTGCCGCTATAATATCTGCTCGTAAGCAATCAATTAATTCTAAATCGCTTACGCTTAAGTTGACCGTTTTTAATGAGTTTTCTAAACCACGAATTGCCTGAGCGCGTGAAAAATCAATAATGGCATCTTGATTAAGAGGTAAGCCAAAACGTTTACCTTTTAAATCCGTAACAGTTTTAATGTTGGAATCATAACGTGTGAGTAGCAATTGAACTTCATCCGCCCAAGATAAGCCAATCACTTTGGTTTTTTGACCAGAAGCATATGCCCAGATTGCAGGAATACTGCCGCCATGCCGAACTGAATTGGCAAGTGTATGGTTGAAATGAGAGTTTCGAACATCTTTGGAGTTAGATTCTCGAATGGATTTAATTTCAATTTGTTGTTCATGAAATTTTTCTTTTAGCCAACCCTTTTGAATTGCAATACCTAAACCTGTAGGCACAGGGCAGCGTGTATACCAAAGTGTATTTAATGGCTGAGTATGAAGTGTTGTCATTAGAACATCCTTTTGTGATTTTAATGCTTTAAAGCAATATTGATGCCATTGGTTAAAAATTATTGATATTTATTGATTATTTTTAATATCTATTTTTATGATGTTGATATATCAAATTTTGTTGCGATAACAGCAGATCATTAGCGGTGTTGCTTTAAATTCAACACTTGTATAATTAGATGTTTATAAAAAATAATATAAAACAATAGATTAAAATATTTTTTTAATGAAAAAGGTTGGCATAAATCTCGCAATAACTCGAAATCTTAAGTTTTTGTTATGTTTTATGTTTAAAAATTATCCTTTATTGCGAAGTTTAGCGTTATATCGCTTTATGCCATTTCGTTTTGTACTGACAGCAACTTTATTTGTTATTGCAAATATTGGTTTAGCACTTCAACAGTATTCAATCGGGCATGCTATTGATACGCTTAAACACAGCCAACCGAATACCTTATTTCAATACACATTAACAAATCCTTTAAACCCTTGGTTTTGGTTTATCTTGTTGGTAAGTATTGCGCTGCTACGGGCTGTAATTCAGTATTTGGCTGGTCTGAGTGCTTTGACTATTGGGCAGCAACTACTCAGTATTCTAAGAGAGAGAATTTTTAGCCAAGTGCAGCATTTAGATGTGTCTTGGCATTGGAAACATGGTTTAGGGGAGGTGCTATCCAGAACGACACGAGATTCAGATAAATTAAAAGAAGCACTCATTAATTTTTGGCGACAAGTCTTTGAGTCTAGTCTCGTTGTGGCGGTAACGATTGGATTATTGTGTTGGTATGATCCGTGGCTTGGCATAATACCGTTATGTTTTATTTTCTTGGGTCTTTGGATACTTTTTAGACTGACCAATCAATTGATTGGATTAGATCATCAAGTTGCACATGCTTATGAAAAAGTCAGTGATACTTTAGCTGAAAGTGTGAATGGCGTTCGCGTTATTAAAGCATTTCAATTAGAAGATAAACTGTTAGGTCATTTTAACAATGTGGTTGATGATTTTATTCATCATTCTATTCAGACGATTAGTACCAGTGCAAAACGTTTACCTATTCCACAAATCATTATCGCATGTTCATATTTGTGGGTGATTGGTTTTGGGGCTTATTTAATTGGTCAAAATCAATTACAAGTGGGGCAATTTGTCGCAGCAGTACTAATGGCAAATTTACTGGTTTTTCGTATCGAAAGTATTGGGCAAGTCTTACATATTTTTGCGGATGCACGTTCTTCAGCAAGCAGAATTTGGCAAATGCTGGATCAGGAATCAGCAATTCGAGATCGAACAAATCCGTTAACGTTGCAATATGATAATGGCCTCAATATTCGATTGGATAATGTCAGTTTTCAAGATAAAACAACGCAGAAGTACATTTTAAAACAATGCCAAATTGAGTTTCGGGCAGGTGAAATCGTAACGATCGTTGGAAAAACGGGTGCTGGCAAAAGTACCTTGATGAATTTACTGAATCGTTTCATTGATCCAACTGAAGGACAAGTGATGATTGGGTCTGAGCAACAAGGTTGGCAGAATGTCCGAGATTTAAGCTTATGTGAGTTGCGTAACTTTGTACAAATCATTCCTCAAGAGAATTTCTTTTTCTCGGGAACATTGGCAGATAATCTACGAATTGCCAAAAGAGATGCAACAGAACAACAGATGCAGGAAGCTTTATATTTGGCATCAGCATCTGAATTATTACAGCGACTAGATGATGGATTGGAAACTGTTATTGGAGATAAAGGTGTAACTTTGTCAGGCGGGCAAAAACAGCGAATTGCGTTAGCACGTTCTATTTTAAAAAATTCGCCAATATTAGCCTTAGATGATTCAACCAGTGCATTGGATTCAACGACAGAAAAACAAGTATTACAGCGATTATCCGATCTCTCTGAGCATGAAAATCAGATTAAGAAAACTATTATTATTAATTCTAATAAACAAACCACCATCGCATTGTCTGATCGAATTATTGTACTTGATCAGGGGCAAATTGTTGCTCAAGGTACACATCTTGAGTTGGTAGAAAGTTGTGCATTTTATCGAGAGTTAATGGGATTTAAGTTACAACAACAGGAGATTAATGCATGAATACCAGTGTTAAAAATTTCCATCCTTTCGCAAAATCAGCTGATCTACAAATCGAAGAAAATTTAGCAAAGACCTCAATTCATCGGGGAATGTTGAGTAGACTGATTCCGTTAATTTATCCAATCCGTTATTTGATTTTGGCCTTAATTGCGGTCGAAATTTTACAAGTGCTGAGCATTTTTGTTAGACCGTGGGCTGTAAAATACATTTTAGATCATGGTTTTCAGAAAGTTGCTGGGAACATGGTATTACACCAATCCATTATATTGACAGCACTTTGTATTTTAGCTGTGAGTTGGATTTGTCGCTTTGCTTTGGCAGGCGTATCAAAATATCTTTCAGGACGCGCGGCTTTACGTGTCATTAATGATTTGCGACGTCGTTTATTTCAGCATATTCAAAGTTTGAATATCGGCTATTTTGACCGAACTAAAGCTGGAAGGATTATCTCAAGAGCAGATCGTGATGTTGAAACCTTAGAACCTGTGTTGATACAAGGACCACCTGAGTTGCTTTCAGCAATTTTGAGATGTGGACTCGCTTCAGTATTACTCTGGCATATCTATCCACCTTTTTTCTGGTGTCTATTTGCGACTTTACCCATTTTATTTGGGATGACAGCCATTTTTAAGAAATCATCACAAAAGCATTGGGGTAAGGTTGCAGAGGAACGTAGCCGATTTACTGCTCATTTAGTTGAAACAGTCAATGGTGCGAAAATCATTCAGCAGTTAAATTACACAGCAACCAATCAATCTCGTTATCAAGATTTACTAAAAGACTTTAATGATTCTATTATTTATGGCAGTAAACGAACCAGTTGGTTTGCACCGTTTACAGGATTGCTTTCGACTATTGCAACTGCGGGTTTTATTGTGATTGGTAGTTATGCTTATAGTGACGGCATAATCAGTATTGGACAGTTTGCTGAAAGTATTTTTTATGTTTTTTTATTTTTAGCGCCTTTGCAAGAGCTTACTAATTTATTTGAACGTTATGCCAATGGTGCAGCTTGTGCGGAACGTATTTTCTTACTTTTAGATACCCAATCTGCTATTCAAGAGCAATCAAATGCAGTGAAACTTGAGCAGCTTAATGGACATATTCGATTTCAAGCAGTCGATTTTGCATATACACATAAACCTGTTTTGCAGAACTTTGATTTGGATATTGAAGCAGGGGCTGTTGTAGCGATAGTCGGGCCAACAGGACATGGAAAAAGTACGATTGTTCAGTTATTAACACGGTTTTATGAACCGCAACAAGGAAGCATCTTTTTAGATCGCTATCCATTACAGGACATTCATCTCAACAGTTTAAGAAAACACGTCAGTATTGTTTTGCAAGATAATGTTTTATTTAGCGGAACAATTTTAGACAACTTACGTTTAGTTCGGCCGAATATCTCAGACCAAGAACTTTGCCACGCAATTGAGGATTTAGGAGCAGATGAGATTTTGCAACAACTTCCACAAGGATATTTTACTGAAGTGGGAACACTTGGAAAAAATCTTAGTCATGGTCAAAGACAATTGGTGTGTTTAGTACGTGCGTATCTTGTTGATCCCAAAGTTCTAATTTTGGACGAAGCGACTTCAGCGATTGATATCTATACTGAACAGAAAATCCAATATGCACTAAGGCGCTTATGTCAAAATAGAACTTGTATTGTGATTGCTCATCGGCTGAGTACTATTCAAGAAGCAGATAAAATCGTTGTGATTGAGAATGGTACTGTCGTTGAACAGGGTTCGCATCAACAATTGATGCAAACAGAAACAGCGTATTTTCATTTATATCAATCTTATTTACAGAATCAAATGCTTTAAATTGATCAGATCTTTTAAAATTGTAGCTTTATAAACATTTTTTTGAATCATTGTTTAAATTTAAACAATGGTTCTTTTTGTTTTTTCACTCAATACCTTGATTATAATAAATAAAATATTTGGCATTGGCTTTGCTATATCGGTCTAGATCGTTAAGGAAGCTTATATGCGTACATATTTTTCTCAATTCATTCTTCACTCCTCACTTTTTGCACTGAGTACACTCACTGCCTCAATTGCTTTGGCAAATGATCAAAAGAATTTGTCAGGGAAAGAGGATGCCATCACATTACAATCTGTGGTTGTTACAGGCTCTAGACGGGCAATTCATAGTTCTCTCGATGCGCCTGCGCCTGTTGATATTTTAACTGCTAAAGAGTTACAAGAGACTGGTGCAACTGATCTTGCTGCGGCGTTAACACGGTTGTCTCCTTCTGTGAGTTTACCGACTTCTCCAGCAGGAGGGTTTGGTGCATCAGTTCCACCAAGTATTGCGCTCAGAGGATTATCTGCGGATCAAACTCTAATTTTAATTAATGGAAAACGTCGACATACATCGGCTTATTTCACCCGCCAAGCATATGCTGGTGGAAGAGGAGCAGCAGTAACTGACCTAAGTTTAATTCCAGTGAGTGCAATTGAACGCATAGAAATTTTGCGGGATGGTGCTGCGGCACAATATGGGTCGGATGCAATCGCTGGTGTCGTTAATATTATCTTGAAATCACGTGATCATGGAGGCGGCGTAAGTTATCAAACGGGTGGCTATACTCAAGGAGATGGTGAACAACATAAAGTTAATCTTTGGAAAGGTTTTACACTGCCTAACGATGGTGCATTGACGGTTGCCTTAGATTTAGGCAAACGTGAAGCTGCAAGTAACACGGCACCTGATACGCGAACTTTTTATGATGGTTCAACCAAAGCTCAATATACAGAACAAAATACACCGTATCGAACATGGAAATTTGGTTCACCCGAACAAAAAGATCAAGTCAATGTGACTGCCAATCTAGATTTACCGTTGACTGATGACCTTGCACTTTATGGTTTTAGTAGCTATGGACATCGTAAAACGATAGGTGAAAACTTTTATGAACCACCAACAACCAAAACAGTACTGAATCAATCCAGCTATTTTAAAGAACGCTATCCAGATGGACGCTCGCCATTGAGCTTGGTCACTGTAGATGATTTTGCAACGACAGTTGGAGTTAAAAAAGGAGAGCAGAAGTCAGGTAAATATGATCTTTATGCGACCTATGGACAAAATAAAGTCAGCACAGAACAAGGCAATGGCATTAACCCAAGCTACGGGCCAAATTCTCCTTCAAACTATGACTTGGGTGAAAATATTTTTTCGCAATTAAATACAGGGCTAGATTATAGCCGTGATATTGCAATTGACTGGTTAGCAAGCCCACTCACGTTGTCTACAGGGGTTTTATATCGTTGGGAGCAATATAAGCAAAATGCAGGTGATCCAATTGCCTATACCCGCGGCCCATATTTTAATCCAAGCACAACTTTGGGGGTTGGTGTTCCGGGAATATATGCCGGAATTACAGATCAAGATGAACGAAAAATCAGCCGCGATGTTTATGGTATCTATCTAGATTTAGAAGCAGATATTATTAAAGACTTGAATGTGGGTGCCGCTGTTCGAAGTGAAAAATATTCAGACTTTGGCTCGACCACAAACGGAAAAATATTTGCTAAATATGATGTATCACCTAAATTTACGGTACGTGGTTCAGTAAATACAGGCTATAGAGCGCCGTCATTGGCACAGCAGGGCTATTCGGCTTATAGCGTACAAACAGTGCAGACCCCTTCAGGTTGGCAAGATGTTCAACAAAGAACTTTAGTTGCAGGAAGTGAGGCGGCATTACTCATTGGCGGAACTTCTCTTAAACCTGAGAAATCAACGAATTATTCTTTAGGTTTTGTTTGGAAACCTTTTGTTAATACATCGGCAACTTTAGACCTTTATCAAATCGATATTAAAAATCGTATTTTACTTTCAGACAATATTACTGGAAGTGTAATTACCAATGCTTTTGCCAATACACCGTATTCAAATATTGCCAATGTGGCATTCTTTAATAATTTACTAGATACACGTACTCAAGGCTTAGAGCTCGCACTTAAACATGATTTAAACCTTGAACAATATGGCAAGTTAAATCTGAATCTCGGTCTGGCATATAACAAAAATGAAATTACCGAAACTAGAGATTCTATTACCGCAAAAGGTGAACGAATTCCTGTTTCAAGTATTGCAGGACGAAATACACAAAGCCTCATTGAGTCTGCTGCACCGAAAACAAAGCTAACGCTTGGCGCACTTTGGTCAAATCAAGCATGGAGCGTGAATACGGCTGTCCGTCGCTACGATAAATGGACCACTTTAAATAATACCAATACTGCACTAGACCAAACTTTTGACCCTCAATGGATTGCAGATTTGGATATTGGCTACAAAGCGGATGCTTTTGTGAAAGGTCTGAAATTCAATTTAGGGGCGATCAACTTATTTAATAGCCATCCTGATCAAGCAAAAGATTCTTCGGTCGGCAACATTGTCAAATATAGTTTTAATGCGCCTGAAGGAGCATTTGGAACGTATTTATATGGCCGCGTAAGTTACGAATTTTAAATCAAAAATGATGAGACAGTTTTTAAGGTAAATAACAATGCAACATACTTTTTTATCAACTTTATGCAAGTTTTCTTTAATCACAACGATGTTAACTTCAAGTTGTTTTGCGACTGCTCAAAAAGCTCCAGCGCCAGAAGATAAATATGGAGATGGCCGAGTTTCCGAGTTTTATACATGGAAATCGGCTATTCCTGAACAGGCAGGAAAATTATTAAAAACAGAAGCGATTCATAATCCTTATATTCGTTTAGCAAATGACAGTCAGGCTATTCGGATTCTCTACAGTTCGACCAGTGGCAAAGATAGCAAAACACCTATTGTGGTTTCAGGAAGTATTCACTTACCAAAAGGAACGCCGCCTAAAGAGGGTTGGCCAGTGGTGTTATGGGCACATGGTACGGTCGGTTTGGCCGATGCTTGTGCGCCGTCTTGGAGTGGACGATCATACCGAGATGTACAATATCTAAATCGTTGGCTTAAAGAAGGTTTTGCTGTCGTTGCCACAGATTACGAAGGGTTAGGTGTTGCAGGACCACACTTGTTAATTAATAACCCAATGCTGGCTTATAGTATTTTAGATAGTGGTAGAGCTGCTTTAAAAACCAAGTTACCACTTGCCAATAAGTTTGTGATTGTTGGCCAATCACAAGGAGGCGCTGGGGCTGTTTCGGCTTCTTCCTATTCGGCTACGTATGCACCTGACTTAAATATTAAAGGTTCAATTGGTACAGGCGTGATTTATCAAGATCCTGAAGCGACGCCTGAAAAGAATCAGCTAAAGTTAAATCCTTATGAAGTCAGTCCGTCGCTTGCTTATGGCATCTATAGTTTTTTAGTGACGCAAAGTTTATATCCAGAGATAAAAACAGAAGATATTTTCACACCTGAAGCAGTACCTTTAGTTGAACAAGCAAGAAATGCCTGCTTAACAAGCTTTATGGGGGATATTCAAACTGCGGGTCTTTCGCCAGCGCAAGCGTATAAACCTAATCCACCTGCAAACTATAAAAAGCTGCAAGAGAAACAATCGAATGATTATGGTTATTATCAGACATTAAAAATCAGTCACCCACTATTTATCGGAACAGGGGCAAACGACCGAACACCTGATGCTCGATCTCAAATGAAGCTGGTGGCCGATGCGTGTAAAGCGGGTACCGTAGTCGAAGGCCATTTGTATCATGGCTTAGGGCATAGCGAGACCGTTAATGCGTCATTACAAGATTCGATTCCATTTGCTAAAAAGGTGATTGCAGGAGAGAAAATTCAGGCTATTTGTAAGCCTGACTTACAATAAAAGATGACATAAAGATTTTCTTACTGAAGAAAATCTTTATTTTAAAAAGCCGCTCTTCAAAGATATTGCAGAGCGGCTTTATGCTTTAAATGTTTAAGCGATGCGCTTTAATCTTTTTGCAGCCTCTTCACGTACAGCAGGGATGATATAGCGACCATAATCGACCGTATCATAGATCGGATCGTAGCCACGATTTAAAAAGGTGGTAACGCCTAAATCTACATAATCGAGTAATGCTGCAATAATGGTATCTGGTGTACCAACCAAGGCAGTGGTATCACCATAAGCGCCTACAGCAGTTGCTGTGGGCATCCATAAGGCACGGTCATGTCGATCACCTTGCTGGGCTGCTGCTAATAAACGCTGTGAACCGATGCCTTTGATTTTGTGCCCTGACAATGTACCGTTATTTTGAAAAGTTGGATTGTTCTGAATATCAGCAAGTATCTGTTCTGCACGCTGCCAAGCAAGTTCTTCGGTTGGGCCAATAATAAGGCGTACGGATAAGCTAACAGGTGGCTGCGGTTTATTGGCGTGTTCTGCTGCGAGCTTTAATTTAGTAATTTGATCTTTTACACCAGCCAGTGGTTCCCCCCAAAGTGAATACAGGTCTGCATGGCGGACTGCAATATCATAAGCAATATCGGATGAGCCACCGAATGAAATCGGGATTGTCCCGTTGACTGGCTTTAACGGGCAAAAAGCGTTTTCTAGCTTAAAGTACTTACCTTCATAACTAATAGGTTGATCGCTTTTCCAGAGCTTCTGAATAATATCTAGATATTCACCAGTTCGTTCGTAACGTTGAATTTTATCGACAATATAATCACCTTCTTGAGGCTCAGCTGTAATTCCCGTAATTGCATGTAAACGGATTCTTCCACCACCTGTAGTATGGTCAAGTGTCGCAAAAGAACGTGCAGCCAGATTTGGTGTTACAAGTGCAGGACGATGGGCAATCATAAACCCGAGTCGCTCAGTATGCTGTGCCAGATAAGCTGCGATTTGTGCACTGTCAGGGCTACTTGGTCCGCTGGCAATTAAAACTTTATCAAAACCCGCATATTCATGTGCCCGTGCATGATAACGTAGATAGTCGAGGTCTATTTTATGACCAATACGTGTACCTTTGGTTTCTGACCATTGATTTGGAAAAACCATACCAACAAATTCGATACTCATTTTACTCAACCTACTTTGTATATTTAATATAAAAGAGCAAAATAAATGCCAATTGCTGAGGCTTTATAAATGATGGGTTTTCAAATTTTATTATTTAAAAGGTGTTTGTATTTGATCAATATTAAAGCATAATGTTTTAAAAACAACATATCATAAAAATAGAAATATATTTAATCTTAATTTATAAGTAAATTCGAAACTTAAGATGAAATGTGAATTTTGGATTAAATATATTAATTTGTTATTTATTAAAAAAAGAACTGAAATGTAAGATGGTGTTTTAAGATGCTTATATCATAAGCTTTAGGGGTAATTATGAAATCTTTTTTAGATAATGATTATAAAGTAATTACTTTGCCTGATAATGGTGTTCCTGTAAAACCCATAAGAGCAAAAGCAATTATTTTTTCTGATCAAAACTCCCGTAAGTTATTAAACCAAGTTGAAACCATTGCCCCAAGTTCTGCAAGTGTCATCATTCAAGGTGAATCTGGTACTGGTAAAGAATTGATTGCACGCGAAATTCATTTGAAAAGTGATCGGAGAAACAAGCCATTTCTCGCTGTGAACTGTGGTGCTTTGGTAGAAACACTGGCAGAGTCTGAACTATTTGGATACGAGGCAGGAGCATTCACTGGGGCAAATAAAACTCGGGCAGGAATTTTTGAAACTGCAGATGGTGGTACTTTATTCTTGGATGAGGTGGGTGAGTTGCCACTCTCTTTACAAGTTAAACTCTTACGAGTACTGCAAGAAAAAGAAGTGGTTCGTGTCGGTGGACGTAAACCGATTCCAATTAATGTCCGTATTTTATCGGGTACACATGTAGATTTACGTAAAGCTGTTACAGAAAATAAGTTCCGTTTAGACTTGTATTATCGTTTGAATGTTGTGGTTCTAAATATTTTACCCTTGCGTGAACGTAAAGGGGATATTTTACCTTTGGTTGATTTCTTCTTAAATTCGTACTCACAGAAGTTGATTACAACAAAGCCTAATATTAGTGACCGAGCAAGGAACGCATTATTAAATTATGGCTGGCCGGGTAATATCCGTGAGCTAGAAAACAATATTCACTATGCGCTGCTTATCAGTGGTGGGAAAACAATTGATATTGAACATTTAAGATTTTCTGAAGAGGGCAGCTCAACTGTATTACCAGATAATGATCTAATCCAAGAGTTTGAAAATATTCTAAAGCGCCTATTTCAAGAGTATGATGGAGAAGTATGGCATATTATTGAAGATAAGATTGTGAATACAGCATTTTCAAGTTGCTGGAATAATCAGGTGAAGACTGCAAAAATGTTGGGTCTTTCGCGCAATGTTTTGCGTAACCTTTTGTCTCGGTATAATTTATTACCCAATAAGAATGAAAATGAAATCGCATAGAAAAAGACAGAATATTTGGTTTTAAGAACATCCATCTTTGACCTATGGATGTTCTTTTTTTATGGCTGTTAATTTAGTGATCCATAAGCCCAATTCAAATAACAGCCACATAGGGACAGCAAGAGCAAGCATACTGAACACATCTGGAGGGGTAATGAACATTGCAATAAAAAAGAAGAACACAATGATGTGTTTGCGATGTTCTTCTAGTTGTTGAATAGATAAAATTCCAACAAAAATAAGAATATAAGTTAATACTGGAATTTGAAATGCCAGACCAAAGGCAAGAAAAAGCTTTAAGCAAAAATCTAGATAGCTATTGATATCCGTCATCGGTAATACATTTTCAGGAGAAGCCAATACAAAGAATTTTAAGGCTAAGGGTAAGATCAGGCCATAAGCAAACAAGAGACCGAGATAAAATAAAAAAATACTGGAAAGGGCTAGAACGACACCAAATCTTTTCTCGTTTTGGTAGAGTGCAGGTGCAACAAATTGCCAAAACTGATACAGGATAAAGGGAATACTCACTAGAATTGCCAGATAAATATTGAGTTTGAACGGTGCTAAAAATGTACCCATCACATCCGTTGCAATCATGGTTGAGTGAATAGGTAATAATGAGATTAAAGGTTGAGCAAGAACATGGTAGTTCTGTTGGGCAAGCGGGAGAAGCACTAAAAAAATGGTAACAACCGCACCAATGCTATAGATCAAACGCTTTCTTAACTCTTTCAGGTGTTCGCTATATTTCATTTCAGTGAGGTTTTCACTGACGAGATGTTCAGTCATGCGGCTTGATCCTCATTGAATTTATTGGCTGTTTTAAAATGAGCTAAAAATGGTGTCTTTAACTCCTCTTGTGAACGGGTATAGATATAGTCATTGATGCGGCGTGCTTTGGTTTTTTGTTCCATAGAAACAGCGGTTTGTACATTTTCAATTTCTTGTTGCATGAGCGCGAGTTGTTGTTTGAGCTGCTCTTCATTTTGTTTTATTTTTTGCAGCTCTTCTTGCATGACTCTCTTAAGTTCGATTAGGTCAAGTTCGTTTTCAATATCATTTTGAATTTTACTAATTTGGTTTTTAACTGCTCTGTATTTGAGGAGGACTGTTCTTAATGTGTGAGGAAGCTTTTCAGGTCCTAAAATAATAAGCGCAATAATGCCAAAAGCAAATAACTCTCCAAAGCTAATATTAAACATGGCAATATATCACTTATAACTTGGTCTGCTTCTCGCTATTTGATTCCAGTGGACTAATATCTTTGTATTGTTGATTCTGTATTAATTTTGGATCATCAGGATTAACAGAGTCTTTAAAGTCTTTAATTGCACCACCCAAGTCTTTTCCTAGGTTTTTTAGCTTTGAAGTGCCAAATAGTAAAATAACGATAATGGCAAATAATAGAATATGCCAAATTGATAAACCCATGCTAAAACTCCTAAATAATAAATAACAAAGACTATTAATATCACGACATCATCTATTTTCTAAATCATATTAATATCGATCAATATTCGATTTAATTATGCGGTATGATCCAGTAGATGAAGTGCTTGATTACGAAAATTGAATAAGCTTTCACTGTCTTTATGTCTTGGATGGGCTAAAGGAATAGGTATAATTTCCTTGATTTTCCCTGGTCGAGCTGACATTACAATCACACGATCTCCAAGATATACTGCTTCTTCAATATCGTGCGTCACAAGAATCATGGTGATTTTTTCATGTTGCCAGATACGTTGCAGTTCAGCCTGTAAATGACTACGGGTCATGGCATCCAAAGCGCCAAACGGTTCATCTAAAAGTAAAATATCAGGTTTATTGACCAACCCACGTGCAATGGCAACCCGCTGCGCCATACCGCCAGACAATTCATGAGGGTAGGCATTCTCGAATCCAGTAAGTCCAACAATTTCGATATGCTCTTTCACACGTGCATTTTTTTCTGAACGGCTTAACCCCGTTTCTTCCAGCGCCAAATGGATGTTTTCGGAAACGGTGAGCCAAGGCAGTAAGCGATGCTCCTGAAAAATTAAGCCTCGTTTTAAATCTGTCCCTTGGATAGGAATTTTATTGAGTAAAATTTCACCTTGATAGTCTGGGTCTAGTCCTGCAATTAGACGAAGTAGTGTCGATTTTCCACAACCACTGCTGCCGACAATGGAGATAAATTCACCTTGCTCAATGTCGAGATGAATACCGTCTAAGACCGTTAAGTTGTTCTGATCACGTTGAAATGATTTATTGAGTTTTTTAATCGAGAGTAAAGGAAAAGACATATAGAAATCCTGATTGTATTTTTAAATTAGAGGCTACTAAGCTCGCCATTGCAGCAGACGTTTTGAAATGAAGTGGATAGATGTGGTCATCAAAATACCGCTCATCGTAACGGTCATTGCGCACACCAAGAGGATGTCCATTTCGGCATTAATTTCAGCTTTCATCATGAGATTGCCCAAGCCTGCGCCTGCATTGAATAGCAACTCACTTGCTGTGGTGGTGATCCAAGTAAAAGGGACTGCTAAATTTAACCCCGTTAAAATATGTGGCAAGGCTTGTGGCAAGCGGATTCTTTTAAGTTCACGCCAAAATGAAAACTGATACATTCGTGCGACTTCACTGTATTTTTCATCATAGTGGCTAAGTCCTTGAAAGGTATTAATGACCAAGGGGAAAAAAGAAGCCAGTGCAATAATAAAGATCTTGGCTTCTTCACCATTGCCAAACCATAAGGCAATTAATGGGGTTAAACCGAGGAGTGGAACTTGTCGAATACTGTTAAACAGCGGAGATACCAAGGCATTTAAGATTTTCGAATAGGCGAGTAATGCGCCTAAAATTAATCCAGCCGTTGAACCAAATAAAAAGCCTAATCCCGCTTTCTTCAGACTACCCCATGTATTTACCCACAACTCACCTGTTTCTAGTAGTTGAAGAGCAGCAGAATAAATATTCTGTAAAGGGACAAAGGCATAGGCATGACTAGAACCTAGTCCTGAGTTGTATTGCCATAATGCTAGTAATATTGCTGGAAGTACGAGGCCTTGTAATAGGACCACAGGCTGTTGTAATGCACCTTTCAAAGTAAGTGATAGTGACGACATTATTTCCCCCTTGAACTGAGAGCAGGTGATATAAAGCGTTGTTCGACCAAACGTAAAACTTTATCGAGGCTAAAACCAATCATACCTGTGATAAATACCCCGACCATCACCACATCTAGACGAAGCATTTGCCGTCCAAGCTCCATCATCTGACCAATGCCAGTACCAGCTGCAAGTAATTCAACTGCAACTAAAATCAACCATGCTCGGCCTAATGCAATTCGCAGTCCACTGATCAAGGGTGGTAATGTTGAGGGGATGACGATGTACCTCAGCCACGCTCGCGTTTTAAGTTTGTAGATTTGACCGAGTTCAATGTATTGTTTAGGAATATTTTTCACTGCATCTGCTGTTGCCAAAGCAATTGGGAAAAAACAGGCTTTGATAATGAGTAAAATTTTAAACAGTTCGCCAATCCCAAAAACGAGAATAAAAATAGGAATAAGAACAAAGATCGGAATCTGGTAAAGCAGATTAAATAAGATATAAGTGTAATTACGGAATGTGGTGATTGAACCATAGGCAATTCCAAAAGCAATGGCACTGAGTGCTGCAATAGAAAATCCAAAAAATAATCGAGCAAGACTATCCTTTAAGTGCAGTTGTAGTTCACCACTTTGCAATAAACTAATAAATGTATTCCAGACCGTTGCGGGTGGCACCAGAATTTGAGTTGGAAAAATTTGTAAAGAGCAAATAAATTGCCAAGTAAGTAAAGCCAATATAGGGGAAATCAGCGAGAGCAGCCCATACAACTGCTCAGCAGAAATCCTCCTCCATAGCGGAGGTCTAACCACAACGATATTCTTTTCAAGGGGAGGATTTACGAGCGTTTTCATCGCTTAGTCTCCCTGTTTCTTCTGCTGATCGTTTACATGTAAATTTTGAATTGCTTGCTCGGCAAATTTTGGATTTAACAGCTCATCTGCTTTTAAAGGCGTTTGAATCAACTGGTTTTTCACAGCATGATCAATGACTTTGGCATAGTGTTGTTTAAAGAAATCAACTTTGTATTCAGGTGACCAATCCTGTTGCCATGTACTTGCACTATTTTGGCTTTCACGTTGAATCACAGACAAAGGTTGTCCAAACTTGGTTTGACTCTGCTGAAATTCATTTTGGTGTTGGGATATCCAGTTCATTGCCCTAACTGTTGCGTCAGCAAGTAACTGAGTGGTCTCTGGATATTGTTCAATATAGTTTTTACGTCCCCATAATTCCGCACGCATTTTCCAATCAGCAGGCAAGGATTGAGATGACCATATAATTTTACCCAGATGGCGGTCTTGTAAAGTCAGCGCATCACTTAAAGTAAAAAATGCATCCACACTTTTGGCAGATAAAGCTGCTGCACCTGCTTGAGGGTTGAGGTTAATAATTTGAAAGTCTTTGAGGTTTAAACCTTTGCTTTGTATAAGTTGACCAAAATTGATTTCCCAAGGACGGCCACGATGTAAAGCAATTTTTTTACCTTTTAAGTCCTCAATACTTTTTACCTGTGAATCAGGTGGCACAATCAGATAGACATTATTACCAACCCCCCCAGGCACAACAATTTGTGTTTTTACCCCAGTTGCATTTAGTACGACAGCTGGTAGGTTGCCATAAAAAGCAAAATCAATTTTATTGTTCAGGAAACTTTCATTCACTAAAGTCGCTACAGCAGCAGTTGTTACTGGCTCCCATTTCAACTCAATATGTTGTTGCTTTAAGGCCTTGAGAAAAATAGGGTCTTGAGAGATGAGTTGTGGTACGCCAATAAAGTCCAGACTACCTGATGTTCCATTTGCTACGACAGCAATACGCAACTGTTGCTGAGATGGTTTACTCTCAGATGCTTGTTCGTTTTGTTTTGCATCGCAAGCGACGAGTCCTAAAAGACTAAAACTTAAAAATAAGCTAGGAAGAATACGCATATCATCATAAGAATTAAAAAATATAGAGGAATAGAGCAAGAACCAAGCCAAAATAATTACTATATATAAATCAATGGATTAATTGTTTTTGTAATCACGGTTGCGATTGAAGCAAGAAAGTATGCTGTGAAACAGACATTTGGAGTTATGGAAGTGTTGAAATTTCAACACTGTGTTTTTTCCTGTTTTTGTAAGGTTTAATTAAAACAATAACATAGCTTATAAATTCTTTGGATAAAAAGCGGCATGATTTCTGCTCATGACATAGCTAACGAACGAGATGTCGTCAAACGTTTAATTTATTGAGAAGTATTATGTCAGTTGAGTTTTTATGGAGAATTCCTGTTCATGGGGATGGTCGTCGAGCACATCAGTTACATACCCGTGGTGAATGGAATCAGTTAAATCCAGCAATTCGATCTCCACAACGCGTGGCTCCGCGACATGAAGATGATTTATTTTCCTACTATGATTATGTACAACAAGTGGCAAAAGCGGCTGATATTGTTGGCTTCCATGGCGCATTGATTCCCGCTTTTCCTCATACTGAAGAGCCTTGGGTATTGGCTTCAGCATTGGCAAGGGAAACTAAACGACTTCGACTGTTGATTGCGATTCAGCCGTGGTTTATTCATCCAGCCTATGCCAGTCAAATGGCTGCCAGTTTACAGCGTTTAAGTCAGGGGCGAGTTGAGTGGAATGTCATTTCAGGTGGAGGCGGTGCGCAGCAACGTGCTTACGGTGATTTTATTGAACATGACCAGCGATATGCACGGACCAATGAGTTTTTGGAGTTTGTAAAAGGTTATTCACATCGTGCTCCATTTGACTATGATGGCAAGTTTTTTCATGTTGAGCAGGGTGGGTTGAGATACCCAATGAATCAATATGATGTACCTCGGTTATGGTTGGCTGGTGCGAGTGATGCTGCCTTACAAGTCGCAGGACGCCATGCTGATATTCACTTAACTTGGGGTGAACCTGTTCAGCAGCAGAAAAAAGTCATTGAACAGGCGCGAGCGTTTTTTGAACAAAACTCGCCTGATCGCAAAGTCAAATTTGGTATGCGTATTGATATATTGGCACGGCCTACACAAGAGCAAGCTTTTCAGGAGCTTAAACAGATGTATGAAACCATTGCTGTTGATGGTCATGCATTTGAACGAAAAGATACTGAGTCGGTTGGTGCAAAACGTCAGCAGGCTTTGGCGCAGGGCAATCGTTTCGAAGACTTATTTGTAAGTCCGAACGTTTGGGCGGGTATGTCTAATGTACGTGGCGGACCTAACTGTATTTTAGTGGGTAGCTATGAACAGGTTGCAGAGCGTTTGCAAGAATATATTGATATTGGTGTTGGTCATTTCATTTTAGCCAGTAACCCTCATTTGGAAGAAGCCTATCGGGTAGCAGAAGAGGTCTTACCACTGGTTGGATATAAATTAAAATAATAAATTTAGATCCCTTTGAGATATCAAAGGGATCTTGTTGTTTGAACAGCATAACACTGTCTGAAAACCAACATATGGAATATCGATTAATTAAAAAATACTTATTAAAAGTATAAAAATCAAATATTTGTTCTTTTGGCATGACTTGTGCAATTTTTTATTCAATATTTAATTTTTCGTTTAAAACCCTATGAGTGAACTACTATTTAACTCGCATAAACGGGCGTTGCTATTTGAACAATATGCACCTGAAGCTAGTTCAAACAACATAGCAGATCCGTTTACACGGCATTCCTTGGAGCTTACGCAACCATCTCCACCACGCTTGAATAAAGTGTTGATTGCGATTATTGCAGTTGCTTCTGCGCATTTAGGAATTTGGTATATCGCAAAACACTTGCCTACACCTACTTTGGACATTCATAAGCCAGAACCCGTGGTGATTGAAATTGTAAAACCTGAAGAACCACCGAAAGTTATTGAACCTAAAATTCCTCCTGTAACAGAGAAACCGAAAATTCCACCGGTTGTGGAAAAGCCAAAACCAATAGTTAAACAGGTTGAACAACCCAAACCTGTACAGAAAGCGGTAGAGCAACCTAAAGCAGTCACTCAGCCTACGCCACAAAAAGTTGAAGAGGCTGTCGTGACTAAAGAGGTGGCTCCTGCACCTGTTCAGAAAGTGGTTGAACCTGTGAAGTCGGTCGATGACAACTTACCTGTGACGGAAGCGAAAGGATATGCCGGCTATCTGAGTAATCCTGCACCCGAATATCCAGAACAGGCACTCGAACGCGGTTGGGAGGGTTCTGTAATTTTAAGGGTCAAAGTATTAGCAAATGGTAGCCCTGATACGGTCAGTGTCAAGCAAAGTAGTGGCAAAAAACTTTTAGATAGCGCTGCTGTAAGAACAGTAAAGCAATGGAAATTTTCACCCGCTTTAAAAGGTAAAACACCTGTAGAAGGTTGGGTCGATGTTCCAATTCATTATCAATTACCGAAATAAATTTAATTTTATAGATTAAGAGGATATTCACATGACTGACATTAATTCATTGATCCATGACGGCACTATCTGGTTATTGGTTGCTTTCTCTATTGTGACTTGGGCACTGGTTGTAATCAAAATCGTTCAGACCCAAAGAGCATCAAAACAAGATAAACGTTTCGTAGAGGAGTTTTGGAAAGCAAAAAATTTATCTGAGGCCGTGACTAAATCTGAATCGGGTCAAGGACCAGCAGCACGTGTTGCAAATGCAGGGTTTAAAACACTGATAGAAGCAGATGAAAAAACACACCATGACTTGCAAAACAGTTGGAGCCGTCAGGACCTATTGGAACGTCACTTACGCAAACAAATTCTAACTGAACGTCGTCAATTGGAGAAAGGTTCAGCGCTATTGGCGTCTATTGGTAACAATGCACCCTTTATTGGTTTGTTTGGCACTGTATTCGGAATCATTCATGCATTACAGGCTATTGCCCATTCTGGTAATGCAAGTATGGATGTCGTTGCTGGACCGATTGGAGAGGCATTGATTGCAACAGGAATTGGTATCGCTGTTGCTGTACCTGCTGTGCTTGCCTATAACTACTTTGTACGTAAAGTTAAAGCGATTGGTGCAGACTTAGATGATTTTGCAACAGATTTTGTCAGTTTAAATCAAAAGGCCGGTTTTCAATTGCCGACTGCTAAAACCAAAAATACAGCAGAGAGTACGATTCTGAATGATGCTTCAACAAAAGAAGTGAAAGAGAAAGGAGTATTCGCATAATGGCAATTTCTACCTCTCAAGACGATGATGTGGTGAGTGAAATCAACATTACACCGCTGGTGGATGTGATGTTGGTTTTGCTGATTGTCTTTATCGTCACAGCACCTTTGCTGACCAATACGGTGAAAGTCAATTTACCTAAGGCCGCACCGACTCAATCCACTGATCAGAATAAAGCTGTCGTGATTAGTGTTAATCCACAGGGTGAGATATTTTTGGATAAGGACAAAGTGTCTCTTGCAAGTTTTGAACAAGAAATTCAGTCACGCAAGAATAGCAACCCGAAGCTGGCTTTGAACCTGAATGCGGATGAAACAGTTCCTTATGGGACAGTGGCAAAATTATTGGCAAGTATTGAACGAGTTGGCGTAGATAAATTATCGGTGATCACTGTTCCTCAATAATCCCAGCCACATCTTAAATAGCTGCTTCGGCAGCTTTTTTAATTTATTCTGTCAGCAGAATAAAAATCCCCTCATCAAGAGGGGAAGCAAAGATAAACGGATGTGCTTAAGCCTTCCATAATTTCTCAAAACGCCACGTTGGAAAAATAGTATGTTCTGGGGCTAAGCCTCCAATATTTTTTGTGGCTGCATCAATGGTATGGCTAAATCCCCAGATCAGCATTCCACCACGTTCATGTTGAATTTTCTGTGCTTGGGTCAAATACACTTTTCGCTTTGCTAAATCTGGTTCGGCAAGCGCCTTATAAAACAACTCACTATATTCAGGATCTTTAAAATTGATTTTATTGGTTGTTGAAATCGGTGCATCATTGACAACAGCAGTAGATAAATAGGGTGTACCGACATTGGTTGAGTTACTCGACAATTGCCATTTATTACGGTCTGGTCCATTAAATGTTGCGGCATCGACTTGTTTGACTCGTATATTCACATTGGCAAGTTTTGCTTGTTCTGCAAAGATCAGTGCAGGTTGGGCGCTGCCAGCAGGCGCAACAAGTTCAACATTTAAACCATCTTTAAAACCAGCTTGTGCCAATAATTTTTTTGCTTCCTCTATATTTTGCTGACGTTGGGGGAGGTTAAGAAAAGCAGGGTCCTGTGGTGAGTAGAGATCATTGGCAATACGTCCCTGACCATTTAACCCACGTTGTACAAGCTCCTCTCGATTGGCAATTAAACGAAATGCCTGACGGACTTTAGGATCATTAAAAGGGGCTTGTTGCGTATTAAAGTCAAAACCATTATGGGTATTCGTTTCAGAACGAATGGTTTGAATATGTTTCGCCTGCTCCAGAATTTTAATGTATTCAGGTGAAATGGCATTGGCGATATCAATTTGTCCTGCTAATAAGGCATTTAAACGCGAGACTTGATCTTTAAAATCAATCACCTCAAAACTGTCTGCATAAGGTTGATCCGCTTTAAAATAGTTTTCAAAACGGGTGAAGACAGAACGTTGACCAGGGATAAACTGTTTGACTTTATAAGGCCCAGCACCGACTGGATTGTGGATTGGATCAAAGTCGGTAGGTACGATTCCACCAAAATTCACCCAAGTTTCAGGTAGTGCAACGAAACCAGAAATTGAATTGATAAAAGGAATACGAACGGTATATTCATCTAATTTTTGAATGCGATCCCGATCAATCCATTGCACCAGACTTCGAAACGGTGACGCAAGCTTTGGGTCAGTTAAACGCTTTACTGAGAAAATCACATCATCAGCAGTAATTGTTTTACCGTGATGAAATTCTAGACCTTTACGTAGACGAATGGTCCATTCACTCGCATTATGATTGGGTTCAGAAAATTCAGCCAAGGCAAGACGTGGCAGCATATTTTCATCCCATTCCCATAGCTTGTTATATATGGCAAAACCTCGGGTAATTCCTGCGCTGGAAGTAGACAGATGTGGATCTAAACTGCCTGCCTGTTGTCCACCAATTAGACCCAATCGAATCGTTCCACCATGTTTGGGAGTGAGTGAAGATGGGCTCTGTACTTCAGTACCCGTTTGTGGTGATTGATCGCAGCCAGACAAGCTCCACATTAAAGAAACGCCACCTACTGCGCTAAGACTTTGTGCTAAAAACTTTCGACGTGACAATAGAATTGATCGACTTGTCATTATAAATACTCATATTGGATAGTCATCTTTATGGACTTGCAGAATAAATGCCAATAATTTATTTATATTTATCAGTATTTTATTTAATTGTGGTTTTTGTTTACTGTCTTTATTTCAACAAATCTGTTGAAAAAATAAACATTTATAAAGCTGATATCTAAATATATAAAAATTAAAAACTATTAAATCAATATCTTGGGTGTCATTTTGAGGCTGTTTAATGATTGGCATAGGCCTTGCGTAACGTACTGTAAATTTACTTTACTGAGTATGATATGAAGCAGCCTTTTCAATTAAAACCTTTAGTGATTGCCTTAGCCTTTTCGGGGGCATCTTTACCCATACATGTGTTTGCCGAAGAAACCCAAAATACATCGGCAAATACTGAAAGTGATGTGATTACTTTGGCAGATGTCGTGGTGACTGGTGCAAATAAAAAACAAACTGTTGTTCCCAAACGTAAAGTGACTTCAATCTATGGAACGGATAGCTCTGTATTAGACACACCTCGTGTGGTGTCCCAAGTATCGGAACAACAATTTCGTGAAGATGTGATTCGTAGTGCAGATGATCTTGTTAAATATGCGCCGAGTATTACCCGAGGCGGTGGACAAAATGCCAATTTTGCACCACAGATACGGGGGCAAAATTCAGAAGTCTTTCAAGATAGCCAACGAATTTATAGTACCCGTCATCCGACCAATTTAAATGCCTATGAAGCGGCTGATATTGTTGCAGGGCCGACGGGAGTAATTTTTGCGCCTACTTCGGGTTCAGGTGGATATATTAATTATCTCACTAAAAAACCTAATTTTAATAAAGCAGAAACAACGATTTCTGGTTCAGTTGGTTCAATTTATGCAGGAAAAGGTACAGAACCTAATTTTTCTGTCAGTATTGATCATACCGCCCCGATCTCTAAAGAACTTGCATTTCGTGTCAGTGCAACAGCTCAAAAAACTGATGATTATTATGACAATGTGAAAAATAATTTTAATGCATTCTATGGTGCATTGGCTTGGCGTCCAGATGATAGTCTACGTGTCGACTGGAATATAAGTTATGACGATTATTATGATTTTAACGTGACACATGGTTGGAATAGGGCAACACAACAATCTGTTGATAACCGTCAGTATTATAAAGGCAGGGCAACGCCAATTATTCAAAATGGTACGACCTTTTGGTCGCCAGTATTTGAATCTGGAGCTGCAAATTCCAAAGTGATTGGTTGGCAGAATCGACAAAAGAATGACAAAAACCAATATATTGCTGTAGGCCCAATTCAAACAACACCATTACCGAATGCAACAGCAAATCAGGCTGGAACGATTCGAGGTTGGGTCTATGATCCATCTATACCCGGGAATGGATTGGTCAAATTAGACGATAATATTTCTGGTCGAAGTGAAGATAAAAATAGTGCCAAACGATTTAGCACCCAATTAAAATTAGTTAAAGATTTGAATACGCATTGGTCTGTTTCTAATAGTACGCTTTATCAAAACAGCAAGGATTTAGGTGATTCGGTTGGAAGTTTCTTTACTGATCTGGAACATGAGTTATTTGATAATCGCCTAGAATTCCTCGCAGATTATGATTTCGAGTTGTTTGGGCTTAAGGTGAATAATAAAGGCAGTACTGGAGGAGCATTTCGCCGTGAGGAATTTACTTCTTTAGCGGCAAATAATAGTTTTAATATTAACCCTTATGATCTGACCAATGATCCTTCTCAAAAAAATCCTGGGGATTTACTAGGCTTGGTCAATAATAGCAGTTCAACAGGAGGTTGGATTGGACAGGCTGGTGTTCCTCAATATTCTCAGTACTTTGGTTATTTAAATCTGCCAAGAATGTACCCTGCAAATGATGGATTATACGCTGAAAAAGGCGGTTTCCCTCCCAATGGTGGTGGTGCTGTCTATACAGGAAAAGGTTTCTGGGATACATGGAGTGTATTCACTCAGCAAAATTTCACCTTTAATAATGTCTTTGGCATTAATCTTGGGATTAATCACAGTTCCATCAAAGCCAAACTTGAAAATCCACTGGTTCTCGTCCCAACTGATGTCCGTTCCGACACTAATAAATATAGTTTGTTGAGTTATCAAGCCAGTACATTTATCAAGCCGACAGAAAAAAGTACCCTGTATTTCACCTATGACAAAAGTACCTCGCTGAATACTGGTGTATTTGGACCATTTTTAATTTGGGGCGCAGGTAACCAGCTCAATCCACTCGCTTTTGATAGTCAAAGTGAATTAAAAGAAGTGGGGGTGAAATATGAACCGATCACTGATCAACTTTTCCTGACCTTGAGTGGATTTGAGCAAAAACGTGATTTATCGCCTGATACCAATGGCAATATGGCGCGTTTTGAAGTAAAAGGCCTTGAATCTTCACTACGTTGGCAGCTACAAAACAACCTTGCTTTAGGAGGGAACTTAACCTATTTAAATGCTGAATTTAGCTCAATTATTCCAGCAGGCTTTTCACCATTTGGTTTCCATGCAGACAATGCAACCGTTTGGGGAGATAGTAATGGATTAAACCAGCGTAAAGCAGGTCGTTATGATGCGGCGGGCATTCCGAAATATTCTGCAAGTGCTTATGTGGATTATCAACATCAGTCAGGTTTTGGTGTAAATCTCTCAGGGTGGTGGACAAGTGACTGGTATACCAATTTAAGCCAGACGGTTAAAGTACCGAATAACTATAATCTGGATTTGGGAGTTTACTATCGACAACCGCAATGGACTGTGGGTTTGAATATTCTGAATTTGACGAATGAACGTAATTTCGTCAATGGTTTAGCAGGTTCAAATAGCGAGTTTTTACAACCAATGCGTCCACTCACGGTGCAGGGTCAATTTAGTTATAAGTTTTAAATAAGCAAGAACATTAACCATCTAAAGCCATACTGTTGTATGGCTTTTTTATTTATATTTTTTCATTAATAAAGGGTGAAATGCCTAATGTTGGAATAACAACAATATTAGGGGTGGAAATGTCTAACGATCAGCAGATTTGCAGGAATTTATTTTAGTATTTTATTTTAAGTTATTGAAAATATTTAAATAAAAATGATGGCATAGAAGTTGCCAATATAATAATAGATTTATTTAAATGGAGTCACCATGTTTAAGGTCACAAAAATTAGGCAGAGTATTTTAACTGCTATGTGGGGAGTAACAGCGAGTGTTTCGACATTGGCTTTGGCAAATGAAGAGATCGATACAGGCATCACAGCTGAGCAACAGGCGCAGGTGGTCAATGCAAAAGATGTCAAAAAGTTAAGTGATGTGATTGTAACAGCACAATATCGAGCACAAAATATTCAAAAAGTTCCAACCGCGATTACCGCTGTTTCTGGTAAAGATTTGGCTGCCAAGGGCTCAACCTTTATTGGTGATGTTTTAACCTATACCCCGAATGCTGCTGCGGAAAACCCAGATGGAGATAGTCGACCGCGCTGGTATATTCGTGGTCTAGGCACGGGCGATGTTGCGGCATCAACTGTATTTCCAGTGGGCATTTATGCTGATGGTGTGTATTTGAATGCACCCGTTGCAGGTGCAGGAGATTTATTTGATCTGGAGCGGATCGAGGTTCTACGTGGTCCACAGGGAACGCTTTATGGTAAAAATACCACAGCAGGTGCAGTCAATTATATTTCCAAAAGACCAACTTTCTCAGAAAAACCAAATGGCTATGCAACAATAGGTGTCGGTGATCATAACCTACGTACCTTTGAAGGTACAGCGAATGGAAAAGTTTCAGACAATATTGCGGTACGGGGCGCTTTTTATTCTGAAGATCGTGATGGTTATGCAAAAAATTTAGCGAATGGCGAAGATTATGGTGATGTTGATAAGAAATCTTTCCGTTTCCAGATTTTAGGTAAAGTGAATGACCAATGGAATGCACTAGTTAATTTACATAGCCAGACCTACAATGGCTTAGGAAATAATGGTTCCTTAAGTATAGGCAAATATTGGGGGGTCTATGAAAGACCAGAGGGACGTAATACCAATTTAGATTTAGATGAAAAGAATAAAATTCAGCATGATGGTGCTTCACTGACTTTAAATGGAGATTTAGGAGGAGGCCATAGCTTTACTTCAATCACGGCTTTTGACAAGACCACACAGAAGTCGATTTCAGATGGTGATTACACCCCTTATGACGTTGCGCGAAGTTATAGCGATAATGAATGGCGTCAATATAGCCAAGAGTTTCGAGTTTCATCCGATGCAAACAAACGTTTAAGCTGGATTGCAGGATTACATTATTTTAACGAAGAATTAGATTCTACGGGTGTGAGTGCACGGGTCAAGAAAACTTTGCCAAATGGTGCGCCTGCACAGACGGCATCTACTCCTGCATTTAGAGACATTACTTATAATCAAGCCACACAAAGTTTTGCCGTATTTGGAAATAGTACTTATAAGTTTACAGATAAATTTAAGGTGACGGGTGGATTACGCTGGACCAGTGAAGAAAAAGATATTGATCTCGACCTGACTCAGATTACAACAGGCGACTACACCAAAGGGAGTTGGTGGAAAAAATATGGGTATAGCAATGCTGTCTATAACCCAACTGCAAATGCGAACGGTTCAACAAGCCGTAAGAAAACATGGAATGAGTTGACCTATGACATTACACCAGAATATGAAATTACCCCTGATCTAAATACTTATTTTAGATTTGCACGTGGATTTCGTTCTGGTGGTTTTAATACAGGTTTATCCAGTAGTCTAACCCAACTTGCGGATGTTAACCCTGAATATTTGAACAGTTACGAGCTCGGTTTGAAATCTAGCTTACTGGGTGGGGATTTAGTCGCAAATGCCAATATTTTCTATTATGACTATAAAGATATCCAGACCAATTTATTAGTTGCAACAGAGGGGCAAGGGGGTGGTGTTACTTCAGTTTTAGCCAATGGGCCAAAAGCAGAAGTAAAAGGTGCAGAGTTAGAGTTGGATTATTTAGCCACTGAAAATCTACGGTTACGTTTTGCAGGGGCTTATTTAGATAGTGAATATACTGATTTCGTTGACAAGAATCCAGTAACCAATGTTGTCAATGCCGACAATACCGGGAACAGTTTAGTCCGCTCACCCAAATATACCATCGGTGTTGGTGGTGAATATACCTTCAATTTAAATGATGGCGCTCGTATCGTTTTGGGTACTGACGCAAGCTATCGTGATCGTGAATATTTCTTGGTGAATCGTCAAGACTATTCGGTTGATCCAATCTTAAGCCAAAAATCTTATACCTTGTGGAATGCCAATATTGGTTATCACAGCGCAAATAATAAATATCAGGTCAATACCTATGTTAAGAATTTGCTGAATGAAGAATATCAAGTACATGGTCGTCCAAATGGCCCAGCAGGACAATATGTTTTAACCTACGGAAACCCACGCCAAGTTGGTGTTTCTCTCACAGCCAAATTCTAACTGTTATACGGAGAACATCATGGGAATTGAATTTTTTACTCGTTTACCTTTGCATGGTGAAGCTGAATTTTTAGCAGGCGATCCTCGTAATCGTGGTGATTGGGCGCGCGTATCTGGCGTAGAAAATACGGGAGCAACATCCAACTATCAAGTGGGGGATGACTTTACGTATATCGACTATTTAGCACAGGTGGCGCGTGCAGCTGAAATCAATGGCTTCGCAGGTGCTTTGATGGTCAATGCACCAACAGGAGAGGAACCTTGGACGGTTTGTTCCCTATTAGCCAGAGAAACCAAGCGACTGAATTTTGTGACGGCATTCCAGCCTTATCACTTTAGTCCATACAATGCGGTACAAAGTGCTGCAACCTACCAACGTGCAACAGGCAATCGCTTGGTGTGGAATATTATTAATGGTGGATCCGAGGTGATTCAACGTCAGGTTGGAGATGCCACGCCTCATGATGACCGTTATATTCGCGCAACTGAGTTTCTCGATGTTGTAAAAGGTTATTGGTATAACGAATCATTCCATTACCAAGGCAAATATTATTCTGCTGAGGGAGGCGGATTAAAGTATCCACTCAATAAAGCTGAGTTACCCATCATTTGTACAGCTGGCTCTTCTGAAGCCGCACGTGAGTTTGGCGCAAAGCACGCAGATTATTATTTAATGCGTGCTGAAAAACCAATTGAGATTGCTGCATTGATTGCAGATGTACGTAAACGTGCTGCGAAGTATGGTCGTGACAATATTAAGTTTGGTTTATCCATTGATACAATTGCTCGCCGTACAGAACAGGAAGCTTTGGCAGAGGCGCAACGTTATTTAGATGAAGCAGCAGAGAAGCAACGTTTGCATGCTTCAGCTGCTCATGCAGGACTCAGATCAGCGCGAGTACTCAGTTTTGAAAAAGAATATGCGGATAAAGATGGCAGCAAAAATGTGAATGATTTCTTCATTCATCCCAATGTTTGGTCTGGCTTTGGCTACATTGGCATCCCTCCAGGTGTTGCTTTGGTGGGTAGCTACCAACAAATTGTTGAACGCATTAGGGAATATAACAGTATTGGAATCGACTTGTTCTTCCTTGCCGGTTATCCGCATTTAGAAGAAGCTTATCGTTTAGGTGAACATGTTCTGCCACATTTTAAAAAACAACGTCAGGAATTACAGCGTATACCAGAAGAATCAAAGTATCGTATTGCCTAGAATCGTTCTCAATCCTATTCAACCAAGACTTTAACTAGAAGTCTTGGTTTTTCCATATAAGTCAAAGTATTAATTTTTCTAAAGGCCAAGTCATGTCATATTCAAATGATAAACCACTCAATATTGTCGCAGTTTCAGGTGGTCTTAATAGCCCATCAAAAACTGAAAGTTTGATTCAAACTATCTTGGATGAATTAGCGCAAGCAATAAAAATAAATGTGAGATTTGTAAAACTCAGTGAGATTGGTCCTTTATTGGGTGGTGCAATTTATCGGAGTCAGTTACCCAAACAAGTACAAGATGATTTGGCTGCTATTGAAGCGGCTGATGCCTTGATTGTTGGTACGCCAGTTTATCGTGCTTCTTTTACGGGGTTGTTTAAACACTTATTTGATTTTGTTGAGCAGACCGCTTTAGTGGATGTTCCAGTATTACTTGCTGCATCTGGTGGGAGTGATCGCCACGCTTTGGTACTTGAGCATCAACTTCGTCCTTTGTTCAGCTTTTTCCAAGCACAGACTTTACCTATAGGTGTTTATGCAACAGATCGAGACTTTACTCCTGAATATACAGTCAAAAGTGAAGCATTGAATGACCGTATCTTGCTTGCTGTTGCTCGAGCTTTACCAATTTTGCAATGGGCACCAGCTAAAGGTTTACGTGAGCAAAAGGTTAAGGAGAAATCAGAAAAGGCCAATCAAGATTTAAGTATCAATAAACAAGTTGAACAAGACTCCATACTACCATCTGTTGAAGTACCGGATTTAGATGTTGCTGAGGCAAGACTACATCATAAAAAGACCATCGCTGTGTAAAACGAATTATATAAGTTGTAGGTCAATTACTTATCGTTATAAGGGAGATCTAACTTCTCCCTTTTTTAGATCATTTGCTTATACTACTTCATCTTAAAAAATCACAAATTTTTCATCTATAACATTTTAATATCATCCAAATATTTAAATTCTAATAACAGATGATTGATAGTCATCTATTGCATGAATTTTTGAGTTTAATTCTAAAAGTAAGGATGATTTAGTGATTCAGACAGCTCAATATCTTGATGGTGATATATCTAGAATTATTGAAATGGCTTGGGAAGACAGAACCCCATTTGAAGCGATCTCTTGTGAATATGGTTTGAATGAATCAGCTGTAATCCGACTTATGCGGCTTCATTTACAAACCAATAGCTTTAAGCTTTGGCGGAAGAGAGTAAGTGGAAGGAAGACAAAACATTTGCAATTGCGTTCGCCTGAAGTGTCTCGTGGTTACTGCTCACGCCAATATAAACATCATTGAATAAGTTCAGTGACAAATTATAAGCTTTCATTCATAACCAATTCTACGGCATAGATTTTATTTATATAGATCAATTGTATATCACTAAGGTAAAGTAATGTCTAATTTATCAATTGCTTATATTTTTCAACAACAGCAGCTTTTAGTGGATCAAGATTTCCAACTTCCTCAAGTCGAAAGATTGCATAACGATCTGGCGTTATCAAGTGATCATAAAGTGATTGCTCGAGATTTATGTGAAAATGAAACCATTCCTGAAGGATTCGATTTTGTACCGATTCGTCAATTAGTACAGTTTTGGAATAAGACGCAATTTGAGCAAGCAAGTCGAGCTGTTCAATTACTTGAATGGCGACGTAATCATCAGTTTTGTGGTCGATGCGGAACTAAAACTATCCAGAGCATTGAGCAGTTTGCGATGGTTTGCTCAAGTTGTGGCTATACACAATATCCAAAAGTGAATCCATGTGTCATTACGATTATTACACGTGGTGATGATGAAATTCTACTCGCAAAAAATGCACGAAATAAAACGAAAATGTATAGTTTGATCGCGGGTTTTGTTGAGGTAGGGGAAACATTAGAAGATGCCGTTCGACGTGAGACACTTGAGGAAGTAGGCCTACACATTAAAAATATAAAATATTTGGCAAGTCAGCCTTGGCCATTTCCAAGCAATTTGATGGTTGCATTTAAAGCAGATTATCACGCGGGTGAAATTGAATTACAGCAAGATGAGCTTAGTGATGCTCAATTTTTTAAATTTGATCAACTTCCAGAAATCCCATTTAAAGGCAGCATCGCCTATGCCATGATCATGCATATCATTCATGGTACAGCAGTCGCCGATGATACGAGTGAATGGTTGTAATCTTGTATTGATTCATTTAATAGCATTATTTGGGTGGATTGAGCCAATTTTATAATTCAGATATTCAAGTATTTTATGCTGATTTTTTACATAAAATACTTTTCGATTAAACATGGAAATAATTAGAGTTGTATTTTCTCATGAATTTATAATGAATGAAATTGAGAATGATTGCTTTTATTTAGTATTAAATGATATTTATTTTTAGTTTTTGATATTTAAACTATTTTTTAAAAATTAATTTAAATTTAAGATCAATTTTATAATGTAATAGAATGTTTTTATATATTTTGAAATATGAATTTTAATCTCGGGCTGGTATGAAAAATAAATATCCTTTTCCTGTAATGGTAGTGCATTGGTTAACGCTTCTTCTTGTCGTACTTGCTTATATCACTGGTGGGGATCCAACAGTGCATATAAAAAGTGGGGAACTGCATGTTTTTGCTGGAGTCTCTGTATTTCTCTTATTTTTTATCAGAATTATAATGATTTCTATTTATAGAAAAGATCTCCCACACAATAAGCCGATGAGTAAATATCAGAAAACTTTATTTTTAATGGTGAAACATACGCTTTATTCATTGTTATTTTTAATTCCTGTATTAGGTTGGTTTACTTTATCTGGATTAACCGAAAGTTATCAGTTGTTTGGAATAAATTTACCTTTAATAAGTAACTCATGGGACGTTGAAATAATTGGTGAAACGCATGAATTTCTTGGAAATTTTTTCATGGTGCTTATAGGTTTACATGCATTAGCTGCCTTAATTCATCATTATGTATTTAAAGATAATGTTCTGAAAAGTTTGCTTTATTTTAAAAAATGAACCAAGAGCTTAAAAGATTATGATTGAATCAAATATTGATCTTGAGGCGAGAGCAAAAGCTGCTTCCAAATCAACATGGATAAGTGTTGTTGTTAATATCTTTTTGTCGATTGGACAGATATTGATTGGTATTTTTTCAAAATCACAAGGTCTAGTTGCAGATGGTATTCATACTTTAAGTGATTTAGTTGCGGATTTTATTGTATTGATGGCGAACCGTCATAGCCAAAAAGCACCTGACGATGCACATCCATATGGTTATCTTCGTTTTGAAAATGCAGCATCTTTTATACTTGGTCTGATCTTATTCATTGTTGGTATCGGCATGTTATGGACGGCGATGCATAATACTCTTCATCCTGAACAAATTCCTAAAGTACATAGTATGGCGCTTTGGGTTGCGATAACAGCCTTGATCTGTAAAGAACTTTTGTTCCGCTATATGCTTGCTATTGCCAAAAAAGTAAAATCAAGTTTATTGATTGCAAATGCTTGGCATGCACGTTCAGATGCGGCATCTTCTTTTGTTGTTGCCTTAGGGATTTTAGGTAATCTCGTTGGATATCCAATTCTTGACCCAATCGCAGCCTTAATTGTCGGTTTAATGATTGCCAAAATGGGGTTTGAGTTTAGCTGGACGGGCTTACATGATTTAATGGATAAGTCAGCAAACGAAGATGAAATCGCTGCGATCAAAGCAACTTTGTTGAAGAAAGATGGGATATTGGGTCTGCATCAACTCAGAACACGTAAAATGGGTGACATGATTATTGTCGATGTTCATTTGGAAGTCAGTGGCGAACAAAGTGTCAAAGAAGGACATAGAATTGCAGTAGAGGCGAGAAATGAAGTCCTTAAAAATCATAATGTCATTGATGTGGTCACTCATATTGATCCAATATAGTGAGGAATTGAAAATGCAAAGGCATCTAGAATAAATGATATTCAAGATGCCTAGATTTGGATGATTTATTTAAGATGTGCAATCAGTTTATCAGCTTCTATTTCCCCTTGAACGCGTAAACTTTTTAATTCATTGCCATTATTGTCGATAAAAATGAGTGCAGGTGGGCCATACAAATGCATGGCTTGTAGCCATTCTTTTTGTACTTGACTACTTTCGCTCATATCAAAACGAATTCTTTTATATTTCGAAAATGCTTCAATCACACGGCTATCGCGAAACGTTGAACGTTCCATGACTTGGCAAGCAGCACACCAATCAGCAGATACATCGATTACAACAGTCTGTTTATTTTGTTTGGCTTGATCTAATAAGGCTTGTAAAGCTTGTGGTTGACTCACTGTTTCAAAGACGACATTCACAGGTTTAGTGGTATCGGGGGATACTGCCGTATGGCTTAAAGCAGCAAGTGGGTGTAATGGATCATCTTGGCCTGTTGCAGCGCCGATCCATAAAAATAGCGCCAATACGCTAAGCCCAAGACCAAATGCTTTGACTAAGAGATCTTTATGGTTTTTTGCTTGTTCAAAAGCACCTAACCAAACCCCATAGCCTCCAAGTAAGGCACCCCACATCCATAGCGTTACACTTCCTGTCCAAACGCGAGATAGTAGCCAAATTGCGACAGCGATTAATCCAACACCAAAAATACTCTTGATTTGCTCCATCCAGCTTCCAGAGCGTGGCAATAATTTAGCACTTGTCGTACCTAGAATAATCAATGGAATTCCCATACCTAGTCCTAAACTAAATAATGCCATTCCACCAAGTAAAGCATCACCAGTGGCACTGATATAGACCAATACACCCGCTAAAGGCGCAGAAACACAGGGTGAAACAACAAGTGCTGAAAGTGCGCCCATCAGTGCAACCGAACCAATGCGCCCCCCTTTTTGTTGTTGAGAAAAGCGATCTAATTTGTTTTGAACAAAATGCGGGAGTTGTAAGGTGTACACACCAAACATGCCGAAAGCTAAAACAATAAACAAAATGGCAAAGCTGATAAGTACCGCTGGTGATTGTAGCCATAGCTGAAGATTTGCTTTCGCACCGAAATACCCCATGAGCGTTCCCATGATGGCATAACACACGGCCATACCCAGTACATAAGCAAGGGACAGTTTAAAACCCCTCCATCCTGTCAATCGCTCACTTTTTTCACCTGCAATCAAACCTGAAAGAATTGGCATCATCGGAAATACACAAGGTGTAAATGCAAGACCTGCACCTAAGACTAAAAGTGTTAATAAAATGAGTGGCACACTCGCATGATTTAAAAATGCAGCAAGACTCGAGGCGTTATTCAGATCGTAATTCTCATCTTTATTTTTTACAGGACTTATGGTTTCTAGAGAGGTATTGGGCTTTTTAATACCTGTCGCTGAAACCAATTTTAATCCTTTGGGATGAATGGTGAGCACTTCATCTACAGGTGGAAAGCATAAGCCACTATCAGCACAACCTTGGTAACGCAATTTGATTTGGACTGTTTCTGGTTGGCTACTACCTAAATGGGTAATACCAACTTTCATTGTTGCAGCATCATGAAATACAGCCACACGTCCAAAATTAGGATCTTGTTTCCATACCATATGACCAGCAAGTTCGCTTGTATCTATCGTCACATCTTTTGGTGTGAAGACTTCTACATGGATTCGATCTCGATACAAACTGTAATTGGGTGCAATCGTCCATTTCAAATTTAGTGCAGCTTGATTTTGATCTGGTTGTACTTTTAATGAAAATGCTTGTTCTACAGGCAAAAAGCTATCTTGAGTTGTATCCACAACTTTCGAGAAATCAGGTGTAGCTGCATTCACGATTTGCAGCGATAAAAAACCTAAAATTAAAACAATAAAAATATGCAGTGTAGATCTATAAACATCTTGAATCGGATTGAAGAACGCTCTCATCCAGACATCCCCTAATTTCATTTATACGGACGTACATTTTTTGATGGATGAAGCGTACTGAAGTTAATCACAACTTGCCTTAACACTTGCTTAAGCCATTGCTGGATTGTCTTAAGCAAGTGTTAATGTTTGACCGATTGCATTTCATTAGTCTATGAGCTGAGGAAAATGTGGAGTCAGTCGATGGCTTGGGAAAAACAAACGTTAGCAAAAATAAAATGGCGAATTGCAGTTTTAGCATTACTGAGTTGTGGTGGTGCTTTGAGTGTCAGCACAACTCAGGCAGCAGAACCATCAGCAGTTTCTGTGAACAATAAAATGTTGCCAGCGAGCGATATTAATTGGTCGAAATATGCAGGGAAGGTGGTTGTGATTGACTTCTGGGCCAGTTGGTGTGGCCCTTGTCGAGAATCTTTTCCGTGGATGAAACAAATGCAAGCCAAGTACGGAAAAGATGGATTGGTCTTCGTAGGAATCAATGTAGATAAAGATCCTGCATTAGCGCTCAAGTTTATTCAGCAATATCAGCCTAATTTTGAAATTAGATCAGACCAACAAGGAAAGTTAGCCAGCCAATTTAAGGTACCAGGAATGCCTTCCACATTCATTCTTGGGCGAGATGGTCAGCCAGCAGCAAAACATCAAGGTTTTTTCAAGGCCAAAGAAGCCGAGTATGAGGCTGAGATTGTGCGCTTACTCTCCAATAAAAATACATAAGCAGAGGTGAAATTTGAAACTTAGTTTAAAGATATTAATCAGTATAGGCATCTTATTGCCTAGTCTGTTGTTATCAGCATGTAGTCATATGCCAACGAAGATGCAAACTTTAGGGGTTAAGCCTTGGGAGCGTGATATTTTGGCTCGTCCAGCGATGCAATTAGATGCTGCACCATTAGATGCAGCTTATGATGAACATATTTATTTTAGTAAAGAAGCAGCCAGTGGCGGTCGTGGTTTTGGTGGTGGAGGTTGCGGATGCAATTAACAAAAAAATCGGCACGCCATATTGCGCTTGCTTTGACTCAGGCTTCAACAGTTTTATTAAGTAGTCACGTTGCACATGCTGAAACGACAACGACATCTAGCAAAGAAAGCACAACTTCACCTTTTAGTTTATCTAAAATCGTAGAGCCAGGTTGGAAAGTTGATACTGCAGTGCTGATGTATAAAGAGGCGGATAGTCGTGTTCAAGCTATCGAACCGAGTGTTCGTTTTGAAAAAGACTTTGGCGACCAACATATTTTATCTGGAAAGGTTGTTGTTGATTCACTCACAGGTGCTTCACCGAACGGTGCGACATCAGCCAATGTGCCACAAACTTTTACAGGCCCATCAGGTAATGCTGCGAAACCAACGCCAGCAAACCAATTACCATTAGATGATGAATTTCATGATACCCGTGTTGCAGCATCCGCAAATTGGCAACAACCGATTGCACCTGATATGAAGCTGAATGTGGGTGGAAATGTCTCAAATGAATACGATTTCAGATCAATCGGAGCAAATGCGAGCATTGCGAAAGACTTTAATGACAAAAATACCACTGTGTCATTGGGTGGCGCATTTGAGTATGACAGTATTGATGCGGTTGGTGGTGCGCCTGTACCTTTAACGCCACAATTGGATGGACAGAAACAACAAGGTACAAAGAGCAAGAATGTTTCTGATGTTTTACTTGGTTTAACGCAAGTAATTGATCGTCACTCATTGGTACAACTCAACTATTCATTATCGATGAGTAATGGGTACCAAAACGACCCATATAAAATTTTGACGCTAGTCGATGCTAACGGCAATTTAATTGCTGATCAGGACTTTGCGGCAGGCAGTAATTTCTACCTGTTTGAAAATCGTCCAGACAAAAGAACACGTCATAGCTTCTTTGGTGAATACAAATATGGGTTTGATCGTGGTGATGTTGCCGATGTCTCATATCGTTTTACCACAGATGACTGGGGCGTTAAATCACACACATTGGATGCAAAATATCGTTATGCGGTTAATGAGAAATATTTTGTAGAACCCCATGTTCGTTACTATACCCAAACAGCTGCTGATTTCTATCATAGCTACTTAAAAGTGGGTGATGGTATTGAACTTGATGCTCAAGGTGAACCTGTACCGACCGTACAATATGCATCGGCGGATAGCCGCTTGGGTGCGTTTGATGCAACGACCTACGGCGTTAAGGTTGGGATGAATCTTGCAAATGACCGTGAGCTGAGTTTCCGCGTCGAACAATATGATCAGAAAGCCAAAGATTTAAAACCGATTGGCGGGAATTTAGCAGGACAAATTTTGCAACCAGATTTATCGGCAACCTTTGTTCAACTTGGTTATAGTTTTAAATGGTAATAATTTAACCTAAGCTGTTAAAACCTATTACTTTCGAGTGGTAGGTTTCATAATTTATACTGATTTAAATTAAGCCTGAGTATGATGTCTCATAGATTAGAATTAATACAAGAAAATGATGCGCTTCATCAAATTAGCTTTACTGCGATGGCAAGCTCTTGCCAAATTTTATTAGATCACACCGATTGGACGAGTGCAGCACATATCGCACAAGCTGTTTATGCAGAATGTTTACGCATTGAACAGAAATATAGCCGCTATCGTAATGATAGTTTTTTAGCTGCCTTGCATCGCAATACCGATTGTTGGTTTGATGTGGATGAGGAAACAGCAAAATTATTTGATTTTTCTGAAATTTTATATCAATTGTCCGAAAAGAAATTTGATATTAGCTCTGGTGTACTTGGAAAAATTTGGCATTTTGATGGTTCAGAGCAAGTTCCAACTATTGAGCAAATTAATCAGCTTTTGCCTCATATTGGTTGGGACAAAGTAAAATGGAATCAATCTCAGAAAAAAATTTACTTACCTCAAGGAATGTCGCTCGATTTTGGTGGAATTGGTAAAGAATACGCAGTGGATCGTTGTGCAGACATTATTGAACAATTAGGTCAGCAAGCTTATTTAGTCAATTTTGGTGGGGATCTCAGAGCGAGAGGGCCAAGAAAATCAGGTTTGGCATGGCGAATCGGTTTAGAGACACCTGAACAAAACAATCAAGCGCAAGCCTATTTTGATTTAAATACAGGGGCTATGGCGACCAGTGGTGATAGCAAAAGGTATTTGTTCAAAGATGGTGTTCGTTATAGTCATATATTAAACCCATTAACTGGGTCATCTGTAAAAGATGCACCGCGTTCAATTACTGTTTATGCTCAAACCTGTATTCAAGCTGGCATGTTAGCGACCTTAGCGATGTTGGAAGGTGCAGGTGCAAAACAGTTCTTAGCAGAACAATCAGAGGGGCAAGCATGGATTATCGACTAAGTGGACAACGTATTTTTTTAGTTGAAGATGATCTTATGCTAGGTGAGTCTTTGTCCGAAATCTTGCAAGCTCAAGGTGCAGAGGTAAATTGGCATAAGAATGCTGAACGGGTTATGGGTTGCTTGCAAACGTCAAGCTATGACTTGATGATTTTGGATATTGGTTTACCTAAAATTTCAGGTTTTGAATTACTTGCCCAATTACGAGAAATGCAACAAGACTTGCCTGTTCTGATTTTATCGGCACGAGATATGATTCAAGATCGTGTATATGGTCTTGATCTTGGTGCAGATGACTATGTTTTAAAACCTTTTGACTTATCTGAATTACTGGCAAGAGTTCGTGTTTTAATAAGACGACGTTGTGGCCGTGCGCAGACCAAAATTAAAATTGGTGAGGTTTGTTTAGATCCAAGTTCACATCAAGTTTTTTATTTAAATCAAAAAATTAGCTTATCGCGTCAAGAGTATCGATTGCTGAAGTTGCTGATGGAGCATATTGGACAGGTGATCACCCGTGATCGTTTAGAAACGGCATTATTAGATAAAGATGAATTAGAAAGTAATGCGCTAGAGGTGCATATCCATCATTTACGTAAAAAGCTATTTCCTGAGTTTATTCGAACCATTCGCGGTGTTGGATATTTAGTTCAAGTAGAACTGTAATGCAGAAAATATTATCGATAAAACAACAAGTGGTTAGAACAAGTTTATATGCGCTTATTCTCGCATTAGTGTTGAGTAGTATTTTAGGCTATCTTGCGACAAAACATGAAGTAAATGAGTTGTTTGACGCAACTCTAATTGATAATACCAGAATTATTAAGGGTTTAATTGATTCAGAACAGACCCATCAAAATTGGATAGATTTGCAAAAAAGCCTTGATGAAACATTACTTGAACATATCAGTTCAGGCGATCAACGCTTCAATGGTCATGCGTATGAAAAGAAGATCGCAATTCAGGTTTGGAGTAAAGAGGGCGATTTAGTCCTTCGTTCGGCCAGTGCCCCAAATCATGCTTTAGCACCATTAAAAGAGGGATTAACACAATTTCAAGGTGGGGAATATGATTGGATGGTTTATACCGTTTGGCTGCCTAACAAAAACAGCTGGCTTGCTGTTGCAGAGCGATTAGATATTCGAAAGGAGCTATCAACCAATATCGAAGCCAGTTTATTACTCAGTTTGATTTTTGCACTTTTTTTAGCCTTATGTTTATTAAAACTTCAACTTAAAAAAGCATTTGCACCATTAGTAGAATTAGGTGAGAAAATTTCTCAACGCGATTTTAATGATTTAAGTGCGTTACATTTACCTCATTCGCCTGACGAGTTGAAACCTGTGATAACGGAGTTAAATGATCTATTCCATCGAGTAGATTCTTCATTAGAAAGAGAAAAACGTTTTTTAGCTGATGCAGCGCACGAACTAAGAACGCCACTTACTGTGATTAAATTGCAAGTTGAGCAAGCACTTATCCAACCTGATGCAAGAGAAACGATTTTACAGCGTTTATCTGAAAGTGTAGAGCGTAATCAGCAAGTGGTCGAACAAATGCTTTTGTTGGCCCGTTTAGAAGCGGGGCAAATGTCTGTACATACCACAACTGTTATTTTTTCAGCTTTAATTCGAGAGGCAATTGCTCAACTCATGCCATTGGCATTTAAGAGAAATATTGAATTTCACTTAGATGTTGAGGAGGTGACTATCAATGGAGATTCGGCGCTTTTACTCTCATTGCTACGTAATTTATTTGATAATGCCCTAAGGCATTCGCCAAATAATGCTGTCATTTCAGTAAAGTTATTTAAGCAAGCTCAAATGATAATTTTTGAAGTGGTTGATGCTGGAACGGGGATTGATCCAAAGTTTTTAGGTGAGGTTACCAATCGGTTTACGCAAGTTGGTGGAAGTGATGTTGGAGTTTCAGGATTAGGATTGGCAATAGTATCTAAAATTGCTCAATTACATGGTATGCGCTTAGTTCTAAATAACCATGAAACAGGTGGATTGATCGTGCACTTACAATGGTAGAAAACAGAAATAAACCTGATTTTTACGGTGATGCAATAGTTTTTATTTCAATAAATTCATTATTTAAAATGTATCATTGAATAAGAAAAAGAAGAGAGGCGATCTCTCTTCTTTGATCAATCTAGACTTTCAACAATACTAATCATGACTTCAGCACAATTTTCACGTGCGAGCCTTGCTTTAGTATATTCTTCAGAATCATAACAAGCTTGTGCAGTTGCCAAATCAGAGAATTCAATAATCACATGGCGTTGAAACTGTATACCTTCCATACAGATTGATTTTCCCCCTCTAGCAAGGAATTTAGCACCATATTTTTCAAATGCTAAGGGAGCTAATGCCATATATTCTTTGTACTGTTCCATATCGTGAATGGTGACATGTGCAATCCAGTAAGCAGACATTTCCTTATCCTTTTATTTCTAAATTAAAAAAAACCATTTTAGTTACAGATTGAGGCATTAAGCATTCAAAATATTTTTTGCAACCGCAGCAGCTTCAGCAATATGTTCAGCCACGGCTTGTTTTGCTTTTTCAGGATCTTGGTGCAGATAAATTGCTTCGCACATATTTTTAATACGTTGATAGCCAGAAATTTCTCGCTTCGTCGATTTCATGGTCATTGCACGAAGACGACTAATCCGACCATTCAAACGTTGTACCACTTCCCAAGCAATATGATGTTTTGCGGTTGTAAAAATAGTTTCGTAAAGTTTTGAAGAGGTAGAAATAATTAAATTAATATCATCTGCTGCAAAGGCTTGCTCAAGTTCAATCAATAATACTTTCAGCGTTTCTGTTGTTTGAGCAGTTAGGTTTTGGGTGCAATCTGCAACGGCACTTTGTTCGAGTAATAGTCGAATTTCATAAATTTGCGATGCAATTTCCCAATCCAATAATGAAACAATTGGACCTTTATTTGGCAGAATTTCAACTAAACCTTCTGCTTCTAAATAACGAATGACTTCACGGACAACAGAGCGACTTACTCCTAATTCTTCGCACAAGCTTCTTTCGACTAATCTTTTTCCAGAAGGGAAATAGCCTGTAATGATCGCGTTACGTACTTTATTCAAACAAAGCTCACGTAAAGTCACAGGTGGGTTTTCAATTTTAAGATTCATAGATGATTAATCTTTCCTGATTTTAATAAGTCAAAATTTTGTTACATGTTTCTAGCTGAAAATTAGCATACCAAACTCTTGCTTTTTTTTCATTATGTATTATGGTATACCATAATACGAATGCAAAAATAAATTCACTCGCAAGGAAATGCCATGAATCTAATCCGTAAGACAGTTCTTCATGTTGAAACGACTTATGTCGATGGCGATAAAGAAGCAACAAAACCGTTAAAAATGGTGGCTGCTGCTGCTGTGATCAAAAATCCATGGGCTGGTCAGGGTTATGTCGAAAACTTAACACCTGAGATTCGCCGTATTGCTCCGATTCTAAGTGAGCATTTAACTCAACTGATTCTTGATGAAGTCGGTTCAGGTGAAGCGGTAGAAGCATTTGGTAAAAGTGCGGTCGTAGGTTTGAATGGCGAGCTAGAGCATGCATCAGCCCTCATTCATACCTTACATTTTGGAAATACATATCGTAATGCGGTCGGGGCTAAGTCTTATCTCGCTTTTAATAACACGCGTGGTCCAGCGAATGCTTCGATTCTTGTTCCAATGATGGATAAAAATGATGAAGGCCGCCGTTCTCATTATTTGACTCTTCAATTTGCAATTCCAGATGCACCTGCTGCCGATGAAATTGTGATTGTAATTGGTGCAGCGACAGGTGGACGTCCACATCATCGTATTGGCGATCGTTATCAAGATTTGGAAGAGTTAGGTCATGATCTCAAAAACCCTGCAGCTGTCAAATAATCGGATTGCTCATTATTTTGAGCAAGGAGAAGGAGAGCCTTTGGTTCTCATCCATGGTGTAGGTATGCAAGCAGCCGCTTGGTATCCACAAATCGAATATTTCTCGAAACATTATCGTGTGATTTCGGTGGATATGCCGGGTCATGGGAAAAGTACAAAACTTGCGGATGGTGCACCTTTAAAAGCATTTGTTGATTGGGCAATCGAATTTATTACAGCATTGAATTTAGGTGCGGTGAATTTGGCAGGTCATTCGATGGGTTCATTGATTACGACAGGAGTAAGCGCAACTCGTCCTGATTTAGTCAAACGAATGGCGGTGTTGAACGGTGTATACAAGCGGACAAGCCAAGCTCGTGATGCTGTTGTGAATCGTGCAGAAGAGTTAAAAACAGGTCATATTGATGTTGAAACACCATTGCAACGCTGGTTTGGTAACAGTGAAGCAGAACAAATTGCTGCTGGAAAAGTCAAGTCTTGGTTGGAAAATGTGGACTTGTCTGGATATACCACAGCGTATGAGGCATTTGCACATGGCGATCAAATTTACGCAGATGACTGGAGCAAAATTCAGTGTCCTGCACTGGTTTTAACTGGAACTGATGATCCAAATTCAACAGCAGAAATGGCAGTACAAATGGCAAGCCAAGCGAGAAATGGCACCGCTATTGTGATTGAAAATGAGCGTCATATGGTGAATTTGACTGCACCAGACCAAGTAAATATTGCAATGCAGGCGTGGTTAGAAACCCAAGTCTAAATTGCCACACATTGATGAAGGAATATGACAATGAGTGAAATGGATAGTGTTAATAAAATACGCGAACTACGTGATGCCTTTGGCTCTTTTATGACTGGCGTAACCGTCGTAACCACCTGTAAAGATGATGGAACACCATTAGGCTTTACTGCGAACTCTTTTGCTTCGGTGTCTTTGGACCCAGCTTTGCTGCTGGTCAGCATTGCCAAGACATCAAGCAATTATAATAACTTTGCCAATGCTTCACATTTTGCAATTAATATTTTGGCAGAAGAACAAAAGGATATTTCGAATACTTTTGCTCGCCCAAGTGATGATCGATTTGCAAATTTAGCATGGACAAAGAGCGCATCTCATAACCCTGTCATAGATCAAGTCAGTGCTTGGTTTGATTGCACGACGTATCAAGTTGTAGATGCAGGTGATCATGCGATTTTAATTGGTAAAGTTGAAGATTTTGGCTCAGCAGGCTTTGCTGGTTTAGGGTATTACCGTGGAGCTTATTTCACACCTGCCAAATCATCTACGGATGTGATTTCGAGTATGAAAGTCATGATGATGGCATTGATTGGACATGAAAATCAGATCTTGCTTGAACAGACACAGGATCAAAAGTGGACATTGCCACATTTGATGGTTGAAAAAGATGGTGCAGAAAAAGCACTGGAAAAAATCTTTGCAGCTTATCAGCCAGAAGCCTCACCAAGCTTTATCTATTCTGTCTATGATGATGTGACCACCCAGCAGCAATATATTGCATTTTTATGTAATACCCCGATCGCACATGCAACCAAAGGTCAATTTGTTGATTTAAATGATTTAGAACAACTGACTTTTGTGGATAGCGCTTTAGAAAGTATGTTGATGCGTTATCGTAAAGAAAACCACCTTAAAACCTATGGTGTTTATTACGGTAATCAAATTAGCGGTACGGTTCGTCAAATTGTTAAAGAGGAAGTTTAACTATGCGTTTTTCATTATTTGTACACATGGAACGTGTTTCTGATCAACAAACGCAGAAGCAGCTCTATGATGAGATGATTGAACTTTGCCAGATTGCCGATCAAGGTGGTATGCATGCGATTTGGACAGGTGAACATCATGCAATGAATTTTACGATTGCACCTAATCCATTCATTAACTTAGTTGATATTGCGAATAAAACCCAAAATGTACGTTTGGGCACGGGTACAGTGGTTGCGCCATTTTGGCATCCAATTAAATTGGCAGGTGAAGCTGCTATGACGGATATTATCACCAATGGTCGTTTAGATATTGGGATTGCGCGTGGTGCTTACTCATTTGAATATGAGCGTATGGTACCTGGTATGGATGCCTGGAGTGCAGGTCAGCGTTTACGTGAAATGATCCCCGCGATTAAAAACCTGTGGAAAGGTGATTATGAGCATAATGGTGAGTTTTGGCAGTTCCCAAAAACCACTTCTGCACCCCAACCGTTACAACAACCGTATCCACCGATTTGGGTAGCGGCACGTGATCCAAATAGCCACGAATTTGCGGTGCAAAACGGCTGCAATGTACAAGTCACACCATTACATTTTGGTGATGATGAAGTTGAAAAGCTCATGGGACATTTCAATACCGCATGTGAAAAGTTCACTGACATTCCTCGCCCTGAAATTATGTTATTGCGTCATACCTATGTCGCTGATAGTGAAGAAGATGCTCAGTTAGCAGCTGATGAAATCAACACATTCTATAACTATTTTGGCGCATGGTTTAAAAATGAGCGTGAAATTACGCAAGGTCTAATCGCACCATTGAGTGATGAAGAAATTGCAGCTCATCCATTTTATACGCCAGAAGCCATGCGTAAAAATAATGTGATTGGTCAGGCGCAAGAAGTGATTGATCGCTTAAAAGCTTATGAAGCAATGGGTTATAACGAATATTCATTCTGGATTGATACAGGAATGAGCTTTGAGCGTAAAAAAGCATCGTTACAACGTATGATCAACGAAGTGATGCCTGCATTTGCATAGGAGAGAAGACATGACTTCTCAATTCCAGTTGTATATCAATGGTCAATTTGAGGATGGTGCTGCACAATTTGACAGTATCAATCCAGCGACAGGGCAAGTTTGGGCGAAAATGCCTGAAGCACGTACAGATGAAGTCAATCGTGCAGTTGCTGCGGCATCTCAGGCTCTGCAAGATGCGGCTTGGGCAGGTTTAACTGCCTCACAGCGTGGAAAATTGTTATATAAACTTGCTGATTTAATCGAAAAAGCTGCACCGCAACTGGCTCAATATGAAACCAGTGATACAGGCAAGATCATTCGTGAGACGTCGAGCCAAATTGCTTATGTAGCTGAATATTATCGTTACTATGCAGGAATTGCAGACAAGCTCGAAGGTAGCTATTTACCGATTGATAAACCAGATATGCAAGCATGGACCATTCGTGAGCCTGTGGGTGTCATTGCTGCAATTGTTCCGTGGAATAGCCAATTATTTTTGTCTGCGGTTAAAGTTGGTCCAGCATTGGCGGCAGGTTGCAGTATTGTTCTGAAAGCCTCTGAAGAGGGGCCAGCGCCTTTACTTGCTTTCGCGCGTTTGGTGCATGAAGCAGGATTTCCAGCAGGTGTGGTGAATGTTATTACAGGTTTTGGCCCTGAATGTGGTGCAGTTTTAAGTAGTCATCCAGATGTTGCTCATGTGGCATTTACTGGTGGTCCAGAAACAGCACGCCATATTGTGCGCAACTCTGCTGAGAACCTTGCCAAAGTATCGTTAGAGTTAGGTGGAAAATCTCCTTTTATTGTATTTGCAGATGCTGATTTACAAAGTGCTGTGAATGCACAAGTCGCAGCGATTTTTGCAGCAACAGGGCAAAGCTGTGTTGCTGGTTCACGGTTGCTGGTTGAAGACAGTATCAAAGATGAATTTGTTCAACGTTTGGTTGAGCGTGTGCAAAGTATCAAGATTGGTTTGCCTGATGATATGGCAACGGAATATGGCCCTCTGTGCACCTTGCGCCAACGTGAAAAAATTGAGCAAGTCGTTGCTCGCTCTATTCAGCAAGGGGCGAAATTATTGGCAGGTGGGAAAACGCTTGAAAGAGCAGGTTATTACTATCCACCCACAATTTTAGACTGTAGTGATGTACCACAAGCCGATTGCGTCATGACCGAGTTATTTGGTCCTGTCTTGTCTGTAGTAAGTTTTAACACTGAAGCAGATGCGATTCAAAAAGCCAACAGTACGCCTTATGGATTGGCAGCTGGTGTGTTTACCAACAATTTAAGCCGTGCGCATCGTATGACCAAAGCAATTCGTTCAGGGATTGTTTGGCTGAATACCTATCGTGCTGTTTCTCCACTTGCACCTTTTGGTGGGCATGGTCTATCAGGACATGGTCGTGAAGCTGGCTCAGATGCGGTGTTGGACTATACCACCACTAAAACTGTGTGGTTGCGTACCTCAGATCAACCGATTGATGACCCTTTTGTGATGCGTTAATACATCACAACAGTCATTAGGATTTAAATTTCAGGGATGAAAAGATGACGCAGTTGAATTTCAAAATCACATAAATCTGATCAAGGCATACGTAAGATAATATTCGTTGAGCTTCAAGAGCCTCAACAAGGTTTCCTTTATCTTTTTTTGCCATTTCTTTAACCAAAGTTGATGTGATTCGTCTGTAAAACAAGAGAAATAAAGGTCAGGTCATCTGGATATGGCGCTGATCAGGCAGGTTGTGAAACCTAAGTTTACTCTCACAAATATTTGATATTGAGGAAAATGAAGTCCTCAAAGAGAGATTAAGGATATGAGCCAAAATGAAAATAGTGCTTTCGCCATTGAAAGCAATTCAATTGATTATGTTGATCCATCTCAACGTCACGGAAAAGTACGTGATCTATTCACGCTCTGGTTTTGTACCAATATTGCACCCTTAGCTGTAATTACTGGTGCAATGTCGATGCTAACGTTTAACCTGAGTTTGATCAGTGCGCTAGTGGCGATTTGTTGTGGTCATTTCTTTGGTGCAGCAATTTTAGCTTTAACTTCTGCTCAAGGACCTCAAGTCGGCATTCCCCAGATGATTCAAAGCCGAGCACAGTTTGGGCGTTATGGTGCATTATTAGTCGTATTATTTACAACACTGATTTATCTCGGTTTCTTTATTTCCAACATTATTTTGTCAGGTAAAACCTTACATACCGTCGTTCCCACAATCCCTGTTCCAACTGCGACGGTGATTGGTGCAATTGCAGCAACCACCATTGGGGTGGTAGGTTATCATTTAATTCATAATTTTAATAAAATTGGGACATGGTTAATGGGCGGCTCATTGCTGATCGGCTTGTTGATTATGTTGCCACAAATTAATGCTGAAGTACTTGCCAAAGGCTCATTTAACCTAAAAGGTTGGTTTGCAATGTTTGGTCTATGTGCAGTCTGGCAAATTAGTTTTTCACCTTATACCTCAGACTATTCACGTTATTTACCGAAGTCGATTGGGATTTTTAAACCATTTATCTTCACTTACTTAGGCGCTTCGCTTGGAACAATCTTTGCGATGGCATTTGGTACAGTGGCGGTGAGTATTGGTTCTGGTACCGATGCGATGGAAGCGGTGAAATCGGGTACAGGTATTTTCGGCTCGATTCTGATGATTTTATTCCTTTGTAATATCATCGGTCACAATGCTATGAATTTATATGGTGCGGTTTTATCGTGTATTACTTCGATCCAAACCTTTGCAGGTCAATGGATGCCAAGTAAGAATGTCCGTATTATTTTGTCGATTATGGTCTTAATCCTCGCTACGTTTACAGCACTTTGGGCATCAAGCAACTTTATTAGCTTCTTTCTGAACGTCATTTTTGCCTTACTATTTATTTTAGTGCCTTGGGTATCGATTAACCTATTGGATTTCTATGTGATCAATAAGAAATCTTATGATATTCAGTCGATCTTCGCACAAGATGGTGGCATCTACGGCAAATTTAATGGCAAAGCTTTAACTGCATATTTCATTGGAATTGTGGTTCAAATCCCTTTTCTTACCAATGCATTTTTTACAGGTCCATTCGCAAACGTCATTCAGGATGTGGATATTTCTTGGGTAATCGGATTGGTGGTGAGTTTCGTTGTGTACTACGTCTTTAATCTCGAAAAGATTAAATGCAGCAGCCCAGCACTCAATGTAAAAGCACAACATTAAACATGCTTAGAATGGAATCGATAACATGAAGAAAAGTTATTTACAACTCACATTGGCAACTGCATTAACCAGTATGATTGCACCAAGTTATGCAGGAATTAGTTTCGGCGCCAGCAATGCCAACTCAGGCAAGTTAACGGTTTCTGGTTATGTACGTGCCAATTATCAAGACAAAGATTACGGTGAACCTGCTTCAGAACATAAGATCCGTTTTGATGCTGCACAACTAAAACTTGATTATGAACGCGGCAAACTATTTGGACATGCTGAATATCGTTGTTATCAATACGATACGCTGTGTGATTTCTCAACCTTGATCGATGCGTATGCAGGTTATCATTTAAATGAAACTGATCAGGTTGTGGCAGGAATGCAAGCTATTCCATTTGGACCAGGACGTTTCTGGGGCAATAGTTTGTACGGTAGTATCAATACTACAGCAGGTTTAGAAGATGTTCATAATTTAGGTTTGAACTATCATTTTGAATTGCCAAGTGCGACCAAATTTGATGTCGGTTATTTTGCGGCAGATGCGGGTCACTATGAAGGTACTACCAAGGACTCTGGTCGCTATAGTGCGAACTATGTAAGTTCTGATGACATTACCAAAAGTGATATCGAAGAGAAAAACATGTGGGTTGGACGTATTACCCAAGATATTAATCTGGGTGTAAAAGGTTTAACTACACAGGTCGGTGCTTCATATTGGACTTCAGAGATTGACAATAAAACCACATCTCAAACGGGTCGACGTAATGCGTGGGCATTATTTAGCAAAATCAATTATGGCAATCTAGGTCTGACCTTAACAGGCGGTAAAAATGATGTCAGTAATAAAGACGTCGTTGATGCAACTTCATCTTTGATGGGTTCATATGACAGCGAATATTATGTTGCAAACAAAGCGACTTACTATACAGCTGATCTTGGCTACACTTTTAAAGATGTTAAGCAAATTGGCAATATCACGCCGTATTTTATGCACAGTCGATATAATAAGGATTTGACTGGTTCTCAAGATTCAATCCGTAATATCCTTGGTGTTTCAATCGACCATAAACAGATTTCTTTGGTCGCAGAATACATTATGAGTCAAAATGATCCCTTCATTGGTGGTACTGAAAAATCACTGGCGGTTGGGGATGATGGTAAATGGAATAAGTTACTCAACTTAACGCTATTCTATTACTTCTAAAATCAGCTATAACATTCGGGCAACCGAAAATTTTTTCAAGATTTATTTGGTATGCCATAATACAGGTTTAGTTAATACCAGAACATTGATACTGTTTTGTAAAATGTTCTGTGTATTAATGCCGAAGTCTAAATAGGATAATCAGTATGCAACTTAATCAATTGCCATTATTTCATCAACAAGCTTTTGTTGCTGGACAATGGTGTGATGCCGATAATCAACAAACTTCTGATATTTATAATCCTGCAACACAAGAAGTGATTGGTACTGTACCGAATATGGGCAAGGCAGAAGCCGAACGCGCAATTCATGTAGCAGTTGCAGGTTGGGCTGCATGGAAAAATAAAACAGCCAAAGATCGTTCAACGATTTTAAAAAAATGGTTCGATTTGATGGTTGAAAATGCAGATCAACTTGCATTTATTTTGACGAGTGAACAAGGAAAACCTTTAGCAGAAGCGAGAGGTGAAATTTTATATGCTGCTAGCTTTGTTGAATGGTTTGCTGAAGAAGCAAAACGTGTTTATGGTGATATTGTTCCCAGCCCTTATCCAGATGCACGGATTATCGTGAGCAAGCAATCGATTGGTGTTGTTGCAGCAATCACGCCGTGGAATTTCCCTGCAGCAATGATTACTCGTAAAGTTGCACCTGCTTTGGCTGCGGGTTGTCCTTGTATCGTTAAACCAGCGCCAGAAACCCCATTTACGGCATTGGCTTTGGTCGATTTAGCGATTAAAGCGGGTGTACCTGCTGAGATTTTCAGTGTCATTACAGGTGATGCAGTCACGATTGGGGATGCAATCTTTGAAAGTGATGATGTACGGAAATTTACCTTTACAGGTTCAACACCCGTTGGAAAATTACTGTATCAACGTTCAGCACAAACGCTGAAAAAAGTTTCATTAGAATTGGGCGGTAATGCACCTTTTATTGTCTTTGATGATGCAGATTTGGATGCTGCAATCGAAGGGGCATTAATTGCTAAATATCGCAATGCAGGGCAAACCTGTGTTTGTGTGAATCGCTTTCTTGTTCAAGAAGGAATTTACGAAAAATTCATTGCTGCATTAAGTGAAAAGGTCAATGCTTTTGCAATTGGCAATGGTTTGGATATTGGGAGTGAAATTGGTCCATTAATTAATGCTAATGCAGTGAAAAAGGTTGAAGCTCACGTCGCTGATGCCTTAGCTAAAGCAGGTCGTTTGGTTGCTGGTGGTAAACGTCATAGTGCAGGTGAGTTATTCTATGAACCTACCATTATTGCTGATGTCACCGCTGAGATGGATGTGGCGACTCAAGAAACATTTGGTCCATTGGCTGCTGTATTCAAGTTTGAAACTGAACAACAAGCCATTGAAATGGCAAATGCGACGGAATTTGGCTTAGCGGCCTATTGTTATACCAAAGATTTAGGACGCGCTTGGCGGATGAGTGAGCAGCTTGAATACGGTATGGTTGGAATCAACAAGGGCTTAATTTCCAATGAAGTTGCACCATTTGGTGGAATCAAACAGTCGGGCTTAGGTCGTGAAGGTTCAAAATACGGGATCGAAGATTATCTTGAAATCAAATACACCTTATTTGGGGGATTGAATGCATGAGTAATGAAAAATTTGAAAAAGGCTTAGCCATTCGTAAACAAGTGTTGGGTGAAGCTTATGTCAATAATTCGATCAACAATGCTGATGATTTTAACTTACCTTTACAAGAGTTAGTTACAGAGTATTGCTGGGGTGCAGTTTGGGGGCGAGAGGAACTGAGCAAACCTGAGCGAAGCTTAATCAATCTTGCCATGATTTCTGCGCTGAATCGTCCACATGAGTTGAAGCTTCATGTCAAAGGTGCTTTGCGTAATGGTGTACCTAAAGAAAAAATTCGTGAGGTGCTGCTACAAGTCGCAATTTATTGTGGTGTACCGGCAGCCGTAGATAGTTTCCGAATTGCTAAAGAAGCGATTCAGGAATATGAAAAAGAAAATCACTAATTAAACGATTGAGCAAACATTACACAGCATGTTGGTAATGTTTGCTTAAGTGATTTCATTTTGGCTCTTCGCTCTTAAAGTGACATACCAATTGTTACGATTGTTTCGGTCAGGATGGATATAATTTAAACAGAGTATTTATTTTCTAAATAACCAATCACCTTTTATATACTGAGATATATGCAGCTTTAGGTGTCTATTGGTGTAAATTATGCACTTCGTTTAAGGTGATTTTAATTCCATCTTGAGCAAAGAAAATTTGATATTTGATAGATCATCGAAAGAGTAAGGTATGCCCGAAAATCCTAGTAAAACCCAAAAACCTTTATATATTCCCTATGCTGGGAACGCTCTTTTAGAACTTCCACTCTTGAATAAAGGTTCAGCTTTTTCGACTGAAGAGCGTGAGCAGTTTAACTTGCATGGACTGATACCTAACAATATCGAAAACATCGAAGAACAAACGCAACGCTCTTATCAGCAGTACTTGTCATTTGACAATAACTTGAATAAGCATATTTATTTAAGAAATATTCAAGACACAAATGAAACACTTTTTTATAATTTATTGAGTCAGCATTTAGATGAAATGCTACCCATCATTTATACACCAACTGTCGGCGAAGCTTGCCAGCGTTTTTCTGATATTTATCGTCGTCATCGTGGGATTTTCATCTCATACGCTGAACGTCAATACATCGATCAAATTATTCATAATGTGAATAAGAAAAATGTCAAAGTGATTGTCATTACCGATGGTGAGCGCATCCTTGGTTTAGGTGATCAGGGTATTGGTGGTATGGGAATTCCAATTGGGAAATTATCTCTATATACCGCATGTGGAGGTATCAGTCCTGCTTATACGTTACCGATTACAATAGATGTTGGTACGAATAATCAAGAATTACTCAACGATCCAATTTACATGGGATTGAAGCAACCTCGAATCAGAGGGGAGCAATATTACCAATTTGTCGAACAGATTATTTCTGCTGTGCGTGAACGTTGGCCTAATGTGTTGATACAGTTTGAAGATTTTGCCCAAATTAATGCGATGCCATTGTTGACTCAATATCGAGATAAAATTTGCTGCTTTAATGATGATATTCAAGGAACTGCAGCAGTTACAGTTGCTAGTTTAATTGCTGCATCTAGAGCACTTGGTAAACAACTTAAAGATCAAACCATTACTTTTGTTGGTGCTGGTTCAGCAGGATGTGGTATTGCTGAGCATATCGTTAGACAAATGATGGATGAAGGGTTGAGCGATCATGAAGCCCGTTCACGTATTTTCATGGTTGATCGCTTCGGTTTAATGACTGATCAACAGCCCAATTTACTCGACTTTCAACAAAAACTCGCAACACCTGTGAATGCAATTTCAGAATGGGAATATGCAGGACAAGAGATTGCGCTACTTGATGTCGTAAAAAATGCTAAACCAAGTATTCTGATTGGTGTATCAGGGCAAGCAGGTTTATTTAGTGAAGAAGTGATTAAAACTTTGGCTAAATATTATAAGCATCCGATTGTTTTGCCATTATCTAACCCGACTTCTCAAGTAGAAGCTCAGCCAAAAGATATTATTGAATGGACGCAAGGTGCTGCAATCGTTGCGACAGGTAGTCCTTTTGCACCAGTATATTTCCAAGGTAAAACTTATACGATTGCTCAGTGTAATAATTCTTATATTTTCCCAGGAATAGGCTTGGGTGTGATTGCATGTGGTGCAAATCATATTAGTGATGCAATGTTGATGGCTGCAAGCACAGCATTGGCAGATTGCTCACCGCGTTTAAAAAATCCAGCTGCAGATCTATTGCCAAATATTAATGACATTCATCAAGTCTCCAAATTCATTGCTTTTAAAGTTGCAAAAGCTGCTATGGCAGATGGATTAGCAGTACCCATGAGCAATGATGTGCTGAAAAATGTGATTGAAGATAATTTTTGGACACCTGAATATCGAAATTATCGCCGAGTTACTTTTTAATTGAGCCAGATCTAGTCTGATTGATGAAATGTAATTCAGTAATCTAGAACAGAACAAAACCTGACTGATCTTGAATGATCTTTCAGGTTTTTAGCTTATTATTCTCATAAAACTATCTGTTATATTTTTTTTATAAAATCTGTATCTACCTTTATCATCTGTATTCATTCAAAGTATAACGAAGTTGATATGAATGGGCTAAATATGAGTTTTTTAAAAAAGAAAAATAATGCGAGTTTTGTGTTTTTTATTATCACACTCTATGCTTTTATCGGTTTTGGTTTAGGCTATATTATTTGGGAATATTTTCTTTAAAATCAGCTTCAAGCCTGATTTATAGGACTGTTCAGCTATTGATTTAATACAGCAAATTTAAGCTTGCGAATCTGTTTCGCTACAATGATCAACATCTACTGGATGCTGCTTGGGTTATATTCATCCAGCCATTCAAAATAATGAATAATATTCATAGCTCTTCATTAGAATAAATCATTTTATTCATAGATTTTTGTTCTGTACTCTAAAAATAAGCCGTATTTTAAAAATTAAATAAATGATGATTTGGGACGATGATCATCACATCTTCATCTTTTGAAATAATAAAGAGTGTCGGAATGAAAAAACTCGATTTTGCAATTATAGATCCGCATATCCATCAATGGGATCCATACCATACTCCACATTCTGCTGCCTTGTTGGTTAAAGCTTTGGGTAATTATCCCCGTGTGATGGATAAAGTTGTGCGATTCGTTAAACCGAAACCACTTTTAGACACACTAGGATTAACTAAATATGCGTTGAGCCCTTATCTCCCTCATAATTATCATGAAGATATAGGACATCATACGATTGAAAGCGTAGTACATGTCGAAGCAAATTGGCATCATCATAAAGGCTTTGGTGTTGTCGAAGAAACCAAATGGATTCAACAATTAAATTTTAAAGACCAAAATTTAAAGCTAGGTGCAATTATTGCCACTGCCGACCCGCGAGATCGAAAATTTAAACAGATTTTAAAAGCGCATCAAGATGCCAGCCCTCTATTTAGAGGTATTCGTAAAATGGCTTCTTGGCATGAGGATTCTGGTATTTATCGTTGGTGTGATCAAGCACATTTATATCAGTCTAAAAAATTCCTTAAAGGCTTTGAACAACTTGCCAAAATGGATTTATCTTTTGATGCGTGGGCTTATTCAACACAAATTTCAGAAATTACAAAATTAGCGAAACAATTTCCTCAAACACCTACAGTCGTTGATCATTTGGCAACACCCGCAGGACTTTTTGGCCCTATTGGCAAAAAAACGGGTCAAACACCGTCACAACGTGCTGCCATTTTCCAGCAATGGCAGCACGATTTGGCAGTTTTGGCTGAGCAGAAAAATGTCTATGCCAAGATTTCTGGACTGATGATGCCAGTGTTAGGACACCGATTTTATCAACAATACCGTACTGCAACCGTATATGAAATGGTGAATTTATTAACACCATTGATTCAACATGCAATACAGGTATTTGGTCCAGATCGAATCATTTTTGCTTCAAATTTTCCTATGGATAAAGCAAATGCAACGCTAAGCGATTTGATCCAAGCTTATATTGAAATGATCACACCTTATGGTGATCAAGCGATGTATTCCATTTTTAGACAAAACGCTGCCAATTTTTATCAATTAAATTAGAGTCATCATATGAAAAGTTTTAATCAAAAAGTTGCTGCAATTACGGGTGCAGGTTCTGGAATCGGTCAACAGCTTGCAATTTTATTAGCACAGCAAGGGGCTGATTTAGCTTTGAGCGATGTGAATGATCGAGGTTTAGCTGAAACATTATCTCTAGTAAAACAATATCCTGTGAAAGTCACTTTAACCAAACTAGATGTTTCTCATCAGCAAGCTGTACGTGAATGGGCGGAAAATAGTTTCAAAGATCACGGCAAAATCAATTTGATTTTTAACAATGCCGGCGTTGCATTAGCAAGCACCGTAGAAGGTATGAGCTATGAAGAAATGGAATGGATTTTTAATATTAATTTTTGGGGTGTTGTCTACGGCACAAAAGAGTTTTTGCCTTATTTAAAGCAAAGTGGTGAAGGGCATATCATTAATATTTCTAGTTTATTTGGACTCACTGCTCAACCTTCTCAAAGTGCTTATAACGCAACAAAGTTTGCTGTGCGTGGTTTTACCGAATCATTACGTCAAGAATTAAATATGCAAAATAATGGTGTCAGTGCGACTTGTGTACATCCAGGTGGTATACGAACCAATATCGCTAATAGTGCTCGTATGAGTGACAGTATCCGTTCTTTGGGTATGAATCCAGCAAAGGCTAGTCGATCATTTAATAAAGTCCTGAAAACCCCACCAGAAGAAGCTGCAAAAATCATTTTAGAGGCGGTCAAACATGACAAAGCTCGGGTATTGATTGGGAATGATGCCAAAATTTTAGATTTGATTCAGCGGATTACACCAACTCATTATTCTCAAGCATTAGATTTTTTAACCAAAAAAACTTTGAAAAAAAGTTAAAATATTCTTCAATCTAAGGATGCTCATTTAATTTGTGTGAGCATCCTAGTGGATTCATTTTAATGTGAATCATCGTCTATCGTTATGTTTTATATGTAGAAAGTAAAATGCTAGTTTCACTATTATAAATACCTGAAATATTTCGAATTCGTTCGAGTGCTTTGTCAAAGTTTTCTAAACTATCGGACTGTAATTCAACCAAAATATCCCATTTCCCGTTTGTAGTATGCAGGCGTTCAACGGCTGATTCTAGGCGTAATTCACGAATAACCGCTTGCGCTTTGGTTCCTTCCACCATGATATTCATCCAAGCACGAATAATATTTTTCTCTACATTTGGGCGGAAGCGTACAGTATATCCTGTGATGATGCCCGTCGATTCCATATATTCAATTCGCTTTTGTACCGTTGCTCTTGATACACGTGTTTTTGCGGCCAGATCTGTAATTGAGATCCGGGCATTATCTTTGAGTAAACCTAAGATAATATGATCAATATTGTTCATTTTGATACTTACTATTAGCAAATTGATAAAAATTAATTCATTTTAATCATTATAAAGAATTTTGTGAATCAATTTGATTCTTAATAATAATCAATATACGAAGCCCCAAACATTTTTTTCGAATGAATCAAGAGATCTATGTTGACACGGAACGATGGGGTAAGCGGAAACCTTTGCAGTAAGGGAATCTGTAGATAACAGGGACAATTGATTAATTAAGGAAAAGATGATGTCTTTATCATATGCGGCTCAAAATGGTAGTGCTTGGCAAACCTTTCTCACTCAAGTAGATCGTGTAGCACCTTATTTGGATGCCGACCTCAGCAACTTTGTCAACACACTGAAAACACCAAAACGTACGCTAATTGTTGATGTGCCAATCGTGATGGATGACGGCACAATTCGTCATTTTGAAGGCTATCGTGTACAGCACAATCTCTCTCGTGGTCCTGGTAAAGGTGGTATTCGTTATCACCAAGATGTTGAATTGAATGAGGTCATGGCGTTATCAGCATGGATGACCATTAAAACTGCGGTGCTTAATCTCCCATTTGGCGGCGCAAAAGGTGGTATTCGTGTTAACCCTAAAGAACTTTCAACACGTGAATTAGAGCGTTTAACTCGTCGTTTTACCAGTGAAATTAGCCCAATTATCGGCCCACAAATTGATATTCCTGCACCTGATGTTGGTACTAATGCCAATATCATGGGTTGGATGATGGATACTTATTCAAGTATTAAAGGTCATACGGTTACGGGTGTTGTGACTGGAAAACCTGTGCATTTAGGTGGTTCACTCGGCCGTGTTCGTGCAACAGGTCGTGGCGTATTTGTTACAGGTATGCAAGTTGCAGAGCGTATCAAATTACCTATCGAAGGCAGCAAAGTTGCGGTTCAAGGCTTTGGTAACGTTGGTAATGAAGCTGCTTATTTGTTTAGTCATGCAGGTGCAAAAATTGTTGCTGTGCAAGATCACACAGGCACAATTTTTAATGCTGAAGGTTTTAACGTAAAAGCATTACAAAAGCATGTTGCTGAACAGGGTGGCGTGAAAGGTTTTGCTGAAGCTACTGTGATCTCGGATGAAGAGTTCTGGGATGTCGATATGGATATTCTGATTCCAGCAGCATTGGAAGGTCAGATTACGGTTGAACGTGCACAAAAACTCAAAGCGAAAATTGTGCTTGAAGGTGCAAACGGACCAACTTATCCAGAAGCAGATGATGTATTCGTTAGCCGTAACATTACTGTAGTCCCTGACGTAATTTGTAATGCGGGTGGTGTAACCGTTAGTTATTTTGAATGGGTTCAAGATATGGCGAGTTATTTCTGGAGCGAAGACGAAATTAATGAACGTCTCGACAAGCTGATGATTCAGGCCATGAGTGATGTGTGGAATACCGCAGCACAAAAGGAATGTAGCTTGCGTACAGCAGCTTATATTTTAGCATGTGAACGTATCCTCAAAGCTCGTAAAGAACGCGGTATTTTCCCGGGATAAACCATCCATAAAGTTAAAGCAAACGGCTCATTGAATATTCAATGAGCCTGCATATCAAAACAGGAAGTGAGTAAATAAAATGAGCGAAGTCGCAATTACACGTAGCAATTTTAATGATTGGATGGTGCCTGTTTTTGCTCCAGCAAATTTCATTTTGGTTCGTGGCGAAGGTTCTCGTATTTGGGATCAAAACGATAAAGAATATATCGATTTTGCAGGTGGTATTGCGGTTAATGCTTTAGGTCATGCCCATCCAGTTGCGGTAAATGCTTTAACAGAACAAGCTCAAAAACTTTGGCATATTGGTAATGGTTATACCAATGAGCCAGTATTACGCCTTGCAAAACAATTGGTTGAAAGTACATTCGCTGACAAAGTATTTTTCTGTAACTCTGGTGCAGAAGCGAACGAAGCAGCATTAAAACTGGCACGTAAAGTCGGTTTACTCAGTGGCAATCCAAATAAAAATCATATTGTTGCATTTAAAAATGCATTCCACGGTCGAACTTTGTTTACCGTAACAGCAGGTGGGCAACCTAAATATTCTCAAGATTTTGCACCTTTACCTGGTGGAATTGAGCATACGGCATTTAATGATTTAGATGCTGCTAAAGCTATTATTACTGAAAATACCTGTGCGGTGATCGTAGAACCGATCCAAGGCGAAGGTGGTGTGTTACCAGCCGACATCGAATTTTTGAAAGGCTTACGTGCGTTGTGCGATGAAAAAGGCGCTGTGCTGATTTTTGATGAAGTACAAACAGGCGTTGGCCGTACAGGTTCACTTTATGCCTATATGAATACTGGCGTAACTCCAGATATTTTAACGACAGCAAAAGCCTTAGGTGGTGGTTTCCCAATTGGTGCAATGATTACTACAGATCATTATGCCAACATGTATGCGGTGGGTGATCATGGTACGACTTATGGTGGTAACCCATTGGCTTGTGCAGTGGCTGGTGCGGTGTTTGAATTTATTAATACACCAGAAGTTTTAGACGGCGTTAAAGAACGTCATCAATATTTCATCGATGCTTTGAATAAAATCAATGCTGAATATAGTTTATTCAAAGAAATCCGCGGTCAAGGTCTATTAATTGGTTGCGTACTGAAAGATGAATATGCAGGCAAAGCAAAAAATATCGTGACTTTAGCGGGTGAAGAAGGCTTGTTGGCGTTGGTTGCGGGTACTGATGTCGTACGTTTTACCCCTTCACTAATTATTCCAATGGAAGATATTGACGAAGGTTTAAATCGTTTTGCTCGTGCCTTAGCACGCCTCTAAATCTTGTTGTGAGCATCTAACCATGATGATTGTTAGACATGCAGCGCATCGGGACTTAGATGATATTTATCGTTTAGCGCAAAGAGCAGGAGAGTCAGGCATTGGTTTGACCTCCTTACCAGAAAACAAAGAAATCTTAGCTGAACGTATTACACGTACGACTCACACTTTAGCGGGCTTAACCGAAAAGTGTGAGGCAAGTTATTTGTTTGTTTTAGAAGATACCAGTATTCACAAAATTGTGGGTGTGAGTGCGATTGAAGTTGCAGTGGGGTTAAAAGAACCATTTTACAACTTCCGTGTAGCAAAACAGGTGCATGCCTCTAAAGCCTTAAATGTGTATAAGACTTTAGATACTCTTTTTTTAAGTAATGATCATACTGGTTGCAGTGAACTTTGCACTTTGTTCCTTGATCCTGAATACCGCAAAAACCAAAACGGTAAGTTTTTATCAAAAGTACGTTTTCTGTTTATTGCAGCGTTTCGTTCTTTCTTTGAAGAAAGATTGATTGCTGAGATGCGTGGTTTTTCAGATCAAAATGGACATTCGCCATTTTGGGATTCGCTCGGTTATCTATTTTTCAATATGGATTTTGCAGCTGCGGATTATTTAAGTGGTGTAGGACAAAAAGCGTTTATCGCAGAACTTATGCCGAGATTTCCAGTCTACGTTGATTTGCTGACCTCAGAAGCACGTGCTGTGATTGCTGAAGTACATCCACACACATTGCCTGCGGCAAAAGTGCTGATGTCAGAAGGGCTTAAATATCAGGGTTATGTGGATATTTTTGATGCAGGGCCAACACTGGAAGCCAATACCGCTGAACTACGTGCAGTCAAAGAGAGTCGTTTGCTCAACGTTAAAATCACTGAGCAAGTTGAAACGACAGAAACTCATTTTTTGGTTGCGAATGACCAATACCAAGATTATTGCGTGTTGTTGATCAATAACAAAATCACTGAAAGTGACACTTTGCAGATGACAGCAGCACAAGCACAAGCACTGAATATTGCTGAACACGATCAAGTACGTGTTTTAGCATTAGAAAAAATGGAGAAGAACTAATGTCACAAGGTGCATTATTAATTGATGGTGCTTGGATCCAAGGACAAGGAACTGCATTCAGTAAAACCAACCCTGTTAACAATCAGCAAATTTGGGCAGGTCATGAAGCCAGCCAAGCTGATGTTGAGCAGGCATGTCTTGCTGCTCGTCAGGCATTTCCTGCTTGGGCACGTATGCCGTTAGAAGATCGTATTGCAATTATTGAACGTTTTGCAGGTCTACTTGAGCAGAATAAAAATGAATTGGCTCAAGTGATTAGCCAAGAAACCAGTAAACCACTTTGGGAAACATTGACTGAAGTGCAATCAATGGTTGGCAAAGTCGCGATTTCAATTCGTGCTTATGATCAACGTACGGGTTTCAGTGAAACTAGAATGCCAGATGGTATTGCTTCACTACGTCATCGTCCACATGGTGTTTTGGCTGTATTTGGTCCATATAACTTCCCAGGTCATTTGCCAAATGGTCATATTGTTCCTGCATTGATTGCAGGCAATACCGTAGTGTTTAAACCAAGTGAACTCACCCCTTGGACTGCGGAAGAAACGGCAAAGTTATGGCAGCAAGCTGGTTTGCCGAATGGCGTATTGAATATCGTACAAGGTGGGCGTAGTACAGGTGAGGCACTTGCTGCGGCTGAACAAATTGACGGTTTGTTGTTTACAGGCAGTGCCAATACAGGCTATCACTTGCATAAGCAAATGGCGGGCGCGCCTGAAAAAATCCTTGCTTTAGAAATGGGTGGCAATAATGCTCTCATCATTGACGAAGCAACTGATATTGATGCTGTCGTGAATTTAGCTATTCAATCGGCTTTTGTTTCGGCAGGACAACGTTGTACTTGTGCACGCCGAATCATTGTTAAGCAGGGTGCAAATGGTGATACCTTCATTCAACGTTTTGTGGAAGTCGCGAAGAATCTAGTTGTTGGTGAGTGGAATGCTGAACCACAACCATTTATGGGTGGCGTGATTTCTTTTCGTGCGGCTGAACAAATGTTAGTAGCACAAACTAAACTGATTACTTTAGGCGCAAAACCATTATTAGAAATGACACGTCCACAAGCAGACAGTTCATTGTTGACCGCAGGTATTTTAGATTTAACACAGGTCGATGGTATTCCTGATGATGAATACTTCGGTCCATTGACGACGATTTATCGCTACAACACATTTGATGAAGCATTAAGCATCGCCAATAACACTCGATTTGGTTTGGCAGTTGGTTTGGTTTCACCTGACCGAGATTTATTTGATCGTGTGTTGATTGAAGCACGTGCGGGTATTGTGAATTGGAATAAACCATTGACTGGTGCTTCAAGTGCGGCACCGTTTGGTGGAGTAGGTGCTTCTGGTAATCACCGAGCGAGTGCCTTTTATGCAGCAGATTATAGTGCTTGGCCAATGGCATCATTGGAAAGTGATAACGTGACGCTTCCTGCAAAATTATCACCGGGCATTGTGCTCTAAGACGGATCGCATCGGGACACATGGAGAATAAAATGTCTGGTTATGAAATCAATTTTGATGGTTTAGTTGGTCCTACGCATCATTATGCAGGCTTATCATTTGGTAATGTGGCTTCAACTAAAAACCGTAATAACGCATCAAATCCTAAGCTTGCGGCAAAACAAGGCTTGAAGAAAATGAAAGCCCTTGCAGACTTAGGACTCAAACAAGGCGTGTTTGCACCACAAGAGCGTCCGCATGTACCAACATTGCGTCGTTTAGGCTTTACGGGTAGTGATATTGATGTAATTGCTCAAGCCATGCGTACTGCACCTGCTTTATTATCATCATTGAGTTCAGCGTCATCGATGTGGACCGCGAACTCGTGCACGGTATCACCATCAGCTGACAGTGCTGATGGGCGAATGCATTTTACTGCTGCAAACCTAAATAATAAGTTCCATCGATCAATTGAGCATCATACAACGACTCGTATTCTTCAAGCGATGTTCAAGAATGATGTATATTTCGCGCATCATGAAGCATTGCCAGAAGCTGCTTTATTTGGCGATGAAGGTGCAGCCAATCATAATCGTCTAGGCGGTGCTTATGATCAGGCTGGCGTGCAAGTTTTTGTTTACGGTCAACAACAACTTGGTGGTACAGTTGCACCGCAAAAATTCCCTGCACGTCAAACACGTGAGGCGAGTGAAGCGATTGCGCGTTTACATCGTTTAGATGCAAAGCGTACTGTATTTATTCAGCAAAATCCTGACGTGATTGATCAAGGCGTATTTCATAATGATGTGATCGCCGTCAGTAACCAACAGGTGTTATTCCATCACCAACATGCATTTTTAAATCAATCTAAAGCTTTAGATGAAATTCGTCACAAGATGGCCGAAATTGAGCAAGATTTTATTTCGATCGAAGTGCCTGAAAGTCGAGTGAAGGTTGAAGATGCTGTTTCAACTTATTTATTCAACAGTCAAATTTTGACCCGTGCTGATGGTGGCATGAGCATTGTTGTACCAGAAGAATCTCGTCAGAACTCAGCCATTTGGAGTTACTTGAATGACATGATTCAAATGGGAACACCAATTGACGACATTAAAGTATTTGATCTGCGTGAAAGTATGCGGAATGGCGGCGGACCTGCGTGTTTAAGATTACGTGTTGCTGTAAATGAAGCTGAGCTAAATGCAGTCAATCCAAACTTGTTCATGAATGATGCTTTGTTCAAAACACTGAATCAGTGGGTGGATCAGCATTACCGTGATGAGTTAACGCAGGATGATTTGGCTGATCCAAGTTTATTGATTGAGAGCCGTACTGCGCTAGATGAACTCACTAAGATTTTAAATTTAGGCTCGGTTTATCACTTCCAAAGATAAAACAGCAAAGAACGGCTTTTAAGGATGAAAGTACATGGTTGATCTACTCGCGTTGACTTTAGCGCAACAGACACCCGAGCAAATGCAGGGTGAAACAGTTGAGTTTACATGGCAATGGCTAGGTGAAGGGTTACTGCAATGTACACCTAAAACAGCGTATAGAAAAACCATGGTGCTTTCTGCTGGAATTCATGGCAATGAAACAGCACCGATTGAATTATTGTCTCACATCATTAATGACCTATTTGCTGAGCATTTAAAATTAGCGGTGCGTGTACTCTTTGTTTTAGGTAATCCTAAGGCAATTCGACAAGGTGTTCGTTATCTCGAAAATGATATGAACCGAATGTTTTGTGGTGCATATCAGCAGTTAGCACAAGATGATGAAACGCATCGAGCAGCACAATTAGAACAGTATACTTCAGAGTTTTTTCAGCAAAGTCAGCCGGAAGCACAGCGCTATCATTATGATCTGCATACTGCAATTCGTGCATCATTACTGCCTGTATTTGCATTATTTCCCTATCAAACACAACCCTATGATGACTTCCTGATTCAAAGCTTAAATGCTGCGGATCTCGATGCTTTGGTCTATCACAATGCGGTTGGAAAAACCTTTACTCATTTTACTGCTGAACGTTTTCAGGCGGCGAGTAGTACCTTGGAGTTAGGCAAAGCTAAGCCTTTTGGTCAAAATGATTTATCTGAATTTGCGAGTACAGACCAAATGTTGCGTGCGGTTCTTGCAGAACAGATATTGCCTGTTCGAGCGAAGCACGCGATTCGCCAATTTAAGGTCATCGATTCAATATTAAAACAGAGTGATGATTTTCAACTGCAACTCAATGCCGATGCACCGAATTTCTCTACTTTTCAGAAAGGTGAAGTGATCGCAACTCAGCAAGTGAGCAATTATGTTGCAAAGGATCAGCAAGTCTGGATCTTATTTCCGAACCCCAATGTAAAAACAGGACTTCGGGCAGGATTGATTTTAAAGGAAATTAAATAGGATACATCGAACGGTTATATGAGATGTAAACAAGGAATGAACTGAAACGGAGTTTGAATATGGATGTTCAGTAGAAAACAAAAGATCGGAAAAAATATCCATTGGATATTCATTTTTATGAAGTGGAAAGCAAGGACAGATTGTCATAAAAAGATAGTTGGAGTGATCGTGTATGAGTAACAATAATGAAAAGTCATTTCTATCCGGGGAATGCCTGAGTGAGCAATATGTGCCCCAGCAAGACACATCCAGCCAATCAAGTATGTCATTATCAGGAGAAGTGGGTAAGCCCTTGAAACGTGCTATGACGAAACGTCATTTGGTGATGATTTCATTGGGCGGTGCAATTGGTACGGGGCTATTTTTAGGCTCAGGTGATGTCATTTCTCAGGCAGGCCCCATAGGTGCAATTCTCTCTTATTTTTTAGGCGGTGTGATTGCCTACATGGTGATGCTGTGTTTAGGCGAACTAGCAGTACAGATGCCTGTTTCAGGTTCATTTGGTGAATATGCCCGAACCTATATTGGACCAGGTACAGGCTATATGATCACTTGGTTGTATTGGTTGACCTGGACAGCAACATTAGGTACTGAATTCACAGCTGCAGCTTTACTCATGCAGGAGTGGTTTCCTTCCATATCCATGTGGACATGGACTTTATTGTTTGCGGCACTGGTCTTTACGCTGAATGTGAGTTCCACTCGGTTATTTGCTGAGTCGGAATTTTGGCTGTCTTTGGTTAAAGTGCTCACCATTATCTGTTTTATTGCATTGGGTTTAGCTGCAATTTTCGGTTTCATTCCTTACCATGGACATGAATCAGCACCGCTGTTTAGTAAATTGACCGAACATGGTTGGTTTCCAAATGGTATTTACCCAATTTTTGCGACTATGTTGATTGTGAATTTTGCATTCTCTGGTACAGAATTGATTGGGGTTGCCGCTGGTGAAGCTGAAGAACCTGCGAAAACGGTACCGAAAGCAATCAATGCTGCGATTTGGCGGTTGTTGATTTTCTTTGTGGGTACGATCGTGGTGATTTGTGCACTTTTACCTTATGAAATGGCTGGACTTAACGCGAGTGGCGTAAGTAATAGTCCGTTTGTAACTGTATTTAATTACATCGGTATTCCATATGCGGAAGATATTATTCGTTTCGTGATTATCACTGCACTATTATCGGCTGCCAACTCTGGTTTATTTGCTGCTTCTCGAATGATGTGGTCATTGTCAACGCAGAATCAACTCCCTAAAGTTTTTGCTAAATTGACACGTTCAGGCACGCCAATTATTGCCATTATTGTCACCATGTTTGGTGCAATTCCTGGTTTATTATCTGAACAATTTGCGCCTGAAACTATTTTCAAAAATTTATTGGGTGTTGCCGCTTTTACCATGGTTGTGGTTTGGATCTCAATTTGTGTGAGCCAATTTAATTTCCGTAGACAATGGATCAAGTCTGGAAAAACGGTAAAAGATCTTAAATTTGCTGCACCGTTGTTTCCGTTGACACCAATTTTAGGTGGGGCATTCTGTGTCATTACCTGTATTAGTATGGTGGCAGATCCTTCAATGCAAGTTGGTTTTGTCTGCTGTGTTCTATTTATCATCGCATGCTATGCAAGCTACAATATCTTTTATAAAAACAAAGCTTAACTGTATAAGCTAATCTTTCATAAAGACGAATCTATACTCAGAATTTTTGAGTTGCGATTCGTCTTTTTTATTTTAGGAAATGATCATTTGGCTGTTTATATAATTTAAAAAAAACTTCAAATAGAGATGGTAAAAAAAAAAGAGCAAGTACCGTAGCACTTGCTCTTTTCATTTGATTTTGGATATTGACTTATAGGTCAATATTGCTCTTCATGTTTTAGAAGAAACCAGCAGGTTTAGTTGAATAACTCACCAATAAATTCTTGGTTTGTTGATAGTGATCTAACATCATTCTGTGATTTTCACGGCCAACGCCTGATTTTTTATAACCACCAAAAGCAGCATGAGCAGGATAGATGTGGTAACAGTTTGTCCAAACACGTCCTGCTTCAACTGCTCGACCAGCGCGGTATGAAGTATGTGCAGAACGAGCCCAAACGCCAGCACCTAAACCATAGATGGTGTCATTTGCGATTTTGATGGCTTCATCAAAATCTTTGAACGTTGTTACAGATAGAACTGGCCCAAAAATTTCTTCTTGGAAGATCTGCATGGCATTGTGTCCTTTGAAGACAGTTGGTTCGATATAGAAACCTTCACCCACTTCTTGTCTAGCACCACCACCCGTAAGAAGTTCAGCACCTTCTTCTCGACCAGTGTTAATACAACGTAAGATTTTTTCCTGTTGTTCTAGTGAAGCTTGAGCACCAACCATTGTTTCAGTATCAAGTGGGTGACCTACTTTAATACGTTTCACACGCTCAATGGCTTTTTCTAAGAACTTATCTGCAATACTTTCTTGAACTAATGCGCGAGAGGGACAAGTACAAACTTCGCCTTGATTGAGTGCGAACATTGCAAAGCCTTCAAGTGCTTTATCAAGAAAATCATCTTCTTGATCCATAACATCTTCAAAGAAGATATTTGGAGATTTTCCACCGAGTTCTAAAGTGACTGGAATAATATTCTCAGTTGCATATTGCATGATCAACTGTCCAACTTGGGTTGAACCTGTAAATGCAATTTTGGCAATACGAGGACTAGTGGCAAGTGGACGACCTACTTCGGCACCATAGCCATTCACTACGTTTAATACACCAGCAGGTAGAATATCTTGGATCAACTCTAAAACGAGTAGAATGCCTACAGGTGTTTGTTCTGCTGGTTTTAATACGACACAGTTACCTGCTGCTAGTGCAGGAGCAAGTTTCCATGCAGCCATGAGAATTGGGAAGTTCCATGGAATAATTTGTCCAACGACACCTAAAGGTTCGTGGAAATGGTAAGCAATCGTATCTTCATCGATTTCTGAAATACCACCTTCTTGTGCACGGATACAACCAGCAAAATAGCGGAAGTGGTCAATTGCTAATGGAATATCGGCAGCAAGTGTTTCTCGAACAGGCTTACCATTATCCCAAGTTTCTGCAATGGCAAGATATTCTAGATTTTGTTCTAGTCTATCGGCGATTTTAAGTAAAATATTTGAACGCACTGTCGGAGAGCTTTTGTTCCACTCAGCTTTGGCTTTGTGTGCTGCATCTAATGCGAGTTCAATATCTTCAGCTGACGAACGCGGTATTTTTGTAAATACTTTGCCATCGACAGGTGAGACATTATCGAAGTATTCTCCTTTAATAGGTGCTACCCATTGACCGCCAATAAAGTTCTCGTATTGAGCTTTGAATTGAACCTTTGAATCAGGTTGATTAGGATCGACATAACGCATATATATATTCCTTTGCTTATAATTGATCTATTAAGCATCTACAGCTTTGGTATAAGGTACTTTTGTACGCTATTTGATTAGGATATAGCTGGGAAGGTTGGAGAAAGGTTGGAAACCGTGGTCATTAGTAAGGGATACACAAATGTTTACAAAACGAGACCTATTACAACAACGAACATCAATTGATCAACTTAAACGACACAATAGTTTGTCGCCGCAAAGTGCCGAAATGCTAGGACAAAGTATTGCCAGTTCTTGGCAACGCTCAGCATCTTCTGCTATTCCAAAAGAGCGCTTGGCTGCACCTTTATTGGCACAGCATAAGAAAGCAAAAACGACTTTAGATTTAGCATTAGAAGCGTGCTCAAATGATCTCAGTCATATTGCAGCACAGTCATCTATGGTCATCGCCGTTGGAGATGTTGGGAGTACAATTATTTGGACTGCATCGAGCACGCAGATGCAAAGCGCGGCTGAAAAGGTACATTTTATTGCAGGCGGTCAGTGGGCAGAAGAAGAGGTCGGCACGAATGCCTTAGCGCTGTCTTTAAAGACTCAACAATCTAGTTGCGTGTTTTCAAATGAGCATTATATGGAGTCAGTGCATGACTGGGTTTGTTATGCAGCGCCAGTGATTGATCCCTACTCCAAACAAGTATTAGGTGTCGTGGATTTATCTACAACTTGGAAAAATCACAATACACTAGGTGTATTGGCTGCTGAGCGTTGTGCATCTATTATTCAAACTGCTCTCATTGAACAGCAACGTCAGCGTTTATATATCCGTGCTTTTGCTTCACCGCAAGTAATGTTTAATAATAAATCTTTGGTTTTAACGCCACGTCAAATTGAAATTTTGGCAATTTTAGCGCTCTGCCCGAATGGTTTAAATTTAGAAAATTTACATCAAGCGCTTTATGGTGAGCGTAAAGTCAGTGTTGGAACGTTAAAGGCTGAGATGTCACAGTTACGTGATATTTTGGGCGGAATGTTAGGCTCAAGACCTTATCGCTTACTTGCAAATGTAGAAGCTGATTTTTTGTATGTGGAACAAGCACTTGATTCGGGTTATATCGCCTCAGCATTACAATTGTATAAGGGTATCTTCTTATCAAAAACAGAAAGTCCTTTTCTATGCGCATGGCGAGATTGTCTTGAATCACGTCTCAGCGATATGATTTTTAAAACCAAAGAAATTGATGTATTACTGAAGCATGTTGCTCATTTTCCTGAAGCAATTGATGCCGTTGAAAGATTAATTGAATTATTACCCTTAGATCATCCTGCACATCAATCGCTGAGCAAATTCAGAGATATGTCATAACTACAGCGGATCTAAAAAATAAAATTTTGTTTTATTATTCAATAACAATGGATGATATCTTTTGGGATGTCACTTAGCTGGCATTAGAAAAATTTGTCTAAAGGCATATCATTTAATCAAATTGAAAAACAATAAGGTTGACTTAATTTAGTTCATATCTTTTAAATATATAGCAGCGTTTGACCTTATCAAAGACGCGGTTAATTTAGAAAAAAATGATTCACAAGATCGCTGAAATTTGCTTCGATTATGGATATTGAGAAGCTGAATAAAATAAAAAAAGGGAATACCTTTTGAGGGGTATTCCTAAAATTAAGTAAGCTAACGGTCGGAGAGATTCAGCTTACTTCTCGGGAAAAGCGTCGATTACAATGCTGCTTTAAAAATTTCAACAACTTGGGCATGCGTTGCTTTACGAGGGTTAGTCAGCATACAAGCATCTTTTTGAGCATTTTCAGCCATGATTGCAAGATCTTCTTTTTTTACGCCAAGTTCAGTTAAACCTGATGGAATATCGATAGACGATGACAGTTCACGAATTGCATCAATTGCGGCGTAAGCAGCTTCAGTTTCTGTAAGCCCTTCAGTATTTACACCCATAAGTTCAGCAATTTTTGCATAACGGTCTTGGCAAGAAATTAGATTGAACTCACATACATGAGGGAGCAATACCGCATTACATACACCATGAGGGAGATTATAGAATCCGCCTAATTGATGAGCCATGGCATGGACATATCCTAGAGATGCATTATTGAATGCCATACCTGCGAGGTATTGTGCATAGCTCATTGCATCACGTGCTTCAATATTTTCACCATTTGCAACCGCAGGGCGTAACCATTGGCTAATCATGGTAATGGCTTTTTCTGCACAGGCATCGGTGATTGGGTTTGCTGCAGTCGATACATAAGCTTCAACAGCATGTGTAAGTGCATCCATTCCCGTTGCAGCGGTTAAACCTGCTGGTTTTGCAACCATGAGTTTAGGGTCATCGATTGCAATCAATGGTGTGCAGCGCCAGTCAACAATTGCCATTTTTACGTGGGTATCGGTATTGGTAATAATACAGAAACGGGTCATTTCTGATGCAGTACCCGCAGTCGTATTAATCGCAATAAGTGGGGTCATTGGTACTGTACTTTTATCAATACCTTCATAGTCACGGATATGACCACCGCCAGCCGTGACGAGTCCAATCCCTTTTGCGCAATCGTGTGATGAGCCACCACCTAAAGAGACAATAAAGTCACAGTCATTGTCATTGTAGGCTTGTACGCCGTTATGTACATTGATGTCAGTTGGGTTTGGTTCCGCACCAGGGAAGATGTGGCTTTCAACGCCTGCATCTTTTAAATATTGTGCAATGGTGTCTGCAACGCCAAATTTGAATAAGCCTTGGTCAGTTACAATCAGCGCTTTTTTTGCACCGAGATTTTGTGCCTTTGTGCCAATTTCTTTTGCACAGCCTGGTCCGAAGAGAGATACACAAGGGATGTAAAAACCGTTAGTTTGATCTGCAATATTTTTAAAAGCCATGGAGCGATTCCTTCTTCCATATTCCATTGTTTGTTATTCAGTGATCTCATCACTGTAGGCTCAGTATGCAAGGCTTAAAAATTTTTCCTACCTACCAAAAACCTACCAAGAAATGTCTCAGACTGTTTAAATGAAATAATATGAATTTTTATCTCAGCGCAATCGATGCATATTAGACAGTTAAATATCTGTATTTTTACTGAATATTGATGTTGTTAAATAATTGTTTTTAAATGTAATAAAGAGTAAATCTCACATTTTATTCACGATTTTATCTTTATAAATTGTTTAGTTAATTTTGATAAAATCAAGAGGATAAAATGAAAGCTAAAACTTTATTTGGCATGACAATATTGTCTGCTGCAATGACTGCTGTTGTAATACCAATGCAAGCAAATGCTGAAAAACCCTCTGCTCTCGATAAAATTGATGTGAATCAATATGCTGGAAAATGGTATGAGATCGCTCATTTGCCAATGTACTTTCAACGACACTGTCTAAGTGATACGACTGCTGTGTATGCGCTTAATCCTGATAAAACCATTGGGGTCTTAAATAGCTGTAGAACTAAAACAGGGCAAATGGATAGTTCAGAAGGTGTGGCTTATCCTGCTAATAGTGGGAATAGTAAATTGAAAGTTAGTTTCTTACCTAAAGGTTTACGTTGGCTGCCATTTACGAAAGGCGATTATTGGGTTTTACGAGTAGACCCTGAATATAAAGTTGCATTGGTAGGCGGGCCATCGACGAAATATTTATGGCTTCTTTCTAAGACACCAACAATTGATGACGCTACCTATAATTCATATCTTGAAACAGCTAAACAACAAGGTTACGACTTATCTAAGCTCATCAAAACTCCTCATCGGACACCATAGGCTTTTGACATTTAATCAGGTATCTCAGTTGGATGCCTGATTTTTACTATTAGTTTTAGCTTGTGACTTACATTTTTTAGAGCAATATTGAACTTCATTCCAACATCGTTCCCATTTTTTACGCCAAGAAAATGTGAGGTGGCAATTTAGACAAACTTTCTCGGGTAAATGTATTTTTTTATGCATTCTTAGAGTTCTTCGATCTGATTTTGAAGATGGGAGGCACGTTTTAAAATACGGTTTTGTTCAGATAATTCTAGTTTATCCCATTGCTTATACATCATTGTCATCCGCGGATTTGAACTAAAAAAGACTCGATTTCGATGTAGAAAGTCCCAATATAAACTGTTGAATGGGCAACTGTCAGGCTCAGTTTTGGTTTTTACATTGTAATGGCAGTATTGACAGTAATTAGACATTTTATGAATGTAATTACCTGATGCTGCATAAGGTTTACTTGCAACAAGACCAGCATCTGCAAATAAAACCATTCCATGAGTATTCGGAAGTTGTACCCATTCAAATGCATCAGCATAAATACTTAAATACCATTCATTGACTTGCTTGGGTGAAATGCCATTCAGTAATGTGAAATTACCAATCACCATTAAGCGTTGAATATGGTGAGCATAAGCATTTTCCAAAGAGTTTCTTAAAGATTCATGCATACATTGCATTTTTGTTTCAGCAGTCCAAAAATAGCTGGGCAAGTCTCTTTTAGCATTTAATTTATTGAGATCACGATAATTCGGCATGCACAGCCAATAAACGCCGCGAATAAATTCACGCCAACCTAGTATTTGTCGAATAAAACCCTCAGCAGCGTTCAACGGAATTTGGTTATTGTAATAAGCTGATTCCGCAGCATCACAAACTTCTTTGGGTGACAGCAATCCACAGTTTAGGTAGGGAGAAAGGAGGCTATGGAACATATAATCTTGTTGGTTGACCATAGCATCTTGATATTGACCAAAATGGACTAGTTGATGTTGGATAAAATGGTCAAGGGCTTGAAGAGCCTGTTGACGTGTAGTTGCCCAGTTGAAATGATCAATTTGACCAATATGATCTTGAAAATCTACTTTAACTAAAGCGATCACATCTAAATCAATCTGGTCACGAGTAAAATCTAAAGCAGGAGGGATAGAGGGGCTTCCATTCCACCTTTGACGATTATCACTGTCAAAATTCCATTTTCCTTCAATTGGTTTATCCGCCTGCATCAAATAGCCTGTTTGCTGTCTTAACTTTCGGTAGAAAAACTCCATCCGTAGGACTTTGGCAGTTGAACTCCATTGTTTAAAAGCTTGGATCGAAGAGAAAAAACGATCGTCTATAAGGATTTGTATGGGGATGTTAAGTTCTTTTTCCCAACTATTTTCGATTTGATATTGTAAGCGGTATTCTCCACATTCGGTTATGACTAAACCTTTTGCATCTTGTTTATCTAATTGAGATTTAAGAAATTGAAGAAAATTATTTGTTATTTTTGAACGGTCAAAAACTTGATAACGAACAGTCCATCCTTGTTGTTTAAGATATTTGGCAAAATGCCGCATTGCACTAAAAATAAGTGCAATTTTCTGAGGATGATGTTTTACGTAGGTTGTTTCTTCAACCAGTTCTGCCATTAAAATCACATCTTCATGTTTATCAAGTGTTTTTAATGTGGCGATCTCTTCCGAGAGTTGATCACCTAAAATTAAACCGTAGCGCATAAGCTTTCACGCTTAAAAATTTAAATATAGTTTTTCTGTTGTAAAGTTCTTGTGAATACTGCAATTCTTTTTAATCGTATTGGATTGAGAGCTTTTAAATTAAGCAGTATGGACACTTAAATAAACAGCTAAAACTTGAATATAGACTATGAAATATTTTCAGTGAAATAAACAGGTGACATCAAACGTGCATCTAATTTTTGACCGCAACAATTACAGCTCAGCGTTGGTTGAATGATATTGCCACAGCTTTTGTGTAAGTAGCGAAGTTCTGGAAACTGTTTATCTTCATTTTGCCATAAATTCCCCCAAACACTCATCGAGACAATGATGGGATAAAGTGCTAACCCTTTTTCTGTCAGTTTGTATTCATAGCGTTTGGGAGCTTCGTGATAAAGCACTTTTTCAAAAATCTTGTTTTCAACCAAGCGGTTAATACGCTCAGTAAGCAAGTGGCGCGTGATACCTAACTGTTTTTGGAAGTCATCAAAACGTCGTGTTGCCATAAATGCATTACGAATAATTAACAAGGTCCAACGATCACCAAAAATGGATAATGTCCTTGCAATTGGACAGTTCATTTCGCCGAGTTCATGCCATTTCATTGCTTACACCATCGGTTTGTCTTTAGAGGAAGTAAGCTGTCATTTTAGGACAACTTTAGCCACCATCACATCTGCTTTATTGACAAGCTATTTTAGCATAGTTATTTTGTTTGCATAAGTTCCTTTTTAGAACTTACTATTTTAAGATGAATTCTTGAGGTGAGTTATGTCTATGTCAGTGTTGAAAGAAAAATCAAAGCAAAAAATAACTGCATCATTCCCAGTACGTCGTATGGATTATGAGTTTCAGGATATGCCGAAGTATTGGTGTAATAATGAGCCAGCGTTTACCCATTATTTCACGGGCTTGTCTACACTGTTTCCAGAAGGAGAGTCTTATTTTGTGCGATCAGTTCGTGCCTTACGAGATCGAATCAAAAATAATGAACAGTTAGATCGTGATATTGGAGCATTCATTGGTCAGGAAGCCATGCATTCCAAAGAACATCATGCATTTCATCGTAGTGCACAGCAGTATGGTTTAGATCCTGAATCATTAGAAAAAACCACAGGGATTATCCTGAAAGCGATTGAACGAACCTTTCCCAAAAAATGGAATTTATTGGTTACAGTGGGCTTAGAACATTATACCGCTGTACTTGTGGTAGAAATGATGAAAGATGTCAACGAACTCATGACTGATCAAACCATTCGTAATTTATGGTTATGGCATAGCCTTGAGGAAACTGAGCATAAGGCTGTTGCCTTTGATATGTATGAATATTTATATGGCAAAGGATTGGGTGCTTATATTCCACGCGTTGCGATTTTCACTTTTAGTTTAGCCATGATTACCGTTATGTCGACAGCATATCAAGTGGTACTTTTGAAACGTGATCAACAACTATTAAATTTAAAATCATGGCGTAAATTTGCACAACATGGTAGAGAGAAATATAAAGTTTTTATCCCTAAATTTTTAGATTATTACCGCTTTAATTTTCATCCAAATGACAGTGATGAGTCTGAAATCGTCGCAAAAACCAAAGTAAAAATTGGATTATCCCAAGTCGAAAATCATTTACCAGCTTAAGTTTGAGGAATAACCCATGCAATCACAAGCATCAAAAGCAAGTTGGGCGATGATTCCTCGACAAGTGAAATTTGAATGGAATGATTCGCCCTTACATTGGATTCCACAAGATCCATTAGCTAGTCATGGTGTTAATCATTTTAGTTTTACCTTGGTTCGTGGTGAGTATTTTTTCTGTCGCATGTTTAATAAAGCATTGCCATTGATTGAAGATGAAAAACTGAAAGAAGATACCAAGATATTTATCCGACAAGAAGCCATTCATTCTCAAGCACATAAAGGCTCAATTGACGCGTATCTAGTACGCTATGGTGTTGATATAGAACAGCAATACAAACGTGTCGTCAATCTATTTGATCATGTATTAGCGGACAAACCTTTAGGGTTTAACTTACCGAAATCATGGCAAAGACCTTGGCTGAATGCACGTGTTGGGCTTGTGGCTGCTGCGGAACATTTTACATCTGCAATTGGGCAATATGTTTTGACGCGTTCCGATTGGGAAGCTCGTGGGGGTGATCCTGTGGTCAGTGATTTATTCACTTGGCACAGTGCTGAAGAAGTTGAACATCGCACAGTTGCTTACGATGTTTATCAGCATATTTCTGGCAATTATCTATTGCGTATTGCGGTGATGGCAGTGACAGCACCTATTTTTACTTACCTGATGGCGGCGGGTACAGTACAACTAGCGCAAGATGATCCATTGATTCCGAAGCAGCAAAAAAGCTTATGGCGACCTGCATTTTGGAAGGCTTGGCATCGTTCGGATTTAAATGGCTATATGCCTGGCCCTGTGTGGTTTTTTACCACCAGTTTACGGTTCTTTAAACCCAATTATCATCCGTTTTACGAAGCTTCGACAGAGCTTGCACAAAGCTATTTAGCTCAATCTGCGGGTGTACTTGCTCATCAGCAAAAAGTCGAGATCTTTACGCGGGTGCAGTCATGAATCATTTTGAAAAAACCAAGCGTTATGTGCATTCAGGCAATATTTGTTTGGCTGCTTATCATTGGGGGTCTTTAGACGAGGATCGAGAAACAATCGTATTGGTACATGGTTATCCTGACGCTGCCGATGTCTGGCAGTTAGTTGCTGAACGTTTAGCTGCTGATTTCAATGTGGTTGCTTATGATGTAAGAGGCACAGGATTATCTGATATTCCTGAAACCACGCAAGGCTATGCTTTTGATTATTTAGTACAAGACTTATTCCAAGTCATTCAAGCAATGAGCCCAAATCAAGCTATTCATTTAGTTGGTCATGATTGGGGGGCTTTACAAGCATGGGATGCCGTATTGGGGGATCGTTTAAAGCCTCAAATTGCTTCTTATACCGCATTAGCACCGAGTGCGGATCATGTGGGTTGGTGGTTTCAGCGTCAATTGGCTCAACGAAATTTTCAAGGCTATTTTAATGTCGCTAAGCGCATAACCGCATCTGGTTATATGGCGATGTTTCAGATGCCGATATTGCCAGAACTGACGTGGCATTTAGGCTTAGATAAATTGTGGTCAACGCTTGTGGGTTATTTAGAAAATACCACGGTCGAAGCAAGCCCAACACAACTGAGAAATGCAAAGAGCGGTTTGGGGCTATATCGTCAGAATTTAGTAAAACCACTTTTGAATCCTTCACGCCGTCGCACTAGCATTCCTGTACAAATGTTATTGATGAATCAAGATCCGTTTGTGCCCTTATCATTGAGCCGAGGTATGGAAGAGTGGGTTGAGGATATTCGCTATACCGAAGTGAGCGCAGGGCATTGGGGGATTTTGAGTCACCCGCAACCAATTGCAGAAAAGATTCAGCAATTTGTCCAATCCATTTCAGAAAATAGATCAAAGCAAATTGCTTAAACATTTTATTTCACAACAACAGCAAGAGATTAAATAGATGAAAACTCCAAATCAAATGACGGGTTTAGAAATCATGCAGGCATTTCAACAAGGTCTAGTACCCGCACCTGGTATTGCAAAAACCATGGGTATGGATGTTGTTGGAGAGGTTGAATTTGGTCGTATCGTTTTTATGGCGACGGCAGATGAACGTCATACCAATCCGCTAGGTGGTGTGCATGGCGGTTTTGCTGCGACAGTACTCGACTCTGTCACAGGATGTGCGTGCCATACAGTATTGGCAGCAGGTGAAGGCTATGGTACGACAGATTTAGCGATCAAAATGTGCCGCCCAATGCCATTTAATAAAAAACTTATTGCTGAAGGAAAAGTGATTAATGTTGGACGTAATTTGGTAATTTCCGAAGGCTATCTGCGTGATGAGGAAGGAAAGCTGTATGCTCACGCCACAGCAACTAATATGATTATTCGTCAAAAATAATCAACAAAAAAAGAAGGTACAAAAACCTTCTTTTTTCAATTTCGCAATTCAATTGTTGAAAGAGAAATAAAACATTTTTGATGAATTGAGAATAAAAATGATCTCTAAACAAATTCAATCTGAAATCTCAGTTACGGTAACAGGACGAATGTTGCCGAATAGTCGTAAAGTTAAACATGGGATTAAAGATCATGCGATCGGTTTATTGACTCAGGCAGCAAGTCGTATCATGGGGGTTGCTCGTCCGAATCAAGATATTCTGTATCCCAGTCCAGATTTTTATCAAGCCATTAATAACCCTTTTCCATTTAAAGGCACTCATTTTGGCATCATGATTGCTGATTTACCTGCACCACATTATTTTCTAAGTTTTGCTTCAATTCTTGGCATGCTTGGGCTAAAAGTGGTAGACGCTGATGCTTTCGTTGATCCTAAAGATGGACCATTAAATACAGCAGTTTTGGTTCATGGTACTGCTTTGGCAAATGAAAATGCTTTTTCGAGTTATTCGATTCAACATGATATGCAATTTGATCCACAAAATAATTTAATCAGATTTGGTGAGAATGCGGAAATATCAGGGCAGTATCCTCATTTTCGATTAGTAAGTCGTAGAGAAGATTTCACTGTTGATTTAAAACTCACAGCCACCGGTGCAAACTCTTGGTTTGCCCACAGTACGATTTATAAGCACATGAGCCTATTGATGAATTATGAGGGCGAAATTAGCTATCGGGATCAGACGCAAAAAGTATCAGGCTTAGCCACATGGGAACATTGGAAAGCACCTTCGTTGGCATATCCGTTGAATAGAACCATTCCAAAATGGTTGAAGATTCCTGCGGATTTCTTTACTTATCAAGTTTTGATGATTGATGCAACAACACAATTATTGTTGGGCTATGTGACTATTTTAGACCATTCAATTGCAGCGTTTGCGATGTTAAGACAAGCAGATGGAACAGCCATTCATTTAGATGCAGATGTACATTTTGAAGTCTTGAGTTTACAAGCTGAAGTCGCGCAGGGACAAGATGGCAGTTTAATGAGTTTGCCTAAAACATTTAGCTGGCAAGTCATAGATAAAGATAAAACCTTACTTTTCGATATCAATGCTACTGTCGATACGCCAATGCTTTTTGGTCTAGCGACTGGCTACGTAGGAGGATATCACTGGTACGGTAGTAGATCAGGAGTCACTACGCAGGGTCGTGGTTATATTGAGTATATTGATCAGCGTGACTAATCTAATCGTAATAAAGATATTAACTTACAGGAAACAAAAATAATGGTTACTTTACATCAGTGGGAAATTTCACCTTTTTGTCAAAAAGTAGCAAGAATGCTGAAATTCAAAGGGATTGAATTTGAAACCATCAATTATAACGGTGTCTTGGGCGCTAAAGTTCCAATGTTGAGTAAGGTTGGGAAAGTACCCGTACTGGATATTGATGGTCAACGCATCCAAGATAGTACCCGAATTGCGCGTTACCTAGATGAGCGATACCCTGATTTACCTCGTTTGTATCCAGTAGATCCTTTGCAAAAAGCTTATGTCGAATTATGGGAAGATTGGGCTGATGAGTTGCTATATTTTTATGAAATTCATTTCCGAGTGAGTGATGCTGACGCGCTTAATCATGCTGTGGAAATTAGTGCTGAAGGTCGTCCAAAGCATGAAGTCATTTTGATGAAACCTTTACTGAAATCTGCGCTGAGTTTGCAACTAAAAATGCAAGGGACAGGGCGTATGGCAAAAGCAGATATTGAGGCTGAATTTATTCGACATTTAGAACGCATCGAATTGGTTTTAAGCAATACAGGTTGGCTCGTTGGGGATGTGCAAACACTAGCTGATATTGCAGTTGGCTCACAGCTTTTAGAAATCGTGCGGACGAGTAAAGTATGGGGTGCAAAAATTAAGAGCTATCCTCACATTGCGAAATGGATTGTTCAATTATGAGTACGCCAAATAACAGCTTAACACTAACTGATCCTATACCATGTGCGGTAGTGATTGGTGTAGGCGCTCAGCAGGGCATTGGTGCAGCCGTCGCACGACGTTTTGCTGATGCAGGTTTAAAAGTCTATGTGATTGGACGTACGTTGCAGAAGGTTGAAAATGTCGCTGTTGAAATTCGATTACATGGTGGAACAGCGATTGCAAAATCTCTTGATGCTGAAGATGCTGCACAAATTCAGATTTTATTTGATTCGATTACGCATTCAGGGGAAGAGATAGCCGCAGTGATTCATAATGTTGGCGGTAATGTTCCTTCAATTTTTCTAAAAACGTCGCTCCAGTTTTTTACGAAAATGTGGCGTTCTACTTTTTTATCTGCCTATTGGGTATCGCAAAGTAGCTTAAAGATTTTTGAACAGCAACAAAAGGGCACTTTGATCTTCACTGGAGCAAGTGCCTCAATGCGAGGGAAACCATTTTTCGCAGCATTTACTATTGGGAAGTCTGCATTAAGATCATATGCTTTAAATCTCGCACAATACTATAAATCGCAAAATATTCATGTGGCGCATGTGGTGGTTGATGGCATGGTCGATGGTGATCGTGTTAATAAAGCTTTGTTTGGTTTAGGACGTTTAGCTCGGTTAACGCGTGGAACGGGTGGATTAAATATTGAAGCAATTGCTGAAAATTATTGGATGCTGTATCAACAAAGTAGTGATTTATGGACACATGAATTGGACCTACGTCCGTATCAGGAGCGGTTCTAAATGAAGAAAATATTCACACGATTGCTTCAATCACATCTCAAGCAACAGTCTTGTATTGTTCTCTTCGGCGATGATATTCAAGCCTTGAGCCAAGTTTGTATCGAACAGCATAAGCATAAAGCAATACATGTTTATCAGGTCTTACATGATGCCAATCAAAAATCGGTAAAGATTGAATCTCAAAATTCTGAATTGACGTTTGTCTCTTTGAACTTAATTAATCAGGCGGCTTTAAAAGATTTGATGCAGCATATTCGACGGCAAGCACATCAGATTGAACTATGTATATTTCAATCTAGCTTTCGTCCGTATCCTCAAAAAGAAACTGACTTAAATCAACAGATCGAACAGCAGTGGCAAAATACGGGACTGAGTGCAGTCAGTGTTTCACAAATCATGATCAAGCAGATGCTTCGTCAGCAAGGCGGCACATTGATTTTTCTTGGAGGGCAACCGACGATGGCAGCACATATCGATCTTCTAAGTCAAAGCATATTTGCAGGTATTCGGGCTTTATCACAATCATTGGCGAGAGAATTTCATCCGAAAGGCATTCATATTGCGTACTGTATGCTGCCTGATTGGGATAGCCAAAATAGGTCATTGATGACATCGGTTCAAAATGTTTGTTGGCATATTCATCAACAACCTGAATCGACTTGGAGTCAGGAACTTAGTATGAATATTTAGCCCATGTTGCATGTGATGATAAATGAAAAGCAAACAGTTTCTATGTGGGCTGCATTAATCATCTAATTTTTTTGGCATAGCTATTGCTTGATGCTGGTTGAAAATATCTATGCCCAGACTCTAGGAATAGATACAAAGTATTTTTCGGCTGATTCGTTCTTGAAACATATTTCACGATATTTCTTGTATTTTTGGAGTTAAATCTTTTGCTTATCGCTATGTTTTTGAGAATATATCGTTAAGTCTGAAGTGTATTTTATCGTTCTGATTTCAATAAAATTAGAATCTTTAAAATGCGATCTTTGCAAAAGGGGAAAAGGCTTCATAATTTGGGTTGCACTAGATTGAGCTGTTTTTAATTTCTGTAGCAAACTGGGATGAACTCACATTAGATGAAATTGAATTTCATCATGCTGTGAGATTTTATTTTGACTCATAACATCATTAAAAATAGCAAAGTACTAATCTCTGTTATTTTTAGCATATTTTTATTTTTCGATATGTTTTTAAAAATATATCGATTTATGAGGGAAAAGTTGCATGTCGATCAATATGAAAGCGATCCGTGTTTTATGTACTATCTTTGGTTGTAGCATATTTTCTACTAGCAATGTTTTTGCGAATGAGTCTGTAACGGTCTATGCCGCAGCAAGTTTGACCAATGCGGTGAATGAATTAGATGCAATCTACGAACAAAAAAATAAAGTTGAAGTAAAGACTTCGTATGCGGGTTCTTCAACGCTAGCTAAGCAGATTGAAGCAGGTGCACCAGCTGATGTATTTATTTCAGCAGATGTGCAATGGATGGATTATTTACAGAATAAGCAACTTGTGTCAGCAAGTGATCGCGTGAATTTACTGGGTAATCGCCTAGTGGTGATTACCCCGAAAGACCACCCGATTAAATTGAAAATAGATAAAAGTTTTGATCCTACCAAAGTCGTTCAAGGTAAACTCTGTACGGGCGATACCAAAAGTGTGCCCGTGGGTAAATATGCAAAGCAAGCACTTACATCATTAGGATGGTGGGATAAACTTGAACCACGTTTGGTGGAAACAGAAGATGTGCGAGCTGCTTTGAATTTTGTAGCGCGTGGTGAATGTCAGGTGGGTATTGTGTATGCAACCGATGTTGCAATTAGTAAAGATGTTGTAGTCGCAGGGATATTCCCTGAGAATATGCATCCACCGATTATTTATCCGATGGGTCTCGTCAAGAAGAATGCTGAGTCGATGAAATTCTATAAATTTTTACAAAGTAGTCAGGCAAAGACAGTATTTAAAAAATATGGTTTTAGCGTACTCAAGTAACTGAATCATGATGCTGACTCCTGAAGAGCTCGATGTACTCAAGCTGTCATGTAAAGTGGCAGCGACTTGTCTTATGTTTAGTTTGATTCCTGCTATTTTGATTGCTTGGGTTTTGGCTCGAAAAGAGTTCTGGGGAAAATCACTGTTTGAAACTTTGGTGTTTTTACCTTTGGTTTTACCTCCCGTCGTACCAGGCTATTTGCTGTTGCAGCTGTTTGGCAATCGAGGTCTTTTGGGGCAATACCTTGCACCATTGGGTTTAGAATTTGCGTTTAATTGGAAAGGGGCTGTGTTGGCTTCCGCGGTGATGGGCTTTCCGTTATTGGTACAATCAATTCGACTCGCCATTGAACTGGTCGACCAGCGCTTAGAAATGGCTGCAAAAACTTTAGGTGCATCTTCCTTCGGGGCATTTATGCAGGTGACATTACCTCTTGCCAGTAGTGGTATTTTGGTGGGGAGCATTTTATGTTTTTGCCGTAGTTTGGGTGAGTTTGGTGCGACCATTACTTTTGTCGGCAATATTGCCAGTGAAACACGGACACTGCCTTTAGCGATATATAGTCTAATGCAGCAACCTGATACAGAAGCCGCAGTATGGCGATTGATTATTTTGTCTTTGTCTGTGGCATTTTTTGCGTTGTGGTTTGCGCAATGGTTCAATCGTTATCAAAAAAATAAGCGTGGGCATTAGCGATGATTGATTGTCATATCCAACTCAAACAAGGGCAATTTGATCTTGATCAACGCTTTCAGTCTGATCAGTCCGTGATTGGTTTATTTGGAGCTTCTGGTTCAGGCAAAACCACGATTTTACATAGCATTGCAGGTTTAGTTACGCCGCAAGCAGGTTGGATCAAAATTAAAAATCAAACATGGTTTGATCAGGTACAGAAAATTAATCTGAGTACACAACAACGTCGTATTGGTCTTGTCTTTCAGGATGCGCAGTTATTTCCGCATAAAAACGTCAAGCAGAATCTATTGTTTGGATTTAAGCATATTCAACCGCACCAACGTCAGTTTGAAGTGGATTATATTATTGAGTTACTCAAGTTAGAACATCTGCTTGAGCGAATGCCTATCAAGCTATCTGGCGGGGAAAAACAGCGTGTCGCATTGGGACGAGCATTACTGTATTCACCACAATTGTTGTTATTAGATGAGCCACTTTCAGCATTGGATGCAGCACATAAAGCAGAAATTATTCCTTTTTTTCAAAGGGTCAAACAGGAGTTGGGCATTCCAATGCTATATGTCAGTCATGATAAATCTGAGATTGTGCAGCTTACTCATGAAATTTGGTATCTATAAATAGCGCTGTAATAACGCCAGAAATTTCTGTACTTCCTCATCATTGAAGTGATCAACATCTTTTAATACATGCTCTTTCAAGTGTAATTCCATCAATTGATTCATTAAACCATTGACTGCGCCTTTGACCGCAGCAACTTGCTGTAATACCTCTATACATGAACTTTCAGGATTTAATAAGGACTTTTCTACTGCCGTCATTTGTCCTTGAATCCGTTTCACACGATTTAAAATTTTCTTGTCATGGTGTAGATGAGACATACTTTTTTTCCATAAAAATATATACTAGGGGGGAGTATATTTGAAAGCTAAAACAAATGCAGCATACTAACCTAGAACGCCGTCATTCTCATCAGTTTGATCCAGGAAATTCTTTAGCACAAAAAAGAATTTTCATCGCCACAATCTTGACCGCCATCATGATGGTGTTTGAAATCTTAGGGGGATGGTTGTTTAACTCAATGGCATTGCTCGCTGATGGTTGGCATATGAGTTCGCATATGCTGGCTTTAGGTCTAGCTTATTTTGCTTATCGAATGGCACGTCATTATGCCGATGACCCACGCTTTAGTTTTGGGACATGGAAAATAGAAATACTCGCAGGATATAGCAGTGCGATTTTGCTGATGGTGGTTGCTTTATTGATGGGGATTCAGTCCATCGAACGATTATTTCATCCTGTTACGATTCATTTCAATGAAGCTATTCCCATCGCAATCATTGGGCTGATCGTCAACCTGATCTGTGCATGGTTATTACATGAGGGTTGGCATGAACACCATCACCATCATTCACATGAGCATCATCACCCACATGATCACCATCATCATGATTTAAATCAAAAAGCCGCATTTCTACATGTGGTTGCGGATGCAGTGACTTCCGTTCTCGCGATTATTGCCTTATTTGCTGCGAAATATTTTAGCTGGAATTTTTTAGATGCTTTGCTTGGAATTATTGGCGCATTATTGGTTGCTAAATGGTCTTGGGGTCTCATGCAAGAAACAGGAAAAACATTAATCGATGCTGAAATGGGGTATCCTGTGGTGCAAGAAATTAAAGAGGTGATTGCCGAATTTCCACAAGTTGAGATTACAGATTTACATGTGTGGAAAGTCGGAACAGGCAAATTTTCTTGTATTCTTGGATTAGAAACAGCGATGTTTGATCTTAATCCTGATCAAGTCGAAGCTGAATTGGCAATTCATGAGGAAATTGTGCATGCATCAGTGGAAATTCATCATATTCAATAGATTGGGGTGACTAGAGTTGATTTGTGCATCAACTCTAGTGCAAATTTTTATACAAATACGTATAGAACTAAACCACAAAGTGCAGAAGCGAAAATCACATAAAGCACATTAATTTGGAATTTAAACAGCGCAATCATTGCAGCAATTGTGATGATTGCCGCTTCATAATTAAAAGCGTGATCGAAACCCTGTGGCCACAACACATGATAACTAAAGAAAAGTGCCAGATTGAGAATGACACCCACGACAGCAGCGGTAATTGCCGTAAGTGGTGCAGTAAATTTAAGTTCATTATGAGTGGATTCAATAATCGGAGCACCTGCGAGAATGAACACAAAGGAAAATAAAAAAGTAAACCATGTGACAATGACAGCGCCGAGTGTACCTGCCAAGAACAAATGATCTGCACCTAACAAGGCATGATTAAAGCCCCCTACAAATCCAACGAATGCAACCACCATAATCAGTGGGCCTGGGGTACTTTCACCCAACGCCAGTCCATCGATCATTTGGGTTGGACTAAGCCACGCATAGTGATTCACCGCACCTTGATACACATAAGGTAATACGGCATAAGCTCCACCAAAAGTCAGTAATGCAGCCTTGGTAAAGAACCATGCCATTTGGGTATAACCATGTTCCCATCCTAAGCTCATGGTTAAACTGATGATTGGGATACACCATAATAATGTTGCGATAACGAGGATTTTAGTCAGTTGAGTCCAACGGAAAATAGCATGTGCAGGAGGAGGCGTATCATCATCAATTAGGGCAGCACCATAATGTTTTTGCTTGCTTTGATGGACGTTTTGAGTTGCAAATAAGTGCGGTTGCTTTTTACTCAGCAAATAGCCCAGTATCGCAGCACTCAATACAATCAATGGAAAGGGAATATTGAAGAAAAAGATCGCGATAAAAGCAGCAGCGGCAATCAAATATAAGAAATTGTTTTTGAGTGAGCGACTGCCAATTCGATAGGTTGCATGAAAGACAATCGACGTGACTGCAGGTTTGATGCCATAAAATAATCCAGCAATAATCGGCACATCACCAAACTCAATATAAATCCATGAAAGGGCAATCAGAATAAATAATGAAGGCAGAACAAACAGAATGCCTGCAACTAAGCCACCTGCGGTTCGATGCATCAACCAACCAATATAAATGGCGAGTTGTTGTGCTTCAGGGCCAGGTAAAAGCATGCAATAGTTGAGTGCATGTAAGAATCTTTTTTCAGAAATCCAACGTTTCTGTTCGACCAGTTCTTGGTGCATTACTGCAATTTGACCTGCTGGCCCCCCAAAACTAATAAAGCCTAATTTCAGCCAAAATAAAAAAGCTTGCCAAAAAGGAATAGAGTCCAAAGCTTTTATTGGATCAGATTGCTGCATAATTATTCTCAGATAGAGCGTTTATTTTCTGAATATCGCGAGTTGTATTGCACACCATAAGAAGTTGTCGATTCTAAATGAATCCAATTCATTTCTTTATATATTTAATTGCTTTAATAATTCAAATTAATGACTTTTAATAAATTTTTCTGATTGCAAAATAATAAAAACAAAGTGTTTATATCGATAAAAAATATAAATAACGCACTTTTTCTTATTTTTAATCATAAAGCATGCCGCATACCATAAGTCTATATTGTTGAAAGATCATCTAATTATGGGCATCAAGAACTCTAAGCCGCTAATTGTTACAGCGATCGTCCTTGTGGCGATTGTTGCTTTTATTGTCTATCAAAATCAAAAAGATGCTGCACCTGTTCAGTCTAAAAATAATAAGGCAGTGGTGATTGCCTATCAAACTGGTGTGGATCCAACCAAGGTTGCACAAGCCAATGGTGATTATGAACGTGATAGTAATCAAGTAATTCAATGGCGCAAATTTGATGCAGGTTCAGATGTGGTCAATGCATTGGCTTCGGGTGATGTGGTGATCGGCAATATCGGTTCTAGTCCTCTAGCTGCTGCTGCAAGTCGTGATTTACCGATTGAGGTCTTTCTAGTGACGGCCAAATTAGGTGGTTCAGAGGCATTGGTGGTGAGTAACAAATCAGGCATTCAAAATCCGCAAGATTTGATTGGCAAAACAATTGCTGTACCATTCGTTTCAACCACGCATTACAGCTTATTGTCAGCGCTCAAGCATTGGAATATTGCGGATAATCAAGTCAAGATTATTAACTTACGTCCACCTGAAATCACAGCAGCTTGGGAACGTGGTGATATTGATGCAACTTATGTTTGGGAACCCGCATTAAGCAAAGTCAAAGCCAGTGGTCATGTATTAACAGACTCCAAACAAGTTGGCGAGTGGGGCGCACCAACCTATGATTTATGGGTGGTTCGTAAAGATTTTGCCGAGAAAAATCCAGAGTTCTTAAAAGCCTTTGTTCAAACCAGCTTAAAGCAGATCGAAAGCTATAACCAAGATCCAAAAGCATTTGAACAAAATACAGATCATATCCAGAAAATTGCTCAGCTGACAGGTTCTGATGTGAAAGATATTCCTCTACTGTTGTCAGGCAATATTTATCTGAATGGTCAGCAACAACACGCGACTTTAGCGGGAGAGTTCGCCAAAAATATTTTCGATACTGCAACATTCCTCAAAAGCCAAGGCAAGGTGGATCAAGTAAAACCTGATTATCAAGGTAATGTCACCACCCAATTCTTACAGCCATAGGAGATCTAAATGAGTGTATTAGCTGCCGAGCATCTTCATTTAACCTTTCCAAAACAGACCGTGCCTGTATTACAAGATATCAATCTGAAGATTGAAGAAGGCACTTTGACTGTGATTTTGGGTGAGTCTGGTTGTGGTAAAACAACATTACTGAATATTTTAGCGGGTTTTCAAAAGCCAAGTTCGGGGCAGATTACACTGGATCATGAAGTGGTGAATGCGCCAGATGCACGCCGTGCGGTGGTATTTCAGGATCATGCGCTATTACCTTGGTTAAATGTCTCTGAAAATATCGGTTTTGCTTTGCAGCTCAAAGGTTTAAAAGAACAGGAAATTCAACAGCAAGTTTATGCAATTCTTAAAATTGTCGGCTTGAGTCATGTGGCTCAAGCCAATATTTGGGAATTGTCAGGTGGCATGAAACAACGGGTTGGGATCGCACGTGCCTTGATCAGCCATGCTGCATTCATTTTATTGGATGAGCCTTTTGCCGCGCTGGATGCATTTACCCGTGAAACCATGCAGCAGTTGGTGCTGGATTTATGGATTGAACAAAATAAATCGTTCTTCCTGATCACACATGACATTGAAGAAGCGTTATTGCTGAGTAATCTACTGGTGTTGATGACTGCTCGCCCAGGTAAGATTGTCGAAACTTTAAAGCTGGATTTTGCAGAGCGTTATAAGCAGGGTGAATCGATTCGTGCGATTAAATCGGACGCTAAATTTATTCAATTACGCGAGCAATTGTTTGAACGCCTGCGTGTGCAGAAGCAAGCAGGGCATGAGGTGGCTGTATGACGGGGCAAGCAAAAAATACAGCCTATGAAGTCAGTAAGGTTGAGGAACTGCAATCGACTAACCAAGCACAGTCTGGTTCGATTTTCAGTCCAATAGGCGCTTTTTTTACTCGCCATCGTAGTTTAGCGCTCAGTCTTTCCAGTGTCTTGAGCGTATTGGTGATCTGGTATTTGATCACGGCATTAAAAATTGTCCCGAGTCTATTTCTACCGAGCCCACAAGCAGTATGGCAGAAGTTTCTTGAAGTCAGCCAGCAAGGTTTTATGAAAGCCACCTTATGGCAGCATTTGGCCGCGAGTATTTCGCGTGTCTTATTGGCTCTGGTGGCTGCGATTGCGATTGGTGTGCCTTTAGGTTTATGGATGGGGTTGAACAAATGGGTGCGTGCAGTGCTTGATCCATTGGTTGAGTTATTGCGTCCGATTCCTCCTTTGGCCTATTTGCCATTATTGGTGATCTGGTTCGGAATTGGTGAAACCACCAAAGTGCTTTTGATTTTCTTTTCAATCCTTGCACCTGTGATTATTAGTAGTACTCATGGTGTATTGAGTCATCAGCTCAATCGTGAACGTGCTGCTTTATCTCTAGGGGCAAGCCAATCCCAAGTGTTTTGGCATGTGATTCTGCCGACCGCATTACCGCATATTTTAACGGGTGTCCGTATTGGTTTGGGTGTAGGCTGGTCAACCTTGGTGGCTTCGGAATTAGTTGCAGCTGATCGCGGTATTGGTTTTATGGTGCAGTCAGCAGCACAATTCCTGATCACCGATACAGTAGTTCTGGGCATTATTGTGATTGCGATTGTCGCCGTTAGTTTTGAATTGTTTTTGCGTTGGTTACAGAAGCAATTATCTCCTTGGTATGGCCAACAGTTATAAGTGTGAGTAGTAGAAGATGACGTTAAATATTGAAGTTATTAAACCAACGATTGGTGCAATTATTCACGATGTTGATTTAAACACGGCTGATGAAAATACTACGCAACAAATTCAACAGGCTTTGCTGGATCATCATGTGATTTTCTTCCGTAATCAGCAGCTTGCACCGCAAGCGCAAGCGGAACTGGCACGTGGTTTTGGTTCTTTGCATATCCATCCAATCTATCCATCAGTAGCGGATGTACCTGAAATCATTGTATTGGACAGCTGGAAACAGGATTTACGTGATAATGAGTTATGGCATACCGATGTGACTTTTAGTCAGAAACCGCCATTGGGCTGCGTATTGCAAGCGATCAAAATTCCACCTGTAGGTGGTGATACCTTATGGTCGAGTGGGGAGGCTGCATTTGCTGCATTGGATCAGGGTCTACAGCAAAAGTTGAAAGGCCTAACAGCAACTCATGACATTCGTCAGTCCTTCCCGATTGAACGTTTCGCGCACAACGATGTTGAACGTAAAAAACTGGAAGAAACTTTTAAGCGTAATCCACCTGTTGTTCATCCTGTGGTGAGAACCCATCCTGTCAAGGGACAGCCTATCTTATTTATCAGTGAAGGTTTTACCACACGTATTAATGAATTAGACGAAACAGAAAGTACGGAGTTGCTGCAATATTTATTTGCCCATGCAACCAATGAGCAGTTCCATTTGCGTTGGCAGTGGCAAGCGGGTGATGTAGCGATTTGGGATAATCGTTGTACACAGCATAAGGCTTTATTTGATTATGGTGATGCGCATCGGATTATGCATCGTGCCACGATTAATGGTGATGTACCGTTTTATCAAGCAGCAAGTTAAGACTTTATTTAGATTAGAAAGCTTAGGTAAAATCCTGAGCTTTTTATTTTATAGTTCGATCGTCTTTGTGGAGTCTTACAGAGATCTCATCTTATTCTTGGATAAGCTTTCGTTTTCTCTCTTACTTTTCAGGGATGAAAAGTAACAAAAATCCTTTGTTTGGCTGATGATACTTCCTTGTATCACAGCCAAACTGGCGGCATCCATGCCGCCGAGCGCGGTAGTGAATATTTGCGAGAATTTAAAATTACAAGAAAAGGCATTTCCGGTTCTCTTTTATCTGCGCTTGGAAATTTCTAGACCGTTTGATTCTTAGGCATTAAGTAAGGTGAGTCTCTTGTTTATAAACCGAAGGCGCTTGCCCAGTCCAGCGTTTAAAGGCACGTCGGAATTCACGTAATTCGCTAAAGCCTAGTTGCAGGCTAATCTCACTCATGGATAGGTTCTGTTCAATAAGTTGCTTGGCCTTGCGTTCCAGTACATTTTGACGGATTTGTTGAAAACTCAAGCCCTCTGATAATAATTGCCGTCTTAAATGGCGTTCGCTGATGTGTAGTTGTTCGGCAGCGTGTTGCATCTCAAAACGCTCAGGTAAATGCTGTTCAATCAAATGATCGAGTAAATGTACATAGCCGACTTGATTGAGCTGGTCGATTTCTTTTAAGGACTGTTCACAGATTTGGATAGCAGTTGCGTAGTTGGCAGGGCTATAATTTTTTAAGCTGCGTTGTAGCAGGCTGCTGCTAAAGCGCATGATATTGTTATCACGGTTAAACTGGATCGGGCAGCCAAAGAGTTCGCTATATTGTTGTTGATATTCGCTTGGTAGATAGCTGAGCTCAAGACTGATCACATCCTCATGATCGCCCAACATGGCGTTTAAACAGGTGATGATGCTGCTGAATAATTCATCATAGAAAAAGGCTTTGAGTTCATTGCAGGGATAAGGTTCGGTGACTTCCAATTCACAAAGATCAGCGTGGATAGAAAAGTCGATATTCAAGACACTGCCAGAAATCCGATGGTAGCGCAGCGCAATGTCTAAAGCATCTGCCACCGTTTTACACGATTGCATGGCAAAGCCCAAAATCCCCATCGAAATCAGACCTTCGCTACTGCCAAGCTTTAAGCCTAGGTTAGGTTGTTGATAGGTGGTCATGGCTTGACGAACAACATCACAGAGTTGGCTAAAACGAACCACAGCTTGGGTTTGCTGTATTTGTGCAGTGTCTAAACCTGAATTCTCAAACCATGCAGCATAATCCCACTGTTGCTGCTCTGCATAATGGATCAGGCTCGCCAGAATGGTGGGTGGAATAAATTGCTGTTGTTCATTTTTATCGCTGCTACGTATAGGCATAAGTCCGTTTTGCCCCCCAAAGAAAAGTGTCTTTAACCCTGTTGGGTATCGCATAATTTTGATTAACTTTCAACATGCTTTAACACAGTTAGAAAAAGAATTGAAAGGAAATCGTGATGTATCAGGTGGGTTGGGACAAGCAGCAAATCAAAATCACACCGAAAGGCTATGCCATGTTTGGTTATGGGCAATGGTCACATCGGGCCTATGAACAGCGCACAGCTTTATTTGCACGTAGCGTGAGTATTGTCGATCAACAACATAACCGATTACTCATCTGTTGTTTGGACGTAGGTTGTATTACCCATGCCATACGCAGCCAAACAGTAGTGCGACTCACACAAATTCTAGATTCACCATTTGATGAAAATCAATTGGTCCTCATGGCAACCCATACTCACTCAGGACCTGGCGGTTGTGGCTATGAAGCTTTATACAATATGCCAACGCCTGGTTTTGTACCTGAACATTTAACTGCCATTGTTGAGGCGATTGTACTGAGTATTCAAAATGCGATTGCATCTGAACAAGACACCGAGATTTTTATCAGTACACAGCATTTTCCAGAACAGACACCTGTCGCATGGAATCGTTCAATCAAAGCCTATAATCGTAACCCAGAGGTTCTGCCACGTACCGAAGCTGAAACGCATTTAGCCTTGAACCGAGAAATGCAGTTGATCGGTTTCTATCGTGAACAACATCTACAGTCCTTTATTTCCTTATTTGGGGTACATGCAACCTGTTTGGGAAATTCTTTAAACGCCTATGATGGCGATAATAAAGGCTATGCAGCCGCATTCACTGAGCAGGCTTTAATTGAGCAAGGGATTCAAAATCCAGTCACGATTTTTGCTCAAGCAACTGCGGGAGATGTATCACCGCATTTTCATGGCAAAGATCAGCTCAAGATTCGCAATAAGATTAAAGGCGAGCAGGAATATCAATACGCGCAACAAAATGGGCGTTATCAAAGTGAACTGGCTTTGACGGCTTTACAGTTAAATATTCCTAAAAATTTACATAAAGTCGAAGGCAAGATCGATGCTGTTTTGTCCTATGTAGACTTGAGTAATATTGAAATTCCAGATGAGTTTGCAGCGGGTCAAAAGCATGCCAAGACCAGTCAGCCTTGTCATGGCACCGCATTTTTTGCAGGCACGCCTGTCGATGGTTTAGGTGCACCCAAACCCTTAATTATGGGGATGCAATTTTTAGCGGATCAATTTCGCAGACAGAAAACCAAGCACCCAAAAGCAGCTGATTTTGCAGACTATCAGCAGTTGTATGCCTCTCAAGGGCCAAAACAGATTTTACTGGAAGCGGGCACCAAAAAGATTTTAGGCCAACCGATTGGTTTTCCACCGAGTATTCTTGATCCGTTGATTGCAGAAATGAACCGACAAGTGAAAGCGGGAGCGATTCAGCACAGTCCTTTAGTCCCGAGCGTGGTTCCTTTGCAGATTGTGCGATTAGGTCAATTGGCTTTGATTTGCTGTCCAGGTGAATTTACCACTATTGCTGGGCAGCGGGTCATTGATACGGTTAAACAGACGCTTGCCGCACAGGCTTCGATTGAAAGTGTTTGGTTAGCATCCTACTGCAATGATTATATGGGTTATGTCACGACCTATGAAGAATACCAAGCGCAAGCTTATGAAGGTGGACATACCTTATTTGGTCAATGGACGTTAGCTGCCTGTCAGAGCAAATTCAAAGGTTTAGCAGAACAATTGTTATTAGAGAAAAATAAACGTCATTACGATGAAATGACACGACCACAACCGATTCCAGCACAGGAACTCGCAAAACGTACCAATTATGGCAATGTAAAAACTGCCGTTAGCCAAGGAGAGGCAGTATGAGTGATTTAACACAAGGCATCTGGACGAACTGGTCAGGTTTTCAAAAATCTATGCCGCAACAGGTTTTACAACCAGCCAATGTGCAAGAACTACAGTCCATTGTTAAAGTGCAACAAAAAATACGGGTAGTCGGTGCAGGACATTCATTTACGCCCTTGGTCTGTACTGATGCAACCTTATTGTCTTTGGATCATATTGCAGGCATTGCATCGACGGATCTTGAACGATGTCAGAGCAGCATTTATGCAGGTACGCGTTTATATGATCTAGACCAACATTTACAGCAGCAATCGATTAATCAGGCTTTGATGAATCAGGGTGATATTGATCAGCAAAGTCTAGCGGGGGCTGTCTCCACAGGCACGCATGGGACAGGAGCCGATTTGCATTGTATTTCGGCCTATGTGGAAGCTTTCGAGTTATTGATGGCATCAGGTGAAATCCTAAAATGTAGTCGCACAGAACATCCTGAAATCTTTGCCGCAGGACGGGTTTCTTTAGGTAGTTTGGGAATCTTAACTAAGATCACCATGCAGAACCGTCCTCGCTATAAGCTGAAAGAACATATTGAACTTTGTCCTGTTGAAGACATGATGCAGCATATTCAGCAATGGAAGTATCAGCATCGACATATTGAGTGCTTTGTGTTTTCCCATGGAAAGCAGTTGATGCTGAAAACCTTGGATGAGACCGATGAAGCGGTTTTACCCCGTAAGGAAAATTTTCCATCGGATGATACCTTGCTGACTTTATGTTCAGAACTGACCAAAAACTTTCCTTCGCTGAATCCTTATTTACAGAAACTATTAGGCATCTTTGTCAAACCGACCACTTATATCGATTGGTCGAGCAAGATATTTCCAACACCGCGTAATACCAAGTTCAATGAAATGGAATATCAGATTCCTGTTGATCGTGGAATTGAGTGTTTGGATGAAGTGTTGCATGCTTTAAGAAAGTATAAAGTCGCCACCTTTTTTCCGCTCGAATTTCGCTTTGTCAAAGGGGATGATATCTGGCTTAGTCCGTTTTATCAGCAGGACTCGATTTCGATTTCAGTGCATCAATATCATAAGCAAGACCCGAAGTTGATTTTTGATGTGGTTGAGCCGATTTTGCAGAAATATCAGGGTCGTCCACATTGGGGTAAAATGCATCAAATGAACAAGACACAGCTTCGGGCTTTATATCCAAAGTGGAATGATTTTATGGCGTTGCGTCAGCAGTTGGACCCAGAAGCCAAGTTTTTAAATCCCTATCTGGAAAAGCTGTTTTTAGGTTAAATCGAATTTTATGAGTTGAAAGTACTTAACGGAATTATATCGAATTGCCATCCAATTCAGGGTGAAGCTTTCAGCAGGAATTACTTTGGTTTCGGCCTGAGAAGCGTTTAAAGCTTGGTAAGATGTATTTAACCGCTTGCACTTCGCCAAAGCTTTAGTCGCTTTGGCTCGCTCAGGTTGTAGATGACTTTTCACGTATCAAATTGCATGTAAATTTTCATTGATTGAAAAAGGTATAGTCATGTTGGATCATTATTTTAAACAACTCAATCTCGACCTGAAAAAACAGGGAATTGCGACTCCGCAACTGATCATCGATGAAGTAGCGTTAAAACAAAATATTCAGCATGTTCAGATTCGTCTTGCTCACGCCAAACATTTAAAAGCACGCTTGGTAGTAAAATCATTAGCAAGCCTAGATTTACTCAAGTTACTATCTGAGCAGATCAATACGCAACGCTTTATGGTATTTCATCAACCACATATTGTTTCGATCCTAGAAAATTTTGCCGAAGCGGATATTTTGTTGGGTAAACCAATGCCAGCTCAAGCTGTACGCCATTTCTTTGATCAGCATGATGAGTGGTCGAATGCCAAAATTCAGTGGCTGATTGATACTAAGCAACGCTTACAACAATATCTCGAGATTGCTCAGCTCTATTCTCTCTGTCTGAATGTGAATATTGAAATTGATGTTGGTTTACATCGTGGTGGGGTACAGTCGACACCGCAACTGACCGAAATTTTAAAGCTGATTCAGCAGTATCCACAGTATTTAAAGCTTTCTGGTTTGATGGGCTATGATGCACATGTCACCAAAATCCCAGCCATCATTAAAAAACCTGAACTGGCTTATCAAAGTTCGCAGCAGACTTATGCTCATTATCAACAGTTAATTCAAAAACAGTTTTCATCGCTGTGGAGTGATGAGCTTTGTTTTAATGGCGGCGGCAGTCCAACCTTTAGCTTTCATACCACTGAAAGTGTTTGCAATGACTTGTCTTTTGGTTCAATGCTATTAAAACCAAGTGATTTTGACAGTGATTTTTTAAGCGCACTACAGCCTGCGTTATGGATTGCTGCACCTGTATTAAAAATATTGCCATTTACTCAACTGCCATCTATGTCTTTATTGGATAAATTGCCACATAAATGTAAGGCGCTGTTTATTTATGGTGGCTATTGGCTGGCTGATTATGTCTATCCTGATCAAGCACATACCCATGCATTGTATGGGCGTAGCAGTAATCAGGAGTTGGTCAATGTACCGAAGGACTGTGATATTCAGATCGATGATTTTGTGTTTTTAAGACCGACACAGAGCGAAGCAATTATTCCTCAGTTCTCTGAGCTAAAGCTGTATCGCAACCATGCTTTTGAGAGATGGCAAACGTTTAGTGAATAACGGTATTACGATTACCAATATTTGATCTAAAAGCCTGCCGTGTATTTTGAGTTTTAAAATAAATCGCTCAAATGACAGCTTTTCGCTTCAGTCAGATTGTCAATGGAGTCGACCAGTAAAACATTGGTGTCTTTTTCGCTTTTATAAGCCGCAATCACTTCTGCATAAATCGGCTGTTTGAGTGTCGTGGCTTTGGAGAGAAAACTTGATACTGCCTTTTTCTTAGACCAGTCTGCATCTTTCAACACATATTCATTCTGTGCAATATCGCATCGCTTTAAAATTGCTTTATTATCCTGAATAGTTAAGGTGCCAATAAAAATATCCATGCTTTCTTTAGGATCAGGTGAATTGGCAAAAGCCGTAAAAGGAAAAACGAAGCTAGATATAAATATTGAAAAGACAAGAGCGATTTTTTTCATTGGATTTTTCCTAGCGATGACATTCATTATTAAAATAATGCTTTGAGAGTCTAAGCTAATCCGCTGATTGAATGCCAGAAAATAGCCAAGTAGGAGCAAGACCAGAAGCAAATCTGTTCCTACTTAGCATGATGAGTTTTTTGTGACTAAAAACGATAGCCCATTTTCAAACCATAAGCGATTGCGCTGTTGTTTTTAAAATCGGCTTGTTCAGCAATAGGTTTAATCCCTGGCACAGGAATATAATAGGTGCCGTCTTCTGCCACTGCATCACCTAACCAGAAGTATTTAACCCCAGCGGCAATAAAGTAGTTCGGTGCAGGATTGAACTGTGCGCCTAGACCAATACCCCAAGATCCTTTGGTTGGATTCAATGTGGATGCAGGGTCGCCTGTACCAGAGTCCCAACTGACTTCAGTCGATGCACTCCATTTTTCAGTGAACTGATGTCCTATTCCGATATTGACCGTCCACTGATCTTTCTGATAACTGTCTAAATCAAAACCACCTGTATATGCACCATTACTGACTACGCCAGTGAGATATTCAGTCACTGCGCCAAATTGAGTAGGGCGAATATGAAAATCTTTCCAGTTGACCCAACGTAGATTGGTATAGAGTAGTGTGTCTTTATACACACCTGTTTGAAAATCAATATTCACCGATTGTGGTGTTGAAATTCTGGTTTTACTTGGTGTCGTCGCTTCCAATGGTTGACCGAACTGAGTCTCAGTCACTTGCATGTCGTGGTCGATTTTGGAGCGATAAGTTAGCGCTGCCTTTAAGGCAATATCAGGAATTTGATAACTCAAACCTGCCAACCAACGGACCGCATGATTCTTTTTAAATTCGGCATCATAGCCATTAAAGGCGACGCTGTAGGAATTACCACGCAGTGCCACATCACCTTTGACCGATTGATAGACAGCTCCGCCATAGACTTGAAAATTACTAAAAGGGCTGACACCCAAAATCATGCTAATGCTTTCAGTATCAACATTGACCGATGTACCTTGCTGGGTAAATTCATTGTCCGAAAAGGTATTGTTGGACTGCATCGGATAGGTAATATCAGCACCAAAAGGCTGGTCGTAGAGCAGACCAAAGCTGATTCGATCAGTCAGTTGAAGTTTGAGCGCGGCACTATAATATTGAAAGCTATTGCCCATATTGCCTGAGTTAAGATTCTGTGGATCATTGAGCAGTTCTGGACGATTACGGATTTTCCCCGAAATGTCAGCATCAACGGCTGTGGCATTGACTTCAACATAGTTACCATTTTCTAGAAAAGGGAGAATGGATTGTCCCGATTGATCCAGTGCTGCTGCGTGGTTCAATGTACTCATGCACATTCCACAGAGAGCAATCACCATTGGATTGAGTTTCATATTGATCATCCTTGTAAAACCGTGTCTTATTCTTAAACATGCTGTTTTTATTGATGGTCATCTTCTCGCTTTCATTGGAAAGTGAATGCAATGCCTTAGTTTGAGTGAAACATCTTTTAAATATGTGGAATAGGGTTGGAAATCATCAATAAGGGGGGCAAGGCGGTCATATACATAAAATTTAGGCAATAAAAAACCTTATACTGATGCATAAGGTTTTTTCAATTCAAGCAAATCGTTATTGTTTCACAATCAGCACAGGAATATGGGATTCAGTTAAAACAGCACGCGCTACACTACCCAGTAATAAGCGTTTTACACCTGTACGACCATGTGAACCCATAATAATCAGATCCGCACCGACTTCATCAGCGACAAAAATAATTCCTTCACTCGCTGCACCATGCTGAATTTTGGTTTGAACCTCAATTCCATCGCGAATGAAAGATTGAGAAATATCTTGTAGTTGGGTTTTAGCATGGGCTTCAGCCTGCATAAAATGATCGGTAATGGCTGGTGCAACTTGATAAAAATCAACACCGACATATGGATCAACAGCCACCACGCTGAGTACAGTTACTTTTGCCCCTGATAATTTTGCTAAAGACAGTGTATGTTCAACTGCTGCATAAGAAATTGGAGAATCATCAACAGCGACTAAAATATTTTGATAAGACATATTTACTCCTTATAGTTTATCGTTGTAAAAGATAAAAGTATAAGCAGTTGATAACACATTGAACTCACTCTAGCAAATGGGACGATCACTCAAAACCTATGATAACGCTGAAAATAATCTAGAAATATAGGAAATCCCTCAGCAAAATATGGGTCTAAGAGAATCTCTGTATTTTTGTAATTTTTCTTCATATTTATCGACATAGGAACATCCGTGTTACTCAGTTTAGAAGCATTCAAACAACAAAAATTTGATCAACTCGCAGCAAAAATTATGGCTGATCCAGAGAGTTATCTCGCATTTGACTCAGTTTCAGATTTTTATAAAGCTGAATGGCTAGATGAGTTTCCACAAGGGACGACATGGTCTGCTACAGGATTAGATGATGGTGCTGAGCAGTTTTATGCAGTCATCGAATATGGCAATCACTATCTCTATATCAGCCGAACGGAACGAGTAACGGTAAAACTAGGTATAAGACATCATTACAATAAAAATTATTAATCCGATTAGTCACGAATATTTACGTGTTCACATTTTGTGATTCAAATGAGAATGATATACTTTGCCGCGATGATAAAACCCTAATTAAAACTAAACGGAAATTTAAAAATGGCACATCAATTTACGGTAAATGAAACAATTCACGGTGTTTCAATTGAAGATTTTTCAAGACTGGTTGCTGATACTTCATTGCATGAAGCAGTATGTAAGCGTATTCCGGGTGAGAACTTAGAAATTATTGAGTCTGCTGTAAAAGGTGATATTTATACCTTACGTCGTGAATATAATCTTGATGTAAATATCCCAGATGTGGCTAAAAAATTATTAAAAAATGCATTTCGTTTAAAACGTTCTGATATTACCGATTTGAAAAATTTAACCTCAACGGTAGAGCTAGGCGCAAACTTACCTTTAGAAGCCAAAGCTGAACGTAAAGTGACTGGGAATAGTGAAAAAGTAGAAATTGCATTGACGTGGAATGTAAAAGTCAAAGTGCCTTTGATTGGCGGGATGTTAGAAAGACATGCTGAAGGCGAAATTCGTAAATTTAGCCAACTTGAAATTGAGATTGTAGAAGAAGAATTAAAGAAAAATCTATAATTCTGAATAGATTGAAAACTCTCCGTAAGGGGAGTTTTTTTATTTCAGAAACGAAGAAAATAGGGCAATATTGAGATAACCACACCGATGACACTTAATAAAGTCGTACTTTCGATAAAATAAGGATAAATCATCAGAACTAAACCACAAACTAAAGGCACGGTCATTTTTTGCTTTTTGCCATACATAAAATAGCCTAAGCCAATTGAGCCAAAAATGACACCTAGAAAAAGTTGAGTTGCATTCATTGTGTTTTGCCATACGTTATTTTTATCGCGCATATATTAAGGCAGTATTCTTAAATGAAAATTATGGCAGCTCAACCTAATATCAAATAGTATGTAATTCACTATCTGGTCAAAAATAATAAGGTCATCTAATGAGTGTGATTTTACCTGTAGCACAACGGGGTGAGGGTGTTTTAGAACTTCAAGCTGCTCCTGTCGCGGCAAGTGAATTTAATAGTGAATGGTTAATGCAATTAGCTTCAGCAATGCACCGTACCATGCTTGAGCGCAATGGTGTCGGAATTGCAGCGCCACAAGTTTATATTTCCAAACGTGTGATCATCGTTGCTTCGCGATCAAATCCGCGTTATCCAGATGCACCTGAAATGGATGCCGTGGTGATGGTTAATCCTGAAATATTAGAGTTTTCTCAAAGTACCTGTTTCGGTGAAGAAGGTTGTTTGAGTGTACCAGATGAGCGTGGGCAGGTTGAACGTGCTCAGGCAATTAAATTGCGTTATTACACTTTACAAGGTGAAGTGATTGAAACAACTTACGAAGGATTTCCTGCTCGTATTGTTCAGCATGAAGTCGATCATTTAAATGGGATACTGTTTGTAGAACGAGTGAGTTAGGTTTATTGGTTAGACATTAAAAATATTACAAAAGCTATAATTTGAATATTATCCGTACCCTGTACTATAAAACTTAATTTATATGAACACTTTAGATCTTTAAAGGCAGACAACCATGAAAACGCCTCTTCCTGATTATTTGGCACACGTAATTGATGCCTGTGATACTGATAATAGTGGTCGTCTAGCCGATTATATTCCTGAGTTAGCCAATGCCAATCCCAATCGGTTGGCTTTGGCATTATCTACTGTAGATGGTGAAATCTATTCGGTGGGCGATGATGAGGTCGAGTTTACGATTCAATCCATGTCTAAACCTTTTACTTATGCATACGTGCTACAAAAGCTTGGAATAGATGCGGTATTAGACAAAGTGGGTGTTGAACCTTCTGGCGAAGCATTCAATGAGATTTCACTTGGGAATGATCGCCGTCCTAAAAACCCAATGATTAACTCAGGTGCAATCACCACACATTCATTGATTCCAATCAAAGAAGGGCTACAAGGCGCAGAAATTCTACGTGAGTTTATGAGCGAACTGGCTGGGCGTGAACTACGTTTTGATGATGCCGTCTATCAGTCCGAGGTAAAAACTGCCTATCGTAATCTTTCGATAGGGTATATGTTGCGAACCGTCGGGATTTTGGAGAGCGATCCTGTTGATATTGTGAATGGCTATATTCGTCAGTGTTCGATTTTGGTCACTGTGAAAGATCTCGTTCGTATGGGAAGTGTTCTTGCCAATGGTGGGGTTGATCCTAAAACAGGTAAACGATTATTGAATCGTGCAGTGGTACGCCAAGTCCTTAGTGTGATGATGAGTTGCGGCATGTATGATGCCGCTGGTGATTGGCTCACGACGGTTGGAATTCCTGCTAAAAGTGGTGTAGCGGGTGGAATCTTGGGTGTATTGCCGGGGCAGGTCAGTATTGCCGCATTTTCACCAAAGTTAGATGAGCATGGTAATAGTGTTCGTGGTATTGATATTTTAGAACGGTTATCACGTGACATGGGCTTACATTTGATGGAAGGAACATCTTCGGCACAAACCATTGTACAAAGCCATTATCTGACAGGAAAAAATGCGTCATTAAGTGTGTATGTGCTGCGCGGTGTATTGAAATTTACTGAAGCTGAAATGTTGTTACGGACTTTGCAGTGTGAGCCTGTGAATAAGAATACAATCGTGATTGATTTGAGTCAGATTTCACTGATTCATGATGTAGGTAAACGGATGTTTTTAGAGGGGATTGATCGTTTAATTGATGATGGTCATACCTTGCTTTTGGTTGACCCCGAACAGCGTTTGGATCATGCACGAACCCATAAAGATCGAATATTGCATGTTTATCAAAATCTAGAGGATTTAATTGAAAAGCACAAAGAATTATAAAAGGAGAAGTTATTTATCTATTTTATTGGTTCGAAATTGCTGTGGTGTTTTACCTAAATGTCGTTTAAACATTGCACTAAACGCACTTGAATTGGTATAGCCAAGTGCTTCAGAAATCTGTGAGATTGACTCACCATTGGAAATCTTACTCAGTGCATGAGCAATATGCATCTGCTGAATCCATGCGCGATAAGACAGTCCCGTTTCTTTTTGAAACATACGCATTAAGGTTCTTGAACTTGTCCCAATCTCATCTGCCCAATGAGTCAAATCTTTGCAATGCTTAGGTGAATGTAACAGTGCTTGACAGATTTTTAATAGACGTCTGTCTTTGGGCCAAGGGATTTGAATGGGAATTAGATTGGCACTATGAATTTCTTCAAAAATTAGAATTTGTAAAGCTTCTGAAATATCTTGAGATGAAATAAGGTTTAGCGCATTTACTTGTGTAATTTGATTAAGTCGAATCAACAATTCATGCAACAAATTACTGACTCGAATAATAAAACAATTTTGTCCCATTAATGCCGCAGCATTCACTTCAACGAGTGCAGTATTCAGCTTAACGTGACTCAGTGAAATGACACTGTGTTCAACATTTGCTGGAATCCATAACGCACACATAGGCGGAACCAACCAGACATTATTGGGAGTGAAAACCTGAATATTTCCCGTTGAAGCATATAAAAATTGTGCTCTGGTATGGGTATGTGTGGGTGTAATCTCACGATAAGTATGTTCAGAGGATAATCCAATGACCAATTCAGATTGATCAGATTGAATAAGAGATTCGTGCATAATATAAGCTAAAATTTGTCATTTATGCGATAATTATTGGAAGATAACCTTATAAGCGACAAATTACAATAAGCGTCTTATCTAAAGATATTGGAGTTTTTCGGATATGACGTCTTCAATACAGTTGAATGATGGTATTGCAAATACTGCTACAAATGAGCAACCGCAAGGTATGATCATGAAGATCGTTGGTGCTGTGGCTTTTGCACACTTACTTAATGATTTAATTCAAGCAGTTTTACCCGCTATTTATCCCATGCTTAAAGCAAACTTTGCACTCAGTTTTGCGCAAGTCGGGCTGATTTCCTTTGTATATCAGATTACGGGTTCACTGCTTCAGCCTTGGATTGGACTGTATACTGATAAACATCCAAAACCATATCTTTTACCATTAGGAATGATGGTCACATTATGCGGTATTTTACTACTCGCATTTTCTCCAACTTTTACCGTATTGTTGCTCGCATCTGCATTGATTGGGGTAGGTTCTGCAACCTTTCATCCTGAAGCTTCGCGTGTGGCGAGAATGGCATCGGGTGGACGTTTTGGTACAGCTCAATCGACCTTTCAGGTCGGCGGTAATACAGGAACTGCAATTGGACCATTATTGGCTGCTTTGATTATTGTGCCTTTTGGACAACATGCGGTTGCATGGTTAGTAGTATTTTCATTATTAGCAATTTGGGTTTTATTTGGAGTAAGTCGTTGGACGATTAGCCATGCAAAAAACTCATTTGCTGCAAAGGTCAATCAAACACAAACCAAGTTGCATGGTCGCCAATTAATCATTGCTCTAACTACGATTAGTGTATTGATGTTCGCTAAATTTACTTATATCGCGAGTATTAGTAACTATTTTACTTTTTATTTGATTCATAAGTTTCAGATTAGTCTTCAAACGGCTCAATTACATTTGTTTGTATTTTTGGCAGCGGTTGCTTTGGGTACTTTTGCAGGTGGTCCGATTGGCGATCGAATTGGGCGTAAAGCGGTAATTTGGGTGTCTTTTGTAGGGATGGCGCCTTTTGCTTTGATGATGCCGTATGCCAACTTGTTTTGGACAACAGTTTTATCCGTGATAACCGGTTTAGTGTTGTCGTCTGCTTTTGCTGCAATGGTAGTTTATGCTCAGGAGGCTGTTCCAGGGCGTGTTGGCATGATCTCAGGTTTAATGTTTGGTTTGATGTTTGGTGTCAGCGGTATTGCAGCAGCAGGGCTTGGGCATTTGGCTGATGTGAATGGAATCGAATGGGTATTTGGTTTATGTTCTTTTTTACCACTGCTTGGCTTCGCAACAGTCTTTTTGCCAAATACAAAAGTTAAATAGGTCGTTTATATTTAAGTCTCTCAGTTCTAAAGGATTGAGAGATTTTTTTATTTGAAATATTTTGAATGAGTTCAACTAAAAGTGAATTAGACTTTGTAAATTTAAAAATTAATAATTCTAAAGATGACAAATTCATGAAACCTTATAACAAAAATTTAAAACAGCCATCCCGTGATTTACGGAGCAATATGACTAATGCTGAGCAACTACTATGGCAAAGAATCAGACGTAAACAGATTTTAGAATTGCAGTTTTATAGACAGAAGCCAATTCTAAATTTTATAGTGGATTTTTATTGTCCCAAAGCACATTTAGTTATTGAATGTGATGGTGGGCAGCACTATACAGAAGAAGGATTAGGGGCTGATCTAAATAGAGATTATGCTTTGAATGAGCTTGGACTTCTGACACTGAGATTTAGTAATCATCAAATTTTGACTGAAATTGATGCTGTGGTAGAACAGATTTATTGTGTAGTTCGGCGAAGGTTAGAATCCTCCTAAATCCCTCTTTTTTAAAGGAGGGCTGGGGAGGATTTATTTGAAGATTTTCTCCCCAAAAATATTGTAATCATGCATCATTGCTTCAAAAGATTTTGAATCAGCAGTTTTATCTAAATTGCTTGTAACGGTTTCATATACTTTATTGCTTTGATCTTCTGAAATATCGCTAACCTTGACTTGAATTTCTCTAGCCTTATCTTTCATATAACCTAATAAATATTCTGGCATTACCAAATTTGATGGTCTTAGAATTCCCTGTTTAAGTGCAACCCTACTAGCTCGCATTTGTTTTGAATATTTTGAACTGATAATACCTATAATTAAGAATGTTGGGAGTTTCGTGAAAGTATAAATATCTTTGTCACCTGTAAGAACATCAATACCAATACTTCGAAGAAAGTAGCGATTAATATTTGATGGGAAATTCAATGATTCAGGTGGTTTTTCTATTTCAGATAACGGAAAAATATGTTGTTCATATTGATCTAGGTTAGATGTATTTCCTAATAGAAAGTTTCTTAGATGAGTTTCAGCTTGATGCGTTTGTTTTAAAAAATACTCTGACTCATCGTTAAAGTCACTATTTTGTCTTTTTATATATATTAATGTCCGCCATGATAGTGATGCACAAAATTTTGAAAGCCATTCATTGTAAGATGAAATATATTGTTGTTTGTCTAAGCTAGGCAAAAATATTTGTTCTGAAAATAGTTTTTCCCATCCTGAAAATAAAATTTCGCAGTTATGACAAAGTAGATATTCTTTGAAAATATCTTGTTGTCTTTTATTTATATTCTTTATGTCACGTAGATAACCCGTAGCACTAGTTCGTTTCAACCATTTACCTACAAACTTTGGAATTAGATGGCTTTCTTTTAAATTAGTTTCATCTTTACAAAGAGCACAGATACCATGCATTTACAAACTCATTAGAATATTGAATAGGTTGTTATTTGATCTTATATGAAATATTTGAATGCAACAATAATCCCTCCCAACCTCCCTTTGAAAAAGGGAGGAGCGGTCACGTAATTTATTAGATACGTGAAAGTCCCCCTTTTATAAAGGGGGATTTAGGGGGATTCAACTAACCAATCGAATCATCTAAATTCGGTGCTAACCAACGCTTCGCTTCATCCAGTGTCCAGCCTTTACGCTTTGCATAATCCTCAAGCTGATCTTGAGAAATCTTGCCCACATTAAAGTATTCACTTTCTGGATGCGAATAATAGAAACCACTGACAGAAGATGGCGGCATCATTGCAAAGTGTTCAGTCAACTTGGTACCAATTTTCGCTTCCGAACCTAACCAGTCAAATAATACCGCTTTTTCAGAATGCTCTGGGCAAGCAGGGTAACCTGGTGCAGGACGAATACCGACATATTTCTCTTTGATCAATTCTTCATTGCCCAAAGTCTCATCGGCTTTATAGCCCCAGAACTCTTTACGGATACGTTCATGCAAATGCTCGGCAAATGCTTCGGCAAAACGATCGGCCAAAGACTGAACCAGAATCGCTGAGTAATCATCGCCTTTGGCTTTATATTCATTCGCCAATTCTTCAGCACCAAAGATTGATACAGTGAAACCGCCAAGATAATCGGTATTATCTTTAGAGGTGCTAATAAAGTCCGCTAAAGATAAATTTGGTTTGCCTGTCACTTTGTCTGACTGTTGACGAATATGCTCAAAGGTATGCGTAACCTTTTGACCAGATTCATCAAACACACTCACTGTATCCGCACCTGTACGTTGCGCAGGGTATAAACCAAATACAGCACGTGCATCGAAACGGTTATTCTCGATAATGTCTTTCAACATCTCTTGTGCTTGGTTATACAAATCCGTTGCCGCTTCACCGACCACTTCATCTGTCAGGATTTTCGGGAATTTACCTGCCAAGCTCCAAGAGATAAAGAATGGTGTCCAGTCAAAGTACTCAACCAATGTCGCCAATGGATAATTGGTAATGACTTGCGTACCTAAACTATTTGGAATCGGTGGCACATAGTTGTCATCCACCTTGAAACCATTCTCAATTGATTCAGCATAGCTGAGTTTAGCCGCTTTCGGTTGCTTGTTGGCTAAACGTTCACGAATCTTGGCATATTCAGCACGATGTTCTGCAATAAAATTGCCACGCATTTCTTTTGATAGCAGGGTAGTTGCTACACCGACCGCACGAGAAGCATCAGCTACATAGATCACCGCATCATTTTGATATTGCGGATCAATCTTCACTGCGGTATGTGCTTTTGAGGTCGTTGCACCACCAATCAACAATGGAATGTTAAAGCCTTTACGCTGCATTTCTTTAGCAACAAACACCATTTCATCCAAAGATGGGGTGATCAAACCAGACAAACCGATGATGTCACATTTCTCATCAATCGCAGTTTGCAGGATTTTTTCCGCAGGTACCATCACACCAAGGTCAACGATGTCATAACCGTTACAGCCCAAGACCACGCCCACGATATTTTTACCAATATCGTGTACGTCACCCTTAACAGTCGCCATCAACACTTTACCTTTAGACTGGCTACCTGTTTTTTCAGCTTCGATGTATGGGTTCAGCCAAGCGACAGCTTGTTTCATTACACGTGCAGATTTCACTACTTGCGGCAGGAACATTTTACCTGAGCCGAACAGGTCACCAACCACGTTCATGCCATCCATCAATGCACCTTCAATCACATCGAGTGGACGCTTGGCTTTTAAACGGGCTTCTTCGGTATCTTCATCAATATAAGTGGTGATACCTTTGACTAAGGCATATTCAAGACGTTTTTCTACCGACTCGTTGCGCCATTCGAGGTTTTCAGCTTCACGTTGTGCGCCACTATGACCACGGAACTTCTCTGCCACTTCAAGCAGTTTTTCTGTGGCGTTTTGACCAGACTCACCTTGGTTCTGATTCAGAACAACATCTTCTACCGCATCTTTCAGTTCTTTTGGAATATCGTCGTAAATCGCCATTTGACCAGCGTTCACGATCCCCATGGTCATGCCTTGTTTGATGGCATGGTAAAGGAATACCGAGTGAATTGCTTCACGCACAGGCTCATTGCCACGGAAGGAGAAGGAAACGTTTGAGACACCACCTGAAATCATGGCGTGCGGCAAGTTCTGCTTAATCCAACCTGTGGCTTCAATAAAGTCGACACCATAGTTGTTGTGTTCTTCAATCCCTGTTGCCACTGCAAATACGTTCGGGTCAAAAATAATATCTTCGGCAGGGAAGCCCACTTCATTGACAAGAACATCATAAGAACGTTTACAGATTTCACGTTTACGTGCAGCGGTATCAGCTTGACCTGTTTCATCAAAGGCCATCACAATAATCGCAGCACCATACTGGCGGCATAGACGTGCTTTTTCGACAAACTCGTCATAACCTTCTTTTAATGAAATCGAGTTGACGACGGGTTTACCTTGTACACATTTCAAGCCTGCTTCAATGATTTCCCATTTTGATGAGTCAATCATAATTGGCACACGAGAGATATCAGGCTCAGATGCCACTAGATTCAGGAAGTGCACCATCGCATTTTGCGAATCGAGCATGCCTTCATCCATGTTGATGTCGATGATCTGTGCACCAGCTTCAACTTGTTGCTGAGCTACTTCTAGAGCTTCGGCAAATTTTTCTTCACGGATGAGACGTAGGAATTTTTTTGAACCCGTAACGTTGGTACGTTCACCCACATTGACGAATAATGAATCATCATAAATGTTAAATGGCTCTAAACCACTTAAACGGCAGGCTGGTTTGGTTTCAGGAATTTGACGTGGCTTGATATCTTTAACTGCGTTATAAATCGCACGGATATGATCTGGTGTGGTACCACAGCAACCACCCGTGATATTGATGAGACCACTTTCAGCAAATTCTTTGATGAATGCGGCTGTTTGTTCTGGGGTTTCATCATATTCACCAAAGGCATTTGGTAAACCTGCATTTGGATGCGCAGAGACAAAAGTATCAGCAACATCAGCAATGGTTTTTACGTGTGGACGCATCGCGTCTGCACCCAAGGCACAGTTAAAACCAATTGAGAGTAAGTCACCATGACGTACTGAGTTCCAGAACGCTTCTGCGGTTTGACCCGTTAAGGTACGACCTGATGCATCGGTAATGGTGCCTGAAATCATCAACGGCAGTTCATGACCAATTTGCTTGAATACTTCTTTTACCGCAAAGATTGCAGCTTTACAGTTCAAGGTATCAAACACAGTTTCGATCAAGAGAATGTCTGCACCACCTTCAATCAAGGCATGGGCAGCTTCAATATAGTTTTCTTTGAGTTCATCAAAAGTAATATTACGGAATGCAGGGTCGTTCACATTCGGTGAAATCGAACAGGTACGTGAGGTTGGTCCAAGTACACCTGCAACAAAACGCGGTTTATCAGGCGTTGAATATTTTTCACAAGCTGCTTTAGCTAAACGCGCTGCTTCACGGTTGATCTCTGGTACGAGGTCTTCCATGTGATAGTCCGACATTGAAACACGTGTGCCGTTAAAGCTGTTGGTTTCAATAATATCTGCACCTGCATCCAAATAAGCTTCATGGATGCCTTGAATAATGTGTGGTTGTGTTAGCACCAATAAATCATTATTGCCTTTTAGGTCTGAGGCCCAATCTGCAAAACGTTCACCACGATAATCTTGTTCTTCTAATTTATGGCGTTGAATCATCGTCCCCATTGCACCATCAATAATCAGGATACGTTGGGCAAGAAGTGATTGTAGGGTGGTAAGCGTGGACATTCAGAAACCCCAGTCGATGATGAAGATAAAAAAGCAGGGGCATTGTAACAGAAGCGAACAAAAAGCGCGTATTTTCAGCATCAGGATGATGTGATTCATCCAGTCAGGTTGAAAATGTCATAAAAGCTTCATGAAATTGCAATAATTTCGGTGAATAATGCCTAAAAAGACAACGTATATTTCGAAATATGACAAATAAGTTTCATATTTTGTTGTGTTTGTTGCAAAATCAGACAAACAGGTTTGATTGAATTTATTTTGAATTAAGATATTGTTTTTGTTATATAAAAATAAAAATAATCTTGATTTGAATCAAAAAAAACATAAAAAAATGTAAGAAAAATATGAAAATTTGGCTTCATATGACAGTCCTTTGTCATATAATTGTCATAATTTAATTAAACAATACAGAGGATTTTATTATCCTCTTACCGTCTACATGAATTCTAATCTTCCTCCTGTTTCGGATTCACCGCTTGCCAGTTCTACGGCAAAATCGACGAATGTACATGTTCCTACACCGAAATTTTTTATGCCGGTGTTTTTAACAATTATTATTGCAACACTTATTTATATTGGTTTTCAGGTGAGTGCTGACTTAGCGCATGTACCACCTTTGAGTTTATATTCAGTTATTCTTCTATCTACGGCACTTTTCATTGCTTTAGGCTTTGAATTTGTAAATGGCTTCCACGATACAGCCAATGCGGTTGCCACCGTGATTTATACCAATGCATTACCTGCACCTGTTGCAGTGATGTGGGCTGGTTTCTGTAACTTCCTTGGGGTTATGGTAGCGAGTGGTGCTGTTGCTTACGGTATTATTGCTTTACTTCCTGTTGAACTGATTATGAATGTCGGCAGTGGGGCTGGTTTTGCAATGGTATTTGCTTTGTTAATTGCAGCCATTCTTTGGAACTTAGGGACTTGGTTCCTTGGTATCCCAGCATCAAGCTCTCATACTTTAATCGGCTCGATTTTAGGTGTGGGGATCATGAACCATTTCTTAAATGCTTCAACTGGTGCAACCAGCGGCATTGATATGGATCAAGTCATTAAAGTGGGTAAGGCGTTATTATTCTCACCTTTAATCGGTTTTGCTTTCGCAGCAATTGTATTCTTGTTGGTTAAAACAATTTTTAAACGCCAATTAGAACTTTTTCAACCACCAGAAGGTAATAAACCACCACCACCGCTCATCCGTGCAATTTTGATTTTTACATGTACGGGCGTGAGCTTTGCGCATGGTTCTAACGATGGTCAAAAGGGCATGGGTTTAATCATGTTGATCTTGATCGGTTTAGTGCCATTAGCATATTCACTAAACAAAAGCTTAGATGCAAATCATCTTCAATCATTTGAAAAGCTTTCAAGTCAAACAGCTGCTGTGTTGAATGTAAATCAAAATGAATTATCTGATGAGAAAGCGCGTGCTGTACTCACAAAATATATTCAAACCAAAGAGCAAACACCTGAAGTTGTTCCAGCACTTGCAAGTATGACAGAACACTTAGGAACACGCGTTGCAAATTACGGTGATCTTAAAGCTATTCCTGAGGCCGCTGTAAGCGAAATCCGTAATGATATGTATTTAAGTACCACAACTTTTAAACGTTTAGACAAAGCAGAAGCTTTACCGAAGATGGATAAAGACCAAGCTAAAACTGTTAAAGAGTATCGTAGTAATCTTGATTCATTCCTACAATACATTCCAAATTGGGTTAAAGTTGCGGTCGCACTTGCACTCGGTTTAGGCACGATGGTGGGTTGGAAGCGCATTGTTGTGACTGTTGGTGAGCGTATTGGTAAGAATCATATGACTTATGGCCAAGGGATGTCTGCTGAACTTGTTGCAATGAGTACCATTGCTGCTGCTGATGGCTTGGGTATGCCTGTATCGACTACACATGTTTTAAACAGTGCTGTTGCAGGTACCATGGTTGCGAATAGATCAGGTTTGAACTTCGCAACAGTGAAAACAATACTTTCTGCATGGATCTTTACTTTACCAGCGACGATTTGTTTATCTGGTGGTTTATACTGGTTATTCTTACAGTTTGTATCATGATTTGATTTGCTTTAAAGCCAAATCACTTTAAAAAGCTTTGCCGAGGCAAAGCTTTTTTTATGGGTGATAAGATAGCGATAGATACGGACACAAACCAAGAATATTAGGCTCTAACTCAAATAGATCGGTTCTAATTTGAATGCCTGAATGCCTGAATGCCTGAATGCCTGAATGCCTGAATGCCTGAATGCCTGAATGCCTGAATGCCTGAATAAGCTAAGAAGATCTACGTGAACCAATTACAAAAATAGTTTTATTCCCCAAACGAGGAATATTTTTATTCTTGATTATCCGCTAAGATAACTGAGATATACAGTTTACTTAACTGCCTGTTTAAATCTATTTAAAAATATAGGCACTCGAAATTAGGGTTTACACTCCGCCATTCTCCAAAATAGAGAGTGGCTTTTTTTATTTCTATCTCTAAAAATTGACAAAAAAAGAGCTGTCGAAACAGCTCTTTGTATGTATTACGTGATGTTCGATTCAATTAAGCTTGTTGAATACCCGCAACAACCCAATCTTGTTGCGAGCCGGCAGGCTTAACAAAATGCCAAATTTCGGTGAAAGGTTGCGGCAAGCTGTTTAAATCTTCGCTTACTGTTCCTGTAAAGCGGACGCTAACAACGTATTGACCATTTTCAGTGGCACTATCTACAACCATTGCGTTTAGATTACTAAATTCTGCAACATCTTGGTCTTGGTTGGCCATAATGTCACTGTACATAGATGAATAAAGTTCAGGTGTTAAATAACGACGAATTTCTTCAATGTTACTGGCACTATTCACCGATTGAATATGATTAAAACGCTGACGAGCTACACGTAAGAACGCAGCAGGTTCAGTACCATCAGGTAATTGATTGCCACTACTCATTGATGCTCCGCCAAATGGTGCTTGAGGAGTAGCCGTACCGCCACCGACAGATTGACCAAAAATATTGGTATTGTCACCTGCAGGCGCTGTATTTTGGCGACCAAAATTATTTTGACCGTTATTATTTGGCGCATAAGGATTGTTTGCAGCTACTTTTTGTTTACCGCTGAATTTACGGAAAATAAAGAAAGCACCGCCTGCAATCAGTAATAACCAGATCCAAGTTGGGATTCCACCTTTTTTCTCTTGCTCTTGGGCTTGTTGTGCAGCTTGAGCATTCGCTGTTTGCTGATCAGTGGCTGTTGGGTTATGTGGTTTATCATCAGCTAAGGCATTAGCTGCAACTGCACCTACCGCCGCACCAGCTACACCAGCTGCAACCATTGAACCAACACCGGGACCTGATTTTTGAGGTGCAGTTTGTTGTGGAGCAGGCGTAACTTGACGTGGTTGCTGATAAGATTGGTTAGATTGTTGGTATGACTGACTAGATGAACTAGATCTGCTCATACCGTGGCTTTTTCCACCACCTGCACGTTTTGCTTCTGCAAGTGGTGCAGCAACCAATGTTGCCATTAAAAGAGCTGCCATCAAGCCACGCTGGTGTACTTGCATCGAAAATTCCTATTTAAATCCTATTTGTAAATGTATTTATGCAGGTATTTATCTGTAATTTCAACTATAAAAATATGTTTTTTTATGTCAACTCGTCACTCAATTGCATTGCTTCAGTGAGAGCCTCATGTAAGCGTGCAACGGCAATGATTTGAACGCCATCAATAGATTTTTGCGGTGCATTAGCTCTTGGTAAAATCACATATTTAAAGCCATGCTTGGTCGCTTCTTTTAATCTTTCTTGACCATTCGGTACAGGACGAATCTCACCAGACAGTCCAACCTCACCAAAAACTGCCAATTGTTGTGGCAGGGCTTTACCTCTTAAACTTGATGCACAAGCCAATAAAACTGCAAGATCAGAGCCAGTCTCTGTAATTTTTAAACCACCTACTACATTGACATAAACATCTTGTCCTGAGGTTTGCACACCACCATGACGATGCATCACTGCAAGTAACATATTCAAACGGTTTTGCTCTAAGCCAAGAGCCACTCGACGTGGTTGCCCGTGTGCATCATCAACTAAGGCTTGAACTTCGACGAGGAGAGGGCGCGTTCCTTCACGGCTGATCATGACAATTGAACCAGGAATCGCTTCATCATAACGACTGAGAAAAATTGCTGATGGATTGGCAACTTCTCGAAGTCCTTTGTCAGTCATTGCAAAGACACCCAGTTCATTCACTGCACCAAAACGGTTCTTTACAGCACGGATCATGCGATAACGTGAGTCAGATTGCCCCTCAAAGTAAAGTACACAATCCACCATATGCTCTAAGACACGTGGACCTGCAAGCGAACCTTCTTTGGTGACGTGACCGACAATAAATAAGGCTGTACCACTATTTTTAGCAAAACGAGTAAGTAAGGCAGCAGACTCACGGATTTGTGAAACTCCGCCTGGAGCGGATTGTAATGTTTCAGTATAAAGTGTTTGAATTGAGTCAAGAATGGCCACAGCAGGACGCTCTTGTGCGAGAACCTCACAAATACGTTCCACGCAAGTTTCGGCCATAACTCTGAGTTGGTCTGTGGGCAGATCTAAACGTTGAGCACGTAAAGCAACTTGTGAAAGTGATTCTTCGCCTGTGACATAAAGAGCTGAACTTTTCTTACTAGCCATATGCGTTGCGGTTTGCAATAAAATTGTTGATTTACCAATACCTGGATCACCACCAATCAGTACAACAGAACCTGTAACTAGGCCACCACCCAATACACGATCGAATTCACTGATGCCAGTTTGTAGTCGAGTTTCATTTGAGACAGAGATTTGATTCAGCGTTGTAATATTGGCTACTTGTCCTGCGTAGCCACCTACTTTAGGTCGCGCGCGGTGTGAAATATTAGGCTCTAATCGTACTTCCGTTAAGCTATTCCATTCGCCACATTCTGAACATTGACCAGCCCATTTAGGATGGTCTGCACCGCACTGTTCACAACGATAAACTGTTTTAACTTTGCTCATATTTACTCGTAAAAGATACGTGATAGATCAATTAATTTTTTAAAAAATTTGGTTTGTGGAAATCTGAAATACAAATTTTATCTATAACAGTCGCCAAACTCGATTTTGGCACGTAAACTGCTAATTACAAGGAATTGTACATCGAGGTTTATAAAAGAGGAAAAGATGATTAAAAATGCAACTAAAAAGTTCTGAAATTTTAAAAAAGTGATGAAAAGCCGAAAAAACTTTTTCTATTGTTAGATTTTTAGGCTAATTTTGTGACATAAAACTCGAGAGTTGAATATAACAATGTCAAATGATTTTCTTGGTTCACCAAATGAAAATGGTGAGCTACACCGTAGCCTTTCCAATCGACATTTACAGTTGATTGCGATTGGTGGAGCAATCGGAACGGGATTGTTCATGGGTTCGGGTAAAACGATTAGTTTAGCTGGACCATCTATTTTATTCATTTATGGCTTGATCGGTATCATGGTGTTTTTCGTGATGCGTGCTTTAGGTGAATTACTCTTATCGAATTTAAAATATAAATCTTTTATTGATTTATCCACTGATTTAATCGGTCCTTGGGCGGGTTATTTTGTTGGATGGACGTATTGGCTATGTTGGGTCACGATTGGTATCGCTGATTTATCAGCCATTATTTACTATCTTGAATTTTTCAATGGGGGCGAGTCATTTACTCCATTGGGCGGATTGTTGATTAGTACTGTTGCGATTCTATTTGTACTTGGGTTGAACCTTGTCACCGTAAAATTATTCGGTGAAATGGAATTCTGGTTTGCAATGGTTAAAATCACAGCAATTATTGTCTTAATTGCGGTTGGTTTATGGATGATCTTTACGGGGTTCACTAATGCTGCGGGTACAACGGCGAGTATTAGCAACTTGTGGACACATGGTGGTATGTTCCCTAAAGGCTTAGATGGTTTCCTTGCGGGCTTCCAAATCGCAATTTTTGCCTTTGTCGGTGTAGAGCTGGTCGGTACAACTGCTGCTGAAACACAAGATCCAAAACGTAACTTACCTAAAGCGATTAACTCAATTCCAATTCGAATCATTATTTTCTATGTATTGGCATTGTTTGTGGTGATGTGTGTAACACCTTGGGATCAAATTAACCCTAAAGTCAGTCCATTCGTAAACATCTTCTCACAAGCGGGTATTGCTTCTGCGGCGATTATTATGAATTTGGTGGTGTTATCTTCAGTGATGTCATCGATGAATAGTGGTGTATTTTCGACCAGTCGTATGTTGTTTGGTTTATCAACGGATAAGCAAGCACCAAAATTATTTGGAAAACTTTCTAAATCGGCAGTTCCTGCAAAAGCATTAATCTTTTCTTCTATCTGTATTTTTATCGGTGCTTTCGTTCAATTCGTTTATAAAGTGAAGACAGGAACCAATGATGAAGTTACCGCGTTTACCTTAGCGACCACTTTATCGACCATCTTGTTTATCTGTGTCTGGATTGTGATTATGTGGAGTTACATTAACTACCGCAAAAACCGTCCTGAGTTACATGCACAATCAACCTTTAAACTTCCTGGTGGCGTGTTTACTTGTTGGGTGGTTATTTTATTCTTCCTTGCAACGATTTATTTCCTTGCTTTGGACGAAACTACTTTAGAGTCACTTAAAGTCAGCCCAATCTGGTTTGTTATTTTGGCAATCGGTTATTTCTTAAATAAAAAGAAGTAAGCCGTTAAAGAAGTAATGAACAAGAACGTCGGCATCTAAGTCGGCGTTTTTTTATGGATATTGTTTTATTCCTTCAAGTTTAGACTTTAGCCAATCTGATGATCACGTTATACTGCTCCGAATTGTAAAAGTTAGGTGCTCAGATGCGTCAAGTCATTTGTTCGATCGGTTTATTATTCAGTAGCGTGGTACTTACTGCATGTGGTCAGTCAGGGGCATTGCAATTACCTTCTGATATCAATCATGACAAACGTGCAAAATACCTGCTTTATAAAAATGAAACGTCTCAGGCTAAAACGTCATCTGATGATGTGAAAGCTGAAAACCAAGCAGCAACCTCTTCAACAGTATCACAGACAACCTCACCTTAAGTTTGTAAATAAGGACATCTTCATGAGTTTCACTCGCATTAATGGAGTATTGCATGCTGAGCAATGTTCATTAGATCAGCTCGCACAGCAATTTGGCACGCCTTTATATGTTTACTCAAAATCTACATTTGAGAAGCATTATTTAGATATGCATCGTGCTTTTGATTTTATTGATCATCAAATCTGTTTTGCCGTGAAGTCAAACTCGAATATCGCTGTTCTGAATGTATTAGCAAAACTTGGTGCAGGTTTTGATATTGTGACGGGTGGGGAACTAGCACGTGTTCTCGCAGCAGGCGGTGAACCTTCAAAAATTGTATTTTCTGGTTTAGGTAAATCTGAAGCTGATATTGAAAAAGCTTTGACCGTAGGTATTGCATGTTTCAATGTTGAATCTCATGCTGAACTTGATCGGATTCAAAAAGTAGCAGCGAAATTAGACAAGAAAGCGCCGATTTCATTACGTGTAAACCCAGATGTGGATGCGAAAACTCATCCCTATATCTCAACAGGTCTGAAAGAAAACAAGTTTGGTATTCCAAGTGATACGGTCAATGAGACTTATCAATATGCGGCTTCATTACCAAATCTTGAGATTGTCGGTATTGACTGCCACATCGGTTCACAATTGACAGAAACTAAACCTTTCGTTGATGCTTTGGATCGTGTGATTGTCATGATTGAGCAGTTGAAAAGCTTGGGTATCAACCTCAAACATATTGATATTGGTGGTGGTCTAGGCGTTTGTTATAAAGATGAAACTCCGCCAAGTGTTGAAGAGTATGCTAATTCAATGCGTCCAGCTTTAGAAAAGCTCGGTCTCAAAGTGTATATGGAACCAGGACGTAGTATTTCTGCTAATGCAGGCGTATTACTCACCAAGGTGGATTTACTCAAGCCGACTAATCATCGTAACTTTGCCATTATTGATGCAGCGATGAATGACTTAATTCGCCCAGCTTTATATGAAGCGTGGATGGATATTCAGTCAGTCAATCCAAATCCTGATGTTGAAGTTAAAACTTGGGATTTGGTTGGAGCAATCTGTGAAACAGGTGATTTCTTGGGTAAAGAGCGTGATTTAGCACTTCAAGAAAATGATGTCCTTGCTGTATTAGGTGCAGGCGCATACGGTTTTGTGATGAGTTCTAATTATAATACGCGTGGTCGTGCTGCTGAAGTTATGGTCAGTGGTGATCAAGCCTATTTAATTCGTGAACGTGAAACCATAGAATCACTTTGGGAAAAAGAACGTTTATTGCCTGAGGAGTAAATTGAGATGTATTTAGAATTTACCAAAATGCATGGTTTGGGCAATGATTTTATGGTCGTTGACCTGATCACGCAGCGAGCTTATTTAGATACTTTAACCATTCAACGTTTAGCCGATCGTCATTTTGGTGTGGGTTTTGATCAACTTTTGATTGTTGAACCACCTGATTTTCCTGATGTTGATTTTAAATATCGAATTTTTAATGCCGATGGTTCAGAAGTTGAACAATGTGGTAATGGTGTACGTTGTTTCGCTCGTTTTGTACATGAACGTCAACTGACGACCAAAACTAAAATTCGTGTACAAACTAAAGCGGGTATTGTTGAGCCTGAGTTGGGTGCCAATGGGTGGGTTCGTGTAAATATGGGACCACCAAAATTTCTTCCAGAAGAAATTCCATTTCTTACCCAAGAACATGAAGATATTGAAGGCTTATACGCACTGGAACTTGCAGACAATCAAAGTATCAATATTGATGTTGTGAACATGGGTAATCCTCATGCTGTGACTATCGTACCTGATGTATTAACTGCTGATGTTGAGCGTATTGGCCCACAAGTAGAATCACATACACGGTTCCCTTCACGGGTAAATGCTGGATTTATGCAGATCATTGATGAAAAGCATATTCGTTTACGTGTGTTTGAACGTGGTGTTGGCGAGACTTTAGCCTGTGGTACAGGGGCTTGTGCAGCAGCGGTCAGTGGTATGCGCCGTGGTTTACTTGCCAATGAAGTTGAAGTTCAGCTGGCAGGTGGTAAGTTGCATATCGCGTGGCGTGAAGGTGATGTGGTGTGGATGACAGGTCCAACCACGCATGTCTACGATGCACGATTGGATTTAAGATATTTCCAAGGTTAATCTTGGAATAAGTAGACATTCCTAAATGGGGGTGTCTACATGAAGAGAAAATTATAATTTCAAAGGATAACAATGAATCATTTAGTTTTTCTTGCAGGCGCGTCTGGAAATACTCAATTTTGGAATCCCTTGGTTGCTAAACTTCCAGAAGCCTACACTAAACAAATAATTCATTATCCAGGCTTTCATGGTGTGGCCGCAGATCCAGAGATTAACAATTTTGATGATCTGAGCAATTATGTCGTTGCGCAGATTGAGCAACCTTCTATTCTCATCGCTCAATCCATGGGCGGAATTTTTGCGATTGCTGCGGCCTTACAGAAAACTGATTTGGTTAAAGGTCTCGTATTGATTGCAACTTCAGGTGGGATCAATTTAGATCGATTTCAGGTGCAAGATTGGCGTCAGCTTTATCGACAAGAATATTTGGAATCCCCTGATTGGTTTGTAACGACAAAGGTCGATTATGAGGAATTTTTATCTACGATAGAGGTAGAAACACTACTCATTTGGGGCGATCAAGATTCAGTTAGCCCAATCGAAGTTGGGCAGTATTTAAATCAGATATTTAAAAAATCAAAACTTTATATTGTCGAGGGTGGAGATCATGGACTGGCAAAGCAAGATGCCGATGAGGTAGCAAAACAAATAAATGCCTATTTAAAAATGATTTAGACCATGATTAAAACTGATGAAAAGCGTGCTGTGATACAGCATGTTTTTTATTCGCTATCTTTTAGTTAAGGCCAGTTTTAGTGCAAACAAGATAAAAATACTTCCTGTGATGCGATCCATGTATCGAATAAATTTAGGTTGCTTTAAATAAGCAGAAATGGACTGCATTGCAGCAATTAGAAAAATTGACCAGATCAATCCGATTACGACATGTATCATTACAAGACTCATGGTCCAAATTACTGGAGATGCAGACTGTGGAATAAACTGTGGCAAAAATGAAATATAGAAAATACCGACTTTGGGATTGAGTAAGTTTCCCCAAAAACCTTTCATAAACCAATTTTGCGTTGTCACTGCTGAATTATTTAAATTCGCAAGTTGGCTACGAGGCTTTAAAAGGAGATTGAGTCCCAACCATGTTAGGTAAATTGCCCCTATCCATTTCAAAGTATTAAAAGCAAGATCCGAAGTCATCAACAATGCACCTAAGCCACAGGCCACGATAACTCCCCACACAATACAACCTAGATTAATTCCTAAAGCTGCTTGAAATGCTTTCATTTTACCTTCAAGTGTTGCGGTACGGATGATGAGTGTTGTATCCAGACCAGGAGTAATCGTAAGAATTGAGATTGCAATGATATAGGGGATAAGCAAAATTGACATGGTGATGGTGCTAGATAAAACTTGAAATATATTGTATTACACAGCCATATATACTTCGAGATTTGTTTAAAGATAAATCAGAAGAAAATTTGTTAAAATACAAGTTGGTTGATATTCCAAGATGGAGAGAAATTTGGAAACTCCTACAAAACTTCTTTCCATGTGGTTAAAAGAACGCATTATTCAAAATCAATCGGAACATACGATTGCAGCATATCAACGTGATTTAACCGATTTTTTAAAGTTTTGTGAATACAAAAAGCTACGATTAGAAGATGTCGAAGCATCTGATTTAAGGGAATACTTGGCTGCACGAGTTGAGCAAGATCAATTGAGTTCGAGTAGTCTGCAACGCCATTTAACATCAATTCGTCAGTTTATGAAGTGGGCTGAGCAAGGCCAGTATCTACAACAAAATCCATCTGAAGACTTTCGATTAAAGCGCCAGCCGCGTCCTTTGCCAGGGATGATTGATATTGAAACAGTGAATCAGATTTTAGATCAGGCAGCGCCAGAGAAGCCGATCGAACAACAATTATGGCTACGTGATAAAGCGATGCTTGAACTTCTTTATTCCAGTGGATTGCGCTTAGCCGAATTACAGGGGCTAAAGATTAAGGATATTGATTTTAATCGACAATTGTTGCGTATAACGGGTAAAGGCAATAAAACGAGAGTTGTGCCATTCGGAAGCAAAGCAAAACAAGGTTTGATTGAATGGCTTAAAGTTTATCGAATTTGGCAAGGAAATTTTACTGCCGAATCAGCAGTTTTCATCTCACAACGAGGAAATACATTACAACCTCGTCAAATTGAAAATCGCGTTAAATTGCAAGCACAAAGAGCAGGTGTTAATGTCGATGTACATCCTCATTTATTACGCCATTGTTTTGCCAGCCATATGCTTTCAGCAAGCGGTGATTTACGTTCAGTTCAGGAGATGTTAGGACACAGTAATTTATCAACGACCCAAATTTATACCCATGTTGATTTTGATCAATTAGCAAAAGTCTATGATCAAGCCCATCCGCGAGCACACAAAAATGAGTGAACGACAAAAAACAGCTTTATCGTTGGATAATGAGGTATTTATTCAATGTGCAAATTATATTGAGATGATCTTGTCTGAATATCAAACAATCATAGGTGTGGACTATCAAGGTTATTTGAATCATTGTAAGCGTGTGGCTAGTTGCTGTTTAATCCTAGCTCAAGATGATGGTCAACAAACCCATGATAAAATTGCGATTGCAGTTGCTTTTCATGATATTGGTATTTGGACAGCAAAAACGATTGATTACATTCAACCCTCTGTGCAGCAGATGAGGCAATATCTTGAAATCAATCAATTATCTGATTGGCAAAATGAACTGACTTTAATGATTACGGAGCATCACAAGTTAACAGCTACCGAATGTGATGAATATCCCTTGGTTGAACATTTTAGAAAGGCTGATTATGCCGATTTTTCATTAGGATTATTACGTTCAAATATTCCCTTTCAAACTTTTAAATATTTAACGCAACAATATCCGAATTGTGGTTTTCATAAGAGTTTAATGTTTCTTGGATTTAAACGCTTTTTGCATAAGCCATGGAGTCCATTACCAATGTTTAAATGGTAATTGCGGTATTCTCTTTTGAGTAAAAATTAGATCATAAAAGATACATCATGTTGCAAAGTTGAATGTTTAATAACCGACTGTTTTTTTTATTTGTGGTTGCAATTTATTGAACAGACATTCTTACTTTATTGCCAAGTTTTTGCAAAATGTAAATTGGATTAAGATTTATCAGAAATGATCGGTTACAGATCTTTTGTACGTGTTTTTATATACCCATTTTAGGTGGTTGAATTATATAAAATATTAGCTAAATCAAAGTCTAATATAAGTGCTGAAAGTATAACAATATTTATCTGCTGAATAACCCGTCAAAATTAGTGAACTGAGCATTTCATCTTTTTTACAGTCATAGCGAAAATTGTGACTTGACCGAAATGCCAAATACATTGCAAGATAGAGCACCTAAAAAGTTTCGATCGAAGAGTTAGAATGCTCTTCACTACATTTACTTGCTTAGAACAGCCGAGGATTACATGAAGGCTCTTGTCGCTGTAAAACGTGTGGTTGATGCCAACGTTAAAGTTCGTGTTAAGCCGGACAATACTGGGGTTGACCTTACTAACGTTAAGATGTCAATTAACCCATTCTGTGAAATCGCAGTGGAAGAAGCGGTTCGCTTAAAAGAAAAAGGAACGATTTCAGAAATCGTTGTTGTTTCAGTGGGTTCTAAAGACGCGCAAGAACAAATTCGTTCTGCAATGGCTTTAGGCGCTGACCGTGGTATCTTAGTTGAAACTGCTGATGAAATTGGCGCTTTAGAAGTTGCTAAAATTTTAAAAGGCGTTGTTGATGCTGAAAAACCAGAACTAATTCTTCTTGGTAAACAAGCAATTGATGATGACTCTAACCAAGTAGGTCAAATGCTTGGTGCTTTACTTGGTGCTGGTCAAGGTACTTTTGCATCTGAAGTTAAAGTTGACGGCGGTAAAGTACAAGTTACTCGTGAAGTTGATGGCGGTTTACAAACTGTTGAGCTTGGTCTTCCAGCAATCATCACAACTGACTTACGTTTGAATGAGCCACGTTATGCTGCTCTTCCAAACATCATGAAAGCGCGTAAAAAACCGCTTGATACTAAGTCTCCTGCTGACTATGGCGTTGCAACTGGTACTAAACTTAAAACAGTTAAAGTTGAAGCACCTGCTGAACGTAAAGCTGGCGTACAAGTTAAGTCTGTAGACGAACTTGTTGAAAAATTGAAAAATGAAGCGAAAGTGATCTAATACAGAAGGATAAAATCATGAGTATTTTAGTTATCGCTGATCACAACAACCAGTCACTTAACGGTGCAACTTTAAACGTTGTTGCGGCAGCTCAAAAAATCGGTGGTGATATTACTGTATTAGTAGCTGGTTCTGGTGCTCAAGCAGTTGCTGATGCTGCTGCTAAAGTTGCTGGTGTGAGCAAAGTATTACTTGCTGACAATGCTGCTTATGCGAACCAATTGGCTGAAAACGTTGCTGGCTTAGTTGCTGACATCGCGAAAGGCGGTTACAAATACGTATTAGCTGCATCTACAACAACTGGTAAGAACATTCTTCCACGTGTTGCTGCACTTCTTGACGTAAGCATGATTACGGACATTATCGCTGTTGAATCTGCTAATACTTTCAAGCGTCCTATCTATGCAGGTAACGCAATTGCAACTGTTCAATCTGACGAATCAATCATCGTTGGTACAGTTCGTGGTACAGCATTTGATGCTGTAGCTGCTGAAGGCGGTTCTGCTGCAGTTGAAGCTGTTGCTGAAGCGAAAGATGCTGGTATTTCTAAGTTTGTAAGCGAAGAAATCGTGAAACTTGATCGTCCAGAATTAACTGCTGCGCGTATCGTTGTTTCTGGTGGTCGTGGTGTAGGTTCTGGTGAAAACTATCACAAAGTACTTGACCCATTAGCTGATAAGCTTGGTGCTGCTCAAGGTGCTTCACGTGCTGCGGTAGATGCTGGTTTCGTACCAAATGATTTCCAAGTTGGTCAAACTGGTAAAATTGTTGCGCCAGATCTTTACTTGGCAATCGGTATCTCTGGTGCGATTCAGCACTTAGCAGGTATGAAAGATTCTAAAGTTATTGTTGCAATCAACAAAGACGAAGAAGCGCCAATCAACAGCGTTGCTGACTACTGGTTAGTTGGTGATTTGAACACTGTTGTACCAGAATTGGTATCTAAACTTTAATTCTCTGAATAAAAGTTTGAAAACCCTTGCGATGCAAGGGTTTTTTTATGGTTAACAGATTAGAAAAAATCATTATTTGTTGTAAAAACGGCAACGATCAGACCTAAGTAATCAGAAAGTAAAAGAAGTTTGCTTCAATTAAAAAATAATTTTGCAAAATATAGGGAGATGCAAAATGAAAATAAACTCGTTATCTCAATGGGTTTTGGGGGTGTTTTGGGCAGTGTTGGCGAGTACAACTGTTTATGCAACTGATTCGATTGAAGGGTATTGGAAAAGTATTGATGACCGTACGGGTGAACCTTTATCTATTATCGAATTTAAAAAGAAAATTGATGGAACTTATTCTGGAACGATTGTTCATCGTTACCCCAACGTTAGCGGCGTGATCTTAACGCATTGTGTGAAATGTGCTGCACCAAATACGAATAAGCCTATTGTAGGAATGGAGATTGTTTCTGGTGTGACCAAAGATCCCAAAAACCCAAACAAATATAATAATGCGACTTTGTTAGAGGTTCTGAGCGGTCGTACTTATCAGGGCAAGGGGGAAGTGACCAATAATGGCCGTTTGCTCCGAGTGCGAGCATTTAAAGGCGTTTCGCTATTTGGGAGGAGCTCTGTATGGGTACGTACTGCTGCACCTATGGATGTCGAGGTTAAATCACCTTAATTCTCACATGTCTCAAACGCTCCGAAAGGGGCGTTTTTATGTTAAAAATAAGGAAAATAAATAAGAGCATGGTTAGATGAATTATACTTTTAAAACTTATTTTTTCAGATGCTGGCTCATTATAATCAGTGGGCAAACCAAAAGTTATTTTCTACGCTCATCGGCTTAACAGAGGAGCAATTAAATCAAGACTGTAAAGCTTATTTTAAATCCCTTATGCAAACGGCAAATCATGTATTGGTAGGAGATATACTTTGGTTTGAGCGTATCAAAGGCGTTGTTGCATCAACGTATACTTTGGATGAGATTCTTTATAATCAACTTGCCCAATTAGAGAATGCTCGAATTGAACATGATCAAAGTCTGATTAATTTTATCCATGAACATGATGAAGTTTCATTCCATCAAATGATTACTTATGTCCGTCGAGGTCAAGTTTATACTGAGCCTTTGATTGAAATATTGGCACACCTATTTAACCATCAAACGCATCATCGAGGTCAAATGCACAGCATGATCTTTGAGCTAACAGCAAAGTCCTTGGAGCTAGACTTAATTTTCTTTCAAAGAAAATATGCCTATTTATACCGCTGATTTAAAAAAACTGGATGGAATATTTTATTAAAAATGCCATTATTTTGATTAAAAAGTAACCTTTTGTTCTATTCACTAAAAAATGGAAAACTAGATTTTTAACTTATTAATTCTAATAAATTTTTTATTGTAAAAAAATGCTATTTTCAGATTAGCAAACTCCCTGTTAATAAGTGCTTTATGCTATAATTTTTCGCTATATTTTTTAATTTTAGTTCAAGTTTCTGAACTAATTTTTTGCAAGATTGAATACATAAAAACAAGTAGAGCCATCTACTTGTAAACAAGGAGTATGCATGAGCGTATCGGAAATTAGACCGATTGCCATTGAGGACGAACTCAAGCATTCATATCTAGATTACGCGATGAGCGTAATTGTATCTCGTGCATTACCAGATGTGAGAGACGGTCTTAAACCTGTTCACCGTCGTGTGTTGTTTGCAATGCATGAATTGGGCAATGATTATAACAAAGCGTACAAAAAGTCTGCTCGTGTTGTCGGGGACGTGATCGGTAAATATCACCCTCATGGTGACAGCGCAGTATATGAAACAATCGTTCGTATGGCGCAAAATTTTAGCTTGCGTTACATGTTGGTTGATGGTCAAGGTAACTTCGGTTCTGTCGATGGGGATAGCGCAGCAGCAATGCGTTATACCGAAGTTCGTATGCAAAAGTTGACCCATGAAATCTTAGCAGACTTAGAAAAAGATACTGTTGATTGGGAAGATAACTACGACGGTTCTGAGCGTATTCCTCAAGTCATGCCGACACGTATTCCAAATCTTTTGATTAATGGTACGACGGGTATTGCAGTCGGTATGGCGACCAATATGGCACCGCATAACATGACAGAAGTCGTGAATGCGTGTTTAGCCTACGCCAATAACCCGAATATTTCGATTGAAGGCTTGATGGAACACATTACGGGTCCAGATTTCCCTACAGGCGGTATTATTTACGGTAAATCAGGCATTGTTGATGCCTATCGCACTGGTAAAGGCCGTTTGCATATTCGTGGTAAATATCACTTCGAAGAAGATCAAAAAACGGGTCGTACTACGATTGTCTTTACTGAGATTCCTTACCAAGTTAACAAGGCAAAAACCATTGAGCGTATTGCTGAGTTAGTCAAAGAAAAGAAACTTGAAGGTATTTCTGAACTGCGTGATGAGTCAGATAAAGACGGTATGCGTATCGCGATCGACTTGAAGCGTGGTGAAAATGCAGAAGTTGCAGTGAATAACTTATTCCTGCATACCCAACTTCAAAACTCGTTCAGCATCAACATGGTTTGCTTAGACAATGGTCAGCCTAAGTTGATGAACCTAAAAGATATTATTGCGGCATTTATTCGTCATCGCCAAGAAGTTGTGACTCGCCGTACCATGTTCGAATTGCGTAAAGCACGTGAACGTGGACATATCTTAGAGGGTTTAACGGTTGCCTTGGCAAATATTGATGCCATTATTGAAACCATTAAAACTTCTGCTAACCCCGCTGAAGCACGTGAGCGTTTACAAGCAGGTGAGTGGGCAGGTGGTGGTGTGGTTGCATTGCTTGAAAAAGCAGGTGCGATTTCTGTTCGTCCAGATGAGATTGAAGGTGAAGATCCTGCTCGTCCATTTGGTCTGGTTGGTGAGATTTATCGCTTGTCACCAACACAAGTGGCAGCAATTTTAGAATTACGTTTGCACCGTTTGACGGGTCTAGAACAAGACAAATTACATGCAGAATATTCTGAAATCTTAGGTCAAATCGCTGAATTAACAGCAATTCTCAATGATTTTAATCTATTGATGAATGTGATCCGTGAAGAGCTTGCTTTAATCTTGCAACAATATGGTGATGGGCGTCGTACTGAAATTGTTGAATCAGGCGTTGATTTCTGCCGTGAAGATTTGATCCCAGAAGAACAAGTGGTATTGACTGTTTCTCAAACAGGTTATGCGAAAACTCAACCACTTTCTGACTATCAAGCGCAACGTCGTGGTGGTCGTGGCAAGTCTGCAACATCCATGAAAGATGATGACATTATCCAGCATTTAATTGTGGCATCAAACCATGCAACGGTTTTATGTTTTACCAATGTCGGTAAGGTCTATCGCTTAAGAGTGTTTGAAGTTCCACAGGCTTCACGCGGTGCAAAAGGTCGTCCAATCATTAATTTACTTCCGTTGGAAGCGAATGAAACCGTGACGGCAATCTTACCGTTGACTGAATTCCCTGAAAATCACTATGTATTCATGGCAACTGCATCAGGTACGGTTAAACGTGTTGAGTTGAGTCAATTCAGTAATGTTCGTTCTAACGGTTTACGTGCGATTGAGTTGAACGAAGAAGATACTTTAATCGGTGTTGCAATTACCGATGGTAATCAGCAGATCATGTTGTTCTCGAACGAAGGGAAGGCAATTCGTTTTGCTGAAACAGATGTTCGTGCGATGGGACGTACTGCAAAAGGCGTGCGTGGTATGCGTGTGAGTTTTGCAAGCAATACCATTGAATCTGAGGATGCTGAAGTCGAAAATGATGATAGCGATGACAATGATGATTCATCAGATTCGAATGTTGTCAGTCGTATTGTTTCGCTCGTGGTTGTACCTGAAACAGGCGAAGTGTTGTGTGCTTGTGCAAACGGTTATGGCAAGCGTACACCTGTTGATGATTTCCCGACCAAGAAACGTGGTGGTAAGGGCGTGATTGCCATTAAAACTAGCGAACGTAATGGTGAGTTAGTTGGTGCGGTATCAATTGATGAAAGCAAAGAACTGATGTTGATTTCTGATGGTGGTACATTAGTGCGTACGCGTGCTGCTGAGGTTGCAACCACAGGTCGTAATGCACAAGGTGTTCGTTTAATTCGCTTAAGCGATGCTGAAACCTTAGTGGGTGTTGTTTCGATTGAAGCTGTAGAAGATGACGAAGAGTTAGACGTTACAGAAGAAACGGAAAATACAGAGGTTGAGGCTGTAGCTTCTGAAGAAGCTACAGTAGAACCAAAAGATGATACGCCAGAAGCGTAAATATCCTATTCATAAAAAAAGGAAGCTCATCAGCTTCCTTTTTTATTTAGGGATGTTGATGAATGAAAAAAACATCATAATTACGATAATGTAAAACCTTTACATTTGGGTCTTCTGGAGTGTATCCGTTAGGATTGCTGAAAAGAAGTAATGGCTGTTTTTGATCCAAAGCTTTTTGTAGCTGCTGTTTATTCCATAGATATTGTTGACGTTCAGGTTCAAATAACAGCCCATCTTTTAGTTCAAGTGAAGAGTTATCTGTTTTGACTTTATCCCAATCATTGACAATATAAGCTGGTTTTTTAAGATCCAGTAAAAAAGGAATGTCATAGAAATAATTGTAATAAAAAACTACCTCAGAATTGCGATTGATGAGTTTGGGAAAATCGACTTGGTCAGCATTATTTTTTGTATCTAAAACAGTTATTGCTACTGAAATAGAAGTACAAAATACGATTAAACTTAAAAAAATTGCCGTTAAATAATCTATTTTTTTCTGTTTAAATAACAGCATTAAGCTGAATGGGGTTATACATAAAATTGTGCCAATCACATAAATTTGTATGGCATGATTCATATAAAAATCATGATTATTTTTGATAATGTGCGGTGTTAAAATAATTCCAAAGCCGAGTATGAAAATAAAAACAGCAGTGCCCCAAATTTGAAGTTTGCTTTTATCAATCTTATCTAATATTGGACTTATGGTAACAGCAAGTAATATTGCTAAAGGAGCTACAACTGGCAAGATATATCCTGCTAGCTTTGAAGGTGGAATTGAGAAAAAAATACTGACAGAAATAAACCACCATAAAAGCAGCGATAGTAAAGAAGAAGGTAAAGATTGTTTAAAGAGTTGTTTTGGAAAACTAAAGTGGCTGATTAAAAACCAAGGTAAAAAACTGACAAGAAGAATTAAATAGTAGAAAAACCAAGGCTGTTTATTATTAAACTCATTGGAATTAAATCGGCTAAACTGTTGATCAATAAAAAAGTAATGTAAAAATTGAGGGTGTTTTAACTGAACTAAATAGATCCACGGTACGGTTAACGCAAGAAACAGAAGAATGCCGAAGGGATTCAGTAGAGCTGGAATTTTAGTCCATTGGCGCGTGTAAAGTAACCAAGGAAGGAGTACGAGCCCTGGTATTAGTACACCAATTAGACCTTTACTTAAAAATCCTGCCGCAGCTGCAAAATAACCTAAAAATAGAATAGTTTTTTTACCTGAAAGCGTAAAGTCAACGAAGCTAAGGATACACACCGTCATCCATGAAGCAACTAATAGATCATGATTGATATATTGGCTGCTGCCATAAAATAACAAGCTCGTTGCTAATATAATCATCGTTAACTGAGCAATTTTTTCAGAAACATGTTTCTTCAGAAAAATAAAAAGACTGAATAACATCATACAACCTGCCAAGGTTGGAACGAGTCTTAACACCCAAATATGCACACCAAATATTTCCATTAAGCTTGTAGAAAGCCAATGTAATAAGGGTGGCTTATGCATAAATGGTAATCCATTAATGCGTGGAATTAACCAATCTCCAGATTCGAGCATATAGCGACTAATATCACCATATCGTCCTTCATCTGGTATAGATAGGGGACGAATACATGAGCTAATGAATAACCAAAAAGGTAAAAAAATAAGTAAAAACTTTGATGATCGTAGCCATTGTTGCATGTATTTCATCCCTATTATTGAAATGCAAAATAACGATTGAGTAAAAAAGTAAAAATTGAAGTGATGCAAATACTGGCAATCACGAGTAAGGAAACCTGAAAGTGAAGATAGTGGTGGCTTATGAGCAAAATAGATTCATTAAAAAGAAAACCCAGAATGGCTACTACAATGAATTTCTTTAATGTTTGCTTGTGCTGAAGGTAAGTTACTCTGAAAGTAAAAATACGATGGCCAAAGTAGCTAATCCAGAAAGCGGTTAAAAAGGCGAAAAAGTTGGCGTATTTTAATGAGATTTGATATTGGGGTTGGATGAGCAGCGTGACTACAACATAATGTATAAGCGCTGCGATTAAACCAACCATTCCAAAACGAAAGAATTGTAGGATATGTGCTTGCATTAGAAGGAAGCTACATTATTTTGTTTTTCTTGTAGTGCAGGCTTTGGTTGAATATGTGAATATTCTGCTGAAACAATATATTTAGGCCGATTTTTTACTTCTGCATAAATTCGACCAATATATTCACCTAAAATGCCAATGCAAAGGAGTTGAATTCCACCTAAAAGTGTCATACCAGCAGCAAGTGTGGCCCAACCTGGTACTCGAATGCCTTCAATTAACGTTTCGATAATGATCCATACCCCATAACTCATCGCAAATATTGCAAGTAATGCGCCGAGGTAGATACATAGCCGCAATGGAAGGTCGGAAAATCCAGTTAACCCAGACATTGCTAGTTGAAATAAGGCTTTAAAATTAAAACTAGATTGACCGTGTTGACGTTGTTGTTCTGTGAAATGAATTCCAATACTTTTAAAACCCACCCATGCGTATAGGCCTTTCATATAGCGGTTTTTTTCAGAAAGCTTTTTAACGGCATCGACTACTTTTGCATCAAGAAGTCGAAAATCTCCTGCATTTTCAGGAATATCGACAGAAGAACTTAAGTTCAGTATATGGTAATAGCAACGGGTGAAGACTTTTTTAAGCCATGATTCCGTACTTCGATCTCGAATTCCATAGACCATGTCATAGCCATTTTTCCAAAGTTGAATCATGCTTGGAATCGCATCAAGTGGATGTTGAAAATCAGCATCGATTAGGAGGGCTGCATCTCCAGTAACATAATCTAATCCAGCACTTAGAGCTGCTTCTTTACCAAAATTGCGAGAAAGTTTTAGTATGCGTAGCGGATAGTCATTCAGCATTTGTTCTAAAACAGCAACAGTTTGATCTTGACTACCATCATCAATGACGATGATTTCATAGCGTAACTTTTGTTGTTCCAATTGTTGTGCTAAAGCAGGAATAAATTTTTTTAGATTTTCTGCTTCGTTATACGCAGGGACGACACAAGATAAAAATGGATTGTTTATCATTTTAATGCGTCCATTGGGCCGAGTGAAATTTGATAAAGTAGACAGTCATCACGAAATTGTGATGAATTCAGATATTGAAATTCTCTTACACGCGCTGCTGCAATAGGGTCTTTATGGTCAATAGCTTCTATAGCTGGGTGACACATAATCAATAAATGATCTTTTGCTCGCATTAACCATTGTTGGTTTAATCGAGCGTAATCAACATCTTCAAAATCATAAATGCCTGCGAATTTTTTGTTTTGATAGATATTTTTCTGCTTACATATTGCTGCCAAAGTTGGCGCACCAAGCATTGAAAGTAAACGGGTTTTTGCTGAATAATGAGGAATGAATACAGGGTACTCTAAGTTTCTAATCCAACCTTGAAAATGATGTTGCTTGAGAAAATCGATTAATACCTCTCGAATAATAGGAAACTGATGTATGTGTTGATGACCATCAACGAAATCAGGTTGTCTTTTCATTTCTGAAATAAATAGATTCCATTGCTGTTCAATGCTTTGTCGAATGATTTTTGGATCTAAACGATGAAACCATGCTTTTAGCATCAACTTAGGTAGACTGAAGATAGGTATTTGTCGATCGAATAAATGAGTAAAATTTAGATGTAGACCAACATCAATATGATTCGATAATGGTTTAAGTTGCTGGGCTGAGATTGGCCAGTAGGGTGACTGAGTCATACATGAGGTTGCATGTAAAACTCCTTTTTGCACGAGCAATAGAATCGCTTCTGAAATTTCAGGGTTCATTGCAAAATCGTCAGCGCAATAACACACTTTAGCCATATCCATGCCTTCATTTAGGTCAATTAAAAGATAAGATAGAGATTTACTCTTACCTTTTAATTAATTTCGATTAAAGCAATATGCCTAGATATTCTTAATAACAACTTAAACCATGAAACGCTATTTCTTAACCAATCTGAAGTAAGAAATAGCTAATAAAATTGCGCCTAATGTTGCTAAGAAAATTAGTTTGGGTACGACAATAGCAATAGGTACACCCATTTGATTTAATTGCACAAACATTTGTACGCCATGTGTAGAGGGAAGTAACCATGCCAACCATTGCATCCATTCAGGCATAGCGGAATGTGCCCAAGCTGTACCCGTTAACAGAAATAGAGGCACAGAGGTTACAACAATCAAATGCCCAACACGTTCAGGCATATCGACCAGTGAACCAACTAGCATTGCTAAACCAATAATACAACTCACATAAATCGGAACAGCGAATAGCATTCCCCAAAAATTACCCCCATGCGGATATTCATATAACCAAAATGTAAAGCCAAATAAATACAGACAACCTAAACATCCGATGGTCAATATTGCGGCAAAAATCGCAAAAAATTCTGATCGATTTGCAACCCAACCTTTTTCTCTATAGCTCGCAATCAACATTGCGAGCCCGAGTAATATGGTTTGATGAATAATAAGACTGGACACAGCAGGAAAAATATAGCTGCCATAGCCAGATAATGTATTAAACAAAGGAATTTGATGAATTGAGATCTCAGGATGAAATGAAGAAGCTTTACCAAATTTTTCTAAATATTCTTGCAAGGTATATTCAATTGAACCTGCAAGCCCTATTCCAACCTCTTTCGTTCGAATGAAATAGGCTGTACTTAGGTAAAGACCGATTCCACCCATTTCACCGCGTTTTAAACTATTGGTAAGATTTTCGGGTAACAGTAGAATACCTTCAGCTTTCTGATTTTTTACGAGTTTCTCAGCCTCTAAGAAATTATCGGTAACTGTTGTGATTCGAATATGTGGACTATTAGCAGCCTGACTAATAATTTTTGAAGTTAAAATACTTTGTTCTTGGTCAACAATCACAATTGGGATATCTGCTGCCGATTGAGCTTTATAAGCAGTAGGGTAGAAAAAACTATACATGATTACAGCTGCAATCAATGTGGTAAATACAGAACTATTTGCAACAATATTTTTAAACGTTTGGATGTAATAGAAGCAAAATAATTTCATTGATTTTGCTCCTGAATATTTTTCTTCAATAAACGAATACTTAAACCTAGATAAAGAGCAGAAAAAATAACTAAAATGCCAAAAGGAATGAGAGATACGGAAATATCACTACCAATCACCCATTGCTCTGTTTGTAGTTTCGCATAAGGCGTATACGGAATAATCATTGACCAAAATTGAGTAAATGCTGGTGCATTATTCAGGGGGAGGGTAATTCCCGAAAAACTAGGTGATGATCCACCGTAAAGTGCAATAAAACCAAAGGTTTTAGGTAGATCTTTGGTGGCTAATACAACCGTACTGCTGATGACAGCATAAGAAAAATAAAGTAAAAATTGTGCAAGCAAAATTAGGCTGAGTGAACCTGCAATAAAGTAGCCACGAATATGTGCTAGCCAAAACATCCAGCACCATGTCCACGCACAAAAAATAAAGACATAGGTCAGGATTTTACCTAATAGGCTAGAAATAATGTGTTTTGAGTCAACCCATTTATTCAGGGTTTTCCTTTTAAATTCCTGTCCGATCGCAAAAGCCACGCAACAGCAAAGCAGTAAATGCAAAACTGCGGGTACCATGAACGGCTCAAGGAACAGTTCATAGCTCATATTAGGATTATATAGTGTAGAAATTTTGATATGAGGTGTCGGAACATCCAAGTAGGGGATTACATTTGATAAGTAACTCTCTCCCATATAATCCGCCATACCATTTAAGGTACTGATCAGCATTGCAGAGGAAATGGTATTCCCAATACTAAAAAAAGATTGATTGTAGGCAATACTGATTTGTGCATCTTGTGCTTGTACTAATCTTTGTTCTGCACCATCGGGGATTAAAACGAATCCCCATGCTTCAGTTTTATTAATAAGCTGTTCGGCTTCATCTTGGCTAGTGGTGATAGTTTTTACTTGTAAAGTATGATTGATACTCAGTGCATGAATGACTTTACGGCTCATTTCACTTTGATCTTGATCAATCACAACGATAGGTAAATGCTCAGCTTTACCCGATGCAAACATATTGCCAAAAAGAAGAATCACCAACAAAGGGGCAATGATCGCCATAAAAAAATCAGCTTTATGGTGTTTTAAATAGCGTAACTCCCGAAGCATTACTGCAAACATCGGTTATTTTGCCTCTGCAATTTTAAATAAAACACTCATACCGACTTTTAGGTCTGGAATGGTTTGTTCTGGTACTAAATGAAATTTGAAACTACGAATATCATAACCGCCAGTTTGTCTTGTTGTCTTAATCGTTGCAAAATCACCTTCAGCATCAATTTTTTTCACTTTAAAATTTGCTTTACGGTTGAGTGCAGGAATAAAACCTTCCAGAGTTTTAGTTTTATAAATTGAGCTATATATGTCTTCACGGACATTCAAACTTACCCATAAATCATGGTCTTCAAGAATGCTTACTACAGGGATGCCTGTCGCGACTAACTCAGTTGGTTTACCGTAAGTTTTAGAAACAGTACCATCAGTCGGTGAATATAGTTTGGTCTCTTCGGTTAAAGCATTGGCTTCTTTTACCGCAGCTTGAGCCATAGCCACTTGTGCATCAGCAGTTGATTTTTGTTGCTCCGTACTGCCTCGTTTAGCGCGTGCGTATTGTTGATAAGCGGCTTCAGCAGTTTCACGTGCCGAAGTTTGGGCCGCTAACATTTCATCACGGCGTTGACGAGAAATGACACCTTGTTGAAATAAATTTTCACCACGTTTATAAGTGGTTGCTGCCAAATCAGCTTGGGTTTTCATTGCTTGCCAGTTAGCGTATAAGGTTTCGATATTCTCTTGCTGAGCACCACGATATACGGTTGAATGAAATGCTGTAGCACTTTGTAAAGCTGCTTGTGCTTGCTCTTTCTTTGCTTCTAATTCGGGACTAACAAAACGAACCAAAGCCTGTCCTTTTTTAACGGGTTGTCCATCAGTGACGTAAAATTCTTCAATACGGCTTGGAACTTTAGTGCTGATATGTACTGTTTCTGCTTCAACGCGACCTTGTAATTCAATGGTCTGAGGTTGATAAGCTTTCCATAGACCATATGCAATTAAACCGAATAATAAAATAAGGATAATTAACCCAATAAGTTTGAGTTTTCCATTTTTAGATGATTTATTCGGTGGAATTTTTTTATTCAAAGGTGCTGTTTCAGCTTCTACTTTTTCTGTATGTTCAATTAGAGAAACTCGTTCAGATGCTGTTTCTTTTGTTTGAGCATCTGTTGTTTGGTTGACTTGATCTGTATCACGTTCTGAATTGGATGATGATGGATTCTGGCTCATAAATTTCTCCAATTAATGGATATAGTCAGTACGTGGTTGATTGACGTAAAGCTTAAATTCATCAATAGAACCATAGCTTTGTAATAAGGTAGCTAAAGATAAAATATATTTATACGAGTTGAGTGCCATTTCAGTTTTTAAAGCACTTAAAGCATTTTGTGCGTCAATCACTTGCGTTGCAGTACCCATACCTTCTTTAAATGAAAGTTGTTGGATTCTTAAATTTTCTTGAGCTGCTTTGGTATTCTGGGTAAGTAATTGATGGCTATTTTGCGAAGAATTTAATTCACTATAAGATTTGTATAAAACATTTTCGACTTCTTGTTTTGTCCGTTCAGTCATAAGCTCTGCTGCATATTTTTTGAGCTCTGCGGCACGGATATTTTTATTATTGTCTATACCTGAGAATAAATTGTATTTTGCCATCACACCAACAATCCAATTTTCTTTACTATCTAAGCCGTATTCTCCAAAAGCAAAAACACTTGGTTTTTTAGAGGCTTGTTGAACTTTCACATTTTCATTGGCCAATTCAGTATCTATTTGTAGTTTTTTAATCAAACTTGAGTTCTGATCATAATTTGCAAGTAATTTATCCAAAGAATGATTCTGAGTTAAATTCACGAAAAGTGGGGTGCTTAGACTGACACTTTCTTTGGTTTGTAATAGATTCTGTAAACTAAATTCGCTCGCTTTTAAATTAGACTGTGCATTTTGGTAAGTACGTTCAGCATTATTGCGTGCAACTTCAAATTGCATACGCTGTCCTTTGTTAATAAAACCTTGTTTTTCAAGTTTTAGCGCATTGTTATAATGTTCTTGCATGGCATTCAAATTAAACAGCGCTGACTTGGCTAATTGTTGTTGTAATTGCACATTGAAATAAGCCTGAATCATTTCGAAACGTTGTGTATCTTGCTGTTGTTTTTCACTAATATTTGAGCGTTTTGCTTGAATGGTGGCGATTTGTTTAGCGCTATTAATTTTTCCACCTGTATATAGCGGCATAACCATCGAAACTGAAGTACGAACATCATGATCTTCAACAGTGACATCTAAGTTATTTGGAATTTTATTTAAACCATCACTAACAACTTGATCAAAACCTTGGCTGACCTGATCGATGACTTCTGGAGGTAATACATTTTGCCATTGAGATAATTTTTCATCAAAACCATTTGTTAATGAGTTTTCTAAACGACGTTTACTTGATTCAAGAGGCACGCTCGTTTCACTATGAAATGCATAGGCTCGAGCATTTAAATCAATTCTTGGTAAGCCTAAATTTTTAACAGCTTCCATTTCTAATTGCGATGCTTGCTGTAAGGCCTGTTGTGCTTGAGAACTATAAGCATTTTGCACGACATATTGTTCAGCTTGACTATAACTGAAGGTCTGAGCAAATGATGGGAATGAAAATAGGGTACAACTAATCAGGCTCATACATAGGCTGAGCTGTTTGGGAAACCGTTTGACCTGAAGGCTCGGTCGATCATGTCGTTTTAACATAAGAGCATGTCGCAATTTAATAATATCCTCAGATAGTCTAAATTCTTTTTATAAAATTGAAATATTATGTTTTTAATTAAATAGTTATATCACTTCAATTGGTGTATTGAATTTGTAAAAAATAGAGTTTTTAATCTATAAAGAATAATGGGATTTAAACTGTGATCAGTGAATAAAATGCATGAAAATAATCAAAAGCAGATTAAAAAATTTATATATTTTTTGCACTAAAATTTAAATATTTACTCGATAAGCTGCTGCAACCTTCGCTAATCTATGATTAAATCCCCATTTCAATTTGTTTCACTTTGACAAGGGAAAACTCATGCGTGCTTATAATTTCTGCGCTGGTCCTGCTGCATTACCTACTGCCGTTTTAGAGAAAGCTCAACAAGAAATGTTGGATTGGCAAGGTAAAGGTTTGTCGATCATGGAAATGAGTCATCGTAGTAGTGACTATGTTGCTGTCGCGGAAAAAGCTGAAGCGGATTTGCGTAAGCTCATGAACATTCCTGAGAACTATAAAGTATTGTTCTTACAAGGTGGAGCATCGCTTCAATTTTCAGCAATTCCTTTAAACTTGCTCGGCAAGAATGCGAAAGCTGATTATATTCATACTGGTATTTGGTCTGAAAAAGCGTTGAAAGAAGCAAAACGTTATGGGGACATCAATGTAATTGAAGCGGGTACGTTCATTGATGGAAAACACGCCATTACTGAGCAAAGTACTTGGAATCTTTCAAATGATGCGGCTTATGTGCACTATGCGGATAATGAAACGATTGGTGGTCTACAATTTGCAGGTGTACCAAACGTTAATGCGCCGTTGGTATGTGACTTTTCTTCGAGCATTTTGTCTGCACCATTAGATGTAAGTAAATTTGGTTTAATTTATGCTGGAGCACAAAAGAATATTGGCCCAGCAGGTTTAACGATCGTTATTGTGCGTGATGATTTATTAGATCAAGCAAAACCTGAAATTCCAAGCATTTTGAAATATTCTGATCAGGCAAAAAATGATTCAATGGTAAATACGCCTGCAACTTATGCTTGGTATTTGTCTGGTTTGGTATTTGAATGGTTACTTGAACAAGGCGGTGTAGACGCAATGTATAAAGTAAACCAAGAAAAAGCAAAATTGCTTTATGGATATATTGATTCTAGTGACTTTTATAATAATCCAATCGCAATTCCAAATCGGTCAATCATGAATGTACCATTTACACTTGCAGATGAAGCACTTGAAAGAACCTTCTTGAAAGAAGCTGAGCAAAGCCATTTGCTTAACTTAGCAGGTCATCGCTCTGTGGGTGGTATGCGTGCAAGTATTTACAATGCTGTGCCTTTAGAAGGTGTACAAGCATTGGTTAATTTCATGGACGAGTTTGCAAAACGTCACGGTTAAGCAATTTATCATCCATAAAATAAAAGCCCTCATTCATGAGGGCTTTTTTATTAATACAATTTAAATCTAAAAATTAAAATAAGCCAATTTGATGAAAAATGAGTGCTGCTAAAAACATACCAAGTAAAAAAAAGCAAAAAGCACCAATATCAAGTTTAAGACCTTGATCACTCGAATGAATCAAACTGGTGGTTGTCTGTTCTGGTATAATTTTCATTAGAACGCCTAGAAATGCTATTTATGTGATTTTTTGTCACTTTATACCAGTTTTAGCATAAATATTCGCCTGAATCCATAGGTTACCGCGAATATATTCGCCAATGTTAAAGTTTTTATACAAATCATTTTTTGTTGCAATTCGAATTAAAATTGCAGGTAAATCATCTTCTAAAACTAAAGCCACATCATACAACGTATATTCATCTTGCATAAATTGCATGGTTGTTTTGCCAACGATATTACCTTGGAACCAAGCTTCATCTTCTTGACCTAATGTTTCACCATACAAATATGCCACCATTTTAGAAAAATCAACGGTTACAGGTTCGTGATCTTCAGGTGTTTGTGGTTGCCAGTCGTTAATCAGCTCTTGTAAGTTTTCTGGTGCAACACCATTATGTTCAGCCAAAATAGCATTTAAAGCACGATGATGTTTAATTGATGCAGGGTCATCAACAATGATTTTCTCATTTTCAGCAACTGATTCTAATTCATATGCCCAAGCATTAAATTGAACTTGATAAGTTTGATTTTGATCATATTGGCAGTTATTAACACTAAATAAATTATCAAATGCATAAATAACCGTATTTTTATTTAAACACAGACGTAATACTGCTTGAGTTGCAGAATCACAAGTAATAATACGTTCAATTTGTGCGTCGTATTTATATGGGCTTTCAAAACTTGGGAATGCTATTTTTAATGCCCGTGGTTTTTGATTTTCAACCGCAATAATTTGATTGATTGAAATAGAATGACCCTTTGGCCCTTGAATCAACCAAAATGATTGATCCATGTCTTGTTCATCTTCACATAAGCCCATAGGCATCACTGGAGCATCAAGTGCCAATCCTAACCATTTGGGAACATCTGTTTCGGGGGTATCAGTCAATAGGTTCCAATGTTCAACATGATTACCGAAATTTTGATCTTGAATTTTAATAGTTTCAGGACTGTTTTGATTTTTCATAAAGCGTGATGCTAAAAAGATTGAACTTATTCTATTAAATCGAGGGTAACATCCATTTTTCAAGTCTGGATATGTAATTCATTAAAAATTAATTCAAATTTCTGTTTTCGATCCCAAATTTAATTAATGAAATGAAGAACAGCAATTAGTCGAATGATGCTAACTCTACTTTTACCGTAATCTGCTACACTATATTTTTATTTTTATGAGCTTGTGCCAACGTGCTGCCATTTAAATTATGGGTAGATGCGGATGCTTTACCTAAAATTTTACGTGAAGTGATTTTACGTGCGTCTGATCGTTATCAGTTAGAAGTTACCTTTGTCGCCAATCAGAATGTTGGGATTACGCCATCTCTAAGGATTAATTCGATTCAGGTGATGAGTGGGGCAGATCAAGCAGATAAAGAAATCATTGAGCGTATGCATGAAAATGATATTGTCATTACACAAGATATTCCACTTGCTGCACAAGTAATTGAAAAAGGCGGAATTGCAATTCATCCTAGAGGTGAAATTTATACGGTTGCAAATGTTAAAGCACGCCTGCATTTACGTGATTTTATGGATACTCTGCGTGGAGCTGGTGTCCAAACAGGTGGTCCACCACCTATTTCTGAACGTGATAAACGTGAATTCTCAAGCTCTTTAGATCAAACTATTTTCAAACAAAAACGCAAAACCGCTTCTTGAGCTAAATATGCCTTCACGAATCAACTTAGTACTGACATATGGATTATTAGTATTCATTTGGGCAACCACGCCATTGGCAATTGTTTGGAGTGTTACTGATTTACACCCTATGTGGGCTTTGGTATTGCGCTTTTTTATTGCCTTACCTTTGGCGGTTAGCGTGCTATTGCTATTAAAGGTTAAATTTCCGATTCATAAAATTGCGTTATCAAGTTATGTAGCTGGTTCATTAAGCTTGATCGGTTCGCAAATTTTTACTTATGCAGCAACACCTTATTTAAGTTCTGGGTTGATTGCATTGATGTTTGGCTTAGCTCCGATCATGGCTGGGCTGATTGGAAGATTTGGTTTTCAACAAAAGTTAGCGAGTTTACAGTGGTTGGGGATGGGAACCTCAATTATTGGATTAGCGATGATTTGTCTGAGTGGAAGTCAAAAGCATGTGCAGCCGATAGGTATTGTTTTAATGCTGATGAGTGTTTTTGCATATTCACTTTCTATTTTTCTGGTGAAAAAAATCAATGCGAATGTGCAACCGATGGCTCAAGCAACCGGTTCAATTCTAGTTTCAACAATCTTAGCCATATTATTACTACCTTGGATTTGGCAACATGCACCAACGCACTTTCCTTCGCCGAAATCATTGTTAGCGTTGACTTATACTGTTGTAATGGCTTCATTAATTGCGATGTTTTGTTATTTCAAGTTGGTACAAAATTTGAAAGCCACCACTTTGTCACTGACGACGGTGATGACCCCAATGTTGGCAATACTCATAGGCGCTTACCTCAATCATGAACAGTTGTCTGCACAGGTTTTTGTTGGGGCAAGCATCATTCTATTAGGTTTGTGTCTTTACTTTTATAAAGATTTTAATACCTATCGCCGTTTGAAAATATGAAAACGACATTTTCATATTTAATTTGGGTTGCTCTCAGTTTGTTGTGATTCTTGAATACTTTCCGCTAATTTGGCACGATCTTGTGGATTAAGGGTAATGAAATAAGCACCAATACGGAATTTACCTTGTTCATCTGCTGAGCTGTAAGCAACTTGAGCAGTTGCTGCGATATGAAAGTAGTTTTCAGGATGACTCAACGTAATATGAATATAGGTTCCTTCATTAAGATCTTGTGAGCTGAAGAAGCTCAAGCCATTCTCGGAAAAGTTAACTTGTTCAGGTACTGGTAGTAGGGATTGCACGATATTGTCGTAAAAAGAACCAGTAATCAGATTCAATTTTTGATTGAAAAGGGATAATATGCGAGCAATTTGTTGATCTTTTTCATTTAATTGTTCTAATTCGTAGCGAAATGCATGATCAAATTGATCTAATTCAGCAAGTAGTAGAAAATAGCGTGGCAATACAAAGTGAGAATCATAAGGATCATTCAGCGCAACGTCGTCAGGAATGACTTGATAGTTGATTCTTAACACAGCATCAATACGAGACATCACTCGACGTTCAGAGTTGTCCTCAACAAGCTGATGTTGTGAATTTTCCATAATAAATCACCTCGGACTAGATGGTATGTTTAAGCCAATTTCGCTGTATATAGGGTTGAGATACACTCGTGCTCGGCGAAGTAATCATTTTATTTCTTTTATTGCCTTGGTTTCCATGATTGGTTTAACCCTTGGCGTTGCTGTCCTTATTACAGTACTTTCTGTTATGAACGGGTTTGATCGTGAATTAAAAAATCGTGTTCTAGGGATGGTTCCACAAGCAACAGTTTCTTCTACTCAAATTTTAACAGATTGGCCTGAGCTTGTAAAAAGAGTTGAGCATCATCCACATGTTACTGGCGTTGCACCTTTTACCCAATTACAAGGGATGTTGACAGCGCAGGGGCAAGTTGCTGGGATTATGGTGACAGGAATTGAACCTGAATATGAGAAGAAGGTTTCAATTATCCAAAACCATATGGTCTCAGGTGATTTAAATGCTTTGAAGAAAGGCGAGTTTGGTATTGTTCTAGGCAAGGACATGACCGATGCACTTGGTCTTGGTTTAAATGACAATGTCACCTTGGTCTTGCCTGAAGCTACACCATCACCAGCAGGTGTTGTACCACGCTTTAAACGTTTTAAAGTCGTTGGAATTTTTAGTGTAGGTGCAGAAGTTGATTCGATGGTGGGGTATATCGCTTTAAATGATGCATCAACATTATTGCGTTTACCTGATGGTGCACAAGGTGTGCGGTTAAAGCTAGATGATATTTTCGCCGCACCATCTGTTGCAGATGATATCGTGAAACAATTACCAAGTAATTTCTACGCATCGAATTGGACGTATACGCACGGTAATCTTTTCAATGCGATTCAGATGGAAAAAACCTTAGTGGGTTTACTTCTTGTTCTGATTATTGTGGTTGCTGCATTTAATATCGTTTCATCTTTAGTAATGGTCGTAACAGATAAAAAATCTGATATTGCGATTCTGCGAACTCTAGGTGCTTCACCGTCCATGATCACTAAAATTTTTATGGTACAAGGCACAGTGATTGGTGTCATTGGAACGATTGCAGGAACAGTGTTAGGTGTAACTTTAGCATTGACGATTAGTGATATTATTTCTTGGTTCAATACTGCTCTAGGTTTGAACTTGTTTGATGCCTATTTTGTTCACTATCTGCCATCATATCTCAGATGGCAAGATGTTACGGTAATTGTCACTGTTTCATTATTGATGAGCTTTTTGGCGACAATTTATCCTGCATTACGTGCAGCCAAAGTTCAACCTGCTGAGGCATTGCGTTATGAGTAAAATCGTCTTAGAAGCCAAAGATATTTATAAACATTTTGATGATGGTAAAAGCAAAGTTGAAGTGATTAAAGGTTTATCCCTTCAAGTAAAAGCCGGCGAGTTTGTTTCTATTGTTGGTTCAAGTGGTTCAGGTAAAAGTACGTTATTACATGCGCTTGGTGGCCTAGAGCAGCCATCGCAAGGACAAGTCTTTTTGCAAGGTCAGCGTTTTGATAATTTAGGCGAAGCAGAGCGTGGTTATAAACGTAATCAATATCTAGGTTTCGTTTATCAATTTCACCATTTGTTGCCTGAGTTTTCTGCTTTAGAAAATGTAGCCATGCCTTTGATGTTACGTAGTGAAAGTAATTATAAGGATGTTAAAAGACAAGCAGAATACCTACTTGATCGTGTCGGTTTATCGCATCGTTTAGATCATAAACCAGGTGAATTATCGGGTGGTGAGCGTCAACGTGTGGCTTTGGCGCGTGCATTAGTGACGAAACCTGCAGTTGTACTAGCAGATGAACCAACTGGTAATTTAGATCGTAAAACAGCATTGAGTATTTTTGAATTGCTGACGGATCTCAAAAAAGAGCTGAATATGGCGATGTTAATCGTAACTCATGATGAGCAATTGGCTCAATCAGCAGATTCGATTTTGCATATGCAAGATGGTTTATGGATTGATCCAAAATAATTTATTTTGTTTAATCTCTTGTTAAAGCCCGGAAAACGGGCTTTAATTTTGCGCTCAGAAAAATCAAAAACTTAATTAAAAAATTACATGTTAAAAATTATTTTATTGGGCTGGATTGCTGGTATTGCAGTCATGGGATTTCATCTTGATTTTATCGAGCTGACATGGTGGATTTGGTTGGCTATTGCAATCCTGATCTTTAGCTTTGGCATATACAAGAAAGAATCCTATTTTTATCGACCTTTTTATAAAACACTTATTTTACTCAGTGCAAGCTGGGGATTGTTTACAACAGGATATCATTTTGCAGATTCCGCATTAGAACAAAGACTGCAATTAAAAGAGTTTCAATCACAATCCTATGAAGCAATTGTTTATATTAAAAGCATAGATGAATTGAGTGATGATGGTCATAAACAAATTGCTGAAGTACTTAATCGACATAAGCTACCTGTTAACTGGTTACTTTATTTAAAACAAGACAAATATCAGTTAAATCAGAAGCAAAGCTTACAGCTAGGTCATTATTATCGAGTTCAAGGTCAAATTAAACCAGCGCATAGTTATGCTGTTGTGGGTGCATTTGATCAGGAAAAATGGTTTTTACAGCAAAATATAATGTCTGCATTTTCAGTGCAGTCTATTCAACCTTTAAGCTTTGATGAAATTTACCGTTTGGGTTATCAAGGGCATTTAAAGCAACAGCAAAGCATTTCTGCTAAATTTTTGTTAAGCGTTGAGATGAAACGCTTAGCATTTCGGCAGATGTTACAAGCATCTAACCTTCAGCACAAAGGTTTACTTTTAGCCTTGCTAACAGGTGATGAAAGCCTGTTATCCAATACATTGAAACAACAATTTCAACAGCTTGGAATTTCGCATTTGTTAGCGATTTCTGGTCCACATGTGTTGATCTTTGCATTAATGTTGTCTTGGTTGATACAACGGCTCATACAGCGTTATTACCCACATCTATACTTATGGCAGCCTAGACAAATTTTATTATTATTGCCATTTTTACTCAGTGTTCTGGTGTATGTGGCATTTGTTGGTTTTGAGATTCCAGCAATCAGAACTTTATTGACTGCTTTATTTGCAAGTATTTTTCTCTTCTTTCGTCAATCGATTCGCCCATTTAGCTTATTGATCTATAGTGCCAGTATATTACTGCTTTTTGATCCTTTTAGTATTCTATCCGCTGGTTTTTGGCTGTCATATGGTGCGTGTTTTATTCTACTTAGAGTTTATCAAACCATTGCGCAATTACCGCAAGATCAGCCTATTACGTGGACTCAAAAAATATTTTTAGCTGCTAAAGCTTTGGTTGAATCGCAATCTAAGATCTTTATCGCCTTATTACCATTGGTCTTGATTTTCTTTCAGCAAGTTTCTTGGATTGCACCTGTAAGTAACTTAATTGCAATTCCTTTACTTGGTGGTGTCGTTGTGCCATTAGATATTCTGGCTGCATGTATTTGGCTCATCATTCCTGCACTAGGGCAATTTTTATTCCAAATTAATGATTTTTTATTATCTGTATTGATGTCAATTTTAGACATCTTGCAACATATTGCACCACATTTATATGGAGTAAGTTATACACCCTTAATGATGGTATCTCTAACCCTTGGTATGCTTATTTTATTTATGCCGAGGGGGACGATTCCTAAAGCTTGGGCATTGATTTGTTTTTTACCTATATGTATAGGTGTAAAAACTCAACCTACGGTTTTAAATATTTTAGATGTTGGACAAGGGCAAGCTGTATTTTTACAACATCCCGAACAAATCTTCATGATTGATACAGGGGGCTCTTACAATGAAAATAAATTTAGTTTAGGCGAGCGGGTTGTTATTCCATTTATACGGCAACAAGGTGTACGCCACATCGACCATGTAATCTTATCTCATCTTGATCAAGACCATAGTGGTGCTTTTCCTATTATTCAAAAAAACTTTGAAATATCCCAAGTTCAGTCAAATGAATATGACCAAAAAATGCAGTTCAAAAACAATTTCTCATTTTGTCAGCAAGGTCAGCATTGGTCATATGAAAATCTAAAAGTTGAAATTCTATCCCCTAAAGCAGATGAGCTTATTCATGCAAAGGATCAACAAAATGAGTATTCCTGTGTGGTGTATTTGCAGTTTTTAAATACCCAGCCTTATCAAAACTTCTTAATCATGGGAGATGCAGGTTGGGAGGCTGAATATAAATTAATGCAACAATATCCCGATTTAAAAGTAGATGTTTTAATCTTGGGACATCACGGGAGTAAACATAGTTCTGCTTATGATTTTTTAGCGACTTTAAAACCTAAGCTTGCGATTGCCTCGGCAGGGTTTGATAATCGTTATGGTCATCCCAGTCAAGAGTTGAAAAATCGTCTACAGGCGCTACACATTCCATTCTTAACTACGGTTCAAGCAGGAACAATACGTTTTATTTTTGAAAATGGTCATGTTGAGTTCAGACAGCAAAGACAACAAATTAAATGGTTGGAAAGAAAATAGCTTAAATATTGTAATATTTTCATATTACAATATTTATAGGATTAAAGCTGAGTATTTTCTTGCTGACGAACTTGAGCAACTTTTGTTAAAGCTTCGTTGACATCAATATCATAAATTTTGTGTAAGCTAGGGTTCGCACTGAATCGTTTATAACTCCAGTGATAATGCATTGGAAGACGTTGGATTAAATTTTCCAAAGTTTGATGAATAATAAGCGTGCCATCTTCGGCATTACCTTCATAAATTTGAGGATTGATACGCTCGATATGCATGTCGAATCCACCTTGCTCATTCCTCAAAGCATAAAGGAATAAAGTTCGTGCTTTTGTTTTTTGTATTAACTTTGCGCTTAAACTACTCGATGCTAAGGGAATACCAAAATACTTAATCATTTCACCACCGTGATCAGGGGTGTGATCAGGCAAAATAACAGTTGTACCACCTTGTTTTAATGCTTTAAAAATCTGACGAACTCCACTTTCATCAGTGGGTACTAAATTCGCTTGATTGCGGCTACGTGCATCACGAACAAAACGATCAGCATCAGGATTTTTCACAGGCTTATAAAGGATGGTCATTTGAGTATGTTTGGATAGCCATGCATTCATCACTTCCCAAGTACCCAAATGAGGCATAATCAGGACAAGTCCTTTTTTCTCTGCGAGGGCTTCGTGAAAATAATGCTCATTATGAATCTTGTGAATGCGCTGAATATTTTTCTCATTTGAAGCTCCCCAAATGCTCACAAATTCAAAATAAGAGGTTAGTTCATTTTTAATTGCTTGTTTTTTTAATTGATTTATTTCTTGTTGAGATGCTTCAGGGAATGCTATCTGTAAATTCAATTGTATAATTTTTGAGAGTTTAGAAAGCTGGAAACTATTAAGCAATAGCGCAACAAGACCTGCTATAAAACGACCTAATTGAAGTGGTTGATGACTCAGGAATTGTATGAGACGGTAATTACTATTTGTTGATTTGGGGTGTGCCATATATCAAACATTAAAAAAATTACAAGAGGAGAGTATAACGTATAAAATAATTATAAGTTAAAACAAGTTATTTAAACAGTTTTCTATAAATCAGCGTATATAATAAATTCACTTTACAATACATTGGATTGGAATCTTATGTCCGATTGGCCACCAAAACCACAAAATGAACCTGCAAATAGCAATAATGTGACAGGCAAAGAATGGCAGATTTTAGAAAAAGCTGTTTTGGCTTCTGTCGAAGAACAACGCCGTAGTCGACGTTGGAGCATTTTTTTTAAATGCTTAGGTTTTGCGTATTTATTAATCGTATTGATCGCAATGAGCAAGGGGTGTTCAACTTCTGTAGAAAAATCAAATACGAATGTTAGCTCTGATCATTTAGCTGTGATTGATATTGTTGGAACTATTGATTCTTCTAGTGGTCAATCTACTGTCAATAGTGAAGACACCAATAAAGCATTAAATCGTGCATTTGAAGCCACTGGCAGTAAAGCGATTGCATTGAATATTAATTCTCCTGGTGGCTCACCAGTGCAATCTGATGAGATTTGGCAAGAGATTCGCTACCTTAAAAAGCAACATCCAGATAAAAAAGTCTATGCTGTGATTGGTGATATGGGTGCATCGGGTGCTTACTATATTGCTTCTGCGGCAGATGAGATCATTGTGAATCCATCAAGCTTAGTTGGTTCAATCGGTGTGATTATGCCGAACTATGGTTTGAGTGGTTTAGCGCAAAAGCTTGGTGTTGAAGACCGTACTTTAACTTCTGGTAATAATAAAGATATTCTAAGTATGACTAAGCCAATTAATCCAGCGCAACAAGCACATGTGCAAGCTGTTTTAGATAATGTGCATACACATTTTATTAATGCAGTCAAAGAAGGTCGTGGAAAGCGTTTGAAGTCAAATGATCCTGCGGTATTTTCTGGTCTATTCTGGACGGGTGAACAGGCAATTGCATTAGGTGTTGCAGATCGTAGTGGTAGTATTACAACCTTGATGCGCGATCTTAAAGTAGATCAGAAAGTAGATTATACCGTTCAACGCAATCCTTTAGAGTCAATTTTAGGACGTATGGGTACAAAGATTGGTGAAGGAATTAGTAGTTCACTTTCTGCACAATTACAAACCCAACAAAATGCAAAAATACAATAATCATCAAGACTAGGCTGTGATCATTCACAGCCTTTTTTATTTTTAAACGTAACTGGGCAGTTCTCCCTTTTAAATTGCAAAGCATTTGCAGCGCGAGATAATTGACCAATCAATATATAAATTGAAAGAAACGCTTATGAAACCTTTGATTCATTTTGCACATGCCAATGGTGTTCCATCTAAAGTTTATCAGAAGCTCTTTGAGCAATTAAAAGATCAATATGACATTATCTATGTTGCAGAGATTGGCACTGATAAACGTTATCCAATTACGCATGGGTGGAGGCATTTAGTTGATCAAATCATTGATAGTATCGTGCAACAATCACAAGGTCGAAAAGTAATTGGCTTGGGACACTCGTTAGGTTCTGTATTAACACTGATGGCATCTTATCGTCGTCCTGAATTATTTTCTCAAGTGATTATGCTGGATCCACCATTTATTATAGGTAAAGCATCATTTGCTTTTCATCTTGCTAAAGTTTTTAAACCTAAATTGGTCGATAAAATTACGCCAGCAGGTCTATCAGTACGTCGTCGTGATCATTGGGAATCTCGAGAACAAGCAGCAGAACTTTTGGGCTCTAGAGGATTTTATCAACACTTTGATACAGATTGCTTCCAAGCTTATATTCAGCATGCTTTGAGCAATGATCCATTGAAGGGTGGGGTGACTTTAACCATTCCGAAAGTGGATGAGGTTGCAATGTTTAGAACCACACCATCAATGTGGTGGTTACCTATGCCAAAACCTAGAGTACCTGTTCATTTAGTTGTTGGTCGTGATAGTGTGTTCTTAAAAGAAAAACTTCCTCAAGTTGCTAAACGGAAATTGGGTATTCCTTTTTCAGTTGTTAATGGTGGACATATGTTCCCATTAGAGCATCCGACTGAAACCGTGGAAAAAATTAGAAGTTTGATTGATTTCTAAATGCAACATGCCGATAAGAAAGTATGTATTTTCGATCCATCTTAAATATATACTTTGGGTTTTATATGTTTTGATCTAAGAATTTTTGTGTTTGATTTAGATCATCTAAAGTTAATTCACTATTTTGTATGTATTGAAGGATTGATAATGCTAAAAGTTTGAAAATTTTGATATTAGATCCAATATCATTATGAGCAGCAAAACAAAAGTTTATTTTATATAAATCATTAAATTTCATCTGGTTGGATATTTCTAATATAAATTTTTGTAATTCTGTAGCGTATTCAATTGGCAAACCATATTTTGCTTCATCAAGTTCATTTAGAAAATCAGATTGAAAAAGACGATTTTCTAAATTGCGGTTCGTTAAATCTAGGATGATTTCACAATTTTCTAAATTTATATCAACTTCTGCACCCAGTAAACCATAGAGAAATCTTCCGCCACGAGGTTGAAACAATTCGAGGACAATTGTGTATTTGCGATACGAAGACGACTGTGGGATATCTGTGAAAGGTAAAATCGGAGAGCTTTGAGTCCAAAGCTTTATATGTAGATGATTTTTCAGTACAAATTCAGATGTGCTCATTTTAGGTTGAAATCTAATTATTTAAAAATGAAGAATTATATTTTTCAAAAAACGCATCCGAAGATGCGTTTTATTTTTTAGAATTGAGCAAATTGAATTGGTCGTTCTAAAGGTTTTTTATTGAAGTATGCTAGACCGTTTGTCCAAGTGAGTTGACCATTGCATAGCCATTCTGCAACTTGAGGGTAGATGAAGTGTTCAAGCTCATGCACACGTTGTGCTAGGCTTTCTACATTATCATGTAAACTCACATGAATGGCGGATTGCGCTATACTTTGTCCTGCATCTAGTTCAGCAGTGACAAAATGAACGGTACAACCATGCAAGCGATCTCCAGTATTTAATACACGTTGATGGGTATTAATTCCTTTATAAAAAGGCAGCAGAGAAGGGTGGATATTTAACATTTTACCTTGCCATTGACTGACAAAGTTTGGCGTTAAAATACGCATAAAACCTGCAAGGATGACTAAGTCAATTTCCCAAGCAAGCAATTGCTGATGCATAGCATCGTCAAAGCTTTCTCGATTCGGATAATCTTTATGTGAAATAACAGCGGTTGCAATATTGGCTTTCTCAGCACGCTGCAATGCATATGCATCAGCTTTATTTGATAGGACACCAATGATTTGCCCTGACAGATTTGCATCTATCAGGGCCTGTAAGTTGCTACCGTTGCCTGAGACAAGGACAGCAATTCTCATTATGCAAAGATCACGCGAATTTTTTCGTCTGCACCTTCAACTGATTCAGCATTTTCTTGGATATGACCAATTTTCCATGCTTTTTCGCCTTGAGTATTTAATACATCAATGGCTTTATCAGCTTCGCTTGCATCAACAGCGATTACCATGCCAACGCCACAGTTAAATGTACGATACATTTCAAAGCGTTCTACATTACCTTCACGTTGTAACAACTGGAATAATTCAGACCATTCCCAGCTTGACTCGTCAATTACAGCTTGAGCGCCATTCGGAAGAACACGCGGTAAGTTACCTGGTAAACCACCGCCAGTGATATGAGCCATGGCATGCACATCAACTTGTTTGCAAAGTTCGAGTACAGGTTTTACATAAATACGTGTTGGTTCCATTGCAACATCTGCAAGTGGACGACCATCAACGATTTGAGTTAAATCAACGTTCTTAACATCTAAAATTTTGCGTAGTAATGAGTAACCATTAGAATGAGCACCACTTGATGCAACACCGATAAGTACATCACCAGATTTTACTTTAGTGCCATCAATAATTTTACTATGCTCAACTACACCAACAGCGAAACCAGCAAGATCGTAATCTTCGCCTTCATACATACCTGGCATTTCAGCAGTTTCACCACCAACAAGTGCACAGCCAGCAAGTTCACAACCTTTACCAATACCCGTTACTACATTTGCTGCAACATCAACATTCAAATGACCTGTTGCATAGTAGTCTAGGAAAAATAATGGTTCAGCACCACAAACGAGTAAATCGTTTACACACATTGCAACAAGATCTTGACCAATCGTGTCGTGACGATTTAGATTTAACGCTAAACGTAATTTTGTACCTACGCCGTCTGTGCCAGAAACCAATACAGGTTCTTCATAGCCTTTTGGAATTTTGCATAGTGCGCCAAAACCACCAAGACCGCCCATTACTTCAGGACGAGTAGTGCGTTTTGCGACTGATTTGATACGATCGACCAGTGCGTCGCCCGCTTCAATGTCGACGCCCGCATCTTTATAGCTTAAACCAGTATTTGGGGTAGAAGTTGAGTTGCTCATAGTGAAGTCTCCGCATTGGCGGCAGATTATAACCTGAATATACGAAACTCTTATGTTATTTATGCTCGAAAATGCTATCTTTAATTAAATTTTTTTCCCATTTATAACGATTACACGAAAAAAGGCTAGATTTTATGCAAGATCAGGTACTACGTCGTATCTTTATCCTCGCAGGACTCGCATTACTACTTTGGGTGTTGTATCTATTAAAACCAGTTGTATTACCATTTGTTGGCGCTTTTTTTATTGCCTATCTCTTTAGTCCCCTTGTAGATGTCCTTGTAAAAATTAAATTACCTCGTTGGTTGGCGATCAGTCTCGTCTTTGTTGGGATTGGCGTAACCTTAACAGTTGTTTTATGGTTCCTTGTTCCATTGGTTTGGAAGCAATTAATCTATGCGCGAGATAGTATTCCAGCTGGTATACATTGGGTAAATGCGACATTTCTACCTTGGGTATCCCATACTTTTAATGTTGTCCCAATGGAGTTGGATACAGAACAGATTTCTAAAGCAATTATGGAATACATTCAAACGAACTACAGTGCAGATAGTATTCAAGTCATGGCTTTACGTTTAGCACAATCTGGTTTGAATTTTATTCAATTAGGTGGCGTATTTATTTTGATTCCTATCATTTCATTCTATTTCCTACTTGATTGGGAAAGAATGTTGCAAAGTATGCGTCGTTTAATACCTCGTCCATATGAAGAATCAACTTTAGTCATTGTTCGTGAATGTCATAGTGTGCTTGGAGCGTTTGTTAAAGGTCAGTTCCTCGTAATGCTGCTATTAGGAATAGTGTATGCTGTTGGTCTACAAATCATTGGTTTAGAAGTTGGTTTAATTATTGGAATGATTGCTGGTTTGGCCAGTATTATCCCTTATCTAGGCTTTGGTGTTGGTATTATCGCGGCCGTGATTGCTTCATTATTCCAGTTTGGTCTTGATTGGATGCAGTTACTTTTAGTGGGTATTGTATTTATGATTGGGCAAATGGTCGAAGGATATATTTTGCAGCCTTTCTTACTCGGTGACAAAATTGGTCTATCTCCTGTTGCCGTTGTATTTGCGGTACTAGCTGGTGCTCAACTGGGTGGTTTTTTAGGGATGCTGATTGCCTTGCCTGTAGCGGCTGTTATCGTCGTGTTACTTAAACATGCAAGAGATAATTACGAAAAAAGTAGATTTTACGGATCTCCAATTGATGTCAGTATTCCACATGGTGAAATTCAACGTATAAATGTTGATGCTGGTGATGTAGAACTTGATATTGAGATTAAAAACTCTCAAGATAGCGAAACTTCACATTCAAATGATCTAAAGTAATTGAGGAACAAATTAACGATATGCGTCAACTACAACTCGATATAGAACCACAGCTCGATGCGCGAATTAGCGATTTCTCGGGGCCAGGGTGGGGTCATGTAGTTGATGCGATACGACAGTTACATACTGGACTGGTAAATCGCTTTTATGTTTATGGTGGTGCTGGTACAGGTAAAAGTCATTTACTCTCTGCAATTTGTGATTCATATTTAGAATTAGGTCGTCGAGCAATAAAAGTCTCATTATTAGAATTATTAGATGCACCAATTGAAGCGATTACTTCATTAGAGTTTTATGATTTAGTGGCATTAGATGATATTGATGCAATTAGTGGTGTACCTCATTGGCAAAAAGCTGTTTTTCATTTAATGAATAATCATGAGGGACAACTGGTCTTTTCATCTCGTGTAGCACCGATAGAATTAAAATTAGAATTACCTGACTTACAGTCGAGACTGACTCAAGCGGTCAGTGTCAAAGTACCAAATGGAAGCTCATATACAGATCGACAGGCTTTATTACACTCTGTTATGACGAGGCGAGGAATTCATTTTGACCAACAAATTATTGATTATTTATTGAGTAATGGGCCACATCAAGCTTCGATTTTATTACAGACACTTGCCCAACTTGAAAAGATGTTGAAAGGTGAGAAAACAAAGCTCTCAAATACAACGATTAAGCAAATTTTTGCTCTGATTGATGAATATCACTAATCGCATAAAATTTCTTGAGTAATTTTGACAGCTATGACAAAGTACGCACAAAGGAATGTGGTTGCAAATTTGTAGTTTGCAATACTAAGAAAAATGAAAAATAGAAGGAGAACGGTATGCTCAAACGGACGCTTGCCTGCGCTTTATTTGCGATTACTGGACATGTATATTCTGCGGATATTCAAGTTACAACATTAGTTGATGAAGACAAAGATGATACCGTTTGTTCATTACGTGAAGCTGTAACATTCTTAAATAATCGAACCCAAAAAGAATTTGAAAATGGTTATCATGGTTGCGGTAATAAAGATGCTTCATCGATTATTATCCTAGAACGTGATAAAGAATACACATTAAACAAATCTTTAGAAATTAAGGCTTCGTTAACAATTAATGCTGCAAGTAGTGGTAATTTTAATGATAACAAGTTTGGTTTAAATAATCCTACGATAAAAATGATCGGAAATGATCGTTTGTTTTTAATCGATGATGGAAGTGTGGAAAAAGAATTAATTGAAGTTTTTTTTAATGAATTAAATTTAAAAGGATCATCAAGTAAGGTTAATGATGGTGGTTTAATTTATAATCGTGAAGCACTAAGCATAAAGTATTCTAAATTAACAGATGGTTTAGCTACTAGAGGCGGTGCTATTTATAATGCAGGTATTTATTCAAGCACTCAAAAAACGGCAGGTTTTGTTAGTTTAAATAATACTCTTCTGCAAAATAATAAAGCAGATAAAGGTGCAGCAATTTATAGTGAAATGCCACGATATATTATTTCTCAATCTGTAATTAGAGATAATGAAGGCAGCTCATCGACAGAGGGAGCGATACTATATGTTCAAACTGGTTTTACTGATGAAACAATTGGTGCAGCATTAACCACAGGTATTTCAGGTCTAAGAAATACAACCATTTTTCATAATAAAGGTGGATTCATCGCCAATATTCGTGAAGGTATGATTCTAAATAATATAACAATGATCAAAAATACTGCTGGTTTGTACTTGCAAGCACCTCAATGGACTTCGACAACTACGGATGGTACAACTACCACGACTAAAAAGTATCCAAGTGCATATGTTTCTAATAGTATCATTGTTGATAATAACGACAAAAATTGTACCGTAGCTAGTGGTGATGAATCTGTAATACAAAGTAATTTAGTTGGCGCAGAGTGTAATTTAAATTCTCCAACGGATCGTCCAAATTTTATTTGGAATAAAAATGATCCAAAGCACAAATTGATTGCTGGCGGTGTAAATGATGAGGGTGTGTGTAATGCACCTCCAGCTGATGGTTTATTATGCCCTTATTACACTCCAAAAGATCAAATGTTGGGTTTTTTCAGACCTCGTTTATTAATGTCTTATCTTAAACTTTCAGATTCATTAATTGTAAATAAAGGACGTATTTACAGTGATGGTACGACAGTTGGTTTTGCTGGCTGTGAGACTGTAGACCAAAGAGGAAAAAATAGAAGTGGTTATGATGAGTTTTGTGATTTAGGTTCAGTTGAATTAATTGTTGATCGTGGGAATATTTCGATTGTAGGTCAAGATATTTTATATGGTCAAGTTGCTAAATTTAGTATTGCTGATGACCTATTGGATGGTGAGCTATTAGATCCAGAGTCATGTAAAGCTATTTTAAATATGGAAAAAGACAAGAATGGACAACCGTGGCAACCAGGTTGTTTGGAAATTGTACAAACACAAACTCCATCTAAAGGGAAATTAACACTAGATCAAGATGGAAACGTAATTTATACGCCTAATGGAAATTGGCATGGTGCTGATAAGTTCAATATGCGCATTATTACCACGACTACGCGTTTTAATGATGTGTCGAATTACTATATCACTATTCCTACGACAATTGTTCAAGATCCACCAAATAACTTTGAAAGTAAAACAGTTAATGTTGGTGGAGGAAGTATTGGATTTTCTGCAATTTTCATATTGTTGGGATTAATTGGCTTACGACGTAATAAAGCTTAATTAGGGATGATTTCATGATGAAAAATTATAAAAAAGGGATATTAGCGACATTAGTTGTTGCAACAATGCCATTAATTGCAGCAACTAGTGATGATGTTATTAAGGTAACTACTTTTGCTGATGAAGATGGTGAAAATACAAATGCTTGTTCATTACGAGAAGCGTTAGAAACAGCTAAACGGCGTACACCTTATGGTGGCTGTAAGATTTCTGACATTCTGCCATCAACGACTAAGCAGATCCAACTTGAAGAGGGTACGTATGTTCTAAATAAAGAATTAGTGCCAATGGTTGATGTATTGATTGTAGGTGCTACGCCTGCTAATTGGGAGAAAAAGAATGTTATTACAAACCAATATCCTGCTCAAACGCCTATTAAATCAATAATCGATGCTAAATATAAATCCCGTATTTTTAATACTACAATTGGTGGGAAAACATTAGCACTTAATTACGTCACATTAAAAAATGGACGCGCAGCAACTGAAGGTGGTGCAATTTATGCTGGCAATAATGTAAGTCTTCAATACACTCAAATTTTAGATTCTCAATCAAATATTGAAGGTGGTGCTATATACCTTGCAGGTTCCTCAACGTCTTTGACTATTGCAAATAGTTTAATTGATGGTAATAAGGCGCCAAAAGGCAGCATTTTAGGAATGACTTGTATAAGCGACCAAAAGTATCCTAAAAGACCAATAACAATTAATTACAGTAGTTTGACTAATAATGGAGCTGTTAATTCTAGCAGTATGTTGGAATTTTGTGGTGAACCTACAACAATCTTAAATACGAATACAATTGCTAAGAATACTGTTAATACAGCTACTGGAAATTTAATTAAATTTAGTGGTGATACTAAAGCTGGTAATACAGAGAATAATACATCAAGTATTTTAAGTAAAAATAGTGGTTTAACATTAAATAGTAATACTATTGTTGAAAATGCTGCAAATACAGTTTTTCTGTATGATGCTTTAGGCTCTAAGAGTTTAACATTTAATGTTATTTCTCATAATAATAGTCAGCATGCGTGCCGGTATTTATTAGGTAAAGCTTCAGATTTAAAAGGGGCAAATATTATTGCTGATTATAATGCTATAGTAAAGACTGGTACTAATATTTGTGATTTACCAGATGATATTATACCAACAACAAACAATAATAATATTGATGTGAGCTCTGTATCTGATATTCGAGAATTACTTAGTCCAATACAGGAACCAACTGAATATACAGCATTTATGCGACTGTACTACCCACAAAAAAATTCAAAATTAGTTGATGTGAGTAAATTAGGTGCAGATGGATGTAGTGAACTTGACCAACGAGGAATCGCTAGAATAGCTGATGGTACTCTGTATTATAATCCAGAAAGTCGTAATAGTTGTGATGTTGGCGCTATTGAGTTGATGAAATTTACCGCTGGGGATTTAGAGGATTTGTCTAATACATCGATTTCTGCATTGATCGCTGGTTATCAAAAGAAAGTTGATGATTTTGAATTCCTAATTAAAAACCCAGATGATTCAGGGTTAATTACCTCTGATAAAGAAAATCTTGAGATATATAAAAATCTTTTAGCGAAAACTAAAGCTAATCTGCATTATCGTGCAATTTATATTGATTTGAAAAATTACAAATTACCTTTACCTGAAGAAATAGAGCAGGCTAATGGTACTCATACTTTGCAATTCTTTAATAAAGATTTATATGATGTAGTTACTCAACCATTAGGAATTGGGAGAATTGATGATAATGATTATAATGTTAAAGATGCTGAACAATTAGCTTGTGAATGGAACCCAGATCTAAGTCAAATTATTTTCTATCGCAAAACAGATGGTATTACTCAAGCTGGGGATTTTGAGTATTGTAAATATACGATTAAATCTAAACCAGGAAGTAAGACGTCTGTGGAGTCTTCTGGCTTGATTAAAGCTCGTTTTAATAATATAGCTCCAGAAGCCAAGGATACGTCTGTCACTTTAAAATACCAACAAAAAGAGACAGCTGTACTGAATTTATTAAATTTTTCTAACGATAATGGTGATACAGGCGAAGGTGGTAAAGGTCCTGAGAATAAGCCTAATAAACCTTCATTTTGGAGTAATGATAAGGGGGTTGAATTACCAATTCGTTTGTCAAATGTACCTAAAACGAATCTAAAGGTAACTGCTGATCGTGAGGGCTCTTGCCCTGAGCCAGATCAGGATCAAACTTGCTATGGTGGAAATATTTATATTCAAGAAGTAAACATATTTAATAAATTCAACTATGAATTTAATTATCAAGTTTATGATGCTGATGGGGTTGTTTCTAATAAAGCAACCGTGAAAGTCATCAGTACTGCAACTACAACAGATGATACTCGTCCAGCTAAAAGTGGTAGTGGCGGAGGGAGTACAGGAGTCTTCTCTGCATTAAGTTTGTTGGGTTTACTAGCATATCGTCGTTATAAGAAGTAAAATTGAATAAAAAAGAGCGCTTTAAAAGCGCTCTTTTTATATCTTCAAATTATAAATTAAATGCATACAAGAACAGAGCAATTCATATAAAAACAATTAGTGTTCAGAATATTTGCTTAAATATTCTTCACGGATGTTCACTTTCTCTTCGGCACTAGCATTTTGCATGCGTTTACGCAAAGTATTACGTTCTTGAGTTCCCAGTTTTTGCCAAACATCACGCATTTTTTGTTTTTCATCTTCTGGAAGCTGGGTAAACCATTCCATTCTTTGTTGAAGCTGAGATCCCTGATCGGTTGGGATTTCTTTTAAACTTTGATAACGTTTAATAAGAACACGTTGTTCTTCTGGAGATAAATCATCCCAAGCTTCTTCTGTAGTTGGTTTGTTTGATTTTGAGAACACCCAAAAACGCTCAGAACCAGCAAAACTTGTTTGAAGTAAGCTGAGTGTACACACAACAATTGCTATTTTCTTAGCTGCCATGTGGAACTTTATCCTCACCAAGTACCATCAACATTTCCATATCTTCAACCATTTGTGGTGAAAGTTTTGGATTTACGACGACCTGATTTTGTGGTTTATCGGTCAGTTGTAGGGAGCTTGGTAATACAACGATACCAGTAAGAGCTGCTGCTAAAGCAAAGCCTCCCATTTTCCAGAGACTGTAATAAGAGGTTGGTTTCTTTTGAACAGTGTCTAGAACATGGTTCATCACTAACATTTTTTTGTAATGTTGCTCTTTTGCTAGTTGATCGAGTTTGGAAGTCACTGATTTAGTGAACTCATCTTTATTCATTTGATGACCCTCCCGTATGTGGATTTAAATGCTCTAAAGCAATTCTAAGTCCTTGGATTGCACGATGATAATGTGTTTTAACACTACCTTCACTGCAGTTCATAATTTGAGCTGTGGTTGTCGTATCAAAGCCTTCCCACGCTCTTAACATAAATGCTTGTTGCTGACGTACTGGTAAATGGTTAACTGCTGTTTGGATTTCATCCATTGTGACTTCTTGATTAAGAAATTCAAATGGATTGGGGGTAGACTCATCTACGACATCAACAATTTCATCATCATCGTCTAAGCTAATTTTTTTGAATAATGAGAAAGGAGTCGCTCGACGCGCTTCTTTGCGCCTCCAATCCTGTAATTTGTTATTTAAAATGGTATAAAACAATGGATACCATTCTTCAATACTTTTATCTGAATATGATTTATGCAATGAAATAAAGGCTTCTTGTACCAAATCCATTGCAATGCCTTGTTGTCCCTGAGTTGCACTTTCCATCATCACAAGTGCACGACCTGTAACGTCATGCATAAAAAAACGCAGACGTTGTTCAACAGTACTACAATCAGTACCATTTTCAGTTCGAGCCTGTTTCGGTGCTAAATCCATAGAGATGGAAAATCCTGTCATGGATACCCACCATTATTTCAATTCATTAATCATATAACGTTGAAAATGGTGGATGCGTTGACAACTTAAGCAATTATTTTATGAGTGTAATGGATTTTTTCATTAAAAAAATCGTATTTAAAATAATTTAACGTTTTTATTGACGTTGGCGGACCATCTCAAAAAAGCAAATTGAGCCAGCAATGGCAACATTTAATGATTCTTGCCCACCCGGTTGAGGAATAGTAACAGCCTGAGCATGTTCTAAGGCATAGTCACTTGCACCTTGTCCCTCATTACCTAAAATCCAAACACATGCTTGCTTTAAATCTTTGCTATACAAGCTGGTTGAACGATGTGAACTGGTTACAAACACAGGAATTTGAAACTTGGGAAGAATGTCGGTTAACTGAAAATTCTCAAAACAATGTACGCTAAAATGGGCGCCCATTCCTGCGCGTAATACACGTGGAGACCAAAGGGAGGCTGAACCCTGCGTACAAATTACTTGTTTAATATTCGCGGCAGCAGCTGAACGGAGTAAAGTACCGACGTTTCCAGGATCTTGGACATTTTCGAGAATGAGTGTATCTGCTTCGAAGTCAATCGTTAATGACGTTTTTGGAAGATCAATAATTGCTAAACAAGGTAGGGTTGTACCTAAAGTACTTAAATCTTTATACAGTACTTCGCTAATGATAAAAATATGTCCTTGGTGTAATTCAATCATCTTTTGTAATTCAGGATGATCGAGAGCTTGTTCAGTCGTAAATAATGAAAAGATTTTTTTATGTTGTTGTAGCCATGCTAAACATAGATGAGTACCTTCTAGAACAGTTTGCTGATGTTTCTTTCGAGCACTATTAAGTTCGATCAGCCCACGCAAATGTTTGATTTTTGCATTGTCTTTTGATTCTAGAAAAATAACAGCCATAATATAAAGATCCAAAAGGGCATTATAAGATGATAATAATGCCCTGAATATAAAAGTAATTAGTGGTAGCTTGTTACGCGTTCCACTTCATTTTTAGAGCCAATTATAACAGGAACACGTTGGTGTAATTCTGTTGGCTGAATATCCATAATGCGAACACGTCCTGTCGTAGAAGCACCACCAGCTTGTTCAATTAACATGCTCATTGGATTTGCTTCATACATTAAACGCAAACGACCTGCTTTTTTAGGATCTTTTAGATCATAAGGGTAAAGGAAAATACCACCACGGCATAAGATACGGTGAATATCACCCACCATACATGCAACCCAACGCATATTGAAATCTTTTTCACGGACTGATGTTTTACCCGCTAAAAGCTCGTCAATATAGCGTTTTACAGGGTTTTCCCAATGACGTTGATTTGATGAGTTGATAGCGAATTCTTGTGTATCTACTGAAACTTGTACTTGATCCGTAGTAAGTAGGAAGGTTTGAGTGGTTGGATCGAAAGTAAAGAATACAACACCTGCACCTACGGTAAGCGCTAACATGGTTGAAGGACCATAAAGCACATAACCAGCCGCCACTTGCTCAGTACCCGCTTGCATAAAATCTGCAGATTGAGTGACTGCATTTTTAGCGGGAAGAATAGAGAAAATTGTGCCAACACACATGTTGATGTCGATGTTGCTTGAACCATCGAGTGGATCGAATAACACTAAATATTTGCCATTTTCTTGGGCAGGCGTGAAGTCATCCAATTCTTCAGAAGCTAATCCACCTACTTGCGGATGCGCTTTTAATGCATCAATAAGATAATCATTAGAAATAACATCTAATTTCTTTTGAGTTTCACCTTGTACATTTTCATTACCAGCACTGCCTAAAATACCAGCTAAAGCGCCTTTTTGTAGTGCTTGGTCAATGGTTTGGCATGTTGCCGCGATTGTTTCAATGACTTGCGCCAATTCTGGTGTCAAATTCCCTTTTTGTTGTTCTAAATATTGGGATAATGTAAGGTTTGACATATTGAATTGCTCCGGTTTAGCCGCATCAAAAAATGATAAAAAAGAATGTCGCTATTCTAGATGAGATCGCTCGAAAATAAAAATTATCTTACTTTATTTATGTTGCTTTTGTGATTACAAGTATTCTATTACATGTTATGTTGATTGCATACTAGACAGGAAGTTTGGAGAGGAACGATGTCAACCAAAAATTTTGAAGCTACGCCCACGCCAAGTGAATCAATTAGCCTAGATACGATTTCGAAAGAAAGTGTGAAAGATGCTTGGAAAGAGTATGAAGCAAAGCCTGAGTATAAAGAATTTAATAAGCACGATATGATTGAGTCGATGCAACCTCAGTCGAAGCAAGAGTCTTCATCTTAATGAAAATAAAAATGCTCACATTGTGAGCATTTTTATTGCAAATCCAAACATTATTTTAGTAATGGTGGCATTGCTTCATAATTAATTTCTACGCGACGATTTTCTTTCCATGCTGCTTCGTCATGACCCGGGTTTACAGGAGCTTCTTTACCGTAGCTCACGGCTTCTAACTGCTGTGGGTTGACACCATTAGTAATCAAGAAACTTTCGACAGCTTTTGCACGACGCTCACCTAAAGCCATATTGTATTCACGCGTACCACGTTCATCAGTATGACCTGTCAATGCCACCCGAGAATTAGCATTTGCGACAAGGAACTGTGCATGTGCTTGAAGTGTTTGATAGTCATCATTTGATAAATCACTGCTGTCATAATCAAAGTGAACTACGCGCTTCGCTAAAAAAGCTTTGTTTGCAGCAGTGACACCCTTAGATGATGCACCAGCTAAGTTTTGCGCATTTAATGCAGCATCTTCACTTAATCCTTCTGTGCTTACTGTAGTTGAACTGTTTGGCGCAGTATTACCTGCTGTGATTTCAGCAGCAGGTTTACGACTCGCACAACCTGTGAAAGCAATCGTCGCAGCTAAGAGTGGAAGTGTTAGGTATTTAATATTCATGTGATTCTCCAATCAATCAAATTTATTTTGGTGCCCAAGCTGGTTCACGGACTTCACCTTGTTCGCTTGGTAAATTCATACGGAAACGACCATCTGTAGACATAATAGAGAGTAAGCCACGGTTACCTTCACGTGTTGCATAAACAACCATTTGTCCATTCGGAGAGAAACTTGGTGACTCATCCAGACTGGTTGGTGTCAATATATTAGTAATCCCTGTATTAATATCTTGTAATGCAACTTTGTAATTACTGCCACTTGGTCGATGAACTAAAGCAATTTTTTTACCATCAGCGCTTAAAGTGCCGCGTGCATTAAATGCACCTTTGAAGGTAAGGCGTTTAACTGAACTATCATCAAAACTGTAGCGATAAATTTGTGGAGAACCACCACGATCTGAGGTGAAAATAAATGATTTTCCATCAGGTGCATAACGTGCTTCGGTATCAATCGCTGAGTCATTTGTCATACGCTGTAATTGGCGCGTATTTAAATTCATCTGATAAATTTCAGGATTACCATGCATAGATGCTGTGAACAACATTGATTGCCCATCGGGCGAGAAGCTTGGTGCACCATTTAAGCCTTTGAAGCTCGCTAAAACCTCACGTTGACCCGTTGCTAAATCCTGAATGTAAATTGCAGGACGTTTAGTTTCAAAAGAGACGTAAGCAATTTTTTTAGCGTCAGGTGTCCATGTTGGGGAAAGGATAGGATCTCGTGATGACAGTACCGTTTTAGGCTGTTCGCCATCCGTATCAGCAATTTGTAATGTATAGCGTTGAGCAGGGGTTTCTGGATTGCGTAATACATAGGCAATACGACCGCTAAAATCACCAGCAATACCAGTCAGTGCTTGGTATATCGCATCACTGATCATATGCCCAGCTTGACGAACGCGATTACTTGGTACGGTTAGAACTTCGTTTAATAAATATTGTTGCTTTTGTACGTCATAAAGTTGGTAATGAATTTCAAATGTATTCGCATCAATGTTTTTAATTTGACCAACCACAACATAGGGCACACTGGCATTTTGCCAGTCACCAGCTTGAATTTGGTTGATGCTTGCAGTTGCGGGTAAGTTTTGCGATGCACTTGTAAATCGACCTGAACGATTTAAATCATTTTCAATGATTGGATAAATCGCACTGTCATTTGTAAAAGGGATAATTGCAATTTTAGGCGCTTGTTCAGGTGCTTTTGCAATTTCAAGGTGTAATTGTGCAAAAGTTGCTGTTGGAACAATTGCGCTAATTGCAGTAAAAACTGCGAAGGAGATGAGGTGCTTACGGGTCTTGTCCATAGTTACAATTACTTGTGTTCGTATTTTTGTGGCTGTTGATTATTTAACATAGTTACAGGCTTTGTTCTATTAAAAGCATGTAACGTTAACTATTCATTACTATTTCGCTGTAAAGTTTGAAGTTACATTTTTTGCATCTCTACGAGCATCTGGATCTTCAGGCATTGGATATGGAGCTGCATTTTGAATGGCAGCTTTAATACTTGCATCTAATTCATCATCCCCACTAGAGCGTGTGATTACAATAGATTGGACTTGTCCAGAGTCTGATAGCAAAAATCTAACACCTACAGTTTTACCACGAGAATCTAAAGGTACTTTCCAGGCAGAGTAAACTTTATTTGTAAAATCTCGTTTAGCTGTTGAAGCGATTTTTTTCACATCGGCTTTTTTCTGAGCGGCTTCTTGCTCTGCCTTTTTAGCAGCAGCGGCTTTTGCATCTGCTTCGGCTCTTTCGGCATCTGCTTTATCTTTAGCTGCTTTATCAGCAGCGGCCTTGTCTTTAGCAGCTTTATCAGCGGCGGCCTTGTCTTTAGCAGCTTTATCAGCAGCGGCCTTGTCTTTAGCAGCTTTATCAGCAGCGGCTTTGTCTTTAGCAGCTTTATCAGCAGCGGCTTTGTCTTTAGCAGCTTTATCAGCAGCGGCTTTGTCTTTAGCAGCTTTATCAGCAGCGGCTTTGTCTTTAGCTGCTTTATCAGCAGCGGCTTTGTCTTTAGCTGCTTTATCAGCAGCGGCTTTGTCTTTAGCTGCTTTATCAGCAGCGGCTTTGTCTTTAGCTGCTTTATCAGCAGCGGCCTTGTCTTTAGCAGCTTTATCAGCAGCGGCTTTGTCTTTAGCTGCTTTATCAGCAGCGGCTTTGTCTTTAGCTGCTTTATCAGCAGCGGCTTTGTCTTTAGCTGCTTTATCAGCAGCGGCCTTGTCTTTAGCAGCTTTATCAGCAGCGGCTTTGTCTTTAGCTGCTTTATCAGCAGCGGCCTTGTCTTTAGCTGCTTTATCAGCAGCGGCTTTGTCTTTAGCAGCTTTATCAGCAGCGGCTTTGTCTTTAGCAGCTTTATCAGCAGCAGCCTTGTCTTTTGAAGCTTTATCAGCAGTAGCTTGTTCTATTTGACGTTTTGCTTCTTCATCTGCACGTTGTTTTTCGGCAATTTTGCGTTGTTCTTCTGCGTATTTTGCTTGAGCAGCTTCTTCGGCTTTCTGTTTTTGTTCTGCTAACTGTGCTTGTTGTTGCTGTTCAGCTTTTTGTTTTGCATCAGCGAGTTGCTGTGCAGTAGGCGTTGGTGTAGTGACAGGAACATTTTCAGGTTGAGTATTATCTACAACAGGGCTTAATATTTCTTCCGCTTGATTTTCAGCAGTCGTTTCCTGTTCTACAGGTTTTGCCATCGGTGGTGGTAAATCTTCTGGCTTGACTAAAATTGTGGTCAGTTTTTTAGGTTGCTCAGGCGGTTTACTTAGACCTAAGAAAAGCAAGCCAACAATCGCAATTGCATGTACCCCAAGGGTAAAACCTAGCGCAATTGCATTTTGTTTAAAAGGTGGCTCTTGAAATTTTTTCATAACTTATTTTAATGGCTCTGTCAGTAAACCAACTTGAGTTAAACCTGCTTCTTGTAAACTAGCCATGAGTGATACAACCTCACCATAGGGGCGAGATTTATCACCATTCACTAATACCGTGAGTTGTTTATTTTCTTGTTCCGCTTGCTTTTGGGCATTACTCAAAATAGTTTCAAGCTGCTCAAGTGAGAGAGGTTCACTATCTTTGTGATCTTGGTATTGCAAATAAATATTGCCATCTTTGCCAATCGTTACCATTGCAGGCATATCTTTCGATTCGATAGGATTATTATTGGCTTGGGGCAGATCAACTTTGATGCCGCTGGTAATCATAGGTGCAGTGACCATGAAAATGACTAAAAGTACCAACATAACGTCAATATACGGTACAACGTTCATATCACTTTTCAATGGTTTTTTAATGCGTTCAAAACGCCCAGATCGTTGAATTGCCATTATGCATCTTCCTGTGTCGATCCAATCGCTTGACGCTGTAAAAGAGCGACCATTTCTTCTGCGAATAATGCACGATCTGAATAAATTGATTCGCCTTTTGCAGTGAAGTGGTTAAAAGCAAGCACAGCAGGAATTGCTGCAAATAAACCGATTGCTGTTGCAATAAGTGCTTCAGCAATACCCGGTGCTACAGTTGCCAAAGTAACTTGATCAACGGCAGCAAGGCCAATAAAGGCATTCATAATGCCCCAAACCGTACCGAATAAGCCGATATAAGGCGCAACAGAACCAATACTTGCAAGCGCTCCTAAACCTTGTTCTAAACCGCCTTGATCACGACTTAGACCGACTCGCAGAATACGTTCAGTACCTTCAATGGTTTGATTGGTATCTGCTTTACGTTTTTGTAGTTTAAAAAACTCACCTAAACCTTGATAAAAAATATCTTCTAAGCCACTACGTTTGGAGTTTAACTGAGCGTTATTGTAGAGTGTGTTTAATTCGGCACCTGACCAGAACATTTTTTGAAAATGCTCATCATCTTGCGCTGCTTTTTTAAAACCCATATGTAATTTGGCAATTAAATACCAGCTGAAAATTGACGCTAGTAATAAGATCAACATGACCAATTGCACGACTGGGCTGGCTTGTAAAATCAGGTCAGAAATATGTAGAGAAGATTCTAAATTAGTTGCCATAAGTCACTGTGCCGAAAAGTTTATTTTTAGTCCTGTGCTAATTCTTTTTGAATCAGATCACGTATTTCTTCAGGAAGTCTACGTGGCATTAACTCTTTGTTTAAACATGCCAACGTAACCTCACCTGACGCCAGCAAGATTTCACCACGATAAATATTTTGTTGCAACACAAAAGATGCTGCTTTACACGAAATAACACGTGCTGTAACGGTAATTAAGTCATCCATTAATATTGGGCGTACATATTTCACCTGAATTTGATGTACAACGAAGTTGTAGTCTTGTTGATGCCAGTAATGATCGACGCCTGCTGCACGTAACCATTCAGTTCGCGTGCGTTCCATAAAACGAATGTGATTGGCATGGTAAACGATACCGCCTGCATCTGTATCTTCGATATATACACGAATATTAAATTCAAAATGATTAGCCATATCTTTAACCTATTTCTGCATACTGCGAGCAATTGATGGAATGATATTGCGTCAATGATACGATGGGAATAGTAATAAATAACATATTGTTGACGTGGATAAAAAAAGCCCTAGTATGTAGGGCCTCATAAAGAATAATCATTTAAATTTAATTGAGCTCATTCCAATCGATTATTTTAGGATAGCCACTAACTGTTATACCATTTGCATATGCACTAATTAAAGCTTGATAATTGCTGGTATTCGAAAGCTTAATTGAATTTTTTACATTGTTGGTATCTTCAATTACAATGTCAGCATAATTAGGATAGAAAGCAATCTTATCATTATTGCTCTGAAAGCTAAGTTCACTTTTGAAGTTTACAGAGAAGACTTTATCCTCAGGGTTACCTTCGACATTTCCTTGTCCTATGATTGTAAGATTATTTGCGTTTAGTTGATAGTTATTAACAGTTAATTGTTGTGTTTCTTTTATCTCATTATCAAATGCACTTAATGCCATTTTCTTAATTTGATATTGAGCATTATTATCACTGTATTTGCTGAGAATATTGCCATTATACGTAATGCTGTCATTATTGGGCGAGATGATTTTGAAATTTTTCAGTGTAGTCTCATAGCGTTTTAAATCTTCATAAAGCGTTTCCTTGCTATTTACTAATCCAGAGATGGTTATAACTCTTAGGCGAATTATACCGCTGTTGTCATCCTTAACATAATCCAGAAATTTACACTTATTAAATGTAATGCTTCTATCGCTATTTTTTGTATATGTTCCGTCCGAACATTTAAAGTTGCTGCCAGCATAAATATTGTAATAGAGGCTTTCAGCAAATTCAGTACCTATTAAAAAAATGTTATTTTTCTCTTGAGATAAATTTATTATTGGTTCGTAAATAGATTCGATTGTTTCTGCTCTAGTGTAGTCTACTTTTTCTTTGGTTTGTAAAGAGTTTTCATTGTTGTTACTATCACTCCCACCACCGCAAGCTGTTAATAATACAGTGCTACCACAAAATAATGTTATTAATAATGTATTTTTCATTTCTGCCCTTGATAAAATAATGAAGTAATTAGAATGATCTGTATATTATTTTAATTACTTCATTATAAGAAGTGTTTTATTAAAAATATTTTTAAATTATTCAGGTGGTGTCATACCAAACTGTAAATAAGCCATATTTGTTGCAATACGACCACGTGCAGTACGCATGACATAACCTTGTTGAATTAAGTAAGGTTCGATTACATCTTCAAGTGTTCCGCTATCTTCAGCCATCGCGGCTGCTAAAGCTTCAACACCTGTAGGACGACCTTCAAAACGCTCAAGTAACATACTGAGATAACGGCGGTCTAAAGTATCTAAACCATCTTTATCTACATTCAGCATGTCTAAAGCACGTTGTGCCATATCTTGTGTCACTTCACCTGTGCCTTTCACTTGCGCATAATCTCGAACACGACGTAATAAACGATTGGCAATACGTGGCGTACCACGTGCACGTCTAGCTATTTCAGTTGAACCTGCCTTAGTAATCGGAACATCCATAAGATTTGCCGAACGAGTGACAATATGGGTTAAATCCTCAACAGAATAGAATTCTAAACGCTGAACAATCCCAAAGCGGTCACGTAAAGGTGAGGTGAGTAGACCAGCACGTGTCGTTGCTGCAACTAAAGTGAAAGGTGGTAAATCTAATTTAATTGAACGAGCAGCAGGACCTTCACCAATCATGATATCCAGTTGATAGTCTTCCATCGCTGGATAAAGGATCTCTTCAATGACAGGGGATAGACGATGGATTTCGTCAATAAAGAGAACGTCGCCTTCTTCCAAATTAGTCAGCATCGCCGCTAAATCTCCAGCTCGTTCCAATACAGGACCAGAGGTAGATTTTAAATTACCGCCCATTTCGCGTGCGATAATATTCGCCAATGTGGTTTTACCTAAACCCGGCGGACCAAAAATCAAGGTATGGTCGAGTGCTTCACCACGACCTCGTGCAGCACCAATAAAGATTTCCATTTGCTCACGTACCACAGGCTGACCAATATAGTCTTCAAGAGAGGTTGGGCGAATCGCACGATCAAAATGATCTTCTGGTTTTTCAGAACCACTGATTAAACGGTCTTGCATAATGAGTTCGGTCTATCTTTATTTATTCAATGATTTAAGTGCAGCTCGGATAATATCACTGGCTTCGGTAAAATCTGCTTTAACGGCTTGAATCAATTTCTGTGCTTCAAGTGGTTTGTAGCCCAGTGATTGTAAAGCGGCTTCAGCTTCGGCAACAGCAGAATTTCCAGTGAACTGTATTTGAGCGGACGCTGTATTATTTGAAACGGTAGTGCTTGAAAATGCTTTAAAACGATCACGTAGTTCAATCATTAAACGTTCAGCTGTTTTCGTACCAACTCCTGGGACTTTGACTAGTGTTTTTACATCGCCATGTTCAACAGTATGGATCAGCATGTCCACGCTCAAAGTCGAAAGAATACCGAGCGCCATTTTAGGACCGACACCATTGACCTTGAGTAAAGTACGAAAAATAATTTTCTCTTGTGCATCACTAAAACCATACAGTTGCTGTGCATCTTCACGAACCACCAAATGTGTCCATAAAGTGACTTTCTGTCCTTTTTGTAATTGGCAAAATGTCGAAAGTGGTGTGTCAATTTCATAGCCCACACCGTTTACATTAAGCAATACGGTTGGGGCTTCTAAGGCAAACACTTCGCCAATTAAACATCCGATCATAAAACTTGTTTCACTGTTGTTTTGAAAATTCAAATTAAAAGATAAAGTTCTCTATTTTAAAAGAACCCAACTTTATTTCCTTGTAACTCTTGCGCCAAGCTATAGGCTTGGTGATCTGAGAACTTACTAATAATATCTAGAACTTGCATAATATTATTATAGTGATTGTTTTGCAGATTTACGCCTGAATGTTGCAAAATAGACATCAAACGTTGTTCTTTAAAGCTCAAGGTCTTATGTGGCATGGTTAATGGAATAAAAGCATCCAAAATAGTTTGTAAGCTTTGATGCGCGATTATTTCTAAACCTGATTTCTGAGGATGTTCAAAAATTCGATCTCTGGCAAGATTCTTCGCTGTTTGAATACCTATTTCAATATCGGGTGAGCAATATTGTAAAAGACTGCCTTTAAGCTGACCCGTTAAAATTTCATAATGATGTTTAGCAAAAGCAGTAGTGACTTCATCAACAAGACGTTTCATTACACGCCCACGCAAAGCTGCGACTTTTTGTTGCCATGTGGTATGGGGTAGGTGTAATTCTTCTGGTAGGCCGAAATCGGCAATTAAATTGAGAAAGATCGGCTCAACTTCTTCATAACTGAGCATATTGAGTATGATGCCATCTTCCAAATCAATGAGTGCATAGCACATATCATCTGCAGCTTCTAACAAATAAGTGAGCGGATGACGGCAATAATGATAGTCACCGAGCTGAATAAGACCGAGTTGCTCTGCTAACTGTTTTAAAATTTCTTTTTCAGATTGATAGCAACCAAACTTCGCCCTTTGGTGTGAGGGTGTATCACTTTGTTCTTCAATGGTTTTAGATAGCCATGGATATTTTAAATAAGCTCCGAGTGTGGCACAGGTCAAACGCATGCCACCATCATCAGGATGATAGTCAATCCGACTAAGCAAACGAAGTCCTTGTGCATTGCCTTCGAATTGACGTACATCGGCGGCTTCTTCTGGCGTTAATTGGCTGAGAAAGTCACGATGTGACGCATCATCAAACCATTCTCGAATCGCATATTCACCTGCATGTCCAAAGGGGGGATTACCAATGTCATGCGCTAGACAGGCGGCTTGGATAATCGCACCGACATCTGCTGGGGAGATCCACATCGGTAATTCATCTTTGATTTTTTCTGCGGCCAACATACCTAAAGATCGACCAATACAAGAGACCTCAAGTGAATGGGTTAAGCGCGTATGAATGCCGTCATGTTGTGTAAGTGGATGAACCTGAGTTTTTCTATTTAGCTGACGAAAACTTTGAGAAAATATAATTCTGTCATAATCTTTATGGAAAGGGCTTCGAGCCAATTCTGTACTGCTTTTTTTACTGCCTAAACGAATTGCAGAAAGCAATTCCAACCAACGCATTTGTTCCATTCATCATTATTCACTATGAGTTCAAGATCATCATGCCAAAAAAAAGATTAAAGCACTAGAGTAGTGCGACATAAGTTGTCTTGGATAAGTATGTTGTCGTTTATAGTTTTGTATTCAATCATAATTTAATACATTTGTTGGTTCGCATATGTTGCTTGTATAAGCTGTTGATGGTGGCGTAAAAGAGTCATTTACAGGCAATGATCAATTCTTTTTTCAGTTTGGTATTTCTACAAAAGAAGAATTGTAAACAAGAAATATGATTTATACAGCAGGCTAAATGAATTGTTACGAATAAAGTAAAATGGATAAAGCTACAAGAAATTAAGCCATTTGCAGTAGAAAACTCTGATTTTTAAGATGGATATAGCTAGCTGAAATGAACCTTTCACAGTAGAATATGCGCTCTCTCATAAGTCACATTGTGGTAGGTTCGTTAGACCCGCCCGTGGAGCCAAAGTCAACATGTTTATCGTGGCCGGTGCATCAGCACATTCTTCTTTCAAGAAAGCTCAACTCTTAAACCGATTAACGTCAATGAGTTCTGTTCAATCTTTTGACAGCCAGTGGGTTTATTTGTTTGATCAAGCGCTCAACGAGCAGCAACATCAATCGGCATTACAACTTTTAAACGATGGTCAATCTTTCGAACTTCGCCAAGCTGCAAGTGATGAAATCCAGATTTTAGTCACACCGCGTGTAGGGACAATCTCGCCGTGGTCATCTAAAGCAACCGATATTTTCCAAAACTGTAATACCCCAATTCACCGTTTAGAGCGTGGTCTGCTGTTTACACTGAAAGGTGTGAAAGAGATCTCAAATGAAGTGAAATTGGCTTTACATGACCGTATGACAGAGAGCGTTTTTGCTCAAATTGATGATGCAAAAGCTTTATTCTCAGAAACTTCGCCGAAGCCATTGAACTCAATTGATATCTTGGGTCAAGGAAAAGAAGCGTTAGTTAAAGCCAACAATGAGTTTGGCTTTGCTTTATCTGAGCAAGAAATTGATTACCTCACCGAAGCATTTACCAAGTTGGGTCGTAATCCAAACGACATCGAGTTGATGATGTTTGCACAAGCAAACTCAGAACATTGTCGTCATAAAATCTTTGGTTCTGAATGGACAATTGATGGTGAAAAACAACCATTATCATTGTTCCAAATGATTAAAAATACCTATAAAGAATCTCCGACCGATGTGTTATCGGCATATAAAGATAACGCATCTGTGATCGTGGGTTATGACACCATGCGTTTTTATCCGAAAGCGGATGAAAATGGTCACTTCGTTTATAAATATAAGAGCCAAGCTGCTCATATTTTAATGAAGGTTGAAACACACAACCATCCAACTGCCATTGCTCCATTTGCTGGGGCTGCGACAGGTTCGGGCGGCGAAATCCGTGATGAAGGTGCAACGGGTCGTGGTGGTAAACCAAAAGCAGGTCTAACAGGCTTTACGGTTTCAAACTTAAATATCCCTGGTTTTGAACAACCTTGGGAAGAAAACTATGGTAAACCTTCACGTATGGCATCGCCATTACAAATCATGATTGAAGGTCCATTGGGTGGTGCTGCGTTTAATAACGAATTCGGTCGCCCTGCATTAAATGGTTATTTCCGTACTTTCGAACAGAATGTCAATGGTGATGTGAAAGGCTTCCATAAGCCAATCATGATCGCTGGCGGTTACGGTAACATTCGTCCTGACCACGTTGAAAAAGATGCAATTCAACCGGGTGACTTACTCATCGTGTTGGGTGGCCCTGCAATGTTGATCGGTCTTGGCGGTGGTGCTGCATCATCTGTAGATAGCGGTACCATGGGTGAAAGCTTAGACTTTGCTTCAGTACAACGTGAAAACCCAGAAATGGAACGCCGTTGCCAAGAAGTCATTGATACATGCTGGCGCTTAGAAGACTTTAACCCAATCGTGTCTGTACACGACGTGGGTGCGGGTGGTCTATCAAATGCGATGCCTGAACTAGTGAATGATCACGAGTTAGGTGCTGTATTGAACCTGCGTAAGATTCCATCTTTAGAGCCAGGCATGAGCCCGATGGAAATCTGGTCAAATGAAGCGCAAGAACGTTATGTGTTAGCGATTCGTCCAGAATCTTTAGAACAGTTTGAAGAAATTTGTGCACGTGAGCGTTGTCCGTTTGCAGTACTTGGTGAAGCGACTGAAGCACGTCATTTGACTGTTGAAGATCCATTATTTGAAAACAATGCAGTCGATATCCCAATGCAAGTCATGTTGGGTGGTACACCACGTATGCAACGTTCATATGAAACGATTGAACGTAAAGGTAACGACTTTGATGCATCAAAAGTTGATTTGAAAGATGCGATTTTCCGCGTATTGAAGAATCCAACAGTTGCGTCTAAATCATTCCTGATCACAATTGGTGACCGCTCGATTACAGGTATGGTTGCACGTGATCAAATGGTTGGCCGTTGGCAGGTTCCTGTCGCAGATGCAGCAGTAACGACGACAAGCTTGCAAGGCTTTACAGGTGAAGCTATGGCGATGGGTGAACGTCCACCAGTTGCTTTGTTAAATCCTGCTGCATCAGCGCGTTTAGCCGTTGCTGAAGCGATTACCAATATTGCGTGTGCCAACATCGAACAAATCAGCGATATCAAACTTTCTGCAAACTGGATGGCTGCTGCTGGTCAAAAAGGTGAAGACCAAGCCTTGTTTGAAGGTGTGAAAGCGATTGGTATGGAAATGTGTCCTGCATTGGGTATCGCTATTCCTGTCGGTAAAGACTCACTTTCAATGCGTACCACTTGGAATGATGGCGAAGATAAAGCCGTAACTTCTCCAATGACAGGCGTGATCACTGCGTTTGCACCAGTATTAGATGTACGTAAAACATTAACACCTGAACTGAAAAATTTAGCAGACTCAGTACTTGTACGTATCGATTTATCTAAAGGTCAATTCCGTTTAGGTGGTTCGATCCTTGCGCAAGTATATAAAGCAATCGGTTCTGTTACCCCAGATGTTGATAGTTTTGATGACTTCAAAGCATTCTTTGCCTTGATTCAAGACTGGAACAATCGTGGCGTGATCAAAGCTTACCATGACATTGGTGATGGTGGTCTATTGGCGACTGTTGCTGAAATGATGTTTGCTTCACGCTTAGGTGTTGCTTTAGAAAATCAATCAACTGAAAGTTTATTCGCTGAAGAAATTGGTGCTGTACTACAAATCACAGCGGCTGATTGGGCACAGTTAGAAGTTGAAGTTACGGCATCAAGTTTGAAAGATGCAATTGCAGTTGTTGGTCGTGTCAATACTACGGATCAATTGGCTGTCAATGGTTTGGCTTTAGAGCGTGCTGAATTGCAACAAGCATGGGCTGAAGTATCGCATCAGATCCAACGTTTACGTGATAATGTTGAAACGGCTGATCAAGAGTTTGCTTTAATTGCAGATAAAAACCACAAAGGTTTAATTGCACAACCAACTTATGACCTAAATGAGCCAGTTGAAGCGCCGTTTATCAATACACGTCGTCCAAATATGGCAATTTTGCGTGAGCAAGGTGTAAATGGTCATGTGGAAATGGCTGCTGCTTTTGACAAAGTGGGCTTCAATACCATCGACGTACACATGAGCGACTTGCTTGCAGGTCGTGTGAGCTTAAGTGACTTTGAAGGTTTAGTGGCGTGTGGTGGCTTCTCATACGGTGATGTGATGGGCGCTGGTGGTGGCTGGGCGAAATCAGTATTGTTCAACCCGAAATTACGTGATCAGTTCGAACAATTCTTCCATCGTGAGAGCACTTTCAGCTTAGGCGTATGTAACGGCTGTCAAATGATGTCACAACTTGCACCATTAATTCCAGGTGCAGAGCATTGGGGGCGTTTCCACCGTAATACCTCAGAAGTATTTGAAGCGCGTGCCGTGAACGTTCGCGTAGAAAAATCTGTTTCTGTATTGCTTGAAGATATGCAAGGTTCAATTTTACCGATCGCAGTTGCACACGGTGAAGGTCGTTTGGTTGCAACTGAACAGCAAATTGCTGCTTTAAATGCAGAGAATCAAGTGATCTTGCGTTATGTGGATAGCTTGGGTAACCCAACTCAGCACTATCCGTTGAACCCGAATGGTTCACCTGAGGCGATTACAGGTCAAACTTCTAAAGATGGTCGTGCAACAGTGATGATGCCGCATCCAGAGCGTAACTTCCGTGCCTTACAACATTCATGGAAGCCTGAAGATTGGGCTGAAGATGGTGCTTGGTTACGTATGTTCCGTAATGCACGTAAATTTATTGGTTAATCTAATTTAACGTGTCAAAAAAACCACCTTAAATGCGTTTAAGGTGGTTTTTTTTAAATTAAACAATATAAAAAAAAGGAAAATCAAAATGACATTGTATTATTTAACAGGCGAAGAAATTAAACGTGGGGATATTGTTCTTTATTTAAGTAAAAATGATGAATGTTATGAGTTTGAATCACCAGTAATGAAAGTATGGGATGTTGTAAAAACAAATGCAGGAAAAGTCATTGGTGTGGCATTAATGCATCCTAATGCAGATAATCCTGTAATTTATCCTAGAGTTATTCATACAGATCGACAAAAAGAACAAGCTGAGCGGCCTATTAAATTTGGTGATTTAGAGGGGGCATACACTACAACAGAAACGTTAATTTTGCGTTCGGATGTTTTTCGTTTACTTGGTTTTTTAATGAGAGATGAGCAACTTGAAGAAACAAATGAAAAAAATCATGCTTTTATTGAACAAAAAATTACCCAACTGATTCAGGATAATAATGGGCTTGCTTTATTTTATCAGGCGAAATGTATTGCTTATCCGCAACAAGATTTTGATACTTATTTACAATATCTTGTACAAGCAGCGAAATCCGAATTTACCCCAGCAATTTGCGAATTTGCTTTAGAATTTTTCATTGGTCGTATTATTGAAAAAGACCACCAACGTAGTTTGGGTTTTTATAAGGAAGCTTCTGAGTTGGGGGATTGTGTCGCAAGTTATGAATTGGCAAATCGCTATGCAAATGGAACAGGTACCACACAGGATTTAGCCAAAAGTGTAGAGACCTTAGAGTTAGCAGCGAAACAAGGTAGTTGGCGAGCAAAACTGGCCTTAGGTTCATATTATCGTTTTGGTTGGTTATCGAGTTTTTTAGCACCTCACCATCAAGGTTATCGAGAAATTAACAAAGAAGTCATCAGCCCTGAAAAAGCTTTTTCTCATTACGCTCATATTGTTAATCAAGCACCCAAAACAGAACTCATTGCATTGATGAATGCCCAATATCATTTGGGTTGGATGTACCAAGATGGAATAGGTGTTGAACAGGATTACGAACAAGCTGTTTATTGGTATCAGAAATCGTCGAATCTTGGAAACGTTATTGCGACCAATAATCTTGCTGATAAATATGAGCATGGTTTAGGTATAGAACAAGATTTGGATATCGCTTTTGAATTGTATTCAATAGCAGCCGAAGGCAATGTGGTTGCTGCTCATTTGTCTTTAGGTCGGATGTATTTACAAGGACATGGTGTTGAAAAAGATTTAGATTTAGCTCAAAAACATTTGAAAGAAGTGTTGAGTGCAAATATTGATCAAAACGAAAAAATGCAACAAGAAGCATGGCAATTATTAGAGAGTTTTTCCGAAGATACGATTTTAAAACAAGCTCAAAGAATATTAGCTCACCCACAAAATTATACTAATGAAGAAATTAGAAAAACTGCAAATGATATATACAAACCTTATATTAAGGATGGAGCGAAATTCCGCACCCTGCTTTATGTGGAAATGGCGAAAAGAGGGGATGATGCAGCTCAATCACAAGTTGGAGATTGGTATTTAAAAGGTTGGGGCACGGAAATTAATTATGAGCAAGCCTATTATTGGGTGAGTAAAGCGATGGGACAAGACAATTGGTATGCCTATTATCAGATGGGTTACTTTTATGAAAATGGTATTATTGTTGAGCAGAATTTAGAATATGCTCAAGAGCTATATGAAGCATCTTTAAAGGATACCCAACTTTTTCCTAAAACAATCAATGGTAAGCCAAATCCTGAATATGAAAAATTTTATCGCCTTTCTAATAAAGAGGCTCTCGCAGGTTTAGAGCGAATTCAAAAGTTAATACGTGAGCAAACACCCAAGTGGATGTTCTGGAAAAGATAATAGACATTTTACTATGAAATAATGATGTTTGATGATGCTGTAATACACCTGAATTTATTGGTTAATTAAGCATCAATTGTTGAAAATGCCACTTTTTTAGTGGCATTTTTTTTGACAAGTTATAGATTTTATAGAGAAATAAACTATACAAATCAATTAAATTTAAGTTATTGATAATAAATATTTTTTTATTAATAAATTGTTTTAATAAGATTTAGGTGTGATATTCTTACTCTATTCGTGAGGGGGAATAAAACAATGAAAAAAATACTGATCTTATCTATTCTATTAACAGGGTGTTCAACAGCTTATCAGCCTCATGCTCTGTTAGGACAACAGGGTTTTGCCGAAACTCAATTATCCCAAAATCATTTCAGAGTGACATTTAAAGGAAACGAAAAAACATCGCAAGAACGTGCAAGTGATTTTGCATTGTTGAGAGCTTCTGAGCTAATGATTGCGGGAGGATGCACGAATTTTAAAGTGTTAAATTCTGCGAATGAAAATATAGGAAGTCTCGCATTTCCTCAGTCACATAAAGTGAATGCGTTTTCAAGTTCAATAGAAAATCGTATCCTTGGAAATAGTGATGGCTCATCTAAGCTATATTCTCCAAAATCTACAATCGAAGTGGGATGTGCTACAGAAACTACTAGTGCGGAAAGTAAAATATATGCTTCAGCTTCTGTTAATGAATCAATTAAGCATAAGTATCAAATTGGAATAAAATAAATAGATCTAAATTATTCATACTTACTTGCAGAAACTGCTTTTTTAAAGATTAAATAAGGTGTATTAGAAGATCGTAGGATAGATCTTTGTGCTGTTTGATATGAATCAATTGAATAAGCCGCCGAAAGGTGGTTTATTTGCTTGGATGATCCAAAAATCACTTTATAAAGTTGAACGAGAATAACAATGAAATCAAAAATCCATTTCCATGAGTTCGCCTTATTAATGGCATTGTTGATGTCAATTGTTTCTTTTTCGATTGATGCAGTGTTACCTGCTCTAGGTGAAATTGGAAAAATTTTTAGACTGCAAAATAGCAATCAGGCACAGTGGGTCATCATCGGTATTTTTTCAGGTATGACGATTGGGCAATTGATTGCAGGCCCATTGTCCGATGCGATTGGACGCAAACGGATTTTATTTACGGGAATCGTGATTTACTTTTTAGGAAGTTTGTTGTGTTATTCAACACAAAGTTTTGAATGGTTCTTTGTCGGGCGTTTTATTCAAGGGATTGGTGTTTCTGGGCCCTATGTGGCTTCGATTTCTATCGTGCGAGATAAATATAGTGGTGCACAAATGGCACGTATCATGTCTTTGATCATGATGGTATTTATGGTAGCACCTGCTGTTGCACCGAGTTTGGGGCAACTGATTATTCACGTCTTTGGTTGGCGTGATATTTTTGTTTTATATATGGTTTATGCCATTGTTGTTGGTGCATGGGTGGCTTTGCGTTTGGAAGAAACGCTCGTCCCTGAAAATCGTTTGCCCATGCGTGTTCAAGCATTCAAAGACGGTTTTAAGGAGGTTGTCAGTAATAAAACTACAATGAGCTATCTATTGTGTGCTGGTTTTTGTTTTGGTGGGTTTATTGGTTATTTAGGAACTTCACAGCAAATATTTATGCAGCAATTTGGTAAAACAGGACAGGAGTTTAGTGCTTATTTTGCTGTGTTAGCAGGCGTGATGGGCATCGCTTCCTTTACCAATTCTAGAATTGTGATGAAGTTTGGTATGCGCCCCATCTGTATTTATGGTTTTCTAGGGTTAAGTTTAATTTCGTTAACGTTCTTGATCATTCAACTTGTGGGTGTGCCAGTTTCGTTTTGGATGTTTATGCTATATGCCTGTATTCTATTTTTATTGTTTGGGACGTTATTTGGCAATTTAAATGCGATTGCAATGGAACCCATGGGTCATGTCGCAGGAATGGCTTCGGCGATTATTGGCGCATCTTCATCTGTGCTCTCATTGATTCTCGCCTCGATCATTGGGCAACTTTATGATGGTACATTGATTCCAATGACCTGTGGTTTTGTGATTTTGTGTGGTTTGGCTTTTGCAATGACCTTGTATGAGAAGAAACATTTAAGAAATAAAAAAGGTATTGGCATGTAATAAAAAGCTGGTTTGTAGGAAACAATAAATATAGATATTTTGATTATTTTAAATAAAAGCCATTATTAAATGGCTTTTACCTAAATCAGTTTATTTGATTTAAGATTCTTGATGTTTTAAGAGCATCGGATGTTTATACATTACATCGGTACGCAGTACATATTTCTGACCTGAAAGCACAGGTGCTCCCTCATGCAATTGTTGATGCTCAAAGACTAGAATCTGTCCAAGTTTTGGTTGAACACTCACGATTTGAGTTTCCTTACAAGGTTTCAGCATACCACTATCACGGTAAAACACCGTTTCTCCACCAGTAAAATCTTCACTTAGGTAGATCAATAAAGTCAGTTGACTACTATGCCAATCATTCACTTCATAAATCCCATCCCAATGTGGTCTAAATGTTTCGCCATTTTCATAACGATAAAAACGAAAACGTTCATTTAAGCCACTTAATGTCCAACCATTCAATTGCTCAGGCAAGAGATGTTTGAGTTTGGAAAATAGTGTTTCGGCAAGCTGAATATCATCATAAATGACTCGTTTATTATTTCTTACATTAGTAAGAACGTGACGAGCTGAGTTTACGAATATATCTGCTGTTTCATAATGATATTGATGACTAAGTTCGATGAATGAGAGACATTCTTGATTTGAAAAGACATCATCTACAGTAAAAATTAAAGGTGAGTTCTGATGTATTTTTCGTTTTTCTTGTTGTAGAAAAAGAGTTTGGGTGGAAGTTATCCCATTTTGAAGACCTATCATGTTGAGTTGGAAAGTGGTTATTTTAGCACCATGATGATTTTTATTTCTATGTTTTTAAGTGGTGTATTTTTTGCTTTATTAAATCTGTAGAAAACTAAAAATTTGGAGCACCCTATGATGAAAAGTGAAAATTATCTAAGAACACTATATACAAAAGACAAAGGTTGGTTTTGGTTTGGCTTAACGGTTGCCATCCAAGTTGTATTCATTATTGTCAGTTACCTAGTGATGAATATTTCACTTTGATTTTTAGGCTTTTTTAGCGCTATGATTTCTGATCTGATCATCTAGTGTTTGAGTCATTTCAATAATGCTAAAACTTATTTATTACGTTCCAGACTCTCATCTAGAGTCAACCAAACTTGCTATTTTTGAAGCAGGAGCAGGTGGTATTGGTAATTATGAACATTGTGCTTGGCAAGTGAGAGGAATAGGGCAATTTAAGCCAGTTAAAAGTGCAAATCCATTTTTAGGGCAATTAGATGAACTAGAGCAACTTGAAGAGTGGCGTGTAGAAACCATTGTGCCTGAAGAAAAAGCCAGTGATGTGGCGAAGGCATTAAAGGCAAGCCATCCTTATGAAGAGCCTGCCTTTGAGTTTATCCAAATATTAGATATTGAATAATTTAAACTTTTTGAATAAATAAATCACGGTCAAAACGATATTGTGGGAAGAACACGCCATCATCGGCGCGTTCACCTGCGCCAATCACCATCACAGGATATTGTTGATCATTTAGCTTTAAAATTTTACGTACTAAAGGTTCATCAAAACCTTCCATCATACAACTATCAAAACCATAGGCACGTAGCGCCAATACTAGGTTTTCACAAGCAAGCGCTGTGGTTTTAGTTGCCCATAATTTGGCATCGGCAGGGTTAAATGCAGTCACAGGAAGTTGTTTATCAAGTGTACGGGCTACTTTAAATGCAACTTTTTTGAAGTTACCTAATGCATTGAAATAACCTGTTTTATAGTTGTAGGGAATAAAGCGGTAATACTTTTGAACCGCTGGTGGTGCTTCTGGAAAAGGAAACTCGGTGATATTTAGTTTTGCCATTTCATCAACACGATCTGTTCTAGCGACACATACGATCAATTCTGATGCAGTTTTAGCGGCAAGTTGTCCTAAACACGCTTTGACTAGTTGCTTTTTCTTACTCGGATTTTGTACTACATAGAATGTCCAAGGTTGTAAGTTTGATGAGTTGGGTGCAAGCAGTGCTAAATCTAAACATTCATCTAAAATCTCACTTGGAATAGGTTTATCAGTGAACTTACGTACTGAACGACGGCTTTCAATGACTTTACGGAAATTGGCAACATCAATATCTTGAGGGGCAGGTTCGTAGTAGCGTTTTTTTTCGGTTTGATTTTGTTCAGACATGAGAATAAATGTTCCTATAAGTTTGTTGTTAATATTGGGACGTTAAATAAAAAAACCACCCAGTTTTGACTAAGTGGTTTGTATAAAAACAGTGAAATGTATTAATTGAACTGTGAGAAGTCAGGCTTACGTTTTTGCATAAATGCTTGTACAGCTTCCATCATTTCAGGTGAGCGTACACGCTGCATAAAGATTTCAGCTTCTTCATCGACACAAGCAATAATTTCAGCTAAGTCTTTTTTCATTAACGCTTTACTTTGTTTTAGAGATGCTAAAGGTAATGCTGCTAAATGTTGAGCTGTTTTTTGAGCTGTTGCATGAACATCATCAACTACATCATTCACTAGATTTGCTTTCACAGCTGTTGCAGCATCAAATTTCTTCGCTGTGAATAATAATTCAGCCGCTTTTTGATAACCTGCTTGCTTCACCAATAAACGACTCGCAGCACCTTCTGGAGAAAGACCTAGGCTTACGAATGGAATTTGGAATAGGGCAGTATTGTCTGCAAATACGATATCAGCATGTAATAAGATCGTTACACCGATCCCGATCGCTACGCCTTTCACTCCAATAATCAGTGGCTTAGAAAAACGAGCCGCAGCTTTTAATAATACAAATGGAGGTTGATCACCCGCTTTGCCTTCATATGGCTTTTGCATAAAGCCCATGAAGTCTTTCATGTCATTACCCGCAGTAAAATCTTGTTCTGCACCACGGAAAATAACAACACGTACATCTTTATTTGTATCAGCTTCATCTAATGCTTTTGCAATCCATAGATAAAGTTCGCCGTAAAGTGCATTTTTTGCTTCTGAACGGTTAATGGCTAAGGTGAGTACGCCATCTTCTAAATTTGCTTGCAAATGTTGATGAGGTTGTTGAATACAGCTAAGTGTCATCGTACTATCCTTGCTTTAATCCAGATTGATTTTTTAAGTGCTCTCATTATGTCGCATATTTGCGTTACATAGTGCAACTGATGAGTTCACAAAAAGTGAAATTACGCCTATGTACACATTTGACTATCTTGTTTTTATTGGACGCTTTCAGCCCTTTCATTTAGCGCATCTACAAACGATTGAAATTGCGTTACAGCAAAGTCAGAACGTGATCTTGGCATTGGGTTCAGCGCAATCAGAACGGAATATCAAAAATCCATTTTTAGCCCATGAACGTGAGCAAATGATTCTGTCTAATTTTTCAGAAGATGATCAGAAACGGATTCATTTCGTGCATGTGGTTGATGTATATAATGATGAAAAATGGGTCAAACAAGTCAAAACATTGGTCAATCAAGTAGTTCAGCCAAATGCAAAAGTAGGTTTAATTGGTCATTTCAAAGATGAATCTTCGTATTATTTAGCTTTATTTCCAGAATGGGAAATGGTTGAGTTGGATAGTTTAAAAGATTCGATTTCAGCTACGCCTATGCGAGAAACCTATTATCGAGGGGAAATTCAAACTGACTTTTTCCCAAAAGGCACGATTGAATTTCTGACTGAATTTAAAAATACAGAAGTTTATGCAGAGTTGCAGCGTAAATATTTTGCGGGTGATAAAAGTAATTTGGATGAATGTTTTTAAGATTTTAGTTCTTTAAGCAGAAAATCGATGAAAACACGAATATGGAAAGATTCGTGTTTTTTTGATGGATAAAGTAAAGAAAATGGGCGTGCAGTGCCTGAAAATTCCGTAAGGACTTCAATCAAATCTCCATTTTTAAGCTCTTTTTCTACAATGAAACGATAGGTCTGTAATAAACCAGTGCTATGTTTTGCCAGTGTAACAGTACCTAAAATATCATCTAAGCAACGAATATTTCCGGCACTTTGATACTCAATCAACTGTTGATTCGATTTAAATAGCCATGGAACATTTTTCCCGGTACTGGGTAGAACAAATTGAATGCATTGATGATGCTGTAAATCTTCAAGGCTTTGCGGTGTTCCGAATTGTTTTAAATACTCAGGCGACGCCACTACAATCAGTTCAGCCTGTTCTAGTTGTCGTGCAATCAAATTTGAATCAGCAAATTGTCGTCCACGAATCGCCAGATCATATCCTTCTGCTATAAAGTCCACATTTTTATTGGTGAGTTGAACATCTACTTTGATGCTTGGATATTGCTGTGAAAATTTTGCCAATAAAGGCAGGATGCGATAGTGTCCATAAGGTGTTGGAACACTGATACGAATTAAACCAGAGGGTTGTTGTGTTTGATTTTTGAGTTGCTGTTCTGCTTCTAAAATTTGATTCAGCGCTTGTTTACATTCATCAAAATAGATTTTTCCTTGCGCAGTTAAACGGACTTGTCGAGTTGTTCTTACAAATAATGGGGTCGCCAAATGCTTCTCTAATCGAGCAATGGAGCGACTGACCGCTGCTGGACTTACACCCGCATGCAGTGCTGCTTTGGAAAAGCTTTCATATTCTGCTACTAAGCAAAACAATTCGACACTACTAAACATCATCCGCTTTAGGGGGGGATTCATTCATTACACCATGTAAAAAATGATTTGAGTTGTAAGCTATTTAAGCACATAAAAGTAAACAATAAGATGATTCCCATACCTTGTATGGAGTTATTTTTATGAAATTGTTCTATTCACTAAATGCTTGTTCTTTAGCCCCTCATATTGTTTTAAGAGAGCTTGGGCTTCCATTTGAATTAATCAAAGTCGATTTGCAACAGCATTTAACTGAACTGGGTGAGGACTTTTATCGACTCAATAAAAAAGGACAAGTACCTCTATTGCAGCTTGATGATGATTCTTTTTTAACGGAAGGTGCTGTGATCAGTCAGTTTCTTGTTGATCAAGTGGGACGTAAGGATTTATTAGCTGAAATAAACACCGTAGAGCGTTATCAGACTCTTTCATGGATGAATTTTATTGCTTCAGAAATTCATAAAGCATATTCACCATTTTTCCATGAATCCTATGGCGAAGAATCTAAAACTATCTTTAGTACGATTTTAAATAAACACTATGCGTGGGTTGATCAACAGTTAGATGGGCAAAACTATTTAACGGGAAGTAACTTTACCATTGCTGATATTTATCTATTTGTGGTGACACGCTGGGCTGACTTTATTGGTCTTGATCTTGGGCATTTTATTCATTTAAAAGCTTTTATGCAGCGAATTGCTCGTCGTCAAACAGTTCAAGATGCGATAGCAGCCGAAGCATCTTAGTATTTTGCTATTTATAAAATTATAAAAGGAGATCCCGATGCCTTATATTTTAATTCAAATCACTAAAGAAAATGTCTCTACAGCACAGAAACAACAGTTGATTCAGGAAGCTACAGATTTAGTTGTTCGGGTGCTTGATAAAGACCCTGCAACTACATTTGTGGTGATTGATGAAATTGAAACTGATAATTGGGGCGTTGCAGGTGAATCTGTTTCTGCAATACGGAACAGACAAAGATGAGGGATATAAAATGCTAAATAATCCGATAACTAAGATTCAGCAGCAACTCGAAAAATACTTTGATGGTTTGTACTTTTGTGATGTTGATAAATTGCAGGACGTATTTCATTCCGATGCAATTTATATCAACGCAACGGATGAGCCTATGCTTAAGTTAGATATGGATACTTATTTCTCTATTGTGGAAAAGCGTATTTCACCCGCATCTCAAAATCAATTAAGACAAGATAAGGTTATTGCGATCAATTTGATTCATGATCAGTTAGCGATGGTACATGTTGAATGTGTGATTGAACCTAAATATTTTTATGATGCACTGACATTGGTACAAATGCAGGGTGAGTGGAAAATTATTTCTAAAGTCTTTCATTATCAACTTTTAGCGGACTAATTAAGCATCTTCCCAAAAGATAATTCGATTGGAAAAGGGATCAGTTACACTTAGTTCTAAAGTTTCCCAATCTGTTTTTTCAACTTGAGGTTTAGCGAACTTATAATCCTTAACCTCAAGTTCATATTTTAACAAACTCAGATTTTCCCAGTAAATACGAATTGCGCTATGCGGACTCGCATCACCAAAATGTTCAGATAAATGAAGAATACAATCATCTTTGGAAATTTGTAGATAAACAGGGAAGTTATCCCCAAATGTGTGTTGCCAGTCGATTTGAAAGCCTAGGTAGTCAAGATAAAATGATTGTGCGAGTTCAATATCAAAGATACGAAAAATAGGGATGATTGAACCATTTTGCATGTTTATTCCTTATTAACGAACACCAAACTGTTGAGTCCAGTAACTCTTTTGTTTGGCGGTATGATCTAATGTACAAGCCACTGCGTAATCTGTAAATTTTGGGTGCATTAAATTACTACAATGCACAGGGCTGGCAAGCCATACTGCCATGACTTCATTTAAGCTTTTTTGTCCTCGTGCGACATTCTCACCACCACCACGACCTTTGAAGCCATATTGTTTTAAACGTGCTTTTAAATCTAATCCTGTTGTGCTGATATGCCCGAGAAAGGCATGATTTGCCATATCTTCAGCGTGAGCAAACGCACTGTGATATAGGTGTTGATTCCATTTTAATGGAGCAGCAGCGGGGAAATATTGTTGACCACATTGGCGCGAATGTTGTCGAATCTCATTAATCGCATTCATGATCATTTGTTGATAAGCAGGATTTTGTATATCTTGGCAACGGATTTCTGTTGTTGCAATTTGAATCTGTGGTACAGAGACTAAGTTTTCTTCAGTCGTTGCGGTTTGTGGCGCATTAGCATTACAAGCAGAGAGTATAAAAAATAAAGGAAACAAATAAAGTGGGCTGCGATAATTCATTGTAAATATCTTTAATTATTTTAATCTTTTTATCATACGCTAAGGTGTAAGCAGCGGGCAATTTACCCATAACAAAAAAGCGAGTACACAACTCGCTTTTTTGTTACTCAACATTATGAAGTGCCTTGCAATACTTTTAGATCTTCCAATACTTGTTCAGCATGACCAGCAGCTTTAACTTTACGATAGCTTTTTACTAATTGTTTGTTGTGAAAAATAAAAGTTGAACGTTCAATGCCCATGACTTGTTTGCCATACATATTTTTTTCTTTGATGACATCAAAATGTTTGCATAACACTTCTTCTTTATCACTAATTAAATCAATTGTGAGCGCTTGTTTTTCAGTAAAGTTTTGATGAGCTTTAACTGAATCTCTTGATACTCCAATAATTTGACAATTTAAGGCATCAAACTGATCTTTTAAGCAAGAAAATCCAACAGCTTGAGTCGTACAACCAGGGGTTGAATCTTTAGGATAGAAATAAATGACAAGCCATTCGCTGCCTAACTCAGCAAGATTGACTTCACCTTGTGTAGTTGGAAAAGTATGATTCGGTAATTCAATATTCTCGGACATTTTTATTCCTTCCATAAAGCTAAGCATGATCTAGTTCAAGTGGTAAAAAAGCATATTCTTCATGATAAACAATATCTCTTTGTCTTACAGGAATTGCTTTGTTAAAAATTGGCCCATCTATAACAGTAGTATGAAATTCACCACCTTCTCCACATGGGTCTATCCCGCGATTTTCTAATTCTTGAATATAGTCGAGAGTGAGAATTTTACCCAGATCTTCTACTTTCATGCCTAGTTTAAGATTAACTGTCACGACGATACTGCGAAATCCTAAGCGAATAAACTCCTCAACTACTTCACGGTGAGGACGTAACCAAAGGGGCATACCCAATTTAAGCCCAACATGTTGAGTTATACGATCATGCCAACAACCATGTTGTGGCATATCTAAATCACCTGTGACTAGCACTTCAGCACCTTGCTGTTTCGCTTGTTGTAAAAGCTCAATAAATTTACTTTCGTAATCGGCCCAACTTGAAGAAGTCATAAATACAGGTAAACCAATCGCATCTGCTTGTGATTGAATAATATCGAGTGGCATTGCGTGTGAACGAGAGCGTTGACCTTGTTCTTCTAGCATTACAATTAGTCCAATCACACTGCCAGATTGCATAGCATGGTATAAAGCAAGGGAGCTGTCTTTGCCACCGCTAAAAGAGACAATCGAGTGTCTTTGATTGGCATTAGTTTTCCATTGGTCTTGCATAATATAATTCAATCGATTCAAAATAAAAGAAATTTTAGCAGAACTCATAAAAAAGCCTGCATCAATGCAGGCTGTGGGGGCTTAACTCAAAGTTAAGACTTTGGTGCTTGTTGTTGAGTTGCTTTCATCGCTTCTTCAGTTAACTTTTCAAGTTTAGATACCAGTGGTGCACCTAAGCAAGCTTGTAATTCTTTATTTTGTTGCTGTACAAATGCTAAAGAACTTGGACTTTTCTTCGCATTGATTGCGCTTTTTATTTCCCATTTTTGAGCTTCTGTTACTTTACCTTGGGCTTCAATATTACAACTACAAAACTTATTCACTTCTGCCGCTGTTAATTTACCTGTTTTGGTATATTGCTCTTTGCATGCATTAATTAATGCTGCTTTTATATTGGTACTTTTAGCTACAGCTTGGAGTGGATTCTCATCTGCAGCATGAGTTGCAGTTGCAAGTAGGGCAGCCGCTGACATCATTGTAGAAAGAATAAGATTTGATTTTAAAAACTTCATATATTGTACCTAATGATTGCCCTATATCATCTATTCGGTATAGCGTGTAGGGTCCGCAATACCTGCTTCGATAAAACCTTGTTGGCGTAAACGGCAACTGTCGCATTTGCCACACGCACGTCCTTGAGCATCTGCCTGATAGCAGGATACTGTTTGGCTATAGTCTACGCCATGTTCGATGCCTAAGCGTATAATATTCGCTTTGGATAAATGTAACAAAGGTGTTTCAATTTTAAGGGTTTTTCCTTCCACGCCTGCCTTTGTTGCCAAACGTGCAAGATTGGCAAAAGCGTCAATAAATTCTGGGCGACAATCTGGATATCCTGAATAATCAACAGCATTGATACCAATCACAATGGCTTGAGCGTCAAAAACTTCTGCTGCTGCAAGGGCATATGAAAGGAAAATGGTGTTACGCGCTGGAACATAAGTTACAGGAATCCCTTCTTGTAATTGTTCAGGTACATCAATGTTATGATCTGTAAGCGCAGAGCCGCCTAAATTGCCTAAATCAATATTAATTACACGATGTTCTACACCTGCACGTTGTGCAAGTGCTTTGGCTGCATCAAGTTCGGTCGTTGAGCGTTGCCCATACATAAAGCTTAATGCAATACAATCATAATTTGCTTGTGCCCAAGCAAGACACGTTGTTGAGTCTAAGCCGCCAGACAATAATACGATGGCACGAGAACGCATATTATTTTCCATGATTCAACCTAAAAATAAATTTGATAAAAGCCGATCTATTTTGCAGAACGGATTGTTTAGTATTTTAACGACCAGATTCATCATTCCATAACAGTTTATGCAACTGTAATTGAAAGCGAACAGGGAGATGGTCATCTAAAATCCACTGTGCTAAATCGCGAGCCAAAACAGGCAATCCAACAGCACCTTTTTCGATAGCAAAGGCTGGTGAGAACCATACCGTACTTACTTTATTGTGCAACTGGAATTGTTCAAGTTGCTGTTTTGACCACTCATAGTCAGCACGATTACAAATCACAAATTTAATCTGATCGTGTTGAGTTAAATAGTCGATATTGGTAAATAAATTACGATGGTCTTCTTTTGACGTTGGTGTTTTCAAATCCAACACTTTGGAAACACGAGGGTCAACTTTCGATACATCTAAAGCACCGCTGGTTTCAAGTGAAACTTCAAATCCAAGATCACAAAGACGTTGTAATAAAATCAGACAGTTTGGTTGTGCAAGCGGTTCGCCACCTGTCACACAGATATAAGGTGTTTTATGTTGGCTTGCTGTTTCGATAATCTGTTCAAGGGATAAACGTTCACCACCTTCAAAGGAATAAGTCGTATCACAATAACTGCAACGTAAAGGACAACCCGTTAAACGAATAAAAACGGTCGGTAAACCAAAAGTATTCGCTTCGCCTTGCAAAGAATAGAAGATCTCGGTAATACGTAAACCAGCCGCAGGATCAGACACAGGAATTGCAGAAGAACGTAAGGAAGCCATAAATAGTTACCACAAGACAATTGCTACATAAGCAGCAAGTACATAAAAAACAAAATCTCTACGACCATAGCTGATCGTAGAGACGAGGAGCAATGAAACTCCGAGAAACGTTATAAATTAGTCTGCACGTAATAAATCGTTCAAGCTAGTTTTTGCACGTGTTTTCGCATCTACTTTTTTCACAATAATTGCAGCATAAAGGCTGTAAGTACCACATTTCGATGGAAGGCTACCTGCAACAACGACTGAACCTGCTGGTACGCGACCGTAGTGAATCTCACCTGTTTCACGATCAAAGATTTTAGTTGATTGACCAATGAATACACCCATTGAAATCACTGAACCTTCTTCAACAATCACGCCTTCAACGATTTCTGAACGAGCACCAATGAAGCAGTTGTCTTCAATAATCGTTGGATTTGCTTGTAATGGTTCTAGTACACCGCCGATACCAACACCACCAGATAAATGAACGTTTTTACCGATTTGAGCACACGAACCCACAGTTGCCCATGTATCAACCATGGTACCTTCATCTACATAAGCACCAATATTGACATACGATGGCATCAATACGACATTTTTCGCTTGGAAGCTACCACGACGAGCAACAGCAGGTGGTACAACACGGACACCAGCAGCCTTAAATTGTTCTTCAGTCCAACCTGAATATTTTGTTGCAACCTTGTCATAAAACTGTAGATCACATGCTTCGATTGGCTGGTTGTCATTCAGTTTGAATGAAAGTAAAACCGCTTTTTTTAGCCATTGGTGAACAACCCACTCACCATCGATTTTTTCAGCGACACGAAGTGTACCATTGTCTAAACCTGTTAGCGCTTCTTCAACAGCTTGACGAATTTCAGTAGGGCAATCTGCTGCACTGTAGTTTGCACGGTCTTCAAAGGCTTGTTCAATGATTGTAGAAAGCTGAGACATGATCTTCATTCTTCCAAAAAATAAATTTCCGAGATTTTACACTAATTTGACACAAGAATCTTTGAAAAAAGTCGTTACAATAAATTGTTTTAAATATAAGCAATAAGATTGTAATAAACTCGGAGTGTATTGTTTTTTATCCATAATTTATGAATACACAATTACTCTGAATTTGTATCAAAAAATAACAAAAAGTAATCAGTTTCTGTATAAAAAAATAGCGTTCACTCTATTAAGATGTGATTACACAAACAATTATATGTAAAAGAGTAGTTTTTGAGGAGACATCAATGAAAGCTTTGCGTGTTGTGTTAGCAGCGAGTGTTTTAACAGCAATTGCAGGTTCTACATTTGCAGCTGATGAGCAAGTTGTGAAGGAATCAGTTTATGCATTCCCTTCTTATTTAAATCCAGTCTCAGTTCGTGCTGAGGTCGGTACTACAGGTTATGGTGGTGCGATTTCTTATCGTGTTAATCCATATGTAGGTTTAAGCCTTGGTTACAATGGTGGTGATATTTCATGGTCTGACAATTTGAAAATTGACGGTACCAAATATGATATGGATATGGATAACAACAACACATATCTTAATGCAGAGATTTATCCCTGGGGTGCTAGTCAAAATGCATTCGCACGTTCACTTTATGTAGCTGCTGGTGTTGCTTACTTGGATAATGAATATGGTTTGACAAAAAATGTTGGTAGCAATAGTTTAGTAAAAGTTAATGGTGAGCGATTCACTACAACTTCTACTCAAAGCGCCAAAATTGATGGTACGATGAACTACGATAATAATATCTCACCATATTTAGGCTTTGGTTTAAATGCACCAGTATATAAAAATATTGGTTTATTTGGTGAGGTAGGTGCTTATTACACAGGCAATCCAACAGTTAGCTTAAAAACATCTGGTGATGATCAAATCATTGGTAGCAATGGTAATACATTAGAAAGTGCTGTTGAAAAAGAGCAACGTAATATTGAAAACAAAAGTAAGTATGAGTGGATGCCAGTGGCTAAAGTGGGTGTGAGCTTTAAGTTCTAATCCACGAATTCTGCATAAAAAAAACGAGCTTTAAGCTCGTTTTTTTATGCTCAAATTTTAGGTCAAAATAAATGGCTAATAGTAGTAAAGCCATTCATTTTTTTGATTTATTCTTCGGGATAAGCCACTTTTTTAAGTTCTTTGATGTTTGTTTTTGGAGAACATAAAGAAATAAATTCATAACCATAGCCACGTAAAAGATGCCCTTTACGCACAGCAATCCATGTTGTATTCACTCCAAAAACATCAGTTTTTAATTGTTCTAAGCGATAATCTTTGTCTGTGTCATAAGCGACATCATTGACAATACCAACCCCCATATTGAGTTCTACATAAGTTTTAATGACATCGGCATCCAAAGCGGACATCACGATATCAGCATGTAGATGAGCATCTTCAAATGCTTTATCGATTTTAGAACGCCCAGTAAAGCCGCCATGATATGTAATCAATGGATATTCGGCTAATACATCTAAACTAATTTTATCTAACTTAGTCAAAGGGTGATCTTTAGGTGTAATGATACTATGATGCCATTCATAATAAGGTACGCTTGCTAAGTTCTCTTCCGTCGTCAAAGATTCAGTTGCGATACCAATATCTGCTTCACCTTGGAGTAGCATTTCTGCGATTTCAACAGGACTCGCTTGTTGTAAAACCAAATGTACTTTTGGAAATAATTTTTTAAATTGATTCACAATCGGTGGAAGAACATACCGTGCTTGGGTATGTGTTGTTGCAATTGTTAAAGTGCCTTCATCAACTTTATTAAAGTCATCAGCAAGACGTTTAATATTATCAGCATCGACTAACATCCGTTCCACGATGCTTAATAACGATTGACCTGGTTCAGTCAAACCGAGTAAGCGTTTACCTTTACGTACAAAGAGTTGTACACCTAACTCATCTTCTAAATCTTTAATGTGCTTACTGACACCAGATTGGGAGGTATAAAGTGCCGCAGAAGCTTCAGTTAAATTAAAGTTTTGGCGAACAGTTTCTCGAATAATTCTGAGTTGTTGAAAGTTCATAATAATTTTTCCACATAAAAGATGAGGAACGATCAAATTTATTTAACCGCCCTCAAGATATTATTCTAAGCAACTTGAGTCGTTTGGTCTGCAAATAAATGAAGTTGAGCAGCACTAATCCAGACTGTTTGATTCGGTCTAAATTGATGTAAATTTGCTTCCTCTACACTAAGTAAAATCTCAATGGTACGTCCACTGCGATCTTGTAATTCCGCAATCACTTTGCCCGCAATCCAGACCTCACGTATAAACGTTGCCTCAATCGTATTCGCTTGGGGACGGGTATGAATATGTAATTCATTTGGTCGTGCAAATGCAATCACTTTTCCTTGCGGTGCTTCTAATGAGGTTGGTAGTTGGATTCGATCATCACCAATGCGGATGATACCGCTAGTATGTTCGCCTTCAAAACGATTTGCTTGACCTAAGAAATCAAAAACAAACGGTGTTGCTGGTTTTTCATAAACTTCACGAGGTGAACCAATTTGTTCAACATCACCTTTATTCATGACAATAATTTGGTCTGCGACTTCCAAAGCCTCTTCTTGGTCATGTGTAACAAAAATAGATGTGATATGTAGTTCATCATGTAAGGTTCGTAACCAACGGCGTAATTCTTTACGAACTTTGGCATCAAGTGCACCGAAAGGCTCATCAAGTAATAAAACACGTGGTTCTACTGCAAGGGCGCGTGCTAGTGCAATACGTTGACGTTGTCCACCTGAAAGTTGAGCAGGGTAACGATCAGCTAAGAAACCCAGTTGAACCAAATCTAATAAGCGCGTGACACGTTTTTTAATTTCTGCTTCTGATGGACGAGTTGCACGTGGGCGAACGCGCAAACCAAAAGCGATATTATCAAACACAGTCATATGGCGGAATAAGGCATAGTGCTGAAATACAAAACCGACTTGACGTTCACGAACATGGATATTGGTCGCATCTTCGCCTTCAAGTAAAACTTGACCATTATCAGCAGATTCTAAACCCGCAATGATGCGTAATAATGTTGTTTTTCCACAGCCTGAAGGACCAAGCAAAGCAACTAATTCACCTTCAGGAAAGTCTAAAGAGATATTTTTGAGTGCATGGAATGCACCGAAGTGTTTTTCAATATTTTTAACTTGAATACTCATGTGTTCATTCCTTAGTGATTCGGTTGATGTTCATTTGCTTGGTCTTGGCGTATTTCTAACCAAGTTTTCAAGATCAATGTGATAATCGCTAAAAATGCCAGTAACGAAGACACAGCAAATGCAGCACTAAAGGTATATTCGTTATAAAGAATCTCGACGTGTAAAGGTAACGTGTTGGTTTCACCGCGGATGTGTCCTGAAACCACAGACACCGCACCAAATTCTCCCATTGCACGGGCATTACACAGAATCACACCGTAAATCAAACCCCATTTAATATTTGGTAGGGTCACTTTCCAAAAGGTTTGCCAACCTGAAGCACCGAGTACAATCGCAGCTTCTTCTTCTTCGGTCCCTTGTGCTTCCATGAGTGGAATTAATTCACGAGCAACAAAAGGAACAGTAATAAAAATTGTGGCTAAAACAATGGCAGGTACGGCATACAGGATTTTAATATCGTGATCCATTAACCAACCGCCAACCCAACCTTGTGAACCAAAAATTAGAACCAACATTAAACCTGCAATTACAGGGGAGACTGAAAATGGCATATCAATAATGGTGGTTAGGATAGCTTTGCCACGGAATTGAAATTTAGCTACAGCCCAAGCAGCCGCGACACCAAAAACTACATTAATCGGTACAGCAATCGCTGCTGTCAGTAAGGTTAGTTTGACTGCCGACAGTGTGTCAGAATCAGTTAAAGCATTGATGTAAACTGAAAGACCTTGTTTAAATGCTTCAACAAAAACCAAAATGAGCGGTAGTATTAAGCAACTTAAGAAGAAAATCAGTGCAATACTAATTAATGTATAACGGACCCATGTTGGTTCACGGGTTGAATCACGAGACTGCAACTTTATGGCTAAAGCATTGCTATTGGTATTTAAACTCATTGTGCAGTTCTCCCTGTACGACGACTCGCCCATGCTTGTACTAAATTAATTAAAAATAAAATGGCAAAAGAGAGAACAAGCATGACGACAGCAATCGTAGTCGCTCCAGCATAATCATATTCCTCTAAACGAGAGATGATCATGAGGGGGGCAATTTCGGTCTTATAGGGTTGATTCCCTGCAATAAAAATAACAGAACCATATTCACCAACACCGCGGGCAAATGCCAAAGCAAATCCAGTTAATAGTGCAGGGAATAGGATGGGTAAAATGATTTTAGTAATTGTCTGCCAACGATTTGCACCGAGTGCAGAAGCTGCTTCTTCAAGTTCAGTTTCAATGTCACTCAAAACAGGTTGCACGGTACGTACTACAAACGGTAAACCAATAAAAATTAATGCAAGGGTAATACCAATCGGAGTGTACGCCACTTGAATTCCCAGAGGTTCAAGATATTGACCAATCCAACCTGTAGGTGCATATAACGAGGTTAATGCAATCCCTGCAACTGCGGTAGGCAAAGCAAAAGGTAAATCGACCAAAGCATCGACGATTCTTTTACCTGGGAAATTATAACGAACCAAGCACCAAGCCAGCAGTATGCCAAAGATTACATTGACTAAAGAAGCGATCAATGCAGCACTAAAGCTGAGTTGTAACGATTTTAAAATTCGTTCTGAAGTAAGAATTTCCCATAATCCATCCCATCCAATCCCTAAAGATTTGATAAATACAGCTGATAAAGGAATAAGTACGATAAAAGATACATAAGCGAGGGTGAAGCCCAAAGACAGACCAAACCCAGGCAGCACTCGGGAACGCTGCGACATGATATTTCCTCAAAGAGAAATATTTGCTAAAACCAGCAAATAAATAACACTAAAACCAAAAAATACTGAGAGCGGAATCTAGGCAAATTTCAAATTAAAATTTGCCTGACTCATTCGAGTTACAGGTTGCAGTTTTTCTTCAGGCAACATGTAATTAAGGATGTCTGGAAAAGGGCCAAATCCAGATGCCACATTGATGTGACCTACTTGCCCCAAATTGATTGGTGTCAGTTTCCAAGCTTGAGCCAGTTGTAAAGCATCGAAATAACCTAACCAAGGATCATTTTCACTGATTAATAAGGTGGTTGGCACATCAATATTAAGCTGATGAAAATACTGTTTGTAATCAGTCAAGCTGTGACGAGCAAAGCCCGCTTCGCCAAACCGTGCAGGATTTGCAGGTGCAACCAAAATTAATTTTTTTACTTTTGTTTGTAACTCTGGATGTTCAGCTAAAGCAGCAACACTGGTTAAACAGCCAAAGCTATGAGCAACAATTTGTATTGGTGCTTCTATAGTTGCAACGGTTTTAACAAATTGAGCAACCCATTCGTTTAAAACGGGTCGGTCCCAATGTTTCTGTTGAACGCGAGAGCTAGACACGAGTTGTTGTTGTAACCAAGATTGCCAATGTTGAGCTTCGCTACCACCAACACCAGGAACAATTACGGTATGAATCATGTCCGCTCTCCTTATTATTTACCTAATTAGTAAATTATTTTGTGGTGCTGTTGATCTTGACGATTTGATCGAAAATACCGCCATTATCAAAATGAGTTTTTTGTACTTTTGTCCAACCACCAAACTCTTTATCGATCGTGACAAGCTTAAGAGGTTTAAAAGTGGTGCTATATTTCTTTAAAACAGCTGCGTTGCGAGGACGATAGAAGTTACGTGCTGCAATTTCCTGACCCGCTGGAGAATATAAGTAGTTCAAATAACCACGAGCGATTTGTAAATTACCTTTTTTCTCAGCATTTTTTTCTACAACCGCCACAGGAGGTTCAGCCAGAATTGAAAGTGACGGTGTAACGATCTCAAATTTACCTGGTTGTTCACGTACTGCTAGGAATGCTTCATTTTCCCAAGCCAGTAAAACATCACCGATACCGCGTTCAGCAAATGTAGTGGTTGCGCCACGTGCACCTGAATCAAGTACTTTAGTTTGTTTGTAAATTTGGCGAACAAATTCTTGTGCCTTAGTATCGTTACCACCTTTTTGGTGTTTTGCCCATGCCCAAGCACCTAAGTAGTTCCAACGTGCGCCACCTGATGTTTTTGGATTTGGTGTAATAATTTCTACACCTGGTTTAACCAGATCACCCCAATCTTTAATTTGTTTTGGGTTGCCTTTACGCACAAGGAAAACAATCGTTGAGGTGTAAGGAGTAGAGTTATTTGGTAGTTTCTTCTGCCAATCAGCTGGAAGTAATTTTGCATTTTCAGCGATTTCATCAATATCCGCAGCAAGTGCTAGTGTTACGACATCAGCATTTAGACCATCAATAACGGCACGCGCTTGTTTACCTGAACCACCATGAGATTGCTTAAATTCAATATCTTGTCCTGTACGCTGTTTCCAGAATGTACCGAATTGCTTATTAAAATCTGTATATAGCTCACGAGTTGGGTCATAAGACACATTTAAAAATTCTTGTGCCGCAAATGAAGAAACTGAAAGTAATGCGGCAATAACACCGACTTTAACTTGAGAAAAACGCATGAAAAACCCCTTAAATCGATCTGTTATCAGCAGATCTTCAATCATTGTTTGGAATATGGATGCAGCATAGCGCCAGTTTTTTTGCAAAAAAAATAATTAAAATCGAATTTGATATGAGTAAAAAAGAAATATAAAAAAGAGATAACCTATGCTTAATTTCTGATAATCATTTTGTATATAGCTATAAAACAAAAAGTTGACTTTGATTCATGTTGAATGTTTATCTAAAAATGATTTTCGGCAGATTAAGCCTGAATATATTTAGAGAGACCGTGCTAATTCGAGTTGTTAATAAACGATAGGATTCTAGATCATGATTAATTAGGCATGGACTGTGTACATGCTTTTGCCAAACTTAGGTTTCAGGGTATGATGACGATATGTTTGAGACTGAATTTTTGATCATGCAGTGTTATAAAAATGGACAAATGATTGATTCGATTCCATTGTTAGATCGAGCCTTTCATTATGGAGATGGTTGCTTTACCACTGCGCGAATTTTTCAAGATACGTTTGAACTAAAACAATTACACTTTGCTCGTTTGGCATTGGCTTGCCAAAGATTAAATCTTGATGTGGATTTATCGGTCGTAGATAGATCCTTAGCACAACTACAACAACAGCATTTTACATTGAATGGCACTTTAAAAATCGTGATTAGTCGGGGCGAGGGAGATCGAGGATACAGTCTGCCGCTACATGCTGCTGATGTTTATGTTTGGTATTACCCTAAAGTCATGCAAGTTTTTCAACCAGAGTGGATTGAGAGTGGGGTGCTGAATCATGCTCTAGGTTTGAACATGCCCCATTTAGTGGGTTTAAAAACATTAAACCGTTTAGAACAAGTGTTATTAAAGCAGGAGGCTGACCATGTGGGGTGGCTTGAAGCATTGGTAACCGATGTACAAGGTTATATTGTAGAAGGGGTGAGCAGTAATTGTTTTATTCGTATAAATGACCGATGGATTACACCAGAACTTCGTTATAATGGCGTTCATGGCGTCATGCGAGCCAAGATTCTATCTCGTATGAAGCAACAGAATATTGAATGTGAACAAGGTTGTGTAGAGATTAATGATATTGAACGTATTCAAAGTCTATTTTTCTGCAACGCTTTACATCCGATGAAAGCGGTTATTCGATTTAATGGTCGGGCTTTTGAGCAGCAACCCTACCTTGATTTATTTGAAACATTGAAACTTAGCCAGATTGATTAATATGCCAAAGCCACCAACGACTCCAGCCAAAACAAAGAAAAAGCCAAAAGCTCAACCGAAGTCTAAGTTTTCTATTAAAGCCTTATTGATTGTAATCGTCGTCTTTCTTTTGCTCGTATTCGGTGTGCTTTGGGCAAGCTTATTTAAGAACTATCCAGTCGAAGGGAAAAAGCAGGTTCTAGTCATTTCTTCGGGAGATACTTACTCAAAATTTATTGATCATCTAGCCAAAGAAAACAAAGTTAATTTCCCTATTATTTTAAAGATTTATCAAAAATTTATGATTCATGACAGTTTGAAAGCTGGTGTGTATGAAATCAATAAAGGGATGAGTGTTCGTCAAGTACTGGATATGTTGTCTGACGCTGAAAATGCACAAATGAATCGTATTTTGGTGATTGAAGGGACAACTTTTAAACAATTGCTACAAAATTTAAAGAAAGACCCGAATGTTAGCAAGACTATTTTAGATCTACCACAAGACCAATTATTAAAAGCTTTAGATATTCCTTATTCACACCCTGAGGGTTTATTTGCACCAGATACTTATTTCTTTGCCAAGGGTGAAACAGATAAAAAAATCTTAACGGATTTATATCGTCGCCAAATGAAATCATTAGATGAAGCTTGGGCAAAAAAAGCACCGAACTTACCTTATAACGATAAATATCAAGCTTTAATCATGGCTTCGATTATTGAAAAAGAAACCAGTTTAGATAGTGAACTAGAACAAGTTTCAGGTGTATTTGTACGTCGTTTAAAAATAGGTATGCGCTTACAAACTGATCCAACTGTAATTTATGGTATGGGGGATAATTATAAGGGCAATATCACTCGCAATGATTTACGGACACCAACGCCTTATAATACATACACGATCAATGGTTTGCCGCCAACTCCGATTGCATTGCCAAGTAAAAAAGCGATTGAAGCAGCAATGCATCCAGACGATGCTAAAAATATTTACTTTGTTGCTACAGGTAATGGTGGGCATAAATTTACAGCTTCTTTAGAAGATCATAATCGTGCAGTTCAAGAATATTTAACTGCGTTACGCGCAAAGCAAAAGTAGGATGAATGATGTTTATTAGTTTTGAAGGTACGGAAGGTGTAGGTAAGACGACACTCATCCGTAAAATTCATCAGTACTTTGAACAGCAAGGTAAAGAAGTCGTTTTGACGCGTGAACCGGGTGGAACGCCGTTAGCTGAACAGATTCGCTCTTTATTATTAGCGGTGAATCACGAAGAACAAATGAGTCATGATACTGAGCTATTATTGATTTATGCAGCACGTGCGCAACATTTACAACAAGTCATTATCCCTGCTTTAAATGCAGGTAAGATCGTTTTAAGTGATCGTTTTACTGATGCCAGCTATGCATATCAATGTTCTGGACGTGGTTTAAGTCAGGAAAAGTTGCAATTATTAAATCAAACTTTTGTGGTGAAAATGCCGAATATTACCTTTTGGTTGGATGCGCCGATTGAGTTGGGAATGACTCGTGCGCGAGAGCGTGGTGCACTGGATCGTTTTGAGCAAGAGAAGTTGAGTTTCTTTGCTAAAGTGCGTGCGGGTTATGAGACCTTGTGGCAAGCAGAGCCTGAACGGATCAAGCGTTTGGATGCAACACAGAATGCGGATATTGTGTTTGAAGAAGCGTTGAATTATGTAAAACAGTTCTAGGAGCTGTTTTATATTTATTATGATTAGTTTTGTTTTATGTATATTTTATTAAAATAACAAGGATTCAATAATGATATTTGAAGTGAATTCATATGTTGGCGTTAATTCAATTAAATTTGGAATGTCTAGAGAGGGTGTAAGAAATACTCTTTTGAATTATGAATATAGAATATTTAGAAGAAATTCTTATTCAGAGTCCCCTATAGATGGTTATGATGATATGGGTCTTAATATTTCTTATGATTCTAGTGATAAAGTTGAAGCATTAGAATTTAGTGAACCTGCTTGTGTTGTATTAAATGGGCTAGATGTTTTTAGCATAACAGCTTCTGAAGTTTATGCCTTAATAAAAAAATTAGATCAAGATGTGATGATTGATGCGGATGGGTTAATTTCTTTTAAATTGGGCGTGGGAGTTTATGAACCATTTTATGAAGAAGAATATATGCATCCAATAAAGTCATTTATTGTTTTTAAACAAGGGTATTATGACTCAATAGATTTTGGTTAGGATGTTTTATTACTAAATTTTATTGTGTACGATTTTGCTGGGGTCATATTATCTAGTAATACTAGCCCAGCAATTAATACTTGTATCAAGTTAGCTTACACTCATTCACCAACGGTTGTTCCACTTTAAAGTTTGGTGGAGTTAAAACGGTCTTGCGAATCTCATCTGAGAGTTCTGGATAATCCAGTGTGTAATGTAAACCACGTGATTCCTTGCGCTCCATCGCACAACGTACAATCATTTCAGAAACTAAAACGAGGTTACGTAATTCAATCAAGTTTTTACTGACGCGGTAGCCTTGATAATATTCGTTGATTTCACGTTTTAACATTTCAATACGATGTAAAGCACGTTGCAAACGTTTAGTGGTGCGAACAATACCCACATAGTTCCACATGGTTGAACGTAATTCATCCCAGTTTTGTAAGATGACAACATCTTCATCGGCATCAGTCACTTGAGATTCATCCCAAGAAGGTACATCTGGAAATTCAAAACTAACATTATGTTTGCTTTGAATATCTTCCGCTGCACTCATGCCATAAACGAAACATTCAAGCAGTGAGTTACTTGCCATACGGTTAGCACCATGTAAGCCAGTATATGAAGTTTCGCCAATTGCATATAAACCATCTAAGTCAGTTTGGCTATGTTCATCTACAACCACGCCACCACAGGTATAGTGTGCTGCTGGAACAACAGGAATCATATCTTTAGTAATATCAATCCCAAGTTCGAGCAAGCGTGCATAAAGCGTAGGGAAGTGCTCGGTGATAAATTCAGGTGATTTATGTGTGATGTCTAACCAAACATGACGAATACCTAGACGTTTGATTTCATAGTCGATTGCACGCGCAACAATATCACGTGGCGCAAGTTCAGCACGTTCGTCAAGACGTAACATAAAACGTTCACCATCGGGCAAACGTAGATACGCACCCTCACCACGCATGGCTTCGGTAATGAGAAAAGAACGCGCTTTCGGGTGATACAAACACGTTGGATGGAATTGGTTGAATTCCATATTGGCAACACGACAACCAGCTCGATAAGCCATCGCGATACCATCACCGGTTGCAATGTCAGGGTTAGAAGTATAGAGATAAGCTTTCATTGCACCACCACAGGCCAAAGCTGTGAAAGGGGCTAAGAATGTATGAACTTGTTCTGTTTTTTCATTTAATGCATATAAACCAATCGCACGATTATTTTTGTCTTGATGACCAAGCTTATGTAATGTGATGAGGTCAATCGCAATATAATTTTCAAAAATTGTAATATTTTTTCGTTCTTTAGCACGTTCAACGAGAGTAGTTGAAATTGCCTTACCTGTTGCATCAGCAGAATGAATGATACGGCGTTGTGAATGACCACCTTCACGGGTGAGGTGTAATTGCTCATCATCATCTAAAGTGAATTGAACACCTTGCTTTAATAAGAAATCAACAGAAGGCTTGCCGCCTTCGACTGTATGTTTAACGGCATCTAATTCACAAAGATGTCCGCCTGCAATCATAGTGTCATTAATATGTTGTTGAATTGAATCAGTCTCGTCTAAGACCGCAGCAACACCACCTTGAGCATAAAAAGTACTGGCTTCTGTGAGCTCAGCTTTTGCTAAAATGGCAATGTTGTAATGACTCGGTAAAGAGAGTGCAAGACTTAAACCTGCACCGCCACTGCCCACAATTATCACGTCAAAATGGTGAATTGTTTTTAAATCAGGCATGTCGATCTGCTTCAGTTTTAAACGTTCGCTAATGACAACGCTTTTTAGCAAAAAAGGCAAGTGCCAATCTGCCTAGAATTGAACGATTTTTTAGCGAATGTAAACAATTTTTACTGATATGAATTGTCAATCACCTTAAAGTCTAACAAGGATAAGTATTCAATACATCATTTTAATCTAATATTAAGCTGCCCACGATAAAAAGTTAATAAGCTTATAAATCATGGAGATTTTCTCCATAATTTATTCACATTTCAATATGCTACATCGTTGTATGCATTGAAAATATCAACATATTTTTACGAAGATTACAGTTGGGTTATGATACAAACATAATCTTAATATTCTATAGATCATTAGTACGTAGGTTCTCACTTCATGAAAAGTCGCTATTTACAACAAGGAATGTATGCTGCGGTATTTACGGTTGCTGCAGTACAGGTTAATGCTGCTTCACCAGTAGATTTTTCAAATCTCGTTGAGCAGGTGAGTCCTGCGGTTGTCAGTGTCAATGTTGTAAAAAAAATGACTCAGGAAGAGTTGTTACAGCAACAAGTGCCTGAAATTTTACGACGTTTTTTTGGTAATCAAGTCATTATCCCTCAACAACAAGGGCCGCAAGAAAAAACTGCATACGGTAGTGCATTTTTTATTAGTAAAGATGGTTATCTCGTTACAAATCATCATGTGATTGAAAATGCGTCTCGTATCAGTATTACTTTAAACGATCGACGTGAACTTGATGCAACTTTGGTTGGTAGTGATGAGCGCACTGATGTTGCTGTGCTTAAAGTAAATGGTGCAAATTTCCCAGAATTAAAAATTGGTAATGTAAACCAGTTAAAAGTTGGTGAGCCTGTTTTAGCAATTGGTTCGCCTTTTGGCTTTGACTATTCTGCTTCAGCAGGGATTGTGAGCGCTAAATCTCGAAATATGAGTGGTGAAACGTCAGTACCGTTCATTCAAACAGATGCTGCATTAAACCCTGGTAACTCTGGTGGTCCGCTATTTAACCAACGTGGTGAAGTGGTTGGTGTTAACTCGCGTATCTTTAGTGGTACTGGCGGTTATATGGGCTTGTCATTCTCTATTCCTATTGATGTCGCGATGGATGTAGTCCAACAGCTTAAAACCAATGGTAAAGTGACTCGTTCATACCTTGGCGTGATGTTGCAAGATATTGATCGTAACCTTGCAGAAGCATACAAATTACCAAAACCAGAAGGTTCATTGATTAATCAGGTTACACCGAAGTCACCAGCTGAAAAAGCAGGTTTAAAGTCTGGGGATGTGATTTTAAAAATTAATGGTTCTTCTATTTCCCGTACTAGCGATTTGTTAAATGTATTAAATCGCGTAGCACCTAGTCAGACTGTTCAATTAGAAGTATTACGTGACGATAAAGTTCGTACTATTTCAGCAACTTTAGGTACTGCACCAGACGATACACCAGCCGCTGAGGATAAAAACAATCCAACCAGTGGTCTAGGAATGAGCATCCGTAATTTGACGCCTGAAGAGCAAGCAAAATTGGATGTCCGTGGTGGGATATTGGTGCAGGATGTTAAACGCGGTAGCTTAGCATCATTATCAAACATTGTTGCAGGTGATGTTATCCTTCAAGTGAATGGTACACCTATTTTAAATAGTCAAATGTTTGTAAAAACAATGGCGGCTCTACCAAAAAATAGTGTTGCTCGAGTAGCTATTATTCGCCAAGGCCAGCGTGCAATTTTAGGTTTACGTTTGCCTTAAGCTATATTGTTAGTTTTTTTTAAACCACCCTGAAAATAGGGTGGTTTTTATTTTGTAATGTATAAGTGTTTAGATTAGTGTATGCGACTGAGCTTGGATTGACGAAATAAGTAGGTTTATGAGTACTATTTTTGATTTGAGAATAACTGTACAACCTGAACATATTGATGTTTTAGGTCATGTCAATAACGTCAAGTATATTCAGTGGATGCAAGATGTCGCAGCAGCGCATATTGAAAGATTAGGTTTAGGTCTAGCTCAATATTTAGAACTCAAACATGCAATGGTGGCGGTAGAGCATCATGTTCAGTATCGGAAAGCAGCACTTGAAGGTGAAGAAGTCATCTTACGTACATGGTTAGATGATATCAATGCGCTCTATTCCTTTCGTCAGTATGCATTTTACCGTCCAAAGGATCAAAGTATTTTATTCGTAGGGAATACCAAATGGGCGTGTATTGAAATTACAACAGGCCGTCCAAAGCGTATGTCACCGAGTTTTACTCATGCCTACCAACCGATTGGATCGGATCTAAATCCGATGGATTTTTCAACTTTATATGAGTAAATCGAAGGACTGAAATCACCATATAGAGGCTTTGATGGGGTAATTATTTTGAATACTTTGAAATGGTGTTCTGCTATAATCCCCAACAATTTTGTTAAACCGCTTTGGCTCATGACTTGTTGTAAGGTTAGAGCACTCTATTTTGTTAAGGTAACCCATGGCGCAAGCTAAAAAATCCATAGATATCAAAAATATACGTAATTTCTCGATTATTGCTCACATTGACCATGGTAAATCAACCTTGGCAGATCGATTCATTCAAATGTGTGGTGGTTTACAAGATCGCGAGATGCAAGCTCAAGTATTGGACTCTATGGAGCTTGAACGTGAGCGTGGGATTACCATTAAAGCTGCATCTGTAACGTTGTATTACACGCATCCAAATGGTCAAGAGTATCAATTAAACTTTATTGATACACCAGGTCACGTCGACTTTTCTTATGAAGTATCACGTTCTTTGGCAGCATGTGAAGGTGCGCTTTTAGTCGTCGACGCTGCGCAAGGTGTTGAAGCACAATCTGTAGCAAACTGTTATACGGCGATCGAGCAGGGGCTAGAAGTTCTACCAATCTTGAATAAGATTGATTTGCCACAAGCAGAACCTGAGCGTGTGATCCACGAAATTGAAGAAATTATCGGAATTGAAGCGACAGATGCACCAACCTGTTCAGCAAAAACTGGTTTAGGGGTTGAAGGTGTTTTAGAGCGCCTAGTTGATGTGATTCCAGCACCAGAAGGTGATCGCGATGCACCTTTACAAGCATTAATTATCGACTCATGGTTCGATAACTATTTAGGTGTTGTTTCTCTCGTTCGAATCAAGCAAGGTCGTATCCGCAAGGGCGACAAAATGTTGGTGAAATCAACGGGGCAAACTCACCCAGTTACATCTGTTGGCGTATTCAATCCTAAACACACTGAAACAGATATTCTCGAAGCGGGTGAAGTTGGCTTCGTGATCGCTGGTATTAAAGATATTTTTGGTGCGCCTGTGGGCGATACAATTACTTTGTCTAACACACCAGATGTCGCTATTTTACCAGGTTTTAAGAAGGTTAAACCGCAGGTGTATGCAGGTCTTTTCCCAATTGACGCCAGTGACTTTGAACCATTCCGTGAAGCACTACAAAAATTACAAATTAATGACTCAGCGCTGTTCTTTGAACCAGAAAGTTCAGATGCTTTAGGCTTTGGTTTCCGTTGTGGCTTCCTAGGCATGCTTCATATGGAAATTGTACAAGAGCGTTTAGAGCGTGAATACGATCTTGATCTGATCAGTTCTGCACCAACAGTAATCTATGAAGCATTGACTAAAAAAGGCGATATTATTTATATCGACAGCCCATCAAAAATGCCTGATGGTTCAACAGTTGAAGATTTGCGTGAGCCGATCGCAGAGTGTCATATTCTTGTGCCACAAGAATATTTAGGTAATGTCATGACCTTGTGTATTGAACGTCGTGGTGTTCAAAAAGATATGAAATTCTTAGGTAATCAAGTTTCAATCACTTTTGAAATTCCTATGGCAGAAGTGGTCATGGATTTCTTTGATAAGTTGAAATCTTGTTCACGTGGTTTTGCATCTTTAGATTACAACTTCGTGCGTTTTGAGAGTTCATCTTTAGTTAAGGTTGACGTGTTAATTAATAGTGAAAAGGTCGATGCCTTAGCTATGATTTGTCACCGTCAAGATGCACGTCATCGCGGTATTGCATTGGTTGAGAAGATGAAAGATTTGATTCCACGCCAAATGTATGATGTTGCAATTCAAGCAGCAATTGGTGCACAAATTATTGCACGCTCTACCGTAAAAGCCATGCGTAAGAACGTATTGGCAAAATGTTATGGTGGTGACGTTTCGCGTAAGAAGAAACTTCTTGCGAAACAAAAAGAAGGTAAGAAACGTATGAAACAAGTAGGAAGTGTTGAAATTCCTCAGGAAGCGTTCTTAGCTGTATTGAAAGTGGATAGATAAAAAGAGAGAGGCTAGGTAAATAAATTTACCTAGCTGCAAAACGAGCAGCTAGACTGCGGGAGAGGGCGTGTGGATTTTGATTTTAATTTGATTCTGGTACCAGTTACACTGATTTTTTTTCTAGTGTGGCTACTCGATAAATTTGTACTAAAACAACGTGCAAATAAAGGGCGTGATCAGGAAAATTTTGTTATAACGTGGGCATATGATTTTTGGCCCGTGTTAGCAGTAGTCTTAATCCTTCGTTCATTCTTGTATGAACCATTTAATATTCCATCTGATTCTATGGTGCCCACCTTGGAAACAGGTGATTTTATTTTAGTAAATAAATTTGATTATGGTGTGCGCTTACCGATTGTAAATGCAAAAGTAATTAATGTAGGTGAGCCAAAACGTGGTGAAGTCATCGTATTTCGTTATCCACCACAACCAACCATTAGCTATATTAAGCGCGTAGTGGGTTTGCCGGGCGATCACATTCAGTTTAAAGCTGGCCAATTAATTATTAACGGAAAGCAAATTGCTAAAGTAGCAACTGAATTTAAACGTGATAAAGATCAATTAGAAACTCCTGCAGTTTATTACTTTAAAGAAACATTAGGTGAACACCAACATTTAATTCGTTATTTAGATGGCCGTAATCCTTTAGCAGAACAATTTCAATTTGCAAAGTTACGTGGAGCTGATGCTCTAGTTCCATTTGTTGCCAAGGAGAATAATGTTTTTATTCAAAGTAATGGGCAGGATTGGGAAGTCACTGTGCCAAAAGGACAGTATTTTGCAATGGGTGATAATAGAGATCAAAGTGCAGACAGTCGTTTTTGGGGATTTGTTCCTGAAGCGAATTTAACAGGTCGTGCTTTTTATGTTTGGATGCATAAAGAACCTGGTTTTAACCTACCAAGTTTCGATCGCAATGGTAAGATTAACTAATAAAAATACATAGGAAGTACTAAGATGCGTAAATCTCAACAAGGAATGTCATATTTTGCAATATTATTTGGAGTGGTTGTTTTTGCTATCACTGCTAAAGCGCTAATTGCAATTTGGCCAGTCTATTGGGATGATAAAATTATCGATAATCAAATAATAGCTTTATTAAAGGAAAGTCCAGAAAATATAACACCTGGAAAATTTTATACCCAAATGGAACAGCGTTTGGACATGAATAATATCCGTGATATCCATTTTAAAGATATTGCGCAAGTGACTTATAAAGATGACCTTGTGGTAATAAAGAAGTATGAAGTGCGTAAGCCTTTCATGCTAAATATCAGTTTAGTTATGAATTTTGAGAAGACTTTTGACCAAAAATCTGCAAAACAAGCTCAATGATACACGGCTGCAAGGGCGAATAGGTCACCAGTTTAAACAGTTTGACTTGTTAAAGCTGGCTTTGACCCATCGCTCGGTCAGCCATAAACATAATTATGAACGCCTAGAGTTTCTAGGCGATTCATTATTAGGGATGATCGTCGCAAATTATTTGTACAATGCTTATCCACTGGAAAATGAAGGTCGTTTAACGAGAATGCGTGCGACGTTGGTTCGACAGGAAGCGTTAGGAAAAATCGCAAATGATTTGCAACTAAGTCGGTCATTAATTTTAAGTACAGGCGAGTTAAAATCTGGTGGACATCACCGAGAGTCAATTCTGGCGGATACAGTTGAAGCCATTATTGGTGCTATTTATTTAGACAGCAATGATCTCAACTTGCTCGAACGCATTGTGCTAAAATGGTATGAACCATATCTTGATCATATCGAACCGACAGATCAACTGAAAGACCCTAAATCACGTTTGCAAGAGTATTTACAAGCACGTAAAAAACCTCTCCCAGTTTACGAGGTTGTAGATATTCAGGGTGATGCCCCGAATCAACATTTCAAAGTGGAATGTGATGTAGCGGGATTGCCAAAAATTATAGGCGAGGGCTCAAGTCGTCGTTTTGCCGAACAAACGGCAGCGGCAGAGATTTTAAAATTATTGGAGCAATAACCTGATGTCTCATTCAGAAGAAAATAAGCCAGAAGCAACTGAACAGCAAGATGGCAATAATCTAGTTGATCAATTTTTTAGTTCTCAAGGAAGCACAATTCCTTCAGATTTCAAAAGCGGTTTTGTTGCAATCGTTGGCCGTCCAAATGTGGGCAAGTCAACTTTGATGAACCATATCTTGGGTCAGAAGCTATCCATTACCTCACGTAAGCCACAAACCACACGCCATAAGATCGTAGGGATTGATTCACGTGAGAAATCACAGGCCGTATTTGTCGATACACCTGGGATGCATAAAAAAGAAGTACGTGCCATCAATAAGATGATGAACCGTGCTGCACATTCAGCATTACGTGATGTGAACTTGGTTTTATTTGTAGTTGATGCACAAAAGTGGACTCAAAACGATGAATTGGTTTTGGAAAAACTTAAAAATGCTGATATGCCAGTGATCCTTGTGATCAATAAACTTGATACATTTGAAAATAAAAATGAGGCTTTACCGCTGATTCGAGAGCGTGCCAAGCTCATGAATTTTGCTGAAATTGTGCCAGTATCAGCATTGCGTGGTGCAAATCTAGATCATTTGCGTGACACGATTGAAAAATATTTGCCATATCAGCCACCTTTGTATTCATTGGATCAGATTACCGATCGTTCTGAGCGTTTCCTTGCGAGTGAAATCATTCGTGAGAAAATTATGCGTCAGTTAGGTGAGGAGCTTCCATATGATTTAACGGTTCAAATTGAATCATTTAAAACTGAAGAAGCAGCGGTAAATGAAAAAACAGGTCGTTTAAAGCCGCCATGTACGTATATTGATGCGACCATTTTTGTGGAACGCCAAGGTCAAAAAGCCATTGTGATTGGCGACAAAGGTGCGAAGCTGAAAAGTATTGGTATGGATGCACGTACAGACATGGAAAAAATGTTTGAGCAAAAAATCATGCTAACACTTTGGGTGAAAGTCAAAGGTGGTTGGTCTGATGATGAGCGTGCACTCAAAAGCTTGGGGTATAGCGATATTTAATCGCATTTAAGATAACGGAAACAGGTATGAAAACAACAATTCGTATACTCGCGATTGTGACATGTATATTTATGTTGCAAGGCTGTATTCACAAGCTTGTGACCGTACCTGTTAAAGTTGCTTATAAGACCACTAAAGGTGTTGTTAAAGGAACTGCTGCGGTTGTTGGTGCAGTCATTCCCGATGGCGATGATGAAGCAAAGGATGAGAAAAAGAAGGACTAGTCTCGTACTATGATGCGCAATGAAGTCCTACATGGTTATTTGATTCATCATCGTAAATATCGTGAAAAAAGCCATATTGTGCATTTATTTACACAAGAATATGGTCGGGTGGATGGGATTCTAAGACAGACCCCACCGCCGCAATATCAGCCTATTCGTCTGCAAGCCACAGGCAAATCTGAACTAAAAAACTTTACAAAACTGGAAATTCTGAATCAACCTGTATTTTTTCATGGTGATGCATTTTTTGCCGGTTTTTATTTAAATGAAATTCTATTGCGACTATGTCCTTTAGAAGAGATGATGCCGCAAACATTTGAACAATATCAGTTGATTTTAGTGTTGTTACAGCAATTGGCGACACACGAACAAGCTGGTGTATTTCTTCGGCAGATTTTGCGTCAATTTGAGCATGTACTCTTGCCAGAACTTGGCTATGCCATTGATTTCTCAGCAGATGCAAATCAACACGACATTCAGGTCAATCAGCATTATCAATTTCAAATCAATGATGGTTTTTTACCAGTTTCACAAGCTTCGCGTTCAACACTTGATGGTGAATTGATTACCTCCATGCAAAGTTATGAAGATGGGCAGGATTTTTCTCACGAACAATTGCAATTATTGGGTAAACTATACCGTCAAATGATTAGCTCCTTGTTGGGTGATCGACCGCTGAAAAGCCGTCAACTTTGGATTCAAAGTACACAAACTTGATATTCCTGATGTATTGAAAATAATGATTCAGGGCTAAACCGATAGGATATTTTTTATGGCTGCAATCTTGGGTGTAAACATTGATCATGTTGCGACATTAAGACAAGCACGTGGTACAACTTACCCTGATCCAGTTCAGGCTGCTTTAGTCTGTGAACAGGCAGGTGCTGAGGGGATTACTTTACATTTGCGTGAAGATCGCCGCCATATACAAGATGATGATGTACGTCGTATGCGTCCATTGTTAAAAACACGTATGAATCTTGAATTGGCTGTGACTGATGAAATGGTTGCATTTGCCAAAGAGATTCAGCCGCAACATGTGTGCTTTGTACCCGAGCGTCGTCAAGAAGTCACCACAGAAGGTGGCTTGGATGTCGTAGGTCATTTTGAAAAAGTAAAGGCGGCAACTGAAGCACTGAAAGCGATTGGCAGTGATGTGTCTTTGTTTATCGATGCAGATTTTGCACAGATTGATGCAGCTGTGGCATGTGGTGCACCAACCATTGAAATCCATACGGGTGCTTATGCTGATGCCGATACAGATGAGCAGCAACAAGCTGAATTAGCTCGTATTATCAAAGGTGCTGAATATGCAGCGGCAAAAGGTTTGGTTGTGAATGCTGGACATGGTTTGAATTTGGATAATGTGGCAGCAATTGCGGCGATCCCTCAAATTCATGAACTCAACATTGGTCATTCGATTATTGCCGATAGTGTATTTGTTGGTCTGACCCAAGCGGTAACAGATATGAAAGCAGCAATTCAGGCTGCTGCGAGATAAGTTGATGAGTAGTATAAATTATGATGAGTTGATGCAACCTGTCATCGCATTTTTAGGTTGTGCGACTCCCCAAGCATGGTTGGATGAAGCCATTAATAATCTGGACATCTTAATGCAAGACCATGCCAACTGTGAGAAAAAAGCAGCGAGTACAGCAATGAACTTGATGTTCCGCTATAGTTTCTTTACGGACTTGCAAGTGAAATTGGCACAATTGGTGCGTGAAGAAATGCTGCATTATGAGCAGGTTTTGGAGTTCATGAACAAACGCGGCCAAGAGTGGAAGGGTTTGAGTGCAGGGCGCTATGCGGGTGGATTACGTAAAGAAATCCGTACCTATGAGCCTGAAGCTTTAATTGATGTGATGATTATTGGAGCATTTGTCGAAGCACGTTCGTGTGAACGTTTTTATGCTTTGGCACCTGTTGTGGACGATGAGCTGGGGCGTTACTACCGCTACTTACTTAAGTCTGAATCTCGTCATTTCGAGGACTATTTGGCTTTAGCTTTAGATGTTGCAAAAACAGCGAAACTTAAAGATCCAGAAGAGACGATCCAGCAACGGATTGAGCATATTCGTGAAGTGGAAAAGAATCTAATTTTAAGCCCCGATGATACGTTCCGCTTCCATAGCGGTGTGCCAACGCGGGTTGCTGCCTAAGTTGAGTTAAAAGACAAAAATGCTTCTGTTGATCAGGAGCTTTTTTATTGGTCATTTTTGTTATTAAGTAATAAAAAAGCCCCGATTATTGATCGGGGCTTTTTAGAATCTTGGCTCTTCCACCTGGGCTCGAACCAGGGACCTGCGGATTAACAGTCCGTCGCTCTACCGACTGAGCTATGGAAGAATAGTAGATTGGCTCTCCAACCTGGGCTCGAACCAGGGACCTGCGGATTAACAGTCCGTCGCTCTACCGACTGAGCTATTGGAGAATCTGATGCGCATTTTAGGGATGAATTTCAGATGCGTCAATAAGAATAATAAATAAAATGAATCGTTTGCTTGATAAATATGCTTTTAATTTTTTAATTATAAAAAAACTGCCCGAAGTGGGCAGTTTTTATTCAAGAAATAAAAATTATTTCTCAACACCTGCTGGTTGACCAGCAAGTTTTGCATTTGCATAGTCCCAGTTCACTAAGCTTTCTAGGAAAGTTGCGATGTATTTTGGACGTAAGTTACGGAAGTCGATGTAGTAAGCATGTTCCCAAACGTCAATTGTTAATACTGCGATTTGACCGTGAGCAAGTGGAGTATCTGCATTTGCAGTTTTAGTAATTGATAATTTACCATTTACTTCGTCAGCAACTAACCAAGCCCAACCTGAACCGAATTGAGTCGTTGCAGCAGCAGTAAATTCTTCTGCAAATTTTTCATAGCTACCAAAAGCTTCTTCGATTTTAGCTGCGATTGCGCCAGTTGGTTTACCACCACCGTTTGGCTTCATGCTGTTCCAGTAAAATGTGTGGTTCCATACTTGTGCAGCATTGTTAAAGATACCTGCTTTAGAAGCGTCACCAGCAGATGCTTTGATGATTTCTTCTAAAGTTTTACCTTCAAGGTCAGTGCCTTTGATTAGGTTGTTTAAGTTAACAACATAAGTATTGTGATGTTTATCGTGATGGTATTCTAAAGTTTCGCGAGTAATGTGCGGAGCTAAGTCATCATAGCCATATGGAAGTGCAGGTAAAGTAATGGTTGTCATGTTCCAATCCTTGCAATTGCTGGGTTTTACGTTAAGTGGCTCTATTGTAAATGATTCCAAAGATAATAGGGCAGTCTTTTAAAGAACGATATACAATAAAGGTTCAATTAAAAACGATAAATAAAATCGGATTCGTCAATTCTATTAAATCGGATTATTTAGTTCGAAATAGATAGTTTCTACAGCAAACTGATTTGTAATTGCTTGAGCAAGACGTTGTACGCCATATCGTTCAGTTGCATGATGACCACAGGCAAAATAATGAACACCTAATTCTTTGGCTTCATAAAAAGTACGCTCACTGACTTCGCCAGAAATATAAGCATCACAATCTTTTTCTGCTGCTTTATTGATAAAATCTTGAGCGCCGCCTGTGCAAAATCCTACTTTTTGGATTTGAATTTTCTCGCTCGGCAAATGAATCACTTTAAAATCAAAAATAGCTTGTAAATTTGTTTTAAATTGCTCTGGGCTTAATGGACTTTCCAAATAGCCTATATTCCCAATCGGATGCTTTTCGAATGGATCTAAAGCTTCTAGATTTTGTAAACCGATTAAATCTGCAATTGCAGCATTATTCCCAAGTGTGGGATGTGAGTCTAAAGGCAAATGGTAGGCGATCAGAGAGATGTTGTTCTGAATTAATTTTTTGATTCGATTACCACGCATACCTGTAATAGGGTAGGCTTCACCTTTCCAAAAGTAACCATGATGGACAAGTAAGGCATCTGCTTGCTGCGCAATAGCTGCATTAATTGCATCTTCTGAGGCTGTAACAGCACAGACTATTTTATTTACCTCAGGCGTGCCTTCAATTTGTAAGCCATTGGGTGCGTAATCTTTAAACTCACTAATTTTTAAAGTTTGATTACACCATTGCACAATATCATGCAAATTTGCCATGCGATTCCTCAACTGAATGACATATATAGATTCAGCTTAATAAAAGCATATTTTTAAATGTAACTAAAGCTAGACAAAACTTTTTTAACTTTTACATTGCTTTAAACCAATTTACTTTACAATAACTGAAAGTTCTTGTTCTTCTTCAATAAATAAGCTTGTCCATAACATAATTTTGCTTAGAGGATAATAATCGTGCGCCGTGCATTTACATGGTTACCTTGGGTTTTACTTGTCATTGTTATATTCAGTTTTCTAGCATGGCAGAAATCACATCAGCCTAAACCAACAGTTGCTGCTGATGGGGTGAAAATGCCTGCTGAAAAAGTTGAGCCCCTTATTGATACAACTCGAACGGGTGGGGTGGTTTCCTATAGTGCTGCCGTAAAAGTTGCTGCACCAGCGGTTGTGAATATTTTTACCACACAGAAAGTAAAACAGATGAATCATCCTTTATTGAATGATCCTGTATTTCGTGAGTTTTTTGGTAATCAAATTCCTCAACAGCCTCAAAATGAAAATAGTTTAGGTTCAGGTGTTATTGTTCGTGCAGATGGTTATATTCTGACGAATAACCATGTGATTGCTCAGGCAGAGCATATTGTGGTGGCATTGAATGATGGTCGTCGTGCTGAGGCGAAAGTCATTGGTACAGATCCTGATACTGATTTAGCCGTGATTAAAATTGAGTTAGACAAGCTTCCTGTTCTACCGTTTAAGCTCAGTGGTAATGAAGTTGGCGATGTTGTTCTTGCAATCGGTAATCCATTTGGCGTGGGGCAAACAGTTACCCAAGGGATTATTTCGGCGACAGGTCGTTCAGATTTAGGTATCAATACCTATGAAGACTTTATTCAAACTGATGCGGCGATTAATCCCGGTAATTCAGGTGGTGCATTGATTGATGTTGCGGGGAATTTAATCGGCGTAAACACTGCGATTTTCTCTCAATCAGGCGGTTCATTAGGGATTGGTTTTGCAATTCCAGCGAAAATTTGTCAACAAGTATTAAATTCAATTTTGAAAGATGGTCGTGTTGTTCGTGGTTGGTTAGGTATTAGTTTAATTCCTAATACAATGGATGACGACGTATTGGCTGCGAAACCTATTGGAGTCGTTGTTGCTGATGTCTTGCGTGATGGTCCAGCAGATGCGGCAGGCGTAAAACGTGGTGATAAGATTATTCAAGTCAATAATGAGCAAATTACTTCAGCTTCACATTTGATCAACTATGTTGCATTGCAAGCACCACAAAGTGTAATTGATCTAGTGATTGAAAGAGATGGTAAGCAACAGAGCATGCAAGTAAAAGTTGGAGAGAGAAAAACTCAACAAAATGCGCAGTCGCAATATATTCCATTACCTAAGCGTCAAGATTAATATGATCTTATGATTTAATTTGCATATGAAAGGCTACTTAGGTAGCCTTTTTATTTATGAAAAGAAAAAAGCTTGCTGATAAAGGTCGATCAGCAAGCTTTTTGCAAATTTTGGAGTTTTTTATTTTTTATTACACCATCGAAATTTGATGATTTGATGACAGTTTTTTTATAAATAAATTACAACGACTCAATATCAGTATTTATAATCCATTTGCAACCATAACTTTTGAGTATCTACAGAAAACTCTTCCGCTTGATAATCTGAGAATTTTGCTAGGGCAGACAAACCTTTAATATGTAAAGCATGAGAATAAGAAATAGAGAATTCTTGACCATAATCCATATTTTTTTCATTACTACGATATTGATGTAGTTCAGTGCCTAATTTACCTTTCCCAAATACATTAAAATTTGATGAAATGTACAAGTCAGTTAAACCATTCACAGGCGTTGTCAAGAATAAGTCAGCCCATCCGTTAAACTTATGTTTAGTCGCCAATGGGGTTTGAAATGCAATTTTTCCATCATCACTACCAAGCACTTCATAGCCAAGTGCGATTTCACCCAGTGCAGAGCCTTTATCCGTGATGCTATAACCTAATTCTAATGCATAATAATCTGTATCATAATTTATAGGTTGCTCAGCATATTCACTTTGTTTGGCATATTCAGCAACGTATCTAAAATTGTTTTTCTTACCTGTTAAGCGTAAGCCATAGGTTTGATTTGACCAAGCACTTAAATCCTCGAAATCCATCAAATACCCATATAATGTTGCGTTGAACAATGGGTTGTAATTCATTTTAGCTTGAATTAAATGAATTTGACTGTTTTGTTTACCATCTTGGGCTGCTACAAATTTAGGTTTTGCATCTTCACTACCAAAAATAGTATTGACTTGATCAATATAGCCATAATACAAACCAAACTCTTTGCAAGGTTTAATATTTAAACTAATCGCATCAAAGGTTTGATCATTTTGACGCCAAGCTACGGAGCCTACAAAGCGCTGATTTTCTAAATTAATAGCTTGACGACCAATACTTAAATCAAACTTTGGACTATAAGCATATTTTAAATAAGCTTGATTCAATTGTAAGTTTTGAGGATCAGGGACTGTACTGTAGTTTGTTTCAGCATTACGTGTACTATTGAAATGATCATTAATTTCGACAGTGCCTTCTCCTTGTACAAATGCGCTTAAGCCATGCCAAGAGCCAGTTTCCAGTGAAGAGCGTAGTCTCAAAGTCCAAGCATCAGCATTTTTTAGTTGGTTATCTTGGTCAACCAATTCGTAACGTAGGCGACTATCGAGAGAAAATTTAGTTTGGCTTAAAAAGTTATCTGCAGCAAATGTCGTAGTTGTTAAAACACTGAGCATAGCAAAGCTAAGAAGATTCAATTTCATATTGAGACCCCTGAAAGATTATAATTTCTAGATTTAATTTAGATATTGTGCAGGGGAAAGGTAGGTTTCCCTGCACTAAGTGAATGATGATTAAGAGGTAACAGAGTTGCGTTCAAGCACAGCTTGGTCAAACAGTTGCTGTTCTTTCGTTTTATGTTCTACAGAGAATCGGATGAGGATGACACCAAAGGCAGCCACAGTTACAAGACCACCTAAAATCATGAGGCAAGTTTGAACATCTAGTAAGCCTTTGAGTAAAAAGCCTGCTGCAACCGCACCAACATTACCACCAGCACCAATAATGCCCGCCACGCCACCAAGTGCATTACGGTCAATGAAAGGAACTAAAGCATAAGTTGCTCCGCAAGACATATGTGTGAAGAGCGCGAAGACAGTCATACTGATAATAGCAAGAGCTACAGTATTCATTTGTGAGAAGAGAATCAGGAACAAGCCTTCACATAAGATAAGAATAAATAATACTTTTGTACGACCATCTAAACCTTTTGAAATCGCAACTTTATCTGAAACAATTCCACCTAAAGCACGAGCGAATAAGGCAAGTAGGCCAAAGATACCCGCAGTTAAACCTGCTTCTTTTAAACCCATGTTGAAGTGGTCGACGTAATACATTGCTGCAATGTTATGAATGAAGATTTCTATACCGAAACATGCTGCATAAGAAACAAATAGAATCCAAACACGATAGTTACGAGCAGCTTGCATTAAGATAGCAACACCACCTTTTTTACCGCTACCAACTTCAACACCGTTTGCGCGTAATTCTTTAAAGTCACCTTGTGGACAGTCTTGTGTAAGTTTCCAATAAAGTACACCAACAATTACCATCATAATGCCAGGTACAAGTAGCGCAATTCTCCAACCCATTGCTTGTTCAACACCAAACATCACAATTGCACCGAGAATTAATGGCATGATTGCTTGTGTTGCACCTCCACCCGCATTTCCCCAGCCTGCAGAAGCCGCATTTGCTGTGCCGACAACATTAGGCGCAAACATGACACTGGTGTGATATTGGGTGATGACAAAGCTCGCACCAATTGCACCAATCAAGAGACGGAAAAACAAGAACGATTCATAAGTATTTGCTGCTGCAACACCGAAAACAGGGATACTGCCAACAATGAGAAGAGCAGTATAGGTTTTGCGTGGTCCATATTTGTCACAGAGTGGGCCAACAATGAGTCGTATCAGAATTGTGATTGCAACCGCAGCGATATTGATGTTTGCGATTTGGTCTTTGGTTAGATTAAATTCACCTTTGATGACTGGCATTAATGGTGCACAAGCAAACCAAGCGAAGAAACATACAAAGAATGCGAGCCAAGTCATATGAAAAGCACGCATGGCAGGCGTTGAAAAGCTAAATAATTTTATTTCAGTTGCTTTTTTAGCATTTAGATTCATTTTTGAAGACATAACCTTCCCCTGAACTGAACGAAATATATTTTTGCTATGCAATATTTCTGCATACACAAACCGAACAGAACGGACTTCATTGGCCGTCAGCAAATTTTTTATGAATCGTCGTTGATTCATGATGCTTGTTACTAAGCAAGGGGTGTGCCAAAAAACAAATTTGATCAAAATTTAAAATTAACTATATAATTATAAATATATAATTATATTGAAAATATTATTTCTATTGATGGGTGCTATTTATCAATGAATCTCATATGCTTTATTAATATTTATATTTCTTCATTATTTCGAAAATGATTGCAATTGGTGCATGTTTTTTATGCATGATGATTTAAAAGGTGGCGATAAATAAAAAACAGCCGAAGCTGTTTTTTTAATTTTAGCTAAAAACGATAGCCAACGCCTAAATAAGTAATGAGTGGGTCTATATCAATTTTGGTATTTGCTTGGATCAATTCTTTACCTGTATTGCGGTCTGTCACATAGATTTTTGCTTCATTATTCATTTTGGAATAAGAAACGGATCCAACGGCAAACCAATTCGGATTGAAATCATAAGTTGCGCCTACTGTGACAATCGGAGCAAAAGTATCAGTCGCCTCCAATTTGACAATAGGATCTGCTGATGATGTCTTACCATCTAAGGCAGCTCCCGCTTTGCCGTCATGGATATTTTGGATCATGTGACCAGCTTTTACTAAATCAGATTCTATGCCCGAGTTCATTTTAAGATCATTAAAATAAGCATACATCACGCCTGCGCCAACGTAAGGTCGGAATTTATTCACGCCTGATTTACCAAACTGGTAATGGAGTTCCACCGCAGGTAGCCAAGCACGTGCAGTTGCTGCTTTGCCTCCTTGGGTCAGATCTGTGATATGAATATCCTGTTTTAAGTCAATATCACCTAAAATAGTACTTGCTGATCCATTTAATGGCGCGTATATGTCGCCTTTCCCTTTAATATCAACTTTTGGAGGAATTCCTGCCTTAATCTCTAGAGATAAATTATCAGTAAAGTGATAATTCGCCATAATACCAACGGTATCTACATTGTCTGCTTCTAAACCTGTTCCTTGGCTTTGCCAGTTGGATAATCCTTTAATTGTAGCTGTACCTGTTGCAAGTCCAGATACAGTATCGGTTGGCCATAAATTAATGGCGCCGTAAACGATTGGATTGGAATCTTTGACTGCTGCATCTAATACGGCTTGTTTAGATACATCACCTACTTTAGATTGTGTTCCCTCAGCTACAGTCGTATTGATATTAATAGGATTTGCAGAACCTTGTGGCATGGCATGTAACCAACCAGCTGAAAGAGAGAAACGTTTGAAACCATCTCCATCTTTTAAACTAAAATAAGGTGACTCCGCAAAACTAATAGTGGGTAGGGTTGCAGCAATTCCTACTGCAATGCATAGCATGCGTTTTTTCATAGTGAGGACTCCATGTCCGATTTATAAGAAACTTTTTATTATGATAAAAATAACGTTTTTTACTAAACGGTTTGTTTAGTTAAAATTTATAATTGTTATGCTTATGAAGACTTTTGTTTGATTTAGATGAATTGATGAAGAAATTATGAATATGAAAAAAAGCTACCAAAGTAGCTTTTCTTTAACGAAATAAATTACATAAAACGAGATAAATCTTCTTCAGGACGAGCAGTAAGTACTTCGATGCCTGTTTCTGTTACCAAAATCGTATGTTCATACTGAGCTGAAAGTTTGTGGTCTTTAGTAACGACAGTCCATTTGTCACCTAAAAGTTTTGTTTGCCAAACCCCTGCATTGACCATTGGCTCAATGGTAAAGGTCATGCCTGCTTCTAAGCGCATACCTGTACCTTTCTGACCATAGTGTAAAACTTGTGGTTCATCATGGAAGACATTGCCAATACCATGACCACAATATTCACGTACAACGCTAAAACGTTCAGACTCAACATATTGTTGGATTGCATGTCCAATATCGCCAAGATATGAGCCGTGTTTAACCGTGGCCATACCGCGATACATGGCTTCTTGTGCAACTTGGCAGAGACGATTCGCAAGAATAGAAGTCTCTCCACCGACGATATACATCATGTTGGTATCGCCGTGATAACCATCTTTAATGACTGTTACATCAATATTGAGAATATCACCATTTTTTAAAACTTTACTTTCAGAGGGAATACCATGACAAACGACATGGTTAACCGAAGTACAAATCGAATGTTGAAATGCTGGGCGACCAGGTGCAGCGCCATAGCCAACACATGCTGGAATTGCTTGTTGTACATTTTCAATGTGATTACGACAAATTGTATCAAGTTCTAGGGTATTTACGCCTGCTTTAATATACGGCTTAATCATGTCTAAAATTTCAGCCGCTAGTTTTCCTGCAACACGCATCTTTTCAATTTCTTCGGGCGTTTTGATTAATCGACGAGGAGCTGTATAAGTCGTGTTCATGATCTCTAAAAACTTTTGGTAATTTGCAAGCGTCTATGGTATAAATAGCCGCCTATTTTATCAAATGCTTTTCGTGACAATTTTGCTTATAAAAGTTGTGCGAAAAACTGATGAATAGTTATCAAAAATCCGCACATATATCGACACATTACTCTGGGTGCCTAGCAATAGGTGGAGAATGCGGATATATGGAGGCCTAACCCAAACTTTAAGGTAAAGAAAATGGCAGATTACAACGTAAGCATGCGCGACCTTCTTCAAGCAGGCGCACACTTTGGTCACCAAACTCGTTTTTGGAACCCAAAAATGCGTCAATATATTTTCGGCGCGCGTAACAAAATTCACATCATCAACCTTGAGCACACTGTTCCTGCGTTAAATGATGCTTTGAACTTTGTTAACAATCTTGCAAGCAAAAAGAACAAAGTATTGTTCGTTGGTACTAAACGTGCTGCTTCTAACATCATCCGTGAACAAGCTCAACGTGCTGGTCAACCTTATGTAGATCACCGTTGGTTAGGTGGTATGTTGACGAACTGGAAAACACTTCGCCAATCTATCAACCGTTTAAAAGATCTTCAAACTCAATCTCAAGATGGTACTTTTGCTAAGCTTACTAAACGTGAAGCTTTAGAGCGTACTCGTGAGATGGAAAAACTTGAACGTGCTTTAGGCGGCGTTAAAAACATGGGTGGTTTACCTGACGCATTATTTGTAATCGACGTTGATCACGAAGCGATTGCAATCAAAGAAGCGAAAAACTTAGGTATTCCTGTAATCGGTATCGTTGATACAAACTCTAACCCAGATAACGTTGATTATGTTATTCCTGGTAATGACGATGCGATCCGTGCAGTAACTTTATATGCATCAGCTATGGCAAATGCAATTCTTGCTGGTAAAGAATATGCTCAATCACAAGCGAATGCACAAGCTAAAGGCGATGACGCTGCAAAAGACGCTTCTGAGGCTTAATGCGGTTTGACGCAAGCTTGTCATTTTTGCGACATGTAATGGTGGCAAATTAAGCGTCGAGATTGCAAACGGTCCAGAGTTTCTTTGGGCCGTTTTTGTTGAACAGATTTATTTTCTACCGATTTTAGGAGATCAACATGACTGCAATTACTGCAAGCATGGTAAAAGAATTACGTGACCGTACTGGTCTTGCAATGATGGAATGCAAAAAAGCATTAACAGAAGCAGGCGGTGACATTGAACTTGCGATTGATAACCTTCGTAAATCAGGTCAAGCAAAAGCTGCTAAAAAAGCAGGTAACATTGCTGCTGATGGTGCGATCACTATCATCCAAAACGGTAATAAAGCAATTCTTGTTGAAGTTAACTGTCAAACTGACTTCGTTGCTAAAGACGAAAACTTCAAAAATTTCTCTGATAAAGTTGCTGCTGCTGCACTTGCTGCAAACGAAACTGATGCTGCAAAAATTGCTGAACTTAAACTTGAAGATGGCGCAACTGTAGAAGAAGCTCGTGTTGCACTTGTTCAAAAAATTGGTGAAAACATTCAAGTTCGTCGTGCTCAAATCGTTGAAGGCGAAAACTTGGCTGTTTATAAGCACGGTTTAAAAATCGGTGTTGTTGTTTCTTACACAGGTGATGCTGACACTGGTAAAGGTATTGCAATGCACGTTGCTGCGTTCAACCCAGTTGCAGTAAATGCTGAATCTGTTTCTGCTGACTTGATCGCTAAAGAGAAAGAAATTGCTGAAGCGAAAGCATTAGAATCAGGTAAGCCTGCAAACATCGTTGAGAAGATGGTAACTGGTTCAGTTGAGAAATACTTGAACGAAGTTGCACTTGATCGTCAAATGTATGTTATCGATAACGACAAGAAAGTTGCTGACGTATTAAAAGCAACGGGTACAGTTGTAGCTCAATTCGTTCGCTTCGAAGTAGGTGAAGGTATTGAGAAGAAAGCTGAAATGAGCTTTGCTGACGAAGTTGCTGCTGCTCAAGCTGCTGCTGCTCAATAATTTTTATTGAATCAGTAAAAGTTAAAAAACCCAGTCATAATGACTGGGTTTTTATTTATGTTAATTTTTTAAAATTATTCCTCATGTGTTTCTTTAAGTTTTGCCAATGCTTCAATCCGATACTGAATGAGCATTTCGCCAATTTCTGCACCTTGAACATGTTCTGGTAAATCCTGTGCTCTAATATTCCGAACAATCTCCATGGCATCCAAAATATACTGTGCTTGTGGGTAAGGGCGATCTTCTAAACCTAATCGACCTTTAGCATCGCATTCACAAGCCTGCACAAAAGCAATGACTTTTTCTGGTTTTCGTAAAACATCCAAGCGCTGTAGTAAACGCCATACAGTACCAGGTTTCAAATTCTTGATTTGATGGCATTTCAGATGTTCTTTGCAAACAATTAAAGCTAAATTTTTAAGATGTGTGGGAACTTTCAAGCGTTCACATACGTTTGTAACGGGTTCTAATCCACGTTCCTCATGCATGATATGCCGTGGTAATTCCTCAGTTGGGGTAAGTGCTTTCCCTAAATCATGCACCAAAACAGCAAAACGTACATCTAGTCCATAGTTGGCCTGACAAGCTTGTTTTAGTGCCATTAAGGTGTGTACACCACAATCTATTTCAGGATGGTACTCTGGGCGTTGTGGAATACCAAATAACGCATCTATCTCAGGAAACAGTACTTTTAGCGCATCACAATCTCTTAATGTTTGAAAATAGATATCGGCATGATCTTCCATCAATGCACGAGAAGTCTCTTTCCATACACGTTCAGGTGTTAAAGCATTGAGTTCTCCTGAATTGGCAATCCTTTTCATTAATTGCAAAGTTTCTTGTGCAATTTCAAATCCATAACTAGCATAACGAGCAGCGAAGCGAGCAACACGTAGCACACGTAAGGGGTCTTCTGTAAATGCATCAGAAACATGGCGTAGGATTTTCTGATCAAGATCTTTTTGACCACCATATGGATCATAAACTTGTCCAGTTTCATCCATTGCCATTGCATTAATCGTTAAGTCACGGCGAATTAAATCTTCTTCTAATTTAACAGTGGTATCAGTAAAAAATTGGAATCCGTGATAGCCAATGCCTGATTTTCTTTCAGTACGTGCTAGTGCGTATTCTTCTTTTGTTTTTGGATGAAGAAATACAGGAAAATCCTTTCCAACGGGTTGGTAGCCTTCAGATAATAATTGTTCAGGTGTTGCTCCAACCACAACATAATCTTTTTCGTGATAGGGGTGACCGAGTAAATGATCTCGAACAGCACCGCCTACTAAATAAACTTGCATAAAAAACCTCTATTCTTCACACAATCATGCTACAGAATAGAGGTTTTCTCAAGCACTAAGCATAGCTTTTAATGTTAAAAGCTATGCTTAAACTGTATCAGTTTTGGCTTTGCTGAATTTCAGCAACAGTTAAAGCTGTCATATTCACTAGACGGCGGGTAGTTGCTGTCGGTGTTAAAATATGAACTGGCTTTGCTGCGCCTAACAAGATTGGACCAATCGTTACATTATTACCAGATGTTGCTTTTAACAAGTTGAATGAAATGTTTGCAGAATCTAAATTCGGCATAATCAACAAGTTTGCTGAACCTTTAAAGCGTGAATTTGGAAATGCAAAATGACGAATATTATCATCTAATGCAGCATCACCATGCATTTCACCTTCAACTTCAAGTTCAGGCGCTTGTTCAGAAAGTAAACGATAAACTTCACGCATTTTCTGAGCACTTGGATCAACTTGATCGCTTCCAAAACTTGAGTGAGAAAGTAAAGCGACACGAGGGGTCATACCAAAACGACGCACTTCTTCGGCTGCTAAAATAGTCATCTCTGCAAGTTGTTCAGCAGTTGGATTGGTATTTACATAGGTATCGGCAATAAACAAGTTACGATCTTCAAGCATTAATGCATTGAGTGTAAAGAATGTACTACGACCATCTTTTAAACCGATTACGTTTTTAACGAAATCTAAATGGATATCGTAGCTCGCATAAGTACCACATAACATACCATCAGCTTTGCCAAATTTAACTAGCAATGCGGCGATTAAGGTTGAACGACGACGTGCTTCACGTTGTGCATATTCAACAGTTACGCCTTTACGTTGCATTGTATTGTAGTAGTCTTTCCAGAAATCATCATATAAAGGATTTTTTTCTTGATCGACGATTTCAATATTGACACCGTGCTGTAAGCGTAAACCAAGTTTTCTGATATTGTCTTCAATAACGGCTGTACGACCAACAAGAATTGGTTTAGCTAGACCTTCATCTACAACAATTTGAACCGCACGTAATACACGTTGATCTTCACCCTCGGCATATGCAATACGCTTAGGATCAGTTTTTGCTTGTGAGAAAATCGGTTTCATTAAGAATGCTGAGTTATATACAAACTCAGAAAGTCTTTGACGATATACAGAGAAATCTTCAATTGGACGTGTCGCAACACCAGAATCCATTGCAGCTTTAGCAACCGCAGGCGCGATTTCTAAAATCAAGCGTTGGTCTAAAGGGCGAGGGATCAAGTAATCACGACCGAATGATGCAGATTTTTCACCGTAAGTCGCAGCATCTGCTTCAACATGCGCCATACGTGCAATCGCATGTACACAAGCAATTTTCATGTCTTCGTTGATCGTTGTAGCACCGACATCGAGTGCACCACGGAAAATATATGGGAAACAAAGCGCATTGTTTACTTGGTTTGGATAGTCTGAACGACCAGTTGCCATAATCACATCTGGGCGAACTTCGTGCGCATGTTCAGGTAAGATTTCTGGATCTGGGTTTGCAAGTGCAAAAATAATTGGGTTTTCAGCCATTTCTTTAACCATTTCTTTGGTTAAAATTCCTGCTGCAGAAAGACCCAAGAACATATCTGCGCCAGTCATTACTTCATGTAATTGAGTCGCTGAAATATCTTGAACATAACGTTTTTTCGATTCATCAAGTCCTTCACGTGAAGTTGTTAGAAGACCACGAGAATCAGCTACAATAATATTCGATTTATTTACGCCTAATGCACAAAGTAAATCTAAACATGACAATGCAGCAGCACCAGCACCTGATGCAACGATTTTAATTTCATCAATTTTTTTATTAACGAGTTGTAAAGCATTCAATAACGCTGAACCTACGATAATACTTGTACCATGTTGGTCATCATGGAACACAGGAATTTTCATGCGTTCACGAAGTTTCTTCTCGATATAGAAACATTCTGGTGCTTTGATATCTTCTAGATTGATACCACCAAAAGTTGGTTCTAATGAAGCAACAATATCAACGATTTTGTCTGGATCATTTTCCGCAATTTCAATATCAAATACATCAACACCAGCAAACTTCTTGAATAGAACGCCTTTACCTTCCATAACAGGCTTAGAAGCAAGAGGACCAATGTTTCCTAAACCAAGCACGGCTGTACCATTACTCACGACGGCAACCAAATTTCCACGTGCTGTATATTTTGCAGCAGCAGAAGGGTCACGTTCAATTTCCAGACATGGAGCAGCAACACCAGGAGAATACGCAAGTGCTAAGTCTCGTTGGTTTACGAGTTGCTTGCTCGGTGTCACGCTGATTTTTCCAGGTGTAGGAAATTCATGGTAATACAAAGCGGCTTCTTTTAAAGATTGATCGTCCATCTGAGTCTCGATTGTTCCGATAATAATCAGGCATATACATGGCTGATGATTATATTAAGATAAGTGCACAAGAATATAGCACTAGTTCATGTTTTCGCCCAGTCAAAAAAGCTTATTTTCACTGAACGTATAGGCTTATTGACAATTTATATTGGGCGTAAATTAAACTGCCAAAAAGCTCAAAATATGGTTTTAAATGGAATATCTTGCAATTGCTAGACGCATATGTTGCTGTAAGTACTCAGTCGCATGTACGGCAGTTAAGGGTTTAGCAAATAAGTAACCCTGTAATATGTCACAGTTTTGTCGTTTCAAGTATTCACATTGCTGTTCTGTTTCAACGCCTTCAGCGACAACTTTTAAGCCAATTGTTTTACCCATCGCGATCATGGCATTAACAATCGCATCTTGTTTTGCATTACCAATTTTTGAAATAAATGCACGATCAATCTTTAAAATATCAATCGGATATTCAGTTAAATAAGCCAGAGAAGAATAGCCTGTACCAAAGTCATCCAGTGCAATTGAAATATTACGTTCTTTCAGTGCACACAAAATTGTTTTAACACTCTCAGTATTTTCTAAAAATGCTGACTCAGTAATTTCTAACTCTAAATTTTTACCTGTAATAGAGTATTGATCGAGTACGGCATCAATATCATGCAATAACTGACCACGCAAAATTTGTTGAGCAACAATATTTACAGCAATATGGATGTTAGTAAAACCTAGTTTTTGCCATTCTTGTAACTGTTTCGCTGCCTCATACAGGACAAATCGTCCAATATCAGAAATTAGACTGGTACTTTCTGCTAAAGGAATGAAAATATCAGGCATGATTAGACCTTTCGTAGGATGTTTCCAACGAATGAGTGCTTCAAATCCATTAATTTGACAATTCTGAGCAGTGATCTTTGGCTGATAATAAACTACGAGTTCATTGTTTTGAATCGCCTTTCTCAAATCAAGCTCTAAATCAGTATGCTTAACGACGAAGTTGGTTCGCTCACTAGAATAGTAGCGGATTGTATTTCCACCTAAGCGTTTGGCTTCTGTTAAGGCTTGCTCGGCATGGGTATTTAAGTTGTCGACTTGACGCCCGTGCTCAGGGTAAATCGCCACGCCAATCGAAATACTGACCACATACTCTTGATTGGCGATATAAAAGGGTTTACTAAATGCTTCGACGATGTTACTGCATAACTGATTAATTGGCGGATGTAACGGTGACATTTCATAAATGATTGCAAAATCGTCTGCACTTAAATGTGAGACTAAAAGTGCATCAATATTACTAATACGTAAACGTTGAGCCACTTGTTTTAAAAGTTCATTACCCGCTTGATTGCTGAGTAACTCATTCAAGGCACGGAAACGATCAATGTTGAGTCTAATAACGGCTAAATTCTGTATCGAAGCCTCATTAACCAGATATTGATGCAGTTGCTGATGATAATAGAAGCGATTAGGTAGGTCGGTCAGGGTATCGTAATTGGTTAAATATGATAAACGTTGCTCTTGATGCTTACGCTCAGTTTGGTCAGAGACAATCCCGATATAATTAATCACACGATCTGATTCATCTTTTACAGCATTGATATGGATCCAAAGGAAACATGATTTTTCAGAAAGATAAGTTTCTTGAAACTCACCTTCGTACTCATGTTCTTCGTGCAAAGTATCAAGGATAGACAGATGAAAATTATGATGATGCTGTTTATTTTGTTTAGTAATCTCAAAAAGTTGTTTTTCTAATATGAACTGTTTATCTAAACCCGTTAATTGTTCATATTTAGGATTAACTTCAAGATAGTGGAAGCTATCATCTAGAATAAAGATACCTTCTGAAGCTTGTTCGAATACACTCGCTGCTAATTTTAATCGTTCTTGATCTTTCTTTTCTTGGTTAATATCACGATGAATACCGACCATGCGTAGGGGGGTCTCATCTTTAGGATTTCTTAAAATGACTTGGCCAACATCATGAATCCAAACCCATTCACCACTCGGTCGTTTAATGCGGAAGGTTTCTTCGTAACGTTTAGTTTGGCCGCATAGATGTTTATAAAGTGTGTTTTTAACACGTTCAACATCATCAGGATGTACGATTTTATGCAGCAACGAATAGTGATTCTCAGAATCACGCGTAACTTCTTTACGATGAGAATTGGTAATCCCAACAGTATTATTTTCTAAATTCCATTCCCAAGGTCGAATACCTGCAGTTTCATGTGCAAAAGCTAAATTTTGACGATGTTCCTGCAAACTATTATTGATTTCTGTTAAATCAAAAGTACGCTCGCGAACTTTTTGTTCTAATAAATGATTGTTAAATTGTAATTGAGCTTCAATATCTTTCGATTTATTCACTTCACGTTGTAATTGTTGGCAAAGTTCTTCGGTCCATTGATTGTGTTGTTCAGCTACATCGACCAATTGTTTATTTTTTTCTAAAACTTGGTATAAGCGTTGGTGAATTTTAAAAGTTGCTTGTGCACATAAAAGTGTCGCAAAGAAAGATGAATAATAAGCAAGATAAAAAAGCGTATGTTCTTGGTCGCGATGTAAAATTTGAGAAAAAACTAATGGGGTAATACTTGGAATAAAAAATAAAAAGAAATATTTAACGTGTTGGGTAAGAAAGGTTAAGGCAATAATATGTGAGGAGGTGAGTAGTAGTGCTGTTAAAGTTAAAATATGGGAACCAGATAAATTTGGTACATCTTTGATCAAAAAATAATTGATGATAATCGTACTGATACCTAGTAATAATCCTGTGAAAAAGCAAATAATTTGAAAGGCGATATTTGTTTTATGTGCAAACCTAACAGATGAATAATGTTTTATCGAAAAATGACAAATACAATAAAAGCAAAATAAAATGCTCAGACAAATACTAATCCAAGTCGTAAAAATATTTTCACTAAAAGAATAGAAAAATCCAAATAAAACATAATCTAAGAGAGAAATGCAAAACACACTCAATATAAATAGACGTACATGATTCGTATAGTTAATTTGATCCGTATAAACAAATTGTGGCAAATTTTTTTCATGAACCCCGAGCATACAAAGAATAGTCCTTTTCATTATTTATCTATGCGTACAATCATTATTTTTTGTAAACACGATATAGTTTTATTTTAAATTACCGTTAAACCAGATGGAAAGCAATGCAAATACTTTATTTGGTTGAAAAGTGATAATTTAAAATTGATAAAGCTACAACTGGAGCGGTTTCAGTCCTTAAAACACGATCTCCAATACACCAGTTTTGAAAATGATTTTGATTAGCAGCATCAATTTCTGCTTCACTTAAACCACCTTCTGGACCAATCAGTAGGGCTAAATCAGGCTGGCTATTTAGTACTACATTTTCTTGGTCTTTGTTTGGCGCTAACACAAAACGTGATTGTGGTAGCTGTGCCGATTTTACCCAATCGGTTAAACTAATTGGTGCTAGAACATTTGGAACTTTGTTCATTCCACATTGTTCACACGCTGCAATCGCAATTGACTGCCAATGATCTAATTTCTTTTGATCACGTTCATATCTTAACCGCATTTCACAACGTTCACTAGTCAATAATTGAATAGTTGTGACACCAAGTTCAGTGGCTTTTTGAATCGCATAATCCATACGATCACCTTTGCTCATGACTTGGCCTAAAATTACTTTAACAGGTGCTGTTCGATCTATAGGGTTGAATTGATCAATAGAAACAAAAGCATTTTTCTTATTAATTTCAGTAAGTGTTACGATATATTCACCACCTTTTCCATTGAAAAAGATGGCTTGATCTAGCTCTTTTGCACGAAGCACTCGTACCCAGTGATGAAATACCGATTCTGTTAATTCAATCGTATTGCCAGTATTTAATTCTGTTTCGATATAAAAACGGTTCATGCTGGGTAAGGCTCGTACAAATTAGTTTAAACCAAGATCAACAACGAGTTGTCGAGTTGGCTCTGTTTGGTTCATTGAGTAAAAGTGTAAGGTCGGTGCTCCGCCAGCAATTAAACGTTCACAAAGTTTAACAATCACTTCATGGCCAAATGCTTTAATACTTTCGCTATCATCACCATAAGCAGCAAGTTGTTTGCGAATCCAACGTGGAATTTCTGCACCAGTTCCATCCGCAAAGCGAATTAAATTGCTTGCATTGGTAATTGGCATGATGCCTGGTGCAACGGGAATATCCACACCAGCTTTGGCAATACGTTCGATGAAATAGAAATAAGCATCTGGATTGAAGAAAAATTGGGTAATACCTGCGTTCGCGCCTGCATTCACTTTTTCAACAAAACGTTGAATGTCACCATCAAATGTATCGGCTTGAGGGTGCATTTCAGGATACGCAGCCACTTCAATATGGAAATGATCACCTGAATGTTCACGGATAAAGCGAACAAGATCTTGAGCGTAAGGTAATTCGCCAAGGCCAACTTGACCTGAAGGTAAGTCACCACGCAATGCTACGATGCGGTCAATCCCTTGTGATTTATATAAATCTAAGAGCTCAGCAATACGAGCTTTATCATCACCAATACAAGAAAGGTGAGGGGCGACGGGCGTGCCTTTGCCATTAAAATCATTAATGGCTGCTAAAGTGCGCTCACGAGTAGAACCACCAGCACCATAAGTAATTGAGAAAAACTCTGGGTTTAATAGCTGTAGTTCTTGGTGAACGATACGTAACTTTTCAGCGCCAGCATCAGTTTTTGGCGGGAAAAATTCAAAAGAAATAGGAACACGTTTCGTCATTTCAAATCCTTTTTTAATCGCTTAGACATTATTTTAGAAAAAAGGGCAGTCCGTAAACGTCTGCCCTGATTTTCTTAGTATTTATAAGCGTCAGATTTGAATGGACCTTCTACAGGAACGCCAAGGTAATCTGCTTGTACTTGAGTCAACTGGGTTAATACACCACCAAAGCCAAGCACCATTGCAGCAGCTACTTCTTCATCTAATTTCTTAGGAATCAGTTCTACACGGATTTTCGCAGCTTTTTGATCTTCAGGAAGATCGGCAAATTTCTCAGCGAACAAGTGCATTTGACCCAACACTTGGTTAGCAAAAGAACCATCCATAATACGTGATGGGTGACCTGTTGCATTACCTAGGTTAACCAAACGTCCTTCAGAAAGAAGGATTAAGTAATCATTTTCATTTTCTGAACGATACACTTGGTGAACTTGAGGCTTAACTTCAACCCATTTATAACCACGGAGGTAGTTCGTGTCAATTTCAGTATCAAAGTGACCGATGTTACACACTACTGCACCTGCTTTTAATGAATCAAGCATTGCTGAATCACAAACGTGGTAGTTACCCGTTGTCGTTACGATAAGGTCAGTGCTTTGAAGAAGGTCGAGGTTGATGTCTTCTTTCTTTCCTGTTTGAATGCCATTTTTGTATGGAGATACAACTTCGTAACCATCCATACATGCTTGCATTGCACAGATTGGATCTACTTCAGTTACACGTACAATCATACCTTCTTGACGAAGTGATTGTGCAGAACCTTTACCTACGTCACCGTAACCGATCACAAGTGCACGACGACCAGATAACAACATATCTGTACCACGTTTGATCGCATCATTTAGAGAATGGCGGCAACCATATTTGTTGTCATTTTTAGATTTCGTTACGGAATCATTTACGTTGATTGCAGGAACTTTTAAAGTACCATCACGTAACATTTCATACAGACGTTGAACACCTGTTGTTGTTTCTTCAGTTACACCGTGGATTTTTGCAATCACTTCAGGGTATTTTTCGTGAACAAGTAGTGTTAAATCACCACCATCATCAAGAATCATGTTGGCATCCCAAGGTGTGCCATTTACATTGATTTGTTGTTCAAGACACCACATGTATTCTTCTTCAGTTTCGCCTTTCCACGCAAACACAGGAATACCCGCAGCAGCAATAGCAGCAGCAGCGTGATCTTGAGTAGAGAAGATGTTACATGATGTCCAACGAACTTCGGCGCCTAGTTCTACGAGTGTTTCGATTAAAACTGCAGTTTGGATTGTCATATGAATACAACCCAAAATTTTTGCACCAGCAAGTGGTTTTTCAGCCGAATAACGCTTACGTAAACCAATCAAAGCTGGCATTTCTGCTTCAGCAAGTTTGATTTCTTTACGGCCGTAGTCAGCAAGAGAAATATCAGCGACTTTATAATCTGTAAATGAAGCAGTAACCGCGTTCATCAGGATCTCCTAGAAAAATAGTATGGATCATTCTGTTCGCGGATGCCGTTGTTGGTTAGCACGAGTGTCTAACCGATCGTCGAGCCTGGCAAATTGATTTTTAGTGCTAATCAATCGTCGCAGCATCCCTCGACTGGGCATTATAATACTTGGAAATGACTTTAGTTCCAATGTTATTTTGTTTGAGATGACTATAAAATGAAGAATTAGATTGGGATAAGTGATTAAATTTTTTGAATGAACGATCAAGGATTCCAAATCCCTTTGAAATCCTTATGTATGCACAAAAGAATCGCATTAAGCTTTTAAATGATCTTCAAATTCTTCGCCAAGCTGCATGGCTAAGGCATTTCCAGATAAGTCACACGTGACCAAACCGTATTCTTTTTTAAAACTAAAGGTAAAACCTTTATTGTCGGCTAAACTTTTTACTGAATATCCTAATTTTTCTAACCAAATACGAAAAGCCAATAAATTTTTTGCTTTCACAACTCTGTTTTTCATTCCAGAACTCCTTTTAACTTGTATTTATTAATAAGGGTGACCTAAAAAATTTTAAAGGGGGATTGCATATATTTATTTTTCTTCATGTAACTAATGTAAAATTAGATTAATTGAAACTGAAATTAAACTTAAATTTTATCTGATAATATTATTTAAATATTTGATTTCATTTATTTGTATTGTTTTTTCTCGGATTGGATCTTGATCCAAAATAAATGTAAAAAATGATTTCACTTTCTACTTTTTAAAAACTAAATTTTAGCCTTTAAAAAGTAGAACTTTAAAATTAGAACTGATCTTTAAGCGCTCTGATCCGTGCGAAATCTTCGACACTTTCTGTGCGCAAGAAAGGATTTGTTTCAAGCTCTAATTCAATTGTACTCGGTAAAGTAATTTGTTCTGCATCTCTCAATGCTTTGACTTCCTTTATGCGTTCTTGTAGTGCAACGTTATGAGGTTCAATTGTTAATGCAAACTCAGCATTTGCAAGCGTATATTCATGTGTACAATAAACTTTGGTTTGTATTGGCAATGCTGCTAAGCGATTTAATGAGTGGTACATTTGTTCAGCAGAACCCTCAAATAGGCGCCCACAGCCCATTGCAAATAATGTGTCACCAGAGAAAAGTGTGTGTATTTCTTCAATAAAATAAACAATATGACCTAGTGTATGTCCTGGTGTGGCGATAATTTCAACTTTTAAATCATTAAAGTGAAAATGGTCGTTATGTTGCAGCGGATTCGATATAAACGAAATTTTACTGAGTTCATCACGTGGACCGAAAACAGGTAAATTTTGGTCAGCCAATAGACCTTGTACACCATCAGTATGATCGCGATGCCAATGTGTTAACCAGATTTGTTTCAACTCAAGTTGATGTTGTTCGCAAAAATCGGTAACAAGTGCTGCTTCTGTTGGATCAATTGCTACGACTTCTTGCGTATGAGTATCTTCTAATAACCAAATATAGTTTTTTAAGGCATTTTTTACGTCAATTGCATGAATCTTATAATGCATGGCCGAATCCTAAATCTCTGTTTTATGTGGTTATTGATCAATAGAGTATTTGAATAATCAAATCATAATTAGTTTAAGTGTAAATGTATAAGAGTGCAAAAGCTTGGTAAGAATTGATACATAATGCTGACTTTTTAGGGCATATTATGACAGCTTCAATCATGAAGTATTTTTCAAGTTGACAAGTTATACTTTTTCTATAAATATGATATAAAGTTTTGATAAATTAATGGTTTATATTCATCTTTGGTGGTGTGAAAAATACTTAATTAAAGCTAACATAGTTTAAAAATTAGATTTAACAATATTTAACGAAGTAAAACATTTAAAGATGAAATGAAAAATAAATCATAAGAATAAAGTGAGAGCATTATGACTGATTTGGTAGATCATGAGATTGTCGTTATCTTCAAAAAATATTTATATCCTTTGTCTTCCAAACTCACAGAAATGTTGAATGAGCATTTTAGCCATCAAACAGAGCGCCGTGGTTGTGGTTATACTCAAGCCACTCGTGTGATCGCTGAATTTGTTTCACAACCTCGTGATATGTTGGGATTCCAAGATTTTCGTATTTTTGAAGACTACGAGGTTAAAGGATTGAAAAACATTTTAAATCAAAGTTCTTCATATGGTTTAGTGTTAGAAACTTGGCGTAATTTGGATATTAACGCTGATGTACAACAATATTTAGAGCATTCTAATTCACAAGATACATTTACTCAAAATTTGCAACAAGAAGTTGATTTTCAAGCGAAGCTTAGAAAAATCCATCAATATGCAGAGCTTGAAGAAAGCATTTTAATTTGCCAATTACTTGCAGATATTATTCTTCCACAAACAATTGATCAAATTGAAATGATTGAGTGTCATTCTTTAGAGGAAAAGCCGAAAGTTGGCTCATGTCCGATGGCAGAAAAATTTTTCTTGCGAATTGCACATCATCGTTTATTGAGACAAGGTGAAATTAATATTTTCGTGGATGATAACAGTTTACCCATTATGATGGAGAAACTGAATATGGGGGATAATCACTCCTGTATCAGTCTCGTGCCATTGATGATGAATGGGGTGCGCTTACCGGCAGGAAGTCTTTTCTCTGCAAGTTATGAAGTTGATGCGCTGGAAAAGAAGCCTAATAAACAATATAAAGGATATGTGATCCCAATTGCTCAAATGAATGGTTTTTGGTTTTTACGATTAACGACACTGGCTGTTTCGCCAAAAAACCGTGCACGTGCGTTTGGATATCATTTTAAACAACAGGTAGATAATGGATTATTTAGACCTGATACGACGGAACTAAGTCAACTGATTGAGATTGCAAAAGATCAAATTTATGTAGGGCATCCATGCTAAAAGCTTGTTACGCACCACGCTATTTTGCAAGAACACATACCAATAGTATGGAAAAACTGACAGCCGTCGCTGATGTGCTGCGAACTCATCAAATGGTTGATTTAATTGATCCAGGTTTAATTGATACTGAGATATTAAAAAAACTACATAACCCAGAATATGTGGAAGCCTTTTTATCGGGAGAATCTGCATTTGCTACTATTCAGGGTTTTAAACCTTGGAATGAGCAATTACGGGATGCCATCCTGTCGGTGCAAGCGGGGCAGCTTTTAGGAGCTGAGATCGCATTGAAAGAAGGGATTGCTGCAAATATTGCACAAGGTTTTCATCATGCGAGTTATGAATCTGGTGCAGCATATTGTACTTTTAATGGCTTGGCATTGGTTGCAAAACAAAATCCTGAGAAGCGGATTTTTATTTTAGATTGTGATCAACATGGAGGCGATGGCACAGCAATATTTACCAATCGGATGACCAATTTGATTAATTTTAGTATTTTTGGAGTTCGTTTTGGTTGTAAGGCTGGTGAACGTAGTTTGACTCGCTATATTCATCCTAAACAGGGTAATTTTGATTTGTATCGCGAAGCAATTTTTGAAGCGTTTCAATATGCCTCACATTGGGAAGCAGATCTAATCATCTATCAAGCTGGTATGGACTGCCACCAACTAGATAAATATGGCTCAAAATGGTTTACCACTGAGTTGTTATATGAACGAGATCGCCTGGTTTTTGAAATGGCAAAAAAAATGAAAATTCCATTACTGTTTGTATTGGCGGGTGGGTATCAAGAACTGGATGATTTAGTGCCTTTACATGTCAATACATTCAAAGCTGCAAATGAAATTTACTTTCCTTGAAATAGTAGAAAGATACAAAAAAAGCCCTCAAAATGAGAGCTTCGTCTTATGCTGTGATTAGCGTAATTTTGCTAACCAATCACCAAATGATTGAACCAGTTGAACTAAAATTAGCAGTACAATCACGGTTAAAATAACAACACTGGTATCAAAGCGTTGATAACCATAGGAAATAGCTAAATCACCGATACCTCCTGCACCAACTGCGCCAGCCATTGCAGTTGCACCAATTAAGGAAATCGTCCCTGTGGTCAGGTTCAAAATTAATGAGCTACGTGCTTCGGGGATAATAAATTTAAAAATGATTTGCCAAGGTGAGGCACCCATAGCTTGAGCTGATTCAATAATACCCTCATTCACTTCAAGTAATGAAGTTTCAATCAATCGCCCTAAATACGGACCTACGTAAATGGTGAGTGGAACAATCGCAGCCCAAGTACCAATCGAAGTCCCAACTAATAATTTGGTTAATGGAATGACTGCAATAAGTAAGATGATAAATGGTAAAGAACGTAGTGCATTTACAATTGGGTTGAGAAAATAATAGATTGCACGGTTTTGTAAGATACCACCTGTGCGAGTGACAACTAAAGTTACACCTTGAATCAATCCCCAAATACAACCAAAAAGCAATGAGAAAAAAACCATTTGAAAGGTTTCTTGTAATGCAGTGACGAATTGGTCAATTGAAAGGGAACTATGCCAAAACGGCGCGGAAGCTTCAGTAAGCCATTGTACGATTAAATCTCTCATTGGCTCACTCCTGATTGTTCAACTTTCACGCCTTGTTGCTCAAGAAACTTAATAGCGTCTTGAATAGTCGCAGAATCACCCAAAAGTTGAATAAACATCTGTCCAATCACAGTGCCATTGATTTCAGTCATGTTGGCAAAAAGAATATTTAAGCTCAAATCAAATTGTTTAATCACAGCTTGAATGACGGTTTCTTGAGCAGATGTCCCTAAGAATTGCAGACTATAAATACTATTGTGATGCTTATGTTCAAGGTTATTGAGGATATTAATTGGTAACTGTTGTTGCAAAACTGTTTGAATGAAGGTCTTTGTAGTCGAATGCTGGGGTTGACTAAAAATATTGAGGGTAGGCCCTGTTTCAATCACTTGGCCTGCTTCCATGACTGCAACATAGTCACAGACTGACTCAATTACATCCATTTCATGGGTGACCATCACAATGGTAATCTTTTGTTCTTTATTAATCTTTTTTAATAGCGCTAAAACAGATTGTGTGGTCTGAGGGTCAAGTGCAGAGGTTGCTTCATCACATAGTAAAATTTTGGGATGGTTTGCAAGCGCGCGGGCGATACCTACACGTTGTTTTTGTCCACCTGAAAGTTCATCAGGATAGGCATCTTTCTTATGCTTGAGATCGATGAAATCTAACAGCTCTGCTAGGCGCTTTTCACGATCAGCTTTGTTATGCCCCAATAATTTGAGTGGCATTTCAATATTTTCAGATACTGTTTTAGTTTGCAGTAAATTGAAATGTTGAAAGATCATGCCGATATTTGCACGTTCTTGACGAAGCGTACGCGCATCCATTGCAGTAAAGTCTTTCTGATTGATAATCACTTGTCCCTGAGTCGGGCGTTCAAGCAAATTAATCAAACGGATCAACGTACTTTTACCTGCACCACTATAACCAATAATGCCGAAGATGCTGCCTTCTGGGATCTCTAAATTAATTTGATCCAGTGCGTTGATCGTTTGACCTTTCAGTTGATAGTGTTTCGAAATGTTTTTAAATTGGATCATGTTCGTCAGTACTAAGCAAAAAAGAAAAAACAGGCAAATATCTTTGCCTGTTTCATTGAAAATATTATATTACGATTTTGCTTCAGTGAGATAGCTTGTCGGTTTGTTTACATCAACTTTTGTACCTGCAAAATGTTCTTGTACATACTTTTTCACAGCTTCTGTATGATAAAGCGCACCGACTTTTTGTAGTATTGCATCGTCTTTACGAGATTCAGCAGTTGCTAAAACATTGACATTTAATTTAGTACTTTGATCAATTGGTTCGTAATAGATTGCATCTTTAAGAACGTTCAAACCACCTTCTAAAGCCAAGGTATTACCTAATAAAATCGCATCAACTTCGTCTTTTACACGTACAGCTGTCGCCATTTGAATTGGTTTGATTACGATTTTTTTACTATTTTCGATAATGTCAGCAGGCGTGCCTTTCACTGGATCGAAATCAGCTTTTAATTTGATTAAACCTGCGCTTTGTAAAAGTAACAATGCACGTGATTCATTTGCGCCGTCATTTGGGATTGCAATGGTTGCGCCTTGAGCAAATTCTTCAACTTTTTTTACTTTGCTTGAGTAAATACCCATCGGTTCTAAATAAGTCGTTGAAACAGGTGCAATCTTATCTTTATTTGCCGCATTAAAAGCAACAAGGTAAGCGTAAGATTGGAAGGCATTAATATCAACTTCTTTATTAGCAACAGCTGTATTCATTGCAACATAGTCAGTGAAGTTTTTGACTTCAAGCTTAATACCTGCGGCTTTGGTTTCAGGTAAAGTTGCAATATAACGCCAAATATCAGCATCTGAGCCAGTAGATGCCATAACAACAGTTTGTAATCCACCAGCATTTGCTTTTTGCTCAGTAGATGCGGTATCAGGCTGTTTACTGCATGCTGCAAGTAATAACACAGATACACTTAAAAAAAGGCTAATCAGCTTTTTCATGTATAAATCCTAGTCGGAACAATGCCGAGAAAATCTTCATTTCTCTAGCATCAGGAATCGCAATCGTTTTGTATGTTGTAAATTGGCATCATCATTCAAAATTATTTTAGATTTTGAACCTAAGACGTTTTACAACATCGAAAAATAGATGATTGTTCATGTTCTACTCTAATACTACTAGATTAAGAAGAAGAGCCAACCAAATTATTCTTACGCTAAATCTTGAGGTAGATGAAATGTCATAATTTAAAATTAATATTCTAAATATATGATAATAATCAAAAAGAATCTTAACTATAGTTAACAATTCATCTATTAGTTTACCAATCATACCAATAATTTAGATCTTGTTATAGTAGTTATGCTAGATACTTCAAAGTCTAACGGTATGATTATTTAAGAAAAATTATGTTCTAAGTAAATATAAATGAATGATAGTTTTATGAATTTTTCTGAATACAGATTGCAAATGGTTTACTTTAAATTGAATATATATTTTTCTGAATTTGTTATTTATATAATGAATATAGATGCTTGATTTATGCACTATTTGTGAATAAAAAAGCCTTCCGAAGAAGGCTTCCTTTCATCGTGATAAGGCTTATTCAGCTTTTTCGCGAGCGATTGCACGGTAACCAATATCACTACGATACTGCATACCTGTAAATGTCACTTGACCACATACTTCTAAAGCATTGATCTGTGCTTCAAGTACTGTATCACCTAATGCTGTTACACAAAGAACGCGACCACCAGCTGTGATGATATGGCCATCTTCTGTCGTTGCCGTACCTGCATGGAAGATCTTAGTATCTTCAGGAGATTGTCCGATACCAGAAATCACATCACCTTTACGTACAGTATCAGGGTATCCCCCAGCTGCAAGTACAATACCGATTGATTTACGTTCATCCCACTCAGCTTCGCTTGGTAAATTACCAGCAATACCCGCTTCAACCAAATCAACCAAAGATGATTTTAAGCGCATCATAATCGGTTGTGTTTCTGGATCACCGAAACGACAATTAAATTCAATAACACGAGGTTGACCTTGTTCATCAATCATTAAACCAGCATATAAGAAACCTGTGTAAACATGACCATCAGCTGCCATACCATCAACTGTAGGGCGCATGACTTCATTCATTACACGTTCAAATACTTCTGGTGTAACAACTGGAGCAGGAGAGTAAGCACCCATACCACCAGTATTTGGACCTTGGTCGCCTTCAAAAATACGTTTATGGTCTTGTGAAGTTGCCATCGGTAAAATGTTGTTGCCATCAATCATACAAATGAAGCTTGCTTCTTCACCTGCAAGAAATTGTTCGATGACAACACGTGAACCAGCGTCACCAAACTTGTTGCCTGCAAGCATATCGTCTATCGCAGCAAAAGCTTCTTCGTTGGTCATTGCAACGATTACACCTTTACCTGCCGCTAAGCCATCCGCTTTGATTACGATTGGTGCGCCATGCTGTTCGATATAAGCTTTTGCAGCATCAACTTCAGTAAATACATCATAAAATGCTGTAGGGATGTTATGACGTTTTAAAAAATGTTTAGCGAATGCTTTAGAACCTTCAAGCTGTGCAGCGTACTGGGTCGGCCCCCAGATTTTTAAACCTGCTTCACGTGCTGCATCAACCACACCATTGACTAAAGGTGCTTCAGGACCAACAATAACCAATGCCACATCATTTGCCTTTGCAAATTCGATAATGGCAGGATTATTTAAAATATCGATGTCAACGTTTTGACACTTATCTTCAGTTGCTGTGCCTGCATTACCTGGCGCAACAAAAACTTGTGTTACTTTTGAATCTTGTGCGATTTTCCATGCAAGTGCATGTTCACGGCCACCGCTACCCAAAACTAAAATATTCATTATTAAGTTATTTCCTTTTTCCGTATTTAAGAATATACCTGTTCAGAATAAAAAAGTCCCCCTAGGATGCGATTTAGGTGTCGCACGAAAGAGGGACTTAGGGGTATTAATGACGGAAGTGACGCATACCCGTGAACACCATTGCAATACCAGCTTCATCAGCGGCTGCAATTGTTTCTTCATCACGCATAGAACCACCCGGTTGGATAATACATTTAATGCCAGCTTTAGCCGCATTATCAATACCATCACGGAATGGGAAGAATGCATCAGATGCCATGACCGCACCTTCAACCACTAAGCCAGCATGTTCAGCTTTGATCGCAGCAATACGAGCAGAATTTACGCGGCTCATTTGACCAGCGCCTACACCAATCGTTTGACGATTTTTAGCATAAACAATCGCATTTGATTTCACATATTTTGCTACTTTCCAAGCAAAGATAAGATCATCAATTTCTTGTTCAGTTGGTGCACGCTTAGTTACTACTTTTAGATCATCTTTGGTGATCATACCTAAGTCTTGATCTTGAACTAACAAACCACCATTCACGCGTTTATAGTCAAGTTGAGCGGTACGTGCATCGATTGCAGGAAGTTCACCACACACTAACACGCGGACATTCTTTTTCGCGCCAGTAACTTCAAGTACGCCTTCAGCAATACTTGGTGCAATAATCACTTCAACAAATTGGCGATCCACAATGGCTTGTGCAGTTGCAACATCTAATTCACGGTTGAATGCAATGATGCCACCAAACGCAGATTCAGGATCAGTTGCATAAGCAAGATCATAAGCTGCTTGGATACCATCTAATGAAACTGCAACACCACATGGGTTTGCATGTTTAACGATGACACAAGCAGGTTTTGCAAATGATTTAACACACTCAAGTGCTGCATCTGTATCTGCAATATTGTTATAAGACAATTCTTTGCCTTGTAATTGTTTCGCAGTTGAAACTGATGCTTCTTTCGCATTTGCTTCAACATAGAATGCTGCATTTTGATGAGGGTTCTCACCATACCGCAAATCTTGAGCTTTATTAAGTTGGGTGTTAAACGTGCGAGGAAATAAATCTGCTTCACCCTCAGCTTTGCCAACACGAGCACCAAGATAAGATGCAATCATGCCATCATATTGTGCTGTGTGCTCAAACGCTTTTACTGCTAAGTCGAAACGAGTCTCGTAAGAAAGTGCACCATGATTTTTTAATTCAGCAACGACTAAATCATAGTCAGAAGCATTTACAATAATACCCACAGAAGCATGGTTTTTCGCTGCTGCACGCACCATTGTTGGACCACCAATGTCGATGTTCTCAATCGCATCACCTAGTGAGCAGTTTGGTTTAGCAACTGTTGCAGCAAATGGATAAAGGTTTACTACGACAAGATCAATGGCATCGATATTGTGTTCTTGCATCACAGTTTCGTCTAGACCACGACGTGCCAAGATACCACCATGAATTTTTGGATGTAGTGTCTTAACACGACCATCCATCATTTCAGGAAAACCTGTATGTTCAGAAACTTCTACTACAGCGATATTGTTGTCTTTAAGCAACTTATATGTACCGCCCGTAGATAAAATTTCTACCCCTAATCCAGCAAGGTTTTGAGCAAATTCAACGATTCCAGTTTTGTCGGAAACAGAGATTAAAGCACGTTTGATAGTCATGATTCTAGTCAACAGTTTGAAGTCTACAGATTAAAACAAAGGCAAAAAAAATGCCCACGAGAACGTGAGCATTTTATCAATTATTCACTCATTAAACCGTGAGCTTTTAACTTTTTACGTAAAGTTCCGCGGTTAAGGCCTAAAATCTCAGCAGCGCGCGTTTGATTGCCACGAGTGTATTCTAAGACCACAGATAAAAGAGGTTTCTCCATTTCTGCTAAAACCATGTCATAAACTTGAGATGGTTGCTCACCTTGCAATTGTGCAAAATAATGACGAACTGCGCGATCTACATGGATGCGAAGAGCGACATCAGATTGAGCCGTAAAAATAGGAGATTTGCTATTCATGCGTGTTAATCCGAAAAATCAAAATACCACTTGGATAAAGTGATATGTAAATGTGGTCTAAATTACTGAGTCCTGTTTTAGATCCTAAAACAGTGACTCTAAAACAAAGGGACTATTAGCTTGCCACAAATCCTCAATTTGTGTAAAAAATAAGCGTAACAATAGTTAAATATTTGTTACAGCCTACTTTCAAAAACAAAAAAACCAACAATGCGCTTATGTGTTAGAAGCACAGTTCGTTTAACGATTTTATTGTCTATAAATAACGAGGAGTAAGTGGGTTAAGCATTCGTGGCGCGTATCATACCACTGTCTGCGAAAAAGTGAGCAAATTAACTGCACTTTTTTTTATTTTTTTGTCATTTTTTTACGCTTTTAAGGTTGTACAATTTCTAAACTATAATCATCGAAGCTATTTTTACTCTTTGGTACTGTAAATTCGAATCGAAAAGGGCTATTCGTTGGGATTCTTTGGATGCTTTTTAAGCTATCCACTAAATAATCTTGTGGCTTTAGCGTGATATCGGTGATGACTTCTCCATTTTCTTTTAGAATCACTTTAATAGAGGGGATCACAAGACTATCTTTGTGACGGTTTACTAATACACCCGTGAAGCTTGTTTCATCTTTTCCTACACGTTTAATTTTTACTTTTTCAAAACTAAGAAATTTATATTGTTCATTCTTTATTTTGCACGTTACTACATTGCAGGCATAGTTAAAGATGCGATTCAATGCTGGACTATCATGCATGAGTTTTGGATTGAACCATAAAATCTGAAAAGCAAAAACTAGAATTAATGCAATATTGCCTAATCCCCATAATGTGTAATAAAGCCAGCCATGTTGTTTATGATTTTGTTCATGGTCGATTAATAAGTTATCTTCTGATAAGTTCAAATTAGGCAATGCCGTAACAGGTTCAGTATTAAAGTAATTTAAATTATTTAAATAAGTCAATAAATCAATATTTGAGTTCTCAATTTTCTGATCAAAAATACTCAAAATTTGCATTTGCTTCTCAGCAAAAGAACTATCGGGTTGAATCGAAGAAAATAATGAACGATTTGGTGGTGTTAGGGTTGTGTCAGCCGTTTCAGAATCGATTAGATTCGTTAATGCATTAAAATTAATGATACATTTTGGGCAACAAACCATGCCCTGTGCAACGCTAAGTTGTGAAAGGGTTACTTTATACACGGTTGAGCATTTAGGGCAGCGGGTTTGTTTTTCACTCATAAGGAACAAATTTCTCAAATTGTTGTTTTACGTTTTCCTGAGATGCGACACCAGTTCTCTTCACGTTTTTCGATCTGTAATATATCAAAAAACTCAGAGTAAACACTAGAAACATCAGCAACTTGCTCTTCGATTACACCAGCAAGTGCGAATTCACCCTCATTTTTCAATAAAGTTGAGAATTCAGGCGCAAGTGCCATTAGCGGCGCCGCTAAAATATTCGCGACAAGTATGTCCGCTTGTTGTTGTTTGAATTCTTGCTCAAACTCTTCAGGTAATCCTACATAAAGACGCTCAAGTACACCATTTAATTCTGCATTTTGTTTTGTAGCCAATACTGCTTGAGGATCGATATCAGTGGCATAAACTTTTTTAGCACCAAGCAGTAAAGCTGCAACGCCTAAAATGCCCGAGCCACAGCCGTAGTCAATGACGATTTTATCTTTTACATCGGTTTTACCCAACCACTGTAGGCACAAGAAAGTGCTGGCATGGTTACCTGTACCAAAAGCAAGACCTGGATCAAGTTTAATATTTGTTGCATCAGCTTCAGGTGGTTCTAACCACTCAGGTACGATCCAGTATTTCTCGCCAATTTGGATTGGTTCGTAATAGTCCATCCATGCGCGTTCCCATACTTGATTTTCTAAATATTCATGACGCATCGGAACGTTAGGAAGTTGCGCCTTGAGGAAAGCTTCTAAGGTATCAACATCGATAGGATCATCTTCTTCTTGTTGATAGATTCCAGTAACAATAACTTTATTCCATAATGGCGTTTCACCCGGTAATGGTTCAAGAAGTGCCTGATCTTCAGCATCATCTAAAGTTACGCTCACAGCACCTAGAGAGAGAAGGAGTGTTTCAGTAAGCTCAACTTGATCTTGATCAACGGTAATATGAATTTGTAGCCAGTTCACAGGAAAACCTAAGTAAATGTATTTGGGGTTATTGTAATAGATTCAGCTTGCCTAAAGGGATTATAAAATAGGCAGATTACAATTTTAAGATCTTTTTTTTGAATTTAGTGTGTTGATCACATCAAATACGATAAAAGAATGCGCTTAGGTCACATTCTTTTATCATTTTAAATATTTATAAATTTCCTATTTGCACAAATCTATGGTGTTTGTACTGAACTTACTGGACGAGGTGCGGACTGAGTTTCTGAAATTTTGCTTTGAGTTTCAGGTGTCGCGTTGTTAGCAGGCATCGGTGGCTGGAATGCTAGTTTTCCAGCTTCATTCGGTTCACATGTGCCATTATAAACAACACCTTTATAAGCAAAAGAAACCATATCACCTTGTTTTTTACTTTTACAAACTTGTTGATACTTTTGAGCTTGAGCATCAACAGTCGATTTAGCATTTACTTGCGCAGTTAAAGCTAAACATAGGCTACAAAGAAACGATGAAATTAAAAGCTTTTTGTTCATATCATTTTCCTAAAGTATTTTATGCATTAATTAGAATAAGAAATTCATTCAATAAAACAGTGGTGATCAGGTTAATGATTGTGTGGCGCTTTGTTAACCATTGAAGAAAAATGCAACAGAAGGTTTCTTTTTTGTGTGTTTTGTATACAGATCATTGATTTCTAGTGAATAAGAATATTGACGGTTTTTGTCAACTTAATATGAAAAATCCTGTATAATACTCTGTCATTTTTTGAATACACATTTACCACTATGCACTATCCTAAAGTTTACGACGTTATCGTAATTGGTGGCGGTCACGCTGGTACGGAAGCGGCGCTTGCTGCTGCTCGTATGGGAAGACAAACATTATTGTTGACGCATAATATTGAAACTTTGGGGCAGATGAGCTGTAACCCTGCAATCGGTGGTATTGGTAAATCACACCTTGTCCGCGAGATCGATGCACTAGGTGGTGCAATGGCACTTGCTGCGGATAAAGGTGGTATTCAGTTCCGTATTCTAAATTCTCGTAAAGGTGCGGCTGTACGTGCAACACGTGCACAGGCTGACCGTGTTCGTTATAAAGCTGCAATTCGTGATACTTTAGAAAATCAAGCGAATCTGGATATTTTCCAACAAGCTGCGGATGATTTGATTGTTGAAGGCGACACAGTTAAAGGCGTTGTAACCCAAATGGGCATCCGTTTTGATACCAAAACTGTGGTATTGACGACAGGTACTTTCTTGGGCGGTGTGATCCACGTTGGTCTACAAAACTCAAGTGGTGGTCGTGCGGGCGATCCACCGTCAATTGCATTAGCTCATCGTTTGCGTGAACTTAACTTGCCAGTAGGTCGTTTAAAAACAGGTACGCCGCCACGTATTGATGCCCGTACTGTTGATTTCTCTGTTATGACGCCGCAGCCAGGTGATTTCCCATCGCCTGTAATGTCATTTATGGGTGATGCATCTATGCATCCTGAACAGGTGAATTGCTATATTACCCATACAAGCGAAAAAACCCATGAAATTATTCGTGGTGGTCTAGATCGTTCACCTATGTATACGGGTGTAATTGAAGGTGTAGGCCCGCGTTATTGCCCATCAATTGAAGATAAAATTCACCGTTTTGCTGATAAAGATTCACATCAAGTGTTCTTGGAGCCAGAAGGCTTGGATACCCATGAACTTTATCCAAATGGCATTTCAACATCATTACCGTTTGACGTACAGTTCAATTTAGTTCGTTCGATCCGTGGTATGGAAAATGCGCATATCTTGCGTCCGGGCTATGCGATCGAATATGACTATTTCAATCCACAAGCATTGAAATTTACACTTGAAACCAAAGCGATTCAAAATCTGTACTTTGCTGGTCAAATCAACGGTACCACGGGTTATGAAGAAGCGGGTGCACAGGGCTTGCTTGCTGGTTTGAATGCTGCACGCCGTGCGTGGGAACAAGAAGAGTGGACACCAAAACGTGATCAAGCTTACATGGGCGTATTGGTTGACGATTTGATTACACTTGGCACTAAAGAGCCGTACCGTATGTTTACCTCACGCGCGGAATATCGTTTGATGTTGCGTGAAGACAATGCTGATCAACGTTTAACATCTATTGGTCGTGAGCTTGGCCTAGTGGATGATGAACGTTGGGCTGCATATAGCGAAAAAATGGAAGCGGTTGAGCGCGAAACTTCTCGTTTACAACATTTGTGGGCTGCGCCAAACAATCTAATGGGTAAAAAATTCGTTGAAATGACGGGTGCTGATCTTAGTAAAGAATGTAGTGCGATTGATTTACTGAAACGTCCAAATATCAATTTCAGTCAAATTGCAGAATTAACGGGTTCTGAAGTTTCAGAGCAAGTGGGTGAGCAAATCGAAATTGCGGTGAAATACGAAGGCTATATTAATCGTCAGCATGAAGATGTTGCACAATTGAAACGTCTAGAAGAAACCCGAATTCCTGCTGATTTTGAATATGATGGAATTTCAGGTCTATCACGTGAAATTACCTTGAAGTTAAAAACGGTTCGTCCAGAAACTTTGGCACAAGCTAGTCGCATCCCAGGTGTGACTCCCGCAGCAGTACAATTATTGATGATCACCATTCGTAAAAACAATATGGCGAAGAAATCAGCATAATTCTTGTATAAAGTTACGTTTTAAAAATACCCTCTTATTATAAGAGGGTATTTTTTTAATTTTTATGATTTTGTTCTTAACCATTTATCTATGGGAAATTGAATGAAGAATTGGCTCATTTTATTTATTGCAATTGTTGCTGAAGTGATTGCTACTTCTGCTTTAAAAAGTAGTGAAGGGTTTACTAAGCCGATTGCATCTATTGTTGTTGTACTCGGTTATATGATTGCATTTTATTGTTTATCTCTCACATTGAAAACAATTCCCGTTGGTATTGCTTATGCGGTATGGTCGGGTGTTGGAATTGTTTTGATTACCACCGTGGCATGGTTTGTATTTGATCAAAAGTTAGATGTTTGGGGAATTCTTGGGATTTTACTAATTATGAGTGGTGTACTGATCTTAAACTTATTGTCGAAAAGTAGTTCACATTAATTCTATTATAATAAAAACCGAGCTATTATTGGCTCGGCTTTTTAATTAAATTTTACCAGTCTGAATTAACGCCCTGCGAAGTCAAATATACCATTAATATGAATATCCTTATTTAATTCAGGGTGTTCACCTCGATAGAATAAAGTCGTATTGCTAAATTTAAGTTGATTATCTTTTGGACTGTAGCTTATACCTTGACAAGATTGAACGGTGTCACAAGTAAAGTTATATTCAAAACGTTTTAATGAACCCGTACTTAAATCAACGCCTACTAAGAAGTCTTTAAAATTTATCTTCTCGATCTTGTTATTTTTAAGTTCTATCTGAATTGCATTATTTCCAAACTTTTGTTGGTTATGGTTGATAACTTCAAAATATAATGCAGGTTGGATAAAGGTTCTATTTTCCCCATTTTTAAATGTTGGTGTAATTTGGAATTGGGTCAGTGGCTTGTTAACTTTAACCACACCATCCAATTGTATAAATGTGGTTGCACACGGTTGCTGAATTGAAATGTTTGAAAGTAAAGGAGGAATGGTATTATCTTGATAAATAGATTGATTGAATTTTAGGCTAATATCATTGGCATTTTCACTGGCTTGAATTGATGCAACATCTTTAATTGGGGTGTTCACGACAAAAGGCATACAAGCACCTGTAAAGCCATGTAAGGTCTCAGCTTCAACCAAAGCATATTTCGTAATTGTATTTTCAATTGAAGTCGTGAAGTTGGTTAGTTTTAAACCTGAATCAATCCAATTATCTGCATAGGAACTGAATAAAATCTCTTTTGCTTCTGGATCATAAATAGCATCTGAAGGAGAAATTGTTTTTTGGTTTGCAGATATATTAATTTGGCTTGTTTTTCTAATATTTTCAAATGTTTGAGCTGGGGTAGATAATGAACCTGATATTTTACCTGATAAATAAGTATAACTTTTAGTTATTGGTGGTAATTGAATGCCATCCCGAGGCATCACTGGAGTTATTGTTATAGGAGCTGTATTTGATAGTTTTAGATTTTCAAAATTAATTTCACTATTACCAGTCTTTTCATCAAATTTCACATTGATATTATTGCATACTTCAAAAAGAATAGAATCTGAACAAGCGAGAGAGTTGTCATTCGATGAATTAATATTAAGTTTGGTTAGGTAAGTTTTCCCAATAGAAACACTCAATACCTTCTTTAAAATAGGATCATAATTAATGTGTAAAGTTTTGCTTATATCACTTTTATCAAAATTATAACTTAAAATGATAGATGAGCTACCACGATCAAAGTGGTGTGTAACTGAATAAGCATTTATATTATCATCTTGATTGCTCGCTCTTCCCACAATCTTAATGACTGGTTCTGAATCTTTTTGTAAAGTTAAATCACTTTTAAACTCTGTTGCGAAGGTTGCAGGGCTAGTCGAATTATTTTCTTTAGATTGATGATTATCACTACCACAAGCAGATAGTATTAATGATGTAGTTAAGACAGCGACACTCGATTTAATATTTAACATTGTTAGTTTTCTACTAGGATTATTTTGTAGCAGAATAATATCGATTTATTATTGTGTTTAAAAGCTCCCAAATTAATAATTTTTAAAGCCTAATCGTAGCGATTAGGCTTGTTTATCTTCAATAAAATAAAATTTATAAAGCAATTTCAATCCCTTGTTTTAAATTCTGCTGATCTAGTTGAGTATTCGCATCAATTTTTGCATAGGCTTTAGGTAATACACGGTGAGCAACACGATTCACTTTTTTTTCTAACCATAATGGCATTTTGATGGCTAGAGGATTTGTTTCTGTGTGCGATACATCAGTTAAAACACGTGTTCCCATAATATAATCGAACCAAGGTTTAGTGACACACCAATTCGCATTTTGGTTGCTGGTCATGTGATGATCATAATGCCATGGAATCCGTTTTTTTGCATATTCTGGATCTAAGTGTGATTTGGCATGAACTTTCCAATAGTTCCAAATGCCGTAATACAAACCAGCAGTAAAGAAGGGGGCAACAGGCAGAAAAATAGTTGATGCCGCTGCTAGACCGATAAGTGCTGATTTTTCATTATACATTTCACCATTTTTAAACATGGATTCTGCATAACCTTGGTCATGAAAGTTATTCAAACGAGCACGCTTATGGTGAGCAATATGAGTAAAAAAAGGACTATTTCTATTTTTACTTGGAAATTCATGTAACCAAACTCTATGAAAATACCATTCCATACCATTTGCAACAAAGATACCTACAGGGAAACCAATCATGTTGAATATACCGAATAAAACATGCATTGAATTTTAGAAAAATAAAAAGGAAATGTTTTGACCGCTCTGACAGTTTTAATCTGCCTATTAAATCAAATTATTTTTGTTTTCTTTGACGATAAGCTGTTGGTGTTTCCCCAGTCCAACGTTTAAATGCTCTAGAAAAGGCTGAGGGTTCAGAAAATCCTGTTAAGTAAACAATTTGATCAATATTCTCTTGTGTCTGAGACAATAAACGTCTTGCTAAACGTTCACGATAACCCGCAATGACTTTTTCGTAAGTGGTATTAAGTAAATGTAAATCGGCTCTTAAGCTGCGAGCGCTCCGATTTAAATGTTTAGGAACGCTATTCTGGTCAAATTCACCTGATTCTAATAAACCACTCGCCAGAATTTTTTCTATTTGTTCTATGAGTTTGTGCTTATTGAGGAGTTCAAGTTGTGATTTTGCATGGTGTTCATGGATTTTTAATAATTCAGGTTCGTAGGCAGGAGAAGATTTTCTTAATAAGTCATTATTAAATTCAATATAACCGTCGATTTGTCCGAGTTTGACAGGACAACCCCATGTTTTAAAATATTCTTCTTGTGTTGCACCATCAAGATATGGCAAACCAATTTCAATCGGGACAAAAGCATTTTCACTCATATATTTAAAAAAATTGAGTAAAATTCCAATCGCACATTCTAAATAATGTCGAATTGGATGGTTAAGACCAGAAATAATTGCAGTCGTTTCATTTTTGGATAAAAGCTTAAATGACATTGCGTCTGTCAATAATGCTTGGTATCGAATGGTTCGTTTCAAACCATCCCCAAAGGTTGGGCTACTTAAAAAAAGGTATTCAATTACTTGTCCGCGAAATGCAGGCACATTCGAACCTACATGCAAACCAATATCTGAATCTTGACTAATTTCTGCTGCTGCTTGCCAAAAACGCGATTGAGTTGAGTTATCGCGGCGAACGAATTTGTCTGGAGGTTGATCTGGTAAATGCACACTAGCAAAAATGGCTGCGGCATCTAAATTCATCTTCTGCATGGTTTGATAAACCATCCATAAAAAAATACCTGCATCACTGGTTTTCTTTGAAGTCATAAAACAAAGTAACTTAACGTTTTAAAACAATATACGCTGTTCTTTTCAAGATAGAAATGCATTGAGTTTAAATCTAAAAGGGAAGATACTTAAACTCGTTCTTACAGGCTGAGAAAATCTCAAACCTAGTTAATGGTGTCTAGGATTTTACCCCCATAAAAGATTTAAGTATCTGTTTTTATTTTATAATGCCTCATAGAGGGATGATGAATGAGCAGATTATTAAGCTATTTCGCAAAGTCTAAATTTATGATGTGTATTGCATGGATTATTTTATTTTTGCCTGCTTTTGCGAATACTCTTTATGGAGACCCATTCTTTCTCTCTATATTTTATTTTTTATGTTTGGTTCTGTACTTAAGAAAAGTCCGTAAGTACTTGGCTTTACCAACGATCTTTTATATTATTTTTACGATATTTCCACCGTATTTTTATTTTATTCGTTGGTTTATCCCATTATTTATGAGGGAAATTTCTTTACATGAATATATTACCGAAGAGTATACTTTGTTTCATTTAAGATTAACTGGTTTTAGTGTATTCGGAGTATTTTTTCTGTTATTGATGGCACTTTCTATTTACTTAATTAGCCTTAGAAAGGAATTGGCTTTAAATAAATCTAGCATGAGTTTTTAGACTAGACAGGTTACATAGTAAACGTAGGCTGCGTATTTTTTCATTCCCTGTATAGTATTCGCCTAGATTGCTATTGTACGGTGAAATGCCAAACTGGTTAATCTTATATTTCGTAAAGACCTCGATCAATTCTTCATTCATGAGTAATTGTTTTTTTATTTTTGTCCACGTAAAAAGAATGAAAGTTTATTGCTTATGATGAAACCCACGATTTATTCGGAGAGTAAGGTTGAGGGAATATTTGTTAGAAATGGCCGCTTAAAAACAACCATTTCCAAGATAGATTTTAATTATTCAGTTACTTCGACTGTAACACTATACGTGTATGTTTGAGCAACAGGTTGTTTAGTATTGTCACTATTCGCTTCTGGATAAGTCGCTGCAATTAAATAAATACCAGCTTCATTAAATTTAATTTCAAGCTCACCTTTAGCGTTAGTTTTCACGTGCGGTTGTTCACGTTTAGCATTTGGTTGATAGCTGCTCGCACCTTTAAATACATCAACTTCTAAATTTGGTACAGGTTTTCCATCTATTAAAACTTGAGCTTTTAATGACTCACCAGCGTACAGTTCATTGGGGTGAGTTAAAAACTTAAACTCAAAACCTTTATTTTCTATTTGTGGAATTGGGCTAGGTTTGCCCTTGGTCACAAAGCTTTCAGCAAGGTAATAGTTTGTTGTTTGAATTGTTTTTGCATTAGCTGGGATTTGATCCTCTGTCACAAAACGTGGCGGTTGGCTTGCTTGCTGAGGTGCTTTTTGTTCAGCATTTGCTTGAGGTTGCATAGGTGCAGCATTTGCAGGTCGTGATGGACGAACACGTAACCAACGCCCATCAATTTGAGCATATTTAGTTGGATTACCAGTCGCTTCTTTTGTGCGAATACGATAGGTACCATCATTGGTTAAATTGAATTCAGCGATATTAAATTTTTTGAGTTCAGCTGCTGCATTGAAAGATTCAGTTTTACCTTCAGGCGTTGTGACTTGATAGCTGGTTTTAAAATTTCTACTTGGGACAAAGAATTTTTCTACTGTAATACCACTTTGAAAGCTCACACTGTCAGATTTGCTATCGAAGACTTCAGGCAGTAAAAATGGGCTGGCAGTATGAGCAAAACTCAAGGTTGGTAACAGCGCGAGTAATCCAGTCGTAATCAAATGACGCATGAAAAATTCCTTAAAAGAGAAATATACAAAAATGCAAAAGATTTGCCACAATCTACTTGATAACGAGTATCAATTGCAATATCATTTCGATAAATTTTTAATCGTCATGTTCAAAAACTAAGTTGATGATTAAAAAGTTATTCCTCTCTTTTAGCTTAATTTTTAATGAAGATTAATGTTATTGATTTTATTGAAAAATTTTATCAAATTATATCGTAGTCTAAGTTAAGTATTGAGACAGAAAGAGAAGAGCATTACTTTAATTGAGCGACCAGTAGATTTTAAGTAAATCTTGGAAAATGGAATCCCCGTATGTCATCAACTCAACAAATTTTTCGTCCAATACAGATAATTTTTCGTTTATCTCCGTTGATGGCTGCGTTAACTGTTATGATGTCCCCATTTACGGCGACTCAAGCAGATGAACTAAGTATAAATATAAAAGATGCACATCAATTATCCGCGCCAATCCAATTACCAAGTTATCGTTTTCATCAAGATCATGTACTAGGCACATCTTTAGATGTTGTTGTCACTACATCCCAGCAACAAGATGCAGAAAAAGCTTTACAAGCGATTCAAACAGAAATTGTGAGGCTTGATCAGATTCTTTCTGTTTGGCGTGATGATAGTGAAATCAGCCAATTAAATCGTGAGCAGCAAATTTCGGCTTCATCTGAGCTTTATGATGTTGTCGCAGCTTGTGAACAGTGGCGTAGTGCAACGTGTGGTGGCTTTGATGCACGTTTAGGGCAATTGATCCAATTATGGGAAAATAGCAATCAAGTCCAACGTTTGGATGACAACACTCAAGAATCTTTATTACGACAGTTACAAACGCAAAGTATTGAACTTAACCCTGTAACAAAGCAGATTAAAACAGCATCAGCTATTAAAATCGCACCTGATGCTTACGCTAAAGGCTATGTAATTGATCGTGCTTTATTAGCAGCTAAACAAGCAGTGCCACATTTACAAGGTATTCTAATCGATATTGGCGGCGATATGCGTGTATGGGGGCAATCACCTCAACTAGCGGGTTGGAAAGTTGGTGTACAAGACCCGAATGAACGTTTTGATAATGTTGCACCAACTCAAGTACTCAACCTTAAAGATCAAGCTGTAGCTTTTAGTGGTCAAGGCTATCGTGGGTTCGCAAATCAATCGCATTTGTTAAATCCACATACAGGACATCCGATTCAGAACGTTGAACAATGTGTCGTGGTTGGGCAATGTGCAGCCGATTCAGATGCTTTAGCAACAGCATTAACCGCAATGCCTGCACATGAAGGGATGCAACTGATTGAACAACTCGTTGGTTATGAAGCTCAACTTATTGCAACTGATGGCACACGTTATCAAAGTTCAGGCTGGTCATCATTATTAGATGCCAATCAACCTAAAACAATGCGTCATGTAGCTGCAACTGGTACAGCAACAGCTTGGCCAAAAGGCTACCAAGCTCAATTAGAAGTGAATATTCCAAAGATCGCAGTAGACAACTACCGTGCACCTTATGTGTCAGTTTGGGTTACAGATAGCGATAAAAAGATTGTGCGTACACTGGCTGTCTGGGGTAAAGATGAGAAGTGGATTAACTCAAACTATGTTTGGTGGCGTCGATATGGTCGTCAAATGCCAAACTTAGATGCTGTTGCAAAACCTTCACGTCAACCAGGACAGTATAAGTTAGCTTGGGATGGTAAAGATGAAGCAGGTAAAATGGTGGATGCGGGTAAATATATTATCCATATTGAAACCTCGCGTGAGCATGGTGATCATTCTTATCAAACCATTGAGTTGAATGTCACACCAAAAGCTGCAACACAAACGCTGCCTGCTCAAGCAGAAATTGGTACAGTTAAACTGAATTTCCAACGTGGTGCTTAATTTCTAGCATCACTCCATCTATGAGGCTAGTCCCTTGTATCAACGCCGTGATTTTTACCGCCATGCACGTTATGTGCATGGTTGGCTTTCTGCCTTTGCCTTTATCGTTTTGATCTTCTTTGCTGCTACAGGTTTATTCCTTAATAACCCTGATTGGTTTAAATCAAAGAATGAAGAGCAAACGACTACATTCACTTTGCCGCCAACACTGGTTGAGTCTCTGCAAAAACAAGAGAATCCAAGTCAAAGTATTATTGAATATGTTCGTACAAAACAGCCTTTAATTGGTCGTTATAAAAGTAGCGAAGTGATGGATGGTGAAGTCATGATTCGTCTTGAAAGCCCAGCAGGTTCAACAGACTTATGGGTGTTGCTCGACAATGGTGATGTTGAGATGACACAGAAACCAGCCACTACGGTTTCACTATTGAATGATCTGCATCGTGGGAAAAATGTTGGAGCGGCTTGGCATTGGTTAATTGATATCAGTGCAATCATCATTATTTTATTATCGTTGGCTGGTTATATTCTGTTTCTGACCATTAAAACCCGTCTAGTGACACATCTGCTTTTAACGGCATGTAGTTTATCGGCAATTATTTTGCTCATTTGGTCTGCCATTTAAGGGTGAAAGGATGACTCAAGCTGTACTGACGATTATTGTGATATTGGCAATATTATTGAGTCTACATCTCCTTATAATCGTTTGGTTGTTATGGCAACAACGTTATGTGAAGCAAAAAGCCAAGCAAGATCATCCTGCTTATTTAGTGGTGTATGCCAGTCAATCTGGACATGCTGAATCTTGGGCAAATCACACCGCTGAACAATTGCGTTTAATTGATCATCACACTGCAATTCGAAATATTCAAGAACTGAGTATTGCTGATTTAACGCAACATCAACGTATTTTATGGGTAGTGAGTACCTATGGCGAAGGGGATGCACCTGATGCTGCCCAGCCATTTGTGCATAAAATATTGTCCCAATCTTTAGATTTATCGCATTTATCATTTTCAGTGCTTGCATTGGGTGATCAACGTTACTCGAATTTTTGTCAGTTTGGGAAAATACTAGAACAATGGTTATTGAAGCAGCAAGCTCAAGCTCTATTTCCGACGGTCTGTGTTGATCAACTTAATAGTCGTGATTTAGAACAATGGTTGCTGGGCTTAGAGCAGTTAACCACCACTCAATTTTCAGCGCTATCCATTGAAAAAGAGCATGTAGAGTTAAAGTTTGCTCATCGCCAATGCTTGAATAGAGGCAGTATTGGGGAAGCAATTTATAAAATCCAATTGATTCCTGAACAAGATTTGGTTTGGTCATCAGGCGATATTTTAGAAATTCAATGTGAAAATAATACGATTGATATTCAGAATTTTTTAGCAGCACAACAGCAAAAAGATGCAGTGGATTTCATTCCTCAACTGCGCCGCTTAAATTTAAGAGAACTACCACCGCGTGCATCACTTTCATTTGCTGAATGGATTACACAATTTGAATCCTTAGCTCAGCGTGAGTATTCGATTGCAAGCTTACCTGAAAATGGTTTAATCGAATTGGTGGTGAGACAGCAACAGACTGAATCAGGTTTAGGACTAGGCTCAGGTTGGTTGACAGTGGGGTTGGAGCAAGACCAATCGCTGCAAGCCAATATACGACATAATCCAAGTTTCCACTTAGTTCACGATGAACGACCACTGATTTTAATTGGCAATGGTACGGGAATCGCAGGTCTAGTTGCGCATTTACGCCAACGTGAGCATTGGGGATACAAAAATAATTGGCTAATTTTTGGTGAAAGACAGCAGCAGTTTGATCATTTATATCAAACAGAAATTCGGTATTGGCAGCAGCATGGTTTTCTGGAGCATGTGGATTATGCTTTTTCACGTGATCAGGCTGAAAAAGTCTATGTGCAAGATTGTCTAAGAACACAATCGGTTCAATTACAAGCATGGATTGCACAAGGTGCAGCGATATATGTCTGTGGTAGTTTACAAGGTATGGCGAGCGGTGTTGATCAAGCACTAAAACAGATTCTAGGGCATGAACAGGTAGAACAGCTTAAGCAGCAACAGCGTTATCAACGCGATGTGTATTAAGTCTATCGATTAGTTGTCAGATTGGGCTAGGACCAGTGCTTTGATCTTGTCAGCTTTTTCAAAATGATCAAGTCGATGTTCAATGATCCACCAATGAGCAGCTTCCATTAAGCATTCAGGATCATCATTTTTATTGGCAAAGAAAGCATAAAAAGAAAGTCCCACGTTACTGCCTTTTTTTGCAATTTTTTCATCGCAGACCTGTAGGATTTTGGCTTTGAGTTCGGCTCTCATTATTATCCTTTATTCATTAAATAAAATAATATGCAGATCATAGCATTCCCAATATCGAAAATTTTCATAATCCGATTTTTAATATCTATTTTGAAATCTAAAAAGCCAGCTATTTTCATAACTGGCTTTTGTTAATGGTGAATCAACTTAGCCTAGGTAGTAAAGTTAGAACTTTTTCTCAACAGAGAATTGGAAACTCGCCATACCTTGATTTGTTCTTGCTTGATATAAACTACCGTCAGATTGATTGGTCAGTCGTTCTTTATAATCTGTGCTGAGTAGATTGTTGAGATTCAAACTTGCTGCCCAGCCACCAGTGAAACGTTTGGTTGCACTGAGGTCTAATCCAAAACGTTGATTGGTTGTTCGATCATAAGGCTGACCATCTAAGCCACGCGTAAACTCAGGCGTATAACTTAGATTCATACTGGTAGAAAGTTGCCAAGGCTTAAAGTTATAAGATAAACCTGCACTTGCATTATATGGGGCAACATCGCTGACTAAACGCTCATTGTGCTGTTCATCTTCAACTTTGGCACGAATCGTTGATATTTGCCCATTCAGCATAAATGAATGACCTGCATCCGTTTGTTTCAGTGCATAACGTCCAGAAAGTTCAACACCATAGGTCGTTGCTTGATTTTGGTTTTGTGGACGTTCAACATAACGTGAACCTTCAAGTGCAATCACCTTTTCGATGTAATCTTTAATTTCGCGATGATATGCAGTTAAACTCATACCACCATTCGCTGAGTCATATGCCAGAGTTGACTCTACAGCGCTTGTTTTCTCTGCTTTTAAGTCAGGATTACCGCCGCGATCAGGATTATTCAATGAACCAGCATCGCTATCTGTAGAAACAGTTACGTTCGGAATTAGACGATCAGTTTTTGGACTGTTAAATGCTTGGCTCAGGTTGGTTTGAATCGACCATTGTTCGGTTAGATCAAAACGATAAGCAAGTACAGGGCTAAGATGTTGGTCCTGATAATCAACTAGACCAGAGCGATTTAACCATTCTTGGCGTGCGCCCAACGTAATCGTTTGTCGATCTGTGAAACGCCAGCTTCCCTCAGCATATAAAGCATAACGTTGCTCATCTAAACTATTGCTCACATTACTGTCTAAATTACTACTCCGTGTATCAACACCAAATTTGATTTGACGAGTCGGATCTAATTTACGCATCCCATCATAAGCGAGACCATATTCATGAATGGTTTCATCGGTATAAATGGTATTTTGTGGTGAGCGGGTGAGTTGAGTTTCGGTTTGACGTTCAACGGATAGCCGAATCTTATCGCTTAAGTCTTTGTCTTTCCGCTCATAACGTGTATTTAAACGAATGCTATCATTTTTATCATCTTGCGTTTGATTGGCTGAATAACCATCCATTTTGATGTTGCGATAGAATAATTCGGCAATCAATTTTTGTTGATCATCGAGATCGTATTGCAAGCGAGGTGAAAACATTTGCATGCTTCGATTGACCGTGCGCGATTGTTCACGTGTACCCGCTGATGTTTCTGTTTTGGTTAGGGAGGTGTTATCAACCCACATTTGATTTGCAGAAACACTATATGACCATTGATTTTCACGACCATCAGCTTGTAGGCTGATTTTTTGTTCGCTCTTTGATTGTTTCTCAGAATCCTCGTACTTACCATAACCTACTTTTATCGAGCCACTGATACGACTATCGAGAGGTTCTTTCAAAATAATATTGATAACAGCTGATGACGCAACAGACGCTTGGGCAACACTTGGCTGCTTCACAACTTCAATTCGTTCAATCATTTCAGGGGTAATCGTGTCAATAATAGACATCCCACCACGTGGTCCACCTTGCACAGGTTCACCATTGATAAGGAATGTTGGACCAGCTCCACCACGGAAACGCATTCCAGAAGCGCCGCCACCACCGCGTGGACCTTGTCCTGGTGTTGGAAGTTGAAATCCAGCAGCTCTACGTAATGCATCCATGACGAATTGATCGCCGTACTGTAGCATTTCATCACGAGTGATAATGGTTTTAGGTACAGCACTTATATCATCATCTTTTGGTTTTTGTGGCTCTGCTGATGCTTTAAACGATAGGGTAGGTAAAACCTGCGTTGCCGGTTCTGTGGGTGCTGTTATGTTGCTATCAGCGGCGAAAACTGAAGTGCTGATACTGAGTAATGCCGAGCTAAGTACACTCAATTTCCCAGAATAGAGTGGATATTTCATTCAAGTACCCCAAAAGAAAGATCAAATTATTTTGTGTGTAGCCTAATGTAAAATTGTGTAGAAAAATGGAATTTAGCTTAAATAAGCCTCAGATTTAAAAATATTTTTTAATCATTTATGCGCTATTAAAGAGCATGATTTCGTAAAAATTGACTGCTAAATAAGCTGTGATAAAGAATTTATGTAAAATATGGTGAAAATAAGAATTATTTTCATTAATATTGTATTGTTTTTTATATTTTAAGTTTTTCTTAATATTTGTCTGATTTTTTTGTTTGGAATTCTTATGACATCTCGATATGTTACGCTCTCTCACAAGCCTATTTTTAGATTTAGTGCATTAAACTTAATGCTCTTACAAGCGCAGTACCTATTTGCCAACGAGAACAATACTCAGACTGCGGTTATGCCAACGATTAAAATTGAAGCAATGAGCGAGCTTGATCCAATTAAAAGCTATATTGATTATGAACAAGCCAGTGTGACTCGAAATGGGCTAAAGAAAAAAGATATTCCTCAAACCATTGATACGATTGATGTTCAGAAATATAAAATCTACGGGGCAAATGATCTAAGTGTGATGTTACAGGGAACACCTGGGGTATCAACGAGCTATGATATGCGTGGTGATGGCATCAACTTGCGGGGATTTAATGCGGATACAGGCGATATTTATCGTGATGGTGTGCGTGAAAGTGGTCAAGTTCGCCGTAGTACTGCAAATATTGAGCGCATTGAAATATTGAAGGGCCCAGCATCTGTTCTTTACGGACGTAGTTCAGGCGGTGGGGTGATCAATATGGTGAGTAAATTTGCCAACTTTGATTCCAAAAGTTCAGTTGGTCTTTATACAGGCTCTTATGATAATTACGGTACGACAGCTGATTTAAACCAAGTGCTTACAGATAACCTAGCTGTACGTTTGACTGGTGAATATGGAGCGTCAAATAGTTTTCGTTCTGGGATCGAAAATAAAATTGAAATGCTCTCGCCAAGCTTTACTTATAAAAATGATGATGGTCTAACGTGGACGATGCAATATACCTACGACAAACTACATCGTGTGCCTGATCGTGGTCCATCATTTTCTGCACTACCAGAGGGAACTTCAATTAAAACAGGTTTTGCACAAGAGGGTGACTACGTAAATGATGTTTTACAGGTTGCTCGTTCTGATTTGAATTATGAATTTGAGCCAAAATGGAATTTTCACTGGGCTGTGAGCTACCGAGAGGCTCAACAAAACTTTGATCATTTCTATTTGGGAGGGCTTTGCACCACTGAAAATACAGTGATTTCAAATGCGGGTTCATGTAAAGGGCATGTCGGTGAAATTTCGCAGATTTATTATTGGCAGCAAACCAATAACAAAACCACCAGTAACACTTTTGATATACGTGGAGAATTTGATACAGGACTGTTAAAACATAATGTATTGATTGGTGCTGATTGGACATACGAGCAACGAGAACCACTTTTAGCCAATCAAAATAAAAATGGCTCAGCTATATATGGCTATGTTAATCCAATTACAGGAGAGCGTAGTAGTTCTCGAGGTACAGGTGATTTAAGAATTAGAACTCACAACTATAACCAAAATGAAGCTTATGGTTTATTTGTTCAAGACCTCATTAGTTTTAATGATTATTTTAAAGTGATGTTAGGTGGTCGATATGATTATTTTCAATCTGAAACAACCAATCGTTTGAAGGCTAGTGATGCTTTAGACTATCATCGTAGTATCGATGGCGAAAGCTTCAGTCCGAATATTGGTTTTATTTGGCAACCGATAGAGAGCCAAAGTTTTTATGCTGCTTATAGCAAGAGCTTCGCACCTTTTGGTGGGCGGGTCAGTGTTAATGTGGTCTCTGGAGATAGCAAGTTAAATGCTTTCGATGCGAAACCACAATATAACGAACAGTACGAAATTGGGGTAAAAAGTGATTGGCTTAATGATCGATTGAATACTCAGCTTTCTATTTATGATATCCGTAAAAATAATATTCGTTACCAGCCTGATTCAGTAAATAAACCAGAAGAATGGGTTGTTGGGGGACAGCATCAGTCTAAAGGGATAGAGTTTAGCTTTATTGGACGTGCTTTAGATAACTTGTTTGTACGGGGAGGCTATAGCTATATGGATACAGAGATTTCTAAAGACAATAAAGCGACCAATGTTGGTAAAGTACTCAATAATACTCCACGCCATACTGGAAACTTATTTATACGCTATTTACCAGTCGAGAAGATCTATGGTGAAATTGGCGCAACTTATGTTGGTGATGCGAAGATATATTCAAATGGCAATTTAGATAATACGCCTATCGATTTTCAAGGATTCACGCGTTTAGATGCTGCAATTGGCTATAGTGCTGATCCATGGAATGTCACGATTGCTGTAAATAACCTAACCAATAAAGACTATTGGCGCTCAGAGTCAATGCCTGGAACACCACGTAATGTTCTAGTTCGATTCAATTATCAGTTTTAAACTTGTTTAGATCGCATATGAGTAAAAGCATCTTTAGTTAAACTAAAGATGCTTTTTTATTTGATTTTTTGATAATAATTCATCTTTAATTTTACCAAATGTTATAAAAAATGCTTAAATTTCAAGCTATCTTATTGAATTATATAAAATGCAATTGCATTAAGAATATAAATAATTTAAGATTTATTTGGATGAAAAACATACAAAATTAATTCATAAATAATCATATAATTGTGACTTATTTTTAATTTGTGATTATTTAATGTTAACTAGTTCTCGTTTTTGTCTATTTTTGTTAATATTCAAGAAAAGCATACAATTGAGATAATAATAATGAAGATATTCCTTCCATTGCTTGTTGTTTGTTCCATTGTCGTTTTGGGTTACGCTGCATATGTAGATGCCCAAGATAAAAGACGCCAAGAGCTCATGAAAATTGTAAATGATGCGGAACATAGTTTGCATGTGATCCAGAATAATCCTAATTATACCAAGCACACACATTTGTCATCGTATAAGAACAATCAATAGTCATTGATATTAATCAATAATTATTGCAATTCAGTGTATGTGTCTTTGTTGGATGTATGATCACTAGGCTTTTTTTGATCCGAAGCCATCAAGTTTTGCTTAGAATCTGTTAAAATATTTACCATTGAATAAAAAGCTGCATCTCGTTATGCAGCTTTTTACATTTTGATAGCGGGTCACATTTATACATCTTGTTGGTGTCACAAGCATTCGGCTGGCATATAGATTGCTTTGTCGTTGTGTATGCCATTTCGCAAATTCAAAAAAGATTGAAATGCAAGAGTATAGATTTCAAGTCCTAAGATCTCAGATTTTAACAGGTGCTATGTTATGACAACGCCTAATGCTTCGGTTGGTGTTTTAGAACGCTTATTTAAATTAAGTGAGAACAAAACCAACTTCAGAACAGAAGTTCTAGCGGGTGTAACTACATTTTTGACGATGTGTTACATCATTATTGTAAACCCACTTATTCTTTCCGAAACTGGAATGGATCATGGTGCCGTGTTTGTTGCAACCTGTTTAGCTGCTGCTATTGGTTGCTTGGTAATGGGGATTGTTGCCAATTATCCAATCGCACTTGCACCAGGAATGGGCTTAAATGCGTATTTTACCTATTCGGTCTGTTTAGGCATGGGTGTACCTTGGCAGACGGCGCTTGCGGCTGTTTTTGTATCAGGTTTAATTTTTTTGGCAATCAGCTTTTTTAAAATTCGTGAAGCAATTGTCAATGCCATTCCTATGTCGCTTAAATTTGCGATTGGCGGGGGTATCGGTTTATTTCTTGCCCTCATTGCGCTTAAAAATGCAGGCATCATTGTAGATAACCCAGCCACTTTAGTGGGTTTAGGAAATATCAAACAACCAACAGTTTTATTGGCTTTATTTGGCTTTTTAATGATTGTCATTTTACACCAGTTTAAAATTCGTGGTGCGATCATCATTAGTATTCTTGCTGTGACTGCAATAGCGACAGCTTTAGGCTTAAATGAATTTAAAGGAGTTGTTGGACAAATTCCATCGATTGCACCCACCTTTATGCAAATGGATTTTGAAGGTCTATTTACTGCGAGTATGGTTGGGGTAATTTTTGTATTCTTTATTGTCGATTTATTTGATAGTACAGGGACTTTAGTTGGTGTATCGCACCGTGCAGGTTTACTACAAGATGGTAAGTTACCTCGTTTGAAGAAAGCGTTGTTTGCTGATTCAACAGCAATTGTTGCAGGTGCAGCATTAGGCACATCTTCAACTACGCCTTATATTGAATCTGCATCGGGTGTTGCTGCGGGTGGCCGAACGGGTTTGACTGCCGTTGTCGTTGCATTCTTATTTATTGGTTGCTTATTCTTGGCACCATTAGCTCAATCTGTTCCAAGTTTTGCAACAGCTCCTGCATTATTATTTATCGGTGTGTTGATGATTCAAGGAATCACACATATTGATTGGGATGATATTACAGAAGCAGTGCCTGCATTTTTAACGATTGTATTCATGCCATTTACGTATTCAATTGCGGACGGTATTGCAATGGGCTTTATTAGTTATGCATTAGTAAAATTATTTACAGGCAAAGCAAAAACAGTTCCTTATATGGTTTGGATTATTGCTGCACTGTGGGTATTTAAATTTATTGCATTTGGTGGTTAAGCCATTTAAAAGTTATTGATAAAACCTTTAAAGGGTGTACCGAACAGGCAACACCCTTTTTTATTTAGACGTGGAGTTAATATGAATCAAGTCGAGCTGATTCGTGCTTTACCCAAAGCCGAATTGCATGTGCATATTGAAGGGACTTTTGAACCAGAACTGATGTTTGCAATTGCACAGCGTAATCAGATTCAGATTCCTTACCAATCAGTTGAGGAAGTAAAGCAAGCCTATAACTTCCATAATCTTCAATCATTTCTTGATATCTATTATGCTGGTGCGAACGTGCTGGTGCATGAACAAGATTTTTATGATCTGGCTTGGGCATATTTCGAGAAATGTGCTGAAGATCGTGTAGTGCATACAGAGATGTTCTTCGACCCACAAACACATACTGAGCGTGGGGTTGAATTTGCAACGGTACTGGCAGGTTTAAAGCGTGCTTCTAAAGATGCTCAAGAAAAATTAGGGATTAGTTCTCAATTAATCATGTGCTTCTTGCGTCATTTAAGTGAAGAAAAAGCATTTGAAACACTTGAGCAAGCCTTGCCTTTTAAAAATGACATTATTGCAATTGGTTTAGATTCGAGTGAAGTAGGGCATCCTCCTTCGAAATTTGAACGTGTTTTTGCTAAAGCACGTGAAGCAGGTTTCTTGATTGTGGCACATGCCGGTGAAGAAGGCCCACCAGAATATATCTGGGAAGCTTTGGATTTACTCAAAGTAAACCGTATTGATCATGGTGTTCGCTCAGAAGAAGATGAGCAGTTAATGGTACGCTTAATCGCAGAAAAAATGCCATTAACAGTTTGCCCTTTAAGTAACTTAAAGCTTTGTGTTGTGAATGATATGGGCGAGCATAACATCCGCCGTTTATTACAAAAAGGTGTGCATGTTACTGTAAACTCGGATGATCCTTCATATTTCGGTGGTTATATGAATGATAACTTTGTAGCAATTCAGCAGGCTTTAGATTTATCGAATGATGAGCTTAAGCAACTTGCAATTAACTCTTTTGAGGCATCCTTTATTTCTGATGATGAGAAACAGAAATGGATTGCGGAAGTGAAAAAGATTTAAATATAAAAAAACCGCGTTAAGCGGTTTTTTTATGTGTCAGGATTTATTTAGGTTGGCGCAACATACTCAATAAGACATTATCTTTATCAATGATGTGATGTTTTATTGCTGCTAAAGCATGACCAACAATAAGTAAACCTGCAAACCAAGAAAGATAAATGTGTAATGGTTTCACTATTTCAAGCAGGTCAGGATTGTCTTGAACTAGGCGAGGAATTTCAAATAAATATAAAACTGGGGCTGGATGTCCAGCACTCCAACTAAATAAACAACCAGTAATTGGTAGTGCAAGTAGCATGAGATACAGTAAGAAATGGCCGATATGAGCCAAAGTCTTCATCATAGGTGACATGGTGTTTGGAAGTTTAGGGGCTGGGTGGGTATAACGCCAAAAAATTCGAATCACAACCAGAAAGATAATGGTGGTCGCTATATTTTTATGTAGTGTAATAACATTTCCTTTAAAGCTTCCATCAACGTCATAGCTGAGAAAATTACCGCTGTAAAAGCCGATCAGCCAAGCGGTGATAAAAATAGCCGCCATCAGCCAGTGTAAAATTTGCGCTGTGCGAGTGTAATATTGTGCTGAGGTTGACATCGCAACATCCTAGCGGTGAGTATGATTTTTACGATTTTAAATAGCTCATTTTTCTTCATATACAGCGTATATGTAACAGAGCGTTTTACGTGTAGAACAGTAAGTAAAATGCAAATTGATTGTTATATTATGTAAAGAATCTACACAGTCATTTCTTTCAAGTGATCCTTTAGGCACAATACGCGTGCTAAAATTTTGGATACAGGTTTGAGTTCGTGAAAAAATTATTCTTTATCGTGCCTATGTTATTTGCTTTAAATGGGTGTGTTGCGCCAAATACTAATAATTCCACTGCAACAACATCTCAGCAGCTAGGTATGGCTGCATTAAAAATTGCTGTGAATGCAAAATGTATTAATGAGATCAATACATTACCAGCATGGAAAACAGCGACACGTTTAATGACATCTGAGCAACGTGAAAATATTCAAACGAATGTATGTGGATGTGTTAGTGAAAAAGCACCAAATAGTGTAACCACTGTTGAATTGGCCACAGCTGCGATTGATCCCACAGCGCGTGCAACGATTGTGAATCAGGTTGTTTCTGAAACAGTGAATGCATGTGTTGCAGAAGTGTTGAAGAAATAATTCTGATGAGATACGCTGAGCAGGGCTAGGTTTAACTTGGTTCTGCTTTTTTTATATGAAATTGATATAGTCTTGTAATTGGAGATCGTGTTAATAAATTTATATGATTAAATTATAAAAATACTTACATTTAGAATAGGTTTTATATGAATAAGAACAAATTTTTTATTCTTTTCTCTTTCTTTACCTTATTTGTATGTGTTGACGCACAAAGTGCTGAACCAACTAAACTGAAAATGGGTACGTCAGCAATACAATTTGCAGCACAAACCAAATGTACGCATGACATTGATGATTTCGCGGCTTGGAAAGTTGCGAGTAAATTAATGACCAAGAACCAAAAACAACAGAAGAAAAAGCAAATTTGTAAATGTGTTGGTAAAAATGCACCTACTGTATTATCTCCATCAGAGCTTGCTTTAGCGGCAGTTGATTCAAAAGCTAGAACAGCATTAACAGGCGTTGCTGTCGCTAAAACGATGAACGCTTGCGTATCAGAAGTGATAAAATAGAACAGTTTAAATAAGTTGTAATTAGCTGCTTTGAAGCAGCTAATATTTGTGAGTAATATCATGTTTGTTGCTGGTGTAGATGAGGCAGGGCGTGGGCCTTTAGTCGGTTCAGTTGTTGCTGCTGCGGTAATTTTAGATCCTAATAATCCAATTGAGGGTTTAAATGATTCTAAAAAATTAACTGAAAAGAAACGTGAAAAACTTTTCTTAGAAATTCAAGAGAAGGCCTTAGCTTGGTCAATTGCAGAAGCTTCCCATGCAGAAATTGACGAAATTAATATTTTACAGGCAACATTTTTAGCCATGCGTCGTGCTGTAGATACCTTAAACATTCAGCCTGAAAAAGTGATTGTTGATGGCAACCAAATTCCGAAAGGAATTGAAATATCGTGTGAGGCGATTGTTGGTGGGGATGCAAGTCATGCGGAGATTAGCGCAGCAAGTATCTTGGCTAAAGTAACACGTGACCGTCAAATGCATGAACTAGATCAGCAATACCCTAATTATGGTTTTGCAAAACACAAAGGCTATCCAACCAAAGCGCATTTTGAAGCAATCGCAGCGTATGGCGTGATTGATCAGCATCGTCGTAGTTATGCGCCAGTAAAAAAAGCACTGGGTTTATAAATATATAAATGAGTCTCCATAAAAAATTAAAGCGACTAATGATTAGTCGCTTTAATTGTTAGAGAAGAATTCTGTACATTAACGATTGAAGTTATTATGTCGAGTGAAATCGTTGTTATCTTCTTCAAAAGAAAGTTGATAATCTTGATCAAGATGTTGTAAATGCTCATGCATAGCACGTTCATGTTGGATACGTTGGTAAATTTCCTCACGATGCACGGAAACTTCTTTTGGAGCATTTACACCAATACGCACCTGATTACCTTTTACGCCAAGCACAGTAACACTGACTTGATCCCCAATCATTAATGTTTCTCCGACACGACGGGTCAGAATCAGCATGTTTATCTCCTTGCTAAACGCTTAAACTTGCGACAGGGAATTCATTGTTTGAAAGCACAGCCTTAATATACAGAAAATTCTAACAGAAATATGTAAAAAACAGCTTTTTTTCGTAAGTTCTGTCGAGTTCTTCTGAAAAACCTCATAACTTAATATAACAGAGCCACTGTAATAAAAACTATAGTGGCTCTGTATTTTTTACTATTTACTTGAAAGTAAATATGTTTATTCTGCTATTAATTAAGCACGTGCACTACTTTCGCCATGTTCACGGTCTAAACCAAAAGCAGTATGTAGGCAACGTACAGCAAGCTCTAAGTAGTTTTCTTCAATGATTACAGAAATCTTAATTTCTGAAGTAGAAATCATGAGAATATTAATGCTTTCATCTGCAAGAGCTGTAAACATTTTGCTTGCTACACCAGCATGTGAGCGCATACCTACACCAACAATAGACACTTTTACGATGTCATCGCGAGTGACAACTTCACAGCCTTCAATGCTACTTGCTGTTTGATCCAAGATTGCTTTAGCTTTAGCAAGATCATTACGATTTACAGTAAAGGTAAAATCAGTAGTACCATCTTCTTCAACATTTTGGATAATCATATCCACTTCAATGTTAGCATCACTAATCGGTGATAAGATTTTAGAGGCAATGCCCGGTTCATCTGGAACACCCAAAATCGTTAATTTTGCTTCGTCACGGTTAAATGCAATGCCTGCAATAATTGGTTGTTCCATGTCGTCTTCTGCCTCAGTCGTGATTAGTGTGCCTACGTTTTGTTTGAAATCTTCATCAAATGCGCCATCATTGTCATTATCAAAGCTTGATAATACTCGTAATGGAACCTGATATTTGCCTGCGAATTCAACCGAACGAATTTGTAAAACTTTTGAACCTAAAGATGCCATTTCAAGCATTTCTTCAAAAGAGATACGGTCAACTTTTTTCGCTTTAGGTGCTACACGAGGGTCAGTGGTATAAACACCATCCACATCAGTGTAAATTTGGCATTCGTCTGCTTTTAATGCAGCTGCAAGTGCTACACCAGAGGTATCTGAACCACCACGACCTAATGTTGTAATATTTCCTTCAGCATCGAAGCCTTGGAAACCTGCGACAACAATCACACGACCAGCGTCTAAATCAGCTGTCATGACATCGGTATCAATAGATTCGATACGCGCTTTGGTAAACGCGCTGTCAGTTTTAATACCAACTTGACGTCCAGTGTATGATTTAGCTTCTACACCAATTGAATTCAGTGCCATAGCTAACATGGAAATCGTTACTTGTTCACCCGTAGACACCATTTGATCAAGTTCACGTGGGTTAGGGGTGCTAGTAATGGCTTTAGCAAGCGCAAGTAAGCGGTTGGTTTCACCACTCATTGCCGATACAACCACGACCACTTTGTGACCGTGATCATGCCAACGCTTGACACGATGAGCAACATTTAAAATGCGCTCAGGAGTACCCATAGAGGTACCGCCATATTTTTGAACGATTAAAGCCATAGTTGTTCCATATAAGCCATGACCCTGAGAGGCATCAGGGTCAGTTACACAAAAGTGAAGTTGTTATTATTGCTCAAGCCAAGCAGGCAATGCTGCGATCACTTGATCAAACTTCTCGTTAAGTGGCGCGCCACCTTGTGCTAAGTCAGGTTTACCACCACCTTTGCCACCAAGCTCTTGAGCTAAATGTTTGATGATGTCACCTGCTTTTAGAGTTGCAGCGTATTGTTTAGCGACGGAGGCGATTAAACTCACTTTATCACCATCAACACCAGCTAAAATAATGACTGCATCTTCCAATTTTGATTTTACGCTGTCATGAAGATTGCGTAATGATTTAGCATCTAAACCTTTTACTGATGTGATAAGCGTTTGACGACCAGCAATTTCTTTGACTTGATCTAATAAATCAGCTGCTTGGAAGCTGGCTAATTTTTGATTCAATTGTTCAATTTGCTTTTGCAGACCTGATGCTGTTTCAACAATTGATTCAACTTTTTCTACAGTTTGATCTTTTTGCGCTTTTAATAAAGCATTGATCGTCTGAATATCAGCTTCAGCTTTTTGAACAACTTCAAGTGCTTTTGTACCTGTTAAAGCTTCAATACGGCGAACACCAGCTGCTACACCACCTTCAGAAGTGATTTTGAATAAACCAATATCACCAGTGCGCTTAACATGAATACCACCACAAAGCTCGATAGAGAAGTTTTTCTCTTCAATAATAGAACCCATAGAAAGTACGCGAACTTCTTCGCCATACTTTTCACCAAAAAGCATCATTGCGCCTTTGGCTTTCGCTGATTCAATATCAAGTAATTCAGTGCTTACTGCTGTATTGGCAATCACTTCAGCATTAACTAAACGCTCAATCTGTTGCAATTGTTCAAATGAAACGGGTTGGTCATTGGCAAAGTCGAAACGCAAAATATCACTCGCAACCAAAGAACCTTTCTGTTGAACATGCTCACCCAAAATTTGACGTAAAGCTGCGTGTAGAAGGTGAGTCGCAGAGTGGTTGCGTGCTGTCGCAGCACGAATATCGGCTTTAACCGTTGCTTCAACATTTTGAGTGGCTTTGAGGCTACCCATGGTCACGATACCTTGATGGACAAAAGCACCACCAGATTTTTTAGTATCTTGAACTTCGAAAATACCTGTATCGTTTTTGAATAGACCTGTGTCACCGATTTGACCACCACTTTCTGCATAGAAAGGGGTTTGGTTCAATACGATCAGTGCCTCGTCGCCTTCGTTGATTTCATCAACTTGAATGCCATCTTTATAGATTGCAACAATTTGACCTTGGCCTTGAGTTGCATCATAGCCATCAAATTGAGTTTCACCTTCAACTTTAACAATGCTGTTGTAATCAACTGCAAACTTACCTGCATCACGTGCACGTTGACGTTGTGCAGCCATTTCAACTTCAAAACCAGCTTCGTCAATCGTAAGGTCACGCTCACGTGCAATATCAGCCGTTAAATCTGTTGGGAAGCCGTAAGTATCGTAAAGTTTAAATACGGTTTCACCAGCAATCACATTGCCTTTCAGTTGTGCTAATTCACCTTCTAACAACTTCAAGCCTTGCTCAAGTGTTTTCGCGAATTGCTCTTCTTCTTTAAGAAGCTGTGCTTCGATGCGAGCTTGCTGCGCTGCAAGTTCAGGATAGGCATTGCCCATCACTTCAATTAGCGGTTGTAACATCTTATAGAAGAATGAACCTGTTGCACCTAACTTGTTACCATGACGCACTGCACGACGAATGATACGACGCAACACATAACCACGACCTTCATTTGAAGGATTAACACCGTCAGCAATCAAGAATGAGCATGAACGTGCATGATCTGCAATTACTTTTAAAGAAGCTGGGTATTCAACTGGTTTATTTTGAGCTTTCGCTTCAGCTTCAATTGTAGTGGTATCCAAACCAATGATTTCAGCGGCTGCTTTTAATAAGTGTTGGAACAGGTCAATTTCATAGTTTGAATTGACATGTTGTAGAACCGCAGAAATACGCTCCAAGCCCATACCAGTATCTACAGAAGGTGCTGGAAGAGGGTGCATGACACCATCCGCAGTACGGTTGAACTGCATGAATACATTGTTCCAGATTTCGATGAAACGATCGCCATCTTCCTCCGGTGAGCCTGGTAAACCACCCCAGATATGATCGCCATGATCATAGAAGATCTCAGAGCATGGACCACAAGGACCTGTATCGCCCATTGCCCAGAAGTTATCAGATGCGTATTTGCCACCTTTGTTATCGCCAATACGAATGATACGTTCAGCATCGATTCCGATTTCTTTGTTCCAGATATCAAATGCTTCATCATCGGTATGATAAACCGTGACATATAAACGATCTTTAGGTAAGCCTAACCATTGTTCGCTGGTTAAAAATTCCCAAGCAAATTTCAGTGCATTTTCTTTAAAATAATCACCGAAAGAAAAGTTACCTAACATTTCGAAGAAAGTGTGATGACGTGCGGTATAACCTACATTGTCGAGGTCATTGTGTTTGCCGCCTGCACGTACACATTTTTGAGATGAAACAGCTCGAACATAATCACGCTTTTCTAAACCTAAGAAACAATCTTTAAACTGGTTCATACCAGCATTGGTAAACAGTAAAGTTGGGTCGTTGGCAGGAACGAGAGAACTCGAAGCAACACGTGTATGCCCTTGCGATTCGAAGTAACGCAAAAATGCTTCACGGATTTCAGCGGATGTCATAAAACGAGTACTCACAACCAAGACACTCCATAATTTTGAATTTGGCTATATGCAACAGAACACGTTGTTTTAAGTTCTACAATCGAACCTATTGCATGACATAGATTTTAAAAGTGCTAAATTATAACGGAAAATATGATCCCAACCAACGATTTTACAAGCAATATCATATAAAACTGTGTTTAAGCTAAAAATCTATATTCAATAGCGCTGTTCATGTTTTACCATATAGCATAGAAAAGATGATGTTTTGATGAAAGGGCTCTGCATGCAACGTATCGCTATCAATGGATTTGGTCGAATTGGTCGAAATGTATTACGTGCATGGTTTGAGAGTCCAAAACAATTTCAATTTGATATCGTTGCTATCAACGACATTGCCGATGTGCAGACTTTGGTACATTTGTTTAAATACGATACCACTCATGGACGTTTTGCAGGTCAAGTTGAAATTCAGATTGAAAATGAACAGATATTTTTAAATATTCAGTCCCATCAACGTCAGTTAAAACTACAAGTCTTTAAGCATGCTCAGCCAGAATTATTGCCTTGGGGCGACTTAGATATTGATGTGGTGCTTGAATGTACCGGTTTATTCCGTTCACGTGCTGATGCAACTCGCCATCTTGAGGCAGGCGCGAAGCGTGTGATTATTGGCGCTGCACCTTTTGATTCTGTGGACGCGGCGATTGTCTATGGTGTCAATCACAATGACGTAAAGGCCACAGATCAAATCATTTCCAGTGTCTCATGTACCACACAGGCTTTGGTTCCGTTGGTTAAAATCATTGATGATGCTTTCGGGATTGATACCGCTTTAATGACAGAAATCCATGCAGTCACAGCAGATCAATCGGTATTAGACCATGCACATCGAGATTTACGTCGTGCGCGAGCTTCAGGACAAAATATTATTCCAACCACATCGAGTGCCTTGGGTGCATTGAAACAGGTCATGCCGAAAATGGAAGGTCGAATTGCTGGGTATTCGATTCGTGTACCGACCATTAATGTCGCAGCAATTGATTTAACTTTTGTTTCGCATTCACCAATTACAGTACACAAAGTCAATAAGGTTTTGAGTAAAGCAGCTCAATATGATTATGCGCAGATCATGCAAGTGACAGATGAAGATTTGGTTTCAAGTGATTTTAATCATTCACCCTATTCTTTAATCGTCGATTTAACTCAAACCATGGTGGTGGGTCATCAAGCTAAAGTGTTTGCATGGTATGATAATGAGTGGGGATATGCGAATCGACTACTTGATTTGTGTGAATCTTTTTGTAATTAAACAGATCATATATTAAAAAGAAAATTTGGGGATGAAATTATGACATTGATGTTGATTTGGGGTTTCCTAATTATCTTATTAGTAGCTATTATTTTTTTATTTTGGTTTCAGTTTAAAACTTCAACTGTACAAAGCCAAGATATTCATGTTTTGCAATTAGAAGAAAAAGTAGTGCATTTAGAGTTGCATTTAAAAAAGAGTTTGGAAATTATGCAGGATCTTGCTAAAAAAATGCATGTACAACAAGAAGTTTTAGATGAAACTGTTGCCAATATTGCTGCATTAGAAAAACAAAATGTTGAGCTGGTGAATGTTTTGGAGATTATGGTCAAAGGAAGTAATAAAAACTTTTAAATATTTATTTGTATTCATACTGCCACTTTATATAATATAGGTTCCATAATAAATAATATTTACTTTATAGTGGTTGTATGAAAATTAATTTACATCAATGTGTTTTTTTTATTATATCGAGTTCTTTGCTTTTGACCGCATGCGGAAGTGGTCAAATTAATCAGTCTCAAGTTGAAGAAAAACCAATTCAGGATAATGTACTTTATCAAGTTTATTATCAGGCGCCCAATATTACTAATGATGTTATCAATGATTATTTTGAAATAACAAAATATTCTATTCAAAATGATGAAATTAATTTCACAAAGTCTCATAATCAACCCTTAGATCTAGTGATATTGACTGAGACTAAAATTTTAGAAAAGGGTACACCACAACCGAATATCATTAAAAGAATATCCTCTACGCAATGGACTTATGAGCGTACACCAGAACTCAAGCAAAATTTAAGTTTTGAATTGGTGAAATTGGATGGAGAAAAAGTATTTGATCGGCTATTACCTGGCTATCGAGAAAATATTGATTTAACTTCTCATTTAGATACTCGGCTTGATCAAGATTTAATTAAGTTTTATCAAAATTATAAAGATTCAGTATTTCCCAAAGATAGTTATTGCTATCGTTTAAAAGAAACTCAATGGAATCAGTCTTTTTTAGAGTCTGAATTGGTGTTTTCTACTTTCTCATTTTTTGATGAACAGAAGCAGCAAATGCTTTCTAGGTATAATAATTTAGGTGAAGACAAAAGGTATTTTAAGTTTTTAGATACTCAATGGCATGGTTATAACTTAATTTCCTTAGATAATTTAGAAACAGGTGAAACACAAAGCTTATTGGGAAATCGAGACAATAAAGCAGCAGATACTCAATTTAGTTCTAATTTATTATGGAGTGTGAATAAAAATTTGGCCTATGAGAAAAGTCATCTCTATTCAGGTGGAGACACTCCAATAGATTTATGGATGATGCAAAATCAACGTTTAAAAATCGCCAAACTAGAAAAAGGCTGTTTTGCATTCAATACACAGGCAATTAATGCAGTAAAAAAATTAAACTTGATTAACTGGAAGCAGGGTGATAGTTCAGATGTTGGGCAGTTCTTAGGGACGAGAACATGGGTTTCTCGTATTAGTGAATAGTTTCAATCTATTGAATTAACTCGTTAATTGTAGTTTGAAGATTTAAGATAAAGAGAATTGAATCAATCATATTTCTTCAAATTCTCAGGTGCATCATATAAATCTTCGTGCTACACTATGCTGAATCGGGCATTCACCCGATTTTTTTATGTGGTTGCTTTTTGTGTGGATGCCTCCACATTGAACAGATTTTAGGTTTGAACATGACCATTTCAGAGACATGGTTGCTCCCTGACGGGGTAGCAGATGTATTGCCCGAACAAGCGCAAGTTGTTGAAGCTTTGCGTAGACAAGCATTAGATTTCCTTGCAGTTCGCGGCTATCAATTGGTATATACACCATTTATTGAATACATCGAATCGTTATCTTCACTTTCAGAATCAAATCAAGATTTAGATTTGGTTACATTTAAAGTTATTGATCAACTTTCTGGTCGTTTGCTTGGTGTGCGAGCGGATATGACACCGCAAGTTGCACGCATTGATGCGCATGTTCGACCAATTGAAGGTGTAGCTCGTTATTGCTATGCAGGTACAGTACTTCATACAAAACCACAAAACTTTAATGCAACACGCGCTCCACTCCAGTTGGGTGCGGAGCTATATGGTCATGACAGCATCGAAGCTGATGTCGAAATGATTGATGTTATGCTCGGTTTGTTGGAAAAAACAGATAGTTTACAAGGTGTTCACCTAGACTTAGGTCATGTTGGTTTATTCCGTAGTCTGGTTAAGCGCGCTGGTTTAAATAAAAATACTGAAAATCAGTTGTCTGATTTATATCAGCGTAAGGCTTTACCAGAATTAGAAGAATTTACTCAAGACTTGCCAATGGGTACTGATTTTTATGCTCTAGGTCGTTATGCGAGCGATCTTGAAGCTTTGCAAGCACATTTAAGTCCAGATGTTTTAAATGATATTGATTTTAAAAATGCGTTTGATGCATTGAAAACAACTTTTGCAGAAATAAGATCTCGCTGGTCTAGCCTTGATATTGGTATAGATGTGATTGAACTGCGTAGTTACCACTATCATACGGGTTTGATGTATGCCATTTATGCGCCTAATCGCGCTGCGCCACTTGCTCAGGGTGGGCGTTATGATGGTATTGGTGAGCACTTTGGTCGTGCTCGTCCAGCAACAGGTTTTAGTTGTGATTTATATGCTTTAGGCGCTACGCAATTTGCTGAAATTGAAACAGTGGTCGCCCCTAAAGGCAATCAAGAAGATTTATTGAATGCAATTGCTGATGCACGTACTCAAGGTTTAAGTGTAGTGCAATTGTTAGGTAATGATGATTTAAGCTCTGTACCTTATGCGACGCATCAAATGGTGTCGCAAAATGGGCAATGGGTAATTGAAAAAATTTAATTGCTAAGTTTAAAAGGCTTAGCTTCCAATTTTAACAGCATGATGTAATGAGGCTATTATGGGCAAAAATGTTGTGGTACTGGGTACCCAATGGGGCGACGAGGGTAAAGGTAAGATCGTCGACCTGCTCACAGATCAGGCGGCTGCGGTCGTACGCTATCAAGGTGGACACAATGCAGGTCACACACTTGTCGTCGGTGGTAAGAAGACTGTATTACACCTCATTCCATCAGGTATTTTACGTGAAAACGTATTGTGCTTAATCGGGAATGGCGTTGTTCTTTCTCCTGAAGCATTAATCAAAGAAATGGCAATTCTGGAAGCGGAAGGCGTACCTGTTAAAGAGCGTTTACGTATTTCACCAAACTGTCCTTTGATTTTGCCAAACCATATTGCATTAGACCAAGCACGTGAGAAAAAACGTGGTAACGCAAAAATCGGTACGACAGGTCGTGGTATTGGTCCAGCTTACGAAGATAAAGTTGCACGTCGTGCTGTACGTGTAGCTGATTTGATTCGTGGTGGCGCATTACTTGAAGAAAAACTTAAGGAAATGCTAGAGCTTCATAACTTCCAACTTTCTCAATTCTATGGCGTTGATGAAGTTAAATTTGAAGATGTACTTGAGCTTTGTAATCAATGGCGTGAAGTGCTTGCACCATTAGTGATTGACGTGACCAAAGTGTTACATGATTACCGCAAAGAAGGTAAGTCAATTATGTTTGAGGGTGCTCAAGGTTCATTGCTTGACATCGATCATGGTACTTATCCGTTTGTAACAAGTTCTAATACAACCGCTGGTGGCGTAAGTTCTGGTTCTGGTATGGGGCCATTACATTTAGATTATGTATTAGGTATTACTAAAGCATATACAACACGTGTAGGCGCTGGTCCATTCCCAACTGAGTTGCATTACGATGCTGCTACAGATACAGGTGATGCGATTGGTCGTCATTTAGGTACTGTGGGTCACGAATTTGGCGCATCTACTGGTCGTCAACGTCGTTGTGGCTGGTTCGATGCTGAAATCCTACGTCGTTCAGTTGAAGTAAACTCATTGTCTGGTATTTGCTTGACTAAGCTTGATGTATTGGATGGTTTAGAAGAAATCAAAATCTGTGTAGGTTATGAAGATGTTGATTCAGGCTGTGCAGGTTCTTCTGATGCAATTTCATTTGAAAGCTTAAAACCAATCTATGAAACAATGCTAGGTTGGAGTGAGTCTACAGTAGGTTTAACTCAAATTGATCAACTTCCTGCAAATGCGTTAGCTTATGTAAAACGTCTTGAGCAGTTAATTGAATGCCCAATTGATATTGTTTCTACAGGTCCAGACCGTGCGGAAACAATTGTATTACGTCATCCATTTTCAGCATAAGCTGATGTGACGATTGAAAAGCTCCCGTATGGGAGCTTTTTTATTTTATAGATTTAGTTATTCAAACGACCTAGCAAAAAATCAGCTTTTGATTTCAATCTTTATTATTTCACAGCTTAAAAAATCCTCGTTATATTAACTAAACATTCAAACAAAGAGGGCTTTAATGATGACGAAAAAGAGAATTCGTTACAATGGATATGAATTAGCATGCCAATGTTAATTCATGTCAAAAAGAGCAAAAAGGTACAGACCAATTTTGATCAGGCGGGGAGAGAAATTGGTTTGACTGTGTTTAATATAATAAGAACAAACCTTAAGCTTAAATATAAGACTGATAAAAGATTTAAGAGAACTGAAAGGTTCTCTTTTTTTATTCAGTATTTTCCTCAACCTCTTTCACTGCATTATAAGCAGCAGTAGGTTCAATATTTAGTAGTTTCTTGCCAAAGCTTCTGAGCCACCAAACCAGTTGAGAGGTAAACGGAACTGTTGCACTAACCTCAACAATATTTTCTTCTAACGGCGTAATCTTTTGGTCTTTACTTAACTGACTTTCATAAAAGCTTTTTGCTGTACTTTCGGTCATCGTTAGTTTGAGCTGAATTTGTTCAGTCGGTTTGCTGTAATCTACACGGAAGCCCAACGCGCCTGATTCGATATAATTATCAATATCAAAATTTACGGGATGTAAAGCACGGCTATCAAGTACAGTTGCTGCTTTAAAGCGGTGCAAGGCAAAAGTTTGTACTTCAGTTTTGTCATTTCTGGTACAGATTAAATAAATTACTGCACCTTTTTGAACCAAAGCTAAAGGATTTAAAATATAGGATTTATCTTCGCCTGAATTGGTTCGTGCTCTATATACACATTCAATTTGTTTATCTTGTAGCAAGCCTTCATAAATTGCTTGTTGAGCTTGTTTATCAACCATCGGAGGGATTAATGGTTGCGAAGCAGGAACAATACGAACTCGATTGATCCATTGTCTGACATTGTTTTGTGTAGACAAACTACGTTTTGCCAGATCAAACCAAGGTGTCATTTCTTCAAGTAAACTTGGCGGAAGTAAGTGTCTTAAATGCTCTTCTACCATCATAAAAGTTACAGCTTGAGAGCTGGTCATATGTGGCAAGCTTTGGATTGGTGCATCTGAACGCCAACGCCAACCTTGCGGTACAGTCTTATTACTTTCAATGGGAAAGCGTTGAGCAATCTGATTTAAATCCCGCTGAATGGTTCGCAGGCTAATTTCGATTCCTTCACGTTGTAATGTTTCTTGTAATTCACGTGTCCCCATCCATTTCCCTGTAGAAAGACGAGACAATATCTGCCATTGGCGATAAAGGCTATTGGAAGTTTCTTTTTCTTGTACGGATGACATAAGCGTAATACGTAATTTAATGGTCTAAAGCAGACACAATAAAAAAACTAGCACTATTTAGCAAGCCCATGATCTTGAGATTACGTATTTACGACTGAAACAACTGTCGATTTATTGAATGATCTTAAGTCTGATGAAAAAATAATCGTTTTATATAAGTGGCATTGAAATTGCTTATTTAAGATATAAATAAATGATGAGACGAGGTTTCTATGTCAGAACAAGAACACAACCTACATGTCAGTGCTGATTATTATACTCAAGAGCAAACGGCATCGGTATCAGTCCATTCGTCTACATTTATCCCACAGCTTAGTGTCAGCACAAACTTGTTTGAACAGCTTAAATCTGAGTTTTTTAACGAGATGCTTGATGACAAAAGTTTTAATGCGGAAGCTTCGAAAAAAATTGAACAGTGGTTGAGTATTCGTAGCCTTGATGAGTTACGAACACTTGGTAGTCAAGCGAAGCAACATTTCCTTTATCAGGGAATCACATTCAATGTTTACGGCGATCAAGAGGGTGCTGAGCGAACCATTCCTTATGATTTGATTCCAAGAGTGATTGAAAAAAAACAATGGGAAAAAATTTCATCAGGTTGCGCACAACGTGTGAAAGCACTCAATTCATTTTTAGATGATATTTATCATGGGCAAAATATCTTAAAAGAGGGGCTTATTCCTGCTGATCAAGTGATTGCACATGAAGCATTTCAGCCACATATGTTAAATCATCATCTTAAAGGGAAGGTTTATTCACAAATTAGCGGTATTGATATTATTCGTGATGGTCAGGGTGATTTCTTCGTACTTGAAGATAACTTAAGAACACCGTCTGGCGTATCTTATATGATTGAGAGTCGTAAAATTAGTCAAAAACTAATGCCTGATTTGTGCATCAGTAATAATTTGCAAGGCATAGAACAATATCCAACTTTATTAAGAGCAATTTTAGAAGAGAACGCTTATGTGGATAAGCCACTTATTGTGGTATTAACACCGGGTCGTTTTAACAGTGCTTATTATGAGCATTCATTTTTAGCACGAGAAATGGATGTGCCATTAGTCACGAGTCGAGATTTATTTGTTGAAAATGATCGAGTTTTTGTTAAAACAATCCGTGGTCGTCAGCAAGTTGATGTGATCTATCGCCGTGTCGATGATGACTTTCTTGATCCGTTAACTTTTAGACCTGATAGTACATTAGGGGTTGCAGGGTTGATGTCGGCTTATTTGCAAAAAAATGTTGTGATTGCAAATGCACCGGGTACAGGTGTTGCTGACGATAAATCAATTTATCCTTATGTTGATAAAATGATTAAGTTTTATTTGGGTGAAACAGCAATTTTAAATAACGTTCCGACATATCAATGTCGTGATCAAGAACACTTGGATTATGTACTTGGTAATTTAGAAAAATTGGTTGTTAAAGAGGCTCAAGGTTCGGGTGGATACGGGATGTTGATTGGACCACAAGCAGATCAACAACAAATTGAACTATTTAGACAAAAAATTATTGAAACACCACATTTGTATATTGCACAACCAACTCTGGCACTTTCTGTAGCACCAACATTAACGTCTGAAGGGGTTGCTGAACGACATATCGATTTACGCCCATTCGTTTTGAGTTCGCCTTATCGTACCGAGATTGTTCCAGGAGGTCTGACTCGAGTTGCGATGCAAGCGGGTTCTTTAGTGGTTAATTCTTCTCAAGGCGGTGGTATCAAAGATACATGGGTTGTAGAAACATTACATTCTTGAACGTTTTCCTTAAGAGTTTTAGTCCAAAGTATTTGGCCTAGTGCCGTACTTTGGGGAATTTGATCATATATAAGGGAGGACATTTATGGTTTTACTTAATTCAAGCGCTCATCATATTTATTGGTTAGGTCGTTATTTATTCAGAATTGGTCATGTTGCTAGCCATTTGCCATTTTGTGATGACGAACAAGCAGCAGATTTTGCTCAAGCGCTTTGTTTACATATCGATGATGCTGAGAATCTGAATAATTTTATGCTAGATCATCAACAACCCTATTCTTTATTGAGCCAGCTTGAGATTGCTCGAGATAATATTCAAGAATTACGTGGTTTACTGACAGCTCATACTTATGCTGAGCTGAATCATATAATTAAAAATGCAGTGTCTCATGGTGAGGAGATTCAAGCCGTCGTAGGGAAGTGTTGTGCTCTCTTAAAAACAGAACAAAACGATGTTTTCTTATTCTTTCATGTTGGACAATGTATTGAGAAAATTGATACGCATTTCCGTTTTCAACATAATATTCAAGATGTTATAGCTTCAATTGATCCGATTATTAAACAGTTATTCGAACTAGGTTGGGATGACTTGCAGCCAAATTGGCAGATTCTAAAAGAGCAACCTTATTTAAATCAGTTTTATGCTTTTACCTATAAGCTAGAAAATCAATTTGAGGCATTCTCATGAAACTCATGGTGAATCATCAAACGCACTATAGTTATACGCAAGTTGCTCGAAATAGTGTGCAATCGATTAAAATGATGCCGCAGAGTTCTATGCACCAAAGCATAGAAAACTGGCATATTAGTGTGCCGGGACAATATGCATGTCAAAGAGACGCATTTAATAATTTATGGATTACTGCAACTCAGAGGCATGAATATCGCTACTTGACCATTATGGCGCAAGGTGTCGTTGATTTATATGCAACAGAACTCGGCTATGTAGAAACGGATGTTTCTCCAATGCTTTTTTTGCAGCGTACCATGATGACGTGTTGCGATCCAAGTATGCTTGATTTTGCTCAGGCAGTGGTCAAAGTAAAAGATCGTAAGCATTTAATACTTTTATCTGAGAAAATTTTACAACAAGTTCAGTACCAGCCTGAGACCACCTCAGTGACGACTTCTGCAATTGATGCATTTCATGCAAGACAAGGTGTATGTCAAGATCATGCACATATTTTAATTGCGATGTGCCGTGGATTACATTTACCAGCTCGTTATGTATCTGGCTATATATATGATGAAAATCAACCGCACCTAGCCAGTCATGCATGGGCTGAGGTTTTTGTAGAAAATGAGTGGTATTGTTTCGATGTAAGTAACCAGATATTTACCCCAAAAAATCATATTTATGTCGCAGTTGGTCGTGATTATCTAGATGTTGCACCAATTCGAGGTATCCGTGAGCAAGGTGGGGTGGAAAGTATGATATCTACGGTTCAAGTTTTGGCTTGTTGAAGGTAAAGAGAAAAAGAGATGACCTATTGTTGTGCATTAAGATTAGAGCAAGGTTTGGTATTGATTAGTGATACTCGAACTAATGCAGGGGTCGATCATATTTCTGTATTTCGTAAATTACATACCTTTGGTATTGAGGGTGAGCGTTTTATTGCATTGCAAACAGCAGGTAATTTAGCAACAACTCAAGCTGTTATTGGTCATTTACAAAATGCTTTAGCATTACATCAAGAGCCAAATTTATATAGCGCAAATACCATGTTTGAAGTTGCTGAATTAATTGGAAAGACTTTGCGTAAGGTACTTGAGGATGTTACGACTGATACTCAGGAACAGATGAATTATTCCTGTAGTATTTTGGTAGGTGGACAGATACAGGGTGAGGAGATGCAACTTTATAATGTCTATCCTCAAGGCAATTTTATTTGTGCCACTACTGATACGCCATATTTTCAGATTGGTGAAAGTAAATATGGAAAGCCAATTTTAGATCGTGCACTGCACTATACGATGCCATTAGATGATGCGTTACGTTGCAGTTTGATCTCTTTTGATTCAACATTAAGGTCTAATGTTTCTGTTGGATTACCTTTAGACGCGTTGGTTTATCATAAAGATAGTTTTAAAATTCCTGAAGGGAAACGCATCCGAGAAGATGATCCTTATTTTACTCAGATTAGTAAACAATGGTCTGAAACATTACGCCGTGGACTTCAAGAGTTACCAAAGCCTACGACTGATTATGGTTTGTAATCATCTAAGAAAAAATCCAAGCAAAGGCTTGGATTTTTATCTGTTTTAAATCACTTTTCGAATTGGTCTATTACTTAACCGACATAATAATTCGTAACCAATCGTTCCATTTGCCGCAGCGACATCATCGACGAGTCGATGTTTGCCCCATAGTTCTACTGTAGTACCTAATGTAGCTTTAACCTGAGTAACGTCAATCGCAATCATATCCATACTGACACGCCCAATAACAGGAACAAGTTGTTGATCAATCGCAACGAAATTTGGTTTTAAATAAGCACGTGGGTAACCATCACCATATCCAATGGAAACAATGGCAATATTTGATGAGCATGAAGCCGTAAAGCTAGAACCATATCCTACAAATTCACCTTGTTGAATTTGATTAAGCGCAATGATTTCTGCACTAAAAGTCATTACTGGCTTTAAATCGAGTTCATATACATTTTTGTCAGCAAATGGACTTGCGCCATAAAGCATGATACCTGGGCGAACGAAATCGAAATGCAATTCAGGGTATTTATAGATCGCAGCGGAGTTACAACATGATGCTAAGATAGGGGCGCATGCTTCTTTGACATGGAGAAATTGCTGCTTTTGTTGTTCATTTAAAGGGTGATCGGCATCTGCATTGGCAAAATGCATGGTGAGGACACAGCTAAAGCCTTCCGATTTTAAACGTTGAATGACATCGATAATTTCAGTCACTTTAAAGCCTAAACGGTTCATTCCGCTATTTAGCTTGACCCAAACTTTTAAGCCCAAAGCATTATAAGCTTGCTTATGCTGAATCAACCATTCAACTTGCTGACTTTGATGAATCAGGCATTCGAGTTTGTGCTCAATTACTTGTTGCATTTCGTCTTCTGAAAATATGCCCTCAATCAAAGTGATGGGTTGAGAATATCCCAGTTGCCTGATCTCTAAAGCTTCTTCTAAACAGGCGACACCAAAGGCATCTGTGGCATCCAAGGCGGCTAAACAGTCTTTAACTCCATGTCCATAAGCATTTGCTTTGACCATACTAACAATTTGTGAATGTGGAGCAAGTTGTTTAACGCGGTTTAAATTATATTGTAGTGCATCACTATCAATATAAACTGTTGCTTGGCGCACCCTGATTTCTCCTTTGGGTCGACATGGAAAGTATTTAAGGCAGATCAATAACGGAGGGGTTATTCCTCGTCATCGTATTGAGCATAGAACTCAGGTGAAAGGTTACTAAAACGAGTGTATTGACCTTCAAAGGCAAGACGAACTGAACCAATTGGACCATTACGTTGTTTACCGATAATAATTTCGGCTGTACCAGCTTCTTTAGACTCTTTGTTATAGACTTCATCACGATAAATAAACATGATCAAGTCGGCATCTTGCTCGATTGCGCCTGATTCACGTAAGTCTGACATGACAGGGCGTTTATTTGGTCGGTTCTCCAAACTACGGTTAAGCTGAGACAGTGCAATGACAGGGCATTGCATTTCTTTGGCCAGTGCTTTTAAGCTTCGTGAAATCTCTGAGATCTCACCCACACGGTTATCGCCCATGCCAGGTACTTTCATCAACTGTAAGTAGTCGACCATGATACAACCGATTTTTCCATCATGCATTTTGGCAATACGCCGAGCACGTGCACGCAGTTCGGTTGGTGGTAGAGCAGAGGAATCATCAATATAGAGGTGCATTTCTTGTAATTGAAGAATAGTTCCTGTGACTTTGGTCCATTCGTCTGCATCAAGATTACCTGAACGTAGATGACCCTGATGGACTTTACCCATTGCTGAGATCAAACGCATAGCAATCGAGTCTGCTGGCATCTCCATTGAGAATACGAGAGCAGGTAAGCGGTTGTATTGCAGTACACTTTCAACTAAGTTCATGGCAAAGGTAGTTTTACCCATCGAAGGGCGGGCTGCAACAATAATCAAATCCCCAGCTTGCATACCTGAGGTTTTATTATCTAACTCTAAGAAACCTGTGGTTAAACCTGTAATGTTGCCATCTAATTTAGAAAGTTCATCGAGCTTAGAAATCACATCAGCAGTGACAGAGCTAATCGATTTTGGCCCTGAATCTTTCTTGTTATTGTTATGCTGTTCGGCCAAAGAGAAAATACTGGTTTCTGCTAAATCTAGGATTTCACTGACAGGGCGACCTTTGGTGTCATAAGCATTTTGCAAAATATCACTACTGACTTTAATCATTGCGCGTAGTGTTGAAAATTCTTTAATTTTATTGGCGTAGATTTCAAGATTGTAAAAGCTTGAAGGTGAATCTGCCATCAATTGCATTAAATATTCTTCACCACCAATTGCATCAAGCAGGTTTTGTTTGAGTAACCAATCATTGACCAATACAGCATCATAAGGCGAGTTTTCTTGCGCTAGTTTTTCGATGGCACGATAAATATATTTATGACGTGTCGCATAAAAATCATTTTCTTTAAGCAAATCGCTGACTTGTTCAAATGATTCGGCAACTGTCATTAACGCTGCTAATACAGCTTGTTCAATTGCGAGATTGTGGGGTGGTGTACGAAATTCTTTTAATTGACCTGAGTCACTCACTTTACTCTCTGTGTTTGGAGAATTTTTCGTAAAATTGGCATTCGCCTGTGACATAGCAAGACCTAATAAAAAGATGAAACTGTAACGACTGACTATCTTAATCCAAATGGACACAGACAGGAGAATTTAATTGGAAGAAAATTGTTTAATTGGTGGAAAAGTAGAGTGTACTAAAAATATAAAATTTTAGGCATAAAAAAAGAGCATGTAAAAACATGCTCTTTTCTTTGCAGAAATTACTCAGATACGATAGTAACGAGAACTTCAGCAACAACATCATGATGCAATTGGATTGCGATGTTGAATTCACCAGTGTGACGAAGCGCACCGTTTGGTAAACGAACTTCTGCACGGTCAACAACAAGACCAGCATTAGTTAAAGCATCAGCGATGTCACGAGTACCGATAGAACCGAAAAGTTTACCTTCGTCACCAGCTTTCGCAGTGATTACAATGTTAACTTCGTTCAATTGTTCAGCACGTGCATTCGCAGCAGCTAATACTTCAGCTTCTTGTCTTTCAAGTTCAGCACGACGTGCTTCAAAAGCAGAAGTGTTTGCTTCAGTAGCAGCAACTGCTTTACCTTGAGGAATCAAGAAGTTACGACCGTAACCAGCTTTAACTGATACTTTGTCGCCTAATTTACCAAGATTCTTAATGCGTTGTAATAAGATAACGTCCACAGCTCACCTCACTTACTTATGGTTGTCAGTGTACGGAATCAAAGACAAATAGCGAGCTTGTTTAATAGCTAACGCTAATTGACGTTGATAACGAGCTTTAGTACCTGTAATACGGCTAGGAACAATCTTGCCGTTTTCAGTGATGTACTGTTTTAAAGTGTCGATATCTTTGTAGTCGATGTACGCAACATTCTCAGCTGTAAAGCGGCAGAACTTGCGACGACGGTAAAAACGTGCCATTGAGGTTCTCCTTATTCAGCTTCTTGAATTGCTTGTTGTGCTTCTTCACGTTGAGCTTTACGCGCACGTTTCTCTTCAGCACTCTTAGCAAGTAAAGATTCTTCAGTAATTGCGTGTTCACGACGGATGATGATGTTACGAATGATTGCATCGTTATAACGGAACAATTCTTCTAATTCATCAAGAGTCGTTTGACCACATTCAACATTCATAAGAATGTAGTGTGCTTTGTGAATCTTGTTGATTGGGTAAGCCAATTGGCGACGGCCCCAATCTTCTAAACGGTGAATTTGACCTTCAGCTTCTTTGATCTGAGAGATATAGCGTTCAACCATACCTACAACTTGATCGCTTTGGTCTGGGTGTACCAATAGTACGATTTCGTAGTGACGCATTGTCAGCTCCTTACGGTTTAAGCAGCCCCTAACTAAAAAGTCAGAAGCAAGGAGTCATAACTAAAAAGTTATGTCGCAAATTGCGAAGCTGGGATTTTAGACACATTTCATTTAAATCGCAAGTAAATTCATGTTTTAGATCGAAGTAAAAAGATGACATAGCCTTTAAAATGAGGGTCATTAAAATCGTTTGAGTTATTTTGACGTAACCCATTTTGTACAAAACCAATTTTATAAGGCAGTTGCATTGCAGAGATACGTTTTAAATATTGTGGGTAATTGGGAATGGTGGTTGTACCTTGATAGGTTTGGACCACAAGTTCACTGATATTATTTCTCAAAATAGTTAAAGTTTTCTGATCCTTAAAATTTGTCCAGTCAAGTAATCCTGTAATGCTAAGTTGATAAGAGGGAGGGAGTCTTTTTCTGAAACTTTCTAGAAAAAGGGCATATTCTTTTAAATCATTGGTTCGACTGTCGAAATCAATTTGAATTCCCTGAACTTGATTCCCTTGATTTCTCCAATGTTCTAAACGTTGGAAAACAGTTTGATAGTTTTGTTCGTTCCAAGCCAGATGATGTGTTCGAAAAACTAACCAAATTTTCTGACGTGGTAATTTTAGGATAGAAACACCCTGTGGGATCAATATAGAGCTGTGTTTTTGTTTTGAATATCGAATTTCTCCTTGCAAAATATACAGTTCTTTCGCCTTACTTAAGTAAGGCGCAGATTGAATGTTTCCCCAAATCCAAAATGAATCGAAATGATTAGCATCAATTGTTGACTTTGCAGATTGTGCAGGTTGGCAAGCAAATAAGTTAAAAATAAAAAAAGTGAAAATGATCGCTTTCAGCCACTTCAACATCGTCAATTACCAATAATATTTCAGTGATTTTGCCCAACTAGTATTTGGATAATCTGTTTTGATTTGATCAAACCATTGTTTGCGGATAGATTTGTTTACTTCATTACCCCCACAATCATTAATACCACTTGGCGCATAACATTGTATTGCGCGATAAAGGGCGTAAGCTTGTAAATCGCTTTTGTTTGATGATTTGATGAGATCTTGATAAATCTGACCACGAGCAAAAATTTTGCCTGAAAAATTTGATGTTTGTTTTTCATTATAAGAAAGTTGCTGCAACGAATATCCTTGTTCGCTACGGAAATATTCTCCTAAGCAAACATTTAATAATGAATCTTTAGGTGTCTGAGCCAATTGGTTAACTAAAGTCTCTAAATTTGAGCATCTTAGTTGTGGTGTAATGTTCGCTCCATTCCAAATGAAATTAGAAAAATCTGGTTTGTTCTTCAATTGTTCATTGTCACTGTTATAACCTTTATATTGCATGGCATTTTTGGGCATAAAAGCATAGCTTTGTTTAAACAATTCGAATTGTTGATGTACTAAGCTTTTACTTAGAAGGGTGTAGATCGCAGCTTGTTTTTGATTGATGTTGCTTTGTTCAGATTGAATCAATTTTTGCAAACTGTTTGTATCTGCGATTTGGGTAATAAAATTTCTCTGTAGGTTCGGCTGAGTAATTTGAGCTTTTTTTCCTATAAATGCTGAATAGTCCTGTTTTATTGCCAAATGATTGGATAATGCTGTTTCAAATAAACCGCGTTGATAACTGTCTTTGGCCTGTGCAAGTTGCTGACGCCAATATTCTTCAGCATTTTGAGGTTGTCCAATTTTTTCTAAAATTTGTCCTCTCAAAAAAGTTTGGCTTAACTGCAAATAACTACTATTTTTAGCATTTGCTTTAGCTAAGTAATTTTGAGCTTCTTGAGCTTTATTTTGAACAAAAAATAAGTGAGCAGCTTGTAAATACTGAAATAGTTCAGGTTGGGTTTTGAAAAAATCTTTTTGTGCATTCAGTTGTGCCCAAGAAATCGGACGATAATTCGCTGAACTCGATTCACGCATATGCATCAAATCATATACTGCCAAAAAGAAAGGATCTTTTAGATTGTTAACATTAAAAGCTGAGCTATCAAATATTCGGCGATCAATTTCGGCGGGAAGTTCACTCATCTCCAAATTATAAAATTTTGATGTCGGATTTTTGAGTTGCCAGACAATTTCATTAACTAATAAATCTTGGCGTTTTGAAAGCCAAAAACCACGACGCATAAAACCACGAGCACTCGCGACATATTGTCCATTTGGATAGGCTTTTAAATAGGCATTAATATTATCCAAGAATTGTTTAAGTAAATTTTGGTTAATATTGTCTAAATAGACATCACCATATTTATCTACACCAGTTGCATAGGCTGAATTCAACGATGTTCGAATTAACATATATTGTGATGTTTCTTTTAACCATGTATCTTCGACGGTAGTTAAGACGGTATAAATTTTAGTCGCTGCTGAATAATTGCTATTATAAAACAAAATGCTCGCATTTAAATAAGAAGCATATTGACGTGTTGTGATTGACCAATTTGGATTAATCGCAATCAATTCAATTTTGTCACCACACTGATTCATTTTCTTGCGTTCAGAAATCAAAATTTGCTTTTCTAGATTTGGGATCGCTTTATTATTTTGCACTTGTGTATTAAAAGCTTGATTACCTGAATCAAAGCTCGTGCAACGTTCGTCAAAAACAGTTTCATTTCTTTCTAATAGTTTTCTTTGATTTGGCATTTTATTCTGAGTTAGAGATGACAGATTCGCTGCATCAAAAGGTACCATTCCATATACCGCATCCCATAAATTGGCGTCAGCTGTCATCGGCTTAATTGTCGCAAGCCCTAAGTCGCTGAGTAATAATGTCATATTGGTTTGACTATCATTTGCTGGATATAACACAGGAAGATTGCTACAACCGTTTAAATTTTTGTCATTTATGGCAAGGTTTGGCTCGCAAAATTGCTCTACACCAGCATAGGTGATTGGGCTATAGTAAATTACGAGTGAAAGTGAAGAATAGACAATTGATTTGAATATAAATTTGTTTTGTAGTTTCATTTAGGCAATAAAGGGTGAAATGTTTTTATTGCACGAAATGATAACAATTGAAGCAGGGAATAAAAAGACAGAGAAGTCTCTATCTTTTTAAAAAATAGGGAGGAAGGGTGCAGGGCTTTTAAATGTAAAGCTAAAGCTCAAACTAATCACAGTAATTAAGATTACTGAAAAAAGGAAAAAGCGTTTTGCCCAAAGCTGATCATCTTCAGCTTTGAATCCTAAAATACCAATGTAAAACCAGTAAATACAAAGTGCATTACAGATGACCAAGAAAATAATATTGGTATATCCATATATATACAAAGCATTCATCGCAACAGTGAATAAAACCACATAGATCAGCGATTCGATTTTAGTTCTATGAATAGAACGTGCAACGGGTAAAATAGGCACGCCTGCATTTTTGTAATCTTCAAAACGATAAATCGCAATTGCCCATGAATGCGGCATTTGCCATAAGGCATATGCAATAAAAATGAGAAGAGCAGCCATATCGAAATGATGACTTACAGCCGTATAACCAATAACAGGTGGACTCGCTCCAGAAATACTACCAATCACGGTTTGATGGATCGTGGTACGTTTCGTCCACAAACTATAAAAACCGACATAGACGACAAAACCAATGACTGCGAATAAAAATGCATAGGCATTCACATAGAACCAGAGCATGCTAAAACCAATCACACCTAAGACAAGAGCATAAAACATCGCAATAGTAGGAGATATGGTTTTCTTAACAAGAGCACGATTCATTGTGCGTTGCATTTTTTGATCGATGTCTTGATCAATAACATTATTGACTACACAACCAGAAGCAACCACAAAAGTTGTTCCAAGTAATGTAATTAATAATAAGAGGAAGTCTATAGAGCCTTGGGCGGCTAAAAAGAAGCCGCCCAAGGTGGTAATAAAATTACCGAAGAGAATTCCTGGTTTAGTCAGGAATAAATACTTTTTCCACATGACAATCAGTTTAGATCATCATGTTGTAGTGTAGGTAATTCATAATCCACACAGAGCCGACTAAAAGTACAGCAATACATAAGATAGTGTAGATAAATGCAATAAGGTTCCAGCGCTGTTCAGATGATGTATTCATGTGTAAGAAATACACAAGTTGTACGATTACCTGAGCAACAGCAGCGATTGCGATAACAGTAACTAAGATGCCACGGCTAAAACCACCCGCCATCACCATCCCGAATGGGATGATGGTGAGGATAACAGATAGGATAAACCCAACAGTGTATTGCTTAAAGTTACCGTGCGACGCACCTGCAGCATTATGGTCATGACCACTCATTAGAGAACTCCCAGTAAGTAAACGACGCTGAATACACAGATCCAAACGATGTCAAGGAAGTGCCAGAACAAGCTTAAGCAAGCAAGACGACGTGTATTCGGTAAGGTCAAACCATTCTTTTTGATTTGATACATCAATACTAACATCCACACTAAACCAGAAGTTACGTGGATACCGTGTGTACCAACCAAAGTAAAGAATGAAGATAAGAATGCACTATGAGTTGGACCGTGACCTTCATGAACAAGGTGATGGAATTCATTGATTTCCATACCGATGAAGGTTGCACCGAAAAGGAATGTAATGAATAACCAAGTGATGACTTGATTTACATTCTTTTTATAAGATGCAAGTACTGCAAAACCAAAAGTTACAGAAGAGATCAAAAGGGCAAAGGTTTCACCTAATACATAACCCAATGATTCACTGAATAAGTCTTTTGCACTTGGAGTACCAGGTGGGACATGACTGCTCAATACAGCGAACGCGATGAAGAGTGATCCGAAAAGAATCAAGTCACTCATCAAGTATGTCCAGAAACCAAAGACGGTTAAGTCGGTATCATCATGTTCGTGATGACCATCGTGACCGTGGTTGTCGTGATGAAGTACTTCAGCCATTTCCTTAGTCCTTCTTCAAGTGTTTTTCAAGTAATGCATAGCGTTCGTTTTCAATACGCTCTACTTCAGCAGCAGGAACATAATAATCAACATTCTTAGTGAATGAGCTTACGATCAAGCTAACAACTGCAGCAACGAATGAAACAACGACTAGCCACCAAATATGCCAAATGAGAGCAAAGCCAAGTACAGTAATGAACATTGCAATCACGAAACCAGCAGCACGATCAGTCGGCATGTGGATGTCTTCATATTTAGTGTTACGTGCATATGCTACGCCATTTTCTTTGTCAGTCCAGAAACGGTCAACACCGCTAGCTTCTGGTACATGTGCAAAGTTATAGAACGGAGCAGGAGATGACGTAGACCATTCGAGTGTACGACTATCCCAAGGGTCGCCTGTGTAGTCCATGTTGTCTTTACGTTGTAAGAAACCAACGATGATTTGCATTAAGAAACATGCAATACCAATAGCAACAAGAACAGCACCAAATAATGCGATCGCTAAGTATGGATCCCATTCTGGGTTGTCATATGTATTCAAACGACGAGTCATACCCATGAAACCAAGGATATAAAGTGGCATGAATGCAAAATAGAAACCGAAGAACCAGAACCAGAACGCAGCTTTACCCCATGCTTCGTTGAGCTTCCAACCAAACATTTTCGGCCAGTAGAAGATGATGCCGGCAAACATACCAAACACCACACCACCGATAATTACGTTATGGAAGTGAGCGATCAAGAAGAGTGAGTTGTGTACAAGGAAGTCCGCAGGCGGAACAGCCATAAGTACACCAGTTAAACCACCAATACCGAATGTTACTAGGAAGCCAAGCGTCCATAACATTGGAGTAGTAAAGGTGATGCGACCTTTATACATCGTGAATAACCAAGAGAAGATTTTCACACCTGTAGGAATCGCAATAACCATGGTCATGATACCGAAGAACGCGTTAACGTTCGCACCAGCACCCATGGTGAAGAAGTGGTGAAGCCATACAACGAACGCAAGTACAGTAATTGCGATAGTTGCATACACCATAGACTTGTAACCGAACAACGCTTTACGAGAGAAGGTTGCAACGATTTCTGAGTATAAACCAAATGCTGGTAATACCAAGATATATACTTCAGGGTGACCCCATGTCCAGATCAAGTTCACGTAAAGCATTGGGCTACCGCCAAGCTCATTAGTGAAGAAATGGAAACCGAAGTAACGGTCTAAAGTAAGCATTGCAAGCGTACCTGTTAATACAGGGAATGATGCAATGATTAATACAGCCGTACACAGTGAAGTCCATGTGAAAATAGGCATGTCCATTAATTTCATGCCAGGTGCACGCATTTTAATGATGGTAACAAAGAAGTTAACACCAGATAAAAGAGTACCTAAACCAGAAACTTGGAGTGCCCAGATATAGTAGTCAACACCGACACCAGGAGAATATTGAATGCCAGATAGAGGAGGGTAAGCCATCCAACCAGTCGCAGCAAATTCACCTAATACAAGTGAAACCATCATCAAACCAGCAGCGCCTGCGAATAACCAGAAACTTAAAGAGTTTAATAATGGGAATGCAACGTCACGAGCACCGATTTGTAATGGTACTGAGATGTTCATCATACCGACAACGAGACCCATCGCTACGAAGAAGATCATGATTACACCATGAGCGGTGAAAATCTGGTCGTAGTGGTCAGGATGTAAATAACCTTCACCACCGCCTTTCGCGAGGAAAAGTTGTAAACGCATCATGATCGCATCGGCGAAACCACGCAAAAGCATGACTACTGATACGATGATATACATGATACCAATTTTCTTATGGTCTACTGATGTAAACCACTCGTTCCATAAGTATCCCCATTTTTTGAAATAGGTAATACCGCCAAGAACTGCAATTCCACCAAGTGCCATAAGGACCATGGTGACAAGTACAATTGGCTCTGTCGGGATAGAGTCCCAACCCAGTTTACCAAAAATCATATCCATGTCTTATTCCCCTTGAGCAGCGTGTTCAGCTGCAGCATGAGTTTCTGCTGTTGCATGTCCAGCAGAGTGGTCAGCACCGTGATAGTTACTCATATAACGGTTGATGATTGTTTCAAACAACTTAGGCTCAACAGAAGAGTAATAAGTCACAGGGTGTGGCTTAGTCGGGAACGGTTTCATTGCTTCAGCTTTAGCAAGTGCTTCTTCATCACCAGCAGCTTTAGCACGATTCACTAAATGCTCGATCTGATGCTTAGAACGATCACCATCTTTAAGCGTTGCTAACTCAGCTTGGTCAAGTGTACCTTTTTGAATTGCTTCAGCATTGATACTTGTACCATTACCAGCTTTAACAGCTTCTACCCATTTTGCAAATTCAGCTTCAGTTACGCTGTGTGCTTTAAAGCGCATTTGAGAGAAACCGTAACCTGAATAGTTTGCTGAGAAACCACGGAAAACACCTGGTTCATCTGCTAACAAGTGAAGGTGAGTTTGCATACCCGCCATTGCATAGATCTGACCACCTAACTGTGGGATGAAGAATGAGTTCATCGTAAAGTTAGAAGTAATCTTAAAGCTTACAGGCGTTTTTTCTGGGAAGCGTACTTCGTTTACCGTTGCAATGTTTTGCTCAGGATAGATAAAAATCCATTTAAACTGTTCAGCGACAGCTTGAATAGTTAATGGTGCTTTATCTGATTCTAACGGACGGTAAGGGTCGTACTTGTGGGAACCCCACCAAGTTAACCAAGCTAAAATACCAATAATAATGACAGGAACACCCCAAACAACGATCTCAATTGTCGTAGAGTGTGCCCAAGTAGGTTTATAGTCTGCATCTTTATTCGATGCGCGATATTGCCAACCAAACCATAATGCCATAACGATTGATGGAATCACCACCAATAGCATTAGATAGATCGCAGTCATCATCAGGCTACTTTGACCTTGACCAACTGGACCTTTATTGTTTAGAAGTACCATATCACCACCACACCCAGTTAAGAGTGCAGCCATCGTTGATAAAGACAATACAGCTAAAATCGTTTGTCTCATTTTACAACCTCGGTGAAGAGTCCCATTCCCTAATTTAAATTATGGGATAGCGATTAAAGTGTCGCATGATTGATAAGAATTTTTTGTGAAATGCTTAGCAATCATGCGACACCGCTACGTTGTCGGGCATTATGCCTCATATTGAAAAACTAAGCTACATCTAACACAGTCAGAAATACTTGTTTTAAAACCTGATTTATTTTGTAGGAATTGTTATTGAAATGTATATTTTTTCTATAAATATCAATTTTATAGAGCAAAAAAGAGGAATAAATCCTCTTTTGCTTAGTTAATTAAAAATTATTGCTTTACGACCTTAGTTTTTGCCAATTTATCGTGCAAAGTTTGGCGATTTTTATTAAATGCAAAGAAAGCATAGTCGATAATGGTAATAAATGGCATAAACAATAAATTCAGAATGATAAATAAAGCACTTCTCAACCAAAAAGCTCTAATCGTATTGACTGCCGTATGTGTTTCAGCATCTACGATTTTAATTTTGGTTATTTTTTTACCAATGCTTTGTCCTGACTTCGCAATTAAAAAAGCTTGTAGCATTAGCATGAGGATCAAATAAACAAAAATACTCATCCATGCTTCATTTGGAATAAGCTGCATAAGTTGATGCTGCAACTCAACTGCTTCACTTGAAGCGACTTGGCTTGCTTGTAATTGCTTTTGAATTTTAAATAATTCTGTGTACTGGCTTTCGTTAAAGAAAAAAGATGGTATAGCGGCCATTGGAAGCCAAAGTGTTAAGTCAATCACTTTAGCGAGTGCACGAGAATGAAATGAGGCGAGTTCAGATGTTTTTTTTTCAACTTTAATTTTAAAAGTTGACTGCTCAGTTTGATTGTTAATTTGATGATTGAATAATGAATAACCTACAGGTTCGTAGACAAGTTTTCCTTGAGTGAGTTCGCCAAGAGTTTTCCATTCACTCATACCTTCGTGCCAAACCAAGTCTGTAAGTAATACTTGTTGGCTAGAAAGCATTTGGTTCAGTTGGTCTAAACTATAAGGTCCAGCTTGTTGGTTATTACGAGCCAAGTAAATTTGCATAATTAAAAATTCTCAATGACTAAAGATGAAAAAAGACCCTACGAAAGGGTCTTTTTTAAAAAAGACTAGGCTTTCTTGATTTGTTCTTCAGCAAGGAAGAACCAAGTATCAAGCACTGAGTCAGGGTTAAGTGACACAGATTCAATACCTTGTTCCATGAGCCATTTAGCAAGGTCAGGGTGGTCTGAAGGACCTTGACCACAAATACCAACGTATTTTCCTGCTTTACGGCATGCATGAATTGCCATAGAAAGAAGGGCTTTAACCGCTGGATCACGCTCATCAAATAAGTGAGATACGATACCAGAATCACGATCAAGACCAAGTGTTAATTGTGTTAAGTCATTTGAACCAATTGAGAAACCATCAAAATGTTCAAGGAACTGTTCAGCCAATAAAGCATTGGTTGGAAGCTCACACATCATGATGATTTTTAGACCATTTTCACCACGTTTTAAACCATTTTGAGCAAGCAACTCAATCACACGTTTTGCTTCAGACACTGTACGCACGAATGGGATCATGATTTGAATATTGGTTAAACCCATTTCATCACGGGCTTTCTTCAAAGCACGGCACTCAAGCTCAAAACAGTCACGGAAGTTGTCAGATACGTAACGACTTGCACCTCGGAAGCCCAACATTGGGTTTTCTTCTTCTGGCTCGTATAATTTACCGCCAATTAAGTTCGCATATTCATTTGATTTAAAGTCAGACATACGAACGATGACTGGTTTTTCAGCAAATGCAGCTGCAAGTGTTGAAATACCTTCAACTAACTTTTCTACATAGAATTCGATTGGCGAAGAATAACCAGATGTACGTGTCATTACAGCAGCACGCGTTTCACGTGGTAGGCTGTCAATATTGAGAAGCGCTTTAGGATGTACACCGATCATACGGTTAATGATGAATTCAAGACGTGCAAGACCAATCCCTTCATTTGGAATTTGAGCAAAGTCAAATGCACGGTCTGGATTACCAACATTCATCATGATCTTAAATGGGAGTTTTGGCATTGAGTGAATTGAGTTGCGTTGAACCTCAAAATCTAATGCGCCTTCATAGATAAAGCCTGTATCACCTTCAGCACAAGAAACGGTTACTTCTTGACCATCAGTTAATACTTCTGTTGCATTACCACAACCCACGATTGCTGGTACACCTAACTCACGTGCAATGATTGCAGCGTGACAAGTACGACCACCACGATTGGTCACAATCGCTGCAGCGCGCTTCATCACTGGTTCCCAATCTGGGTCAGTCATGTCAGATACAAGTACGTCACCGTCCTGAACCTTATCCATTTCTTTAATCGACGTTACAACACGCACTTTACCTGAACCAATGCGTTGACCGATTGAACGACCTTCACAGATGACAGTACCGCGTTGTTTTAATAAGTAACGTTCCATGGTGCCGACATTTTGACGGCTTTTTACAGTTTCAGGACGTGCTTGAACGATATAGATTTGACCATCATCGCCATCTTTTGCCCATTCGATATCCATCGGTGAGCCATAGTGTTGTTCGATGATTAAGGCTTGTTTTGCCAATTCATGTAATTCATGATCATTTAATGCAAACTGTTGACGTTCTGGTTTTTCAACATCAACCACAACAACGGATTTACCTGCAGCGCCTTCTTCACCATAGATCATTTTTTGGTGTTTAGAACCGAGATTGCGGCGTAAAACTGAGTGTTTACCTGCATTTAACAATGGTTTTGACAAATAGAATTCGTCAGGGTTAACAGCTCCCTGAACAACCATTTCACCCAGACCGTATGATGCAGTAATAAATACCACATCACGAAAACCAGATTCTGTGTCAAGCGTAAACATTACACCTGCAGCACCAGTCTCTGAACGAACCATACGTTGTACACCCGCAGATAGGGCAACAACACTGTGTTCAAAACCTTGGTGTACACGGTAAGCGATGGCACGGTCATTATAAAGCGAAGCAAAAACTTCTTTAATCGCGATAAGAACGTTATCAATTCCGCGAATGTTTAAGAAAGTTTCTTGTTGTCCTGCAAAAGAAGCATCAGGTAAATCTTCTGCAGTCGCAGAAGAACGTACAGCAACAGCGATGTCTGGATTACCGTTTGAAAGTGCTGTAAACGCGTCACGAATTTCTTGTTCTAAATTAGCAGTAAGTGGAGTATCAACGATCCATTTACGGATTTTAGCACCTGTCTCTATAAGTGCGTTTACATCATCAACATTTAGCTGCTCAAGTTCAGCCTGAATTCGAGCATTTAAGCCGCTTTGATCCAAGAACTCACGATAGGCAGCTGCAGTTGTTGCAAAACCACCAGGTACCGATACACCAGCATTGGATAAATGGCTGATCATTTCACCCAAAGATGAGTTTTTCCCACCTACGAGTTCGACATCGTGTTTCCCTAATTTTTCCAGACCGATTACGCGCGCTTCCAAAGTATTTACTCCACTTTTTTTGCAGTATGAATGACCATCATTGGTATGAAATTATACGAATGTGCTTAGATTTAGTATTTTACTAAGCGACAGTCATGTTAGATGAGTTTACTATAAAGATTATAGAGCACTAAGACAAATGTTTAAGGAGAATTTTGATGCCCGAAAGTAAACAAATTAAACGGAGTGTATTTTTTATTTCGGATGGTACTGCAATTACCGCAGAAACCCTTGGACATTCACTACTTGCGCAATTTCCGAATGTCGATTTTGATATTCATATTATGCCTTATATTACCACTGAAGAAGCTGCAATGAATGTGGTTGTTGACATCAATGGATGCCAATCAAGAGATGGATGTTTACCACTTGTTTTTGACACATTGGTAGACCCACATGTCCGTGAAATTATTAATACAGCTAAAGCCGTAAATTTGGATGTTTTCGAGGGATTGATTAGTAAACTTGAGCAAGAGTTGGGGACACCACCGACAACTTTAGTTGGACAGACCCATGCTGTAACAGATTCTGAATCTTATAAGGCTCGTATTGATGCAGTACATTTTGCATTAGACAATGATGATGGTGCTCGAACTCGTCATTATGATAAAGCTGACTTGATTTTAGTTGGCGTTTCTCGATCTGGGAAAACACCAACCTCGATTTATTTATCATTACAGTTTGGAATTCGTGTTGCGAACTATCCTTTAACTGAAGAAGATTTAGATGATAATCGTCTACCTGCTGTGCTACGAGCACACAAAAATAAGCTCTTTGGTTTAATGATTGATGCTGAGCGGTTGGTCGCTATTCGTAGCGAACGAAAAGCCAATAGTCGTTATGCAAGTTTTAGTCAATGCCAAATGGAATTACGTGCCATTGAGGGTATTTATATTTCTGAAGGTATTAAGTATTTGAACGTCACTGAAATGTCGATTGAAGAGATTTCAACGCGTATTTTACAGTTAACTGGTTTAAAACGTCGTATTGGATAATTGTGCCATTCAAAAGGCGTAGAACTTTCTGCGCTTTTTGAAGAATCCAATCCACAGGAAATAATAATGAAAAAAATTGTATTTTTATTATCACTAATTCTAATTTCAGAAACACACGCAGAAACGTTAGCTCAATTTGAGAAAAAATTAATTCAATACTATACGCAAAAAGACTTCTACGAAGTGAATCAATCGATTGAATCAGAAATCATTGCAAAAATAGAAAGTGATTCTAGAAGTTTTAATTATACTTTTCCTACATTTCAAGACCAATATAATCTACGTATTCATTATTCACCTGATAAACGTTTAAAGTTTTATACTTTCGATGTGGGAAGTGGAGGTACTATGGGGGAATATTCTTCTTATGTGCAAACTCAAAATGAACGGAAATTTACTTTAACGCCTATAGATACGGGCTTTATCTTAGATGTAAAACAATCTGATTTCGTTAAACAACCTATTTATTTGGTTGAAAACTATTATAAAGGGAGTAGTTGTATCGGAGCTTATGCAATTCATGCGTTTCAACCTATTAAGACAGGGAGAATTCAACCGATAAAAATTTTTCAGACAAAAACAGCAAAATTTGATCACATCAAAGTTGATTTTGACTGTAAAAATCATGAAGGGCCGAGTGATATACCTGATTATATTCGAATGGATAAGAATTTGAATAATATTTATATTATGTTGTTAGATAAAAATTATAAACCACAAGGAAAATATTTACGTTACAGTAAAAACAATACTGCTTATCAATATATGGGTGTGGTGGAGTAAGCATTATTGTTGTGAATAATGCTTACTTGAAAATGAGAAATTATTTGTTTTTAAGATCCATCAACAAACTAAAATTTTCTAGTCGTTTTTCAGTATCATAAATATCACATGTAAAAATGAATTCATCAACATCGTATTGACTAGCAATCTTATTTAATCCAGTTTTCACAGTTTCTTTTGAACCAATTTGTGCCATCGCATAAAAATTTTGAATCGCCATCTGTTCTGAAACTGAAGCCAATCCTTCGATTGAATCAATTGGTGGTTTTAACTTTAGGCTATTGCCACGAATCAGATTTAAAATTCTTTGATAAGAACTAGTTGCTAAATATTGTGCTTCTTCATCAGTTGCCGCAACGACTGTTGGTACACCCATTGAAACATAAGGTTTATCAAGATATTCAGATGCTTGAAAATTCTCACGGTAAACTTCGATTGCTTGACCTAACATACGTGGAGCGAAATGTGATGCAAAAGAATAGGGAAGTCCGAGCTTTGCGGCCAATTGTGCACTGAATAAACTTGAGCCAAGTAACCAAACAGGGACATGGGTATTTTGACCTGGCGTTGCAATTATTTTTTGATTTGGTTGTGGTACTTTAAAATATTGCAAAATTTCCATTACATCTTGAGGAAATTGATCTTCGGTTTCTTGACGCCCGCGTCGTAATGCACGCATCGTCATTTGATCAGTTCCTGGAGCACGCCCCAAACCAAGTTCAAAACGATTAGGATAAAGTGTTGCTAAAGTCCCGAATTGTTCTGCAACAACTAATGGTGCGTGATTAGGTAACATGATGCCACCAGAACCTAAGCGAATTTTGTGTGTATTTGCTGCGATGAATCCTAGTAAAACTGCCGTTGCGGAACTCGCAATTCCATCCATATTGTGATGTTCAGCTAACCAGAAACGTTCATAACCAAGCTTTTCAGCATGTTGAGCAAGTTCTAGTGCATGACGAAGTGAAAATTCAATACTTTTATCGTCTCTGACAGGAGCTAACTCCAAAATTGAAAATTTGATCTCTTGTAGTGACTTCATTTTTTGACTCTCAAAATCATATATCGAAATAATACGATATTAGATTGTTTTTGTATATCGAATATTGTCGATATTTGTTGCAAATTGGATAAAATAAAAAAAGCGCCCGAAGGCGCCAAAAGAGAAAATGTTAAGATTTGATGATTAATCCTTATACCAACCACGGTGATAGCCATTATCATGACGGTAATGATGACGAGATTTATAGTATCCACGATCATCATAAGAACGACGGTTGTTATAACGGCGGTCATCGTAAGAATGACGATTTTCGTAGCGACGGTCTTCTTCACGATCTTGACCAACTTTTTGACCTAAAGCCGCACCACCTGCTGCACCCAAACCAGCGCCAATATAGCCGCCATTCGTTCCACCGACATTACGTCCAACGGTGTAACCACCAACACCGCCAAGTCCACCACCAATTGCGGCTTCAGTGCGATCACGTTTATTGCTTGATGCCGCAGCACCACCAGCACCACCAATTGCGGAACCAATCATGGCACCCGTATTACCGCCAAGTTGTTTACCAACTGCTGTACCAACAATACTACCGAGTGCTGAAGTTGCTGCAACACGTGCTGTATTATCTGCATGTGCAACGGTCATCATTGAAGAGGTTGCCAAGATGACACTACATAACCACATATTCGATTTCATGGTGAAACTCCTTATCCATTCTTTTGGACAGTATTCTTTTGCTTGAGACAAATGTAACAAGACTTTTAAGTGAAAATATGGAGCGCAATAGGATGATTGAGAGAGTTTGGCGAGAGTTTTGTATATGTTCTATTACAAATGAACAGATTGTGAATAAATTATAAAAAATAAGAATGAGTATGCTGTAAGCAACGATGCCTAGCTGAATCGAGTACAATAGACTCAGTTTGAGATGAGGATGTAGTTATGCTGTTGGAAAAAATTTTGCAATCGCAAGGCTTTGGTTCAAGAAAGTATTGCCAACAGTTAATTAAAAATGGTTCTGTGCAGATTGAAGGACAAGTTTGTGAAAACCCTAAACAGAATATAAATACGGATCAGCTTTGCTTTCAAGTATTTGGCGAAGAATACCAATATCGAGAACATCTCTACATTGTTTTAAATAAACCGAACGGTTATGAATGTTCACATCAGGCAACGCATCATAAAAGTGTATTTAGCTTACTACCTGAAATTTTGATCCATCGGGGTATTCAATGTGTGGGAAGACTAGACCAAGATACTACTGGATTATTGTTATTGACTGATGATGGTCAATATTTACAAGCTTTAACCAATCCCCGTAAGCATGTGCCAAAAGTTTATCATGTAACGACTGCCGATCCGATTTCAGCTGAGCAATTAATGGCTTTAGAACAGGGAGTTGAGCTAAGGAATGAAAAAGGTATTTATGCCGCAACCAATCTTCAACTATTTTCCACGCATCAATTGGCAATGACAATTCATCAAGGTGTCTACCATCAAGTTAAACGTATGCTTGCAGCAGTAGGAAATAAAGTTGAGCTCTTACACCGCCAGCAAATAGGATTACTTGAGCTTCCTGAATTACCAGAAGGTGAATGGATTTATCTTACATCTTCTCAAAAACAATTGAGTCAAAATATTGCCTTAGATGATGAATAACTATTTTAAAAAACAGTGAAAGGTTTTGAATTCATCATCTTGAATAAATCCCATTTGTTCATAAAGACGGCGAGACTCATAATTATTTTTTTGTGTTTCAAGACTAATTCTTTGTGCATTTTCATGGCGAGCAAAAAGGATTGCAGTGTCAATTAATTGTTTAGCCGATCCTTGTTTTCGATAAGATGGGGTTACATAAACATCATCTAAAATATAATAGGTTTCGCAAGAAACAGACGAAAAAGCAAGGTACAGTAAAACAAAGCCTGTGAGGACATCATCTTTGACGTGAATGAAAATGACACTATCTTTATTTTCGAAACGATGTTTTAGAAATTGATAGGATTGTTCAACATTGGATGATGTACCATAGAATTGACGGTATTCATCAAACAAGACAGCAAGTTGGTGAAGATCTTCTTTTGTTGCTCGTTTAACAATCATTCCTGTCCATCCTTGCACTTATAATTTTATTTGGACTGTCAGAATAACGAAAAAATTTAAGCTTAAAAAATAAAAACTTGTTTATAAATGCAACATTGTTAAGTTTTGTCACTTTCGCCTAACAGTGCATTTAATTCTTCAAATAGATCTTCATGATCGTCTTCAACATCCAAATCTACAGCAGCTGCAGGATCATTTATTGCTGCATTTTTAGATTTACGGAGCTTGAGTAACTGTTCCATATTAATGTTTTGATTTTCAATTGCAAAAGGAATTGATTTCGTCAACACAACTTGTTTAAAGAAAAGACGAACAGCTTGAGCAGGGGATATACCTAGCTGCTTAAAAACAGCAAAAGCTTGTTTCTTTTCCTGTGAATCAAGGCGAACTTGATAAACTTCTGTTTTTCGCATACAGAATACGACCAAATATTTTTAATTATCGTCATGTATTCTAAACCATTGCAATGTAATTTCAATATTTTTGAAGTGAAAAAATAGAAATTTTGTCATTACGTTGTATTTACAGTGTCAATTCAAATTTAGAATTAAAATGCATTTCTTGATTTAAAACGGGATCTATAAAATAAATCTGTTTTGCCAACAACTGGAGCGGTTGTTCAAAGTCATCATCAGCTTTATGTGCGACAACTGGATAAAATGAATCATTTAAAATTGGAATACCTAAGTAATTAAGGTGCACACGCAATTGATGTTGTTTACCTGTCTTGGGTTTAAGCTGATATTTTGCGTAATGTTGATTGTGTTCCAGAAGCTCTATCAAAGTTTCAGAATTCTGAGGTTTTTCAGAATTAATTTGCATCGTGTAAAACGGCTGACCTTTTTCTAAATGGAGCTGTAATATCTGCGGGAAATGTAATTCAGCTCGATAAGCTGCAATCGCATGATAGATTTTTTGTACTTTTCGATCTGCAAAAAGCTGTTGGTATATTCCTCTTTGTTCTGGCTTTTTGCAGAATAAAACGACACCTGCTGTTTCTCGATCTAATCTGTGGATTGGCGTCAGTGCTTCATAGCCTGTTTGTTTCTTTAAGCGGACGAGTAATGTTTCTTGAACGTATTGTCCTGATGGTGTCATTGTTAGAAAGTGGGGTTTATCAACGACGAGTAAATGTTCATTTTCGTATAAAATCTCATGCTGAAAAGGCACATGAATTTCTTGAGCTAGGAAACGATAATAAAAAATATGGTTATTGGGCGTATAGATACTGTCTATTTTTAATTTTTCACCATTCGCAGCATAGATTAATTCATCGCTAAAACGTTGTTGCCATTCGCTTGATTGAATATGTGGAAAGTGTTGGCAAAGATATTCAAAAATGGTGTGTGCCGAAATATTTTGAGGTAAAAAGACTTTACTGGCACTAACACCATTGATCATTGGAGGGATAAAATTTTCAACTGTATTCATATTATTTTTAGTGATGCTGAAGAATGAAAATTTGGGACATATCCATGGTCAAACATTTTTACAAAAGTTTGAGGTGTTAATACAGTAACTGTAAGATTTTGGGGTAATTCAATTTTCTTTTGATAGCCATCAAAAGACCAAATCAAATAACAGTTTTCTTTATAAACTACGATCGCTTCAGAAGCATATTCGAAAAAAGTTCCAATAGGCAGTTTTGAAAGATTTGCTTGGACTGTATGCTGCTTTTTTTCAGCATTGATTCGATCTTGGTGGATACGTTTATCCATTTCTTTTGCTGAAATTGATCGGTCTGTATTGTTGATATTTAACCAGATTTTTTTAAACTCTTGATAACGTTTTCTTTGGCATTCGCCACATGGACGATGTCCTGCAGATAAAGCTGTGACTTCATCTAAAAAAAATAATTCTGAATAAGAATCACCAAAAACTTCTCTTTTAATATTACCGAATGTTGTTAAACAATGAATCCATGACTGTGTTGCCCATTGTTTAATAATCTGTTTATCTGAGTTATGGAGACGACCGCCGCGATTTCCCATCAGCATCGCTTTTTTAGAAGGATGCTGATGCAATTTTCCCCAAGGGTTTACTCTATTTTGTAAGGTCATATTTAAAATCTTGAGCGTTTTAAAAAGAAGCAATTCATTTCGGTGCATTAGGCTTTAACGCAGGGCGATGTTATCATAGCGGTTATCCCAATTTTATTCTATTTGCCATGTCATATTCAGTGAAATTTACTTTAAATCATGAACAAGACACTCAAAAATTTGCGCAAGTGCTCTCACAACAAGTGCATTCAGGCGTTATATATTTGATTGGTGATTTAGGTGCTGGGAAAACTACATTTGCACGTTATTTTATCCAGAATCTTGGGCATCAGGGTTCAGTAAAAAGCCCAACTTATACCTTGGTTGAGCCATATACAATTCAAAAGAAAGAAATTTTCCATTTTGACTTATATCGTTTAGATGATCCCTATGAATTAGAACTGATGGGAATTCGTGATTATTTAGAAACGCCAGATGCTTTATTCTTATTTGAATGGCCTTCAAAAGGTGGAGATGAAATTCCAAAACCTGATGTAGTGATTGATATTCAAAAATCGGATGATGAATTGACTCGGTTTGTTACGCTAACCACTGAATCCGAATCTTTATCTCAAACTTTGCAGGAACAATTGAATGGCGCATGATTCAACTCGTCGTATTCATACCCTTGATGCTGCCTTAGCCAACCAGATTGCTGCGGGTGAGGTGATTGAACGTCCATCATCAGTTGTTAAAGAATTATTAGAAAATGCAATCGATGCTGGCGCAACCGAACTTATTATTCGGGTGGCGCAAGGTGGTTCGACCCTGATTGAAATCATTGATAATGGCCATGGAATTCATTCAGAAGATTTACCATTAGCAGTAATGCGGCATGCGACAAGTAAAATTAAAACATCGGAAGACTTGCATGCAATTGTTAGTTTAGGCTTTCGTGGAGAGGCATTAGCTTCGATTGCTGCGGTATCACGTTTGACGTTAACCAGTAGCCAAGATGAACAAGGTGTAGGCTATCAGGTTGAAGTGAATGGGACAGCGTTTGATCATCAAGAAATACAGGCTGTTGCAGCACAAAAAGGTACACATATTCGTGTACAAGATTTATTTTTCAATGTGCCAGCGCGCCGAAAGTTTTTAAAAAAACCAAGTACAGAATTTGGGCATATCGAAGAAATAGTCCGCCGTTTGGCTTTGACTCATTTTGAAATTCGTTTTGTACTCGAACATAACGATAATATTCGTTTAAATTTGCCGATTGCTGATAGTGGTGAATTACGTTATCAGCGTGTCCAGCAGTTATTAGGTCAACAGTTTATTCAAAATGCATACTGGATCGATGCTGAAAGTATCAATATGCGTTTGTCAGGTTGGTTAGGGCATCCTTCCGACGCACGCGCACAGACTGACATGCAATATGTGTATGTGAATGGTCGTATTGTCAAAGACAAAACCATTTCACACGCTTTACGTATGGCCTATGAAGGAATTTTGCATGGTCATCAACATTCATCTTATTTATTGTTTTTAGAAGTTGATCCAGAAAATATTGATGTGAATGTGCATCCAACCAAGCATGAAATTCGTTTTCTGAACCAGCGTGAAGTACATGAATTTGTACGGCATTATGCCAAAGCAACCTTGTCTCAATTTCAAACCGCAACTGCTGATTTAGCACAAGCGGTGAAAACAGATGAAGCTGAGGCAGAAAACTTTAATTATCAGCCTCAGCCAAAATATCAAGAACAATTCAATTTACATCGAGCAGTAGCTGAGCCTGAACGACAAGCCAATCAGCAGGTTGTTGTTTCGACAGATTTACTCACTGAGTTTAATCAAAGCCGCCCACAGGCAGTACAGTACACAACACCTCATGAACCACGTTATAATGGCACTACACAGTTAAATAATCCACTCAAAAGCTATTTAGCGCCTTTACGTGAAGAAACAGAAGATGGAAATGATCAAGGCCCATCACGTGTGGATGAGTTTCCTTTGGGAATTGCAATCGCACAACTGCATGGCATCTATATTTTGGCGCAAAATACTGAAGGCCTGATTATTGTGGATATGCATGCGGCACATGAACGTATCTTGTTGCAGCAGATGAAGTCGGCATGGGATAAACCTGAATTTTGGACTTCGCAACAACTTCTGATCCCTAAAGTTGTTTCCATTACTCGTATGCAAGCGACACGTGTTGAAGATTTACAACCACAATTAGAACGTTTGGGTTTGGAAATTGATCAATACGGCGATGATCAGGTGATTGTGCGCGGTGTTCCCGCCATTTTGCATAAAGCTGACTTTAGTAATTTAATTCCAGAATTACTAAATGATCTTGATCCAAATGATGAAGCTAGGGGGCTATTACAAAAACGTGATGAGCTTCTTGCTGGTATGGCATGTCATGGAGCTGTAAGAGCACACCGACAACTCAGTCTTTCGGAAATGAATGCTTTATTACGCCAAATGGAACAAACTGAATTTGCCAGCCAGTGTAATCATGGGCGTCCAACTTGGCGCGCATTTCCATTGCATCAATTAGATAAATTATTTGCTCGAGGAGAGTAGTTTTACATGTCAAATCAATTGCCCGTCATCAATTTAATGGGGCCTACCGCAAGTGGTAAAACAGCATTGGCATGCGAACTCTATGAACGCGGTAATTTCGAATTGATTTCTGTGGATTCAGCTTTAGTTTATAAAGATATGGATATTGGGACTGCTAAACCCACAAAAGAAGAGCAACAACAATATCCGCATCACTTAATCGATATTATTACTCCATTGGACGTATATTCAGCAGCACAATTTGTTGAAGATGTTTGCCCATTAATTGATGACATGCATTCGCGTGGCAAAACACCAATTTTAGTGGGCGGTACAATGCTATATTTTAAATCGCTACTTGAAGGATTAGCTGATAATCTACCAAATGCGGATCAAAGTATTCGTGATGCGATTCTTGCTAAAGCTGATCTTGAAGGCTGGCAGTCTGTTTATGATGAATTGGCTTCAGTTGATCCAATTGCTGGACAAAAGTTCAAAGTTTCAGATAAACAAAGAATTATTAGGGCATTAGAAGTTTACCGAATTACAGGTGAACCAATAACAAAACTACAGGCAGAGCAGCCTAAAAATCAACCATATCGTTACATATTTCATAATTACGCATTGATGCCAGATCGGGTAGAATTACATCAACGCATTGAGCAACGTTTAAGCAAAATGTGGAGTATTGGATTTTTAAATGAAGTAGAGGAATTAATTAGAAAATACGATTTAAATGATAATTTACCATCCATGCGGTCTGTGGGTTATCGTCAAGCTTTAGATTTTTTATTAAAAAGTGACCTAAGTCTCAAAAATAAAGTAGAAATGGAGAACAAAGCATTATTTGCGACACGGCAACTTGCCAAACGTCAATACACTTGGTTACGTTCTTTGCAAGAAATACACGATTTTAAAACTTACGTGACGATAAAGCAGGCGAAAGAAGACTTGCGAAACTTCTTTGGATAAAGCAAAATTCGCAGGCTGTCTTTTTATAATTTTTAGTTGAAAAATAAAGATAGTTTTTTTGCGCTGATTTAAAATTTTTTTGGAGTTAAAAATGTCTAAAGGTCAAACTTTACAAGATCCGTTCTTAAATTCTCTCCGTAAAGAACGTATTCCAGTTTCTATTTTCCTCGTGAACGGTATTAAATTACAGGGGCATATTGAATCTTTTGATCAATATGTAGTTTTATTAAAAAACACTGTAAGTCAAATGGTTTATAAACACGCGATTTCTACAGTTGTACCTGCGCGTAACCCACGTCCAGCTGGCGCACAAGGTGCTACTGGTGGTTTCCCTGCACAAGGTGCTACTGGTGGTTTCGGTGGTCAAGGTTCTACTGGCGGCTTTGGTGGTCAAGGTGGCTTTGGCGGTCAAGGTGGTGGCTTCGGTGGTCAAGGTGGCTTCGGTGGTCAAGGTGGTGGCTTCGGTGGTCAAGGTGGCTTCGGTGGTCAAGGTGGCTTCGGTGGTCAAGGTGGCTTCGGCGGTCAAGGTGGCTTTGGTCATCAAGGTGGCTTCGACGGCGAAACTAAATTTGAAGATGGTCAAGAAGACGAAAACAATCGTTAATTGATTGATGATCTTTAAGAAAATGCCAGTCTCGTAATAGACTGGCATTTTTTTGTCTATTAGAAAGCTAGAATAAATATTATGGAAATGATTGTTGGTGCGGCGTGTTGTAGTGTATTGGTCTCGATTTTACTGAAATACTTAAAAGCAAAGGGCTTTGATGTTTTTCAAATGATTGCGTGGAATTATTTAAGCGCAAGTCTTTTATGTTTTTATTGGTTTAAAACAGATATTACCCATATTTCATTCAATCATACGCCGTGGTGGCTGATTTTTGTGCTCGCAGTATTATTGCCAAGTATATTTTTATGTCTAGCCAAATCTTTACAATTTGCCGGTATTTTAAAAACTGAAATTGCCCAACGTTTGGCGGTCATACTGTCGTTATTGGCAGCCTATTTTATTTTTGGCGAGCAGTTTAGCCAATTAAAATTAATTGGCGTCGTACTGGGCATCATTGCGATTTTAGCGATTATTATCGGACAGGCCACAGAGCAGGCAAGTAAAGGCATGAATTTAAAATCAGCCTTGTTTTTGTTTAGTGTTTGGGCGGGTTATGCTGCTGTAGATATATTACTTAAATATAGTAGTAGTTTAGGTTTGCAGTTTGCAGTTACATTGAATTTAACGTTTATTGCAGCCTTTATTTTATCCATCGCTTATATCGCAATTACTCAACCCAATTGGCAGCCTAAAAATATTTTTACAGGTTTATTTTTAGGTGTACTCAATTTTGCCAATATTGCCTTATATGTCAAAGCACATATGATTTTCAAAGAAACCCCTGCCATTGTTTTTGCTGGGATGAATATTCTTGTCGTGGTACTTGGTGTTCTTAGTGGCGTCGTATTATTTAAAGAACGGTTAAAAGCTTATACCTGGATTGGATTGATCTGTGGTGTGGTTGCAGTTCTGTGTTTAGCCAAAGCAATGATGTAAAGCGATTTGGTTAAATTTGATGGAAGTAAAATTATGACTGGTAAGAGACTAAGTAAGGAAGAGCGCAGACAACAATTGTTGCAGGTGGCCCGTTCAATTATTCGAACTCAGGGTGTAGAAGCCCTAACTCTGGGATATTTAGCAGAGCAAGCTGGTATTACTAAACCAATTGCTTATCGACATTTTATTGACCGCGAAGGGTTACTGATTTCGATTTATCAGGAGTTTGATGATAAACAGACTGCAGAGCTTAATCGGTCTTTAGCTGCTGAAGCAAAAACCTTACAGCAAACCATCCATATTTTTTGCGACGCTTATTTAAGTTGTTTTATCTAAACGGGTCCAGAGGTTGGATTGGTCATTGCTGCTTTGTCTGGTAGTGATATCTTGCAAAACTATTTTCAGCAATGTCAGCAAAAATTCACAGAAATTTTTAAACAAAGCATCCATCCATTTATTCAATTGGATGGAAAAGAGGGTGAGGCGATCGTGATCGCGATCATGGGCTTGATTGAAACGGTATCGACAGCAGCAAGTAAAAATCAAATTGATGCACTGACTGCACAGCAGGTGATGGAAAATTCACTTTTAGTTATTTTACAAGATTATTCAGCGACCTAATTACAGGCATCATAAACCGAGTTGATAGCATAAGTTACTATTGGTAACTTGTGTAGATCATCTATTCGGAATGGATCTATGTCTAATTCAAATAAATTCCAGCATGCTTTGATTGTTATAACGCATCCAGATACCCAATCACTTTCTCATCAGATTGCACAGCATATTTCTCATGATTTAACTGGAAAGGGTGTTTCAGTAGAAATTGCCGATTTATATAAGGAAGGTTTTCAAGCTGTGATGACGCTTTCTGATATTGAAGCTTATCGTGGTCGTCAAGCTTTGGATGCAGAGGTCCAATTTGAACAAGCGCGCTTTGATCGTGCGGATATTGTTTATTTTATTTTTCCTGTGTATTGGTGGTCGGTTCCAGCTTTCTTAAAGGGCTGGTTTGAACGTGTATTTAGTCAGGACTGGGCCTACAAATACGATGAACAGGGGAATCTATTGGGTACTCTAAAAAATATTCCAGTCAAACTGATTGGGACTGCAACAGGGACGCAATCTGGGAATGATCGGCACGGTTATACACAAGCGATTCACAAACAAATCGTGGAAGGTATTTTTGCCTATTGTGGGATTGATGATGTCCAAACCTCAATGCTATTTAAAGCAGATTTTATTCAGGCTGATGATCTGAAGGTCTTCTTTGAAGAATTAGACCAGACGGTTTTAAGTCAATCTCAAATCAATACGAATGCGTAATGCTAAGCCCTAATAATAAGGTTTAACTAGTTATTATTAGGGCGTTCATTCAATAAGTGCTGTTATAGGCGAGTAAAAACCACTTCATCTGGTAGTCGTGATTTTGGCAGTTTGGCATTGAAATCACTGTCGCTGCGATAACCGAGTGCAACAATTACAGAGGCTTTGAAGCCTTTTTCAGCCAAACCAAATTCTTTATTTATGAGTTCTCTATCAAACCCTTCCATAGGTGTTGCGTCGATTCCTTCTAGACCCGCAGCAAAAAGCAGTTGCCCAAGTGCAAGGTAGGTCTGGTTTTCCATCCATGCCGGAAGATTTTTCAGTTCATTACGATAGAATTCAACATAACCAGAACGGGTGGCACGTTGTCCTTGTTTGGCAGTTTCGTCTTTAAAGCGACCACTGACATCATCTTGCTGTAATAATTGTTCTAAGTATTCAGCAGAAATATCGGTACGCGTGCAAAATACTAAGGTATGTGAAGAATTGAGAACTTTGGCCGCGTTATACACATAATTGCCAGTCAATGCCGATGCAATACGCTGCTTTGCTTGATCAGATTCAGCAACCAAAAAGTGCCAAGGTTGAATATTTACCGAAGAAGGGCTGAAACGTAAAATTTCGAGTAGTTTTTCAAATTGTGCTTGAGGAATTTTTTTCTCTGCATCATAAGCTTTTGTGGCGTAACGTGTTTTTGCTGTAGCTAAAGTATCCATCCGTCATTCACTCGATTTTAAAATTTAATTTATTTTACTTGATCTAAATTTCACGAAAAGTAGCTAAATGTGATTTCTATATAGATTTAAGTCGTATATGAGTGGGTTAGAGCGATTAAAGTTCTGATCAAGCGTAAGGAGATGACCGATTGAAGGTTTAGCAAAGTGCAAGAGGCTTAAAGCGACTAAAGTTCTTATCCAAGTGTAAGGCAATAATTTATTAATGAATGGCTGAGATAAAAATATGAAGAGATAAAAGAAGTCGTTAAGATCAGTTAAAGAGTGATTAACTAATAGAACCACTGTTTAAAATCTAATTGATAATTTTCTTGCTCATTGAGCTCTAAAATCCAAGCTGAATCTGCTCGCCAATCTCCCAAAACAATACGTTGTTTCTTAAGGACATGGTGAATCTCTGGACGATGGGTATGGCCGTGAATTAAATAATCAACGTGTTCAATCACGGATTCTACTGCTTGAGCATTTACATCCATGATGTCATAGCTTTTTAGTTGTTTGGTTTCAATACTTTTTTTACGAAAACCATTGGCGAGCTTTTGTCTAAAGCTGAGAGGGGTACGTTTTATTAGCCCCAATAAGATGGGATTGCGAATCACTTTGCGAAAACGCTGATAGGCAACATCATCAGTGCAGAGCGCATCGCCATGCTCCAGTCGGAACGTATGTCGCTGAATATTTAAGGTATAAACGTCAGGTAATAAAATCCCATTAAATTGCTTTAAGAATTTTTGACCTAAGGCAAAATCACGATTCCCCACTTGGAAATAAACTTGGTTATTCACTGCGGTGAATTTTTGCAAAGCGCTGACAATTTCATCTAACCACGGGGCGGTGTAATCATCCCCAATCCAAGCATTAAACCAATCACCCAAAATATAGAGGTGCGTTTTTTTATCCTGATATTGTTTCAATAAAGCTAAAAACCCTCGAACGAGTCGAGGGTGATCAGGTGACAGATGTAAATCTGAGATAAACAGGTAGGTCACACTTTTATCCTTTTAAATCTCCCTAAATCCCTCTTTCTTAAAGAGGGACTTTCCTCCCTTTATAAAGGGGGGGAGGAGGGATTATTATTCAGAGATAATTTTAGCAGATTCGATCACAACGTTCTCTAAAGGAACATCTGCATGGTAACCACGGTTCCCAGTACGAACACCTTTAATTGCTTCTACAATGTCCATGCCTTCAACGACTTTACCAAATACTGCATAACCCCAGCCTTGTGCTGTTTTACCAGTGTGGTTTAAGAAAGAGTTGTTTTTAACATTGATAAAGAATTGAGCAGATGCAGAGTGCGGAGCTTGAGTACGCGCCATTGCAATTGTGCCTTCATCGTTGCTTAAGCCGTTATCAGCTTCGTTTTCGATTGAATCACGTGTTGCTTTTTCTTTGAAGTTTTCATCCATGCCACCGCCCTGGATCATGAAACCATCAATCACGCGGTGGAAAATTACGCCGTCATAGAAACCGTCACGTACATATTCTAAGAAATTTGCAACCGTTTTTGGTGCTTTTTCAGCGTTAAGCTCAAGAACAATACGACCTTTGTTGGTGTTTAATTCGACTTGAGGAAAACTCATTACATTAATCTCCTAAACATGGGCAAATTGACCATGGGTTTTTGGTTGAGAGAAGCATAAGCAAACTGTAAACTACAAGGCAAGTAAAAAACGTTAAAATCTTTCAGAAAAAGCAAAGATTGCGTTTTTATTTCCCATTTTTAACTGTAAGAAGTGATTTACACCCTATGAAGCCAAATGATGTTGTTTCTGAACTGCCAAAGACCCCGACGCCGAATACCCATGCCTCTGTCGATGCCGCGCAGCAAGAACAACAGGCAGGCTTAGATTTTGTTCGACAAGTAATTACCGACGATCTTAAAGAAGGGCGTACCCAAAAAGTAGTAACACGTTTTCCACCTGAGCCAAATGGTTATCTTCATATTGGTCATGTCAAAGCAATTTGTTTGAACTTTGGTATTGCTGAAGAATTTGATGGTCTATGTAATTTACGTTTTGATGATACAAACCCAGATGCCGAAGAACAAGAATATGTTGATGGTATTGCCAACGATGTGAAATGGTTAGGTTTTAACTGGAATGGTGAGCCTCGCTATGCTTCAGGTTATTTTGATCAACTTTATACATGGGCTGTTCAATTAATTGAACAAGGTGATGCTTATGTTGATTTGCAAACCCCAGAAGAAATTAAGCTGAACCGCGGTAATTTCGTTGAACCTGGTAAAAATTCTCCATACCGTGATGCAACGGTTGCCGATAACCTAGCGCGCTTTGAACAAATGCGTAATGGCGAAATTCAGGAAGGCGGTGCTGTTCTACGTGCCAAAATTGATATGGCCAGCCCGAACGTACATATGCGTGATCCGATTCTTTATCGCGTATTGCATTCAGAACATCACCAAACCGGTGATAAATGGAAAATGTACCCAATGTATGACTATGCTCATCCATTGTCAGATGCAATTGAAGGTATTACCCATTCACTCTGTACTTTAGAATTTCAAGATCACCGTCCATTCTATGACTGGATTGTTGAGAAAGTTCACTCGCAAGCTGTACCACGTCAGTACGAATCTTCACGTTTAAATATCGATTACACCATTACTTCTAAACGTAAATTACGTAAGTTGGTTGAAGGCAATCATGTACAGGGTTGGGATGATCCGCGTATGCCAACAGTCGTTGGAATGCGTCGCCGTGGTTTTACAGCAGAAGGTTTACGCGATTTCTGTAAGCGTGTGGGTGTATCGAAAACAGATGGTATTGTTGATGTGGCAATGCTTGAGTTCTGTATCCGTCAGTCATTGGAAAATGCAGCAGCACGTGGCATGGCAGTATTGAACCCATTAAAAGTAACCTTGACAAATTTACCTGAAGAATTAGATCTCACTCATGCACGTCATCCAAACGTGGATATGGGCGAACGTGTTATTCCGTTAACACGTGAACTTTATATTGATCGTAAAGACTTTGAAGAAGTACCACCGAAAGGCTTTAAGCGTCTAATTCCTGATGGTGAAGTGCGTTTACGCCATGCTTATGTCATCAAGTGTGATGAAGTGATTAAAGATGCCAATGGTGAAGTGATTGAACTTAAATGTTCGATTGACCCTGAAACTTTAGGTAAAAATCCTGAAGGGCGTAAGGTAAAAGGTGTGATTCATTGGGTCTCTGCGACCAAAGGTGTACCTGCGGAAGTTCGTATTTACGATCGTTTATTTACCGAAGCTGCGCCAGATGCAGATGATGATTTCTTGGCAAATCTAAATCCAGAATCATTAAAAGTGGTTCAAGCGGTGATTGAGCCTGCTTTAGCACAAGCGAAACCTGAAGATCGTTTCCAGTTTGAACGTGAAGGTTACTTTGTTGCCGATCAACATGATCATCAAGCTGAAAAACCAGTGTTTAACCGTATTCTAGATCTAAAAGATAGCTTTAAAGTAGAGAAGAAATAACCTTTAGGTGAATTTGAACTCTTTTTAGCTCGAAGAATTTAGTTTAGACATGAAAAAGCCCAATTTTAAATTGGGCTTTTTTTATTATATTATGGATTTATGTGATAGAAATAAATAACCATTGAAATAAGTAAAGCCGTCGACATGAATAAATAAGTATTGATTGAGTGAAAACTTTTTATTAACTTGATCATATTTTTATTCCAACTAAAAGAGTATGAATGAATAATGTTATTTTATTGTTTTTTTAGAAAATAGCTTGCGAGTAATGTCGTTACTTATTGGTCTTAATGTTTGTTTCTGTAATAAAATTTTAATAAGTGTAATATTCTATTTTTCAAATAACTAATTTAAGTTAGGCAAATAGTATGTCTAAATTTATCATAAACATACTATTTTTGAGTCTTGAATTTAATCATTAAGTTTTTCTAAAAAAACTTCAATAATTGCCCTACATTTACTTTCTAATTGTTCAGCATAATCTAAATTAGCTTGTCTTAATTGAGGAATGGATAAACCTGCATGACGTATCTCACAAGTATGACCAATCAACCATTTTTCAAAACTGTGCTGAGTAATTTCAAGATGGAATTGTAAAGCTAGAATATTATTTCCCACGGCGAATGCCTGATTTGGATAAATTTCTGAGCTAGCGAGTAAAGTTGCTTGTGATGGTAAATCGAAAGTATCACCATGCCAGTGTAAGACATGAATATTTTCTAATGCTGATAATGGGTTTTGATCAACATTTTTTATTTCTAATGGGCTCCAACCAATTTCTTTTTGATGACCTGCATAGACTTTTGCACCTAATGCGTGTGCGATCAATTGTGCGCCTAAACAAATACCAATAGTTGGTTTATTCGCATTCAAGCGTTGCTTGAGGCCTTCAATTTCTTCTATAAGAAAAGGGTAGTCTTCAGTTTCATAAACACCAATTGGTCCACCAAGGATAATGGTAAGACCTTCATAATTTAAAGCGGGTTTAAGATCATCTACACCCGCTTCAAAATAACGAATACGGAAACCGAGTTGATAAAAAATATCTTCTAATGAACCTAAATCTTCAAAAGCAAGATGCTGAATTGCATAAACTGTTTTAGGTAAAGAAATTGAAGTATTCATAATCTGTGTAATCACTATAAATAGAGCTTAGTTAAGGCATTTTTTGTTCAAGCCAAGAAAATAAATCCTGATAGACTTTCTCTCGCACAGGCGGTGCAGATAAGACCAAATCATGTAAGCCATTTTTGATTGCTAAGGTTTGTACATCACCTTTCATTTTCTTCGCATTATGAGTCATATCTTTGACATCTAAAATCACATCACTTTGCTGTGCATCAACGCCCCATTTTTTGGGATATTTGGATTGATGTGAATGCATAATCAAGGTTGGAATATTTAAAGTAATACCGCGATGGATTTCTTTTTGTGCTTCATGTATTGCATGTACAAAGCATAAGTCTACAAAAGGCATTGATTTAGGTTTCCACTCTAAATTGAAAGTCCATTCGCCATAAAATGCTTTATGTAGGCTTGGTGTATACCATTGATTTAAGCCACTTGGGAATTTTGCATTTGGTAAACGTTTGCCAACTTCACTTAATAAGGGAATACCAACTTTTTTCTCTATTACACTTTTATAGAAATCGTAAAATGGACTGTTGGTCCATAAAGCTTTAATGAGTCGATGGTCTGGATAGTGTGCGGCATAAAGTGTAGTAATTAAACCGCCTGTAGAATGTCCTGCAAGTAAAACTTGGTTATGGTTTTCTTGACCAATAATTTCTAGTGCTTTACTGATTTCAGCATCATATTCACGTAAGTCGAGTAGATAATAAAACTTCTGATGCGGTAATTTTGAGCGACCATATTTTCTGAGATCGAGAGCATAAAAATCATAACCATGCTGGTTAAATTGCTCTGCCATTTCTGTTTGAAAGAAGTAATCACAGAAACCGTGGATATATAGAACTGCTTTCTTGGTGGCTTGAGCTGCTTTCTTACGAACTAATGTTGCAACGACTTTACCATCATAATCATCAGCAAAATTTAAAGTGAGTTGCTGATAATCTTCTCCTAGTATATCTGTTTGATATTTATATGAATTTGAACTGTTCATTTTTATATCTAATCTGAATTAATTAAGAAACACATTAAATGAAAATGTTTGGATGTCAATGTAAAAATGAGATACAAACAGTTCTCAAAATCAGTTTGAGTTTTTACTTTTACAAAAAAATCGTTAAGCTATGTGCTGTTGTTTTTGACTGAAGAAATTATGAAACAAGAGACTGCACTGAAGTTACTTAAAGCTGGGGAAAATGTTTTTTTAACAGGTTCCGCGGGTGCAGGAAAAACCTATACGCTAAATCAATATATTCACTATCTTAAAGCGCGAAAAGTCCCCGTTGCGATTACGGCTTCTACAGGGATCGCGGCTACGCATATGAATGGAATGACCATTCATACATGGGCAGGGATTGGGATTAAAGATCGTTTGAATGATGATGATCTGAAGCGTATGAAAGAGCGTAAATATTTAAAAGAGCATTTAGAAAATGCCCAAGTCTTGATTATTGATGAAATTTCAATGCTGCATGCCAAACAGCTCAATTTAGTCAATCAGGTACTTAAATACTTTAAAGAAAGTGATGAAGCTTTTGGTGGAATTCAAGTCATTGTTGCAGGTGATTTTTTTCAGTTACCACCAGTGGGTAAGAAGGATGAAAGTAATCGAGATAAATTTTGCTTCATGTCCGAGGCTTGGGTTGAAGCAAAATTCCGAGTTTGCTATTTGACTGAGCAACACCGTCAGGATGATGAAATTTTAAATCAGATATTAAATGCGATTCGAGCACAGAGCATTCAGCAAAATCATATTTTTGCATTACAACAATCACGTCAGCATGATATTGGTGAAACCTTTACCCGTTTATACACACATAATATGGATGTGGATAATATCAATTATCAGCATCTGAACGAAATTGAGAATGAAAGTCATCAATTTAATGCTGTTTTAGATGGTAATGAAAAATTGATCGAAACACTGAAGTCCTCAGTACGCGCACCTGAAGAATTGACCCTTAAAAAGCATGCCAAAGTGATGTTTGTCAAAAATAACTTTGATATGGGTTATATCAATGGCAGTTTAGGTGAAGTGATTGGTTTTGAGGAAGATGATAAACAAGGGATTTTACCAAAGGTCAAATTGACAGATGGAACGACACTACTTGTTGAGCCAGAAACATGGTCAATTGAAAATGAAGCAGGCAAGGTGATTGCAAGTTATCAGCAAATTCCTTTACGTTTGGCGTGGGCGATTACTATTCATAAAAGTCAGGGTATGACTTTAGAAGCAGCAGAAATTAATTTAACGCATACTTTTGAAAAAGGTCAGGGCTATGTGGCTTTGTCTCGGTTAAAGTCACTGACTGGACTGAAATTGCTTGGGTTTAGTGAACAAGCATTAGAGTTGGATAGTTTAGCAATTAAAGCAGATCGCCGTTTTCAGGAATTATCGACTGAAGCAGAAGTCAATTTTGAAAATATTGATCTAACCCCACAGCATAATGCCTTTATTCGTCATTGTGGCGGTACGCTGAATGCAACTGAAATTGCACGTAATGAGAAAAAACTTTCGAAAGGCGAAAAACAAAATTATGCAGCAGCGACTTTAGAGGAAACGCGTGCTTTATTTGAAGATGGTTATGAAATTGAAGATATTGCCCATGAGCGAGGGTTAACGCCTGCAACGATTATTAACCATCTCGCGCGATTGCATAAAGAACAAGGATTAGATATTTCTATTGCTAACCCTGGTGATGAAGTCGTTGAAGAAGTTCGTAAGATTTATAAACGTTTACACAAACGTAAAAATCCTGAGCATTTTACCGATGATGGTTCAATTAAGTTACGTCCAATTGTGGAAGCTACAAGTCCGCGTATGGCTTATGATCAAGTCCGTTTAGCGTTACTGTTTATCGAATAAGAGATTTAAATGCCTCATCTGATTGCAAATTATTCAGCAAATTTAGCTGATCTTGATCAGCAAAAACTTCTTAAGCTAGTCAATACAGTATTGGTTGAGACTGGATTATTTAGTGCCCATGATATTAAGTCGCGCATTTTTAAAGATGAGGTGTTTTTGATTGGGTTGGAGGATCATCAAGAAGCTTATGTTCATCTAAAACTTTATATTTTGAGTGGACGAACCCAAGTTCAGAAGCAAGCAGCAGGTGAGGCATTACTCCGATTGTTAGAACAAAAAGATTATCTAAAAAATGAGGCTGAATATTCAATTCAATTATGTGTTGAAGTGATTGATATGCCAAAAGAGAATTATTTTAAGGCAACGGTCTAATTTGATTTGAAAATCCGCAATTCTGATCAAGTTTACAGGATATAAATCTGGCAAATTAGCTTTCATCAAATGAATTGAGTTAAATGTATGACGCTATATGATCAGAAGTTGCAACGTGTATGTGAGTACATCCAGCAACATCTAGATGATGAGCTAGATCTGAATACGTTGAGTCAAGTTGCATCACTATCTAAATTTCATTTTCATCGCATTTTTGTAGCGAATACAGGTGTGAATCTGATGAAGTTTATTCAGTTGTGTCGTTTAAAACGAGCATCATTTCAACTTGCATTTTCTACTGATACTAAAATTATTGATATTGCTTTACAGTCTGGTTTTGATAGCCCTGAAGCATTTAGCCGCGCATTTAAACGTTCATTTGATCAAACCCCAAGTGCTTTTAGAGAACAGCCGCATTGGCCGTCTTGGCATAAAAGGTTTGTTTTTTCTTTACCTTCGAGAGAAATCATGATGAATGTTAATATTGTAGAAAGAGCCGAAGAGAAAATCGCATTTATTTCTCATCACGGTGCACCTGAGCGTGTATTTGAAACGGCAGCACAATTTATTCAGTGGCGCAAAGAAACGGGGTTATCTCCTATAGCAAAAAGCCGTACCTACGGTATTCCATTTTCTGACCCTGAACAGACTTTAAGTGATGAATTCCGTTTTGATATTGCTGGAACAATCACGGGGAATATCCCTGAAAATACATACAGTGTAAGCACAGGTATTCTTCCCAAAGGCAACTATGCAGTGATTCGGCATTTGGGTAGTCACGATCATATTAAAGACAGTGTTTACTATCTATATCGGGACTGGTTACCACAATCAGCGCGTGAAGTAGGGGATTTCCCTGTCTTTTTTCACTACCACAACTTTGTTCATGATGTAGATGAATGTGATTTGATCACAGACATTTATTTATTACTGAAATAGGGTTTAAGCTCTGCTTATTAGCAGAGCTGAATTATAAAATTTCAATATCTACATATTGCTGAATTAAATTATCATCGAGCATATGAATATAATCTAAAAAAGTAACATTAAAGCTTCCAACTGTTTGAGCATGGTCATATGCCAGTTTGCCTGCAATAGCAAAATGAATATGTGCAGCAAGCGCCGCAATGGTTGAATTCGTTACTGCATGATAAGCGGCGGTTAATGCACCTAGAGCGCATCCTGTTGCAGTAATTTTAGGCTGTAAATGGCAACCACCATTTACTTTGATTACCATATCCAATTGTTTGGAAATGATATAGTCAGATTCACCAGAAATCGCAACACACTCGGTGTGCTGTAACAAACTTTTTGCTTGAGCATAAACATCATGGCTATTTAGTGTGCTATCAACACCTTTAGATTGAACTTGACTACCTGCTAAAGTGCTTATTTCAGAGGCATTGCCGCGGATAATGGTAGGTTGAAACTTGAGTAATTGATCAACAGTTTCACTACGCCATTTCAGGATTGATCCATAGCCAACAGGATCGAGTACCCATGGTCTTTTTTGCTGTTGTGCTGTTTCAGCAGAAATGAGCATCGCTTGAGTTTGTTCAGTCGTCGGTGTACCAATGTTGATGCTTAAAGCTGCGCAAATGTTTGTAAAATCTGCTGCTTCAAATGGATTGTCGATCATTGCGGGCGATGCACCAGCTGCAAGTAATATATTTGCGACGTAATTATTGGCGACACTATTGGTAATACATTGTACCAATGGGGCTTGTTGCTGAAGCGCTTGCCAAGCTTCAATCACTTGTTCAATGAGTTGTTGTTTTTGTGACATTCATCACCCCTTTAAAATTTTAAAAAAATAATAGTTTAACGCGTGAAGTAGTGGTCTTGATGCTTACATCGACGGCAAATCAATGATACATAGTCTGTAGCATCATAATCGACTACAAGATCATTTGAACCGCAATACATGCAACGCTTTACTGCATAAAAATTTAAACGAGGTTCAATCTTGCGCCAAGATTTCCAGACAGGTTGAATAAAAACACTCTCGTCATAACCTAAAAATTTAAATAATAATACTTCGCTCATTTTACTAAATGGAATGGTGTAAGGGCGAGGTAATGTCGTGGTTTCCCAGCGTTCAGCCAAAGCGCGTTCACGATATTGTTCTAATGTCTTTTTGAGTAAGTTGGTATTAATAAATTTATCGTTTCTTGGCTGCAATGCTTTTTGCTTATAGAGGTACTCTAACGCAGTTTGAATTAAGTAAAAAATTTGACCCACTGCGAGCCCTTCCATCAAGCGATAGCAAAAGGCCTGAAAGGAGCGATTGCCTGCAATTTGAATTCCCCAAGTTCTACAATAAAATTGCATGAACTGGACGATTTCTTGATAAAGAATTAAATACAAAGCATCTTTAACTTCATCTGTCGTTTTGAAGGGAATACCTAAACTTAGATTCTCATAAAACCAATGGCGCAATTGTTGGGTTACACTAAACAGACTCGGATCAGAATAACCATCAAGCCGAAGATTAAGATAAAAATGTTCTGTTTCTAGGCTCGAATCTTGTGATTTTAAGATGCCTAATTTGAGTAACTCTTGAACGAGTTGATTTTGAAATAAATAATTGGGGGTGAAATCATGATATTTAATGTTCTTCCAGTGGATTAATTCATCATGCTGTACATCTTCACGAGCATAACTGTCCAACAAACTTAGTAAAAATAATTTATGCATGAAGCTGAGTTGATTCAGGCTATAAATCACTTCATCTTTGACTTTGTATTTACGTTGTTCTTGTAAAATGGTTTGTTGAGTTTGTTTTTTGCGTTGAGCGGTGCATTGAGCACAATGGCAATTCAGTTTGCTGTCACTTTTAAATACACGATGTTTGCAATGACTACATTCATGAAATTGGAATTCTTGCGAGTATTGCTCAGCTTCAATCCAGAACATGGATGCTTGGCACAATGGACAATGGCTACTTTCATCTAGCTGCTTTTGCAGAATCTGTAAATCCATTGACAATAAACCTATATAACCACGAAATGAAAGGATTATACATTGCTCGTGCTCGGAGTGAGAAAAAGATTATTTGCACTGAAAAAGTGATTTTGTATTGAGATTTAATCCACTGAATTTTATATAAAAGCTAAGCAAGTGGCTTATCCATTTTTTAAAATATGGTAAATTTCTGTCCCAATTAAAAGATGTTATTAAGTTTGTTTATAGAAGTAGAAAGGGATAAGGATGAATAATCAAATATTGTTGAAATGCTCTATTGCATTAATTGCTTGTTTTACAAGTATTCTCTCATATGCAAGTTCAATTGAAGGCTATTGGCGCAGTATTGATGATCGGACAGGTGAACAACTGACCATCATTGAAATCAGGAAAGCAACGGATAACACTTATCGCGGAAAAATCGTTTATATCTATCCGAATGCGCAAGGGGCGATCGTAACACATTGTGTTAACTGTCCACCGCCATATACAGGAAAGCCACGTTTAGGTTTAGAAGTTTTAACTGGTTTGGTTGAAGACCCCAATAAAGCAAATAGTTTTATTAATGGACGCATCTTAGAGAGCAAAACTGGAAAAGTGTACAAAGGTAAAGCTCGATTAAATGCAGATGGTAAGCATTTAAATATGCGCGGTTATGTTGGAATTTCAGCTTTGGGTAGAAATACGGTTTGGATACGCACAGATAGTGCGAACCCGTAATCATTTATTTTTTAATATGTGAGTTGCTTAAAATTCATTGTGATTTTAAGCAATTAAATATCCATTCGTCTTGTTGACTGTCTAAGAACATTGGAATAAAAATGTATATCAGATGGATCTATTTTGCATTAGGGAGCAGATTATGCAAAAAAACTCACTCATGAAAGGACTCGTGGGAATTTCATTTGCCCTATTCGCAACTGCTAATTTCGCGGCGACACCTGAAGGCTTTTGGAAAAGTATTGATGACCGTACGGGTGAACAGCTTTCAATCGTAGAAATTAAAAAGAAACCTGATAATACTTATACAGGAACAATTGTATATCGTTATCCAGTACCGGGCGGTGGTACGGTATTAACCAATTGTGTTAAATGTCCTGAGCCTTTCAAAAACAAACCTATTTTAGGACTTCAGATCGCATCAGGTTTGAGAGAAGATCCTAAAAATCCAAACCATTATATTGATGGAAAAGTACTCGAACCTAAAACGGGCAATGTTTATAAAGGCAAAGCTCAGTTAAGTGCTGATGGTAAACGTTTACGTATGCGCGGATATATGGGGATTTCTGCTTTAGGTCGTACCCAAGTTTGGATTAGGACTGACAGTGCCAATCCTTAACCTTGTTGAACAAATAAATTTGGTTCAATATCAGGGTTTATATCTTAATGAATTTATGTCTAATCGTATTTAGTTATTTTATGAATTCATTTATGTAGATCAGTTTCAATGCTTTGATATTGAATCAGAGAGGTTTTTTATGCTCTATCCTAAGAGATCGAGCATAAAAAAGATTTTCCTTATTCAAAACGTTGAGGCTTCTATGTATAAAAATTCATTAAAGAAATGCCTAATCGGAATGGCGTTGATAATTACAAGTGTTGGTAGTTATGCAAGTTCAATCGAGGGTTACTGGAAAAGTATAGATGATCGTACGGGTGAGCAGCTTTCAATTGTCGAAATTAGAAAAGGCACTGACGGTTATTATCATGGCAAAATTGTCTATCGTTACCCCAATGCACACGGTATTAAGTTAGCCAATTGTGTTAAATGCCCTGAGCCATATACCAATCATCCAATCCTTGGCTTAGAAATCTTATCAAAGCTCAAAGACAATCCTGAAAATCCAGATGCGTATATTGATGGTAGAATAATGGAACCTACCAGTGGCCGGATCTACAAAGGCAAGGCACTTGTAACGAGTGATGGTAAGCGCTTACGGATGCGTGGCTATATGGGGATCTCGGCTTTAGGGCGGACCGTGGTTTGGCTAAGAACGGATCATGCCAATCCTTAAAAATATTGTAAGTTGTTAGAAATGTGAAGAATCTATTTTGTATTTAAAAAATAATGTTATTGATTACATGAATTATATCAGTTAGATAAGTTGTTTTTTAAGCAAAAGAACGCACCAGTAGAGTGAAAGTTCTAATGAAGTGTGATAAGTTTCAATAATTAAACCTATAAAGATGAATGGGTTAGTTTTTAAAAGACGGGGTTAGTATGCTAAATCAAATATTCATGAAGGGATTCATGGGGCTTTCTATTGCTTTTTTAAGCATGACGACCTATTCCGCTTCAATCGAAGGTTATTGGAAAAGTATTGAAGAACGTACAGGTGAACAGCTTTCAATTGTCGAGATTCGTAAAGGATCAGATGGTCGTTTTCACGGTAAAATTGTTTATCGCTATCCTAACGCTCGTGGTTTTTCATTGACTAACTGCATCAAATGCGCAGCACCAAATACAAATAAGCCATTGCTTGGTTTAGAAATTTTATCAGGTTTTAGAGAAGATCCAGATAAACCAGATGCCTATATCGATGGCCGAGTATTAGAGGCGAGCAGTGGTAAAGTTTATAAAGGTAAAGCGGTCGTAACGGGTGAAGGTAAACGTTTACGTATGCGCGGTTATATGGGCGTTTCTGCCTTAGGTCGTACAGTCGTCTGGTTACGAACAGATAGTGCAAATCCTTAATTAGTGTAATAAAAAACCTCGAAAATATTTCGAGGTTTTTTATTAAATGTAAAAGTTAAACAGGGCATGGTAAGTTTTCGTCCTCCTGACCGATTTTTTTGGCGTTGATAAGCGCTTGAACTTTTTTACTTGGTAATTTTTCTTTTCCAAGTTCGTCATAGGTATTCACGATATTCGTTACTTCTAAGCTGCTGAGTTCGATTCCTTCTGCTGTTAAAAAAACGGAAATGACATGATGATCCACACCTGCTTTTGCGAGATCATGGATCGCTTTAATATTTTCTAAACGATATAAGTGTGCTTTTAATTCCATCGTCTTAACCCTCGCTTGTTTTATTGTATTACCTACATTGGCATATAAACTTAAGCAATAACCGTGCACAAAATGTAAAGCGCATAAAAAAAATGTAATTCGAACCTTGGAATTTGGTTAATTTTGTAGCGTTTATTTAAAATTAGAAAATACTGTTGTTATTCTGTCTAAATAGAATTCCATTTTAATCAATTAATTTGAAAATCACTGAACTAAACCCCAATAAAAATACTTGAAACTAAGATATGGGCTTAAAGACAGCTTTTGTAAGTTGGCGTATGATCGACTAATCAAGAAGTCTTGATAACAAGACCATCCGACATGATGAACGATAAGGAATACTGATGAATATTGCAGCACAGCCTCCTGTACAAGCAGATCAAACGATTTATTTAAAAGATTATCAAAAGCCATCGTTCTTGGTTGAATCAATCAACTTAAATATTCAAGTTTATGATGATCATACGATTGTTGATTCTACACTGGTGATGAAGCGTCAGACTGCAGGGGAGTTGGTTCTGTTAGGTCGTGATCTTGAATTAAAATCGGTTCAATTGAATGGGCAAGTCCTGAGTGCAGAGCAATATCAGTTAGATAGTGAACAATTGCTGATCACTGATGCACCAGATCAGGTCATTCTACAAACTCAAGTGATCATTCATCCAGAATCGAACACGCAGCTTGAAGGTTTATACAAGGCGGGTGATTTATTCGTCACTCAGAATGAGCCCGAGGGTTTCCGTAAAATTACCTTCTATCCTGACCGTCCTGATGTATTGGCTGAATTTACTACGCGTGTAGAGGCTGATACGAAATATCCAGTACTACTTGCAAATGGTAACTTATTGGAAACAGGTGAGGCTGGTGAAGGTCGTCATTTTGCGATCTGGCAAGATCCGACCAAGAAACCAAGCTATTTATTTGCCTGTGTGATTGGTGATTTGGCAGTATTGAAAGATCGTTACACCACGTCTGAAGGTCGTGATGTTGCTTTAGAAATTTATGCAATCGAGAAAGATATTCCGAAATGTCACATCGCCATGGAAGCATTAAAGCATTCGATGCGTTGGGACGAAGAACACTATGGTCGTCCTTACGATCTCGATAACTACATGATTGTCGCCGTCAGTCAGTTCAACATGGGTGCGATGGAAAATAAAGGTTTAAATATCTTTAATACGTCTTGTGTGCTTGCCGATGAGGAATACACCACTGATGCTGCGATTATGCGAGTTCAGTCTGTGATTGCACATGAATATTTCCATAACTGGACAGGCAACCGAATTACCTGTCGTGACTGGTTCCAATTGTGTTTAAAAGAGGGCTTAACGGTTTTCCGTGATCAGTCTTTCTCTGAAGATTTACAATCAGCAGCGGTACAACGAATTGATGATGTAGCGGTATTGAAATCGCATCAGTTCCCAGAAGATGCTGGCCCATTATCGCATCCGCCTCGTCCAGACCATTTTGTCGAAATCAACAACTTCTATACCGCGACAGTGTATGAGAAGGGTGCTGAAATCAACCGTATGATGGCCACTTTATTGGGTAAAGAAAAATACCGTCAAGGGACTGATGAATATTTCCTGCGTCATGATGGGCAAGCGGTTACAGTTGAAGATTGGGTTGCGGCATTGAGCGCAGGTTCAGGTGTTGATCTATCTAACTTCCTCACTTGGTATAACCAACCTGGTACACCAAAGTTAGAAGCTAAAGGTGAATATGATGCTGCTGCGCAGACTTATCGTTTAAGCTTCAAACAAAACTTGAAAGCACATCCAAAATATCCAAATCTCAAAGCAGTGCCAATTCCTGTGGCTCTGGCATTATTTAATGCCAATACAGGTGAACAATATACCTTGCACAGCACTGATCTGTTTGTGAATGATGTCAAAGATGGCGTATATTTATTTGATCAAGATGAAGCAACAATTGAATTTACAGGGGTGACTGAGCAACCTGTGGCTTCGTTATTACGTAATTTCTCTGCACCTGTCAATTTGGTGTTTGATTATTCCAATGATGATCTTGCGTTCTTGATTCAGCACGAAACCAATGGCTTTAACCAATGGCAAGCGACACAAACTTTATTGGAACGTATTCTTTTAGAAGACCATAAGGTGGATACCTATATTCAGGCAATTAAAAATACCTTGCCAGACCTAGTGAATAAAGATCCGTTATTGGCATCGCGTTTATTTGATGTACCAAGTGAAAACTATTTAGGTAGTCGTATTGATCAAGACTATGAGCCTGAATTGATTCGTGAGAAGCGTGAAGCGGTGCTGGATCGTTTAGCACGTGACCTAGGTTCATTCTGGAAAGAGACTTATTTGGCCTTAGATCCAGACCAGCAAAAAGAGTTTTCTTTGGCGATGGGCGTACGTTCATTAAAGAATATCACTCTGAATATGTTGGCGCGCCAAGGTGATGAGTCTGTATTTGATTTGGCTTATGCGCAATACCAACAAACAGGCAATATGTCTGAACGTTTAGGCGCATTACGTGTTTTAGTCTGGAATGATGCGCCACAAGCGCAGGCTGCACTTGCAGATTTCTATAACCGTTTTAAAGATGAAGCCTTATCTTTAGATCAGTGGTTTAGCATCCAAGCTTCGAATCCATGTGCGACAGCGGAAACGATTGAATACCTCACCAAACATGCGGATTATGATTTGGGTACACCAAACCGTATCCGTGCTGTGAGTGGTGGACTTGCTGCAAATCCAGTCAATACGTGGAGCTTTGGTGTCGATCATTTTATTGAGCTTGCCGCTTATTTGGATGAGAAAAATCCAATTTTAGGTTCGCGTTTATTACAAGTGTTGTCACGTTGGTACACCTTGGCTGAACCACAACGTAGCCAGGTGCAACAAGCACTTAAAGCATTGCAACCTAAAGTAAAATCGAAAAATGTAGCAGAAACATTGAACAGTTTACTCAGTATTTAATTTACTGATTGAATGAATAGGAAAAGGATGTCGTCAGACATCCTTTTTTATTTGACAATTAGTATTGTCAGAAATAGTATGGAAATTATTCGAATGTAACGGATGACTGCAATGGAAATAAAAACAATCACATTACCAACACGTCAAATTGAAGTTGAAGTGTATGCACCCACACAAAGCTCTGAAAAAACACCTGCGATTTTATTGCTACACGAGTTATTTGGTATCCTCGATGTCTATCGTGAAGATGCTCAAGACTTGGCTGATCGTGGCTATTTGGTCTATGTGCCTAATCTATTTAGTGGCGGTGCAGTCAAATATTGTATTCGTGCTATGGTGAGTAAAGCAGGACGTATCAATGCAGCGGACAGTGAAGTCAATCAAGAAATTCATGTCTTGCTCGATGCATTAAAGGCAGATCCTCGATCAAATGGTCGCTTAGGCATGTTAGGGCAGTGCTTAACCGGTGGTTATGTGATTCAGATGGCGAAGCGGGAAGATATGTTAGCACCTGTGGTTTATCATCATTCTCTGGGTATTCAAGGCGCGGGTGTTCCAAACAAAGAATCTTTAGATGAAGTGCGTATTTTACAAGGGCATTGGTCTACGGTTGATCCATTTTGTCCTGCCACTAAGCGCAATAAACTGATTCAACACTTGGGTGATCGAGTGGAAGCTTATACTTACAATATGCCACATGGTTTCCGCAGTGTTAGTCGTGGACTTCCAGAGGCTAAAGTCGTTTGGCAGCGCACGGTTGATTTTTTTGATCGAGAATTAAAACAAAATGCTTGATGAGTGATATGCTGAAAAATAGATAATTTATAAGTATTTATATTCTAGAGAAATAGAAGAGAGGGGAACATGTCACATAAGTACGAATATGCTGGTTTCTGGATACGTTTTGCAGCATCAATAATTGATAACATCATTATTTTTGTTGCATTGATTCCTATTGCAATGCTTTTAGGTTGGGAATCGACCTATTCATCTCGCTTAAGTTCAGGAATTGACTGGCTCTGGCAAATTCTGGTTGCAGTATTTTTTGTATTTTGTTGGGTTAAATTTGCAGGTACGCCAGGAAAACGTTTACTACGTTTAAAAGTACTAGATGAAAGGACTGGTGAAAATATTACTGTTGGACAAGGAATTATTCGATATATTGGTTATTTTCCAGCAATATTAGTTCTATTTATTGGTTTGATTTGGGTAGCTTTTGATTCTAAGAAACAAGGCTGGCACGACAAAATGGCCAAAACAGTGGTGGTGAGAGAGCTGTAATCTAAAAAGTTTTCAAAATTTAAATTTATCGTGTAATAAAAAATTCACATAATAGGGCTTGTTAATCCTATAGCACGCCCTATAATGCCCGTGAGTTTATTCAACGGAGATCCTAAATGGGAAGTTGTTCGAGGTTCGGGTTTAATAGAAGATTAAGCCAAAACGAATACTGAGCAAGTGAGCTATTTAGGTCGGCTATCTTGCAATGAGTTAGCTTTGTTAAAAATATTCTAAACCCTTCTATAATATTTTGCTGTACCCATAAAATTTATTGTATTGACTGCATCCTGTTTAGTTTCTCACCTAAAATGGGGAGAAGCCTATGTTTTTTCATGCTTCCATTCAATGGCTTGCCATTCTTAATGTATTTATTTTGTGTGGATTATTGCTGACTCAAAAGAGTAAGGCGGGTCCACTCATCAACACAGATGATGTCTCTATTACAGCGGCACAGCTGTGTCAGCTAGAAAGTACATATAGTTATAACAAAGATCGTACTTGGTCTTATCAAGTTATACCTGCCTGTAACCTTAATCAAAATCTAGAAGTATCATTGGGCTATCATTCAAGTAAAGATCAGGATCAGATTCATGGCTTTTCGGTTCAAGCGAAAAGTATTTTAAAGCCAATGGAGAATGACTGGGGGATCGCCAGTAGTTTACAGCTATCACGTGATGATGTTGCTCATCATGGGGATTTAAACTGGTTTTTGAATGTTCCTGTCAGTTTTCAACTTTTAGATCAACGTTTAGCATTGGATGCCAATCTCGGTTATCAACAGGCTGATGAGCGCCTCGTTCGCTGGGGAATAGCTTCAACCTATACGCTGACCGAGCATGTCGGTGTAACACTTGAAACTTATAATCAAGATCGCCAAGCGCCATTTTTCCAGACAGCGTTGCAATATAGTTTGATTCCCAATGTACTTACTTTGGAAGCCTCCTTTGGTGATCGTTTAGGTCGTATAAAACAGCATTGGTTTGGACTGGGCTTAAGCTATACGCCATCATCATAATTATCTTAGATTCAATTTATCCATTATTAGAATCACTAATAATAAATAGGTGTCAGATGCAATTAAAATTTCTAGAAAATACAGATTTATCCAATATCGTTGATACTTTAATTAGTTTATCTGTTGCATTCATTTTAGGTGCATTGATTGGATTTGAACGTCAATATCGACAGCGTACAGCGGGACTTAGAACAAATGTTTTAGTCGCTGTGGGCGCAGCAATTTTTGTAGATATTGCAATTAATTTGACTGGAGCTGATGGAGCAGTTCGGGTGATTGCTTATGTTGTTTCAGGAATTGGTTTCTTAGGTGCAGGTGTGATTATGCGCCAAGAAGGCAACATTCATGGTTTAAATACGGCTGCGACATTATGGTGTTCTGCTGCTGTCGGTGCCTCGGCAGGTGCTGATTTGATTGTTGAAGCGATACTTGCAACAGCTTTTATTTTAGCGGCAAATACGCTCTTAAGACCTATTGTTCACGCCATAGATCGCCGTCCATTAGATGATGAGGCAGAAGTCTTACATGTTATCTATATTATTTGTGATCGTACTCAGAGTAAGGTAGTCATGGACGAGCTGAATCTAACTTTGAAACATCATAACTATCCTGCCAAAGATATTGATGTAACGCCGTTTGGTGAAAAAGAGGTTGAGATAGAAGCGACACTGATTGCGAGTTCAATTGAGACTGAAGATGCGCAGCATATTATTAATCATCTGAACGCGATGCCACAAATTCGTCAAGCTTTCTGGGATAAAAATGCAATTAACTAAGTTATATATATCAGTATTTTAAATAGCTCTATTGGGAATAACTATCTCGTAATTGATATACAAGTCTTTTATTGTTTCACATACAATAAAGTCAGATAAATAAAAATGAGAACAGTATGAGTTCAGAAGCACACTCGATCAGTTTAATTGCCCCTGTCGTTTTATTGGCCGCGGCCGTAATAGCCGTTCCTATTTTTAAACGAATTGGCTTGGGCTCAGTTCTTGGTTATTTAATTGCTGGCTTAGTTATTGGTCCATTTGGATTCGCATTTTTTCATGATTCTGCTTCGATTCTACATATTGCAGAGCTTGGTATTGTCATGTACTTATTTGTGATTGGGCTGGAAATGCAGCCCTCACATTTATGGAGTCTAAGGCGTGAGATTTTTGGCTTAGGAACTTTGCAAATTATTGCTTGTGCTTTGGCATTAACAGGTGTTGGGCTTTTATTTGGATTTAAATGGCAAGTTGCATTTATTGGTGCAGCAGGTTTTGTACTGACGTCTACCGCAATTGTGATGCAACTCTTGGGTGATCGTGGTGATATTGCACAGCCACAAGGTCAAAAGATTGTTGCGATTTTATTATTTGAAGATTTATTAATTGTCCCATTACTGGCAATTGTTGCTTTTATGGCACCGAATCATGTGGTGGAAAGTACCTCAGCACGTTTGGAAAATATAGGTATTGGTTTAATTGCAATTGCAGGTTTAATCGCCGCAGGTTATTGGTTGCTCAATCCTTTGTTTAGATTGCTTGCTGCTGCAAAAGCACGAGAAGTAATGACTGCTGCTGCACTTTTAGTGGTGTTGGGTGCTGCTTTATTGATGCAAGTCAGTGGCTTATCTATGGCAATGGGGGCATTTCTTGCAGGCGTGTTGCTATCAGAATCAACTTTTAGACACCAAATTGAAGCCGATATTGAACCATTTCGAGGAATTTTATTGGGGCTATTTTTCCTTGGTGTTGGAATGTCGCTAGATTTATCGGTCGTGAAGCAAAACTGGCAACTGATTGTCAGTGGCGTTATTGCAATGATGTTTGCTAAATCACTCATGATTTATATCGTTGCGCGAATAACCCAAAGTCGGCATACGGAAGCTTTGGATCGTGCTTTATTGATGGCTCAAGGTGGTGAGTTTGCCTTTGTTCTGTTTTCTGCTGCTGTCTCTGCCCAAGTGATTGATAATACAGTTAAGTCGAATCTAACAGCAATTATTGTACTGTCTATGGTGTTAACTCCAATCTTAGGCATTCTTTTTAAGCGATTTACCGAAACCAAAGATTCAGTTTCTCTTGATAATGTCGATATTGCTGAAGGTCTAAGCGGCAGTATTCTAATGATTGGTTTTGGTCGTTTTGGTCAAGTGACGAGTCAATTACTCTTGGCAAGAGGGGTTGATGTGACGATCATTGATAATGACATCGACATGATTCAAAACGCAGAAAAATTTGGTTTTAAAATTTACTACGGCGATGGCTGTCGTCTCGATATTTTACATGCTTCAGGCGCTTCGACGGCAGAAGCAATCGTGATTTGTGTTGACAGTAAGCAAACAACCAATCGAATTGTGGAATTGGTTACGAATGAGTTTCCGTTAGCCAAAGTCTTGGTTCGTTCTTATGATCGGGAACATTCACTACATTTGGTCAAACAAAAAGTCGATTATATGATTCGTGAAACCTTTGAATCTGCGATTAAATTCGGTGAAGTCATTTTAGAACAATTAGGTGTCGATGAAGATGAGGTTCGCATGATCTCAAATGAAATTCGAGAACGTGATAATGAGCGTTTTGAAACAGAAATTGCTGCGGATGATGTCTATGCAGGGGTAGGTTTACAATACTCACATTCCCATCCTCGGCCTACAGCACCATTGATTCGACCTAAGCAAGCAGGACGAATTTTAAATGGTGAAGAAACTGAAAAGGATGTAGAAGATAGGTAAATCGACTTTGAAATAAAATGGATTTAAATAAGTCTTAGCCAGAACTAAGACTTATTTTTTAATTTAAATTTGAATAAAACTAAAACAAAAATACCCAATAAAAGCCCCCAAAATGCAGAACCAATTCCGAAAAACTGAATCCCAGATGCGCTACATAAAAAGGTGAGTAATGCTGCTTCTCGTTCTTCTACGTTTGCAAAAGCCACTGCAATGTTATGGCTAATCGTGGCAAATAGGGCAATACCTGCAAGTGCAACAATAAAAATAGGCGGAAATGACATGAGTAAGCTGACTAAGGTTGCAGCGAAAAGCCCCATTAAAATATAAAACAAACCACAACTTATACCTGCAATATAGCGTTTGCTCGGATCAGGATGCACTTGATCATCTAAGCTGACCGCTGCACTAATCGCGGCTAAATTTATCGAGAAGCAACCAAAAGGAGCGAAAATCGTATGTGCAATACCTGTCCAGCCTACTAGTTGATTGACGTGTGGGTGATAACCATAGCTTTTAATCATGGCAATACCGGGCAAATTTTGCGAAGTCATATTAATGACAAACAACGGTAAGGCTAGACCCAGTAATGCAGACCATGAAAATGAGGGTTGCATCCATACAGGTTGAGTAAAAGACCAAGTGATTGAATGTAATTGAAAATCAATAAATAGAGGGCAAATCATTGCACCTAAAATCACTGTCAGCACAATGCTATAACGAGGCAATATGCGTTTTGAAACAAGATAAATTGCTAACATGCTCAAGATAAAACCGAGCTGATTTTCTAAGCTGCTGAAGATCTGAATTCCAAATTTTAATAAAATCCCTGCAAGCATCGCACATGTGAGGCTTTGAGGAATATGCGCCAGTAACTTTTGGAAAATGCCTGAAAATCCAACGATTGCGATTGCGACGCCACAAATTAAGAAAGCACCAATCGCTTCATACAAATCATAATGACCAGTCGATGCAATGATCAGTGCAATCCCCGGAGTCGACCATGCAGTAGCAACTGGATATTTATATTTCCAAGATAAGATGAGTCCTGATAATCCAATCGCCAAACCTAATGCCCAAAACCAAGAGCTGATTTGTGCTGTATTTGCACCTAAAGATTGTGCGCCTTGGATCACTAATACAGCAGAAACGCTAATCCCAATCAGGAAAGTAATAAAGCCAGCAAAAACGGCAGGAATCGAAAAATCTTGAATTAGACGTTGCATCAATGCATCTATACTTGATTAAAATTTGTTGAAAAGTATATCGTTAATTCAGCGGAAATCGTAGTTTAAAAATGATTGAATTAATTGATCATATGATCAAAACATTATTATGTAAGGGTAGACGTTGCCAATCGTAATCCAAAAATAAAGAATAAAATACCCACGCTACAAACACCTCCAGCGGCAAGTTTGTAATTATGTTTGAAAAAGTTTGCTAATTTAACACCTGAAAAAATCAGAGCAGTCAGATAGGTCAAACTGACCAGTTGCACAATAATGGCTAAGATCAGAAAGCTGAGTGCTGGATAAGTATAATTGGGTTGTACAAATTGCACGAAAAAAGACAGGAAAAACAGAATCGCTTTAGGATTGAGTAAACTGATACTGAGTGCGGTACGATAGGGATGAATTTGATCTAAACGTGGTAAATCAGCCATCTCAGTAGGGTGTGGAGGTTTATTCCATGTCTGATATGCACTTTGTAATAGCTTGAAGCCTAGATAAGCGAGATAACAAGCCCCTGTTAACTTGAGAACGATAAATAAAATTGGGAAGGCTTTTAATAATGATGCCGCACCTAAGACTGTACACAAGATTAAAATAGAATCGCCTGTGAATACGCCACATGCCGCTGCATAACCAGTACGAATACCATAGCGTGAAGCGACGGACATTACATATAAAGAGTTTGGGCCAGGCAATAACACAATTAAGATTGTACCAATAATGAAAGTGGTTAAATCTGTTATGCCGAACACAATCTACTCATTAAAAAAACCGATTTTCGCTAATATAACAAAAATCGGTTTTTATAGGTGAAAAATAAACTAATTAAGGTCGAATCTCTGCATCAATACCAAAAGATTGACGCAGTAATAAACTCAAATGATCACGTGCTTTGATAAAGCCATCAATACCACCTTGTAGTAATTGGAAAGCCATTAAATCTTGCTCAAGTTCAGCTTTAAAACTTTCTTTGGTTTGAGCTGTACGTTCAATTTTCTCAGCTTGTTGCGCCGAAGTTGAGCTGAGTTGAGCTTCAACAACCTGTTGATCTTGTTCAAGTTGAGCCAATAGATTTGGTGCAATTGTGAGTAAGTCACAACCTGCTAAACCAAGGACTTGTGCTGTGCTACGGAAACTTGCTCCCATGACCTGTGTCGCAATGCCGTGTTGTTTGTAATAGTTATAAATTTTCTTGACTGAAAGAACACCTGGATCGTTTTCGATTGGGTATTGCTCGACGCCTTCCGCTTTTTTATACCAGTCTAATATGCGACCGACAAAAGGAGAAATTAGGGTTACTTTTGCATCTGCGCAAGCTTGGGCCTGATGCAAACCAAACAATAATGTTAAGTTACATGGAATCCCTTCAGCCTCTAAAACTTTAGCTGCTTGAATGCCTTCCCACGTTGATGCGATTTTGATTAAGATACGAGATTGCTCAATACCATAGCCTTGGTAAAGTTTAGAAAGTTCACGCGCTTTGGCAATCGTCGCATCAGTATCATAAGAAAGAGAAGCATCGACTTCAGTTGAAACACGTCCATCAATCAATTTTAAAATTTCAACGCCAAACTTCACCGTCAAAATATCAATGGTGCGTTCAATCAGTTCATCACTTTGATAGCCTTCTTGTTTTGCTTGTGTATAAGCATCTTCAATCAGTTGCTTACTTTCAGGTTGTTCAGCCGCTGCTGTAATGAGTGATGGATTGGTTGTTGCATCTAAGGGACGAAATTTTTCAATCGCTTCTAGATCACTACTATCGGCAACAACGGTTGTTAAATTTTTTAATTGGTGTAATGCAGTCTGAGTCATTGATATAGCGTTCTTACTTAAACAAAATTATGGATAACTTCTTTATAGCACAATCTACAGGAAAGCAAAGCATCGCTTTGAATACATTTAAACCTGAGTGATTTACTCTATTTTCTAGGTTGCTGACGTAGTTGTCGAATGTGTTCAATCAAAAATCTAGCAGCAACACCTAACTCGCTTTCACGACTCCAAACTAGATCGACGTAGTATTCAAACTTTGGGGTGAAATCATAAAGTTGCAAAACTTTTAACTTTTTCTTTAATTCAGGGTTTTCATTAAACATTTCTAAGGGCAAAACACCCCAACCTAAATTCCGAAGAATCATCATACACGCAGAGTGATGATTATCTGTACGCCAATAATCTTTAGAAAATAGTAGTTCTGGCTTGATGCTATGGTCACGGCTAGCGACCACGATTTGGCGCGTCTGCACCATTTGCTCAAATGATATTTGCTCAAATTGGGCTAAAGCATGACCTTGAGCAATCACTGGAACAAGAGCTTCTCTTTTTAATTCAACAAATTGTTCACGACTGTCTAACTGTTCTCGTTCAAACATGAGTGCAAGTTGCGCAGACTGATCCAGTAACATCTGTAAAGCATCTTCCTGAGGAGCAGAAAAAATATTAATAGTTAGATTTGGAAAATGTTGTTCAAGTAACGTGATGTAATCGGTCCAATTGGTATGTAGCAATTCAGAGACGACGACAATGTTTAAAGTTGACTCTAGTCCAGTGCTGAGCGCATGAGCATGTTGTTTCCACTGATTTATCTCAATCAAAAGTTGTTGAGTTTTTTCATATAAAACCATTGCCGCAGGTGTTGGTGTAGGTTCACGTCCAGCTCGCTCGAATAAATTGAGATTGAGATCAATTTCTAAATTGGCAATTGACATACTCACTGCCGAAGGAACTTTGCCGAGTTTCCGCGCAGCCGCAGAAAATGAGCCTGTCTCAATGACAGTTTGAAACATTAGAAGTTGTTCTTGATTAATATTCATCTGTCAAAAAAACTGAAAGAACCTGATTAGATTAATCAAGATTATAAAAATAAAATGGCACGTATCCAAACAAAAGAGTGTTAGAAAATGTTGATTTCCAGAAGAAGACTCATTCATGCAATTAGCTATGAAGTGATCTTATTGGTCATCATCGCAATTGCGTTAAGTTTTATTTTTAGTATGCCTTTAGAGGTGACTGGTATTCTAGGTGTAATCATGGCCGTCATTTCGGTTATTTGGAACATGATTTTTAACCATTATTTTGAGAAAGTTGAACATAAATATCAGTGGAAACGAACGATTCCTGTGCGTATTTTGCATGCGATTGGTTTTGAGGGTGGTTTGATGCTTGCGACCATTCCAATTATTGCTTATATGATGAAGATGAGCTTTATTGATGCATTAATTTTAGATTTTGGTCTTACGATGTGTATTTTGGTTTATACCTTTATTTTCCAATGGTGTTATGACATGGTAGAAGAGCGTTTCTTTCCTGATGTGAAGTTGGCTTCTGTCAATTAATAGATATAGATAAAGGCTGAGAAATCAGCCTTTATTGTTTAACGATTTGATGCTGAAAAAAGTTTAGAAAATCCTATTTTTCAATAAAAAATGATTCAATCAGAGTGAATCTTTTTTTATTGAAGGAATATATACCATTTCTTTTGGTAATAATAATTGAGCTTCTTCCATTTTATTCTTTTGTACTAAAGCATAAATCTGATGTGCAAGTGGTGTGACCTCTGTAATCGAAACAATCCATTGATTTACATAATGTTGAACTGCTTCTTTACTCAGTCCAATTTGTATCGCTCTATGTTCAAGTGGTCGTAATAATAGATCGCGTTCAGGATCCCATTGAATTCGTACAGGTGAATTTTCTTTCAGTTGTTGCCATGCTTGCTCACTTGTGATCGGATCACGGTGACTAAGACAACTATGTGCCAAAGCCCATTCAAAACCTTCTCGGCGAATATCAATGGCCAAGATACGGTTTTGTCCGTTGTCTTTAAAACCCCAGCCTGCACGATACATCATCCAAAGGAATGATGGTTTGATCCATGTCATTCTTTCCATTTTAAATGGTGGTGAGACAAAAGTTTGATTAAGAAGGGCGGCATTTGCAATAGCATCAGAATAAGCTTGATAAACACGAATAGTCTGATTGTTATAAACAGCTCGAATTTGTTGAGTGGGAGTGATTATTGACATAGATTTAGATTAAATTTCTCTCTTTTTATTGAAAGTAAGTTAACTATTTGATTTTTAATTTAAAGTTTATTTTTAAATGACCGTGAGTTTCATTTTTATCGCATATAAACGATTTGAATAGGATAGCGAGTTAAATAGCCTAAGTAAACCAAAATTATTGGTGAGCTTAATTATAAATTGAGAAAGGCATTTTTTGAGTTTTTCCAAAGAAGACTTTTCTCCTGAAAGCTAAATGAATAAGATCAAAATGGATAATTATAGATTGTATAAAAATAGGAAAACGTATGACAAATCTACAAGGAAAAACCATTATATTGACAGGTGCATCAGGTGGAATTGGTGAACAGGCTGCGATTCAACTTGCTGCATTGGGTGCGAAAATTTGTCTCATTGCTCGCCGTAAAGATGAATTGGAACGAGTACAGCAGGTCATTCAACAGCAAAGCGGTCAAGTATGGATTTATCCTGTAGATATTACTCAGGAAGATCATGCTAAAAACTGTATTGAACAAATACTTAGTGAACATGCAAAAGTTGATGTCCTGATTAATAATGCTGCTCGCTCAATACGTCGTCCAATTATTCAGGCATTAGATCGGCTGCACGATTTTGAGCGTACCATGCAAATCAATTATTTTGCAGCAGTGCGTTTGACATTAGCCTTGTTGCCACACTTTCTGGAAAAAGGTGAGGGACATGTTGTCAATATTTCTACTATGTCAACTCAAGTTCCAATTCCATTATTTTCAGCATATCTAGCCAGTAAATCGGCTTTAGAATCCTTTTCACGTTCGCTCAGAATGGAGTTAGGTGATCAAGGAATTGATGTGAGTATTGTTTATTTCCCAATGGTAAGAACACCCATGTCATCTAAAACAAAGATTTATAAACATATGCGGATGCTAGATACGTCCACCGCCGCAGGCTGGATTGTCAAAGCTGTACAGCAAAAATCTTATCGTATTACCAGTACCAGTGGTGCAATTGCCAATGCTTTACTGAATACAGCGCCGACAACTGTGATGAATTTAACTCGACCATTATTTCGTTTGATGGATCGTCGATTAGAGAAAAAATTAAAGGATAAATCCAGTTAGTCTTCTTTCTGGATTCATATCCACATAAAAAACTCCATGTTAAACTAAGCCTATTGTCTTTTCGATTACATGATTTTCTCTATGTTTCAACAAGAAATCTCTCAATTAAACCTACAACAATTCAAAGCAGGCGAAAAACGCTGGATTGGTTCCTTACTTGGATCATCAGCAGCATTATTATTCAAAGAAATTGCCACGCAAAGTTCAAATCTATATGTGATTGTTGCGAGAAATAATCAACATCTTGCTCAGCTCGAAAGTGAACTTGAATTTTACGGGATAAAACCAACGATTTTTCCTGATTGGGAAATCTTGCCTTATGACCGTTTATCGCCACATCAAGATATTGTTTCTGAACGTTTGGCGATTTTAGCGAATATGCCACAAAAGGGTATTCTACTAGTTTCTGCCAGTACCTTAGCGCAACGTGTTGCACCGTACTCATGGGTAGTTGGTGAACACTTTGATATTAAAGTTGGACAACGACTCGATTTAGAAGCACAGAAAAAGCAACTGGTGCAGGCGGGTTATCGTTTGGTTGATACTGTTTATGATCATGGGGAATTTGCAGTTCGTGGCAGTATCATGGACATTTATGCATCTGGACAAGATCAACCGATTCGAATTGATTTATTTGATGATGAAATTGAAAGCTTAAAATTCTTTGATCCAGAAACGCAAAGAACCACTGAATCTTTAAAAAACTTCACTGTTTTACCAGCAAAAGAATTTCCTTTAAAAGAGGGACGTTCTACCTTTAGAGATCGTTACGCAGAAAGTTTTCCAACTGCGAATCCTAAGAAAAACCCAATTTATCAAGATGTACTTGAAGGAATCGCAACACCAGGATTAGAGTTCTATTTACCTTTGTTCTTTGAGAAAAAGGTGATGGAAGCGCAAAGTATGCTTATGACATACTTACCAAAGAATTGCGTTGTCATTACAAATAACGAAGTTGAAGATGAATTAATTAATTTCTGGAAAGAAGTGGTTCGTCGTTATGAAGATCGCCGTCATAACATCGACCAACCAATTCTTCCGCCTGAAGAGCTTTTTTTAATGCCAAATCATGTGTTACAGGCATTAAATCAATTTCCAAGGATTTTAGCTTCAGCAGAAGCATTTGACGAAAAAGTAGGTGTTTTAAATCTTGCAGCAGAACAACCACCAAAGCTTGCAGTTGATCCTAAAAAAGAACAGCCATTTGAAGCAGTTAAACATTATATCGACCAAGTTAAACATCCTGTGTTATTGGTCGCTGAAAGTGCAGGTCGGCGTGAAACCTTAAAAGATGCATTACGTTCGGTTCTAGGTGAAATCCAAAATGTAGAGAGTTTTGTTCAATTTCAGAAAGACAAGCTCCAAGTTGCAATCACAAGCGCGCCATTAGATCGTGGACTCGTGCTCAGCAATCAACTATCAGTCATTTCTGAAAATCAACTCTATGAACATCGGGTAGTGCAACGACGTCGTAAGCGTCAGCAAGAAGTTTCTGAAGAATTTCTTGTCCGGAGTTTAACTGAACTCAGTATCGGTGCGCCTGTAGTACATATCGATCATGGTGTTGGGCGTTATGCAGGCTTAATTACCTTAGAAATTGATCAACAGGATCATGAGTTTTTACAGCTCGATTATGCAGATGGTGCAAAAGTTTATGTGCCTGTCACCAATTTACACCTGATCAGTCGTTATAGTGGTGGCGATCCTGACTTAGCACCTTTACATAAATTAGGTACAGATACATGGAGTAAAGCCAAGCGGAAAGCTTTAGAGCAAATTCATGATGTTGCGGCTGAGTTGTTACATATTCAGGCACGCCGTCAATCGAAACCGGGTTTTGCCTTTGAGCTCGATCATACTGGATATATGCAATTCTCTAGTGGCTTTGCCTATGAAGAGACTTTAGACCAAGCTAACGCGATTGAAGCAACCATCCATGATATGCAGTTGGCGAAACCAATGGATCGTTTGGTATGTGGGGACGTGGGCTTTGGTAAAACCGAAGTGGCGATGCGTGCAGCCTTTGTTGCAGTACAAAACAACAAGCAAGTTGCAGTATTAGTTCCTACTACTTTATTGGCACAGCAGCATTATGAGTCCTTTAAAGATCGTTTTGCTGATACAGCGGTGCGTATTGAAGTGCTGTCTCGTTTTGGTAGTAATAAAACGCATTTGAAAACGATTGAAGACTTAGCTGAAGGCAAAGTTGATATTGTGGTGGGAACACATAAAATCCTGCAAGAAAACATTCAATTCAAGAATCTTGGATTAATGATTGTTGATGAGGAACATCGTTTTGGTGTTCGTGATAAAGAACGGATTAAAGCTTTGCGTGCCGATGTAGATATGCTGACGCTAACGGCGACGCCGATTCCACGAACTCTGAATATGGCATTCTCTGGGATGCGAGATCTTTCGATTATTGCAACGCCGCCTGCCCGCCGTTTAGCAGTCAAAACTTTTGTTCAAGAACATACAGATGACTCAATTAAAGAAGCGATTTTGCGTGAGTTGTTACGTGGTGGTCAGGTTTATTTATTACATAATGAAGTTGAAACCATTGAAAGAGCAGCAGAAACGATTCGTAATTTAGTTCCTGAGGCACGTGTTGCGGTTGCTCATGGACAAATGCGCGAACGTGAACTTGAGCAGGTCATGCAGCAGTTCTATCACAAAGAATATAATGTTCTCGTGTGTTCAACCATTATCGAAACGGGTATTGATGTACCCAATGCCAATACGATTATCATTGAAAGAGCAGATAAGTTAGGTTTGGCGCAATTGCATCAATTACGTGGTCGTGTTGGGCGTTCGCATCACCAAGCGTATGCTTATTTATTGGTTCCATCGCTAAAACATCTCAAAGGCGATGCAGAAAAGCGTCTTGATGCCATTCAACGTGCTTCAACACTGGGCGCAGGATTCATGCTTGCAACTGAAGACTTGGAGATTCGGGGTGCGGGTGAATTACTCGGTGAGCAGCAAAGTGGTTCGATGCAAGCGATTGGTTATAGCTTGTATATGGAAATGCTAGAGAAAGCGACCAAAGCCATCCAAAAAGGTAAAACGCCAAACTTTGATGCGCCTTTGTCATTAACTGCTGAAATTAACCTACATATGCCTGCGCTGATTCCAGATGATTATCTAGGAGATGTACATCAGCGTTTGTTGTTTTACAAGCGTATTAGTAATACTGATACGCAAGAGAAGCTTGATAATATTCGGATGGAACTGATTGATCGTTTTGGCATTCCACCTCAGTCAGTCAAACAATTGTTTAGTGTGCATCAATTACGTTTGAAAGCAGAGCAGTTAGGGATTACTAAGATTGATGTCAATAATAATGGTGGATACATTGAATTTTCGCCAGACACACCAGTGCAAGCAATCAGTATCATTCAATTAATGCAAAAGAATCCAACCCACTATCGTATGGAAGGTGGTCAACGTTTAAAGATCACAGTGCAAATGGCTGAGTACGATAAGCGGATTCAGTTTATTGTTGATCTATTGAATAAACTACTCAACGAACTACATAGTTAGTTGAAAAGTAAATTTTTTGCTGCATAATTAAACTACTTTGATTTTCTTTAAGCAAAGAATCTGCTTTTTGTCAGATGTTGATGTAATAAATAAAGAAAATCATTGTTATTTGTAATCAAACAGGCGACTAATAATACTCACATCAAAACTGATGTGATAGTATTGACCATCATCATTATTCTGCATCATTTATAAAGATATGTTTAGTTTGCATCCACAACTTGCTCAAGATACATTTTTTGTAGGCGATTTCCCGCTTTCAACATGTCGTTTAATGAATGATATGCAATTTCCATGGTTAATTCTTGTACCACGTGTACCAGGGATTACCGAGTTATATGAATTAAGCCAAGCTGATCAAGAGCAGTTCTTGCGCGAATCTAGTTGGTTATCTAGTCAATTGTCACGGGTTTTTCGTGCAGACAAAATGAATGTTGCTGCATTAGGTAATGTTGTACCACAACTTCATTTTCATCATGTTGTGCGTTATCAAAATGATGTTGCATGGCCGAAACCTGTTTGGGGTACGCCTGCGGTACCTTATAGTAATGATGTACTTGCGCATATGCGTCAAACCTTGATGCTTGCATTACGTGGTCAAGGCGATATGCCATTCGACTGGCGTATGGATTGATGGAAATATAAAATAAAAACAATCTTCTATAATAAGGAAGGAGGATAGGGTGCCACTAGATAGGTTAATAGATAAAGAACCTAGACAGTTCGCTTATTTTCATCGTTTGATGGGATATTCGATATTGTCATTGATTTTGGTAATTTATACATTTACCGCACCGAGTGCTAACTATCAACTTTACATCCTTCCTTTATTACTGATTCATTTCCTAATCTGTCCCAAATTAGACAACTGGCTTCAATACAAATTTGATAAGAATACTGAAAAAAATGTACTTTTTGCTTTTGAAGCTGTCATTGTTGCGATCGTCCTTGCGGGATTACACCTTAGTTTAGTTCCTACTTTTACGATTTTATTTGGACTTCTTTACGTTGGTTTAAATAATAAAATTACACTCCCTGTTGCGTGTTTAATCGGACTGATCGGTGTTCTCACTTTTTACTTTTGTACTTTTGCAATTTTTGGTGCTGAAGAATATTTCGAGCCTACAAACCCAGAACTAACTGTTGTTAGTTTATTTGGTTTGATGATGTTCATTGTGATTGGTAACTATTATCAACATAGAAGAATCAATATTTTAGGGCAACAGCGTCAGCATTATCATAACCAAATGACACGCTACATTGCTTTTGCTAACCAATTGAGTCGATATGCGCCATTACAATTATGGCAGTCGATCATGCGTGGGGAAGCTGAAGCTAAAATTGAATACAAACGTAAGAAATTAACCATTTTCTTCTCCGATATTCAAGGGTTTACTGAACTTTCAGAAAGCCTTATTCCAGATGATTTAGCTTTTTTACTTAATGATTATTTAAGTCATATGACTGAAATAGCAAAACAGTATGAAGCAACCGTTGATAAGTTTATGGGCGATGCGATTCTCATCTTCTTCGGTGATCCAAATTCTCAGGGTGTTGAACAAGACGCGAAGTCTTGTGTAGAAATGGCGATCGCAATGCGTCAGCAAATGAAATTGTTGCGTGAGCGTTGGAAGAAAATGGGCTATCCAGCGTTGCACATTCGAATGGGTATTAGTACGGGTTATTGTCACGTAGGCAACTACGGGGCTTCACATCGTATGGCTTACACCATTGTTGGTCGTGATGTAAATTTAGCAGCACGTTTGCAGTCTGCTGCTGAAGTTGATGAAATCTTAATTGCGGATGACACTCACCAACTGATCAAAGGTGAGTTTTTGTGCGTACCGAAAGTGCCAATTTATTTAAAAGGGATTCAAGGACCTGTTAAAACGTGGCAGGTAATGGAAAAATTCACAGGTAAGAAATCCGATACACAAAAATGGTTTGATTTCGATTATAAAGGCTTCCATCTGGTCTTGAATTTAGAGGAAGTGCAGAATTATGAATATCCGGAATTGGTTGAAATTTTGGAGAATATGGTTCAGCGTATCAAAACACAACAAAAAATTACCAATGCTCAGGGTATTCCAAAGCTGACTTTGGATGATGAAGTAAGATAAAAATATTCAATAATTAATTATAGAGTTTAATAATGTCTGCATTCGTTTCACAGTATCCATTGGCTATTGATGAGAGCATGGTGGGTGAGTATCCTGCTTTGGTAAAGTCAGGTGCAGGTTATTTTTATGATGATGTTCTTGAATATCGAGTTTGGTGTCATCCAGAACGTGGTGCACTAGATGAATATGAGGGGCAAGATTATTATTGTGCATTTTCCAGTTATGAAGATGCTCAACAGTTTTCCGAAAAAACAGCTGGAGCGGAACATCCTTTGGTTTTGATACGTCAAAGCTGTTGGATTAACGAACCTCAAACAGGCGTATTTACTGCTGATCGTGGAGAACGTCTAACTGAGTGGCAAGTGATCTGGTTGAATAATGCAAAACGTCAAGATGGTGATATTGAAAATTTCTTTGCGGAACGGGGAATTGCATTTACAGGCTATCAGGAAGTGATGGATGCGACTCCTTTCACCAGAGATTTTAATCCGCAAGCATACAAAGCATTCCCACAATATTTAGGGGTTATTGCGTGTTGTTGTGTCATTGATGGAAAATTGCCAATACGTTGGGTATCTCACGCAGGCGGAGATTGGCAAATGTATTGTCATGTGGATGCACATGATTTTTCTGAAAATAGTTTGGATTTTGAGCAAAATATTCAATTGACCAATATGGCGCAATTACTCAAATATAATCCAGATTTGCAAATATTATATGATCTACCTATAGATAAAGGTGCTTATAGAGATCATGTGGAGTCTATTTGGCAATATTTTGATGATTATGATGTTGATCAATAAACTTAGATTAAAAAACTCCTCTAATAAAGAGGAGTTTTTTTATGGATAAAGTTTAATGATTTTCCGAAGCATGATTAATCGTATATTTCGGAATTTCAATTTCTAAATCTTCATCAACGATCTCAACCTGACATGACAGGCGAGAGTCAGGCTCTAAACCCCATGCACGATCGAGTAAATCTGCTTCAACATCGTTCATTTCTTCAAGGCTATCGAATCCTTTACGAACAATCACGTGGCAAGTCGTACATGCCGCAGACATGTCGCAAGCATGTTCAATTTTAATGCCTTGTTTCAATAAGCTTTGGCATAAATTGGCGTTTTGTTCGACTTCAAATTCTGCACCTTCGGGGCAAATGAGTGCATGAGGAAGAACTTTAATACGTGGCATATTGATCACCTATACCTTTAGTTTGAGTTTGACCAATCTTCAAGTTTTGTACCTTTTAAGGCATGGTCAATATGTCGATTCATACGAAGTGCTGCAAACGCATCGCTGTGAATTTTAAGTTGTTGAACAGCATGTTCAATCGCTGCAAGCTCATCGGTTTTAAGGCGAGCTTTTAACGCTTCAGCAGCAAGAATTAGATCTCGTGCTTGTTGCTGAGAGAGTAAATCGGTATCTGCTTTTAACGCTTGTTCTAAAGCTTCCAACTCACGTTGTGCTTCCACTTTTGTTTCTTGCAGATGGCGCAATTGTTTGTCTTCTTCCGCATGTTGGAAACCTTCAACCAAGAGGCGTTCAGTATCCGCTGCAGATAGACCATAAGATGGTTTGATATCAATTTGCGCTTGAACACCAGAAGTAGTTTCTTTTGCAGATACTGTCAGTAAGCCATCAGCATCAACTTGGAAGGTTACTTCAATGCGTGCTTGACCAGCAGTCATTGGTGGGATGCCATGTAACACAAAACGACCCAATGAGCGACAATGCTCGACTAAATCACGTTCACCTTGTACCACATGAATCAACATTGCTGTTTGGCCATCTTGATAAGTGGTGAATTCTTGACGGCGTGCTACAGGGATTGCGGTGTTTCGCGAGATCAAACGTTCAACCAATCCACCCATGGTTTCTAGACCAAGAGAAAGTGGCGTGACATCAAGTAATAATGAACCATCTTGACTGTTGCCAATGAGCTGGTTTGCGGTAATAGATGCACCAATTGCAACGACTTCATCAGGATTGATAGTACAGAGTGGTTCATGTTCAAATAATTCGCGTACAGCTTTTTGTACGGCATACGAACGTGTTGAACCACCTACTAAAACCACATGTTCGATTTCATCGAGCTCAAGTTTGGCATCACGCAGTACACGTTTACATACACTCATGGTTCTATCGAGTGCGACTTGAATAATCGATTCAAAAGTTGGGCGATCTAAAGTAAGGCGATCATCCAGTAATTTTAATTCAGCAGATTCATGATCTGTTAAGTATTCTTTGGCTTGACGCGCTGCAACAACAAAAACAGCATATTCTTCATCGCTTAAAGTTTCGATATTAAGCTGTTTTTTTGCCCATTTTACGATTAAGCGGTCTAGGTCATCACCACCAAGCGCGGTATGTCCACCAGTCGCAAGAACTTCAAAAACACCTTGTGAGAAACGTAAAATAGAAACGTCAAATGTACCGCCACCGAGGTCGTAAATCACGTAGTTACGATCGGTGCTCAAGTTGGTATCTTGGTCTAATCCATAGGCAACAGCTGCCGCAGTAGGTTCATTCAACAAACGTAAAACATTTAAACCTGCAAGTTGAGCAGCATCACGTGTCGCTTGGCGTTGTGCTTCATCAAAATATGCTGGAACAGTGATCACTGCACCGTTGATAGGGTTGTTGAGGCTTGCTTCGGCACGGTCTTTTAACTGCTTTAAAATGTCAGCAGAAATTTCGACAGGCGTTTTGCGACCAGCAGCAGTTTCAAATGCTGGCATCTCATTTTCTGCACCAACAAGTGTATACGGATGCTGGAATTTGATATCTGCTTGCGAGCGACCCATAAAACGTTTTACTGAAACAACAGTATTTTTGGGGTCAGTCATCATAAACGGCTTGGCTTCATAACCAAACGTCGTTGAATCTTTTGCGTAATGAACAATCGACGGTAGTAATACACGATCTTTGTCATCTTGCAGAACTTTCGGTTTTCCCGATAGCACTGTCGCCACTAAAGAGTGGGTTGTCCCTAAGTCAATACCGATCGCAATACGATGTTGATGCGGGGCAGTAGCTTGACCTGGTTCAGCAATTTGCAAAAGTGCCATGCGTGAGGTATCCCTTGAAAATATTTGGTAACAGCGGATTAAAAATCATCATCGAGATCGAAGCTATCTTCTTCGTCCAACATACGATCTTCAGCTTTATCAATATCATTCATTACACGTTGAAAAAAACGTAGTTTACGAACGGTATCACGAGCCTCAGCCCAATCTTCTTCAGCAAAATCGATTTTAAATTCACGAACTAAACCGTCAATCCATTGCTGAACTTCAACTTTTAAGGTACTAAGTTGCTCGGTAGAGGTGGCCTCATCAAGCTGTTCACGCATTTCGAGTGCAGATTGTAAAAATTCAAAATCGCTAATGGACTGATCCAAGTGATGATCTTGTTTTTTTAAGCCAAGTAAATACGCCGCACGACTATCAACTTGTGAGAGCACTTTATACGCTTGATTGATTTCACTCGACTTAATCAATGCTTGATCTTTGTCAGTGGCTTTATCGGGATGATATTGCTGTTGCAAACTTAAAAATTGTTTTTTTAAAGCTGCTAAATCTATATCGAGTGCTTCTGGTAATTGGAACAACTCAAAATGATTCATGGGAGATGAATTCCGCTATTAATAAATACGTTAAAACAGTGCGGAACACACTGTTTTGACGAAAAGAAAGAGGGTGTTGCTAGTTAGACGGTAAATGATTCACCGCAACCACATTCACCTTTTTGGTTAGGGTTGTTAAATTCAAAGCCTTCATTCAAACCATTTTTCACATAATCCATCTCTAAACCATTGAGATAAACGAGGCTTTTAGGGTCAACAAAAACTTTAACACCGAGTTGTTCAAACACTTGATCATGTGTATCGATATCATCGACAAACTCAAGTACATAAGCCAACCCAGAACAACCCGAAGTTTTCACACCAATACGAATGCCTTCACCCTTACCGCGGTTTTGCAGGTAATTGCTGATGTGAGTCGCAGCATTTTCAGTTAAATGGATCATGAAAACTCCAATATTATTTCGGTCATCAATTAAGCTTTCGCTTTCTTACCACGATAGTCTTCAATCGCAGCTTTGATTGCATCTTCAGCCAATACAGAGCAGTGTACTTTTACTGGTGGAAGCGCAAGCTCGGTCGCAATATCAATATTTTTAATTGCTTGAGCTTCATCAAGTGTTTTACCTTTTAACCATTCAGTTACAAGAGAGCTTGATGCGATTGCAGAACCACAGCCGTAAGTTTTGAAGCGAGCTTCTTCAATTACGCCATTGTCATCGACTTGAATTTGTAAACGCATCACGTCGCCACATGCAGGTGCGCCGACCATACCTGTACCTACGTTTTCTGCATTTTTGTCTAATACACCAACATTACGAGGGTTTTCGTAATGATCAATTACCTTTTCGCTATAAGCCATGTCGCTTCTCCAAACCTCGGGGTCAGCCTAATATTAATATGAGGGTTAAAACACTGTTTTCAATGAAGAGTTCAATTCAAACTACAATGAATTAGTGTTCAGCCCATTCAACTGTTGAAAGGTCGATACCTTCTTTATACATATCCCAAAGCGGAGAAAGTTCACGTAATTTCTCAACAGCAGCTTTGGTAATTGTTAACACATGATCAATATCTGCTTCAGTTGTGTATTTACCAAAACTAAAACGAATTGAACTATGTGCTAATTCATCAGATAAACCTAAAGCACGTAATACATATGAAGGCTCTAATGTCGCAGATGTACATGCTGAACCACTTGATACTGCAAGATCTTTTAACGCCATCATCAATGATTCACCTTCAACGAAGTTAAAGCTGACATTAAGATAGTTTGCAACGTTCTCAGTCGGATGACCATTCAAGAATACTTGCTCAAGGTCTTGGAAGCCATTCCATAGTTTGTCACGTAGGTGGCGAAGACGCTCTTGTTCTGCTTGCATAGTTTTACCAGCAATTTCAAAAGCTTCACCCATACCTACAATTTGATGAGTTGCTAAAGTACCAGAACGCATACCACGCTCATGACCACCACCATGCATTTGTGCTTTTAAGCGAACACGTGGGCTACGGCGGACAAATAGGGCACCAATTCCTTTAGGGCCATAAATTTTATGACCAGAGAAGCTCATTAAATCAATTTTCATAGTTGAAAGATCGATTTCAACTTTACCAGCGGCTTGTGCAGCATCAACGTGTAAGAATGTTTTATTCGCACGTGTTAGCTCGCCAATAGCTGCTACGTCAGTAATCGTACCGATTTCATTGTTCACCATCATCAGTGAAACAAGAATGGTATCTGGACGTAAAGCTGCTTTCACCATTTCAGGCGTAATTAAACCTGTGCATGGTTCAGGTTCTAAATAAGTAATTTCAAAACCTTGTTCTTCTAGCTCACGGCAAGTATCTAACACTGCTTTGTGTTCGATTTTACTAGTAATGATGTGCTTGCCTTTTGAACCGTAAAACTGAGCAATACCTTTTAGTGCTAAGTTGTCAGATTCAGTTGCACCAGAAGTCCAAACGATCTCACGTGGATCTGCTTTAACCAGGTTTGCAACTTGTTCACGTGCATATTCAGCTTTTTCTTCAGCTTGCCAACCATAGGCATGCGAGCGTGATGCAGGATTACCAAAAGTCCCTTCAAAGGTTAAACATTCCATCATACGTTCTGCAACTTCAGGAAGTACTGGTGTTGTTGCTGCATAATCAAGATAAATTGGACGTTTCATGTCAAATACCTGTAACCGATAGGAGGGCTGAATCTAAACTTGCTGAGTTTTGGCGAAGTGCAACAGTTTGAACGTTGTCGCGTGCGATCAGGTCTGCAAGAGAGATTTTTGCGAGATAATCGGCAATATGGTGGGAGAGTTCTTGCCATAAGTCATGCGTTAAGCACATTGCACCATTTTGACAATTGCCTTTATGGTCGCAACGTGTTGCATCGACGGTTTCATTTACAGCTTCGATGATTTCTAGCACGGTAATTTCAGTTGCATTTCGTGCAAGATGATATCCACCATTAGCACCACGAACACTCGAAACTAACCCATGTCGTTTAAGTTTTGCGAATAACTGTTCTAAATAGGCGACTGATATGGATTGACGTGCTGCTATTTCGGCAAGCGTGATCGTTTGTTCAGTTGGCTGCAAAGCTAAATCAAGTAGAGCAGTCACTGCGTAACGACCGCGAGTTGTAAGACGCATGATTCGGTACACATGGTTAGACTAGATGTCTAAATTTTATGAATTCCGACTAAAATAGTCAAGTTTTTTAATTGCCAAAATGCGTGTGAAAAGTGAAATATGTTGGAATTATTGTATCCACATATTATAAACGAAAAAGCCTATTAAAATAAAGCTGAATACAGCGAATGAAATATTAATCCAACGTTGGCGTTTTTGCAGGCGATGAATGCGGTTTTGATATTGTTTAACTTCAACCAATAATGAGTTGATCTCAGACCGTTGCTGATCGATTTTATCAAGCAATGGCGCAATTCGTTGCTGAGACGCAATAGCTTCTGCATCACTATCAAATGCGTTGAACCATTGTTTCCAATTTGCGAGTATACTCGTGAGTGTGAGGTGAGGGATTAAATCCATCACATCTTCTTGAAGTCTTGCATCACCTAAAATACGCATATTGTAAATACTGCGCTGATTATTAAATACGAAAATTTTAATCAAATCGATGAGTGTGCTATTTATTTCTAGATCAACTTTTCGATCTAGTGCTTTCATATCAAACAACATTCCTTTTTCGGTAAATTGGACATAAAAGTCAAAAAAAGGAATATAACTGTTGATTCGAATGGTAACTTTTTCATCGATAAGCTTTTTCGCTTGCAGCCGTAAAGTTGCATCATGCGTGAGAATGAATGAAAAAAAAGTTTCTAAAACAATGATGACAATGTTTAGCAACAAATGGGGGTGTTTATGTCTTTGTTGCGTATCACTCATAGGTCTCTTTATCCTTGCAATCACACTATAAATTTCATAAAGCACGTAAATCTGAGTATCCATACTCAATTGTTAAAAATAATTTACATGACTTTATTGCTTTGTAGAACAGTTTTTTAAAACGATCAAGTCTTAACTTTGATATTATAAAAACATTTTTATGGTTAAATACGACATACTGTTTGTAAAGTGCTTGGGAGTAATGGTTAATGGACAACTCAAATGTAGAACAACCAACTGATGAGGTAGAGGTAAAAACTAAGCTAAAATCAAAGAGTTCTAAAAAATCTGCCCTTGATTTCAAAAAGTATACGCAACAGATTTGGCTGGCTGGATTAGGTGCTTTTTCACGTGCCGAAGAAGAGGGAAATAAATTATTTGACTCTTTAGTCAAGGTGGGTGAAGAGCTAGAATCCAAGACCGTAGATTTTGCTGATAACACTGTTGGAAAAGTGACTGAAAAAGCCAAAGAATCAGTGACGGATACTAAAGATAAAGTTGAAAAAATTTTAGACACAGGCGTGAATCATTCGTTGAATCGTATTGGTCTAGTCACTCCAAAAGATCTCCAGCATATCGAGCAACTTTTAGTTCAGCTACATATTAAAGTAGATGCATTGATTGAAGAAAATAATCAATTAAAGAGTAAATTGAATAAAAAGTAAAAAAATATAGGCACTCGTCTGTTTGTGTGGTTTTTGAGTATTTATTTTTGCTAAAAAGCCTTTCTAGTATTGCGTTCTCCCCTAAAGCATTGCTATAAAGGCGGCATGGCCTTTTAAACTATAGCCTTGGATCTTAACAAACGATATTAAGAGGATATTTTTTATCATGAATAAATCAGAATTAATTGATGCGATTGCTGAAAAAGGGGGAGTATCTAAATCGGATGCTGGTAAGGCACTCGATGCAACAATTGCGTCAATCACTGAAGCACTTAAAAGCGGTGATACGGTTACTTTAGTTGGTTTTGGTACATTTAGCGTTAAAGAACGTGCTGCACGTACTGGTCGTAATCCTAAAACAGGTGAAGAGCTTCAAATTAAAGCAAGCAAAGTACCTAGTTTTAAACCAGGTAAGGGTTTAAAAGATTCAGTTGCGTAATCTTTTTAAATCAGAAAACGCACCATTTTGGGTGCGTTTTTTATTTATTGAATGAAATACTTTATTCAGCATTCATTCGCTTTGGTTTTTCAGTTAAAATTGCCCCGAAATAAAATATTGGAATACTTATGGAATCATTTCGTACAGTCATTAAGGGTTGGCTTGGCAAAGTCCTATTAGTTTTGTTTTTGACCCCTTTAGCGCTTGTAGGTATTGAAGGATATTTTAGCGGCAGTAATAAAGCAGACGTTGCGAAATCTGTTAACGGACAAGATATTTCTAATAAAGACTTGGAAAGTGCGACTAAAAATTATAAAGATCAATATTTATCAATGGTAAAGGGTGATGAGTCTCTTTTAAATCAGCCAGTTATTCAGCAAAAAGCTTTAGATGCGCTGATTGCACGCTCTTTACTGCAACAACAGGCGGAAAAATTAGGTATTTCTTTGAGCGATACTCAGCTAGAGCAAATGTTGGCACAACAACCGAGTTTCCAAGAGAATGGACAGTTTTCTCAAAAGTTGTATGAAAATTATTTACGTTCAGTTGGAATGACTAACCAAGCTTTAATTGCAAGCTTGCGTCAAGATCATGCCCTAAAAATGATTTCATCGACTTTGTTAGATTATGCGTTGGTGAGTAAATCTGATTTACATCAGCTTGCGAGTTTGCAAACAGAACAGCGTACTTTACATTTAGCAAGTATTAAGTTGGATGATTATAAAAAAGGTTTGACTGCGTCAACTCAAGAAATAACAGAGTACTACAACAAGCATAAAAATGAATTTAAGCAAGTTGCGAGTGTTGATGTTGATTATGTGGTTTTAAGCCCAGCATTATTGCCTCAAACTAATTTAAATATCACTGAGGCTGATTTACAACAGGCTTATAAAGCTTTTGTTGAAAAGCAGCAGAAAGATGCAAAACGTGAAGTGAAGCATATTTTAATTACAACTGATGCGCGCGATGCGGCAGCAGCTCAAAAAATTGCGAATGATGTTTATGCCAAGATTCAAGGTGGAATGCCATTTGCTCAAGCGGCTGCGCAATTCTCTGAAGATCCAACTTCAAAAGCACAAGGTGGTTTAGTTGATGCTTATGCACCAGGTATTTTCTCAGCTGACTTTGATAATGCAGTTAATGCATTAAAGAATGGTGAAGTTTCTAAGCCTGTTAAAACACAATATGGCTACCATATCATTGAGGCAAATGCACCAGTTGCAAACATTCCTTCATTTGAGACTGAGAAAGCTCGCTTAACAGCTGAAGTACAGAAGGCAAAAACTGCAAATTTATTTAGCGATACTGTAAATAGCTTAAATGAAATGGTTGTGGGCAATGACTCTTTAGAAGCAGTTGCTCAAGAGGTGAAGGGTGCTCGTGTTGAATCTTTAAATGGGGTGACCTTAACCACTCAAAACCCTTATTTGAGCGATTTAAATGTTAAAGCAAAACTGTTTAATGATGATGTGAAAAACGGTGACCGTAATGCATCTTCTAATATTCAGTTAGCGAATGGTGATACGATTTGGATTAAAGTCCGTAATTACCATGCAGCGGGCGTTAAACCATTAGATCAAGCGACTGCTGAAGTAAAAGCAAAAGTCATTGAAGCAAAGGCATATAAAGCTGCTCAAGCAAAAATTGCAAAAATTTTAGCTGATTTTAAAGCGTTGCCTGCTGCACAAGTTGTTGCAAAATCACAAGTCACTTTTGAAGATGCAGGGACATTTGCACGTTCTCAAGGTCTAAAACGTGCAATTGAGCGTGCTGCTTTCAGTATTCCAGCGCCAACCAAAGACGGTATGTGGTCTGCTACGACAGCAAAATTACCTAATGAGTTGGTTATCGTTGCAGTTTCAAACGTGAATACTAATGCTGCAAATGAGTTACCGCCAGAGCAAATTGCTGAGTTAACTAAGTTGTATCAGCAGTTCCGTGGTCAGCAGTTACTAGAAGACTATACTGATTATTTAAAATCACAGGCGAAGATCAAATAAGTTTGATCTAAGCTTTGAAATTTAAAAAGCCAGTTCTTATGAACTGGCTTTTTTGTGCATTATAAGCATTATTTTTTCTGAATAAATTTTGCTTCTTCAGATTGAGGGTATTGGCTTAACAACTTGGTTTTATATTGACTAGCTAAAGCTGCATTTTTATCGACTTCTTTTGCAATGCTATAAAGTTGATAAACCGCTCGAGAAGCTTTTGCTGAATTAGGATAGCGTGTTACTACGATATTATAGTTTTGCTTGGCTGCTTTATAGTCAACAGGTTCAACCGCTAAATAAAACTCAGCTAGCCAAAAGTAAGCGTTTCCAACATAAATTCCATTTGGGTGGTTCTTAATGAAATTTTGCATTGGTTGAATGGCTTTTTTTGCCCCACCTTGTTTGTAGGCATCTAGTGCAACCGTATATGCTGCTTTTTCCAGCTCAATTTGGTTGTTGGTATTGCTCGTGGTAGCAGTATTTGACTTCGGTTGTACGACAGGTGTTTGAGGCACTGAATCCTGTTTTACAGGGTTGGGAGCTGCTGAGGCGGGTGCAGATGTTGGAGCTGAGTTTGTTTCTGTTTTTACTGTATCTGTTGGCGTACTATTTTCTGGTTCTGTATTTTCTTCTGGCGGATCAATTTTTTGAGAGAGTAATTCTAAGCGTTGATCTAAATCTGTATAGCGATTTGCCAACTCTTTTTTCAGTTGCTCAATTGAATTGTCATGCTCTTCTAATTGGCCTCGTAATTTTCGAACTTCTTCTTCTAGTTTTTGGTTCTTTTGAATGAGATCCCAATTTAGGTTTGAGCCAGTATTAGAGATATTTGTATTATCTGCAATCGTTTGGCTGAGTGCACGAGATTCAATGGGAACATTTGCATATAAATGTGCGCTAGCGAGTAAGGCAGTAAAAAGTACGGAATACTTTTTTAGCATAAAAATTCATCCATAAAGTTAAAAAGCCGTGAGCGAACAAGTCCTCATGTTTACTTGTGGCACACTAGATCTATGTTTTTGATTTAGTCATTAAAGCAGCAACTCATTTAAATGCAATAAGCATTTACAATCTTCAAGCATTTTTCGAATAAAGAAATTATCTATTGTTTAATGTTTATACACTTTTAAATTAAATAGATAATATAGAGATAGATTTTGCTGATGAAATAAGCAATTGAATCAAAAAGTCACTTAAAAACAGATACAAGTCTTGCAACTCAGGCAAAAATCTCTATACTTTGTCAGGCAATGGTAGCCCTGCTGGTAGCTTCGCAATTGTACTCTATGAACCCCGCCAGGACCGGAAGGTAGCAACGGTAATAGATCTATGATGTGCCGAAGTAATGCTAGTAGGGCTGCCACCATTTATTCTTCATCGCTCGTTCGAGCAATTGCTTTCATAATTATTCCCATATCAAATCCTCGGTATTGTAAGAATCTAATTTGTCTTGCTTTTAGTTTTGGATCTGTCTCTACATCTATCCCAAATTTCTTTATTTTGAGTTGATAAGCTTGATCTAGCCAATCGACCTCTGAAAGTTCTTCTGTAATAAGTTCTGTATCGAGTTGTTTTGCTTTTAAAGCCTGTTTAATTCTTTGTAATCCTTTACCTTTTCTAAGTTGACTGGCCAATGTGAGTTCTGCAACACGTTGGTCGCTTTGGTAATTTTGTTGTGCTAACTCATCAACTAGATTTGTGACTTCTTCTGGATTGATCGCATATTGATTTAATTTTGCTTCGAGATCTGCTTTGGAATAATCCCGACGTGTAAGAAGGGCAAATGCATAAGAGCGTAATCTTGCACCTGTTAGTGTTTTCGGTTTCTCTATTTTTTCAGAATTAAACAAGTTTTATATCCTCTTGAAAGAAAAACGCCCCGAAGGGCGTTTCAGCTTAGCTTTCTAAAAAATCTGGTTCTTCTTCATCTTCAGTTTGAGCTGCTTCTTTGTTGTTTTTAGTAAGAAGTTGTTCGCGAATGACCTTTTCGATTTCTTGAGCCATTGCTGGATTTTCCTCAAAATGTCGAATCACGTTATTTTTACCTTGGCCAATTTTATTGCCTTGATAAGAATACCAAGCACCCGCTTTTTGTACGATGTCTTGTTGAACAGCAAGATCAACCAATTCGCCTAACTGATTAGTGCCTTTGCCATACATGATTTGGAACACAGCTTCTTTGAACGGAGGCGCCATTTTGTTTTTCACAACTTTAACACGCGTTTCGTTACCTGTGATCTCGTCACCTTCTTTCACTTGGCCAATACGACGGATGTCTAAGCGTACAGAAGCGTAGAACTTAAGTGCATTACCACCTGTAGTAGTTTCTGGGCTACCAAACATCACACCAATCTTCATACGGATTTGGTTAATGAAGATCACCATACAGTTCGAGCGTTTCGCATTACCTGTAATTTTACGTAGAGCCTGACTCATTAAGCGTGCTTGTAAGCCCATGTGCGAGTCACCCATTTCGCCTTCAATTTCGGCTTTAGGGGTTAATGCTGCTACAGAGTCGACAACGATTAAATCGATTGCACCAGAACGCACCAACATATCGGCGATTTCGAGCGCTTGCTCACCGTGGTCAGGTTGTGAAACCAATAGATTATCAATATCTACGCCAAGCTTACGTGCATATTCTGGATCTAATGCATGTTCTGCATCGATAAAGGCACAGGTACCGCCATTTTTTTGACATTGAGCAATTGCTTGTAATGTCATGGTAGTTTTACCTGAAGATTCAGGACCATAAATTTCGATAATACGACCTTTAGGTAATCCGCCAATCCCTAATGCGATATCAAGAGTTAAAGAACCTGTAGAAACCGCTTCAACAGCTTGTACAGTATTATCACCTAAGCGCATCACGGTATTTTTACCAAACTGCTTTTCAATTTGGCTTAAGGCTGCTTGTAACGCCTTGCTTTTATTATCATCCATCTCAAAACCTCAAAACTTTATTTCTTAACGACTAACCCAAGTGGATGTATTGAATCTCAACTTGTTGGGACTTGAGTATAGTGGCAGATTCTAGTTGTATATTCCACATCTGATCTGTGTCAGTACGACACAAGATGACGCATCCAAATTAGAAAATTTTATTCATCATGATATGACCATGATTGTACATTTTCTTGTTTAAAACGATTGATATCACGACGATCTTTTTTACTTGGTCGGTGATCAGGTCGGGCTAGATTATGCAATTTTCGCTGTGATGCATGCAACTCTCTGCGTTCAATACTTTCAGGCGTTTCTTCATAAAGAAGTTGAGCCATGGGGGCACCACCTCGAACAGCTGATAGCGCTTTCACAACAACGGTCTTTTTCTCAAAACCTTGCTGGATGGTGAGTTCCATTCCAATACGGACGTCTCTAGAAACTTTAACGCGGTCATTGTTGTGATGGACTTTACCACCTTCAATTGCGGCTTTGGCAATAGAGCGTGTTTTAAAAAAACGCGCAGCCCAAAGCCATTTATCAATGCGCATGGCATCCATGCTGTCTGATTCATGCTGTTTTGGCATCTGTTACCTGTAAGTTGGTGTCAAGATAATCAAAGAGATTGGTTAAATGATCGAGTGATGGGTACGCTATTTCCGTGGCGAGTCGAGCTGGTTTAGCACTAGACGGTTGTAAAATGCTAAACAGTTGGGTAATACCAAAACGTTCAGCGCCTTGGAGTACCGCAACCGTATCATCAATAAATATTGCTTGAGCTGGATCAAATGGATGTATTTGTTGTAACTTTTGCCAAAAAGCGACTTCTTCTTTGGCATGCCCAAGCTCTTCGCTACTGATCATGACTTCAAAGTAAGGGCTAAGTTCGACATTTTCAAGCTTCAGTTGCACGCCTGCTCGATCGGCATTGGTCAGTAACCAACAGCGATAGCCTTGAGCTTTGAGTTGTTCTAATAATTCATGACAACCTTTACGTGCGCGAATTTTTTCACGGTGTTCATATTGTAGTTGCAAAACATCTACGCCAACTTTAGCAGTCCAATACGCCGAAGAATACCAAGATAGTGTATGCTTATGTTGTTGGTAAAATTGGAATAGTGTTTGTTTACTTTGCTCTAAACTGCACTGATGTGTTTGGGCATGACGTTCAGGTAAACAATGATTCCAAATGAAATCATCGAAGGCTAAATCGAGTAATGTGCCATCCATGTCGAACATGGCGATAGGCTGCTGCTGTAAATCTGAATATGACATAAGGCTGATCTATGTTTATTAAAACGCTTGCCCCACAAGATCAATTTATTCTGAAACTTGTGCCAATCATGGCGCAGGCAAGTCAAATATTATTGGAAGAATATCAAAATTATTGTGCGGGTGGTGAGTTTAATATTCAGGAAAAAAGTGATGATTCGCCTGTGACTCAGGCAGATTTGAAAGTAAATCGTTTTTTATTAAAGCAGTTAGCGGAATTTACGCCAGAGTTACCAGTGTTGTCAGAGGAGAGTGATTATTCTGCTCGATCTGCTTGGTCGCGTTGCTGGATGCTCGATCCTTTAGATGGTACGAAAGAGTTTATTCATGAGCGTGATGAATTTACGATTAATTTAAGCTTGATCGAAGGTAATGAAACGACTTTTGCAATTATTGCCGTACCCTGTGAACAGGTCGTGTATATTGGTTATCAGTCACACTTACCTTATAAGTATAGTTTTAGCCGTCAAGAATGGTTTCAATACCAGATCGAAGAACATGATTTGGCAGCACCACTTCAAATTGGTTTAAGCCATAGCAGTAAAAACCCCAAATATAAAAACTTTATCGAACCAATTTTGCGAGATCGTGCTGTAGAAAGACGTGAGGCAGGGAGTGCCTATAAGTTCTGCATGATGTTAGAGGGTGAAATTGATATTTACCCAAGATTTCATCCAACTTCAGAGTGGGATACGAGTTCAGGACAAGCTTTACTTGAAAGTATCGGTGGTGGATTGATGACTCTGGATGGAAAACCATTTCAATATAATCAGCGTGAGACTGTTTTGAATGGTGGTTTTATCGCATTTAGAGATCAATATTGCAAAAAAATTGCTTACGAGGCGTTGGCGCATTCGGGCATTTTAGATTGAGTCTTCTAGCGTGCGTGGTATAGTGAGCTAAATTTAAGCTTGTATGTGAATATGGCCCTGCATTTATTGCCTAAAAGTATGTTTGAAGCAATTGATTTACTGCCAGATGCTTCAACTCCTGTCACGTTGTTTACTCGTCACTCTTTACGTGAGTTGGTGAATGGGCAGGGTTTGGCTGGTTATGACTTGCAATTAACGGAGCAAGGTCGAGATTTGGCTTATGCATGGGGTCAATATCTTATTAAAAATACGGATCGAGCAATTCAACATTGTATCTCTAGTCCGATTCAGCGTTGTGTTGATACGGCTGCATTAATGATTCAAGGTGCAGATGGGATTCATGAGGCAATAAATACTCATACGATCGAAATTGTTGAGCAGCGATTGTTAGTAGAACCCGGAAGTTTTGTGCTGGATATTCAGCAAGCAGCCCCTTACTTTCGTAAACAAGGCGCATTAGGGTTTATTAATAGTTTTGTGAACAATGCTTTGCCTGGTATGAAAAATCCAATTACAGGCGTTTTTGATGTTTTGGAGCTGTTATATCATACCCATCCGACTCAACATCAAGGTTTAAGCTTGGCTGTTAGTCACGACACCATTATTGCTGCGATCGTTGCAGTGATTTCAGGTCAAACACAGATTGATAAGTCGGATTGGCCTGAGATGATGGAGGGCTTATTTGTGTGGTTTGAGGGTGAGGATTTTAGCAATAGTAAGCTAAAATGGATTTGGCGTGGTCAAAAGCATGAACTGGTCATTAAAGATTTTCAGAATAAATAAGATTTTTGAAAAGTATGATTGAATTGTGCAATTTAAAATTAAAAAACTACTAACGTTGCATTACTAAATTGAAGACAATAAAAAAGCCCGAAAATCGGGCTTTTTTACATGCATCAAATTAGTTAGCTAATGCTTTAATTTGAGCGTTTAAGCGGCTCTTGTGACGAGCAGCTTTATTTTTGTGGATGATGCCTTTATCAGCCATACGGTCGATTACAGGTACAGCTGTTTTATAAGCTTCTGAAGCAACAGCATAGTCACCAGCAGCGATCGCATTTACAGTACGTTTGATGTAAGTACGAACCATAGAACGCAAGCTTGCGTTGTGTTTACGTGCTTTAACGTTTTGACGAGCACGTTTTTTAGCTTGAGCAGAGTTTGCCACTCGTGCACTCCTTGAAAATAAGTTGGTCTGGGCGGGCTGAAGTTAAAACCAAAAAATATTGGCAACATTCACCAGCCCGTAAACAAGTGCCATATTTTGAGGAAACTAAGCCCCGAAGTCAAGCCTTGTGATACTTTTAAGTACATTTAACAGGTGATAATCTTGCAAGAAAACGTTACATTAGGCTTAGTTATGAGTCGGAATAAATAAAAATGAGAATAGGTGACAAAAAAGCAATTGTTATTGGTGCTACAGGGCTAGTGGGTGAAGCGCTAGTGGCTGAATTGGAACAGTCAAATGATTTTAGTTCTGTGACTGTTGTTGTAAGGAAAAATTCAGATAAATTAAAATCTTATAGTAAAGTGACCCAACTTATTCTAGAAGATTTTTTGCTTTTGAATGATGAAGATGTAAGCACTTATACTCATGCATTTAGTTGCTTAGGTAGCACCATTAAACAAGCTGGATCGAAACAAGCATTTTACGCAATTGACTATGAAATTAATGCTCATTTTGCTGATTTAATCCAAGATAAAAATATTCATTTATTGGTGGTCAGTGCCTTAGGAGCGAATGCTAATTCACCAGTTTTCTATAATAAAGTTAAAGGTGAGTTGGAAAACTACTTAAAAAGCTTGTCGATGTATAAGCTTTCAATTTTTCAACCGTCACTCTTAATTGGTAAGCGTAGTGAAGTACGAGTTTTAGAAGATGTGGCACAAACGCTATTTAAATTGGTCGAAAAAACTTGGACCAAGCCGTTTAAATATAAGCCTGTAACCGCAGAACAATTGGCGCATACTATGCTAAATGCAGCTCAAACTCAGACAGCAGCATTCAAGCTGTACGATAATTTGATGATACAACAAACCCAATAATGGAGATTTTTCAGTGACTACGATTCCTTTTGTAACTTGCGACTTGTTAGATGATAATCCTGAGAAAGATTTACAGGTCGTAACACCATCTTTAGACGGTAAGTTTTTTAAGAGTTATGGTGCACGTAAGAGCTTTGGTGGGCAGGTTGTAACAGTTAAGTGTTTTGAAGATAACTCACGCGTAAAAGAGCTTTTAGCAACAGATGGTGCAGGAAAAGTCTTGGTTGTTGATGGTGGTGCTTCGATGCGCTGTGCTTTGATGGGCGATTTGATTGCTGAATCAGCTGTGAAGAATCATTGGAATGGTGTTGTGATTTACGGTTGTGTGCGTGATGTTGATGCAATTGCCGAACTTGATTTAGGTGTGCATGCATTGGCTGCAATTCCACAAAAAAGTAATCGTAAGGGCATAGGTGAAGTTGATATCACATTGTATTTTGGTGGTGTGACGATCAATTCTGGCGATTATATCTATGCCGATAATAATGGCATCGTAATCGCGAAAGAAAAACTAGTTGACTGCTAAAGGATAGCAATATGCTCAAAATGGCGAATCATCAATTTAAGGTTTTACAATCTGTTGTTGCAACTTTAATTGAAGGCGGAAGAGGTGTGATGGGAACACCACAACCGAATCAGCCTTCGAAACCGTTAAAACTTTATGAGTTTGAAGGTTCACCTTTTTGTCGCCGTGTCCGTGAAGTGATTACCATGCTGAATCTAGATGTGGAAATTTATCCATGTCCGAAAGGTGGTCAAAAATATCGCCAAATCGTCAAGGAAAAAGGTGGTAAGAAACAGTTTCCTTTTTTGATTGATGAAAACACGGGTGATCAGTTATACGAGTCACAACAGATTATCCACCATCTATTCAAGCATTACGGTAAAACAGGGCAAACGCCGAAAAAATTCAGCCACTATCCAAAGCTTCCTTATGTTTCTGCTTTAGCTTCACTTGCAAATGCAGCACGTGGTGTATGGATTAACAAGAAAATTGTTAATCGAGCAGCACCAGAGCAATTACTTGAATTGTGGAGTTTTGAAGGAAGTCCCTATACACGATTGGTTCGTGAAGTTCTGACTGAGTTGGAAATTCCCTATATTTTGCATAATGTTGCGAAAGAACGTTGGCAAGATATTGGACCAGCAATTTTGCGTTTAAAACCTGGTCAATATATTCCATTACCGAATGGGAAGCGTGAAAAGATTGTTGAAGTGATGGGGCGAGATATTCAAGTTCCGTATTTGGTTGATCCGAACACAGGTGTGAAAATGTTTGAGTCAGCTAAAATTGTTGAGTACCTCAAGAAGCAGTACGGATAATAGAATAAATTGTAAAAAAGCATCTTTTAGAAGATGCTTTTTTTATATGTGGGATCTAGCAGTTGCTTCAATGATTGGTTTAGCGGTTTAATAGGCTCGAAATAGCCATAAGATCAATTCCAAAATGTTAAGCCAACTAACTAACCTATTCAAAAGTTCAAAGGAAACACCTGAACAGTTATTCCTCAAAGAAAATAACTTGGTTTTTGATAGTCGTGGTGCAATTTATAAAGGCATCGTTTTGAATGAGTTAGGTTTTCGTCTGGAATATTTCTCAAATCGAAAATTAGATCGATTCGATGATCTAGAGAAGCTGTTTAGGATTGCACCGCAAATTAATGAAAAGATTGATTTGGAATTGCACTCACAGCGATTTGTTGAGCGCTTAGGAAATACAGAAGAAAGCCTCAAAGAGTTAAAGCAGATCATTAAAGTTTTAAATGATTATTATGTGAAGTTTCAAAGACCAAGATAAGTATAAATATTTTTATGAGTTTTAATATATAAATAAAAAAGCTGAATCATTTGATTCAGCTTTTTAGAATGCAGACTAATGATTATTTTTCAATAATCGCTGTTACACCTTGACCACCAGCAGCACAGATCGAAACTAAGATACGACCTGAACCTTTTTGGTTTAAGATTTTCGCAGCAGTCGCGATGATACGACCACCAGTTGCAGCGAATGGATGACCCGCAGCTAAAGAAGAACCTTTAACGTTTAATTTGCTACGATCAATTGAACCTAAAGGTGCATCTAAGCCTAAACGCTCTTTACAGAATTTCTCATCTTCCCAAGCTTTCAAAGTAGAAAGTACTTGTGATGCAAACGCTTCGTGGATTTCGTAGTAGTCGAAATCTTGAAGTTTAAGGCCAGCACGCTCAAGCATACGTGGAACTGCATAAGCAGGAGCCATCAATAAGCCTTCTTTTTTACCAACAAAATCAACTGCAGCAGTTTCAGAGAAGGTTAAGTAAGCAAGAACTTCATGACCATTTGCTTTAGCCCACTCTTCAGAAGCTAAAAGTACGCACGAAGCACCATCAGTAAGTGGAGTAGAGTTACCCGCTGTCATTGTTGCAGCTTCGCCTTTACCAAATACTGGTTTTAATTTTGCTAATTTCTCAGCAGTTGAGTCAGCACGTAAGTTGTTGTCACGGCTTAAACCTAAGAACGGCGTGATTAAGTCATCGAAGAAACCTTCTTCGTAAGCTTTCGCCATTTTTTGATGAGAAGAAGCAGCTAAGGCGTCTTGATCTTCACGAGCAATACCCCATTCAAGGGCAGTGATTGCTTGGTGATCACCCATAGATAAACCAGTACGTGGTTCACCATTTTTAGGTGCATCCATAAGATCTTTAACATTGATTTTAGATAAAGCTTTTAAACGATCTTTACCTGTTTTAGCGATGTTGAGCTCAAGCAAAGCTTTACGTAAACCATCACCGAAAGCGATCGGAGCGTCAGATGTAGTATCAACACCACCAGCGATACCTACTTCGATTTGGCCTAAAGCAATTTTGTTTGCAACTTGGAATGCAGCTTGTAAACCAGTACCACAAGCTTGTTGAAGATCGCAAGCTGGAGTTTCAGGAGCAAGTTGAGTATTTAACACACACTCACGTGTCATGTTGAAGTCACGGCTGTGTTTCAATACTGCACCAGCAACCACTTCACCTAAACGTTGACCTTGTAGGTTGAAACGCTCAACCAAACCGTTTAATGCAGCTGTAAACATGTCGATGTTAGAAGCTGTAAAATAAGCGCCGTTAGAACGTGCGAAAGGAATACGGTTACCGCCAATAATGGCAACACGGCGAACAGTGTTTTGGCTCATGATTTTATCCTGTTGAACAGAAGGTTTGGTTGTTTTAGCTGGTGCTACTTTTGTAGATGTAGAAGAAGCAGTGCTTTTTGTACTACGACTGGTAGAACGAGGACGAGTCGTTTTAGTTGTCGTACTTGCTGCTTTAGGAGTTGCGTCAGCACTTTTACTTGGAGTAGAAGTTGCTTTTGATGTATTTGACACAGTCTCTTGAGCAGAATTCTCGACTGCTGGATTTTCTTGAGTTGTTTTGCTCATAAGGCTTTTCCAAGCATAATTGCGATATTCTTGCTATAACCATAGCATATTTCCAATACTGCTGTATTGACTAGAATGACGCTTTAGACCACATTCAGGTCAAGACATCCAGACATGAAGTCAAGTATGATTTATTGTGAGTCAATCAAACATTGGTTTCATGTTATTTTGCTGACATGGTTTAGATGTTTGTAAAAAATTCATTTGTATGAGAGATAATAATCATGACCGATCAATACCAAGCATTTACACAATCACCTTTGGGTAAATTTGTTGTAAAAAATTTAGGTTTACCATCACCAGTTAGCTTAGATCGTTTTGAAAGTGCCCAACCTGTTGTAAATGGTGCCGTATTGCTTGGCGCAGCACCTTCAAGCACTATTTCTGCTTCTATTGCACAAGTTCTTAGCAATATCCATGCAGATAGCTACGTAGGCAATAATGTTGAATTACAACAAACTGCTGCAAAAGTAGGTCTAAACCTTCGTCCTTTAAATGCGGATGATAAAGAGTCTAAGTTTAAAGCAGTCGTATTTGATGCTTCAGGTATTCAAGATTCTGAACAGTTAAAAGCGTTGTATAACTTCTTTAATCCAATCGCACGTCAAATCTCAAGTTCTGGTCGTGTAATTGTAATTGGTACAACACCTGAAACAGCTAAAACCGTAAAACAAGCGATTGCTCAACGTGCGCTTGAGGGTTTTGTGAAGTCTGTTGGTAAAGAATTCAAAAAGGGTATCACTGCTCAAGTGGTTTATGTAGATCAAGGTGCTGAAGCAAACTTAGAGTCTACTTTACGTTTCTTAATTTCACCACGCTCTGCTTATGTATCTGGTCAAGTGATCCGTATTTCTAAAGCAGAAACAGTGAAATTAGATTGGGCTAAGCCACTTGCGGGTAAAACTGCACTCGTAACAGGTGCAAGCCGTGGTATCGGTGAAGCAATTGCACAAGTATTGGCTCGTGATGGCGCACATGTGATTTGCTTAGATGTTCCTCAACAACAAGCTGATCTTGAGCGTGTTGCGGGTTCAATTGGCGGTTCAGTATTGGCAATCGATATTACTGCTGCTGACGCTGGCGAGAAAATCAAAACTGCTGCGGCTAAACAAGGCGGTTTGGATGTCATTGTTCACAATGCAGGTATTACTCGTGACAAAACTTTGGCAAACATGAAGCCAGAGCTTTGGGATCTAGTCATCAACATTAACTTGTCTGCAATTGAACGTGTTAACGATTACTTACTTTCTAATGATGGTTTAAATGCAAATGGTCGTATCGTTTGTGTATCATCAATCAGTGGTATCGCGGGTAACTTGGGTCAAACCAACTATGCAGTGTCTAAAGCAGGTGTAATTGGTTTGGTTAAATTTACTGCACCAACATTGAAGAATGGTATTACGATCAACGCGGTTGCACCAGGATTCATTGAAACTCAAATGACTGCTGCGATTCCATTTGCGATTCGTGAAGCAGGTCGCCGTATGAACTCAATGAACCAAGGTGGTTTACCTGTAGATGTTGCTGAAGCAATTGCTTGGTATGCTTCTACTGGTTCAACAGGTGTGACAGGCAACGTTGTTCGCGTATGCGGTCAAAGCTTGTTGGGCGCTTAAGCGTTAAAAGTTTTGAAGAGGGGTGCTTGTGCATCCCTTTTTTATAAAAATATAGAAAGGTTCATTATGAATACACGCCATTTTAGTCAATTACCAAAGCCTTACTTAGCTTATCCAAAAGTTATTCAAGGTTTAATTTTTAAAAAGCCAAAAGGCGAAAAAGTATTACCACAAGTTGAATATGTGGTAGATACGCTTAACATTGATGCAAAACATTTAGAAAGCTATAACGAAATTTGTGGTTTTAAAAATGATGGTTTTGTACCAGCAATTTATCTAGCAGTACTGTCGCAAAGTCTGCAAATGCACATGATGACAAGTGAAGCATTTCCATTTGCGATTTTAGGATTGGTACATATTCGTAACCAAATCAAGCAAACACGTAAAATCGCTGTAAATGAGCAAATTACGTTGTCATGTAAATTTGGCGAACTTCAGCCACATGATAAAGGCTTACAATTCGATTTCATTACAACTGCCAAAGTGGGTGGTGAAGTGGTGATGGAAAGTTTAACGACTTATTTATCACGTCAAAAAACTGAGAAAAAAGCTGCTGAAAAATCAAAAGAATCTAAAGAGCCTGCATATCAGCCAAAAGCAGAATGGAATATTTCTGAGAATACTGGTCGCCGCTACGCATTGATTTCAGGTGATTTTAACTTGATTCATATTCATGCAGTCACAGCTAAAGCATTTGGTTTTAAACAAGCGATTGCTCATGGCATGTGGAGTAAGGCAAAAGCTTTGGCGAGTATTGAGTTACCCGCTGCTTATGAAGCAGATGTTTGGTTTAAATTGCCGATGTATTTACCATCAACTGTTGAGTTTTTAACAGCTGCTGAATCAAAACAAACTGACTTCTTGATTCGTAACGTTAAATCTAAAAAGCCGCATGTTGCGGGAACAGTGAAAGCACTTTAATACTGAATAGTATTGTTGAGTCAGCCCTTTTGTTCGCAAGAGGGTTATTCTAAAAAATATAAATATCATAAGGATATGTGCATTGATTAAAGAGATTTTATTTGCCGATACGCATAATTATCATGGCAAGGTTGATCATCGTTTTATTGACCTAGCAACCCAATTCAGTCGTTTGCAAGATGCGAGAAGCCATCAGGGTGGCGCTGCATTGGTGGTATATTTCCAAGGTCAGAAAGTTGTTGATATTTTTACCGGTAAAAAATCTCAAGAACAAGATTGGCAATCTGATACTTTGGCAATGTGTTATTCGACAGGTAAAGGAGTTTTAGCAACGCTTGCACATATTTTAGTAAGTGAAGGCTTACTGGATTATGATCAGCCTATTGCACATTATTGGCCTGAGTTTTCTCAAAATGGCAAAGCCAATATAACATTGCGTCATGTTTTATCGCATCAAAGTGGTTTATTTGATATCCGCAATACGATTGAGACAGCAACAGAAATGTTGGATTGGTCGCATATGTTAGAGGTAATGGCAGCTGCTACTCCTCGTTTTGCAGCAGGACAAAGCTTTGCTTATCAACCACTGACTTACGGTTGGCTCGTAGGTGGGGTCATTGAAAAAGCAGCGAAACAGCCTTTAAGTTGGTTAATGCAGCGTTATCTGGTGCAACCGCTTGAATTGGATGGTGCATATTTTGGTACACCAAACTCTGAATTACAGCGAGTTGCTCGGTTACTTGAAAAACCTAAAAAACCATCTGCACCAAAGCCACAAGTTAAAAAAACTGATCAACCTCGCAAAGCCTCATTATCAGAAAAGTTCTTAGAACTTTCAGGACAAAGCCCTCAAGATTTCCAAGATGCCATGATTCCAAAAGGCATGCGTAATTTTAGCTTCTATAGTGATGCTGGTTTACAAGCTGTTATTCCAGCGGCAAATGGAGTCTTTACCGCAGATAGTTTGGCAAAAGTCTATGCGATGCTTGCCAATCAAGGACAGTGGAATGGTCAACAATTGATTCGTCCAGAAGTATTTAAGCAGTTAAGCACCGTACAATCTAAAGCACGTGATCGAGTGATGCCAATTCCAATGCATTGGCGTTTAGGTTATCACCGTATTTTGACGATGGGCAAACGTGCGCCGCATGGTTTTGGACATGTTGGCTTTAATGGCTCAGGAGCATGGTGTGATCCAGATCGTGAACTGAGTTTTGCTTATACCCATAATTTTAATATGACCTCTGCAACAGGTGATTATCGTTTGTGGGGTTTAAGCCAAGAGACTCTACGCTGTGTAGATGCTATTTTAAATGGAAAGAAAGGGTGGTTTTAATTTAACATAAATCAGTGAAATATAATTAGGTACTTAGATGAGTAAATTTGTTGATGCTTGCATTCAGTTAAAAGTGTTATTGAATGCTAGTCAGGGCAAACCCATAGAATTTCCATCAGGAGTAGTTTATGAGTTTCATCTAATCAAATTATATACTCTTCAAGAAATCACCTCTTTTGAATTAAAATTTAATCTCATACTTCCTGATAGTTTTAAGTATTTTTTATCAGAGGTTGGGGCTTCTCAGCTTTATGTTGATAATTTTGGTTTGGGTTTTGATTTTATACCTTTGGATGAAATATATAATTTTTCCTCTGACGTTTTTTAGAGATGGAAAATCCATTTCCTCAATTATTTTTGTTCGCTTCAAATACTGGTAGAGGGGATGTTATAGGTTTTGATTTAAGAGAAGCAATATCGGATAAAATGTCTATATTTTACCATGAAGATGATCCTGAAACTTGGTTGGATGATACAGAACATTGGTCTACTTTTGAAAATTGGCTAATTCAGCTAGTATCTTCTGAAGCTGAGATTGACTTAATTTACCCTATATCAAACGGTGGAATATGATAAATCACCGACTCATATTTCCTTTGCATCTCGTATCCAACAATAGTTCCACCTAGAAAATTAGCCAGTTTACGACTAGGCTGATTTTCGACTGTAACTGGATATAAAAAATATTGAACTGGATGGCTAGAAGCCTAACGCAATACTTCTAAAATCGCTTCTTTGGCAAAACCTTGATTGTGACAATTTTCCCGAATCCATAAGCCAAATTCTGGTGTCGAAGTGTGTAAATGATGAATACCAATTAAGCCAATAAACAGATGGGTTCCTTTATCACGTAGAACAAAATGATGGTCGGTATACTTTGTTTCAGCAATTAGCCATTTTTGACCGATTTGCTCCAACTCTTTGAAGCTTTGAGCAGGTTCCCAAATCATATAACGGGTTAAAGTTGTTGTTACGTAAGGATAGATGTCGGCAAGATCATCCATTTGAAATAGAAATAAATCGAATCTTTGACTTTGTAAGAATGGTACTTTTATTTTTATTTCATTTCTTTAGATTCTATTCTTAAAAAGCTCTGCCTGAATAATTGCATCAGTATGTCTCTTAAAATCGATCTCATTTAAACCATTCAAACCCAGTTTATAAATGCCTTCTAGCCCACAGACAAAAGCAATCAATCGCCAAGCAATATCATGACTATTCGTGTCAAATTGAAATTCCCCTTGAGCTTGACCTTCATCAATCATACGAACAATGGAGCGATGCCAATCTTGCATGGCAATATTATAGGCAAGTTTGATTTCTTGATCCTGATCAATGAGCACTTCAGCTTCATTCCATAGTCGTAAATAGGGTTGAATTTGTTCAATATTTTCACATCCAAGTAGAAGAGAGAGGCGGTGTAAATAATTTGTGGTATAAACTTGGTTTTCAATTTCATCAAGTTGCTGCATTAGCTTAATAAATGCTTCTGCTTTTAAATGCGAGTTAGAAGCGAAGTGATGATGGACTTGTCCAGTTGATGTTTGTGCTTCGGTGGCAATACGGCGAACGGTCATCGCAGAGAAACCTTCATTCAAGGCAACCTGCATGGCTGCTTGTAGAATCATTTCACGACGTTGTTCTTTATTTAAATAAGCCATACTTTCAGCGCCTTAGGTGATAGTCACAAACACAAACAAAATAACGCATATCTTTAAATTGGACAAGTGTTCAAATTTGGTTATAATAACACCACTTGAACATATGTCCAATTTAGAGAAATTTATGTCTAGCAAGTGGTTAATTCTTGCAATCGTTGTATTGATCTATCTCCCTGTATCAATTGATGCAACTGTCCTCCATGTCGCAACACCGACCTTAAGTGAGTCTCTTTCATTATCGGCAAATGAGTTGCTGTGGATTATTGATATTTATTCTTTGGTCATGGCAGGTCTTATTCTGCCGATGGGGGCATTGGGAGATCGTATTGGCTTTAAAAAGCTCATGGTGATTGGTGGGATTTTGTTTGGTCTAGCATCATTGGCGGCCGCATTTTCTTCTACTGCATATGCACTGATTGGTTCACGTGCTTTATTGGCGGTTGGTGCAGCCATGATTTTGCCTGCGACTTTATCTGCAGTTCGTAATACTTTTCTTGATGAAAAACAACGTAATTTTGCTCTAGGCATTTGGGCTACAGTTGGCGGTGGCGGTGCTGCATTTGGTCCATTATTGGGTGGTTTTCTATTGGAGCATTTTCATTGGGGTTCAGTCTTCTTGATTAATGTTCCGATTATGCTTGCTGTCATTATTTTTACTATATTTGTCATTCCGAAACAGGCAGGGCAACCGAAACAGAATCTTAACTTGTTACAGGCTATTGTATTGGTGGTTGCCATTCTCAGTATGATCTATGCGATCAAGACTGTGATGCATGGCTTTAGCATTTGGTCAGTTTTGATCTTTGCAGTGGGTTTTAGTTTATTGATTGGCTTTATTCGTACACAGCTCACATCAACCTCTCCAATGATTGATATTCAATTATTCAAACATCCTGTGATTGCGACAGGTGTAGTGATGGCGATTGTATCGATGATGGCTTTGGTTGGCTTTGAATTGCTGATTTCACAGGAATTACAATTTGTTTATCAGCTTTCACCATTGGCAGCTGGGGCATTTATTTTACCCTTTATGATTGCGATCAGTTTAGGTGGTCCGATTGCCAGTATGCTGGTCAATCGTTTCGGTCTGCGCTCAGTTGCATCGCTCGGTATGTTGATGAGTGCTTTAAGTTTATGGGGCTTGGCACATACTGACTTTATGCAGGCGCAGATGCAAGCATGGGGCTGGATGATTGTTTTGGGTCTAAGTGTGGAAATTGCTTTATTGGCTTCAACCTCTGCAATTATGTCTTCAGTACCGCCAAGTAAGGCGACCGCAGCAGGGGCAATTGAGGGAATGGCGTATGAGTTGGGAGCAGGTTTAGGAATTGCCTTTTTTGGTTTGATGTTGTCATGGTTTTATGCCAACTCGATTGTGGTTCCAGTCGATGTGCCACATAACATTATCGAACAGATGAGTAGTTCGATTGGTGAGGCGGTTCAAGCTGCCAAACAATTACAGCCAACAATTGCTGAACATTTGATTCAAGCTGCAAAACAGGCCTTTAGTCAATCGCATCGTTCCGTACTGAACGTGGCTGCGCTCTTGTTCTTGATCTTGTCGATTTTTATTTGGTTTGCTTTACCGAAAAGAGTTTCTTCAGTTGAGGAATAGTCGGCTTACCCTTATCCAAATTGGGTTTGGGTAAGGGTGTGGCTAAAATAAGCAGTTAGTATTAAAATTTGATAGCGTTAAAGTAAAATCGAATATTAATAATTTGTTATGTTGCAATAAAGGTTCAAAAATGTAGTTTTCAGTGCTAATAATGAAATGCTATACTAATTTTTCATATATTTTGCAATAACTTATAAAATGAAAAAGATTGCGCTATTTCTTGCATTAATCGCTCTCATGGGATCAACCTCAACACAGGCTTATGAAGCAGAGCCAACAAAAAAAGATATGAAGGAATTTTATGCTTTATTAAAAATTATTTACAGCGATATGCCTGCATTAATGAATGGATTTGAAGTTTTAATAGATAATGATTTTGATCTGAATAAAATTAAAGATAAAAAAACCGTTTGTGATGCGGTACAGGCAGCGGAAAGGATTACTTATATAGCTAATCAATCTAAAGTTCATCCATATTTTCAGAAATCAATCGACCAGTTAAGAGAAACAATGCCTGAAGATAATGCAAAGGTTATTAAACAAGGTCTTCAGGATAGTGGTTATAAGTGTTTATAGTGAATAAAAAATTGGTGTTGGCATCTTTATCCATTAATTGACTTGAAAAAATACCTTGTCTCAATAAGCTTAGGTAAGGTTTTCTAAGGAACCTTAAGCTCGAAAGCGCGTAAGATCTTGCATAATTGAATCATGGGTAGACCCATCAACGTAGTTTGATCGTCACCAACCATTTTCTCAAATAAGCTAATCCCTAAGCTTTCACACTTAAAACTACCCGCACAATGCAAGGGTTGATCAATTTCGATATAACGTTCAATCTCAGTTAGTGTCAATTGGCGAAATTTCACTTGGTAATGCTCAACCAGTGTTCTTTCAAACCCTGATTGCAAGTGCTGAACACTGAGAGCGGTGCTAAAAAACACGATTTTCCCTGAGTTTTCTTGTAATTGTTGAATAGCATTTTCAACACTTAAAGGCTTACCAATAAAGTCATATGGTGCGTGTTCACGCCAAGCGACTTGATCAGAACCAATGACAATCGCATTTGGATTTTGTTCAGCAATGACACGTGCCTTCTCATAAGCCAGACGTTTAGCCAAATCATCGGCATGTAATTCACCCATTGCAGATTCATCAATATCAGGTGAAATACAACGATAGTCCAATCGTAAACGATCCATCAAGTCTTTACGGGTTTGGCTGCTCGATGCCAAAATCAATTCAAACTGATTCATTAGACCGCATATTCCACGAGAATATTCAGTGGCACATAATGCAAAACGGCATTATGGCAAGCATTCAACTTAATCGGTGGGGCTTGACCAGCTTCGTATGCCTCAACCCAGCGTGTGACACAAATACACCAAAAATCACCTGGTTTTAATCCAGGGAAACCCACTTCTGGTAAAGGGGTAATTAAATCATTCCCAACTTTTTGTGAGAAATTTAAGAAATCTGAAGTCATTTGCGCACACATGGTGTGCTGACCTAAGTCCGTGACCGCCGTATGGCAAAAACCATTACGGAAATAGCCCGTGATTGGGTCAAAGCAACAACTAGATAAAGGTTCTCCAAGAACATTTAAACGATTAATTTTTGGATCAGGATGAATAGACATAATAATACAAAGATTTAATGACGATGATTATGATAATCAAAAGTGAAATTTTAGACAGCTTTTCTGCAAAAAAACTCACCTTTATTTCAGAGAATCATTTAAAATTGTGCCGTTTTTAAAATCAACTAGAGAGCCATCCATGAATTTTCAGCGCATGACTGACCTTGATTTAGCAGGTAAACGTGTTCTTATTCGTGAAGACTTAAACGTTCCTGTAAAAAATGGGGAAATTACCAGCGATGCACGTTTACGTGCTGCATTACCAACAATCAAAGCTGCGTTAGATAAAGGCGCTGCGGTAATGGTATTTTCTCATCTTGGTCGTCCTGTAGAGGGTGAGCCAAAGCCAGAGCAATCACTTGCACCAGTTGCAGCTTATTTAAGCACTGCTTTGGGTCAGGATGTTAAATTATTTACTGATTATTTAGATGGCGTTGAGGTTGAAGCGGGTCAAGTGGTATTACTTGAAAATGTACGTTTCAATCATGGTGAAAAGAAAAATAAAGAAGAGCTTGCACAAAAATATGCAGCACTTTGTGATGTATTTGTTATGGATGCATTTGGTACTGCTCATCGTGCAGAAGCGTCAACAGAAGGCGTAGCACGTTTTGCAAAAGTTGCTGCTGCTGGTCCGTTATTAGCCGCTGAATTAGATGCGCTAGGTCGAGCAATGCAAACACCTGAAAAACCAATGGTAGCAATTGTTGCGGGTTCTAAAGTATCAACAAAACTTGATGTATTAAATTCACTTTCTAGCATTTGTGATCAATTGATTGTGGGTGGTGGTATTGCTAATACATTCCTTGCTGCTGCTGGTTTCAATGTTGGTAAATCTCTCTATGAAGCTGATTTAATTGACACTGCGAAACAAATTGCTGCAAAAGTAAGTGTTCCATTACCAACTGATGTCGTTGTTGCTGATGCAACTCAAATCGACTTCAGTGACTTCTTAGGTTCTTTGGCAAATGCTCAAGCAGTTGTTAAGAAAGTAGAAGATGTTGCAGATACTGACATGATTTTAGATGTTGGTCCTGAAACTGCACAAGCTTTTGCAGAAATCTTAAAAACATCAAAAACGATTCTTTGGAATGGTCCAGTAGGCGTATTTGAAGTTGATCAATTTGGTGAAGGAACCAAGACGCTTTCATTGGCAATTGCTGAATCTGCTGGTTTTTCAATTGCAGGTGGTGGTGATACATTAGCAGCTATTGATAAATATGAGGTTGCTGATCAAATCGGTTATATCTCAACGGGTGGTGGTGCATTCTTAGAATTTGTAGAAGGCAAAACATTACCTGCGGTGGCTGTTTTAATTGAGCGTGCTTAAGTAAGGTTTAGCTTCCATTATATAACAAGTGATTTAAAAAAGAGTCGATATCAATCGGCTCTTTTTATTGTGTCATTAAAATGTCATATATTTGCAATATGATTGTCATCAACTTAACCAAGTAACTGTGGAAAGCCGTGATGAAAATGAAATTAACCCTTGCCGCTTTAATTATTGCTCCAATCATGTTGACTGCATGTGGAAAGAAAGAAGAAGCAAAAAATGTTGAACAGCAAGAACAAGTAGCTTCAGAAGTATCAGCACCGACTACTCCAGAGCAACAAGCTGCGATCAACGCAATTGATAAGCCAGAATTACAAGATAAGAAAAATACTGAAGCAGTAAGCCCTGCTTCAGAAGAGGCTACGAGCGAAGCTCACTAAGCTGAATTTAATAAAAAAGCCGATATTAATATCGGCTTTTTTATATTTATGAATTGGCTTTGCAATAGAAAGTAAGCGTTGTTTGATAGTCATCATCTTTGGCTAATGAAGCATTTTTACCTGTAATCGTTCCAAGTACACCCGCAGCAGCTTCAACCAATTTGCCTGTTTGTTCATCGACTACACCTTTTAAAACGCCTTGATATGCAGTTTTCTCATCAACCACGACTGGTGATGTATTTCGGGTGCAAGTTTTTTGAGCGGCACTAATGGCATTATTTTTAGCGATCAAATTGGTTTTACCAATTCCCGTCACTTCATATTGATTATTTTCTTTTTGGATCGCTAAGGTGTTGGTCGGTGTTGATGCACATGCGGTGAGCCCGAGTACCAAGCCACCTAATAAACTCATGATTAACGTTTTTTTCATTGCTTGTTCTCAAGTAGTTACCTAATTGGATTATTTGAACATATTATTTTTAATTGCTTTTGCAGGTTATGTACAGTTTGTAGTAGCGCTCTGTTAAATTTCTCAAATTCATGATTAAGCAAGGATTAAACGTGGTGGAAATTGGCTAGATTATGCTAATCTAAACAAATCCTTGTGTTAGTTAGATTCATGTCAATGACGGACTCAAATATAGAGACAATTCATCAAAATATTCATCAACGTCAATCTATTGGTCAGCTTGTTGAACCAGCGCCAAATTTACAACAACTCGAAAAAGCAGTACAAGCTGCGTTGACCGCACCTGATCATCATCGTTTGAAACCAACACGTTTTGTGGTTGTAACACCTGAGCAACGAGCGGCTTTTGGTGAGCATTTGGCAAATGCTTTAGCTGATATGGGCGAAAATGACCCTGCACAATTAGAAAGAGTAAAACATCATCCATTTCGCGCGCCTTTACTTGTTTTAGTCTTAACCACGATCCAAGATCACCCAAAGGTTCCACACTTCGAACAAATTTTAAGTACGGGTGCTGCTGTTCAAAACTTCTTACTCTCATTACAAGCACAAGGTTTTGCGAGTATGTGGCGTTCTGGTGCAGTTGTAGAATCCAATTGGCTTAAGCAACAATTCGGCTTAAAAGAGCAAGATTTGATTTCTGGTATTATTTATATTGGAACAGCCGCTAAAACGATTGCACCTCGTGCAGAAATAGAGAGTCAAGATTTTTTAAAAGTATGGCAACAAGTTTAATCTTATTGATGAATGATTAAAGAAAGAAATTGGTTTCAGGAAAAAAAATGACAGAGTTAAAATTTAGTGATTTAGTTGAGCCTGTGGCAGTAGATCAAAAAACAGCATTAAGAATTACTGTATTAGGTGGTGGAAGTTTTGGTACAGCAATGGCAAATTTAGCTGTACGCAATGGTTGCGATACCATGATTTGGATTCGTGATGCGGCTGTAGCAGAAGAAATTAATCAAACACATATTAATAAACGTTATTTACCTGATTATCCATTAGAGCCAGCTTTACGCGCTGTTGCTGATTTAGAATTAGCGGTAAGAGATCGAGATATTATTTTGGTCGCAATTCCTAGTCACTCATTTCGTGATGTTTTAAAACAAATTGCGCCGTTTATTACAGCCCAAGCAGTAGTTTCATTAACCAAAGGAATTGAAGCAAAAACCTTTAGTTTCATGAGTGAGATTATTCGCGCAGAATTACCAGAAGTTCCTTACGGCGTTTTATCAGGGCCTAATTTAGCCAAAGAAATTATGGCAGGTATGCCATCAGGAACCGTGATTGCAAGTGAATCGGAATTGGTACGTTATGCGGTACAACATGCTTTGCATAGTGCGTTATTCCGTGTGTTTGGTAGCGATGACGTACACGGTGTAGAACTGGGTGGAGCATTAAAAAATATTTATGCGGTTGCTATGGGGATGGGTGCTGCTTATAACATCGGTGAAAACACCAAAAGCATGATTTTAACCCGTGCTTTGGCGGAAATGAGTCGTTTCGCGGTAAAACAGGGTGCAAATCCTTTAACTTTCTTGGGGCTTTCTGGTGTAGGTGATTTATTTGCAACTTGTAATAGTCCATTAAGTCGTAACTATCAAATTGGTTTTGCACTCGGTTCGGGTAAAACACTTGATCAAGCAACTAAAGAATTAGGTCAAACAGCCGAAGGGATTAATACCATTGTCCAAGTACGTGCTAAAGCACAAGAATTGGATGTTTATATGCCGATTACCAATGCTTTATATGAAGTTATTTTTGAAAATGCGCCACCAATGACGATCGCTTTATCATTGATGAAAAATGGTCATCGTAGTGATGTAGAATTTGTTTTACCACATCATGAAGTTTAATCAGAAAACTGTCATCAATCATTGTTAGTATATAGGTATAAATAATAAGGTCGTTTTATGCAGTTAACTTTAGTACGTCACGGTGAAGCATCTCCAGCAATCAACGGTAATGATACGCAACGCCCATTAACATTGCGTGGACATCAACAAGCAGAGCAAACAGGACATTTTTTAAAAGATGTCATTCAGCCTGAAATTTTTATTGTTAGTCCGCTATTACGTGCCCAAGAAACTTTGGCACATATCAAGGCTCATTTTCACGGCATTCCTGTTTTAATTTGCGATAAAATTAAACCTGATGATGATGCTAAGGATGCAATAGAATGGTTATCTAAATTACCCTATGAATCCATTGCTGTGGTCTGTCATATGAATGTAGTTGCAAATATCGCAGAGCAATTGACGCATGAGAATTTTAATCCGTTTGCATTAGCAGAAGCACGTATTTATGATCAAGCTGTGATTGCCAATGGTTTATCAACACAAAAGAATCGTTTTATACCAACACTATAATTTATATATCCGCGATAGGATAAGGGTACTGAACACCGATGCTGTATTTATGGATGCCCGAAACCAATGGAACATGGTATTGGTCGGCAGGGGAAAATTGGTTACAGGCAAATAGTCTTGAGCAGTTGATTCAGGACTTACAAGCGCATAATGGAAAAGAGACGGTAGTCTATTTTCCAAGCCGTAATGCACAAATCTTGCAACAACCTATGACAAAAATGCACTACAAGCAGCTAGGGCAGGAAGGGCTTAAATACTTATTAGAAGAATATGTGACTTTGCCAATTGATCAAATGAAGGTGGTTCATCATTTTCAAAATGATCAGCTTAATGTGATGGGCGTGGCTCATTCCACAGTTGAGACGTGGCAACATGCGCTTAGTCTTTTGCCAATTCAAATTGCAGCGTTCTTACCTGATTTTTTAATCTTGCCAACACCAGAAGAAAATCAAGTGGTGATTGCAAACCTTTATGATCACTTGTTGGTAAGAGAATCGGAATGGTCTGGTAATTCAGTGGATGACTTGGGATTATTCCTTGAGTTTCAAACATCTGAAACGAACTATAAGCTGGCAAATCTTAATTCAGCTGAATTAGCAACTGTTATGGCTGCTTCAAGCCAAGATCAGTACACTGAATTTAGTTACCAATTTCAACCCTTGGCAAAGGCAAAACAGCATCCATTTAATGTTTTGCCAAAATCCAAGAATGCAGAAGTTCAATGGTCAGGTTATTGGAAAGCTTCAGCATTAGTTTTGGTTGCCGTCATTTTTGTTCAATTGGGTTATGATGCTTTACGTTGGTCTAAACTAAAAAAAGTGGCTGATCAGACATCGGCGCAGGCGATAGATCAATATAAATTCTGGTTTGGTGAAAATAGTCGCGTTACTGAGCAGAACATTAAAAGTCAGTTTGAAAGTCAATTACGTATGAGTCAGCTAGGTGATACTCAAGCACTTTCGTTGTTGAGTAGAGTAGGACCGATTTTAATGCAGAAACAGATCATTGCTCAGCAAGTCAATTATGATGCTTCGACTTTAGCAATGTCATTAAAAGCTAAATCCGCAGATGACTTACAAGGATTAACTCAACAATTAAACCAACAAGGTTTCCAAGCTGAATTAGGTAACGTTCAAGCAGATTCGATTGGTGCGATTGGGGTGGTAAAAGTAAAATAATGAAAGCATTAACAGCTCTACAAAATAGTTTCGATCAAAAAATTGAAACCTTAAATCAATATTTACAGAGCTTATCTGTACGTGAACGCGTGATGGTAATTTTCACAACAGTTTTTTTAATTGTTGTGATTATTGGTTTTGCATTATGGAAAATGCATGCATTGGCCGAGCAACAGCAAAAACGTTTAAATGAATTAAAAGATTTAACGGTTTGGATGCAAAGTAATGCAGCAACAATGAAACCTGCAAATGATCTGGAGCTATCAGCGGCAGATAAAATTCAACGTACGGCACAACAACAAGGCTTATCAGTTTCTTCACAGCAGAATGGTGAGCAAATTCAAATTGTCGCTGAACATCAAAATTATGCTGTTCTTGCAAACTTCTTAATGCAACTCTCTCAAATGGGGTTAAGCATCCAAAAAATGGATATGGTTTCAAATAACAACCAAATTAAGTTAACTGCAACCGTGCAATAAATATAAAGGAGCTTGAAGCTCCTTTAAATTTATAAATTCATCATGATTAACTCTGAATGACTCTAATGATGGTTTGACCACGCTTGGACTGAACATCCATGACAGAATGAATTTTCTCAAGACGAATTTTCATGCTACGCAAACCAATATTGACATTTGCACTATTCACTTCATCGACATTAAAGCCGATGCCATCATCTTCAATCTCTAAAATAATTTGCTTAAGGTCAGAAAAATACAAACGAACAATGACTTTTTTGGCGTAGCTATGTTTGATGACGTTGGTAAGTGCTTCTTCTGTAATCCGCAATAATGTCAAACATTCCAATGCACTAGGTTGTGAATGCCAAACTTCTGCAAAATCCCAAACAGATTGAATACTTAACTCATTGAAAATTTGACTAAATCGATGTCTAACAGGTGCTCCCCATAAAATAGGTGTTTTTGGAACTTCACCTGAGACACTTGATCCACTGTCGATGACTTCTCTGAGATCATCACGAAGCAGTTTCAGAATAGATAAGAATTGTTGGTTATCAAAATTTTCTTTACTTTGGCTAATCACACCAATAGAACGAACTAAAGAGCTGCCCAAAATATCATGTAAATCATGAGAAAATTGTAGTCGTTCCTGACGCCTCATTCTCTCTAATTCTGTTTGATGAATATTTAAAATATCTTTGACATTACTGATAATTAATAATGTTGAAAAAATCAGCAGCCCAAATAAAAAGCACAATTGTATTTGAAACCAATCATGATCTGTGTGCACTGTTTGAAAAATAATTTTCTGATCGATGAGAGGGACTATAAAAATTAAACCCGATGCTAGAAAAATAATTTTGATCACTTTGTCTATCATACTATGGCTATTTACAGCGAAGATTTTTGGAAATTTTAAGCCAACAATGCACGCCGAAAAAAGGAAAGAAATAAGTAAAGTAAGTTCTAATTTTGAATTTAGATAAGCGAAATAAAACAATAGAGGAAGAAAAATACTAACCAGAATAAAACTCAATTTGAAAGAAAAAGATTGATTGAACTTATATAAAACTGATTGAGCAAATGAGAAAAATACACCTAAATAAATTAAGCTGAAAAAGAAATACCAATGAGATGTTTTTTGAACAGGGGCTAAATGCAGAATTAATAAACTAGATCCTGTTATTATTAGGAAAATTGATAACCAAGAAATAGAAGGAGGTAAATATTTTTTTAAAGTTGTGGTTAGTAAAATAGCACCAAATGCTATGATGAAAATAGGAATAAATAGGTTAAATGAATTTTGAATAATCGACATGTATTTCTAATTTCTTTCTCAATTTTCAGAATAAACCTAATGAATAAGCAATTTTTATTGCTTTAGAACGACTATCTACCGCAAGTTTACTATATATATTACGTAAATGAGCTTCTACGGTATAACGTGATAATCCTAATTCATTTGCGATATCTTGATTGTTAAATCCCTGAGTAACGTAATCTAGGATTTCCAATTCTCTTGCAGATAAATTTTCAGGTGAGTTTTTAATTTTTTGTGGCTTTTTGACCATGTTTGTTAAAATAATCTGAGCAAGAAAAGGGTCGATTGGTATACCGCCTTTTAAGATTTGCTTAATAGACATGAGGACTTCAAAATCATCTCGTTCTTTTAATAAATAGCCAGTTGCACCTGCTTGAATCGCTTTAAAAATAGCTTCTCTTGTACTCCATGCAGATATAACTAAAATTGGAACAGTGGGATTCTTTTGGCGTAAAGTTCTGATTAGTTTGGTGCCATTACCATCGGGTAGTCCCAAATCGACTAGAGCAAAAGCAATCTTTTTTGCTTTTACTGAGGCTATAGATTGATCCAGTGTATTAGAAAAGATTAAATCTTCATTATTGTAATTAAGATCTATTAATAGTTTTTTTAATCTATTTTGAATAATGCTGTCATCTTCGACAATCAATACCGGTTTTGGTAAGTCGAATGAAAATAGGGGACTGTCAAAATGTGCTTCTTTTTCTATCGTTTGTTCGATCATAGTAATTATCAAGTAGTGAAGCTTTTTTAATTATAAACATGCTTTTTATATTTTCTATATTTTTTTAATAATAATTCATTTATTTATTTTAAATTAATACTTGTTTTAATTTTTAATAATAAACGATAACTTATTAATTATCATTATTATTAATCTATATTTTTTAATATCTGATTTTTATACTATAATTCACCTAAAAATTACTTTAATTTTAACTTTTAAAAATATTCTGTAACTTATGCCTTACGTTGTATTCCCTAAATAATTATCTTAGTACAATGAATCTAGTTTGAATTAACATGTCTAGATTCATTGTGATAAAAATACAATTATTGTCGCGAAGGATAAATGCCTTCCAAGCTAATGATGTAATACAAGCCTAAATATGGGTTGGTTATATTGATTGGTTGCCCAGAACCTGTATTAGAAGTGGTTTGCAAAGGTATGGTCACTTGAGCACTACCTTGTATTGCTTTCATATTGACTGGTTGGGCTACGTTTTGAGCGAAAGTATCAAGTGTTCCACCTGTGGTGGCATCGTTCGCATTTGCCCAGATAGCATCAGTTGGACTCGATGTATTACCACCAGCAGAACTTGCTTGTGGAGTAAATGTTACTGTTGCTGCAACAGTTTGAGCTGCAATCACATGGTTATGAGGTGGTAAGTTAGTCGCTAATATGGTCGTACTATTATTACCAGCCACCTGACCAAGCTGTGCATTATTATTTACACCTAGCGCAAATCGATTTACTAAATTTGGTAATGCAAATGTTCTTACACCATCACCACCATAGGTTGTACCTAATAAACTGAATAATGCTTGGTATTGTGCGATCGAAAGTAATTGTCCATTACAAATAGCCCAGCCGCGAGGGACAAAGTTGTAAGGTACAAGAATAATTTCACCAACATATGGATCTGCGCTCATATAATTTTTTCCTTTTAGTTTTCAGAAGTGTTGTTAGTCATTGTTGTGTAAGTCATTAAAATTGATCTTGACTTAGGCGCATACTCCCAAAACATCGTATTTTTCTTGGATTGTTTTGAATTTCCGATTTATCGATTTGCGATAACTATAAATAGTTTCAATAGTTAGATTGAGCTGTACAGCAATATCTGAACTACATAGATCTTGAGTTAATAACTGAACGATGCTGCGTTCTCTAGAGGTAAGATTATTTAGAAATTCTGAATAATAGGGACAGAACTGAATTAAGCAGGCACGGTGATGGATTTTTAATTTTTGGTAAATATTTTCTTGATGCGTGGTGACAGTACGTTCACTGATGTGTAGTTTGAGGGATATTTCTTTAACGCGATAATTGTATACCAACATTTAAAAAAATTTGACGTTCGCGTCTGCTTAGTCTCTCTAAGATACTCATGTTTAATCCTTGTTTTTAATCATAAAAAATATTTAATTTTTTCTTGTTTTGTTTTCACGTTATTAAATGTGAGTTGAAGATGATTTGCATCATTGAAATTTGTTATTCCAAACAGTTTTTTTTATCGATATTTTTTTATTTTTCTACCAAATTTCAATGATTCTTTATTACTAAAAATACTCTCTAATTTATGTGTTTATATTCACAAAAAGAAGGGAATAGTATGAATCTTATCTTTAAAAAAATTTGGAATAAATCTCTAGGGTGCTGTGTCGTTGTATCAGAAAATACCAAAAATTCAGGTAAGGGGAGTCAGGTCACTGGAAGCGTGCAACAACCATCAAAAATAGCCAGTAACATTCAGTTATTTAAGTTGAAACCATTGGTAGTGGCTACAGGTCTATCTTTAATGAGTTTGGTTTCACAACAAGTATTTGCTGAGCAAGTGATTACATGTGGCGCACAAGGCTCTAACAATAATCCGAGTATTGCGACTGCTGCATTGAATAATACGATTATTTCACAACAATATTGGGGAACGCTTTATTGTTTAAATCAACCTTCAGGTACATTGGTTTCCGATAATAAACTGTTGAATGATGATTTAAATGTAACAATTAGCACGGATACTTTAAAAGTTGGAGCAGGCGGAATTACCTCTAAGGGGGCATTAGGGAATGATCCTGGAAATGGTTCAATTTCCTTCAATAATAATAAGATCACTAACCTATCAAACGGTATATCTACAAATGATGCAGTTAATTTTGGCCAACTAAATTCGTTGGCCAATGTTTTTGGTGGTGGTGCAGGTTTTAGCGGAGGTGTATTTACTGGCCCAACTTATGTCATACAAGGGTCAAATTATACAAATATAGGAAGTGCTTTTACTGCTGTAAATACTAAATTAACGAGTTTACAAAGCCAAATTGATGGTTTACCAACAGGCGGTGGTGCTGATGGTAAAAGTGCTTATGAACTTGCAGTTGTAGGTGGATATGTTGGTACACAAACGCAGTGGCTAGCCTCTTTAAAAGGTGACAAAGGCGACAAGGGCGATAAAGGTGATGTAGGTGCTACAGGCGCAACTGGTGCAACAGGAGCTACAGGTGCTCAGGGTGATAAAGGCGATAAAGGCGATAAAGGTGACGTAGGTGCTACTGGCGCAACAGGAGCTAAGGGCGACAAAGGTGATATCGGCGCGACTGGCGCAACAGGAGCTAAGGGCGACAAAGGTGATATCGGCGCGACTGGTGCAACAGGCGCTCAGGGTGATAAGGGCGACAAGGGCGATAAAGGTGACGTAGGTGCTACGGGTGCAACAGGAGCTCAAGGTGATAAGGGCGACAAGGGCGATAAAGGTGACGTAGGTGCTACGGGCGCAACAGGAGCCACAGGAGCTCAAGGTGATAAGGGCGACAAGGGCGATAAAGGTGATGTAGGTGCTACGGGTGCAACAGGAGCTCAAGGTGATAAGGGCGACAAGGGCGATAAAGGTGACGTAGGTGCTACGGGTGCAACAGGAGCTACAGGTGCTCAAGGTGATAAGGGCGACAAGGGCGATAAAGGTGACGTAGGTGCTACGGGCGCAACTGGAGCCACAGGAGCTCAAGGTGATAAGGGCGACAAGGGCGATAAAGGTGACGTAGGTGCTACGGGTGCAACAGGAGCTACAGGTGCTCAAGGTGATAAGGGCGACAAGGGCGATAAAGGTGACATAGGTGCTACGGGTGCAACAGGAGCTACAGGTGCTCAAGGTGATAAGGGCGACAAGGGCGATAAAGGTGACATAGGTGCTACGGGTGCAACAGGAGCTACAGGTGCTCAAGGTGATAAGGGCGATAAAGGTGACGTAGGTGCTACGGGTGCAACAGGAGCTACAGGTGCTCAAGGTGATAAGGGCGACAAGGGCGATAAAGGTGACGTAGGTGCTACGGGCGCAACTGGAGCCACAGGAGCTCAAGGTGATAAGGGTGACAAGGGCGATAAAGGTGACATAGGTGCTACGGGTGCAACAGGAGCTACAGGTGCTCAAGGTGATAAGGGCGATAAAGGTGACGTAGGTGCTACGGGTGCAACAGGAGCTACAGGAGCTCAAGGTGATAAGGGCGATAAAGGTGATGTCGGTGCTACAGGAGCTACAGGTGCTCAAGGTGACAAGGGCGATAAAGGTGATGTCGGTGCTACGGGTGCAACTGGAGCTAAAGGCGATAAAGGTGACGTAGGCGCAACTGGTGCCACAGGCGCTCAAGGTGACAAGGGCGATAAAGGTGATGTCGGTGCTACGGGTGCAACTGGAGCTAAAGGCGATAAAGGTGATGTGGGAGCTACAGGCGCTCAGGGTGATAAAGGCGATAAAGGTGATGTAGGTGCTACGGGCGCGACTGGAGCTAAGGGCGATAAAGGTGACGTAGGTGCTACGGGTGCAACTGGAGCTAAGGGCGACAAAGGTGATATCGGTGCTACAGGCGCTCAAGGTGACAAGGGCGATAAAGGTGATGTAGGTGCTACGGGCGCTACAGGTGCTCAGGGTGATAAAGGCGATAAAGGTGACGTAGGTGCTACGGGCGCAACTGGAGCTAAGGGCGACAAAGGTGATATCGGCGCAACTGGTGCAACTGGAGCTACAGGAGCTCAAGGTGACAAGGGCGATAAAGGTGACGTAGGTGCTACGGGTGCAACTGGAGCTAAGGGCGATAAAGGTGATGTAGGTGCTACGGGCGCGACTGGAGCTAAAGGCGACAAAGGTGATATCGGCGCGACTGGTGCTACAGGAGCTCAAGGTGACAAGGGCGATAAAGGTGACGTAGGTGCTACGGGCGCAACTGGAGCAAAAGGCGACAAAGGTGATGTAGGTGCTACGGGTGCAACTGGAGCTAAGGGCGACAAAGGTGATATCGGCGCGACTGGTGCAACAGGAGCTACAGGAGCTCAGGGTGACAAGGGCGATAAAGGTGACGTAGGTGCTACGGGCGCAACTGGAGCTAAGGGCGACAAAGGTGACATCGGCGCGACTGGTGCTACTGGAGCCACAGGAGCTACAGGTGCTCAAGGTGACAAGGGCGATAAAGGTGATAAAGGTGATGTCGGTGCTACGGGTGCAACTGGAGCTAAAGGCGATAAAGGTGATGTAGGTGCTACGGGTGCTACAGGTGCTCAAGGTGACAAGGGCGATAAAGGTGACGTAGGTGCTACGGGTGCAACTGGAGCTAAGGGCGATAAAGGTGATATCGGCGCGACTGGTGCTACAGGTGCTCAAGGTGACAAGGGCGATAAAGGTGACGTAGGTGCTACGGGTGCAACTGGAGCTAAGGGCGATAAAGGTGACGTAGGTGCTACGGGCGCAACTGGAGCTAAGGGCGACAAAGGTGACATCGGCGCGACTGGTGCTACTGGAGCCACAGGAGCTACAGGTGCTCAAGGTGACAAGGGCGATAAAGGTGATAAAGGTGATAAAGGTGATGTCGGTGCTACGGGTGCAACTGGAGCTAAAGGCGATAAAGGTGATGTAGGTGCTACGGGTGCTACAGGTGCTCAAGGTGACAAGGGCGATAAAGGTGACGTAGGTGCTACGGGTGCAACTGGAGCTAAGGGCGATAAAGGTGATATCGGCGCGACTGGTGCTACAGGTGCTCAAGGTGACAAGGGCGATAAAGGTGACGTAGGTGCTACGGGCGCGACTGGAGCTAAAGGCGACAAAGGTGATATCGGCGCGACTGGTGCTACGGGTGCAACAGGAGCTACAGGCGCTCAAGGTGACAAGGGCGATAAAGGTGACGTAGGTGCTACGGGTGCAACAGGAGCTAAGGGCGACAAAGGTGATGTCGGTGCTACGGGGGCGACTGGAGCTAAGGGCGACAAAGGTGATATCGGTGCGACTGGTGCAACAGGAGCCACAGGTGCTCAAGGACCTAAAGGAGATACGGGAGCAAATGGTAAGAGTGCATTTGAAATAGCCGTTGACAATGGCTATACAGGTACAGAACAAGAGTGGCTTGCATCTCAAGGTGGTGGTGGTAACAATCCTTACCTTGATGCTAATCCAAATGTAACGAGTTCTGGTGCTAAAGCCACAGGCTCTGGAGCTACTGCTCTTGGAGATGGTGCTGTTGCCGATGGTGAAAATAATACGGTTGTGGGTTCTGGAGCTTCAGCAAAAGGAAAATCAAATACTGTAGTCGGTAAAGGCAATAAAGTTGAAGGTGAGCGTTCAGGTGCCTTTGGTGATCCAAACGTCATTCAAGCAAATGGAAGTTATGCTGTTGGTAATGATAATACGATCACTGGTGATAACAGTTTTGTTGTTGGCAATAACGTAAATACTGCTGCCAAAAATGCTGTTGTTTTGGGTAATGATTCAGCGTCTGATAGAGATAATACTGTTTCAGTTGGTGCTGCTGGTAAAGAACGTCAGATTATTCATGTTGCAGCTGGTGTACAAGATACTGATGCTGTAAATGTTAAGCAGATGAAAGATGCCAATACCAAAACTTTAACTGATGCTAAAACTTATGCAGATGCAGGTGATCAGGCAACATTAACAAGTGCAAAAGGATATACAGATAGTCGTGAAGTGGTAATGCGTCAAGAATATAAAACTGCTGATGCAAAAGTGCTTTCTGATTCGAAAGCTTATACTGATACCAAAGTTATGGATCTAGAAAATAACTTTAGAGATGTATCTAGCCGTGTGGATCAAACGAATCAAGATGTTCGTAAAAACCGAGAAATTGCCGCGCAAGGTATTGCTGGTATTACTGCGATGACAAATATTCCAATGCCAGCTGAACAAGGGGCTTCTACTGTCGGTATGGGTATGGGGTATTATGATAGTCAGTCTGCTATCGCTGTGGGAGCAAGTCATTACTTCGATAATGGTGTTGCAATCAAGGGAGCATTCTCAACAGGCTTTAATAATGGCAATACAACTGCTGTAGGTGCTGGTGTGTCTTATTCTTGGAAATAAGTAACATTTCTACAATTTAGTGAAAGGAACTAAGCTTTAAACGAGCTTAGTTCCTTTTTTTATTGAACTGCGAAATGTGAATTTGAATCAATTGCAAATGAACTGACTAAGATTAAAAATCTGAATAAAACCAGAAAATTGTTTAATCAAGAAGCACTAAAGCAAAGACTCTACAAAATAAGCCTATGTCAAGCATGGTGTTTTGTTGAGCCTATGCCTATAATACGGCTACTTGAAAAATCAGTAGACTGTGATTGGTATGTTATATTCATTGGCTCGCCCTTTGTTGTTTACTTTGGCACCAGAGCGTGCACATGAACTCACACTTTCTATGCTCGATACAGCGCATAAATTTGGATTGATGCATCAGAAAACTGCACATAAACCATTGAGCTGTATGGGTATCGAGTTTCCAAACCCTGTTGGTCTTGCTGCTGGTTTAGATAAAAATGGTGCGCACATTGATGCTCTAGCCGCTTTAGGTTTCGGTTTTATTGAAATTGGTACCATTACACCACGTCCACAAGCAGGTAATCCTCAACCACGTTTATTTCGTATTCCAGAAGCGAAAGCAATCATCAATCGCATGGGATTCAATAATGACGGTGTTGATCAACTGATTGAAAATGTTAAAGCTGCTAAGTTTAAAGGCATTTTAGGAATTAACATTGGTAAAAATGCAGAGACTGCCGTTGAAGATGCGGTTTCTGATTATTTGATTTGTTTAGAAAAAGTTTATAATTACGCATCATATATTACAGTTAATATTTCCTCACCGAATACAAAGAATTTACGTAGTTTACAAAGTGGCGATGCACTTACAGAGCTATTACAAACTTTGAAACAACGTCAACTAGAACTTGCTAAAGAAAATAATCATTATGTTCCTTTAGTACTCAAAGTAGCGCCAGATTTAACGCCTGAAGATATTACATTCATCGCTAAACAATTATTGAAATTTAAGATTGATGGCTTGATTGTTACCAATACAACATTAGGGCGAGACGGTGTTGAAAATCTGCCAAATGGTAATGAGGCCGGTGGTTTGTCGGGCGCACCCGTTTTTGAAAAAAGCACCGAATGTTTACGTCAGTTCGCCGATGTTTTAGATGGAAAAATTCCTTTAATTGGTGTTGGGGGAATTGTTTCAGGTGAGCAGGCCGTAGCAAAACAAGAGGCGGGCGCGAGTCTCGTTCAAGTATACAGTGGCCTTATTTACACAGGTCCAACACTAGTAAAAGATTGTGTTAACGCGATGACTGTGTGACATGAACACACTTGATATCATCATCCTGATCATCTTGCTCATTGGAGGGCTGAACGGTTTGCGTCAAGGATTTATTAAAGCCTTTGCGAACTTGATCGGGTGGATATTCGCATTGGTCATTGGGGCTAAATACGCGGTCATTTGGGCACCGGCTATGAGCAGTCTAAGCCAAGACCCAGTTGTGCAAAAAATTGCTGCTTTTGCTTTTATTGTATTAGCCATCGTGATTTGCACGTGGGTTATTACCGCATTCCTGAATGGGCTCTTGAAAAGTTTAAAATTGGGCCCATTAAATCGTCTAGCAGGCGGTGCATTTGGTTCACTAAAAGGTTTATTAATTGTCTTGATTGCGATGCAGGGTGTCGGTCCTTGGGTGAATAGTTCACCACATTGGAAGCAATCAAAATTTGTACAGATCTTATTGCCATACGCACCATTAGCGACCGAAATATCAAAAGATGCTGCAAATGAAGCGATACATCAAATGACATCTGAAGGTGCGTTATTACATCGCCCTTCGACTGAAATGGAGGAGTCAGAACGCGCTTCAGTAGATCAACGTTCTGATCATTCCACGAAAAATCCTTTTTATTAATTGGGGTTAAACCCCGTTCCTAGCTTGTCGCGAGGTTGCTATGTGTGGAGTTGTTGGGATTGCCGGTAAATCGCCAGTAAACCAAATGTTATTTGATGCCTTGACGATGTTACAACATCGAGGACAAGATGCAGCAGGGATTGTAACTTGCCATCAAGGGCGTTTATTCCTCCGCAAAGATAATGGTATGGTGCGTGATGTATTCCATACCCGTCACATGCGTGCTTTGCTTGGTAACTATGGGATAGGACATGTTCGTTATCCAACAGCAGGTTCATCAAGTAGTGCTGAAGCACAGCCGTTTTATGTAAACTCTCCATATGGTATTACCCTTGCACACAATGGTAACTTGACCAACGCCGCAGAAATTCATGATGATCTGTTTAAAACAGATTTACGTCACATGAATACTGATTCTGATTCTGAAGTTTTACTCAACGTGTTTGCACATGAGTTACAGAAGATCGGTACACTCAATCCAACGCCAGAAAATATCTTCCACACCGTATCTCGTGTTCATGAGCGTTGTAAAGGTGCTTATGGGGTTGTTGCGATGATCACAGGTCATGGGCTTGTTGGTTTCCGCGATCCAAATGGGATTCGTCCTTTAGTTTACGGTTCTCGTGAAACTGAACAAGGCACTGAATATATCATTGCCTCTGAATCCGTTGCGATTACAGCGCTAGGTTTTAAAGTTGAGCGTGATATTGCACCAGGTGAGGCAATTTTCATTAATTCAAATGGTGAATTGTTTACCAAACAATGTGCAGTAAATCCTGAATATCGTCCATGTATTTTTGAATATGTGTACTTTGCTCGTCCAGATGCAACAATTGATGGCATCTCAGTTTATAAAGCTCGTTTGAAAATGGGTGAAAAACTGGCGTATAAAATTTTAAACGAATGGGGTGAGGAGCACGATATTGATGTGGTCATTCCAATTCCAGATACCAGTCGTACTTCAGCATTAGAATTGGCTAATATTTTAGGTGTGAAATTCCGTGAAGGTTTTATGAAAAACCGTTACATCGGACGTACCTTCATTATGCCAGGTCAACAGCAGCGCAAAAAATCAGTTCGTCAAAAGCTAAACCCAGTTGAGCTTGAATTTAAAGATAAAAATGTACTGTTAGTGGATGACTCGATTGTACGTGGTACAACCTGTAATGAAATTATTCAAATGGCACGTGATTCTGGCGCGAAGAAAGTATTCTTTGCTTCGGCTGCACCTATGGTGAAATATCCAAACGTGTATGGTATCGATATGCCAGCAAAATCTGAATTAATTGCTTCAGATCGTACAGTTGAAGAAATTCGTGAGATTATTGGTGCAGATCGTTTAGTTTTCCAAGATTTGGAAGATTTAAAGAACGCAGTGCGTACCAGCAAAGTACCTGATTTAAGAGAATTTGATTGTTCTGTATTTGACGGGATCTATGTGGCTGGTGGGATTGATAATGACTATCTAATAAATCTCGAGCAGAAACGTAATGATTCAGCAAAAAAGAAAGCAGATGGTTATATTGATGTAAATATCGATGCTTCTTCTGTTGATTTAACAGGTATTAAAGAAGAGTAATCATTTAAATCTATAGAAAAGCGGGAAATTCCCGCTTTTTTATTTTATGATAATTAAGGTTTCAAAGCCTCTAAGATCAACAATGTAATCAGGAAAACTTACATTGAAAGAAATGAGCCATTATTTAATTGAAAATAAAAATATTGCATGGTCGGTAAGTTTTTGCTTGCTCGCTATGTTGTCGACAGTTTTTATTCTCAATTTGATTTTGGGGTTAGTCGTTCATTTCTTTGACTACACTCAAGCCATTTGGTGGCATGTTCTTAGTCCATATTTCATCTTTCTTTTATTCTTCGTTATGGTTTGGTCGGTTGGTGCTGAGCTTTATGTCTTACGTGAAGGCGGCCATTCACTTGCAAAACAACTTAAAGCAAGACGCCTTGTTTTTGACGAAAGTACGCCCGAAGAAAGCACAGCATTAAAAGTCGTAGAGCAAGTTGCTCAAAGTTTTGCGATCGATACCCCCGCTGTTTATGTGCTCCCAGATGAAGTTGGTGTGAATGCCTTAACCGCAGGCTTCAGATCTCAAGATATCGTAATTATTTTAACTTGGGGTGCTCTACAAAATTTAGATGAACTAGAGCTATATGGCTTATTAAGTTATGAATTCAACCAGATTTTATCAGGTGAAGCAGTTGAAAATACTAAATTAAAAATCTTATACAGTGGTTTAACCACCTTTAGTCAATGGGGAAGTAAATTAGCTCAAGCAGGCTACAATCCTTATGCAACGTCTTATCGAAACAAATTCGAAACTATTTTTGTTGCGATTGGTGGAGTGATTTGGCTAATTGGGAGTTTAGGCATCTTAATTACGCGTTTAATTAAATATTTGACCTTAAGTGGGCGAACCTTTCGTAATGACCTGAAAACTATGCGTTTGATGAATAATAATGCCAATATTCAAACCTTGTTACGGATCTATGTCCACCATTCAGGTTCCCAAATTCATAGTGCGTATTCAGAATCGATTTCACATATGTGTTTCGCAAATTCTCTTAGTCCACAAAGTTGGATGAATATTCATCCAAGTATCAAAGATCGAATTTATGAACTAAATCCTACTTTGTTACAGGATTTACAATTAGAAAATTTAAAAAAGCTACGCAATCGTCCTTTATTCAGTCTATTTCGTTCTTTGGAAGAGGAAATGACAGATATGACGTTACCTTGGAGCTCGCCACAGCCTTTACCTTTATTGCGTTTATCACCGATCAGTTTTGCCTTAAATGATGCAATTAAGCCTTTAAACTCTGAAATGCGGAAGAATAAAAAGCGCCCAGAATTGATACAAAGAGCGATGCAAACGGCGACCGGTTCAAGGGAAGTGATGGTTGCGATTTTGATGATTCGTCAATATCGTGAGTTTATCCCTCAAGAAGCTGCTGTAAGTCATGCAATCGTAGATTCTTTATTGAATTTGGATGGACGTATTCATGTTCAAATCTTCCATGATGCCTGTAAGAATATTGGGCATATGCCGACAAGTATTGCTCGTCAATTTTTGACTAAATTGGCTTGTATTATTCAAGAAGATGGTGAGGTGGGTTTGCTTGATGCTTTATTATTGGAGCGGGTGAAGCGTGAACTCAATCTTATGCCTGCACATTTACCAACATCATTTGAAGATGTGAAAGCACAAATTGTGCATTTAATTGATGCTTTATTACATGTACAGCAAATTAATAGTCCAAATCAGCTTGAGGTGCGTGAGCGAATTCTTCAACAGATTTTAGCACCCGAAGAAATGCAGATTTATGCAGATATTTCTGATGAACCACTTGATTTGGCAGAAATTTTAAATGATGTTTCAGGCTTGTTATTACGTGATCGGCTCAATATTTTAGCAATTGCAGAGCGATGTTTATGGAGCGATCGTATCATCACGCAAGATGAATTAGATGTTTTAGAGTTGCTTTATTGGCGTTTAGGATTCGATACACGTGAAGTTGTTGAACAAATGCAAAAGAAAAATAGTTTGATGATTATTTAATAAGAAATCAGTACTAGAGCTAGAAAGATCAAGCTTAAAACGTTACGTGACAATCACATAAAATGATTTAATTTCAAGGTAAGCTTGCCCTTTATTTTAATCTTGAATTACGCATTTTTTGAGTAAGTTATGCAACATATTGAAATTTTAAAGGCTTTATTTTTAGGGTTTATTGAGGGTTTGACCGAATTTTTACCAATTTCGAGTACGGGTCATTTAATTTTATTTGGTCACATGATCGACTTCCATTCTGACGATGGGCGTGTATTTGAAGTTGTCATTCAGCTTGGTGCAATTTTGGCTGTTTGTTGGTTATACCGACAAAAGATTTTTGATTTGGTTAAAGGTTTTTTTAGTGGGGATTCAGAAGCACGTCATTTTGCTTTTAGCGTTTTAATTGCTTTTTTTCCTGCTGTCGTGATTGGTATTTTTGCAGTCGATTTTATTAAAAGCGTCCTATTTAGTCCTCTTGTGGTCGCAATCGCACTGATTGTTGGTGGTCTGATTATTTTCTGGGTTGAATCCAAGAATTTTGATCATAAAACAACTGAAGCGACAAAAATTACTTACAAGCAAGCTTTTTTAGTCGGTTGTGCACAATGCGTTGCAATGATTCCAGGGACTTCTCGTTCTGGTGCTACCATTGTGGGAGGAATGTTCTCAGGCTTGTCTCGTAAAGCGGCAACAGAATTTTCTTTCTTTCTTGCGATGCCAACGATGTTGGGGGCTGCAACTTTTGATCTTATTCGTAATGCGGATGTATTGACACAAGATAATATGTTGAATATTGGGGTCGGTTTTGTTGCTGCTTTTATTTCGGCATTATTGGTGGTGAGCGCATTAGTTAAATTTGTTGAACGCCACACTTTACGCGTATTTGCTTGGTATCGAATTGTACTGGGTATTATTTTATTATTTGTTTTTCTATAAAAATAAAATCTCCCTTTTAGAAAAATTACTAAAAGGGAGAGATTCTAAGTTAAAATTCTTATTCTTTATTTCTTTTTTCATGTTTAGAACTGGTTCGATTGTAAGATGACAATAGCTAAAATGAATGCCCGAGATTTAATCATTGATTTACTTTTAGGGCTACAAGGTCGTGAGATCTCGATTAAACAAATTATTATCGCAGCGAAGCTTTTTGAGATTAGCGAAAATAGTATTCGTGTCGCAGTAACCCGATTATCTAGTGATGGGGTGATTGAAGCAATTGAGCGGGGTATATATCAATTTACGGCTAAATCACATGAATGGGCCGATGTAATGTTGAACCGTAAAAACGGAATTAAACAAACAAAACAATGGGATCATCAATACTTAGCTGTCTTTACGGGTGAATTAGGGCGGGTTGATCGTACAGCTTTACACCGCCGAGAACGCGCATTAAAGCACTTCGGTTTTAAAGAGTTAGAACAAGGTATTTATATTCGCCCTGATAATTTAGCCATTTCTTTTAAAGAGGTATTTTTGGCATTACAAGCTTCAGGCTTAGAAAAAAGCGCCAAAATTTGTCAAATTAATCATTTCGACACCACAACATTAAATAAAATTCCGAAGCTTTGGCCCACTCAAACACTTAATCAAAACTATAAAAAATATAGTCAAATGATTCAAAAGTGGTTGGAGACAGTTGAGCAATTAAGCTTAGATATTGCTGCTAAAGAATCGTTATTGCTTGGTCGGCAGACCATTTCTTTGCTGATGAATGATCCATTATTACCTGAGGATTTTGTTGATGTTCATTTACGTGATCAATTTGCATTAAGTGTTCAGCAATTGGATCAGACTGGACTGGAATTATGGCAACGATTCTATGAAATCAGTTTAGCATAAATATTACTTAAAAATTAATTTTAATGTATTGACAGAAATATTACTTAATCTAAAATAAAAATTATATTTATGTATCTATAGAAATAGAAAAATTGTAGGGTAGGGATATGAATACACGTACATCAGTAAGTGATTTGTTCACAAGAGAAGAAATCACAGAATTGACAACAAAGTCAGATTTACACGGTAGTTGGGCTGTTTTATCAACTTGGGCAGTCATTGGTGGAACTTTTGCTGCGGTTGCCAGTACATGGGAGTATTTACCTGTCTGGGGCAAATTACTGATGTGTATTGCTGCATTGGTAATATTAGCGGGTCGTCAACTTGCGCTTGCAATTATTATGCATGATGCTTCACACCAAAGCTTATTTAAAACCAAATGGCTGAATGATATTGCTACTGATTGGCTTTGTGCTCGTCCAATCTGGAATGATTTAAAGAAATATCGTGCCCATCATTTACGCCATCACAGTAAAACTTCTACTGTAGAGGATCCTGATCTGTCTTTAGTAGAGGGTTTCCCAACTTCGAAGAAATCGTTAATGCGTAAGTTTTTCCGTGATGTTTCTGGAATAACCGGCTTAAAATTCGCGCTTGGACGAGTACTTATGGATGTTGAGAAAATGGAGTGGACGGTATCAAATGACCGTCGTTGGATTTCTCAAGAGGGACGCCATTGGGTCGACTATCCAAAAGCATTTCTAAAAAATAGTGGTGGTGCAATAGCTACAAATGCTGCTTTATTTTCAATATTATGGGCAGCCGGTCATCCTAAATTATATGCACTTTGGATATTGGCATATTTAACACCATTTCCATTATTTTTACGTGTTCGTTCGATGGCAGAACATGCAGGTATGCCAACCAGTAATAGTGCATTAACGAATACACGGTCTACAAAAGCAGGTTATATTGCTCGTGCTTTAGTTGCGCCCATCCATGTGAATTTCCATAAAGAACATCACTTAATGGCAACAGTTCCATATTTTAAGTTACCTAAAATGCACCAGATGTTATTAGAGCGTGGACATGTTCCTGAGCCTCCTAGTTATTGGCAAGTCTTAAATGAACTTTCAGATCAAGCTGATTAAATGTTTGTTTATAGTTTTAGTCATAATTTAAAAATAATCTAAGTCATTTGGGATGTATTGTTATGGCGCTTAGTAAGCATGAAGTTACTCATTTTTTGGCACAGGAATTTCCTCAAGCACTCGAAAAAACTAGTATCGAAGAGATTAGTCCTAAAGGGGCACAGTTACTTTATAAAATAGATCAGAACGATTTACGTCCAGGTCAAACTGTATCAGGTCCAACCTTGATGTTGGTGGCTGATTTCGCGCTTTATGTTGCGATTATGGGGCATTTAGGTCTAATTGCTATGGCTGTTACAACCAACATGACCATTAATTTTTTTCGTAAACCTAATGGAAATCAAGATATTAAAGCTGAGTGTAAATTAATCAAAGTTGGTAAAACATTAGTTACAGGTGAAGTGTGGCTTTATTCTTTGGATGATGAAGAACCAGTTGCGCATGTGATTGGAACATATGCGCTTCCACCGCGAATAGCTCAGTAATTATTTGGCAAATTAGAATTGTTTAAAATGATCTTGTTTAGAGAGTAATTGACTGGAAATTCCTAAAAAAAATAAACCTTGTCATAGGATAATGATCATTGATCGGGTGTGATAAAGAAATCAATCTTATCGAGCAAGAATAAATGACAATTAAAAAAAGTTTAATTGGGTTAGCATTATTTGGATGTGCTATATCAACTCAAGCTAAACAGACCGTTTGTGTTTTTGATCCAGTCGGCAAATCGGGGGATGCATTTGCATTAGCAAAGGATTATGCACTTGAAGCTAAAAAGTGGGGTGCAGATATTGATTTACGCGCTTATGTTGATGAGCGAGTCGCAGCAGAAGATTTGAAAGTTGGACAATGTGATGGTGCGATTATTAGTGGTTTGCGTGGTCGCCAATTCAATAAATATGTAGGATCATTGGATGCAATTGGTGCATTGACAGACTTAAAAACAGCAATACTTGCCTATCAATTGTTATCTAAACCACAAGCAGCAAAAAGTATGCTTAATGGTCCTTATGAAATTGCTGGTTTAGGAACGATTGGTCCTGCTTACCTCTTTGTAGCTGATCGTAGTATTAATACTTTAGCCAAAGCTGCTGGAAAGAAGGTTGGAGTATTTGCATATGATGAAGCTCAACCTAAACTTGTTGCTCAAGTTGGTGCTCAAGCGGTTTCTGTCGACGTCACCAATGCTGGTGCAAAATTTAATAATCATCAGATTGATATTGTCCCAGCACCGATCGTTGCTTATAAACCCTTTGAACTCTACAAAGGTTTGGGGGATAAAGGTGGAATCGTAAAATTTCCATTAACACAAATTTCAGCAAATTTTATTATTCGAAAGGATAAGTTTCCTGAAGGATTTGGGCAAAAGTCTCGTGAATGGGTAGCGGGTCAACTTGGTCGTACTTTTAATATAATCGCAAAATATGAAAAAGAAATTCCTGAAAAATATTGGATGAATATCCCCCCTGAAGAACAGCTTAATTATATGAAAATGATGCGCGAAGCTCGTATTTCTTTAACCAAAGCGGGTATTTATGATCCAAAAATGATGAACTTTCTGAAAAAAGTGCGTTGTAAGCAAAACCCAAATAGTTTTGAATGCGCCCTTAATGATGAATAAAGCATAGTTTACAATTCTGAAAACCTCTTTATTCATTGTAATTAAGAGGTTTTTTATTAATTCCCAAATGTTAAATTTAAAAAACATAACAACATTTAAGTATGCGAAAGAGTCAGAACATGCTAAAACTAATTATGTTCAAATTTATTTGTTCTTACTATACTCGGCTAATATGACGCAATCGTTCGACTTCATACCCTTATCGCAAATTGAATCAAATCAAGAACATATTTTAGCGATTAAACGTAATGATTTACTTCCTCTACTAAATGATCCACATCGTTTGAATCATTATGCAGATCATTTAGTTCAAGCTCAAAGTGTATTACTGAATGGTGTTGACCCTAGATTGAATCAGCAATTGAGTGAAGTGATTACCCAGATTATTCAGCAACTTTCAATTTCTAAAAAACATTTAGGTGGCCGTCGTTTTAACGCGTTGCAAAAATGGTTAGGTATAGATGTTGAATACGATGCTGGTCAAGTAAAGTTTGTCAAAGATCTTGAGCGTTTAATCAATGAAGCAAATCATTTAAGCCAGCGATTACAGATCGAAATCCAAAAATCTCAATCAAGACTCCAGCAAGCTTTAGGTTTAAGAGAACATATGGCCGCTTATATCCGTGCCGCTGATGAGTTTTTAATAGAATATCCTCAATTTACTCAACAGCAAAAGCTTGACCATTTTGTTGAACGGCTCTCGAAAAAAATAAATACCTTACAAACCTTACAAACGAGTAATGATATTGCGATGAAACAAATGCAGTTATCACAAGAGTTATCTTTTGGCTTGCTAGATCGATTTAAAGAAGCACAACAGATTTTGATTCCTGCATGGCAATATCACGTTAAACAAAGTACAGCATCGACTTCAACAAATACACTTGATCAGCTTGATAAAAGTCGAGAAGATTTAATTAAAAATTTGAAAAAATCATTACAGAAATAAGAGGGAAAAAAGATGTCAGATTCAGAACTTAGCAAATTATCTCATGAGCTTGAAGTGAAGCCTGAGCAACGTTTTGAGCAGTTGAATTTAAAAGATTTAGGATTGCAACCACATGATCTTGCAGAAGTAATGGATGCACATAAAGAACTGGCAGATATCAGCACGACAGTGGTGGCTGAATATGGCAAAAATATTGCCAGTAAAACTTCAACTTATACCGATGAGCTGTTAAATCTGGTTCAGAATAAAGATTTGGATACGACTGGACAAAAACTTAATGAGGTAGTGCAAGTCGCACAGCAATTGAATACTTCAAGTATTTTGAATAAATCAAAAAGCTCTGGGTTTTTTGGCGGTTTACTGAGTAAATTTAAAAGTGCTAAACAAAATTTTGATCAGCATTTTAATACCACCAAAGAGCAGATTGATGTATTGGTTAAAGAAATTGAAAGTTCTCAATCGGGGTTGAAAGCTCGGGTTGGAACGTTAGATAAAATGTTCGATGCGGTACAGGATGAGTATAAACAGCTTGGAGTTTATATTGCTGCAGGGCAATTAAAACAGCAGGATATTCAGCAACAGATCTCAATGCTCACATCACAAGAGCAGGATCAACAAACGACGCAACAGATTTATGATCTTAATCATTTGGCGAATAATCTTGAGAAAAGAGTCAGTGATTTACAGGTTTTACAACAATCTGCAATGCAGACTTTGCCGATGATTCGGATCATCCAGTCGAATAATTTAATGTTGGTAGATAAGTTCTATGCCATTAAGAACATTACGCTACCTGCATGGAAAAATCAGATTAGTCTAGCGATTTCATTACAAGAGCAAAAGAATAGTGTCCAGCTTGCCAAGGCTATTGATGACACGACGAATGAATTATTACGTCGTAATGCTGAATTATTGCATCAAAATTCAGTCGATACTGCGAAAGCGAATCAACGTTCAGTGATTGATGTGGAAACACTTGAACATGTACAAAACACCCTCATTAAAACTGTAAATGATGTAATTCAGATTCAGAAAGAAGGGATGCAAAAGCGTGCGGAAGCGACAACACGTTTACGTGCTTTGCAAGAGAATTTAAATCATTTAGTGCTTGAGCATAGCCAACCACCCAAATCTTGATATTGTTAATTTTTGAAGGAAAAATCATTGTCACCCATAAACGATTTTAGTGTACAACCGATTGACCAACGTTTAGATGTATTAAAAAAACGTCAACGTCATTTAATGATCTGGTTCGTTTTAGCCTGTACATTGGTCGTTATTACAGTTGCATCGTTATTTTTGCAAAAAGAATTTATCTATCGGTTCTTTGATCTTTCCACGCATGTTCAGGCATTAGATTTGCCTTATCATGTTCAAGAATTGGTGCCATTTAAACAACCAGTCGATTATTTTTTTAATTTATTATCATGGTTTGGTTGGTTGTTTCTAAAAATTTTGGTTTCGTTTATTGGGGCATTTTTACTGCTCAGTTGGATGAAGAAATTTAAGTTTTTTCAGCAACGTGTCCAAGCATGGACACAACGAGTTTTGGCTTGGATTATTGCCTTTATTTTACTTTGGTCTGGTCTGAGCTACATTCAATACGATTGGAAAGATGAAACCAAACAGGCGTATCAACAATGGATGAGCTATCAAAATAATATTGTTGAAAGTCAAATTGCTCAAGATTTACAGCAGGCCAACATTTCATCGACTGAAAAAGCCTATGTGTTGGCACAAGTGGCTTTGTTGCATCAACCTGTCGATCGTAAAACTGCCAATGTCTATGTGAATCAATTGATTGTCGCTGAGAAGAATAATCCGATTCAGTTTAAACAATATGATTTTAAGCCTGAACAGTTATGGGTTATGCAGCAGCAACTATATGGTAAGAGTATCACTTCAATTACGCAGCCCTTAGATCTGCGTGCACAAAAAGCCGAACGTATTTCTCAGATTGTGAATGTAATTTTATGGGGCTTGATTGTGTTGGTTGTTGCATTAAGCACCATTTTATATGTACTCGCTAAACAATTGAAAAATCGCCGTATGCGCATTAATCAAAAGCTTGATGTTTCTTAAATCTTAATTCGGTTTATCCGATTAAATTTATAAAAACATACTGTTTTACCTATTTATATATTTTGCGTACTATAGCTTCATTGAATGAATTTAGCTGATTTGAACTGCTTAGAATTTGGAGAAATACATGTTAGATCAAAATATTAAAACGCAATTAAAAGCTTACTTAGAACGTTTAGAAAGTCCAATTGAGTTAGTTGCAGCTCTAGATGAATCAGACAAAGCTGCAAAAATCAAAGAACTCGTGACTGAAATTGCGGAACTTTCTGACCAAGTTACGGCGCGTTTTGACGGTTCAAATGCTCGCCGTCCGAGTTTTGGTGTGGCTAAAGCAGGTGAACAACCACGTGTGTTCTTTGCTGGCTTACCGATGGGACATGAGTTTACCTCTTTGATCTTGGCTTTATTACAAGTATCGGGTTATGCACCAAAAGTCTCTGATGAAGTATTGAACCAGATCAAAAGCTTAAACTTAAAAGCAAACTTTGATGTGTTTGTCTCATTGAGCTGCCATAACTGTCCAGATGTGGTTCAAGCACTCAACTTGATTGCAATCTATAACCCGAATGCAACTGCGACCATGATTGATGGTGGTTTCTTCCAAGAAGAAGTTGAAGAACGCAAAATCTTAGCTGTACCGATGGTATTTCAAGACAATGAACATATTGGACAAGGTCGTATGACTTTGGAAGAAATCGTGGCGAAGCTAGATACCAACTCAGCTGAGAAAGATGCCGCAGCACTCAATGCCAAAGATGCTTTTGATGTATTGGTGATTGGTGGTGGTCCTGCAGGTGGTACAGCGGCGATCTATGCAGCGCGTAAAGGTATTAAAACAGGTATCGTGGCTGAACGTTTTGGTGGTCAGGTCATGGATACCATGGACATTGAAAACTTCACCACGATTCAAAAAACCGTAGGTCCAAAGTTTGCTCAAGATATGGAAGCACACGTACGTGAGTACGGTGTGGACATCATGAATTTGCAACGTGTCAGCAAGATCACAGGTGCAGATCAGACAGCCAATGGTCTGGTTGAAGTTGAATTGGAAAATGGGGCTAAGCTTGAATCGAAAACCATTATTCTTTCAACAGGCGCACGTTGGAGAGAAATGAATGTACCGGGTGAAGCAGAATACCGTACCCGTGGTGTTGCATATTGCCCACACTGTGATGGCCCATTATTCAAAGGCAAACGTGTTGCGGTGATTGGTGGTGGTAACTCTGGTGTAGAAGCAGCGATTGACCTTGCAGGAATTGTTGAGCATGTGACGTTGGTTGAGTTTGATACTAAGCTTCGTGCAGATCAAGTGTTGCAAGACAAGTTAAATAGCTTGCCGAATACCACTGTGATTTTGAATGCGCTCAGTACTGAAGTGGTCGGAGATGGCTCACAAGTCACGGCATTGAAATACAAAGATCGTGCGACTGATGTTGAACATACAGTTGAACTCGCAGGAATCTTTGTGCAGATTGGTTTATTGCCAAACACGGATTTCTTGAAGAACAGTGCGGTTGAACTCAGCAGTCGTGGTGAGATCATGATCAATGATCGAAATGAAACCAATGTCAAAGGTGTATTTGCTGCGGGTGACTGTACCACAGTACCGTACAAGCAAATCATTATTGCGACAGGTGAAGGTGCAAAAGCGTCTTTATCAGCTTTTGATTATATGATCCGTTCTGGTGTTTAAGTAAACTAATAAAAAGCCCCAATGATTTGGGGCTTTTTATTGTCTTTAGTTCTTCTGTTTATATAAACCATGATCAACTAAATGTTGGCGTAAGATGCGACGAAGTTCTAACACAGCTTCGGGCGTTTCTTGAATAGAGTGACCACCCGTAAAAATTTTCTCGGAAACGGCTCCATCTAAATGTGCGCTCTTATATGGAACGATACCATCTGTAATCACATTCGGATCATCACTTTTAGTAATATTGCCCATAATTGAATGGAAAACCAAGCCTTTTTCGGGTGGGATACTAGCTGTCAGTTCCATAAATTTAGATTTTTTACTTAGATCACTTGGTCCATTTTGAATTACATCATTCGTCAGTGTTTTGACAAAATCTTTTAAATCAACATCATCACTGGTCAGTGTATCTGCAAGGGTTGTTAAGAAAGTTGCAGGAAGTTTAATAATTTTTCTTGCTGCTAGAGTAAACCAACGGTCTGCATAGTCTGTCCCTCGATGTGGTGCCGCGAGAAAAATAGCTCGATCAAAATTTTCAATTGGTTTCATTTTGAGTCTTTCACCAATGACAGGGTGTTTTCTTAGACGTGTTTGTTGGCGATTATTCATCAATTCTAAAGCTTGTTTAGAAATATCTGCATCACTCACCAAAAGTCGACTAATAATTCCACCCATACTATGCCCAATTAAAACGGCATCTTGAGCCGCCGCATCTTTGGGATTAAGCGAACCAAATGCTTGTTTTAATAAAGCATAAATTTGAAAACGGCTTTCTAAAATTGGCATATTGGTAGAGTAAAAAATTTGCCAAACTTGATAATGTTCTCTTAATATTGCATCACCCATAATGTCATTAGTTACCGCAATCCATGCTTCAGGGCTACTTGCCAGACCATGTACTAATACAATGATTTTCTTATTCGGGTTATAGGGTTCCAGCATATAGAGATGCGGCATTGCCAAATGCTGATCGCGGTCAATTAAGGTCAAATACGCAGCCGCACCTAAATTGTTTTCTGCTAGCCATAAACCATAGGGTGCAGAAAAATTTGCTGCTAATGAATATGGTTTACCGGCAATCTCTACTTTCTCAACGCTATAAGGATCATAAACCTTAATTTCAAAATTTGGATTTGTTAAAACATCTTCTATCGTTGCATTCGATTTTTTAGGTTGAGCAATAATTGTGGCTGCTAAATAGCGTGCTTTGTGAATATTAGGATTTATCCCTTTAGGATAATCATGAGTTAAAGGATTAAGAATGTATTTATTTTCTTGTGATGATGAGTCGGTCGATGGAAAAACTGCGACAAAATCAGAACCGAAACCATCACGGCGGTTAATCGCTCTTAATCCAGAAAAATTCATGTTGTAACTAGAAATAAATTTTTCCAGTTTCATATTTTGTAGGCGTTGATATGCTTGAATATCAATTGTATAAGTACTTTTTCCAATTTTAATCGTTGGGGTAAGATTGGTCGATGGATTCCTTAAACTATGACCATTCACCAATTGAGTAAGTGCCTGATTGTAGAAATCTCGGATTTGTACTTGGCGGTTATCAAAAAGTCGTTCTTGTGGCTGACGTGATGTTTTGAATAAATACGCATAACTATAGCGAATACTTTTATCCAAAGCTTCAAGCTTCTGATCTAAACAATTTTCATAATTTTGCTGAATTAATTTTTGTTCATCAGCAGGTTTGTGTTTAGACAATTTACTGATTTTACATTCTGATGAGTCCGACAGTGACATGGCTTTAGCAAGATATAGTTCACTGGCTGTCGACAATAATTGTTCGTCTTGAATCTGAGGAATTTTATGTAAATCTGCAATGCATTCATTCGGGGATTGCATACAAATTTTTGCTTCTTTACCTGACATCGATAAGACGTTCAGGCTCGCTTCACTTAACTTTTTCTGAGTTAGTATGCTATTACGTTCATTGGCTATGGTGACATCAACCGCTTGTTGCTTAAGGCTAACGACCTGACAGCCATTTAAAGCAATAGTTGATAACAGCGTGAAGGCAAATAGATATTTTTTTGAATTAGATGCTTGCATTATCAAAGAGCAAATTTAGCTGGAAGATTCTAGCTATAATACGAAAAAAAGATGTTTTTTCAATCAACTTAAAAAAATAGACTGTTCTGAACAGTCTATTTTTACAAAACCACAAATCTTTAATTTAGGACTTGCCAAACATTCCAGCGTTTTCCAGATTCAACTTCTTTGATCAGTTGATCTGCAACTTCGGCTTCATCAGGATAATTAATTTTATAATTTTTGAGTGTTTGAATCGCATTTTTCTTTTGCTCTAACCATAAATAGTTATTTGCAGCAGAAAGATAAGCTTCTTGTACACCGCCTTTAATCGCTTTATCTAGATATGGAATCGCTTCACGTTGACCGCCACCTTCAGATAGACCAAAACCAAACCAGAAATTAGTTTCAGGATCATTTGGGCTAATCGCAAGAATACGCTGTGCGTAGTTGAGTGATTTGGTTGTATAGGCTGTACCTAAGTCCATATTACGTGCCATAACGCTTGCTTTAAATGCACGAGTCAGTACATCCAGAGAAGCATTTGGCTTTTCTGCTAAAGCATCGAGTTTCTGCGTAATTTCACGAAGTTTTGCCTCATAACCTTTACGTTCTTGGCGTTCCGTAAAACGTGGTGGGTAGTGGCGCGCTTTACCTTCAACCAATTGAAGAAAATCATCAATTTCAGTGACATCTACTTCATTATCACCAGCAAGCACCGCATATTTCATATTACGTTGCTTTTGATCAGTCGTAGGGACGATTAATTTATTCACCTCAAGGGTGGTTGATTTTGATGGGTCACCTTGAAGTGAAACAACCATTTTTGTTACAGGTTGAGCCGATGCATCTTTAATTGCAACTTCAAAGCTTGGCGGAGCATCATATTTAACTGGATTTAAAGCATAAAATGGGGGAGTTGGATCAGGTTCTTTGAACACAAAAGGTTCAGCAGCTTTTTCTTTTTTTACAGGTGCAAGACCACAGGCCGTTAAAAAAGAAGTTGAAAGTACAAGAAGTGCCAAAGGCTTAAAATTCATGCTTTACATCCATTAATTTTAGTTAAATGAGAAGTAGATCGTTGGTTTTACCAGTCTAGGAAAAGCAAAACCAACTTGCAATGAGAAGCTTGTTACATTTTTTATAAATTGGATTAGATCGAAGAAGTTTTGTTCTGAGCTTCACACTCACGTCTAACTTCTTCAATAATTTTAAGTTCTTCTTTACTTAATGGCTGATTTTTTGAAGTTTGTGGTTTAAAAGTCGGATCTAATTCTGACAGTCGCTGACATAAGATATTCATACGCTTTTCATTTTTTTGCATACGATCTAATAAAACTCGAATCCCTTCTAAGATTGGATCAGATTGGTCTTGCGTGGTTGCATAGGGTTGGAAACCAATACTTTCAGCATAATCACGACGACTTACTTCATCTGGTTCAATCTGATTCTTGTCTTTAAATATATAGCGTGCAGGGTTGCCGACAGCCGTCACACCTTCAGGAACTTCTTTGGTGATGACAGCATTTGAGCCAACTTTAGCACCTTTATGTACGGTAAATGGTCCTAAAATCTTTGCTCCAGCCCCAACGACGACCCCATCCTCGAGTGTCGGGTGACGTTTTCCTTTATTCCATGTTGTACCACCTAGGGTTACACCATGATAAAGCGTGACATCATCACCAATTTCGGCTGTTTCACCAATCACAACGCCCATACCATGATCGATAAAAAAGCGTTTACCAATTTTTGCGCCAGGATGGATTTCAATTCCTGTTGCAAAGCGGCTAAATGACGAGAGTAAACGTGCTGTACCTTTGTACTCTTTTTTCCAAAGCTCATGTGCCATACGATGCATGATCAAAGCATGAATACCTGGATAGGTGGTTAGAACTTCGAGTGTATTTCGAGCAGCAGGATCACGTGCAAATACAGCCTCGATATCTTCTTTAAGCTGTTTAATCATTGGCATGATCCTCCGAATTGGTTTGTTTCCATGAGCCTTTGGCTAAAGCCTGCACGCGGCTGAAAATTCCGCGCAATAAATGATATTCCATACGATCTAATTGTATCCTTCCGAACAGGCGACGCAAGCGTAATGGAAGTAAACGAGGATTATTTGGATCTAAAAATTCGATTTCAGTCAGCATTTTTTCTAGGTGAGGATAGAATTCTTCCATCTGTTTTTGTGTTACTAATGGTTCATCCCATTCCATGCTCTGTTGTTGTTTAAGTTGCATGTGATCATCTGCAACAGTCATCTGTTGCGTATTTTGCTCGAGTGCAGCCATTCTCAATTCATAACAGATGACTTGAATCGCTTGTGCGACATTTAAAACACCATACTCAGGATTAACTGGGATGGTTAAGTGATAATTGGCTAAAGCAAGTTCTTCATTGGTGAGACCACGGTCTTCACGACCAAAAACAATAGCGATATTTTGTTGTTGAGTTGCAGCTTGTAACGCTTCTTTTGCTGCAGGACGTACGTCTAGTAACGGCCATGGAATGGTACGGCTACGTGCGCTAGTTCCAAACACGAGATGACAGTCTTGAATAGCTTGCTCTAAAGTATCAACGATCTCAATTTTTTCAATTAAATCTTGCGCACCCGCTGCTAAAGCATCAATATCTGGGTGTGGATAGGTTTTAGGAGCAACTAAAACGAGTTGAGATAAACCCATCGTTTTCATTGCGCGTAAGGCACTACCAATATTGGCTGGTAGGGTGGTATTGACCATAACAATACGCACATGATCCAAGTGTTTGGACACGTTATTTGAGTCAAACAGATTCATATATCATCCAAAATTAAGAGTATTGAGAGATTTCAGCTTGATACAGATCAAGCGCTTCATCCATAGACATGTTTTCAGGTGGTGGTGCAACTGTGGTTACTTTAGGCGCTTCTGCTACTTTTGCAGCTTTTGACTTCACTTGATATTCAATAAAAATCGCGTCCTTACCAAAATAATCACGTAGCTTGCCTAGCAATTCATCTAAAGGTGCGACTTTCCATTGAGGGCCTAGATGCAACTCTGCTGTCGCAAAGCTTTGTTCAAGTTGGATTTGTAAAGCAATATGCTGACACATATCGACATTGCAATAAGGTAATAAAATTGCCTGTAAATCTTTGGCTAAAGATTTGGTCATTAAATCTTGAGGAAGACGAATTTGAATACTTTGGGCACGCTTTTGGCGGATTTCATTTAAATTAAATGCTTTACTTAAACGCGCCATTGGGCGATCAAAGCCTTCACGTTCGTAGATTTCGCCTTCGATAACAATTACATGTTCTAGACGAACGATTTCTTTATAACGTTGGAAACGTTCATGATTGCAGCTGATTTCAACACGAGCAGTGCCATCATCTAGTGTAATCATGATACGGTTCGGGAAGTTGGCAATATCAACGACTAAACCAGCAAAGACGGTCGTGACACCACGACGAGTAGGTGTTAGTTCATTTAATTTTGCTGGAATAAACGATTTTAATTCTGGACGATAAACATCAATCGGATGACCAGTGAGATACAATCCAAGCGTATCTTTTTCACCTTTAAGGCGAACTTCGTCTGACCACGGTTTCACAGGTTTAGCAGGTTTGCGTTGAACTTCTTCAACTTCACCAAATAAATCCATTATGCCTGTTTCGCGGTTACTTCGTGCTTGTTCAGCCGCTTGAACAGCTTCAGGCAATTGAGCCATTAAGCTTGAGCGTTCAATACCTAAACAATCCAACGCACCCGCACGAATTAAAGCTTCTAAGGTACGTTTGTTGATTTTTTTCAGGTCGATTCGATGACAGAAATCGAATAAATCTTTGTATGGACCTTCATTGATGCGTGAGTCGATGACAGATTGCATCGCTTGTTCGCCGACACCTTTAATTGCACCGAGACCATAAACAATGGTTTTCTCATCACTGGCATGAAAATGATACAAAGACATATTTACGGAAGGCGGTAGCACTTCTAATTTATTATTACGGCAGTCATCAATTAAGAATACGATACTGTCAGTATTCTGCATTTCTGATGATAAAACCGCTGCCATAAATTCTGATGGATAATGTGCTTTTAGCCATGCAGTGTGATAGGCAACAAGGGCATAGGCTGCGGCATGTGATTTGTTAAATCCATAACCTGCGAACTTTTCCATATAGTCGAAGATATGGTTTGCTGTTGCTTCATCAATCTCTTTTTTTGCAGCACCTTCAATAAAGATTTGGCGCTGTTTAACCATTTCTTCAGGTTTCTTTTTACCCATGGCACGGCGAAGTAAATCTGCACCACCAAGCGTATAGCCTGCGCAGAACTGTGCAGCCTGCATCACCTGTTCTTGGTAAACCATAATCCCATAGGTAGGTTCCAATACACCTTCAAGCAATGGATGTAGATATTCGAACTCACCACCATGCATACGATGGATAAAGTCTGGAATTAGATCCATTGGACCAGGGCGGTATAAAGAAACGAAGGCAATAATTTCTTCAAATTTACTCGGTCTTGCTTCCTTGAGCATTTTTTTCATGCCGACGGATTCAAACTGGAACACCGCAGTTGTATTTGCGTCCGCAAAGACTAAATAAGCGTCCTTGTCATCTAATGGAACATTTGCAATTTCGAGAGGAATTTCAGATTTGATTCTTTTATTAATATTTTGAACGGCATCTTCAATAACTGTGAGGTTACGCAAACCTAAGAAGTCAAATTTAACCAGACCTGCAGCTTCAACATCATCTTTATCGTATTGAGCAACACGACTTGTTCCATCTGCTTCACACAGTACCGCTGAATAATCGGTAATTTTTCCGGGTGCAATGACTACACCGCCTGCGTGTTTCCCTGTGTTTCGTGTAATGCCTTCGAGCTTAAGTGCCATTTCCCAAATTTCAGCAGCATCATCATTATCAGGGTTTGATGGGTTGGTCACGATATCTTTAAGCTGTGGTTCCATGTCAATCGCAGTGACTAGATCAACACCAAGCGGCTTGGTTGGAATCATTTTTGAAATACGATCAGCCAGACCATAAGATTTGCCTAGAACTCGTGCAACATCGCGGATTGCGCCTTTTGCAGCCATCGTACCAAAAGTCGCAATCTGTGAAACGGCTTCACGACCATAGTTTTGTGCGACATATTCGATCACTCGGTCACGACCCGCAATACAGAAATCGACATCAAAATCGGGCATCGAAACACGTTCAGGGTTTAAGAAACGTTCGAAAAGCAAATCATAACGTAATGGATCAAGATCAGTAATTTTTAAACTGTAGGCAACTAATGAACCAGCACCCGAACCACGACCAGGACCTACAGGTACACCATTATTTTTGGCCCATTGAATAAAGTCCATGACAATCAGGAAGTAACCTGGAAAACCCATTTTTAAAATAATATCAACTTCGTACTTGATACGATCATCATAAGGTTTACGAATTTCAGCCCAATCTTCATCACGTTCAGCAATAGGGTAAAGGTGATTTAAGCGTTCCTCTAAACCTGTGCGAGATAAATGTTCGAAATAGGTGTCGATGGTATAACCATCTGGGATCGGGAAATCAGGTAAGAAATAAGTCCCGAGTTGTAAGGCAACATTACAACGTTTGGCAATCTGATAAGTATTTTCAATTGCACTTGGGATGTCTGAAAATAGTTCAGACATTTGCTCATCAGTTTTAAAATACTGTTCAGAGCTATAATTCTTAGGACGTTTATCATCACCAAGTACATAACCATCGGCAATACACACACGTGCTTCATGTGCTTCAAAATCATCTTGTTCAACAAAGTGAACATCATTATGTGCAACGACACCAATTTGATATTTAGCAGCGAGTTTAACGGCTTGTTGAATAAAATCTTCTTCACCAACACGTTCAGTACGTGTTAATGCTAAATAAACACGATTACCAAACTTTTCAATCCATGCTTCTAATAAAGGTTCTGCTTTTTGTGGATTGGATGAACAAAGCATTTTGCCGACATCACTATGCTGTCCAAGCAATACAATTAAATCTTCTGATTGTTCAAGTATCCATTCTTTTTGTACGCATGGGATACTAAGTTGTTGTCCTTCAATAAAGCCCCGAGATACGATTTCGGTTAGATTTCGCCAACCTTTACTGCTCATAGCTAATAAGGTTGCGCGGTGCTCTGCGTCATTCAGTCGAATGACACTGCCTAAAATAGGTTTAATGCCTTTTTTTAAACAAGCTTCATAAAATTTCACCGCAGCATGCAAGTTGGATAAGTCTGTTAATGCAAGCGCAGGCATGTCATCTTTAACAGCAGCTTTGACCAAATCAGGTATGCGAACAATCGATTCCGTAATCGAAAATTCTGTATGGATACCGAGATGAACAAACCGCATAGAAGGACTATCCTTTTTCAAAGCAATGCATAGTTTAGCATGCAAACCGAAAATGGCATGCTTAATATTTTGGCAAACTGTCTATTTGTTCTGTGCTTTTTATAAATTAATAAAAATTAACTTTTGATTTATATGGAAATATAAATATACATTTACTTAAGTTGTTTAGCCGCTAGAATGTATCTGCATAAAAATGTACCAAAGCAGGTTCAAGAATGAAATTAAAGAATATCGTATTTTCAATATTATTAAGTATGAGCGCAATTTCTTTAGCTCAAGCTGAGGATGTATCTTTTAGCCAAGAACTCGTTCAACAAGCAAAAAGCGGTGATGTGATTGCCCAAAATAATCTTGGAGATGCTTATTATTATGGAAATGATGTCGATCAAGATTTTGGTAAAGCATTAGAGTGGTTCAAAAAGGCGGCTGCAAAGGGAAATGCTGATGCACTTTTTTCCGTAGGGTATATGTATGACTATGGCGAAGGGACTGAAGAAGATAATCCCACAGCGTTAAAGTGGTATACACAGGCGGCACAAAAAGGGCAATTATACGCTCAGTATTATTTAGGTTTTTTATACCTCTATGGTGATGACGGCGTTAGTATTAATACTAAAAAGGGCTTGGAATGGATGACCAAATCTGCTGATGCGGGATTGGATCTTGCACAAGCTGAATTAGGTCATTTATATAGTGATGGGAATGATGAAGTCGCTCAGGACCTTAAAAAAGCATTACATTACTATCAGTTAGCTGTAAAGCAAGATGAATCTTCAGCAATTAACAATCTTGGTATTTTCTATTTAGAAGGCAAAGCAGGCTTAAAGCAAGATTACAAAGAAGCTTTACGTCTGTTTACGTTAGCCTCTAAAGCTGAAAATGGCTTAGGTACGTCTAATATTGCTTATGTTTATGAGGAAGGTAAGGGCGTTGAAAAAAATTATAAAAAAGCTGCAGAATATTATGCGCTTGCGGTAGAGCAGGGTGAAAATGAAGCATTGTTGGATTTGGCGCGTTTATATGAAAATGGCGGTTTTGGCTTAGCTAAGAATTTAAAGAAGTCGAAAGAGTATGAAGCGCAGTGGGATGAACTACAAAAAACTGAGTAGAGTTGATCTCGAGTTTTAATCTTGGAAAATATTATAAAAACCCTAATCTAGCTTAAGCCGATATTTCTATAATACGAATCATCGGCTTATTTGATAGGCACATCATCAACTAGAAAAGATGTCGTCATGGGTTAAATGCAATCGTAAAAAGTGGTTGGTTGATTCAGTTGATTAATTATCTCGTTTCTTTTTTAGTAGCTGTATGAATAATTAAACGGCTTTACTATATTAAGGAATGGGTGTTCTTATCGGATTATCAATTTAACCTTTCTACAGATAAAAGGAGCTTTTTTATGGTGGCTTCATCAAAAATAATTAGATGGTTTCTATCTCTAATAATTCTTTTCGTCCTAATTTTTATAGAGTTTTTTTATGATGAAAAATGGCTATATTTTGATAAAGATTTACATGGTAAAAATAACAATTCATATGAAAGCTGTTTTATTTATCAGGATAAACGTCATCTAAAAAATACCTCTTATGATATTATTTACAATAAATTGGGTAAAGATATCTATAATAGGCAAAGAAGACTAACAATCACTGAGAGTGGTTCAAAAATAGTTATCTATGGTCATACATTAGGAGTATTTAGAGAGCTATTTGCATTTGGTGGTGGTGGAGCAGTTCTTGTCTTTGATAAAAAAGGTAATTGTATTAAGTTAAGTGAGTATTTAATTGAAAAGTAGTTTTATTTTAAATTAGAGTATTAATTTTTCACAGTGGAATACGAATTAAGTTACTTCTATATAGTGTGTCAATGACACTAGGCCCATTTTCTGCTATGTCTTGTTTTTATATAGATGAAAATAAAATTGCTAGAATAATAAGTTGCTAGATTTTTTTATTTTTCACCTATATTAATATTGCATCTTAAGCTAAATGGAGGAGATGAGTTTTAATGTTAATTTTTATAGAAATTTTACTTCTATGTTTGGTAAGTTCTTTTTGTTATGGAATAGACTTAAAAAAAGATTTTTTTGCTACTTCATATCCTTTATCAGCAACTCAGAATATTGACGATACTATAATTCCTATAAATACGATAAAAATGAAGAAAGTTATAGAAAAAATATCAACTTTAAGATCTGGAGACAGTAGCTCTACAGTTGTTAAAAAAATAGGTTATCAACCTGATACATATTTTATAGCACCAAATAAGAGTCTTAAATCTTCATCTCATCACTTAATTATGAGTTATATTTTTTCTCGCCAACCCAATAAGATGAACAAGCTGGTTGTCGATGAATTATCGGTGATGCTTATCTTTTCTAAAGATGATAAACTTATTTCTGTAATAGATAATTCTATATTAGATCATCCAAAGGGAATTCCTATACAGTGATAGAAATTTGAGGATTAGATAAAAGTGTAATGGATAAAAATAAAATAAATAGATTGAAAAATTTTCTTAAATTGGTGGAAATAGGCCCTAAAAAAATTAATGGTAGATATTACTATGGATATACTGACGACGTGGTATCTATTTCAAATGTATTTATAGCATTTAGTTTTTTTGCGTTTTTTCCTGTGGTTATTCACTATAGAAGTTATATGGTATGGATTCCAATTTTTTTAATATCATATCTGATTACAAGATTATTCATCTTCTTGTTTTGTAAACCAAAAGAGTTTAAGCGGAGGTATTCTATTTTTTCAATCTGGATGTTTTTATTATTTATGTGCTATACATTAATAGATATACAGTAAAGATCATAAAATATTTATTCCATATAGACCGTGAATTGGTTTTGTGGGATTTTTAGTATTCATTTAAAAAAGGAAGCGATTTGCTTCCTTTTTTATTGCCAATTTTGCTTAACGCATTTTCGCCAAGAAACGGCTTAAACGATTAATTGCTTCACGTAGCTCATTTTCAGCAGGTAAGAACACCACACGGAAATGATCTGGTGTTGGCCAATTAAAACCTGTGCCTTGAACCAATAAAACTTTTTCAGCTTTTAATAGATCTAACATCAGTTTTTCATCATCTTCAACTGGATAAATCTCAGGATCAAGTTTTGGGAAACAGTACATTGCACCATCAGGCTTAACACAACTTACACCAGGAATCTCATTTAACATTTCCCACGCAATATTACGTTGTTCATACAGACGACCGCCTGGACGAATTAAATCATTGATAGACTGATAACCACCAAGTGCAGTTTGGATTGCATATTGTGCTTGATGATTCGCACACAAACGCATTGAAGCAAGCATGTCTAAACCTTCAATATAGTCTGCAGCACGTGATTTATCACCTGTGATCGCCATCCAACCTGCACGATAACCAGCAATACGATAGGCTTTGGATAAACCATTAAATGAAATGCAAAGTTGATCGCCAGCTAAAGCGGCAACTGCAACATGCTCAATGCCGTCATAAACGATTTTGTCGTAGATTTCATCTGCAAACAAAATTAAGTCATGCTTTTTAGCTAAAGCAACAATTTGCTCCAATACATGACGAGGGTAAACAGAACCTGTTGGATTGTTTGGATTGATAATAACAATACCACGCGTATTTGCTGTGATTTTGCTTTCCATATCCGCAAGATCAGGATACCAATAGTTTTCTTCATCACATTTATAATGAACAGCTTTACCACCAGACAGATTGACTGCTGCCGTCCATAATGGATAGTCAGGCATAGGAACGAGCATTTCATCGCCGTCGTTCAATAAACCTTGCATTGCCATCACAATCAGTTCTGACACGCCATTTCCAACATACACATCATTAACGTGCATATCAAAAACGCCTTTTTGCTGATAATACTGGCAAATGGCTTTACGTGCAGGGAAAATCCCTTTGGAGTCTGTATAACCAATCGCATTCGGTAGGTTTAATGCAACATCATTGATAATTTCTTGTGGAGCTTCAAAACCAAAAGGTGCAGGGTTGCCGATATTAAGCTTAATGATTTTGTGTCCTTGCTCCTCCATTTCATTGGCGGCGCGTAATACTGGTCCACGAATGTCGTAACAAACATGCTCAAGTTTCGATGATTTCTTAATTTCACGACTTGATTGAGCAGAGTGGGGTGTAACAGTATTTTTAGACATAGCTGGATTCACTTTTGCATATCGGTATAAATAACTTTTAAAGGTTTCGACACTTACCAAATCTAGATCATGTTGATCTCTAAGTAATTCAACAATTTTTTCATAGGTAAAACCTGATTGTTGATATTGTTTAATTGTTGGTAAGAGTTTTTGAAAAACCACACTTTTTTTCTGAGACATTTTTTGTCCTATACAACCGTGCCAAACAAGAATAACACTATCTTTGCTTACGAGGAAGATAGTTTTGTTAAAATTTGCTTACCTTTAAATTTTAAATTGCTTTCTTTTTGCTATTAAAAAATTAATGCTTAAATTTCACTAAATTGTACGTTATGAGACTAGAGTTTTTGTTATGAATGGCGTAAATATAAAACCTGATCATCGAGATATTTTTAACATCAGAATAAAAGGTGTAGGTTATGGGAAAAGTCAATAAAACAGACCGGGAATGGCAAAGAGAACTATCACCAGAAGAATATCGCATTACTCGTCAGAAAGGCACAGAACCAGCATTTACAGGGCAATATTGGAATAACAAACAGCATGGTATTTATGTCTGCCGATGTTGTGGTGCAGAACTCTTTTCATCTGAAACGAAATACGATAGCGGTTGTGGATGGCCAAGTTTTTATAGACCAATTGATGGTGTTGCAATAGAAGAACATGAAGATTTATCGCATGGTATGGTCAGAACGGAAATTGTCTGCCATGATTGCGATGCACATTTGGGTCATGTGTTTGAGGATGGCCCACAGCCGACAGGACTGCGTTATTGCGTGAATTCGGCATCATTACAACTTAAAACAGAAGAAAAGAATGACGAGGAAACCTATCCATGAGTAACATTTATCAGTTTGAAGCTGAATTGTTAGAGGGAGAAACAAAAGCGCTCGCTGATTATAAAGGCAAGGTCATGCTGATTGTAAATACTGCAAGTAAGTGTGGTTTTACACCACAATTTGCAGGACTTGAAAAGTTGCATGAAAAATATAAAGCTCAAGGCTTAGAAGTTTTAGGGTTCCCTTGTAACCAATTTGGTGGTCAGGATCCCGGCACGAATAAAGAAATTGGCGCATTCTGTCAAAGAAATTATGGTGTAAGTTTTCCAATGTTTGCAAAGGTCGATGTAAAAGGTCCTGAAGCACATGTTATTTTTCGATTTCTAACGCGTGAAGCGAAAGGCATCTTAGGTAGTCGCAATATCAAATGGAACTTTACCAAGTTTCTTGTTGGGCGTAATGGCGAAGTTTTAGGGCGTTATGCTCCTACGACTAAACCAGATGCCTTAGAAGCAGATATTGAAAAAGCATTAGCAAAAAAATAATATTGAGCAACAAAAAAGACGGTCATTTGACCGTCTTTTTTGTTGAATATTGCTTAAGACTGTTCAATTGATGTGGGCTTTGCTTTTCTAAAGCTGTGTAGTTTACGATTGATATCATCAATGAACGTATAGACTACGGGAATAACCAATAACGATAAAAAGGTACTGGTAATTAACCCGCCAATAACAGAAATTGCCATTGGTGCACGGAAACTCGGATCTGTTCCGATACCCAACGCAATCGGTAGCATACCTGCGCCCATTGCTAGAGTTGTCATGATAATTGGGCGTGCTCGCTTATGGCAGGCATCCAATAATGCATTCAACCGAGAATAATCTTTTTCTTTTCTGGCAATAATTGCGTAATCGACCAATAGAATCGAGTTTTTACTTGCAATTCCCATTAACATAATCAAACCAATCAAACTTGGCATCGAGAAGCTACTTTTTGCTAAAAGTAATAGTACGAATGCGCCACCAAGTGATAGAGGTAGAGCGACCAGAATAGTGATTGGTTGTAGGAAGTCTTTAAATAAAAGAACAAGAACAACATAGATACACAATACACCTGTCAACATTGCTAAACCAAAGCTTGAGAATAACTCTTGCATGACTTCAGCATCACCAATATTGGTACGTTTAACTGTTGGCGGTAGATTTTTCATGGTTGGGAGTTGGTCAACTTTAGCAGCAATATCACCTAATGGCTGATTATTCAGTTCGATATTAAAATTGATATTACGCAAACGATTGAAACGATCAATTTGCGATGGCCCACTTTCAATATTGACATCCGCAATCGTACCTAACATAACCGGGCCGTGACTGCCTTTAATCATTAAGCGTTTCATTAACTCCTGATCTTGACGAGCAGCCAAAGGCAGTTTAATCACAACGGGAACTTGACGTTGTGATAAGTTTAATTTAGCCAAGTTTTGATCAAAGTCACCAGCCGTGGCGATACGTAAAGTTTCAGCAATATCATAGGTGGTCACACCCAAATCTGCGGCTTTAGCAAAATCAGGACGAATTACCAGTTCCGGGCGAATTAAAGCCGCGCTTGAGGTAATACTCCCAATATTTGGAATAGTGCGTAATTCTCGTTCAAGTTTACGTGCTGTAGACATTAAAGCTTCAGGATCATCACCTGAAAGAGCAAGTTGGTACTGACTATTATTTCCAGCTAAACCCACTTGTATTCGAGCACCCGGCAGTGTAGCTAATCGTTGACGAATCTGATTTTCAATCTCTTGTAGACTTGCACTACGATCAGAACGTCCAGTAATCTGAATGGTTAATGTTGCTTTTCTTGGTTCACTTGAAGCGCCACCTGAAAAAGGATCTGTTCCTGCTGCACCACCACCAATCGTTGTGTATATACTCTTGATTTCAGGATGATCTTTAATCAGATTACGTGCGTATTCTGCTGTCTTTAAGGTATCAACAAATTGCGAACCGGGTGCAAGCTCTAAACGAACTTGAGTCTGTCCTGTATCAGGTGGTGGAACGAAACCCGTAGGTAGTAAAGGAATTAGCATCACTGAGCCAACAAAAAAGGCAATTGCCCCAAATAAAGTAACCCAACGATGATTTAAACACCATGTGACTAAACGCATATAGCCACGCATGACACGTCCATCATTAGCGCGATCTTTAGCTAATTTTGTTGTACCATGATCAAGTTTTGCTTGGTTATTTAAAGTTTCATCTTGCTTTTCAACTTGACCAATCCATGGTTTTAAAATGTAAGCAGACATCATTGGTGTAAGCAGGCGTGCAACTAATAGAGAAGCAAAAATTGCCAATGCGGCCGTCCAACCGAATTGAACAAAGAACTTACCCGCAATTCCACTCATAAACGCTGTTGGTAAAAACACTGCAATTAATGTGAACGTGGTTGCAATGACCGCTAGACCAATTTCATCCGCTGCTTCCATTGCTGCTTCATACGGGGTTTTTCCCATTCGCAAATGCCGAATAATATTTTCAATTTCTACAATTGCATCATCAACTAGGATACCAACCACTAATGACATAGCGAGTAAAGTCACTGTATTTAGGGTAAATCCAAAGTAATACATCCCAATCAGAGCGGGTAATATAGACAGTGGTAGGGCAGTTGCAGCGATAATTGTTGCACGCCAATCACGTAAAAATAGCCAAACTACCAAGATTGCTAAAATTGCCCCTTCATAAAGAAGCGACATCGAACCTTTATAGTTATCTGCAACTGGTTTAACAAAGTTAAAAGCTTCTGTAATTTTAATATCAGGATGTGAGGCTTTCAGTTTCTCTAATGCTTGAGCTACACCTTTTTCAACATCGACTTCACTGGCACCTTTGCTACGAGTAATTTCAAAACCAATGACAGGTTTACCATTCAATAGCGCAGCAGAGCGTCGTTCTGCAATTCCATCACGAATAGATGCAACTTGATCAAGGCGAATATGACGACCATCACTGAGCGCAAGATCCATTGCACCAATCTCTGCAGCCGTTTTGACGGTTGCAATAGTACGAATTGATTGTTCGCTGCCCCCAATTTTGGTTTGACCGCCTGAGGCATCTTGCTGAATCAAGCGTAATTGACGGGTAATATCTGTAGCAGTTGCATTTAATGCCAGTAATTTTTCAGGGTCGAGTTCAACTTCAACTTGACGAGTCACACCACCTACACGGGCAACCGCACCGACACCTTTCACTTGTAACATGGCACGTGCAATATCATAGTCAACAAACCATGAAAGTGCTTCTTCATCCATTTTTGGTGATTGAATGGTGTAGGTGAGAATTGGCGAGCCTGATAAATTTATTTTACTAACAATCGGATCTCTTAAATCAGCAGGTAAATCGGATCTCACCTGTGATACAGCATTACGAACATCATCAACCGCTTCTTGTAGAGGTTTTTCGAGTTGAAATTCTGCTGTAACCGTAACAACACCATCTTGAATATTGGTGTATTGATTTCTTAAACCTTGCAAAGTCGCAATGGAGTTTTCAATCTTACGTGCAACTTCGGTCTCAAGCTGAGGGGGGGCTGCGCCGGGTAAAGCCGCAGTTACCGTGACCATCGGAAGTTCAATGTCTGGGAATTGTTGTATTTTCATCCAGTGAAAACATAACAATCCTGCCAAACCGAGCATGATAAATAATAAAATGCTCGGAATTGGATTGCGGATTGACCAAGCAGAGAAATTCATTTTATTTCTCCTGTGTATTCACAAGTTGTTTGGTCAGTGGGGTATCAGGTATGTCTTTGGCAACAGTAACTAAATCTCCATCAGTTAAGAAACCTGTTCCAGAAGAAACCAATTTTACTTGTGTTGGTAAATCCATGATTTCCACACGATCACCTAGACGGCGACCTACAGTGACTTTTTGCTGTGTTACACGATTATTTTGATCAACAATAAAAACATAAGAAAAACCATCCCGCAGTAATAATGCCGTTTGTGGAATGGTTAATGCTGGTTTTTCACCTAAATCAAATTCACCTTTCACAAACATTCCCATACGAACAGCTTGAGTCGTTGGAATATCGACATAAACTAGACCGTAACGAGTTTGTGGGTCAATCACAGGTGCTATCATTCGAACCTTGCCTGTAACTGTCGCTTGAGCAGGATCAGGTGAAATGATGCGTGCAGTCATCCCTTGTTTAAGTTTATATAAATCAGAAGAAGTGACTTCGGCACGCCATTCGAGTCGATGATCACGAATCAAACGGAATAATTCTTGTCCTGTTTGTGCTAAAGATCCAACCGTGGCAGTTCGTGCTGAAATAACACCATTATCAGGTGAAACCACTTGAGTTTGAGCTAAGCGTAATTGATTACTTTCAATTTGAGCTTTGGCTGCGTCAAGACGAGCTTGTGCAGTTGCTTGAGAGGTTTGATATTGCGTGGATTCTTGAGCAGAAATTGCACCCGTATTTTTAAGCTGTTGAATACGTTTGTTATTGGTAATCGCATCAGCTAAAACAGCTTGTGCTTCGGCATAACTTGCCTGAGCTGCTGCAAGGTCAGCACGTATTGTTTCACTGTTAATTTCAGCTAAAACTTGACCGCGTTTTACCTCATCACCAACATTCACATTGACGCGAGTAAGCCGTTGACCTGATAGCTCGCTCCCAATGACAACTTCTTGCCACGCTGCAATATTTCCATTTGCGGTAAAGCTTTGTTTCCAATTTTGCTGTTCAGGTTGAACAACCGTCACCGTCAGTGCTGCTTTTTGTTCTGCTGAATTTGCCCCTTTGCGCTTTTCCATATTTGCTGAGCTTTTGGCTTTATTTGTTTGCCAAAACATGACTGCAATAATTAAAAAAACAACAATGATTGCTAAAGTAAACCAAATTTTTTTCTTAGTTTTCTGGGGAGTTTGAGAAGCCATCTTTCCATAATCGCCAAATATTGATGGCCTAAGTATAGACGAAGATTTCAACAGATGGTCAATAGTAAACTGACAGATGAAAAAATTAATAAAGGGCGAGTTTCAACACAATATAATAAGATACGGCTTATAAAGTGATCACTCGCTATAATTTCAGATTGCTATAAAGGAAGTAAGCGATTAGTCACCACGCTTTTCATTACAATCGTGGAAGTAAGGCGCTGTACATTCGGTAAAGCAGACAGACTGTCGTCATAAAGTTTTTGAAAACTTGCTAGATCTTTGGTCACTACATGCAACAAATAATCAGGATTGCCAAACAGTCGCTGTGCTTGAATCACATTTGCAATTTCACTGACCTTTTCTTCAAAGCTAGACAAAGCCCGCTTATCACCATCTTTTAAAGTCACAAAAATAATTGCAGCAAAATTAAAGCCAATTTGAGAGGCTTCAAGGTCGGCATGATAGCCTTTAATGACCCCAGATTCTTCTAATGCCTTCACTCGGCGATGGCAAGGGGACAGACTTAAGCCTATTCTTTCAGCCAATTCGGTGATAGATAATCGCCCATTTGCTTGTAGTTCAGCAATAATTTTCTTATCAATGCGATCCATTTGGAATAATCTACCTTTTAGTTTTGAAAACAAGCAAACATTTGGAATAACATTTTAAGCATTAAAGCCTATTCTCTCAATTCTATTTTCACCAAATGGTGAAAAATAATAATGATGGCGAGTAGGTGTCTGATATGGATCTAAGTGTAATTTTTGCTTTTTGGTGTGTTTCAATTTTATTTGTTTTAACACCGGGTGCAGATTGGGCTTATGCGATTCTAGCTGGCATAAAAGGACAGTTTGTTATGACAGCGGTGATGGGCTTGGTGTTGGGGCATTTAATGGCTATTTTATGTGTTGCGGCTGGAGTTGGCACTTTGCTTAATCATTATCCAATTCTTTTAAGTACCATGACGATTGTAGGTGCTTGTTACTTATTTTGGATGGGCATAAGTCTATTGATTCGCCCCGCGGTGATTTCAAATGAGACTAAACAAAATCAGTCACTTGAATCTGCTCAATCATGGCTAATTAAGGGCGTGGGGATTAGTGGATTAAACCCTAAAGTGCTGTTGTTATTCTTCGCTTTATTACCTCCATTTATCCATCCTAAAGTCGCACTTTCCCCAACAGCACAAATTATTGTGTTAGGAATGATTCATTTGCTAAGTTGTGCTGTAGTTTATATTTTGGTTGGAATCGCAGCGAAGAAATTATTAAGTACACGACCTCAAGCTGTAAAAATAGTCAGTCGTATTTCGGGGAGCTTAATGATTTTGATTGCCACCATATTGATGATTGGACAGCTTTCATGAGCTACTGAAGAATCTATACTTTGGCATAGATTCTTCAGATATTTTATTGATTAAAGAATCGCTTTTAGTCGTTTTACCACTTCTTCACACTGCGCTAAATCTGCGACTAGTGCCATCCGAACATGTCCTTCGCCCGGATTACCTTGTTCGGTATCACGAGATAAATAGCGACCTGGTAACACCTTAATATGGGCTTTTTCCATCAACATTTTCGCAAAAGTTTCATCATTATCAACTTTTAACCAATAATAAAAACCTGCATCAGGTTTTTGTAACGGTAGTAAATGTCCTAATTCTGTTTGGAATAAATCAAATTTAGCACGGTATTGTTGACGATTTTCTTCTACGTGTGCTTCATCATTCCATGCCGCAATCGAAGCCAATTGATGTTGAACAGGCATCGCAGCGCCGTGATAGGTACGATATTGTAAATAAGGTTTTAATAATGCTGCATCACCCGCAACAAAACCAGAACGCATACCTGGGAGGTTTGAACGTTTAGAAAGGGAATGGAACACGATACAATTTTTATAATCATCACGTCCTATTTCAGCACAAACTTCTAAAAGCCCAATCGGTGCTTCATCAAACCATAACTCTGAATAACATTCATCAGAAGCAATCACAAAACCATATTGATCAGAAAGTGCAATCAACTTTTTGAATTGCTCTTTTGAAAGTACAGTACCTGTTGGATTACCCGGTGTGCAAACGAATAATAATGCTGTGTTTTCCCATACTTCCGCAGGAACGGCATCAAAGTCGCCTAAATAACCATTTTCCTCGGTGCAGTTGATAAAGTAAGGCTTTGCACCTGCCAATAATGCAGCACCTTCATAAATTTGATAGAACGGATTTGGCATCACGATATACGGTGCATCTTCGCGTTTAATTAAGGCTTGCACAAAAGAAAAGATACCTTCACGTGTACCAGAAACAGGCAAAATATGTTCTTCTGCACTAATATGATTCAGTTTGAAACGATTACTAAGCCATTGTGCAATACTATGGCGCAGTTCGGGTTGCCCTTTACTATTAGGATAAGTCGACAAATGTGCAAAATTATCAATAATAGCTTGTTTAACGAACTCTGGTGCAGGATGTTTTGGTTCACCAATTGATAATGGAATCAAGGGTAAATTGGCAGGTTGCACATCTTTAAAAAGTTGATTTAACTTTTCAAAAGGATAGGGATGCAATAAAGACAAGCTGGAGTTCATTTAAACAATTACCCAAAATAAGCGTTATAAGTCCCCAAAGATACGACATAATCATCATACCCAAGGGGGATTCAGGGGATTTTAAGATGGATTACAAATTTGATTCGATGCTTCATCTAAAGCTGCTTTAAGCGTTTCCGCAAAAGCTTTCACCTCTTCATGGGTGAGTAATATACCGTTTTTCTTGGTCACAAAGAAAATATCTTCTGCTCTTTCACCCAGTGTTGCAATTCTAGCAGAGTGAATATCCAATCCTTGTAGCATAAACAAGGCGCCAATCCGAGCTAAGAGACCCGGTTGATCGAGCGTTGAGATTTCAACCATATGTTGCTGTAAAGTTGGGTTGAGTACGATATCCACGGTATTTTGCACATCGAAATGACGTAAATGGCGTGGAATACGGCGTTGCATAATGCCCGGATATTGATCTGAATGGCTGAGTGCATCTACAAGCGCAGCTTTGACTTTGCGTTCACGCTCTGGGTCGGTCAGTAATGTACCAAAACGATCAAGAACTAAATACGTATCTAAACTAAATGATGTAGTTGCAGTAATAATTCTTGCATCTTGAACATCAAGATTCATGCGGTCTAAGACAGCAACCGTTGTTGCAAATAAGTTCGGTTGATCACGGGTGTAAATAAAGATTTGAACGGCGTCATCCGCAGCATTTCGATGTGCGCGTAATAAAACCAAAGGCTCTGGGTTATCACCATGCTGTAAAATCGCTTGAGTATGCCATGCAATTTCATTAGCTGATTCTTTAACGAAGTATTCATCACCGAGTTCTTGCCAAACTTTTTCGACTTCAGCGAGAGAGAAATCATTGACCAATAATTCACTGGCAGCAAATTTGGTGTCTTCAATCAACATTTGATAGTCAACAGGACGACCTAAGCCTGAACGAATGACATCTCGCGCATAGGTATACAACTGGCGCATAAGGGAAGCACGCCATGTATTCCAAAGTTTAGGATTCGTGGCATTAATATCAGCGACCGTTAAAGTGTATAGATAGTCCAAATGTTCCATATCACCGACTTTTTCGGCAAACTCTTTGACTTCATCTGGATCAGAAATATCTTTTTTCTGTGCAGTAAGTGACATGAGTAGATGATTGTTAATCAACCATGCTACAAGTTTACATTCACGTTCAGTAAAACCATGCGTGCGACAGAACTCGATGGCATCTAATGCCCCTAATTCACTATGATCGCCGCCACGACCTTTCGCAATATCATGGAAAATTGCTGCCATATAGACAATATCGTGACGCGCAATGCGTTGGAATACTGAACTCACCACAGGGAATTCTTTAGCGAATTCAGGTTCTTTAAAGCGACTTAAGTTTCTGAGTAATAATAAGGTGTGTGCATCTACCGTGTAGATATGGAACAGATCGTACTGCATTAATCCTGTAATCTGTCCAAACGAAGGAATATAGTTCCCTAGTACGCCATAACGTTTCATCGCCACCATCGTGTCATATAAGTGCGGTGAGCGAATAATTGACATGAATAATGCTTGATGTTCTGGATTGTCCCTGAAACGTTGATCAATTCGTTTTGCTGCGAGCACAAGAAGACGCAAGGTACGAGCACGAATACCTGTAATTTCTGGTCGATTGGCTAACAGATAGAATAGTTCTAAAATTGCACTCGGCTCTTCAGAAAATACTTTGTGATGCTGAACAGCGAGTTTGCCGTCTACAATTTTAAAGCGGTCATTAATGTCGATAATTTGGCGTTCATAATCAGGCAGACGAGGAGTAATGACTGATTCATTGAAATAAGCAAGTAACATCTCATTTAGCGTTGAAACTTGTTGCGCTGTTCGATAATAACGCTTCATGAATTGTTCAACTGCAAAGTTCACAGGTTGACCTTCTTCGCGAACATAACCAAATTTTGCTGCTATATCTCTTTGATATTCAAATAATAAGCGATTCTCATCTCGTTTTGCGATACGATGCAAATGGGTTCTAATCTCCCATAAGAAACTTTCAGCTTCTTCCAGTACGCCTAATTCAAATTCAGTAATAAAGCCTAAGTGAACTAAATCATAAATACGATTGACACGGAAGTGACGTTTGGCAATCCAACCAATTTGATTAATATCACGAATACCGCCAGGTGCATTTTTGATATCTGGTTCTAAATTGCTTTCAGTATTATTGTGTTGAGCGTAGCGCTTGGTCTGTTCCGCCATTTTGGCATCATAGAACGTTTTATCTGTCCATGTCTGGGCGACAATACGACGTGGCCATTTAGCCAGTTGTTCATTGCCTGTAATTAAACGTGCCTCGATTAAAGTTGAAGCAACAGTTAAATCATTTGCTGCTTGTTCAACACAGTTTTGAATCGTACGAACGCTAATACCAGGTTTAAAATTACCAACATCCCATAAGGATGAAATAAAAGTTGAGATCAGTTTTTCTTGTTCTTCGCTGATTTCATCTTCAGATAAAATCATAATGTCAGTATCAGAATATGGCAGCATTTCGCGACGACCATATCCTCCGACCGCAAATAAACCTAATTCAGTTTTATTTAATTCAGCATGATTCCATAAAAAGACTAAGGCCTCATCAATCGAGTTGGAACGAGCCTTAATCACTTCACGAATAGCTTGCCCATTTTCATAACTCTCTTGTAATTGCTTTTCTACATCTGTTCGCCATTGATTAATGGCTTTAATATCATGATGACTGGTGACATAGTTCAGCAAAGGAGATGTATTGATCATGAAAATGGGTCTACTCAATTTAAGTTAAGAGTTTGTGTGTACGCTCACTTGGTCAGCAGCTTGTTGCGCTAATTCACGTGCTTGGTCTGTTGTTTCAGCGCGTGCTGTTGCAACTCCCATACGGCGACGTTTAAAACCTTCAGGTTTACCAAATAAACGTAAGTCAGTATTCGGATTGGCTAAAGCAAGATTCAAGCCATCAAAGCTGAGGTTATTGGCATCTACACCTGCATAAATCACGGCACTTGCAGCAGTACTATGGCGAGCTGTATTAACAGGTAAACCTAAAATAGCACGCGCATGCAATTCAAATTCGCTTTGGAATTGAGAAGCTAAAGTTACGAGACCCGTATCATGTGGGCGAGGGGAAACTTCGCTGAACCAAACTTTATCACCTTTGATAAATAGCTCTACACCAAAGATACCACAGCCACCTAATGCAGTTGTTGCTTTGTGTGCGATACGTTTAGCTTCTTGTAAGGCAGCGGCAGTCATTGGTTGAGGTTGCCAGCTTTCGACATAGTCACCCGCATCTTGACGGTGTCCAATCGGATCACAGAAATGGGTTTCGATTTCGCCAGTCTTAGGATTTTTTGCACGAACTGTTAATAAGGTGATTTCAAAATCAAAATCAATTTGTGATTCGATAATCACTGTACCTTGATTCACACGACCGCCTTGCATCGCATATTCCCAAGCGGCATCAACTTCATCAAAGCTTTTAACGCGAGACTGACCTTTACCTGATGAGGACATCACTGGCTTTACAAAGTTTGGATAACCGATGTCATCACATGCAGCGCGGAAACTTTCTAAGGTACTGGCAAAGCGATAAGCGGATGTTGGTAGACCGAGTTCTTCAGCAGCTAAACGACGAATTCCTTCGCGGTTCATTGTGAGATTGACTGCTTTAGCTGAAGGAATAACGGTTGCTGTTTGGCTTTGTTCAATTTCTACAAGCACTTCAGTTGCAATCGCCTCAATTTCAGGAACAATCAAATTGGGTTGAATTTTTTCAATTAATTGTTTTAATTTAGTTGGATCAGCCATATTCAATGTATAAGAAAAATGTGCAACTTGCATGGCTGGTGCATGATCATAACGATCTGCGGCATGAACTTCGACACCTAAGCGTTGTAAAGAAATCACAACCTCTTTACCTAGCTCCCCAGAACCTAACAGTAAAACCTTAAATGCAGAAGATTGAAGTGGAGTTCCAAGAGTGACGCTCATGCGTGTAATCCTATCCTGAGTAATTTGTGGTTAAGCATAGCAGAACTTTTTGATGAATTAAGCTTGCCTGATACAAAAAAACAAGGTTTTGTTAGACAAAAAATATGACTTATCATCGTGTTGATCTGTTTAGACATTGACTTGATAGTTAAGTCGTAATTCATCTGCATTTTGACCACGGATTCCCCAATTTGATTTTGGGGTTTCAAAAATTGTAATTTCAATATCTTGTGGGGAAATACCGCATTGCTGCTGAATATTAGAAAAAATTGATTGAATGAATTGTTTTTTTGTCGAAATTGTTCGCCCTTCAAACATTGAAATTTCAATAATCAAATATTTTTCACTGCGATCATTTGGATATATAAAATCTTCCGGATCTAAAGCAATAAAGCGCTGAAATTTTTTTTCTACAGGATAATCTAGGCTTGTGACAAGTGCTTGGTGAATAGCATCTGACAATTGACTTCTAAATTGTTGAATCGTTTGATGTAGTGCATAAATTTTGATTTGAGACATAAATAAGTTATTCCAAAATTAAGATTAGAAATTTTGATTCACATGATATTTTTATTTCACCACTTTAAATGATATTGGCATTAAATCAATTCTTTAGAACGTAGATTGTTCTTTGGGATAAATAAGTAACAACGATTGAGTATTGTTGCTGAATTGACTAGCATAATGCGCAAATGTTCCATTGGCGATTTGATATGTTTAATACAAAAACTCATGTAGCGACAATAATGTTGTTTAGCAGCCTTTTATTGACTGCATGTGATCATTCAAGCAATCAGCCAGAAAAAAAAGTGGAAATTAAAGCAGCACCTAAACTTAATAATGATGCAACAAGTTACGCACAAGCTGCTTGGAAGCTCATTAATGAAATTGATCCAATTGTCTACAATAAACAATCTACTGAGATAGAAGATAAAGTCAGAAAACCATTACGACAACTCAGTACCGATTGGCGAATTAATGTCAAAATGACGGATTCTGTGACTGAAGGAAAATATGCGCTATGCCGTAAAGCATTGACTAGTCTGGATACTTGGGCAAGAGATGTCAAAGATAATGTGAGTTCGTCAACGCAAAAGCAAGCTGACTACGAACGAGACAAAGCACAGTGTAAAGATGCAATTGATAATCCAGCTTTAGGCAATACCTCACCTAAATAAGAGTGAAAAATGTATCTTCGTATCTTATCGGTTTTCTTGATTCTATTTGGTCTGTTGGGAATAAACACCAGTTATGCCCAAGTAGATTTTCATCTTACGTATCAGGTGAAAATGCCGAATACGAAGCCTGTACATTTTTTAAATGATAGTTCATTTAGATTTGTTAGCCTGTCGCCCTTCTTTACTGCCAATGAGCTAGTGAATGCCAAGGTTATTCTTGTTGAAGGTAGGGCAGTTGTTGAAATCGAAATTTCAGCTTCTGCTCAGAAAAAGTATAATCAGTTAGTCAACAGGAATATAGAAAGTCAAGATCAAGGTCTATTTAATCAATTAATTGGTTTAGGCATCATGATTGATGGACAGCCAGCGAAGGTTATACAAGGGATTTATAGACCTATTTCAGACCAGAAATTATGGTTTTTCTTGGTTGATGATCGTTTGCCTACCAATGAACAATTTCGTCAAGCAAACAAAATTGTGAAAAAAATGAAATTGGTCAAAGCGTCACATTGAAGTCATCTAATTTGCAATTTATTCTAGTTTTTAGCTTAAAAATGATGCCATTTCAATAAAAAGCGAGATGATAAATCTCGCTTCAGCTGGTTAAAGCTATCATGAGTTTGGGGTTATGAGGTTTTTCCTGTTTTTGCGGCTTCCTGCTTGATTTGTGTGGTTGATGTCGTTGCTGCTTTTTTAATATCCGATGACATTTTCATAGTGTCATGTTTCATTGTATCTTTTGCTTTCGTGGTTTCTTTTTTGGTTTTTACGAGATTTGCTGCTACGCACTTGCCACCTTTATGATTTGGTCCTGTGCCACCCTGTAATTGAGTTCCTTTCGGGCAGGCAAATGCACTTGCGCTTAATACGGTGAATAAGCCTGCTGTTAGAATTGTTGCGACTTTTTTCATAATTGTCATCTGAATCAGGTAAGCGATAGTGCTTATGATTAATTTAGACGAGTTTTTAACAACAAAGCAGAATGATTTTGTGAATAATTTAAATTGAAGCGTAGTGTTTTATAGCGAGAGTTTATCTTTTAATTTATTTTTAAGATTAAGTGGATATTGCATAATAGATGATCTAATTTTCTAAATAAGATCATACTATCGCCGTAACACTTTATTGCTTTAGATAACCGACAGCAGCGACTTTCTTTAACTTTTCAATATCAATCACTTCAATTTTTTTAAAACCAAGTTGTATGATTCCTTGTTTTTCAAATAGATTTAATTCTTGATTAACAGTTTGTCTTGAGATTGTTAGCATATTAGCAAGTTGATCTTGTGAAATTTGAATATTGAAATCTTGAATACAAGAGCGATTTCCATAACCTTCAAGTATAAATAATAAACGTTGTGCAAGACGCTGGCTGATACTTTGAGTCTGAATTGCAATTTGTTCTAAAAAGACATAACGGAGTTTTTGACTGGTAAGCAAAGCAAAGTAATACCAGTAATAGGGATTTTGCAGTAGAAATGCTTTAAGTGGTTGTGCTGGAATTTGTAAAACGACACTTTTCTTGAGTGCAATAGCATCATGAGAGCGTGGTTGCTGGTCAATAAGAGAAATTTCGCCAAACCACATGATGGGTTCAGCAATTGCAGCAATCGCTTCATTCCCATTCACATCGATGTATCCCAAACTAATCGATCCTTCAAGCACACCATAAACACCATCGAAAAGGTCTTGAGCATGAAATACGGCGGCATTTTTTTCTATGCTATATTTTTTCCCATGCTCGATGATGAAGTTTTGAAATGGTAAATCTAGGTGACTGAACCAAGCATTTTGATGTAAATGTTTAATATAAATTGCATCTAACACAACATTTCCTTTGTTAAAAATAAATCCATTTGTCAGCTATATGACAATTTCACATACTCATTTCTTATAGATTAACAGCATAAACTAAATATATGAGGAATGAGCAATGACAAATTTGGAACGACAACTCAGTCAGTATGCTGCTTACCATTTAGATCGAAATAATATTATGACTCATTTTGTAGGCATTCCTTTAATCGTTTTCTCTATCTTATGTTTAACCGCACGAGCAGGTATTGAAATTTCTGGTTTCTCTATAACCTTAGCTATGATACTGATTGTTTTAAGTAGTATTTATTATCTTACACTTGATAAGTTGTTTGGTGCATTGATGCTGATTTTATTGGTGTTGGCTTATCCTCTAGCTTTAAAAGTTGCGGCTTTATCCATGTGGAGTTGGTTAGGTGCAAGTGTTGGTATTTTTGTTGTAGGCTGGGTTTTTCAGTTTGTAGGACATTATTTTGAAAAGAAAAAACCAGCATTTGTTGATGATCTGATTGGTTTGGCAATTGGTCCATTGTTCGTTCTAGCTGAGTTCGTATTTTTACTGGGTTTCCGTAAACCATTACATCAACGTATTTTGAAAGAAGCTGAAAGCAAACGTGCCGCGATGGATATGAAAGTCCAAACTGCATCTTAAGCCCAGATAATTTTAAAAGAGCCGAGATCATTTAGATTTCGGTTTTTTTATTGCAATAAATAGATCATTTAAAATATGCGATCAGCTTGTTATGCTGAATGGTCTTTAACCTAAGATTTATATTTAAAAGCAAATGACAGGAATTTACGAATATTGGTCATTACCGCACAAGTTAAACATTAAATGCCCATCATGTCAGAGCAAAGCGAACTTTGAATTTGCTCGATTTGCTAAGATTCAGCTCAAAAAAGACATCGATTATTTTCAGCAACATCCAGATTTTGAATATCAGCGTTTTCAGGATAGTTGTGGTGGTTATTGGAATGCTGCTTTTTACTATCCCAATTTATCAGTTGATTTGCAGCAGATTCGCGATTTACCTGAGACTTATGATGTAAAAAAATGGTCTGTTCCTTACTCTTCAATGAATAAAGGAGGAGTAGTGTGTGAATCTTGTGGTTGTCGTCAAAAACATGAACTGAATTGGCCGAATGATGCCTATTATGTGGTGATGTATAGACAACAAGCGCTATGGGCATTTCATCGTGAAGCGGCGATAGATCTCTATGATTATTTAAAAGAAGATTTACGTGATCATAAAAAATATCGCTATTCCTTCTTTTTGTTGCATATCCCGACGATTTTTAAACAGAAGAAGGCAAGAGAGCATGTGACCGAAAAATTACAGAAATTATTAAAAAATCAGTAAGATGGGATGAGCGATTTTTAATGTCATTTTACGCGTAGATTTCAACAAATTCCTTGATGATTTGAAAAATGAGTTGAGGTTTTTCTCGATGGGGAAAATGTCCACACGCTTCAATCAAATGTAATTCTGCATCCGCATATTTAGCTAATCGTTCAGGTTGCGCTAAGCTGCCATGTGCTGCGGAAAACAAGATTGCCGATCTGGCCCAGCAATTTAATTTTAGTGAGCGGAATTTAAAACGGCGTTTTCAATTGGCGACGCAGATTTCTCCCATTCAATATTTGCAACAGGTGAGAGTTGATAAAGCCAAGAAGTTATTATTAACCACAGATATGAATATTCAGCAAATTGCTTATGAAGTGGGCTATGAAAATGTGAGTTTCTTTATTCGAATATTTAAAAAGATCACAGCTTGTACACCAACGCAATGGGTCAAATAAATGATTGAATCGTGGTTTGTGATTTACCTAAAGATTTTGATTGATACATGAGCTGATCTGCAGTCTTGGTCGCATCTTCAAGGTTTTCTGGTAATTCGGATAAAATGGCTAAACCCATACTAAAATCGACGCCATATTTTTGATTTAAGCCACTTTCTGCAAATAATGTTCGCAAGTGATGATCACAAAGATATGCTTGAGTTTCATCAATATCTAATAAAATAATTGCAAACTCATCACCACCTAAACGGGCAACAATGTCTGAAGAACGACATGATTTTTTTAGAACTTGTGAAAATTGCAATAAAACTTCGTCACCACGATGATGTCCATGAGTATCATTCACTGCTTTAAAACCATCGAGATCAATAATTCCAACGGCGAATAACGACTGTTTACGAAAATTTAATTTACGCAAAATACGATATTCAATATCGAGAGCACGGCTATTATCGAGAGAGGTGAGCTGATCTTTCATTGCTAAATTTTTCATTTCTTGCCAGTTTCTTCTAACATTTATGAGCAAGAAAGCAACGATTGAGAACAAGCCTAGACGAACGATTGTATTCCAAAAAGGAATGATAGGGTTTGAATACAGATGACCCGCATTAATATCAGCAAATAACCATGTAATTGCTGATAGTAAAATTGTTACTACGGTAACTTTAGCATGGTCGTACCATGCTGCAATTGATACAGGCAGTAGGTAAAACACAGAGAACGAATATTCATAACCTGTTACCAAGTCAATTATCCCAAGCACGGTGGTAATAAGTATAATTAATAACCGTCGTATTGCTGGATTATGAGCGAATAATCGTTCTAAGGTTCTTTCCATAGCGCCTTAATGTGAATAATTATACGTTAAAGCGGAAGTGTAATACGTCACCGTCTTGAACGACGTAAGTTTTACCTTCTAGACGCCATTTACCTGCTTCTTTGGCACCGCTTTCTCCGTTGTATTGAATGAAGTCATCATAAGCAACACATTCAGCACGGATAAAGCCTTTTTCGAAATCGGTATGAATCACACCAGCTGCTTGTGGCGCAGTCGCACCGACTTTAACCGTCCAAGCACGAACTTCTTGTACGCCCGCAGTGAAGTAAGTCTGTAAGCCAAGTAAGCTATAACCTGCACGAATTACCACGTTTAAGCCAGGTTCTTCCATACCCATCGCTTCCAAGAATTCAGCGCGGTCTTCATCTTCTAATAATGAAATTTCAGCTTCGATTTGGTTACAAAGTGGTACAACAATCGCATTTTCTTCAGCAGCAAGTTTTTTTACTGCGTCAAGATGTGGATTATTTTCAAAACCATCTTCTGCAACGTTAGCAATATACATAGTCGGTTTAAGTGTCATTAAACCGAAACCGCGTACCGCTTTACGTTCGTCATCAGAAAGGTCAGCGGCACGTGCTGGTTTGCCTTCATCTAATAATGGTTGAATTTTTTCTAAAGCTGCTTTGGTTGCAATCGCGTCTTTATCGCCACCTTTTGCCGCTTTAGTTAAGCGTAATAATGCTTTTGCAACGGTATCAAGATCAGCAAGTGCAAGTTCAGTATTGATGGTTGCAATATCATCTAATGGATCAATTTTACCATTTACATGAATCACGTTTTCATCTTCGAAACAACGTACTACGTGTGCAATTGCATCAGTTTCACGGATATTGGCAAGGAATTGGTTACCCAAGCCTTCACCTTTTGATGCACCAGCAACCAAACCTGCGATATCAACAAATTCCATCGTAGTCGGAATAACACGTTGCGGTTTAACAATCGCTGTAAGTTTGTCTAGGCGTGGATCTGGAACAGGGACAATACCTGTATTCGGCTCAATGGTACAGAACGGAAAGTTTTCAGCTGCAATCGCTGCCTTTGTTAATGCATTGAACAATGTAGATTTACCTACGTTTGGCAGACCAACAATACCGCAATTAAAACCCATGAAACCACTCACAAATGTGTTATTTAAAAATTGCTGCTGATTTTACATGAAAGCCATGACAAAGTCAGGTCATGGCGAGTGTGGATTTTTATTTCGAGTTTAAACTTTGCGTTTATCGAGCTGTTTGGCAATATTATCGCCTGTGGTTTGTACCAACATGACCAAAACAATCAGGACTAAAATCACCGCCAACATCACTTGCATATCAAAACGTTGATAGCCATAACGATAGGCGATGTCGCCCAAACCACCAGCACCAATCGCACCTGCAATGGCAGAAGAACTGATCATGGTGACAATCGTCACGGTAAAGCCTGCAACAATTCCTGGCAAAGCTTCAGGAAGCAATACATGCCAAAGAATCTGCTTTCGATTACAGCCCATTGCCTGCGCTGCTTCAATCAACCCTTGATCGACTTCACGTAGACTGACCTCAGCAATACGGGCGAAGAACGGAATCGCGGCGATGGTCAACGGTACAATCGCAGCCAAGACGCCGTAACTGGTAGCGACGATCCATCGGGTAAATGGAATCAAAGCCACCATCAAAATCAGGAAGGGTACAGAACGGGTAATATTGATCACCCAGCCTAATGATTGATTGATTTTCTTTGAAGGATAAATCCCAAAATCAGCAGTACTCACCAAAATTAAGGCAATTGGCAGACCAATCAAAAAGGCGAGAATCGCTGAAACACCGACCATGATTAAAGTATCGGTAGTGCCAGTCAGTAGCAGATCAATGAGCTGATTGTACATAACCGATCACCTCCAGTTGTGTTATTGCAGGATGTTTTTCAGATTGTGAGTGGTTGAGATCAAAGTCGAGATTGCGAATCCCGATGATTAGTGAACCGATGGTATGTTGTTGAATGGTATCTATCTGACTGTAATACACCTGAACGGGGCTATTAAAGCCATCCAATAGTTCATATAAATCCGGCACAGATTTCGATTCACTGACATATTTCAATTTTAAAATCTGATGCGTACTCTGAGGCAGAATGGTTTGGCTCAACTCAAAGGGTAAATTCACCTGTTCAAAGTTGAGTAATTCCTGTGTGATCTGATGTTGCGGATTGGAAAATACTGACCAGACTTGCCCTGCTTCAACAATTTCACCCTGATCAATTACAATCACCTGATCGCAAATCTCTTGGATGACCTGCATTTCATGGGTGATCAAGACAATGGTTAAACCGAGGTCTCGGTTGATTTGTTTTAATAAGAACAGGATATTGGCTGTACTTTCAGGGTCCAGTGCGGAAGTTGCTTCATCACAAAGGAGAATTTCAGGCTGAGAAACCAAAGCACGTGCGATACCAACACGTTGTTTCTGCCCACCAGACAGTTGAGCAGGGTAATCATGTCGCTTTGCTTCTAAGCCAACCAATGTCAGTACATCACTGACGCGTTGTTCAATCTCAGCCTTATCATAACCTGCAATACGGAGTGGTAAAGCCACGTTTTCCCACACTGTTTTGGCAGACATCAAATTAAAATGCTGAAAAATCATGCCAATTTTCTGCCGAGTTTTGATCAACTCGGCATGGCTAAGGTCAGCAATATTTTGTTGGTGAATCAAAATAGTGCCTGTATCAATCGACTCCAATCCATTGATGGTACGCAGTAGGGAGGATTTACCAGCACCACTTTTTCCGATAATCCCAACAATCTGTGCTTTGGGAATATCAATATTAATGTCTTTTAAAGCATGTAAGCGTTGGCCCTGTACATCATAAAACTTATTTAAACCGCGTATTTTCAGATGCGGGACTGAAAAATCGACTTGTGAACCAAAACTCACCATGATTGTTCTCCTTATTTCCAACCTGGGAACCACAACGTTGGACCGAAATCGCTATCCAAGGCTGCTTTAACTTTGGGTGAGTTTTGATAAATCTCGACAAATTTCTGTAGTTTGTTGTCCTTGTCCTGATAGTCATCACGCACTACAAACAAAATCGCATAACGTTTATTGGTATTGTCATCAAACAATAAGGCACTTTCAGGATCAGCCGTTTTTGCCAAGCGTAAGTAATGTGGATAGCCAAAAGCGAGATCAACATCATCAATCGCACGTGCAGTTTGAGGACCTTCAACTTCGGTAAATTTCAGGTTCTTCGGATTTGCAGTAATGTCTTTTAGTGCAGAAAGATGATTGTTGCTGTCTTTAAGTTCAATCAATTTGGCTTGTTGTAAAAGCAGTAATGCACGGCCTTGATTCACTGGATCATTGGGAATCGCAACAGTGGCACCATTCGGGAGTTCATCAAAACTTTTATATTTTTTTGAATACAGTCCAACATGCGAAGACGCACCTGCAGCAAACGATTTTAATTTAAAGCCAGTTTCTTTAATGGCATTATCTAAAAAGGGCTGATGCTGGAAAAAGTTCGCATCAATATCACCATGATTCAAAGTGATGTTAGGCGTATTCCAATCGGAAAACTCGACCAATTTGACATTCAAACCTTGCTGTTTGGCTTCATCCACTGCAACTTGCAATGGATGGGCAAAAGAAGGACTGATCCCAATCACAAGTTCACTGCTATGGTTCTGTCTTTGTTTATTCCAAATCAATAAGGCAATAATCGCAACAACGACGACAAGGCCAATACCAAGCCATTTTTTAGAGGCTGTTTGAGCCATATATTTCTCCAATTCTTTTCTTAAATGTTAAGCACTAATTTCTTCAATTATTTTTAGGTCATCTGCGTTGTTATGCGGTCTACATCGGAACTGATCAGCAGGATGGCTTGCAGCTAAATGATCGCCTTGGGCAAACAGTTTGTGGCGCAGTGAGCCTGTGGCATATCCAGTTTTATAACGTCCACGTTGCTGTAACTCAGGGATCACCAGTCGAATAAAATCATGGTGTGATTCAGGTGCAACCGTACGCGTCAGGTTAAAACCGTCAATGCCCGTTTGATCGAGTAGTTCAATCAGATATTCAGCAACTTCAGTACCGCTACCGACAATAAGGGGATAACGTCCACCTAAAACATGTTGTGCTTTTAAGTCATTTTTGCTGATGCGCTGTTCTTTAAATTTCTCATTGACGGAAGCAATACTGTTGCTCCTTTGATAAGGAATCGCTTCATCATCTGCAAACTTGGAAAGATCAATCCCGACTGAACTGGCATAATGTGCTAAACCCGCTTCAGGGCTGGCATGTTGACGATATTCAGCCAGTTTTTGCTGGGCGAGTTCATGTGTTTCCGCGACTACGACGGTAATACCGACAAAGATTTTAATCGCATCTTCATCACGACCTTGTTGCTGTGCTTGTAGTCGTATTTTATTAACTTGCTGACGAATCTTTTCAGGTTGATCACCCCCAATAAAAATACATTCCGCATGACGCGTGGCAAACTGTAGTCCCTTCGGTGAAGCACCGGCCTGAAAAAGTGTTGGTGTACGCTGTACCGACGGCGCCACCTGAAATACCCCTTGGCTTTGGTAATATTGCCCTTGATGATTGATCGAGTGGACCTTGTTCGGATCAGTAAAAACGCGTTGTTGTTTATCTTTTTTTAAGGCATCATTTTCCCAAGAACCTTCCCAATATTTATAGCAAAGCTGTAAAAATTCCTCAGCCTGATCATAACGCGCATCATGATCTTTTAAACCTTTTTGCCCAATTAAGCGTTCGGCACTGTCCAGATAGCCTGTGACAATATTCCAGCCGAGACGACCTTGGGTTAAATGATCAAGACTGGCAAATCGCCGTGCAAATTGGTAGGGCTGTTCATAGCTCAAATTAACGGTCACACCAAAGCTCAAATTCTGCGTGACCAAAGCCATAGCCGAAATTAGGGTAGAAGGATCATGACTTGGTAACTGAATCGATTCTTTCAGGGTGAGATCGATGCCATTCTGATAGACATCATAAACACCTGTAATATCAGCAAGGAATAAGCCATCAAACAAACCTTGTTCCAGAGTCTGTGCCAATTCGGTCCAATAACTCAGCTCATTAAAGCGATGTGATTGATCACGCGGATGCGTCCATAAGCCATGATTGATATGACCGACACTGTTCATATCAAAGGCATTTAACAAGATTTTTTTAGCAGTCGTTTGACTCATTACAAAGTCCCCCGACGTGGAGGCAGAATGCCATTCAACACATAATTACCGATAAAGTAATATTTCCAGCGTGCAGCATCATGCAAGGTATGAACCCGTGCATTACGCCAATGTCGATCCAACCCATCAGCACGTTGACTGCCACGGCTGCCAGCCAATTCAATCAGTTTTGATGAGGCTTTTAATGCGGTTTCCGTACTATGCGCACGAACTTTGGCGACATCAATTGAGGCTTTGGCTAAGGTCTCTGCATTGAGATCCTGTTTGGCAATATCTACAGATCGAGCTGCTTGTTTGAGGAGTAATTCGCTGGCTTTAACATCCGTTGCCACACGACCCAGCTCTGATAGGGTTAAGGGATCTTGAGTGGCGGACTCAATATTGGCATCAATCCAAGGACGCGCCACACGCACGCGTTGTAGTGTTTCCTCAAATGCGGCACGGGCAATCCCAACTTCAATCGCAGCATGCATGATTTGTGCAAATGGACCAACCAAAGACAACTGCTTGAATGCGGTATCAAAAGGAATCACATCCTCTTTGGCAACAAAGACCTGATTAAACTTAACTGTGCCGCTGCCCGTGGTGCGTTGCCCAAAACCAGACCAGTCATCAATCAGCTCAAGCCCTTGACTGTCGCGTTGTACAAAAGCCAGAAACTCATTACCCGTTTCATCAACTACTAAGGTTGGAATACGATGTGCAAACAAACTGCCTGTGCAATAAAACTTTTCTCCATGAATCAGATAGCCTTTCTCATTTGGAATCAATGTTGTTTGCTTATGGGCAGATGTGCGAGTTTTAAATTCAGCTAAGGCATTACCAAAGCGTGCACCATGTAAGACTTCTTGATAGAGACGTTTCTTTTGCGCTTCTGTGCCTGTATTACGCAATACTTCCAATGCATAGAAGTGATTTTGTGGAATTTGTCCAATCGAACCATCCACACCGCTAAACAGCGCAATGACTTTGGCAACAGTGAGGCTGGAAACTTCTGCGCCACCATACTGCTTAGGTACAGTAATCGCCCATAAACCAGACTGGCTATAGCTTTCGATTTCAGTAAATGGCAGGTTTCGATTGGCATCGCGTTCTACCGCATTTTGTTTAAACTGCTGACTCAGTTGGGTCGCAATTTCAAGCGCTTCCGCATCGCTTTGAATGATATGCGCTGTTTTAAGATTGGTTTTGGCAAAACCTTGTAATTCTTGGTATGAGGTCATGATTTACTCCTTAAATCCAGGCATGGCGGGCAGGGTGTGTACCATTAAGGTAATAGTCACCGATGGCATGGAATTTCCAACGCACAGGATCGTGTAAGGTATGTACGCGAGCATTGCGCCAATGCTGATCAAGATTATGTTGGCTCAGGCTGGCACGACTGCCACCAAGTTCCAGTAATTTTTCGGAGATATGCAGGGCTGCATCATTGGCATAGATCTTTGCTTCTGCCACTAAAATAGAGGCATGAGCAGCTTGCTCAGCAGAAATTGCAGCGATTTGATCAAGTTCATCTAGATATTCGGCAGCATCATCCAGTAATAAAATGGCTGCATCGAGCAGGATATTGAGTTTGCCAACTTCTTGTAAGGTGTAATGTTCTTCACTGGCTTTTTCTACGCCTGCATCAATAATGGGACGTGCTTTACGAATGCTGGATAAGGTGTCATCAAAAGCTGCTTCGGCAATGCCAACATCAATCGCAACTTGTAAAAGTTGTGAATACGCTCCGCGAACATTTGGGGTGTCGGCAATAATGCGCTCATCGAAAAATAGTGCATGATCAACGACAACGTTGTTTAGTTTTACCGTTCCACTGGCTGTGGTACGTTGTCCAAAGCCATTCCAGTCGTTAATCACTTCAATACCAGCAGCATATCGATCAACGATCGCCAATACGGTATAACCTTCAGGATGTAGTGCGCGGATCGCTAACCAATCTGCAAAACTAGTCCCAGTCGAGTAAAACTTTTCTCCATTTAAAAAGTATTGACCATTTTCCAAAGTTAAAGTGGTTTGAAAGGCTTTGGTATCTTTGGAGTTTTTTTCAGGTCCACCATTGGCGATGCGTTTGCCTGCAAGAATTTCAGTATAGATAAACTGTTTTTGCGCATCTGAACCCGTGATATTAATAAAATTTAAAAGGCCGAATTGATTTTGTGGAATTTGTCCAACATTGGCATCGGCTTTACTCAAAATACGAAACACATGGGCTAAGGTTTTATTGGAGACAAAAGCACCACCATATTGTTGTGGTACACGGATTCCACCGAGACCTTTTTGGCTAAACTGAATGATTTGTTCTGTGGGTAAAACACGATTTTGATCTCGATTATTTCGATCTTCTAATGCAAAGTCAGCAACTTGATAGGCAGCATTAATGGCCTGTTGATCATTTGAAATCAGTTGTACTTGAGTTCTAATGGCTGATGGTTTACTGGACATGTGAGTACCTCTAATAGCTAAGAAGTACTTTATAAAAATTTTACTTTTCCATTAAATGATGAGTTGTGGCTTAAATATCACAATAATTTCTAAGCATTTTTTATGAGAAAAATAACAAAAAAATTGATATCTAATCTAAATATAAAACAATAGTTTATGTAGATTGAAAGTTTATTGATAAGTATAAAAAGCTCTTTTCTATGAAAGAAAGGAATATTCTCACCACGAATATTGATAAAGAAACTTTGCCATAATTAAAAAAGATAGAGCGAAAACGACATTGTAATCATTCATTTTTACTTCTAAAGTAGAGCAAACATTAGGTTTGATCGAGTAGAAAAATAAATTTGGAGAGTTTATGCGGGTTTTATACCAATTTCCTTTGTCTCATTATTGTGAAAAAGCTCGCTGGTTGTTAGATCATAAGGAATTGGACTATGTGGCACATAATTTAATTCCTGGTTTTCACCGAGCATTTACCTATCTTAAATCTGGGCAATATCTATTGCCGATGTTGAAAGATGATAAGCGCTGGGTTGCTGATTCAACACAAATCGCTTTATATCTTGATAGTACTTATCCTGAACATGCATTATTGAGACGTGATGAACAGTTACGTGAGCAAGCTTTAGAAATTGATAAATTATCGGGTGAGCTGGGTGTGCATGTCCGACGTTGGTCATTGGCGCAAGCATTATCTGTTGGCGATCATCCACTCGAAATTATGATGGGTGAGCAAGGCTATTTACGCCAGTTTGAAAAAATTTCTAAACCAATTTTAAAGAGTTTAGTTTCTTCAAACTATAAGTTAAATCCTGAGAAAGTCGCAAAATCTAAATTGAGAATGACCGAGTTGATTACTGACCTCAATCAGCGCTTGATTGATAATCAAGGGCGTTATTTGGTTGGCGATCGTCTAGGTTTAGCTGATATAGCAGTTTGTTCGATTCTTGCGCCTTTACTCGTGATTAAAGGTACGCCGTGGGAATTGGAAAATGATGATATTGAACAATTCACGGGTGAATTGAAGGAATATCATGACTATCTATTAGATTTACCGCTTGGACAATATGTACAGCGTATTTATGCGACTGAACGTAATGCACGGGTTGATTGGCGCGGTTTATAAGATTTGTTGATGGACAAAGCCCTGATTGAAAGTAATCGGGGCTTTTTTATGAGAAAGAAAAGAGCAAAATAGTCAATAAAGTAAAAAATTATCGGTGAATAAAATTAATTATTAAAAGAAAATTCGTTTTAAGCAGAAAATATTAGAAATTATTGCCAAATTTACTTTAAAAAAACAGAAAAGAGGGAAATAATTATAGAAAGGCTTTGCTATCTTATGTTTCAGGGTGTGATGGGGATCGAAACGAGTTGTTCACTATTGGGAGATGAGTTGAACAGCTGCTCAAAAGGTCTTGTTTCGGCTTTGAGACAAAGATAAACCAAAAGTTTATCGGAATCATGTTTGCGTTATCCATGCAGCATCGTCAAAAGTTAAACGAATGTTTTCCCTTGACCCTTAAAAATTACTGAGTGAGCAGTTCCGATAACAACGTAGACGAAGAGTGAGAACTGTAGAATGGAATTGGATCGTTTTGATAAGCAAATACTTGAGATTTTGACCCATGAAGATGTCAATCTGAATGAATTATCAGAGCGTATTAATCTCTCAGTGAGTTCGGTGCATCGACGCATTAAAAACCTGATTGAATCCCAAGTGATGGGACAGCTCAAACGAGAAATTAATTTTAATAAACTCGGCTTTAGCTTACATATTCTTTTACAGGTTTCCTTGAGTAAACATGACAGTGAAACCTTTGATAAATTTCTACAAGAAATTGAAGATATTCCAGAAGTCACCAATGCCTTTTTAGTCACGGGGCAGAGCGCCGATTTTATTTTGGAATTGGTGGCACGTAATATGGATGACTATAGTGAAATTCTATTACGCCGTATTGGTAAAATTGACAGCGTCGTTGCACTACATTCTAGTTTCGTGATCAAAGAATACAACGTATTTAACTGCTATAAACTATTAAATAAGTTATAAAAAATGCATCTAAAAAGATGCATTTTTTACTGATTTGAATGAATTAAGCATCAAGTTGCGTTAATACATCTTCAGAGAATTCAACGTTGGTATAAACGTTTTGAACATCATCAAGATCTTCGAGCATATCAATCATTTTCATGATTTGTTTAGCTTGATCAATATCATTGATTTCAGCTTTAGTCGATGGGCTCATCACAACTTCAGCATTGTCAGATTTTAAACCTGCTGCTGTAAGTGCATCTTGAACATCACCAAAGCTTTCTGGGCTGGTGATTACCAAGATACTATCTTCATCGATCTCGATATCATCAGCACCCGCTTCTAAAGCGACTTCCATGATTTTGTCTTCTAAAGAAACATCTTCAAAAGAAATTTCGCCACGTTTTGTGAACAGGTAAGCCACCGAACCGTTGGTTCCCAAGTTACCATTGGTTTTAGAAAAACAATGGCGAACATCTGGAACAGTACGGTTTAAGTTGTCTGTCATGGTTTCAACGATAACCGCAACACCACCCACACCATAACCTTCATAGGTTACTTCTTTTAAATCATCGTTATCATCACCGCCAGCACCACGCTGAATTGCACGATTAATCGTATCTCGTGTCATATTCACTGAAAGTGCTTTTTCAACAACAGCACGTAAACGAGGGTTACTCGCCGCATCTGGGCCGCCCAATCTAGAAGCGGTTACGATTTCACGGATATATTTGGTAAAAACTTTACCGCGACTTGCATCTTGTTTAGCTTTACGATGCTTAATATTGGCCCATTTAGAATGACCCGCCATGGAAGTAACTCCAAAAAATTAAAACTCAAAAAAGTGCGTGAATATTAGCATAGCGATAGTTTTCTTGAAAACTGCCATAGTACATATTCAAAATTTAAAATTTTGATTAAGCATCAAAAAATGATCAGATGGTTCACACGATTTAGTTAATTTTTACATCAATATCATATTCGGCATATAGTGCTTTGATTTTTTCTAAATCTTGTTGCAGATCAGTAGGGTAAATTTTACCTAAAATGCCGCCTTGTTTGGTTCGAGCATTTGCATACATTAAGATGATGGGTACGTTGGCTGCTTTTGCAATATGCCAAAAACCAGTGCGAATTGGTTTTCGCGCTTCACCATCTTTTGCTCGTGTCGCTTCAGGGGCTATAACCAAATTAAAATTATCATTTTGATTAAATAGATCAACCATTTGCGTCACGATATCTTTATTGGCTTTTCGGTCGACTGGAATACCACCTAAACGTTCTAAGATTGGTTTTAGAGGGCCTTTGAATAATTCTTTTTTGATTAAGGTATGAATTTTGAGTTCTAAAATTTCAAATAAAGCGAGGGAGAGAATCGTATCTAAGTTGGAGGTATGCTCGAATCCAATAATAACTTGTTTTTTTTCTAGAAGTTTTGGATCAACATTGTATTGCCAACCTGTTGCTTTAAAAATAGATTTTCCTAAAAATTTTTTCATGGTTATCATCATAGGCTTTAAGTCGCAGCAGTGTAATACGAGTTTTCAGGAAAATACATATCCTAAAACACCAGATGAAAAAATTGGATGTCTTATTAATGATCAAAATAGTGCAATATGATCTTTACTCAAGCTGGGAAGATCAGATAGAATCAGCGCAGTTTATGATTTTTAACATTATTTTCGTAATTTGATAAAATCATCTGCTGGTAATTTAAGTTAAATTTAACTAAGATCAAGCAGCATTAATTAATCATATACAAAATATGATTTAAGTTTAGGGCCTATAGCTCAGTTGGTTAGAGCAGCGGACTCATAATTAAAAAATCTAATAAAATTTATAGCAACATCTCACTACTTTTTGCAACAAAATCCACTCTTAAATCACTGTTTTAATTCAACTATTATCCTTATTTACTACTTTTCGCAACATTTAACAATCTATTGCAATCTTTCTAAAGTCTACTCTGAGTCTACTTTTTGGGTCTACTCATGGTCTACTCGGAAAGTCTATTTATGATATAAATTTAAAGGGGTATAAAACCCCTTTACGCCGTATGTTTAAGCTTATTCTTGTTAATGTAATCAATTACATCTGCTTTCAAGTAATAGATGATCTTTCGTCCATTGGGTTTGAAAAAGGGGATGCCACCACCGTTGGTCCTCTTGTTCTGCAACCAAGATAAAGATAGACCTAGCACAATCGCAACCGTCTCAGGCGGAAATTGAGCTGAATCATTAGCTGCCCAAAAGCGGTTTGATTCGGCTGTTTTTTCTTCTGGCGACATACGATCTAATTTAGTTAAGCGTGACATCATTTTCTCCAAATCGATTCTTTAAACTTGGCATTGGCCACCAGATCTGTCACTTCCGACTCATTCACGTTGTCATATATATGAGTCATGTTGCCCCCGAACACTTCAAGCGTTCGGGTAATGGTTGAGTATTTGAATTTCATGATGCATGACCTCCATCATTTGCAGCGCTTTCTAGTTGCAATCGGCGGGATGTGATTAAGCGCATCATATCTGGTTGAATAATCGGATCTAAAGTCGATACATCAATTTCCAAAGAATCCAACGTGGTTAGATCAGTTGCGTTTTGGATCTGAACTGAAATTGATGGATTCTCTTTAGCATGTGGATTTTGGAAATGTTGTAAGCGGCGACTAATAGCACGTAGTAATGGTTCACGTTGTTCTTTTGTCCATGACAATGTTTGGCTTACCAGTGAATTAGCTTCTTCAGGTGTTTTGGTGGTTTCCAAATCTTTTAGTAGCTTTTGGAATTGTTCATTCCACGCTGCAGTCTCTTTTTTCACTTGATCAAAGTAATGGCCATTTTCATTTTTTTGCTGTGTCGCTTCATCAACCTTTTGAGCTTGGGCGACAGCTGCAGCAGCTATATTGTCAAATGAAACATGAGATTGTTCTTTTTCAAATAAAGCACTTTTTAGATTGATACGCGTTGCCAGTTCTGCACTTTCAACTTCTGTTAAGTCGCCGTTAGAATTAATACGAGTGCGAATCGCTTTAATTTCATCTGCAGAAACAGCGGCATTAATCTCATCTACAAAAGCATCACATAAAACTGATAGTTCAGGATCTGGTGTATCGACTTGGTTTTGGTTAAGCAATTCATCTGCAGCAATTTCCGCATTAGCTTTTTCTTGTGCTAACTGGACTAGCTTGTCATTTTTAGCTTTATCAATCGCATCAAGTTGAATTTGATTAAATCCGTTCTTCTCTAAACCAAAGCACGTTGTATTTACTTCTTCAGCCGTTACACAAGTAGCAATTGCATCAATGATTAGATCCTTGTTGTGTTCAATTTGAGGATCTAAATCAATTTTAACTTCGGGCTCTTTTTTCCGTTTTGGTTTACTTGGTTCTTTACCAAGTCGAACAATAGATAAATCACTGTTAAGCTCATGGCCAAGTGCTTTAGAGATAGCCTTTAATTGAAGCTTGGCATTTACGGCATCTCGCTGAACAAAACCGCTATTAATTGATTCAACAAGTGCACTTGTTTTGAAGTTCACGACATAGATAGAAGGGGAATATGTACAGATTACAAAAACATCTTGCCCATCTTGATATTCATCAATCGAAATAGGCTTAGTAAAAGTAATGCCAGCTAATTCAATTGTTTCTATTTTTATGCAAAACTCATAGTAAGGTTGGTAAAAAACAGTTGCTGGCACTTGGTCAAGCGTCATGAACTCCTTATCACCAGGTAAAGTTCCATTACCTGCATATCGACAAAGAACATTTTTACCTAGTTGGATTGCTGCAAAAGCTTCTTGTGCGTTTAAGATATTATTCATGTTCTTAACCTTTAATGATGCATATTGTTGTTTTGGCCATTGTTAGGATTGCCATTCGACCAACCCATTTGATCTGCTCGAGCACGGCAGGCATTCTCAATTCCAGTTGAAAAGGTTGAGCCTTTAAATGTGGCGATAGCTTTATCTAAAGTTGCTGGTTTATTTGCATTGCGAATAGATACCAAAGCACTTTGATAACGATCTGCGAGGGTTTTTGTTGCGGCCTGTTTTTGTTGAGTATTGCCACGCTGATTGTTTTGAGCGTTTGACTGCTGTTGGTTTTGCGCATTATTAGATTGCTGATTATTTGCAGATTGAGATCCAGCCTGTTGTTGATAGGCATCGGTATCAGCATCTTGGCTATCATCAATAAGGAATAGGCCATTAAGTGCATATTTCCGTGCATATGAACTTGAAGATCCAAAAGTTTGCGCAACATCCATGCCTTTCTTATTAATGTCTACGCCAGCATGTGCAGTAACAATAGTTTGTTTACCAGTTGCATCAGTGAATACAGCTTTAGCAGTTAGAACAACTACAGATCCTATTTCATGCACTTCGTCAGTAAGAACAAGGGTAGCGTTATATTGGAGCAAAAATGGTTTTACACCTTCAAGAATGTCTTCAAGGCTGCGGTAATGGAAATTACCGAATTTATTGAATTTGCTTTTTGGTGCCTTTAATTCCTGTTGAATTGTGCGCAATACATCTAATTCAACAGAATTTGTTTGTTGTTGTGACATGACAGATCCCCTTAATTAGATTTCGCGTTGTGGTATGCAATACGTTGATTTCTGCTGTACGGCGTGCGTTGAAAGCAGTCTTTCGCATACATTACTTTGCGTTCTGCTTTACGTTGCTTATCAACCTCTTGCTTTAAATTGCGAAGAATCCAAGGTTTAGCTGTCAAATATTCAGGATCTACAGATGTACCGCCGTTCTCTGATTCAAGACGAATGTCTGTAAGCTTGTAATTGGTTGAAAAGGTTTGTGGTCCAAGGCGAACGTGATAACGTCCCTGGTCATCGCGTGTGATAAATTCGCGGAAAGGGGTAGTGTATTGAGTGCTCATGAGTTCACCTCAACCATCTTATTTTTTTCGATGTGAGCTGTGATTACAGAAATCATATTTCTGATGTCATCAGAGTTCGTGAAATCGTTGTAAAAGCCGCCGTTTGATTTTAGAACCCGATCTACAGCCAAGTTTGTGATCAGTACAGCTTTGGTATCGCTACCCAACTGGCCGTTGTAATCTGGCTCTAATTCAAAATCAAAACTTGTGAAAACGTGATAGCCATTTAAATTAACAATCGCTTCACCAGTGGTATCAGACGTGATTTCTACTGACATCACGCCGTACATAGCATTGGTGTTTGCAAAGGTGTACACAGGTGCAGGTTGGATTGGCTTTGTCACAAGTGCATAAGCACCTGTCAAACCACCTAAAGTGAATGCAGAAACTACAGAGCCAACAAGAAAAGACTTTCCTATGGTGTAGCTGCGGTTGTGATTTAAAACGTTTTGTTCCATAATGACCTCATGTGTTGGTAAGAAGCCCTGATCGCCGTGGTAAGTTGTCAGGGCTTTTTGCTGTTCATGAGAAAATAGTAAGCTAACTTACTTATATGGTCAAGCGGTTTTGGTAATTTAAATTACCTTTTGTAATTTTACTTACTTATATTTAGCCAAAACAAAACCCGCCGAAGCGGGTTATGAATATTGATTAATATTATGGTCGAACAAGTGCTGACTCTAACCTACCAACAAAACTTAGTTCATTAAGCTGGTCTTTGGAAATAATCTCATCTGGAAACTTGTTTTTATCTGGATTATCACTTTGTAAGCGAACAGTTTTTTCATTTCCGTAACTTATAAAAATTCTTTTCATTCTAAGAAATCCATTGTGCAAAAACACATATACATCACCATTAATAATGGTCGAAGTATCCACAGGTGATATATCAACAAATAGTGGACTATCTGGTGCAACTGTTGGCCACATACTATATTCAGCAGAATAGATAATTCTTAGATTGTTAGGGTTAGCTTTAATTCCAAGTAACTTTAAGATATTTGGATCAATATCAAGGTAGTCAGAAATATCTTCTAAAAAATTTGTAACACCGTTGCCACATGCGGCTTTAACATCTTTATGCACTGGAATCCTTACAGTATTTTTATTTTCATATGCTGTTTTAAATTTAAGAGGTGATAAGTAGACTTCATCTTTATTAGCATTATTAGAATTATCTTTTGAATCTCCATTTAAAATCCAAGAAGGGGAAACATCTAAAGCACTAGCAAGTAACATTAAGCTTTCATGTTTTGGAACATTTTCATCCTTTTCCCAATAAATAACAGATGTTTTAGATACGCCAACTTTATCAGCCAATTGTTGCTGAGTTAGTTTTTTGTCTTTTCTTAATTGCTTGAGACGTATTCCAAGAGTTTCCATTAAAAAAACACCAATTTGATATGTAAGTTATCTTACCAATTGACAAGGTAAGTTTTGTGTTATTTAATTAGGTAAGTTAAATTACCTTTTGGAAAGTTAAATGACTAAATCCGAGGCTCTAAACCTTCTTCAGTGCAATATAACTCAGCTAGCTAAAAATTTAGGAATTTCACATAACGCCATTAGTCAGTGGGATGACTTAAAAATCCCTTTAGCACGTGAATATCAAATCCGAGATTTAGCGGCAGGAAAAATCCCATTACAACACACGCAATGCTCAAACATAGAACAAATATCTAATTAATTCAGTTTCCTGTAAACGTGAATAAAAACAAGGATTCACATATGAGTGAAATAACACTTAGCAAAGAGGCAAAAATTGCACTCAATGCAATGATCAACCAATCAGGTGATATAGAGCCTAAAGAAATTGCTCAGGTTCTTGGTGTATCGCATAAGACCGTTCTCAACTACGCCAACCCAAATATGGACCAGCATTTACCGAGCTTAAAAGCGGTTGAAGCGATTATGGCCTATACGGGTAATACAGCTTTAATCAAAGCTTGGGCACATAAGTTTGGTTTTATTTGCATACCTGCGAAGCAAAATGACAACGAACATCAGATGTCGGTGCTTGAGTGTCTTTTGGGTATGAATATCAGCAATGGGCAAATGAACCAGTCAATCCATAATATCATGTCGGACGGCGTTGTAACTCCAGAAGAGTTGAACGATGCGGATCTGATCTTAGAAGAACTTGAAAGCAAAATTAAATCTATTCGAGCTGCTCTGAACAAAGAATGCAGCAAATATTTATCAGGTCTACAAACGAAAAAAGCTTGATCTGCGAAATCAAACTTTTTGTGTTCATACATCGGAGAGATCTAAGAACATGACAAATATATCAAAACCAAAACAGCAGAACAACAGTGATTTTGTAGACGGTGATTCAGTTGTTTTTATTGATGAATCTAAACCAGATCATTTAATGACAGTAACCCAAGTTCAAAAAAATGGCGTGTTGCTCAATGGTAATAATAGCTTTGCATTGAATCATTTGATTCGTCGCGCAACTGTTGCAGAGTTTATAAATCAACGCCGTATGCCAGCACTAATCACTTTTGGTGACGATAAGTACATTGAAAACAACATTTCTTCAAAGTGCAAAACAATTTCGAATGATGTGCAGATCCATTTGAGTAAAGCATTTGCAGCTCAGAAGGAGGTTTCATGAATACATCTAATCTTCCTGAGTTTAAGCAAACTCAAATAATTCAATCTTGGCACGATCCAGCACTCCAAACTCTAAGCGATTTCTTAGAAATTCGTAAGGCTAATTTGCGCAAGATTAATCGTGATGAAGCGAATGCGGCTGTAACCCGCGATGAGCTAATCGAAGCTTTAAGTCGAGATCATCGTATCAGTTATCAAGATGCCGGAATGATTATTTCAAGCTTACATCGCTGTGAAAAAATCATCATGTTTGGACGGTTTATTCAAATGAATGAACAGGGTGGTGAGGAATGAGTTTAGACGCAACAGTCTGGGCTTGGAAAAAGCAATTCACACAGGTGAAAGGTGGACCATCCCCAGCATTAAAAAAATTAGTTTTACTTTCGATGGCTGATCGGGCAGATGAGCAGCATTGCTGTTATCCGAGTACAAGACGATTAGCTGAAGATTGCCAAATTAACAAAAAGACGCTTTTTAAGATTTTAGAAGAACTGGTTTCAGACGGTGTAATCTTTGATACGGGTGAAAGAAAAGGTAGAACCAAGCAAATAATTGTGTACCGATTAATTGGTGTACAAGGTCGTGAACAAACAGTACCAACATTGGAACACTTAGATGACGAAAGCCTTGGTACGCAAGGCTTAAATTATGAAACAGTACCAATATTGGAACAGTACCAACATTTCCATGAAAGAGTACCAACATTTCCAGTAAACAGTACCAATATTGGTACACGGAATCTATCAAAGAATCTATCAATAGAATCTAAAAATAAAAAACACTGGCTTTGTTCAAAAAAATTGAGAGAAGAAATTGCTCAAGCAAATCCAGAGATCGATGCAAATGAAATCATCTCAGCAAGTTGGTTCAATCGTGAATTTAGAGCATTCGAGAATTTTAATACAGGTAAAGATCTATGCGATGAACTCATGATTTACCACTTTGCAAACTGGTTACTCGAAGCCAAAGCAAAATTAGATCGTATGAATCGCTCTGTTCAACCAAGCAAGAAGCAGGAATCTAAATCAGCTAACAGCCTTACTGAGAAACAAATCAAATTTTTAGCGGCCAAGTTATCTCGTTTACCTGATTTCGGTAAATACGCCGTAGGCAACGAATCGCATGAGCAGCTCGCAGTACGTTTAGAAACCATGTTGAAAGACCCTAAAAATATTCAGAAATGGTCTGAGTATTTGACTGCTGTGGGCTTCGAACAAAAAGGGGCAGCTGCATGAATATCGTTCTCTCAAATTCGGATATTAGATTTTACCTGGTGTGGTTGGCAGATATTAAACGCCGTCCTCACTACGAACTTATCGTTGTTCGCCAAGTGATCAAGGCATTTCAGAATAACGGTGAACATCAACTTAAAACTGAAATTATGCATCTGGCGGATATGATCCGCCGCGCTTGTGAAAAGAACTTGCTGAGCAATGAGGGAGAAGCTCGATGAGTAAAGTTATAAAAATTAAGCCCATACGATTCGATGATACTTGGAATCACGAAGAAAAACGTTTGGCTGACGGTGTTGTTGAAGTTAGATCAACATTTCTTTATGACAATGCTGAGCATGGTCGTTCCTATTATGTGGTTCGTTGTGGTTTTTGCCAAGATACTTTCATAGCTTATAAGTGGTCACTAAGAGGTGGGGGTAAGCGTTGCCCAAGCTGTAAGGCTTTGATGGGTTCAACAGGGCAGACATTTCAATGGATTGCTTTAGTCAAGGAGCAAAGCCAATGACTGAATTAACGCATCGTCAGCTTTGTGAAATCGGAGCACGCTTTCTAAAAAGACCAGAATCAGCCAATGGTCATGGCTGTCACTTTACTGTGATTGAGGCTGCTTGCTACGGCGAAAATCCAGATGTATTTGGTGTGAGGCATGGTATTCACGGGCATGGCATAGGTACATTTTTGCTTGAGGCGAAAACGAGCCGTTCTGATTTTCTTGCTGATAGATCAAAACCTCATCGAATCAATCCTGAAATTGGTATGGGCAAATATAGATATTACATTTGCCCAACTGATTTGATTAAACCCCATGAATTGCCAGAAAAATGGGGCTTAATCTATGTAAGTCAGAAAGGCATATGCAAGGTAATTTCAGGTGTATTGTCAGCGCCAAAAGTCAAATATTACTGTCATTGGTCGAAGAAAAATAAGAGCCATTTCGACCATGGGAAAGTTGAAGAGAACTTAAAGACATTTGCATTTGATGAGCGAAATCTTCAAAACGAACTAAATCTATTAACCATGGCTTTGGCACGTTTAAGCGATCCAGAACAAATTCTCTATATGCAACGCAATTACACAAGATTGGAATCCCGTAATCATGAGCTTTCTATTGAGTTGAGTAAATTACAGCGTGAACAAAAGCTTAGAGGTTTTTACCAATCACGCGATAATTCAGGGGAGCAAAGCCAATGAGTTTTTGTGTTGGAGACCTTGTTCGACCTGATGGGGATGCATTTAAACAAGCCGGTTGGAATCCTCAAGGCGAGTTACGGATTTCATTTATTAGGGAAGGTAAAAGAACTGGGAAGTTAGTTGTTCAAGCTAGAGATGAGCGTGGATACAAGTACACAGGATTTGAAGATTGCTTCGTGAAAGTTGCGGAGAACAAAGCTAAATGACATCAATGAGCGTCGATCAGTACCGCCGTGAAATCTTAAAGCAAAGAAATAAGCCTAAGGCTAAAAAACGCAACAAGTTTAATGCGCAGAAAGTTGAAATGGACGGAATGACTTTTGACAGCAAAAAAGAGCACAAGCGGTACACCGAGCTTAAAGCAATGCAACAACGTGGCGAGATCTTTGGTTTACAGCATCACAAGAAATTTGAACTTGCACCAAAAACCAAGCTAGAGGGAGAGAAAAGGGCAAAGCCAGCATTGCGTTATTTTGCTGATTTCACTTACTACATCATCACAGGTGAATACATTGTCGAAGATGTGAAATCAGAAGCTACGAGAAAGAAAGACAGTTATCGAAACAAAAAGCACTTAATGAAAACGGTTCTAAATATTGATGTACGAGAGGTTTAATACATGAACTCAAAATTAACAATTATGCAAGAAACTGATTGGTCAAGATTTAGCACTGAAGATTGGTTTCGACAATTTGGGGCATGGATAAATGGGAATACTGAAAGAAAGCAGAAATTCTATAAAGCATACCCAAAAAAGAAATTGAGTAAAATGCAGCGTGAAGAAATGCTTGCAAAATATATTAATGATGAGGAATTCAAAGAACCGAGTTTCCATAAAGGGATTTCTTGCAGAATTAGTGATAATGAGGCGCGAGCATTTCAGAGAATAGTTTTAGATTTAAGACAGCATGAAAGTGATATTTTACAGGAATGGTTAGATGTGATTTGGTGTGTATGTGTAGACGATAAAAAGTTAAGACAAGCTGCAACATTGCTTGATACATCAACAATCCAAATACGTCAGGATATGAAATGTGGGTTGGCTTTTATTTCTGGGAGATACCCAAATTTAAAATCTGATCTTCTTAAAAAGTAATTGCTTGTGTACACAGCTTATGGCATATTTATGTTACATTGGAATTTTTATATTTAAAGCCAATATGGAAAGCTCGCATAATGCGAGTTTTTTTATATCAAGGGATTTATTTGGTGGATGACCTTATAACAGCTGCAGCCACAATACATGCAGCGCAAATACAAGCAAATTATGCATTATGGGCAGCATTAATTAGTTCAATAGTTGGAGCAGCGGGAATTGTTTTCGCAGCTTGGTTCGCTTGGCAAAGTGGGATAAAGCTTCAGCAACATAACAACATTATGTCTGCAAAAAGAGAGGTATATTTAGACTCTATTTCCAAATTTCAACAAGCATTAAATGATTTAAGACTTGTGATTCATATGCCTGAAAAATTTAATGAAATTTTTTTAAACAACAAGAAAGATTTTTTGATTTCAGTTAATAAAGTAAATTTAATTTGTGATAATAAAAATAAGCAGATTGTAGACTCTTTAGTTAAAGATTTTCATATTATGAGTGATGATTTGTATGATGTAATTGGGGACCTGTTAAAAATTAATGATAAATTAACTAAGACAGTTGAAAGTGTAAAATTAGCAAAAAATGAGCTTGAATATCATCAAGAAGTAGAGAATGCTGGTCCGAGAAAACTGCATATGGATAGTCATTTAAAAGGAAAGGAGTTATTTGCTAGAGTTGAAAGACTAAAAGACGAGAGAAAGAATTTTTATAGTGAGTATAAAGATAAATTTGAAACAACAAAAAATAAAATTTCACTGTATGAAAATGAATTGAATAAAAAATATATGTGTTTTAGCAATGCGCTTAGAGATGAATTGAGAATAGAAAACTAAAAATCCTTAAATAATTCATCATATTTATAAAAATAGAATTCAAAAATTCAATCGCTTTAGCAATTAAGTTTCCATCAGATTGATCGTGAAATAAACGTGATAATTATCAAAAAAATACGAAATAAAGTGATTGATTTAAGAGCTCAAGTTAAGTATTTTTTTACTAGGTTAGGTGGGTTTCTCCAACGCCTAACTAGGCTAACGACTGACACTCGGAAAGACGAGATGATGCAAAACGCTCACAGCAATGTGAGCGTTTCTAATGCCATGAAAATGTGACATGTAGGCAATATCAGGGCTCCTCAATTCAATAATTCAATCAAGTTGATTCTAATACCAACATGAAAAGATCACGTAAGACACCTGAATATTTACCTTCAAACTGGACAACTGAACAAGACTGCTTTTTGATTGAAAATAGCGAATTGCCAATTGAAGAGTTAAAGAAACGCCTTTCCTTTGATGAGGATACGATTCAAAGTCGAAAAGAGATACTTGGACTCAGTAGAAGACATAGACAAATGCGTAAATTTTTAAACACTCAATAATCGCTTTAATATCTAATTTTTGCGAAACAGATTAAAGTGCATGAAGACTTGTTGATATACCTAATATTAGCGAGTTTCTCTTTAGTAATACTTAATATCTACATTCTCTTTTTTAGATGTAAGTGTATGTTTTTTAAACTCCATTCCAAAATTATTTGATGATCGTTATGGCTAAAGCAAGTAAATCTTTGATAAAACCATACTTGAGAGAAAATGATCATCCCTTTGTTACTTTAACAACATTCATCAATTATGTTAGCAATAATAAAAATTGGTCTAAGGAAAAAATTCGATCAATTGTGAAAGAAGCCAAGTCTAAAGATAGGCATCATTTATATGTAACCTTAAAGTCTTATATAGACGAAGATTAGTCTATTAGAAATTTACATCTAAATAGATAGAATAAGCCACCTGCGAGGTGGCTTTCTTGTTTGGAAGCCCTATTCATAAAAACATTGATATTGAGATACGCAATACTGAACAAGAATTGAATCATTTGGGTAGTTGTACAACGAAAGGATTAACGAATAAAAAAATCGCTCAATTAGATGAGCGATTTTTTTTGGCTATCGAAAAATTGAAGTGGTTCAAAGGCCGCCGTGTGAGGATATATTTACATTGAATTGACTGAAAAGTTGAAAAATAATTTCAATATTTGTAGATTAAGTTAATATCAGAAAAATTGAGTTATTAGATTGGATCGAATTGAATTATTTGGGTCTTCGCTAAAAATGATATTTGAGTTAAAGCAAGAAATAATTGAAAGCGATGTTATTGATTGTGGGCCAAGATTAGAATTAGTTGAGCAATGTATTTATATTTCATTTGAACATGGAATTGGGGTTAATAATCTACTTGCAGCAGATTTACCAATTCAAGCCATGATTTTACTTAGATCACAGTTTGAGGCGGTAGTACGAGCATATTGGTTATTGTTTCTTGCAACTAATCACCAAGTTTCTAAATTGAATTTCTCTTATACATTTGAAGAGCAATTTCAGAGTGATACTTGTCCGATGGTGAGTGAAATGGTCGAGGCCTTAACGAAAGCTAATCTTGAACCGAAGGCTATTTTTGTTCTTTTTAAGGATTTTAAAAAGTACCATCTGAAACAGTTAAACTCATTTGTTCATACGGGGAAGCACTCATTTACTAGGGATCTGATGGGTTTTAATGAGGAACTGCTTTTAACTTTAATGAAGCAGTCAAATAATTTAATTACTATTGCTGCCCAAATTATGCTTAAGCATACAGTTCCAGATAAGCAAAAATTTATTCATTATCTAATTGAAAAATATAGACAGTGCTTTTACTTAGATGAAGATGTCGATTGGAAATTAAAAGAAAGAGTGGAAAGTTATTTTAAATAAAGTTGACCCACTTCGGTGGGTTTTTTAATGGGTGGATTTTATGAAAGAAGTCGGATTTGTTATTCAGCAACGCCCATATCCACCCGAATGGATATTTGCCCAAGAAACACCAAACTTCGCTCCAGCACCAGAACTATGGCGGTGGATAAAATCTATTTTTCTTAATCCCGAACATAAGCTATTCAACCCTGATCATGCACATTTAGGAGCCTTCTATTATCCTCAAATCGCTGTGATGTGGGCAAAAGGTGGATTTCAGAAACAAGGTCGCTTTGTCGTTGGCCAAGTTGAAAAGATCATGATCAATGCTGGGGGGTGGAAGAAAGAACGGCAGGAAGAACAGTTTTATCAATGGTTCAATGATCTGCCAGATTACCTAATCACAATTGATGCAACCTATGCACAGCAAGCCAATGATATTGATTTCTGTGCTTTGATCGAACATGAGCTTTATCACATCGCTCATAAGAAAGATGAATGGGGCATCCCATCCTATAATCGTGATACTGGTAAGCCCAAGTTGACGATACAAGGTCATGATGTTGAGGAGTTCACGGGCGTTGTTCGCCGTTATGGAGCAAATCAGGAAGTTCAAGAAATGGTTAATGCTGCAAATCAACGTCCAACGGTAGCAAAAGCTGATGTTTATCATGCTTGCGGAACTTGTTATTTAAGAGTGGTTTAGAATTTTTTTTGCCATTCTTCTTAGATGTACTTAGATGGAATGGTGGAAATGGCACGTATTACCAAGAAGGTGAAACTGTTCATCGTTAGGATGCTTGCTGAGTTTGAAACACCAACCCAAACATCCCGTTCAGTTAAAGAAGTTTTTAGTATTGATGTCACCCCACAACAATGTGAGGCCTATGATCCAACAAAAAGAATTGGCCAAGACCTAAGTCAGGAATTACGAGATAAATTCTTTGAATATCGCCGTATAGCAAACCAAGAACTTGAAGCTATTCCAATTGCCAACATGCGCTATCGACTTCAGCTTCTTCAGGGTTTAGTTGATAAATATCCAGACAATCCAGTTTTGATTCCGAAATGGGCAGAGCAAGCGGCAAAGGAAATGGGTGGGCTTTATACCAATACCAGTAAAACGCAATTAACAGGTGCAGATGGTCAGCCTTTAAACCCTGAGCAAGTTACTCATGTTGTAGCTACGCCTGAACAAATAAGGCAGGCAATGGATGAACTCGAAAGTAAATACTAGTCTGCTTGAAATGCAGTTAGAACGAGAACGCTGTGAGAAAGAGCACCTATTCTTTACACGGCGTTTTTTCTTACCACGCATGGGCTTTAAGTTTTCAGTCAATTGGCATCATGAATATATTGCAGACAAGATTGATCAAGTCATATCTGGAAAAGTTAAAAACCTAGTCATTAACGTTCCACCAGGTTCAGGGAAAACTGAATTACTGACTAATTTAATTGCACGTGGACTAGCACGAAATGCTCGATCACGGTTTTTGTATTTATCGTTTTCCCAGTCATTGGTTGAGGATGTATCTGCCACGGCGCGAAACATTGTCAAATCAGTAGATTTCCAAAGTCTGTGGCCAGTCAAAATATCAACCAGTACAGATGCTAAATCTAGTTGGAAAACTACCGTTGATGGTTACGATGCTGGGCATGTTTATTCTGCTTCAATGGGTGGGCAAGTCACAGGCCGCCGTGCAGGTACATTGGCAAATGAGGGCTTTACAGGCGCTATCATTCTGGATGACCCATTAAAGCCTGAGGATGCTTTTAGTAAATCGGCTCGTAAGAAAGCCAATCGTAAGATCCTGAACACGGTCAACTCACGTAAGGCGAAGTCGGACACACCAATTATTTTGATCATGCAGCGTTTGCACGTTGAAGATCCGACTAATTTTGTGATGACTGGAAACGTACCGGGTGATTGGGAACAGATCAGCATTCCCGCTTTGATCGATGATGACTACATCAATCAATTGCCAGAGCACATACAAGCTAAAGTTCCACGAGATGTAGAACGGGATCAGCACGGCCGTCAAAGCTATTGGCCACTAAAAGAATCACTTCAATCGTTACTGCAGTTAGAAAAAGGTGGTGAGGATAAGGATGGAGCGACTGTCTCACGTTATACATTTGCCAGTCAGTACATGCAGAACCCTAAAAAGCTAGGCGGTGATTTAGTTAAGTCTGAGTGGTTTGGGCGTTATTTAGAGTTACCGCTACTTAAATGGCGAGCAATCTTTGCTGATACGGCGCAAAAGATTAAAGAGCATAACGATTTCTCAGTTTTCTTATGTGCTGGGCTAGGGTACGACAACAAGCTTTATATCATCGATGTACATCGCGGTAAGTGGGAAGCACCTGAACTCATAAAAGAGGGTAAGAAGTTTATTAACAAACATAAGGCGGGTGATACCAAGATTGGGAATCTACGCTATATGGCAGTTGAGGATAAGGCCAGTGGTACAACCTTAATTCAAACCATTTCAAGAGAAACAACTATCCCTATTCGAGCAATCCAACGAGATACAGACAAACTCGTTAGGACCATGGATGTTGTTTTCTATGTAGAAGATGGTTTGGTGATGTTACCTGCTAAAGCGCCGTGGTTATTAAATTACATCGAAGAAATAGAAGGTCTAACAGCGGACATGACCCATGACCACGATGACCAATGGGACCCAACTATTGATGCGATCGAAAATATGGTTGTGAATCCTTACGACCTTTTAGATTAAGGAGAATATCTTGGAAGAGCGCAATCAAACACAAGCGCCAGTCATTGTGAATGATGGTGCTTATGTCAACTTTGTATCGAATCTTAATACAAGCCGTGATAAGTCATCACATGGCCATTTTGCTAAAGAAACCAATCTTACTGATTATGATTTCGAAGCGGTTTATCAAGACTGGCTAGCTAAGAAAATTGTCAATCGTCCTGTTTTGGATATGCTTCGGGCTGGTTGGTACTTCAATGGTTTAGAGGATGCTCAAATACTTAAGATCACTGATGAAATTAAGCGCCTACATTTAATTGAGCGGTTGGCAAAGCTTCTGATCTGGTCTCGCTTGTATGGTAGGGCATACTTGGTATTTGGATTAGCAGATGGTCTGCCATTAGATCAGCCTTTTGAGATTGAAAAGTTACGACAAGGTGGGCTTCAATTTTTCACGGTTCTAAAGAAATCAAAAGTGCAGCCTTTAATTCAGGAATATGTACCTTTAGAGCTGAGCGCAGGTGAACCAGAACAGCCAATGTATTACCAAATTAGTAATGGCAATGGTACCCAAAGCAAAATACATCATTCTCGAATCATGTGTGTGAAACACGGCGATGAGGGAGAGTCGCTTTTGTTGGCCATTTACTACACTTTGCGAAATTACATAGCAACCAATGCTGGCGCAGCGAGCTTAGTACACGAGGCAAAAGTGGATGTGATTCGTATGCCAGATTTAATGATGAACATAGTTAACCGCGCTAAAGAGACGATGGAGCGATTTGGCGCAGCAGCTTTGCTTAAAAGTATTAATGGCATGTTAGTCATTGATAAAAATGAAGAGTACGAGTCGAAGTCTTATACATTTGGTGGTTTGCCAGATTTGATGAGAGAGTTTGGCCAACAAACGTCGGGTGCTGCAGATATGCCTTATACATTGTTATTTGGTCAAACCACATCTGGCTTAAACAATAGCGGTGAATTCGATTTGCGAAGTTACTATGATCGCGTCAATACAGAACAAAACTGGACATTGCGACCCATACTAGAACGGATATTTCCGCTGATTTTTAAAAGCCTGTTTGGAGCGATACCAACAGGCTTTAATTTTGTGTTTTATCCGCTCTGGCAGCTAGATGTAAAAACTCGATCTGAAGTAGAGAAAAACAACACTGAGCGAGACATCAAATATTTAGAAAAAGGGATTATCACTGAGGCAATGATTGCAAAGCAGCTTCAGCAAGATGGTACTTACGACTTTATAGATGATGCTCATATCCAAGCGCTCGATGATTTGGCGGGGCAAATAGATGACAATTCTCAGCAACCTTAAACCGCTAATTCAGCAAGCTCATAAAACTAAGTTAGGACGTAAGGCAAAACCGCAGCCAATATTCATATCCAAGAAAACAGAAGTTGAATATTACAAGGCACTCTTATCGATTAGTCATTTATGTCAAAAGGGTGTGAAAGATGATATTGAGCCGATGCTGGCTTTCAATATGGGTGATTCAATTGAGATCAGTATCGGAGATGGCATATTTTCCAGTGTAAAAAATGCACTGGGAAATCTAAAGCAGAAAATCTCAAATAGTATTGACTTGATTGCTGCACAACTGGCCACGCAAATCGTTCTGAAGCAGAAAAAAGCAAGCGATAAGCAAATAGCTGAAATGCTGCAAAAGTCTACTGGTTTGGATTTTACTGGCTTGATGCGAGATGAGGATCTACAAGATGCGGTTGATAGCGCTATTGCTGCAAACGTATCACTGATTCAGTCAATACCTAAGCAATACTTAGATAGAGTAGAAGCCGCCGTACTTGATGGGATACAGACAGGAAAGCGTTCGGATGAGATTAAAAAATCTATTTTGGACATTGGCCATTCTACAGATTCACGCGCTAAGTTAATTGCGGTTGATCAGCTTGGAAAAATCAACGGGCGACTTGCTCAGATCCGTCAGCAAAAGTTAGGTATCACTCACTATACATGGTCAACAAGTCATGATGAGCGTGTAAGACATTCGCACCGTTTGCGTGATGGTTTGATATTCGCATGGAATGACCCACCATCAGACGGGCATCCGGGTATTCCAATTAGATGCCGATGTGTACCAATACCTTACACGGCGCATTTATTTGATAAGAATGCTGAAACACCTGAGCAAGCAATGGCAGCTCAAAAAGGGATAAAAACCTTAATTGAGCAGCAAAATGATGATTTGTTAGGTTGGTTGAACAAGAACCAGATCAGCAAAATTGCAAATAGCCTGATGAGCGATAAGAATATTCAAGCCTTAGCCGATGAATATAAGCTCACTTTGCCTGAACAAGTTGCATTGCGACATTACACGGGGGATGGTTATCGCAATCTTAATCAGATGTTAAATGGCTTAATTAATGATGGCGATCCGCTTTATTCTGAGCTAGTAGCAGCTTCCAAGGTGCTGAGTAGTGCTTTAGATCGATTACCAAATCATGTTGGCCAAGTTGTAAGGCGGACTCAATTGCCTGAGGCTTTTTTAGCTAAACACCAAATTGGTGATACTGTTGAATATAATGCTTTTACAAGTGCGACTTATGGCGATGGTGATGTATTTTCGCACTATCCGCATCGCCTTGTGATAAAATCTAAGACAGGAAAAAGTGTAAACTTCATCAGCGAATATAAAGATCAAGAATATGAAGTTGTATTCAATAGGCCTAAGCGTTTTCGTGTCAAAGATCGCAGAGAGCTGACTAATGGTGTAATTGAAATTGAACTATGGGAGATAGATGAATGACAAAATCGATTCCTGGTATTTTAACCTTACCATTAGATAAGCAGCGGGAAATTGCAAAAGAAGATGGATATGGTGACGATCTGGATGCTTGGCAAGCTGAAATGCAAAAAAGCCATGATGAAGCTCAAGCGCATATTGCGAGTTTAAAAACTGTGAAATATGACGATCTCACTCCCGAACAAAAGCGTGCGCAAGATCGATGGCAGCGCAAAGTTGATTCAGGGAATCCAACCTCATGAACAAGAATGAATTTTATGCAAATTTAGGGTTAGACGCTTCAAATTTAAAACATTTAGCTTATGGTCCAAAATATCCTCATAAAATTAGCTTTCTTGAACATAAGAAACAAATGTCTCAATTTAGTGTTGGAAAATGCAGTCTAAAACCACTCAAGGTTCATAACTACGCTTTTATATCTACATATCAGAGCCTTTTACTTACAAACCCATCTGCACTGATGACGAATAAATTTAGAGTTGATGATAAAGGTACATGGTGGGGTCGATGTAGAACCATAAGCATTGACTAGATTTCACAAAAGAAAATGAACCCTATATAAGCCCACTCATCCGAAGTGGGTTTTTTATTGCCTATAGGAAAGCCAATGAAACGCTATTTACTACACTTAAAGTTAGGTGACTTTGCACCTGCTCAATCTACAAGAACCCTCACTCCAGAGGGTTTTTTATTGTGCAAAGATGCTCGACTCGGCAAAGCGCCACAGGTACGCCAATACTATGCGGCTGAATTTAATGGCATAGAGGGGTATACGCCTGATCAGGTCATTAACGTCTTTAGTTCAGCCGATGAGGTATTTCGACCTCAAACAATCCAAAGCTATCAAGGTGTGGATGTCACAGACAATCACCCACCGGGTAATGCTGTAAATGCTGCCACATGGAAAACTCATTCAATCGGCACATTATCGAATGTTCGTCGTGATGGGGATTATCTAATTGGCGATTTGCTGATTAAAGACAGTGATGTGATTCAGCAGATCCAAAGCCAAGAGCGTTTGGAATTGTCTTTAGGTTACGGCGCTGAACTTCATTTCATTACTGGTACTTCACCAGATGGTACGCCGTACCAAGCTGAGTTCAAAAACTTCTACGGCGATCATGTTGCCCTTGTCAAATATGGCCGTTGCGGTGGCGATTGCCGCATAGGCGATCAAAACCCAAATCAACCAAATCCAACGGAGAAAACAATGCAAATCATTGTAAATGGCATCCCTTTTGATGTTGCCGATAATGCGGCTCTTACAGCAGCACTAAAAAAAGATCAGGACTTATTAGCTTCATTGCAACAAACGGTTAATTCAAAACTCAAAATCGGAGATCAAGAGTTTTCAATTTCAGAGTTGGCCGCAGTTCAAGCTGTGATCGATAAAGTTGTTGCAGATGCAAAAACCAATGCTGAAAAAGTAACAACGCTTGAAGCCAATCAAGTCACACCAGAAAAGTTAGAAGCATTGGCCAATGAGCGAGCGACTGTAATTTCAGATGCAAAAAAACTCAATGCAAATGTCAAAACGGATGGGTGTTCTTGTGAGCAAATTAAGCGTGAGGCTATTACTGCCAAAGCTGGCGATGCAATCATTGGTGCAATCTTGGGAACAGTTACGGTTGGCGACGCTAAGCCTGAGCAAGTCGACATGGTGTTTCGTGCGCTTGTTGCAACCAGTGGTACTCAAACCCCGTCAAACCCAATTAATAGTTTCTTTACGGGTGATAGCCAAAATACCCCACCAGCAGGAGGGAATGGTACGGCACCTGCACAAGAACAGGGCTATGACAAAACAACAGCTTGGAAAAAAGATATTTAAGGAGCTATTAAATGCAGCTTAATTCAAAAGTGGCGGTAGTCGGGCAACGCCTTAAAAGTACGCCTGAAGATGTGCGCTCTATGCCAATGGCAGGGGCAGGCACTTTAAATGATGGCCAAGTTGCTTGTGATGCAGGGGACGGCGTTCGTTGTTCTGTCATTGGGGGTGGTTTACGTCCCATCGGTATCGTGGTGCATCAACACATTGGCAAGAATGGTACTGATTCAAGTGGCAAAGAAGCATATCAACAGTATGACGTACCGCCAATCATGCGAGTTGGTCGAATCTGGGTAAAACCCGCCGTTCCAATTACTGCTACAGGTGGCAAGGTTTACGTTCGTACAGCGAATGCAACTACAAACAACCCATTGGGTTCATATCAAACAAGTGCGACAGATGGCACTGAATTAGTCGGTGCTACTTGGGATTGCATTTCGAATGCTGATGGCATGGCTATTGTTCAATTACGCGGGGCTTAATACATGAATCGTGAACAACTTATTAATCGAAAGCTCGCCCTGTTTGGGGGGGTGGCACCAATTATGCAAGCTCAGGCGGGTGATGCATTTAACCTTAAAAATTTGGTGACATTACTGGTTCAATTAGAAACTAGTAATGAAATGACACCGCAAATGACAGAAGCAACTGAATATGCTTCGTATATTCCAGTGAAATCTAATTTCCCTGCAGTCGTGGGAACTAAGCATACGTTACAACGTAAAAACGGCGTTGGTGAGGGTCAAGACCATAGTGGTACAGGCGTTGATATTCCTTTAGCTGAAGTATTTTATGACAACGTAGATCTAGGCGTTCGTTCTGGCTCAATTGGCTATCAATATTCAATTCTTGAATTGGCCACAGCATCTCAAGCAGGTATCACCCTTGAAGCTGATAAGATCCAAGCAGCACGTTTGGGCTTTGAGAAGCATATGTCTCGTATTGCTTGGGTGGGTGATTTGAATCTAGGTTTGCGTGGCTTATTTAACCAAACTGGGGTTAATGTTCAGACTGCATTGAAGGCATGGGAAACTGCAACACCAGATGAAATCCTTGCAGATATTAATGACATCTTATCGGATGCGATTGAAGCAAGTGAATTCAATCCCGCAATTACTCCAGATACGATGATCTTACCAACAAGCTTAATGCGCATTCTGACTCAACGACGTATCGCTGATAATTTAGAGACCACCATTTTTGAATGGGTGTCTAAGAATAATTTGCTTGCGCTTGAAGGGAAAAAACTCACTATCCGTGCTACAAGTCGCACAGAGTCGATGGGGGTTGGTGGTATTCGCCGTATTACTGTTTATCGTCGTGATCCAGCTTGTATCGAAATGCGCATTCCAAAAGAGTTGGAATTCTTAGCACCTCAAGCTGATGGGCTTGATCTATTCACACCGGGTTATTACTTGTATCAAGGTGTATGGCTTAAACGTGTTGATAGCTTGCGCTATATGGACGTTCCTAAAACTTAATTAACCAATTTATAAATCATGACTAAATAGCCGCAATTACGCGGCTTTAGTCATTTTTGGAGCAATTAAAATGCCGAAATATACATATCAAGGTGAACACGGTCGCCTTTCAGCGCGTACCAAATTTGGAGCAGTTGTATTGCCTAAAGGTGCAGAAGTTGAAATCACTGATGAGCAACATGAAGCCTTAGCCGATCATCCTGTATTCACAGCTTTAGAAAAATCAGGTGAATTGATCATATCTGAAGTTAAGAAAACCAAGCCTAACAGTAAAGCAGATACAGCAGCAGCCAAGGCAAAACGTGAAGCTGAATTGGTGGAAGTAAAAGCCAAATTGACCGAGCTTAATGTCTAATTTAGTGATGATGAATCACTTGAAGATCTGCAAGCAAAGTTGGCACAGGCCAATTAACGGTGAATTTGCATGAAAGTAACGTCAAAAATCTTGCAAACAGGTAACTGGTTTTTTGACAAACTTGCCCAGCAAGCCACCAGATTTACTGGTCATGCTGAGGTAGGTGTCTTTGGTGGAAAACCTCACATCACGGAATTATATGGTGGCGGCAAACGTTCAATTGTTATGGCTGATCTGGCCGCTATACATGAGTATGGTGCACCCGGTCGAAAAATCCCTGAACGCTCTTTCTTTCGTGCAAGTTTGCAATTAAACCAAGGCAAATATAGTCGGTATTTGTTGAGTCAGGTTAAGCCGATGTTACTGGGTAAAACCTTAATGGCGACAACATGGCATGTTTTAGGTCAAGAGGCGCAGGCAGATGTGCAAACCTACATGGTCAATGGCAAGTTTGTGCCACTTAAACCTCGAACCATTAAGCGTAAAGGTAGTAGCAAGCCATTAATTGACACTGGCCAATTAAGACAATCAATAACATATCGAGTGGTGAATTAAATGTCTTATTTAACGCGGGACGAGCTTATTGGTCGTTTTGGTGAAAGTGAAATCGTCCGACTTGAACGTAATATTGCCAAAACAGATGGAGCAAACCCACCAACATCCGAACAAGCTATTTCTGATGCTGTAGAAATGGTGAACGGCTATATTGCAGTTCAATATCCTTTGCCGTTACCTGTAACAACTGAGCCTGTTAAGCGTGCCGTTGCGGTAGTCGCACGATATTACTTGTATAAGGACAAGCCAACGGAAATTGTTCGCCTTGATTACGAAGATGTGATGAGTTGGCTTAAAAACATTGCAACAGGCAAAGCTGTTTTGAATTTTCCTGTGCAGGATGATCAACCTACACACTTATTTGGTACTGGAATATTTGTGGTGTAACTATGACAGTAATTAAAGACTATTTTGCAGTTGAGCCAATTCTAGTTGAGAAAATTCAAACAGCAATGCCTGACCTTGTTGATGTAAATACTCCATTTACGATAGAGGCAATGCTCGAAGCCTCAAACAATGCGCCGTCAGTTAGTGTGATTTATTTCGATGATCGAATTGGTGATAGTGCGAGTAACGGAAGTTCAGCAACTGTATTTCAGCAATGGTTAGTCGTGTTGTGTATTCGAGATGCGGGCGCTCAATTGCAAAATACAAACTCACTGCGTAAAGAAGCAGATCCATTCATTCGAAATCTATTAGACACATTGCAGGGCTTCAATCCTCAAGTAGCAGGTTATCGAATGTTTAAACGGGCAAATTCACCAGTGCGAATCGGAAGCTCGCCGGGATTTGCTTATTTTCCACTGATGTTTGAAATTCAAATATTTACATGAGGTATTTATGGACAAGCAATACAAAGCTTTGAAGCCAATTGGGCGATGGGCAAAAGGTGAAATTATTGGATCTTTGCCGACTGAACAAATTATTCAGTTAGAACGAGCCGGAATTATCGAAGCCATAGACGGAAATGCCATTGTGGAGCAAACGCCTAAGGCTGAGGTAAAGCAATCAAGCAAAAAACAGGTAGGAGAAAATAATGTCGAAGCCTGATTTACTTTCGCTGCAGGGCGAGCTGTGTTTAGCAAAAATTGTGAACGGCGTTGCGGGTGCACTATTACCCGTAGGTAATATGCCAACCCTTAAACTAAAAATTTCATCTGCTAAAGTCGATCATTACGACAGCCGTTATGGTCAACGTGCTAAAGATGCAACGCTTTACAAGCAAACTGGTGTTGATATTGATGGAGAGTTAGATACGGTCAATAAAACCAGTTTGGCACTTGTAATGAGTGGTAATAGTATTAGCATTGGTTCGGAAACCGTCACAGATCGATCACTTGGTACTGTTGCAGTTGGTAGTATTATCGACTTAGGTTTGCGAAATCTAACAGATGTAACATTCAAAGATGGATCTAATGCCGATATTGATTCAAGCAAATATATTCTTGATGCTGTTTACGGAACTGTTGAGTTTGTTCAATCGGTTACTGGCGCGGTGAAGTGGTCAGGAACTGCTGCTGCCAAGACACGAACCACTATCGCAAATAATACCGGCTCAGAATATAAAGTCTTATTCAAAGGGATAGATACGATCTCAGGGGATAAAGTCGTGGTTGAGTTGCACCGCTTAACGCTATCACCTGAAACGGAATTCGATCTGATCAATGAAGATTTTAATAAGTTCTCAATCACTGGTAGTTGCATGGCTGACAATAGCAAAGCCAATGATGCGGAATTAAGTGTCTTTGGCCACATCGAACGTTTTTCAGTAACAGCTTAATAATACCTACAGGCACAGGGGCGCATAAGCGTCTTTTTTTGTGCCTGTATTTTAGGATTATTTCTATGAATGATTTTTTTCTAGTTAACAATGAATCATTGCCATATGTATTCATTGATCAGAATATTGAGATTAAGCAGATCCAAGTAAAGAACTTAAATCAGTTTGCATTCTACGCTGAGCCAATAAAAGAACTTGATGGTTATTCAATAGAAATGATTGGGATGGTTGTCGATGAGCATATCGTCAAGATTATGGGACTTTGTTCTTTAGTAACTACACTTGATCCTGATACATTTACAACCAGTATTCAAAATCAGGATGCTATTGTCGATCTGGTTTTAAAAATCATCCATGCAAATCATGCGTATTTCAAGAAAGAAAAAAAGAAACAGCAGAAAAAAAAGGATGATAACCAAAGTTGGTTTGATTCATTTCAATATCTTTTGTCAGCAGGTCACAGACCAGATGATATTTTAAATATGTCTTACGGTGCATTTGTAGAGTACATTAAATCTACGCAACGCCGTGAATCACAACGTTTGAAATCAATAGCTATAGCCGCACGTGCTGCTTACCATGCAAATCAAAATGATTTTGACAAGTATTTGAATGGATTAAGTGGTTGAACTAGATTGAGGTGACTGAAAAGACATGTTGCCATTTGGAAGTTTATTAATTGCTTGAAAGTCTAAAATTAAACACTATATAGATTAACAATAAAATGGTTTGGAATGGGTATGAATCAGGAATTAGCAGATGAAGTTCAAAGCTTCTATATTCGAACTCTTGCTTTGGTAAAAATGGCTACTGCACTTACAAATGTACATCCATTATATTTAAGAGTTTTAGAGGCTGAGAAGCCAAGTATTGACAAACAAATCAATATGTTTAAGGAAAACGGATTTACAGTAATAAAAGACCCTAAGACTGGACAATATTTTGTGTGCTTGGCAGATACGCCAGAAAGTGTTATTGAGGGTCCGAATATATACAGTTTGCAAGTTGAGCGTATGATGCAATATATGTTGGATTACTACAAATAGTGGATTTCTAATTCAGGTATTCCTAAATCGTAAAATTTGTTTCTACAAATAATCTTCGTATTGTTTTTTATAGAAAAGCCCCAAAAGTGGCTTTCTTTCTTAGTTCTGAGGTGTTTTTATTGCCACTGTTTACGCCGTTTGATAAATTGCCCAACTAAATAATAAATTATTAAAGGGTGTATTATGGCTGGCCAAACAGTTGAATGTATTGCGTGTGGGCATGTAGGGTCTACAAAAACCAAAGGAAGTATACTGATCACTATTTTTTTACTTTTTTGGGGAGTTATTCCAGGAATCATTTATGAAGTTTGGAGACGTACTGGAAGTAAAGTTTGCAGTGCATGTGGAAGTAGTAATGTAAAACTTTACATTCCAAAACCGAAACAAATCCCACAACAAAGCAATGATGTTGACCAAATACAGTGCCCAGACTGCCGCGAATATATTCGTTTTGATGCACGTAAGTGTAAACATTGTGGAACGATGATCAATTAATTACTCAGTTATCTAACGAAGCCTGCGATAGCAGGCTTTTTTATTGCCTAAATTTTCAGTTTGACCATACAGATGTGTCTACTACCGCATGTCTGTATGGTCTTTTTTTATTCGGTAGCAAGGTGGATATACCATGTCGGATTTAGTATTTAAGTTAGTGTTGGATGCAGAGGTAAATGACTACATTTCAAATGTAGGTCGTTCAGGCACAACGACCAAGGCTGTTTTTGATGCCATAAAAAAAGAGGCAGACAAATTACGCCAAGCATCTGAAGAAACTGCTAAGCAAATTGGTGAAATTATTCCAAAGGGCACAAAGGAACTTGCTGATGCATTAACAACATCACTTACAAAAGCCACAGGGATGATTGAAAATGCAGGGGATGAAGCATCCAAAACCGAAAAAAACTTTACTGATTTTGGTGTGAAGTCAGGACAGGCCATTGACCGTTTAAAAGCCGACCTTGTGCAGGCAAAACAAAAATTACAGGAATTTGCATCAACCAATGCAACCCCGCAGAGTATTGCAGCAGCCCAAAGCGCTGTAGATCAACTGGAAAAGGAAGTTGAGCAGGCAGATGCAGCATTTAATAAATTTGAGGGCGCTGTACTAAATGCAAACAAGGAAGTTAAAAATACTCAAGGGGCAGCCGCACAGGCACAGAAAGGAATTGACGGACTGAAAACCAGCTATACCACTTTAGTGTCTGTAATGACAGCAGTGGGTATTGGGGTTGGTGTAAAGGAGCTAATTCAGACAGCAGATACATATACCAATCTATCTGCGCGGATCAAGATCGCAATTGGTGACACTGGTAATTTTGAACAGGCTATGGCAGGTGTCCACCAGACTGCCGTTTTAACCAACTCCAACCTTGAGTCTACAGCAGGTCTATTTACACAGCTTACCTATGTGGGTAAAGAACTTGGGCTTGTCCAAAACGATGTATTAGGACTGACCAAAACGATTACCCAGGCCGTACAAACTGGTGGTGGTTCAGCACAGGCTACAGATGCAGCCATCACCCAATTGATTCAGAGCCTAAATTCTGGTCGTTTAGCTGGGGAAGAATTTAACAGCGTGAGCGAGCAAGCACCCGTCATTACTAGAGCTTTGGCAAAAGAACTTGGTGTGACTACTAGTGAATTGCGTAAGATGGCTGAAAATGGAGACCTTACATCAAGAGTTGTAATACGCGCCCTGCAAAATCAGGCGCAGGTTATTGACGAAGAATATAAAAAACTTCCAATAACAGTGGAGAAAGCCTTACAGCGCATTCAAACGCAGTGGCAAATCACGATTGGAGAAATTAACAATAGTACTGGTACTACTGAAACAATAGCTAATGGACTTTTGGTTATTGCTGATAATTTGCAGATCGTAAAAATATTCTTTGATGATATTGCCAATGGTATTAGTTACTTCAGTGAAAGATTCTCTGATATTGATTTAACCACCATCAATGCAATTAGAGACACATTATCTGATATATATAAGCAATTACAGAAAAATATTAAGGATATTATTGATTTAGGGGAAACGGTTTTTAGTGCTTTCAGTAGTGCACTTGATGCAATATCTCCTTTATTTGCAGCATTATTAAGTGGCCAAGAAGATGTAAGCGGATTAGCTACTGCATTCAATGTGCTGAGAATGGGTTTAGCTGCTGTCAATGATTTTGCTACAGGGCTTAATGTAGGGCTAAAACTAGTATTAGCTGGTGTTCAATTCTTGGCGGCTGGTATCTATGATTTAAGTGCTTCCATTTTAAATCACATTCCTTTTATGGGTGATTTGGCGGATCAGGCTGAAAAGACATCCGCACGGCTATTTGCCCAAGCTGAGAAGAATGCTCAGCAGGCAGTTAAGCTGTCTGAAGAACACAAATGGGCTGTGATTGAAACCTATAAGGATATTAGCAAAACCCAACTACAGAAAGATCAGGAGGCGGTTGCTAGTTCCAAGGCAAAACTTGAAGAATTGCTGAAAGACCAGAAAACAGAGGCTGATGGTAAAAAACAATCTGAAAGTGAAAAGCTTCGCGCTGTACAGGAGTATGCTGAGGCAACAATAAAAGCCAATGGTGGTGTCATGGATGGCACTGTGCAAGCTGATCTGATGACCAAGGGCTATATCGTCACACTTGATCAGGCGGGTAAGGTTGCGGTTCAGGCTTGGGACTCATCTGGCAAGGCTTCAAAGCAGGCAGCAGCTTTGGCAAAGGAATCAACAGAAAAAGCCAAGCAGGCTGATGAGGAATACACTACATTTCTCAAAACGAGCGCCGTCCAGAAAATTCAATTACAGAAACAAATTGAAGATGCAAAGCGCACTGGTGATCTCAGTGCCTTAAAGTCTGCTCAAGACTCCTTAACTGCAATTGATGCCAAAGAAAAGGAATTGGCCATTGCACGGAAGCAACGTTCATTTGAAGCTCAGCAAGATGCAGGCGGGTTTGGCAAGGCCATAGAAAATGCTGCAAAACAGGGTGCTCAGGCTCTTGGTATTGATCTTGATGCCGCACTTAACAAAGTTTCCAGAGGATTCAAGGAGAAATCAGATCAGGTCAATGACCTTGCTGCTGGTGTCCAGCGTTTGGGAGCTACTGGAGAGCAAGCCGCTGCCATTATCTATAATGCCTGGTCTAAATGGCTAGAAACTGCCAAATCGCAGGCTGAGATTGATGCAGCCAAGACAAAGCTTAAAGAGTTTGAAGTACAGGGCGTTTTCTCAACGAAGCAGGTTGAGATGGGGATGCTTGCGATAAAACAGCAAACTCAAAAACTGCCAGATGATTTAGATGAAGTTGGAAAGGCTTTTGAACGCCTTGGTATTAAAACCAAGGAACAATTAAAGCTTGCTGCTGATTCCGCAATTGCTGACTTCAATACAATGAAAGCAAGCGGTCAAGCAACATCTGATGGTCTTAAACAAGCTTATGAGCGAGTGATGCAAGCTGCAGCAGCATCGGGTGATCAGGCAGTCATTGCAAATGCCAAAGCACAGGGTGCATCGGTTGGGTTACAAGCGCAGATAGATGAAACGGGCAAAACCTCTGTTAAAACTACTCAAGAGATAGTCGATGGTTTATACAATGTTGGTAAAACAGCAAGTGGCTCCGCAGCAGATGGTTTCCGTGATCTTGGACGAATTGCCCGTGAAGAAGCCCAAAGCACCGCTAATGAATGGGAAGCGGCTATGGCAAAAGTTTCTGCTCAACGCAAAGCGCAAGCAGCAGAGACTTCTAAAGGGCTTGGACAAGCAATGGATGATATGAATGCCAAAATTGCGGATTATGAAAATCGGTTGGTAGCAGCTGGAATGAGCAAAGGTGCAGCTCAGGCAAAAGCGCAGGAGTCTAAAGATGCAATGTTATTTGCTTACTACAAAGCTCTGCAGAGCGGATCTGTAATTGATTACAGCGCACCGCTACTTAAAAAAATGGAAGATACCCTTAGTTATTGGGAGGGTAAAAAATCTGGCACAAGTGGCAGTTCCGTATCTGTTGGAGGTAGTTTAAACGCTTCAAATATTCAAGCGCCAAATATCAACATCAATACTCCAAGTATTCCTAACACTAGCCCAAAAACAGTTACTTATAAAATTGAGTTTGGTGGCAAATCTCTTGAGCTAGTTGGAGATTCCAACCAACAGAATTTAATGAATGACTTTTTAACCGAGCTAGAACAATTGAATAGGGCTAGATGATGAAGATTACTCGAAAATTAACAAACGCAACCGTCCAAATTGAGGACGGTTTTTTATGGTCTGACGAATTTGACTGGAAACCTGTTGAACAAAACGTTGAGCGTGCAATTGATGGCTCAATGATTATTCAGGAGGGAAAAAAGAAGTCTGGTCGAACTATTACACTTTCGCCTGCACCAGAACAGGGTTGGGTTAAACGATCTGACCTATCAATACTAAAAGATTGGTCAGCGCTACAGGGCGAGCAATTCACTTTGATTTTTGAATATCCGCATGACACTCGCCAATTCAATGTGATCTTTAATCACCAAGATGGCGCTATTAATGCCAAACCAGTGATGGGCTTTCCAACAGTATCAGATGGTGACTATTACGAAGTCACCTTGAAATTCCTAGAGGTGCCAAATGCCGATTGAGACCAATAACTTAGTTTTATATAAGTCTGAGCGTTTGACAGATACTAGTGACGGCGGGGGTAAATATTCTGGCCAAGTTGTCATTGATGGGGAAAGCAATAATCTTTTCCCTGATGTATCGGAACTTGATCGAACCGTTGGACGTGTGTCGCTGCGTAAGATCTATGCCGCCGTGAATAGTAATGATACTGATGCACTCATGGGGTCAACAGTATTTATCTCAAAGAATCCTGAAGATCCGAATGTTTCAGCATTGCTATTTAGTACACGGTCTCATACCGATACCCGTGATAGTGCTCAGAATCGTTTAGAAAATTATCTGGCCAAAGGTGCTCAGGCGGTAGGTGCTTTGCTCGATGCAGCGTATCAAGGTATGAAGTCAATCCAAGTGGCAATGATGACAACTGATTCTGAGAATAATGTCGGGGATACTTTGGTACTGGTGGTGAATGAGGGCCTAGCAAATGAGTTTGCGCAATACCTTCGTATAACTGCAGTAGAAACCAGAACAGCTACTTTTCGCGCAGGCAGTGGCGGCGGTGGATCTGAGGGAACCAAAGAATATAAAGTTGCGACTTATACATTTAACGATGCACTCAGTCGTGATTTTGTCGGCCTGTCCGTGACGAATTGGTGGAACAACGTTAAACCAACCACTGTTATACGCGAAACGGTTGTTGCTGATGCTGGCGTGTATTATGCAAGTGTTGATTTAGCCGATGATGTGGCGGTGGGAAGTTTCACAATTCAAGCTGGAACAATGTTTTCACAGTTAATTCCATCGAATCAGACTGAAACGCCTTTGTTAGACTTGAATGCTGTCAGTGAAAATCCTGCTTTAGTTGCGGGAAATAGCGGAACGATCACAACCCAATTCACAACCAACGTAAATAACAACCAAAGTTTGTATATTGGCTCAAGTGTATTACCAAGCTCATTAAGCTTTACGCTTTTTGGGCAGTCAGTTTCAGATAACGGTGGTACTTTAAAAACAGCAACTGGCACTCAAGTCGGCACGATTGATTACCAAACAGGTCGCATAGTGTGGACCAATGCGATTGGCTCAGGCAATGCCATTCTCAATATTACATTTACGCCTGCCTCTGCACCCGTACAGCCTTTTGAGTCTTATACCTTGCCCGTCACATCGAATAATCAAGGGACAAATTGGACAGGGGTTTTAGTGCCGATTCCTGCACCGGGAGCGCTATCTATTTCATTCATGGCACAAGGTAAGTTTTATGTTTTGAAAGACAACGGAACTGGTCGCTTGGTCGGTGCAAATGAGTCAGTCGGTAGTGGATCGATCAATTACACGACAGGTACTTGGCTCTTAACTACTGGGGCTTTACCAGATGTGGGAACGCCTATCTTGTTGCAATGGGGCAGCCCAATTACAACTTTTGCCCGTGCTGATTTATCCGTATTACCAGCGGGGTTAGATTTTCAGTTATTTCATAACGGTATTAAAAGTTTAACAGCGACATGGCTATTGGATGGGGTATCGAAAACTGCAACGGTTGATAGTTCAGGGCAATTCACAGGTGATGCGATTGGCTCAATGATCTTCAATACAGGCAAAGGGCGTTTGATTCCTAAAAAACTGCCTCAGAAAAGCACTGTTTTTAATTTGACCTACGACTACGGCGAAGGCAAAAGCCAAACGTTGAATGCTATTGAGCCTGATGCCAATCAAAAACTAACCTTTACCATTGGTACGGGTTCAGCAATTCAACAAAGCTCAGTTGGGTTAGATATTCCTGTAACCCACCCAAACGGCGCAACGGCAACAGTCAGTCTGCATGATGTTCCTGTGAATAGCACAACAGGCAACCTAGTAGATCAATTCGGAAATGTTCAAGGCAGCATCATCTATGCAACTGGGGTATGTGAAGTAACGCCGTATTTGCAAAAAACCACGTACAGCAAGGCATATACGCCAACAACTTATTCAGCGGGGTAAATATGGGTTTTTATCTTCCACAAGTAGACCAAATCCTTGCAAGTCAGCAAACATTGAAAGCCTTTGGTACTACCAATATCGCGGTTCGTTATCGTGATACTTCAGGTACTGGTAGTAATTCAACCACAATCACTGCAGATAAACTCAGCTTTGATCTAACACAGGGTTTTGATGAGCAGATCTTATCGAGTTCAGTACGTTTTAAATTGGGAGCCGATACCTTTGTTGATCGAACAGGTTTGCTATATCGTAATGTGGATACCGCAACAGGATCAGGTACACAAAGTGGCGTTATTCAATATGGTACGGGTGTTATTGAATTAGAGAGTTGGACACCGAATGTTGATAACCAAATGACTTTGCAGTCTTTGACTACTACAACGGATATGTTGCCGATTCATCATGTTAGTTTTAGAACGCCAACAATCCCGATTCGTCCTGGTTCACTCACGGTTGTGGTTGGCAAAATTGCAGGCGGTCAGCTAACTTTAACTGCAGATGAAGCAGGTATAATAGAGACAGACGAGGCGCACGGCTCAATCAATTATGAGACGGGCTTTGTAGATCTTTATTTCTACAAGAAAACTAAAAAGTCTGATCATCCTGAAATTGTAGATGAGGATTGGTACGATCCACTTTTAGACTATACGGATGTTGGTAATACAGTCTGGGTGAATGCACCTGTGTGGATCGATGCAACCAGTGTGCGTTATAACGCAATTGCCTATACCTATATTCCGCTTGATAGTGAGATCCTTGGTCTAAGTGCTACGCGCCTGCCGCCTGATGGACGTGTACCGATTTTTCGTGTTGGCGACATTGGCGTGATTGCTTCATCCAAGCTTCAACAGTTACCAAGTCATGTTGCAGGTCAAACTTATGATCTCAATGATCAACGTATTTCGTGGTGTGAGCTTGAGGACTCAAATGGGGTTAAGGTCCCGTACGATATGTACGTGGTTGATTATGATTATGGGCGTGTCACGTTAAGTGGCGATTTTGCTTTAAATAGCTTGGTACCGCCGTTAAAAGCTGCATATCGCTATCAAGATATGGGTCTCATAAATGACGTGCAGATTAATGGTCAAATCACTTTAACTAAGCCAGTCACACACAACTACGATGCTGATAATTCAATCGTAGGTTCAGCTTTGGTTGTTGGTGATATGTTTAGCCGATACACAAGCAAATTTGTACAAGGAACTTGGAACAGCACATGGTCAGATGAACCAAGCGGCACGCCGATCACACCAAACTACAACGATGCCTTATATCCGATTGCTGTAACGAATAAGGGAGCGATTCAGGAACGTTGGGCGATTGTATTTGTAGACTCAACCAATTTTAGAATCATCGGTGAGGTTTCTGGCCAGATTGGAACGGGTAATGTAAATGCTGATTGTGCGCCAATCAATCCCATCACCAGTGCGCCGTATTTCACTATTAAAAAAGAGGGTTGGGGAACGGGCTGGGTAAGTGGGAATGTTCTACGCTTTAATACCATCGCGGCGATGTATCCAATTTGGTGTGTACGAACAGTGAAACAATCCGAGCCAACTACTTTGAGCGATAACTTTCAAATTATGTATCGCGGTGATATTGATCGAGTTTGATTGGAGTTGATCTATTTGGACTGTGATTAAACGAGTTATCTAAGGAATTAACACATAGGGCTGCACATGCAGCCTTTTTTAATGAGTATAAGAAATGGTCGCAAGTACAGATATTAAGTTTTATGTGCATACCAACACCAATGCACCGCAATTAACAAATAATTTCGGCTGTATGATTGATGTGCTCGATGCCTGTTTAGTAAATGGTTTTGGGTCTCAGGCAGTCGCAACATTGACAGTAAGTGGAACAACTGCAACCGCCACCTATGGATCTGCACATAATTATTTGCAGTATCAAGTCATTAAATTTGCGAATGCTAACCAAGCAGAATTTAATAATGAGTTCCGCATTTTGACCGTACCGAATGCCAATACTATTACTTTCCAACTTCCTTCGGTACCGAGTGTTACCACTGCAACAGGAACGATAACTAGTTCTTTACCATCTTTGGGTTGGCTAAAGCCTTTTAGCGGAACGGGGAAGGCAACTTATCGCTCGTCTAATACGTTGCTTGCATCACGTCCATATTTGAGAGTTATTGATGTGCTTGATGCTGCATATACTTCGACTTATGCAAAATATGCCAAAGTAGGTATTGTCGAAGATATGACAGGCATTGATGCAATGTCAGGAGTTCAAGCGCCGTATGATAGTGCATCACCCGATAAGAATTGGGTAGGCACTGGGAGTGGGACAACTGCTTATAACGGCTGGTCGAAATGGTATTACGCTTCGTCAGTGAGTGCGACATCAAACCCGGCTGATTCCGCCACGCCAACATCGGGGAATCGCTCATGGATTTTGATTGGAAATAAAGACTATTTCTATATATTGCCGACTGTTGTGGCTGCTGATACGCAAGCATTAACTTACGGTTTCGGTTCGTTCAAGTCTTTATTGAATGTTGATACTGCAAACACATTTTTATCTTCAACCTACTTTTACACCACAACAGGTGGTGCATATCCAAGAGGCGGTTACACGGGAATTTGCGGAACAAGTTCAACCCAAAAAACACTCTTGCAGCGCTCATATTCTCAAGCAGCATCGGCGCAAGAATCAATGCATATTTCACTAGGAAAAACTGAGATAGCAAGTGGCTATTCTAATTATATTGGTGCATTTAGCCTTGCAAATGTTGCGCCGTTTGCACCTGTTTTCTTAAATGAAACAGTTCTGCGAGGTGAAATACCGGGGTTTTATTGGTTGTTCCAAGCGAAGCCTTATTCCAACTATCAATTGATTGAAAAAAATAATAACTTGTATATCGCAGTTAATGCAGCGGTCAATTTCAATCAGCAGGGGCAAGTTGTCATCAAAATAGGGGATTTATAATGCTTTTAAATCTTCAAGTTACTCCTGCAGTTTGTTCAAGTGCTGATCCAATATTAACGATCGATGTAGGATTAGCGATAAAGGGGCAGGTTAAAGAATTGAATATTCCTTTTCCTTGTCGCTTGAGACTGTTTGAGCGTGCATCCGGGAGATTGATTTCTGAAGTGATGACCGATCCAAACGGAAATTATGTTTTTAATCATCTGACAGCAAATAAGTTTTTTATTGTTGCTCATCATCCTTTAAATCAATATAACGCAGTCATTGCAGATCTGGTGGTGCCGAAATGAGTGTGATTCCATCAATGGCGGCAGGCTTGGCCCAATTACAAGCCTTGGCAAATTTCTTAGATACAGGTAGCAGTAATGCTACTTTTTCATTTTATAAAGGTACAAAACCTGCCAATGTGACTATAGCGGCCAGTTCAGGTAATAAATTAGTCACGCTGAATTTGCCTGAACCGTGTTTTAAACAACTCAATGCAGACAGCATAGAGTTATATCCAACGGATACCGCAACAGTGACTCAAGCAGGCACGGCAACATGGGCGCGTTTGTATAACGGTAATGGTGATGCAGTTGCGGATTTTAGTGTTGGTACAGATATTACGCTGGCAAATCCAAGCTTGGCGCTTGGTAGTACCTTGATGATCAACTCGATTGTGCTTCGTCCATCCACATAAGAGGTGTGCATGTGTCAAATTACACCCCACCTGATGGTTACGCCGTAGACCTAAACTTTAATGATGTTGCAGGCACGGTTGATGCGCATAATGTCGTTCTAAATTTCGGCGCAAATGAAGTTATTACAGCAAGTATTGACGCTGTTATTTCAACCGCATTTCTTGCAGAAATTACAACATTACAAGGCAGTGTTGCACAAATCGATTGTGCAATTGCGACAGATTTTAAGGCTGAAATTACTGCAGTAGTTTCAAATCAATTCTGTTCGATTGATGCCGTGATTAATACCAATTTCGTTTCTAATCTTGAGACTCATTTTGATATTAATTTCGTGCTTGGACTTAATAATTTAAGTGTTTTTAATTATCAAAATGCTTTGCCAGCATTACTTGAACAACATCTGAGATATGGTAAAGCAAGATTTAAGGCGCATAACAGCGCCTTTAATTTTGACTCAGGATTAAGCCTATCGAATGCAGTGATAACGGGTTTTGAAAAGGGGCGGATTCTTCAGCGTGCAGTGAGACTCGTATTTGATGAATCTATGCAACTGGAAAGTGACTATCAAATCGTGTGGCAAGAGAACGATAAACGTTTTATTGCTAAAACCATGGTATTTGAAGAGTCTAAAAGGTTGCTGATCAATCGGCAGACTGACTGGGATGAAATGATTCGAAAACGTAAGAAATTTACGTTTAGTCATGAAGTTGCAGAGGTGTTTGAAAAACGATTCACATTCAAACACGATAAAGGTTTAGAGCTAGTTACTACCGATTCTATTCCGTGGGAAGTAGCGAGAGCTGTTTATTATCGCAAATCATCTGTAGATCCAATTGAGCCACAACCAAAGCCCGAATATGTGGGTTCAACTGATCTTAATTTCATATGTCTATGTAATGACGTTGATTCGCACAATCTCATTTTAAATTTCGGTGCTGAAGATTGCATACCAGGAATCATTAATAAAAATTGGTGGTATATCGTGAATGATTTAAAAGTAACTCGTTTAGACAACGGGCAAGAAATTCAAGTTAATAACGGTGATTATCGTTGCGATCGTAGTTCGTGGTGTTGGTCCTATAACTTAACAATCCCGTTTTATGAGAAGTCAAAATTAGAGCCGATTGATGGCCAGCCTGTAATTCTAAAAATCATAGTCAACGGTAATGAGCACCGCATGTTGCTTGAAAACATTTCACGCTCGAGACAGTTTGCAAAAGAGGTGTATAAGCTTTCTGGCCGCAGTCCTACTGCATTACTCGATGCGCCGTATTCACCTACAAGATCATTTACTCAAGAGAATGAACGCACGTCAGTACAGTTGGTACAAGCTGAACTTGACCGAGTGAATAGCGATATCGTATTGAATTGGGAATTGATCGATGCATTGGGATGGGTACTGCCTGCTAATAGCCTGAGTTATTCGAATTTAACCCCGATTGCTGCAATTAAATTGATTGCGGATGCAGCAGGTGGTTTTGTGTATAGTGAGCCTGATAGCAATTCACTCACAATCAAACCAAAGTACAAAAAGACATTTTGGGATTCGATTGCAATTGATGAATATGATCGTGTTATTCCTGAATCGTTCGTGACGGATCTCTCCACTGATTATGCACTTTACCCGGATTATAACGGAGTATTCCTTACCAATGACCGCAATGGAAATACTGGCCAAATCAATCGTGTTGGTACTGCAGGTGATGTGCTTCAAGAGTCGATCAATAGCCCATTACTCACATCAACTACCGCAATGCATAGCAAAGGCCGTGAGGCTTTGGCTAAAGCAGGCATGGTTGAAACACATAGTTTAATGATGCCGATTACGCAAGAAATTGGTCAATGTTTGCCTGCAGAATTAATTGCGTTTAATGGTGACTGGTGGGGTATTACTGACAGTGTAAGTGGATCATTTAGTTATGAAAAGGTCACACAGACTGCATCAATAGAGAGGGTGAATCGTGAGTAATGCATTATCAAGACTTTTAGATTTATTGCCCAAAACACCTGAATTTATTGCGACAGTACAAAATGCTGATCATCCGAACTATAAGGTATTGGTTGTTGATGGCACAGGTCTTGTGCTGTGTACCAGTTCAACTCGCTTCAACATCGGTGATCGCGTTTATATTAGTGGAAATGAAATAAAACGAAGTGCGCCCACGGGCGTTATATATCAAATCGAAGTTTAACTTTAAACAAATGAAGCCGCCGATTGGCGGTTTTTTTATTATCTGGAGAAAGTAAAAATGGCAGAGCCAGTAAGCAGTGGGGCAGGTGTAGCGGTTGCTATAAAAATGTATGGAATGGCAATACTTTTAGCAATTGTGGGGGTTGCAGTAGCTTTGGGGTATTTGGTTGTTGTAATGACTCGTATGCCGCGGACTAGAAGCGAGTGGGTCGTTAGCTTGGTAACAACTGTTGTGGGGAGTATTGCAGGTGGCGGCTTTATTATTCAGCGATTTGGGCTACATGAATATGCAACTACATGGGCAGGGCTTTGCACGATTGGGGGTATATTTTTTATAACTGGACTGCCGATTTGGGCAATTGCTCGATGGTGGTTTAACTATGTGAATGCACGTGAGAATGCAACGATCATAGAAGTTGGTGAAGAATTGAAAGACTTCAAAGACAAGTTTTAATAAATTTGTTTAATTTATTGAAGTTTATGATATAAATTCAACTGCCTTGAGGGGTATTATTTCAATAACTAAATAAGCCAAACACATGAAAAAAATATTATTAATTTGCCTTGTAACGATGATTGTTGGTTGTCAAAAGCAACCCGAAAAAGTAAACGAATCAGTTGAGAAATCTTTTGAGGAGTCAGATAAGAAGATCGGAAAGTTCTTAGATCTTCTTGATGATCCAAACGCCGATAAAGAACTTCAACGCAAAGTCCTTTGTATTGACTATCCGAAAATTTACGAGCATGAGTATTTGCCCGCATTGCTTAAGCTTTCACAAGCTGAACCAAAAGATAAGTTGATGAATGATCTTAAAATCACAACTGACTACTACAGTGAAAAACTAAATATCACTTGTGATTGAGGTAATTAAACGTTGATAAGACCCGCTTAATGCGGGTTTTTTAGTACCCACGAACCGACCCTATGGTCGGTTTTTTTACGTCTAGAGGAAAGTGAAAATGAGTAATTATCCTGAATTACCTTGGATTGCTGAAGCGCGAAAGCATATCGGATTAAAAGAAGATACAAGCAAATTTAAACATTCACCAACCATTCTAAACTGGTTAAAAGCTCTGGGAGCGTGGTGGATGGAAGACGAAACGCCGTGGTGTGGTACTTATGTCGCACACTGTTTACAAACCTCTGGAGTTAAATTTCCCAAAGACTGGTTTCGTGCACTGGCTTATCTCAGAGCAGGGACTAAACTTGCAAAACCAGCATATGGTTGTGTAGCTGTTAAAACTCGTGTCGGTGGTGGTCATGTTTGTTTTGTTGTAGGTAAAGATAAAGCAACAGGCAAACTTGTTTGCTTAGGTGGTAATCAGTCAAATATGGTTTGTTATGCATTATATAACGAGTCAGATTTTGAAGCGTTCATGTGGTACGGACAGACGTCTAGTCCAGCTCAGCATCGTTATGAATTGCCGATTTTAAGCAATGTGAAAGCTACGGCTGTGACTGAAGCATAAGTTAAAAGCACTCACTATAATCAATGACTATAGTGAGTGCTTTTATTTTGTTTTTTAGGCTTCAAAACTTGTTCAATTAGGTCTGATTTTAGATAAATGGCTATTTATCTATATTACGAAGGTACTTGCGATGGTGAGGTTTTTAGAATATTAGAAACCTCAGAAATACAAATTTGCATCATCCTAGCAATAAATGTAGTTAAAAGAATTGCTATTTTCGCTTCATTTTTAATATTGCTGTAATAATTGTAAGTCTTATCATTGAAATTAATATTCGCATCAATCATGCTAATTGCTTTTTCATTAGTAGAATTAATCTCTTTGTTCACAAAAATATCGATGCTATCGAAAAGTGAAAGTAAAATAGTTATGTTTTTGTCATCTAATGTATTATTTACATTATTTTCTCTTAACTCTTCTAAAAAATAAGTAATTTGCCTAGGGATATTTTGCTCATTGGAAAACATTTTATTTGTTGCATTAATTGTTTTATCTATCGCAGAAGTTAGAATAGAAATCCCTTCGCTTTTAGATGTATCCTCATGACAAACCTTAAACACTAGTCCCAATCCATCAATATTTAATATTTCAAGAAAAGGCCCAACACAATCTATTCTACTCATTTCATCCTCACTTTCATTTTAGTTAATTGATTAAGTATCATTGTAAGTTTTAAAAATTTATCTTGAAATTTAAAATAAATTAACAGGATTTTCAATATTAATTCACTCTAAGCAAACCTGATCACGTTGGAAATTTTATCCAACATATCGTATGTAATCGACTAATTTATACATCATTCTTTCAAAAAATTTGAGAAAAAATATGCACAAAATATAGAAAAATACTAATTTTAGTGCAAATATTTTCTCATAAAGCAATATGTGTACAGTAGTAGATTTAATTTACCGTTCCCAGCACAGGTATCATTCTCGGACCCGCCTGTCTCGCTTTACTAATAATCTCAACCAACTCATCATAAGTTAATTCAAACTTATCATCACTATCAAATACATATACCATATTTTTACCCTCGTGCTCATGCAGAGTAGGTGGGACAAAGCGCTCTGGAATAAGCATCTGCGTTAGTTGCTGATCTGTTATTTTAAATAAGTGCATAGTGGTTATCCTGTTATAAGCAGTAGTTCATCCCATTTAAATGGGTTTTTACTCAATTTATCGCGACTCATCGACCAATTCCTGTTAGGCACAAAGCAGGGACCAATTCCAATTTTTTTCTTTCCAAATTTCTGATGCACACACTCCAGTGCTTTCATCAGTTTTTCTTTCTTTTCAATTTCATCAAAGTCTGTGAGCAGATCATACGTATGGCCGCTCTTCGGCTCTAAGCACGTCAACAACACACCGCACTTTTTGTATCTAATGCCTTCCTTGTAGATATGATTTAGCATTAAAGTTGCAGCCTTAGCCAGTTCAGGTGCAAAGTCTGTAGGCTCAGGAAATGTATAACTAACCGCTTTATTATAGAAAGGCACATTTGGATCGAATGGATTTGATTGCACGAAAGCAATAATAGTCCCACATAGCAGATCTTCACTTCTCAATCGACTACATGCATCTTGTGCATACATCGAAATTGCTTCTTTCAAATCTGTTAGTTCAGTTACTCGATTTCCAAATGATCGGCTGGCTACAATCTGTTTTTTACTTGGTGGTGTATGTTCAACTTCAATACATGAGTTTCCCTGTAGCTCCGCAACAGTTCTGGCCATCACAACAGAGAATCGTTTTTGCATCTCGCGAGGATCTGAACTCGCTAGATCAAGCACAGTATTAACACCCATGGTTTGAAGCTTTTTAGATATTTTACGTCCAACTCCCCATACTTCTGATACATCAATTTGTGCCAGGTAATCTTCTTTATTGCAAAGGTCCATATTCACCAGATCACATACACCATCAAAGCTTGGATTCTTCTTGGCTATATGATTTGCAATCTTAGCTTCCGTCTTTGATCTACCAATTCCGACACAAACTGGAAGCCCAATCCATTTAAGGATCTTCTTTCGCATGTCTTGGCCATACTCACTTAGATCATAATTTTTATAATAAGCAGAGAGATCTAAGAAACACTCATCAATAGAATAAATTTCTTGCTCTGATTCAGTGACGTATTGCCCCAGTATTTTGTGAAAACGACGGGACATTTCTGCATATAGGGCATAGTTACTCGAAAGAACTTGGACGTTATGCTTTTGGACAATATCTTTAATTTGAAACAGGGGAACACCCATCTTGATACCTAACGCCTTGGCTTCATTAGATCTAGCCACAGCACAACCATCGTTATTGCTCAAGACAATAACTGGCTTATCTATAAGGCTTGGATTAAACATTCGCTCACAACTGACGTAGCAATTGTTGACGTCAACTAAAGCAAATACTTTGTTTTCGTGTTTCATTACTTTCTAGCTTTTTTCAAGATAAAAGTAACAACACCCCAGATGATTAGTTGTTGTCCATCTAATAGATGAATATCTTCATAATCTGGATTTTCAGCTTTTAGCCAACTTTCTTGTGGTTCTATTTTTAGTCTTTTCACAGTGAAGTCATTATCAATCAATGCAACAACAATATCGTCGTGTTTTGCATCTAAGCTACGATCAACGATAAGTTCATCATCAATATCAATACCTGCATTTTTCATTGATAGAGATCCGACTTTAACAATGAACGTTGCACACTCATTGCTAATCAAGTGCTCATTCATATCGATTTTCTTATCAATATAATCCTGAGCAGGGGATGGAAATCCAGCTGATACTTTCTCAATTGCTGCAGTAATTTCCATTCGTACAGACGGATCAACAAGCGAGATAGAACTCACATCAGAAAAGAACTCACGCCTGAGATGATTCTTGATTTCGATGATTTGAGTAGGAGTGCTCATGACTATCACTTGAATTTGTTACATATTCAAGATGATATTCGAGACTGACATTAAAATTCAAATTTAAAAAATTGTGGATAAATAAGGACAAGTCAAAAGTTGTCGCAACTTAATGTGTGTTTGGTCGGAATTTATGCATGTCTGCTTTTGGCGCTGCGGTGAACTCATCAACAGGCATTTCAAAGAAAAAGTCTCTAGCTTGTTCATGGCTGCAATTCAGCCAATCATTTCTACGGTGCTGCGGAATAACGATGATTGATCGTTTCTCATCTTCAGGTGCATGAAACTGATTCATGAATGGATGTAGATCTGAATTGATCGTCAACATCGACATTGATCTGTATTCTTGGCCATCGATAATTGCATATTCATATATACCCGCAACCGTAAACGGCATTTCATCCCTGCGATAAATTCCGTACCAATGTGCTTTCCCGTCTATATACTTTGGCTCAAATATGGTTTCGACTGGAATTAAGCAAAATTGGTTTTTCTTCCAAGCATTTTTAAAACTTGGTTTTGTGGCCACAGTTTCAGTTCTAGCGTTATATGTGTTCTTTGCTTTTTTAATGTCATCCAACCAAGGTGCAACCAAACCGAAACGAGCCAAACGCCATTCTATGTTGCCACGCTTAGAGAAAAGGATAGGTGCTTCATAGTTCGGGTATATGTCAGCTTTATAGTCAAAAGTAGGCTCAAATAGATTGAGTAATTGTGCACGACTTTTAGAGATTGGTTCATAGTTAGCGCACATGTTTATTAACCTCTATTTTATGCTCTATTTTTACTTTTAATCTCATTAATGATATCTGTGTAGTAATTTTTCATTATTTCATGAAACTCTTTGTAATTTTTTCTTTCTTGAATAGCATTGCTAGACTCTTTATTGAATTTTGTGCTGTATCCAGTATGTTCATATTTAATATCAAATCTTTGATACAGCTTTGTTATATGGGTTTTGAAGGCAGGGTCACGTGGGTTATCAATAAAAACGAAAGAATCTACTATATTTGGATCCCTTATATTTGAAGTCAATAGTTCATAAATAGGGTGGTAATAATCATTAATCATTTCATAGTTGATATGTAGAAAACTGAAAGCTATTCCATAGAAATTATCAAAAAGCTCTTTAAGTTTAGTATCCTCTTTAGTGTAAAGAGTATACCTTTCCATATGAATGTAAAATTCGGTAAGATAAATATTTTCTCTTGAAATTAACTGTTTGAAAAGAGAAGGAGCAAAATAATACCCACCAATTTTAGGAGAGTAGCATTGGTGTATAGTAGCTATTGTTTTGCATATAGGATCAATTTGATTCCAAAATCTGATAAGGTTTTCTTCGGCTAAACTTAGTATTTGAGAGTCGTTTTCAAAATTCTTCTGAACTCGCCATGCATTAATTAGCAAAATAACAATAATGGGTGAAAATAAAGTAGCAGACCACACAAACATATTAGATAAGACAGCAGGTGTATCCGTATCCGCACTACCAAATTGTGTTGTTAAAATTAAGCCTATACATATTGCGAAAATAACTATGACAATATAGATAATAAGGCTTAATGATATAATTTCAGCTAAAGTAGAGTTTTGATCAATTAACTTAGACTTTTTCACGGGTTTAATTCGCAATTTTTTTCAATATGATAATGATCTTCAAAATAATAGTCATTAGAAATATCTAACAAGGTATTAATTTCTATTGATCCCTAAAACTATTTCTTCAATTTCATTCATGGCAGCACGAAGCTTTTTATCACTAATCTGCACGTAACCCGCTGTGACATCATTCTTGTCTTCATTTTTATGGTTTAGTAATTTCTTAATTGTGTACTTTCCATAATCTAAGCTTTCAGCAATCGATCCATACGTTCTTCTTAGATCATGGAACGTAAATTGGATACCACAACTTTCATTGATCTTGGCTCTAACTTTTGAAATATTTGTTATGTGACCAGATTCAGATTTTGCAGAAGGGAAAACCCAATCTACAGTGATTTGCTTTCGACGCTTCTTCATCAACTCCCAAAGATAATCACCCATAGGAAGGGTATGAGGTTCATTATTCTTTGGATCTATTGAAGTGATATAACCATATTTTAAATCTACGGCAGACCAAGCTAGAGACTCACATTCTTCACGTCTAAAACCAGTAAGGATCAATGTGATAAGAAAGTCTTTATTGGTCTCAAGCAGCTGACCACGATCTTCGAAGTTTAATACGGCATTGATCCAATCCGGCAACTTATCTTCATTGATATATGAGCTACGTCTACGAATCTTATTCCATGACTTTTTAGCTGTTAAGGTTTTAACTGGGTTGAGTGGGGGAATGATGGGTTGTTCATCATCATCCAAATAGTGTTCGATAGAAAAGTTATAAATTGCTCGAAAGACACGCATACACATATTCGCTTGAGCTTTACTGTTAACTGATAGTTCCTTATGTTTTTCTTGAACCATGGTTCTAGTAATGTCTTTAAGCTTAGTATCTTTCCAGTCTTTTAAGTAGCCATTAACCACATCACTATAATCTTCCAAAGTACGCGTTTTTAAAGTGCGTTCTGCGATATATACCTGGTAAGCCTCATTTAAAGTTGGCTGAGACTTTTCAATATCAAAAATTGATTTAGCATCTGCAATTTTCTTCTTTTTCTTATCTATCGGTTTTATACCCATCGTCATATCTAAAAGAGCTTCTTGAGCCAATACTCTTGCTTGAGACAGAGTAATTTGGCCATGAATACCTAGAGTAGACCGAGTAGACCTACCATTAACCTTTTTCTCAACAATATAAGTTTTATATGAAGTATTTACGCGCACAGCAAAGCCAATTAACTCACTATCACGATAAATCGCAGGAATTAATTCGAGTTGATCAATAAATGACTTAGTGAGCTTTACTCTGTTTGCAGACATGAGCTAGAATCCGCTTGTTTCACAACATTTAGCATCATATTACAATATTCTTTGCGGTCTACTATAGGTCTACTCAAGAAAAAACTTGTAATTAAAAATGATTTTCGCTAATATTGGATTCAAGCTGAATTGTAGAGAATACAATCAGTTACAAAGTTAAGGGCCTATAGCTCAGTTGGTTAGAGCAGCGGACTCATAATCCGTTGGTCGACAGTTCAAGTCTGTCTGGGCCCACCATTTATCAAACCTTGTAACTATTTGAGTTATGAGGTTTTTTAGTGCCTATTGATTGTGTTTTCAGCTACCTTTGATCGACCGTACATGGTCTATCGGTTCGATACTCCGTAGGTCTATATGCTTAGTAGCCTACATCGTACAGCACCTACAGATTTATTATAACTTTCAAGGATTGTATCTTGTCATACGAAAATTAGACATGTTAATGAAGCTATCGCCATTACATCGTAAAATGTATGGGGAATTTCCCTATCAAGAATATATTTGCTAAGTTCAGATGGGGATTGGAAAGCCCGTTTTCACACAAACTTATGGTGCATATCATTCTTTAGGGATGGTATTGAAGCTCAGAAAATAATCGAAACTAACAAATTTAGCTCAACCTCCTATAGATTGAGCTTTGTTGCAAGCATATATACTAGGCAATTATTTTTCCTTTTTTTGTTCATCAGTAAAATTTCTCTTTTGAAGTAAGTTTTGGATATGTTCGATCAATTCCTTATTCAATTTTCTAATGTCTTCAATTTTAGTTTCATTATATTTTTTATGATTGAATATCCAATGAATAAAATCTTCAGATTCTTCAAAAAAATTTTTATCTGATATATTATATTTAAAATTTAGGGGTAAAATTAAAAAGTCCGATTTACAAGAGGAGTAATGGTAAATATCAGCCCAACTAATTCTATCTTTAATTGAAAGTTCTCTAAAAGCTCCCCAAGCTGGAAAAATTATTCTACAGCCAATGGAATGTAAGCCTCCATTGAATTTTTGTGTTATTTCTTCTAAGAATAGTGTGTTAGATATTGGTTGAATATCTGTTTTAGAAAATTTTATAACTTGAAATTTATGTGTTTTTTGTTCTATACAATAGTAAAAACTATCTTTTGTTATTAAAAACTTAATAATGTGAAGTAGTCCACTATATGAGTTATTTGATATTAAATTTTCTATTTTATTCTCTTCTCTTGTACTAAGGTCTGAAGTGGTAGCAAGGGTTTTTATTTTTTCTTCTTTGATGTCGGATATTAAATCTTTAAAAAGAATTGTTTTTCCATTAATTGTTACAGGGAATTTATCTAGATAAGTTATAAATTTATCATCAATTTCATTATATTTTTTATGTGAAAGACTAACTATATAACTAAATGCAGCAAATGGTTTTTTTTCTTCATCTAATTTATCAAAATAATTTTCAGTGTAGTTACATAATGCTTTGCGTAATAATTTTCTGGCACTTTTTTTTGCATCTGGTAAAATTTTTTCTCGATTATAAGTCAGAAATTTATCAGATTTTGTGTGATAAAAATCGGCTATAAAATTAATGCATTCGTAGTTTGTATATAAGTCTGAAAACTCTTGTCCCCTGAAATAATTTTTGTAATGGTTGCGAGAATCAAAATCATCAAAATCAATTCTATGGAACAAAATAGATGTTTCCTCATCAAAATAAAGTTTATTTTCTTCAGTAGATACTTTTAGATTAGAGGAAATAGGGGAATTCAATAAGAAATTATTTATACTATTATGTATTTTAAGTGTCTCTATAAAAGAGAGATTTGAACTTGGGTTTGTAAAGTCAAACTCTCTTAACTTATCATCTATCAAAGACTTTTGTTCATATGAATAAGAAATATTATTTGGTAATTTTTTAATATCGATTTCAATTATAAATTCAGTGCCAAAATCGATATTTTTGCATATTTTTTCGACAATAACACTTTTACTTTTATTGTTAAATGAAATTTTTAGTTTTTGATTATCTATAACAGAATGTGTAATCATTGTGAATTTATTTGCAAGCAAATATGCACTTTGAAGTCCAATACCAAAGGCGCCTGAGGGTCTAAACCATTTTGGCATTTTTCTGATTCTTTTTTGTTTATCTTTGTTTGTGAAAGAACTACCTATTTCTAACATATATTTCAGGTCATTAAAACTTATACCAATTCCTTGATCTTTAACTCTCAATACCCATTGGTTTGAATTTTCTTTTTTAGGCTCAAATGTTATTGTCATTTTATAATTATCATAAATTTCTTTCAATCGAGGTGATGTTGGAATTAAGCTTTCAATTTCCTCTTGATTTTCAATCCACATTCTATGTAGTGTTGAGTCAACTGCATTTTGTAAAATTTCGCGGATACAATCAAACTTTGAAGAATATAAACCTGTGCCTCTTACTAATTTTAAAATAGCTTCTTCATTAACTTTAAAGCTTGGTTTTCGCCCCTGACTTAGTATTAGATATGGTTCATCTATATCAACTATAGGGGTCATTAAGGTTGGTAATCGACCTAATTCTTTACATGGTACTATTTGATCCCAATGTTGAGTTTGATAATGATATTCTTGTTGTAACCAATTAAACCAATCATAAGCAGCTTCATAAGATTCAGGTGTAGGACATAAACATCTTATCTCTATTCGTTCTGAGTCTAGTCTAAAATGCTTAATTGAATGATGCTTGTCATAGTGTGCTTTGCTTAAATTAGGTAAATTATGTCCACACATTGACATCATTACTGGACAAAAACGATTGTCATCTATATCTAATAGATCACCCATTCTTAGTAGGCATGCTACATATAAAGGATGGCAATCTTCTGAAGCCATACCTGCTTCTGCTTTGGGTAAAGATTGTTTTAAATCTTCAAAATTATCACCATGAGACTTACAAATATCAGCAAGAACATCAAATAGTCGTTTTGGTAGTAACTCATTTCTTGATGAGTTTAAACCAATTTCTTCAACAGGATTTCTTACTATTTTTGCTGAGTTTATAGGGTGTTTTTGTCTATACCACTCGGCTAGTAATTGGATATATTGATGGAAAAAAGCATGAGCTTCGGCTTTTTGAGGTAGTAATGCTTTGTTTTTCATCCATTTTTTAGAAAATCCTTTTAATTTATTATCGCTGCTATCTTTTAAGGAATGAACAAACTCTTCAAATTCTGGGGTATTCATATCTTCAATTTGTTTTTGAGTGATAACCATTCCAATATCATGATTATATGCAGCTTCTAAAATTAGCCATGTATCGGTAGCACTCAAGTACTTTATTTTATCCCCAAGTAATCTTTCAATATTTACAATGATCTGCCGTGAATGAGATACATCATGACGACTATAGTGTGGAAAAACTGAACTTACATTCTGTAAGGCTTTACTAATTAGTTCTTGGTCAAATCGCCATTGTGATTCTAATAATTTAAGGTGTGGATGCCTACTACATACAATTTCAAAATGTTTTTCTAAACTATAAAACTCTTGATCAACTAAAATTGAGTTATTATGCATCAAAAAATACCTTTTTATGATTTTTCAAAGTGTAACATTTCAATCAAATTTTGATAACTTAATTATTGATTTTATTAGTATAAAATATTGATTTTTTAATCCATGATAGATAAATGATGTAGTTACCCATAAAATCATGCTCGACTTCAATGGGATCTACAATTTGACTCTTTTGAATTGCTCTATTCATAATGACATCACCTGTCTATCCCGCCTATTAATATCTAAAACTCAACATCAATATCACTTTTGAATGGGATGCCGAGTAAAAATAATCCGAAATGAAAAAATAGCTCGGCTACATATTATTTTCATGATCTTTATAACTAGGAGCGATCATGAAGGTAGTTTACTTTGTATCAAGTAACGTTCTAATTTCCAAAAATTTTTGTTCGATACAGCCTTATATTTTGGGCTTTTCCCTTATTGGGAGTGAATCAGAATGACACAAATTTTGCAGCAATGGCTCAAAAAAGAAAGAAAATCTAAAGGAATTTCGAAACTAGAATTATCCAATAAGCTGAACAAACCTAGCTCATATATCAACGATGTTGAGCAGGGTGAATATGTATTGGATATTATTGAGTATCTATATTATTGCCATGCGCTAGGGAGTGATCCTAAGCAAGGAATCCAGTACATCAGCGATGAGCTAGAAAATCAGCCTAAGTGATTCGGCTATTATACGGGCTGATTATATTTTCTACAGTGTTGGTTTTGGAGGGGGAGTAAAAAATCTATAATGCAAAAATAGGTAAAAGCCTTACTAGATAAGGGTTAGTGACCAAAAACTAGGGGGAGTTTTCTTATATAATAATTCATATAATATCAATTTCACCCCCTACAGTAGATCAATCTCATTTTTCTAGCAAAGCGAAATAAATCTAACTTTGGTTTACATATTATTTGAGTGAGTTGCTAAGTAAATAATGTATGCAGCAATAATATTCATAAACGTGAACAGGAGTACAGATGAAATATTCGCATCATTTAGAGTGCATTGCAGATGCTATTGCGCTCATTCCAACAGAGAAAGCCCAAACTTTGGCAAATGCACTTTACACATGTAATAACCCAGAACGAGCTATTCTTGAGAAGCTAATTGCTATAGGTCGTATTCTGATCTGATCCAATCTCATACGTTTCACAATTGATCCCGATGTACAAAAGTACATCGGGATTTTTTATGCTTGCATTCAGATTAGGAGAAAGGCCATGTAAAAGACCAATTAGCATGAAAATATCTAGATTATCGTGGATGAATGCTTAGGTAGGAGGTATGGAACTATTATCTTTTGGAAGCTCATTTTGAATTAATTGCAGTCCAATCTGAGGATCAATACCCAAAGTATGGCAATACCATACATATTCTACGACATCTAAACGGCGTTCGCCTTGTTCAACTTTTTGTATAAACGAGTGCGGTTTCTCCATACGTTCTGCTAGAGCACGCATAGAAAGATTTCTAGCTTCACGTTCTTGTTTCAACCAACTTCGCAAAGCAAGCATTTCATTGGTGTAGATACTATTTGTCATTGTACCTATTTAAGATACATTGACCTTTGTACCCAAAATAGGTACATTGTGAACGTATCTCGATCATCAGTTAATTCAAATATTTATAAGTCAGGTATATATGGAAGGAAAAATTCTCGGAATTGATACTGTTCAAAATAAAGCAGTAATCATCACAAAAAATAGTGAACGTATTTCATTTGATCTATTTGAATGGCGGGGCGCTATTCCGATAAAAGAAGGTTTAGAAATTGACTATGAGCTTAATGAATCAGGCCAAGCTATTAATGTTTATCCTTCCTTAGCCACAACTACAGTGGAGCAGAAAAAGGAAAAAACTAAGTTTGCACTCATTATACTCACTCTTTTCCTAGGCGGTTTTGGTGGGCACAAATTCTATGTGGGCTCATGGGGGTGGGGAATTGTCTATCTAGTGCTCTCTGTGTTGTATATTCCACTCATACTAAGCTTTATCGAATTTGTTCGTTATTGCTTTCTGTCTGAGCAAGAAATCAATGAAAAAGTTCGAAAGCTGAATGGGCCATTTTCATGGCTTTGGTAATTTAGCTTCTCACTGATTCGAAATATCTATGTCCCGATGTACGAAAAGTACATCGGGATTTTTTATACCCAAAATTTGGAGAAAAATATGCAACCACGTGTACCCGATAAAATTAATCATACCCTAGTCAATACGCTAATTTGCCCAAAGCTATCAGAACGATCCAAAGGGAACTTACATTATCAAATATGGCGAAATAATGATGATGCATCGTTAGGAATAGCGATCAGCAAAAATGAATCATCAGGTGGGTTTAGCGCAGAATTAGTCAAAATAGAAGATATTCTTCAGACAGTTTATGCACTACGAAAAACTGGAAAAGCTTTTCATGCAACCGTATTGAAAGGACTTTTCATTGGTAAATCAGCAAATAACCCATGCTTTCTAGCTGCAATTCTCGTTGATCAGAAAGTCGTTCATCCTCACCCCAATACGCAACGGTTATTAGAAGTGAGTGATGATGCTGAATTTTGGCTAAAAAGGCTCAATGACGTATCATCTGCACCATTATCCAATGTATTAGCCGATGATGCTAAAAAGGCAATCGATACAAAATCTATCACGGATAAGCAAAAACACGGACGTTCTGAAACATCAAAAAAGGAGGGGTAGCGAATGAATATTGTCAAAAGTAAGCAAGATTTAGATCGTGTAATGGATCGAGCTATACGTTTAGCAATATCTAGTGCGATTGATCGAATCGAAATAGAGTATCAAGAAGACTACCAAGCCACCCAAGATGGGTGGTTTGTTGTTTTAGAGCATAGTCATGAACTTAGTGTACCTATTGCAGGTTTACCATTCTCAATTCTGGACAAACTAAATGCTAGTGAAATTGAGTACATTGAGAAATGCCCACATGCTTGTGAAGTGTATATCACCCTTAACGATACTGAAGGGGTATTGATCTACATTCCTTATCAAATCTATTCAAGTTTGGGTATAAATAATCCGTAATGATGCTTTAGGAACCCCAGTCAGCAAAGTAGTGGAGAGGATAATTGGATAAGCCCCTGAGTTATGCCTCTCTAGTTGTTAAACAGCATCCTATAAACCTAAACACCAGCCTTAAACCGTAAGATGAACCGTAAAACTTTTTGGGTTTTACGGGAATTCTAATTTGGACTTGTAAGGAAAGGGCTAATGCATACGTCAAATAGGAAGAAGCAGGGTCTTGTAGTCCTTAACCTAAATCATGTAACGTGTCAACAATAAAAAAAATTGGTTGAAATTCAAACAGTCGAATTTAGGAAGCCAACTTTTTACAAAAAATTTTCTTAAATTTAATCAATGCCTTATGAGGGACCAATTTTTTGTATTGTCAAATAATTTTAAAAAAAGTGATTCCTTAAGTTATTGAATTTTATTTAGATTAATTTTTGTATCAAAAAGTAAGAAAATGAACCCTATAGCGCTAATCTTTACATCGAACTCACTATCCTGCACCATATTTTCAACTTGTTCAGTTAGGAAATTTTTTTGCTTCTTTGGACTTTTGAACTTAAAGGCTATTTAAATTCAGAAGCTAACCCCAGTCTTCAATGAAATATTGATTGATCTAATCTTCCCTATTTTGTCTCATTTTTAAATGATGGCCTTTAACGGTCAGGGGGATTTTTTGCCTAAATTTTGGAGAAATCTATGAATGCGAAACTAAAATTGGATGAAGCGCTCGTGATGAGCATTGTTTGTCCTCAAACTAAACGGGAGTTAGAGATAACAGACAATCTAGTCAAAGGGCTCAAACTTGTTGTTACACGTCAGGGTAAAAAGACTTGGTTATTTCGTTATGTGTTTAACGGTACCAAACGTGCAATGAAACTGGGGAACTATCCTGAATTACGTTTAGCGGACGTAAGAATCATTGCTGCATCAAAGAATGATTTACTGGCGATTGGTAAAGACCCACAGCATGAACGTGATGTGCAAAAAGCAATGCCGACAGTAACAGAGTTTTTTACGAATACCTACTACCCACATGCACAGAAACGTAAACGTTCACACAGTGATGATTTGTCACGGTTTAACAATCATCTGCGAGATGTGATTGGACAAATTCCTCTCAACCAAGTTGAAGCAGTACACGTCATGCAAATTCTTGATCAAGCGAAAGATTCGGAGCTATCACATGCAACGATTAATCGTATTCGTGCATTATTTTCCGTCATGTATAGCTATGCGATTGATCTTGGTTTGGTTGAAAGGAATCCAGTATTGCGAGTTAAGAAATATAAAGAGGTTAATCAAATCGAACGTTTCTTAACTGAGCAAGAGCTACCTAGGCTTATGCAAGTACTCAATACGCCTGCTCAATACGGAATTGACAATCTAGTTATTGTGGCAATTGTAAAGGTTTTATTGCTAACAGGTATGCGTAAACGGGAAGTTATGGATATGAAGTGGGGCGATGTTGATTTGTCATCGGGTCATTGGAAGCTTGAAAATAACAAATCAGGCAAACCTCGCTTGATACGTTTAGCAAGTGAGAGTCTGACGGAGATAAGAAAAATGTTACCACGCCAAAGTGAGTACATTTTTGCTAATCCGCAAACAGGACAGCCATTTAATGATATTCGTAAATGTTACGACAAAATCATGAAAGCAGCAGGAATAACAAATATGCGTATCCATGATTTGAGACACAACTTTGCAAGTATGGCTGTAAACAAAGGCTTAAGTCTCTATGTTGTTCAGCATTTACTTGGTCATGCCTCACCACAAACAACCCAACGTTATGCCCATCTGAATGGGGAAGTCATGCTGGATGCCTACCAGAAAGTTGCAGAAATTGTAAATCAGGCTTCAGTTTCAGCTTAACGCCTAAACCTAAATACCAACTTAAATTTTATAGGGTATGAAAAATCATACCCTTAGGAACACTTATGCCAAATTTTGCAAACACTGCGACATTTAACTTAAATGAAGGCCAGATGATTGGTGATCTTTTGACATCAATTGAAGTTGGCACAACTTTGCTTAAAGCTTCTACAGGCACAGGAAAATCTACATTTGTAATGGAAACTCTTATGCCGCAGGAGCGTGTTGTGATGTTGTGTCCAAAAGTGTCTCAGGTACAACAGCTTGAGCAAAATTACAAAGATCAGGGGACTGTTTTTTGTTATGGGGAACTTAAAGTGTCTGAGGAAGAATTATCGACAAATAATATTGTGGCTACATATGATCAGTTAGCTAAAATCAAGTCATACATCCAATCAGATACTATTTTAGTGGTGGATGAAGTGCATCAGCTTTATTGTGCTGGTGGGTATAGAGGCAAGGCATTAAATGAAATATTAGACTTTATAGAAAAGAAGCATGTCAGCAAGGTATTGTTGGTGAGTGCAACGCTTACTATGGAACTTTTAGATAAGTTGCCACTTTCACTTGATCATATTTATCAGTTTACCCAAGTAAAGCCAGTTCAACGTCAGATCTTTTTACAAGAATATGCTCAGCAACATGATCTTAACTGCGTTAACTTGATCATTAACCGAGTTAATTTGATGAAGTCTACGGATTCTGAAAAGATCATCTTTGTTCGAATTAACGATAAAAGAAAAGCAGAAGAATATCGTTTCTTTTTGGAGAAGCAGGGTATTTCTACACTTGTTGTAAACAGAGAAAGACAGGGGAATGAGGCTATTGTTGATATGGTTAACTCAAGTAAGTTATCAATGGAATATAGCGTAATTTTGACAACTTCTGTTTGGGATGAAGCCATAAACTTCATGAATACTGATGATGAGATTGATAGTATTCATATATTGGGTGGTAATACCCATGTAGATGAAATTACTCAATTTATAGGCAGAACACGTCATGCAAATCCACCAATTTACATTCATTTAGATCAAGAAATTGATAGTTCTATAATTGGTGATGTAGTGGCATTTCATCAGCAATGTGTAGAAATGGTTAACTTAGAATGTGCAGCCAATATCGCGATTTTAGAGCATTTTCAAGCTGCTTCACAACTTATGAAGCAAAAACAATCGCTCAAAGGGCATAAGGTTGTAGAGACTATAAACAAGGCTCTCAAAGATTTGATAAAAATAGAAGGGCTTGGATGCATTGATGATGAAATTATTATCAATCACGCGGTTGTCGCAGCTAAAGCATTCTCAATAGATACTCAGAATCTTTATTCTAATATTGGATATTTAGAATATCGATTAACTGAAGCTAATCCAAATGCATTCATTTCTCAAACAGTCAGCACTGCAACCATTGGTGGCGAGTTGGAAAAAGCTTACGCAGAAGCTAAGCAAAAGCTGCAAGAACTGAAAGAAAATAAAGTATCAGGAGTTGCTAAACAATTTCTCAAGGATACGAGCCAAGTACATGGGGTCACTTTTCATGGTAGGCAGGTGCTACAAACACCACAAATCAATCCCTATTCGAAAGAAGAGAGTAGCATCGAATCTTTTTTGTATAATCAAATGGCTAAGATCTCAAGCTATGTTGCTAATATGCATGATATTCTTGCAATATTACGAGCAGATAACTATAGCCATGTCAAAAAGGTAGGGGAAGCGTATCAAAATAACCGAATCATTAAAGTAATTATGGATCACATTGCTGAGCATATATTTAGGAACGATCAAGCATCTAAGTCATATGGTGTAAAAGCCTTGGAAAAGATGATTAATCTAGGACTAAGAAAGCTTGATAAAGATGCGGCTACCAAGTTTGCTTTGGGAATCAAAAGTACTAAATATTTTGAGTTAGACCAGACGAATAAGATCGTTCTTAAGTCTAAGCAAGCCGTAAATTTTGTTAAAAAATACTGTTATGTTACGATCAAAAATGATAAGAAACCTTATGAAAAAAAGGTTGTAACTTTTGTGTCGTTAGGTTGGCTGGGATATGAATATATTGGTCTTTCCTATATTGATCCAAACAAACCACAATGTATTGAATTAGATGGTGACAGAATAGATGCTCGATCTGGTCAGCTACTTGGTGGCATATTGGAGTTGACGCAAACTATGGCAGCGTGAAAATAAGTTAGACCGTAGTCAAGTGGTGAAACATCAGTCTACGGTCAGTTCTACACACGAAGAGTCAGCAAAAGTACTTATGGTGAGTTACGGTCTATAAAAAACGTATTGTTATCTACGGTTTATCGTTACGGTCTTCTGGTCTTGTTACGGTAAATCTTCGGGTTTACTGTAGATGTGAAATAATAAGGCTTTATTTCTCATGTATTTACATCTCTTGATATTTACTTTTTTTGATCAAAACTCTATCGAAATATAGAGAATTCGTTATTTTTCTTTGCTTTGTAAAGAATGTTCTTACGGTATCTTGATAATGATATGTTTTTATTGATTGGTAAATATAAATCATTGATATTTATATAGTTAAATATGAATTTATCTAAACTCATAATCCGTTGGTCGACAGTTCAAGTCTGTCTGGGCCCACCATATATCGAACCCTCTAAGCCATGAGTTTAGAGGGTTTTTCAATGGAATAAATAAGAAAAACAGTTTAGACCAACGGTCTATTTGATGGTCCATCAGTTCAAAAATCCGATGGACCAATTTATGGTCAAACCTCTTCTAGATTCGACATTTCCGCTAGTTCATTTGCCAATTGCTCAGCCTGTTCTATAACAGTTTCTTTCGCTAGTAATGCCATATCAGGTGGATATCCATATTTTTTTAGCAGTCGTTTCTCAATTACTCTTAACTTTGCACGTGCAGCTTCTTTAATTGTCCAATCCAACGTGACATTTTTGCGAATAGATTCCGTAAGTACCACTGCAAGCTCTCTAAGGATATCTTTTTGCATCAGTTCTCTTGCACTGTCATTTTCAGCGACAGCAGAGTAGAAGGCATACTCGTATTCAGTTAGATTGAGTTCGGCAGCAAGCTTGTCAGATTCCTGAATAGTCTTTGCAAGCTTGATGAGTTCGTCAATCACTTCAGCAGCAGTCAATACTTTATTCTGATAGCCCTTGATGGCAGTACTGAGCATATCCATGAGCTTTTTGCCTTGGGTTACGCTAAGTTGACCTCTGATTTTGATTTCATCAGCCAATATCCATTGGAATGGCAAACTTTTTGACTTTCCAACTTAAGCCATCACGTTCCATAATGATTTTTAGCTGTTTTTCATTGTTTGGATTTTTTAGTGTGACCTCAAACATGTTCATCGACAAATAACGCGTGCTGTAATCTAATTTTTCTTTTGAAGTAGTCTGATTTGATGATTGCTCTGTATGTGGTTTTAAGCTGTCCTTGAAGTCTTTCCCTTGGAGCATCAATGTCATACCTTCAGGCATAACGACAGCATCTACCATTTTATCAACCATGGTTGTTGCGATCATTGTTCCCAATGCTTCCCAACCATTAGTTTCTTTTGATGCCATTTCCTTAACTATGTAAGCATTTATTTGATCTTTGAAGCTCTGACGGACACTTGGATAGTCCATGAATGTAGAGACTTTCTCACTGTCACCTGCTTGTGCTGCATTCTTAATGCTATTGAGGACGAGGTAGGGGGAAGCATAATAGTAGCCCCCAACTAGTACGATAACGACAGCGATTATGGCCCCGATCAATTTCTTATTCATATTCAGCCCTATGAAGGTAAAAAAGTGAAGTCAGTAAAAGACTTCACCTAAATGTTATATAATTTATTCTGTTTGATCAGATCAATATTTGATTCAATCATCTTTGTCATTTATTAATGCTAAATATTTATGATTAAAATCTTCAGAAAGTATCTTCAATATAATAGAAGCTAAATTATCAAAAGATTTTCTAATATGCTCTCTAAAAGTATTTTCTTTAACATTTCTATTTAGGCTCTTGTCTCTGAGCAGAATTCATTTCATGTCTGACGATACTTATATTTTCGTATATTACTTTACGTAATCTATTTATCGCACCTAATGGTTTATGTTCAGGTAGAGAATGCCAAGGCGTAAATGAAAGGTTTTCACAAAATTTATTCTGATCAGGCGTATTAAAAACCTGTTGAGGAATATGAATGGTTGCAACTTTATAAAAAGGAGCCTTGTCTTCTTTCCATTCATTCATCGAATTTTCTACAAGCATTTTATTTGATGTTCTTGGTTGTATAAGAAATTCCATACATACATCTTTCTTATTTAAGGTATCTTGTAGAGCTAATCTCAAAAAGTTAGGATCTGATTGATTAAGCATAGTATCCGCATTTAGGGAGCAAGGTCTTGCCGAATACTTTACTGCTTGACGATCAGCACCTAATCCTAATTGATAGGGGACCATCGACCAATAGCGAGCTTGAACTGGATTCGATATTTTTGAATTACTTGCTCCCAATGCGTTGAGTGTTCCTTTAAAACCTAATGCGAAAGGGATATGCAATTTTTTTAAAGTACTTTTGCTATTTGTATCTTCTATAAAAGATAAATAACGTAAAGGTTCATCTACGAAAAATACAGGGTGGTTGATCATAATAAAATCTTGAGTCAGCGCTTGCTCATCATTTTCCAAGATTTTTTTACCTGGGACGCCTAACAATTTTATTGCCATACCACGCGCGTCTTTTTTATCATCAGCTCTTGTGGCATCACCAGAAGCATTAGAAAAACGAATCCATGCTGAATAGGTTTTATCAGGAACAAAAATTCCTTGAGCTAAGTTTTTGGGTATAGATTTTGATACATGAAACTCTGCACGTACGCAGCCATGCGCTTTGGGGTGTGCATCTCTCAATGCATTGCCAGAGGAGTATTGACTTCGAATTGATTGAACAATTTGCTCTGTAATTTGATTCGCTATTATTTCTTCATCAGGCTGTAATTTTTCACCGAGCTCTCTATCAATGCTTGGATAGGGAAGTTGATGCATATTCGTTATGGTTTTTCTTTGCTGAAGATTGTTAGAACAACCGCTTATGTTTATCAAAATAGGAGTCATGGCAAATAACAACAAACTGAAACGTATCGATGGCATATAACTTGACATTTACTTGCTCCTTATCCCATTGCAGCTATTGTTGAGTGCGATGGATCGATACACTGTGTGGTAAAAGATGTTGTTATCGGAATTATTGCTATCCTGTATTTTAGTACATCAAAACTTGAGTAAGAATACAAGCTGTTCTTAGTTATTGATTTTATATTTAACTTTTATCGAAATGTGGTTTTTTATAGACTATGTTTATGTCTGACTTTTAAAATATGCTTATAAAATCTTCGTTCATAACTGCATAATCAAGTTGTTTTTGCTACGGTTTGGTGTGCTTGCCAAAAAGGGTTGTCGGTCCATCTTTGCTCTTGCTTGTAAAGGAGGTAACGACGATTTTCATAAGTATTGATAATTTTATTAATTTCAGTGGTGTAGTTTCTGTGGTTATTTTCATTATGTTGAGTAGCTAAAATAGCTTCTGCGGCTTTCATACCTGTATAAAGAGCATTAAATAGACCCTGTCCAGCAATAGGATCAAATGCAAGTAATGCATCCCCACAAGCAACCCAACCGTTGCCTATTGGCTGTTCCAACCAACTACTACGAACATCATGAGAGAAAATATCTTTACCAAATTCTAAATTGCCCAATAAATCGTATAAACCGACATTCTTAGAAATCAGATGCTCCCATTGTTTATTGTCATGATGAAATTGAGTAGCTATTTTGGGAGTCGTATGGTATCCAATGACCCACTGATGATCATTGATTTTACCTGTGTATACCCATCCATTTTGGCTGGCAGAAATAATGGTCCTGTTCAGTTTTACATTTTTCTGGGGCGTACAGGTACGGTATAAAGCAACCAATGGAACCCCACGGTAACGTTCAATCCCAAGAAGTTTGATCAATTTTGCACTGCGACCTGTGGCATCGACAATCCATTTGGAATGGATTGTTTTTCCATCTTCAAGCCTGATTTTCCATATACCATTATGTTTTTCTAGGGCTACAACATCTGATGGATAGAGTCTTGCTCCACTTAAGAGCGCTTCTTTTCTGAGTAGTTCATCAAAATTTTTACGATTAATTCTTAATCCAAAGCCATAAGGGTCATGGATATAATCTGTGGTTGATAAGATATTACTTCCCCAAAAAGTCATATTACCGCCAACATGCTCAGAGTAGGTGGTATTGCTAAATTGATTCTCGGTTTTTAATTTTGCGGTTAGAGAAATAAGCCCAAGTTTATTGAGTAGGCGAATTGCTGCACTGGGCAGAGTCTCTCCAAATTTATGTGTTTTGTGTGCAGGTCTATCAATTAGAGTAACTGATAAACCTACTTGCGCAAGCTGTCTGGCCACAATGGTGCCAGCAGGACCACTACCTGCTATGCACACATCGACATCAAAAATTTCCATCTTAACGTTTTTGTACACGAACTGAACGGAATGCCAATAGCTGTTCTTGATCTGCCCATCCAGCTTTTTCTAATTCGGTCAGAGGTCGAGCTATATTGCGCAATAATGTGGTTGCATTTTCTGCCGCAGTTTTGAGTTGTCCTGCGATTAATGTTTCTACATAGATATATTCAGGAAGATCTGGATCATCTTTGATACCAGGACGTACCTCAACAATACCCAACTCATTAAAATGGGCAATCATGCGCAGCATCACTTCTGCAGTATTTGCATCTTTAATTGCACGAAGCCAATTTAGACGTTGATTAAATGCTGCAATTCGTTCTTCTCTTGGCAAATCTAGGTTCATTACTTTTTGATAATCTTGTTCAGTCAATACATGGTTTGGAACTCGCGCAGCCCAGAAAGTTGGTAAATACGGATCAAAGTCTGGATCATAGCCTGAACGGCAGAATGCAGTATCACCTTGCCATGGAATTGCCATCCATCTTGTTATGCTTCCGGCAGTTTGTGCATACAATGGTCCATCAACCTGTTGTACTTTAATCGGAGTCATGGTCGAACCATAATAAGGCTCTGGTTCTGAACTTGGACGTAATCGAATACGGAAAGGGGCACTGTACATACTGGCATGACGCATTGGCCAAGTCATTTCACAACCTGGGTGGAATGTATCTGCCAAACAATAATGTAAAGCGGCTTGATCGAGCATATTTGGTTGTTGTGCTAATGGTACTTGATCAATTGATGTTGGTACTGTAGGTGTTTCAGTTGTCCAATCATTGATGAATTTACCATTTACCCAATGTTGTAAGATTCCTTGTTGTAGACCTGTCATGGTGAGCATGTTACCTGTACCATTTTCAGGGAAGCTACCAAAAGCATCACCATAAATCCAAGGCCAAATATGTGGCCACGTCACTGGTTCAGCAACTGACGGTTTTAATGGTCTGAAGCTATGAAGAATCGCACGACGTAATTCGCTATATGGGTCCGGATCAGTAGCTTGTTCAGGTTTAAATGACAACTTGGCTAACAAAGACGGATTGGTGAAATCCATTGGACAGCCTTTACCGAAATAAGCTGCAAAGCCTTTGTTTACCCACTGTAAGCCACCTAGACGTTGTAACAGAGGTAAAATGTCTTTAGTAAATGAAGGCATTTCAGGCATACTCATCCAGCCAGCATTAACATAAACATCACACATCAGGTCATACATTGTTCTCCAACTTACAACATCGGGTGCGTAATTGGGTGGAGCTACAACAACCCAAGCGGATTCAACAGGAATACTAATTCCATTAATTGACACCGTTGCTGTTACTGGACCATCTGAAGTGTCATCATACCAGTCATTGGCGTTGTTAAAGCTTGGTGGGTTTTCTGGGTCATATACAGGTGCATCAGTTGGTGAAGCTGCTTTTCCGTGTCCTCCTAAGAAAATTAAACGACCATTTTCATCAGTTTGAATCTCTCCAAGAGGTACGGTAACGGGTTGATCAGCAGCAGCTTGAAACGTACCTGTATCAAAACGATGTTCAGCACCACCTGATACATTACGACCAAAAATACTGCGCGGTCCTGGATCTATTGCTAATTTTTTACGATCTTTTACGGTTGGATTACGTAATGTAAAAGCATTATCTGGAGCATTCACAGCTTCTGGAATATCAAGCGCATATTGGAATTGATACCATTCGGCTTTACGATTCGCAACGTGTACGGTCCAAACAATATCTGCATTATCAGGAGTTAATTCGCGTACCACTTCGCCTGCTGCGTTGTAACCATAAATGCGAAAACGGGCTGCTTGTCTTTTAATTGCACCTGTAGCATCACGATAAGAATTAGGTTGTTGATTTAAATCGGCTGGTGCATCGACAACTTCAGGTCCAATAAAAAACTCGTTTATGCTATCACCAACCCGTGCAATTCCAATAGCAGGATGAATCGCTGCACGAACAATATCCGTATCAACAGCATTTGCAGGTGATATTAATGGACGAGGTGTGTCTGGTTCACCTTGTGGCACACCATTAACATTACGACGTAATTCTGCGGAGGCTGCATAAACCACACGTCGCGCATCAGCAATAGAACCAACAGGAGCATGTTCTGCTGTCACACGCCAGATATTCATTGCTAGATTTTCGCCGTATTCTGCTTGACCACGTGCGCTGATATCTTGAATAGGAATAACAATATCCGCAACATGGATAGGTGGACTCAGATCTTCCGGCCAGACTACAGTTGCTTCATCTAAAGGCATTTGTTCTGGAGCCGTTCTTAGCTGAATCATGAATCGAAAACGAGCTTCTGAATTTTTTAATCTAGTGTTCAGGTCGGTGGCGAGATATGAGGGATCATTCGGTGAGTGAGTAGGGGGATCTAAATAGAATGTCGGTTCAATTTTATATTTGACATATTGATCCTCTCCAAAACGGAAGGGTAAACCGCTCCAATAAGGTGATGCCAATACACTTGCGACTGGTTTTGCCATTGCATCAAGCAATTCAGACGTCTTTGGATGTGCCTTAAGATATGGATCATAATCGCCATCAACAACGCCAGCCTTAGTGAATTCGCGCATATCTTTAGCTGTATCAACAAAGAATGCATCAAAGTTTTGTAAGATGAAATCGAAGGTATCGGCATGAGGATTACCGAGTAATTTTTCCCCAGCAACATCAAATAATTTAATTCCGATACCCAGTGTGGATTTATAGTCTGTACGAGTAGGTGTGGTATCTGATGAGAATCGAATCCATGTTGGATAACTTTTGCCTAAATTTGCAAATAGACCAACACGCAAATTTTCAGGGAGATCACTACGAACAACGAATTCTGCTGCTGCCACACCGTGCGGTTTCAGAAATACAGGACGCATAGCAGGGCATTGACCTTTGGCAATACGTCCAGCTTGTACCATATCTACGAACATCGCTTTTAGAGATTCAATTGGGTCAGTAGAGCAGTCTACACAAGGTGCACTTTCAGACGTAATTGATTTTAGATGGTCCATATTTATCCCTTATTATTTTTAAAATTATTTATAAAGTGTATTGCCGATAAGAAATTACAGAAAAGGATTTATATGGTCAATACATGTCCTATAAAAACAGTTCTGTATTTTTTAAATTATTGTTTTTTAATAAATTATTTATTTTTCGACCGTTTTTTTAAATCTGATAAGTTTTATTAAATAAAGAATTGATAATGATAATTGATATTGTTGTTAGCGCTAATAAAATATAGGTTTTAAATCGTGGGACTAAATATTTAAGCTAAAATAGTTTTTTTATTATTTAGATAATTTTAATTAATTATTAGTTTTAGGCTGTTTTGTATAAAAATATAATAATGGGTTTAAAGTCAATATTTATGAAATAAAAAATAAAATGCAAATTGGATCACATTTTATTTTTATTCCGATATTTATTTTTAGTAATAGTTAGCAGTTATAACTGTACTTTTTTGGTCAGGTAATTGTTCAATACTAATCTCAGTTGTATAGTTTTTCTGTGATTTATTCTTTAAGTTTTGGATTAAACTCACTATTTCTTCATTTTTTTTGCTTGAAATGTTGGCTATTTCACAGTCTTGGTTGGTTTGATTTAAAGAGCATGTATCTTCAACAATACTTCCACTGATTTGAATGGTATTTGCTGAATAAGCCATCGAAGTAAATGCAATTAATGATGAACCCAATAGAATTTTATAAATATTTTTATACATGAATATTTCCTATATATAATGTATTTATTGTTAATTAACATGAAATTTATTATTAAGGCAATATTGAAATTAATTATGATAAAAATATTTATTTAAAATGTGATGTATGTTTAATTTTTCTTGGGTAATGATAATCTTGGCGTGTTTTTAATTATATATACAGTATCAATATTTTTTTATTTTGTGTGATTTATTTCAAATAAATAAAAACCCCAAGGCTATGACTAGATTTGGGGTTGGGTAAATTGGGAATTAAAGTTTTAATCGTACTGAATGGTAACCGTTGCCATCGCCCGTACAGTTCCAGCAGTGACAGTTGTTGCAGTTTGATAGTAACGAGCAGCTAATGGAACATTGTATTGAATCACTTCATTTGATTTAACCGTACCCAGTGCAAGTTTGTCGCCACGAGCAATCACCTTATTGATGTTTTGGTAATTTGAGATCAATTGAACCCCAACACCATTCGCTTTCGTTGCAATCGGTGCGGTATTGGTTAAAACTTGGTTATTACTGCCATCTTGGGTGTAATCGAAGCTTAAACTAACCTGAGTTTTTTCTTCGTAACCTGTTGGGTTGATACCACCATTACATAAGATATTCAAATCAAATGCTTGTTCACCTTGAGTCGAACCAACCCCTTTAAAACCAGATTTCATTACTGTTGGAAGTTGAACTGTTTTATTGATGTTACCTTGTAGCTCACATGAAGAAGAAGCAATAGTAATGGCGTTACCATAAACAGTACTGGTTAACAATGGACGACTGTTTTGTCCAGTCACGTAATAGGTACTATATCTACCCGGAACAAGGGCACCAGATCCAGTTTGTGATGCTGTTTTAACAATCTCAACAACAAAGTAGCCTTGTGCTAAATTGTAAACCGTTCCTGATGAAAGACTGCGCGAGTAGGGATAATATCCAGAGAAATTGGTTGCATTTTCGGCTTCGCGATATAGTCGAATACCAATTCCTGCAATATTGGTTGAATAAATACTATCGCCTAAAGGACTGATTGGATAACTTTGAGATAAATCTGCGTAAATTCGATCAGCACTTGAATTACATCTTAGTGTTGAGCCATTGGGATTGATTGGAAACGTTGCTTTACGCAAAATAGTCCCAACAGGATCACTTGGGCGGACAACCACGCGACCTACAGCCATAGAAATATCAACTGTACTGAAGCCTGAGCTGAGTGTACAAAATGCATTGGTCGCCGTATTAAAACCAAAACCTGCCGTAAATAAAGCACCAGTAATTAGAATTTTCTTCATTTACAAATTGCCTCAGTCATGATCATATTTTGTTGATCTTTATCTAGTTGAGAACGAACATCATAGCTCACCTGACATTGCTCAGACGCTTCATCACCCCAGTTAACGTAAAGCGTATCTTGAGGTAATTTTGTTCGAACATAAATTAGGCTTCCTTGTGCAACCATGCCCACAGCTTCTTTGTCTTTGTTATAGACTTGAGCAGCAAAAGGTAAACTTTCTCCATTTGCCTGTTTGCTTTGGATATAGATTGCATAACCAGTTTTTGTTGAAAAATCAACTTTTGCAATTGCACCTGCAAAAGGAGCAATACGTTGGCTAGTTTCCTCTAGTTCAACATTTGTAGACATGTTTTGAGGGTCAAGGGTAATGTCATTTAAACGATATGGCGTAATATAAGGAATAACAGCATAACCCGCTTTATTAATACTTAAACCAACGGTATTACCGACTTTTGCACCTGCAGCGTCTGGTGCATAAACTAGAACCATGGTTTGCCCTTGATCTGGTCCAAATAAGACGCCTTGAGAATGTGCAACAATACTACCGCTTAGACTTAACATTGCTTGTTGATAGTCTTCTGCATAACTATAAGATCCGCCGACTGTTGCAAAATTAGTTCTATAACGACTATTGACGTTAAAGCTAGGATCATTACGATCTTGGTGAGACATACTCGCACCGTAGCTGAAACGATCACCTACCACGCCACTTACACCCACAGTACGATTATTATCTGCAATGGTGGTATTCACGTTCGCAGAGTTTTTCTTGAAGCTTAGCGGGAAGGAGATTGTCGCTAAATATTCAGTATCTTGGTCACTACGATTTGAGCCATATTCTATTTGACGATTAACTGCTGAAATACCGTAAGTAATACCCTGATAATTATTACTATAACCAATTTGGTACTGCTTGGTTGATTCGCTGCGATTCCAATAATCAATCCATGAACCAACAACATAGACATTACCCCAACCTTCAGGTAGTCCTTGGTTCAGCGTAATTTGGAACTCACTACGTTGTTTACCAACGGCATAAGTATTTTCGCCTTTTTCTTCAAGGTCACGAATTAAAATTGCATCACGAAGGTTGTAATAGTTTTCTGTAGAGTAGCGATATGCTGCAAGTGTTAAATTCGTATCCGTTGGAGCAATTAATTTACTGTAACTTAAGCGAAAACTCTGACCAGATTGAGACTCTTGTTTTTTGAAATCTGCTTGTGAGTGTGTTACGTCTAGAGAAATTGCACCTATTGGTGTAGCAAAAGCGGCTCCAATGAGTGCAGATCCATAATCTTCTGCTAATTGGAAACCAGTATATGCTGTTAGGTAGTTATTAACACCTCGCTGATATTTACCTTGCGTTACCCACGGCGTTAAATCTATATCTCGGTCGCGAAATTCACCCGCTGTGAGTGAGTAACGGCTTAAACCGGGACGTAGCATTTGAACAACTGAGGCATAAGGCACAGCGAATTTTTGAATTTCACCGTTTGATTCAATAACCGAAACTTCGAGTTCGCCGCCAAATCCAGTTGGATATAAATCATTAATTTCAAAACGGCCAGGAGCTACAGTGGTTTGATAAATCAATTGACCTTGTTGTCGAATCTCAACTTTTGCGTTAGTTTTTGCATTACCACGGATCTGAGGCGCATAACCAATCATACTGTTTGGCAGCATCCGATCATCACTAGAAAAATCGACACCACGATACCCAAAAGAATCAAAAATTTCGCCGTTAGTAAAACTATCACCTAAAGTGAGAACGCCACGATAATTTGGAAAAGCACGTTGGGCATAGCTACTGACAGCTTCGTAATTTGAGCCTTTTTTTTCTGATTCTTTGTTATCTTGCCACTGCCATTGACCGTTATGTCTAAATTGCCAACCACCGATGTTGGCGCCGGTTGTTAGACCAATAAAAGCATTCGTCGTTTCTTGTTGACCGGAAGATTTGTTAAATGTTTTATAAGCACTTCCGTTATACGACAAAAAGCCAGCATTAATACCTCGATCCCAGACACTCGGATCGACATAACCCTGCGCATTTTTTTGTAATGCGATTTGTGGAATAGAAACATCAATTCGTAGGCGTGAGGTATCAAAATCGTAATAAGCATTTTCTACCCATTCTTCGATTTTATAACACGCATTTGGAGCTGTCGTTTCGGTACGATTGATCAAAACTTCTTGTTTTACACCATATTCAAGTAATGAATTGGCGGTAAAACATGTGTAAGCATTTTGATTTTGTTCAGTAGAGCGAAAAACCATCCGTTTTTTACCAAACCAGTTTCCATTGATATAAACATCAACGCTATATTCACCTGGTAGGACTGGATTACCATATTTAAAACGTGAAATATCAACTTTTTGAGCATCACCCATTAAGAAAACAGAGTCAAATTCTGCTTCCATTGGTGCTTGTTCTTTTGTTTGTTCTGCTGAGTAAACAGCCATAGGCATCGTAATTGTAATTATCCCAGAAGTAAGGTAATAACAAATACGACGTTTAAGGAACTTAGCAGAAGCTTTCTTATTTGACATAATTCTTTCGCCTATTCAACGATAGGTACTCAATAATGTATCGCTTGGTAAGTAAATATCTTTGTTATTGAAGCTTAATTTGGTGCTCAATACGACCGCCATAGTCATTAATACTAATAAAGCTTAGTTTTTCAGTATTTGCAGTTTTTAACTGCACTTTATCTTCGCTAAAAGGCGATAGCATTAAGCCTTTAGGTAAGAGATCAACTGGCTGAGTACCATTAAGTTGATATACGGCAGTCATCGTAACGTGAAATGGGGTTGGATTTTTGACCGTTAAGGTCTGACCATTTCTAATCCATTGCAGTTTTTCAGCAGCTAAATTAGCGTCTTCTTTAATACCAGCAGGTCGGTAGAAAAATTTAATACGTGAACGGATTGCAAGTTGCAAAAAATTATCTGGAACCGCTTCTTTGCTATTTGCTGTTGGTCTTGGTGGAATATCTAATACATTTAACCAATATACCGTTTCTTTTTTCTGATCTAATTGTGTTGCGCTTGGAAGAGCTGCGATACGAAGAGATTGACTCTTAGTTGGATCGACACGAGAGATAGGTGGGGTAATCATAAATGGAACTTTAGATTGGTCTGGTGTACTTTTAGGGTCACCATCATCAATCCATGCTTGAACAAGCGATGGTTTTGAACCATTGTTACTTACTTGCAAAGTCACTTCACGAGCGTCAGACGGATACACAACGCGAGTACCATGTAAGATAATTTCTGCTTGAGCTGTGCTTACAGCAAAAACGGAAGATATTGCTAAACCAAGCAAAATATTGTAACTGTTCAATGTCATTTATACTTACTCTATTACCGCAATATATTTTTATAACAAACTGCGAATTTCTAAATTTTAGAAATTCGCAGAGATTATCAATAAATTATTGATAAATGATTGTGTACTGAACTGAAGTACTTACTTTACCAGCAGTAGAAGCGCCAGTTGCATAGTATTCAGCATAGTAGTTCAAGTCAGCGCTACCATTGTCTACAACGTCAACCCATTGAGAGTTCGCTTGAGCACCATTTGAACCTGTTGCAAGTACAGGAATAAATTGGTTGTTGCTACCTAACAATTGAACTTTAACGTTATTTGCACCACCAACAGCTTGGTTATTTAAACGACCTGTAGAGAAGTCAACAGTTGCACCTGGTTCAAAATAAGTTGCAACTTTACCTTTTGAACATTGGTCAAGTTTGATTTGGAAAGGGGTACGGCCAGCAACATCACCTGTAGCAGCTAATGTTTGTTTAGAAACTGTTGGAAGAGTAACAGTAAAATCTTTGCCCGCGGGAGTGACAATTTTACAAGTTTGGTCAGTAACTAAACCATTAATAGTGATAGTACCATCAGCGGCTTGAGCGTTAGCAATACCTACAACTGAAAGAGTAGCGATCAAAGCAAGTTTTTTCATAATAATTTCTCTAATACATCAGCTTAAAGTTTGAATTAGATTACTTTTTCAGTTAATTATTGCGCTGAATAAGTAATGTGCGAAATATATCATTTAAATTAAAAAATGCAAACTGTGTCACATTTTTGTGTTTTTGCTTGATGCTAAAAATTTAGAAAAAATAACTCATTGTTTATTTTATAGTTCTTTTTTAAAACGATTTTTGTTTTGTGAATTTTAGATAAATTACGTGAAATTTAATGTCTTATTTTGTAAGTAATAATGCATTATTTGTTTATTTTTTATTCAAAATAGCCGTTTTTTTATATTAATTTTTTATTACAGCTTCAAAATAACGAATGAAAAATGAGCACTAGAATTACATTCTTAACAAAAACGCCAAACTTTCTTTAAGAATTTTTTAAGGTTGAATCCTTAGTTTTTTAGTCATGATTAGATGAAAAATACATCGAAAGGAGCTACTCATGAATATGCTTTATACACATAAACCAAACTACTATTTCTTTGCTCATAAGTTTGTTCTCTTCTTGGAAAGTTATCTAAAAGCGCATCCTTTTGAACAGCAAACAAGTTTTAACTTACATACAATTTACGATTTGTTTAGTCATGATCGTGCATCGAGCACTACGAATTTAGAAGGTATTTTAAATATTGCTGATGAATATGTACTTGAAACTGACGAAGGTTCACAGCCACTGATTCGTAGCTATCATTTGCATTTGGATAATCATGTATTAACACTCGAATTTAATCCTAAAGCAATTGAAAGCTTAAAGGCAGGTCAAATTATTGTGAGTCCTTTGGCAGCTTAATTAATCTATTATCATTTCCTCTTTTATACACTTAGCTATTAATCTCCTTTGGCTAAGTGTTTTTTTTACAAGCTGCATAAAAGCTATTGATTGTTTATGATAAATAGATCAAGCAAAGATATTTGAATAGTATGGATAAAGATTTTAAGTCAGAAACTTATAAAGTCGATGAATGTATAACGGATACCATTCTATGGTTGATGCAGCATCAGGATATTTTTGATTCTTTCCATTTTGATGTACATACTCAAGAGTTGTCAGTCACACATGCAGCAGGTGTGGATATCATTCGTGTAGGAATGTTTTTAAATGCCAGATACGGCATTTTAGTGACATCAATTTAATATGATCGAAAAAAAGCCTTGTCAAATAACAAGGCTTTTTTTATTTATGCACTCATAGCATCTACGGATAGTTCAGCAACAGTTGGTTTCGGTTTTTCTGCTGTTAAACCTAATTTAGCAAATAGGATTTGATCTTTACCTTCTCCAGCATTAGGCGTAGTTAATAACTTATCACCAGAGAAAAGCGAGTTTGCACCTGCCATGAATGCAAGCGCTTGATCTGAATCACTGAGTGATTCGCGTCCTGCCGATAATCGAATATAACTATGAGGCATAATAATGCGAGCAACAGCAATAGTACGAATCCATTCGGTCACATCTAACTTTTCAACTTCAGCAAGCGGTGTACCTTCAATCGGTACAAGCATATTGATTGGCACTGATTCAGGATGTACAGGCATAGTTGCAAGTTCTTGTAATAAACCAATACGGTCATTACGACTTTCACCTAAGCCAACGATACCACCACTACATACTTTCATACCCGCTTGACGCACATGATCTAATGTATCTAAACGATCATCAAAAGTACGCGTACTAATAATATGTGAATAGTATTCACGAGAGGTATCAAGGTTATGGTTGTAATAATCTAAACCTGCATCTTTTAAGCGTTCAGCTTGTGACTGATTCAGCATACCTAAAGTCATACAAGTTTCTAAACCAAGTGCTTTTACTTCACGAACCATTTCTAATACATAGGGCATATCTCGTTCGTGTGGATTACGCCAAGCAGCGCCCATACAGAAACGTGAAGAACCAGAATCTTTTGCTGTTTGAGCTTCACGAATGACTTTATCTACTGCAATACGCTTTTCTGCTTCTAGTTTTGAGTCGTAATGTGCAGATTGAGAACAATACTTACAATCTTCTGGGCATTTACCTGTTTTGATTGAAAGCAGTGTGCTGACTTGAATGGTATTTGGCTGAAAATGCTCACGATGAACATTTTGTGCTTTGAATACTAAGTCTAGAAAAGGTTGATCATATAAAGCTTGGATTTCATCACGAGTCCAGTCATTACGTAAAGTCATTGTTATATCCATGATGATTGATTACAAACATTGAGATTAATCATACAGAAATCGTGCCAAAGCCAAAGGGCAAAAAACATCATTTTTCTATTCAGGTACGTTTATTCGCTGCAATTGTTGTTGAATTGCCCACTCAATATGTACATTGACAATCTCATCGTGTAGAACTTTTGCTTCTTGCAATTGGCTCACGATTTCAGCCGAGTATGGAGCATTTCCTAAGCCGATTGCAATATTCCGTTTAAAGGATTGATAGCCTGTGCGGCGAATTGGACTACCTTCTGTTTTAGCAAGAAAAGTCGCTTCATCCCATTGCCAGATCTCTAACAAGCTAATGTCATCTAAACTATGTCTTGGGTCAAAGTCTGGAATTGACGCAGTTTTAGCAAAGCCATTCCACGGACAAATCAACTGACAATCATCACAACCAAAAATACGATTACCTATACCTGAACGTAACTCTTCAGGAATTATTCCTTTATATTCAATAGTTAAGTAAGCAATACATTTCCTTGCATCCAACATATAAGGCTCAACAATGGCTTGTGTTGGGCAAATGTCGATGCAAGCAGTACATGAGCCACAATGGGCTGTTGCGGGTTGATCAAATGGGAGGTCAAGCGAAGTAAATAGCTCACCCAAAACGAAGAAAGAACCTGATTTTTTATGAATCAGTAAGGTATGTTTTCCTGTCCAACCCATACCTGCACTTTCAGCAAGTGATTTTTCAAAAATAGGTGCTGAGTCCGCAAACGGGCGTGACTCGAAATCGCCTACTTTTTCTTTAATACGAGTGGCTAAAGTTTTAAGTCGTCCTCGCATGACTTTATGATAGTCACGTCCACGCGCGTAGCGTGCAATAATGGCTGAATTTGGTTCAAATGGTACATAACGGGGCTTAGGTGATGCCACAAGATAGTTCATCCGCACACAAATAATGCTTTTAGTCCCAGGCACAAGCAATGTTGGATCAGCACGTTTTTCTAAATTCTCTTGCAAATAGTGCATATCAGCATGGTAACCCCGTTTTAAATATTCTTTAAAACGTGGCATTTGATCTTGAGCATCAGGTTTGGCAATGACACAATCAGAAAAGCCCAAGTCTAAAGCTTGAGTTTTTATCCATTTTTTAAGTTCTTGAGGATCAAGCTGCTGAAGCTCAATTTTATCAAGTGATTTTCCAGAGGATGTGGTTGAAGCCATAAACCAATAATTAGGGGATAACATGCAACGTTCAGTTTACCATAGCCAAAGCATTCAAGCATGGGAGCAGCGTTGGTTTGCGCAGCAAAATTCATCTTTAGGACTGATGCAACAAGCCGCTTGGACAATCTCACAACAGTTAATTGAACCATTTAATAAAAATAAAATTCAAAAGATCGCAATTTGGTGTGGACAAGGTAATAACGCAGGTGACGGTTACTATATCGCTGCTTTTCTAAAGCAACATGGATTTTACATCACGGTTTATGCAGCTGAACTCGGTCAATCTTTAGATTTAAAACAAGCTGTACAATATGCACTGTTAAATCGAGTTGATATTCAAAGTATCGATTATTTATTGTCGGAAAATGCGAATCACCAAGAAATTCCAACTTTTGATTGTCATATTGATACTCTGTTTGGCATAGGTCTCAATCGAATGTTGGATCAAAAATGGCAGTCGATCATCCAGTTATTTAACTCACAGATTGGTTTAAAGATTGCTATCGATATTCCGAGTGGACTACATGCCAATACAGGTCAAGCTTTGCCATGTGTAATACAAGCCGATCAGACCTTTACAATTTTAGGTTATAAGGCAGGGCTGTTTACTGGGCAAGGCAAGGAATATGTGGGAAAGCTGCATTTGGTTAGCTTGATCCCAATTGATGCAGAATTAAAACCACTTGCATATCTATCACCTGAAAAAATTGTATTACCGAAACGCCAAGCTTTTGGACATAAAGGAAGTTATGGGCATGTGCTTGTCGTTGGTGGTCATGCGGATATGGGCGGAGCGGTGATTATGTCTGCTGAAGCAGCGTTTCATGCTGGAGCAGGAAAAGTCAGTGTGGTCTGTCATGCCAAGCATCATCAAGCTATTTTGAGCCGTTCACCAAATATTATGGTTCGAGATATTAATGTTTTAGATCAAGGGACAATTCAGCAGTTGTTAAAGCAAGTTGATGCCGTGTGTTTTGGTATGGGCTTAGGGCGAGATGAGTGGGCAGAGCAGGTTTATCTAGAGTGGTTCAATTTACTCAATCAAAATTCACATTTAGAAGTGGTATTAGATGCGGATGGGTTGTGGTTTTTGGCAAAACATCCACAACAATTAAATACTCATGTTTACGCAACCCCACATTCTGGTGAAGCAGCAACTTTATTGGGTTGTTCAGCAAGTGATATTGAGCAAGATCGTATTGTTGCGATTCATAATTTACAACAAAAATATGCAGGGCAATGGGTGCTTAAAGGGGCAGGTAGCTTGGTCTTAGAAGCTGAATTATTTATCTGTACCCAAGGCAATGCAGGAATGGGTACAGGAGGAATGGGGGATGTGCTTGCAGGTATGATTGCCAGTTTAAAAGCACAATTTCATGAGCAAGTCGCATTGCATGAAATTGTAAGCTTACATGCACATGCAGGGGATTTACTTGCTGAACATGGAATGCGTGGTTTACAAGCACATGACATGGGGAAAGTGATTTATAATGTGGTGAATATGCAATACTCAACATTCATTCGAAAATAATTAATCCCATAAATGTTGGTAATAGGTTGAAAACAAGACTAAACCTTCATCAATTTTGATTTCATCTTCTATTGAGTGAGCACCAGCTAGAACCAATTCGTAGGAGAGAATCATTTTATTTAAATAATCCAACCAAATTTGATTGAGTTGAGTATCAGTAAAATTATCACTATTTCCTTTACTAACCACCCAAGTTGGTAGTGACATATTTTTTCCTTTGAAAACCAACTTTTGATATGATCTCAATATAGGAAGTACTTTGTGCGCAATTTCTTTTTTAGGGTCAGCATAATATGAGGTTGGAATAAAACCATATCCTTTAGCTAAATTCTCTAATTTATCTCTCAAATTAAAATATGGCTCAGCTATTTTGTTGAATAATATTTGCATAATCATACTATTTAAATGTTCTCTTATATTATTTGTGTTGCATGCCTTTAGATAATTTAATCTAATTTTTCAATTATTTAACGCCTTCTACTACTTGAGCGACTCCGTCCACGAGCCATACCACCGAGCGCATTTAACACCGCCATTTTGCTCATACTGCCTGAAGCATGGGCATGACAGATTGCAGCAGCTAACGCATCGGCTGCATCAGCCTGTGGTTGAATGCTTAGGTTCAATAAACGCATTACCATCATTTGTACTTGCTCTTTTTCAGCAGCGCCGTAACCTACCACTGACTGTTTGATTTGACGAGCAGTATATTCCGCGACTTGTAGGTCTAAATTGACCAACGCCGCAATTGCCGCACCACGAGCTTGTCCAAGTTTTAACGCAGAATCAGGGTTCTGTGCCATGAAAACTTGTTCAACGGCAGCTTCAGTAGGCCCGTGAAATTTAACAATACGTTCAACACCTGCAAAAATACGTTTTAGTCGTTCAGGCATTGCTTGAGTTTCGGTGCGAATGGTTCCTGCATCGACAAAACGTAGTTTATTGCCATCTTTTTCGATAATTCCATAACCTGTTAAGCGTGAACCAGGATCAATACCAATAATTAATGACATGTCGAACTATAAAAATAAAAGATTGTTGATATTGTTACATAGCAGGCTTTTCGATGCATAATATTTTTGTAGGATTTTGAATTATAAGAAAATAGTGGATTTATTAAACAGAGTTAGTTTTATTGAGTACATATTCCAAAATTCGGTCTCTTTTGAACAGATCAACTAATAAGGCTTATTTTGATTTGTTTTTAATCAATTTGTATTTAATTTGAGCGTTACGCAGTAAATTATGTGATTTTTCTAAAAAAAATTTGCATTGTGGGGGAGATGGGCGTATAAAGCATCTCATTGATCAAACATGTTGATCAAGATGTTGATGCGGGATGGAGCAGTCTGGTAGCTCGTCGGGCTCATAACCCGAAGGTCGTTGGTTCAAATCCAGCTCCCGCTACCACTTTAAAGTTAATTGAATATTAGCTCTGTGATTATTGAATTGTTGTTATCTGAAAGATTAGACAGCAATTAAGTTAGCTGAAATAACCCTAAAGAAAGCTAAAAATTATTAGATTCTAGAATTGTAGTTTACCTCTCTCCATATATCTAGCGTTATAGTAAATCCAAATCGATCACTTGAGCTCATAAATGAGTGATTTTGTGTTGAAAATTATTAATGAATGGCGTGTAGCCAAAGCCAGCAATGGCAATGAAATTTGTGTGCAAATTATCCCGATGAAACGTCAACAAAATACGTTGGATGGTTTCAAATGGGTAGAGGTTGGAAAGAAAGTCCAGCTAGAGTCGGGTCGAGAAGTCGATTTTAATCTAGATGGGAAAAGCTTCTATACCGATGTTAATCAGCTTTATCGATTAATATAGATAATTTACGCACTTGAAGTATCTATTGGTTAAAGATAGATTGGGTTAAATCAATATTCATAATTTGATTTAATTCATAAATGAACAAAGTTTAAAGGTTTAAAAGTATGTCTGATACAGTTACTGGTACTGTTAAATGGTTTAACGAAACTAAAGGTTTTGGTTTCATTCAAGCTGATTCTGGCCAAGATGTTTTTGCTCACTTCAGCGAAATCCAAAGCAATGGTTTTAAGGTATTAAACGAAGGCCAACGCGTTTCGTTTGTACTTGGTCAAGGTAAAAAAGGACCACAAGCAACTACAATTAAAGTTATCTAATAAGATTGCTTGAAAAAAAAAGCTCACTTTATGTGGGCTTTTTTTTATATCTAAAAACTATCTTTTGATTTCTAGTTGTGCTTTGCATGAGATGCTAAGCTTTATAGAGGTTGATCTTCTGCCTAAAAGCCGAATTTTGTATAAGAAAGCAATCAGTAAATTTGTATATAAGAAAATCTTAAATGGGAAAGATAAAATATTTTTTATGATCACTTGTCAGTAAATCTTAACTTTTATAGGTTGTGTAACTACACCATCAACGCTAATTTTTTGATTTAGAAAAGAATATTGTTTTACATAATTTGGTTTATTAAAGTTTAACCTCATTCACTCAAGAGATAAAACTTTCAATACTTTCATTGATCCACTATCTCGTATGACTTAAAATTTGCTATGCTTGCAGTATCTGTCAAATAAAGATAGATTAAGTTAAGTCAGAATGAAAATTTTGATTTAATTTATAAATGAACAAATTTTAAAAGGTTTAAAAGTATGTCTGATACAGTTACTGGTACTGTTAAGTGGTTTAACGAAACTAAAGGTTTTGGTTTCATTCAAGCTGATTCTGGTCAAGATGTTTTTGCTCACTTCAGCGAAATCCAAAGCAAAGGTTTTAAAGTATTACAAGAAGGCCAACGCGTTTCTTTCGTACTTGGTCAAGGTAAGAAAGGACCACAAGCAACTCTCATCACTGTTATCTAATTTTTAGACCAGTAAAAAAAGCTCACATATGTGGGCTTTTTTGATGTTTTTTGTGTGCGGAAAAAGCATCCAAATAATTTTTAAATATAATTATTTGATTGAAATAAATGAAATTTTACAATTTTTGAAATATTGAAAGCTATTGTTTTTTAAGAGGATTTTTAAATAATACAACCATTAGATCTCAATTTTTCATCTACAGTTAGATAATGTTTGTGCCGAAAAAGTAAAGTGGTGTATATTAAATAATAACTAGAAGAATAACACTGTTGATTCAGAAAATCTTTCATCTCGTAGTTTAGATAAACCTCTCGTGTTATCAGATTTAATCTCAGAGTTTATGATTCCAAGTTACTTGCTATAAGCATTCCAAATATTTCTAATAGGTTAAGTATATGTCTAACACTGTGACTGGTACAGTTAAATGGTTCAATGAAACTAAAGGTTTTGGCTTTATTCATGCGGATTCTGGGCAAGATGTATTTGCTCATTTTAGTGAAATCCAAAGTAACGGTTTTAAGGTTTTACACGAAGGGCAACGTGTTTCATTCACTATTGCTGATGGTAAAAAAGGACCTCAAGCAACTGGTATTACAGTAATTGCTCAAAACTAAACATCTAATTAAAAAAGCTCACTATTGTGAGCTTTTTTAATTTTCGGATAGTATCTATAAATTTTAATCATCATTATTTCTTGCAATGTACCTATTTTTGTCACAATTTAACCTATTGGTTAAAAAATTGCCCTAGCATGTTATTAGACTTTTTGCTAATTTTAACTGGTGGATTATTTAGGCAAATTAACAATTGCCGTACATTAAATGAGCGCAAAGTTATGGAAAACTTAGAGCAATTGACTCAAGGGTTTGAGCAAGAGGTTCATGTACATTGTAAACGATCTATAGGTACGTTGTTGTTTAGTTTCGTAGTTTTGATCGCAACGAGCTTCTAGTGAAAAAAGCACCTTAGGGTGCTTTTTTATTAATAACAATTGATCAGTAAGCCGTAAGTCTCTGTTGAGTAGTTTATATTATTATTTTTTAAATATTTGATAATATTAATGTTCAAAATAACTTAGTTATAAAATTTTAATAATCTTTATATTTTAACAGCAATAAAAATGACTATTAAGATTGAGCTTTAAACTATATCTAAATATTCACTCTATGCTAGGCTTAAGAAAAAAGGGTAAGCCTATGGATGACATCGAAATAAAAGATTTCTCAGCTCTGACTGGATATACAAATGCCATTTTAGCAATCGATGAGTGGCTTGAACACAAACCTTATTTCTATGTGATTAAGGATCAGTATTTGATTGATGAGGCTATTCGTGTTGAATATATCATTATTCAATAATTTTGAATTTAGAGGAGCTTATAAATGAAAAAAAATTAGTTTTAATACTTTTAATGGTGGTTAGTAATACGGTTGTTGCTGGGGAAATTTACAAATGTACGATAAAAGGTGCCGTCACTTATCAAGCAAAACGTTGCAGTGGAACAGGAAGTAAGCTAAATATTTCGCAAGCCTATAGTCCAAATACATCTAAGGAAAGTATGCAAGAGAAAACGAGTGGTGCGAAAGAATCTGATGCTGCTAAAAAAGCTGGATTGGCGATTGCTCAGGAAGCCTATCAAATGACAAAAAACCGATAGTTTATAGACTTATCTATTATTTATTGTTGATCTGAGATTGGGTTTTTTGTTTCAAATAATAGACATAATATTTTGATTTATTTGTTATCTTTAGATTTTTGCAAGATTTCAAATTATGAAAAAAAATCTATTTTTAGCTTTAGCAATTACTTCATTAACAGCGTGTTCTTCAACACCCAGCAAAGATGTTACTCAACCTAAAATTGGTATGGCAAATCCTGCAAGCCAATACTGCGTTGAACAAGGAGGCCAGCTTGAGATTCGTAATGAGGCAAATGGTCAGGCTGGATATTGTAAATTACCTAATGGGCAGGTGATTGAGGAATGGGCATTTTTCCGTGCAAATCAAAATAAATGTGTTGCTGATGAAGCACAAAAACTTGTAGGGCAGTCTGGTTTAACCGAACAGCAAATTAAGCAAAAAACCAAGTCCGAAATTGTGCGCAGTGTAGGACCAAATCAGCCAGTAACGATGGATTATCGTGAAAATCGAGTGACGGTAACGATTGATCCGCAATCTAAAAAAATCCTTAGTGCCAATTGTGGTTAATTTATAAAATAAGTCTTTGCTTTCAAGTTGGTATCTAACAATTTGAAAGCTTTTCTCATCTAAATGAAAGATAGACCTTGATAAATCTATTTTTGTACCCATCAATTATAACATTGCAGTAATATTTTTCGTTTTGGCTTTGACCAAAAGTATAATCACTGTATTTATTTTCTAATTTTTGATATAGACGAAACTTTGACATGAATCTACTTCTTATCGTAGTGTTTGGCGCAATTGCTGAGATATTAGTATGGATCGGCGTGGGCGACCTTGCTGGGAGTATGTGGTACGTATTCTTTTGGTTTGTTATAACTTTTTTCGTGGGTTTGAATCTCGTTCGTTCTAGTACATCTAATATCATGCCGCAATTGCAACAAATGCAGATGACAGGTCAACTTGGAGCTGATCCTGCTGTTACTAAGAAATTAGCAATTGCAATGTCGGGTTTCTTGTTGATGATTCCTGGTTTAATTTCTGATGTATTGGCTGTATTGGTTTTAATTCCTTCAGTTCAAACAGCGTTTAGAAATATGTTGATGAAAGCAATGGCAAAGCGTCAACAGGCGATGATGGATCAAATGATGGGTGGAATGGGTGGTAATGCTGCTGGTCAGAATCCATTTGCTGATCTCATGCGTCAAATGCAGGACATGCAGAATCAACAACAACATGGTGGTCAATATCGTGACTCAACCATTATTGATGGCGAAGCGAGAGAAGTTAAACCTGATCAAAAGAAGATTGAATTCAAAGATGTTAATTAGTTGTTGATACGCTTAAAAAGCACATCCTAGTTGATGTGCTTTTTTTATGTTTCATTTTTTATCCTTTGCTCTTGTTTAGATTCTGTTTTGTCTGGTGTTTGTTGTTCTTTGCTCTGAGGTTGATAGTGGGTGGGAGGGAGATTTGTTATCTCATTTTCAGATTGTTTATATGAACGACTTCGATTAGCTCGTTCACGAAATCCACCTTTATTGATCAATTGAGCCATATTGATGTCATCTATGATTTGAAAGATATATTTTAACAAATTATGTGAAAGATCAAAATAATACTGAGCGTTAGTTGAATCTAGCTTTGTATATCTTCTTTACAATGTATCCAAGAGAATTGTTAATTTGAATGAATTGCCTTTAAAACTAGATTGAATTCTGATTTTTTTTCTCATAGGATAAAAGTGTGACGAAAGAAATTGTTGTAAAAAGAAAATAAAAAATAGTAAGTGGAAGGAGGAATGATGTTATATCAATATCATTGCGCATGTTGTGACAAGGTAGTCGCTTCAACAGATAAGGAATGCCCTTATTGTGGTTCTCAGCATATTAGAAGTCCTTATGGTTTATGGATGTTCTGTGTGGCTGCGTGTTTTGTAGTTGTACTTGTAATTAAGATGGTACATGTATATTCATTACATCATGAGGAAGATCAACCAACTCAGACAAGTTCTTTATTTGAAATATTTAAACAAGATAGTGCTGAATCTAATAAATAATAACAAATAAAAAAGTTCGCAATGTGCGAACTTTTTTGTGAGCGATAAACTTATAGTCCCGCAGCATCTTTAAGAACTTCGACTTTATCAGTCTTTTCCCAAGTAAATGCAGAATCTGAACCTTCACGACCAAAGTGACCATAAGCAGCTGTTTGTTTATACATTGGCTGAATTAGGTTCAACATACGAGTGATGCCGTATGGACGTAAATCAAAGTGTTCACGAACCAATTGAATAATTAATTCGTCTGATACTTTACCTGTATTGAAAGTATTGATTGAAATCGAAGTTGGTTCAGCGACACCAATTGCATAACTTACTTGGATTTCACATTTATCCGCTAAACCAGCCGCAACAATATTTTTTGCAACATAACGACCTGCATAGGCCGCAGAACGGTCAACTTTTGATGGATCTTTACCAGAGAAAGCACCACCACCATGACGTGCCATACCGCCATAAGTATCGACAATAATCTTACGACCAGTTAGACCACAGTCACCAACTGGACCACCAATCACAAACATACCTGTTGGATTGATATGGAATTTTGTACCCGCATGGAACATTTCAGCAGGAATAATCGGTTTTACGATTTCTTCAATCACAGCTTCTTTTAAGTTAGCTTGACTAATTTCAGGATCGTGCTGAGTTGAAAGTACCACAGCATCTAGACGAACTGGCATACCATTTTCATAAGCAAATGTTACTTGGCTCTTCGCATCTGGGCGCAACCAAGGTAAAGCACCTGAACGGCGTAATTCTGCTTGACGCTCCATTAACCGGTGCGCATAAGAAATTGGGGCAGGCATGAGCACATCTGTCTCACGGCTTGCATAACCGAACATTAAGCCTTGGTCACCCGCACCTTGATCTTCTGGCTTTTGGCGATCAACACCTTGAGCAATCTCTGGAGATTGTTTACCGATCATATTGATCACGGCACAAGTTGATCCGTCGAAACCTAAATCAGAGTGATGATAGCCAATACCATTTACGGTTTGACGCACAATTGCTTCAAAGTCGACATTTGCTGTCGTTGTAATTTCACCAGCAAGAACAACCGCACCTGTTTTTACTAATGTTTCACAAGCGACACGCGCATACGGGTCTTCTTTTAGGATTGCATCTAAAATAGCATCACTAATTTGGTCAGCCATTTTGTCTGGATGACCTTCGCTTACAGATTCTGAAGTAAAAACAGCATACTCGCGCATGAACGTCCTATCATGGTTATTTTCAAAAAGACAGAGTATGTTACATCGACTTGGCGGATAGGACTAGCATAAGCTGACTAAAATGCATGAATTTATTTCATTTTCATTGTGTTTTTATTGATATGTGTATCAGTAAAACTAATATTAATGCTTTAATTAATAAAGTTTTTCTGAATTGTAAATTTTCATATTGGAATGAATGCATTTTAGTGGTTGTTTAGATGGTGAGCATTTATATAAAGAATTGTATTTGAATGATCAAAATATAAGAAATATCGTGTATTGCACTTTACCCCATCTTGTTTTTTTAAGACAATAGTCGCAGTTTTTGAAAGATGATTTCTCATCTTCTCTCATCTTATTTGATTTAATCGGATTCTGACTTATGACAACCCCTTTAAATGAACGTCGTATTGCAAATGCAATTCGTGTCTTGGCTATGGATGCTGTGCAACAAGCAAACTCAGGGCATCCTGGTGCTCCAATGGGGATGGCAGATATCGCTGATGTAGTTTGGCGCGAATTTTTAAATCATAACCCAAGTAACCCTCAATGGGCGAACCGTGACCGTTTCGTATTATCGAATGGTCATGGCTCAATGTTGCAATATGCGTTATTGCATTTGACGGGTTATGAATTATCTATTGAAGATTTAAAACAGTTCCGTCAATTACACTCTAAAACTCCAGGTCATCCAGAATTGGGTTATGCACCTGGTATCGAAACCACAACAGGTCCATTGGGTCAAGGTATTGCCAATGCTGTTGGTTTTGCTTTGGCTGAAAGAACTTTAGCTGCACAATTTAACAAAGATGGTTTAAACGTCGTTGATCACTTCACTTACTGCTTCTTGGGTGATGGCTGCTTGATGGAAGGTATTTCTCACGAAGTATGTTCACTTGCGGGTACTTTAGGTCTAGGTAAGCTGATTGCCTACTATGACGACAACGGTATTTCGATTGATGGTGAAGTAGAAGGTTGGTTCAGTGATGATACTGAACAACGTTTCAAAGCCTATGGTTGGCAAGTGCTTCGCGTAGATGGTCATGATGCTGATGCGATTCGTCAAGCAACTGTTGAAGCGAAAGCTGAAAGCAATAAGCCAACAATTATTATCTGTAAAACGATTATTGGTTTAGGCTCACCAAACAAACAAGGTAAAGAAGATTGCCACGGTGCGCCGTTGGGTAAAGACGAAATCGCTTTAACACGTGAAGCATTAGGCTGGAAAGAAGACGCATTTGTTATTCCTGAAGATGTTTATGCAGCTTGGGATGCAAAAGCAAAAGGTCAAACATCTGAAACAGCTTGGAATGAATTATTTGCTCAATACCAAGCAAAATATCCAACTGAAGCGGCTGAATTATTACGTCGTATCAACGGTGATTTACCTGCTGAATTTGCTGCACAGGCAGATGCATTTATTGCTGAAACAAATGCAAAAGCAGAAACCATTGCAACACGTAAAGCCAGCCAAAATACTTTACAGGCATTCGGTCCTTTACTTCCTGAATTATTAGGTGGTTCTGCTGACTTGGCTGGCTCTAACTTAACACTTTGGAAAGGTTGCCAAGGCGTACAAGAAAATCCAGCGGGTAACTACGTGTATTACGGTGTTCGTGAATTCGGTATGACTGCAATTGCGAATGGTGTGGCTTTACACGGTGGTTTTGTTCCTTACGTTGCAACATTCTTAATGTTTATGGAATATGCACGTAATGCTGTACGTATGTCTGCATTGATGAAGCAACGTGTGATTCATGTTTATACACATGATTCAATTGGTTTAGGTGAAGATGGTCCTACGCATCAACCAATCGAACAAATTGCATCGTTACGCGGTACACCAAACTTAAATACTTGGCGTCCATGCGATACAGTTGAAGCTGCAATTTCTTGGAAATCTGCGTTACAACGTAAAGATGGTCCAACCGCATTAATTTTCTCTCGTCAGAACTTGCCATTCCAAGCACGTAATGAAGCTCAAATTCAAAACGCTGCAAAAGGTGGTTATGTACTTGCAGAAGAAAAAGGTGAGTTGAAAGCAATCATTATTGCGACTGGTTCAGAAGTTTCATTGGCGATGGAAGCATATGCACAGCTTGAAGGTGTGCGTGTAGTGTCTATGCCATGTGCTGAAGAGTTTATGAAGCAAGATGCTGCATATCGTGAAGCTGTATTACCTGCACATATCCGTGCGCGTGTAGCGGTTGAAGCGGCTCATGTGGATTACTGGTGGAAGTTTGTTGGTTTAGATGGCAAAGTGATCGGTATGACCACTTACGGTGAATCTGCACCAGCAAAAGACTTGTTCCAATTCTTCGGTATCACTACTGACGCAGTTGTAACTGCGGTTAAAGAATTGACTGCTTAATCAAATTAAGTGGTATAAAAAAGCGTCCTGATTAGGGCGCTTTTTTTATGACGATTAAATGGAATCAATAAGGACTTAATATGCAAATATGGATGAGTAGTGAATCAAGTAAAGAGGTATTAAATGAAGAGCAACTTACTCGATTACAATTAGCTCGAAATTATGTGGAAGAAATACTTAAGAAAGAGTTAAAAAATAAGTCATATGATTTCCCTTTAGATAGTTGGGATTGTATTACGGTAATGATGGGACCAAATGATTTTGGTGAGCGAGTCAAATATTCTGTAAAAAAAGAAGTATGGATTTTCGTTTAAAGATAGATCCTAGAGTATTTAATACAACAGATGATTTAGGTCGTCAAAAACTAATTTTTGTAATGCTGATGAGAAGTTTGGATTTACTTAAAGAAAAGTTTGAAAAAGTAAAACCAAAATTGGATGATCGTAATTATGAGGAATTAGAGCGACTTCGATCTGATGCTTTAGATGTTGCACGAAATGAGGGTTGGCTATAAAGTTCTTGCAAATATTCAGCTTAGACTCAACCTATACTCGACTTACTCTGAATCGAAATATTCGACGTTAACAACTTATGAATCGGGCAATTTCCGCTACTTTTAATAAACATTTATGCTGATCAGTGGTTCTTTATTGAAATTTAATAGATTGGGATATCGTGATGGAAAAAGAACTCGAACTTAATTCTTTTAATGAAATATTAAATAATGTCAAATCTTTATACTTTTTAAATTTGAACGTAGATAAAAGATTTTGGCAATACGCTGAATATGGTTTTTTGATTCGTTTTCTCCATGAAAGTTCAAAGATAAAGGAGCATAAAAAGAGAGTTGATAACTATTCTTCTCGATTACGTTCCTATTTTGATAAAGTAATTCAAAATAGACTTAAGCTAGATATAAATAAATCATCATTAAAATTAGAAGGGAAAATTTTAGCTTTCAATGTTCATTTAACCATGTTTGATAGTTTGAGTGAGGGTGAAACAGGTGGCTTTATCGATGGTTGTGATACTCCACCACCTGAATTTTGGATTCATTTTGATGGGGAAAATTTATATTCATTTATTCCAAATGAGTTCACAAATATTGTCGATCTAGCAATAGATATCTCTATGAGTGGCTCATTGGAATGGTACACGGATGTAATTGAAATTTAGTGTAATAGGTCTCTCATCCGATACTTAATTCACTCTCAATCGAAATATTCGACGTTAATAATTTATGCACAGGACAGCTTTCAGCTACTTTTAATAAACGTTTATGCTGATCTTCGGTAAATTCACCTTTTAAGATAATTTTACGTTCAATATTGTTTTGACCTGCTTCAGGTTCAGCATTGGGATTTAAAGCTAAATCGACCTGAACATGATTAAGCTTAATTCCTTTATGATTCGCATACATCTCTAAAGTAATGGTTGTACATGCACCTAAAGCAGACAAGAGTAACTGAATTGGATTTGGTGCTGTATCTTGGCCACCTTTATCTGCTGGTTCATCTGCATACCAAGTATGACCCGATGAATCCGTCAACGAAACGCGATAAGGTGTAGATGTACTGAGTGCTTGTGCTCTATGTGTCATGTTTTACCTTGTTATTTATCTTTAAAAACTAGATGAAAATATACCAATTGATCATGTTACTTATAAAATCAATTGTCCACTACCTAATGGTCTTATGATAATTGTGTTTGATATGTGCTGTAACGCTTTTATTGTTGCACGGATGAAACATATCGTTTTATAAAGAATAATGAATAAAAATACTTGATCTATAAACTATTACGTATATCAAACAAGGATACGAAAAATGCAATTTAAAACATTAAGCCTCGGTTTAGCTGCTGCTATCGCAAGTTCTGTAACATTAGCTGCGCCAGTAGACTATAAAATCGATCCAACACATACAGCAACAGTATTTAGCTGGAATCACTTTGGTTTCTCTACACCGAGTGCAAACTTCACTGATATTCAAGGTACAATTAAAGTTGATAATGCAAAACCTGCAAATTCATCTGTAGAAGTGACGATTCCTTTAAGCAGCGTAAATACCAATGTTGTTGCTTTGGACAAAGAATTTCAAGAAGAAGCTTGGTTTAATGCTGCAAAATATCCAAACATTACTTTTAAAAGTACTAAAGTAGAAACCAAAGACAAGAAACACTTCAAAATTACAGGTGATTTAACCGTTAAAGGTGTGACTAAGCCTGTGGTATTGGATGCTGTGCTGAATAAACAAGGCGAGCATCCAATGGCGAAAGTACCTGCGATTGGCTTCAATGCAACAACAAGTTTTAATCGCTCTGCATTCGGTATCGGTAACTATGTGCCTAATGTTGGTGACAAGATCACTGTGAATATTACGACTGAAGCAACTGCTGCGAAGTAATATTTAATAAATCAATTATTTATTGAAAAATCTCACGCTATCTATGGCGTGAGATTTTTAATTTTTTAGGCGTAGATCAGATACGATTTTCTACAAGTATTATGTTGTTGCATTAAATGCATCTGAATAGATGACATAGCCACTTGGTATGTAATCGGTAAAAGCAAGAATTTGAAAATACTCGGCTGGAACACCTTCTAAGATCAATCTAGTATCAGCCTTAAACCCAAATTTTCCATAATAATTAGGATCACCGAGTAATACGCATCCCTTTGCATTCAGTATCTTGATCTTATCCAAACCTTCTTTCATAAGTTTAGAGCCTACACCTTTTCCTTGATATTCAGGAAGAACGGAAATAGGACCTAAGCCATACCAATCTGTCGTACCATCGGAAATAGAAACAGGTGAAAATGCAATATGACCAATGATTTTCCCCTGAGTTTCAGCAACTAAAGAGACAGTTAGTTGTTTGGATTCACGAAGTGCATTGACGATAAATTGCTCTGTGTGGCTAGAATGTTCTACATCATTAAAAGCTTTTTGTGTTAAATCAAAAATTGCTTGGATGTCAGTGTTTTGTTCATCACGGATTTGAATATTCATTTTAATTGCCTATATGTTTTTAAATAACTGACGAAGCAAAATTATGTTGTTGCTTCATCAGGTGGTTGTTAAGGATGTTTATTGATTGTCGAGTTGAGGTCGTACGTTTCTAAGCCCATTCAAGTTGATTTGATAGGGTTGACCTTCCTGTGATTTGATCAAGCTTTTCTTTTTAAGTTTTCGAAAAACATCGAGTGTGCAGTCAGATAATACAAAACCTTCGCGGCTATAACATTCTACAGCGATGAGTTGTCCTGATTCATTTTTGAGTTTTACGATTTTTCCGCCTTTTGCTAAGACGTGTAAAGTCCTTTGTTCAGACTTGGATAGGTTCATGTTGGAATCCCAGATATAAGTAATCAAAAGCAAAGCTAGGCTTTTAGCCCGAAAAATTCGCGTTGATAACCCATTTCAATGTGCGATTGAAATATGGTTATCAGATTACTGCTATCTCCAACATAAAATCCTCAATGTAGATTGGATAAGAAATTTATATGGGAAATATATAATTGATTAAAAGAAAAGTAAATATTTATGTGAAGTTTACTTTATTATTAATAAGCTGATGACAATAATTGGTTTGATTTTATTGGTTAATTTATAATAAAGGCATTGAAACGTATCACTTGAATTTGATTATTAGGATAAGGCAAAGATGGATGATCAAAAATTTATACAGAAAGCAGTGGATTTAGCATTAGAAAATGCAAAATCAGGTGGTCGTCCTTTTGGGGCAGTGATTGTAAAAGATGGCAAAGTGATTGCTACGGGTGTGAATCAAATTAAACTCACCAACGATCCTACTGCACACGCAGAATTATCAGCATTGCGTGAAGCAGGAAAAGCTCTAGCCAGTCCAAATCTTGAAAACTGTGTTGTTTACGCGAGTGGGCAACCTTGTCCAATGTGTCTAGCTGCAATGCGTATGACGGGAATTAATTGTGTATTTTATGCATTTTCTAATCAAGATGCAGAGCCATTTGGTTTGTCTACTGAACATATTGCTCAAATATTACGAGTACCACCTGAAAGTCAGCAAGAATTTACTTTTGTTCAAGTCAAACCAAATCATAACCATGATTTATATGAAGTATGGCGAAACAAACAGATTGATTAAATCTATGAGCAAATTAGAAAACTAAATACTTTTATTTTTATTGTATTTATCCTTCAATGATAAATATGCAGGAACTGATCTTTTTGCCTGCCGACGTAGCATCATTTTGATATATAACACGAGGGCAAAACAAGCCGTCGCAATCGTTAACATAATGCTATTCATATAACTCATGATCGAGCTAATATAACCAATCGTTGCTAAACGCCGTTGCATACGCTCAACTTGAATACTCGATTCAATTCCAGTGATCGCCCATGTACATAAGTGTTCGCAATTATTGATAATCAAATGGTAATGATTCTCATGCATACGCGAGCGCATACGACGAACGATCGCTTTCGCCTTGTAACGAGGGGAATTATAATTTCTCGTATAAATCGGTTTTCCCCGAGCGAAGCGCTGAATTGACGTCATCTCAATTGGACGTTTTTTAAAAATATGGGCAAAACCTGAATAATGAATAACTCGTCCACGACCTGCATAAATACCGTGATGACTATAGCCAAAGTGTTTAACAATTAGGTGCGCACCGAGAGGGAAATGTCGCTGTGTTTGCTGCATACTCATACAAGACTATTGTATTTACAGATGTATTTTAATCAAAAAATATGAATCTATCGAGTGTATTTCAAGACTCATTTATACGATTATGTGTGGAGATTGTATCTATTCTTTTTATGTTGAAATACATTGTGGGACAATGAGGTTAGTCGATTTGAACAATATTAAATTATGCTAAAAAAATGGTTTATAGTCTCATTGGTCAGTATTGGTATGTCTCATATTTATGCGATGCAGCATCAAATAATTAAAGTAGACAATGTTTCATATGATGTAATTAAAGTAGACCATTTACAGCAACTCAGACTTTTCTTAAAAGATCCAAAGACTGCTCGTTATTATCAAAAATTTGCTCATATTCAAAAAGTGCTTTCAACATGTGAACAGTTAAGTTTTGCTATGAACGCAGGTATGTATCACCCTGATTTTCAACCTGTCGGTTTATATGTTGAAGAGGGTAAAGAAATTATTGAACTCAATGAAGCGCAAGGATTTGGTAATTTTTTTATGCAACCAAATGGCGTGCTTGCATGGAATGATAAATATGCTGTAATTAAAACAACGACAGATTATAAATCTATGAGATTTAAGCCACGGTTTGCTACGCAGTCTGGACCAATGTTGGTTTATAAAGGCCAAGTAAATAGCCAATTTTTAGCAGATTCAAATTCTCTTAAAATAAGAAATGGAGTCGGTGTTAGAAATAATCAGTTGTATTTTGTGATTTCACAACAACGAGTCAATTTTTATCAGTTTGCGCAATTCTTCAAACAAAATTTAAAAATTGATAATGCGTTGTATCTGGATGGTTCAATTTCAAGTTTATATTTATCCCAAACTAAACGCCATGACAAGACTTTTAATTTAGGTCCAATCGTTGCTGAAATTGCTCGAGAGAATTGTAATTAATCAACTTCTCATCTTCTATGCATTAGAAGATGAGAAGCACTTATTTTTATTGAATTGGCGTCTTGATAAGTGCAAGAAGCTCTTTGCGGCTATAGCCTCGGGAAATGAGGACTTTCTTTATACCTTTAATCACATCTTCATCTGTCGCTTTGACTAAAGCATCCAGTAGTTGTTCATTTGATTTGCAAGAACAATCATTTTCAACGCAAGAGGTTTGGTTCTTGTGTTCATTATATTGCTGATCTGCATTAAACAATTTCTGCCAAAAACTCATAGAGCCTTCATATACAACCTAACATAGATCGAAATATAGTCACTTTAAAATAAAATACAAGTCAGCTTAAGTGATAAAAGCAGCAGTTGAACTTCAGTTTTTTCGATGATTCTTTTTGTTTCTAACGAAATTATGACAGTTGAATGACTTGATCTTTGAAAAATATCATTTTTTCTAGTAAAAACTTTAAATAAAAATAGAGAGTTATGGAAACTCTCTATTTTTAATGGTTACTTTGAAATAATTTGTTTAAATCTTTTCGAGCAGTACACCAGATTCCACATGATGAGTAAAAGGGAATTGATCGAACATCGCAAACTTCACAATTCGATGTGTTTGAGCTAAGGTTTTTAAGTTGTCATGTAAGGTATCTGGGTTACATGAGATATAGAGAATACGCTCAAAGCCTTGTAGTAACTTCAAGGTTTCATCATCAATCCCCGCACGTGGTGGGTCAACAAATACCGTGTCAAAGTCATAGCTCTGAATGTCGATTTCAGCTTCCTGTAATCGTCTAAACTCACGTTCGCCTTGATACGCCTGAGTAAACTCTTCGGCAGATAAACGCGCCACCTGAATATTCTCAATCTGGTTTTGCTCAATGTTCCATTGCGCTGCGTAGACTGAAGATTTAGCAAGTTCAGTTGCAAGGACACGTTTAAATTTCAAAGAGAGTGGTAGAGTAAAGTTACCATTACCACAGTACAATTCTAGTAGATCTTTTTCAGAATTTTCCGCAGCATCACATGCCCACTCCAACATATGTTGGCACACTTGTGCATTGGGTTGTGTAAAGCTACTTTCAATTTGTTTGTATTTAAAAGTACGACCATGAACGTTGAGTTGTTCAACTACGTAGTCGTCACCAATAATCACTTTTTGGCCACGGCTACGCCCCATAATTTTAATCTTCAGCTTTTTTGCTAAAGCTTTCGCAGCGATTTCCCAATCTACATCTAAACGGCGATGATAAATTAAAGTCACCAACATTTCTCCGCTCAATGTGGCGAGGAAATCAGCTTCAAAAATACGTTGCGATAAAATAGGAATTGCTTTTAATTCTTCTAATAAACGTGGCATCAAATCATTGATGCTTTGATCCGCGATTGGAAACTTATCAACTCGTATAACTTCTTTTTGTTTACCATCTTCAGCACGTTCAAACATGGCATAGAACAAATCATCTTCGGTATGCCAGATACGAAATTCTGCGCGCATACGAAAGTGTTGTTCAGGTGATTGAAACACTTCTAAAGTTGGGGGATTGAACGGAGCGAATTGTGTGGTAATGCGTTCAACTTTCTCTTGAAGTTGCTGTTGATAAGATACGGTCATAAAAAGAAAGCTACAGCTGAAATCTAAAGCCGAATGGTATCAAAAAAATTAAGATCGACCTAGTTTTGTTATATTAAATATAAGAGTGAATCATAAATAAAGAAGTATTTAATTTAAACCAAGCAGGCTTTAATGTATTACTACCTGCTTTGATTCAGTTTTTAATATAAGCCTATAAATAATAACTGGTTTTAGTCATTAATTTTGATATAGCTGTCATGGTAATACGCACAGGTACAGGTAAATCAACACCTCCAGCCTTTAAGGCTGTCTCGCGGTGGTGTAATTCATCTTCATTCATTTGTTCTAAAATTTTACGTGAACGATCATCATGAGATGGAAGTTGTTGAATATGTTCCTGTAGATGTTGGCTGACTTGACGTTCCGTTTCAGCGACAAAACCTAAGCTATATTTGTCACCTGCAATACCTGCTATTGCGCCCATACCATAAGATAAACCATACCAAATTGGATTGAGTACGCTCGTATGACTGTCTAATTCTTTTAAACGCTCTTCACACCAAGCGAGATGATCTTGTTCTTCTATCGCAGCTTGTTGCATTTCTTCTCGAACATGGGGGAGTTTTGCAGTGAGCGCCTGACCGTGATAAAGCGCTTGTGCACAGACTTCGCCACTATGATTGACACGCATTAAACCTGCTACATGGCGAGCATCGCTAACACATAATTGTGAAGGTTCTGAATTTGCTGGATTAGATCGTTGAGCAGCAGTTGCCCCTGGCACTAAGCTACGAAGAGCCTGATCAAAAGAATTAATAAGTTTATCGATACCTGTAAAATGACGCATATATTAATCCTCTAAAGTATTGGGTGCATTTTCCAACAACGGTTTTAAACGCTTTAATAACCAAAATGAGAAAATTGCACTTAAAACTGCAGTAATCGTAAATAATATTTTAATATCAATTTTTAAAATGCTTAAGATTAAAATTGAGAAAACTGCAGAAGAAACCATAAATACAGCATTTAGAATATTATTTGCGGCTACCACACGCGCACGGTGAGAACGTGGTGAGTAAGCTTGCATCATTGCATATAGCGGTACAATATAAAATCCACCACTAATACCTAATAAAGTCACGGCAAGCATGACATGATAGTACACGGCACCTTGGGTAAAAATATCTTTTAAACTCAGTAAATCGCCAGTTCGCTCAGGAACAAAAGAGAGGCTCGCTGCTAAATACAAAGCAAAGATCGTTAACCCAATCGCACCGTAAGGTACCATTTTAATATTGATCTCTGTACCACCGATACGTCTACACAGTAATGAACCTACACCAATGCCAACAGAGAAAAAAGTGAGAAGTAGACTGACAACGTTTTCAGAAGCATGCAGGTTTTGTTGGGTCAATTGAGGAATTTGAGTTAAATAGGTTGCGCCATAAAACCAATACCAAGAATTACCGAGCAAAACAATAAATATGATTGGAAGGCTTTTAGCATATTTTAAAGTTTGAAAACTTGTACGAAAAAAATTCCAGTCAATTTGTAAATCTGGCGCTGAAACCTTTTGAGGTAAAATAAATCGGCTACATAAATAGCCTAAGCAAGCTATGATGACAACAGTGACACTAATCCACAATAAGTTTCCTTCCGATGATGCAATGACTGCACCTCCAAGAATCATCCCTAATAATATTGCGATCGATGTACCTGATTGGAAAAGTGCATTACCAGACATCAATTCTTCTTGTTTTAGAATTTCTGGTAAAATTGCATATTTGATTGGACCAAAACAAGTTGAATGCGTCCCCATCAGAAATAATGCAAAAAGTAGTAACCATAAATTTCCAAGCAAGAACCCCGCGGTTCCAATCAACATAATGATAATTTCTAATATTTTTATAAAGCGAATGAGTTGAGATCTTTCATATTTATCAGCAATTTGCCCAGCAGTTGCAGAAAAGAAAAAGTAAGGCAAGATAAATAATAAGGCAGCTAGATTATTGAGTGTACTGACGGGAGCACTTTGTTGCTGGATCCAACCATAAGTGATCACTAAAAGTAGAGCTTGCTTAAAAACATTGTCATTTAAGGCTCCAAAAAACTGAGTGAAAAACATCGGTGCAAACCGACGTGATGTCATTAAGCGCTCATCTTGTTTCATCGTGTGTTCACTTCATTGTGTTTTATAAAAAAATGTGACGTACTGTAAAAATGCTACAAAATGCATGTATGATACTTTCATATTTGATTGGATGAAAATCAAAGATTTGAAGTATTTTCACCAGTCACAAATGATAAATTAAAAATAAGTTTAGAGTTCTACATGTCATCTAAAGCTAATTTTAAACAGTTAACGTTGGTTCATTCTATGCATTTAATATTTAAAATGCAGAGCTTTCCTAAACTTATTTGTAGCACTTTTTTAATTACTTCTTGTATATCAGCTGCTTGTGCGCAAGAACAATTAACAGATACATCAAATAATAAAACCGTAGACCAACAGTCTTTGAATCAAGTTAAATCTGATCAAAGTACTGAGGATACATCAACTGTTTTATCAAGCAGTACAAATCAGCCTCTTGCTAATCAAGCCGAACAAGACAGCTTGATGGCACTAAAACAGCAAGAGCAATCTAATAATCAGATTAATGAATTAAAACCGATTCAGCTTGATGATAATTTAGAAAATTTGCCAGTTATCCCTGTTGATCAAACAATGGCGAATGAAATTTTTCGTGAGGCTGAGAGTGCAAAAAATGAGGCCCAAGCTTATCGAGAAAGTACGTCAAAAAATCCACCAACAGTTGTTAATGAGATTTCACAGCCTGAACTGATAGAAATTACTAAGGCTCCAGTGGATATTAATCGGCTGATGCAAGACATTCAAACCGACAGTAAGATTGTCGTTGAAGCAAATGAAACAGGTAGAACATTACCGGAGTTTCAAACACAAAGTGATCAGCCTAAAGAAAAAGTCGGGTTCTTTCGAAAAATATGGAATCGTTTTCACCCAGATAACTTAATGGGTGCAGAGAAAATCCCACGTATTACTGCTGATGTAACTGGTGCTCCTCCTGCGTTGGCTACAAATATAAAAGCAAAACTATCAAGTTTTACTCAAGAATCTTTTGAAGACTTTAACGTCGCTTTACCTCAGTTAAGAGTGTTGACCAATCAGGCTACACAAGCTGTAGGCTATTATAATGCCACGTATAAGTTTGAACGGGTAAGTGATAATAAAGTCAAAGTCATTGTCACACCGAATGAGCCGGTCCGTATTAAAGAGCAAAATATTGAATTTTCTGGTGCGGGTGAAAACTTGCCTCAATTCCAAGTTTTACGTTTGATCCCAGAACAAGACAAAGGGGACATTTTTAATCACGGTAAATATGAAACAACAAAAACAAAGATAGTGAATGCCGCATCAGATAACGGTTTTTTTGATAGTTATTGGCGTTTGCATGATGTCAAAATTAGCCAGCCAGAAAAAGTAGCTGAAATTAATCTAAAATATGAGACGGGTGAGCGATATAAACTTAAACAAGTTGAGTATCGTATGAGCGATCCAACTAAGCCATTGCCTTTAACTCAAAAAGTTTTAGATAGTTTGGCACCTTGGAAAGAGGGTGATGACTATGCATTTTGGCGTGTAAATGCCTTAGCAAATAACTTAACGAATACACGTTACTTTAATTACACATTGGTAGATACGATTAAACCTGATCCAGTTCAGCCTACTTTAGAGTTAGCGCCAGATCTTCAAGCTTTAGTCGATCAACAGAAAATCCAACAATCTCAATTGCTAAATAGTCAACAGAAAGCAGAATTGGCAAGACAAAAAGTAACGTCTGCACAAGAAGTAACACAAGATGTCGTTGATGAAACGCAATTTTCTGGAGGGCAAGCCCCTCAAGCCTATGCTTTAGCACGCTCTATGCCTTTATCACATGAACATGATGATGACGAAGATGAACGCCAAAAATTAGAGGAGCAAACGAGAATTGAGAAAAAAATTCCAGTCGTAGTAACGCTTAATGCAGATCGTTTGAATAGTTTAGAAACTGGTATTGGTTATGGTACAGACACGGGTGCTCGTGTACGTAGTCAATACAGACGAGCGATTGTGAATAAATATGGTCATGCATTTGATGCCAATATTGAAGTGTCGCAAATTCGTCAATCTATAGATGGGCGATACAGCATTCCTTATAAGCATCCACTCAACGATTACTTTAACCTTGTGGGTGGTTACGAGCGTGAAGAACGTAATGACATTGGCCCAGATATTAATTTATTGGTTGAGTCTGCTGTTTTAGGCGGTGAACGTGTTATTAAAAATCCTTTGGGTGATTGGCAACATATCATTGGTTTACGTTACCGTTTAGATCGTCTAACTAAAAAAGGTGATATTGATATCAATGAATTACCTGACGCTTTTAAAGTATCTGGGATTGATTCGGAACAAGAATCCTTGTTATTTGGATATGAACTTTCTAAGACCAATAGTAATTCTCGTTTGAATCCAACCAAAGGTTTTAAGCAAACTTACAAGCTTGAATTAGGAACAGAATCATTATTATCAAATGCTAATATGGCAATTTTGACAGGTGGATGGCGTTTTATTTATTCATTGGGTGAAAATGAAAATCACCAATTTGTAGGTCGAGCTGACACAAGTTATATTTTCACAGATGATTTTAATAAAGTGCCTTATAACCTCCGTTTCTTTACAGGTGGAGACCAGTCCTTACGCGGTTTCGATTACAAAAGCCTTTCACCAGAGGAGAACGGTTTTAAAATCGGTGGACAAGCTTTAGGCGTAGGATCTTTAGAGTACAATTATCAGTTTAAAGATGGTTGGCGAGCAGCAATTTTCTCTGATTTTGGTAATGCCTATGACAAACAGTTTAGTAACCCAACCGAATATAGTATTGGGGTGGGTATCCGTTGGAAATCACCAATAGGACCAATACGGCTTGATGTGGCATCTGGTATTTCCAATGACAATAACCCGATCCGATTACATTTTTTCATCGGCTCACAGCTTTAATAATTTAAAAACATCCTTTAGAAAAGCTCAAACAATTTTAGGTTGATTATGACGGAAGTAGAACCGCAACTAACGCTACCAGTTGGACCAAGATCAAAACGACGCATCATGAGAAGTGTTGCGTTAATTTTGTCGATCATACTTTTGTTATTGGTTAGCTCTTTAATCGTTATGATTTCTACCGACAAAGGCAGTCGTTTTTTATTAGATCGGGTACTGCAAAGCCAAAAAATGATTCGTTATGAATATGAAGGTGGAAATTTACTCAGAGGAATCATCCTTAAGAATGTTTTAGTACAATTAAAAGCTGTAGATGTTTCTTTGGATCGCGCTGATGTTTCTCTTGGTTGGCGCGCAATCTTAAATAAAGAAATACATTTAAGTCATGCTGATGTACGTAATCTGAAAGTGATCAACAAAAAACCGCCTTCAGGTAAACCATTTGCCTTTGATGCAATCAAACTTCCATTTGTATTGCGTGTAGATGAAGCAACTCTTGATCATCTTGAGATTAAAACTCAAACATCGAAAGTTGGTTTTAATGATATTTACTTGAAAGATGCTCTATGGTCTGGAACCAAATTAGAGTTTAAGGACTCTAAAATGGATATGGGATATCTAGCAGTCCAACATGCAACAGGGAAAATGGATTTTAGTGGTAAATATCCAATTAATGCGAAAGCAGATCTAATTATTCCATCGTTAAAAAGTTTAAATATTCATACTATTAAAGTTGTTGCAGCGGGATCTTTAGATACATTAAAAGCAGGTATCGCAACACAGACTCCAGATTTATTAACGGGTTGGGCTGTTATACATCCAGTACGTGATCACGTACCGATGCAAGGCGAACTGCTTTTTAAAAATTATCATTTACCTTTGTTGCAAGAACAGAAATTATTTGCCAAAGATGGTGTTGCAAGATTTAGCGGTGATATTCAGAAATTGGTTCTAAATCTAGATACCGATTTGAAAGGTGAGCAAATCCCCGAAGGTAAATACAATGCTTTAATGGAGACAGATCTAAAGAATCAATTGAATATTCAAGATTTTAATGGTCAATTAATGGGTGGATCTATTGCGCTCAAAGGTTTAGTCAATTGGCATGAGCATGTTTCATGGGATATTAAAGGTCGTTTGGATCATTTAAATCCTAAAGATAAAACTGTTCCGCAAATCGCACAGGATTTTTTACCACCGAATTTAGATGCTAAGTTAAGTTCATCCGGATCTTTGGAAAAAGGTTTGGCTTTAAGTGCACAGCTTGCTTTTGATAAATATGAAACTTGGGCTGTTAAACTCAATCAAGCTGCATCGAAAGATCACAAACCGCAGCCGATGCTATTAAATGTGGCATGGAAAAATATAGATCGAGCAGTCCCTTATATTGGTTGGTTGAGTAGCGAAGACGGTCATACCGACATCGCCTTAAAACAAGGTCAACAAGATATCTATGTTTCTACAACAGTGAAACCTCATGAGAAAGCATTATTACCAACAGGTAAATATGATGCCCGTCTTGATATAAAATCAAATCTGCTGAATGTTGAAAACTTTCGTTATCAGGCTGTGAAAGGGAGTTTGTCTGGGCAAGCAAAAGTTAAATTACCTACTGAAAAGCAACAGTTAGCGTGGCAGGCTCAGCTTAAAGCTGAGAATTTCAATCCACAAACAGTTGTTGCTACTGCACCTGTTAATCTATTAAATGGCGATATTAAAGCAACCGGTTTTGCAAAACCGAATCAACAGATCATTCAACTTGATCGTATTGATTTAAAAGGTCAAATTGTTCAGTCAGATCGTATAGAAACCGTTGCATTAAAAGGCAAAAGTACAGCCGCTTTAATGTTTAATGATCAGAAGTCTGGTGGAGGTTTTAAAAGTTTTGCAGTTGATTACGACGGTTCATTAAATGCATTAAATCAAGGCAATGGATTGTTGAAAATCAAAGTGGCAGGAACACCAGAATATATAAAAATTAATGAGTTAAAACATGATGGTGTGGCAGGTAAGATTTTTGCTACAGGTGCTGTGAACCTAAAAGATAAACTTGGTTGGGATATCAATGCATCTTTAGTGCGCTTCAAACCACAGTATTTTGTTTCAACTCTTAAAGGTGAACTCTCAGGCCATGTTAAAACACAAGGTGTTTGGTCTGAAAAGCTGAAGCGTATCGATATTCGGGATTTAAACGCGGCAGGTTTTCTTAATAATAAACCTGTTCGTGGTCGTGGTAACCTTACTTTGTTGTTAGACTCCAATCAGAAAGGTTTTTTACCACAACAGTTTGAAGCCAATAACTTATTTTTTGCCTATGCTCAGAACCAGTTACAAGCCACAGGCAATGCACAAAGTTTAAGAGTGAAACTGAATGCTCCAGCCCTGTATGAGCTTTATCCGGGTTTGCAAGGTCGTGCCTACGGCGTTTTAAACGTTCAATCACAACCACGTTTAAAAGCAACAGCAAATATTGCCGTAGATAATTTTGCATTTAATGAATTGGCGAGTATTCGATCTTTACGTATTCAAGGTGAATTGCCTACTTCTGAAGCAACACCTACATTATTAGTTGCCAAAGTTGATCATTTACGTAGTGGTAATCGTGAAATAGAAAATGCAACGATTAACTTAGGTGGTACGCGCAAAGCACATGTATTAAAAGTTGAAAGTAATAATCGCCAATCTAATTTTTATGTACAGCTTGCAGGTGGTTTCAATCAGAATAATGAATGGTTAGGACAATTACAAAAAGGTCACTTTAAATCACGCCGTATTGATTTAGTACAAAATCAAAGCGCAGCTATCATTTATTCTACAGCCCAGTCTGAACTTTATATTGGACAGCATTGTTGGCAAAGTCTGCATAGTCAGGTTTGTTTAGATCAATCGGCACGTATTAGCCAAAATAAAGGGAATTTTTCAGTTGTTACCAAAAATCTAGATTTAAATGATTTTGCGGTATTTATGCCTGAAGGTTTAGCAGTTACTGGTCAACTGAATGGTTATGCTCGAGCTTCGTGGGCTAAAGGTAGTCGCCCAAAACTGGATGCAAGTTTAGTCACTCGTAAAGGTGAAATAGGTCTTGCGCCTGATGATCCTCAAGATATTGCGACCACAGTCACCTATGATGAATTGAGCTTAATCGCGAAAAGTGTCAATGATGGCTTGTTATTGCGTGTGGATATGAAAACACCAGACATTGGTACAGGTTACGCTAACGTGATCGTGAATCCATTTCAAAATGGAATGCCAATGCGTGGTGAAGTTGCTTTTGATGATGTACAACTCAAAGTATTCAAGCCATTTATTAAAGATGTACGTTCAATGGCGGGTACATTAGCTCTTGCTGGAAAAATTAATGGCACACTGACTCAACCACAATTTACAGGTGAAATGCGCTTAAAAAATGGTGCAATTAGTATGATTTCACTGCCTGTAAATCTAAACAACATTCAGCTTTATTCGTCTATTCGACAAGATTCAGCAAGTATTGATGGTGCGTTCAACAGTGGACAAGGTGTTGGGCGATTAAAAGGTAGCTTCGATTGGAAAGAAGATCCTCATCTCGCGCTTAGTTTGAAAGGTGATAATCTTTTAATTCGACAAGCGCCGATGATTACCGCGATCGTGCAACCAGATTTAAATTTGGATGTTTACCCATTTAAACAACAATTGAGTTTAAGAGGAACGATTGATGTACCACGTGCTCGTATTTCTATGCCAGAGACTACCGCACCAGTTGTAAATATTTCACCAGATGTACGAGTCGTACAGCAAGGGCAAGATTTACTTGCGACATTGAAAGCAGCTAAACCGTGGGATATTCGCGCGGATATGACACTGACATTGGGCAATCAAGTGATTTTCCAAGGTTTTGAAAGTAATATTCCATTGGTTGGTCGCTTGCATTTATCACAACGTGGGTTAGAAACTGCAATGCGAGCAAATGGTGCAATTGGTGTGAGTCAGAAAGTGAAGATTGAAGCTTATGGTCAAAGCTTAGATTTGAACCGAGCAATCGCACGTTTTAATGGTCCACTTGCGAATCCAACACTTGATATTGATGCGAATAAATCAGTCCAAGGTAGTATGGTTGGTTTACGTGTGACTGGGACAGCAACAGTTCCAAATGTTCAAATTTATAATGATGCAGGTCTATCTGAACAAGAAGCATTGAATGCATTGGTCACAGGTCGTATCAATGAAGGGAGTAGCGGCCTAAGTAATACAGAAGGTTTTAAATCTGATGTAAACAATACCATTGCAGCGGCAGGCATTAGTATGGGCTTAGGAGGAACGCGCGCGTTAACGAATCAAATAGGTCGAACATTTGGTCTCAGTGGTTTAGCACTTGATGCACAGGGTACAGGTGATGACACTCAAGTGAGTTTAACGGGCTATATCACGCCAGACCTGTTTATTCGTTATGGCATAGGCGTATTTACACCTGTAAATAAATTGACCTTGCGTTATCAAATGAATCGCCGTTTATACTTAGAAGCAAGTCAATCTTTAGAGAGAGCCATTGACGTATTCTACAACTGGCGTTTTTAAAGCTTTTTTAGAAAACCTGTTTTATGAAAATAAAGCAGGTTTTTTTATGCTGAGTATTTTTAAAAATATGCTAAAATAAAAATAAGCTATTGAAAAATATATAGATTAATGACATTTTTTGGAGAGAGTGGATGAAACCTGTCACTTTAAGTCAACTTTTGGCAACTATAGGCTTAATATTGCTCAGCTTTACATTCCAAGTACATGCAAAAGAGTATTATAAATGGGTCGATTCGAAAGGGGTAACGACTTATTCTGCAACACCACCGCCCACTCAGAAGCAAGATCCTCAACTTGATCCAACTAAAAAAAATATAAATGCAACAGTGACAACTCCCAGTGCGATAAATGTTTCCGTGACCAATAACAAAGAACAAAAAAATGTTCCAACGGTAACAACACAAACTGCGAAATCAGCAGGTACTACTACTGCAACCTCAAATGCAACCATTACAGTCGCGAGTGAAGCACTGATCCCTGTGAAGAATTGCAATGGTGTAAGATGTTGGGATGCGAAAAGCAAACCTTATAATTTGGTTGCAGGCACAACATATCTTTCTTCTACAGGCGGTAAATGTCAGAAAATGGGTAATAGCATGCGATGCAGTAAATGATTTGTATTATTTTATTGCAGCTCATACGGATTTAAACGCTTCTTTTTGCAAAATGAACAACTTTCAGTATGATGTGTGCATCAAATTAATCGCAGTACGATGATGAAAAAAGTTTTTTTGATTGCAATAGGTTTGGTGTTAGTTGGTTGTGCAGATAAAAAGCAATTAACTCCAGCAGAACAGTGGCATGGTTATTGTGTCAGTGTGGGCAATGCAGCACGTTCAATTACTTTAGACCGTCAAAATGGCATTGAACAAAAGCAAGCAAAAGAACATGCAGATAAAATTGAAGATGAAACAACACGTAAATTTATCTTTGAAATTATTGAAACGGTATATGCAATGCCAATCGATCAACTGAAGGCGAATCCTGATGCAGAACGTGAACAGTTGAAACAGAAATTTACTGAACAATGCTTGGCTACACCACATGATCAGCTACCAAAGTATAAATCATTTTAATAGGTTCATTTGAAAGACAACATCAGTTGTCTTTTTTTATGCATGTAATTTGTTGTTTTATTAAGCTTTGATCTAAGACCAAAGCGGTATTCAAAAGAGACGAACATTTCGCTATAAAATAATGGGCATCACGTAGAAATACGGTAGTTGCATTAACTTTTAACGCGAAGTCTAGTAAAATTTTGCTGTCCATATTACTTGTAAAGCTTGTAGCAAGCTGGAACTTACAAGTAATTTTTTAAAAAAGAGGAATAACACTGTGCTAGAAGCTTACCGCCAACACGTTGAAGAACGTGCCGCACTCGGAGTCCCACCGAAGCCGCTTGATGATGCTCAAACTGCTGAACTTGTAACTTTATTAAAAAATCCACCAGCAGGCGAAGAAGCATTTTTAGTAGATTTGCTTGAAAACCGTGTTCCAGCAGGTGTTGACCAAGCTGCGTATGTTAAAGCTGCTTTCTTGGCTGCTCTAGCAAAAGGCGAAGCAACTTCTCCACTTGTAACTAAAGAGCGTGCAGTTTACTTACTAGGTACGATGCTTGGTGGTTATAACGTTGCTCCTTTAGTTGAACTTCTTGACAATGCTGAGCTTGCTGAATTAGCTGCAGAAGCATTGAAGAAAACTCTTCTTGTATTTGATGCATTCCATGACGTAGCAGACAAAGCAAAAGCAGGCAATGCTGCGGCTAAAGCTGTTTTACAATCTTGGGCTGAAGCAGAATGGTTCACAAGCCGTGCTGACGTTCCAGAAGAAATCAAAATCACTGTGTTCAAAGTAACAGGTGAGACGAATACTGATGACTTGTCTCCAGCTCAAGACGCTTGGAGCCGTCCAGATATCCCATTACACGCAAATGCAATGTTGAAAAATGAGCGTGACGGTATCAACCCTGAAAAGCCAGGTGAAGTTGGTCCATTAAACCAAATCAAAGAATTGATCGCGAAAGGCAACCAAGTTGCTTACGTGGGTGACGTTGTTGGTACGGGTTCAAGCCGTAAATCTGCAACTAACTCTGTACTTTGGTTCTTCGGTGACGAACTTCCACACATTCCAAACAAAAAAGATGGTGGTGTGTGCTTAGGTTCTAAGATTGCTCCAATTTTCTTCAATACAATGGAAGATGCAGGTGCATTACCTGTAGAAATCGACGTTGCCAACATGAACATGGGTGACGAAGTTGTATTGAAAATTGATCATGCTGCTGCAAAAGTTACTGCATTCAAAGACGGTGTACAAATTGCAGAAGCTGAGCTTAAAACGCCTGTACTTTTAGACGAAGTACGTGCTGGTGGTCGTATTAACTTGATCATTGGTCGTGGTTTAACTGCGAAAGCGCGTGAAGAATTAGGTCTTGCACCTTCTACTTTATTCCGTACGCCTGTACAACCTGCTGACACTGGTAAAGGCTTTACACAAGCTCAGAAGATGGTTGGTCGTGCATGTGGTTTAGCTGAAGGTCAAGGTATCCGTCCGGGTACTTACTGTGAACCTAAGATGACAACTGTTGGTTCTCAAGATACAACTGGTCCTATGACTCGTGACGAGTTAAAAGACTTAGCGTGCTTGGGCTTCTCAGCTGACTTAGTGATGCAGTCTTTCTGTCACACTGCTGCGTATCCAAAACCGGTTGACGTAACAACTCACCATACATTACCTGATTTCATCATGAACCGTGGTGGTGTATCTTTACGTCCAGGTGACGGTATTATCCACTCTTGGTTAAACCGTATGCTACTTCCAGATACCGTTGGTACTGGTGGTGACTCACATACTCGTTTCCCAATCGGTATTTCATTCCCGGCGGGTTCTGGTCTTGTTGCGTTCGCAGCTGCGACTGGTGTTATGCCACTGGATATGCCTGAATCTGTACTTGTTAAGTTCAAAGGTAAAATGCAGCCTGGTATCACTTTACGTGACCTTGTACATGCGATTCCTTACTATGCGATCAAAGCTGGTGACTTAACTGTAGAGAAGAAAGGTAAGAAAAACATCTTCTCTGGTCGTATCCTTGAGATCGATTTATCAGAAATGGAAAATGACTTGACCGTTGAGCAAGCATTCGAACTTTCTGATGCATCTGCTGAACGTTCTGCTGCTGGCTGTTCAATCACACTTTCTGAAGAGAAAGTTGCTGAATACTTACGTTCTAACATCACCATGTTGAAGTGGATGATTGCTGAAGGTTATGGCGATGCGCGTACTATGGCGCGTCGTGCTGAAAACATGCAGAAGTGGTTAGATAACCCAAGCTTGTTGAAAGCTGATGCTGATGCAGAATACTTAAAAGTTTACGAAATCGATCTTGCTGACATCAAAGAACCAATTCTTTGCTGCCCGAACGATCCAGATGACGCGAAACTTCTTTCTGACGTTCAAGGCGACAAGATTGATGAAGTATTCATCGGTTCTTGTATGACCAACATCGGTCACTTCCGTGCAGCGGGTCAGCTACTTGACAAAGTACCTGGTGGTTCATTGTCTACTCGTTTATGGTTGGCTCCACCAACACGTATGGACGAGCATCAATTGATGGAAGAAGGCTTGTATAACATCTATGGCCGTGCTGGTGCGCGTACAGAGATGCCAGGCTGTTCATTGTGTATGGGTAACCAAGCACGTGTTGCACCGAACACTACATGTGTATCGACTTCTACACGTAACTTCCCGAACCGTTTAGGTCAAGGTGCAAACGTTTACTTAGCTTCTGCTGAGCTTGCATCTGTAGCTGCGGTTCTTGGTAAATTACCAAGCCCAGAAGAATATCAACAGTACGCGTCTCAAATCGACAGCGCTGCTGCTGACATCTACAAATACTTAAACTTCGACAAGATGGGCGAATATACTAAAGAAGCTGATCAAGTTGATACTAAGAAGATCCAAGCTGCTCAATTGACTTAATGAGCTAGGATCAAGAAAAGCCGAAAGGCTTTTCCCTAGCGCAAGAACAAAGCTATGCTTTGTTTGAGCAAAAAGCTAAAATAAGGGCTGAGTAATCAGCCCTTATTTTTTATAAAATGAAAAGTATTTTGACGATAAAAGATAACATTTCTGAACTAGTTAATATTATCCATAAAAAGCAGAAGGTTGAGGATCTAGAAATAGCAATTAAAGATTTAGTTTCTTTAATGTTAAAGGATTATCCTTATTTAAAACCGCCAAAATTTTCAATTATTCCGACAAAAACTTTAGCATTTTCTGTTTGGTATGAGGAACCAAATGCAATTACAGAGACATTACTGATTGAGCAAAATGGTTTTACTGCTTATTTATGGAGGTGCGATGACCAAAAATGGTATTTGGATGATTTAGATTCTGAACCTCATGAAATTGCTTGCAAATTAATAAAAAATATACCCGTACTTCACTCTATTCCTGAGAACCCGAAAGAGATTAAGCATTTACTTGAAATTGGATTAATACATTTTAATCCAATTTTATTTCCTTGTTTTTCAAATAAAAAATTAGACGACAGTAGGGAAGTATTAACATGGGACGATCGCTTTTTATTAGTAGGTACTCAACTGAAGAATCTTAAACTTTATAGCCATGAAGAGTGGAAAGCTTTGACTGATAGAGAAAACCACCATTTAAACTGAGGTTCTATTTATGGCACTACTACATGATTTTGTTTTATTGAATAAAAATGAATTCTCTTATGATGATTGCTGCGAGCTAGTCGGTAAAGATTCTTATGATGTTTCAATCCATGATGATCTTATTATTTATTTTAATGATTTTTTAAAATGGATACCTACCTATAATCCAAGTTTAAAAGTTAGGCATACTGGTTTAAATTATTATGGTGTAACAGTAATTGATGGAGATGGAGCTAAAGAAGCATTTCAATTGTTTTCTAGTCTAGTTAATATTTTAAAGTTATCGCCAAAAGTTTTAACGTTAACAGGTGAGTATACTTTTATTCATGCATATGATGATGTGATTGACCCAAATGAAAATGTTGATCGTATTTTAAAAGAAACAGCAGGTTATGAAAAAATCATTATGCAAACGAGAGAAGTAATAGGACAATTTGAAATATTGGCAGAACTGATGCAGAAGATCATTCATTCTAATAATAGTTTGTATGTGCTGCATTTGGGTATTTAAATTTAGAGGAACATTTCTATTCGTACAGAATGTTCCTCATATTCAACTCACCAATATCCCAACACTTTCCACCAAAGTCCGCCAATTACCACAAAGATGATGATATTGACCACACTCATAACAAAGCCAGCTTTCCACCATTCACCCAGTGTGGTGTAACCTGAGCCAAATACCACAGGCGATGTACCCGTTGCATAATGGGTTAAGGTCATCATGATGCTTGATGCTGCTGCCATCATTAAGGCAAACAACATCGGTGGTGCACCCAACGCCTGTCCAGCGGTATAAAAAGCTGCAAACATGGCGGTGATATGTGCTGTGGTACTGGCAAACATATAATGTGCATACAGATAAGCCAGCATTAACAATAAACAGGCAGGCATCCAACTCAAGCCTAAATGGCCAATCCCAGTTTCAAGCACACCCGAGAACCACGTAATTAAACCCAGCTTATTTAAATAAGTCGCCATCATCACTAAAGCAGCAAACCAAGTAATGGTATCCCACGCGCTTTTTTGCGTCAGGATATCTTCCCAAGTCAATACACCAGTAATTAACAGTAAGCCTAAACCAATAAAGGCTGTCGTGGTGGGATCAACCGCCCAAGCTGAACCGAAGATCATGGCAGGGATACCTGCCCATAACAGCAGTAAAATCCCAAATACACCCAGCATAATGATTTCATTTTTGCTGACAGGGCCCATTTCTTTTAGCTTGGTTTTCGCAAACTGAGCTGCATTTGGGGTTTCTTTGACTTCAGGTGGATACATCCAGTACATAATCAACGGCATGATGATTAAAGCAATTAAACCGGGTAATAACATCGCCAGTGCCCAAGTACTCCAACTCAAGGAAATCTGACTGTTGGTTGCTTTTGCCACCAGATCAACCACTAATGGGTTAGGGGCAGTTGCAGTAATAAACATGGCAGAAGTAATGGGATTGGCTTGGTAGTTCACCAAAGCTAAATATTTCCCCATACGACCTTCGGTACCTTTGGTGGGGTCGGAGTCATAACTGGTGGAAATCGCGCGTACAATTGGATGAATAATCCCACCACCACGAGCCGTATTACTAGGTGTTACTGGCGCAAGAATCAGTTCAGACAGCACCATGCTATAACCGATACCAATTGTTTTCTTGCCCCAAACTGCGATGAATAAATAGCCTAAGCGTGCACCCAATCCGGTTTTTTGCAAACCTTTGGAAATCATGATCGAAATACCAATCAACCAAATCAGAGGGTTGGCAAAACTGCTGAGGGCATCTTGAATGGCACCACTTGGACTGTCATTAGTCACACCTGTCACGGCGACTAAGGTAATAGCAATAATCGCAATTGCACCAATCGGCATGGCTTTACCAATAATCGCGGAAATGACACCGACAAACATTGCCAATAAATGCCATGCATTAGGGTCGACACCTGAAGGAACTGGAATAATGAACCATATGAGAAGCGAAATGAATAAAGAAATAAGGGTTGGAATAGGCTTGAATCCCACGTGAATTCCCCTTGTTGTCATGGGTTTAATAAAATTTATAGTTGTGTATAAATGAGCATTTAAAAAATTTTCATTAAAGATTGATTATTAAAAGCCAAACAGAAAAGTTCAAAGGTAATTTTGTGTAAAGAGCGTTATTTTGATTGATAAGTAAAATTATTGTCTTTGCTCAAAATCACTTATCAAATCGTTAAGCAACGTGTTACATTTTTAGCTTAGTTTACATCATGATCGGTACGGTATGGCTCAACTTTCATGGCAACGGTTGCGACTTTTTATTTATAATAATCTTCATAATGATGACTACAAAAGTACAATAAGTTCTTATGTTAACTATTTATTAATTATTCTCATTATTGGTAACGTTGCTGCTGTTCTCCTTGAATCGATTAATGAAATCTATAAGCTGTACCAACCTTATTTTGATTTGTTTGAAAATATCTCAATCCTGATTTTTAGTGGAGAGTATTTATTAAGATTGTGGAGTATCGTCGAAAAAAATCCAGACGAGGCTGCATGGAAGCAGCGTATTCGTTGGATGAAAAGTGGTGGGGCAATTATAGATTTAATGGCTATTTTACCTGCTTATTTGAATTTCTTTGTCCATATCGATTTACGTTTCCTGCGTGTTCTACGGTTGGTAAGATTGCTCAAATTGACGCGCTATTTTGTGTCATTACAAATTCTTTTACGGGTGATTCAGCGAGAAAAAGGCTCGTTCCAAGCGGTTATTTTTATCTTGGTCATTATGATTGTGATGACTGCTTCTGCGATTTACGTCGTTGAAAATAAAGCGCAACCTGAAGCCTTTAGTTCGATTCCACAAGCTATGTGGTGGGCCGTAGTAACTTTAACTACAGTGGGTTATGGCGATGTCACACCTGTGACTAATCTAGGACGAATATTAGGTGCATTTATTACTATTCTCGGTGTAGGGATTGCTGCTTTACCAGCGGGTATCTTGGCTTCAGGTCTAGCCAATGAACTGAATATGAGGAATCAGCGACTGGAACAGGAGTTCCGTGAAGTCTTACAAGCTAAAGGTCTGGATCTACTGCATGATCAAATGGAAATTGAACGCATTCGGAAAAAAGTCGGCTTACCCAAAGAGCAGACGCATGAAATTATCATTCAGCTCGTGCGAGAAAAACTACTTGAAGATCAGGAGCAGGAGAAGAAATCTTATCGTTTCTGTCCACATTGTGGTGAGAAGCTTTCGGAGTAAGGTGGCAGAATTATTTTAACAATCAATCAAAAATAATCTTTTTGACTGCTATATTGTCTGCAAGTTTGAAAATATTTTTTATCTGCATTTATGAGTTTACTGACTTTTTTATCATTTGTGATTTATTCGATTGTGACCTCCATTACACCGGGGCCGAATAATATTATGTTAGCTGCTTCAGGACTAAATTTTGGCTTTAAAAAAAGTATTCCACATATTTTGGGCATCGGCTTTGGTTTTGGGGTCATGGTCAGTTTAGTTGGTTTCGGTATTGGTGCAACCTTAGGTCAATCTGCTGTTATGTATGAAATGCTTAAAATAATAGGCATTGTCTATTTATTATATTTGGCATATAAAATTTATGGTGCGGGTAGCGTACAAGCTGAGGAGCGTCCAGAAAAACCATTGAATTTTATTGGGGCAGCTCTGTTTCAATGGGTTAATCCTAAAGCATGGATTATGGCGATGGGTGCAATCGCAACTTATAGTACTGTAGATAGCCATCTCGCTGAGTTTATTTTTATTGGTACAGTATTTGGTGTAGTGAGTATCCCATGTGTAGGTATTTGGGCTTACATGGGTGAGCGCTTGCAAAAGATTGTCAATAATCAGAAAAAAGTTCAACTCTTTAATGGATCTATGGCCTTACTTTTGGTCATTTCAATAATAAAGCCAAGTATAGATTCCGTAAAATTTTTCTTTTTCTAATTCGATGTTTGGTCTGACCAAGCGATCTACTGGAATATGTTTTTGCTTTGATGTTAATGTAATTAAAAATAAAATTAATTTGAGAGTTTGATATGAATCAATCAAAGATTCTATGTTTAGCAGCTATTATTTTAATTTTGTTGCTGCTTTTATCTGGCTTACAGCCGTATGATAGAGCGACATGGTTGATGGAAGTTGTTCCTGTCCTCGTTGTTTTACCTATCTTATTTGCAACTTATTCCAAATTTCCACTAACTAATCTCTTGTATAGCCTAATTTTTTTGCATGCAATGGTATTAATCGTCGGTGGGGCATATACCTATGCACGTGTACCTTTGGGTTTTGAGATTGCTCAATGGTTTGGTTTAGATCGAAATCCTTATGACAAGATTGGACATTTTATGCAGGGTTTTGTGCCTGCCATAGCTGCACGGGAAATTTTGATTCGACATCAGATTTTAGCCAAAGGGAAAATGCTTAGTTTTATTGTGATCTGTATTGTGCTAGCCATTAGTGCGACTTATGAATTGATTGAATGGGCAGCTGCATTAGCACTTGGACAAGGTGCGCAAGAGTTTCTTGGTACACAAGGATATGAGTGGGACACTCAATCTGATATGTTCTTTGCCTTAATAGGAGCGATCGCAGCCTTGTTATTCTTATCTAAATGGCATAACCAACAAATCAATAAATTGATCAGTTCATATCGATAAACTGATCAATCTGCCGTTAAATTACGGCAGATTGATTTTTGTGAGTGTATTTAGCATAAGCCAGAGCAATTAATAAGATTGCTAATCCCCCTAAACTCAGTACAAACCCAACCCAGATCGGTGCTAACCAACCCATATTATGGCTAAGTACCCATCCTCCAAGAAATGCGCCTAAGGCATTGGCTAAATTAAATGCGGAATGATTTAATGATGCCGCTAATGTTTGTGCATCGCCTGCGATGTCCATTAAATGTGTTTGTAATGCACCACCTAATCCAATCACAGTGAAACCAATTAGAAATAAGGCTGTAATCGCAGTATAGAGATTAGACATCATAAAACTTGCAAGTACAAAGGCGAGTGCAGAACTCACCAAAATTCCAATCATCGTTTTAAATAGGCTTCTATCTGCTAGCCAGCCTGAAACGAGACCTCCAATCACCATACCAACGCCCCAAATGGCTAGTGCAATCGGGACGATACGAATATCGGCATGTGTATATTCAGTTAAAATTGGAGACACATAACTATAAACAGAGAACATACCACCAAAACCAACTGCACCCACGGCAAGTGTTAGCCACATATTGATGTTTTTTAGACCTGCCAATTCCGCTTTAATACTGGCTGTCTTTTGAAGCGGAATATTGGGCACAAAAAGGCTGACACCGATTAAAGTAATAAAGGCAATGACGGCAGAAAACTCAAAACCAGATTTCCAACCAAATTGCTGACCAAGCCAAGTTGCAATAGGAACACCAATCACATTAGCAAGGGTGAGTCCCATCATTACTTGTGCAATCGCAGTCGCTCTACGTTGTTTTCCTGCCAATTCGGCTGCAACTAATGCTGCTACACCAAAATAAGCACCATGAGGAAAGCCTGCAATAAAACGGGATATCAGCATAGCTTCAGATGTTGTTGCGAAAGCGGTTGCGGCATTTGCTAAACCATAAAATAACATCAAGCTGAGTAATAGCGTTTTACGCGGTACTTTAGCTCCTAAAATTGCAATAATTGGTGCGCCAACCATAACACCAAGCGCATAGGCGCTAATGAAATAGCCTGCATGTGGAACACTGACATTTAAATCAGTAGCGATTTCTTGAATCAATCCCATAGCAACAAATTCAGTCGTTCCAATACAGAAACTACCAACTGCCAAGGAGAAAATAACCAGAAAAAGAGAGAAATTAGGTTGAAGAGATAAATTTAACAACTGTTTTAATCAGAACATAGAGAGATCTAAATTATAACCATCAAGATACTTTAGATCTTAAGCTTATCGTATTGATTGTGCATATTTATCAGATTTCGTAGAGCCTTTCGGCCATACATTTAAATAATTGAGTGAATTTGAGAGATCGTATTTTCTATAGTCTTTATCAGTTATAAAGATTATTTTTTTGTTGGAACAGATATTTTGAGATAAATGGCAAGAAACTTTGCTAAATGTGCACACTGTTGAGCAAAGTAACTGATAATTTTTGCTAAATTATTATCAAAGTCTGCATGTTCAGAAGCAATCTTTTGATGATGAATTTCATCTTTTTGAATATCTAATACTGCATGATGAATCTCAATATCTTTTTCTTTGAAGAAAATTGCAGCTTCATCAAGTTCTTTGTTTACAATATTTTCAATGCTTGCAGTACTGATCCAAATTGCATTTCTACCTAGCAATCCAATCAATAATCCATAAATTATTCCGCCTGCACACCAGAGTATAGAGGGTAAGACAACAGCATTTTTGTATTGAGCAAAAAAATAGCCGAACAGGTTAAAATGTTCAGTTTCATGCTGATGCATTTCATCTAGTGCTTTGACCATGTCTTTAAAAAATAGTTTTGCAATCAGCCTATGACCGTAGTAAACCCCCGTTGCTCCTTTTTCACACGCATGAATGATTCTTAGTTGGGTTTCAATTTCTTTGAGCATGCTCATAGTTTATCTTCATCATTATTATTGTTTGGAAAATATACAGTGCTTGGGTGGGTATGGACAATCAAATATTTGAATTATCTGATAAAAAATTTTTAATATTCCACAAAATTGCATTAGGTCATTAGCTTTTCCTAATTTTTATAAATAAGAACATAAGCTTAAATCGATATAGTCAAGATTCTAATTGTGAGTACATTTCATCTCACTAAACAATAATAAAATAAAATTCATGGTGAGACACACTCATGAATAACATGATAGGATGAATTAAATTCAATTGTGGTGATCGTTGTGTTAGAACTTCGTCATTTAAAAACATTAATTGCACTACGTGAGCATGGTTCATTGGTTGCGGCTGCGACAGATCTATGCCTAACTCCTTCAGCAATTTCTCATCAATTAAAAGAACTTGATCATTGGTATGGGGTAGAAGTTGTTAATCGCCGTAGTCGTCCAGTAAGTTTCTCCAATGTCGGCGAGCGTTTGCTTCGACTAGCAGATGATGTGTTGCCTCAGGTTCAGATAGCACAAACGGATATTACTCGTATCGTGCATGGACAAACGGGGAGAATTATTTTTTCATCTGAATGTCATAGTTGTTTTGACTGGCTGATGCCTTTATTAAATCAATATCGTCAGCAATATCCAGATGTCGATTTAGATTTTGCAGCGGGTTTTGAGTCTAATCCGCATGAATTATTGCAAAATGCTGAGTTTGATTTATTAATCACTGCTGATCCAATTGCACTCAAAGGGATTGAATACTTTCCGATTTTTGAATACGAGTCACGTTTGGTACTCTCAACGACACATCCGTTGGTGCGTAAAGAAAAAATCCTAGTTGAAGATTTGGCTGAACAAACGTTGATTACTTATCCAGTTGATAAACATCGTTTAGATATCATGGCGCATTTATTCATTCCAGCAAATATTCAACCTAAGCATATTCGAACGACTGATTTAACGCAGATGTTAATTCAGTTGGTTGCAAGTGGGCGTGGTATTGCGGCTTTACCTGACTGGGTCGTTAATGAATATGAACAAAAGGGATGGGTTGTCAGTCGTCGTTTAGACTGTGTGTCGCCGCAAGGATTGAGACGTACATTATATGCAGGCTACCGTACTGAAGATAAGGAGAAGAATTACTTTGAAGGTTTCATCAAACAACTAGAAAAATTTTCTCAGAAACGTACGCAGTATTACACTGTTTAAAAACATTATTTATTTATTTATTTATTTGGGTTTAATAGACAGTTTTGTCTATTAAACCAATAACTTGACTTAATAGAAATAATTCGCACAATTGAGCCATGCAACTGCGCTTGTTCAAAAAATGCCAAAACAATCCTCCTTATCGAACAAACAATTAATGTCTGTCATCGAAACTCAAACTGCTATTGCAAAATTGGGTGTCGATTTACACGCGGTAATGACGCTAGTTGCGAATCAAATTCAAAAACTGGTGATTTCTGCAACAGGAACAATTGTTGAGTTGGCTGAAGACGATGAAATGGTCTATCGAGCTGTTTCAAATAAAGCTGAGCATCTATTGGGTCTGCGTCTGCCATTGAATAAGAGCCTTTCAGGTTTATGTATTTCACAAAAAACAACCTTATATTGTCGTGATAGTGAAACAGATGCTCGAGTTAATCATGAAGCTTGTCGACGTGTCGGACTGCGCTCGATGGCAGTTGTACCATTATTTTATGAACAGCAGGTGATTGGTGTAATCAAAATTTATTCTGATCAGATAAATGCTTTTCATGAAAAGGATTTATCTCTTTTAGGATTGATGTCAGATTTGATAGCGGCTGCAATGTACCATGCTACAAAATTCAGCGATCAAGCGTTGTATAAGCTTGCAACACGAGATCACTTAACAGGTTTAGCAAACAGAGCATTATTTTTAGACTCTTTAAGACTGAAATTGCAAGAAGCAAAACAATTTAAAGAGCAGTTAGCCGTTTTGATCGTAGATATGGATGGTTTGAAATTAATCAATGATCAATTTGGACATCGGTATGGTGATACGGCACTGATTGAAATTGCTAAACGGCTTTCACAGAATATTCGCAAAAATGATTTAGTCGCTCGATTGGGGGGAGATGAGTTTGCGATTATTCTACCTTCTGTAGAAAATTATGATGTAGCTAAACAAATGACTGTGCGTTTGGTTGATGCATGTAGCCAACCGTTCAGTTTTGAAAATATTTATCTGAAAATTGGTGCGAGTATTGGTTTAGCAATATACCCACATGACAGTTTAGAGTTACAGCAGTTGATTGATGTTGCTGATTTGAATATGTATGGTGAAAAGAAAAAACGTAAATTGTCGCTATCTTAACGACTGATGATTAATTTGCTGTATTTGTATGGATTAAATTATTGAGAATGAATGTGTTTTCATAGTGAAACGGGCTAAAGACAAAATATCTTGTAGCCCGATCTGATGCTTAAGCCAACTTTTTATATGTACCATATTGATAAGCAATTTGTTCATCCCAAAATTGCTGCCATAAGTCACAATATTCTAAGCACATTTGGCGAATCGCACTGTAATCAGATTCAACGCAAGCTTGAGCAAGCACGAACCATAAATCATCTTCATGATCATCATCAGCAGCTTCTGCTGTTTCATCATGTGATACACCATGAACGTAGTAATATCCACTATCTACATCGAATCCAACGGCATTGGTTGCTTGACGTAAAGCTGGACTAAATAAAATCACTTCTTCTTCAGCAACGGCTAAAAGAGCTGAAACTGCCTGATAACGGTCAAAAGATTTTTCTAAGTAGTTGCGTACTTGTTGAGCAATAAGAGACGGCTGGTAATCATTACGCTCAGATTGAGTCAATTCAAAGTCGTCCAGTACATCTTCAAAGAGAGGATAGTGTGCATACTCTGGATTTCCAGCATAGTAACCCTCTTGATCAAAACCTGGACGGAAACCAAACTCATCTAAGATATTAAGATTAAGTAAGAAGCGAGGATACATCTTAGAACCAGATAGCAAACGCGGCTCTAATTGCTTCGTTTGGAACTGTGCCATGAGTAATGCATCAGTAAACACCTGAACAATCGCATGACGATATTCTAAATGAATATGCTTCAATGTTTCTTTATCAATTACACCATCATTTAGCATTTGAATAGCTGGATGAGTTGAAACAGGATGATTTGAAATCTCTGCTCTTAACTCTTTCAGAAAATTCAAATTCTTGTTCCATAATTCTTCAGAAATACTATTTTTCATTCCGTCTATAGCTTTCTGTCTAGGGTCGTTAAAGTTTTCAAATTTTTTTGGCATAGTCTTGTACTCAATGAATTAATATTATTGCTTTTCCAATTATATAGTGTCGATTTGCTTTGGTTGCTTTTGAATAACTATTAGTTCAACCAAATATCTTTTTATTGGATGACATAAATATAAAATGATTTTTTTGTGAAATCAATTTATTAAACAATCTAAAAAATAATAAGAAAGATTATTAATTAACTTAACTGATGTAAAAAGGTGATATAATTCACTATATATTTTAATTTTTTTTAAATGGAAATTTTTTTTTACAAATAAGCTTGTTAATCATAAGTTTTTTGCTTAATTTATATGAGGGTATATAAGAAATTCGCTTAATATAAATATACATAGGTGCCAGAAACTTCTAGCATTTAACTATGTCTAAATAATTAATTAAGCTTTTTGATAAAATTTAAAAAGGATAATAAAATGTCAAAAAAAGAAGATATTATTGCAACGGCTCTGAATCTTTTTAACCGCTATAACTACAGCTCAGTAGGGGTAGACCGAATTATCAGTGAGTCTGGCGTTGCCAAGATGACTTTTTATAAGTATTTCCCTTCAAAAGAGAACCTCATAGAGGAGTGCTTGTCTAGGCGTAATAAGAGTATTCAAGAAGCGATTGAAAAAGAACTTAGTATACTTAACGAAGATGATTATTTAGGTAAAATTAAAGCAGTCTATTTTTGGCATGTAGCTTGGTTTAATTCTGATGATTTTCATGGTTGTATGTTTCAGAAAGCATCACTTGAAGTATTACAACAGTACCCGTCTATTATTCGACCAATCATTGAATATAGAGAGTGGTTAATGCAATTATTAGAAGGTTTTTTTGAAAAAGCTAAAGTATTTCAGCCTCATGTATTAACATCAATGTATATTAATATTTTAGATGGTATGACTGCTTATGCTAAAGTAAATAAAGACCATACACAAATAGAAGAATGCTGGTATTATATTGAAAAATTGATTAATTTAGATGCAGCTTGATTAGTATTTAATATTGCTAAATAGTTTATTTAGAATTTTAAAATATTTATTATAAAAAATAAACCGAGGTTTATAACCTCGGTTTATTTGTAGCAGTTTGTTTCTATTTATTTTTCAACGAATGCACGTTCAATAACATAATCACCCATTACACCCATACGTGGTGATTCAACTAAACCATGTTGATCAAGTAATGCTGCAACGTCTTTAAGGAATGCAGGGCTACCACAAAGCATTGCACGGTCAGTTTCACGATTGAAACGTGGCAAACCAATTTTTTCAAATAATTGACCAGACTCAATTGCGGTTGTAACGCGACCTTGGGTATGGAAAGGTTCACGTGTCACAGTTGGATAGTAGATTAATTTATCTTTGATACCCAATTCTTCAAAGAACTCATGGTTTGGTAGTTCATTTAAGATTAAATCTTGGTATGCAAGCTCTGATACATAACGCGTACCGTGAACCATGATCACTTTTTCAAATTTTTCATATGTTTCAGGATCACGTAATAAAGCCAAGAATGGTGCTAATCCTGTACCTGAAGATAACAGATATAAGTTTTTACCTGGCAATAAATCATCATGTACAAGAGTACCTGTAGGTTTTTTAGAAATAAGGATTTCATCGCCCACTTCTACTTTTTGTAAAATAGATGTTAAAGGACCATCTTGTACTTTAATTGAGAAGAATTCGAGTTCTTCTTCATAATTCGCACTCGCAATCGAATACGCACGCATTAAAGGCTTACCATTCACTTCAAGTCCGATCATCACAAACTGACCATTTTTAAAACGTAAGCTTGTATCGCGCGTAGTTTTAAAACTGAAAAGCGTGTCATTCCAGTGGTGAACATGAGTAATGCGTTCAACGTTAAAAGCAGCCATTAAAGGTCTCGATCACAGTTAAAAGAAACAGATTGCTATTCTAATCTAAAATCATTCTCTATAAACTGAATATATTTAATTGTGTTTATAAGAAAAAGTGATGAGCAATTCTGTGGTCATGCCGATTATCGGTTATATGCACTCTCCTTATCAGGAGAAATTTGGTATTCCAAGACAGCCAAATTTGGTGCAGGTGGAGTCCTATATAGAGTTGTCAGAACCTTATAATGATCTTTCGGCATTTGAGGGAATTGAAGACTTCAGTCATTTATGGTTGTTGTGGCAATTCCATGATAATAAAAATACTGATAACTCCTTGAATCAAATGTCTAAATTTCGTCCACAAGTACGTCCGCCAAGACTAGGTGGTAATCAAAAAATTGGGGTATTTGCAACGAGGAGTATGTATCGTCCATCTCCTATAGGTTTGTCGGTCGTTCGCTTTTTACGTGTTGAAAAATGTGCTAAGAGTGTTCGCATGTATGTGATGGGAAGTGATTTACTCAATAAAACCCCAATTTTAGATATTAAACCTTATATCCATTATTCAGATGCAGTGATAGATTCAGTCAGTGGCTATGCGCAAGACGAGCCGATTCGAAAGCGTGTTCTATGGAGCGAATTAGCACAATCAATTAAGCAGAAGTTCATTCAAGAGAATGACACTCAGCCGAAAATCTTTGACGAGTTAGAACAAGTTCTATCTTTAGATCCACGGCCTGCTTATCATGATGATGCGAGTCGAATTTATAAAATGAAGTTTTCCACGTTCGATGTGAGTTTTAATGTTGACGATGACAAGATCAGTATTTTAAAGCTTGAAACTCTCAATTAGCATTGATATTAGTGCTGTTGCATCCAGAGCATGATAATTAACACAGTCATATGTATGATTTGGGCTGGAATAAAAGCAAGAGCATATTTATATCCTCCAGTTAGTCCAGCGTTGATACTTTTCGCTAAAGCATGAGCAGCAAGTCCAATCATTAATGCAAGCATAAGTGTTGTTGCCTGAACGGTATCAGGCTCTGCTTGGACAACGATAGCAGCAATTGCCGCATGTATTTCAAAAAGAGATGCGATTAATGTACCTAAAATCAGACCTGAACTACCGAGCCAAAGGTTGAGAGCATATACCGCGGCTTGAATTGCTGATAAGGCAAAAGTAATAATGATGGCATTTTTGAAGCTGAACATGCGGCTGCTATCATTGGTTACGATTGTTTCACCATCGCCAATAGATGTCCGCATCAAATATAAAGCCCAAATAGATAGAACGATGGTTGAAATGATAGTTGGCAAAAATATGATTTTGAACCAAGCCAAGCTAATGCTTGCAACAATAATGAGCATTTGAATAAGCGTAGATACGCAGGACATCAAGGCAGCACCAGCATTTACATGAGGGTTCGCACCATTGTTACGAACTTCCATACCCAGATTTGCGATAGTTGCTGTGCTTGAGACAAAACCAGATGCCAAAGCAGAAAATACGATTGCATTTTTTGATGATAGAAGTCTTTTGGCAAAATGTGCTAATGCTTGTACAAATAGTATGAGGCTTAATAATTTCAAAATTGTATAGGGATTTAATACTGGTCCCCAAAATGCTTGGTTAGGTACTAAGGGCAGTGCAATCAGTATTAAAGCCAGTAATAGCACGCCATCGCGTAGTTCGCTTTCATTAATCCACTGGTTTGCGAGCCCGTGAAGTGATTGCTTCGCAAAAAGTAGAATGGTCAGCGTCACTGCAAGCCCAGCAGCCAAATTGATATTCCATATGCAAACAGCACCAATGAAATAGGTCATTATGAGTGCAAGTTCAGTAGTCACACCAGGATCATCGGGTTGATTTTTAAGTGATGCAATACTTATAGCACCAATTAAAATTGCCCCCGTAATTCCTATTTCTAAATTAAATAAAAAGCACAGTGTTCCTAAAAGAGAGCTAATTGCAAAGGTTCTAAAACCAGCAAAGGTTTTGGTCTTATGCTTCGCTTTGCTTTGTTCCCGTTCTAAGCCGATCAATAATCCACAACCGAGCGATACAGCAAAGATCATGATTAACTGACTCAAAGCCGTATTTTGTATTGATAAATCAAGTAAATCAGTCATGTCATATCCTTTCGCTTAGAGGATCATCGTTATTGTTTAGGCAAAATTTAGTTGAATTTATATGCTTTAAAATTTCATAAATGCATTGCTCTATCTTAATCCTTTTTGCTTTTATGGCTAAGTTATCTATATGTTTTTTAAAGTGCATTTAATCAATATTGAGTCATGAAATGATCTGGGAGATTTCAATAAATCTCTGTTATATTATAGAAATAGCTTGGGGTATAACAATGACGTTTAATTTTCAAATCGATATTTTTTGGTGCTTAGAACAATTACAAAAAGATGGACGAATCAATGAACGGGATAAATTATTAGTACAAACAACACATCGTCAAAAAGATGAATTGAAGTGGCATCCTTTACAGTGGGTTGCAAAATTTAATCTTAAAGATCAACTAAATCCAGAAACCATTTTAACACTCAATCGTCTATGTCTATGGTTGGCTGAAAAATCGCATGTTCCTTTGTTTGTAATTGATCCTCTAAAGGCTGATGTGACGGCATTAACCAATGTTATGTCTCAAGAGTTTGCAGCTCGAAATCATATTTTGGCAGTAGAAGTTCACTCTGATCGTATTTTAATCGGTACAGATCAGCCATTTATGATGGAATGGAAAAATAATTTAGAAAGAAGTTTGAGCCCAAAAAAAGTTGAAGCTGTGCTATTAAATCCAGAACAGCTACAACGTTATTTGATTGAATATTATCAAGTTAGTCGAGCGGTGAGTTCTTCTCAAGGCACAAGTGCTTTTGACCGTGACAATAAAGGGGTTGAAGCTTTACTGCAATTAGGCGATACACAAAACCCTGATGCCAATGACCAGCATATTGTGAAACTCGTTGATTGGGTATTGCAATTTGCTTTTGAGCAGGGTGCAAGTGATATTCATTTGGAGCCTCGCAAAGACAAAGGCAAGGTGCGTTTTCGTATCGATGGTGTATTACATACAATTTATAATATGCCTGCCAATACACTTACAGCAGTGATTTCCCGTATTAAAATTTTAGGTCGCATGAATGTTGCGGAAAAACGTAAACCACAAGATGGACGTTTAAAAACGCGAACACCGAAAGGTCAAGAAACCGAGTTACGTCTTTCTACACTTCCTACGGCATTTGGTGAGAAGCTGGTCATGCGTATTTTTGACCCAGAAGTCTTAGTACGTAGTTTTCAACAATTGGGTTTTGAAGGGCATTTATTACAGAGTTGGCAGCAACTAACACAACATAGCCACGGGATTATTTTGGTGACGGGGCCAACAGGTTCAGGTAAAACGACAACCTTATATTCATCTTTAAAGCAATTAGCAACAGAACAAGTGAATGTTTGTACCATTGAAGATCCGATTGAAATGTTGGAACCAAGTTTTAACCAGATGCAGGTGAATCCAAATATCGAACTAGGTTTCGCCGATGGTGTTCGTGCACTGATGCGTCAAGATCCTGACATTATCATGGTGGGAGAGATTCGTGACCATGACACCGCCAATATGGCGATTCAAGCAGCATTAACAGGACATTTGGTTCTTTCGACTTTACATACCAATGATGCACCTTCAAGTCTGACCCGTTTGCATGATTTAGGCGTACAACCATTCTTAACCGCAGCAACGATTTTAGGTGTTCTAGCACAACGTTTGGTGCGCCGACTCTGCCCACTTTGTAAGCAAGAAACGGCAATTAATGAACAAGAGTGGGAGCATCTTACTTTTGATTATATGATGGATATGCCAACGACGATGTATAAAGCAGTTGGATGTGAAGCATGTCGCCATACAGGTTATAAAGGTCGTGTAGGTATTTATGAATTTATGCCAGTAAGTTTAGAGTTAAAGTCTATTATTAGTGCTCATGGCACACTGAATGATCTGAAAGCACAATCTAAGAAAGAGGGTGTTGAGCCACTGCGGATTGCAGGTGCACGCAAAGTCATTGAAGGTGCAACCACGTTAGAAGAGGTATTGCGTGTTGTCCCTTTGAGTTAAGCAAATTATTGATCTTCAGATTCACCTCATCTTCATTTGTTTTAATGACTCTATAGAAATCAAGCAACGAAGATGAGGAATCAAATATGAATATCTTTTCTAAAGTTATGGTGATTGCTGGTTTAGTGGGTACCACAACATTTGCAATTGCAAACACTGGTGCAGTTAACCAACAGGCTCTCGCTCCAACTCAGGTAATCACAGTAAAACAAGCATTGACGTTAAAAGACGATACCCCAGTGCAATTGAAAGGTTATGTAGTCAAAGCGACTGGAGATGAGAAATATCAATTTAGCGATCAGACGGGGATGATTACAGTCGATATTGATGATGATCTATGGCAAGGAAAACCTATTTCAGCTAAAACGCCAGTCACTATTATTGGTGAGATTGATATTGACTATAAACCGACTAAGCGTGTTGAAGTCGATGTCGATCAAGTTCAGTTTTAAATCATAACTACTAATAAAAACCACATGACGCTCATGTGGTTTTTTGTTTATCCTTTAATTAAATTCTAAAAATAGAAAGAGAACAATTATTTATGCGCATTTTACTAGCGGAAGACGATGCTTCTCAGGCAGAAAGCATTAAAGACTGGTTAGAAATGGATGGTTATAATGTGGATTGGGTAGAACGTGGCGATCACGCGATTTTGGCAATAGAACAACATCATTATGATTGTCTCTTGTTAGATCGTGGTTTACCTCAAGCCTCTGGCGATGAAATTGTTAAAGTAATTCGCCGTCAAAATGCGCAAACCCCTGTTATTTTTATTACTGCAAGAGATCATATTCAGGATCGAGTCGAAGGTTTAGACTTAGGCGCAAACGATTATTTGGTTAAGCCATTTAACTTAGAAGAATTGTCTGCCCGAGTGCGTGCTCAGTTACGCCAACATCAAGCTCAAGCTGGGCAATATTTGAATTTTTCAGATTTACAGCTAGATCCACAAGCAAAAACACTAACCAAAGCCGAACAGCCAATTAATCTAACTGCTAAAGAATTTCAAATTTTGCATAAATTAATGCTAAAACCTGATCATATTGTAACTCGTGAACAACTTGAAGAATCCCTTTATGCGTGGGGGGAAGAAATTGAAAGTAATGCAATTGAGGTTTTTATATATCAGATTCGTAAAAAAATTGGTGGGCACTATATCAAAACCATTCGTGGTTTAGGCTATCGAATGGATCAGGAATAAGCTTATGAAAGTCGTGTCTTTGCAAACTAAACTGCTAAAGACCTCGTTAATCAGTTCGATTGTTGCAGGTTGCATGGCATTGCTACTATTTGTAGTGATTTCAATATATCAAACCATGCAAGTGCAAGATGAAATCATGGATGAGATTTCTGATATGTTATTGATCTCTGATTTAACTAAAACCTCTGGTCAGCAGATTGATGAGTTAAGTGATCAGTTCGATATTGAATACCGTCTGAGTAATCACCAACAGGTATTAACACAGTCTAAAGATTTTCATCTTGATCAATCGTATTACAAGCTCATCTTTAAAACTGCTGATCATTATGGCTTGATTTGGCAAGATCAAAAGTTATGGCGTAGTTATATTGTCGATGAGCCTAATTCCAATTTAGAGGTTATGGTATTACAAGCATTAGATGAGCGGTTTAATGAGTTACTTCATAGCTTTATGAGCTACTCATTCATTTTAATACTGGTGTGGCTACTGCAATGGATTATTTTACATTTCTTGATTAAACGTCAATTCAAAATTATTCATCAATTATCTACCAAAATATCAGCAAAAAATGCGAATGATTTAAGCCCGATTCTGCCCAGTGTTATTGAGTTAAAAGAGTTACAACCGATGATAACGCAACTCAATAATTTATTGCGCCGTTTAGATCAATCGTTGCAGGCAGAGCAACGATTTACAGCTGATGCATCGCATGAATTACGTTCTCCTTTGTCCGCTATTCAAATGCGTTTACAACTTTTACAACGCAAATATCCTGAGCACGCTACAGATTTTAGACAAATGCAGCAAGATGTAAGTCGAGGCATTCAGACCTTAGAAAATCTACTTTTGTTGGCGCGGCTAGACCCAGAACATGCTGAAAATTTGCCTAAAATATGTATCAATTTACATACTGTTATTGATGAAGTTATTCAAGCTTTAGAGTTATTTGCTAATCAAAAGTCGATTAAGTTACATCTACAACTTATGGGAACTGAAAACCACACAATTCTTGCCAATCAACAGTTACTCTTTACCTGCATTCGAAATATTGTTGATAATGCAATTCGTTATACGCCAGAAAATGGGCATGTTTACATTACTTTAAAGAAACAATCTTATTTAGAACTAATTGTAGAGAATGAGGGAGAAGCATTGAAAGAGGAGGTTTTTGAGCGCTTGGGTGAACGTTTTTATCGTGCTTTAGGGACTAAAACTCAAGGCTCTGGTCTAGGACTCTCAATTTGCAGAAAAATCATCGAATTACATGATAGTAAAATAGTATTTTCACCATCTGAGTATGGTGGACTCAAAGTGAGTATTCAATTAAATACGGTCTAATTTGACCAAACAAAAAAAGCAGTACGCGCTGACATACTGCTATTCCCACGTTTATTATTATGCGGTTGTTATTATATTACTTCGTTAAAATCAGACGATTATTACGAGTTAAACGCAAGCGGTATTCTTCACCCGCATGCATTATGCGTATTTCCCGACCTAAGGCAAAAAGATTATTGGAATGCAACATTGGCAATGATTGAGCTGCATCTGTACTACGTGTAAATAGGTTAAATGGTGCGTTCATTTGTTATGCTCCGTGGTGTGTTTTTTAATGATTTAAATGATAATCATTATCGAATAGGCCTGTCAACGTAAATTTCAAGAATTTACAAAATCATTAATTATTGATGTTTTTAGCATGTGAAATCGTTGTTAAATTCATTAAAATTGTTGTGAAAAAAATAGAGATATTAAACTGTTATGGCAAAAGCTATTGTTGATGTTGCGATCGCAATTTTATTGCATAAATCTAAAGTGTTAGTGGGTTGGCGACAAGCAGATCAACATCAAGGTAATAAACATGAATTTCCTGGTGGAAAAGTCGAACTAGGGGAATCACCTGAACAAGCTTGTCGTAGAGAGATTTATGAGGAAGTCGGTATTGGTTTAAAGGTGTGGCATGCGTTTGATATTATTCGTCATGAATATGAAGATGTTATTGTTAATTTACATCTTTTTCATGCACACGTACCTGAGGAAATGCTTAATCAAATTCATCAACCTTGGACTTGGTATCAACGCGCTCAACTAGCGAGTTTAAACTTTCCGAAGGCAAATGCTGTAATTCTGGAACGCTTAATCTGGTCTCATTTGATTAAGATCAGTGATCAAATTGATGCTTTACCACATCATAACTTTCAAATGTATTGGCGCATTCCAACAGCGGAAGTTGAAAAGCTTGAACAACAGTTAGAGATTTTAACTGATGAACAATTACAAAAAATTATAATCAATACTGATATTTATCAAAATATTAACATGGTTCTACAGTCTAGAGTGAAGACAATTCATCTTAAACAATCACAATTAATGGCACTTAAAAAAGGTGAATTGATTGTTGGTAAACGTTTTATTGCAGCCTGTCATGATGCTGTTTCATTACAACATGCACAGCATATAGGTTGTGATGCAGTATTTTTGAGCCCTGTGAAAGCAACTGAAACACATCCAAATGCAAAAGTATTGGGTTGGAATGACTTTGCTGCATTAGCTCAGCAGAGTGATATTCCAGTTTTTGCTTTAGGTGGTGTCTCACCTGAAGATTTAGAACAAGCCCAAAAACATCATGCTTATGGGCTTGCTGGGATTCGTCAATTTAGTTCAATTGATTGATCAAACTTTTATAATGCTTGAATGGCTTTTTTAGCTTCTTGGGCTTTTACAGGATGATTACGTGCTTCGCTTGCTCGGAGCACAATAAACCAAAGTTGTTTTTTCATCGAGTTACTTTGCGCATAGCTTAAACCTCGACGTGCCAAAGCTTCCGCATTTGCATATTGCTTGCGTTGGTCTGCAATCAGTGCCAAATACAAATAAGTTTCGGTCGCTTGGGGAGCAATACGTTGAGCTTGAAGAGCATAACGTTCTGCTTCCGCAAGTTGCTGTTGCTTATAAGCAACTTGGGTTTTTTGCATTAATGTTCTAAATGCTGGTAATTGACTCCCATCATTGAACTTTTGCTGTACTTTTTGCTCAGGTACAACCACTTGTACGTTTTGACGCTTTATTTCCTTCTGCTCATACGGCGTAATTTTTACATTCGACGCGGGCGGAGCAGTTTTCTTTTTCTGCGTGTTTGACGTACTTGGTGGTTCTCCCAATTTAATTACCACTTTTTTATTCGGTGTTGGGGCTGAATTACAACCTGCAAGCAGCAATACACCAATCACAATCGTTATTTTCTTCATCATGTCCAATCATCCTTGTAACTTAGTTTTCACCGCTATAACTACCGCTCGAAATCACACGTGTAGAATTATGATTGGATAAATCGGTGTCCATTTGATTTTCACTTTCTCGAATATAATTGGTATTGCCATCACCATAATGATCCCCTTGAGTGTCTTCTTCGGAAGGGATATTGGTTGGTTCAACTTCATAATGTGATTGACCGCAGAGGGTTGCACGACGAGGTACAGTTTGTCGAAGTAGGGGAATATACATTGCGCCATCGCAGCCTTGCGCCGATAAATCACCTGTTGCGCTATCTATCCATTGCCATTCTACATTGTCAGTTTGACGAAGATTGACGGGTTCTTGACGAAGCTGTTTCATTACATTGGTCCAGACAGGTAATGCGCCTGAAGAACCTGTGAGACCGGTAACTTTATTATCGTCCAGACCTAACCAGACGACAGCGACATGATTGCCTGAATAACCAGCAAACCATGAATCGCGTGTATCATTGGTGGTGCCAGATTTACCAGCTAAATTTAAGGTTTCAGGTAAGCTGCCATAAGCTGATCGTCCAGTACCTGAACGCATAACTTGTTGCAAACCATAGTTCAAAATATAGGCAGCAGCAGGATCAATAGTTTGTTGAACATTTAAGCTATAACGTTCAAGCAAATGTCCTTTTGCATCAACAACAGTACGAATAGAGCGAGGAGGATATTTGAAACCACCTGTTGCAAAATTACCATAAATGCCAAGTACTTCCATTGGGGACATATTTACTGCACCCAAATAGATAGATGGATAAGCTGGGATATTTGAACTAACACCAAATTGTTTTAGCTTATTTGAAAATGCTGATAATCCAAATTCATTTCCTAAACGAACAGCAGATAGGTTATATGAATTTGCCAAGGCTTGTTGCATAGGTACAACACCGTGTTCACCACCACTATAATTTTTTGGTGTCCAACTCTTATCGCCCTCAACTGGAATATTAACGGCACTATCTTCAATCGGACTCGCCCACGTATAACGTCCGGATTCGATCGCATTTAGATAAATAATTGGTTTTAACAACGAACCGACTTGACGTTTAGCGTCTAGTGTACGGTTAAAGCCAGTAAAATCTTGGGTTGAACCAACAGCAGCAACCAATTCACCATTCTCAGGATGAGCAACAAGCACAGCGCCTTGTAAGTTTTTCAAACGTGCTGGATTTGCTTTTGCTAAACGTTCAACAGAGTCTTTAAAAGCATTTTGAACTTGTGTCTGTGCAATCGGGTCAAGCGTTGTGAAAATTTTCAAGCCTTGATTGGTAATATCACTTTCTTGATATTCTGTACGTAATTGGCGACGTACGATATCAAGGAAATCTGGGAATTTTGCAGGTCCTAAAGTTGGTTTACTCACAATATTTAAAGGACGTGAGATTTCATCTTGATATTCTGTTTCAGATAAATAGCCCATCACCATCATATTGTTTAATACAACATCACGGCGTTTTTTTGCCGCCTCAGGATTACGCCAAGGATTATATAAAGTTGGACCCTGTACTAAACCAACCAAAAAGGCTTGTTGGGAAATATTTAATTCACTCAGAGGTAAACCAAAATAGAATTGTGAAGCTAAGCCATAACCGTTAATTGAGTAATTGCCATTTTGACCTAAATTTACTTCATTTAAATAAGCTTCTAGAATTTCATCTTTGCTGTAATGTAGCTCAATCAACAACGCCATAAGGGCTTCATTGACTTTACGTTTGAGCGTTTTTTCTGGTGAAAGATAGAAATTTTTAACTAACTGTTGGGTTAATGTTGAGCCGCCTTGACGTCGACCACCTGTTGCATTACTGACTAAGGCACGTGCTGTACCTCGAATAGAAATACCATGATGGTGATAAAAATTTCGGTCTTCTGTTGAAATTAAGGCTTCAATTAGTGTTTTTGGTACTTTATTCAGCTTAATGAGGACACGGTCTTCATTATGTTGTGGATAGATACCACCAATTAATAGAGGTTCTAAACGAGCAATGCCTGTGCTAGAAGGTTTAGTTGAACGAATTTCACCGACTTGACCTTGATTGAAAGCAATCTCAAGCACCTGTTCAGGTTCATTACTATCACCATAGTCAAAACCACGTGTATGAACATACATTTGGTTACCTTGAATGATGTAACTTCCTGATTTTTCATAGTTCGCCGTATTTTTATAGCCCAATAATTTTAATTCTTGGACAAAATTATCTTGAGTAATGGGTGCATTCGCATAGATTTCTAATGGACGAGCAAATACCTTGGCAGGAATATCCCAACGCTGACCTTCAAATTTATTGCGAATAATATTATCCAAACGGATCAGATAGATACTAAAGGCAATAAACACACCAATCACTAAAATTGAAAAAATTAGTGCTAGAAAACCAATACCACGTTCACACTTCATAGACTTGCGTTAAAACCGAAACAATGTGAGTAATGATGCGATAGCTTATTGTCATTTTGCAATCATAAAACTGTGAATAAATAGCAACATGCAATAAAAACTTTCAGAAGGTGTTGACATTAATCGTATAAAAAAACAACGAATAGACATTTTTATACTTTTTAATCAATCATCAACGAAAATTTGATTGTTAATGATATGATAGTCAATAGTCGCGGTGGAGCTGAGTTATTCGTGCAAATTTCACATAAATCCTTTCGAAATATTGGTCTAATTGGGCGACCAGATAAGAATTCTGTAGTAGAAACGTTATGTTTAATTCATGATCATTTGATCACTTTAGGCTTAAATCCCGTTTTTGATCAGGAAACAGCCAAACTTGTACCTTATAGTTATGGTCAGACCGTGAGCCGTAATTTATTAGGTGAAGTAGTGGATTTGGTGATCGTTGTGGGTGGCGACGGTTCTTTACTTCATGCGGCACGTGCTTTAGTCAGATACAATACACCCGTTATTGGGATTAACCGTGGTCGACTCGGATTCTTAACTGATATTAAGCCGGCAGAAGCAATTTTTAAACTGGATCAGGTACTACAAGGTCAATTTCAACTAGATCGACGTTTCTTGCTCGAAATGGAAGTTCGTACCAATAACGAAACCATTTATGATGCAATTGCCCTAAATGATGTGGTGTTACACTCAGGTAAATCGGTTCATATGATCGATTTCGAATTGAGTATTGATGGGCAATATGTCTATCGTCAGCACAGTGATGGTTTAATTGTATCGACACCAACAGGCTCGACCGCTTATTCACTTTCGGGTGGTGGGCCAATTTTGCATCCAAGTATGGATGCGATCGCACTTGTACCAATGCACCCACATACTTTGTCATCTCGTCCAATCGTTGTCGGTGGACAAAGTGAGATTAAGATCACCATCCGTGAAAATCGTGTCTTACCGATGGTGAGTGCCGATGGACAACATAGTGTTGCATTAAATGTGGGTGATACGGTGCATATTCGTAAACATCCGTTTAAACTAAGCTTATTACATCCACCTGGTTATGATTTTTATATGGCTTGCCGTACTAAACTGGGCTGGAATCAAGATTTTGAATCTTTTCAACAGGATGACTCATGAATATTGAACAAATGCTCGCTATTTTAAATCCTGAAATTGTTGAGCGTCTGAAAACTGCTGTTGAAATTGGTAAATGGCCAAATGGCATTGCATTGACCAAAGAGCAACGTGAAATTTGTATGCAAGCTGTTTATGCATGGGAAATGGAAAATTTACCAAAAGAACAGCGCAGTGGTTATATTGATCGTGGTACGAAAGAAGAAGGTGAAGAGTGTGATGATGATCATCATAAAAATGAGCCTGAATTTAAGCCGATAAGGTTTGTTTGATCATTAAATATGCCTGAATAAGATGGCTTTATATTGTGAAGTCATCTTTTATAATTAAATTAATAAAATGAGAAAAATAATAAATGTATGGAGAATATTTAACTTACTTAAATGTTGTTCTTATTTGTCCTGTTCTATTTTTACTGTTATTTAAGCGGAATCAGAGCACAATCTTGGTTTCAGAGTGGATGATGTACATACTCACTTTGATCAATTTCTATTGTGCCTTTTATGCTCAGTTTAATTCTATAGACGATTTGAAAATTTATAGCTGGGTTTTGTGGTTGATTACAATGAATATAAATTTTTTTATCAGTCGGTTTTTAACAAAAATAGCCTAACAGGACATTTGTATTGCTAGGTGGTTGGTTGTTGATATATTTCGCTGTAATGTTATTTGAATATTTTTCATAGTAGTTTGGAGCCTGTGTAAAGTGTATTTGTTTGGATTTTATCCAATAAACCTTGTATAGATAACCAATTCTTGATTTCTAACATTTCAGCTTTAATTGTTTGAATGTCCTTTCTACCAAAGCTTATAATTTCATCTTCATCTGAAAAATTTTTTACTTCTGTAATAATTTGAGATTTAACCCAATCAGGTGTAACAGACCAAATTTGAGTTCTAGTAAGTTGGCAATTGAGTAACTCAAAACAAATCGAGATAACTTCGCCCTCAAGATAAAGACCAGCCTCATAGTTCTGTAGCAACTCTTTAAGCTGAATTAATCTATTTTCAGAATTCATTGATCTATCTGCACAAATGATTAAATTTTGATGATTTATAAGTAGATATTATTTCGCTGCACCCTTATATAGAATGCAGCGAAAAACAGAAAATATCGATTAGAATCGACTTTCCCAAAGCGCTTTCGCTTTAATCATTGCTTCATCATAACTATTCACAGCACCCATCGTGTATAAAGCAATTCCCATGGTTTCGATCACTGCCATTTCGCCATATTCATGCTTTTGCTCACCGAGCCAAACTGCTTTAAATACAGCTAGATCAAGTTCTTCTTCAATCGGACTACGGTCAGGTGTTAATTTTGGTAGCTCGTGTTCATATAGCTCGCCGTTTTTAATCCCGCAAATTAAGGTTTTGGCATCAGGATTACGCTCAAACTCACCACCTTCACCTTTGATCACAGAACTATTTTGATAGCCTAAACGAAAAGCGGTGTGTTGATGAGAAGTACGATAAGCAGGGTGGAAAATGGCTTGTAAAGTGGCTTTGGCATTAAACGGATTAATTAGGCGAGCAAGCGTATGAATCGGAGAACGTAAGCCCATTACATTGCGGAGTGAGATCAATTCACTCAGAATTGGTGAAATGGCTTCAAGTGGCAAAAATGCAAAATTATGTTGATCTAGTTGTTTGCGAACATCTTGCTCATTTTCACAAATCGAATAGCCTAAGTATTGTAAAACTTGTTCCGTATAAACACGGTTAATGGTATGACCCGATGCGCCGTGCATCACAATTCTATAGCCATGATGAGCCAATGTTAATGCCGCCAATAAAAACCACGGATAGTGCTTACGCTTGCCTGCATAAGATGACCAGTCAAGATCGACATCAAGTGGCTGAAAATTGAGTTGATCACGTGTGGCTTGAACAAAACCAGCCAACTCATCGACAGATTCTTCCTTAACACGTAAAAGCATTAAGAATGCACCCAACTGAACATCCAAAACTTCATCTTTTAAAATCATGCTAAATGCTTGATAGGCTTCTTCATAACTGAGGGAACGAGAACCTGTTTTCCCTTTACCCAAGATACGAACATACTGAGCAAAGGGATGTTCTACAGTTTTATAAATATTTCGTTTTGTATTCATGATCGTATGAGAAATCTTCGCCAACAATAAAAGGAATATGACATAAAAGTGACGTATTTAGCGTAAAAAATATGTGGAGCTGTCTAATCAATAAACAATTAGTGTTTGCTTATGCCGAGTGCAAATAAAATTATTGACCGAATCAGTCTAGTGATTTGATGTAAACGGAACATGACATCCAATCTAAAAATCATTAGCATGGCTGCAAATCGAATTTTTAAAAACAATGAAAGCGAAAGGAAATAATGATGTTAGCTTACGATGCAGATTTGGAGCTTTTCCGTGATAACTTTAAACGTTTTATGAGCGAGCAAATTGCACCTCATTATGATCAGTGGGAACGCGAGGGCATTATGCCACGTTCAGTTTGGTCTTCATTGGGTGAAAATGGCTTTCTCTGTGTAGATGTACCAGAAGAATATGGTGGTTATGGTGTACCAACCCATTATTCATTAATGTTAGTTGAAGAATCTGCACGTGCGGGTTATTGCGCATTATCAACTGCGATTTCTTGTCATTCTGAAATTGCGGCACCGTATATTCAACATATCGGAACTGAAGAACAAAAGCAGTACTGGTTACCAAAAATGGTTTCTGGTGAAGTTGTTGGTGCGATTGGTATGACTGAGCCAGGGGCTGGTTCTGATTTACAGGCAATGCGTACTAGTGCAATTTTGCAAGATGATCATTATGTGTTAAACGGTTCAAAAACCTTTATTTCAAATGGTCAGCATGCCGATGTTGTTGTTCTAGCAGTCAAAACTGATCCACAAGCACGTGCTAAAGGTGTGTCTTTGATGTTAGTTGACACACATTTAGATGGTTTCAAGAAGGGAACTAATCTCGATAAGATTGGTCTACATTCACAAGATACATCTGAATTGTTCTTTGATAATGTCAAAGTACCTAAAGACCAATTATTGGGGAATGCGGGTTCTGGCTTCGCTTATTTAATGCAAGAATTACCTCGTGAACGTACTGCAATTGCTTCAACTGCTTTGGGTGCAATCCGTGGTGCAATTGATTTAGCAACTGCTTATGTAAAAGAACGCCAAGCATTTGGTCAAGCAATTGCTCAATTTCAAAATACACGTTTTGTATTGGCTCAAGCAAAAATTGATGAATTAGCAACAGCAGCTTTCTATAACCAAAATGTTGCGTTGTATAATGAAGGTAAGTTGGATGTAGAAACCGCAGCAGCATTAAAGAGCTTTAGTACCGATATGCAAATGAAAGTATCGGATAATTTACTTCAATTATTTGGTGGCTATGGCTATATGACAGAATATCCAATTTCACGTTTCTTCGTTGATGCGCGTATCCAACGTATTTATGGTGGTACCAATGAAATTATGAAAGAAATCGTTGCGCGTGGATTGATTGGTAAGTCTTAAGCACAAAAATCATCTCTATTTAGTAAATGATTTCAGACTGAATCAAGAAATTTGATTCAGTCTTTTTATTTGTAGTGATGTTTTTAAGATTAAGGAGTGACTGGCTCATCAAAAAATGCGGAACAACTTTTATGATCTATACAACCTGCCAACATAATCGCTTTGGGTAAACTGGCATAGAGATTAGTTAAGTGCTGCTCTGCTGGATGTTGAAACTTCCAAAATAAAAAATTTTCTGAAAGTTGTTTATTAAAATTTTGATAAAAATCATACTGCATTTGTGTTGAGTCTTCATTTGATTGCGTTTCTTTACGTCGCTCGTGTGTCCCAACTGTTGCCATAAGCATTGTATTTTGTACTTTATTGGCTTTGCTATTTAACCAATCTACCTGTCGATTGAGCAATGCATAATTATCAAACCAAAGTGAAGGACTTGCGGCGATATAACGCTGAAAAGTTTCTGGGTGTGTCATAAAGGTATGCAAAACGAATAGCCCACCAAAAGAATGACCAAATAAGCTTTGTTGCAGTGTATTCACTTTAATTTTGGTCTGAATGGCAGGCTTGAGTTCTTTCTCTATAAATTGAATAAATTGATCTGCACCCCCATAACTGTACTTGGCTTGTTTTTGAAATTCGGCCGATGCTTTAGGCGTGTAGTCTAAAGCTCGCTTTTCTACGTCAAAAGTACTTTGTTTTAGATATCCAATCGCCACAATTGCGATAGGGCTTAAACCTAGACGATTGGCAGCACTACCCATAGATTTAGCAATATTGGCAGCGCTATCAAATGTGGCATTACCATCCAATACATACAGAATTGGAAAACCTTGCTTTGGAGCTTCACCAGCAGAAACAGAGATCTGAATCAAATAATCATGTTTGGTATATTTTGAGGTTATTTCAAAGCTTTGCTGAATATTTGTTTGTGCTTTTAACGGCGGCTTGTTTGTACTGGTACTCGTTGGTTGTGCAAAAGCCAATGGTGTTACCATGAGCAGAGAAAAAGCCAAAATACCAAATTGTTTAATCATAATTTATTCGAGAACATTAAAATTTTATTAGCAATATATAATGAAAATCATTATCAATAAAGTTTGGTAATAAAAAGAGTTAAAACTCAGCGTGTTTAATAGTTTAAAGTGTTGTTATACTAGCTCTGATAATCAATTCACAGATGAATTGTAATCCATTCTTATAGATGATTTTGCTGAGGCTGCATTCCAATGGTAAACGATGGACAAAACACATCGAATTCACTTAATTTAGAACAAATTCGTAACGATATTGATAGTGTTGATCAACAAATCCAAGAGTTACTTAATCGCCGTGCAACGCTTGCAGAAGCGGTAGCCAAAGCGAAGTTTGCATCAGAAGAAAATCCGCTGTTTTATCGTCCAGAACGTGAAGCTCAGGTGTTACGTAAAGTCATGGAGCGTAACCAAGGTCCTTTATCTGATGCAACCATGGCACGTTTATTCCGTGAAATTATGTCTGCATGTTTGGCACTTGAAGCACCACAAAGCATTGCATTTCTCGGACCTGAAGGGACCTATACCCATTCGGCTGTGCTAAAGCATTTTGGTAAAGATGCTGTTGTACGTCCATTACCAACCATTGATGAAGTATTCCGTGAAGTTGAAGCGAGCAGCGCACATTATGGTGTTGTTCCAGTAGAGAACTCATCAGAAGGTATTGTGAACCATACCCTCGATTGCTTTAAATCATCGACCGTGAATGTGATTGGTGAAGTTGAACTGCGTATCCATCATCAATTCCTTGTATCTGAAAATACGCGTAAAGACAGCATTAAGCAGATTTATGCACATCAACAGACCTTGGCTCAATGTCGTAAATGGTTAGATGCGCATTATCCGGGCGTAGAGCGTGTTGCACTGAATTCAAATGCAGAAGCGGCTCGTCGTATTCGTAACGAATGGCATTCTGCTGCGATTGCATCTGATATTGCAGCGAGCATGTACAACCTTGAGATTTTACATAGCAATATCGAAGATAACCCTGAAAATACCACTCGTTTCCTTGTAATTGGTCGTGAAAAGATTCCTCAAAGTGGTAATGATAAAACTTCTCTGTTGATCTCTGCCCATGACCGTGCCGGTGCTTTGTTGGAAATTCTTGCACCATTTGCCAAGCATAAAATTAGCTTGACCAGTATTGAAACGCGTCCAGCATTACCTGAAAAATGGGCTTATGTGTTCTTTATCGATTTAGAAGGACATATCGGTCAGGAAAATGTTGCGGCTGCATTGGAAGAAATCCGTCCAATGGTGAAAGAGTTACGTGTTCTCGGTTCATATCCAATCGCTGTTCTTTAATTCTCTTAGATCCTATGGATAGATGTATGAAGCATCTATCCATATCAAAGTCGTCTTATTAGGCAAATATGTTTTATGTCTCAACCATTATTTAAGAAAGTTGCATTTATTGGGCTTGGGCTGATTGGGTCGAGTCTTGCTCGTGTGATTGTGGCTGAACAACTTGCATCTCAAATTGTGGCTTCAACACGCTCAAAAAAAACATTAGAAGATGCCAAGGCACTCGGTCTTATTCAATACGGTTATGAAACACCTGAAGAAGCTGTTCAGGATGCTGATTTAATTGTTTTAGCCTTACCTGTTCGTGCAACGCAAAAAGTGCTTGAACAGATCAAGCCTTATCTTGCAGACAATGTCATTATTACCGATGTGGGCAGTACCAAAGGCAATGTGGTTGAAGCGGCAAAAGCAGTATTTGGCGAAAATTTACCAGTCGGTTTTGTACCCGGTCATCCGATTGCAGGTGCAGAACATACAGGTGTACATGCGGGTAAAGTTGATTTATTTGCCAATCATAAAGTAATTTTGACACCACTTGCGACCAGTGCCGATTGGGCAGTTGAAAAACTGATTCAACTCTGGTCAGCGGCAAAAGCAGAAGTGATTTGCATGGACGTCACTAAGCACGATGAAGTGTTGGCACATACCAGTCATTTACCGCATTTGATGGCATTCAATCTGGTTGAGCAACTGGCAAATCGTGAAGATAATTTAGATATTTTCCGCTATGCTGCTGGAGGTTTTCGTGACTTCTCGCGTATTGCGGCTAGTGACCCACAGATGTGGCATGACATTTTCTTTGCCAATAAAACGGCAATTTTAAATGCTGTTGATGGCTTTGAACAGCAATTATCAGTTTTAAAGAAATTGATTGCACAGGAAGATTCGCAAGCGTTGATGGGACTGCTCGGGCATGCTCAAGCAGCACGTCAGCACTTTAACCATATGTTGGCCAAAAAACCTTTGATGGAGAAAAACAAGGTGACACAGCAATTTACCATTTTACCGGGAAAGAAAACGTTTACAGGTAAATTCACCGTACCGGGTGACAAATCTGTGTCACATCGCTCAATCATGTTCGGTGCGATTGCTGAAGGCACAACGCATGTGACAGGCTTCTTGGAAGGTGAGGATGCACTTGCAACTTTGCAGGCTTTCCGTGATATGGGCGTGAGCATTGAAGGGCCTAAGAATGGTGAAGTCACGATTCATGGCGTGGGTATGCAAGGCTTAAAAGCACCAGCGAGCGCGTTGTATATGGGTAACTCTGGTACTAGTATGCGTTTGCTGTCAGGCATGTTGTCTGCGCAGAAGTTTGATTCAGTGATGACAGGTGATGCGTCATTATCTAAACGCCCAATGGAGCGTATTGCTAAACCGCTTCGTGAAATGGGTGCACAAATCCAAACCACAGGTGAGAAAGGTACGCCCCCAGTGAGTATCACGGGTAGTCAAGCCCTTAAAGGGATTCAATACGATTTACCAATGGCATCAGCTCAAGTGAAATCAGGTATTTTGTTGGCAGGTTTATGGGCTGCGGGTGAAACTTCGGTGACGGAACCTGAACCGACCCGTGATCACACTGAACGTATGTTGCGTGCTTTCGGTTATGATGTGAAAACTGAAGGAAATAAAATCTCGCTGGTGGGTGGTGGTAAATTAGTTGGTACAGATATTCAAGTGCCTTCGGATATTTCATCTGCTGCATTCTTTATGGTGGGTGCTGCCATTACTGAAGGTGCCGATGTGATCCTTGAAGCAGTGGGCATTAACCCAACCCGTACAGGCGTGATCGAAATTCTCAAGCAAATGGGTGCTGATCTGACTGTTGAGAATGAACGTATTGCAGGCGGCGAACCGATTGCAGATATTCATATCAGAGGTTCAAGAACATTGAAGGGTATTCATATGCCTGAAGATCAAGTACCTTTAGCAATTGATGAATTCCCAGCATTGTTTATTGCGGCTGCATGTGCAGAAGGTCAAACCGTATTAACGGGTGCAGCTGAACTTCGTGTCAAAGAGTCTGACCGTATTCAAGTCATGGCTGATGGCTTGAAAATCATGGGCATTGACTGTACACCAACGGAAGATGGCATCATCATCGAAGGTAAAGGCAAGTCTGGTGACTGGTCGGCAATCTTTGCTGGCGGTGAAATTGAATCACACCATGATCACCGTATTGCCATGAGTTTCAGTATGGCTGGTTTACGTACTTCAGGTAACATCACGATCCATGGTACAGAAACTGTCGCAACTAGTTTTCCAACCTTTACTGAGCTAGCAAACTCAGCAGGTTTAGATTTACAAGTCGTAAATCAGTAAACGAATTGAGAAATGCAGTATTTAGAATAGCTAAATGCTGCATTTTTTATTTGTTTATACATAAAAATAAGTTGTTAGCTGCAAATATAAAACGTATAAATAATGAAAATGATGAGTTTGGCCATGTACATATCTAATTAGGTCTAAATTTATCAATTTAGTAAAATAAGTAAGACAATCGGCTAATCAATTAAAGACAATTGTATATATAATAATCCTTACCGTACGAGTCGGTTTTATGCTGCGATCCAGCTAAAAACATAAAAATAGAGGGAATACCATGAAAACATTGCAATTTATAGCAGATTGCCCTAAACATGGGGTAATTGATCATCCACCAAATGAATGCTATATCACGCAAGAATATGTTGCAGCGCTACTCTATAAACAATTAGAACATTATGGTTTTGACGCAGAACATATTCGTCATGAGCATGAAAAAATTGAAGTACGCATCGATAATCATCAACTACCTCTGTCAATCTTATGCTCTCAACAAGAAACAGAAGGTCATATTCTCTGTGAAATCTCTGCCAATCCACAGCAAGAACAAGCTTGGTTTGAACGAATAGAAACACAAAGTATTATCCGACAGTTGGCCCAAGCCGTAGAAAATAGCTTAAAAGCAGAGCATAGCTTTTCTCAATTTGTATGGAAAAGCTAAGACGATATTGCTAATAAAATCTTAAATAAAGTGATTTAAGCATCGCTGTTTAGGCGTATATTTGTTTAAACACTTTATTTGAGAGTATTGGTGCATGATACAGGTCGATTTTTCTAAATTATCTCCACAAGTAGTTTGGCGGCATTTTGAGACCTTATGTACAATTCCTCGACCATCTAAACATGAACAACGGTTAAGACAGCATTTAAAAGATTGGGCAGAACAGCGCAATTTGGAAACCTATGTCGATGAGATTGGTAACCTAATTATTCGAAAAGCGGCAACTAAGGGTAAAGAACAAGTCGCAGGTGTGATTTTGCAAGGGCACTTGGATATGGTGACTCAGGCAAATCGTGGCACCCAGCATGATTTCTTTAAAGATCCCATTCGACCTGTATTACAAGATGGCTGGCTGATTGCTGAAAATACTACATTGGGTGCCGATAATGGCATCGGAGTTGCACTGGCGTTAGCAGTCCTAGAATCAAATGATATTGCGCATGGTCTGATTGAAGTCCTACTCACTATTGATGAAGAGGCAGGAATGAGCGGTGCTCGTTTGCTTGAGTCAGGTGTGTTAACTGGACAGTGGCTTTTCAATATTGATACCGAAGAATGGGGTGAGCTGTATCTTGGTTGTGCAGGCAGTATTGACCTAGAAGTAGGACAGCCACTTGAATATGACGCTGCACCAAATGATTTAATCTTTGTAGATTTACTGGTATCAGGCTTGAAAGGTGGTCACTCTGGGGTTGATATTCATTTAGGTCGTGGGAATGCCAATGTCATTCTAGCCAATTTTCTTAATGATTATTTGGCGCAATCCGGTGGTCGATTGGTAGAGTTTGTCGGTGGCTCGGCACGAAATGCCATCCCACGTGAAGCTGTGGCAACCATTGCAATTAAAATAGATCAATTGACTGGTCTAGAAAAAGCCGTCGCAGCAACACAGGTTGAATGGCAACAAAAGCTACAGGGCGTTGATGATCAGTTGCAAATAACCGTACAGCAAAATGCTAATCAGATAAATGAAGTTATGACATTACAGCAGCAACACGCTTGGTTGCTAGCATTGGCAACGTGTCCATACGGCATTGCACAGTGGAGCCGTGCTTTAGCTGATGTGGTTGAGACTTCGAATAATCTTGGTGTGGTCAAATTGACTAAAGACGAAGCCAAAACTTTGATTATGGTTCGTTCGATGGTAAACCAAGAAGCAGTGTCATTTGCACATAACATTCAACAGCACTTTGCCAATTTCCAGATTCAATCTGAATTAACGCCGTTGGTATCAGGTTGGACACCAAATCCAGATTCAGCTGCATTGAAATGTTTACAACAAGCTTATCAATCTGCATTTCAGATTGAGCCAAACTTGAAAGTGATTCATGCCGGTTTGGAGTGCGGAATTATTGCGGAGCATTATCCGAATTTACAGATGGTATCGTTTGGCCCTGATATTCAGGGCGCACATGCACCGGGTGAAAGAGTCAAAGTCGACACGGTAGAAAAATGCTGGAAGTTGTTGGTGACAGCTTTGGAAAGTGTGCGTTAACTTAATCTTAGCATCAGATCAGACCAATGATCCTGTCTTGGTCTGATCAATCAACGATAAATATTGTGTTGGTACATGTATTGTTAGCCAAACACCATTTTCTGTTTGATAAAACTCAAAGCCATCTTTATGCATTAGTATCGTATTGATTAAGAATAGCACAGGCTTACCGTAGCGTTGGCCTACATTCAAGGCCGTTTCTTTATCTTCACTTAGATGCACATAATGGCGCTGTCCTGCGATTAGGCCTTGCGTCTGAATTGAATCTATAAATCGACTCGCTGTGCCATGAAATAAATATTGTGGTGGTTCAATTGCAATCATCTCTCTTTGTACTGTAGGGGTTGAATGACCTTGTACTGCACGAATATTTAAACCATCGTCTGAGATTTGGAAGCGTTTTTTATCATTTTGTTCGACGATTACATGGAGTAATGCTTGATCTAGACGAACGTCGTGTTGTTGCGCAGCTTCAATGAGCTCAGCAATTTTTGCCCAACCTTCTTGATCAAGCTGAAGTCCAATTTGTTCAGGCTTATGTCTTAATATGAGGCTTAAAAATTTGCTTATTTGAGTATGTTCTTTCATATTTAATATTCACTATTCTACGTTTACTTTGACCTGAAATAGCGTTTTAGCCAACTCGATAAATTCAATTTCACAATCAATAAATTTTTCAATCATTGCAGCCTGAGTGCGGGTATGTTCGCTAATACATTGTGCGGTAAATTCGCCCCCTTGCCCCAATGCCAAAGGCAATAACAACTGATCTGCTAAATATTCATCCACCGCCGCTTGAGAAGCAGTATATTGCTTCACTTGTTCAGCTAAATGGTTGGCAATTTGTTCTGCACTTTTGCGCATTTCACCTAAAGCAGTAAATAGCTGAGTGTGGTGTTGATGCTCAACTTTGACATACGCCGTATTGCCTTGGCTAATGCCATTTAAGTGGAATTGCTGCTGTGTATCCAGCTTTAGTTTTTTGTTTAAAGTTGCTAATTCCCGCTGTGTAATTTGTGCTTCTTCGGAAAGGTTTAATACTGCTGCAAAAGCCTCAGTACTTTGTAAAGTACCACGATCTAATAAATTTAGTTTATTTCGATGTTGCCAAGGCTGAATCTTGATTTGAATTTCACCTGCACCAATCGGAAAGAAGCCTGCTTTATTTAAATTAAATTCGGTTTCTATTCCGATCTTTGTGAGTGTAGGCAAAAAGCAATGCTCAATAAAATCAGCTGTCGGTGCAAGCGGATTATGAGTACCCCCAGAAATCGTGAGTTCACTGGCTTCATTTTTCAATAGCAAAGCAGGCAATAGGGTCTGTAAAACCAGAGTTGTGCTGCCTGCTGAACCAATCTGGAATTGGTATTTTCCACTTTGTACATGTTGAGGTGCAAAGTATAAGCGCTGGCTATGGAGCTCAGCACCTTCCACATACGCTTGGCTGATATTTTGGGATGCCTGTACACAGACTAAGTGCTGACGCATTAACCCCGGTTTTTTACGTCCAGCACGAATATTGATTAATTCAAATGCCTGACCTGTAATCATTGAAAGGGCAAGGGCGGTTCTTAAAATTTGTCCACCACCTTCACCTTGTGAACCATCAATCTGGATGGTTGCTGGCATTTTTGCCAAAGCTTTATTCACTTCTATTTTCCTTATTTTCTAATTTAATGAACATACTGTCAGTACATGGTAATGCGAAATAACGCGTGACTTTGCTTTTGGCAAAGGTTTACTAAGTACATTGTGCTGAGCCTAATCAGTGAAGATTGATGCACGGCTCACATGCTGCCAGAGCCGCCTGAATTATTTTCAATCCCTCAGATCGGAGTAAAGCGGGATCTTGTACTCGCCCAGTATGTTCAAACTGGTGTTGTGAAATGATTTCACAAAATCTATTTTCTATTCGACTAAATCAATCTGCCAGTTTGCAGCCTGAATTTTGATATTTAAATCACGTAATTTTGCACTAATATCATCTGCCTGTTTTTGCAAGCTAGAAACAGGGATAACTTTTTGCCATTTAATCTCACGTGAGCTATAACGATCAGGTTCACGATGGGTATTGGTAATCGCATCAACCAGAATCTTATGCTGTTCAGCATAACTGTCGCGTAAGCTTAGTAGGGACAGCAATATTTTGCCATCCTCCAACTTGGCTTGTGCATTGCTCAAATGAATATGACAAATCAATTGATTACTTTCTTGGGTTAAAGCAAATACCTGTTTGATCAGTTCATTTGGATCTTCACTGGGTTCATCGCCATCTTGTACCAATACATTGGCGTTGATCCGTTGTTTTAATGAAGCGAGCTTTTTTTGTTGATCGCTTCGCAGTAAAAGTGCTTCTGCGAGTTTCATTTTATTTACCTTTTATTCAATTTGTACAATGACTAATTTTGAAATACTTTCCAATTGCATACCGATTTTTGCCAACTCAATAACTTCATCTAAAGTTTCATTCTCATGCCAAGTGGTCATAAAAAAAGTATCAATTGGCGGTTCGTTGTTATAAAAAGCCACATAAGTCTCGTCTAAAACATCGTCCCAAATAGAACATTCATGTCCTGTAACCATTGCTTGAATACATAGTTTTGAATGGACAATCTGTTCACAAAGCTGATTACGCCATTCAGGTAAAACCTGATTAGTATTCACAACTAAGATGATGTAATAGGATTGCTCAGGTAGAACTAAATCAGTTCTTTCATTCACCCTGATTTTATAGGTTTCAATATCTAAACAATTCTTTTCCATGATTACCCCTTAATACAAACCACTTGTCTTAATGTATAAACTACTTCAACCAAATCTTTTTGTGCATTCATTACATCTTCAATCGGTTTATAAGCCGATGGAATTTCATCAATCACATCAGCATCTTTACGGCATTCCACACCTTCAGTCTGCGCAATTTGATCTTCGACAGTAAAACGGCGTTTAGCTTCGGCACGGCTCATCACACGACCAGCACCATGCGAACATGAACAGAACGATTCCTGATTTCCAAGACCACGCACAATAAAGGACTTAGCACCCATGGAACCTGGGATAATTCCATACTCTCCCAAACGTGCACGAACAGCGCCTTTGCGGGTCACCATCACTTCTTCGCCGTAATGTTCTTCCTTTTCCACATAATTATGGTGGCAATTTACGGCTTCCAAGCGTGCTTGGAACGGTTTCGGAATAATCGTTGCTAAGGCTTTAATTGCAGACTGCATCATGATTTCACGGTTTTTCATGGCAAAGCGTTGTGCCCAACCTACTGCAAACCAGTAATCATCAAAATGTTCTGTACCCTCCACTAGATAAGCCAAGTCTTTATTCGGTAAGTTAATAAAATGCTTTTGCATATCTTTACGCGCCAGTTCGATAAAATGATTACCGATGGCATTACCAACACCACGAGAACCTGAATGCAACATAATCCAAACGTGATCGTGTTCATCCAAACAGATTTCTACAAAGTGATTTCCTGTTCCTAAAGTTCCCAATTGTTTACGGTTGTTGGTATTTTTGAGGCGAGGGTGTTTGGCACAAATTAACTCAAAATCTGCAACTAACCCCATCCAAGCTTGATCAACCATTTCTGGTGGCGTTTCCCATGAACCTTGATCACGGCGACCACGTGTTTTAGTCATACCATGTGGAATCAAACGTTCAAGCTCAGTTCTTAATCCATGTAAATTATCAGGTAAATCTGAAGCTGTTAAACTGGTACGGGTCGCCATCATTCCACATCCAATATCGACACCGACAGCAGCAGGGATAATCGCACCTTTGGTTGGAATCACGCTTCCAATGGTTGCACCTAAGCCAAAGTGTACGTCTGGCATCACTGCCATCCATTTATAAATAAATGGCATTTGCGCTGTTTGTAATAGTTGTTGTTTTGAGTTGTCATCAACAATTACGCCATTTGTCCACATTTTCACAGGCATACTTTTTTCATTTTGCAGCACTTGGTAAGCACGTTTTTGTTGTTCTTGTTCAATTTGAACTTGTTGCTTAATTTCTTCAATGACTGACATTTTCCTTTCCTTCCAAAGCCTGCCTGCCAAACGGTTGCAGATAGGTGATATACACAAGATCCCAATGATGTTGTGTATATATACTATTGCAGTGAGTGTGCCAACTTGTTTGTAACAGATGAAATTAATTTTAAAGTATTGATATTTATTTATATAATTTAATTTTAATATTTTTGAAATAGAATTTTATAAGAGGGAGGATATAAAAATATATATTTTTATATCCTAAATTATATTTAATAACCCAGCGCATTTTTACCTGTACGAGAAAATTGTTTTTCTCTTTTAATTTTTAACCATAAAGTGTGCTGAGGATGCTCATGGTAGCAATAATATAGTGCTCGATTTCTTTGACTAAGATTAAGCTTCATTTTCTTTCTTTTGCGCTTTAATACTGAGGGCTTTTCAAAATAGCCATATCTTTTTTTATACCAACGAGTGGCTTCTAGATAGTAATGTTTTTGATTGAGCAAGTGTAAGGCTTGATCAATGTCTTGATCGTCTTGAAGATAGACTGTAATGGACATATTTTGCGTTTTAAAGACTGACACCTGTCTTTTATTAAGGGTGAGGATATGTCTTTGTATAAAGGCATGTTATAAACATAACAAAAGACAAATAAATTGCCAAGCCTCATGGATATTCTTCGTTATTTACTCACGATTCTTTTATTTATTACTGGGGTGTTATGCCTTATACGTTTTTTAGTAGATGGTTTTAACTTTGTATTTCTAGCAGTAAGTTTGGTCTGTTTTCTGCTTGCTTATTGGGTAAAACCAAAACGAGAAAACCATGATCGTAAAAATGATACGTTAGACTGGCTGGATGTGATCGATATTACGGTTGAAGTTGTTTATTGGATCGTTACTTTACCATTTCGGTTATTGCGAGGAATATTCGACTCTTCATCTCCAGATATTATTCCATAAATAATAAATTAATCTCAATCAACAAGTTGGATAAACACATGTATGTCGTTGTCTAATCTATAAATAGATATAGCGACGCTCCAATTGCGATGTAGTGCTTATTGCATTTGATTGAGATTAAAAGTAATCATCACAACAAAAATAATGAGACTTTTCCTAAAAAGGAATAGGGATTTGAACCCTATGCTTATGCATTCACCATGTAGTCCCATTGGCATTTGTGATGATGCGACATAAACAAAAATTATCTAAGACTTAAAACCATTATGCCTTAATTTAGACGACTGTACTTGCATACAGGTGAGAGTGGCTACTCACATTGATGGTAGGAATGTAGTCCTTAATGCATTTTATGCCTTACCACAAAAAATAGACCAACAAAGAGTATTAAGACAATCATTTCAGTGCGTTTTCCTTTCCGCCATTGATCGAAGTCGATCAAGATGGAATCGAACCATCAAGTCATTACTGACGCTGAAGCCTTTTATGTAGTCCTAACAGCATTTGGTCTGTGACCAGTAAACAAAAATGATAAGACCTTTTATACATGGCTCTATCCAATTGAGCTACAAACTGATTTGCATGAATTTGAAGGGACTTGAACCCTCAACAAATGTAGTCCTATTGGCATTTTACTGGCTATGACTATCACAACAAGTCAGTGATTAGATTTTTTGAACTAGGGTATTAGCCCTATGTAATGTAATCCAATCAGCATTTGTGATAATCATAAATCTGCACAACAAGAATGATGAAACATCGAGCCAGCTTGTACTGAGCTATCGTGGAAGGATAGTGATGTAGTTCCATCTGCATTTGTGCAGTTTTATTGTATGACAACAAAGTGAAATTAGAAACATGAGATTTAAAAGATGTAGTTCCTAAAGCATTTGCCATACTTTACTGACCTGACGAATCAAGTCGGTAATTCGATTTTTTCAATTTCATTAACCCAGTGATCGCTGTGCATTCTACCTTGTGCAAACAGATCTATTAAACGAAAGACTTCATCGCTAAAACCACCGATATTAATGGTATCAGTTCGTTCAGGGACTTGCGTATGTGTATATGGTTGCAAGTCAACACAAACCAATTTAGCTTCTGGGCAGCGTTGTTTTAAAATATCCCATTCATATAGCATACCTGTTTTATGTCGTGGGCGTAACTGATCAGCCCAAGATTCATTGTCTGAAAAATAAATCATTAAATCCACAGCTGTCTGATCTCGATTAAGTCGCTTTAATGGAATGCTGCAATCTGTTCCGCCACCACCAAGTGCAGCAAATTGTTTGGCAACTTCAAAAATAGAGCGTGTTTTGTTGCTATAGAAAACCTGTTTTAATCGAGCAAATAGGCTCGCTTGATCTGATTCATTTTCTGTAATGTTAATAGAATGCAGTTGCGTATCAAACGGCATAATTTCAATCTCAGGATTGACTTGCTTTAACGCACAAGCAAATAACGATGCCACATCGACACAACGTAAAGTTGATGTTGCGCCTTTACGATAGCCTGTGACTGGACTTGCCATTGAGCCGGATACATCCACAGCAACCACCACCCGACCTGTTAAACGAGGCACATTTTCTAAGGCGGCTTGCATCACTTGTTCCAAAGCTTGTCGTACAACTTGAGGTACTGCATCATCTAAAGCTGCCCAAGTTGTCATCAATTGATAAGGCAAAACTCGACTTTTACGAATCATATCCTGATCTTGTAATTTATTTGCAATGACATTGTTCATACCTTCGATCTCAAATACACCATGCCGAGCAAAAGTATTCAAGTTCATTCTGAGCATTTGCCAACCGCCATTTTTAGCAATCTCAGCCCATTGCTGTGCTGAAAGCGATAAATTGGTCAGCAATTGCATTGGTAAATCAGGTACATCCTGTGTTAAGCCTTGACGGAACTTTTCCAATACCTGCACTTTGAGTGGCAGTTGCTCAAGCTCATATTTTTTACCCAAGATATAGGCAAAGAAAGCATCTTGGTTTGCATCTTTAGGCTTTGGATGGGTCATTTTTAACACATCTGCCAAAGAAGGCTGATTGCCAATATTGGCTGCAAGCAACTGATTTTCATTGGCATTGATCAACCACTGATTGATCATTTTTTTAGGTAAGCTACCTAAAGATTTGCGTTGTATCGCACCTGAACGCATGATCTGTACAAAGTTACGTAGCTGTTTTCCATTATCAATTATTGAGGGAAACACTGCTTTGAATAAAGCCTGATCACGTTGTGATAAAATTGCCAATAGTAAAACAGGCATATCTTTCATATGATTGTTTTTACGTGTGTAGACTGCTGTTTTAGCAATAAAAGTTGGCTGTACATTTTGGGTAAATGCTAAAACTTGTTCAAGATGTGCTTGCGCATTTTGGTAAAAAGTATGATTCAACGTGCCTGTTGCAGCAAGTTGAGCTAAGGCTTGACGGTGATTTAATTGAAATGCACGACCGCCAGCTTCATTACTGATCAATTGTTTTTTAGTTGCCTGAGAGGCAAAAATTGTCTGGTTTGACATGACGCATCCTCCATAAATTTTAAGTTGTTGTTTCTTGGATGTGTTATTGCAGAGAGTGTGCCAATCTTCTTGTTTTTATTTTAATGAATTTTAAGTTATTGATAATTTTCATAAATAAAATAATAAATATTTTTTACAAGAGAAAGTGAATAGAATTTCTATATGTAAAATATATCTAAATAGATATGAAAGTATTAAAAAAGATATGTGATCTATATGTGGTTTTCATTGATAGATCACATAGGAGAAAAAATTATGATGATGCAACGATTTTTGAAAGTTGACCTGTTTCATTTAAGCTAAATTGATCAAAATCATGGGCTAAATAGAAATTGCCTTGATAAAATTCACGAACTTCCTCAGTAATCGCTTGTTGTCCAAGACTATCCTGATGACGAGGGCTAAAATGAGTAAGGATGAGATTGCTTAAATTCTGCTGCTGCGCAAATTTAGCCACCATTTTGGCAGAACTATGCATTGGACCTTGACCTACTTTATCCAAAATTGCTTGGGTATATGTTGATTCATGAATGAGTAGTTGAGCATCTTCACAAGCATCAGCTAATAATTCAGGTTGATCATTATCGCCGCCAACAATGGCATGTACGCGCTGCGTTTGTATTTGAATAAAATCAGTCGCTGTTAAGATTTTCTCATTAAATTGAATATCTTGACCTTGTTGTAAATCACCCCAAGCCTTGCCTTTTGGTACGCCCAATTGAGTTAAAGCCTGTGTATCTAATTTCTTTTGGGTATATTGCGCGATAATACTAAATGCAAAACTCGGTACACGATGGCTTAATGGATGGGCTTGAATCGAAAGTTCATCTGTCAGTTGTTGTATTTGAGTCGCGTCATTGACATCAATAAAGTTGAGTGGATAGGGTAAATGTAGGTCAGTCAGTTGCGCGGTGACTTCAATCCACTGTTGAATTTGTTTGGGTGCAATAATGGTTAAAGGGGCAGTTCGTGCATTCATGCCTGCACTTGCTAATAAACCGACGAGTCCATAACAATGATCGCCATGGACATGGGTAATACAGATTGCGATCAAAGTTTGTAAAGAAAGCTTAGCTTGCTGAATCCGATGTTGAGTACCTTCACCTGCATCCACCAGAATCCAGTCTTTATTCTTACTGTTACGAACTGCCAAAGCAGAAACGTTGCGTGTCAGTGTGGGCACACCTGAAGATGTGCCTAAAAAAGTAAAATGCAGCATATTGTTGGAATTCTTCACTGAAATGCGTATTGTATATTATAGGTATTTATAAAATATTATAGAAATCATGGCGAATGCAAAAAAAACTGTCGTTATTGGCTTTGTGGGTTCTACCTTAGATCAAGGGAAACGTCCTGAACGTTGGCAGCGTTGGCGTCCAACGCTGAGTCTACTCATGCATGAAGATTTCATCGTGGATGAGCTAGTTTTATTGCATGATCGACAACACCGTAACTTGGTCGATTTTATTCGAGAAGATGCAGCCGAAGTTTCTCCTCAAACCACAGTTTCAGGATATAAAATTAGTATCCGTGACCCTTGGGATTTTGCCGAAGTCTATGGTGCGCTATATGACTTTGTAAAAATGTACCCATTTGATACTGAAAAAAATAACTACCTTTTGCATATCACGACAGGCACACACGTTGGTCAAATCTGTTGGTATCTATTAGTCGATGCCAATTATTTGCCCGCCAAGCTGATTCAAAGTGCACCCAATCAACAAAAAACACCAGAAGGTGAATATCGCATCATTGATCTGGACTTGTCTCGCTATGATGTTCTCAAGCAGCGTTTTGAAGATGAACAACAACAAAACTGGCAGCAACTAAAAGCCAATATTTCAACTTATAACCCCGAATTTAATCAACTGATCACTGAAGTTGAGTTGGTGGCAACGCGTTCCAGCGCACCGATTTTGATTATGGGTGCAACAGGGGTTGGAAAATCGCATTTAGCCAAACAAATCTTTCAATTAAAGAAAGATAAGTTTCATTTGAATGGCCGCTTTATTGATGTCAACTGTGCGACCTTACGTGGTGACAGTGCCATGTCGAGTTTGTTTGGTCATATTAAAGGAGCATTTACAGGCGCAGCGGCTTCGCGGACAGGTCTATTAAAAAGTGCCGATCAGGGTATTTTGTTTTTGGATGAAATTGGGGAGCTTGGGCTAGATGAGCAAGCGATGCTGCTCAAGGCGTTGGAGGATAAATCCTTTTTTCCTGTCGGAAGTGACAAAGAGGTTCAGGCAGATTTCCAGCTGATTGCAGGAACAAATCGAGATCTAAGAACTGAAGTGCAGGCAGGTCGTTTCCGAGAGGATTTATGGGCGCGATTGAATACATGGACTTTCTTTTTACCCAATCTTAAAGATCGAATTGAAGATATTGCTCCGAATATTGAATTTGAGTTGCAACGCTTCGCGGCAAATCAGCAACGCCAATTACGCTTTCAACGTGATGCACTCGATGTGTATTTGAAATTTGCCAAGTCTAAAGAAGCATCATGGCAAGGCAATTTTCGTGATTTAACTGCCAGTGTGACGCGATTAGCGACATTATCCAGTGGTGAGCTGATCCGTTCAGAAACAGTCGAAAAAGAGATTCAGCGTTTAAAGCAGTTGTGGTCGATTCAAACCACACAAAGTGAATTTAAGGAAAAGGATGTTCTACTCAAGTATTTAGATCAAGCGCAGTTGAGCGAGATCGATGAGTTTGATCAGATTCAACTGCGTGGGGTGCTGCAAGTCTGTGAAAATGCCAAGTCGATGGCGGATGCTGGACGTCAATTGTTTGCAGCTTCACGCCAACAACGTAATACCACCAATGACAGTGACCGAGTCAAAAAGTATTTGGCTCGGTTTGGCTTATGTTGGGGGGATTTTCAGTAATCATTCAATTGGATGGTTTTTCTTTATTTGGGATTGGCTGGGTAGAAACTCTAAGTTCCAAAGTTTTTCGGCATGTCGGCCAATCCACCAGAACGACACAGCGAGCAAAATAAAGAAAATGGCTTTGTGCATGCCATTCCAGAAGAACTCAAAATACTTGGTGTAGAGGTTAATAAATAAGAAGGTGATACCAAAACCACGTGAGGTGGCATCATCATGTTTTAAACCATAGACAATCGCTATGATGGCAATAAACGCGAATAAAACACCCCAATGCAACAGCTCATATTGTTTAACGCTATACCAACTACTCAAATCCCCATAATTGCCAAAGATTGAGAGAATCCATAAGGCAATAAACAGGTAGAGTAGGCCCATGACATAAGTTGAATGTGCAAAGTCTTTAAAATGCACATAACGTTTAAACAGCAAGCTTAATCCAATCAGTGTGCCACCAAACAAGACAAAGCGTAAAGGAAAGTTCATCCCAAGATAATAAGCACCCCAACCTGACATATAGCCTGTTTCCGTCCCAAACCATGAGCCGAGTGATAGCAGCGAAAACACCCAGATCAGTTTAGAAGGGAACCAGAAGGCAAGTGCTGCATAAATGATGGTGGAGAGCAGAAATAATAAAGAGAAATGTCCACTACCAGTATCAATGGCTTGGCCAAAATAGGCGACAGACGCTGCGGTAGAGAGCACGCCTGCAAAAATAATCGCTTCATTGCTAAATTGATGCAGCGGTTTGGTTTTGCGTCGATGATATGCAAAGCCATAAAAGGCTGCTGCAACCACAGCAAAAATCAAACAAGGAATGATTTTGGAATCAATAAAGATTTTTTCAATCAATTCCATCAAGAATTTATCAGCGGTAATTGCAGCAATGGCAATTACGGCACAAATCATTGAAATCCAGAATGAGTATTTTGCCAAACGTTCCCAATCAAAAGGTCGAATCGAAAAACTCTGATTTAAATTATTGGCAACATCGGGCGTAATCGTGCCTTGTTGTTGCCATTGTTCAATGGTTTGCTTTAAAAAAAGTCCTTGTTTTTTATTTAATTTCATTTAAGAACCCGAATGTCTGTACATCTATACTGATATAACAGACATTGGATTCAAAACACGTATATTTTTCTTAGTAATTTGTTGTTAAGTCTACAGTTTTAAAAAACGAGCAATGACTTGACGCAACTGTTTTAGATAACCTGTAAAGAAATGATTGGCACCTGGCAAAATCGTGATCGGATGTTTTTGTGGTTTTGCCCACGCGATCATATCTGAGAGCAGGGTAATATCATCCTGCTCACCGTGAACAAAGAGAATGTCGCCGTCAATTGCAGGGGTTTTATAATGACGTAAATCAACCACCGAGCCTGTAGGTAAGCCACATAACACCAACTGTTTAGGACGTAATTCATCGCTGAGTTGTGCTTGGCATTTTGCCAGTACATGTGAACCAAAGCTAAAACCACCTGCATAGAAGGTTAAACCTGCATGCTTCTCACGGGCATATTCAATCACAGCCATAATGTCATCAGTCTCGCCGTGCCCTTGGTCATGTGTGCCTTCACTGCCAGCTAAGCCACGGAAGCTAGGGCGGTAAACCACGCACCCCATCTCATTAAAAATCTGAGCCAGTAAAACAGGGACTTTATGATGCGGTGTACCACCTTGTAAAGGATGTGGATGGCAGACGACAGCAAAACCTGTGATTTCACCTTGGGGTTGATCAACAAACATTTCGATTTGACCAACAGGACCTTGGATGAATAATTGCTCAGACATAAGATACGCAATGGATAATGGAAGAATCCACTATTTTACCGATAAAACTGAACGAGACCACGAATTGGCATTAAAAATTATCAGCTGTTATAGTTTCACCAAGATAAATTTATTTTTGATTGATTATGCTTGCTTTAATTTCTCCTGCCAAAACACTTGATTACACGACGGCTTTACCAACGGACACTTATACTCAACCTCGTTTATTAGAGCAATCTCAACAGCTGATCGATGTTTGTCGTAAGCTTTCAGCGACAGAAATCGCCTCATTGATGACGGTAAGTGAAAAAATTGCCAACTTAAGTACAGAGCGTTTCCGTGAATGGAATGCTGATTTTGATTTTTCCAATGCACGCCAAGCGATGTTTGCTTTTAAAGGGGATGTGTATACAGGTCTGGATGCCTATCACTTAAAAGATCAAGATATTGATTTTGCCCAACAGCATTTACGTATGTTGTCTGGTCTTTATGGTTTATTACGTCCGTTAGACTTGATGATGCCGTACCGTTTGGAAATGGGGACTAAACTAAAAAATAAGCGTGGTCATAATCTATATGAATTTTGGGGCAGTATTATCACTGATCAAATTAACCAAGATTTAGCTGAAATTGATGCAAAAGTATTGGTAAATTTAGCTTCTGACGAATATTATAAATCTGTGAATGAAAAGAAAATTCAGGCAGAAATTATCAAGCCTGTATTCTTGGATCAGAAGAACGGAAAATATAAAGTCATTAGTTTCTATGCGAAAAAAGCGCGTGGGCTGATGGCAAGATATTTGATTGAAAATAAATTAAGCCAAGTAGAACAATTAAAAGCATTTGATAGTGACGGGTATTACTTTGATGCTGAAAGTTCATCAAATAAAGAATTGGTCTTTAAGAGAGATGAGCAACACGCAGCTTAGATTTGCCTTGGGCAGGGTGGGATGTTAACCAAAGAATATTTATTAAAACACGCAATATCGTCTGATCAAGTCCAAGTGAAAGGACATTTGACTGAACCTCGGAGTTATGGGGTATATGCATTGCCTTTAGATCGAGATGGAAGCAGACGTTTTCGTTTTGGCAATCATCCCGTACGTCAGCAGGAACTGAAACATGAGTTTGGTTCCTGCACTTTGTATCAACTTTTTCTTGAGCGTAAAGATGCTGAATCATTGGCAAAGTGGCTGAATAAAGAAATCCAATGAGGCTTAGCAATGCCACAATATTTAACTTTATTAGAAAAATCATGGTTTGAGCTGCATCAGCATTATCATTTTTCTGAACCACAGAAAGTTTTTAATAAGTTGATTGCTGCCTATAGTGAAAAGCAGCGGGCTTATCATACGCTGCAACATTTATATGAGTGCTTGGCTTTGCTGGAGTCGATTCGAGCGGATTTAAATGATGCGGATGCTGTAGAACTGGCGCTCTGGTTTCATGATGCGGTTTATGATCCGCAATCAAAAGATAATGAGTTAAAAAGTGCTGAATTATTTGAGCAATATTTGATTCAAGATCTATCAATTGATATCGTTCAAAAGATAAAGCGATGGATTCTTGCCACACAAAAGCATGAAGTAACGAATGAACTAGACTTACAGTTTTTACTAGATATTGATTTGGCGATTCTAGCTGCTTCACCAAAGCGATTCGAGGAATACGAGCAACAGATTCAAAAAGAGTATGCGTGGGTTGATCCTGAAGTTTATTTGATTAAAAGAAAACAAGTTCTAGCGCATTTTTGTCAGACAGAACCGCTGTATCAAACGGAATATTTTCAACAGAATTTCGAGCACAGAGCGAAAGAGAACTTAAAATTTAAGCTTTTTTAGAGAATTAAGAATTTCAATAATTCTCTAATAATCTTTCTTTAGTAAAACTCAGATATTAGGACAATAATTTTCATAAAGCGTTGTTAAAACAACCCGTAACTTAGGGTCACTAATTGAATAAAAGATTTGCTTTCCATCCCGACGTGTAGAAACTACATTACTTTTTCTTAACATCATAAGCTGCTGTGACAGGGTAGGTTGTAGGATATGAGTAGCTTCTTCAATTTGAGACACATTTAATTCTTGTTTGGCTAAATGACATAAAATAATTAAGCGATCTGTGTTTGCCAAAGACTTAAGTACATTGACAATAGAGCTTGCAGACTCTCTCATCACGTTGATCTCTATATCCTTTTGCATACTTTTCTCACTACATTCAAGCCGAACTTAGTATAAGGTGAGAAAAACATAAAAATGTATTAAAACTTGAAAAATACAATGGTTTTTTGTGAATATCTATATCAGTGAAACTTATATTTGTCATTAATAATGCTTAGACTTTAAAATTTGGGAGTCTAGATATTTTTAGCAATGTTAGAAATATTAGCAATTGTTAAAATCTTCTAAACAATAAAATTATGTAATTAATTTAATTAATGAATATGAAAAATTTTAAAATTTTATTTGTACTTGCAGAAAAAGTGTATATAATGAAAAACAAGACAGAAAGATCTGTCTGCATAAGAAGGATCGGGATGTGCAATTTGTACGACCGCCAGAGGGTAATATTTTTATTATTCTTTTTACAACTCAGACGCAAGCGTGAGCCACAATAATAACTATAAATCACGCTTTATTTTTTATATTTTCAATTTCATATTATTTGTTTTTACTCAACTTTCTGAGAATTTTATGATGCCATTTGCTTTTCAAAATTAATTAAATGTTCTACGCGAGTCCAATACTCACTCATTTCAACTGAGTTTTTATTTACATGAGCTTGGATGGTCATTCCATCTAAAATACTTACGATTAATGTAGCCAAGTGGGTCGGGCTTCGAATATCTAAATTAGTCAGTAAGTTTTGGATCAAGGCTGTTAGCCATATTTTATATTGTGTCGCAGGTTCAAGGGTTGAAGGGTAAATTTTAATCACTTCTTCAAGTGCTTTTTGGAACATACAGCCGTTAAAGTCTTCGCTTTGGAACCAAGCGTTGTACCATTTGAATATTGATTCAATTTGCTCTAAATAATTTGATTGATCACATTGAGCTAATGTTTCATTCAATGAGGTTTGAAGATTAATATTACGTTGAAGCAAACATTCCTCAATAAGCTTTTCCTTCGATGGAAAATATTTATAGAATGTCATTTTTGCAACGCCTGACTCACTAATAATTCGATCAACCCCAATCGAATTGTAGCTATGCGAGTTAAAAAGTTTTAATGCTGTGTTAATAATATCTTCTTTTTTTGACATACAAGCCTCGAATTCGCTCTCTGCTAATATGAGCTGAGCATTATTTGCATTTCATCATGCAATTTTGGCACGAATTTTACATTGTATTAAAGAAATATCATAGAAAAAAATAACATTATTTATTTAATTGATTCTTGAATTTACAGTTTATTAGTTATTTTTTAGTTAAATATATGAATTAATTAAACTAATTTAAATAAAATACAGTAATTATAAGGTGATTTATAACTCTATAATATGAATTTAAACTAATTCACATTTATTTAAAATTATGATAATTAAATAATAAAAGTCAGTTATTAAGTTTTTAAGATAAATAACTGACTTTTATATAATTTATTAAAAATTAGCTTCTTGGTAAAGTCTCAATTAAACGCACAAAATTTTGATAAAGCGTTGATTGTTGAGTAGGTGTATATACAGGGCGTTTAATTGTGCCTTTATTGGTTTGGATCATTAAATCGACATTTTTTGCATTTCTCAGTTCATTAAGAAATAAACTCGGGATAACAAAAGTATTTGATGAGCGTTTAGGAATGAGGCGATTGATGTACTTCTGCTGGGTTTTTCCAACAGGCTCATAACTGAATAATTTATTATCAACGCTGAATGTCATACCTGTAATGTCATAATATTCATAAGTACTACTCAATGCCACGTCAATTTGTAGGCGATCTTTTTGCTGCTTATCCCATTCCACGACAACATTTGGACAAAGTTCATTTGACTTGCAACTTAATGAACCTGCTGTTGCAAGTTGACTTATATTTGTCGAATCTAATGTTGGATTTGTTAGGTTACTACAACCACTTATTGCGATAAATAGGCTAAGACAACCAAGTACTTTTTTCATATTTAACTTCTCGAGTTTATTTCTATTCAGGTGTTAATGATGTAACTCTGGACCAAGAAATTCAAATGGTTTTGCAATTTTAAATTGATCAGTCGCATCGCCAGCAAAAGTATTTTGTTGGTCTTTACCGAGATCTAATTTACGCGTGACACCATCTTTAAAGTTAATTTTCTTTAAGTCCACCCAGAAAACATTAGGAGATACAGCAGATTCAAAAAAGTAGAGTAGTTGTTTATGATCTGCAACTGTACGCCAACGTGTTGAAGAAATATTGGGCTCTTCCTCTGTATTTAAACCGAAAGGAACGGATGCATTACGTATAACACTAAAGACTGAGGCAATTGCTTCTTTTGAATTATCATTTTTAGGTATAGCGTTGATATAAAATGATGCTCGCGCAAATCTATCGGATGCTCTATTCGTTCCTGGTAGCATTACAGTGCCACCAATTTGCTTCCAATAGGTATTTAATGCCAGTTGTTGATCGAAGATAGGGGAGTTGGTCATAACTTGATATTTCTTATCATGATGGATGACTTGTTTTCCATTAATGTATTCAATTATTGCACTATCACCAGTTTTGTCTGAAATTGATAAATGAAGTGTTGCGAGCCTTTGTTCACCAGGAACACTGTCTGTAATTAGTATAAATGGTTCTTTTTCTAAGGCTGTCACTGCTTCCGATACAGTCGCATAGTTATCAAGCACATATTGTGCCCATGCAGAAATACTTAATTGTGGCTTATTTGATTGTTTTGCATTTGGATATTCTGATTCAACTAGCCATAACACATTTGCCATTAGACCAGCTTCGTTCATTCCATCCGTACTTGATATATCATAGCCTGAAGCGATGACACTGCCATATTTCGATTTCCATTTAAGCGATTTAGGACCTGCATTACTATCACGGTTTACGCCACTCGGCATGATCCATAGGTTGGTTCCAACATCTACTTTCCAATCCATTGATCGTGCTGTAATGATGTGATTGTCATTGCCTAAATATACTGCTCTAGTACAAGCTTGTGCTGTTTGAAGTACGAATGAAGATGCGATCAATGAACAAAATAGTGTTTTTTTAAACATATTGATTCTCCGTTATAGTAAAGAATAATTTAGATATAATTTATGTTTTAAGTTGTTATTAGTCAGTCTATGAAAAATATGATCTCTTTCAAGACTTAAAATGTAATCATTATAAAAAAGTTTTAATTTTTTATGTCAAATCATTAAAGTAGAAATAGTCGAAACTACTTCTACTTTAATTAGAGGAAGTATCAGGCTTAATGAGGTGGTAGCAACATAATAACTGCTTGACTCAGTAACAATACGATATCTTCTAAAATATCCGTATGATTAAATTCTTCATCAAATGCTAAGCTTGCGCCATCTGCAATTTGTTTCAGTTGTGCTTGGAAAGATTGAGAAATACAGATATTTTCGCCATTTGCCCAAAAGTCTAATAATTGATCTTGTTGTCTATATAGCAATCTTGATGCGGGTTCCAGAATAAGTTGATAGCCGCTATTAATAACTTCAAGTAAATCATCTACCACAATTTCTTCTGGCTCAGGAATACTATTGGGATATTTAGACTCACTCATGTATGCCATGATTGCAGCATCAAATTCTGGTGCTTGAGTGAGATAATCAAGTAATTGAGTCTTGAGATAAGAAAACTCGGTATTATTTATTTCTCCAATAGCATTTGTTTTTATGCGAGTAATATCCGCGAGAGGATTTGTTAAGACTGAGTTTTTTGCGAATTGTTCACTGAGTCGATCTGTCATTTCAGCTAAATTTGGCATACGGAAGCCAAATGAGAAAGTTAAACAATCATCTTCAGCAACGCCATAATGAGCAAGACCAGGTGGTACATATAATAGATCGCCAGGTGCGAGTACTTCATCAAAATCTACATTCATTTGAGAAAGTACTTTTAATGGTTGATCTGCAACAAACTCTGTTGATTCATCACACATTTGACCGAGTTGCCAACGGCGATGACCATGCCCTTGTACAAGGAATACATCGTAAAAATCAAAGTGCTTACCAACAGAGCCACCTTTAGGTGCGTAAGAGACCATGATGTCATCGCGGCGCCATTGAGGAATAAATGGGAATTTTTTCCAGAGCTCAGCAATATCAAAAGAATAATGGTCCACCGCTTGAACTAGAATAGTCCAAAGATTCGGTAACTTTTGGAAATCGCCTTTAGTGAGTGGTGATGATTTTACATGCCATTCATTTGGATTTTTATTTTTTTGACGAATCAAGCGAGCACTGACATCTTCTTCTAGCGCCAGTTCTTTGACATCTTCGGGTTCTAATAAACCCATAATTTCAGGCATTGCATTGCGAACTAACAGTGGTTTTTTTTGCCAATATTCATTCAGGAATTGTTCTGCGGTAATACCGCCGAGTACCGCTAAGGATTCAGACATGTCAAAGAGACCAGCAACTTAAAAATTATGGTGTATTCTCTATTGAGTTGAATATCGGTGCAAGTCTTGTGATGATTGTAAGTAAATCTATAAGAAATTCAGTTTAAAAGCTCCAGAAAGTATTTAATCTTGATCAATTAGAAATGGACTCGTTCACAGCCTTTCAAAAAAACAGTATGCTTAAGATGCAGAAAGGAGCATACATGTATCAAGTACTGGCAAGAAAATACCGTCCTCGTAATTTCAATGAGTTAGTTGGGCAAAACCATGTTTCTCGTGCTTTAACCAGCGCATTAGAACGTGGGCGTTTGCATCATGCTTATTTGTTTACAGGAACGCGCGGTGTCGGTAAAACCACGATTGCCCGTATTTTAGCCAAATGTTTGAACTGCGAGACAGGCGTGACCTCAACGCCGTGTGAAGTTTGTGCAACTTGTAAAGCGGTAAATGAAGGTCGTTTTATTGATTTAATTGAAATCGATGCGGCATCTCGGACCAAGGTTGAGGATACTCGCGAGTTACTCGACAATGTGCCTTATGCGCCAACGCAGGGTCGCTTCAAAGTTTATCTGATCGATGAAGTGCATATGCTTTCAACGCATTCATTCAATGCCTTGCTCAAGACACTGGAAGAACCACCTGAGCATGTGAAGTTCCTCTTTGCAACGACAGATCCACAAAAACTGCCGATTACCGTCATCTCGCGCTGTTTGCAATTTACCTTACGTCCTTTGGCCGTCGATGAAATCACGGAACATTTGACAGCAATTTTAAATAAAGAGCATATCGAAGCCGATCAAGATGCGATTTGGCAAATTGCAGAATCTGCACAAGGTTCATTACGTGATGCATTGTCTCTGACAGACCAAGCAATCGCCTATGGTCAAGGTGCAGTCCATCATCAAGATGTTAAAGATATGCTCGGTTTGATTGACCGAACTATTATTTATGATTTGATCTTGGCAATTCATCAAAATCAGCAAGCACGAGTAAGTCAGCTACTTCTACAATTTAGACAGCAAGCTTTAGACGTGTCTTTGGTTTTGGATCAATTGGTTTCTACCTTGCATGAACTGGCATTGTTGCAATACTTGCCTGATCTTGCTTTGAAATATAGTGAAGAAATTAACCAGAAGATTCTACAATTGTCGAAACTCATTTCTGCTCAAGATTTGCAGTTGTATTATCAAATTGCCTGTAAAGGTCGAGCTGAGTTGCAACTCGCGGTAACGCAAGAGCAAGGCTTTGAAATGACGGTGTTGCGTTTACTGGCGTTTAGACCTTTGACTTTGAATGAAGTTACCGTAACTGCAACACCTGTTACGCAAATTACAGCGCCTGAAGCACATCAGCCCGTACAGGATTTAAGTATAGAAAATCAGTTTGCAGTTCAGCAAGAAACGGTTAGCGTTGAACCTGAACCTGAACCTGAACCTGAACCTGAACCTGAACCTGAACCTGAACCTGAACCTGAACCTGAACCTGAACCTGAACCTGAACCTGAACCTGAACCTGAACCTGAACCTGAACCTGAACCTGAACCTGAACCTGAACCTGAACCTGAACCTGAACCTGTTGCGCAAAATCCAGATAGCAGCTTAATGGTGTTTGATGCAGAAGATGGGCAGTTGATTGGATTTGACGCATCAGCATCAGCGAAAATAATTCAAGCGAGTATTACAGATTCGGATGAGGTTTTAATTTTCCCTGTTGAACAGAATCTTGAAAGATCTGCTCAACTAGATGATCTACATCTTGAATATCAACCAGCAGCGACACCTGAACAACTTGTTCCAGTCATTGATGGGCAGCTTGCAGAAACAGTTGTCGAATCACCGGTCATCGCAGTTTCTTCTACTCAAGAAAAGTCAAGTAGCTTAATGCCTCAAGACATTCTAAAGTTGCCTGAGCAAACATTAGAAGGTGAGTGGAATCTGGAAAAATGGGAATACTGGTTTAGAACCAGTCAGCTTTCACCAGCTGTTCAGGAATTAGCCCAACATGGTGTAATGCAAGGGCAGATCAACGGCACTTCTATTTTCCAGATTCCTCAAGAATATGAAGGTATGTTGTCGCAATTGCAGCATGGCTTGGAGGATGCATTAAAAACACAATGGCCACAAACGCTGTTCAGCGTTCAATATGGTGCTGTTAATTCCAATACGCCTTTAGTTATGCAGAATGAGCGTAAAGAAAGAGCTTATCATCGGGCGATCGAATTATTAAGCAAGGAACCAACGATCAAAAGTCTAGTGGAAACTTTTGATGCAGAGTTACATAATATTCAATTGAAATCTTAACGATTCTAAGTAAGAGGCAAAACGGAAACGTTTTGCCTCTATTCATTTATACGGTCGGCAGCAAATATTCGAAGAGTGTAGGGCGCATTGCATCTGGAATTGCTGTGCTTTTTCGGCTTACCCGATCCACAAATACATGGACAAAATGCCCTTGAGCAGCGGCTTGCTGCTGACCTTGTTTAAAGATCGCCAGCTCATATCTGAGTGATGAATTCCCTATTTTGCCAATCGCAACACCAACCTCAACGACTTCTGGAAAGGAAAGTTCTTGCAAAAAACTACAGGCAGAGTCAACCACTAAGCCAATAATTTCACTGTTGTGAATGTCAAAACCAGTTTTTTGAATCAGTAATGAATTGGCTGCGGTATCGAAATAACTATAATATGTCACGTTGTTGACGTGGCCGTAAATATCGTTATCGGCCCATCGAGTTTGGATTGGAAAAAAGAACTTAAATTGTTCGCGCTGTTTTAAAGTCGGTTTGCTCATGCGTAAATCGCCTGATAGATATCTAATGCATCTTGCTCTGTCATTTCCCTTGGATTGTTCTGCAACAGTCTGGTTTGTAGCATTGCATCTTTTGCTAACTGAGGTAACTTAGCCTCAGGAATGTCTAAATCTTTTAATTTCAATGTTAACCCACTTTGGTCCAAATGATTCTGCATATGATCAATAAATAGATCACATAAACCATCTGTGCAACCTGTACTACGTGGATCTAACAGTTGCATAAGCTCTGCATAGTGCTGCTTGGCCTTAGGTGCATTAAACTTAAGCACTTCAACTAAAACTAAGGCATTGGTATGTCCGTGTGAAAGATGGAAATGTCCGCCCAATGGATAGGCGAGAGCATGGACTGCCGCGACTGGGGCATTAGCAAATGCTTGACCAGCAAGCATTGAACCGACCAACATATTTTGGCGAGCTTCTAGATCAGCACCATTTTTCAATACTTTAGCTAAATTATGATTTAATAATTTCAGTGCATTTTGGGCTAACATATCTGCATAGAAGTTCTTTTTAACATTTGAAGTATAGGCTTCAATTGCATGTACCATTGCATCAATACCTGTTGCAGCCGTGATGTGAGCAGGCAGACCTTGTGTAAAAGTTGCATCTAAAATGGCCACATCGGCATATAAAATTGGTGCTACCACCCCCATTTTAGTGGTTGCACCTGTTGTGACAATCGAGATTGGTGTGACTTCTGAACCTGTTCCAGCTGTTGTTGGAATAAGAATGAGTGGTAAACGCGGTGCTTTAGCTTGGTTTACCCCATAGATTTCACTCAGTTTTTGCGGTTGTTTAGGGTGTGCGAGCAAGGCAATGATTTTAGCCACGTCCATGGAACTACCACCACCAAAACCGATGATCACATCAATTTGCTCTTGTGTCGCAAAATCAACAGCTTCTAATACAATATGCTCTGGTGGATCTGCTTGGATATCGGAATAAATAAGGTACTCGAGACCAATCTGAGTCAAGATTTCTAAAATGGGTTGATGCAATTGATGCTGTATCATCCCTGCATCAGTGACAATTAATGCTTTTTGATAATTTTGTTGAGTAAGCACATTTTTAAGTTCTTGTATCGAACCGAGCCCCGAGATAATGTTGGGAACAGTTTGAAATTGAAACGGGTTCATACATACATCCTTATTTTTCATCATAAATACATCATTTTTATATCAAGTGAGTATAATTTTCACTGTCCAAATAAATTAGCATAAGATGCTGTGATGTGTTCAAAAATGATAACGGTTGATGATGGTTAATATACTTAGTGTCACTGATTCACTTTTTAAAGGTTGCTCAGAGCAAAGCTTAAGTAAAAAAGCGATTCAAAGAAATCAACAAATAGTACTGTTCACTATAGCGATCAATAAACGAGAGAAACTTAAATTCGCTTAGCCAATGCATCAAAATAAGTCAGTATCGAGCACGTTATATTAAAAAACTCCATTAGCTGTATTGTAAGTGGCATATATTTCAAAAGAAAAATAGAATAGTCATCATAATCGTTTTTACAAAATGTGCTAGATCAGTACGATATTGTGAATAATGTAAATGTTGCGCGGGAAAGTGACATTAAATAATTTTGGATAGCCAAGGAAGGCTATATTTGGTTGCATTAGATGATCTTTTTGCAAACAACTGGTTGGCTAGAGTTTAAGTGAATAGATCATCACAACTCTTTTGTAAGTAGTAACCTCCTGTGGTTGAATTTGATTAAATATTGATCCAATCAAAACATAGGGACGCAGTATATTTATTTTCTAATTAACATGTAAAATATAGTTACGAAGAAATTATATAATGGATTAATTTAATGAAAAAAAATATATTTTTATTTTTTGCTTTAACTATTTCTTGTATTGCAAACTCTGCAGACTATAAGTGCATCGTAAGCGGAAATATCATTTATCAGGATAAGCCATGTGCAAATCAAAAAGGTGCAACAAAGCAAGATAATTTTATGAAAGAAGAACAATATAATTATTTTGATGTTAAGGCACTTCAAACTGGTGAAGAAGAGGAGAATCCTTGGGATAACATTGTTGCACCGATTGTATCTAAATGCACAGTTTCATATTCTAGATGTTGGGATAAAAAAGGTATCATTTACTCTTTAAGATCAGATAAAAAATATAATCAATTAAAAGGTAGTGGAAAAACATGTGATTTTATTAGAGGGCGAATGATGTGCAGTGAAAAAAAGTACCCTAATTCTAACTTATGAGTAAAAGCCTTTAGAGGATGCTATTTTATGATTTGGTTTCAAAAGTTTTAATTATCATAATACTTTACCTAGATTGATTGAAAGTCGTGCTAAATATGGTAAAGCAAAAGTAAAGGCGTAAACAGCACTTTTGTTCTGAGTTTAGTTTAAGTCTATCAAAAGCTGTTTCTGTATCTTACAGGTATATTTTTAGATACCTTACAAATCTAAAGTACAAGTTTTAACTATTTTTATTATATTTAGCACACTCTCGCATCATCAATCAAGGTGTTAAAATATATTTCTATTATCTAATACATTTTATTTTTAAAGCATATTAGCAAATTTTACGTTGTATAAACGCTTAACTTGATCAAGTTAAATAATCAAGTTAAGTGAAATTTATAGCGGAATTGAGACTAAGCTTATTGATTTATATAAACCCCAACACATAAGATCAATACTCCAGGTATCATGGAGATAAAGCTTAAAGCCTTACTTCCTAAAGTGCTTCGGATTTGGTTATAAAAGATGTGAGGGCTAAATATCATTCCAGAGACTGATAAAATAAATCCCATAATTATCAAAAAATTTGAGAAAAAAGCTGGCATAGTTTTATTACTTTTAAGTAAGCTTTAATTGTCAACAATATAATACAAATTTATAACATTTTTCAACATCAGGTATATTTTTTTATTTGTTTGATAGCTATTCATCCTCTATAGTCAATATTCATCGTTACTATTTCCTTTCAAATCAAAGCAATTTTTGACAAAATACCTGATGTCACAATGTTTAATTCACGTATGATCACATTTAAGCAGTTTGCAGGAATTTTGTATGCAATATTTATATTTTTTTAAAAAACAAAACCTTGGAATATTTTTTTAATGGAAACACCATATAGGGTTCTATGCGTTTGTTTAGGGAATATTTGTCGTTCTCCTACAGCAGAAGCAATTCTCAGACATTATTGTGAGACACATGGTTTAAATGTGGTGGTCGATTCTGCGGGAACCAGTAATTATCATCCAAACAAAGCGCCTGATTTACGTAGTCAAAAACATGCCATACAACGTGGTTATGATTTATCGACATTAAGAGCAAGACAAATTGTTTTAGCAGACTTTGTTGAGTTTGATCTTATTCTTGCGATGGATCATGAAAATTTTGATGATATTCAGGCATTAATATCAAAAGCGGTAAATCAATTCGGTGCTGATCGAATTCGAGCCAAGATCGCATTGATGAGTGAGCATGACCCTCATTTTATGCAACAAGCTGTTCCTGATCCTTACTACGGTGGATCGGATGGATTTGATCGAGTACTTGATCAATGTGAATCTAGCAGCCAAGCATGGGTTAACGTTTTTAAAAAGCAAATGAAAGTAGGGTAATAGGATTTAATTTAATATGCAGGTACAAGCACAAGTTCAGCTTAAAAACTTTAATACATTAAATTTGAATGCTATTGCTTCGCATTATGTTCAAATCAATCATCCTGATGATGTTATCGAGGCATTAAACTTTGCTGAGCAACACAATTTGAATGCTTTGATTTTATCTGGTGGAAGTAATGTGTTATTACCCCAACAGATTCAAGCTTTGGTGTTGCATTTAAATATACAAGGGATAAATTTTCTCGCCGAAGATGATAATACCATCACAGTTAAAGTAGGTGCTGGACAAGTATGGCATGACTTTGTGTTGCACAGCACTCAACAACAATGGTTTGGTTTGCAAAACCTCGCACTCATTCCCGGTTTAGTGGGTGCATCACCTGTGCAGAATATTGGTGCCTATGGTGTCGAAGTTGGCGAGTTTATCGATTCTGTTCAAGTCTATGATCGTCAACTAAAAGTGTTTGATTCTATTTCAGGTTCAGACTGTCACTTTGCTTATCGCCATAGTATTTTCAAAGACTATCCAAACCGCTACATCATCGTGAGTGTTACTTTCAAATTACTAAAAAAAGCTGATTTGAAGTTGAGTTATGGTGATCTTAAACAAGCTGTTGGAGAGGAATTCACCGCTGAAAATTTACAAAATCAGGTGATTCATATTCGTCAAAGTAAATTGCCTGATCCAAAAGAATTTCCAAATGTTGGAAGCTTTTTTAAGAATCCAATTTTGACTGAAGCTGAATTTGGCAAAATTGCTCAACATTTTCCAAATATTCCCCATTATCCTCAAGCACATAGCAATGTTAAAGTTGCAGCTGGTTGGTTGATTGATCAAACAGGTTGGAAAGGTAAACAACTTGGTTCGGTTGGAATGTTTGATAAACAGGCATTGGTGTTAGTGAATTATGCAGATGCGACATTAGCTGATGTTAAAAATACCTATCAAACTGTACAAAGTGATGTAAAACAGAAGTTTAATATTCAATTAGAACCTGAACCAGTGCTGTATAGTGAGCAAGGCTTAATCCAAGCGCATCATGTATAAGGAATTTTATGGATAAAGTACATTGGATGATTGGCTTAGTACGAATCATAACTATATTTTTCGTGCTATTAGGCTGCTTTGTACTTTTTTTATATTCGCCATTTTATTCGCAATTGGTTGTAAAGGGGCTAAACCGATTTGTGCCTGTTGATGTGAATGAAGTTGCTGCACAAAGTCAAAAAACAGCTGCGTTAAGCGAGCATGAAACTTTGGAGCCAGGGTCTAATTTGTGGATTGCGCGCCAAGCTTATCTCAAATTAATGGAAAAAACATTTCAGTCTGAAAAACCTGAAGATTTAAGATTAATTCAAGCACGTTATAAATTATTACAACAACTGATTACCGAAGAGCAAGAACGCGAAAATGTAGAAGAAAATCAGCAGACGAATATTCCATTAATGGCCGAGAAATCAGAACAGGAACAAGAGAGTTCTGCTGTAGCGGCAAGTACGCCAATGGACTTTTTACAATGGAATACGCCTGATAATCAGGCTTTAATGGGAAAATATATTGCTTTTTTAGAAACATATCCTGTTGAATTACCTGTTTATCCAGATGAAAAAGACGAGACAAATAAAGATTTAGTTGATTTGAAGAAGAACAAGGATGGAATGAATGAGTCGCAAGGATTGTCTCAGCCATATGCAATTGTTGTTTTAGGCGGTGGCTTGACACTTGGTGCAAATGGTAAAGATATTGTTGTAAATAACTATACACGTCTTCGGTTGGAAAAAACTTTGCAAGTCGAAAAGCAGTATCCTCTTCCTATTGTTTTAAGTGGTGTTGAAGCACCTTATATGCAAGCTTGGCTGAAAGAACGCGGCATAGAAGCGAAGCTTCTAGAAAATAGAAGCATGAATACCTGTGAAAACTCCAGATTTAGTTCATTATTACTGCAAAAGAAAGGTGGCGCACCGACAGTCATTCTCATCACAGATGAATATCATATGCCACGAACAAGACGTTTATTTGCACTCAATGGAATTGAAACTGTTCCTGTGATCGCACCGATGCCAACAACATTGACAGACTGGCGACCAAGTGAACAAAACTATGATCACAGTCGTCGCGCTAACTATGAATTGCTAGCAACGATTCGTGATACGCTTTTTGGCTCAAGTGATTGTCGAGAGATACCATAATATGTCCAATATTCCATTTTTAAATCCGACAATACTTAAACAATTGGATTTACCTATCCCTAACAGAGAAACAACGCCTCAGCTTTTAGAGCCGCTTGATTTGTCAAAAATAATAGAACCTTCAAAAGCACTACAAGCCTATAGAAAGCTTTATGGTTTAGATTTACTTGAATGCGAACACTGGCAAGGCTATGTTGAAATGCCATTATTTCGTTTACATGTACAAGTATTTCAGCCTCAGCGCGAAAAGATTTTAGGTACTGTATGCTTATTACATGGATACTTAGAGCATAGTGGTATTTATCAACCCATCATCAAAGAAATTCTTGATCAAGGATTCAGTGTTATTACATACGATCTGCCCGGTCATGGATTAAGTAATGGTTCACCAGCAAGTATTCAGAATTTTGACCATTACCAGCAAGTATTGCATGCAGTTTATGATGTTGTTCGTAGTGCTAAACAACTACCAAAACCATGGTTAGGAATAGGGCAAAGTACTGGTGGTGCAATTTGGATGCATCATTTACTTGAATTTGCTGAGCGTAGAGAAGATCCGATCGTTAATCGAGTGTTGCTCTTATCGCCATTAATTCGACCTGCAAAAACAGCTTGGTGGCATAACTCTCTTGGTTTGGGAATTATTCGTCGGATAAAGAGCCAAGTACCACGACATTTCCGTCGTAATAATCATAACCCTGAATTTTTAAGATTTATTCGCCTAACTGATCCATTACAGCCTCGAATGATGGGGATGGATTGGATTTTAGCAATGTCTAAATGGATGTTAGAAATGGAACATCGACCTGCATGTCGTATTCCTGTATGGCTTGCTCAAGGTACACTCGATCAAACAGTAGATTGGCGTTATAACATTGAATATATTCGCCGTAAATTTAGATTACAGACCTTGTTGATGTTGGAAGAGGGTTCACATCAATTGATTAATGAGCGTGCAGATATTCGAGCTGCTTTGACTGGATTGATTCCTGCATTTTTACATGCAAAACCAAATCACCACTACTACTAGTGGTGATTTTTTATAACTTAATCATTGCTGGAATTAGAATGTATTAGCATCTGCTAATTTCCACATTCTATAGTAGAAATTTTCTTCATCGTTCAGATCATTTTGCAGTAATTCATTTTCTTTGAGAAAAAAATGAATCTGTGCATAATTTTTGATTTCACGATCATTCATACGCTGGGCAAGATGATGGGCTTTAATATCAGATGGATGCTTTAAGCCTGCAGCTGCAATCATTTCTGATAATGCATGTAATGTATTTTTATGAAAATTAAATACACGTTCTGCTTTAGTCGGAACATCTATCGCTTTTTGACGATCTTGATCTTGCGTTGCAACTCCAACAGGACATTGGTTCGTATGACAACTTTGCGCTTGAATACATCCCACAGCAAACATAAAGCCTCGTGCTGAATTAACCCAATCAGCGCCTAAAGCAAAGGTGTTCGCAATATCAAAAGCACTAATCATTTTTCCACTGGCACCAATTTTGATTTGTTGTCGTAAGCCTGCACCTATTAAAGTGTTATGTACAAAGCGTAAGCCTTCTCTTAAGGGGGTGCCGATATAATCACTAAATTCAATTGGTGCTGCCCCTGTACCCCCTTCAGAGCCATCAACGACGATAAAGTCAGGGATGATTTGGGTTTCAAGCATTGCTTTGACAATACTCATAAATTGCCAAGGTTGACCAATACACAGTTTAAAACCCACGGGCTTTCCACCAGATAGCTCTCTAAGTTTTTGAATAAAGAACATCATTTCGATAGGTGTATTAAAACTTGGATGCTTCGCAGGAGAAATACAATCTTGGTCTCTAGAAACACCTCGTATTTCTGCAATTTCCTGCGTAATTTTATGCTTTGGTAATATTCCGCCATGTCCGGGTTTCGCGCCTTGAGAGAGTTTTAGCTCAATCATCTTAATTTTGGGATTTTGTGCTTGTTGTCTAAATTTCTCTGGATCAAATAGTCCATCAGCAGTTCGACAACCAAAATAGCCACTTGCAATTTGCCATACGATGTCACCACCATTTTCCAGATGATAAGGGCTCAAGCTACCTTCACCCGTATCATGATAGAAATTTCCTAGATGAGCACCTTTGTTGAGTGCACGAATTGCATTCGCACTTAAACTTCCAAAACTCATGGCAGAAATATTCATTATGGATGCACTGTAGGATTGACTACATTGGCTATTGCCAATCTGTACGCGAAAAGTGCTTGGGTCAGCAGGCGGGCATGGAGAAATTGAATGAACGATAAAGCGATAGTTTGGTTCATAAACATCGATAATTGAACCAAATGGCTTGTCTGCATTTTCATTTTTTGCACGTTGATAAACAAGACTACGTTGCATTCTTGAAAAGGGTAATGCATCTTGATCAGACTCTATAAAGTATTGTCTGATCTCAGGTCGAACATCTTCAAAGATAAAACGGAAATGCCCTAAAATAGGATAGTTTCTGAGTATTGCATGCTTTTTTTGCAATAAATCATGTAGACCCAAGAGGCTTAGTAAGCTGGTGACAAGCCATAGCGTATTTAATAACGTATCTGAAATAAAATAATAAATGGTATGTGGTGTATAAATCGTTCTAAACCAAGTAATGGTTAAAGCAGTAAAAATACAAAGAAACCAAACCGAGTGTCTTGAAAAGAAAGTATTAAGTAATTTATGTCTTATTGCTTGAGCAGGGCTAGCCATAGGCAACAATTTCCTATAATTCAGCAGTAGTCAAACCATGCCCTGAACCTATGCAATCTACAAGTAACGAATTGTTAGATTTGATAATTATTTTTAATTGACTTGTAACACATCGGGATTTATTTACTCGATTTTTAAGAATGTCAGATTTTGATATGGCGTGCTTGTTTTTTAAATTTTATTCTAGTGAAAATTCACCTAATTTTGGTGAGATTGAAACCTCATTAAATTACACAATTCATAATTAAATTATGTATTGCATAAATTTAATCTTTCTTGTAGCATGGTTTTATGGATTAAAACCAATACTGAGAATAGGTTTTCTAAAAGATGTATTGGTTGTGATAAGGACAGGAAAGGTTTCAATCAGGATGTTTTTGAGACACTTATAAAAACACTTGTTACCTTTTCTAGTAAGTTAAGCAGATGCTATTGATTGTTATACATAAGCATGTGTTTAGTATTCAAACGGATGAATTTATCTAAATAAGGGAAACTAGATGGACATTTTAGATAACCCATTAGAACTATGTGGTTTTGCTTTTATTGAGTTTGTTTCGACGGAAAATGGCTTAGATCAAATTTTTGAAACAATCGGTTTTTCTAAAGTAGCAAAACATAAATCTAAAAAAGTTTATTTATGGCGCCAAGGTAATATCAATATCATTTTGAATTATCAGCCTGAATCTTATGCTTCATTCTTCTTCAAAGAACACGGTCCATCTGCATGTGCAATGGGGTTTAGAACCCGCGATGCGGCTAAAGCATTTAAAAATGCTGTTGAGCTTGGTGCTGAGCCGATGTACACACAAGCTGGACCGATGGAACTCAATATTCCTGCGATTAAAGGAATTGGCGGAATGCCAATTTTCCTTGTTGACCGTGATATTTATTCTAATGACTTCGTCTTCTTTGATGATGTAGATAAAAATCCAAAAGGCGCTGGTTTAAACGAAATTGACCATTTGACTCACAATGTCTACAAAGGGCGTATGGATTATTGGGCAAATTTCTACGAGAAGATTTTTAATTTCCAAGAAATTCGTTATTTTGATATTAAAGGAGAATATACTGGCCTGACTTCAAAAGCTTTGACTGCACCTGATGGCATGATTCGTATCCCATTAAATGAAGATTCAGATAAAGGTAATGGTCAAATTGCCGAATTCTTAGCAGATTTTAATGGTGAAGGCATTCAGCATATTGCTTTTATTACTGATGATTTGCTTTCAACATGGGATAAATTAAAAGGGTTAGGTTTGGAGTTTATGACACCACCACCAGAGACTTATTACGAAATGTTGAAGGATCGTTTACCAGCACATGGTGAACCGACTGAAGAATTACAAAAGCGTGGTATTTTACTAGATGGTAATACCAAAGATGGTCAGAAAAAGTTGCTGTTGCAGATTTTTTCTCAAAATATGCTTGGACCAGTGTTCTTTGAGTTTATTCAACGTAAGGACGATGATGGTTTTGGTGAAGGGAACTTCAAAGCGCTATTTGAATCAATTGAACGTGATCAAATCCGCCGCGGTGTATTAGAAGCAAAATAAAAACTTTAAAAATAGAAAGCCAAGAAATTTATTTCTTGGCTTTTTTCGTTTGAAAATATTTATCGTGTTTGAATAAATTGATTGATTGCATCGACTTCGCGTTTAAACAATTCGAGTTTTTCACTGTCTTGATGTACAGGTAAAAACATTTCACTATCTAAAGCAACAATACAAAATTCCACCGAGCGGTGAGCATTGAAGATAGGAATACCGACAGCATTGATTCCAACGAGTAAATCTCCTTGGGCAATCGCCATACCATATTCTAATGTTTTCTCTTTTAAGGCGATGAAATCATTCCAATCGTTCGGCTTGATCGGATAATGATTACGAGTCGCTTTATCCCATTCAGCCTGCATAAGGGGCTTAATAACTGCTTCAGGTAAATATGAGGCAAACACACGACCTGCAGCAGAGTTGACCAAAGGCATAATTGAACCTACTTTGGTCACAATTGAAATCGGGTGGTTTGATTCGATTGACTGAACAACCAAAGGACCTTGAGGTGACCATTTGCTAATCTGGATGCCACAACCGATCTTACTTTGTAATTCATAAATTAAATGCTGAACCAGTTGTAAAACATCTGTATGTTGAATACAGCTCAGACCTAAACGCCAAGCTTGATCTCCTAAAGTATATTGCCCATCATCTAACTGTTTGGCGTAATTCATACGAATTAGGCTAACCAAATAACGATGTACTTTGGCAGGATGCATATCTAGCTTATGAGACAGATCTTTCAAAATAATTGGTTTATTGTGTTCTAAAAGTGCATTGAGTACGGTTAAACCTACCTCAAGAGATTGAACCCCACCAGATAACTTTTCTTCAATCATTCAATAGCCCTTAATCTAGATTCTCTTTAGTGGTGTTCTATGGATCATTTTTACAATATCAACTCAGCACATAATGCCTGAGTAATGGATAAAATAAAAATCATCTTTTTAAATGACTTAAATAGGTGAATTGTATAAGCATATTCTGATGATTTATATTCTTACACTTCGCCTTATCATATTAAAAATAAACTTAAGGATGCGACTTCGATGAAATTTAGGCAATAAAAAATCGGTATTAAAGCTATATTTCTTCAATACCGATAGAAACTTATGCTGCAAGTGTATTTCTGATTTCAATACCAGTTGCTGCTTGTATTTCATCAAAGCTAACTTGTTCTGCTAACTCAACAAGTTCCACACCGTGTTCTGTGATATCGAGTACACCTAAATCACTGATAATACGATTCACAACCTGACTACCTGTTAGAGGTAAGGTACAGTTCTTTAGGATTTTGGGTTGACCATCTTTGGTGGAGTGCTCCATCAAGACGACAACTTTCTGTACTCCAGCAACTAAATCCATTGCACCACCCATGCCTTTAACTTTCTTTCCTGGAATCATCCAGTTGGCAAGATCGCCTTGTTCTGATACTTCCATTGCACCTAAAATGGCCAAGTTAACACGTCCACCACGAATCATCGCAAATGATTCAGAACTTGAAAAGAATGCACCACCATTTTTTACAGTCACGGTTTGTTTACCAGCATTGATTAGATCTGCATCGACATGTTCTTCAGTCGGAAATTCATCAATACCCAATAACCCATTTTCAGACTGTAACCAAACATCTATACCAGGAGGAATATAGTTTGCTACTAAGGTTGGTAAGCCAATACCCAAATTTACATAAAAGCCATCTTGTAATTCTTGAGCTGCACGTTGTGCCATTTGTTGTTTAGTCCATGCCATGACTCACTCCTTATACAGCAACTTTTAATGTACGTTGTTCAATACGTTTCTCTGGATTAGCATTCAAAACGACTGCATTCACATAGATACCTGCTAAGTGAATATCATCTGGATCGATTTCGCCCAGCTCAACGATTTGCTCGACCTCAACGATGGTATAGCGACCCGCCATTGCACATTCAGGATTAAAATTACGCGCAGTTTTTCTGAAAACTAAATTTCCTGCTTTATCTGCTTTATAAGCTTTGATTAAAGCAACATCAGCGGTTAATGAGGATTCGAGTAAATAAGACTTACCTTTAAACTCTCGAACCTCTTTACCTTCAGCGATGCTTGTTCCGACACCAGTCGCTGTATAGAATGCAGGAATACCTGCACCTCCAGCACGAAGTTTTTCGGCGAGTGTCCCTTGGGGTGTTAGTTCAACTTCTAATTCGCCGTTTAAAAATTGACGTTCGAATTCTTTATTTTCACCGACATAAGATGAAATCATTTTTTTAATCTGTTTGGTTTGTAGCAATAAACCAAGCCCATAGTCATCTACGCCAGCGTTATTGCTAATACAGGTAAGTTGTTTTACACCACTTTGTTTTAAAGCTTGAATCAACGCTTCTGGGATACCACATAATCCAAAACCACCAACAGCAATGGTTTGACCATCTTTGACGATACCTTGAAGTGCTGTTTCGGCATTTACAGAGACTTTGTTGACCATGTCTATGCTCCTAATTCTTCTTCATGCAAGAAATGTGTGTGTTGAGGTGCTCGTTTGGTACGGCTCCATTCATCTAACATTTCAAGTTTCATCTCTTCAGTGATACGAGCAATTTTGGCATCAGCATGACTATCGTTATAAGTGAGCTCTAGGCGATGTCCATTAGGATCAAAGAAATAAATAGAATGGAAAATACCGTGATTAGTTACACCTAAGACTTTTACACCGTGTTGCTCTAAATGTGCTTTTGCTTCTAATAGCGCTGCTTGATTTTCAACTTCGAAGGCAATATGTTGTACCCATTGAGGTGTATTTTCATCACGTCCCATTTCAGGCTGTGTTGGAAGTTCAAAAAAAGCCAATACATTTCCTTGCCCTGCATCCAAGAACAAATGCATATAGGGGTCAAAAGCTTTAGTTGAGGGAACATGGTCTTCAGCAAATGCTAGGATAAAATCCATATTCAGCATTTTTTTATACCATTCCACTGTTTCTTTGGCATCTTTACAGCGATAGGCAACGTGGTGAATTTTTTTAATTGCAAAACTCATATCAAACTCCTTTTCATTATTCCCAATCTGGTTGTTGTTCTGGTGAGGCATGTAGAAATGCTGGGAGAGTTAGACAATGCAGATAAATACTTTCAATTTTTGGAAAAGCACTTAAATCAATTTTGAAACGTTTCGCGTTATAGACTTGGGGGATTAAACAACAGTCTGCAAACGTTGGTTCAGTTCCAAAACAGACTTGTCCATTTGAGTGCTGAAGTTGATGCTCTAGACTTTTAAAGCCTTCGATTACCCAATGTGTGTACCAATCATTTTTTTGCTGATCAGTGATAGCAAGTTCATGATTGAGATATTTCAATACCCTTAAATTATTTAAAGGATGAATATCACAAGCAATTGCTTGTGAAAAAGCACGAACTTTGGCACGCTCAACAAGACTTTTAGGTAATAGGGCTTTGGTTGGATATTGTTCTTCCAAATACTCTAAAATACTCATTGATTGTAAGAAAACGTGATTTTCATCAATGAGCGTGGGCACCAATTGACTAGGATTTAAATTTTTATAGCGATCCATTTGTTGTTCATTTTTAACTAAATGAATACTTTCCGTTTCGTAGCTAAGTTCTTTTAGGTTAAGTGCAATACGGATACGATAGGCAGCAGAGCTACGAAAATAACTATACAGTTTCATACTGATCAACCTCTTTTTTATCGAAGTTAAATGTATGCGCTGCAAGAATGGTATTTTCGACTTGACCGAATCCGATACGAATACCATCTTTTTCACAATAACCTTTCATGATGACGCGATCTCCATCTTCTAAGAAACCGCGTTTTTCCCCATTAGATAGGGTAATAGGTTTGGTCGTATTCCAAGTTAATTCTAACAAACTTCCATAAGAGTCATTTTTTGAACCAGAAATCGTACCCGAGCCCATGAGATCACCAACTTGGACATTACAGCCCGCAATGGTGTGATGAGTGAGTTGTTGTGCCATCGACCAATACATATATTTAAAGTTCGTTTGGCAAATGACATCCGTTGATTGTGATTGGGGGCTTTGCACCTCAACGCTAAGATGAATGTCATAGCTATTAGCAATATTTTCTTGTAAATAATCCAGTGGTTTTGGATCTTGCTCTGGACCTTTTACTTTAAATGGTTCAAGAGCTTCCATGGTAACAACCCACGGAGAAATGGCGCTTGCAAAGGTTTTTGCATTAAATGGTCCTAAAGGAACATATTCCCATTGTTGAATATCGCGTGCAGACCAATCGTTCAATAGCACCATACCAAAAATATGATCCCATGCATTATCGATAGAAATAGGCTGTCCTAGTTCAGTCGATTTACCAACTACGAACGCAGTTTCTAACTCAAAGTCTAGTTTACGGGTAGCAGAGAAAATAGGACGGTCAACATTTGGTAGTTTGATCTGACCAGATGGGCGAACGATATTTGTGCCACTGACCACGACTGAACTTGCACGACCATTGTAGCCAACTGGAAGTTCACTCCAGTTCGGAAGTAAAGCATTTTTAGGATCTCTAAACATCGTACCAACGTTAGTGGCATGTTCTTTTGATGAGTAGAAATCGGTATAGCCAGGAATATGAATTGGTAAATGTAGAGTAATGCTATCTCTTTTCAATAAAGCTTGAGAAATCAAATCATGATTATCGCGAAGTATTGGATTATCAATTGAAAGTAAACTTTGCAGCATTTTGCGCACGTTTTTCCAATTATGTTTACCTGACTCAATAAATTTATTGAGTGTAGGTTGATTAAAACAATTTATATTTCCATCAATATTTAATAAGCCTTCCGACTCTAATAAGGCTAGGTCAAGTACCCATTCACCAATTGCGACACCAACGCGCTTATGACCAGTAGGCACTTCACTGAAAATACCATAAGGTAAATTATGTATTGTGAAATCTGAATGGGGATCTATTTCAAGAAAAGATGTTAAAAGTTGCGTCATAATTTGCTTTCCTTGTCTCAAATTTTGTCAAAAACTATTTGGATTGTTTATCTTTCTGAGCCTAATAATATGAAATTTAATAAAATATTTTCACTTCATATCGCTTATTTACTTCGATTAAGCAAGAAAGGTGGTGTCTTATTTATTCTATAATACGCAATTAAATTAATTACGCAATACATAATTTAATTACATAATTCATAATTATTGTTATTTATTGAAATTTCTGCTTATATGCGCAGTTACGAGAAAAGTAACTTAATTATTTTTCAATCAATACTAGGCATTTCTGATTAATTTATGATATACGTAATTTTGAATAATAAAATTACGCGACAAGGATGAGAATAATCATATGTCAAACCAACAGCAAGGAAACCTGAAACACGGTTTAAGCAATCGGCATATCCAACTTATTGCACTAGGTGGTGCAATTGGTACTGGATTGTTTCTCGGTATTTCTCAATCAATCAAGCTTGCAGGACCATCAGTCATCCTGGGGTATGCAATCGCTGGGTTTATCGCTTTTCTAATGATGCGACAGTTAGGTGAAATGGTTGTACAAGAGCCTGTGAGTGGTTCTTTCAGTCACTTTGCTTATAAGTACTGGGGTCCATTCGCTGGCTTTATGTCAGGTTGGAACTATTGGGTACTAAATATTTTAGTTTGTATGGCGGAGCTGAGTGCAATTGGTCTATATATCCAATATTGGTGGCCTGAAATTCCGACATGGGCTTCAGCATTAGCCTTTTTCCTATTAATCAACGGTATCAATTTATTGCATGTAAAATTGTTTGGTGAAATGGAGTTTTGGTTCTCAATCATCAAAATTTTGGCGATTTTAGCAATGATTGCTTTTGGTTCTTATTTACTTGCTACTGGCACTGCTGGCCCGCAAGCTAGTATCAGTAACCTTTGGGCATTAGGTGGTTTCTTTCCATATGGCATAAAAGGTTTAGTTATGGCTATGGCTGTAATTATCTTCGCATTCGGTGGAATTGAATTATTTGGAATTACGGCTGCGGAAGCGCGTGATCCAGATGAAACCTTACCTAAAGCGGTTAACCAAATTATTTATCGTATTTTAATTTTCTATATTGCGACACTTTTTATCTTATTTGCTTTGTTTCCTTGGAATCAAATGGCAAATGGTGGTAGTCCATTTGTGATGGTGTTTGCATCACTAGACAGCCAAGGTGTTGCGACCATGTTGAACTTTGTAATTTTAACGGCGGCAGTTTCAGTTTATAACGGAACAAGCTATTGTAGCAGCCGTATGTTATTGGGCTTGGCGCAACAGGGTAATGCACCTCAGTTCCTGAAGAAAATTAATAAAAATGGTATTCCTACAAATGCTGTTCTGATTTCTGCATTTGTAACAGTATTGTGTGTTTTACTAAATTATGCTTTCCCAGAAAAAGCTTTCGGCTTGTTGATGATGCTCGTTGTTGCAGCGATTGTGATTAACTGGGTTGTTATTTCTTGGACACATCTAAAGTTTCGTAAGACTATGCAAGCACAAGGGGTAACAAGTAAGTTCCCAAGTATCGCTTACCCATTCAGCAATTATCTATGTATCATTTTTATGCTTGGCATTTTGGTGGTGATGTCTTTAACGCCAGATATGCGTATTGCCGTCATGATGATTCCAGCATGGATTCTTTGCCTAATGTTTGCGTATTTTCTTAAACAGCGAAAGTTAAGAAATGCTCAACCAAGTGTGGTTCTTCATACAGACATATAACGGCTAAACTAAATCTAAATTAATAAAGGGGCTGAATATTTCAGCCCTTTTATTATTGTTGAATGAAAAATGAAAGTAACTGAGGTGGATATTCATCATAAATAAAAGGACGAATTAAATATCTAAATCCGCTAAAATTTATGTTTATCGCAAGGCAATACATCTTGTTGTGAATGATAGTTGTTGATCCATGTAAAAGGCGCGTGAATTGTTTCAAACTTTAAGCATCCAAACCCGATTAGGTGGTTTCTACCTGTTCTACTATTCCATAGTGGGCACATTCATGCCTTATTGGAACCTGTATCTACAAGATCAAGGTTTCAATTATCAAGAAATTGGTATTTTGTCTTCAATTGCGATTATTACTCGTTTTTTTGCACCGCTGATTTGGGGCTGGATTGCTGATAAGTCAGGCAAACGAATGTTGCTTGTGCGTATTGCAACATGGATGGAAGCCTGTATCTGGTTTGCGATTTTTGTTATTCCAAATAGCTTTCAATCTGTTGCACTACTCATGCTAATCTTTAGTTTCTTTCAAAATGCAATTCTGGCGCAATTTGAAGGCGTTACTTTATTCTGGTTGGGGGATAAACGCGCTGAGCTTTATGGAAAAGTTAGAAAATGGGGATCTGTTGGTTTCATATTGGGTGTATTCATTATCGGAGCCTTATTAGAAATTATTCAAATTTCAATGTTACCCATTTTACTTCTAGCGGTTTCTTTTTTAGCTTTTTTGTGGTCATTTACTATTAAAGAACCTGAACATGCGCCTAGCTCGCAAAAAAAACTAGAATCTATATTACCTATTTTAAAACGACCTACTGTGGCTGCATTTTTTGCAATTGAATTTGTCTTATTATTTTCACAAGCGCCATTTTATAGTTTTTATAGTAATTTTTTAAAAGAGATAGGATTTAGCACGACACAAATTGGAACGCTGTGGGCAACAGGCGTAATTGCAGAGATTATGATGTTTGCCATAGCGCAAAAAGTTTTCTTTACTCGTTTCTCTTGGCGGACACTAGTTGCAGTATGCTTGATTCTGACCAGTTTACGCTGGTTTTTGGTTAGTATATTAAACACACATTTTTGGGGTCAGTTATTTGCTCAATGTTTACATGCCTTTAGTTTTGGATTATTTCACTTAATTGCAATGAAAGTGATTTTTCAAAATTTTTCAGCTGAGCAACAAGGGCGGGGACAAGCACTTTACAGCACAATGTGGGGGTTAGGGGTCGCATCTGGAAGTCTATTAGCTGGGCATTATTGGCAAGTATTTTCAGGCGCAACAATTTTCTTATATGCAAGTGGTATCGTACTCGTCGGTTTGTTTTTAGTATTTTGGCTGCCGAATCAATTGGAAACGGCAGCTAAAACTTAGATTAGAGTTGAATACTCTGATATTGAGACATCCATGGTTGTGTCTGTTCTAATTGTGCTGCAAGTTGCAATAAACGATCTTCACGTCCAAAAGGTGCAATGAACTGGCTACCTAAAGGTAAGCCATTTTTGTTCCAATATAATGGGACTGACATGGCAGGTAGACCTGTAACATTTGCTAACTGCGTAAAAGGTACCCAACTTAAATTATCCTGTACCATTTTTTCAACTAATTTACCTTGTGCAAGATAGTGCGCTTTTCCTACTTTTAACAGTCCTTTCAAGATTGGTTTTTGCCAATTAGGTGTCGCAACTTCCCCATTTTTTGGTGCGACTGATGCTGTTGTTGGGGTTAAATAAAGGTCATATTTTTCAAAGAAAATGTTCATTTGAGTGCTATAAAGCCCCCAATTATTAAGCGTATGAATATATTCTGTTGCGGTTGTCTTGGCCCCAAAAGCAGCGAGGGCAATAGAATCTAGTTCGAAATCATGATCAGTTGCACCTGCCATTTGTTTAATTTGTGCCTGCATATATGAGAACTGACTAAACCAAGTCGTTACAAAGTCTTTTCCTAATGCCAAACCATCTATTTTTGGGCGATCTTCTACAACAATATGCCCTAAAGACTCCAGTAACTTAGCGGTTTGTTGAACAGCTTGAATCGCGTCTTTAGAAACTTTTGTTCCAATCGGTGATTGAGTATTAAAAGCAACTTTGAGTTTTCTTGGAGCCTGTTGAATGATATCTAAATATTTCTTTTCAGGTGCTTCTATTCTAAAAAGTGAAGTTTGTTCTGGACCTTGAACTGCATCGAGCATGGCAGCACTATCGCGAACTGTTTTGCAGAGAACATGTTGCATGGCAGCACCATGCATTGCTTCACTGTATTGTGGACCCCAAGGTGTACGACCACGACTCGGCTTTAATCCAAATAAACCACAATAAGAAGCGGGGATACGAATTGATCCGCCACCGTCACCTGCGCCTGCAACTGGGACGATTCCACCTGCAACTGCAGAGCCTGATCCACCAGAAGAACCACCACTATTGTGTTTTAAATTCCACGGATTGTGGCAAGCCCCCCAAGCATCGGGTTCAGTAATTCCTTTGATACCAAATTCAGGCGTGTTCGTCCGACCAAAAGTGATAATCCCTGTTTGTTCCCAGCGGTTTACGATTTCAGCATTAAAATCAGGTGTATAATTAATTTTTTTTAGCGCTTGGCTACCATAAGACGTTGGAATGCCTTGATATTCTTGAAATAGATCTTTGACTAGAAATGGAACACCTGCAAATAATCCAGAGAATTCTTGCTGTGCGCGCTGCTTCGCTTGTTCATACATTGGAATAATAATGGCATTTAGCTTTGGATTGACTTGATCTGTTCGTTCTAATGCAATTTTTAATAATTCTGAAGGATGAACTTGTTTGCTTTTGACCAGTTCTGCTAATCCTAAACCATCATATTGCACGTATTCAGAAAATTTCATGGCTTTTATCCTTAAAGCTAAATCTTTATAATGTAAATAAAATAACTGTAAATCTAGAACTAGCATACCTGAAAAAATGCCATAACAATCAAATAAAGTTCAAGCTAAAAATATTGTGTTTATATGGTTATGAATGCATGTTTTTCTCAAAAAATATGCTAATTTAAAGCCTTGCACCGTTTAGATTACGACTTAATTAAATCTATGAAAAATATTTATATTATTGGATTATTATGGGCTTGCTCAACATGGACTATGGCAGACACGGTCGTAAATGAAAAAGCAGTAACAGCACAACAATTGGCTAAAGCAAATGCGATTCGGGTGATAACTCGTCCTGAAATCATGGGGCTATGGGGAATGGAAATTCCTAATAATAAGAAGTGTGTCGAATACTATAATTTTCGTGGAATGAATGAAGTCGTGATTAAGAGTAACCAAGAGTGGTCTTATGGTTTATATGATTATCAACCTTCAGAAGATCATAAAGAACGTTTACCAGCATTAGTTCTACAGATTAAGTATGACAATAATCAGATGGATTGCTCTGGTCAAACACTAGACCAAACTGGTGAGGTTTCGCAATATTTTGTGAAATGGGAAAATGATCACACCATTAATTTTTGCGCCAATGAAAAAGGCGAAAAATGTTTTGCAACATTACGCCGTGTCCTGCCTTAGAAAGATTGAATAACAAAAAAGCCTCTTAACTTAGAGGCTTTTTTATTTATGCTTTTTCAGCTTTCGGTTCAAGCTGTTTTAGCAAATGTTTTTCTAGATAATGAATATCCATAGCTTGTTCACAGAAGTTTTTGTCCTGCAAGATAAGATCTTTGTGCAATGGAATGTTGGTTTTGATTCCAGTCAAAATCATTTCATCTAAAGCTTGACGCATACGAGCTAAAGATGTTTTACGATCTTTACCATGAGCAATCAGTTTTGCAATCATCGAATCATAATACGGCGGAATACTATAGCCTTGATAAATATGAGAATCTAAACGTATACCTGCGCCGCCGGGTGCATAGAAGTTTTCTATTTTACCAGGAGAAGGTAAGAAGGTCGTCGGATCCTCAGCATTGATACGGCATTCAATCGCATGGCCTTTTACTTCGACTTCATGCTGTTCAATATTTAAACCTAAACCAGCCGCAATCCGCAGTTGTTGTTCAATAATATCAATGCCAGTTACCATTTCAGTTACAGGATGCTCAACTTGAACGCGAGTATTCATTTCGATGAAGAAGAATTCTCCTTCTTCAAATAAAAACTCAAAAGTTCCAGCACCACGGTATTGCATCAATTTACAAGCATTGACACATGCTTCTAAAATATCAGCACGTGCTTGATCTGGTAGATTTGGAGCAGGTGCTTCTTCTAAAACCTTTTGATGGCGACGTTGTAAAGAACAGTCACGGTCATATAGGTGGATTGCATGTCCGTTACCATCACCTAGCACTTGGACTTCTACATGGCGAGGTTTCTGTAAGAAGCGCTCCATGTATACAGTATCATCACCAAACCACATCTCAGCATCACGTTGTGCAGCTTGAACTGATTCAAGCAATGTATCGACACGTTCAACAATACGCATACCACGACCACCGCCGCCTGATGCTGCTTTGACGATCAACGGGAAGCCAATTTCTTTTGCTTCAGCAAGTGCATTGTTAATCGTTACAGCATGGTCACATCCAGGCACGGTAGGTACGCCAGCCTTTTTCATGGCAATAATCGCGGATACCTTGTTACCCATAAGACGAATGTGTTCAGGGCGAGGACCAATAAAAATAAAACCTGAGCTTTCTACAATTTCAGCAAATTCAGCATTTTCAGACAAAAAGCCATATCCGGGATGGATTGCATCCGCACCTGTAATTTCTGCAGCAGTAATAATTGCAGGAATATTTAAATAACTTTCACTTGTGGTACCCGGCCCAATACAAACAGCTTCATCAACGAAGCGTAAATGCATTAAGTCTTTGTCAGCATCAGAATAAATACCAACTGTTTTAATGCCAAGCGTTTTACAAGCTCGCGTAATTCGTAAAGCGATTTCACCGCGATTTGCAATTAATACTTTTTGCAACATTAGAATCCCCAAATTAATTAGGCGCGGTAACGGAAAAGTGGTTGACCAAATTGGATCACTTCACCATTTTTTACCAAGATTTCTTCAATCACGCCGCTTTTAGTTGCCTCAATTGGGTTCATGATTTTCATCGCTTCGATGATACCAAGTGTTTCACCTGCAGAAACTGTTTGACCTACATTTACGAATGGGCCTTCGCCTGGGCTTGGCGCAGAATAGAACACACCAACCATCGGTGACGTTTCTACAGCGCCACGAGGTGTTTTTGCTGCTGGAGCCGCAGGAGCAGAAGCACTAGGTGCTGCTGCCAAAGGTGCCGCTGCGTAAACTGGAGTAGGGCGAGTTAATGAGATGGATTGATCACCTTCCTTAACTTCAATCGCTTGTAAGTCAGATTCAATCATCAAATCGATGAGTTTCTTGATTTTACGGATATCCATGAGTGAGCATTCCTGAAATGTATGAATTAGTTAGAAGATTGAATTTTTTCGATTGCAAAATCGAGAGCAAAGGAGTAACCCTTCGCACCTAAGCCACAAATAACACCAATGGCTTTGTCTGATAAATATGAGTGATGACGGAATGATTCACGGGCGTGAACATTTGACAAATGAACCTCAATAAATGGAATCGCAACGCCAAGAAGGGCATCGCGTAGAGCAACTGATGTATGAGTCAAAGCTGCAGGATTAATAATGATAAATTTAACCCCTTCAGTTTGTGCTTGATGAATGCGATCGACAATCGCACCTTCCCAGTTGCTTTGAAATGTATCTAGTGTAAATGATGCTTGTTGAGCTTGAGTGGTGAGTTGCTGGTTAATATCATCTAAGGTGAGATAACCATAAACCTCTGGTTCGCGTTTTCCTAGCAAGTTCAAATTCGGTCCGTGAATTACCAAAATGGTTGAGCTCATTCAGCCTGCTCCAGTTCTAAATCTGCAAATGTTTTTTGCAAGATGTCTGCAAAGTTTGCTTATTATGGCACAAAATTCTGCATTTTTTCTTATAATTTCTTTTAATGGATGAAGAAAGTTGCGTACCAAGCATGGTGCATATAATGAAAACTTTGCAAGGAAATGGCAATGTTAAAATATGACAAATTTCAGGCTTATTTATTTTTCACTATTTTAAACTGAATTACCTTATTTCGTTCATGTAATTTGTGTAACTCGAAAGTCATGTAATTCATTGATTTGCTTTTTTGAAACTTATATTGAGTTCCCATTAGCTCATGTGTTTATGTCAAGCCATGAATATTTTTTTATTCTAAGTTTATGAAAAATATGTGTTTTTATTCTAATAGATTTTTTAAAATTAGTATAAATATACTTCTAAAGAAAGCAGTGGATGAAGCGTAATGCTGCTGATTCATAAAAAATATGCCAGTTTAGATTGATAATAAGCATTAGCTTCAATTTGACATTGGATTCAAGCTCGTGGGGAGGGGTTGATTAAATCGACGAAAGTGGCTTATTGGCAAAAAAGATGAATTGTGAAGTTTTGTATGGCTGCTAATGACATGAAAATGTCCGAAAAAGATAAATTGAATATAGATAGTATAGCTATTACATAAGAGATAGCTCTCGATTGGCAGAATCTCTTATGGGTCTTTTCAAAGCTGTCTTTTCACAAGACAGCTTTTTTTTATCACGAGTTCTCTTATTTTGATGCTGCTAAATAAGTATCTAATAGTAGAAAACTTTGTGCTTTATTTTTGTAATCTATAGAACCTACAGGCAAATTGTTCCATTTTTGCATTTGCTGAAACAACCATTCAAAATCTGTACTTTTAGGTATAGCGCTACTTTTAACGAAGTTCCGAATTATATCTTGGATTGTATAGTATTTTTCGACATGAATGCTTGGCGAACATTCAAATTGGATGACATCAAAATCAATTAAAAGTTGCCAAACAGGTTCAAAATCTTCTAACACACGTAACTCTTGTTGAGCTTGCAAGATTGCGCGAGTTAAGGCAATTAGTGTATTTGGATGCTGTTGAGCCCACTCTTGCGTTACAGCTAGAACTTTATCTGCAACATTTGGAATGATGTCTTGGCTCGAGCCGACAATTTGCCCTAATCCTGCCAATTCTGCCTGAGTATTCCATGGCTCGCCAACACAAAAACCATCAATTAAATGGTTATTTAACGCTTCTACCATATATGGAGGTGGTAAGGTTTTGACTTGTATTGAATGTGCCAGTTCAGAATCTGCTAATGCTAACCATTCTCTTAAGCAATAATGATGGATGGAATGCTGGAAAACATGTCCTAAAGAGACCACATGATTTTTTTTCATGTGTTCTACTAATTTTTTAGCTGATAGCTCTACAGCTTCATATTTCTTTATATCTAACTGATAACAAAGTTTTTGACTTAAACTTATAAAAGCTCGATTTTCACTGAGAACGAGCGGCGTTTGTAATGGAATACCAATTTGATCAGCACCTATTGCGGCTGCAGGTAACATAGCAGACAAACAATGTGCAGCATCTAAAAGACCAAAAGCCAATCGATCACGTAGGCTTGCCCAAGAAGCTTCTTTGGTTAAAGTAACGTTTAGACCTACTGCTTCAAACAAACCACGCTGTTTTGCCCATAATAAGGCAATACAATCGAGCAAAGGGATGTAGCCAAGTTGCAATTCACTTTTTTCTAAACTGCTCATTTATTCATCCTTTAATTGGTTGTTCAAAAGCTGTTGTGCATCGAGCAAGCGTCGTGACATTTCACCAATGGTCATACGATGGCTCATGGCATTTTTTCTAAGGAGTTGGAATGCTTTGTCTTCGGTTAATCCGTGTAATTGCATCAGTAGGACTTTAGCTTTCTCAACATCTTTACGATCTGCTAGTTTGGTCTTTGCATCTTTGAGATCACCTTCCAACTTTTTATGTTTTTTATATTGTTGAATCGAAATATCTAAAATGGTGTGTAATCGGCTTGGATCGATACCATCAACGATATAGGCGGTAATCCCTGCATCAATCGCCTGTTTAATCATATCTCGGTCAGTGTTCTTGGTAAATAATACCGTTGGTAAGTCAAAATTGCTTACGCAACTCTCAATTACATCACGATGAGGGTGATCCATATCAAGCAAAATAACATCTGCTTGAAGATGTTCTAATTTAAAAACATTGAGGTGATCTAAAGTCAAACTAGCAACGACATCAAAGTCATGTTGAATTAAACATGTTTTAATGTATTCAGCTCGGGCCTGATCATCATCTATGAGTGCGATTTTGAGTTTCGGCATAAATATAAAGTCAAATTATAAGTCAATGCACATTTAGCATAATGCGCTTTAAGTATTTTTTTGAAGCAAAATTAATGCCATGAGGAATGATCTATTCAGTGCAGGCATTACTTTAGCCTCTATTTTGTGCGCTTTATTGTATCGTTGCAGCGAAGGGAAACAAATAAAAAATGGATGTGATCTTTATTAAAAATAATTAATGTTCATTGTTGGTGCATAAAAGGAATTATTTTGAAGCATCTTTAATTGTGCTTTAAAACAGTTCATTGATGTATTCGGGATTTATTCAATTATTTAAAAGATATTTAAAACGCTATTTATTTTATAAAAAATCATTATTAAACAATGGTTAGTATTATTTTTTTAATTTTTATTTTATTAATTGGCATAACACTTGCATTGTCTTTATGGAGTCAATGAAGACTTTTTAAAAATTGTAAGACGGCCAACGATGTCCGATCTGATCGGTTTGTTTACACAGCGGTATGTGTCAACAAAGCAGTATACGTTCAGTATAGGAGATGGCAATGTCTTTAGATTTATCGGCGAAAAAAGCCACATCAATTAAGTTATTTAACTTCTCAGCGCCAGCGATGCGAGCATTCCACATGAGTTGGCTTGCTTTCTTTGTTTGCTTCTTTGCTTGGTTTGCCTGCGCACCATTGATGCCTGTCATTGCAGGTGAGTTTCATTTAACCAAAGATCAAATCGCAAATATTAATATTGCCGCAGTTGCCATCACGATTCTGGTTCGATTGATTGTAGGGCCATTGTGCGACAAATACGGTCCACGTAAGACGTATACAACTTTGTTGTTATTAGGAAGTATTCCTGTATTTGGTGTTGCATCAGCAAATAGCTATGAATCGTTCCTTTTCTTTCGATTACTGATTGGCGCAATAGGTGCAAGTTTTGTAATTACTCAATATCACACTAGCATTATGTTTGCTCCTAACGTTGTAGGTACAGCAAATGCGACCTCAGCAGGTTGGGGAAATGCAGGAGGTGGAGCAACGCAAGCCCTTATGCCACTACTTCTATCTGCATTGGTGATGTTTGGTATAGAGCAAGCAATGGGATGGAGAATTGCACTGATTGTACCTGGTGTGATGATGGTGATTGTTGGTCTTCTTTATTGGAAATTCACACAAGATTGTCCGCAAGGTGATTTTAAAGAACTGCGTGCACAAGGTTTTGCTGCGGGGAGTGATAAAAAAGGCGGTATTGCAATTTTAATGCATGCAGCACGTAACTATCGTGTTTGGATTCTATTCTGCTCTTACGCTGCATGTTTTGGTATCGAAATCTTCATGCATAACATCATTGCGATGTACTACGTCGAACATTTCAATTTTGGTTTAAAAGAAGCAGGTATGACGGCAGGTGTTTTTGGATTATTAGCACTGTTCGCTCGTGCCTTTGGCGGTATCGTTTCAGATAAAATTGCAATCAAAAAAGGCTTAGATGGCCGAACAAGAATCCTATTCATCTTGATCTTGGGCGAAGGCTTATTCCTGATGCTGTTCTCTCATATGAACAGTGCAGTATTTGCGATTTTAAGTATGACGATATTCGCTCTCTTTACGCATATGGCGTGTGGTGCAACCTACGCATTGGTTCCTTTTATCGATCGAGAAGCACTTGGTGGTGTTGCAGGAATTATTGGTGCAGGTGGAAATGTAGGTGCAGTCGCAGCGGGATTCTTACTGAAAGGCATGGTTGATATCCAAACTTGCTTAATGGTTTTAGGTGGTTTAGTTGTCATCGCAGCAAGCTCAGTAATGCTCATCCGATTTTCAGTAGAGCATAAAGAAAAAGAACAACGCTTATTTGAACAAGCAATTTTAGAAAGCGGCTCAGAACAAAACAGCGCAGCTTAATCTCAGATTAGATTTTAGGAGAAACACAATGAAATTAGTGATGATTGGTCACGGTATGGTGGGTCATAAATTCATCGAAGCCATCTTAGAGAAAGCTGATGATGAATTAGAAATTACGATTCTTGCTGAAGAACCACGCATTGCATATGATCGTGTACATTTAACTGAATATTTTTCAGGAAAATCAGCAAAAGACTTATCACTTGCACGTTTTGATTTCGCAGATGCGCATGGTATTGACTTACGCTTGAATACCAAAGCAATTGCAATCGATGCTGTCGAAAAAACAGTGACAACAAGTTTTGGTGATGTGATTAGTTACGACAAACTTGTACTCGCAACAGGTTCTTATGCTTTTGTTCCACCAATTTCAGGCAATGATCGTGACAACTGTTTTGTTTATCGAACCATTGAAGATTTAGATGCGATTCGCGCTGCAAGCTTAAATTCAAAGTCGGGTGTGGTGATTGGTGGTGGTTTATTAGGTTTAGAGGCTGCAAAAGCTTTACGTGATTTAAACCTAGAAACGCACGTTGTTGAATTTGCACCACGCTTAATGGCGGTTCAAATTGATGACTTAGGTGGTAAAGTTTTACGCCGTAAAATCGAGAACCTTGGTGTAAAAGTTCATACTCAAAAAGCTACTTCATCTATTGAAGCGGGAGAAAGCGCAACGCATGTGATGAAGTTTGCGGATGGTAGCGAGCTTGAAACAGACATTATTCTATTCTCAGCAGGTATTCGCCCACGTGATGAGTTAGCACGTTCAAGCGGTTTAGCACTTGGGGAACGTGGTGGTATCAAGATCAATGATTACTGCCAAACCTCTGATGAAAATATTTACGCAATTGGTGAATGTGCGCTTTGGGACAATAAAATCTATGGTCTCGTTGCGCCGGGCTATGATATGGCGCGTATTGCAGCCAAGCATATCTTAGCTGAAGAAACACATTGTTTCGCTGGTGCTGATATGAGCACTAAGTTGAAATTGATGGGTGTAGATGTGGCATCGGTTGGTGATGCTCATGGCATGACACCGAATTCGCTTAGCTATTTCTATGCTGATGAAGATGCATTGGTTTATAAGAAAATCGTCGTAGATGCAGATAAAACCAAATTACTGGGCGCAGTACTTGTTGGTGATGCAAAAGAATATAACGATCTTTTACAAATGATGTTGAATGGTATCGCATTGCCAGAAACACCTGAAAGCTTAATCATGCCAGGATTTGCTGATTCTGGTGCGAAAGCGGGTGGTAGTGGTGTTGATTTACTTCCAGATAGCGCAACGATTTGTTCATGTAACAACGTGTCGAAAGCAGATATTTGCCAAGCGATTTGTGATGGTTCTACCTCTTTAGGTGCTTTAAAGAAATGTACCAAAGCCGCAACAGCATGTGGTGGTTGTGCGCCATTAGTTACTCAAGTTTTAAAGTCTGAGTTACAACGTCAAGGTGTAACGGTTAATAACCATGTATGCGAACACTTCCCATACTCACGTCAAGAGATTTATCACTTAGTCCGTGTAAATGAAATCAAAACGTTTGATGATTTGATCCAACAACATGGTCATGGTCTCGGTTGCGATATTTGTAAACCAATGACAGCAAACATTTTAGCATCGTGCTGGAATGACTTTGTATTGAAACCAACGCACGCTGGTCTACAAGACAGTAATGACTACTATTTAGGAAATATCCAAAAGGATGGTTCATACTCGGTTGTTCCGCGTATGGCAGGTGGTGAAGTTACTCCAGACGGTTTGATTGCTGTAGGTCAAATTGCTAAAAAATATAACCTGTATACCAAAATTACAGGTGGTCAACGTGTTGATTTATTTGGTGCTCAACTGCACGAGCTACCATTTATTTGGGAAGAGTTGAATGCAGCAGGCTTCGAGTCAGGGCATGCTTACGGTAAATCATTACGTACAGTGAAATCATGTGTGGGTAGCACTTGGTGCCGCTATGGTGTGGATGATTCTGTTGGTTTAGCAATTGAATTAGAAAACCGCTATAAAGGCTTACGCTCACCGCATAAACTAAAAATGGCTGTGTCAGGTTGTACGCGTGAGTGCGCTGAAGCACAAGGTAAAGATGTCGGTGTAATTGCGACAGAAAAAGGCTGGAACCTTTATGTATGTGGTAATGGTGGAATGAAGCCGCGCCATGCAGAGCTTTTAGCTTCTGATCTTGATACCGAAACTTTGATCCGTTATATCGACCGTTTCTTTATGTTCTATATCCAAACTGCGGATCGTTTACAACGTACGAGTGTATGGCGTGACAATATGGAAGGTGGTTTAGATTATCTCAAAGCTGTGATTGTGGATGATTCTCTGGGTCTTGCTGAAGAGCTGGAAAATCGTATGGCACACGTGATTGGAACGTATCAAGACGAATGGCGTACTGCAGTAGAGAATCCTGAGATTCGTAAACGCTTCCAAACTTACATTAATACAAGCGCTGAAGAGCAAGCTGATCCATATATTCAATTTACCGAAGTTCGTGATCAAATCCGTCCATTAAATGAAGCTGAACGTTCAGTTGATCGTATCCCGATGGTAGAAGCATAAGGAGAATCAAAATGACAAATTTAAAAGACATGAGTATGCTTCCAGAAAATCAATGGGTCGATGTGTGTAACCTTGATGACATCACACCAAATACTGGCGCAGGTGCACTTATTGCAGGACAATCAGTTGCTTTATTTCGCGTAGGAAATGAAAAACGTATTTATGCATTAAGCAATAAAGATCCATTCAGCCAAGCGAATGTTATGGCGCGCGGTATTATTGGTGATTTGCAAGGTGAACGCGTGGTTGCATCACCTATTTACAAACAACATTTTAGTTTGGCGACTGGACGCTGCTTAGAAGATAAAGATCAAAAACTATTGGTTTTCCCGACTAAAATTGAAAATGGTCGTGTCTGGGTCGGAGCCGTACCACAAAAAACTTATATTACCAATAATGGAATTTCACAAGAGAAGTTAAAGCTTGTTCTGATTGGTAATGGTTTGGCTGGGATGCGTTGCCTAGAAGATTTGCTTGATATGGCGCCAGATCGTTATGAAGTGACAGTCATTGGTGAAGAACCTTGGGGTAACTATAATCGTATCATGCTGTCACCAGTGCTTTCAGGTGAGAAAACGATCGAAGATATTATGTTGCATCCTCACGCTTGGTATAGCGATAAAGGGATTAAGTTTATTGCTGATGATCCTGCGATAAAAATTGATCGTACTCGCAAGACAGTCCATACAGAAAAAGGTGAAACTGTTGATTATGACCGTTTAATTATTGCCACAGGTTCTAAGCCATTTATTCCACCAGTACAAGGTGTTGACTTGAAAGGTGTGATTAGTTTCCGCGATATTTATGATGTGAATACCATGATTAAATATTGTGAAATTAAAAAAAATGCAGTCGTGATTGGCGGTGGTTTACTTGGCCTAGAAGCAGCGTATGGTCTGAAGCAACGTGGTATGAATGTAACAGTGCTTCATCTAATGGATCGTATCATGGAGCGTCAATTAGATGGTCGAGCAAGCCGTATGCTACGTCATAGCATTGAAGAGAAAGGCATCAAGATTATTACTGAAGCCAATACCGAAGCTTTAATTGGTAAAAATGGTCATGTCAGTCAGATCCGTTTAAAAGATGGTACTTTATTAGATGCTGATTTGGTGGTCTTTGCTGTAGGTATTCGTCCAAATATCACTTTGGCGCAAAGCGCTGGATTACGTTGTAATCGCGGTATTTTAGTGAATGACACCATGCAAACTTTCGATCCAAGTATATATGCTGTGGGTGAATGTATTGAACATCGTAACCAAACCTTTGGATTGGTGGAGCCACTTTGGGGGCAAGCATTTATTTGCGCAACCCATTTGGCTGAACACGGTAGCTTAACGTTCAAGTCTCCAACGGTACCAACTCAGCTTAAAGTTAGTGGTGTCGATGTCTTCTCAGCAGGTAATTTTGAGCCTAAAGAAGATTATGAAGACATCATTCTAAATGACGAAAAACGCCATATTTACAAGCGTATTATTATCCAAAAAGATAAAGTGATTGGCGCTGTTTTATTCGGTGATACCGAAGATGGTATGTGGTATGCCGAGTTAATTGCGGATCAAACACCTGTTTCGACATTTAGAAATAAATTGTTATTTGGTAAAGATTTTGCATTGAAAAAAGCAGGTTAATCTTACTTTGGTTTAGGAGAAATTTCTCCTAAACCAAAAACTCAGTCATTTAACTACTTTATGGTAGTCAACCAAAGATTCACAATAAAAGTTAAGGCGTAGATTATAAATTGGCTATTGATCACTGATCATACAATTTTAAGCAATCGAAACTTTAGTTAGGGCAAAGATGGAATAGGTAAAGGAGCAGTCATGAACAGTATTCAAAATTTAGAACACAGTCGCTCCGATCATGCACAAACACTCATTACAAAAACAACTTGTCCATATTGTGGCGTTGGATGTGGTGTTAATGTTGAAGTTCAACATAAAACACAAGGTTCAAATATTAAAGTTGCGGGAGACACAGAACACCCTGCAAATTTTGGACGACTCTGTATTAAAGGGAGCAATTTAGCAGATACCTTAGGGTTGGAAACCCGTGTTTTAAATCCGATGTTGGGACGCAAAAATCACCGTAATGTGACAACATGGGATGTTGCAATTGAGAAGATTGCAAATCGATTTCAGGCATGTATTGAACAATATGGACCCGAAAGTGTGGCATTTTATGTTTCAGGGCAGTTATTAACTGAAGATTATTATGTGGTTAATAAATTCGTAAAGGGTTATTTAGGCACAGCCAATATTGATACTAATTCACGTCTATGTATGTCTTCAGCAGTTGCTGCGCATAAACGTAGCTTTGGTGAAGATATTGTACCTGCAAGTTATGAAGACTTTGAACATGCTGATATGGTGGTATTGGTTGGTTCAAATACAGCATGGTGTCATCCAGTTTTGTATCAACGGATTATGCAAGCGAAGAGTCAAAATCCTAATTTATTTGTGGTTGTCGTCGATCCACGATTTACGAGCACTTGCGAGCAAGCAGATTTGCATTTGCCAATCTTGCCGGGTCAAGATGTGGCTTTGTTTAAAGGATTATTACAATATTTATATCAACATGGTTATGCCGATCATGAGTTTGTTGAATCTTACACAGAGGGGCTTCAAGCACTTTTAGAAGCGAATCGAACGGAACAGGATTTTAAAGCTGTTGCAAAACGCACAGGTATTTCAGAAGAAAAATTACAATTGTTTTTTGATAAATTTGCCACAACTGAAAAAGTAGTAACTCTTTTTTCAATGGGAGTTAATCAATCATCTCAAGGGGTGAATAAAGCCAATAGTATTATCAACTGTCATTTACTGACGGGTAAAATTGGTAAGCTAGGCGCTGCTCCATTTTCAATGACTGGACAACCCAACGCGATGGGTGGTCGTGAGGTTGGTGGACTGGCCAATATGTTGGCAGCACACTTAGACATTGATAATCCAACGCATCAAAATTTGGTGCAAAGTTTCTGGAATAGCCCAACCATCGCGACACAAGCTGGACTAAAAGCAGTTGATTTGTTTCAAGCGGTTGAAAGTGGAAAAATTAAAGCAATTTGGATTATGGCGACCAATCCTGTGGTAAGTCTGCCTGATGCTGATCAAGTGAAACGAGCATTGGATAAATGTGAATTTGTTATCGTCTCAGATATCTGTTCCGATACCGATACCACTGCTTATGCTGATATTTTGCTACCTGCATTAGGTTGGGGTGAAAAAGATGGAACGGTAACTAATTCAGAACGTCGAATTTCACGCCAACGTGCATTTTTAGCTTCACCAAAACAAGCCAAAGCAGATTGGTGGGCTGTTGCAGAAGTTGCAAAAAAACTTGGTTTTTCTGGTTTTGATTTTAGCAACGCGTGTGACATCTTTAATGAGCATGCTGCATTGTCTGCATATCAAAATGCAAGTTTAGCTGAACGTGATCAGGTAGAAAATTTTCGTTATTTTAATTTAAAAGGTTTAACCAATCTAAGTCTTGAAGAATATAACGAGTTAAAACCAACTCAGTGGCCTGTGTGGGAAAAAGGTCAGACGACTTCAGTTAAGCAACTTTTTGGCCAAGGTGAGTTTAGTTATGCTTCTCGTAAAGCAAAACTTATCCCAACCATCGCAATCGATCCCGTACACTCAGTTTCTGAAGATTATCCATTAATTCTGAATACGGGGCGTATTCGTGATCAATGGCATACCATGACACGTACAGGTTTATCAGCAAATTTGACTACACATCGTGCTGAGCCATTTTGTGAGATTCATCCAAACGATGCGCTTAAATTTGGTATTCGCGATAAAGGATTGGTCGAGATTCGTTCGGCATGGGGAAGTTGTGTATTACGCGTGACATTGGCTCAAGGTGTTCGCCGTGGACAAATCTTCGCCCCGATTCATTGGACAGAACAAGTTGCCTCAGATGCTCGGATTGGTAAAGTAGTTAACCCTGTTGTGGATGCAATTTCAGGTGAACCTGAGTTTAAGCATACGCCAGTATCGATACAGCCTTTCCATACGACTTGGCAGGGTGTTTTATATGTTAGAGAAGGGTTCGAACATCAAATCAAAGCATCTTTACAGACCTGTGCTTGGTGGACAAAAATTAAAACTGCAAAAGCAATGCGTTATGAGCTTGCCGATCGACACAGTATTGATCAAACTCAGAAAAACTTAAAAACCTTTTTACCTTTTGTCGATGAAACATATGAATGGTTAAGTATTGAGGATATTTCATCGCAACTCAGTCATAGTATTGTACTCAAAGATGGGATTTTAATCGCAAGTCTTTATATTGCACCTGCTGAGTTATTACCAGATCGTGATTGGGTTGCAAGTTTATTTAAGCGTGAACGCTTAAGTGCTTTGCACCGTAAAGCATTGTTGGCAGGTATGCCAATGTCTGCTGCTAATAACGATGGTCCATTGGTGTGTAGTTGTTTCAAAGTAGGAAAAAACAAGATTATTGAAGCGATCAAAAGTCAAAATATCACACATGAAAAGCAAGTCACTGCATGTTTAAAAGCGGGTGGTAACTGTGGTTCATGTTTACCAGAAATTCGTGGTTTGATTAAGACTTGTCAGTTGGAGGTAGAAGCATGACTATGCAAATTCCCGCTACAGATCTAGTGATCTTGGCGGGAGGACAAGCACGCCGTATGAATGGCATGAATAAATTACTTCAACAATTTGATGATCAAATTCAACTATCTAAAATTTGTCAGAAATTTAAATCAGAAGTGCAAAGCATTTGGGTAAACAGTCATCGAGATAGTTCGATTTACAAGCAGATTGAACCGAATATCTATTGTTATTCAGATGATCAAACAGGTTTTTTAGGTCCATTAATGGGAATGAAAAGTGCGTGGTCATATCTACAATCGGACTATGCTTTATTTATTCCGTGTGATGTTACGTATATACCCAATCAAGTTTTAATTAAGTTGCATCGCGCACTACAAAAAAATCCACAAGCACTAGTAGCTTATGTTGCAATTAATGGAGATGCTTTATATCCATTTTGTTTATTAAAAAAAGAAAGTCTGCCAATTTTACAACAACAAATTAATACCAATAAATTAAGTTTAAGAGATTGTTTTAAGCAATTGCATGCACAAAGTACTTCATTTAAAAAACAAAGCCTGTTTTGCCATAGTATTAATTCTTTGGATGAGTTACAGCAGTACAAACAGATGAAAGCTTTTCATCAGATGTTTACAGCGCACTAGCTTCTTTTAGCTTCCATAAAATATAAAGTTTTAGATAAGAATTCTTGACCTTTGTTTAAACAAGTTCTATTTTAGAACTTGTTTAATTTTTACATCGAAATATTTTTAACAGATGTGAACTAATATTCTGTAGCTAAATGAATATTAGAAAAATAAAAGGAAAGGGGCTTCAGATGTTCACAATTCGTTATCAACAGATTCCGTTGCATTTTTTGTTGGAGCATCAGTCAACTCTGGCTGGTCTCGGACAGATTGGACTTCGTACTTTAAAAAAGACCACACCAAGAGCGCTTGATTGGCAAGTTGTTGTTCCGATTATCGAGTTGATTGATCCTCCAACTAATGATCTGATCGAGCATTATGTGAAATGGACGGGTTCAGAAACCAACAAATATCGAGACTCAATTCCTCCACATATGGTTTCTCAATGGGGGTTGTCATTTGCGACACGTTTGTTATTACAAACCCATTATCCACTGAGTCAAGTAATTAATCAGGGTGTCAGTCTGAAGATGAATGGCAAGATTCCACGAAATGAGAAATTAATGATTCAGGCAAAAATTGCACAAGTTGATGAACGCAATGGCTTAGCACGGGTTTCTGTTCAAATCACGACTGGAACGATTTCTCAGCCTGATCTAGTTGAAACCATATTGCATATGGCGTTTATTTTGCCAACTTTCAAAAAAGTTAAACGCACAGACACACAAGAGCATAAAAATTGGACGGCGCAAGGAGAATGGTCTGTTCAATCAGATGATGGTTTTAAATTTGCACTTCTTACAGGCGATTTCAACCCGATTCATTGGGTAGGTTTGTTGGCAAAGTTTTCAAATTTTGGTCAAAAAGTACTGCATGGTTTTGGGGTATTTGCAAAAAGTTTTGAGTTTCTCCCAGAAGAAGTTAAACAAATTGATGTTCGATTCTTAAAACCAGTAAAGTTACCATCACAGCATAATCAAGTTGAAACATGTACTGAACAGAGCGAAAAATATGTTCGAGTTGTAGGTTCTGCTGGACAAGTTTGTTTAATAGGTCAATTTAAATAATAAAGACAGGATAATGGAAAATGACAACAACAGTATCTACATCGAAGCAAGACGTCACAGCGTGTATTTTATGTTCTCGTAATTGTGGTTTAAGCGTTGAAATAGAAGCTAATCAGTTTAAAAAAATTAAGGGTGATGATCATCATCCTTTCTCGCAAGGGTACATATGTCAAAAGGCAGCTCGCCTGCAACACTATCAAAAACATGCAGATCGATTGACCACACCCCTAAAACGTCAGCCAGATGGCTCATTCCAAGAAATTAGTTGGGATCAGGCTATTCAAGAAATAGCAGATCAGCTCGTGCATATTCGAGATGCGTTTGGTGGAACTGCTTTTGCCTCTGTGGGTGGAGGTGGACAAGGAAACCATCTTGGTGCGGCTTACGGGCGCCAGCTGCTATACGCGATGAAAAGCTTTTATGCATATAACTCTTTAGCCCAAGAAAAGACAGGTGACTTTTGGGTGAATGGTCGTTTGTTTGGCAGTCAGGCTTGTCACACGACCGAAGACGTTGAGCATGCGGATTATGTTTTGTTTATTGGAACAAACCCATTTCAAGCGCATGGTATCCCAAACGCGCGCGATACCTTAAAGCATATAAAGAAAGATCCAAATCGTACTATGGTCGTTTTTGACCCACGTGTAACAGAAACTGCGAAACAGGCTGATATTCATGTGCAACTGAAGCCTGGAACAGATGCTTATTTAATGTCTGCCATGATTGCAATTATGTTACGTGAAAATCTTTATGATCAAGATTTTATTCAAAAGCATACGCATGGTTTTGAAGATGTAAAACAGGCATTTCTTGCTATTCCGATAGAGGAATATATTCAAAAAGCAGATGTTTCAGTCGCACAGATTTATCAAATTGTTCGCGATTTTTCTAAAGCTAAACGTGGATGCGTTCGAATTGATTTAGGCATTCAACATACGCTAAATACGACACTGAATGGTTATTTAGAAAAACTCTTATATTTATTGACAGGGCATTTTGGTAAACAAGGCACGAATAATTTACATACCATGTTTATTCCGATTTTGACCAATACTGATGAGCGTAATCCTAAATATCGCCGTACAGTACATCATAAAATGTTTCCAATTTCGGGGTTCTTTCCGCCAAACATTTTGCCCGACGAAATTTTAAAAGCAGGTGATAAGCGTATTCGGGCTGTATTCGTCGATAGTTGTAATCCTTTACTCACATACCCTGATACCACTGCTTATGAGCAAGCTTTTAAAGCTTTAGACTTATTGGTTGTGGTAGATGTCGCAATGACTGAAACTGCTCGCTTTGCAGACTATATTTTGCCTGCACATAGTCAGTTCGAAAAATGGGAATTTACAGGCTTTAATTTAGAATTTCCAAGAAATGGATTCCATTTACGTCATCCTTTGTTTACCGCACAAGGTGATTCTTTGCCTGAGGCAGAGATCTATACTCGGTTGCTTGAAGCGATGAAGGTGATACCTCATCAATTTCCTATACTCAGTAAAATTGCAGAAAAAGATTCAGCTAAAACGGCTTATCTCCCTTACTTTGGTGCATTAGCTGCAAGTTTTGCTAAAAATAAAAAGTTGATCCCTTTTGCTGCATCAATTGTATATCGCACATTAGGTAAGACTTTACCGAATGATGCTGCTGCAACAGCTCTTTTGTTACCATTATGTGTGCAATATGCTTCTCAACATTATCATGCAGTTAAACAAGCAGGCTATGAGGGCAATCGTTTGAATCTTGGTGTTAAACTATTTCAAGCGATCTTGCAGCAACGTTCAGGTGTAGTTTTATCACAACATGACTATGCTGATGTATGGAGTTTGATTGCCTATAAAGATAAAAAAATACGTTTAGCGATTCCAGAGATGTTTATTGAATTAGCCGAACTCAAACAAAAAAATCTTATATTAACAGATGATTATCCATTTATTTTACTTGCTGGTGAGCGTCGTAGTTACAATGCAAATCAAATTTATCGTGATCCAGCTTGGCGTAAGGTTGATGCAGAAGGTCGATTAAAAATAAATCCAGAAGATGCATCTCAATTTGCCATTGAAACAGGTCAGAGTTTGCGATGTGTCTCTGAGCATGGAGAAATATCTGTTGTCATTGAAGTTGATGAGGGGATGCGTAAAGGCGTTGTATCATTACCACATGGTTATGGCTTACGCTATCGTGGTGGTGAACCCATCGGACCCGAGTTGAATCGTTTAACGTCTACTCAACATTGTGATCCATTATCGAAGACACCATATCATAAGTATGTACCTGTAAGATTGGAACGTTTAGATGTATCTGTTATTGCGGATTAGCTTTTACAAGAAATGCACCAAATTCTTTCATTTTTAGTGGGAAAATGGGAAAAATTGGTGCAATGTTTTTCATTAAAAAGGTTTACCTTATTTTAATTGTTGTTTACAAATTACGATGATTGCTTATTTGAGTGAACAATAAGCATTGTAAGCAAATAGATTTCATATTGGAATAAATATTGCTGTATTAAAATTAATTCGCTGTAAACTCGATAGCAAAGATGCACAGAACTTGTGCTGAAGGTAGTAAAAAGTTTCACAATATGAGTGCAAATGATGAAGCATGATATATCTACGAACATTCCGATCTTAGAAGATCAGTATGGTCGTATTAAACGTAAGTTGCGGATTTCCGTGACAGATCGTTGCAATTTCAAATGCACCTATTGTATGCCTGAACATCCAGAATGGATGAAAAAACAAGATTTACTCAGTTTTGAAGCGTTGCTGGTATTTTGCCAATATATGGTGAAGCAAGGGATTGAAAATATTCGCATTACAGGGGGAGAACCTTTAATGCGTCAGGGTGTTGTTCATTTTATTCGTGATTTGCAGAGCTTACGAGTTTTGGGTTTAAAACGAATCTCGATCACTACCAATGCACATTATTTAGCTAAATATGCGGAACCACTAAAACAAGCTGGGTTAGATGATCTTAATATCAGCCTAGATAGTTTAGACCCAGATCAATTCAAGCAACTGACTAAAAAAGAACTCACTCCCGTATTAAATGGGATAGAGGCGGCAAAAAAAGCGGGGCTTGCTTTCAAAATCAATTGTGTGTTGATGAAAGGTCAAAACGATGACCAAATTATTCCGATGGTGAAATGGGCAAAGCAGCATAACATTCCCTTACGCTTTATTGAGTTTATGCCTCTGGATGGCGATCAGCATTGGACAGATCAGTCAGTTGTGAGTGAAGCTGAAATTTTAGCGCAACTTCAGCCTTTTTATCAGATTCAAGTTTTGCAACAGCAGCATGAGCCTGCACGTCAGTATCAGTTAGACGGGCAATATTGTATTGGTATTATTTCTACAATAACTCATTCATTTTGCGGTGATTGTGATCGAATTCGATTAACAGCACAAGGTGAATTATATAATTGTTTATTTGCACAACAGGGGCTGAATATAAAGCCGTATTTACAAGCTGTGATTAAACAGAAACAACTAGCTCAAGATATCAATTATCAAGAGCTTGATCAGCAAATTAAACCTTATATTTGGCACAAAGCGAAAGGTTATCATGCGATAAAACACCAACAAGTACGCAAAATTAGTATGCATATGTTGGGTGGTTAGTTTGGAAAAAAGTGGTCTGGAGAGAATATGCAAACCATTGACATAAAAATAGAAGCTTTTGGTGCTATTGAACGGTTATTGCCAAAAGAGCTTGCATTTGAGTTTGCAGAAAATCAAACGGTTGAAGAAGTGCTAAGTCACATTGTGATGCTTTACCCAGAAGCAACAAAAGCGATGGATAAATGTGCGTGTGCGATAGGTGAAGATATTGTACTACGCCAAACAGCATTAAATACTTCATGTACTTTGGTATTGTTATCACCTGTTGCAGGAGGATGAAATGCGCGAATTTTCAAGAGTTCAAGATCAGGCTCTAAGCTTAGACAGTTTTGATCCTATACAATCATTTCCTGAATGTGGTGGTATTGATATTTTTATTGGAACTGTACGTAATCATCATGAAGGTAAAGCAGTTAAAGCTTTAAAATATACCTCGTATACACCTGTTGCTGAAAAAATGATTCGTGAAATCGAACAGCAAATCAAAGAGAAGCATCAAGTTTCTTATGTGCGTGTGATGCATCGAATTGGTTATTTAGATGTAAGTGAAACAGCAATAATTGCAATTGCGTATGCTGCTCACCGCCGTGAAGCGTTTCAAGCCTGTGAAGAAGCCGTTGAACGTGTAAAACATGAAGTACCAATTTGGAAAGAAGAGTTCTTTATGGATGGTACAAGTCAATATGTAGAAGGTTGCTGTATTCGTAAAGATACGGTCGAAACTGAAACGCATGTCCATAAACATGAGCATCACCACCGTCAACAACATGAAAATTGTGCGCATGAGCATACACACGAATAAAGCGTTAGGAAGTAAAAATGAAAAATGTTGGGATGAAACCCGAAAGTTACCGTGTTGCAGAAGCACAAGCGATTTTATACGCCCCACCGCATTGCATTCAGCTATTGCGTGATGGAAATACTGAGAAAGGCGATGCTTTAAAAACAGCTCGTATTGCAGGAATCTTGGCGGCAAAGCGGACTGATGAACTGATTCCTCTTTGCCATCCTTTACCGATTTATCGTGCTGATGTTGAATATGATTTACAACATGATCACGTTGTAATTCTGACGACTGTAGAAACCATTGGGCCTACAGGGGTTGAGATGGAAGCCTTGACTGCTGCGAGTTTGGCAGGGTTAACCATTTATGACATGTTGAAGCCGCATTGTGAACCTGATGAATTGTGTTTAGACCAATGTAAATTGCTTAAGAAAAAAGGTGGTAAGTCACATTTTAAACGGACTCTACGTCAGTCTGTTTCTGCGGCAGTGATCGTACTCTCTGATACCGTGGCAGCAGGACGTAAACCTGATACCGCTGGTAAGTCCGTGGTTGAGACTTTAACCGAAGCAGGTTTTGATCCAATTCATTATCAAATTTTGCCAGATGAATCAGATCAATTGAAAGAATTGGTACTAGAATTGACAAAGTCTTATGCATGTATCATGACCGTTGGTGGTACAGGTATTGGTAAACGAGATATTACTGTTGATACACTTGAACCACTTTTAGAACGTAAATTAGATGGTCTGATGGAAGCGGCACGTTCTTTTGGCCAAAAACGTACACCATATGCAGCTATGTCTCGTGGCGTAGCAGGTTTTATTGATCGTTCCTTAGTGGTAACGCTGCCAGGTAGCCGTGGTGGTGCGAGTGAATCAATGGCAGCTATTCTGCCAGCTCTGGTTCATATTTTTGATGTTTGCCGAGATTTACCACATCCGGGGGGATATGAATAATGTCAGGATGTGGTGCTGAAAAGGGTTTAATCAGTATTGATGAGGCACTTGAACTCATTCGAACTCAGCCCAAAACATTGACGACTGAGGTCTTGGCTTTAGCCCAAGGTTTGAATCGTTATCTCGCTAAAGCAATCTATTCCGAGGTCAATCTACCTAGCTTTTCTCAAAGTGCGGTAGATGGTTATGCGATTAATAGCTCACTTACACAGCTTCAAGATGTTTGTTTTGATGTAATCGGTGAGATTAAAGCGGGTAGTGAACTCGAATATCAATTGCTTGATGGGCAAGCCATTCGTATTTTTACAGGTGGCAAAATTCCTGAAGGCACCACACATGTTGCTCGACAAGAAATTGTTAAAGTTGAGTCAGAGACGATTCGACTGATTGAACAGATTAAACCACAGGCTGATATTCGATTTACTGGTGAAGAAGTCAAACAAGGTCAACAGCTTGCGGACGTTGGTCAGAATATCAATATCGGTGCACTTGCTGCTCTAAGTATGGCAGGTGTGCAAACTGTCGAGGTATTTCAACAGCCTAAGGTTGCTGTGGTTATTACTGGTGATGAGGTTGCTGAGCACCCCGAAGATCTACACATTGGTAAAGTTTTTGATGCCAATGGGCCATTACTAAAGGCTTGGTTCAAAGCTTATGGTATGTATGTCGAGATTCTACATATTGCAGATGCGGCTGAACAAGTCACAGCATGTTTCGATCGATTAAAATCTTTATATGACGTCATTATTACCACGGGTGGTGTCTCTGTGGGTGATTATGACTTCGTTCGTCCATGTGCTTTTGAGACTGGATTTGAACAGATATTTTGGAAAGTTAAACAAAAACCGGGTAAGCCATTATTTTTTGCAAAATATGAAAATGCTGACCATCATTGCTATTTATTAGGTTTACCGGGTAATCCAGCGGCTGTTTATGTGTGTATGCAGATTTATGGCAACGCTTTATTAGATACTTTGCAAAATCAACGTGAGCCTATGCAATGGTTTAGTGGAGTACTCACCCATGGACTGAAATCTGATGCACGTGAGCGATTTTTAAGAATGCATGCTTATTTTGATCAGGGACAGCTCAAGTTACAAAGCCTTGCGAAACAACAATCACATATGTTGAGTAATTTAATGCAGGCCAATTGTTTAGTGCGTATTCCTGCAAATATTCAGTTAGATGCTGGACAAGAACTTTCAGGTGTTTTTATTAATCGCTAAGTTATCTTATCGAATGAATTTAGATGAAATGATATGTTTTTTTGATATTTAACTGAGTGCCAATATTGCATCTGATTGATCAGGTGGTTTAGTGTATATTTTATAGTGTTTAGTTTCTAAACATGACGGTTCAAGGCATCGTTGAGATGTCTTTAAAGTTCTAAAAAATGATCAGGTGATAATAATGAAATGGGAAGAAATTGGCGATCAGCCATGTTCAGTTGCGAGAACGCTTTCTGTACTCGGTGATCGTTGGACAATGCTAATTTTACGTAACGCTTTCATGGGAATACGTCGTTTTGATGACTTCCAACGTAGTTTGGGACTGACCCGCCACGTACTTTCAGAGCGTCTTAAGCGTTTAGTGGAGCATGGTATTTTAACCAAAGTACCTTATGTAGAACGTCAAGAACGATTTGAATACCAACTTACTGATAAAGGTTTGGATCTTTATCCTCTTATTTTAGCGATGGTGCAGTGGGCTGATAAGTGGATGGATATGGGACTTGGAAAACCGATTGAGTTTACACACAAAGGTTGCGGTAAGAAAATGAATCCAAGGGTGGTTTGCTCAGAATGTGATGAACCGCTGAATGTAAAAGATGTCCGTGTATCAGCTGGCCCAGGATATTTTGCTTTTATTGAACAAAAACAAAAAACTGCATAATTCTATCAATGCTGCCGTTCTTGCTCTTGTTGAATAGCATGAGATAGAACGGCAAAAACCTTCGAGTTGCTGCATTGTGCGACATTAAAACGAATAAAATTCTTAAAATTTTGACTTTGGCTGAATGCATTCCCCGGCGCTAAAATTACACCATTTTCCAAACAAGTTTGTGCAATAGACGCAATATCTAAACGTCTAGGTAGTTCACACCATAAAAATAATCCTGCTTGTGGCTTAAACCAAGGTGTTATATTTAGTTTTTCTAATTGTTTGATGGTTGAATCCATTGCTTTTGCTAAGTTGATTTTCAGTTCTTCTAAATACTTACGATAATTCCCATCTGTTAATGCTGCATACAAAATTTCAGCAGATAATTGATTACCGCCAAAACTTGTTGCAATCTTGATATCGGTTAAATCCTCAATCCATTCTGGTTTAGTGGCAATATAGCCTGTACGAACTGAAGCTGATAGGGTTTTAGAAAAACTCCCAATATGAATTACTCGTGATAAACCATCAAGTGCGGCAAGTCGTGGGGCAGTGTGTAATTCTAAATCTGCAAAAATATCATCTTCAATGACAATCAAATTCGACCGTTCTACCAGTTTGAGAACTTGATAGGCTGTTGCTGCATTTAATACAGCACCAGTTGGATTATGAATTCCAGAGTTAGTAATGTATAGCCTTGGATTCAAGTCTTGAATAGCAGTTGCAAATGCGGCTAAGTCAGGTCCATTTTTTGTATAGGGAATGCCAATGATTTGAACTTGATGAACTTTTAGCAGGGCATGGAAGTTAAAATAGCAAGGGTCATCCACCAATACCACATCATTTGGTTTTAAAAAATAACGGCATATCAGATCAATCGCTTGCGTACCAGAATCAGTCAATAAAATCTGATTTGCAATCCCTTCAATTCCTTTGCTTTGCATTCTACGAGCTAGCAATTCACGTAAGGCAGGAAGTCCAAGTGGGGTGGAGTAATCCGTCAGAATGTTTGGATTGGTTTTAGAAACTTTACGGATTGCTTTGCGAATATGCTCATGTGGCATCCACTCATTGGGTAGCCAGCCACAGCCAGGCTTTAGTACATCTGATTTTGCTTCCAAAGCTTGTCTTGATATCCACAAAGGGTCAATATTTCGATCGATTTTAGGGTGAATTTCAGAAATCGAGAGAGGTACAAGTGGCCCAGCTACAAAGAAGCCAGAACCTGTTTTTGCTTCAATTATACCTTTTGCCACAAGACGTTCGTAGCCTTCGACAATGGTTGAAATAGATAAGTTTAATTGTCTCGCTAACGCACGAACGGAAGGTAGTCGAGAACCAGGCATTAATGAACGATTGTTAATTTGTTGATTAATGTGCTGTATGACTAAATCAATTTTTGTTGTTTTCATATCATTTATTCGCACTGTGTTGGTAAAAATACCAATACAGTTATTTGAAATTGTACTGTATTGTATGTGGGAATATAATATATTACAGATTAAATTCTCCAAATAGATTTGGAGAAAATAAATGAAAGTTGCGAATCAGGGTTGGTTAAATGGACTGATCGGCGTGATTATTTTTGCGGGTTCTTTGCCAGGAACACGTGTCGCCGTCATGGATTTCAGTCCTACTTTTTTAACTGCTGCTCGGGCTGCAATTGCAGGTTTATTAGGTTTATTCTTACTTTTGCTATTAAAACAACAATTTCCTGCTAAAAAGGATTGGCTTGCATTATTTTATGTGGCAATCGGCGTGGTGATAGGATTTCCGTTATTTACTGCGCTCGCTTTGCAATATGTGAGTGCTGCACATACGATTGTTTTTGTTGGTTTACTTCCTTTATCGACTGCTATTTTTGGTGTATTACGGGGTGGAGAAAGGCCAAATGTAAATTTTTGGTTATTTGCAGTTTTAGGTGCTTTGATCGTTTTTATTTACATGATCATTCAAAGTGGTACATGGCGATTTGGCTATGGCGATATTTATATGTTGCTTGCAATCTTATTGTGTGGTTTTGGTTATGCTGAGGGCGGAAAATTATCAAAACACTTAGGAGGATGGCAGGTTATTTGTTGGGCGCTGTTAATAACTTTGCCAGTTATGTTGTTGATTTCATATCTCTACATGCCTGCGGACTTGGCACAGATTTCAAATGCTGCGAAATTGGGGTTAGCTTATGTTTCTCTATTTAGCATGTTGATAGGTTTCTTTTTTTGGTATAAAGGCTTAGCACAAGGAGGTATCGCAACAGTAGGGCAATTACAATTATTGCAACCCATATTTGGACTAATGATTGCAGCTGTTTTGCTTCACGAGCAAGTAAGTGTTGCGATGTTTGCCGTTACCATCGCCGTGATAGCCTGTGTTGCATGCGCCAAAAAATTTGCATAATTTATAGCAGTTATAAACAATTGGCAGGTTTGGGAACACCAGCTAAACGACTTAGATGACGCGCGACTAAACCTGTGTTAAATCTTTGCTGTAATTCAGCATTATTGATTTCAGGACTAACCGTCTTCATCAAAAATTTAATCAGTGGGCGAGTTGCTGGGGAATGCCCAAATTGTTGATAAAATTGACGTACGGCATGGAGAATTTCGAAATGCCAAGCGGTCAGTTCTAGATCAAGAGATTGAGCAAGTTGCTGGGCAACTTCAGGATTCCAAATTGTATAATCGACCAAATGACCGTCTTGATCTAACTCTAATTGCATGAAATAACCTAATTAATTACAAATAATTTATTTTAAAGAAATACATCGTTTGAATTGCAGAACTAAATCAGCGAATTCAGCGTATTCTATAATTTTTACCTCAGATTTGATTTCATCTCTAAGTAAGCTTTGCTCATTACTTAAGCAATAAAGATTTGGATAAAGATCTACAATCTTTTTAGTTAGCAGTAAAAGTCCATCCCCCATGACTAAAATCGTATCATTCACATGTGCCATTTGAGCTAACTCAATCCAGATTTTATCTGTGTTGTAGTAAGGGGATTGAATCAAAAATAAAGTTGAATTTTCCATGTTTCTGAGCTCTACCAATACAAAATATGATCGAATGATTGAATAAATTCAGGCTGAATCTCAACAAACTCGATTTCTGGATCACTATCTTGCGCAATCGACAAGTGTTGATTTTTAGTTTCAACTAAAATCGGGGTTAGATCATAGAACTCAAAACTGTCTACCATATTGGCAGCAATTTTAAAAGCTTGTTTGAATTGATCGAACTCTAATTTATTGTTCAATAAGCTTAGCGCAGCATCTTTTAATAATACTTTGACAGAAATACCAAAGGTTGCTAAAACCATAGTTGCAGACACGCTTTCGTTGATCTGCAAACTAGTTAAATTGGATTGCGTTAGGATAACGAGTACAGATTTCACACAATTTACCTTTTAAAAGCAACACTCTATTAATGAACTTAAACTAAAATTGAATTAAACGAGAACAGCTTTGCACAGCATCAGCTAGCTCTCCAAGCCCAACTAGCTCAAAACCTTGCGCTAAGTTGTGTTGTTGAAGTGAATGACGTTGGGCATTGCTTGCATCAGTGATTCCCCGAGCAAGGGCAGCACTGACACAGACAGGGAGTCGAATGCCAAGCTTTTGCCATTCTTGTTTTAGATTGCGTTGATCATCAGGAAACCACTGTAAATCATTCGCAACCTGAACACCATCTTGGTAAAAGAAGACACGAAAATCTTCGGACTTATTTCCTAATGCTTGAGCTAAACCAAAAGCATGCCAAGCCATAATTGAAGTAGGTGCAGAAGTTATTAACAGTAGTGTACTCATTGAACATTCACTATGGTCATGTAAGCAAAATGATGGACAGATTAAAAAGAAGGTAAGTATACAATGATTTTGGTGACAGGTGGTTTAGGCTTTATCGGTTCACATATTGCTTTGAGTTTATTAGCACGTGGGCAAGAAATTGTTATTGTTGATAATTTAGCCAATTCGACTTTACAAACCTTGGAGCGCTTAGAATACATCTCAGGAATGTATATTCCATTTGTTAAAGTAGATGTGAGAAATACACCTGCCTTAAATAAAGTATTTGAACAATATTCAATTCATACTGTTATCCATACAGCCAGTTTTAAATCGCTTGAAGAATCTGTTCTAAAGCCACTGGAATACTACAATGATAATGTCAGCAGCATTATGAGCTTATTGAGAGCAATGCAGCGGATGGGAGTTAGAGAGTTAATCAATATTTCTAGTTTGGCCGTATATGGGCAATCTAATCCAAGTGTAGTTGAAGAGACTGAGTTTAATTATCGCTACCCAAATCCATACATTCGATCTCAGCAAATGGTAGAAGATATTATTGCAGATACTTATAAAGTCGATCATGAATGGAAAATTATCAATCTCAGGTTATCCAATATTGTTGGTGCTTTTGAACATGGAGTTTTAGGAGAATACGTAACTCAACTTCCTAAAAATATTGTGCCTTTAGCTTTACAAGTTGCAGCGATGCAGCGAGATTGTATCGAACTGCAGAATCAAGCACAGACAGAAGATGGAACAGTTGAAAGAAGCTTTTTACATGTTTTGGATGCTTGTGATGCAGTTTTGATCGCATTAAATTGGTTAAAAACACAAACAAGTTGTTTGGAAGCATTCAATATTGCACATCATCAACTCACATCTATACAAAATTTGATTGATGAAGTTGCTAGAATCACTCAGGCCGAAATTCAAGTGCAACCTGCTGTATATCAAAACCAAGAGTTAGCGCAATTGGGTGCAAATATTGATAAAGCAAAAAAAATATTAAATTGGGTTCCTAAACGTTCTCTATCACAAATGATTGAAGACGAATGGCGTTTTTATCGCAATACATTAACAGGTAATTAGGATAATGATTCTTATTTACAATTTAAATGGCTTTGTTTAGGATAATTAAGACTTATCGAATATACATCAATATGAACTGAGTCTTCGCTAGCCAAAAGCATCAGTTTGCTTCAGCCCGTGAACATTTTAACCAAATAAAGCAGAGGTTGTTTATGCAAATGCGAATTGAACATGACACTATGGGCGAAGTTGAAGTTCCAAATGACGCCTTATGGGGGGCACAAACGCAACGAAGTTTACAGAACTTTAAAATCGGTCAAGAACGTTTACCGCGTGCCATGATTCGTGCCATGGGTTTGGTGAAAAAAGCGGCTGCAATAACCAATGCTGAGTTAAAACAACTACCTGAAGATTTAAGTCAATATATCGTTGATGCTGCAGAAGAAGTGATTGTTGGTCAATGGGACTCACAATTTCCGCTTGTAGTTTGGCAAACAGGTTCTGGTACGCAAAGTAATATGAACTGTAATGAAGTGATTGCAAACATTGCCAATCAAAAATTAGGACAAGTACTAGGCGCACAAAAACCAGTACATCCAAATGATCATGTCAATCGTGCGCAATCAACCAATGATTCGTTCCCAACCGCAATCCATGTGGCTGCAAGTATTCAAATCAATGAATTACTTATTCCAGCAGTGGAAAAGCTAAAAGTGACTTTAGAGCTTAAATCCAAAGAATTTGATGATATTGTCAAAATTGGTCGTACCCATTTGCAAGATGCGACTCCTTTAACCTTGGGACAAGAGTTCAGTGGTTATGTTTCGCAACTAGAGCATGGTCTAAAACGTTTGCAGCAAGCACTTGCAGGTCTTTATGAGTTACCTTTAGGGGGAACGGCGGTAGGTACTGGCTTAAACGCACATCCAGATTATGCGGTGAAAGCAGCTGAGCAACTGGCTGAACTTACAGGTTTACCATTTGTGACTGCACTGAATAAGTTCGAAGCCTTGGCAGGACGTGATGCGGCTGTGTTTGCTTCAGGTGCATTAAAAACATTGGCAGCAAGCTTAAATAAAATTGCTAACGATATTCGCTGGTTGGCGAGTGGTCCTCGCTGCGGTTTCGGTGAAATTCGTATTCCAGAAAATGAACCTGGTTCAAGTATCATGCCGGGTAAAGTCAATCCTACACAAAGTGAAGCGATGACCATGGTTGTTGCTCAGGTTCTAGGTAATGACACTACCATTAATGTAGCGGGTGCTTCTGGTAACTTTGAGCTGAATGTATTTATGCCAGTGATTGCTTATAACTTATTGCAATCAATTCAGTTATTAGGAGATGCTTGTAATAGTTTTAATGATCATTGTGCGGTAGGTATTGAACCAAATCGTGAGAAAATTGATTATTTCTTGCATAACTCTTTAATGTTAGTCACAGCACTCAATCCTGTGATTGGCTACGAAAATTCTGCCAAAGTTGCCAAAACAGCTTATAAGGAAAATAAAACATTAAAGCAAGTTGCAGTTGAACTTGGCTTAGTGACTGCTGAGCAATTTGATGAAGTGGTTAGACCTGAAAATATGGTTTCTCCGAATAGTAAGTAAGTCGTATTGGTAGTTTAAAAAATCCTTCTTTAACCTAGGGGGATTTTTTATGAGTAGTTTTTATAAATCGATCTGCGTACAATATGCTTTTGATTTACCTGATTGTTGCTTCATTATGCTCAATATTTATTTGACAGATACCAAAACCAATATCCAGTTTTCTGATCTTCCAAATGAAAATCCTGTTAAGTTTCTGTTGAATCTAAAGAAAATTTTTCCGAGCACCGCTGATTTATTGTTGCCAGTATTACCAGAAGACAATAATTTGGAAAATGTCACATGGGAAGCAACGTCTAAAGATTTCGAAGTATTTAAGAAATTATTGGAAGGTTGGGGAATCATTGAATTACGTTTAAGTGCCATTACCGCTTATAAAGATAAAAATTTTGCCAACGAGTTAGTTAAAAAAGCGCAGGTTAAACGTAAGCAGATTTCTCAGAAACAAGCACAGCTTTCCTTGATTGCATTGGATTATGTTTTGATGCATGAGATCCATGCACTGATTGATGCTGAATTAGTGATGATTGGTGAAAAATTCTATTTACCAACGTTACGAGAACTCTGGAAAGGACAGTTTTCAGATCAAATTTTGCAGTGCAAATTTTAATATTTAAAAGCAGACTTTGAGTCTGCTTTTTTATACTTTGATGCATTTTAAATTGTTTAAATCTTAATCTACAAACAATTACAAGAATTTAGTGTCTGTATTTTTAAGCGGCATATATATTGCTTATATGGATATAAATATTATTGCGGGAGAGAAGTTCTTCAATGAACTCGCCGAAGGAGCAACGACCCCGGAAACTCTCAGGCAGAAGGACTGTAATAATAGAAATACAATCTGGAGAGCAGTGCTCAATTTGTAGAATTATAAGAGAAAAGTTTCTTCTACGATAAACACTCACCGAAGGGGAAGGCTGAATGATTAATTGGTGATCATCTGCCAAAACTCTCAGGTACCATGACAGATGGGGTTAAGCATTATGAAATGTTATGCATTTCAAGGAGTTTGCTATGCCACATGTTGTTGTTGTTGGTGCGGGGATTACGGGTGTAACGTCTGCTTATGAATTAATTAAATTGGGTTATGAAGTCACAGTGATTGATCGTCATTTATTTCCAGCAATGGAAACTTCATTTGCCAATGGTGGGCAGTTGTCTGCTTGTAACGCTGAGGTCTGGAATCAGAAGGCAACAGTGTTGAAAGGGATTAAATGGATGAGTAAGAAAGATGCACCTTTATTGCTTAATCCGTCTTTTAGTGTGCATAAGTATCGCTGGCTAGTCGAGTTTTTGACTCACATTAAGGACTATAAGGTAAATACAATTGAAACAGTTCGTTTAGCGTTGTTAGCAAGACAACGATTATTTGAAATTGCAGAAAAAGAGAATATTGCTTTTGATTTAGAAAAGCGCGGTATTTTGCACATGTACCATACTAAACAAGACTTCGATATTGCCAAAAAAGTGAATGATGTTTTAGTCGAGGGTAAACTTGAGCGTTATGCAATAACACCTGAAGAAATGAAATCTATTGAGCCAAATTTAACTGGTGATTATTATGGTGGATATTACACTGCTGCGGATGCAACAGGGGATATTCATAAGTATTCTGTTGGTCTTGCCGAAAAAACAAAACAATATGGTGTCAAATATCGCTTTGGTTTAGATGTGATTGATGTCAAGTTTTTGCAGGATAGAGTTGTAGTGGATTGCAAAAATAGTTCAGAGAATATGCACCCTGATAATACTCAGCTGACTCAAATTGAAGCTGATATTATTTTAGTGTGCGGTGGAGTGGGAAGTTATCAGCTTGCAGATTTATTGGGGGATACAGTCAATGTCTATCCCGTAAAAGGATATTCAATTACAGTTCAGCTTAAAGATGAGCGAAGTGTAAAAAATGCGCCTTGGGTCAGCTTGCTAGATGAAAGTGCAAAGATTGTAACCTCAAGATTAGGCGTGGATCGTTTCCGTGTAGCTGGTACAGCGGAGTTTAATGGTTACAATCGGGATATTCGAGCAGATCGAATCCAACCTTTGATTAATTGGGTTAACCAAAATTTTGATATTTCAACTGAGCACGCTGTACCATGGGCGGGCTTACGTCCGATGATGCCAAATATGTTGCCTGTAGTGAAACAGGGGAAACATGCGCGAGTATTTTACAATACTGGGCATGGGCATTTAGGCTGGACTCTATCTGCCGCAACAGCGGTATTGATTAGCGAGGAAATTGCACAAAAATTCCCAAGTTAAATATAAAAAGCCGATGTGAAAACATCGGCTTATATTGCATTTATTAATTAATCATACAAACGATATATTCCTGTAAAACGTTCACAACCTTTTTGTTCACTTTTTATAATTAATAAGGCTTTTTGAAAGTCAAATTGGTACTGGCACTTTTTTTCATTATCAATAATGAGATTCTTTTGTTCGGGAGTGGTGTAGGCAAGTAAAGATAAAGTTTGAGTCTCTACACGATTATTGGGATTACGATAAGCAATTCCTTCGATTTTTAACTTATCTTTATCCAGTTGATGAATCTGGATATGAACAGGTTGTTTGGCCAAATCACCATGTTCAAATTTTAAATAGTGTTGTGTAAGCGTCTGATTCATTGAAGTATAAAAGTTTAAATCATCTAAACGAACATCAAATTGTTGTTGATAACAATTTTTAGATTTGCACTGTTGGATTTGATTAAGCCATAGTTTTTGTGTGTCATGTAGTAGTTGAATTGGAGCATCAGTCACAAGATAAGCGGTTAAAAACTTATTATTCAGCTTAGTTCGTTGGTCTTGATACTGCTTAGAACAAATTTTTTTTTGCTCAGCATTCTGTGTTGTACAATTAATTGACGCGGCAAATACAAATGATGAGCAAAAACAACTCAATGTGATGATATAACCAGATTTCTTTAATTGATTTATTAAGGTGTTCAACAGCATAATCACTTATATGTTCAGCCTAATTTGCTCACTGTACTATAGCGAAATAGAAAGCCTGAATACAAGATTTGTTCAGTATATTGTAAAAGGAAAATCATATGGTTGCTCAAATTCGTATTGGACAAGGGATTGATGTACATGCTTTTGAAGAAGGCAATTTCGTTACTTTAGCTGGGATTAAAATTCCGCATACGCATGGTTTAAAAGCGCATTCAGATGGTGATGTGGTCTTGCATGCATTGAGTGATGCTTTACTTGGCGCATTAGCATTGGGAGATATTGGGCAACATTTCCCAGATACTGATCCTGAGTATAAAGGAGCTGATAGCCGCATTTTATTGAAACACGTATATCAATTAATTTTAGATCGTGGTTATCATTTAAATAATGCTGATATCACAGTTGCGTGTGAACGTCCAAAGCTCGCAAAACATAATTTAGAAATGCGCCAAAGTATTGCTGATGTACTTGAAGTCGATATCACTCAAATTAGTATCAAAGCAACAACAACGGAACAACTAGGGTTTACAGGTCGTCAAGAAGGCATTTTGGCAACAGCAACTGTCTTAATTTCACATCAAGCAAGATGATCTACATCCATTAATGATTGTTCAAGTTCAAGTGTTGCTTTACGACCTTGCAGTTGTAAAGTAATACTATGAATTAAACCTGTCCAAGTCTCATTCGGTTCCCAAATTTCATGAAGTAATACTTGGGCTGTGGGCATATCCATATCCATATAAAATTGACGATATAAATACATCAAACTACTTACACGCATGTTTTTGGCACAATGCAGCCAAACTATTTCATTTTGAACAAGATGAGCAATTAAATCTAAAACGAATAAGCATTGTTCTGCACAAGGAAGATTCCAATCAATAGGAATATGAATGTAGTTTAAGCCTAAATCCAAGCAGATTTGGTCTTGTTTAGCTAAATGATTTTCTGATTTGCTCGTCGCAAGATTGATTACCGTACTACAGCCATATTCTTTAATTTGCAGTAATTGTTCAGCGCTTGGCTGAGCAGAACTAAATAGATGCTCGTGCACCAAAGAAAAACTAGGAATTTCAGAAAGTGCTTGTTCGAGTGAAGTCATAATGTTCGCTTTGTAGTTATCAAAGTTTCAACCAAGAGGAGAAACTTCTTCTAATAAAAAGATTTTTCTACTATAAGTGTTTTTATTTAAGTGTTCAATTTAGATCGCAAAAATAAAAACAGCATCATGATGATGCTGTTTTCTTTAGCTATTTAGTCTTTCTTCAAATTCTCATTTAATAAGAATTCCATTAATGCTTTTTGAGCGTGTAAGCGATTCTCTGCTTCATCCCAAACAACAGCATTTTTATGATCCAGCATGTGTTCAGAAATTTCTTCGCCTCGATGTGCGGGTAAGCAATGCATAAATAAACAATCTGGATGAGCCAGATCCATTAATTTTTCATTCACTTGGAAATCAGCAAATGCTTTTTCACGAAGCTTTTGTTCTTCTTCTTGCCCCATGCTTGCCCATACATCAGTTACGATCAGGTCAGCGTTAACTGCAGCATCTTCAGCTTTATTGAACACTTCTACACAATCGGCAAATTCAGTCAAAAACTCAGGTTTTGGTTCATAACCTTCAGGTGCAGCAATTTTGAGTTTAAAACCCATCATATGTGCTGCTTCAATGTATGAATTACACATATTATTGCCATCGCCAATCCAAGCAACCGTTTTACCTTTGATGCTTCCACGGTGTTCTTGAAAGGTTTGTAAGTCAGCAAGTAATTGACATGGATGGTGGTCATCCGTTAATCCATTAATGACAGGAACTTTCGAATAAGAAGCAAAACGTTCAACAATATCATGCCCAAAAGTACGAATCATCACGATATCAAGCATGCTTGAAATGACACGTGCTGAATCCTCAATTGGCTCACCACGACCTAATTGAGTATCTCGTGGAGAAAGGAAAATCGCACTACCACCAAATTGGCAAATACCAGCTTCAAAAGAAATACGTGTACGTGTACTCGATTTCTCAAAAATCATTCCTAAGACTTTACCTACAAATGGTTGAAAAACCGTATTTGCATGTTGCATGCGTTTCAATTCTTGAGCACGGTCTAAAATACGTTGCAACTCTAAAGTTGAAAGGTCTCGTAAAGTCAGGAAATGCCGAAGCGCCATAGTTACTCCCACAATAATTATTGAATAAAAACAATAATTAATTGTTATTTAATGGGTGGTGATAAAAAAGGAATTGAATACTATACTACACCACCTAAAAAATGCAAAAGAATTAGACTTTTTGATGAGCTTTTAAGAATAAATCAACGGAATAATTAATATAATCAGTTATTTCAGCGTCATTTGCTGAAACTTCTAAACCCATTAAAAGTCGCCATTCCACATCACGTAAAATTCCGAAATACATCATGGCAGAGAAATGTGGGTTTAAGCAGTATATTTCATTGAGGTCGTGTGCCTGACCTAAAGCAAATGCAATCGTATTCTGTATATTTAAAGCACATTGGTCATAAAAATAGTGCGCTAATTGTATATCTTTTTGAGTTTGCTCTGTGAACATGCGCATAAAGGCAATATTTTCAGGTTGAATAATATGTTGATAAAAGCGTTGTAATGTTTGTATAAGGTATGTTCTTAAATTATTTTGTTCTGAAGTGTATGGAAAGCAAACACCTTTAAAAAACACTTCACGACGATAATCACAAATCGCAGTAAAAAGACCTTCTTTGTTGCCAAAATATTTATAAATAGAAGCTTTTGAGCCACCTGCATGATTGACAATATCATCCAAGGAAACCGCATCATAACCTTTTTCAAGAAATAAATCGGTTGCAGATAGTAATAATGCAAGGCGACGTTCTTGACCACGACGAGTTTGAGGTTGTTCGCAACTTGGGTAACAAATATCAGTCATTATATTCAATGAGCGTTAAGGGAATGTTTGTATTATAGCAAAAACCATATGTGTTGTATGGCTATGGCATTAGATCATGTATCTAAACATCTCAATGTAAAAAAGCGAGTAATGTGATCATTACTCGCTTTTATGGACTATTTATGATTTATGCTGAACGAACTTCATCGTCTTCATCATCGTCTGTTGAATCCATGCCAAGCTCTTTAAGTTTGCGTGTAAGCGTGTTACGGCCCCAACCTAAAAGTTCAGCTGCATGACGTTTGCGACCACGTGTTTGTTGTAGGGCTGCATTAATCAAAGTGCGCTCAAACATTGGTGTCGCGATATCTAAAATTTTCATTTCGCCATTTTTTAACTTTTGAATCGCCCATTGAGCTAGTAGCTCATCCCAATGATGTACAGCAATTCTTTCAACTAAAGCTGGGCTTGTAGCTGATGCATCATTCGTCGATTTCTGTATAGCAACTTGTTTTAGCTCAGCAGGCAGATCTTCTGGATAGACTTCACGTCCAGTAATCATTACTGTTAACCAACGGCAAGTATTTTCTAATTGACGAACGTTACCTGGCCAAGGGAGTTGCTGCATATAGTCAGTTGTTTCTGTACGCAAGATTTTAGGACTAACACCTAATTCTTTACCTGCACGCGCCAAGAAATGTTGCGCAAGCATAGGAATATCTTCACTACGATGAGCAAGTTTCGGAATATGAATGCGAATCACATTAAGGCGATGGTACAAGTCCTCACGGAAACGCCCTTCGTTCACCAACTTTTCTAAGTCTTGGTGAGTTGCTGCTACAATTCGGACATCAACTTTAACTGGAATATGTCCACCAACACGGTAGAACTCGCCATCAGCAAGGACGCGAAGTAAGCGTGTTTGTGTTTCAAAAGGCATATCACCAATTTCATCAAGAAATAATGTACCGCCGTTGGCTTGCTCAAAGCGACCTTGATGCTGAGTATTTGCACCTGTAAATGCACCTTTTTCATGCCCAAATAACTCAGTTTCAATTAAGTCTTTTGGAATAGCGGCCATGTTGAGTGCAATAAATGGTTTGGCGCGACGAGGTGAGTGCTTGTGTAATGCATGTGCGACAAGTTCTTTACCAGTACCTGATTCACCATTTATAAGAACCGTGATATGGGATTGAGATAGACGTCCAATTGCACGAAACACTTCCTGCATTGCAGGTGATTCACCAATAATTTCGGTTGATTGTAGCGGCGTCGTTGCTTTGGTTGCTTCTTGTTGTTGCAATTTGTTGATGTGTAAAATAGCACGATTAACTAATGCTAAAGCTTCATCGATATCAAATGGTTTTGGTAAATACTCAAATGCACCAGTTTGGTAACTTGAGACAGCAGATTCTAAATCAGAATGTGCTGTCATGATGATGACAGGTAGATCTGGGTGCGTGTTTTTAACTTTAGATAAGAAAGTTAAGCCATCAATTCCAGGCATACGAATATCTGTCAAAATGACATCGGGTGCAGCATCATGCAAACGTTCGAGCGCTGTTTGTGCTTCTTCAAAGTTGGTGACGTCAAAACCTTCTTCTTTAAAAGTTTTTTCGAGTACCCAACGCATGGCACGATCATCATCAATTACCCAAATTTTATTTCGTGACACGGTCTGACTCCCAAGGTAAATATAAACTAAATATGGTTTTTCCTGGAACGGATTGACACTCGATCATTCCGTTGTGTTGATGCATAATGTTTTGCGCGATACTGAGGCCAAGTCCTGTACCTTTCGCTCGTCCAGTAACAAGAGGGTAAAATACAGACTCTAATATGCTTTCTGGAACACCTGGTCCATTATCTTCAATATCAATTCTTATCGATGAGCGATTCAGAACACCGTTAATTGTGACTAAGCGTTGAATGCGCGTTCTTAAAATCAGCTCTGGTTCTGAATCAACAAAAAAATCTTTATTTTCAGTCATGGCTTGCACAGCATTTACGCTGATATTGAGCATAACTTGAATCAGTTGATCACGGTCAGCCATCACATCAGGTAAAGACAGGTCGTAATCACGAGTAATCTTAATTTTTTTCTTCGTTTGGTTCACAATAAGTGAACGAACGCGCTCTAAAGGTTCATGCACATTAACTAGCTCATAGCTTGGTAATTGACGTGAACCAAGCATGGTATCTGCGAGATTGGTTAGGCGATCGACTTCACTAATAATAATGTCGGTAAACTCACGATAGCTTTCATCATTTAAGCTGCGAGCAAGTAATTGTGTTGCACCACGAATGCCCGCTAAAGGATTTTTTATTTCATGTGCCACGCCACGGACTAGTTGGCGCGCGACTTGATGTTGTTGTACTAAATTTTCTTCTTTAGAAATTTTCAACATTCGATCAATTGGATTGAGTTCGATTAATAAAAGTGGGTGATAACTTTTACCTGCATTTAGTTGTGAGACCGTATAATCCACATGGATTGGTTTAAAATTCACATTAATTACAGCTTCGCGGCGTGTGTAATGTTGTCCGCTTTCTAATGTATTTAATAAAGCTTCATGTGTATTAAATGCATCGTCATGTGCATGGAGTAGATTGAGCACAGGCTGACCTGATGCGCGAAGTAAACTAACATCGAATAATGCTTCACAAGCCGAATTTAAATAAAAAATATTGAGTTTACTATCGACCAATAATATGGCAGTGGTCAGATTATCTACGAGCAGTCGATAGTCGATAGTGTTATGTTGATCCATTTGTGAATCGTCCTGTTTTAAAATGGCGCAATAAATATCAATGTAGATGAATAGCCATTAACTTCTGAAATGTATTTAATGCAAAATGCAAGCCAACTTCGTATTAGCTAATTTTCAATAACTTAATTCATAAATAATGAGTTTATGCTGTATTTTTCACATAGATTGAGTTATTTCAATATTTTATCATGCTTTAAAATGGTGCGTTGTTGGGGTTTGTTTAAAATTTTGGTTGTATTTTGGTGCATTACACAAAGAGATGGCTTTGTAGCTATGCGGCAGCAAAGAAAAGTCATACAATACGCCGATTCAAGTGGAGCGCAGATTCATGAAGACCCCCAAAGTCGGTTTTGTATCTTTAGGTTGTCCTAAGGCATTGGTAGATTCTGAACGAATTTTAACTCAGTTAAAGACTGAAGGTTATCAAGTTGCATCAGATTACGACGGTGCAGATTTGGTTGTTGTTAACACCTGTGGTTTTATTGAATCTGCAGTGCAAGAGTCTTTAGATGCCATTGGCGAAGCCATGAACGAAAACGGTCGTGTGATCGTTACTGGTTGCTTAGGTAAAGATGAAGATAAAATTCGTCAAATGCACCCAAATGTGCTTAAAGTTACAGGGGCGGCAGCTTATCAAGATGTAATGGAGGCTGTACATGAATATGTACCAGCTCCTCCAAAACATAACCCATTTATTGATCTAGTCCCAGAACAAGGTGTGCGTCTAACACCAAAACATTATGCTTATTTAAAAATATCAGAAGGTTGTAACCATCGCTGTACTTTCTGCATTATCCCAAGTATGCGTGGTGATTTAGTTTCTCGTCCTGTGGGTAGTGTTTTAAATGAAGCAGCAGCACTCAAACGTGCTGGTGTAAAAGAAGTATTGGTTATTTCCCAAGATACTTCTGCTTATGGTGTCGATACCAAATACAAATTGGACTTTTGGAATGGTCAACCTGTAAAAACTAAGTTCTATGATATGTGTGAAGCACTTGGTCAGCTTGGTATTTGGGTGCGTTTACATTATGTCTATCCTTACCCACATGTCGATGCAGTCATTGACCTAATGGCACAAGGAAAAATCCTGCCATATTTAGATATTCCTTTTCAGCATGCCAGTCCGCGCATTTTAAAATTGATGAAGCGACCTGCTCATAGTGAAAATACATTAGAGCGTCTGAAATTGTGGCGTGAAAAATGCCCTGAATTGGTGATTCGCTCAACTTTTGTTGTGGGTTTCCCTGGTGAAACTGAAGAAGATTTCCAAATTCTATTAGAATGGTTAAAAGAAGCTCAATTAGATCGCGTGGGTTGTTTTACTTATTCGCCAGTAGAGGGTGCGACAGCAAATGATCTTCCTGATCATGTGCCAGAAGAGATCAAGCAAGATCGTTATGAGCGTTTCATGGAAGTTCAGCAAGCGATTTCTGCTGCCAAACTACAAAAGCGTATTGGTCAGACGATGACAGTATTGGTTGATAGCTTGGAAGAAGAATTTCCAGTTGCTGTTGCGCGTTCATATGCAGATGCACCAGAAATCGATGGCAACGTATTTGTTGAAGATATTGATAAGAGTGTGATTAAAGCGGGTGATTTACTCGAAGTCGAAATCACGGATGCGGATGAATATGATTTATTTGCTAAGTTGATTCAGATTAAATCAGCTTGATATTGAATTAAATTGAAGAAATTTTGAGATTGGTCGGTTTGGAGTAAAGGTATGTCAGCTTCTAAAAATCCACGTTATGCACGAATCTTGCTAAAGCTTTCTGGTGAAGCTTTAGCAGGCAATAAAGATATGGGTATTGATGCCCAAGTATTAGATCAGATGTCACTTTCAATTGCACACTTGGTTGGTTTGGGTGTGCAGGTTGGTATTGTTGTTGGTGGCGGTAACTTATATCGTGGTAGTCAGTTACAAAAAGATGGTCTTGTTGGTCGCGTAACAGGTGACCAAATGGGGATGTTGGCAACTGTAATGAATGGTTTGGCAATGCGTGATGCATTAGTGCGCCGTAATATCAAAACACGTTTAATGTCTGCACTTCCAATTGGCACAGTTGTTGAGTCTTACTCAAGTCGTGATGCAATTCGCCACCTAAGCCAAGGCGAAGTTTGTGTATTTGTTGCGGGTACAGGTAATCCATTCTTTACAACTGATACAGCTGCTTGCTTACGTGGTATTGAAATTGAAGCAAACCTCATCTTAAAAGCAACTAAAGTTGATGGTGTTTATAATAAAGATCCAAGTAAATATGATGATGCGGTTAAGTATGATAATTTAACTTTCGATCAAGTACTTGATGAAAAGTTAGGTGTAATGGATCTTACCGCAATTTGCTTATGCCGTGATCATAATGTCCCATTACAAGTATTCGATATGAATAAATCGGGTGCTTTACTTTCTGTTGTAATGGGTGAAAAAGAGGGTACTCACGTTACGAATTAATGTACGTGAGCCATAAAGCGCTTTATACTAATGTCTAAATATTTTGTAATACCTAATGAATAAGTAAGGAAGATCATATGATTAACGATCTCAAAAAAGATAGCGAACTGCGCATGAATAAAACACTTGACTCTTTGGAGCAAGGTTTTGCAAAAGTTCGTACTGGACGTGCGCACCCATCTATTTTAAATGGTGTGATGGTTCCTTACTATGGTTCTGATGTACCATTAAACCAAGTTGCAAACGTAGGACTTGAAGACTCGCGTACACTCTTAGTACAACCATTTGAGCGTTCAATGGTTTCAGCAATTGACAAAGCAATTCGTGAAGCTGGTTTGGGATTGAACCCTATTACAGCAGACGCAATTCGTGTGCCAATGGCTGCATTGACTGAAGAAACACGTCGCGATATGCAAAAAGTTGCACGTACTGAAGCTGAGAATGCAAAAGTTGCAATTCGAAACATTCGTCGTGATGTATTAGGTGATATCAAAGCTTTGTTGAAAGAAAAAGAAATTTCTGAAGATGATGATCGCCGTGCATCAGAGGATATTCAGAAAATTACGGATAAATTCGTTGCTGAAGTAGAAAAGCGTTTGGCTGCGAAAGAAGCTGAATTAATGAAGGTCTAATTTTATGACCTTGCAAGAAGATCAACTTCTTCCTCAGCATGTTGCCATCATTATGGATGGCAACAATCGCTTTGCCAAAAAGATGCAAATGCAAAAAGGTGATGGGCATCGTGAAGGCAAAAATGTCTTGGATCCGATTGTCGAGCATTGTAAAAGTGTCGGCGTAAAAGCATTAACGGTTTTTGCATTTTCAAGTGAAAACTGGAATCGACCACAGTATGAAGTCGATTTACTCATGAAGTTGTTAGAAGATACGATTCATGAGCAACTTCCGCGTATGGAAAAATTTAATATTGCTCTACGCTTTATTGGTGACCGATCACGTCTCTCAGATCATTTAAGTGATTTGATGCAATATGCAGAACAAAAAACAGCAGCCTTTGATTCTATGACCTTAACTATTGCGATTAGCTATGGTGGTATGTGGGACATGGCCCATGCTGCAAAATGTATTGCTCAAGATGTTCTTGCTGGGAAAGTTCAAACAAATCATATAAATGTTGATTTATTTGATAAATATGTCAGTCTAAATGACCTGCCTGCTGTGGATTTATTGATTCGTACAGGGGGGGATTATCGCCTTTCAAATTTCTTATTGTGGCAAGCTGCATATGCAGAATTGTATTTTACAGAAACTTTATGGCCAGAGTTTACAGTCGAAGAGTTGGATTACGCATTTCGTGTTTTTTCAGGACGTGAACGACGTTTCGGTAAGACGACAGAACAGATTCAACAAGCGAAAATAGAGAATTAATAATGTTAGAGCGGATTATTACCGCATTGGTGTTAGTTGCTGTTGTTTTAAGTTGCATGTTTGCGACGCAATCACATTATCCAATGTTTGTGCTTATGATTTTAGCAGCTGGGGTTGCAGGCTATGAGTGGTTTAAGCTTATGCCTCATAAAGAAGCTATTGTTTCAAAACCTAAGGCTTGGATATATGGTATATGTGTAGCATCGGTTTCAACACTCGCATTATTTTTTGATGATGTTGCATTGTTGCTATGGGCAGCATCTATTCTTACGTGGCTAGGTAGTATTTACTGGGTTAAAAGCTTTCCAGAATCAGATAATTGGTACAATGTATCATTATATGCAATTGGTTTTATTCTAATTTCTGCAGCAGTGACTGCGCTTTATGCGGTTTGGCATAGCTCACCTTGGTGGCTGATGTATTTGTTCTTGTTAGTTTGGGGGGCAGATAGTGGTGCATATTTTGTTGGTCGTAAATTTGGTAAAAGAAAACTTGCTCCTACAGTAAGCCCAAATAAATCGGTTGAGGGATTGTATGGTGGTATAGCAACAACAGTTGTGATTATGTTGGTTGTACAATATCTCTATTTAAACTTAACTGTAATACAGCTTATCTTATTCCTGATTCTTTCTATTATTACCGTTTTTGCATCAGTATTAGGTGACTTGTTTGAGTCAATGATCAAACGTCGTGCAGGCATTAAAGACTCAGGGCGTGTACTTCCTGGGCATGGTGGAGTATTAGATCGAATTGATTCACTTCTTGCTGCCGCGCCTATTTTTGCAACTGGTATGTATGTATTGGTAAAACTTATTGGTGTAGATCTATAAATGACACAGGCTGTTTGTATATTGGGTGTTACGGGCTCTATTGGGCAAAGTACCTTAAAAGTATTGGCACGACACCCAGACCAATACTCTGTTTATGCGGTTTCTGCATATAGTCGTTTAGATGAACTGGTAGAAATATGTAAAAAATACAGCCCTAAAATAGTAGTAGTTCCGAAAATAAAAGCTTTAGAACTAGAGCAGCGTTTAAATAAAGAAAACCTAAAAAATATTGAAATTTTAACAGATGAAGCAGGTTTGATAGCGATTGCTGAACATGATGCAGTTGATATTGTTATGGCTGCAATTGTAGGTGCTGCTGGTTTATTACCAACACTTGCCGCAGTCAAAGCAGGCAAACGTGTGTTACTTGCAAATAAGGAAGCCTTAGTGATGTCAGGTGACATCATGATGCAGGCAGCACGTGATCATAATGCATTATTGCTTCCTGTCGATTCTGAGCATAATGCGATCTTTCAGTCATTACCACACAATTATTTACAGATTGAGAGAACAGGTGAGCCACAACTTGGTGTGTCTCAGGTTTTATTAACAGCTTCTGGTGGTCCATTTCTTAATCATTCTTTAGAACAATTACATCATGTAACGCCTCAACAGGCTTGTAAGCATCCAAATTGGTCTATGGGGCAGAAAATTTCGGTAGATTCAGCGACTTTAATGAATAAAGGTTTGGAATTGATCGAAGCGTGTCATTTGTTTTCAATATCAGAACATTTTGTTACAGTTGTTGTTCATCCACAAAGTATTATTCATTCCATGGTGCAATATGTGGATGGATCAACTTTGGCACAAATGGGTAACCCAGACATGTGTACGCCAATTGCGCACGCATTGGCATGGCCGCAACGCTTAATGACGGATGTTCCTGCTTTAAATCTGTTTGAAACAGCTCAATTAAATTTTCAGGCTCCTGATATTATTAAGTTCCCAGCTTTAAATTTAGCTCGTCAAGCAATGCGTGCGGGTGGGCTGGCGCCTACAATTTTGAATGCTGCCAATGAAATCGCGGTTGCTGCATTTTTAAAAGGACAAATTCGATTTACTGAAATTACGCAAGTGGTCGAGCATACTTTACAAGCTGTACAAAATGCTAAAGCAGAAAGCATAGACATCATTTTGCAGACTGATATGATCGCAAGAGGTATCGCAGAGAAGTACATCGTGGGTATGGGGGGTTAAATCGTATGAGCGCACTATTTATGATTGTTGCAGCGATTTTATTGTTAGGCCCACTGATTGCGATTCATGAGTTTGGTCATTATTGGGTCGCACGTAAATTAGGTGTTAAAGTTTTAGTCTATTCTATTGGCTTTGGACCCACTTTGCTTAAATGGCAATCGAAAAAATCAGGTATACAATACCAGCTTTCAGCATTGCCGTTAGGTGGTTACGTTAAAATGCTTGATGAACGTGAAGGTAATGTTGCAGAGCAAGATTTACCTTATGCGTTTAATCGTCAGTCACCTTGGAAACGTATTGCAATTGTTGCTGCTGGGCCGCTGATTAATCTTATTTTTGCTGTTTTATTGTTTTGGATTTTGTTTTTACCAGCTCAAGAACAACTAAATACCCGTATTGGCAAAATCATGCCCAATACACCTGCTGCCCAAGTCGATTTACATGTTGGCGATAAAGTAGTAATGGTTGATGGTCAAACAACACCAACATGGGAAAAACTAAACTACGCTTTAGTTAATCGTGTTGGAGAGACAGGTCAAGTTTCAATTGTTGTTGAGCGTACTGGAACTGAAAAACAGTTTAGTTTACCGATTAAAGATTTTCTAAAAGATCAGAGCCAATCGCCTTTGGATGAGTTAGGGTTTTTACCTTATCGTCCTGTGATTCCAGCGATTGTAAAAGAACTGAGTACTGATGGTGCTGCAATACGTCAAGGTATGAAAGTCGGAGACAAAATTGTTGCGATTAATAACGTTGCAATGAAAGATTGGTTTGATGTCGTTGATGTTGTACAAAATTCACCTGAAAAACTCTTAAATATTGATGTGCTACGTCAAGGCAAACTGGTTCATTTACGAGTGATGCCTCAAGGTCAACGTGACAATATGGGTAATATGAGTGGTGTTCTTGGAGTAAAAAGTGATGCAGGTAAAATAACAATTCCGAATGAATATAAACAAACCATTCAGTATTCACCTGTAGAAGCTTTTGGGGTTGCTGTTGAAAAAACAACACAATTGTCAGGTATGATTTTTAGTTCGATTACTAAAATGGTACGTGGACTGATTGGATTGGATAACTTATCAGGTCCTATTACGATTGCTAAAGTTGCAGGACAGAGTGCTGAAATGGGGTGGCAAACCTTTATTTCTTTTATGGCATTGATGAGTGTTAGTTTGGGAATTTTAAATTTATTACCAATTCCGATGCTTGATGGCGGTCATTTAGTTTATTACTTTATTGAAGCAATACGTGGTAAACCTGTTTCTGAACAAATACAGATGTTTGGTCTAAAAGTTGGTATGGTACTGCTCGGTAGCATGATGCTTTTGGCTTTATTTAACGACTTCATGCGTTTATAAAAACGCAAACGGAATTTAACTTACTGGAAAATATATGGGCATGCGTCACACACATTTATTAATGCCTTTGGCACTGGTTAGTGCGATGGCAGTGGTACAACAAGCATACGCAGCAGATGAGTTTCTTGCACAAGATATACGAATTGATGGCCTCGTGCGTTTAACACCTGCAAGTATCTATTCTATGTTACCAATAAATAGTGGCGATAGAGTAAGTGATCCAATGATTGCTGAGGCGATCCGTACTTTATATGCTTCAGGTCTATTTGATGACATTAAAGCTTATAAAGAAAAAGACGTATTGGTGTTTAAAGTTGTAGAGCGTCCAATCATTTCAAAATTGGAATTCAAAGGTAATAAACTTATCCCTAAAGAAGCCTTAGAACAAGGCTTAAAAAAGATGGGTATTGCTGAAGGCGAAGTTTTTAAGAAATCTGCATTACAGATTATTGAGACTGAGCTTGAACAGCAATATACTCAGCAAGGTCGTTATGATGCAGATGTAACGATTGATACGGTTGCTAGACCAAATAACCGTGTTGAGCTCAAGCTTAATTTTAATGAAGGTACTGCTGCAAAAGTATTTGATATTAATATCATTGGTAATACTGTATTTAGTGATAGTGATATTAAGCAAGCTTTTGCAGTTAAAGAAAGCGGTTGGGCTTCTATTGTTACACGTAATGATCGCTATGCACGTGAAAAAATGGCAGCAAGCTTAGAAGCGTTACGAGCTCTATATCTAAATAAAGGTTATATCAACTTTAATATTATCAATTCACAACTCAACATCAGTGAAGATAAAAAACACATTTTCATTGAGGTCTCAGTTGATGAAGGTAGTCAGTTTAAGTTTGGTGAAACCAAATTCTTAGGCGATGCACTCTATAAACCTGAAGAATTAAAAGCACTAAAATTATATAAAGATGGTGAAACTTATTCACAAGAAAAAGTAAATGCCGTTAAGCAATTGCTACTACGTAAGTATGGTAATGCAGGTTATTACTATGCAGAAGTGAATGTTGTACCTGAAATTAATAATCAAACAGGGATTGTGAATCTAAATTATTATATTAACCCTGGTCAGCAAGTAACAGTTCGTCGTATTAACTTTACTGGAAATAGTAAAACAGCGGATGAAGTATTACGTCGCGAAATGCGCCAAATGGAAGGTGCTTTAGCAAGCAATGAAAAAATTGATTTATCTAAAGTGCGTTTAGAACGAACAGGTTTCTTTAAAACTGTTGATGTAAAGCCAGTTCGTGTACCTAACTCTCCTGACCAAGTAGATTTAAATGTAAATGTGGAAGAGCAACATTCAGGTACAACGACACTTGCTGTTGGTTATTCTCAGAATGGTGGTATTACTTTCCAAGCAGGTTTAAGCCAAACCAACTTTATGGGGACTGGAAACCGTGTTGCGATTGATTTATCTCGTTCTGAAACACAAGACTATTATAACTTAAGTGTAACTGATCCATATTTTACTATTGATGGCGTGAGTCGTGGTTACAACGTTTATTATCGAAAAACGAAGTTAAGTGAGAACTATAACGTTAATAACTATGTTACTGATAGTGTCGGTGGTAGTTTAAGTTTTGGTTATCCAATTGATGAAAATCAGAGTATTAGTGCTTCTTTAGGTATTGATCAGACTAAAGTGAGAACAGGTCCGAATGTATCTACTTATATTCGTGATTACTTGCTCGCAAATGGCGGTAAAGCAACAGCTCAATCCACTTGGTGTCCAAGCGGAGAAAGTGAAACAGAAATAGATCCAGATAATCCTACTGTTCCAAAGCCAATTCCAAATACATGTAAGGGTGGTTTTAAGAACTACGATAGTGCTTTTGAAGGTACATTCTTAACTTATAATTTAAACTTAGGTTGGTCATATAATACTTTAAATAGACCGCTTTTCCCAACTTCAGGTATGTCGCACCGTGTTGGTCTAGAAGTAGGACTTCCTGGTAGTGATGTTGACTATCAGAAACTGACTTATGATGCTCAGGCATTCAAATCATTGCCTATGGGATTTGTACTTAGAGGGTATGGTAAATTAGGTTATGGTAATGACCTACCATTCTATAAAAACTTCTATGCTGGTGGTTATGGATCTGTTCGTGGTTATGACAATAGCTCACTCGGACCTAAATACCCAAGTGTAATTTTCCAAGCAACTGGTAAAAATGACCCGAGCCCAGAAGAAGTTGGTGGGAATGCTTTAGTTCAATTTGGAACAGAGTTAGCATTACCTTTACCATTTAAGGGCGATTGGACACGTCAAGTTCGACCTGTACTTTTTGCTGAGGGTGCTCAAGTATTTGATACGCAATGTAATGTACCAAATGGTAATATATTAGTAGGTACTAGTACTGTTGATATCAAACAATATTGTAATGATAACTACAAGTTTGATTTTGGCAATATGCGTTATAGCGTTGGTGCAGGTTTCACATGGATTACGATGATTGGTCCATTATCATTAAGTTATGCTTATCCGCTTAATGATAAGAGTGGCGATAATACCAAATCTATTCAATTCGAAATTGGTCGTACTTTCTAAGTACGGCCCTTAAGCTCTTAAAATATAAAAGGACGAAATAATGAAAAAATTAACGATGTTGATGTTAGGCTTAGGTTTAACGGTTTCTGCTATGACGAATGCTGCTGGTATAGGTGTTGTTGATCTAGCTCGCGTAGTTGAAAGTAGCACATATCTTAAACAACAAAATGCTGCTCTTGGCCAATCAGTTAAGCCAACATCGACGCGATTAGAACAATTAGGTAAAGAATTGGAAACTATGCAGCAAAAAGCGCAAACCGATGGTCCTAAGATGAATCAAGCTGATATTCAAAAGATGACTGCACTGTATCAAGCCAAATTAAATGAGTTCAATACAACTCAACAGGGTTTACAGACTAAAGTACAGTCTACATTACAGTCAATGAACACTGCATTTGAAGGAAAAGTGAAGCAAGCAGCTGAGCAATTAAGAAAAGAAAATAATTTAGATCTTATTTTGAATAAAAATTCAACAATTGCCTCTGACGCTCAGTATGATTTAACTGATAAAATGATTCAAAAGGTTAACGCACTGAAATAATCAATGAATAGACGTACTTATCGTTTAGAAGAAATAGCTCATCTTGTAAAAGGTGGGCTTTTTGGTGATAAAGATTTTAAAATTTCTAATTTGTCTAGTTTGGAACAGGCACAAAATCATCATATTTGTTTTGTAAATGGTGAAAAATATTTAGCACAAGCTGAAGCAAGCGAAGCAGGTGTTTATATTGTGACAACTGCATTAAAACAACAATTAGCATCGAAGCAAAATTTTATCGTTGTAGAAAATCCTTATCTTGCTTTTGCAACTCTTACACATTTATTTGAGAAGAAAATTTCTCAAAGAGGTATCGAAAGTACTGCTCAAATTCATCCTTCTGCGATTGTGGCTGATAATGCTTATATAGGGCACTATGTTGTCATTGGTGAGCATTGCGTTATTGGACATAATACAATTATCCAAGCACATGCTTTTATTGATGATGATGTTGAAATTGGTAATGACTGTTTCATTGATGCGCATGTCACGATTACTGGTGGTGCAAAGTTAAAAGATCGGGTTCGTATTCATGCGAATACGGTGATTGGATCAGAAGGTTTTGGTTTTGCACCTTATCAAGGAAAATGGCACCGTATTGCTCAACTCGGTTCAGTAAGAATCGGAAATGATGTCCGTATTGGTTCAAATTCTAGTATTGATCGTGGCGCATTAGATGACACAATTTTAGCAGATGGCGTCATTATTGATAACCTTGTGCAAATTGCTCACAATGTTCAAATTGATCAACATACAGCCATCGCTGCAAACACGGCAATCGCTGGAAGTGTCCGAATTGGCAAAAACTGTATTATCGGTGGTGGCAGTGCAGTTGCAGGGCATTTAAATATTGCGAATAATGTGACGCTTACTGGAATGTCAATGGTCACAAAAAGTATTTCTGAAGCGGGAACCTTTTCTTCGGGAATTGGATTATTTGAAAATAGTCACTGGAAAAGAACTGTTGTACGCCTTAGACAATTAGCAGATGTGCCATTGACCCAAATCACTAAAAGGCTTGATCATATGCAAGCTCAATTAGAGTCCCTTGAATCAACCTTTAAGTTACGTAAATAATTTATTATGACTGAGTCTACATCTCCAGCATTTACAATGCCTGAATTACCCATGGATATTCTTACGATTCGTGAATATTTACCGCATCGTTATCCTTTTTTACTTGTTGATAGAGTTACAGAAATAACTGAGAATAGTATTGTCGGCTATAAAAATGTCTCTATTAATGAAGAGTTTTTGCAAGGGCATTTCCCGACATACCCGATTATGCCGGGTGTGTTGATTATTGAAGCTCTTGCACAGGTCTCAGGAATATTAGGCTTTGTATTGACAAATCAAAAGCCAAAAGAAGGATCATTGTTCTTATTTGCTGGCGCAGAAAAAGTAAGATTTAAGAAACAAGTTGTTGCTGGTGACCAGCTTGTCTTAAAATCAGAACTAGTGATGCAAAAACGTGGCATTTACAAGTACAATTGTAAGGCTAGTGTCGACGGTATTGTCGCTGCAACAGCAGAGATCATTATTTCCCACCAAAAAATTGAGCAGACATGATTAGTCAAAACCTAATTCACCCAACCGCAATTATTGACCCATCTGCAGAAATTGCATCTGATGTACAAATTGGACCTTATTGTATTGTTGGTCCGAATGTAAAGATTGATGCTGGGACTAAATTACGTTCACATGTGGTAATTGGCGGTTTTACGAAAATTGGAAAAAATAATGATATTTTTCAGTTTTCGAGTGTCGGTGAAATTTGCCAAGATTTAAAGTATCAAGGTGAAGAGACGTGGCTAGAAATAGGGGATAATAACTTTATTCGTGAACATTGTACTTTGCATAGAGGTACGGTTCAGGATAATGCAATAACAAAAATTGGCAGTCATAACTTATTCATGGTGAATACCCATATTGCGCATGATTGTGTAATTGGTGATCACAATATTTTTGCCAATAACGTGGGCGTTGCAGGTCATGTCCATGTAGGTAATCATGTTATTGTAGGTGGTAATGCGGGTATTCATCAGTTCTGCCGTATTGATTCATACAGCATGATTGGTGGAGCAGCTTTAATTCTTAAGGACGTTCCCGCTTACGTAATGGCATCTGGTAATCCTGCACATGCTTATGGTATGAATATTGAAGGCATGCGACGTAAAGGTTGGACTCGAGACACGATTCAGGGTTTAAGAGAAGCATATAAGCTGATTTATAAGGCTGGTTTAACCACCGAGCAAGCGATTGAACAGATTCGTAGCGATATACTCACGAAGACGCCTGAAGCACAATTGTTTATTGATTCACTCGAAAAGTCTACACGCGGTATTGTCCGTTAAAATTTACAAAAATAAAAAAAGACACTGAGGTGTCTTTTTTTATTTTCTAATTTTCTGCTTCAATAAATTGCTGTCGATACTGCTTAGGTGATACTTCAAAAGTTCGTTTGAATGCTTGGCTAAATGCTGTTTCAGAAGAATAGCCCACTTTATTTGCAATCAGATGAATGGAGTAATTACTTTTACGTAAATATTGGCTCGCTAAGCGCATACGATGTTGTTGTAGATAAGCCAAGGGAGATTCTCCGATCACCTCATGAAATAAACTTGCAAATTTTGAACGTGACATACAGCATTGTTCTGCAAGGGTTTCAACTGTCCATGCATCTTCAGGATGGTTATGAATTGCAGCAAGGCTATTGCTGAGCTCAGGGTGATTTAAAGCACTTAGCCATCCATGTTGATTTGAGATCTGTTGAATATGATCTCTGATACATTTGATCAATAAAATATTTACAAGATGATCAATAATAATATCTCTGCCTGCCTGAATATTTTGTGTCTCTAATGCTAAAAAGTGCAAACCAATTTGTAACCATTCGGGTGCTGTATTTTCTCCGTGTTGAATATGAATGATTGAAGGTAACGCTTGAATAAAAGGGCGCGCCATGATGGTGTCAATCTGACAACGAACACTTAAAATAAGATTTTTCTCTGACGAATCTGTACCGAATTCAATAGCATCTTCTTTATGTCCATCAAACAATTTTGAAATATCGACTGCGTTCACAAGCTTTGTGATGGAGTTATCTGCACCCGTATGCGCTGTTCCAGAAGGAATTAGGACAATTTCACCAGCATGAGCAGTTAAACTATTTTGTAAATCAATTTGAATGAAAACTGAACCAACTAAAACAATGTATACGATAAGTGCTGTTTGATCTTGGCACGTAAAACTCCATTCTCCTTGAGTTTTCAAGTAGATATATTCCGTATGGTTTAAATGAATATCAGCAAATATTTTACTTAAAGCATCCATATGATTTTTAAATTATGTATTCATTGTAAATTATAGAGAGCTATCCTAATAACTCAATATGTGTTTTTAGGACAAAAACATGGAAGATTATGCCAAAGACTTTCACATAGGTTTTTTGGACGCTTGCAACTGTCATGAAATTCATTATTCATCAAAATATACATATATATACAAAGACATGGATAAGATGATGAATGCACCAGTAAATGTTGAGCAAGAACTTACGCCAGTAAGCATTCCAAAATCGAAAACTGAATTGGATCGTAAACGTTATTTATGGGCAATTAGCCCAGCTTTACCTGCAATTGGCATTGGTATTTTAGCAGGTTATCAATTTGCGCCTCGTCCATTGAAAAAAATCTTTGCATTAGGTGGGCCAATTGTTTTGCATATTGTGATCCCAGCAATTGATACCATTATTGGGAAGGATGCGAATAATCCAACCGATGAAGATATTAAACTTCTCGAGAAAGACCCATATTACTCTCGCTTAGTCAAAAGTTTTATCCCATTGCAATATGCGGCGAATGTTTATGCATGTTATTTATCTAGCCGTAAAGAAACATCATTTATTGATAAAGTCTTATTAGGTATTTCAATGGGAGCTGTGAATGGTATTGCGATTAATACAGCACATGAACTCAGCCATAAACATGACCGTATTGATCATATTTTGTCGCATTTAGCACTCGTACCAACAGGATATAACCATTTCCGAGTAGAACATCCTTATGGTCATCATAAACGTGCTGCAACTCCTGAAGATCCAGCATCTTCACAAATGGGTGAAACGTTCTATGAGTTTTGGCCACGTACCGTCATTGGTTCTTTTAAATCTGCTGTTGAAATTGAAACCAATCGCTTGAAACGCAAGGGCAAAGAATTCTGGTCTGCTGATAATGAATTGCTACAAGGTTGGGGCATGAGTGCTGCTTTTCATAGTTCAATGATTGGTTTGTTTGGTAAAGGCGTGATTCCTTATTTAGCTACGCAGGCTTTCTATGGTATTAGTTTGTTCGAAATTATTAACTATATTGAACACTATGGTCTAAAACGCCAGAAAGATAAGAATGGTAAATATGAGCGTACCATGCCAGAGCATAGCTGGAACAATAATAATATTGTGACGAACTTGTTTTTGTACCAGTTGCAGCGTCACTCTGACCATCATGCTTATCCGACACGTCCATTCCAGGCATTACGTCACTTTGATGAAGCGCCTGAATTACCAAGTGGTTATGCAAGTATGTTATTGCCTGCATTAATTCCACCATTATGGTCAAAAATGATGGATAAACGTGTATTTGATCATTATAAAGGTGACTTGAATAAAGCCAATATTTATCCAAAACGTCGCGCAAAGATCTTCAAGAAATTTGGTGTGGTTGATCAATCCTTAGAACAAGTTTCTGTAGAGACTACTGTTACCGGGTAATTAAAAATTTCCCTCATAGCGAAGCACTGGTCAGTAAAATGATTGGTGCTTTTTATTTTCTTGTATTAAAACTTTAACAAAATAAGGATTCAGAACTTCGTTGCTGTATATCTAATACTTATAAAATAATTTTGTAATTGGTCCTAAGAGGCAGTAATGACAAAACATTATGATTATATTGCGATTGGTGGTGGTAGTGGTGGAATTGCATCAGTTAACCGTGCTGCAATGTATGGAAAAAAATGTGCTCTCATTGAGAAAGCAGAAATAGGTGGCACCTGCGTCAATGTCGGCTGTGTGCCCAAAAAAGTCATGTGGTATGCAGCACATATTGCTGAATCAATTCAAAAATATGGTCCTGATTATGGCTTTAACAGTAAAGTTGAATCTTTCGATTGGCAGACTCTAATTAACAATAGACAGGCTTATATCAATCGTATTCATCAGTCCTATCAAAATAGCCTAAGTAATAATAAGATTGATCTTATTGGTGGTGCGGCTCATTTTATTGATAAAAATACTATCGAAGTCAACGGTGAGAAATTCACAGCAGATCATATTCTGATTGCAACGGGGACACAGCCATCATTGCCTGATATTGATGGTGTTGAATATGGCATTGATTCGAATGGTTTCTTTGAACTAACGGCTTTACCTAAAACTACTGCCGTGATTGGTTCGGGTTATATTGCAGTTGAGTTGGCAGGTGTACTCAATTCTTTAGGTTCACAAGTTGGATTATTTATTCGTAAAGATCTACCTGTTCGACGTTTTGATTCTTTCTTGAGTGAAACTTTGGTTGAAGTGATGCAAACAGATGGAATTACTATACATACACAAGCTGTTCCTAAAAAAATCACCAAGAATGCCGATGGCTCTGTCGTATTACATCTAGAAAGTGGCGAAAGTCATACTGTCGATTGCTTGATTTGGGCAACGGGTAGAGAGCCAAATACTGCTAGCTTGAATTTAGAAAAGACCAATGTCCAGCTCGATGATCGAGGATATATTCAAGTCGATAAATTCCAAAATACATCCCAAACAGGCATTTATGCGGTGGGAGATATTACAGGGAAAATGGAGCTTACACCTGTCGCAGTTGCAGCGGGTCGTAAATTGTCTGAGCGATTATTCAATCATAAGCCAGATGAGCATTTAGATTACGATAATATTCCAACGGTTGTTTTCAGCCATCCTCCGATTGGAACAATAGGGATAACTGAACAAGAAGCGATTGAGAAATATGGTCAGCAAGCTGTGAAAGTTTATAATTCATCATTTACTGCGATGTATAGTGCCATTACGCAACATCGTCAGCCGACCAAAATGAAGCTAGTCTGTGTGGGTGAAAATGAAAAAATTGTCGGTATTCACGGTATCGGTTTTGGCATGGATGAGATTCTGCAAGGTTTTGCGATTGCTTTAAAAATGGGAGCGACGAAAAAAGACTTTGATAATACTGTAGCAATTCATCCTACTTCAGCAGAAGAGTTTGTGACGATGCGATAACGTGCTATATGAAAATAAAAAGGACGTAAATAACGTCCTTTTTAAATTTTTTGTTTAAATGGGTATTTATTTCAATTCACTCGAAGATTTACCCAATTCACGACGAGCAATAATGAGCTGTTGAATCTGTTGTGTACCTTCAAAAATATCAAGGATTTTTGAGTCACGTGCCCATTTCTCTAATAACTCATCTTCACCATAGCCCACGCTTGCAGCTAATTCAACGCATTTGAGAGTAATTTCATTACCTACACGCCCAGCTTTTGCTTTAGCAATCGAAGCTTCTTTAGAGTTGGGCTTTTTATTGTCAGCCATCCATGTGGCTTTAATCATAAGTAGGCGAGCGGCTTCCCACTCAGCTTCCATACGGTAGATTTGAGCAGCCAAATTCGATGTTTGCAAATAAGGCGTTTTGTAGTCTGGATCAAGCTGATCTTTAAAAATTTCTTTAATACGTTCTAATGATGCCTTTGCACAACCGATTGCCATTGCTGCAACAAGTGGACGAGTGTTATCAAAAGTTTCCATAACACCAGCAAAACCTTTAGCAACATCAATTTCTGGATTACCCAATAAATTGGCAGCAGGTACACGGCAGTCAATAAAACTAATCACGGCTGTGTCAGAAGCTTTGATTCCAAGTTTATGTTCAAGGCGCTCGACTTTCATGCCAGCCGTACCTTTTGGCACCACGAAAGATTTGATTGCTGCACGACCAAGCTTTTTATCTAAGGTTGCCCAAACGACAACTGAGTCTGCACGATCGCCAGAAGTGACAAAGATTTTCTCACCATTTAAGATGTAATCATCACCATCTTTGGTTGCTGTTGTACGAATAGCCGCTGAGTCTGAACCACAACCAGGTTCAGTAATCGCCATAGCAGCCCAAGTTCCTTTGAAACGTTCAAGTTGTTCATCATTTGCAACTGCTGCAATGGCAGAGTTGCCTAAGCCTTGACGTGGCATACTGAGTAGTAAGCCTGTATCACCATAACACATTTCAATAATGCCAAGCGCTGCAGACATGTTGCCGCCATTCACAATGGCATCTGGGTTTGCTGTACCTCGTTTACTCGCATTGGCTGCACCGACACCTTCGCCACTTTCATTCATGCCATCTAATAGCGCAGCGAGCATATCTAATTCTTTTGGATATGCATGTTCTGCTTTGTCATATTTACGTGAAATAGGGCGTAATACATTCAATGCTGTTTCATGCGCCTGATCAACCAACATTTTAAATTTTTTCGGATTTTGTAAGTTCATTCTTCTTCTCCAAAATTACGCATGTAAGCCAGAATGTAAGATAGCGGTCGCGCGTAGATCACGATACCAACGCTCTACAGGATGCTCTTTAGTAAAACCATGACCACCTAAGATTTGAACGCCATCTGTACCGATTTTCATTGATTTTTCGGCACAAAGTAATCGAGCAAGATAGGCCTCGCGGTGGAAAGGTTTACCAGCTTCAGCCAAACTTGCCGCATTTAAAACCAACATACGCATGGCATCAATTTCAATGGCCATATCGGCAATCATGAAAGCAACACTTTGACGATGAGAGATTGGTTCGCCAAAAGCAGTTCGTTCATTGGCATATTTAATACAGTAAGCTTTGATTGCTTCTCCTGTACCAATCGCCATGGCGCACCACATTAAGTTTCCAAGGTCAACAAATGCAGTGTAATCAAAATCAGCATCGCCTAAGCGTAAAGCTGGTGTTTGATTGAATTGAAGTGTTGCTGTTTCAGTTGCTTTTAATCCCATTGCTGGATTAGCTTTGATTGCAATCGTTTCATTTGACTGCACAACAAAAATATCAGGTTGACCGTTAAACGCAGCACTTACAAGGAATACATCCGCAGTGTCACCTAGAATAACTAAGGTTTTTTCACCTGTAATGTAGAATTGACCGTTTGCTTCAGTTGCAGTTGTTTTTAAGTGATATGGATTAAATGCAGGTGTCGCTTCTTGAAATGCAAATGTTGCGGTAACGTCAGTATCTTCAGCAAATACAGGTAAATACATCGATTGAACTTGTGTTGAACCCCAACGGGTAATTGCATTAATAACGCTAAATGTGCTGAGCAGACCTGCTGTTAAACTGAAATCACCTTTAGCTAAACTTTCTGCGATGAGTATATTACTCACAATATTTTGTTCAGCGGCAACTCCACCCAATGCTTCAGGTAAAGCATAGTAGTTCAGACCTAAGTCGACCAAATGTTGCCAAAGTTGTTCTGGGAATTCTGCGTGATGATCAGCGTCATGCGCTAAAGCATATAAAACTTCTTCAGCGAATTGAGACATTGCATCGACAGTCATTTGCTGCTCTTCAGTAAGGCTGAGATCAAACAAATTTTTATTAACTTGATTCGGGAGGCGTTGCTTATCAATTGCTTGTGGTTTAAAAGCTTTTTGTGTTTTATTCAGTACTTTAAAACCTGTTTTTGATCCTTGATATAATGATTTCTCTACAAATTTTCTTAATTTGAGTTGATCTAATACTTCGCTTCCTGCGATTTTAGTGATCAAAGATAGCCCAAAGCCTTGAGCTTTATTCATCATATTCAACATGATTTTATCCTAGAGGATGGTTGTAAAATTATGCTGACATGCTCTAGTCAAAAAAACTATGTCTTGTTTGACGTGCTAAATTAAGAAAGATAAAGGGTAAAATGATTCGTATATAGATTTTATATTATTGTTTTTAAATGAATAAAAAAAATATCAGAAAAATAAATTTTAAAAAAATTGACCAAACTGACAAATCAGATTGGTCAAAATGACTTTAGCTATAGCGCTTATGCAAACTGACGAATCATTTTTCGTACATTTGTCTTTGCTTCGATCACGGTCATAAACGTATATGCACCAATAAACTTACGGCTAATAAACATAAATTCTTTTGGTGGAACAGAGAAATAACGTGATGCCATTGATTGTGCTGCTTGTTGCATTACACGACTATGGAGTTGGCTTTTTTTCCAATCGTAGCGGTCTTGGTCATCCATTACACCAGCTGGCATATTCGGATTATTACTTGGGCAACTAAAAGCCTCGGTCGCAATCAAGAACACATCTGCCATACCAGGTTTTATACTTTCTGGCATTCCATCAAAAAACTCATAACCAGTCATAGCTTTGACCATTGCGGTTTTATCATGGTCATAACCTGCATGAATAAGATTCCGTGCTACAGCAAGTAAGTTGTCATCAAATTGACGAATCGCCCCGAAATCAAGTAAAACGATTTTATCTTTTACATCATCGCCGTTGCCCAAACGAACAAGGTAATTACCAAAGTTCGGATCAGTTTGCATTTCACCCCATTCAAATAATTCACGTACTGCAATTTCCAAAGAAGCTTCGCCTAATTGGTTACGACGTTCTTGAGGGAGGGAAAGCATTACTGGACTATTGATTGGTACACCGCGCTCGAAGGTCATGCACAACACTTTATCAGAGCAAAATTCATTTACGATTTCTGGTACCACATAGCGCGGATCATTCTTTAACCGATCAGCAAATCTACGCGTCGTTGCGGCTTCGATGCCATAGTCGACTTCTCGATGCATCATTTCACGAACTTCATCAAACCACTGATCAAATTCACGAGTTTGTGGCACCATACGTGTGAGTTTAAGCATGTTCTTAAATAGATTCATGTCAGAATCAATTGCTTCCGCCACACCAGGGTATTGAATTTTAAGAACCAGTTCTAAACCATCTGATTTACGTGTCGCACGATGAACTTGGGCAAGTGAAGCTGTACCGATTGGTTCATGATCAATCGTGAGTTCATCTAATTTTGAACCTAACTGTTCTTGTAAATGAGCTTTGATTGCAGGCCAAGCAAGTGCGACAGTTTGATTGTTCAATGTATTTAATGCTTGTGTAATTTCTTCAGGTAAGAAATGTTCGCCGTATAAAGCCATCATTTGACCAATCTTTACGATTGATCCTTTTAGTTTTCCTATTTCAGAAACTAAATAATGAGCTTGTTCAGCCATGGCTTTTTTACGCTTTTTCTCTTTTTCTTCTTCACTAGAAAAAATTGAAGTAGCGCTAGCAGTCGCCCAACGTGTTCCAGCGAGTAAAGAGGCTTTTGCAATAGATAAGCGACGATCTACAGAGGAGGTTTTTAGATTCTTAAGCTTATCGTTCTGATCTGACATGAAAGAAAAATCCTATGCTGAAATCGGAGGGTTGAAAGCCGAGACTTAAATTGTAGCGGATATTACAGCTTTTGAACGTATTAAAATAGTTCAATCTCTTGAATTATCAGTCTAAATTTGTGAATTAGGTCAATAAATCAGAATAGCCTAAGTGAAATTTAAATTTCAAATTTGGCTTTACTATACAGATGTCCTAAATCCTAAACTGAATTTTTAGAGTAGATTTTCTCATTAAAGCTGCACGATTAGTATGAATATGAGCAATCAACATACGCTTTACATGACTATGATGAAAGCCTAAAGCATGAGCTTTCACAATAATGATACTGGGTAAAGTAAAGAAAAAATACTTGGTGTCGTCTAAAGTCGCATCTTTAAAAATACCTTCTTCAATCAAAGTATTCCGAAGAAAAATTTTCTCTTCTTGCACAGTAGGAGATGACTCATCATCCCAATAATTCTGACGCATTGCCATCAAATTATTATGTTTATAACTCATCGTTGCTTGAGCTCATTCTGTTTACTGTTAGCAAATATATGAGGTTAATTGAGTGTTTATCAAGAATAGATTTATCTCAAAATAGCCTAAGTAAATTTAATGATTAATTTTTAAATGCTACACTTATACTACTTTAATCGCTAAAGCAAAGAACTGAAAAGAAATGACTCCAGCTTGTAAGTTATTAGAAAAAAATAAAATAGCATTCACAATTCATGAATATGAACATGATGTAAATGCAAAAAGTTTTGGCTTAGAAGCCGCAGAAAAACTCAATCTAAATGTAGATGAAGTATTCAAAACGTTAATGCTCACCGATGAAAAAAATTATTTCATCGCAGTTTTGCCAGTGAATTATCAATTAAATTTAAAAAAAGTTGCATCAGCAGTAGGGTGTAAGAGGTTACAAATGGCCAATCCAAAAGATGCTGAACGTTTAACTGGTTATTTAGTAGGTGGAATTAGTCCTATAGGGCAGAAAAAACGACTCAAAACCGTAATTGATGAAACAGCGAAATCATTAAAGAAGATTTATGTAAGTGGTGGAAAAAGGGGATTAGACATTGGTCTTAGCCCAATTGATCTAGCTAAGTTACTGGAAGCTACATTTTCAGATGTTTTAGATTGTTAATATTTTTAAAAAAGGGCTTTAAAACATAAAGCCCTTTTATTTGATTTATAAAAACAATAAAAGAATGAATTACAATTAAAATAATTGATAATAAGAATTATTATCCTTTGTATTTTTGTTGATCTAAATAAATTTTTCACTATAAAAAACAGAGTATTAAGTAGGAAAATCCAAGTTAATTTTGTAATTGCTATTATTAATGATAATAATTATCATTAATTAAATCTTATTTGCAGTGAATAACATTGTAATAAGGTTTGTTTAGAGCTCAAAACATTCGAAAAAAAATTAACTCTCTCTTTATAAGAGGATACCGACAGATGCAATCACTTGCCAATCGGTTGGCGATACAACACTTCGTCAACGCATATACGCAAGAAACTGGCAAAGGTCACTTGCTAGATAACAGTCAGCAAAGTCCACAACAACAAGCGTTTAGCCAAGGTTTGACGCTGTTATCCATCCCTATCCATTCTATTCAAGCGCAATGTAATTTCCCTTTATCTTATGTCAGTCGAGTCGGGCGATATCGTTTAGCAGATCTTCCACAAATTATTATCCATGGACAAGTCAAACCATTTAGTACTGTTGCAATTGTCGGGCTATTGCTTGAGGAATTGGTTTTTGAGTCCTCTCTTCCATTAGATGCAGCTTCTTTACTGGAGAAGTGGATTCAGAGTCGTGATGCATTACAACAGTTTTTAGCGCAGCGCGAAGCTGATTTCGACGACTTGGTAAAAGCAGGCCAGAATTTTATTGAAACCGAACAGGCACTGATTCTAGGGCATAGCATGCATCCAGCGCCAAAAAGTAGAACAGGTTTTGTACATGAAGACTGGTTAAAGTTTTCACCTGAACACAAAGGCAAGACGCAACTATATTATTGGCTGGTTCATCAGGACTATATCTCAGAAGGCAGTGCTACGGATGAAAGTATTTCAGCTCAATTAAAAACAGCGTTACAGTGGTATTTGTCTGAAAATGATCTAAATCTTCTCAAGACTCACACAGCATATAAATTACTCCCGTTACATCCATGGCAAGCCCGCTATCTGCAAAGTAAGCCTTGGTTTGAACGTTTAAAACAAACGGGGCAGTTAATTGATTTAGGCTTACGAGGCTGGCAATTTTCTCCAACTACTTCGATCCGAACATTGGCGAGTTTTAATGCGCCGTGGATGGTAAAACCATCACTTTCGGTGATGATCACCAACTCTATTCGAGTCAATTTAGCCAAAGAATGCCACCGTGGTGAGCTCACTCATCGTCTATGGCACAGTGAATTTGGTCAGAATATTTTAAAGCAGTGCCCAAGCTTAAAAGCAGTAAATGATCCAGCATGGATTGCTTTGAAAATTGATGATGAGGTGGTGAATGAAAGTATCTGTATTTTCCGCGATCAGCCATTCCATCCTCAACAGCAAGTCACTTGTATTGCATCGCTATGTCAGGATCATCCAAATAAACCTCTAAATCGTTTTAATGCTTTATTTGCAAAAATTGCAAAAGCACATCACGAAACCGATTTCTCAGAAATTGCTCTGGATTGGTTTAATCGTTTCCTTGAAGTTAGTTTGCAACCGTTGATGTATCTATATCATCGCCATGGCATGGCCTTTGAATCACATCAGCAAAATGTGCTATTGGAATTAGAAAATCATTTTCCTAAAACCTTATGGTTACGTGATAACCAAGGTTTTTATTATATCGAAGAGTTTGCTACTGAAATTTTGCAAGCGTTGCCTGAACTGAAAGAAAAAGCGTTTGCAGTCGGGCCTAAAGATTTCGTGGATGAACGTTTTAGCTATTATTTCTTTGGCAATACCTTGTTTGGCATTATCAATGCGATTGGCGCAACAGGCTATATTACTGAAGATGAATTACTGGGGCATCTAACAAGTTTCTTGCAGGAGCAATTGCAGCAATATCCAGACAGTAGCTTATTACAGGGATTATTGTTTAATTCAACGCTGCCTTATAAAGGTAATTTGCTCACACGTTTACATGAATTAGATGAACTGATTGCGCCTGTCGAGAACCAATCTGTCTATGTAGAACTGCCAAATCCGCTGCGTATTTCACAGAAGGATGTCAGTTATGCTTGATTTTATTGGAATTGGTTTAGGGCCATTCAATCTGAGTCTGGCCAGCCTGCTGCATAATAAAAGTACGCTGAACTACGCAATTTTCGAACAGAAAGCTCAGTTTGATTGGCATGCAGGGATGCAGTTACCCAATACGGTATTACAAGTGCCGTTTATGGCTGATCTGGTGTCCATGGTTGATCCAACCAGCCCATTTAGCTTTTTGAATTATCTGCGCCATCAGCAACGTTTATATAAGTTTTACTTTTTAGAGCAGCCGCATATTCCACGTTGTGAGTATAACCATTACTGCCAATGGGTTGCAGAACAACTGGATTGTATTGAATACCAATCTCGTGTTTTGAAGATCGAACCTCAAACTATTGGCTTTAAAGTCGTGGTGGAATCGGAGAGTGTTCAGCACAGTTATTTATGCCGTCATCTGATCATCGGCAGCGGCAATGTGCCTTACTTGCCTGAATGTTTGGCCAAAGTACAGCAACAGCAACCACAAAAATGTCTGCATTCTGCACAATATATGACGCATGTCGATACAGATTTACACGGCGATGTTGTAGTACTTGGTTCAGGGCAATCCGCGGCTGAAGTCTTTATTGATCTGTTTGATGAGCAGCAAGATACAGCCAATCATCAGTTCGACCTACACTGGTTTACTCGTTCTCAGGGCTTCTTCCCAATGGAATATGCACCATTGGGGCTGGAACATTTTAGCCCAGACTATGCACAGCATTTTTATGCTTTGCCAGCTGAAAAGAAAGAGCAACAATTGCAGCAGCAGTCCTTGTTATACAAGGGCATTAGTGCAAAGACCATCCGTGAAATCTATCAAAAACTTTATCACCGTAGCATTGCGGGTCAAAGTTTGCAGACACATTTACATAGCCAATGTGATTTGAAAGATGCTGAAGTCTTAGATACGCACAAAATTCGACTGCATTTCCAACATCGCGCTACGACACAGGCTTTCCATTTAGATTGTGATTTCCTGGTTGCTGCAACAGGTTACTTTACCCCTGATTTTAGTTTTATGCAGTTGCTGAAACCTTATATTGAATTTGATCATAAACAGCGTTGGCAAATCACTGAAGACTATCGTGTTGTACATCATCTAAATGGCCATATCTTTGTCCAGAATCAGGAAATGCATAGTCATGGGGTCGGTACACCAGACTTAGGGCTTGGCGCTTATCGTGCAGCGACGATTATTAACCACTTACTTGGTGAGTCGCTTTATGAACTTGATCAGCAGGCGCAGACCTTCCAGCATTTTGAGCTCACTCAGAATCCTAAAATCCAAATGGCAGATGACCAAGCACTTTCAGTCGAGGGTGTTTCTGAAAAAGCTGTGAGCCAAAACCAGTCTATTTTAAAGAAAACAGAACAAAGCACGATTACAACGCATGCAGCTAGTCGTTGTGCAAATACACGTACACAAACTGTGTCTGTACATTCAACTTATGAGAAATTGATATGAACTTTGCAACTTTAAAAATTAATCAGCAGCAATGGCGTGCCGCTGGACAGCGTCTCATTGAAATGGCGATTGCAGAGTTTCTATATGAAGAAATTATTGAAGTTAAAGCCTTATCAGCAGGACGTTATCAGTTAGATTTAGGCAATCGTCATTATGAATTCCAAGGCCACCCATATTTGCTTGGACACTGGAATATTCAGGAAGGCTCAGTACGTGATGTAAGCAACGGTCAGCACAGTGATCAGCCTGCTTGGAATTTACATGAGTTTATTGTCGCAATGTCTGACAAGGCAAACGTAAAGCCATTCACCAAAGCTTATTTGATTAAGGAAATGAATAATACTTGGTTGGCAGAAGCGCATTTATTTAATGAAGCGCGTTTACCAAGCACAGCGGTGCTGACTGAACCGCACTATAAAGTTGAAGGCATGTTACGTGGTCATCCTTGGTTGATCATGAGTAAAGGGCGCATAGGCTTTGGTTATGATGACCATTTAAGCGCTGCACCAGAATTATCACCTGAAGTTAAAGTCTTATGGTTGGCCGTACATCGTGATTTGGCTGAGTTCCGCAGTACAGAGCAGTGGGATGCCTGTGGTTTATATCAACATGAATTTGATGCCAATGAGCTGCAACAGTTCATCCAAATTTTGAAAGAAAAGAATTTAGATCCGCAAAATTACTTTTTGATTCCTGTACATGCTTGGCAATGGCATCAATGGCTGGTTTCAACTTATGCCAATGAAATTGTCGACCAAAAAATTATTGAGCTGAACATTAGCCAAGACAGCTATGTGCCAATGCAGTCTATTCGGACATTATGCAACACATCAAACCTACAACGTCATTACATTAAACTACCAGTAAGTATCTTTAATACTGCTGTCTATCGTGGATTGCCGTCTAAGCGTAATCTTGCAGCTCCAGCAGTGACTGCATGGTTAAAGCAAATTCATCAGCAAGATCAAGACTTACAGAATACCGGTGTAATTTTCTTAGGTGAAATTGCGACATTGACTATTCATCAACCATGTTTTGACCAAATCGAAGGTGCACCTTACCAATTTAAAGAATTGTTTGGCTGCTTATGGCGTGAAAGTGTTGATCGCTATGTTGATCAATCTCAACAAGTGCTTTCTCAGGCAGCACTTTTGCATCGGGATATTTCAGGTCAATCGATCCTAAGAGTACTGATTCAAGCATCTGGTTTAAGTCCTTTGGCTTGGTTAGCACAATTTGCACAAGTCTGTTTGAGTCCATTATTGCTTTGCCTATACCGCTACGGTTTAGCTTTTTCACCACATGGCGAAAACACCATGTTGGTACATGAAAATGGTGTGCCAAAAGCATTGGTATTAAAAGACTTCATTGATGACATCAATTTAGTGGATGAGGATTTCCCTGAATTGGCTCAATTGCCATCTGAAGGCGGTTTGTTATTACGTCACGAAGCGACAGATTTAAGTCATTTCATTTTCACAGGTCTATTTATGGTGCATTACCGTTATATCTGTAATGTGTTCCTACAAGACTATCCTGAATATTCAGAACTCGATTTCTGGCAGACCATTTCCAACACCATTGTTGCGTTTAACCAACAACATCCAGAATTGGCTGAGCGAGCTGAAAAATTTGCCATGCTGCGCCCAACGTACACCAAAATTTGTTTAAACCGTGTTCGTTTATTTACCACCAGTTATAACGATGAAGCAGAACGTCCTGTGCCTGTTTTCCTTGATCCAATTGCAAATCCAGTGAGCCCTGAAACATTGGCTGAATGGTCAGCTCAACAAGCTGAATCGAAAGCGGGTTAAGTCTTTTTCTAAATTTATAAAGGTTCGATATGAAAACTATTTCTCAGCAATTACCAGATTATTTTGAATACCACGAAGATGGCACACAATATTACTTACGCCAAGTGCAATACCCACAAGATATTCCTTTGCTACATCAATGGATGCATGAACCACATGTCATTCCACAGTGGCAATTGAATAAGTCAGAATTGGATTTACAGGTTTACTTCGACAAGATGCTGGCAGATGACCATCAACGTTTATTGATTGTGGGTGTGGACGGCAAAGATGTGGGTTATACCGAAATCTATGAAGGTAAGCGTGATCGTTTAGGTCGTTATTACGAAGGTGATGACAATGATCTCGGTTGGCATTTGCTATTTGGTGATAAATCCGTGTTTGGTAAGGGCTTTTTACGTCCAACCATTCGTTTGCTCAGCTTCTACATTTTTGAACATTCACAAGCGAAAAAAATTGTGGGTGAGCCTGATCATACTGTTAAACCTTATGCCGCTGTGGTTGCAGAACTCTGCTACGAAACTCAACGTTTAATTCCTATGCCAGAAAAAACGGCAATGTTGTATTACTGCTTTAGAGAAACTTTTTATAACAAGTTTGGTGAATATTACCAAACGTCACAACAACAGCTAGCCAATCAGCCAGCCAAAATCCTGAGTGTTACATGAGCCTATCTATCAATGAGATGCACATCTTGGACATGCGTTTTGCCGCGCATGTCTCAGTGGCAGAATTTGAGCAATGGTTAATGCATATTCAACAATATTTCGAACAAAAAAGAAGTTTTGTGCTGATTATGCAAACCGAACCGAACACTGAATTTCCCGAAGAATATCGGGTCATTCAGGGGAAATGGTACAAACAATATAAACAAGATTTTTATCAATATTGTTTAGGCCTTGCTCGCATTGCCCAAGATGAGGCAGATCGTATTCGATTAGACACACCAGCTTTGCAAAAAGCTTGGCATGTTCCTTATTTTGTCAGTTTAGAAAAGACCGATGCCGTGCAATGGGCGATGCAGAGGTATTTATGAATCAACAAATAAAACCTGACCAAGATTTTCCAATCAAAACAGTCTCTGCACTGAGTTTATCTGTGGTGGTGGTGTTGTACCTTGCACATGCATTGCCGCTGTACTTTTACAATGTTGCCTTACCTGCGATTCTGCGTCATCAAGGGGTTGATCTACGCTGGATTGGCATGTTGTCGTTGCTGTATATCCCATGGGCATTTAAGTTTTTTTGGGCACCCTTAATTGATCGTTTTTATTTTAAGGCACTTGGTAAACGCAAAACTTGGCTTTTATTCACTCAAATCGCCTTGGTATTAGGTGTCGTTGCCTTGGCTTTGACACAATTCGATTATGGTCTAAGTGTATTTGTTATTGTCGGTTTATGGATTTCAACCTTTGCCGCAACCCAAGATATTGCGATTGATGGTTATACCGTTGAAACCTTTTCTGAATCTGAATACCGATTAGGCAGTATGGCACAAAGTATTGGTGTGGCACTGGGCAGTATGATTGGTGGTGCTGCAACTTTGTGGCTTTATCAATTGTATGGTTGGCAAACAGCGCTGATTTGTTTAGCTGCAATGACAGCATTCACCATGCTTGCAGTGTTTCAAATTAAAGAAAAAACCAATACTGAAAAAATTGCCAAACAACCGCCAAGCCTGATTCGAGCCTTTAAGCGCCCTGAGATGCTATGGGCCTTGGCTTTGATTGTCTGTTATCGCGTAGTCGAAGCGCCAGCAATGGCCATGCTGAATCCGATGTTGATTGATCAAAAATGGTCATTGGCAGAGATTGGTGTACTGATGTCTGTGATTGGCGCGGGCATTGGTTTATTGGCAGCAGTAACAGCCGCATTCCTGTTAAAAAAAATTGCAGCAACACAATTACTGATTTGGGCTGGTTGGGCACGCAGTTTGGTCTATGCCTTACTGGGCATCGCGGTCTTACTCAGCTGGTTTAATCAGTGGCACATGTTATTGGGGCTATTTGTTGTGGTTATTTTGGCGATTCGTTATATCGCGATGACTGCTTTATATGCGCACTTCATGCATACCAGCTCTAAGGAACAAGCTGGAACAGACTTCACTATTTTGGTCTGTTTTGAACTCTTGGTTTATTTCATTGGCGGTGCAATGTCTGGCTTCTTGGCCAAAGCATTTGGTTATGGAAATTTCTATCTCATTCTCGCAGCAGCATCTGTGTTGAGCGTCTTGCTCAGCCAAGTGTTAATCCACAAAGCAAAACAAACGGAACAACTCACCTAGGGGTAATTTATGAAAGTACGTTCACTTTCAACATCATTAACGCTGTTAAGCTTAGCAATCAGTACTCAGCTATATGCTCAAACAGTTGAAGCAGATGCGTCTGTTCAAACGACTGCTGCTGTAACAAGTCAAAAACCAACACAACTTGCACCGATCGTGGTGACAGCAACCCGTTCAGCTCAAAGTATTGCGGAAATTGCAGGGACAGTACAATCAATCGAACAAAAACAAATTGAGCAACAAGCTGCTGCTGGTCGAAAACTTGCAGATATTTTAGCTCAACTCGTTCCTTCATTGAGTCCAAGTAGTGGTACAACAACCAACTACGGTCAAACCATGCGCGGCCGTCAGGTGCTGATATTAATTGATGGTGTAGCACAAACAGGATCGCGAGACGCATCACGTCAATTAAATAGTATCAGCCCTGATTCAATTGAGCGTGTCGAGGTTGTTTCTGGTGCAAGCAGTATTTATGGTTCTGGTGCAACGGGTGGGATCATTAACATCATTACTAAAAAGGGTGCTGGTGATGGCTTAAACTTTGAGTCAAAACTCGGTGTAACCTCTGGTGATAATTTTAAAAATGATGCCTTAGCCTATGAAGCATATCAATCAGTTGCTTTTAACCAAGGGGATTGGAATGGTTTCCTTGGAGCTGGTTATACCAAGCGTGGTGAAATTCAAGACAGTCATGGCAATCGAATTGGACCAGAAATCGCACAGACCGACCGCCAAGATACAGAAACTGTTGATGTCAATGGACGTTTAAGCTGGCAATTTACAGATAAACAGAAGTTAAGTGTTGGTGCACAATATTATGACGATAAACAAGACTCTGATTACGGTCCTGATTACGGTCCTGATTTTGCAGTTTTAAGGGGTAATGCTCCTAGCTTAAAAGCTTTAAAAGGTTTTGAAATTGACGATCAACCATTTACTAAACGCTACGCAGTTAATGCTCAGTATCAAAATACTGACTTATTGGGTCAAGAACTGAATGTAGAAGCTTATTATCGTAATGAGAAAGCGCGTTTTTATCCAACGGTACTCAGTAACTTTATCCCAGCAGGGTACTACTTAGCCTATCAATCAGAGTCTGATATTGATGTCGCTGGGATACGTGCTGCAATGACATCAAAGCTTAATCTTGCAGATCGTGATTTAAAGTTGACTTATGGTATCGATTATGACCATGAAAAAGATAAGCAAGTAGCTGACTTATATAGTTTTACTAACAATGGACTGAAATATAATAATACAGGACGTACCTATGATTTTGGCCCAGATGCGACCATTAAAAATTTAGGTGCATTTATTCAAGGGAATTATGACTTAACTGATGCATTAAATGTACAGGCAGGTCTGCGTTATCAACGTATTGAAAGTGATACCACAGCATTTAAGCCCACAGTCGCAGCCATTCAAGGGGATATCACGGGCCAACCCGTCGGTACAGTCACAGCGGGCTCTGTAAAACATGATAAGACATTGTTTAATTTAGGGGCAGTTTATAAATTAAATGATCAGCAACAAGTATTTGCCAATTTCTCACAAGGTTTTAGTTTACCTGATATTCAACGCGTATTACGCGATGTCTCAGCAGGTTATGTCGTTCGCTCAGGTAATGTCGATCCAATTACGGTCAACAACTATGAACTTGGTTGGAGATTCCAAAATGACCTTGGCGCAAATTTAGGTTTAACTACGTTCTATAATACATCAGATAAAGTGGTTCAATTTAAAGCGGATCGTTCAGTCACCGTTGCAGATACAGATCAACGAATTTACGGCGTTGAAGCGAATGCGAGTATGCCGATTCTAGATCAATTCAATGTTGGTGGAACAATAGCCTATACGCGTGGACAATTTAAGGATGCGGGTGGTTCTTGGCGTGAACTGAATGCCTTACAAGTTTCACCAGTCAAAGGTACATTGTTTGGTGAATGGAACGATGACAAAGGCAATGGTCTAAGAGTGCAGATGTTAGCTGTGAAGGGAACGGATAAAGCATATGAAGATTCTCTAAAGGCGAAATATGATACCAATGTTCGCCCAAATGCAGCGACTAAGATCAAAGGCTATGCTGTTATGGATGTGATTGCCAATGCGAAAGCTGGTCCTGGAACAGTAGGCTTTGGTGTTTATAACGTCTGGAATACAGAATATAAAACTGTATTTAGTCAAGCAGCTGAAGCAGTATATGGTCCTATCTCTAGCCTGCCTGCACAAGGTCGTACTTATGGTTTGAGCTATACCCTCAAATACTAATCTAATCAAAAAGGCATCTGTTTAGATGCCTTTTCTTTTGATGATTTTGATGATGAACAATAATCTAAAATTTTTAGCTTTAGCTGCTTTGATCAATGGAACTTGTTTTTCCATGATTCTCCCTTTACTTGCCCCATTGACACGACAATTACATTTATCTGAATTCCAAGGTGGTGTGATTGTTTCAGCAGGGGCAATCTGTATGGCAATTGCCTCGATCTGGATTGCGAAAAAGAAAAATCAGCTATCTCCTAACCAACTCGTCAATTATGGCTTTTGGGGAATGACCTTTACTTGGGCTATTTTCACCTTGATTCTGTATTTTGGATCACAAGCGATTTTACCCACGTTATTCATTTTTATTTTACTGGTATTGAGTCGTGCTTCTACAGGTATTTTTATGGCTTTGCCACAAATTGGTCTGCAAAGCTATGTAATGACACATGCGAGTGAAGCCGCTGAACGTAGCAAGCAAATGGCGATGTTTGGTGCAATGAATAGTTTTGGGATGATTATCGGCCCGTTTGCAACCTCAGTTTTATTGTTTGGTGGTTTACTTTTCCCAATGTGGATTGCTGTGGTTTTACTTGGCTTAGTCAGTATTGCACTCGGCATGCTGTTTAGTAAAAGTCCGCAAGTTCAGGCTGAGTCATTCAATTCGCAACAAGATAAAGATAATGCACGAGTGAATGAGCCAATTCTGAAGCAAAGTCTGATCTGGTTAACTCTAGGTTTTGTCACTTATGTTGCAATTGTGACTTTAAATATGACGGCAGGTTTTTATATTCAGGATAAGTTTTATCTCAGTAGCCAACAGAGTGCAGTTTATTTTTCTCAATGCATGTTGGTTGTTGGGGTCTGTTTGGTGCTAACTCAGCTTTTAATCGTGAAAGTGTTTAAACTCAAATTAAATAGTTTGGTGATTATTGGTTTAGTCACCATGTGTTTTGGTCTATTACTTTCACTCTACGCACCTACAATTTTTGTATTTCAGGCCAGTTATATTTTTTATGGTATTTCTGTCGCATGTTTATTACCTGCATTTACCACAGGCGCTGCTCAGGCTGTATCACAACAGTCACAGGTTAAGATGGCAAGTTTTTGTATGGCGACACAGGCATTAGGTTTAATTGTTGGTCCCTTACTCAGTACATTCCTGTACCGTTTTAATACCCATTTCCCATTCTATTTATTACTGTTCTTAACCCTATCGATTGGCCTTTATTTTAGTTGGATGTTGATTCGAAAAGACGGTGAAACCGCATTGCTACTTGATGAATAAAAGGGGTTTTGGCTAAAAATGACTCATCTTTTTCCTCATAATGCAAGTATTCCGACTGTTTCAGTCATATATTGCTATGATCAGGCGCCTTTGTGTTTATTTTTTAATCAAATTTATTTCATTTATTGACGTTTTGGATTTTAACGGGATTTTTTATGTACCCTATAAAACGTCATAACAAGATAGATAAAGGAGTAAAGATGCTTATTTTTCATGATTATCCTGTTCAAGGCGCACTTTTTGACATGGATGGAACAATGTTTGATACCGAGCGCCTGCGCTTCCAGACATTGAAACAGGCATCAAAAGAGCTGATTGGACAGGAATTTTCAGATGAATATTTGATGCAGTGTCTCGGCTTAAGTGCCAAAGCATCGGAGCAACTGGCACAAAAGTTTTATGGTACAGATGTTCCTTATACTGCCATTCGCAAACGTGCAGATGAGGTGGAATTGGAGTCTGTACGTAAAAATGGTGTGCCGATTAAAAAAGGTTTGGTTCAAGTTCTAGAACGTTTAAGAAAGTCTGGTCTAAAAATGGCAGTTGCGACCTCAAGTCGTCGAGCAATTGCAGAAGAATATCTAATTAATACCAATGTTTATAAATTTTTTGATTTGTTGGTTTGTGGGGATGAAGTTGAAAAAGGAAAACCGCATCCAGAAATCTTTTTAAAAGCGGCGCAGAAGCTAAATTTACAACCGCAACAATGTTTAATGTTTGAAGATTCGGAAAACGGGATTTGTTCAGCCTATGAAGCTGGTGGTATCACGATTTTATTCAAAGATATTAAAGAACCCAATGATCATATGCTCTCTAAAGCAAATTTCTATTATCAGGACATGTATGAGTGCCTGAATGCTTTGGATCAATATATCCCTGAAATGGGTATGCCACAATTACAAGAATTATTTCCACAAAGTGTCAATCAATTGACTGTTGGGATCCATGGCTTTGGTGCTATCGGTGGGGGATATGTGGCACAGATTTTGTCCTATTGGGATGGTTACACACGCCCAAAACGCATTCTGGCATCAACCAGAAATCGTCTTTATTTGGAATCCGTGAACAGTTTTGGCAGCTATAGTATTCGATATGGTCAGTCTTCCTATGATGAGCGTATTGATAATCTCACTGTGATTGATGCTGACAATGAACAGCAGATGTTAGAGATGTATATGCAATCTAGCCTGATCGCACTGTGTTTGCCAGAACAGGCAATTGAGTCCGAGGCGAAAACGATTGCGAAGGGACTATTGGCCCGTTTTATGTCAGCTGATGCAGACAACAATGAGCCGATTACCTTTTTGATTATTCTGAATAAAGTGTGCGCAAAGTATTTGGTCTTAAAACATATCCGTGAAGCCTTACTTTCTATGACGGATGAAGATGTTGCAGAACATATTTTAAGTGAACATTATTTTTGCGATACCGTGGTCAATCGAATGGTGTCAAAACTGACGGATCAAGCCTTATATCGTCAGCTCAATATTAAGCACAATTTATTTAAACAATATCAAAATGATCTCAATCCTGAAACGATTGAACTTACAGAGGAAACCGCCCTCACTGAAAAGCAAGAACAGCAGATTACTCATTGTTTAGAAGACATGCGTGGGCAGTTTCAAACTGGGCAATTTCTACAAAATATGGATTTGATCCTATTCCATAGTGAAATGGATATGCCGATTTACGTGGAAAATCGCAGTCCATTGTTGAGCAAAATGCGTCAAATGATTTTAGTTGATCAGATTTCTGAGATTCAAATCATTAAAAATCGGCTATGGAATGGCTGTCATGCCATGTTGGCGTGGTATGCCAGTGCACTTGGACATGAAACCATTGGTATCGCTATGGCCGATTCCAAAATCATGAAATATGCAGAGCAGGTGGTCAACGAAGTTAAATTGGGTTTGGCTAATATGATTCCCAACCAAGCCAAAGAACTGGGTCGGATGGCGGAAAGTTTTCTGCATTCTTGCCGAGCCGCCTATAAAGATCCATGTGAGCGTGTAGCTCGTGATCCGCTTAGAAAACTCAATCTGAATGAGCGTGTTTTAGGCAGTTTAGAATCTCATGTGCAGCAGCAACTTCCTTACCAGAAGTTAATGCAAGGTGCAATTTATGGCTATGCCTATGCGCTGAAAATGCTTGAGCTGGACGAGATTAAGATTGTAAAACATGTCCAGACCAATATTGAGCATATGGACATCACTGAAAATCAGAAGAAAGCCTTATTAAACCAGCTCTATCACGGAATTCAGGCGCAACTCAATGATAATGCATTCATGTCACAGTTGGAGGAATTGAAACCTCTAACTGTATAAGCGGCAATGATCACGGTGAAAGTACCTTAACTTCTATCTGGGTTTATGTTTGAATAACGCAACTTTATCTATGATGCTGAAGTTGTGTTATTACAAGCAGAGACCCAACTGATTGCAACTGAAATGCGTGATTATCCCGAATGGCACAAGGGCCGTTCAGATTATGGGCTTTGGTATATAGAGATTGATCAACCTGAGTTGATTCAATATTTAGATGAAATCCAAGCACAATTTTCAAATCTATTGCTTCCTGCACAGCAGCGCCAATATCACATTACTTTATTTGTGTGCGGTTTCTTGCAGCCTACTGTTAAGCAATACGACGATGATTTTCAGATTCAACAATTACAGCAGCAGATCAAGCTAGTTGAAGCATTACAGCTCAAACCTTTTGAGCTTGAAATCACACAGATCGATAGCTTTAGTAGTGCTTTGTTTCTACAGATTAAAGATCAGCAGGGTGTACTAACTCAAATTCGTCAGCAATTTGCTCAAGTATCTGGGGAAATTGCAGCACTTGAATATTGTCCGCATATTACTTTAGGCTTGTATCGTGAAGCTTGGCAGAGTGATATTGTACTTGAGCGGATAGAACAACTTTCAATAAAAACTATAAATATTGAGGTCAAAAAACTGACTTTTGGTTATTATAAGGCACAGATTTTACAAGGATTCCTATATCCTTATCAGCAAATTGAACTAGGTTAGATATGTTGCAACTGATTTTAGGTGGGGCGCGCTCAGGTAAAAGTCGTTTGGCAGAACAAACAGCCAAAGAGACAGGTTTATCGGTCATTTATATTGCAACGGCGCAGGCCTTAGATACAGAAATGCAGCAGCGTATTGCGCATCATCAGCAGCAACGTCCAGCCCATTGGCAAGTGTTCGAAGAACCAACTTATCTGGCAGATCGACTTTTGCAATGCGATCAAGCGAATCAGCTAATTTTGATCGATTGCTTGACCTTGTGGCTAAGTAATCTGTTATTGGCTGAAGACTCTGCATTGCAGCAGCAACAAATACAGCAATTATTAAATGTATTACCACAATTAAAATCGAAGATTATTTTGGTTAGCAATGAGACGGGCTTAGGTGTTGTGCCTATGGGTGAGCTTAGCCGTCGCTTTGTTGACGAAGCAGGTCGTTTACACCAGAACTTAGGTCAACTCGCCAATAAAGTTGTATTTTGTGTGGCAGGCTTTCCAATGATTTTAAAAGATGAGAAATAATATGACTGAACAAGCGCAATGGTTTTTAGCCGTAGTACAACAACCTGATCTAGATGTAAAACAACAAGCTGAGCAACGTCAACTTCAATTGACCAAACCAACAGGCGCATTAGGTGATTTAGAGCAAATTGCGATTAATTTATCTGCTTTACAAAGAACAGTTTTCCCTAAAATTAATAAACCTTGGATTACTATTTTTGCTGGTGATCATGGTGTTGTGGCAGAAAATATTTCAGCTTATCCTCAAGCAGTAACTCGTCAAATGTTGCAAAATTTTGCTTCGGGTGGTGCAGCAATTAGTGTGATTGCCAAACATCATCATGCCCATTTACAAGTGATTGATTGTGGGACAGTAGGCGATAGTTACAATTATGTGGGAGTTGAATGCCATACTATTCGTGCTGGCACTGCAAATTTTGCAGAGCAAGCTGCAATGACCAATCAAGAGTGTTTAGCAGCGTTAGAGTTGGGTAAAAATAGCGCTGATCTTGCTAAAGCGAAAGATGCGGATATTTTTATTGCAGGTGAGATGGGAATTGGTAATACCTGTTCAGCTTCAGCACTTGCTTGTCTCTTGCTGAGTGAATCAGCTCAGCAACTGACAGGTTTAGGAACAGGAATTAATATTGAGCAATTACAACATAAAATAAAAGTGATTGATCAAGCAGTAAAGCTTCACAGAGCAAATGTAGCCAATGATGCATTAAAAATTCTGGCTGCTGTAGGTGGTTTGGAAATCGCTGCAATCACAGGGGCTTATTTACGATGTGCGCAAATTGGTTTACCTATTATCGTCGATGGCTTTATTAGTTCGGTCGCAGCTTTATGTGCAGTACGGATTCAACCACAAAGCCGTGAGTGGATGCTTTTTGGACATCAATCAGCAGAATATGGTCATCAGCGTGTTCTAAAAGAATTGGATGCCCAACCAATCTTAGCGATGAATTTACGTTTAGGGGAAGGCAGTGGTGCTGGGGCGGCATTATCTATGATCCAACTTGCTTGTGTATTGCATAATCAAATGGCAACTTTTGCGGAAGCGGCAGTAACAGGTGATAAAGTTGCAGATTGATTTACTGCGACATGGTGAAACGACTTTAAGCCATACGCTACGTGGGCACTTGGATGATGAATTGACTGAACAGGGTTGGTTGCAAATGCAATCTACTATTCAGCAGTACATCACTACTCTAGTGGATTGGGATGTGATTATCAGTTCACCTTTGCGGCGCTGTCGTTGCTTTGCAGAGCATTTGGCAAATCAACTCGGATTGCCAATGCGGGTCAATGAGCATATCAAAGAAATGCATTTTGGCGATTGGGAAGGTATTGCGACTCAAACGATTTATGAAACAGCACCTGAGCTATTGGCTAATTTCTGGCAATTTCCAACACAATATCATGCACCGAATGGAGAGTCTTTGCTTCAATTCCAGCAACGCGTCATGCATGGTTTTGATGAAATTTATGTACAAATGCAGCAACACAATTGGAATAAGGCATTGGTTGTGACGCATGGAGGGGTGATTAAATTGTTGACTTGTTTGGCGCTTCAGCAAAATCTAGATGATTTATTAACCATGCCCGCAGAGTTAGGGAAATTATATGCTTTAAATCTCACTCAAGTTGATAATCAAGTTCACTTTTCTGAAAAGACAGCATTTTAGTAGTTATAAAATCTTATTCTATTTCCAGTATTTGCTAAGGTCATGTAATCGAACTGTCATTGCTACTGCCTATGATACATGTCATTTCTTGACCTATAAGCAAATTCATTATGAATATATTATTGAAAAGCAGTATGTTATGCATGAGCATTTTATTGGCGGCATGTAATAACGACGATCACTCAGAATCAAAAACAATCCCAGAAAATAACACGGTATCAAAATATTATCAGACTAAAACTCCATACCAACCACAACAAGATCTAAAAAAATATGAAGCAATTCCACAGGGTTTCAAACCTGTTTTTACAGAGTTAGTAGCACGTCATGGTTCTCGAGGATTATCCAGCATTAAATATGATTTGGCACTTTATAATTTATGGAAACAAGCCAAGGCTGAGAATGCTTTAACACCTTTAGGTGAAAAACTAGGTGCTGATTTAGAAAATATGATGAAAGCAAATATTTTGCTGGGTTACGGCGTAGATGGGATTCGCCAGTACGGATATGGCAATGAAACGATGCTTGGTATTCAAGAACATCGAGGTATCGCAGACCGTCTTTTACAACGTCTACCTGATCTATTTAAAACAGCAGCGACACAACCTGAATCTATCTTAGTTCAAAGCTCAGGCGTAGATCGTGCGGTTGATAGTGCCAAGTTTTTTACTGCTGAATTGATTCAACAACAACCGCAATTGAAGAATCAAATTACACCTAGGTCATATACAAGTTTGGTCAGTACCAGTATTCCATCTATTGAAGATGGTGGCGTAGATCGTTTTAAACTTTATTTCCATAGCTTGAATAAAGATCAAGATTTGCTTAAACCATTATCAACACAACAACAAGCAATCTATGATGCAAGTCAAGCCTATCAAAAATTTGAAGCTGAAGATGTATATCTAAAAAATAAGTTAAATGATTTGGCAAAAGATACACGCGCACAGCAAATTGCAATGAATGTACTTAGCCCAATTTTTAAGCCTGAATTTATCAAAAAATTAGGTACGGCTGGTTATACTTTCAGTAATAGTGGCGCTTATACCGTGACATCGCCAAAAGGTGAAACCATTACAGAAAAAGGGAAAGGAAAAAATACCATTGCAAGTGCTGTGGATGCAGCAGCTTATCTTTATGAGCTGTATTCAATTTCTGGTGGTATGCAGCTTGAATTAAAAAATGTAAATTTTGATCAATATATGCCTGTAGATGCTGCAAAATTCTATGCTGAATTTAACGATGCAAATGATTTTTATGAGAAAGGGCCAAGCTTTCAAGAGTCAAATGCTGTCACCAGCAACATTGCTCAAGGTCTAAAACAAGATTTGTTTAAGCAAGTAGATGCAATCGTTGATAAAAAACAATCCCATCGCGCTGTGTTACGCTTCGCACATGCAGAAATAATGATTCCACTGGCAACCAGTTTAGAGTTACATGACATGATGCAGCCTCTACCATTACGTCAAACTTATAACTACAGCAATAGTACGTGGAGAGGTGAAGTGGTATCACCAATGGCTGCGAATTTACAGTGGGATATTTATCAAAATGCCCAAGGTATCATTTTGGTAAAAATGCTCTACAATGAAAAAGAGACCTTGTTTAAACCATCATGTAAATATGCACAATATAGTACGAACAGTTTCTATTATGATTATTTGAAGCTTAAACAATGTTACCAAGTTCAATAATCCAAGCATTAGTTTTTTCAAATTGGGAATAGCCTTGCTATTCCCAATTTTATTTCCTCATAATTGCTAAATTATGAATCGAATATGATTGAGCTTACATGACGCCTTTTTGGATTGCCTTGCAATTTTTGACAGTTTTGCCGATTAACTTAAAAACATTGCCCAGTGCAAAACAAAATGGTCAGGCGATCTTATTTTATCCATTTGTGGGTTTGTTGATCGGACTCATTCTGTTTGGTGTATCTCTGATTTTGGTCAAGCTGCCAATTTTATTGATTGCCAGCATCATTTTAGTGTTATGGATTTGGCTTACAGGTGGGCTTCACCTTGATGGTTTAGCCGATACAGCCGATGCTTGGGTCGGTGGTTTTGGTGATCCTGAGCGTACACTCAGAATTATGAAAGACCCAAACTGTGGTCCAATCGGTGTGCTAAGTCTTGTTGTAGTTTGTTTATTCAAGTTTGCTGCGCTGTATGTACTGCTTGAGCAGCATCTCAATGCTTTTTTGATTCTCGTTCCAATGCTTGGGCGTAGTGTTCCATTATTTTTATTTCTAACCACAGCTTATGTTCGTGATAAAGGGCTAGGACGTTCAATTACTGATTTTATTCCAAAGAAACTTACATGGACTGTTTTTGTCATTACAATTGCATTGCTTTGTATGTTTAAATGGTTGGGATTGGTCACTTTTATCTGCTTTATTGCTGTATTGTTTTATTTAAGAGCTTTATTTATCAAAAGAATTGGTGGGATTACTGGTGATACTGTCGGTGCTGCAATTGAGCTGGTTGAGACAGGTTTAATGCTAAGTTTTGTGATGGCTTCATTTTATATTTGATGGGTTTAATTCTAAAAAATTGATCCTCCTTAGACTAAGAAGGATCAACAAAGAACTTAGGACGATTTTCGAATTGCTAATGTACAACCTAATATCACCAATAAAAAGATGAGTCCAGCAATACTACCTAACAAGATATCTCTGAGAGTTTTATCTAGTGGTAGCCATGTCCACTTATGTAGATATGCAAAACTAAAACCTTCTAAAGCATCTTGTTGAGTGACTTGCGCTGCAATCACACCGCTACTTGGCTCAATATACAGCCTGAGTTGATCGCTTAAATTGCTTTCAACTTTAACCACGGGTAAACGTTTGTTGATAAAACCATATTCACCACCAAAACTGGTGACCCAAGAGCTTTGAGTAAAATGATGCAATGGCAAATGTAAATAATCGGCAGCCAACTGCTTACTTTGCTCAAGCGTATTTAATTTTGTCGCGGTATTCGCATTGATCAATTCAATTGCAGGGGCAGCACTTTGAGCATGGTGGTTATGATCATGTTCTTTGACTGCGGTCATGCTACCTTGTAACTGCGGTTTGCCTGTTAATTGAATCATCCAACCTGCTTGAGCATGATCTTGAGCAAAGGCAAGCGGTACAAGGTTAAGGCGTTGTATTGGTTGTTGAACAGCCGTTTTCCATGCGACAGCACTTAAATCCTGTGTATAAAATATTGGTTGAATGTTCACAATCTCTGGCTTTTTATGCCAAACATGATAGAAACCACTAAATACCCATAGCAAAATAAATACACTTAAACTGATGCCTAAATAGCGATGTAAAAAGCGAATTGGCTTGTGAGCTAAACGATGGTTCTGGCGATTACGAATCCTAAAAAATAATCCAATACCCATACAAGTCAGTACCAAAATGCCAATTAAGGCAATTTGCATCAGTATACTTTGTCCTATCCACGGTTGATCGCCCCAAGTCCATGTATGACCTAAACGAAATATTTTCGCCATCCACATTTTTTGGTCATTGGATAGCGTGGCTAAACGAGATTGTGATGGATCGATATAAGCCCTTAAACCATTGTCAAAACTTACACGCCAAACAGGCAATAAACGATTCACACTTGGATAATCATCACTAAACTCAGTGATCAGTTCAGTCGAAATGATCTGTTGTTTGGCTAAACCCGTATACCAAATCGCGAGACGTTTGGCATCTTGTTGCTCTGCATCTGTGATGAGTTGACCTGATCGACTATCAAAGTATTCCGCAATGTTTTGATTTGGCTTTAAAATTCGGTAAGCCACAAGTTCAGGTTGTAACTGAATGGTTTGTAGTGCTGAAAATTTTTCAATTTTATGCTGCTGTAAAACCAAAGGTGCAGGCAAAGCATTTGTTAAATTCAGTTGCTGAGGCGGAGGCATTCGTTTGACGGGTTGAGGTTGTGTTGCACTCATAATTGGATGCAACACACCTGTTAAAGACCACATCAAAATCAGAATGCCAAGCATCATTCCAAAGCTACGATGAAATTTCAGTAACTTCTTGAGTTGATTGGCATTCATTGTTTATTTTCCAAAATGATAACGTAAACCTAATAAATAGGTTCGTGGTGCTGCAGGCGTATAACTAGCTTGATTACTGCTATATGAAGTACTGTCAGCATAATGGACATCAGCTACATTAAGAATTTGCCCATAAACCTCATAAGCATTTTTACGATAATTTGCACGTAAATTTAGAATGGTATGCCCATCATATTTTTCAGTATTAGCATCATCAATCCAATATGAACCGACATAAACACCTTCAGCCGAAAGTAATAATGCTGGAATAGGTTTGATTTGATACTCAATCGTGCCAAAACTTTTTGGAGAGTTTGCCATCGTATTATCACTATAATTAAGTGTCAAAGATGGCTGCCATTCTTTATACTTATGTTCTGCAAAACTTCCAGATAGCTTCAAACGCTGGTCATACAGTTCACTGATTTTCCAAGTCCCACCAATTTCGATGCCTTGATGTAAGGTTTTGCCTGCATTGCGAGGTTCACGTATTTCACGTGTATTTTCAATTTTTGTATAACTAATTATTTCATCCTTACCTTGTAAACGATATAAGGTAATTTCTCCATCCAGTCGGTCATCTAAAACTTTGAAACGTAAACCCGCATCAATATTATTAAATGTAGCTTCTTTTAAGTTTGGTGTGACCAGATTTGCGCCATATAAACCACTAACCTCTGGTGGCACAAAACCTTGTGACCAATTGCTATACAGATCTAATTCAGGTGAGATATTCCATACAAAACCAAGTTGAGGGCTTGCCTTGTGAAAACTACGTTTTTCATCTGGCGCACCTGTAACTTTAGAAGGGATAAGCTTGTTATCAAAGTCATAACCGATCCAATCATAGCGTGCACCACCAACCAAATTTAGATTTGGCAAAGCTTGCCAATTTGCTTGTGTGTACAATGCTTGGTTATTGACATCAACTTTGAAATCACGTAACAACTGACGTTGCTTGAAACCCGTATAAACTAGCGTGTTTGGATCACGAAAAACTTGAATATCATTGGTTTGAGCTTGGTTCGGCGAATGATCTGCCATTGCTCCGATGATCAATTTCACCTGATCCAAATTAATGGAATGCTGTAAATTTAAGCCATAAGATTGAAAAGCGTTATAGGTGGTTTGCCCGCTATAAGTTCCTGTAGGCTTTTTATCTTTTACATCAGTGCGAATATTGTAGCTCGGATTTTGATCGGTTGTATTATCACGATAATATACGGTCAATTGACTTTGTTGTTGATCATTCCATAAATGGTTAATCTGTGATGAAAGACGGGTTGAGTCTACTTCTCGATATGTAAATGTTTGATAGCTATAACCTGGACGTTTGCTAAAATCTTCAGCATTAAGGCTGCCCGTCATATCGGTTTTTAAATGGTTGTAGCTGAAAATATTTTTGATTTGAGTGGCATCTGATATGCGCCAATCATGTCTTAAGGTCACACTTTGCTTATTACTTTCAGCATGATCTTGCCAGCTATCACCACGATCACTTGCATAGGCAGACAGTCTTAAACCATGTTCACCATACTCAGTATCAAACGTATTGGATGCACCTAAGTCTAAACGGCGATAACCTTCAGAGCTTGCACTCACACCTAAATCAGCAGTTGGGGTTAAACTCGGTGCTTTGGTTAGAAAATTAATCGTGCCACCAATTGCATTACTTCCATACAAGCTACTTGCTGGGCCACGCAAAATTTCAATGCTATCAATTCCAGCTAAATTTACTTCATATAAAGCATTGTGGTTAAACACACCGACTGGACGGATTGAAATACCATCTTCTAAATATTGATAAACAGCAGAAGTGGTGATGGGTTGACGAATCGACATCATATGTTGTTCGTTGCCCAAGTCATTCATTAACACACCTGGGGTTTGATTAACTAACTGACCAATGAATGTGGCATGTTTATCATCTATATCTTGGCTGGTAATTTTGCTAATCGCAGCAGGAGTATTATTTATCGATTCACCTTCACGACTTGCCGTGACTACGATTGTAGCTAGGGTTTTTGTTTCATTTTCAGAAGCTGTTTCAGCCAGAGTGATTGAGCTGTAGGTAATCGATAGACATGCTGTCGTTAATACTGACAAACGAAATTGAGTATTCATATTTAACTCTATAAAAGCAATAAACGAGGCAGTACCGCAGTGAGACACTGGATACGTAATGTTAAAAAAGCATTTTTATAGAGCGAGCGGTGGTGCTTGTTTAATTGGAAAAATATAGAAGATACGTGGAATTTGCAGATCTTCTGACCACGTATAACATAGGCATCGTACACGACTAAACCAAGCCAGTACAAAGATTAAAATAAATGCAATTAAAGGAATAATTGCAACAGCATCTAAACCATGTGTACATAAAGGGCAATGCTTCATGATTTGACTAGCAAGGGCAAAAACCTCTTTGGCATAGTCACTCAGTTGATCATGCGCAGTCGATTGTAAATGCTGTTGATGATGCATTTCATGCATAGCGTGATGGTGACTTGAATGAGATTCAGACAACATCAAACTATTTTTAATATCTGTGACTTGGCAATGTGTAGGCATTGCATAGAGTGCAGGTACGACGCCAGTATGTACCATCGTTGGTAAGAAGATATGCCAGAGTAAACAAAGCAAAGTAATCGCACCGAATGAGGCACGCCACTTTAGCAAGTGTTGACGAAAACTGGACTTCATATCAGCGATACGTCGTAGGGGAAATGTGGCAGCAGTATAATTAAAAAAATGTTACAGTTCAAAACAAATCTAATATTTAAGAACACAAATATATGGCAGATTATCGTATAAATTTTCCAGATTTTTTCGATGACGAAGAATGGGTATTTGAATCTAAAGGATGGATTATTTTAGTATTAACGTATAGAAATAAGAATTATGAATTAGTTTTCTACGACCCTGTTCGTTTGATGCAAACCATAAATGATGATTTGCATTCCAGTCAATATTTTATAGAACAAAATTTAATTGTAATCCCAAACGTAAATAAGGCGAATATTGAAAAAGTAGTTTTAGATCTAGTGAGTCATGAAACTTTAATGGAAAATTTAAAAATAAAAACAGGCTCATGAGAGCCTGCTTTACATCTACTTAAAGATTAACGGTTTGGTAAAACATCTTTAAGTGCTTCGTGCATTTCTAATAGCGCTTTTTCAGTTGTATCCCAATCGATACAGCCATCAGTCACAGATTGACCATATACCAGATCACAAAGGTTTTCAGGAATATCCTGACGACCGCCTTTAAGGTGACTTTCAACCATGATACCGACGATTGATTTATTACCATCAAGAATTTGCTCTGTGATGTTTTTGAGAACCAATGGTTGTAAGTATGGGTCTTTATTTGAGTTCGCATGACTAGTATCAATCATGATTTTGTTACTTACTTTTGCTTTAGCTAAAGCAGCCTCTGCATCAGCAACCGATGAAGCATCATAGTTTGGTTTACCATTACCACCACGTAAAACAACATGTGCATAAGGATTACCATTGGTATTGATAATTGCAACCTGACCATTTTCATTTAAGCCAAGGAAGCTATGACCGTGCTTAACCGATTGCATTGCATTGGTTGCAACCGTTAAACCACCATCTGTACCGTTTTTAAAACCAACAGGAGATGATAAGCCTGAAGACATTTCACGGTGTGTTTGGCTTTCTGTAGTACGTGCGCCAATCGCAGACCAAGAAATCAAATCTTGATAATATTGTGGTGAGTTTGGATCAAGTGCTTCAGTCGCACATGGCAAACCTTTTTCATTTAATTCAAGTAAAAGTCCACGACCAATATGTAAACCTTTTTCAATATTGAAAGAGTCATTCATATCTGGATCGTTGATTAGACCTTTCCAACCGACTGTCGTACGTGGTTTTTCAAAATATACACGCATCACAAGGTATAAAGTATCTTTTACTTTTTCACTTAGTTCTTTTAAGCGATCAGCATATTCATTCGCAGCTTTAACATCATGGATTGAACAAGGTCCAATCACCACAAACAAACGTTTGTCATTGCCGTCTAAAATATTACGTACAGTTGCACGTCCTTGTAACACAGTTTGAGATGCAGCTTCAGATAAAGGAAGATCAGCTTTCAGTTCCGCAGGGGTAATTAAGGTTTGAATGCTTTTAATATTAACGTCGTCGATATCTGGCTGAGAAACTGGATTTGACTGTAGAGTATTCATTGCTGTCACAAATTCAATCGAAAGAAGAGGTTATTTTGTCTACGAATATAGCATGAAAAGCCGATTGATTAACTATCGATTCGCAAAAATTGCGGAAAACAATCGGCTTTTTAGAATTAAACCATACTAGATGAATGGCTTGTTTGTTGAACAACAGCAACTTTATGGGTTTCAACTGGTTTAGGTTTTGCCTTAACTGGATTAACCATAAAGTTAACACCAAGGGCAAATAATGTAATACCTAAGATTCTACGAATAAGTCTTTCTGGCATACGCGAACTAATTAAAGTTCCGACAATGATTGCAGGAATCGAACCAATAAGTAACCACATTAATAAATGAAAGTCGACATTACCTGAAGACATATGACTTAAACCAGCAACCGCTGTTAACAAGACAGCATGTACGACATCTGAACCAATAATACGAATCATCGGTAAGTTAGGAAACATAATTACGAGTGCCATTATCCCGAATGCGCCAGCGCCTACAGAAGATAGGGTAACGAAAATACCTAAAACCATGCCCATGATGACGATATATAAGCGTTTATGCTGGAGTGCATGTTGCTCACTTTCCATATTTGCTTGTTCACGATTACGGAAACGATCAAAGAACTTTTCAATTTGGCTACGAAATACAATCGAGATACCTGTCAAGGTCAACATAAAGCCTAAGACCATAGTCAGCACAGCTTTATAATGTGTTGATTGGCTTAAATAATGTTCTAAAACCCAAGAGGTAGCAAAAGATGCAGGAATACTTCCAAGTGCAAGCCAAAGTACAATTGGCCATACAATATTTAGTTTTTTAGCATGTACCATTGAACCGCAAAATTTAGAAATAGAGGCATATAACAGGTCTGTACCGATTGCAATATGAGGTTCAATTTTGAATAAACTAATCAAAATAGGGGTCATTAATGAGCCACCACCAACACCAGTGATTCCTACACAGAAACCAACCAACACCCCAGCTAGAATAAATTCAACAGGACCAAACATAATCAATATGCCTAAATATGCAAAAACCAGCATATCTTATGCTTTTTTTAGATAACTCGTTGTGATGAATAGTGATTTACTTATGCAAAAAAAAGCTAAAGAATATCAATTAAAGTATAAAAGCTGACTGAATTACACAGCTAGATTTCATTAATTTGCCCCTATGTGTTCGTCGAGTAAATCTTAGCTTGATGAAAGTGACATAAAATAATTAATTGAAAAGTAGAGTGATTTAAACATTCTCTACTTTGCTAAAATTTTATTTTTGTTAGGTTTTAATTCATTAACCCATAACACAAGTAGAAATGTAATTGGTGTCGCAAATAGCCACCAACTTACAAATCCTATAGCGTTTCCATATTCAAGACAGAGTAGGCTTCCCGAAATTAAAAAGCAGAGGTAAGCAAAAATTTTGAAGAGAGTTTTATAGCGAATGAGATATAGTTGCTTCGTTTTGCTGATTTGCTTAGAACTACATTTATATAAGAAGGTCATTCCAATCAGTATCAAAATTAGACTCAAAAAAATCATGCCTTCACCTTATTTTGCGCCAATTTTGCTTTAATTTTTTGAGCTGATTTTTCTTGAATAGGTTGAATATTTCTAAAAATAAAAATAGCGAATACAGCACAAATGAGTAGGAACAAATCAACACGCAGAAATAACCAATAACTTGAAAGGTCTGAAATTAATCGATGATTGATGAGATACACTAAGTTATATATTGGTAAAACAACTGCAATCAAACCGAAAAAGAAAACTTGCGATTTCCATAAATATTGTTTAGGGGTTAGCAGGGCTATAATCAAGCTCAGCATCCACACACTAAAAAAAGTATAAATTTCATAATTTGGGGTGGTTTCAGTAGTATGTATCAATCTATTTGAAAAAAGATAGCCTAGCATTGCGATTGGTAAGCCAATAAACGTCGCAACATTTAAACGATCTACTAAATAAAAACCAAGATGAAACTTCTCAGATTTATTTTGGATTTGGCGCTTCAGACTCCATAGTAGTAGTCCTGACGCAATCATCAAACAACCTAGTATTCCTGAACAAAAGAAAGCAAATCGTAGTAGTGGTTGCGCAAATGTAGCCATATGTAGACCATAAACGCCTGCATTTAAGGTTGCTACAGGACTATTATTTCTCGTGTTGCCTAAAATTTTTCCAGAACCATCTAAGGTAATTTGTGTTTGATTTAAGGTAATGGAATGATCTTCTAATTGTTTAAAAGTGATTTTTGCTTGATTGGTATTTGGATTTTTAACCTCAATCGTTGCTAATTCTTCATTTTCCCATTGCTGTGGTAATTTCTCTAATAACACAGTGATTGGCTGCATATCTGCTTGGGTTGGGGGAGAATCGATATTGGTTGTTTGAGAGATCGTTTTGATCTCCGTGAAATATTGAAATGGCTTTTCAGGATATAATTGTTTCATACCCCACGGTAAATATAAGTAAAAGAAAATAGCTAAACCAGTAAAAGTAATCGTCAAGAAAAAGGGAAGAGCAAGTACAGAGCAAACATTATGAAAATCGAGCCAAGAGCGTTGTGATTTAAAAGTTCTCAACGTAAAGAAATCCGTAAAGATTTTTTTATGGGTAATAATGCCCGAAACCAATGCAATCAACATAATAAAAGCTGCGATACAAACGATTAGGCGTCCAATAAGGACAGGTAATCCGTACAGCTGAAAGTGGAAATTATAAAAAAAGTCACCGCCTTGTGTTGCAGAAAGTTTAAGTTCTTGACCAGTATTTGCATCCAAGTCTCGGCTTTCATAACCACCTATACTTTTTTCCCAATAAATTTTATTGACAGGTTCTTCTTTATTTGCAACTTTGATATACCAAGATTTAGCATCAGCTGCGTTTTTTTCTAAATACTCTGTTGCTGTTTGAATAGCCGTTACTTGATTAATTTGATAATGCGATAGTTGAGGCTGCATCCATAAATTAATCTGATGACGATAATAGGCACTCGTTCCCATCAGAAAAATGGCAAATAAAAGCCATCCAAAAATTAAACCCGTCCATGCATGTAGCCATGCCATAGATTGGCGTACACTTTTGTTTTGCATTATTAACTTAAACCTACAGATAAGCCGAATAAAGTACCTGCCAAAATCAAGCTAATCCAAGTAAGTTTTAACAAAGAATTCGTGCAGAAACTAACAATGATGAATAGTAAATAAAAAATTATTGAAATAAAGGCAGCCAAATAAATGGCTTCAGCTTTAGCGAATGAATGAAGAAATAATGCAGTCAGACATAAGCTCAAATACATCATGCAGACGTAACCAACACTAAAACTCAAGGTAAAGCGGTAAAAAATACTTAGGCGATAGATGAGCGTAAGTGATGTTGATTTTGCCATAAATGATTTTTAACTAGCCAATAGGAGAATAAATATCAAATGAAAATGATTATTGTTAATATTAATAAATTGAAAGTAAACTCGCAATCATTTAACTATCGTTAATCAAGATAATTTTTAAATTAATGAATGGAATTTTAGATCAAAAATCATATTCACTAATCTTGAACAAATTGGATAGCTTATTATGATTCGATGTAAAATCATTTTGTTAGAATCATTCAAATATTTCAGTGGGGCATTGGTCTTGTTAAAGCAAAAACTAAAAATTGGTATCGTGGTGGGAGAAGTTTCTGGAGATACTCTAGGAGTGAAATTCATGCGCAGTTTTCGCGAACAAGGAATTGATGCTGAATTTGAAGGTATTGGTGGTCCACAAATGATTGCTGAGGGTTTCCATAGTTATTATCCAATGGAAATTTTATCAGTAATGGGCATTGTGGAGGTTTTGAAAGATATAAAGAAGTTATTTGCTGTACGTGATGGTCTAGTTGAACGTTGGACTGAACATCCAGTGGATATTTTTATTGGAATTGATGCACCTGATTTCAATTTACGTCTTTCTAAAACAATAAAAGAAAAGAATTTACCAATTAAAACAGTTCAATACGTAAGTCCATCTGTTTGGGCATGGCGTCAAGGACGTGTACATGGCATTAAACGTAGTATTGATTTAGTGTTGTGTTTATTCCCATTTGAAAAAACATTTTATGAAAATTACGATGTTCCAGCAGCTTTTGTTGGGCATCCACTAGCCAAACAATTACCTTTAAAAAATCCAATTGTAGAAGCAAAGCATCAGCTTGGTCTATCTGCACATGAAATGCATGTTGCTTTATTACCAGGAAGTCGAAGAGGTGAAATTGACAGACTATTGCCTTTGTTAATTGGGGCTGCGGAAATACTACATAAGAAATATCCTGAACTAGAGTTTCTGATTCCAGCAATCAATGATGCTCGAAGACAACAAATTGAACATGGTATTCAAAATTTAGATGTAACTTTAAAATCTAAAATTTATATTTTAGAAAATACGGATGCTGAATCTAAAATAGGTCGCATGGTCATGAATGCGAGTGATATTGTCGCACTAGCATCAGGAACTGCGACGCTTGAAGCGATGTTATTGCATCGCCCAATGGTGACTTTTTATAAGTTGCATTGGCTAACTTATATGATTGCTAAGTTTCTTGTTAAGATTCCATACTACTCTTTACCTAATATCATTGCAGGTAAAAAAGTCATTCAAGAATTAATTCAAGCTGATGCAACACCAGAACACCTTGCTTCTGAAATTGAAAAATTAATGGATAATGAAACAGCACATATTCAGATGATGCAACATCTAAGTATGCATAAACAATTAATCTCAGGAGATACTGAAAATCCTGTTGATGCAATTCTGAATTGTTTAAAAAACAAATTAAGTTAAAAAAGGTGGCATTTCAAATGCCACCTTATCATTTACGCTCTTAGAATCATTTCATAGCCTGTGTATTTACGAATATTGATGACACCAATATCGAGTAATAAATATTGCCCCTTAATGCCATGTAAAACACCACGAATTTTGGGTGTTTTATCCAAATTTAAGGACTTAATTTTTTCTGGATATTGTTCAACTGGGTAAATAAATTCTTTAGGCAATTCATGTTCTAAAAATTCAAGTTCTTCATTGAATTCTAAGTTTTGGCTAAACTCATCTCGAATCGTTTGAATTTTTGGTGCAAATTCTTCCAAAATCTGGTCACGTTGCTCAATTAAATTCAATGGTTCAGCTTCACCTTTAAGGAGCTTACGCCAATCCGTCTTATCGGCAATTTGTGTACCAAATAAAGTTTCTAAATGACCAGATAAGCGGCGTGAACCAACTTTTAAAATGGGCAAAGCTTGGGTTGCACCTTGATCTAACCATCGAGTCGGCATATTAACGATACGAGTAATTCCAATTTTTAGTGCGCTTGAATTGGCTAGATATACAATATGAGGTTGGAAACAAACCTTATGTGCAAATTCATCTTCACGACAAGTTCCAAGGTGATAATGGCAAGTCTCAGGTTTCATAATACAAAGATCACATTCAGCTTTGGTCTTGAAGCACTTGAAACAGTGACCTTGGGAATATGATTTTGGAGTTTTTGCACCACACGAAGTACAAAAAATATTTCCAGTCCATTCAATTTCTAATTCTTGACCTAATACGAAGGGTAGATCAGTTTCTGAACGATCTAATATAAATTTATATTCAACATTTGCCTTGCTGGTTGGTTGATCAGTTACACTATGCGTTTTGAGCGCTGCGTGCATTTTGTGACAAATGCCTTGTAGTTCCATCAATAAACTCTCATCTTTCTCAATCAAGGGTTGCAGTTATGGCTGAACAAAATGTCATCACTTCTATGCTAGACGATTTATCTAAAGAACAGCCCATTCATACTGCACTTTGTATAGGTCAGCAAATTGATCAAAATGCTGAAATTCAATGGCATCATTTTAACGTAACTGACTTTTTAAATCTGCCATTTACACAACGTTATGATTTAGGTTTTGTATTATTTGATACAGAGCAAATGCAAAACATCACTGAAACACATAAAGCGCAGCTTTTAGTGAAGTTACGCGACTTAATGGCAAAAAGGATTGTTGTTGTTAGTAAACGAAACGATGAAAAGCTATTACGTTCACTAGGTTTTACTCAACTTATTGATAAGACTACTCATGATAGTGATTTTGCTCTATGGCAATTCAATATTTTAACTTATAAACATGTTCCTGATTGGTTTAACTCTAAATTTTGGGCAAATCCAGAAAATTGGAATAAATTTCGTTGGTGATTTCTTAGGCTTGACTGCGGCTCTGAATAAGCCGCAGTTATAAAATAATAATAAACTGATTAAATGTTCTTGCAAATTTTAACACTTTAACTTTGTTTTCATGCTGAAAAGCAGCGTATGCTTTTCGAATAAATAATTCTAATTGGAATATTAAAATCATGACAGATTTGACAAATATCGTAGAGATTTTAGCGAAACAGGCTTTAGGCGGTCAGCAACAATCTGGGCAAAATAGTGGTGGTTTAGGTGGAATTTTAGGCTCTGTTTTAGGGAAACTTAGTGGTCAACAACAAAATAATCAAAATCAGCCGCAAAGTGGTTTAGGTGGAATCCTAGGTTCAGTTTTGGGTCAGTTAGGTAGTACGAATAACAATACATCTCAGACAAATAGTAATACTAGTGGGGGGAACACAGCCCAAACATTATTAATAGCCGTATTGCCGTTGGTTCTTGCTTGGATTCAAAAACAGGGGGGCTTACAAGGGGCATTAGATAAGCTAAAAAGTACAGGTTTATCCAATCAGGTACAGAGCTGGGTCGATCCTCAACAAGTAAATGCTCAAGATGTTCCAACCCAAAATATTCAAAGCTTATTTGATGATCAAGATATCGAACAGGTTGCTCAACAATCACAAGCGCCAAAGCAAGAAATTTACAGTGCGATTGCGTCTGTATTACCTCAAGTGATTGATTCTTTGACTCCGCAAGGAAGTAATACCAATCCCCAAGAAGAAAATCAAGATATTCAACAAGTATTGAATTTGGTGAGTGGTTTTTTAAAAAGATAAGTATATAAAAATAAAAGGGCGAAACGCCCTTTTATTTAATATTTGAAATAAACTTCTGATTAGAAGTTATATTCCATACCTAAACCAATAACAGTTTTCTTGTTATTGTCTTTCTGCCAGTCAATTTTTTGTTGAGCAACAACACCGTAGAAACGAGCTTGTTTATTGATATTGTAATCAGCACCTACACCGTATAAATCATTTTTACGATCTTCAAGACCATCAACTTCTGTTTTCGCAGAGATATATTCTGCTTTTAACTTCACTGGTGTAGAAGGAATGATATATGCAGCAGTTACACCGAAAGCGTTTTCTTTTAAGCCTTTGTAGCCTACAAGTGTATCATCTGTAGGTTTCGCAGTTTGCCATAAACCACCGAATACTAAACCTTCAGCACCTACTTGAGATAAATCAAGTGAGCCAGTTACACGTACTGCATCTGTATATACACCAGATAAGCCATAAGCATTATACTTTGATGCAACTGCAAAGTTACCTGCAACAGCTGCATTTAAACCAATATCTTTATTTTCGTAAGTTAGAGACGTTGAAACACCATCACCGAATCCATTACGACTACCTTTTTGACCACTTGCAGAGTTATCTAGAGGTATCGTTTTACCGTCTTTATCTTTAGTAGTTTCATTCTGTTCACCTTGTTGGAACATAATGTTAAATGCTAAACCAGCCAATAATTTTTTATCAGTTTCAAAACCGATAACATTGTTTAGACGATCTTCACCTGCTAATACAGCTGTCATATCAAGATCATTGTGGTCATTGAAAATATCTTGGTTATTACCAGCAGCTGTTTTAAAGTAAGAATCAAATTTACCAATTTTTAATGTTGCAACACCATCAGATTTAAGACCAATAAAACGATTACGTTGTGTTAATTCTTTGCCATCTTTATCTTCACTGTCAGCATTTAATTGCCATTCTGCTAAGTAAACAGCTGAAAGGGTATTCGTTAACTTTTCTTCGCCTTTCACACCAAGACGAGAGGCATTTGAGTTAATTTTTGTTACGCTTTCATCTTTAAAGCCATTCTTGTCGATTTGATCTAAAGTCACATTGAGCTTACCATACAATGTAGGTGCTGCTTGCGCTGCATTCATGGCTAAAGTTGCTACAGTAGCAGCAAGAAGCAATTTTTTCATTGAGATTTCTCCAAACACTTTTTGTAAATGGCTGATGCCTTAGTTACTGTTATAAGCTTGCTTGTGTACATAAAGTTACACAGCTCACTGACTTGTATGCAGTATCGGCAAACTTTGTGACAGATAAGTGAAAGAAAAATGACAGTTTGATGACGATTCATATTTAGTAATAATTATATTTGTTCTTGATTTTTATATATTTAATAAATAAAAATGGGGCGAAAAGCCCCATCATTTAGATAATTTTTTGCTTACAGCACTGCTTTAATCTTTTCAGCAAAGGCTTTAATCTTTTCCTGATCACCCATTTGTGCTGCATGACGACCAAGTTCATGAACTGAGCTAGGAATCAAATGAAAGTGCACATGTGGAACTGTTTGCCCAGCTGCAGCTCCTGAAAGTTGCATTAGTACGATCCCTTTAGCATCTAAAGCGGTTTCAATTGCTTTAGCTATCTTTTGAACAATTTGAATCGTATAGGCTGCTGCATCAGCAGGTAAATCCATCAAAGTAACAGCAGGTGTTTTAGGAATAACTAAAGCATGACCATCTGCTTGAGGCATAATATCCATAAAAGCGAGAACCTGATCATCTTCATAGATTTTGATTGCAGGTAGTTCGCCTCGTAAGATTCTTGCGAAAATATTTTGGTCATCGTACGCCATGATTAGTCCTTTAATATAATGAGATGAGAAGTTTTGCTTTTCAGACAAAAATAGAAAACAAACTGCTAAGACTTAAAAATAAGGCTTTTATTTGCAATTTAATTCTTTTTGACGCTCTTTAATTTCATCTAAGCGTTGTTGCTCTCTGTCAGAAAATTTAGGCTTTGTTGTATGGCAGTTTTCATTACCATATTTAGCCTTGGCATCTGCATCTTTAAAACAAAATCCTTTAGATGCATAGATGAGGTTATAGTCATCTTGCAACTTTTTACATTCTTGTTCTGGTGTAGCTGCTTGAAGGTTAAAACCTGTAAGGCTTACCAATCCAGCAAAAACTGCAACCGTAAACTTATTCATGAGGTATTCCTCTAGTTAAAAGGCACGAACTCAAATAAATTAAGAAAATATGTCTATTTTCACGATTTGACTTAAGTTCAACTACTAATATACGGTTTATCAATGAAATTTCAATGAAACTGTATTATTGGAGTGTAATTTTTATCCATAATTCATTCATAAAACGATGTTATTGCTAGTTCGTATTCAAATTTTTGAAGATATAACGATAAGTTTAGAAAATATGATATAGAAATTGTATAGCTTATAATTATCAAACTTATTGAAATTTAAAATAAATAATAACCACTCCGAGGAGTGGCGCTGTATCATCGTTTTGTGTCAACTAAATGTAGAAACTTTAAATGATTTTTGCTGTGCTACGTTTTCAAAAAATTTTACTGCTGGGGAGTGTGCTATATAGGCTAAGGCTTGTTCTGTATTCCCCTCATGAATAGGATTAAACTGTGGTGATACCCACCGTAAGGCCGCTTTAAATAAGTATTTTATGGTGGGTAGATGATCTGTTTTCGTTGCAGTTTCTTCAAATTTCCGAATAAAAGTAAAAAATCCTCGACGCATCAACTTCTGCATATCTTGATGATCTAGATCTTGTTTTCCAAGATTACGAGCGAAGTCTGCTAGAAAATAAATAAAGAGCGGGAAAATCGCTAACATAATGACTTGCCGTGAGACATAAAAACCAAGTTTATTTGATGATAAATGTTCAAATAGGTCGTAAGCTACACAACGATGCTCAACTTCTTCTGCAAGATGCCAACGGAATAAATCACTCATCGCAGGATCTGCTTTATCCCAAGATTTACTTTCAAGTGTCCACTGTCCAATTGTACCTGTAAAATGCTCAATGGCGGCAATTACACCTACACGGAACAACAACCAATATTCATCAAGTTTTTCACCTTTTATAAAGGGAATACCTAAAGGTTTATCACCTAACAAAACGTTGAAAATTAGGTGGGCACGATTTAATGAATCTTGAATGTCATAACCATTTTCTTTAAGAAAGTCTTGTACTTTTTCATGTGCGCGGGCATGAGCAGCCTCTTGACGAATAAATCCAGTCACATCATCTTTTAATTTCGGATCTTTAATATATGGTAGGGCTTTGTTAAACACTCTACAAAACCAAAATTCACCTACAGGAAGAAGCATATTTATACCGTTAGCGATGTGTGAACATAGCGGATCATTAGGCATCCAACAGACTGATGATTCGGAAAAATCGAAATGCACTTTTCTAGCTTTAATTTGGTGATTTTCCATGATCATACACGTTACCCAATATGTAGTTACTAATTAAGTTGATTAAACAATTTTTAGCACTCAGCAACACAGATCACCATGTTGTTTGGGGACAAAAAACTCTATGTTTTTAGATTTAATGATAAAAATTAGATAATTTTATTTAGTGAGTTGTTCTAAACAAATCGTCATTTTTTAACAATAAATACAAATTTAAATTATTAACTATAATTATTTTTATATATTTTGATTTAACTTTGATTTTATTATTGATTTTTTAATTATTAAGATAGGTTAAATTAATTTTATTTTAAAATACCAAATTTCAAGTATTTTATTTTCCATATTAATATTTATACTGCTTTCTCCTAATTATAATATGGATAATTAAAAATGTTAACTGAATCACAAATATCAATTCAATTTCCTGAAGGCTCAACATTATCATTAACTGCTTCAGATAATCCATCGAGTTCAACTGGTTTTAGTGTAAAAGCTCAAGGCACTGGTTCCTTTACAGGATTAAGTTATACGATACCAGCTCATTCTAAAGGTACAATAAAAGCAAAAATCAGTGTTATGGCAATTACATCAGAAGATGTAAGAAAACTAAATGAGATGGTTTTAAGCATGGTAAATGCCTCAACAAAGACTAAAATTGAAGAGTTTGAAAAGACTCATGCAAGTGCTAATTTAAGTATTTGGTCATTTTGGAGTGCTGGAGCATCTGCATCATACGATAAGACTTATAAAAAGATGCAAGAGAGTGGCTTAAGTGATAGTCAGATTTCAACTATTATCGAAAAGATGTTTGAAATAGCAAAAAGCCAATCTCATGTTGAATTAGATTTTAAAGTTGATAATCGTCATAATGATTATTCAGTCAGTGGTGACCTGCAGTTATATACAATTGGTGGTACAATTTCAACTGAAAAGGGAACAGCTGAATTTAGATTTTTAGCAGATAAAGGTACTGCTGGTAAAGGCTCTGATACTGCTCCAGCTCAAGGCGAAATAATCCCATTATCTTGACAATAATTTGTTTTAAATTTATAAAAATCACTTTATTTATAATAAAGTGATTTTTAATTTATATTTTATTTTAAATTTATTAATAATAGCGTTTGATTTTAATTATTGAAAATCATAGATTTTCGACCATTGATTATTTAAGTGTAATCTTGGTCCACTCTTCATACATTTTGACAGCAGAAGAAAAGTCGCTATTGGGTTCTGCAGTAAGGTTTGCTGCTTGAATCAAACTCTGGGTTAAGGCGAGGATAGGTGCTGGAAGTTTTGCCTCATGCACTAAATTCAACGCAATACCAGTGTCTTTTGCAAGCAAAGGCAATGCAAAAGTTACAGGGAATTCGCGGCTGAGAACTCGTTGTGGAAAAATAGTTTCTGTGACCATACTTTTGCCACTAGAAGCATTAATACAATTCAAAGCTGCATTTAGGTTTACGCCATGCGCTTTGAGTGTACTAAACCCCTCTGCAACCGACCATAAATTGACTGCCAGTAACATGTTATTAATTGCTTTAACGGCAAATCCTGCACCCGAATCACCTACGTGTTGAATGAGCTTTCCGACTGCTGCCATCGCAGGATAAGCACGTTCAAAAGCATGAATGTCGCCACCCACCATAACCGTAAGTGTTGCATTTTCTGCACCAATGGTTTGTCCGCTGACAGGCGCATCGAGAAAATCGATATTTTGTATTTTTAATCGTTCTGCTAGACGGCGCGCTGCCTCAGGAACACCACTGGTGCAATCAATCCAGATTGCACCTGATTTAATATTCACACCATCAATTAATGTTTCAACGTCATCACTGGTCGGTAAACACGAAAAGATAACATCTGCCTGAACCGCTTCAGCAAGTTCAACCGCCAAAGTGCCAAATTCTGTTGCATGTTGCTTAGCTTTATCAAAGTTACGATTCCAAACGTAAACTTTTTCGAAATACTTGGGTAAATGCGCAGCCATGCGATAGCCCATAGCACCTAAACCGATGAATGCAACAGATTGAGTCATAGTTTACCTTTTTATTGGAGTTGAGCGTTCTGTTAACCAAGTTGTCAGTGTTGGCCAGAACTCAATTGAACTGTTTTGACTAGACATTAAACCTAAGTGCCCGCCAGGTATCAAAGTAAACGTGACATCTTGACTATTTGTCAACTGTGTTAAAGGAAAAGCTGCCTCAGAAGTAACAAGTTGATCGCTTTTACCTGCACCAACTAACAATGAACATTCAATGTTTTTAAGCTCAATGGTTTTATTCTTTAATGTGATTGCACCATTTTTTAATGGATTTTGCATCCAAACATTAAACAACATGTCTTGGTTGATCCCCCCCGGGTAATCAATCATATTATTTAGGAAATGGCTGAGTGTTGCGTCTTCTTGCACCAGTTTGAGGTTATCAAGATTTTTGAGCAATTGAATATTGCCATCAATCCAGCCCTTAGGATCTAACAATTTAAAACCTAATGAGTTTAAAAAACCAGGTGAATGAATCATCAATTTAGGTAAACGGTTATAGACATAATCTTTGATGGTTGGGTTACGCGTCGTAATATATGCCAGTGTTTTATATAATTTCCCGATATAACCCGATGCATAACTATCAATCGGACTACCTAAAACAATTAAATTTTTAACCGCATTTGGCTTATGCCGAGCGGTGTAAAGTGTGACAAAAATTCCAGCCATACTCCAACCATGCAAAGAGATTTTTTCAGATTTAGAATGCTTTTGAATCGCTTCAATACAACGTGGAATAAATTTATCGATAAAAGATAAGAAATTCACTTGGTAGTTCTTGTAAGTCAACTTACCCCAGTCAATTAGATAAACATCAAAACCACTTTCTTGAAAATGTTTAATCAAAGAGCGGTATGGATATAGATCATAAATATCCATGTTGATGGCAAGAGGAGCTGTAAATACCAATGGTTCTTTGTAACGTTTGTTTTCAGAAGCATAAAAACGAACACGAGTTTGTTTAAATTCGGCAATCACTTGATAAGGTGTCGACTGTGACAACACAAGCCTATCTGCATCGAAGACACGCATAGCCAGATGTTTAAAATTTATTTTTTGCTGTTCTACAAGTGATTTCATCTTTGAAAATCTCATCATGAGTCAAGATTGCACGAAGTCTAAGCGATAATTTCATCTTACGCCTTGACCTTAAATACATTAGGCGCTCAAAATGTTGGCATATTTAAACACCTGATCATAAGGCATACAAAACGATGAATCCAAGCGATGATTTAGAATATCAACTTGAAACACTGGCTATTCGCACAGGGCATGATCGTACCTTTGAAGGGGAACATAGTGAACCTATCTTTTTAACATCTTCGTTTGTTTGCGAAAGCGCCGCAGATGCTGCCGCAAAATTTTCTGGGCAAATCGCAGGAAATACATACTCACGTTATACCAACCCAACAGTGCAAGCCTTTGAAAAACGTTTAGCAATACTAGATGGTGCAGAGCGTGCCGTTGCGACAAGTTCTGGTATGGCGGCTGTACATGCTATGTGTATGGCATATTTAAAAGCTGGCGATCATGTGATTTGTTCTCGCGCAGTATTCGGTTCAATCATTGCTTTATTTGAAAAATATGTTGCTAAATTTGCTGTAGAAGTGACTTTTGTCGATTTGGATGATCTTGAAGGCTGGAAACAAGCGATTCGTCCAAATACACGTATTCTCTTTATTGAAACACCCTCGAATCCTTTGGCACAGGTTGGTGATATGCAAGCAATTGCAGATATTGCTCATGCCAATGGCGCATTATTTGCTGTAGATAACTGTTTTTGTACGCCAGTATTGCAACAACCGATTAAGTTCGGTGCTGATTTAGTACTTTATTCAGCAACAAAATATATTGATGGTCAGGGGCGTGCATTAGGGGGTGCAGTTGTTGGCAAAAACGATTTACTTGAAGAAGTTAATGGTGTAATCCGTACTTTGGGTAATTCAATGAGCCCATTTAATGCATGGATTTTCTTAAAAGGTTTAGAAACTCTGAGTATTCGTATGAAAGCGCATTGTGAAAATGCACAAATACTTGCGGAGTGGTTACACCAACATGAAAAGGTTGAAAAAGTGTATTACGCTGGTTTAACAGATCATCCTGGACATGAATTAGCCAAAAAACAGCAAAAAGGTTTTGGCGGTGTTGTATCTTTTGTCGTAAGAGGCGAACGTGAAGGTGCGTGGACGGTTATTGATAATACGCGCTTCTTATCAATTACCAGTAATTTAGGCGATGTTAAGTCAACAATTACACATCCAGCAACGACCTCACATGGTAGAATGTCGGCTGAAGCCAAACAGGCTGCAGGAATTGAAGAAGGCTTAATTCGTGTCTCTGTTGGTTTAGAAGATATTAATGATATTATTCGCGACTTATCACGCGGTTTAGATTTAATTTAACGAGAGAAACTTATGAACATTAATATGCTCATGCAGCAAGCTCAGCGCATGCAAAAAGATATGGAATCAAATCTTAAAAAAGCCAAAGAAGAGCTTGCTAATACTGAAGTTCATGCTGAAGCTGGCGGTGGTTTGGTTAAAGTAACTATGACTTGCCGTAATGTCGTTAAGCGTATCGAAATTAGCCCAGACTTATTACAAGATGAAGCTGATATGATTGAAGATCTGATTGCTGCTGCGATGAATGATGCAGCACGTCAAGCCGAAGCTATTTCAGAAGAAAAGCTTCAAGGTGCAAATTCAGGTATGGGCTTACCACCGGGTTTATCTGGTTTATTCTAAGCCAAAAGTCTCTAAGTCTTTTTGTGAGGCTTAGAGAATCTTTTTTATAAATAATAGAGTTGATCTGTGTTTAGTGAACGATTTGAACAGCTAGTTCAAGCATTGCGTATTTTACCAAGCGTTGGTCCAAAATCTGCACAGCGGATGGCATTGCATTTGTTGATGAAAAATCGTGAAGGTGCTTTTGCATTATCTTATGCATTACATGAGGCTTCGAGCCATATTCACGAATGCCATATTTGTCATTCATTAACTGAAAATGAAATTTGTGATATTTGTGCGTCTGTAGAAAGAGATGAGCAATTGCTTTGTGTGGTTGAATCTCCAGCTGATGTCATGGCAATCGAACAAAGTGGAAGCTTTAGAGGCAAATATCATGTACTTGGTGGTCATTTGTCCCCATTGGATGGAATAGGTCCTGAAGAAATTGGTATTCCATATTTGATTCAACGATTAAGCCAAGGACAGGTTGAAGAAGTGATTTTAGCAACTAATGCTACTGTGGAAGGTCAAGCGACAGCACATTACTTAGTTGAAGCAACGAAACATTTGCCAATTCACATGACAAGGATCGCACAAGGCGTACCACAAGGTGGCGAATTAGAGTATGTTGATAGTCATACGTTAAGCCAAGCGGTACATAATCGTATGAAGATGAAATAGTTTTATATTTATTGTAAATTCATGCTATTAATTTAAACAAATAATTCACTTTTACATTTTGTCTAACATTATTTTAGGTATATTTGTTTTAATTTATGGCACTATGAGCAAACGAAAAGGATTTTCGTTTTTGATGAATGGAATAGGAGTAATTTCATGTTTTTCATGTGGAATAGTGATTAAATTATTCTTTGTAGATTTAATTTAGTTTCGTTTCAGCAAAAACTGTAATTTTACAGTTGTATTGCTAGTGTTTTTTATTATTTTACTTGAGCAAATATGTTTCAGTTCATTCAACAGCAAAAAGACCTTGCTGTTCTCCTCACTCAAATGGAACAATGTTCTACCTACGCACTTGATACTGAGTTCATTAAGGTTGATACCTTATATCCAAAACTTGGGGTATGCCAGATTAATTGTAATGGTCAAATTGCTTTACTAGATGGAGCAGCACTTGATTTAGAGCAGTTCTGGCAGAAAGTTTTTACTGCACAACAGAATATCTTTCATGCTTGTGGCGAAGATATTGATTTAATTTATCATTATGCAGATCAAAAACCATTAAAAAATGTATTTGATACGCAGATCGCAATGGCATTTCTTGGTCATGGGCTTCAGGTAAGCTATCAAAATGCATTAAAAACATGCCTAAATATTGATATTGATAAAGATCAAACTCGCTCAGATTGGTTGGCACGCCCTTTAAGCCAAGAGCAAATTAATTATGCCGCAAATGATGTCTTATATTTGACAAAACTCGCTGATACATTAAAACATGATTTACAGCGTAAAGGGCTTTATCAATATGTTTTGGAAGATTGTCAGAATTTAACGAAAGAAATTGCGATAGAAACTCCATTAACAGAGCTATATACCGATATTGGTAATTATCGCCATTCACGTCGTGAGTTAATGCAATTACAGCAGCTCAGTATTTGGCGTGAGCAAATTACCAAAGCCATGAATCAACCGCGTAGTTTTGTCCTCAAAAATACAACAATGCTAGATTTGGTGGAAAAAAATCCACGTAATAATTTCCAACTTGCACAAGTTAAAGATATTCGTCCAAACGTTGTACGTGAACATGGCAAAACCATATTAGATTTATTAAAATTTTTACCGCCTGAAGATGAATGGCCATTAAGAATGGCAAGACCAGTGAAGAATAATTCTAAAGAAGTTGCACCTCAAATTGATGCTTTAATCGATCGAATCGTGTTTGAAACTGGCATTCCTAAAGAAGTCTTACTACGTAAGAAATGGCTGAATGCAATTTATGAATATGTTGTATTCCATTTAGAAGAGCAAGAATTGCCGAGTTATTTGTTAGGCTGGCGCTACGATATCTTGACCAAGCCATTGGTTGCATTACTGCGACAAGATATTGAATATTTGGCGGCGCAAATGAAGTTAGCTAGGTAAAATAGTTCAGCTGTGAAATACGACTGTTGCGTTAATATATCGTGGAAATATGTTTAAGCTATTGTTTTTATTGAAATTACCATTGGTGTTTTAGTGCAAAATAATGGTAAAAACAGCAATAATAGATATTATAGAAAACAACGACTTATAAGAAAGTTTTGCAAGCTTAAATTCTGTCATTTTAGTCAATTAAAAAGCCACTCAAGAGTGGCTTTTTTTACGATATTTCAATTGGTTTTAAATGGTAAATCAATTCCAACATCGGCATCATTCCATACAATCTCATGTCCAGAAGCATAGAATTCTGTCATTTTTTCCGTTGCATGACCTGCCAAAGTCTGTGCTGATTTACCTGCTTTTTTATGCAAGTGAATAGACAAAGCACGGATCTCATGAAAGCTTGGTAATTGTCTGCCTGTTAATTCTGGATACGGATTTGATTTTTTGACAGCGAGTAAAAATTCCCTTGAAAGAAACCCAGTTTCAATTTTAGTCCAATGTTCTTTTGCCTGATCTCGATTTTTAATCTTACCTTTTGGCACTCTATGAATGATAAAAGGGCTTACGACATGATCTTTACATCGATCAAGAACACGTTGTAACTCGGCATTAATTTTGATCCTTACGTAACCTGCACCCTCTAATAATTCAAAATCATCCTCAGGATCATCTGTGGTTTTTTCCTGTGCAATATGCAAATAGCCATCATAAATATCTGTCCATTTCATATTCACAATATCCACACGACGTTGGGTTGTGAGCATTGCTAAATCAATAGCATTTTTTAGCCAATCAGGGGATACATTACGAATAGCTGTTAAGCCCTCTAATGTATGGCGCTTACGTTGTTTAACTCTCAAACGTTTAATTGTTTGTGCGGCTGGATTATCGACTATTAGCCCTTTACTAATCGCTAAGTCAAAAAGCTGTCTCAATAAACTACGAGTTTCGATACTTACTGAGGCAGGAATACTATCAAGTAGCTCATTCACCATGAACAACGTAATTGATGAAAGAGCTACACCATCCCACTTTGTGCACCGATTAAGGCTATTTTTATAACTTTTAATCGAATTTGCTGAAAGTGGTCTACCGTCTTTTCGACGTTTCTCACTTAAAAATTTCTTTGCAAACTCTCCAAAAGTCACTTCACCAATCACATTAGAAACAAGATCGCTAGATGGCATTAAAAGATCATTTAATTTACGGGCTGCGGATATAGCTTTCGCTTTGTCCGCACCCATCCCATGAAATTTTCCCGTTACAGGGTGACGGTATCGCCAAGTATTTTTACCACTTCTATATAAATTTGGCGGCAGGTCTTTGTTTCTTTTAGCACGTGGTCTAGTCATATTTTATTTTAGCTCTCAAGCACGCGGTCAACCAGATCATTGCCAGTTCGTTTCTGGTAAGCTTCCCAGTTGATGTACCATGTACCTCTTTTACCTTTTTCACCATGCAATTCAGCGGGTAATTCACCTAATCTACATAGACGTGTAATCGTTTGAGGTGTCGGGGGAGTCGCACCATCTTCTTGGCTACCATAAACCCGTTTTATGAATTCAGATACTCGAATTAAACAAGACATCAATTTCTCCAAATCGATTCTTTAAACTTGGCATTGGCCACCAGATCTGTCACTTCCGACTCATTCACGTTGTCATAAATATGAGTCATGTTGCTCCCGAACACAGTGAGTGTTCGGGTGAGGGTGGAATACTTAAATCTCATGCTGACCATCCCTCCATGTCTGACTTTGCTTGGCAGGCATTTAAAATATTTTGTTCGTATTTCGATCCTCTGAAATATTCAGCAGGTCTATTGAGCGCATTAATGTTTGGTGCTTTCTGAATATCTTGCAGAGCAAGTTTGTAGTCATTCTCTAAGCGCGAATCGGATTCAGTCTGTAACTGTTGTTCATTTGCCTGATGTGCTTGTTTGTTTCGCTCAATAATGGCTTGAATACCCGCGCAGGTCTCATCAAACTTTTGTTGTTGAACATCATGCAGACTATTAAATCCACGTTTACTGCAATATTTTTCTATATCAATGCCTGCTTGTTGCATTAAATGCTCAAGCTCTAAATATTGATTTCCATTGATACATGCGTTGGCAGATCCAGACAGCAACCATTGTCTGAGTAGAACGCCGTCACTTTCATTTAATTGGCGTGGTTCTAAAAACAGGCGAGTACGGTCTTTTGTCGCAACCGCAATATTGTCATGTGTCAGATCCAGTACGGTAGAGAACTCATATTCGATGCCATCACGCTGTTCTGCTTTCATCCCAATTTTTTCGACTTTCTTTTTGCCATTATTATTGGTTTGAATGGTTTCCATTTTTGAGCGCATGGTTACGATAATATTGATACTGGATTGAAGCATTGCATCGATAAACTTACGATGTTGTGGTGTGACTTGGCTCCAAGCACCCCATGAATTGTTTTTAAATAAAGTAGATGCCAGATGATCAACCATTTCCAAACAGCCGCCGACACCAGACCATTCATGTGTGATGCTGTCTAAAATTAAAGTATCAAAGCCTGCATTCTCAGCCGCTTTAATCACTGAGATAAATTTTTCAGGTGTGTAGGGTGGTTGAATGTTGGCATGTTCAAATTCAACCAAATCATCGTAGAGTTCAGCACTACTATTTTCTGTGTCAGCTACAGCGATACGACCGCCAATACCTTTGGCAAGTAATAAGGCTGTAAATGTTTTTCCTGAACCTGTAGGGCCAGCAATCGCCAAGCGTAATTTTGCATTTTTACGCTCAGCCTTTTTAAAGAATACTGTCATGATCTAATCCTTAATTCGACTTTGCGTTGTGGTATGCAATACGTTGATTTGCGCTATATGGTGTGCGTTGGAAGCATTCTTTTGAAAACATTTCTGCACGTTCTTTTTTACGTTGTTTAGTCACGATTTCTTTGAGGTTACGAACAATCCATGGTTTGGCTTTGAGTAGCTGATCGCTTGCAGGTAAGCTGCCTTGTGCTGACTCGATACGGATGTCAGTCAACTTGTAGTTGGTTGAGAACGTTTGTGGCCCTAAGCGAACCTGATAGCGTCCAGAATCATCTCGTTTAATGAATTCTGCGAATGGGGTGTTATAGCTTTTAGTTTGCATGACAGGCTCCATTTTACTGGTTATATCCTGTTGATATGATGCTGAAACCCCAGTATTTACAGGGCTTTCAAGACGTTGTACGCCATAACTTGTCGGTTGTTTTTTGCTTATATGTGATGGTGTATAAGGTTTAGTTTTACGATGAGCAGTTGATAAATGTTTCATGTGCTTATCCTCCAAACATGCCGAAAACGGCAAAGGTGAGGACAGCCCAAAGCAGTAAAACTATCAATAGAATAGGGAATAGTTTTAGCGCATCTTTTAGATTGGCTTTGATGATTTCAAGCGTACTGACATGGAGATCAGCAGCAGTAGGATGTTGATTTAAACGTTTTGACGTTTGACTGTGTATAGGTTTTTGTTTCATACTTATCTCGCATTGTTGCAAAGCACCCATGAGTTCGAAGGCAGGGGTGCTTTTTTATTTGTTGTATATTAATATTAGGTATGCCTAATTAATATGTCAATAGGTTTGCCTAATTTTAGTTGGTGTGCGAAAATTTAATCAATTAATGTAATTCCCAATTTGGTATTTATTTTAATTGTGTTATATTTTTACCAAATTGGGAAGAAAGTAAAGTCATGCGTTTAATCGGGCAAGGTAAGCTTCTTATCTTAAAATCTTTGAATAATGAAATTCAGTCTTGGTTATGCAGTTGGGTAGCTGAAGTTAAGCACGCTAAATGGAAATGCTCCGAACAAGTTTTAAATCAATATCCTTTAAGTGCGAAAGAAGTGTCTAAAGGGGTTTTTGAATTTCATTTAAAAGATCAAATGCATTCAATTTTACTGAATATTAATTTTACCCAATCAATTGCTGTAGTTATGGAAATAAGGGTTAGAGATCATGTTTGAAGAGTTAAAAGTTATTCGTTCAAATGCTCAATATGAAGCATATCTGAATGAAATACAGTCTCTAATATCTTTGGAACCAAAAATAGGATCACCTGAAAGTGATAAATTAGATTTACTTGCGGTTTTAATCGAGGATTACGAAAGTAAAGCATTTCCTATTGAACAACCAAATCCAATTGATGCTATTAAATTTAGGATGCATGAAAAAAACTTAAAGCAAGCTGATTTAATACCTTACTTTGGTACTAGTAGCCGAGTATCGGAAGTTCTGAACGGTAAGAGGAATCTTACCGTAGATATGATTAAGAACCTTTCTTTGGGATTAGGAATTTCAGTTGAAACATTAATAGGTTTAAATGAAAGTGATTTATATTCATCCTCAACTGATGATAATTTTGATTGGAAAAAATTCCCACTTAAAGAAATGCTTAAGCGAGGATGGGTAAATATAATTGAAAAAGGAAACTCAAGTATTGTTGAAAATAGTGTAAAGCATTATATTGAGCAAGCAGGTCTTAGTTTTGGTACGGCATCATTTAGAAGATCATTGTCAGGAGAGGCTGAATCTGTCACATCAAAATATGCACTTTATGCTTGGTTAGCTAGAATAATAAATGAAGCAAGAACCATTAAATCGGATAATTTTCCTAAATTTAATATAGACAGTTTAGATTTATCGTCAATAAGAGAGCTTGCACAACTAAGTCGATTTAATGAAGGTCCCTTATTAGCAAGACAATGGTTGAATGAAAAAGGAATCATTTTAATTATAGAGCCTCATCTCAAAGGCACATTATTAGATGGCGCTGCTTTAAAGGATAAGGATGGTACACCAATTATCGGTTTAACACTGCGTTATGATCGGCTTGATAATTTTTGGTTTACATTGTTACACGAGGTTATTCATGTTTGGAAGCATCTAGATTCCGAGGATGCTTTCATGGACGATTTAGATGTTTCATCTGAAGATCGTAGAGAAGCGGAAGCAAACAGGCTAGCTTCAGAAGCATTTATCCCTAGAGGAATATGGAGGAGATCAAGGGCATATATTGAACCAAGTAACGAAAATATTGAAATCCTTGCAAAGGAGTTGAGAATACATCCAGCAATCATAGCTGGGCGTTTAAGAAAGGATTTAGGAAATTATACCTTATTTCACAAGTATATCGGACAGGGTGAAGTCAGGGTGTTGTTTGAAAAATTGTTTGACCAAATATAGTGAGATCAATGATTATGAATTTTTCTTATATGCCTATCTTAAAGGCTTTACCAAGTGAAATTACTGCGTTAAAGCAATTAGTTGAAGATGATCAGCTGGACGGTGTTATTCCACTAATGGATTTCCCATTAGTGAAGGATCCTACTAAAGATAAAATCCCAAAAAGGCTAGAATCCTCAACAGCACTTATTGAAGATCAACTAGATGAAATCTGTGATAATTTAGCAGGCGTGCTATCGAACAAATATGCATTAATTGATAATTATCGATGGGAACCGAATAGCACTATCGAAACAGGTGAGCTCGTTATTTCAAAAATTATTCATTCATTAATTGAGAATAATGTAAAAGTTATTCCTGTCATAGGTTATGACCGTTGGGAAAATGAGACCTATAAACAATTTTATAAAACTGTTCATTTTGATACAGCCCCATTTTATTGTTTTAGATTAGATAAAACAGCGATTGAGGATAGTGAAGACCCAAGTTATTTTTTAGATAATGTAGATTTAATTCTTAAAGATCTAGTTCTATCTAAAGATAAAGTTGTTATTTTGATTGATGCTGGTTCACTCTTCAATACAGATGAAGATACTGTTTTAGATGATTTTGAACATATTATTAAATTGTTATCCAAAAATGGTTATAGCAAATTTATTACTGCTGGATGTTCTATGCCTACAACAATTGATAAAGCAGCTGCAAAAGATCAAACTAATATTCTCCCAAGAAAAGAAATGAGCTCATGGCAATATATAAAAAGAACCTACGACCAATTAAATATTATTTATGGTGATTATGGTGTGAAACCAGCAGAATCTGCAGAGGGGCCTGCAGGAATAGGTGGTAATGCGAATGCGAAGATTAGATACACCATAGATAAAGCCTTCTATATTGTCAGGGGACATATGGTAAAAGGTGAAGGAAAAAATAAAGAAAAGCAAATTTGGGGTTTAGCAAAAAAAGTTGTTGAATCAAGACACTATATGGGGGAAACATATAGTTTTGGTGATAAAAGAATAAAATTATGCTCTGAGAAAAAGTTTAATGGTGGGCATCCAGAATGGATTGTAAATGATACATGCCACCATGTAGTTTATTGTTTAGATGAAATTCAAACTTATGAAATTACACTTGGCTCAGTAAAATATTTAAAAGTTTAAAAAATGAATAAGGTAAGACAGATTTGTCTTACCTTATTTGAAATCTCGCATATGCCTAACTACAACGCCAATAATTCGAATGTCGTGAGATTTTGAGAAAAGCGTAGGGTAGTCACTATTAAGGGGAATCAGTTCAAATACGTCACGTCCATACTCATCATGGGAAACTACTCTATATTTTTTGAAAGTTGCTTCATGTGAACCATTCTGAGCAATTACAAAACTTCCTGGTTTTGGAGTTATTGATGAGTCGGCTATTAGCATGTCACCCTCTTTGAAATCAGGCTCCATGCTATTACCTTGCACTATTACACTAAAAATTGCTTCGGGGTTTGTACCAATATAATCGGTATATGTATAACTTAGTGGTGTTGCACCATCATATGAGACCTCTTTCCATTGCCCTGCTTGAACATAATCAAAGACAGGAATTTTATGTAAGCCCAAGTCTCTAAACAATATATTAGATAGCTCTTCATCCATAATAATTTGCTTGTTTTTATCGGTTGGGCTGCCTATTCCTGAAGCTAGCCAGTTAGCATTTACACCTAAAAATTTAGAAGCTTTTAAAAGGTTTTCACCTTCCATTGTCCTAGATTTTCCACTTAGCCAATCACTAACAGATGGTGGTTTCACACCCACAGCACGAGCAAGATCAACCCCTTTAATTTTCTTAGGTGGTAATACTTCCATTGCATATCTAAGACGTTCAGCTAATGTTTTCATAATCTGATCCAAATAGTTAGGCAATCCTAACATGAATTAAATTAGGTATTCCTATTGATTAAATATAAGGAATGCCTAATAATTAATTTTGAAAATTAGGAGTTAGACATGACAGACAACCAACTTATTGAAGCTTTGGGTGGATGTAACGCCGTTGCTCGTTTGTTAGGAATAAGACCTTCTTCTGTTAGTGGATGGAAGGCTATTCCAACTGATCGTAAGATTCGTTTGGCGGTAATTGCCGAAGAAAAAGGAATAAGTACACGTAAAGAAATCTTTCCAAATACATATGAAGAAATTTGGATTGAACTTAGAGATCCAATCATTCCAAACAATATTATTAGGCATGCAATCTAATAAAAACGTTCAAAGGAACTCGATATGAACATATTAGATGCTGCTTATAACACTGTGCATGACTACAAAGGCGGGGCATCGGCACTTGCTCCACGAATGGGCATCAAAAGTCCCGCCGTACTCAATAGCAAAGTCAATCCAAACACAGACACCCATCACTTGACGCTACTCGAAGCCTCAAAACTGATGGAACTCACCAACGACTACCGAATACTGCAAAGCCTCAATGCCCAACACGGCAAAGTGGCGATCAACCTGCCTGACATACCCGAAAGCCGAGACACCGCATTAACCGATCTAGTTCTCAGCTTTGGGATGAAAGGCGGAAACGTCTACGCGCTATTTAAAGAAATGATGGCAGATGGACGCATCACACGCGGGGAAGCCTTAGAAATGTCTAGGGTAATCCACCGACTCCACGAAATACTGGCAGAACTCGATACGCAGATCCACCAGTGCGTAGACGACAAGAGGGAAACCCCATGAGCTTAGATGCAACCATTTGGGCGTTTAAGGCTGCGGTCAAAACATCAAGCCAAAGACTCGTCTTACTTGCCTTAGCTGATCGAGCAGGTGACGAACACAAATGCTACCCAAGCCTAAAACGTTTGGAGAAAGACACCGTACTCAACCGTAAAACCATCATCAAAGTTCTAGATGAACTTGAAGAAAGTGCATTCATCAAATTTACGGGTAAAACGACAGGCAATGGAGTCAAAATTTATCAACTGATTGGAGTTGTTGGCCGAGAAGATGACGAGCCAACTAGTACCAAAATTACCACTAGTACCAAAAACGGAACTAGTTCCAATTTAGGTACGGGTTCCAAAAACGGTACTAGTACCAATATTGGCACTGCCAGTAGTACCAAAAACGGTACTGCAACCAGTACCAATATTGGGACACAGAACCTCCCAATGAATCTATCAATAGAATCTAAAAATAAAAAAACGTGGCTTTGCTTGAAAAAACTTCGTGAGGAATTAGCACAAGCCGAACCTGAGCAAAATCCAGATGAGCTGATTCAAGCCAATTGGTTTGAACGAGAGCAAAACGCTTTTGAACGATTCAACGAAACCAAGAACCTCTGCGATGAACTCATGGTCTATCACTTCGCTGACTGGTTGCTGAATGCGAGATTGAAATACGAAAGTCGAGAACAAGCCCAAGTTCCGAAAACTGTGGCGCAGATCCGAGTCCCGCTGAGCGCATCAAACGGGCTGACTGACAAACAGATCAACAGCTTCGCTCAAAAACTCTCCCATCATCCCGAAGTGGCGAGCACGTTTGGTGTACCTGGTGAAAGCTATGAACAACTGGCAGCCCGTATCGCCATCAAACTGAGCGATCCTGAGCAATTTGATTATTGGCTCCCGTTTCTCAAACAAGTTGGGTTTCAAGATTCGAAAAAGGGGGCGGCATGAGACCTCACGGTGCGACACACATCGAGAACGATGGAACATTTTGGCAAAACCACAACGGCACATGGTCATACTGGAGTGACGTGTTTGGTTGGTGCGGATACATCGGTTTGGTGAATCAAATGTTTTTGAATAACAAAAATGAGCTAGGGGCGATGTGATTATGAAAATATTGATCGGGATTGATACTGGTGTGAATACAGGATTCGCTGTAGCTGCTGACCGAGGCAACGGCGGAGAGCTTGAACAGGTGGAAAGTCTATCCATCACACAAGCCATGACCAAAGTGCAAAAAAACATTGAAAAATGGGGAGTCCAAAACGTTTGCTTGTATATCGAAGATGCGAGAAAGCGTACATGGTTTACAGGCGGACGAGAAAAAGCTCAAGGCGTTGGATCTGTAAAACGAGATGCTCAGATTTGGGAAGACTGGTGCAAAGAGCAGGGCTACACCTACAAGATGATTCACCCAGCAGCCAATGCCACCAAAAAGAAGGCTACTGACTTTATCCGAATGACAGGTTGGAAAGGTCGAACCAATGAACATGCGCGTGATGCAGCCATGTTGGTATTTAAAAGATTTGCTAAGTTTTGAGGAATAGAGAATGAATGCTGCAGTAGTAAACCAACATATCTTGCAAAGTGTGGATTGGACTCGATTTGACTTGGAAGGCTGGCTCTACCAGTTTGGTGCTTGGATGTTATCAGCAATGGGTACGTGTGGCCGTATTGTTAATCCGATTGCTATAGCGATGGACAGTGCAGCCAAAGCGAGAAAGTATAAGAAGCTCTCTAAAAAGGAACAGCAACAGATCATTGTTGATTATCTCGCAGGGGACTTTGAACCGCCTAAAATCAAGAACAGTCGTATAAGCTGCCAAATCAATGACAATGAAGCTCGCGCCGTACAGCGATTAATATTAGATATGTTCGGTCAGTCTGAGATCATGGATGATTGGATGGATGCAATTATCGACCGTTACTTTTATGGCAACTCATGGGCTGAGATGGTGACAGGTGAACGCAGTCAGATGGATGCACGTATAGATGTTAAATGTGGTTTGGCTGCGTTGCATTGTCGGTATGGGTTTATTGGGTATTGATAGATTTTATATAAACTAACAATTTGTAAAAAATTCCTAGACAATCAAAATAAAATATTGTGTAATTTACTAGTCACTTAATTCCTTTGATTATATTAAGTTTTTATTGGTAACTGAACGTTCCCACACATTAAATGTTCATAGTCGGGCAAGCACGGCTATAGATCATACATGGAACGGAATTCATTCCGAATAAGAATAAAATTTAATAAAAGGATTAGTATGTTTTTTAATATTAAAAAAAAATTAAGTGACCTGAAAAATTGTTTTGATAGTTTACCTTGGGTGTTAAGGATTTCAATAAATTCATTATTGAGCCATTATGTGGTTCATCCACTTTTAATACTGCTTTGGAATATGATTCAGAATTTTTTCTAAAATAAGACCCAGCCTTGGCTGGGTCTTTCTATTTAATCTGTCTTTGAAATATTAAATTTGATGGCATTTAGATAGTGATCAAGAACAATTAAAGGTTTTATATATAAGCATTTGATAGGTGCAAACTGTGAATCAATAAAAGCATCATTTGATTGATCACGCATTTTAATTTCTTCAAATACCTTTTTATCTCCAGGAAAAATCAGACCATTCTTTAAGGTATAGTCGGAGAATTCAGGCATTTGACTTAGAGCTTTTTCATAAAAAAACTGTTTCACTAGATCTGACCAGCCTGGTGAATTATCAATAGTTGTAGCCTCGTAATACTTTGCATCTAAGACTGTCAATGTTTGAAGATCAGTATCCTTGATCACGATATCAGTGCGCATACCTGATTTCTTTGCTGGCAGTACTTGACCTAGATTATCAATAAATACAGGTTTAGGTAATTTGCTATTAATATCTATGACATTATCAAAGCAATTGGCAAGCATATGTTCCCAAGCAACGTGAAAACGTGTCACGCCGATGATTTGATTCTTTTGATGATTCCCTTTAAGTCCTCGCAAGTACTCGATTAAGGTTTTCAAAAGTAGAGTTTGACGATCAGCAAAGTGATTTCTTATTTCATTTTTCAAAACAGAAATCTGAGTATCAATTGATAAGTTAGTCGCACCATATTGTTTCAGTGAATATGGAACCTTGTGGTTACCTGTAAAAATAAAACCGTAATTTGAATAGACCTGTTTCAGAATGCTCGCATGGATTTTAGTAATTTCAGAATTTGTTGAAGTTCTCTGTTTGCCAAATACATCAAGATAAACAGGATGACCATTACTATCAGGATAAGAAACAGATTTGTTTATGGTTTTGTTCCAATCAGTTTTTCCAGTATTTCTTCGTAAACGAACCTCTTCATTCTTGAAGATCCCATGTTGCTGGAAGTCATGAATTAGATATTTGTACATTTCTAATTTTTCGAAACCTATTTCATCAGCCCCATCTTCAGGATTTCTTATTTGTGTTCGAGACGATTTTGCAAACTTTAAAAGAGCCAACATCAACACAGAACAATAACGTATGGGATCATGCTCAATTTCGATAAGATTGGATTGACGTGGAAAGAAGAAATAATTCTTACCTTGGTAGGTGATAAGGCCACAAAATGATGTCCTTAGTCCATTGATAGAACTTAGTAACCCTTGTGATTGTATATATGTTGCAACAGGAGTCGGCAATGAATGTATTGGACTCCTATCTAAAAAATATATGTTTTTAGAGGCACTAGCTTTCACCAGTAGTATCTTCCACAGTTAAGTCAGTGTTTGAAGTTCCATCTTTGGATTCCTCTGTAGTCTTTTGAGGTTCTTCTTTTATACTGAGTAAAAAGTCATTAGAAAAAACAATTTTGTTATTATTAAATTCTTTAACTAAATCACCAAAAGTTTTAATTTCTGGATTGAATAGAACTGAACGTTCACTATGACGCAGAACATCATCCCAGAGATACATCATGATTTTACCTGTTAATGCATTTTTCGCATTTTCAGGATTGGCAATTTCAATTTTGTTTACGAACCAAGGACCTAAATGTCTGTCTTCAGGAATGGACTCTAATGATAAAATGTCATTAACAGCTTTGGCGAATACTGACCAACTTATAGTTTTCTTTCCTTCTTCTGTGTAAATTTCAAAATTTCCAAGAGGTGGATTTGAGAAGTCGATAGGTTTGTATGTAAATTTCCAACGACGTTTAAATGCAGAGTCTAATGGCATAACAGCTTGATCACTGCTGTTCATCGTTGCATATATGCTCAGATTCTCCGGAATGTAGAGCTTGTTATCATTAAAACTACTAGGAAGCTCTTCTTTGAGTAGTTTCAGTAAATCCTTGTCATTGATATCAATTGAATATTGGCTTCTACCAGTCTCATCTCTATCTAATAATTGAAATAGTTCACCAAAAACTGCTGCAGCTGGAGCACGGTTAATTTCTTCAATGATGAGATAAAAATGATTGCTTGGATCTTTAAGAGCCATAATCAAAGCTTGAATGAAAGGGCCATGTTTGAAACTATATTCAATTCCACCATTTCCCATAGATGGTCTGAGACATCCTACAAAATCGCTATACTGGCTTTCTGGATGAAATACGGTACGGACTGAATTATTTTCATCTGCTAGTTTATCAATTTCATGGCTCTTACCTGTACCTGGTGCGCCGTAGTAGATGATATTTTCACCTTTTAATTCACCATCAGTTGCCGTTGTAATTATTGGTTGATTGACACTAGCTGTATATTGATGAACTTGAGTATTTAGAAATGCTAATGTGTTGTCTAAAAACGGTTCAGTGAGAGGCATTTGTTTTTCAGTATAATCGAGATCATTTACAGCACATAAAACCTTATGAATGACTGAATATAAAGGCAAAGTCTGCACAGTCGAAAGAGCATTTACTACAGGATCAGTTAGGTAATTCGAAAAAGCATCTCGCCATGGCTTCTCAATATAATTCGAGATAACTTCAAATTCACTGAAGTTGTTTTTAATATCTATCAGTGTTTTTTCTAGAGAAAATAAAGAAATTTCAAATTCTTTCTTTTCACCACGCCGCCCAGTATTTGAAAATCTAAGAGATGGCCAACTAGGAACTCTACTTAGATCCATTCCACTTTCATAAGTAGATATTTTGTGAATAAGGTCATCTATTGTATGGATCATTATAAATCCTGTTAATCATGATTGCGCTTTAATGACTATCATGGTTTAATAACCGGGTCAAAAAGCGGATAAGTTATTGTGAAGTACGTTGATTTTGATTCATCTTATATCAGACAAAAAAGAAATAATATGGGGTTATCCCTCAAAGAGTTCGCTTTGCTTCTTGATATGAAAGAGAATGGCGAAAGAACCGTCAGAGGGTGGGAAAGTGGAGAACATGTTCCTACCAAAGCGAAGTGGGAACAAATTATCGCGTTGCCAGACAAAGCGCCGTTCAGAGAGCCACCTGAACAGAAGCATAAATTTACTTTTATTGACCTCTTTGCGGGTATTGGTGGAATCCGTCTACCATTCCAGCAACTCAAAGGTAAATGTGTATTTAGTTCTGAATGGGATAAATTTGCCCAAAAAACCTATGCTGCAAATTTTGGTGAACTACCTTCAGGTGACATTACTCAGATCAAAGCTGTTGATATTCCTGATCATGATATTTTGTTGGGCGGCTTTCCATGTCAGGCATTCTCACAGGCAGGAAAAAGACAAGGTTTCCAAGATACACGAGGAACAATGTTCTTTGAGATCCAACGTATTCTTGTTGAAAAGCGTCCCAAAGCATTTTTGCTTGAGAACGTAAAACAGTTGCAAGGACATGATAAGGGTAGAACCCTAAAAACTATTCTTGAGATTTTGAAAGGTGAATTTGATCAAGAACTAGATTTAGAGGTTTCACTTTCAGATGAAACTAAAAAAGCACTTTCAGAAAAGCTTAACTATTGGGTAGATGTAAAGGTTCTTCGTGCTGCTGATTTTGGGGTGCCTCAGAATCGAGAAAGAATTTTTCTAGTAGGTTTTGACAAAAATTACTTCGGTGAAGAATGTAATTTTGATGAGCTTTTTTGCTGGCCAGTTCCACCTAAAACACAGACTCGATTAGGCGACATTCTTGAAGATGTTGAGAAACTGAAACAAAGCGAAGATGTCTATACAATTTCTGATCGCTTATGGGAAGGACATCAACGCCGTAAAGAAGGTCATGGAATTAAAGGGAATGGGTTTGGTTATACTCTTTATACTGGCGATAGTTCTTATACCAACACTTTAAGTGCTCGATACTATAAAGATGGTTCAGAGATCCTTATTTCTCAGGCAGAGTTAAATAAGAATCCTCGGAAGTTAACCCCTCGTGAGTGCGCAAGACTTCAGGGTTTTCCCGAAAATTATATTGTAGATGCTGTTTCACATGGTCAGATCTATAAGCAATTCGGTAATTCTGTTTGTATGAAAGTAATTGAAGCTGTTGCTGGACAGATGGTCAATTGTTTAGATAAGGCAGAGAAAATAGTCTCAGAAAAACAATTGAAACTATTCTAAGGGCGTAAAATTCTCAAAAGGGCATATCTGTGTTGGATATTGCCCAGTTGTGAAACCCATTCCAGTCCCACCCTGAATAATAGATTCAGCAAGATTATTCTTGAATTTCTTCATACTTATCATTCTCCAACCAACAAATTTCCTTTCCTGCTGATTATTCACTTGTCTTACAAGATAATAAGCATGCCAACCAGTAGTCTGCTCTAATTTAAGTAAATCATTTATTCGACCTAGGTCCATGCCGAAACCTTGTGGAGGCTTTTTACTTAAGTCTTTCTCTTTAATTTCAATAAATGCAAAATTATTATTTTGTGGTGAGAAAATTATCGAATCAATATCGCTTGGTGAGCCTTTCACCTTTGAGAAGCCGATATAACCATCGAAGATTAAACGTTGAACATATAAGTTTAAAATATCGCTATATTCAAATGATTGAAGAGAGTTTATTCCAGAATTATAAGCCTCAACTGGAATTTCATTTGCTTTGCGATTTGGTGTCTTGTCTATAAAAGTGTTAAAGAAATTATTAATATCAATTTGAGAAAAAGAATTACTTTGACTGTCATATTCATAGCAATTCATTGCTGGTACAGGAATTGGAGATGCAGTATTCATGACATCAATTAAAGGCCATTGATTTACTGGGACAGAGTTATCCCATTGAATGAATAACATTCTGTGACATGAAATTAGTGCGATTCTTCTATAGATTTCAATGTAATCATTAGGTGCAGAGTTACATATAGTAAAATAGACAGGTGAAATTAGAGAGTTTGAAACATTTCGATTAGGAACAAAGTATCCACCTGTAAAAATAGGAATATTTGGTCTTCTCGAACGCATCCAAGGTAAAAAATCAAGTTCAGCTACAAATCCTTTAAATCTACTGATATATGCATTCGGCCCTAGGACATTATTTGCAATTAGATGATGTAGAGAGTTCAATATTAATGTTTTATTTTCATGTTCCATACAAAGGCCGTCTTAGTATTTTCTAAACTCAAGAATAGTTCTAAATGTTGAAGTTCGTTGAAAGATAGCCAATTATTATATAAATAACAATCATTAGAATAAATTTGTTTAACTATTGATTTGTTTATAAATGAAAATGAAAACTTGACCCTGTACAAAGGTTATGGCATATTTCTGATATAGTGAGCGAAGTTATATTAATTCACTAAGTTTTTAAAAGCTCATCGAAAGGTGGGCTTTTTTGTTCTGTTAATATATTATTCTTGAGTTCACTATTTAATACACTTTACTTATATCTATGAAAAAATTAATCTTTATCGTGCCTTTGCTATTTGTTGGTTGTGTTCAATTAATTCCAACTGTAAAAAAGACGGGTGAAAACACTTATTTCTTAAAAACTAATGGTAGTGCTTTGGCTTCACCAAATAGATTAACGAATAAATTAAATAAAAAAGCTGATACTTTATGCAAAGGTAAAGGTTATGAAAAATTGAGCGATGACTTGTCATTAAAGAAAAGTATGGCTTATACAACTCAGGCAGGTCCTGTACCTGTTGGGCAAATAACAGCAACATTAAATATTAAATGTAATGACTAAATTAAAAAGCCTCCTTCGGGAGGTTTTTGCCGAACGGATTACGGTGCATGAAGCTCTGCCAACACACTAGTTATTGGCGAGGCTTTATATTTTAGTAATACTTAAGATGTATATTTTATTTTCTAATTATAAGTGTATAGTTTTAAAGTATATTTCATAATTGTTAGATGATCGTTATGACTAAGGTAAGTAAATCTTTGATGAAACCATACTTGAGAGAAAATGATCACCCATTTGTTACTTTAACAACATTCATCAATTATGTTAGTAATAATAAAAATTGGTCTAAGGAAAAAATTCGATCAATTGTGAAAGAAGCCAAGTCTAAAGATAGGCATCATTTATATGTAACTTTAAAGACTTATTTGGACAAAGATTAGTCTATTAGAAATTTGCACCTGAATAGATAAAAGCCACCCTAGCGGTGGTTTTCTTGTTTGGAGGTCCTATGCATCAAAACATTGATATTGAGATACGCAATACTGAACAAGAATTGAATCATTTGGGTAGTTGTACAACGAAAGGATTAACGAATAAAAAAATCGCTCAATTAGATGAGCGATTTTTTTTGGCTATCGAAAAGTTAAAAAGGCTTAAAGTTCGCCGTGATCAGAAATAGTTTCTATCTGAAGCTTCAGATGATATGAGTAAATCTGATAAATATTCAAAATATTGCTTAAATAATCAAACACTTTAGTGCACTAAAATATTTAGATTAATGTGGAGGCAATTTTAAAGCCTCTGCTTATTTGTTATTTGGATCTGGTTGGTCGCTAATTTCAGTTTCTACCGTTTCGACTGGCTGACTTTCAGTAGGTACTTTTACTTCAGAATGCTCATTTGCAGCAGATAAAAAAACATTTTGATTAGTAGTTGTTTTTTGAGAAAAGCTTTTAAAACCTGACATTATTATATTCCTAACTTCATTATTGAGAGTTCATCGTACAGTTTTAATTTACTTACATTAAGGCAGTTGTGAGATAGATTTGTGGATATATGTGCATTGACTGGCTTTAATTACCACATGATATTTCATAAATAAAATCAATTATATATAACTCATTGAGTCTTATCATTTAATGTAAGGAAACACATCATACAAATTTCAAGTGCTGCTACATAAAGTACACATATATATTATTGATGGAAATATATCTAATGCCATTGGTAAAGTACTGTAAAAATTGGTTGAGTCTTAGATGTGAAAAATATAGGTGGTATAAATCATCCGATAAGCATAGTATGAACAATTAGATTGGAGCATATTAATGCTAAAAGACATTACAGTTATTGATTTCCAAGGTAAAGAAAGAAGAGCGCAGGCAAGATATACAGAAGTAAATACTTCAAGAATTAACCAATCAGCAAGAGTTCAAAGTCCCAAAGTTGAATATATTTTGGTAAAAGGCGAATTTATTTACCCAACGTTAGATTTGGTTTTCAATAGTTCCGATGGCAACAGCTATTATATAGAGTAAAACATGACCCACTTCGGTGGGTTTTTTAATGGGTGAGATATATGAATGAAGTCGGATTTGTTATTCAGCAACGCCCATATCCACCCGAATGGATTTTTGCCTTAGACACACCAAACTTTGCACCAGCACCTGAACTATGGCGATGGATAAAGTCTATATTTCTTAATCCTGAACATAAGCTATTCAACCCTGATCATGCACATTTAGGAGCTTTCCACTATCCACAGATCGCCGTGATGTGGGCTAAAGGGGGATTTAAAAAACAAGGTCGCTTTGTCGTTGGCCAAGCTGAAAAGATCATGATCAATGCTGGGGGCTGGAAAAAGGAACGGCAGGAAGAGCAGTTCTATCAATGGTTCAATGATATACCTGAATACCTCATTACGATTGATGCAACCTATGCGCAGCAAGCTAATGATGTTGATTTTTGTGCTTTGATCGAACATGAGCTTTATCACATCGCACATAAGAAAGATGAATGGGGCATCCCATCCTATAACCGTGAAACGGGTAAGCCCAAGTTGACGATACAAGGTCATGATGTTGAAGAGTTCACGGGCGTTGTTCGCCGTTATGGAGCAAATCAGGAAGTTCAAGAAATGGTTAATGCTGCAAATCAACGTCCAAAGGTAGCAAAAGCTGATGTTTATCATGCTTGCGGAACTTGTTATTTAAGAGTGGTTTAGAATTTTTTTTGCCATTCTTCTTAGATGTACTTAGATGGAATGGTGGAAATGGCACGTATTACCAAAAAGGTGAAACTGTTCATCGTTAGGATGCTTGCTGAGTTTGAAACACCAACCCAAACATCCCGTTCAGTTAAAGAAGTTTTTAGTATTGATGTGACCCCACAACAATGTGAGGCCTACGATCCAACAAAAAGAATTGGTCAAGACTTAAGTCAGGAGTTGCGGGATAAATTCTTTGAATATCGCCGTATAGCAAACCAAGAACTTGAAGCTATTCCAATTGCCAACATGCGCTATCGACTTCAGCTTCTACAGGGTTTAGTTGATAAATATCCAGACAATCCAGTTTTGATTCCGAAATGGGCGGAGCAAGCAGCCAAAGAAATGGGTGGCTTATACACCAATAGGCAAGAGATAACGGGTGCAAACGGCGGGCCTGTAGAAACTGTTCAATCGCAGACCACGGTTGAAGATTATCTTAAGGCAAGGGAAAAGGCGTTAGATGAGTATTGAGGATGATCGCAAGTTAGCAATACAGATCGAAGCACAACATGATCTCTATTTCTTCTCACGATATATGTTCAAAGAACGCCGTAAGTATAAATGGCGGCATAACTGGCATCACAGGGTAGTTTGTGATGCATTAATGAAAGTCTTTAACGGCGAAATTAAACGCCTGATAATTAATATCCCACCTAGATACTCAAAAACAGAACTTGCTGTAATTAATTTTATGGCTTGGTGTTTTGGGAAAGTGCCTGATAGTGAATTTATTCATATCAGCTACTCAGCAAGATTGGCAGCGAATAATGCTTTTCAGACTCGTAACTTAGTGCAAGAACAATCTTTTAAATCCGTTTTTCCTGATTTTGTACTTCGAGATGATAGCAAGGCTAAGGATGATTGGCGCACCAAAGCAGGTGGCGTTTGTTATGCTCAAGGTACTGGTGGAACGATTACTGGTTTCGGTGCAGGTAAGATTCGTGAAAGTTTTGGGGGTGCAATCATTATTGATGACCCACATAAAGCCAGTGAAGCCAAGTCTAAAACCATACGTGAGAGTGTAATTGAATGGTTTCAAGATACACTTGAATCTCGTACTAACTCCACAGAAACCCCAATTATTGTCATCATGCAAAGATTACATGAAGAAGATCTGGCAGGTTGGCTATTAGACGGCGGCAATGGTGAGGAATGGGAACATATCTGCTTATCAGCTATTCAGCCAGACGGCACAGCATTATGGCCAGAGAAGCACACTATTGAACGTTTGCGTATCATGGAAGAAACATCGCCGTATGTTTTCTCAGGACAGTATCTACAACGACCATCACCACCAGCAGGCGGTTTTTTTAAGCCTGATAAAATTGAGATTGTTGATGCTTTACCTACAGATCTGATTAAAGAATGTCGTGCTTGGGATTTAGCCGCTACTGAGAATGAGGGTGACTACACTGCAGGCCCTAAACTGGCGAAAGCCAAAGACAACACGATTTATATTACTGATATGGTGCGTGGACGCTGGGGACCTGATGGAGTTGAGAACACGATCATCCAAACAGCTCAACTAGACGGCAAAGGGGTATTCATCCGTTTACCGCAAGATCCTGGTCAAGCCGGTAAATCACAAGCGAAAAACTTTGTTGGCAAATTATCAGGATTCAAAGTTAAGGCTGAGCCAGTATCAGGCGATAAGATCACCAGAGCACAACCATTTGCAGCTCAGGTCAATGTAGGGAATGTGAAAATGCTTCGGGGTGACTGGAACAAAGCACTGATTGAAGAATTACGAAATTTCCCTAATGCAAAACATGATGATCAGGTGGATGGGTGCAGTGATGCATTCAATGATCTCAATGAATCAAGACAATCTAAAAAACCTGCAACAGCAGGAAGTCGAACATTTTAACTAAGGTACCAACATGGCAAAGTCTAAAATTAAGGACAAAGCGTCTAAAAGGGCTTTGTCTAATGGATCTTTATATTCTCAAGAAGCGGTTAGTCAATTTTATAAATTCAGTAAGCAAATTGATTTAGATGAGACTTTACGCAAAGCAGGGATTAAACGCCACCGCTTGGCCATACTTCTTGATGATGATGAAATTTCGCAAGCGGTCGAAACGCGAGTTGATGCGTTATTGGCTACGCCGTTTCGATTTGAGCCAAGTGATACACCAGAAGCCATTTTATTAATGCAAGAGATTAAGGAATGGTTTGCAGAGATTGCAACAGGTTCTATTAATGCTTTGCTATTTGGCTATTCAGTTTTAGAAGCGGTCTATGATCAGGCTGATAATGGCCAAATAGGTTTGAATTGGATCGGCGAAAAGCCAATGGAATGGTTTGAACCTAAAAATGATGGTCGTTTGATCTATCGTCAGGATGGAGCAGGTCAAGAGTCTGAAGTTGACCAGATCTTTAAATTCTTTATGACACGGCGTAAAGCAACCTATAAGCAGCCTTATGGTAAAGCATTACTTACAGTTGTTTATTGGTTAGATTTTTTCCGAAAAAATGGTTTTAAGTTCTGGGCAAAGTTTTTGGAGCGTTTCGGAACCCCGATCTTACTTGGAAAAGTAAGTGGTGATGAAAATACTTGCGATGACATGAATCAAGCACTGTTAAATGCTCATGCTCAAAGTGTCATTTCGATTGACGCTGAAGATGATGTACAAATTTTATCAGCACCATCATCAGGCAATGCTGGTGGGTCATTCGAGACCTTTAACAATACGATTATTCGTCAAATTCAAAAGGTAATCTTAGGGCAAACCCTCACAAGTGGAACTGATGGCACAGGGAGTCGTGCATTGGGTGAAGTCCATGACAATGTGCGCAAAGATAAATTGAATGCAGATATTCGATTAGTTACACCCACATTTCAGGCTATTGTTGATGCATTGTGTGCCTTAAATGGTTGGGGCAAGCATGAAATTATCTTGGGTGAGAAGTCTAAGCAGCTCAATAAAGATCAGGCTGAGCGTGACGTAAAGCTTAAAGATGCAGGTGCGGTATTTACCACACAATATTTTATCCGAGAGTATGGATTGCAAGAAGGAGACTTAGCCGAGAATCTGCCAAGTCAAACACCGCAACCGCAATTTAAAGTGTTGCCTAAGCGTCTATTTAGTTTTGCTGCTTCAGTTAAGAAATTCTCACCAGATCAGCAAGAAATTGAAGAACTCACGGATGAGCAAGCATCAATACAATTGCTGAGCCAAGCACAAGTAAACGAGCTGGTTCAAAAGAGTGATTCACCACAGGAATTGGCTTTTAATTTGATGCAATTAATGCCTGGTGCAAGTGAATCTACTTTTACAGCTAATTTGGATCAGGCTTTATATGCGGCTGATGTCTATGGGTATGTTTCGGCTAAAGGAGGGACGTGATGCAACCTCTTACATTTCTCGAAGCGATTCAATTTGCTGTAAGCCGAAAAATCGTATTGCCCGATGAGTTTTATAAACTTGATTTAAATACAAGACAGATGGCCACAACGGTAAGTTTTCTTTCTGGTATTGAGCAAATCGAGACTGTCATTAAGTCTGTGAATCAGGTACTCATTGATGGTGGCACGTTCAATGACTTTAAAAAATTGGTTGAGGAAAATGAAATCATTTTGAGTGAGCCTTATCTCAAGAATGTTTTTAGAACCAATATTCAGACGGCGTATGGTCACGGACGATGGCAACAGCAGCAACGGAATAAGGCTAAACGTCCTTATTTAATGTATGTCGCGATTAATGATAGCCGTGTTAGACCATCACATTTGGCACTGAACCGCATCATTAGACACATAGATGATCCATTTTGGTTGAAATACTATGCGCCGTGGGATTTTATGTGTCGATGTACGATCATCGCTCTAACCGAAGAACAAGCGCTTAAGTATGGGATTACAGCCGATGAGGATCTCCCAGTTATTGCAGATAATAACGGATGGTCCACAAGCCCGCTAACCTTTGGTGAAATGCAATCGGTCGTAGATAGCAAGATAGCCAATTCAATTTTGGATAAAGAATATTTGCTTAGTCTCAAGCAAAATGTCATGGCTGAATGGAAAGCCAGTCAAAAGCTATCAAGCCTGTTATCACCAATGGATGATAAAAGCCGCGATCTATTTCAGACGATAGCCAATACTGTTATTCCACTAGATCCAACGATCAGACCAAGTGCAGTTAAAACTTTTTTAGGTTACGTGCAGGGCAATGATGCCGCATTGACAGCCTACCTAAAGAACAAGCCAATCAGTTTGGCTGAAGAAGTGTTACATCGTTGGGTTAAAGAGGACATGGCACAAATTAAAGCAGTGGCCAGTAACGTTTCAACGGTAGTCATTGGATCTGCAACATTGAATCAGGTCGCAGCTTTACAAGTGGGACAAACATTAAAGCTTGATTCGCCGTTATTGGTGGCGGGTCAAGGTTCTGATGTAGTGATTCAAATCGAAAATGCAAAAGGTTTGGGGATTGATTTAAACAAACTTAATGCAGGTCAAGGCGTTTTATTTGAGATTGGGCTTTCATTTGAAGTTGTCTCTATTGAAACAAATCGAGGGCAATTAATTTACACATTAAGAGCCTTAGTCAATTAATTCATTCAACACAAAAGCCGTCCTAATTGGGCGGTTTTTTTATGGAGAAACAAAAGTGGCAGGAGATAAACAATCGCAAGACGCGCCAAGTTCAGCGTTCCAGTTTAAAACACAGCCGTTCGATATTGCTAAGCAAGCAGAAGAAGGCAAGAAGCGGACGTTTACGGGTGTTGCGTATAGCGGGGAAGTCATCAACGGGCATTACTACTGGGGCGACGTAGTATTCGATCTGGACACTATGCAGATTAAAACGCCCTTAGGCGCACTGATCGACCATGACACAGGACGGCGTGCAGGTGTTGTAACAAGTTTTACTAAGGATAACCAAGGTGGGTTACAGGTTGCTGGTGATTTGCTCTCAAACAAGAATGGCCAAGAAGTTGCTCAGGACAGTGATGAGGGTTATCCATGGCAGATGTCAGTTTATATCGATCCGGGTTCAATTGAAGAAGTTGAACGCGGTGAAGTTGTTGTTAATGGCAAAACCTTAAAAGCACCTATCACGATTTTCCGCAACGGCGTTATTCGTGAGGTTTCATTTTGTGCGCTTGGTGCAGATGACAATACATCAGCAGTAGCCGCAAGTCACACACCTAAACAATTTAACAAGCAAGAGGACACAGACGTGACCGAGTTAGAGAAAGAAAAAGAGGCGCGTATTGCAGCCGAGCAACAACGTGATACAGCTCTAAATGAATTAAAACAATTCAAAGAGCAAAAGCGTCATGACGACATCGCTGCACTTGAATCTGAATTAAAAGTTCAGTTCAGCGCCGAAGATAAAAAGTCTTATACAGAAATGGATGAGTCTGCTTTTACATTTGCAACAAAGCAGCTACGCCAGTTCTCTGCACCTAAAAATGACAAACAGACTAACAACCTCCAACACTTGTTTAAGCATCAAGCACAGAGTGGGAATGGTGATGCAAGCCTGCAACAAGGTTCAGCACTTGATCAAGCATTTCACCAGTTTGCCGTAGCACAAAAATAAGGGAACTCATCATGGGAAGCACGATTACACAAACAATTGAAAGCCGGCAACTTGTTGTTGGTGATGGTGTACGCACCGAAAACGTAAAGCCTACAACAGCAACGGCTTATAAACGTGGGGATCTGATCGCAGTTAGCGCAGCGAATGTTGCTACACATTCTGCGGTCACAAGCGGTGTGGTGGGAGACTGGCATGCCATTGTGGTTGAGGACATGACAGCGGAGCAATCCACTTACCATGCTGCAAATGGTCTTGAAATGCCAATCTATGTGCAAGGAGCTTTTGATGTTGCAGTGGTAACAGTTAATGGTACCAAACTTACCACTAACCAAGTGGATGCAGTCCGTGCACAGGGGCTAAAGAACAAAATCGAATTGCGCAAAGTTGTGGGGTAAATCATGAGCACTAGTTTTACATTTCAAAATGCACCAGTAGAGTTATTGGATATTCCTCAGTTGGTATTATTAACAGACACCACGAAAAAGGTGGATACTTGGTTGATGGATCGTTTCTTTCCACAACGCGTTTCTTACTCTAAAAAAGAAGTGCCTGTGGGTGAATTGAATACAGCCACACCACTTGCGCCGTTTGTAAGTCCTAATGTTGCAGGTCGCCAAATTAATGTTGCTGAATCAGGAAAAGTGGGTTTTGTTAAGCCAGCTTACTTAAAGCCAATGGTGACTATTGTACCAAGTGATGTCCAAGATTCGGCATTAGTTACACAATTGCGCCGTTATGGGATTGTTGCAACAGGATCAAACCGTTTAAGTGATGCAGAATTATTGCTGATTGATCAGGCGCAAAAGGCGATTTATCTACGTCAGTCGATTGAAAATAGAAAACTGCTGATCGCCCGTGATGTGCTGCTTTACGGCAAAACTACATTTGCATCGGCGGATTTCCCTTCATATACCGTTGACTACAATCGTGATGCAGCTTGTAACTTTGCTCCGCTAGTAAAGTGGAATCTGGCAAATGCTACACCTGTCCAAGATATGCAAAGCATGATCAATATTTCGGTTGAATATGCTGGAGTTGCACCTAATCTGGCGTTGACGTCATCTAAAGTTTTCAACGCCTTAATCCAGAATGATGAGTTTAAAGAAAAGTTCATCAAGCCATATGCTTCAATTAGCGTGCCGATTACACCGACATTTGACGATCCATCAAAACCACAGTTCCGTGGTACGGTTGATAATGTACAAATTTGGACTTATGACGGTATCCACAATATGAATGGAACAGTAGAGCGTTTCATTCCTGAAGATTTCTTTGGCATGGTGACAGATGCTAATGGTTGGATTGCACACTGTGCGATTCAAAATATTGAGGCTTTTGGTCAACCTTTGGAATTCTTCTTGAATCAATGGCAGGAAAAGAATCCTTCAAGTATTCAAATGTTGGCTGAATCATCACCACTTGCCGTTCCAAACAATAAGAATGGTCTAGTTGGTGGGCGAGGATTCGTTTAAGGAGAGCTAAATGCCAAAGTATATTGCAAAACAATCCATTGGTCATTTTAGACCAGGTGAAGAAATCGAAGGGCTTGAAGATCAACAACTTCAAGCCCTTTTAGTATCTGGCGCGATTGAAGAATACAAACCGCCAGAACAAACGCCATCTGATGATTCAGCGGATGAGTTGGAGAAACTCAAAGGCGAGGTTGCGGATCTCAAGGCATCTAATAAGCAGCTTGAAACTGAAAAGACAACTGCATTGGGAGAGGTTGAGGATCTCAAGGCTAAGGTATCAAAACTCGAAGCAAATTTAGCCACGGCGACTGCAAAGCCAGTTAAGGAAAAACCAACGGCAGATAAGGGTGCACCAGAAACCAAGTAAGGTGATTTATGTACGCGACCAGACAAGACCTTGAGGTAAGATTTGGTGTGGAAGAAATAGCTAACTTGGAAGCGATGGATTCTAGTCCTGAAGCAATCAATCAAATGCTACAGGACGCTTCCGAGGAGATAGATAGCTATATCTCAGTTGTCTATCAGCTACCACTGCCACAAATACCAAGCACCCTAAAACGAGTGGCATGTAATATCACGCGTTACCGTTTGTATTATCAGCAGCCGACTGAAGAAGTAGACAACCGCTATAAAGCTGAAATTGCATATCTAAAAGATATTGTAAAAGGCTTGGCGACTTTACCAATTAAGAATGAGCAAAATGAAGTCATTGAAGAAAAGCCAAAGCGTAACCCTAAATCTATTCCAATAGGTACGAGTTACACTGGTGGCGTTTTTAGTGATGAGCAGTTGAATAAAATGCCGAGCGTGTAGGAGGTTGTATGCCAGTTGCTATATCAGTAACAGCGGATGGCGAATCACCAATCATGGCGTTGTTAGAGCATCTTGTTGGTTATGACAAGAAAGCCATGTTTGATGAGATCGGTGCGTATGGTGTTAGCTCTTCTGAACATCGTTTTATCAATCAATCTGATGTTGATGGTAATCCTTGGAAGCAGTCATGGCGGGCAAAGCTACAAGGTCGTAGGACAAAAGATGGTGTAGCTAGTAGTGGTGAGACAGGTCGAGATACGGGTCAGCTACTGTCAGGGCTGCATCATAATGTGTTGGCAAACGGCGTAGAGTGGGGATCGGATAAAGAATATTCGATCCCTTTTCATTTTGGGGCGCATATCGTTCCAAAAACGGCGCAGTACCTAGTCTTTAATGTTGGTGGCAACTGGCGCAAGGTCAAAGAAGTCACCAACCCACCGCGATCATTCTTAGGCATTAACAATGAAGATGATGAGTCGATTCTTAACATTATCGGGAGGCATTTAGGTGGCTAATTTCTTCGACGTACGTGCTGAGATAGCTGAAAAGCTCAAAGAAATTACAGAGTTTAAGCAGATTTATACACCAATGAACTCTGTTTCTGTAACGGAAATGTCTCAGGTTGTGCCATCTGCACACGTTAATTTTGTACGAGTACGCAAGATTGATGATGCGGGTAAAGGCAAAAGCAATTTACTGGGGCTTCAATGGTCTGTAACCGTGGCTTGTCGCAATGCAAAAGCTCAGTTGAATGACATTACAGCTTTAGCGGATGAGGCAGGTGAGTTACTCAATAAGGTTATTCAACTGCTTTCTGGTTGGGAACCAGATAACTCAATTGATCCGTTGCAAATCGTTGATGCGAAAGACGGCTATGGACCTGCATTTGTCTATTACACCGTGATATTTGAATCAACCAAAATTATAGGAGCTGCTTAACATGGCAGATAAACAATATAAAGCCCTGCAACCTGTGGGGCGATTCAACAAGGGTGACTTTATTGCGGGTTTAAGTGATAAGCAGATCACTAATCTACTTGCAGCAAAAGTTATTGTTGAAGTTGAAAAAGAAAAACAGGCCGAGACTGAAACACAGGTTGTGGAAGTTAAGGCAACACCGAAGTCTAATAAAGAGGTCAAGACAAATGGCTAAGGAATATATTTATCTTCAGGGTAAGTTCTATTTATCCAAGATTACAAACGGTGTTGTTGGAACAATGCGCTTTATTGGCAATGTGCCAGAGTTTGAGATTGCAATTACCGCCGACTTGATCGAGCACACTGAAAGTACATCAGGAAACAGTACAACGGATTTTACAATGGTGAACACGACGGGCGTGGAGTTCTCAGGCCAGCTTGAGGAAATCAATCCTGAAAATCTTGAGTACATACTTTCTGGTACCAACCATGAAATTGCATCAGCCACGGTGACAGACCAGAACCTTGGTACCGTGGTAGCGGGTGAGGAAATCATGCTGGATGGGTATAACTTGTCTGCCGTGTCATTTAAGGATTCCACGGGTACACCTGTTACGTTAGATCCATCCAAATACACGCTTGATAGTAAGTTTGGTACTGTGATTTTCAATGAGGTGACAGCACTGACCATGCCATTGAAAGCAACCTACACCACAGGTGCAGTGACCCAAACCACGATTGCCTCTGATCTGGAGGAAGAATACGAACTGTTCTTCAAGGGCATAAACAAGGCCACCAAGAAACACATGGCGGTGCGGTTATGGCGTACTAAGAAGTCACCTGAGACCACATTCCCACTGATTCATAGTGAACTGGGGCAGTATGAGATTAAAGGACAGGCTTTATCAGATGTTGAAAAAGAGTCTGATTCAGCGCTTGACCTGTATGGTCATATCGTGACGATTCCGACAGCAGCTTAAACAACACATGCAGGCACAGGGGCGCATTAGCGTCTTTTTTTGTGCCTGTATTTTAGGATTTTTTCTATGAACGACTTTTTTCTTTTAAACAATGAATCATTGCCCTATGTATTCATTGATCAGAATATTGAGATTAAGCAGATCCAAGTAAAGAATTTAAATCGCTTTGCTCAATTTGCAGACCCGATTATGAAGCTAGAAAGTTATTCAATAGAAACGATCACGCCGTTAGTTGAAACCAATATTATTCTAATCATGGGTGTATTTTCGTTTGCAACCACACTCGATGCGAATTATTTTGCAGACCGTTTAGAGTACACGGAAGCTATTGCAGATCTGGTTTTAAATATCATTCAGGTGAATGAGGATTTCTTTAAGAAAGAGCCTAAGGCCGAAAACAGCAAGGATTCCAGTTGGTTTAATGCGCTTTCTTATCTTATTAAGCATGGCCATAGTGAGTCGGAAGTTTTAAATATGTCATATGGTGCATTTTTAAAATATATAAAAGAAGCCCAAGCCATCGAAAGGCAGCAAATCAAATCCTATGCCATTGCAACAAGAGTGGCCAATCATGCGAAGAACCAAGCTTGGGAAAAATATTTAAAGCAGTAGTAGCAATTTATAAAATAGAATGACATTCACTAATTCTTAAATGTATATTGGATCATTAATACTAATAAATAAGTACCGCATGACTATTATGAGGTAGGGATATGTTAAAGATTTCAGTTAAAAATTCTGCTTTGATAGTGTTGATTTGTTCAATTAGTAGTTTTTCATATGCAGCGAATTGTGACTGTACACAAAAAGTTGGTAAGTGTTCTGGTGCTATTAATTTTCTCAAGAAGTTTGGATCTCCTCCAAGTTTTGGAGCAGAGTTTGAAGTTTATAGTTCTGAAAAGACTTGCTCAAAGGTTGAATACTTTGTAGATAATTTACCAAGCCAAACAATCCTTTCTAACAAGAACAAAGAAGTGGAGTCCGCATTTGGAACTAAACCAATAAATCAAGAATCTATTGTTTATTCTGCTTGTTATGTCTGTAAAAATCTTGATGAAAAAGATGATAAAGCTAATGTTAAAAACAGTGAGAGAGAAAAAGAGTCACCATTTAACGGTCATTGGGTGGCTTCAGATAGAAATATTATGGGATTTAAAAACACTTTAATTTATGATGTTACAGTAAAAAATAATCAGATTACAGGTTCTTATTCAGGAACAAATGGAAGTGGAATACTTTCTGGAAGTGTTAATGGAAATACGGCTACCATTTCATGTTCGGGGTGTTTTACAATAAAATGGAATTTAATTGATGACAAAACAATTAAATATTCATATCCATTTGGTTCAGGGACAATTAGAAAAGAATAATATATGACAGAATAACAAAAAGACTCAACTCGACTAAAGTATTTAAATGCTGTCATAGAAATATGGGATTTTGTTGAAGAAAAATCGCATTTTAAGCTTTTGAAATATGAGTCTGTTTTCAATGACTTTATTTTAACTTTTTGTTAAATTACATGGAATTAATAACAACTGGTTGAATAGATGAAATACTTATTATTTAAAATTGATATAGAGAATAAGCGAGTGCATAAATGGAAATAACAAAACAACAATTGATAGGGTTTTTAGGCGCTCTAATTCTTCTGATTGGCGTGTTCTTACCAGTTTTAAGTGTTCCTATTCTTGGATCAATATCATTACTTAATAATGGTAAGAGTGATGGAATAATTATTTTGGGGCTTGCTATTGCATCCGTAGTTTTAATTTTTATGGATAAAATAAAATTATTATGGGCAACCGGTGGTATTTCTACTGCTTTCTTGATTTACGATTTTTATATGATATCGAGCAAAATTAGCCAAACAAAAGCAGAATTAAGTGAAAAGATGCAGGGTAATCCTTTTGAAGGTTTTGCGGATGCAATGATGAGTTCTGTGCAATTGCAATTTGGCTGGGCTGTATTGTTTCTTGGCTGTATTATCTTACTGGCAACTCCAATTCTTGCGAATGGTGCTTTCAATTTCAAAACAAGCATCATAAAAGAAGATTCAGACTCAGTAATTAATGATCCTGAACAACCGATCGAAGGTAAGCAACCTGAACCATTTATTAAAAAAACAAACATTAAAGTTGTTAGTGACTCTTTTTATCACTACAATCAAGTTGAAGATGATGTTGTAATGAAACCATGTCCGTTTTGTGCTGAATCTATCAGAATGACAGCTATTAAATGTAAGCACTGCGGAAGTATGCTAGAAAATTAGAATACGCTTTAAACGTTTTAATTCAAATTAAGCCCGACTAATTGTCGGGTTTTTTAATGTCTAAATTTTCAGTTTAGCCACGTAAATATGTCAATCACAGCATGTTTACGTGGCTTTTTTATACGGTGATGAGGTGGATTTTATGTCTAAAGAACTAGTTTTTAAGGTTGTTTTACAGGCTGATACCAAAGATTATGTATCTAATATTCAGCAGTCTGAAGCCACTACAAAAGCCGTATTTGATGCAATCAAGCAAGAAGTTGAAAAGCTACGCCAAACATCCGCGGAAACCGCTAAACAAATCGGTGAAATTGTGCCTGAAAGCACAACTAAAATGGCGGGTGCGCTCACTCAAAATTTAAACAATGCTACAACCGCAATTCAAAATGCAGGTACAAATGCAGGTGCAACAGCTAAAAATTTTGCAGAGTTTGGTCGGGTTTCTGAACAGGCGCTTGGGGTACTCAAGTCTGATTTAGATCAAGCAAAACAAAAACTACATGATTTATCTACAACAAATGCTACACCACAAGATATTGAAGCAGCTCAACACGCCGTAGATGAATTAGAAAGGCAAGTTGAACAAGCTGATGAAGCTTTTAATAATTTTACTCAATCATCAAATCACGCGAATCAGGAACTGGTTGAAACTGAAGCCGCAACTGAAAAAGCCAAGGCTGGATTTTCATTTTTAAAAACAACCATCGGTACGCTTGCTGCCGGTCTTGCTGCTCTTGGTTTAGGCTTAACTATCAATGAGCTAATCGCCACATCTGATGCAACACAACAGATGGCATCACGCTTAAGAAATGCCACTGATAGTGTTGAAGAATACAATTTGGTTCAAGAAAGACTTTTAGAGCTTGCCAATACAACTGCACGCCCTTTGATGGAAGCGCAGGAAGTATACCTTGCTACCGCGGGGACAATGAAATCATTGGGCTATAGTACCAATGAAATACTCACAATGACGGATAGTTTGTCACTGTCGTTTACTCACAATGCAACACGTGCAGACCAAGCACAATCGGCGCAAGATGCACTAGCTCAATCTTTAGCAAAAGGTTCTGTTGATGCTGATGCGTGGATGAGTATTATCATTGGTGCGGATAATGTTGTCAGTGATATGGCCAAAAGTACAGGTCGTGCAGAGTCAGAGATTCGTAAATTAGGTGCGGAAGGAAAGATCTCTGTAAATGAATTAACCAAGGCTTTGATTGATTCCAGAGATCGAAACTTTGAGCTTGCAAATGGGATGGAGAATTCCACTGCCGATGCAATGCAGAAAGTAAGAAATAATATTACTGCGCTAATCGGGCAAATGAATGAGCAATATAATATTTCGAGTCGACTCGCAGGCGTTATTGATTTGTTAGGTGGAGATCTGGATTGGATCGCCGTATTATTTGATGACGTGATGTCAGCTGTTGATGCGGTATCAGAGAAGTTCGATGGTATAGATCCAAGTGTCTTTAATGCGTTACGACAAGCTATCTCATCCGCTTATGATGTCGCTAAAGAATTGGTGAATATAGGTTATGAATTAGGAGATGATGTTCTATCATTAATCTATGATGGTCTCAACAATATTGTTGCGGTCCTTGGATCATTTACAGGAGAAGCAACGAAAGCAAGTGATCAGGTTAGTTTTCTTACTCGTGTTGGTCAGGGTTTAAGCATTACTTTTGGTGCTATTTCAGATGTGATTTTCGCTTTACGTCTTGTCGTTATGACATTGACTGGTGTGTTTTATGATCTTGGCGTGGTAATCAATGGAATATTATCCACTATTACCTTTGGTGATCTAAGTGACCAGTTTGCAGCAAATGCTGAGAAAATGAGACTGAAAGCAAAAGGCTTTTATGATGAGGTTGACCAACTGGCTTTGTCTCATCAGTCACAGGCAAAAATGCGGCTAGATCAGGCGGTTGAAAGTGAAGCGCAAAAAAATGCCAGAATCTTAGAAGAAAACAAAAAAGCCCTTGATGGGCTTTTATTAATTCAGGAGCAAGAAGGTCAGAATAATGAAAAACTTCAATCACGCAAATTAAAGGCTGTTACTGATTATGTGACACGGGCAGTGCAAGCAAATGATGGTGTTATTAATTCAACACTTCAGTTAGAACTAGCGCAAAAGGGGTACTTTGCGACAGTAAACGAGGGTGGGAAAGTCGTCGTTACGCGCTTAACTGAAGCTCAACAGGCAACAGCCGCTGCAACGCTAGAAACCAAAAAGCAAGAACAGTCTTTTAAGAACGTAATCGAAACAGGGCAAGCCTTAGGTGTCGATGTTGAGCAAGTTACAAATAAGATATCAACTGGCTTTAGTGATAGTTCTGGGAAAATTAAGGCTTTTATTGAGCAGTTAAAAGGTGCAGGAATAACTGGTGCTGAATCTTATGACTTGATTTACCAAGCATGGCAAAAGTGGCTAAGTCAGGCTAAAAATACAGCCGAAATTGATGAAGCCAAGAAGAAGCTCATGGAAATGGGTGTTGCTGGCCAGATTACAGGGCAGCAGCTCAATGAGGGTTTCAAACTTGCCAGTGCAGCAGCAAGAGACTTAAATCCATCACTGAATGATGCAAGGGAGGCAGGAAAAGCTTTAGGCATTGATATTGATAAAACAGCCAATATTATGTCGAGTGGGTTTAGTCAGGGTAGTATGAGTCTTGATACATTAAAGCAAAAACTTGAAGAAGCTGGCATAACTGGTATTGATGCTACACGTAGTCTTTATCAAGGTTGGAAAACTTGGCTTGAAAAGGCAGATAGTCAAGTAGAAATTGATGCAGCAAAGCAAAAGCTTCAAGAGTTTGAGTCGCAAGGTGTATTTTCTACCAAGCAAGTAGAAATGGGCATGCTTGCGATTAAGCAGCAAACTCAAAAACTACCTGATGATTTAGATGAGGTTGGTAAGGCATTTGAACGCCTTGGTGTTAAAACTAAAGAACAATTAAAGCTCGCTGCTGATTCCGCAATTGCTGACTTCAATACTATGAAAGCGAGTGGTCAAGCAACATCCGATGGTCTAAAACAAGCATATGAGCGAGTTATGCAAGCTGCCGCCGCTTCAGGTGATCAAGCTGTCATTGCAAATGCCAAAGCACAAGGAGCTTCGGTTGGGTTACAAGCTCAGATCGATGCAACGGGTAAATCATCAGTTAAGTCTACTCAAGAAATTGTTGATTCACTCTATAACGTGAGTGACACAGCGCGTGGAGTGGCTGCAGATGGATTTAGAGACCTTGGAAGAATTGCCCGTGAAGAAGCCCAAAGCACTGCTGATGAATGGGAACAGGCAATGGCTAAAGTTGCTGCTCAACGCAAGGCGCAAGCTGCTGAGACTTCGAAAGGCTTAGGTCAAGCGATGGATGATATGAATGCCAAAATTGCGGATTATGAAAATCGCTTAGTTGCTGCAGGAATGGATAAGGGTGCAGCGAAGGCAAAAGCGCAGGAGTCTAAAGATGCAATGTTATTTGCTTACTATAAAGCTCTGCAGAGTGGATCTGTAATTGATTACAGCGCGCCACTACTCAAGAAGATGGAAGATACCCTTAGTTATTGGGAGGGTAAGAAATCTGGTTCTAGTGGTAGTTCGATCTCAGTTGGTGGTAATACGAATGCACCTGCAATCAGTGCACCAAACATTAAAGCACCGTCAATTCCGCAGATCCAAGTTCCTAATATTGATGTGGGGTCAACCGATACAGTGAACTACAGTTTTAACTTTAATGGCAAAACTGCAAATTTCACGGGTGATTCATCTCAGAAAGATCTTTTAAACGATTTCTTTAATGAATTAGAGCAAATGAAAAAGGCGATGTAATGAGACTACAACGAAATGCAACAAATGAAACCGTTCCACTTGAGAACGGTTTTTTATTTTCCGATGAGTTCGATTGGAAGCCAATTGAACAAAGCCAAGAGCGTGCAATTGACGGGACTTTGATTATTCAAGAGGGTAAGAAGAAGTTAGGTCGTCCAATTACTTTGCTTTCAAAGACAGACAAACAGGGTTGGATTAAACGCGCTTTGCTTTCAAAAATTAAAGATTGGTCAGCATTACAGGGCGAGCAATTCACCTTAATTTTTGAATATCCACATGATACTCGCCAATTCAACGTGATCTTTAATCATGCTGATGGTGCGATTGAAGCAAGCCCTGTCCGTGGTGTCCCAACCGTATCAGAAAACGATTATTACCGAGCGACATTAAGATTTATTGAGGTGCCAGATGCCAATTGAGACCAATAATCTTGTTTTATACAAGTCTGAGCGTTTGACAGATACTAGTGACGGCGGAGGGAAATATTCTGGTCAGATCGTTGTAGATGGGGAGAGTAATAATCTTTTCCCTGATGTATCGGAACTTGATCGAACTGTGGGCCGCGTATCACTGCGTAAGATCTATGCCGCCGTGAATAGTAATGATACTGATGCACTCATGGGGTCAACAGTATTTATCTCAAAGAATCCTGAAGATCCGAATGTTTCAGCATTGCTATTTAGTACACGATCTCATACCGATACCCGTGATAGTGCTCAGAATCGTTTAGAAAATTATCTGGCCAAAGGTGCTCAGGCGGTTGGTGCTTTGCTTGATGCAGCTTATCAAGGCATGAAGTCGATACAAGTGGCAATGATGACCACTGATTCTGAGAATAATGTCGGGGATACTTTAGTACTAGTGGTTAATGAGGGCTTAGCAAATGAATTTGCGCAATACCTTCGTATTACTGCAGTTGAAACCAGAACCGCAACCTTTCGCGCAGGCAGTGGCGGCGGTGGATCTGAGGGAACCAAAGAATATAAAGTTGCGACTTATACATTTAACGATGCACTCAGTCGTGACTTTGTTGGTCTATCGGTGACGAATTGGTGGAACAACGTTAAACCAACCACTGTTATACGCGAAACGGTTGTTGCTGATGCTGGCGTTTATTATGCAAGTGTTGATTTAGCCGATGATGTGGCGGTGGGAAGTTTCACAATTCAAGCTGAAACGATGTTTTCGCAACTGATACCGTCTAATCAGACTGAAACGCCGTTGTTGGATCTGAATGCTGTCAGTGAAAATCCTGTACTTGTTGCGGGAAATAGCGGAACCATCACAACCCAATTCACAACCAACGTAAATAACAACCAAAGTTTGTATATTGGCTCAAGTGTATTACCAAGCTCATTAAGCTTTACGCTTTTTGGGCAGTCAGTTTCAGATAACGGTGGTACTTTAAAAACAGCAACTGGCACTCAAGTCGGCACGATTGATTACCAAACAGGTCGCATAGTGTGGACCAATGCGATTGGCTCAGGCAATGCCATTCTCAATATTACATTTACGCCTGCCTCTGCACCCGTACAGCCTTTTGAGTCTTATACCTTGCCCGTCACATCGAATAATCAGGGGACAAATTGGACAGGGGTTTTAGTGCCGATTCCTGCACCGGGAGCGCTATCTATTTCATTCATGGCACAAGGTAAGTTTTATGTTTTGAAAGACAACGGAACTGGTCGCTTGGTCGGTGCAAATGAGTCAGTCGGTAGTGGATCGATCAATTACACGACAGGTACTTGGCTCTTAACTACTGGGGCTTTACCAGATGTGGGAACGCCTATCTTGTTGCAATGGGGCAGCCCAATTACAACTTTTGCCCGTGCTGATTTATCCGTATTACCAGCGGGGTTAGATTTTCAGTTATTTCATAACGGTATTAAAAGTTTAACAGCGACATGGCTATTGGATGGGATATCGAAAACTGCAACGGTTGATAGTTCAGGGCAATTCACAGGTGATGCGATTGGATCTATTGTATTTAATACAGGAAAAGGCCGTTTAATCCCTAAAAAATTGCCTCAAAAAAACACTGTTTTCACCATCACATATGACTATGGCGAAGGCAAAAACCAAACGTTGAATGCTATTGAGCCTGATGCCAATCAAAAACTGACCTTTACCATTGGTACGGGTTCAGCAATTCAACAAAGCTCAGTTGGGTTAGATATTCCAGTGACTCATCCTAGCTGCGCAACGGGTACAGTCAGCTTGCATGATGTGCCGGTAAATAGCACTACAGGCAACCTAGTAGATCAGTTCGGAAATGTTCAAGGCAGCATCATTTACGCTACTGGGGTATGTGAAGTAACGCCGTATCTGCAAAAAACCACATACAGCAAGGCATATACGCCGACAACTTATTCAGCGGGGTAAATATGGGTTTTTATCTTCCACAAGTAGACCAAATCCTTGCGAGTCAGCAAACGCTAAAGGCATTTGGTACCACTAATATTTCTGTGCGTTATCGTGATACTTCAGGTACTGGTAGTAATTCAACGACAATCACCGCTGACAAACTTAGCTTTGATCTAACACAAGGTTTTGATGAGCAGATCCTGTCTGGTTCGGTTCGGTTAAAGCTAGGTGCAGATACCTTTGTTGATCGAACAGGCTTGCTATATCGAAATGTAGATACCGCAACAGGGTCAGGTACACAAAGCGGCGTTATTCAATATGGTACGGGTGTTATTGAATTGGAGAGTTGGACACCGAATGTTGATAATCAACTAACTTTACAGTCTTTGACTACTACAACCGATATGTTGCCGATTCATCATGTTAGTTTTAGAACGCCAACAATCCCGATTCGTCCTGGTTCACTCACGGTTGTGGTTGGCAAAATTGCAGGCGGTCAGCTTACTTTAACTGCAGATGAAGCGGGCATCATTGAAACTGATGAAGCGCACGGCTCAATCAATTATGAGACTGGTTTTGTAGACATTTATTTCTATAAAAAAACTAAAAAGTCTGATCATCCCGAAATTGTAGATGAGGATTGGTACGATCCACTTTTAGACTATACGGATGTTGGTAATACGGTTTGGGTCAATGCACCTGTGTGGATCGATGCAACGTCGGTTCGTTATAACGCAATTGCATATACCTATATTCCGCTTGATTCTGAGATTTTAGGATTGTCAGCAACGCGTTTACCGCCTGATGGACGTGTGCCGATTTTCCGTGTCGGTGATATAGGGGTTATTGCATCATCTAAAAAGCAGGAATTGCCCAGTCATGTGGCAGGTCAAACCTACGATTTAAATGATCAGCGTATTTCATGGTGTGAGCTTGAAGATAGTAACGGCGTGAAAGTTCCTTTTGATATGTATGTTGTGGACTATGACTATGGCAAAGTGACTTTAAGCGGTGATTTTGCTTTAAATAGTTTGATTGCACCTATCTCAGCGTCATATCGCTATCAAGATATGGGTCTCATTAATGATGTGCAGATTAATGGCCAAATTACTTTAACCAAGCCAGTCACACACAACTATGATGCAGACAGCTCCATAGTCGGTTCAGCATTGGTGGTGGGTGATATGTTCAGTCGATACACATCAAAGTTTGTACAAGGCACTTGGAATAGTGTCTGGTCAGATGAACCAAGCGGCACGCCAATTACACCAAATTTCAATGATGCCTTATATCCGATTGCTGTAACGAATAAGGGAGCGATTCAGGAACGTTGGGCGATTGTATTTGTAGACTCAACCAATTTTAGAATCATTGGTGAGGTTTCTGGTCAGATTGGGACTGGGAATGTAAACGCTGATTGTGCGCCTATTAATCCGATTACCAGCGCAGCATATTTTGTGGTTAAAAAAGAGGGTTGGGGAACAGGTTGGGTAAGTGGGAATGTCTTGCGATTCAATACGATTGCGGCGATGTACCCAATCTGGTGTGTGCGAACAGTCAAACAATCCGAGCCAACCACTTTGAGCGATAACTTTCAAATTATGTATCGCGGTGACATCGATCGCGTTATCTAAATGAATTAAACCTAAGGGCTGCACATGCAGCCTTTTTTATTGAGTATAAGAAATGGTCGCAAGTACAGATATTAAGTTTTATGTGCATAGCAATACTAATGCGCCTCAGTTATCTAATAGTTTTGGCTGCATGATTGACGTGCTGGATGCCTGTTTAGTGAATGGTTTTGGCTCGCAAACAGTTTCAACATTGACGGCAAGCGGAACGACAGCTACAGCCACCTTTGGTTCTGCACACAACTTTATGCAGTATCAAGTGATCAAGATTGCAGGTGCAACACAAAGCGAATATAACGGCGAGTTTCGTATTCTAAGTGTACCAAATGCAAATAGTTTTACCTTTCAGCTCGCATCAACTCCAAGTGTGACCACAGCTACAGGCACAATTAGTTGTTCTTTACCAGCATTGGGTTGGTTAAAGCCTTTCAGCGGCACTGGTAAAGCAGCTTATCGCTCGTCTAATACTTTGCTTGCATCACGTCCATATTTGCGTGTGATTGATGCACTTGATGCTGCATACACATCGACTTATGCAAAATATGCCAAAGTTGGAATTGTCGAGGATATGACAGGCATTGATGCAATGTCGGGCGTTCAAGCACCATATGATAGTGCGGCACCAGACAAGAATTGGGTGGGCACTGGGAGTGGGACAACTGCATATAACGGCTGGTCAAAATGGTATTACGCTTCGTCAGTGAGTGCGACATCAAACCCAGCTGATTCAGCTACGCCAACCACGGGAAATCGGGCCTGGATTCTGATTGGCAATAAAGATTATTTCTATATATTGCCGACTGTAGTGACTGCTGACACCCAAGCATTAACTTACGGATTTGGTTCGTTCAAGTCTCTATTAAATGCTGACACAGCAAACACATTTCTATCATCAACGTATTTATATACGACTACTGGCGGTGCATATCCGCGGGGCGGTTACACGGGTATTTGTGGAACCAGCTCAACCCAAAAAACACTCTTGCAGCGCTCATATTCTCAAGCTACATCAGCCCAAGAATCAATGCATATTTCACTAGGAAAAACTGAGATAGCAAGTGGCTATTCTAATTATATCGGCGCATTTAGTTTGGCAAATGTGGCACCGTTTGCACCTGTTTTCTTAAATGAAACAGTTCTGCGAGGTGAAATACCGGGTTTTTATTGGTTGTTTCAAGCGAAGCCTTACTCCAACTATCAATTGATTGAAAAAAATAATGGCTTGTATATCGCAGTTAATGCAGCGGTCAATTTCAATCAGCAGGGGCAAGTTGTCATCAAAATAGGGGATTTATAATGCTTTTAAATCTTCAAGTTGTCCCTGCAATCTGTTCAAGTTTAGATCCACTTTTGACGATCGATGTAGGCTTAGCAATTAAAGGGCAAGTCAAACAGACAAACATTCCAATTCCGTGCCGTGTTCGTTTGTTTGAACGTATGTCTGGGCGATTGATTTCTGAAGTGATGACCGATCCAAACGGAAATTATGTTTTTAATCATTTGACTGCATGTAAGTTCTTTATCGTTGCTCACCATCCTTTAAATCAATATAACGCAGTGATTGCTGACTTAGTGGTGCCAAAATGAGTGTAATTCCATCAATGGCGGCAGGCTTGGCCCAATTACAAGCCTTGGCCAACTTCTTAGATACAGGTAGCAGCAATGCTACTTTTTCATTTTATAAGGGTACAAAGCCTGCAAATGTGACAGTTGCTGCAAGCGCGGGTAATAAGTTAGTCGCGCTGAATCTGCCAGAGCCGTGCTTTAAACAACTCAATGCAGACAGCATAGAATTATATCCGACTGATACAGCTACTGTGACGCAAGCAGGCACAGCAACATGGGCGCGGCTTTTCAATGGCAATGGTGATGCAGTTGCGGATTTTAGTGTTGGTACAGATATTATGCTGGCAAATCCAAGCTTGGCGCTTGGTAGTACCTTGATGATCAACTCGATTGTGCTTCGTCCATCCACATAAAGAGGTGTGCATGTGTCAAATTACACCCCACCTGATGGTTACGCCGTAGACCTAAACTTTAATGATGTTGCAGGCACGGTTGATGCGCATAATGTCGTTCTAAATTTCGGCGCAAATGAAGTTATTACAGCAAGTATTGACGCTGTTATTTCAACCGCATTTCTTTCAGAAATTACAACATTACAAGGCAGTGTTGCACAAATTGATTGTGCAATTGCGACAGATTTTAAGGCTGAAATTACTGCAGTAGTTTCAAATCAATTCTGTTCGATTGATGCCGTGATTAATACCAATTTCGTTTCTAATGTTGAGACTCATTTTGATATTAATTTCGTGCTTGGACTTAATCATTTAAGTGGTTTTAGTTATCAAAATGCTCTGACTGCGTTGATTGAAAGTCACGTCAAATATGGCAAGGCAAGATTTAAGGCGCATAACAGTGCCTTTATTTTTGATTCAGGATTAAGTCTATCTAATGCCGTGATTACTGGATTTGATAAAACTTTACAGCTGCAGCAATCGATTAAAACAGTCTTTGAAGAAACAACAAAGCTTTCGAGTGATTATCAAATTGTATGGCAAGAGAACGATAAACGTTTTATTGCTCGAACCTTGGTATTTGAAGAATCTGAAAAGTTGTTAATCAATCGGCAAACTGACTGGGATGAGCTGATTAGAAAACGTAAGAAATTTACGTTTAGTCATGAAGTTGCAGACGTGTTTGAAAAACGGTTCATGTTTAAACACGACAAAGGTTTAGAGCTGTTTACTACTGACTCTATTCCCTGGGACGTGGCAAGAGCTGTTTATTATCGTAAATCATCTGTAGATCCAATTGAACCGCAACCGAAGCCCGAATATGTCGGTTCAACTGATCTTAATTTCATATGTCTATGTAATGACGTTGATTCGCACAATCTCATTTTAAACTTTGGTGCTGATCAGTGTTTACCAAACCTTAAGCCTGTTGATTGGTGGTATATCGTGAATGATTTAAAAGTAACTCGCTTAGACAACGGGCAAGAAATCCAAGTCAATAACGGTGATTATCGTTGCGATCGGAGTAGTTGGTGTTGGTCTTACAATCTAACAATTCCATTTTACGAGAAGTCAAAGTTAGAGCCGATTGATGGAAAACCGGTGATTTTAAAAATTATGGTGAATGGTAATGAACATCGGATGTTGCTAGAGAACATTTCACGTTCTAAACAGTTTGCTAAAGAAGTCTATAAGTTATCTGGACGTAGTCCATCCGCCTTGCTTGATGCGCCGTATTCGCCGACTCGTTCTTTTACCCAAGAGAATGAGCGTACATCGGTACAACTGGTTCAAGCTGAACTTGATCGGGTGAATAGCGATATCGTCTTGAATTGGGAGTTGATTGATGCACTGGGTTGGGTGTTACCTACAAATAGTTTGAGCTATTCGAATTTAACCCCAATTGCAGCAATTAAATTGATTGCGGATGCTGCAGGTGGTTTTGTGTATAGCGAGCCTGATAGCAATACATTGACGATTAAAGCGAAGTACAAAAAGACATTTTGGGATTCGATTGCAATTGACGAATATGACCGGTTGATTCCTGATTCAATGGTCGTAGATCTCTCAACTGATTATGCACTTTACCCGGATTATAACGGCGTGTTCTTAACCAATGATCGTAATGGTGATACGGGACAAATCAAGCGTGTTGGCACTGCAGGTGATGTGCTTCAAGAGTCGGTCAATAGTCCATTGCTGACATCAACGACAGCAATGCATAGTAAAGGCCGCGAGGCTCTGGCCAAAGCAGGCATGGTTGAGACACATAGCTTATTGATGCCAATTACTCAGGAACTTGGTCAATGCGTACCAGGTGAATTAACAGCTTTTAACGGTGATTGGTGGGGGATCACTGATGGTGTAAGCGGATCATTTAGTTATGAGAAAGTGGTTCAAACTGCATCAATAGAGAGGGTGAATCGTGAGTAATGCATTATCAAGACTTTTAGATTTATTACCTAAAACGCCTGAGTTTATAGCGACTGTTCAGAGTGCAGACCATCCTAACTATAAAGTTTTAGTTGTTGATGGGACAGGGCTTGTGCTGTGTAGCAGTTCAACACCATTTAATGTAGGTGATCGGGTGTATATCAGTGGAAATGAAATAAAACGAAGTGCGCCCACGGGTGTTGTATATCAAATCGAAGTTTAACTATTAGTCCAATGATGGATTGGACAACAAAAGACTGTCGCTTTTTAGCGACTTTTTTATTATCTGGAGAAAGTAAAAATGGCAGAGCCAGTAAGCAGTGGTGCGGGTGCAGTAGCTATCAAGATGTATGGTATTGCGGCAATTATTACAGTTGTGATTGCGTTGGGATACTTGGTCGTAATCATGACGAGAATGCCGCGCTCACGGAGTGAATGGGTTGTGAGTCTTGTCTCTACAGTGATCGGTAGTATCGGCGCAGGTGGATTTATTATTCAACATTTCTCTATGCACGATTACGCAACAACATGGGCAGGAATGTGTGCGATTGGGGGGATTTTCTTTGCAACCGGGTTACCGTTCTGGGCAATCATTCGGTGGACATTTAACTATGTGAATGCACGTGAGGACTCAACAATTTTAGATGTAGCCAAAGAGGTTAAAGACTTTAAAGATAATTTTTAATAAATCAGTTTAATCTATTGAAGTTTATGATATAAGTTCATCCGCCTTGAGTGGTTTTATTATCAATAACTTTTAAAGCTAAACAAATGAAAAAAATATTAATAATCTTCCTAGCCATAATAACCGTGGGATGTCAGCAACCTAAATTTGGGGAAATAGTAGCAAGAAATCAATTGAAAGAAGCCAACAAGAAGATTAGAACGTTTTTAAGTATTCTTGATGATTCTAATGCGGATAAAAATGATCAGGAAAACGTTCTATGCTTGATGTATCCCAAAATCTATAGGTATGAATACTTACCATCTATATTGAGACTGACAAAGTTAAAGGTTATAGATGCTAAACCAAAAGATCAGCTATTAGATGATTTGCGTAAAACTACTGAATCTTACAGTGAAAAACTAAATATCACTTGTGATTGAGGTGAGTAAATTTCGATAAGACCTGCTTAAAGCAGGTTTTTTAATATCCACGAACCGACCACTGGGTCGGTTTTTTTACGTCTAGAGGAAAGTGAAATGACAAAAATCGTAACTATCACAGCAGGACATAGCAACATAGATTCAGGAGCTGTTAATGGCAGTGATCGTGAAAGTGATATCGCCCAAGATATGCGGAACATTGTTGCGCATTATCTGCGCGCCGCAGGCATCAGTGTTAGAACTGATGGAGAGGGTAAGGGTAATGCGTCGCTCAATGAAGCAGTCAAACTCATCAAAGGATCAGCTATAGCTGTTGAGTTTCATTGTAATGCTGGGCCTAAAACTGCAAAAGGTGTTGAGGCATTGTCGCAACCTAAAGATAAGTTAATTTCTCAAAAGCTTTGCGGTGCAGTTTCAACTGTTATGGTAAATGTATTACGTGGAGACAAAGGTTGGAAGCCTGAAAATTCAGGGCAACATTCTCGCTTAGCATTCGTTAGCAATGGTGGCATTATTCTTGAACTATTTTTTATATCAAACGATGATGAACTTAAGATTTGGAAAGATAAAAAGTGGTTAATTGGTAAAGCTGTAGCAAATGAGTTAATTCAATATATTTCTTGACGTTAGATGCTCATTATCTTTGTTGGTAGTGAGTGTTAAGGATCCTCATAATATTATTTATCTTTTCCTTGTGAGGAATTAGCTTTAACATCATCCATCAAATTCTTTAGTAGCTCAACTGATTTAATATTATCTTCATTTAAATAACTTTTAGCACAACCATCGAATATTTCAATATTATATTTTACAAGTATATTTTCTAGATCAAAGCCATTTTTATGAAGTGAGTTTATCAATGCATGTAAAGTAATAGCATAAAGTGTCGAATCATCTGATTGTATAATAGGCATATTGAAAGTACCTTTAATTTATCGTTTCTATTATAGGAATTAATTGTGGACCTGCTAATCTTCCCTTACTGATAATCTCTAGTAACTCATCGTAAGTCAATTCAAAGTTATCATTACTATTAAATACAGCATGTTTTTATCTTCATACTCTGGTGGAGTGGGGGGAAGATAATGCTTGGAGCTAAACATCAGTGTAAGTTGCTTATCGAGAATAGCCATCTTGTGTGAAGTTTTGACTTTCGAATTAGATCTAGATTTAGTATCCATAATGAATTCAGCTTGATTAAGTTACAAAATCAAGCTGAATATAATTTATATCTGAATTTAATATAAGTTCATCAACTTAAATAAAATCCAAGTGTTAATATCAATATACCTGGAAACATAGACGCAAAGCTTATTGCTTTGCGCTGTGTGGCATTTTGTATCATATTATTAAATATATGTGGACCAATTATCATTCCGAAGACGGAAAATATAAATCCGACAATTATTAAAAGAGCTGAGATAAAAGTTGGCATAGTTTTATTACTTTTAGAAATGCTTTAACTGTCAACAATATAATACAAATCTATAACAGTTTTCAATCTATCAGATATTCTTTATTATCTTGTCCAATACCAATGTTATAAACACTGATAGAACATTCTATTTCTCCAGTCTTTTTTATAATCACACTGGAATATGTTTAAAAGCCCTCTAAGGAGGGCTTTCGTCATTAGAATTATTACAAACTAACCCTTCGGAATCTCATAATCCCTTGGTTTTCTCACATTCTTAACAAAGCATTCTTCGATTGCACCATACTTTTTAAAGTTCTCACGGGCTTGGTTTAGTGAAGGGATGTTTGCACCACCACACCAATCATAGTCTTGTGCTTCTACAGGATCATCCTCCCAAAAGCATACAGAGCAAATGTCGTAGTCGCCGTTTGATGGTTCGCCTCTAGTTAAGTACCCACAGCATAAACACGGATAGAGCATTCTATTTCTCCATTCATTTTCATAATCACACTGGAATATGTGAACCAAGCCCTCATAAGAGGGCTTGGTTCACAGGTTGGTTTTTCTAAAAGTACTTTAACTATTCTTATTTTTTTAGATCACTACACCATCTTGTTCAATTTTTACGGCAGATTTCCAACTTGGTAGTGAGCTCAAATGTTCGACATAGCTTTTGATATGCGGATATTTTTCACCTTGTTTCATATGATGAATTAACCCGTGAAGTGCAAATCCCATCATAAAGTCTGCGCCAGTTAAACGATCGTCTACTAAAAATAATTTATCATTTAAATAATCATTTAAATAACCAAAAACTTTATCAAACTCGATTTGAGTATAGTTTTCTAGAAATGCTAATTTTGTGCCGTGTTTAGTTTCTATTTGATTAAACGTTTTTAATAAAAATGGCACCATCGCAGAGCTTTCTGCGAAGTGAATCCATTGTAGGTAATCTGCATAACTAGCAGCATCTGTATCTGGTGCGAGATGTGGTGCAAGTCTTTGAATTAGTAACTCTACGATAGCTCCTGATTCCGCAATAACTTTACCTTGCCATTCAATCACAGGGGATTTTCCTAATGAATGAATGTTTTTTAGTGACTCAGGTGCCAAATGAGTTTTTTTGTCACGGTAATAGCGTTGCAATTGATACGGTTGTTTGATTTCTTCTAGTAACCACAAAATGCGGAAAGAGCGTGATTGGTCTAAGTGGTGCAATGTAATCATGATGATTCCTGTCTTCAAAACTTAATGGGAAATTTCCCCCAATTTATGGTTTCAAATATACGCTTAAGTCAATTGATAGTGCTGTTTATCTACTTATAAATAACATCCAACTGGTATAGAAAATGTGAAAAGATTTTGAGTATTCTTAATTAGTTGACAAAATTTAAATTTAGCAATAAAAGTTGGTTGACAGAATTAAAAATTAGCAATAAAAAAACTGGCATTAAGCCAGCTTTCTTATTGGACGATATACAGTTTACTTTTCTTTTTGGGTATATCTGCTTTAGCAAGTGCATCAAAAGTTAACTGATTAAAATCATCTTCAGAAATGCCAATTTCATCCAACATTTTATTTTTATCAAAAGAGGGCTGAGAAACTAAAAGTGAAATGATCTTTGGTAGCATCATACTTTCATCACGGTGAGTTTCTTCGGGCTCTTCAAGGTGATACCCAAGAGAGTTAATTTTCATCAGATTGCTACGATTAACCCAGTCACTAATTAGACCAAGTTTATGAGCTTTGTAGTTCACTGCTTTTAATGAGGTTCTCCAAGTTTTCTTATAGTCAATCATATTCTCGATTGATAGATAACGTGGAGTAGTTGCAAAAAAAGCTTCGCTAGGCATTAAGAACTCAGAGGCAAATTGATCAGCTTCAATTTCTAATAATTTATTGTCCTTTTCTTCACGAACCTTGCGGTTATGAGTATGCATAATGATATGGCCAAGCTCATGTGCGCAATCGAAGCGAGAACGCTCTGCTGACTTGAAATTATTTACAAACATGAATGGCGAACCATTTTCGTCATCGAAAAAGGATAGTGCATCAATTTCTTTAACTTCATTCGGAAGTCTGAAAACGCGAATGCCTTTAAGCTCACAGAGAGAGACAATATTATTAATGGGTTGAACCCCTAATCCCCATAAGGCTCTTAGCTCAATTGCAATATGGTCAACATAACGATAGTGCTGATCCTGTATCTCAGTGATATCCAAATCTGGACGTGAGAACTGAGGTAATTTAACCTTATTGAGCAAATAAGTATTAATGTTCTTAGCTAATAGAGTGTAAGCTTCATTTGCCTTACGGTGTTGTGCTTTAATTCTAGCGACAGATCTATAAAATATTTGTTCAGTTTCATGTGGCTGAATATCATTTTCAATAAAAAAAGACATCGGCAGGTTTAGGACTCTACAGATTTCGGTTTGATCATTTTCACTGATTTCCTTATCTGCATCTAAAAGCTGTTTCACTTTTGATAGAGAGCAGCTTAACTTTTCTGCAAAATCAGTATTACTAAGACCTCGTAGGTCCTTAGCAATCCTTAAACGATCTTTACTAAACACGTTAACCTCAAATTAGACTACAAGCTGGATATCAAAATCATCTGGTTTGATTTCAGTAGATGGTTCCAATATTGGCTTTTTAGGATCATTCCCGAATGGATGAGTATTATCTATCTCAAATGCAATTCTGCAAGTGTGATTGCTTGGTAATATGTCAATTTTTGTCTTATCAGGTGTTTGTACAAAGCTTGTTGGGTATGCAATTTCAAAAGGAATTGTTGGGATATCGGTTGCTGTGTAAGCTGGATGGGATGTAGAAGGGAAGTAAAGAATCCAGGTTCTTAGCTTTGAAGTATCATCATAGCTAGATTGATTTTCTTTAATATTCTTCAAAGTCATGAAGCCTTTCTCACACAGGGCTGATAACACAAGCTCTGGATGACCAAGGGCTAAATTGCCGCTCATGAAAATAATTTGGATTTTCTTATCAGTATTTTCTAGTCTTGGTTGGCTTTCATTATGATAAACCCACGCTGGATCTGACTTTCTAAGGAGTAAGGCGAGCTGTTCTCCAATTTTTCCCCATCGAGAAATAAATCTGGCTCTATTACAGTATGTATTGGTTCTAAATTCTGAGTCACCGACCATAATTGCTTGTGTAACTATATATGGATCAGGTAGCCCCAATTCTTTAGCTTTTGCGATAGCTTCTTCGCCACTGAAGAAGTCGCAAGGTGTTGGTTCCGAATCCCGAAGGGATTCATTGTCAAACATATCCAAATTCATAAAAACAAAGTCCAATAAGATAGCGAATGTCTTTTTTATAACATCTTTTGATGTTTAAAAAAAGACATTACAGGGTGATTTATATCTTTTATGTATAGTTGCTACTTTATGAACTTAAGTAAACTTAAATTAGAGTAGGCAGATGCTAGGTGGGACGTTAAGCGGACTGGCAGTGTTGCATTGTCGGTATGGGTTTATTGGGTACGTACAAAACAGTAAAGATTTACCTATGATAATTTTTAGTTAAATTAAATTTGGAGTAAAGAATTCAAATGGTGTATTAATATCTGTAATAACATTGACTTAAAGTGGTTAAAACAAGAGTGTATAAAATCATTTTTACTTTACTTATTTTATTCTCTGCTACGGCATATGGGGCGGAAGTTGATCATGCTTTACTTCAGAAAAACCTAGAAGCAGCAAACTTACAAATTGAGGTTTTAAAGGCTCAAGTAGAAGTGATGAAAAGCTATCAGGATAAGTTCCTTTCAACTGTTTACTGGTCACTTGGTACAGTTGGTGCTTTTGTAGTTTTTTTTGCAGGTTTTAACTGGTTTACGAATACTAAAAATCAGGAAAAAGAAAGTCAGCTATTAAAAGATAATATCACTAAAGAAATTGAAGCTTCTAAGCAAATTTTAATAAATGATATAGATGATAAGAAATCTATAATATTAAATGATGTTTTGAAGCAGGTTGAGGAAAATTTTAATAGTAAATTTACAGCTATTAGAAATAGTTTAAGCGATATTTCTAAAGAAGTTAAAAGCCAGAAGTATTCTTTGTTAAAAATTGAGTATGAAGAATGGATGACTACAAAAGTCTATGCAAATGCTGTTACAACAGCTCTAGAATTGATAGAGGCTAGTCAAAAAATTGGTTATGAGTATTTCATAGAAGAGAGTGTTGAAAAACTAATATTTGTATTAGAAAAGGGTGTAGAGGAAAAGAAAAAGTCCACAATTGATGTAGGTATAATGAATAACATATCAAAAACAACATCAAGTTTAAGTAATCATTATGTCTCCAGTAAATTAAAGATAGAAGGACTTGTAACTAAGCTTAATAATCTTTTATAAAAAAGCACCTCGCGGTGCTTTTTTAATCCCTAAAACTCTCATTTTTAGAAACAGAGCGTTAGGCGATATCCCTAAAAGTAAGCGGTGACTTACTATTGATCACTTTTTTTATGCAAATTTTCCATATATTCATCAGTGATATGATCTTCAACTCGTAACCATCCGAGACTACCTTCACCATTTTCGACAACATCTATATGATTGTCACCTTGATAAACAAGAACTTCTTTATTAAAAAACTTCAAAGAGTTCCAAAATGAAGAGTTACTTAAAACTTCTAGAGAAAGATGGATATCATCACGAAGTCTAGATAGTTCTTGAGTGTAATCCAAATCCAAAGTATTCAGTAATTTCCCATAAATCACACGCTTTTTCCCATTGCGCAAGGGAATGATTCTGACATCTGCTTGATTGTTAGTAGCAAAAGAAATATTTAAAAAACTTTCTTCTAGGCGATGTACTGCTTCGGCAGTAATGGTTCTGCCGTTATCTAAAGCCGCCTTTTCAATTTTTTCCTTAAGTTCCATTGGAACACGTAAATTCATTTGCGGATCGTTACGAGCCATATCGCTTCCAAAACTAACTTAAGTTAATTTATCAATAGTAGTGAATCACAGTGCTTTACATCAATAAAGCACTGTGCTTTAATTAAATCACGGTGCTTTATTGGTGGTAAGTTATGGCAAGACAAGACAAACAGATTAATATTCGTATGCCGCAAAAATTAGTAGATCAACTTAAAAGGGATGCTAGTGAGAATAGACGTTCTGTTACTGCACAATTAAATTTTATCGTAGAAGAGTGGCTAAAAGATCAGCCCAAAATTACTAAATAGAAAAAAATGAAGCCCCTGAATCTTGGCGGACACGGGGCTTCTATCTAAACCCTGCAAGGAGATTAGACATGAGTAGTCTAACATTTAACACAATCGAATTTCATCCTGTAATACAAAGCGATAACCAAATATGGGTAACAGCCGCTGAGTTAGCTGATGCATTGGGTTATTCTCGTACAGATAAAATCAATCAAATTTACAAAAGAAAAGAGGAAGAGTTTTCATTGTGTATGACTCAATTGGTTGCAAATCCTCAGAACCTCAATTTGAGGTTGCGCATATTTTCATTACGTGGCGCGCATCTTATTGCCATGTTTGCCCGCACACCTGTCGCAAAAGAATTCCGAAAATGGGTTTTAGATATTCTGGATAGGCAAGTACAACCTAAAGTAAAGAACCATAAAACTGAACGTGTGGTTTTAAATGATGCTGTAAATATGCTTGTAGCAAAAACCAAGCACCTTAACTTTTCCGATGCCTACAAACTTATACACCAACGATTCAATGTGAACGGCATAGATGAGATCTCATTTGATCAGATTCCCGTAGCCGTTGAATACGTTCATCACTTGATTGCACTGTTCAGAGCAGATAACAAATCCAATGCGATGAACGTCAGAGCAATGGCTATGCACCTGGTATGGCTAAGCGGGTGGTGGAGGCAGTTTGGTGCTGCTGTAAGGGGTATCAATCCACACATGGGCTCTGCAATCCATGATCATTTCAATGATGGTGGATTTGTCGCTTGGATGTTCATTGAAAAAGAAAAACATGCTGAGCTAAGAAATAGGATTGATACTCATCCTTGGCATTTAGCACCAATGGATCGTTATCATTTATTAAATAATCATTCTTAGTCTTTTATGATGACGGGAGTTGAACCCACGTCCGCAAAAGCCGCTTGTTTAAGCGGCTTTTTACGTTCAATAGTAGTGTTCATAAAGCAACTTTAACCTAGAACTAAGTACAGACTACAGAGTCACAAATAAAGCATCCCATACATTCTAGATGGGTGTTTTAGATTTGAATAAATTGTCATAATTGCTAGAATATTTCTTAGTCCTTGTTTTCATTTTGTTTTTGTTTTGCATTTATTTTGCAAGGCTGAAATAATTAATATATAAAACAGTTATCTACATGATATTTAATTTAATGCTAAGTATTGCGTTAACATTCGTTAATGTACCTAGTTTTTTTTTGATGTATGCTGTTTAAAGTCTGTTGGAATCTAAATGACCAATAGTCTCTAAGATTGATAAGAGTTGTGAGTAAACATGCACTGCGATATTTATAGATCAAGCAAAAAAGACGAAATGTATATGTATATTGCTCGTCCAAATTATTCTGCAGATCAGGAATCAGAAAATCCATTTGAGTCTGTTCCTGAGAGTGTCTTACAAGCTTTTGGAAAAGCTACTTTTGTAATGCATTTGGAACTTCATGGTGAGCGCAAACTTGCACGTGTCAACGTATTGCATGTCTTAGACTCATTACAGACTAAAGGCTTTTTTATTCAAATGCCGCCAGAGGGACTTATTAATCCAAATGCGGTAGAACCAGAGGGTTTGCGTGGTGCTTGAAACTATAACTGCAATGTGGTCTCACATTCTATCGGTACTGGATCAATTCCCTGAAGAGAATGTTGCGATTATTGTGTATGTTACAGGTGCAATGATTGCATTATGGTGTTGGTATCGTTTGATGTCACGTATGCCTAATCCAATAGGAGGGATTCTTTGGATTATTGTTTTTGCAATCCTTGCTACACCAACAATCTCCGAAGGTCCCAATTCAGAATTAGCACCTGCTATTTTTGGTTTGATTTTTGGTGTGCTCACAAAAGAGCATGTTTTAATCTGGTCAAATTTATCTTTGATTCTATTTGTCATTGGTACAGGATTATTGATCGGCTTCTGCTGGTCAAAATACAGTGCAAATAAACTTGCACGTTCGGTTTAGATATTCACATAAAGTTAAAGAAAAATAAGGTTTTTCAAATGTCTGCTGATACACAACACTTCACTGGTACAGATCAATATATTGCAACTGACAGCCTGAAACTTGCGGTAAAAGCCGCGCGTGCTTTACAAAAACCATTATTGGTGAAAGGTGAGCCAGGTACAGGTAAAACATTACTTGCAGAACAAGTTGCAGAAAGTTTAGGTCTACAACTAATTACTTGGCATATCAAATCAACAACCAAAGCTCAGCAAGGCCTGTATGAATATGATGCAGTTTCTCGCTTGCGTGATAGCCAGTTAGGTGATGACCGTGTTTATGACATTAAAAACTATATTAAACCGGGTAAATTGTGGGAAGCATTTACGAGTGAAGAACGTTGTGTATTGTTGATTGATGAAATCGACAAAGCAGATATTGAGTTCCCGAATGACTTACTGCATGAACTCGACAAAATGTCGTTTTATGTTTATGAGACTGGTGAAACCATTACCGCAACACAACGCCCGATTGTGATTATTACTTCGAATAATGAAAAAGAATTACCAGATGCATTCTTGCGTCGCTGCTTCTTTCACTATATTGAATTTCCTGATGAAGCAACGATGCGTGAAATCATTGCAGTACATTTCCCAAATATTTCGAATACTTTGGTCAGTGAAGCATTGCAAATATTCTTTAAATTACGTGAAGTCACGAATTTAAAAAAACCACCATCAACCTCAGAGTTAATTGATTGGTTAAGCTTACTCATGGCAGATGATATGCCTGAAGACGTATTGCGCAATCATGATAAATCTAAAGCAATCCCACCATTGTACGGCGCACTAATTAAAAATGAACAAGATGTACAATTGCTTGAACGTTTAGCTTTTATGTCACGCCGCTAAGAGTGTAATCACATGTTTGTGCGATTGTTTTACACCTTACGTAAATATGGTGTACCTGTTACAACTCGTGAGTTGATTGATCTCAACCAAGCGGTTGCATTAGGTTTGGTATTTGCAGATCAGGAAGAATTCTATCAGTTGGCTAAAACAGTTTTAGTTAAAGATGAACGTTTCTTTGATAAATTCGATCGTGCCATGAAAGATTATTTTGATGGCATTGAAACTTTTGATTTAGATGAGTTACTTAAACAAGTTCACAAGTTACCTAAAGACTGGTTTGACCTTGAACTCTTAGAAAAACATCTGACACCAGAGCAACGTGCTGAGCTACAAAAAGCAGGTTCTTTGGAAGAACTGATGAAAATGTTGGAAGAACGTTTACGTGAACAACATAAAAAGCATCAGGGTGGCAATCGAATGGTTGGCACTGGCGGAACTTCACCTTTTGGTGCTTTTGGTGATCATCCTGAAGGTGTTCGTATCGGTGGGCCAGGACGCAAACGCTCAGCTGTTAAAGTATGGGAGCAGCGTAAATACCAAAATCTTGATGATGATCAAGTTCTGGGAACACGTCAGATGCAGATTGCATTACGCCGATTACGTAAGTTTGCGCGTCAAGGCGCGGCTGAAGAGCTTGATGTTGATGGGACTATTCGTGAAACCGCAAAGCAGGGCATTTTGGATGTGCAATTGGTTCCTGAGCGTCGTAACCGCATTAAAGTACTGATGCTGTTTGACGTTGGTGGTTCAATGGATGCCTATATCGCTGAGTGTGAAAAATTATTTAGTGCTGCGAAGTCTGAGTTCAAAACCTTAGAATATTTCTATTTCCATAATTGTCTCTACGATTATGTTTGGAAAGATAACCACCGTCGTAGCTCAACTCGTATGAATACATGGGATTTATTCCATACTTACGGTCGCGACTATCGTGTAATTGTTGTCGGTGATGCCAGTATGGCACCATACGAACTCAAGTCAGCAGGTGGTTCAGTTGAATACATGAATGAAGAGTCGGGCGAAGTATGGCTTAGACGTTTACGTCAGCATTTTGACAAAACCGCTTGGTTGAATCCTGAAATGGAAGGTTACTGGCATTACACCCAGACCATTAACTGGATCAAAGAAATTTTTGAAAATCATATGTACCCAATGACATTAAAAGGCATTGAAGATATGACACGTTATTTGTCACGTTAAAAATTCATATGAATACTTTATAAAAATAGGAGGAATCATGGAACATCAAATTAATGGGGTTGCTTTACCGAATGAAGCAGGTTTCTTTGGTAATTTTGGTGGTCAATTTATTCCTCCTCATTTAAAAGAAGCAATGGATGAAATCAATCAGGCTTACGAAACAATTCGTCATACGCCTGAGTTTCAAGATGAACTGAACGACTTATTTAAAAACTATGTGGGTCGGCCAAGCCCATTATTTCATGCAAAACGCTTATCAGATCAACTTGGTGGCGCTCAGATTTATCTAAAACGTGAAGACCTCAACCATACTGGTGCGCATAAAATTAACCACTGTTTGGGTGAGGCTTTACTCGCTAAATATATGGGCAAAAGCAAAGTGATTGCAGAGACTGGAGCAGGGCAACATGGCGTTGCTTTAGCTACAGCTTGTGCATTGATTGGTATCCCTTGTGAAATTCACATGGGGCAAGTCGATATTGAAAAAGAACATCCCAATGTCGTTAAGATGAAAATTCTTGGTGCAAAATTGGTTTCAGTTACTCAGGGTACAGCAACTTTAAAAGATGCTGTCGATAGTGCTTTTGAAGAGTATTTAAAAGATCCTAAAAACTATATTTACGCGATTGGTTCTGTGGTTGGTCCTCATCCATTTCCTAAAATGGTACGTGACTTCCAATCAATTATTGGTAATGAACTTAAAGTTCAAACCAATGAACGCTTCGGAAAAAATCCTGACTATGTTGTGGCTTGTGTTGGCGGTGGATCAAATGCCATTGGTGCTTTTACCGCATTTTTAAATACACCAGAAGTTAAATTAGTGGGTGTTGAACCCGCAGGTCATGGTTTAGATACAGATAAGCATTCAGCAACATTAACTTTAGGCAAACCAGGTCAAATTCATGGGATGGCGTGTTACGTACTTGAGGATGAAAATGGTGAGCCACTTCCTGTACATTCGATTGCTTCTGGGTTGGATTATCCTGGTGTAGGACCTCAACATAGTTATCTGAAAGAACTTGGTCGTGTTCAGTATGAAACTGCTACTGACCAAGAATGTCTAGATGCATTTATGACACTTTCACGTGTAGAGGGAATTGTACCTGCTTTAGAAAGTTCTCATGCAGTTGCTTGGGCATTACGCGAAGCACCTAAAATGGATAAAAATATCAAGATCGTCGTAAATTTATCTGGTCGTGGTGATAAAGATGCTGATTATGTGGCTGATAAATTAGGACTCTGACTCGTAAATATTGAAATATCAAAATAATGACCGCTTCTGTATAGAGGCGGTTTTTTTTCTGTTAAATAGATGCTAATCCCGTTAGAATAAAGCGTTTTTGCAATTAGCACTTTTGGAGACGCCTAAGTGGAGCGACCTACAATCAGCCCTGAACATTTACAAGAAGCGGCTGAAAACTTAGTAACCATTCGAGATTTTATTCGTTTTGGTGTAACCGCACTTCGTCAATATGATGCACACTTAGGTCAAGGTACTGAAGATTATTTTGCAGAAAGCTCTGCACTTGTTTTGCAAACACTTTCTCTAGAATGGAAAGCTGATGCAGAAATATTAGATGCAAAATTACTACCAACTGAGAAAGCAGAATTTTTAAGTTTATTAGAACGTCGTATTAATGATCGCATTCCAACCTCATATTTATTAAATTTGGCATATTTCTGTAATAAACCTTATTATGTAGATGAGCGTGTACTCATTCCGCGTTCGCCAATTGCTGAATTGATCGAACAACGATTTGCACCATATTGTTTAAATGAAAATGGTCAAATGCTCGAAGCATTGAATAATTTACCAGAAAACACGAATCCGAAAACGCCACAACGTATTTTAGACATGTGTACGGGTTCTGGTTGTATTGCAATCGCTTTGGCATATGCATTCCCAGATTCTGAAGTCGATGCAACTGATATTTCCAAAGAAGCTTTAGAAGTTGCATCAATTAATGCCGAACACCATGATAAGCAATATCAAGTCGCATTACTTGAATCTGATTTGTTTGCAAAAATTCCTGCTGAAAATCAATATGATTTAATCGTAAGTAATCCTCCATATGTAGACGCAGAGGATATGGCAGATTTACCAGAAGAATTCTTACACGAGCCTGAGCTTGCACTTGCTGCTGGTCAAGATGGTTTGGATTTGGTTCGTAAAATGTTAGCGCAAGCTGCTGACTATTTGACAGAAGATGGTTTAATCGTCATCGAAGTCGGTAATTCAGAATGGGCGATGCGTCAAAACTTTAATACTGTTGATTTCCATTGGCTTACATTCCAAAAAGGCGGTTCAGGTATTTTTGCCTTAACTGCGGAACAATGCCGTCGTTATAAAGACTTCTTTCAACAATCTGTTGAACATAGCTAGAGTCGTACAAGATGCCAATTACAGCAATTCTATTAGTAGCTAAACCTGACTTAGATCAAACTAAAATTCAGCAGTTTAAAGATGGTTTCATTGCATTAAAAAACAAATGGAATCAGAGTGGAATTGATGCAATTAATTCGGAAGTTTTTAAGCAAGAAATTTGTCAGCAATTTGATCAACTCCTTGTAAATCTTGGATATGGAGAGTTTGATCCTGATGCCGCAGAACCATTAATTCATAGTCTTTATTTGCTATCGGAGCATAAAAGTCTGATTGAATATATTGTCCTGAGTTATCGTCAACTATGTGATGACGATATTTTAGGAAACATCTATGAATTAATGCTAGAAGAGATGCACCACAGTTTCGATGAATAAAAGATAGGTTAGAAAATGGCAGGAAATAGTATTGGTCAGTTATTCCGTGTGACGACATGTGGTGAATCACATGGTGCTGGCTTGATGGCAATTGTAGATGGCGTACCACCGGGACTTGAACTTTGCGAAGCAGACTTGCAAAAGGATTTGGATCGCCGTAAGCCGGGTACCTCTAAGTTTGCAACGCAACGTAAAGAGCCTGATCAAGTTGAAATTATTTCTGGTGTTTTTGAAGGCAAAACTACAGGTACATCGATTGGTTTATTGATTCGCAATACAGATCAAAAATCAAAAGACTACGGTAATATTGCTCAAACATTCCGTCCTGGTCATGCTGATTATACCTATACTCAAAAATATGGTTTCCGTGATTATCGTGGTGGTGGTCGTTCAAGCGCGCGTGAGACAGCAATGCGTGTTGCGGCAGGTGCGATTGCTAAAAAGTATTTGGCAGAAAAATTTGGTATTGATATTCGTGGACATGTAACACAGATCGGGAATGAAATTGCAGAAAAGTTAGATTGGGCTGAAGTGCCAAATAATCCATTTTTCTGTGGTGATGTTGATGCAGTTCCTCGCTTCGAGCAATTAGTCACAGCATTACGTGAGCAGGGAACGAGTTGTGGTGCAAAACTTGAAATTATTGCTGAAAAAATACCAGTCGGTTGGGGTGAACCTGTATTTGATCGTCTCGATGCAGATATTGCTCACGCTATGATGAGTATCAATGCTGTTAAAGGTGTTGAGATTGGGGATGGTTTTGCAGTTGCTGGGCAGTTTGGTCACGAAACTCGTGATGAACTAACCACAGATGGTTTCCTTGCAAATCATGCTGGTGGAATACTTGGTGGTATTTCAAGTGGTCAAACTATTCGTGTCGCGATTGCTTTAAAACCAACCGCAAGTATTACCACTCCTGGTAAAACCATTACAATTGATCGAGAAAACACGGATGTGTTAACCAAAGGTCGCCATGATCCTTGTGTTGGCGTTCGTGCTACACCGATTGCTGAAGCAATGTTAGCAATTGTTCTAATGGATCATTTTTTAAGACATCGTGCTCAGAATGCTGATGTTGTAGCTCCATTCCAACCAATTGAGCCATAATTTTGATTTTTAACATACTTGCGGCACTTTGGACGCAAGTATGTTTTTTAATAATAAAAATTAATCTTATAAAGTCTCAGAAATTACATTTTCACTCGTAGCAACATGATATTGATTTCTACCATTACTTTTTGCTACATACAAAGCATGATCTGCTTGAGAGATAAACTCTGATAGGCTGTCATTAAGATGAGGGGTTATTGTTGCAACACCCACACTGATTGTTACATATTTAGAGACATTACTTCGGGGATGTGCAATCCCTATATTTCGTACCAATTCCATTAAACGTTGAACTTGTATAAGTGCTTGATCTTTATCCGTCATGGAAAATAAAAGTAAGAACTCTTCACCGCCATAACGTGCAGCAAGATCCCCACTTCGCGATGAGATTGAACCTAGCAAAATGGCAATTCGTCTAAGACATTGATCTCCCTGAATATGTCCTAATGTATCATTGTATAATTTAAAACAATCGATATCGATCATCATGATTGTGATAGGAACTTCATGACGGATTGAGCGTTTCCACTCATTTTCAAGCACTTCATCGAGGTATCTACGGTTCGCTAAACCAGTCAAAGCATCTTGTTGAGATAAAATTGAAAGTTGCTGTGCCTGACGCATAAGCTCTAATCGATTTAGTTCGATCATACAGTTTTGTAGATAATTCTCTCTATGTTGCCGATCTATTGCATAAGCTAAAGCCATTCCCAGAAAGCTACTAAAAGTATAAGTCCGATTTAAGTAAGTCCAATCAATTGATCCATTAAGCCAAACACTAATGGCAATACCAATTAAACCACCACACCAACCAGCAAACATTGCTGTATAAAATCGCATACCAACAAAGCCATATATAATGACCACGGCATACATCATAGCGGCATGAAAAAGAACGTTATTCTGACCATGTTCCAATACATTAATTAATGTGAAAGTAAGAGCGACGGCACCTGTAGAGCCTAAGCAAACATAATAATCAAACCATCTATTCATCGATGGAATGAAAGCAAGTAACCATGCAAAAACAATTATCATGCCCACCCAACCGTAATACGCGACCCATGCAGTGCGTAGTTCTGTAGGTAGAACTTGATAAGTACCAAAACTTAAATATAAATAGAGGCATAGAATGATTGGTGCACGGTAACGGAATTCATGTGCAGCTTCATTTTTATACTGATCTTTATAAATGACTTCTAATTCTTTAGGAAACCAAACTAAATTTAGTCCGCGAGAAATTAACAAGTCAATCTGTTCTTGCCCCAGTAAGTTGGATGCTTTTAACTTCATCTTATCTCTCATCGCCCCCAATGTTCTTATAAATGTAAATAGGGATTGTTAACTACGTTACACTGAATTAAATAAAATGTGTATTGGATTATATAAAATTAATAATTTTTTATGATAATCAGCTTTTATTGCCAGTATTCTATATTTTTCGGGTGTAATATGAATGTATTACCAACTAATATAATGATTAAACTTAATAAAATGCTGAACAGATAAAAAAATGTTACAAATTAAATAACAATCATTGTATATTGATTGTATTAGGATACAATCTAGCTATAAAAATAAGCAGCAATCGTGGAAAATGATTGAAATAAGTCATACGAAATAGGATGGATCGAAATGACTGTTATGAAGCAATATGGAACAAAACTAGAAATAACACCTCACTCAGAATGGGCACAACAATTTTGGGATGAACTTGTTCCTGCAAAAGAGCGAGTAAGCAAACACCCTTTATTTTTAGATATGGCAAGCGGTAGCCTAAATTTAGAATGCTTTCGGTCAGCATTATTAAATTTTTATCCTTTGGTTGCTCATTTTCCATCATATATGGCAGGTGCTTTAGCTAAAGCGACGGCTTTTTCTTTAGATGGTGTAACTGAGACTAGAGATTGGTTAATTCAAAATATCAAAGTTGAAGAAAGACATTTACATTGGTATCAAGATTGGGCGAAGGGTTTTGGCATAACGACTGAAATGTTGAATGAAGTTAGACCACCAGTAGCAATGAATGCAGTCAATCATTTTTTATGGGATGTAAATTTTAGGGGAAGTTTAGCGGAGAGTATTGCTGCAACAAATTTAGCAATAGAGTGGGCGACAGGGGATTGGACCATTCATGTTTATAAAGGAATACAAGCTTATACAGAAACTCCAGAAGTAAGTATTAATAAAAGATCATTGGCATGGTTAAGAGCTCATGCACACTATGATGATCTACATCCTTATGAAGCGATGGAACTAATTAAGAGATTATGTGACAAAGATCCGGTTTCTCAGAGAAAAGCTTTTTTAGCAGCGAAAGAAGGCTTGGCTTATTATGAGCTGGCTTTAGATGAGTGTTATAAGTTACAAAATAATAATTAAAAATACCGAATAAACTGCTACCTAGTTGGGGTGCTAAGTAGCAGTTTTTATTTATATTTTAAAGTGGATTCATTTTATCGTCGAAATTCTCTAATTTAGGGAACTCCAGTGGCGTTAAGTTATCTAGATTAACTATGTATTCTTCAAAACGAGTAAGAATTTTTTCTCGTTCTTCATCGGTGATATATGGGACATGATAGGCAATAAAAGGAGGGAGTACCTCAAAACCTGTATAGGCTAAAGATCCACGATGAATAGATGATAAATATTGTTCTATTGATCCGTGTATTGAACCTTCACCAAACATATGATCTCGACCGCCTAATGTGATGCACAACATTGCTTTTTTTCCAATCATTCCACCATGGTTATAAAAACGTTTACCACCATAAAAAAGTCCTGAAATAAAAACGCGGTCAATCCAGCCTTTTAAAATGGCGGGTACTGATGTCCAGTATAAAGGAAAAGTAAAAAGTACTAAGTCAGAGCGTTGAACCTTTTCAATTTCAACTTGAATGTCTGGTGAAAGTGTATTTTGTTTAAAAGCATTTCGCTGCTCCAATGCATAATTAAAATATTCATGTTCATTTAAATTTCCAAAGTCATGTTTTGATGCAACAGGGTTAAAATTCATTTCATACAAATCTGAAATTTCAACAAAATGTCCATTTTTTTCTAAGAGTTGTTTTGCTGTATTTTTTAATGAGCTAGTAAATGATTGGCTTTCTGGATGCGCGTGGACAATCAAAATATTCATTGGTAATGACCTTGAAGATAACTTTTTATAAAAATCACTATGCCTTAAAATTTAAACATGACATAGTTCATGAACCGCCAGTTTTTACCATTATACGCCATCAATATTATTTTGCGGAATAAAATGAATCCTGAATTACCCGGAACATATGTTAATCTGTTAATTGAAACAATCAAACATTGGAACGTTAGCCCGCAACAACTTCTAATAGATACAGATATAACTTTAAAAGAACTAGATGCTCCATTTTGGTATGTAGATTTAAACATTTTCAATAATTTACTTGAAAAATCCGCTCGACTTACAAATGAACCCGCAATTAGCGTTTATTTAGCAAAAGAAATGAATGAAAGCATCTTGTTATGGTCATGTGGGTGTAACTGCTGCTGCATCGGAAAACTTGGGGGTGGCAATAGGCATTCTTGAGCAATTTATTGGCTTACATTGTGTAGCTTTTCAGCCAAAACTTTATATTGAACAAGAAATGGCATACTTGAATTTTGATCAACCTTTAAATAATTTTAAATTTAATCATCATGCTATTATTTTTTTAGTTTTAGGTTTTGCTCATATTTTGGAGAATCTAGCTCAACAAAACTTAGATATCCAAATTGAATTGCAGGGAAATAGTCAAGATGTTTTAAGAAATATTGATAATTCTGATGGATATAGAGTTAATTTGGGTGCTGATGAAGATCGTTTAATATTTAATAAAGAACTTCTAAATTTGCCTTTAAAAACTGCTGATCCATTGGTTTTTCGATTAACCAAGCGTCAATGTGAATATGATATGTCAAAGCTATCAAAAAAAATAAGTCCTAGCTTAAACTTATTAAGTTCATCCGTTCGCGAGTTATTATACGATGTAGAATTACAGCAATTTTTGTCGTTGAACCAAATCACTAAGCATCTTGGTTTAACTAATAGAACTTTACAACGTCAACTTGCAAATGAAAAAACAACATTTCAAATCTTACTTAGTGAAAGCCGTGAGGAAAAAGCGAAAGCTCTTTTAAAAGAAAATAAGTTATCCATTCAAGAGATTTCAAATCTTTTAGGCTATGCCGATATTTCACATTTTTCACGTGCTTTTAAAAAGTGGACAAATATGACGCCAAGTAACTATAGAATGCCAAAATAAAGAAAATAGACTATCTAACTAACGTTATAATAATTGCGTATAATGTATATTATGTTAAATGAAATATCTAAGGACTGTGGCCCACGCAACACTGTTTGTTGCCATAGCTTAGTAACGTTATCATCTACGATTATATATCACGTTACAGACTATCCTAATGATACATAATATAAGTTATGCAGAAATCAGACCGCTAAGCGAAAGGATTATGCATCAAAGCCATGATTGCATAAGCCTTGTAATGCTGACCTATTTTAACTCGCTCAGGTTATAATGATGGTCTCCCCAAATATTGTTGATCTATTATGAACGCCTCCAATGACCCTTTACATGGCAAAAAACTTGCTGATATTTTGGATGAATTATTAGATTACTACGGTGGCTTTGAAGGCTTAAGTCATAAAATTGAAATTAGATGTTTTTGCATTGATCCAAGTGTTAAATCATCATTGCGATTCTTGCGTACCACACCATGGGCACGTGAAAAAGTAGAAAGCTTATATTTGTATGTCTTACGCCAAAAAGCCAAACAGAAATCTTAGCTATCAAAACCCTAGCCCTAGCATTTTAATCTAGGCTACACAGCTTTGTTACGTAGAGTTAAACTTTGCCATTGATCTCATTATGATGGTTTAATGATCTTTCTCACAATGTGCTCATGAGTTGGTACAAGCCCTGCTTTCAATCCAAGTGGTTTAAAGACCTTGTCTAAAACAGATTGAGTAAGTTTTCCTTTGTCTTGCTCAATATCAGTTAATGTCCTGCGACTTATGCCGACTAAATTTGCATATTGTTCCTGAGACATACTCAGAATGTTTTTTCGTAAATACGCCAATAATTGCCCCAATGTTATTTCATTCAATAAGTATTGCATATATAGATCTATCAGGATTTGTTGGCGATCTTGAGTCTGATTTTTTATATTCATAATTATTTTTTATGTAAGTTTTTGAGCATAAATTTGCTCATAACGATCTGTGGAAAATAATTTTCTCAGTGTCTATTTAAAACCCTTTATTTCATTGTTATAAGGTATGAAAAATTAAATGTTTGAAAAATACTATTCCATCTATCGTTGTTAACTTGATCGAACTGTGTATCATTAAACATATCTTCTTTTTGATAAACTTCTTTTTATGAAGAATGCATTTTCTGACCACAAGCAAATTAGCGTGGTTTCTAGTTTCTCCGAACTTGTCAGTTCTAATTTTCATGGAGATAGAAATGCGATTTGTTGGTATAGAAACCTGGATGGAGATTTTCAAGAAATCGTAAAACAGCTTGAACTAAAGGAAAATATCACTGAGGTTTCGGTTGATGATTTATTGGCTTTGCAACTTTCCGAACAAGGTCATTTAGCAAGAGAAATCATCTTAAAAGATATGCAGCTATTAAGTGATTTCGGAGCTTCACCTACCCTTAACTTAATTCAAAATTACGAACGTGATGATGAGTTAAATTTTATTTCAACTGATGTGTATTCATTTCATGTTGATCGTTCCCCTATCTCAACTGATACTTTTTTATGTACTTATCACGGCGCAGCAAGTGAGATTTTGCCAAGCGATCAAGTTAAGCAAAAAGTTTTGATTCCCGAAATCAGAGAGAAACTGAAAGAATTACATCATGGCTCAGAAGCTGAATTTGAAAGTTTTCTACAAGATTATTTCTTCGATTTACATTACCAGCCGCTTCCTGATGCAAGACCTTTAAATTTAGGTTTAGGACATCTTTGGCGTCTAGCAGTTGATCACCCTATGCAGCACGTTTTACCTTGTGTTCATAGAGCACCTATTGAAAATGAAGGCGAATATAGACTACTCTTAATTTGTTAATTATTTATATTTCAAATTGTTAAAAAATAAATCTATTAAGCTCTAGTACATAAAAGCCCATAAATGATGGGCTTTTACTAGCCAGAAAGAGATTCACTTAATTCTAAAATATCCCTTTAAACAGGAAAAAACATCCGACAAACAACAGTAGTACAGCAAAGCATTTTTTTAACATTTGCGGTGATAAAGCATGTGCCACTTTAGCACCTAGCTTTGCGGTAAAAAAGCTCATCGCACTGATACCTAGAAATGCATAAATATGAACAAAACCTATGCTGTTCGGAACATTTATTTGTTCTTTCATACCAAATAACATAAAGCCAAGCGCACCTGCGATTGAGATAGGTAAGCCACATGCAGCAGATGTTCCAACTGCTTTTTGCATGACTACACCGTGATGATTTAAATAAGGTACGGTTAGACTACCTCCACCGATACCAAAAATTGCTGACGCTACGCCTATTCCTGTACCTGCGAACACCTGTTTAGTCGTTGATGGAAGGACTTTATTCTGATCTATTACTTTTTTGGCTCCAATAAACATTTGGTATGCAACCCAAATCACAAAAACACCAATAATCAGTTGTAAGTGTTCCCTTGATAGTAATCCCGCAATACCCGCACCAAAAAATGACCCAATTACTAAACCTGGGGTCAGATTTTTGAATACAGGCCAAATTACTGCGCCATTTTTATTATGAGCCATTAATGAACTGATAGACGTCACAATAATCGTGGCTAATGAAGTACCCAAAGCAAGATGCATCACAACTTCAGGATCATAGCCCATTTGTGTAAAGACAACATATAAAAGCGGTACAATGATTAGCCCACCACCTACACCAAAAAGCCCAGCAGCAAATCCCGCTAATGCACCTATAGCTAAAAAAATGATTAATTCCACGACATACTTACTTGATTGAAGGTTAATATTAGATAAATAGCGAATGTTGGTTTAAGCAACTTCAGTCTCACCCACTTGGTGATAAGCGCGATTAAAATACACCAAACTATGTTCATGCTGACCTTTTTGAATAGCAACTGTACGGCAAATAAAAATAGTATGTGTTCCTACTTCCTGAATTTGTTCAATCTGACAATCAAAACTGACAAGAGCATCCTCTAAAACAGGTGCACCTGTTTTTAATTTAGTCCAAGTTCCATGTTTAAACCGCTCTTCAGACGTCAACTTAGAAGAAAACACATTAGAAATATGCTGATGTTGCGCGCCTAGAACATTCACAGTTAAAGTTTCATTTTCAATAAAATGTGCATGTGACCTAGATGCTGTATTCATACACACCAATAATGTCGGAGGTGTATCCGTAACACTACATACAGCAGATGCGGTAAATCCATGACGACCAGATGCTCCCGCTGTAGTCACCACATTCACTGCACTTGTCAGCAAAGACATCGCATTTCTAAAGTCAGTTGCTTCAATCATCATCTGATTCCTAAATTGAACTGTAGCTTTTCTTTAGATTAAGCCCTAACACACAGTCGCGTCACATTTGCACATCTAAATCATTTCGAACTGAATGGGCTGCTAACCAAATTAATAAGTAGCCCATTCTATATTTCCAAATTACTAAATACTAAACGGAGAGCTCTTTTCGGATAATTTCTGCACCCGCACTCAAGGCATTCAGCTTACTGCGTGCTACCTGACGGGATAAAGGTGCCATTCCACAGTTGGTAGATGGATAAAGTTTATCAGCATCGACAAACTGAAGCGCTTTGCGTAGCGTATCTGCAACGTCATCCGCTGTTTCAATATTATTGGTTGCAACATCAATCGCACCAACCATAACTTTTTTTCCGCGGATCAGTTCGATGAGATCCATTGGTACACGAGAGTTTTGGCATTCAAGTGAAACGATATCTATTTTAGACTTTTGAAGCCTAGGGAAAGCTTCTTCATATTGACGCCACTCTGAACCCAAAGTCTTTTTCCAATCGGTATTAGCTTTGATGCCATAGCCATAGCAGATATGTACGGCTGTTTCACATTTAAGACCTTCAAGCGCTCTTTCTAAGGTTGCAACACCCCAATCATTTACCTCATCAAAGAAAACATTAAACGCAGGTTCGTCAAATTGAATAATATCAACACCCGCAGCTTCCAATTCAAGCGCTTCTTGATTAAGAATCTTGGCAAATTCCCAAGCTAGTTTTTCACGGCTTTTATAGTGACCATCATATAACGTATCAATCATGGTCATTGGACCTGGAAGCGCCCATTTGATTGGTTGTGTTGTTTGGCTACGTAAAAACTTGGCATCTTCTACGAAAACTGGCTTTTGGCGAGAGACTGCACCGACTACAGATGGAACGCTTGCATCATAACGATTACGGATACGAACCGTTTCACGCTTCTCAAAATCTACGCCATCAAGATGCTCGATAAATGTGGTGACAAAATGTTGGCGAGTTTGCTCACCATCACTGACAATATCAATTCCCGCATGGATCTGTTCTTGCAGGGATAAACGCAGAGCATCTTGCTTCGCTTCAATTAATGCATCACCCTCTAATTTCCAAGGTGACCAAAGTTTTTCAGGTTCTGCAAGCCATGAAGGTTTTGGTAAGCTGCCAGCCGTTGATGTTGGTAATAAAATTGCCATTTTAAATCTTCTATCTCTATTTCAGGTAAATTAAGCAGCGTTACTTTGTACGGTGTAATTGGCAGCCCATTGTTCAAGGATGTTTTGATAAGGTTTGATAAAGTTTTCTTCCGTCCATTTACCTTGTTTTACTGCCAATTGACCACGCTCTACACGGTCGTAAACAATTCGTGTTAAGGAGTAATCTGGGTACTCTAAACTTGCCTGATACACTTGTGCTGCTGAAGAATTTGCATTGTAAATTTCAGGACGGTAGATCTTTTGGAAAGTTTCCATCGTACTAATTGCACTAATCAGTTCAAAATCGGTGTAATCACGTAATAAATCACCCGCAAAATAGAATGCTAAAGGTGCAACACTTCCTTTCGGCATAAAGAAGCGAACCTGTAAGCCCATTTTATGGAAATATTCATCTGTACGTGAATATTGATCTTGCTTATATTCAACACCTAAAACTGGATGCTCATTAACAGTACGCTGATAAGTCCTCGCTGTTGAAACACTTAAACAAATGACAGGTTGTTGATTAAATTCAGCCTTAAAAGTATCTGAATTTACTAAATATTGATAAAGTTTACCGTGTAAATCACCGAAACCTTCGGGTGCATACGAAGTTGAGTTTTCTTTATTGTGTTCTTTCAGCACCACACTAAAATCATAATCACGTACATAAGACGAGAAACTATTGCCAATCATGCCTTCAATACGTTGATTGGTATGATGATCTGTAATGGTGCTTTTCAACATTTCAATGATTGGAAAAGTTTTACCATTACCTTCAATATCTAAATCTGCAGAAATGATATCAATTTCAAGTGAATAACGGTCACCATTCGGATTATCAGTTTGTGCTAAAGCATTGAAACGATTATTAATCATTCGAAGTGTATTACGAAGATTCTGCTCACGACTTTCACCACGCGCCAAGTTGGCAAAATTAGTCGTTAGACGTGTGCTATCCGCTGGTTGATAGTTTTCATCAAAACGAATGCGTTTAATTGAACATGCAAACTCTTTACTCATGATGATTGGTATCCTAATTTTTGCGATAAACCGTAAACTTCTTTATGTTGTAATTTATACTCGAATCATCACATGAATAAAAATGATTTAATCTAACTCCATGATGAGTAAAATTCATGTTACTAAGATGCGCTATCATGATTAGAAATTAAGAATGGAAAATTATTAGATTTTATTTTGCAATTAGAACAAGTAGCTTAAACATAAGCTAATGAAAAATATTGATTTATATTTTTAAATTTATATTCCGAAGTAAAATGGAAATGAAAACGTAATGTCCAAAAAATATAAAATGATTAAGCCACCCAAAACATAAATCTATTTTTTGGGCTGTAATATTTGGATAAAAAAATCAAAATATAGTCATCATTCCATATTCTCCTCCCACTATTTTCATGTAGTCGGAAAAATGAAACTTTGAATCCTGCAAGTTTTTATAGATAAATGAGCTGCTAAAATAGAATCAGCAGCCCATTACATTAGATATTCTGATGGAAAATAATTACTTCCTAACAATTGGGCCTGATGTTTTAGCATCTGAATCAGTCCAATAGCTTTTATCTTGTTGCGTTGGATCACCTTCTAATTTATAGCTTATAAAGCCCTTTCTGAAAGTTAATCCTCCATCACTTCGCTTCGATTTAACTTTTTGCCCATCAATCCAAACATTTTCTTTATTATCAACACGAATATTCGATACAGTTTGCCCAGTGTTTGAATTTTTTGCGATCCATTTTCCTGCATAAGCATTTGAAATAATTGATTTATCAGTTCCAAATCCTGCTTTGCTATTCTCGGTTTTAGATTTATTAACATCACAACCTTGTAACTCTGATACTTGAGTACAACCAGATCGTTCTAACTTCGCTCTATATTTTGCATCTATTGCATAGGCTGAATTCATCGTATAAAAAGTGCTTACAGCAAGACATACGCTAAGTAGAATTTTATTCATATTTAATTAGCCTTTTAGATGATAAATGGATTGATACATGATTTTTATGAGGTCATTCTAGCATTACTATTTTTTAATGATGTGTAGCTTGATTGTTTAATTTTATTTTAGTGTAAAGATCAACTATTCAGAGGAGCAAGGCACATAGGTGATCTTTACATATTATTGAATTCTTATTTAAAAATTCACAGTCCATGAAAATTTTGCAGTACGCGGTGTGCCTAAAAATAAATAATCATCGCCGAAGAAGCTTCCTACATCTCGCCAGTATTTTTTATTAAACACATTATCAACATTAAATCTCAGTGTGTTTTCATAGCCATAAGCGCGGAAGTTATAGGCTGAACCCAAGTTAAATAAGGTATAGCTCGGCACTTTTACTGTAGCTGATTTATTTGCATATTTACTGCTACTGTATTGTATACCAGCAAGTAAACGTAATCCTTCAACTTGAGGGACTTGATATGAAATATTACTCGCCAAACGTACAGTCGGTACATTTTGAGTTTGATGACCTTGATATTCAGATGACTGTATGTCTTTTAAGCGTGAACGTGTGAGCGCCATAGTCGATGTCACATCTAAATTTTGAACAAGACGTCCTTGCAGACCAAGTTCCAAACCAAGGTTATGTTGTTCACCATCTTTTACGAAATCATTTGAAGTATTGGTATATTGGTTATCTTGTTTTAAATCAAATAATGCCGCAGTAAAAAGTAAATCTTGCCACTGCTGCTTAAAGCCCCACTCATATTGAGTTGAATGTTTAGGTGCTAATATAGTAAGTGGATTATTAGCATATGATGGTGCTTGCCCTCCATCACTTAAACCTTTGGCATAAGATACATAGACATGAGCCGTTTCCCAAAGTTGATACATCACAGCAAATTGCGGTAAGAAACGATTAAAATTGGTCTTGCGGATATTGCTTCCCTCAGCATTATAAGCATCTTCATTTAAATGAAGTAATTTTCCACCAACTAGAGCTGACCAAGTATTATTAAATTTAACTTGATCGAGTAGATTTAATGCGGTTTGCTGACTGTTTAAAGATTTGTAATGTTTTCCTAGAGTTTTTTCACTCTGTACATAAGTCACAGAATCATCATAAATATTTCCAGTAGATTGAGGGTTTTCCGATGCTAGCTGAAAAATAGCATTATATTGTACATGCTGTTTATAAGACTGGGATAACTCTAAACTCAACTTATGTTGCCATATACCAGTACTGAATTGACCATTTAGTCCTGCTTTAAACTGATTGGTCAGGTAACTATCATCAGGGCTGCGGAAATCATAAATATCATAGTTGCCATTTTCGTCAAAAGAGCTTCCTTTGGTTTGACAAATATCACTATAACAGCCCCATGGAAAGGCAGAATAATCATCCACCACAACACGACTTTGAGAAGCACTTAGATTTGCTGACCAATCTTTATTGATTTGGTAATTATATTTTAAGCTCGTATTTAAACTTTGATTGATGACAGGTTGGCTCCAACTTTGATAGCCAAGTAAACGATCCCACTCCACGTCAGTGGGTACTGTTTTACCATCAAGTAATTGATAACCTGGTACTGAACGCTGACGTTGACGCTGTGATTCAATATCAAATTCTAATTTTGAACGATCTGATATATTCCAGTCTAATGCCAAAGAACCAAATAAGCGTTTACCATTGGCATTTTCTACATGCGGATGAATATCCTCATGCGCCAAATTCATTCGATAACCAAACTGCTGCTCTGTTCCTAAAAATCCGCCAACATCCGCTGCGATAACATTACCACCATGACTATCTGCATCAATAGTCATTGAACGGATATCTTTAGGACGTTTACTTACATAATTAACGACACCCGCAGGTGTTGACATTCCACTTTGAATAGCACTGATACCCTTCAGAATCTCCACTTGTTCTTTGTTTTCAAGCGCGACATTTTGCTCACCGCGCAGCAAGTTACCATTCAGTAAATAGCTCGAACCGAGGTTTAAGGCAAAACCGCGCATGATGAAATTTGAGTAATAACCAATTGGGGCGTAACCATCACCCACAGAGGCATCATTTTTCACAACATCCGTTACGGTTTTTGCATGTTGGTCGGCAATTCGCTCAGCCGTTACAGTGTGAATAGATGCAGGAATCTCAGCGATATTCTGTTGTGTGAAACCAGACAGATTTACCTTGGGTTGAAAATATACATTTTCTGCTGCTTGGGCTTTTACTGTGATTGTTTCTAATCTGGATACTTTATTTTCATCTTCAGCATGAACCAATACTGAACTTAACCCTAGGTACGAAAATGAACCAACTGCCAGTAATGCCTTGTGTAAACGAGAAAATGTAAATGGATATGTTTTCACAGTAGTTGCCTAACCCCAAGAAATAATCTTATAGCCTGAATTTTTCGGGCATGAGTATTCACAATTTTCCATAATTGAACAAGTATGTTTTCCACCATCTATCTAATATTTTTAAAAGCTCCGAATGCTTTAGGCATAAACGGAGCTTTTGATCAAAATCGCTTTTAAAATCTCGCTTTGAACATTTACTGCTTTAATAAGTTTTCAATAATCATTTGGGCTGTTTGACGAGCAGAAAATGGATTTTGACCAGTAATCAAGTTGCCATCCTGAACCACATAGGGTGCAAAAGGAATGAATTTTTTAGAGTAAATTGCCCCATGTTGTTTCGCTACCTGTTCAGCAATGTAAGGTACTTTTTTTGCGACGCCCGCAAATATCTCTTCGCTCCATGCAAAACCAGTTATTTTTTTATCTTTTATTAGATATTTATCATCCGAAAGGCGAACATTCAATAGCCCACAATAACCATGACATACACTAGAAACTATGCCACCTTTTTCATAAATGTTTCTGGTCATTTCTTGAAGTTCGGCATTATTTAAAAAATCCCACATTACGCCGTGCCCACCCGTGTAATAAATTACATCATAGTCTTCCCAATTGATTTCAGATGGTTTTTTAGTATTTTCGAGCAGTTGCATAAATGTTTGATCATTTTTTCTTTTCAAAACAGATTGATCAGCAACAAAAAGTCCTAGTGATTTTGGTTCAATCGGAGACTTGCCTCCCAGAGGGCTAACAATATCTTGAATATAATTTTGTTTTTCAAACTCATCATAAGCATGTGTCAGCTCACCTAACCATAGACCTGTAGGCTGATCAATTCCTTCATATTGAGCAATATTAGTGACAACGTGCAATATACGTTTTGACATATCTTACCTCTGCTTTAGCATTATTTTTTAATCTTGCTTTTGCATCACTATAAGTCTAAAGTTAACTTTAATGTCAAGAGGAAATCAGTAAAATGAATATTAGCGAATTATCAAAACAGAGCGGTTTAACTACACCGACGATTCGTTATTATGAACAAATCAAACTGTTGCCTAAGGCAAAACGCAAATCGAATGGTTATCGAGAGTATAGTGAGGATGACCTCAAACAGCTTTTTTTAATTCAGCAAGCTCAACAAGTTGGTTTTTCGCTTACAGAAATTAAAGCATTTTTGCCATCAAATGCGGCAAATTGGGATCATGATACACTTATAAGCATTTTAGAAAGTAAAATTAAAGACATTGAGGAATTAGAACAAAAACTAGCAACAAGTAAACAAAACCTAAAAATGATGATTTTTGCAATCAACAATAAACCCGATGAAATTACTTGTGCAGAAAATGCCAACCGGTTACTCAATCTATATTATGAAAATGATAAAAATGAATAAGTTATATCGGCTGTATATTTAGCCAATTCAAATGTCATGATAATCTGCTGTACAAACAGCTTGACCTTAAACCTCACTTTAAGCATAGCATTGGACTCAGGTAATTCTTGAGGAACCTGTCATGTTCAAAGCTTGGAATATCCACAAAGGGTTAATTCCTATTTTTACAGTTATTTTTGCAAGTAATTATGCATATTCATCTGAAACAGCGTCTCAACTTCATCAGACAAAACAGAATGGAAAAATTCTGGTGGTGATGACCAATCATGCGACTTATCCAACACGAACAGATAAAACAGGATTATGGTTCACTGAACTCACCCATTTTTATGATGTTGCCGAGGCTGCTGGCTATGACATGGATTTTGTCAGTCCACAAGGTGGTGCTGTTCCTTTGGATGAACGTAGTTTGAAATCTATTTATTTAGATCGTGCCGCTAAAGCTCACTTAGCCGATCCTCGATTTATGCAACGTCTGAAAACAACATTGGCACCAAATACAACTGAACCGCAAAATTATAAGGCGATTTATTATACGGGTGGTCATGGCACGATGTGGGACTTTCCCAACAATAAAGAGCTGAAAAATATTAGTGAAAAGATTTATCAACAAGGTGGCATTGTTTCTGCTGTTTGTCATGGGGTTGGTGGATTATTGCCGTTACAAGATGAAAATGGCAGACCTCTGATTGCTGGGAAAACAGTAACAGGTTTCGCCAATATTGAAGAAACACTTTCAGGAATCAAATCCCAAGTCCCTTTTTCCTTGCAAAATAGATTAATTGATCGTGGTGCAAAATATAAACGCGCTTTCCTGCCTTTTAATTCTTATATCATTTCAGATGATCGAATCATTACTGGACAAAATCCTCAATCGAGTAAAGCTATTGCTGAAGCCGTCGTAAAAAAATTAAAAAGTTTAAATTAAGTTTTCATATTGATATTTAAAAACCAGATTCAGGAAATCTGGTTTTTTGATTAGTTGTGTCAAATATTTTATTTTTAAAGTTTTTAATTTTAATTTTTCTCATTTTTATTAAAAATAAGCTTGACCTTAAACCTTACTTTAATCTTAGCATTTCAGTGAGATCTATAGGAGTCATATGATCATGTTTCATCTTAATCATTTAAATCGTTCTATTACTGCAATATCAATCAGCCTATTTCTAGGTATTTCTACTCAAGCAGCAGAAAATAATTTAACCCCTAGCACGGTAGCACAGACAATGAGCAATAATACGCAATCCACTACAGTCGTCGAATTTGGCCCATATAAAGTCAATGTACCTAAAGGTGGTTATTATGATCGTTTTCGCATGAATCCTAATTTAGATGAAGTTGCAAAAGACCCAGCTGCGGGAAATATTGATTACTTTAGAACTATTCCTAAAAAACTAGTTGAAACAAGAGTGGGAAAAGTTTGGTCTCCAAATTTTTATTACCGTACCAGTAATGTACAACTCCTCATGTTAGCACCTATAAATAAATTAAAAGCAAAACTACCATCTCCACTTGAGCCTTTACAACCATTCCCTGGTTATGGTTTAGTTTCGCTGACTTTCTTTTCATATGCGGTTGGCGATGTTGATCCTTATGACGAGGTTTCTGTTGCGATCGTTGTTCGTCAACCCAAAGCTCATTACTTCCATTCAACTGAATTATTAAGCTCAATGAGAACGCATAATTATTATGGTTATGTACTTGCCTTACCAGTGGATACAGAGATTGCACGTGTGCGTGGTGTGTATGGATATCAGTTGCCAAAATGGTTGACACTCATCGACATGAAAATTGATCATCAACAAGTTCAAGCACATATTTATAATACAAATGGAAAACCTGATCTCAGCTTAACTGCACCGCTGCCAATCATTAAGAACGTCAAACCTCAATCACGCATCGAAACCAAAACGATGTTTAATCAAGTCGATGGTCAATGGCATCAAACTTCTGTGCAATCAAATACATTGGCTTTTGGTCAAAAGTTATTTCCTAAAAATGTAGAGCTAGTTCGTAGTGGTGGTCCTCTCAGCAAATTGCTAGATGAGCTAGGTGCAAACAAAGTACTACGTTTAGATGTCGTCAAAGATGCTCAATTGGCGCTGAATATGCCTATTCCGATGCAATCTTTAGATAAAATAAAAGATAAGACTAAAAAATAAATCCTTCACGAAAGACATTCTCATCTGAGAATGTCTTTTATATTAATCATAAATATTTCTCTTAAAATTTAAGGATTATCCATCTATTATTTCAATCTTAGTTAGACTGAATTAAATCCAATTACTAAATAAAAAATATCTAAAATAAAATTTATATAAACATCCCTATGATTTCATATTTTAAATTAAGTTTAAAAATGTAATAGAAAAGCCAGAATCATATTTAGAATATGTTTCTGGCTAGGAAATTAAATAACTTTATTTAAGTAATAATCAATGCACCTGAACCATTAATTTGGGTTACGAGCTGATAACCCATCAATTTGGCTGGCGTATATGTTCCACCTTTCACTTTTTGTTCAAGTAAATAACGAACGACGGTCAGCGCACCATTCATCGTTAAGCTATAAGCATTTTCAGTTTGAATTCGTGCTGTTTTGACCTCTCCTAGAGCATTTCTAGCCTCACCCCATACATAGGTTGGGAGCTTGGCACGTAGCTCCGCATTAGGCCCAACAACTGATTTTCCAATTATAGATTTCATCATTTTTTGCATGACTTGAAGTTTTAATAGCGGACGCAAGCTATTCAATATTTTTGCACCAAAAATTACTTTTGGGGATGCAGGTACAAACACTTCAATATTAGCAATTCCTGTCGTATAAAATGCCGTAGCCACATCGCCCCAAGGTACACTCATCGCACTCTTTTGACCATCACCAAAATCAATATGGCGTACATGATGTGCTAAAGGTACTGTAATGATTTTTCCATTTTTACGGATTTTTCCGCCATCAGCCATACCCTCGGTACTGGTTTTTGCAGTTCCGGGGGAAAGCCCTGTTTTAGAATCAAAACCCAATGCCAAATGAGTTGCATCAGGTAAAGCTTCTTTCAGCGCAGCTGCGACACAATCTGTTGGAATAACATCAAATCCAACACCTGGACAGAGCACAATATTTGCTTGCTGTGCTTGAGCATCGAAAGACTGTGCCAGTTCAAAAACAGAAATCTCACCTGTAATATCTAAATAGTGCGCACCAGCATTAATACATGCCTGCATAATCGGCTTTGACGTCGATGAGAAAGGCTCTGCACAATGCATAACTAGATGCAGCCCCTCTAACTGTTTGCTGCTCTGAGTAACCTCATCTAGTCCAAAGGCACGAAATTCAAGACCAAGTTCCTGAGCTAATTCAGCCACTTTCGCTTGATTGCGTCCAGCCAAGATAGGTTTTAGCCCTTGTCGCACAGCCTCTCAGGCAATTATCTCACCCGTATAACCATTCGCGCCGTATATCATCCAATTTAAATTATTCGTATTTATCATATGAAATCTCTGTTATTGATACGCAACATAATTACGCATATTGTTTTTATATTGGCGAGTACGACATGCCATCGCAGCTTGCTGTAAAATCAATGCCCATAGAGGTGAAACTTTGGAATTGGTTTTTTTACCTAAACTCAGTTTACGCAACTGGAATTTTACTGTCGCCATATTTGCAAGCGAAGCCAATGTCTTATTTTCCCAAGTAATAGGTCTAAGCTCTGGTGCAATATTTTGACCTTGTTTCCATTGATTCGGTAAATTGGGGTCGATTGCCAAAGCGGTGGCTATTCCAACCATATCTACTCCACTTTCAATTACTTGTTCCGCAATCTGTTTTCGACGAATTCCACCTGTTACCATCACTGGCATTTTCGCGACTTTACGAATCTCTTGGGCAAACTCTAAAAAATAGGCTTCACGAGCTAAGGTTCGCCCATCTCTAGCTTGACCTTGCATTGCAGGTGCTTCGTAACTTCCGCCTGAAAGTTCTACCAAATCTACGGGTAATTCATTTAACATTTTCACTACTTGTTGAGCATCTTCTGCACTGAAGCCACCACGCTGAAAATCGGCAGAATTCAATTTAACGGCTACCGTAAATTTTTCTGACACGACTGCCCTAACTGCTTTTACAATTTCAATCAAAATCCGCGCACGATTTTCTAATGAACCACCCCATTGGTCTTGGCGTTTGTTGCTTAGTGGTGATAAAAACTGACTGAGTAAATAACCATGTGCTGCATGGATTTCCACACCATTAAATCCTGCTTTTTCACCTAAACGAGCAGTATTGGCAAAACGTTGAATCACCTCCTCAATCATCTCCTGTGTCATTTCAATCGGAAGATTGAAGCGATTAGACATTTTGCCTAGATCTAATGCAACAGCTGATGGTGCCCAAGTTTGTTGTCCCAAATTTGATTGCATTTGTCGACCGGGATGATTGATTTGCAGCCAAACTTGAGCACCTTTAGAGCGCCCAATTTGTGCCCAACGTTTAAAGGTGTCTAAATATTTTTCATCTTCTAGTACCACACCACCTGGTCCAGTCATGGCACGACGATCTACCATCACATTTCCAGTAATGATCAAACCAACCCCGCCATCTGCCCATGCTTGATATAAACGCATTAATGCTTCTGATGGCGCATGGTTTAGATCAGCCATATTTTCTTCCATTGCTGCTTTTGCAATGCGGTTTGGAATACGAGAACCATTTGGGAAAACCAGTCTTTCAAACATATTCATTTCTTGTGCCCTCATTTTGTATGGTTTTACTTTAAGATTAAAGTGAACTTTAATGTCAACCCATTTTAGGCACTTTATTCACATATTTTTATGGATTAGGAAAATTTAAAAGACGATCTAACTTATGAAGCGATGCTTTTTTTAAAACAACTAACATATATCTGAAGATAACTTTTATTTTCTCTTAAAATATTTCTTATTAAATTACAAATTCTTAATACTTTTACAATAAAAAAGTGCATGATCAACACGCACTTTTTAAAGGTTCAACGTTTAGCTTGTATTTACACCGCTACTCCGACAGCCTTTGCACGCGCTTGATGCAATTTCTTATAGCTATCAATCAAACGTAAATGGCGATCAAGCCCTTCAAGTTTCATACTTGTTGGTGTGAGACCATAAAAACGAACATTTCCTTCTACAGATCCGATGACTGCATCCATACGTTCGTTACCAAACATACGACGGAAATTCGTTTCATAATCTTCTAATTCCATCTCATCATCGAGCAATACTTCAAGTACTACGTTCATGCATTGATAGAATAATCCACGTTCAACGGTATTGGTGTTGTATTGTAAGAAGGTTTCAACTAGCTCCTTGGCTTCTTCAAACTGTTCTAATGCAACATAGATCAATAGTTTGAGCTCAAGAATAGTCAACTGTCCCCACACGGTATTGTCATCAAACTCAATGCCAATCAAGGTCGCGATTTCAGTATAGTCATCTAATTCACATTCTTCTAAACGTTCGACCAAAGCTTCAAGTTGAGTTTGATCCAAACGATGCAGATTTAAAATGTCTTCACGGAATGCCAACGCTTTATTGGTGTTATCCCAAATTAAATCTTCGACCAAATAAATTTCAGAATAATCTGGAACTAAGATACGACATGCTGTTGCACCTAAATGCTCATAGACAGCCATATATACTTCTTTGCCCATTTCTTCCAAAATGCTAAACAATTCAGCCGCTTCTTCTTCATTTGAGTTTTCACCATCATTGGTGAAATCCCACTCGACAAAGTCATAGTCTGATTTTGCACTAAAGAAACGCCATGAAACTAAGCCACTTGAGTCAATAAAGTGTTCAACAAAATTATTTGGTTCAGTGACTGCTTCACTTTGGAAGGTTGGTTGAGGAAGATCATTTAAACCTTCAAAACTACGCCCTTGTAAGAGTTCGGTTAGGCTACGTTCCAACGCAATTTCAAAGCTTGGATGTGCGCCAAATGAGGCAAAAACACCTCCCGTGCGTGGGTTCATCAGTGTCACACACATCACTGGGAAATCACCGCCCAATGAAGCATCTTTCACTAAAACAGGAAAACCTTGTTCTTCTAAACCTTGGATGCCCGCCACAATACTTGGGTATTTTGCTAATACTTCTTGAGGTACATCAGGTAAAGCAATTTCACCTTCTAAAATTTCACGTTTGACAGCACGCTCAAAAATCTCAGATAAACATTGAACTTGTGCTTCGGCTAAAGTATTACCTGCACTCATTCCATTACTCAGGTACAAATTCTCAATCAGATTCGATGGAAAATACACAACTTCCTGATCTGACTGACGCACAAATGGCAACGAACAAATACCCCGCTCTGTATTTCCTGAGTTGGTATCATATAAATGCGTACCTAGTAATTCATTATCTGGGTTATAAATTTCAAGGCAATATTCATCCAAAATTTCTTTTGGTAATTTACCTTTCGGGCCCGGTTTGAACCACTTTTCGTCTGGATAATGTACAAATTCTGCATTGGCAATTTCTTCACCCCAGAACTGATCATTATAGAAAAAGTTACAGTTCAAGCGTTCAATGAACTCACCTAAAGCTGATGCCAAAGCACTTTCTTTAGTTGAACCTTTTCCGTTGGTAAAGCACATTGGTGATTGTGCATCACGGATATGTAAAGACCAGACATTTGGAACAATATTACGCCAAGATGCAATTTCGATTTTCATCCCTAGATTCGCCAAAATACCAGACATGTTGGCAATGGTTTCTTCTAGTGGTAAATCTTTCCCTGCGATATAAGTGCTGCTTGCTGAAGTCAGACTTGGCATCAACAGCGCTTGTGCATCCGCATCAATACTTTCAACTTCTTCAATGATAAACTCAGGACCCGTTTGAATTACTTTTTTAACGGTACAACGATCAATAGAGCGTAAGATGCCTTGACGGTCTTTTTCAGAAATATCAGCGGGTAGTTCAACTTGAATTTTGAAAATTTGTTTATAACGGTTTTCAGGATCAACAATATTGTTTTGTGACAAACGAATATTATCTGTCGGAATATCACGAGCTGCACAATATACTTTAACGAAATAAGCTGCACATAATGCTGATGATGCTAAAAAGTAGTCAAATGGACCCGGTGCAGAACCATCACCTTTATAACGAATGGGTTGGTCAGCGATAACTGTAAAATCATCGAACTTGGCTTCTTGTCGAAGATTGTCGAGATAATTAACCTTGATTTCCATGCTGGCACCTAAATATTCTTATGTGTCAGCACAGACACATAAAATTTCAAATATTGATCAATAACCCGAATCGCGGATAAGAAATTGATTTAAAAAGAGTAGCTAGAGTCATTCATTCATCTGAACAAAAAACTGACTCTAGTCATAATGGGCGGTATTATAGAAGTATTTTATGTAATTGATAACTTTTGTCTGTTTTTCTAGCCTATTTATGAACAATTAAATCCGCCCTACTTCCAAGTATGGAATCAAATTATTGTCAAAATTTACACGAGGGTCTCCAGCAAAACTAATAAAACCATGCATTCCTGTTAGGCGTTCACCTTGATAGAATGAGTTAAGTTGATAGCGTGGATCTTTATGAGATAAGGTAAAACTTATAACACCTATACCTATTTTTCTTGATAGTTTGTAGGCATCTTCGAGCATACGATGATGTAAGACAAGCGATTGTGGGTGACATAGTAACGTGTGTAATACATGATATTTCACTGAGTCACCTAATTTTGGTAGAGACATACTTTTCGTAACAGATGTACAAAAATTATAAATAGGTCGCAGTGCACGAATTACTGGACTGTAAGCCAAAATTTTGGTTTGCTTAATTCCATGCTGATCCCATAAACCAAACATGCCAACGAGCTTTTTATCTTGAAAATACAAGATAAAATCTGAAAGTTTAATTCCTGAAAAGTATGGATGGCCTTGTGCTAATTCTTCGAAGTTATAAGCAGGAATAAAATTATAATGATTCGACATTTCGGCAATAAAGTTATTCATTGCCGAAATGTGTTCTACATGCGCGACACAAGACTGAATGTTTTGATATGCATCTGGATTTTGAGTGATACGCTTTAAGAAAGCTTTGATTTTTCTTTTGTTTCCTAAATGTGTCAGCGTTAAAGTTTCGATAAAGCCTTCATCATAATAATCAGGCATACCTGTTTTCGCAGTTTGCATTGCTGCTCGAGCTGCATGATTATCATTGAAAATAATCATTTGGCTAAAATTAGGCTCATACATGCTGATTTTCACATGAGCGCCTAAAGCCTTAACCAAAGATTTTCCTCTATAGTTTTGATCGACACGTAGATCGCTGGCATATCTTAGACTCTGTATTTGTCTATTGATATAACACGGTCGATAACCATTGCTATAACATGCAACTTTTCGCTGCTGTTCTTTATCTTCAATAACTACATGTAATTTATGTCTGTATAGAATGTCAGAAGCTTTGAAATAACTGGGTTCACGTTGAAAGCTAATCTGAACACCCCTTGTGGTCATCGGAACAGCGATAAGCTGTCTTAAACCTTGATCATCCTCAAGTGTAGCTTCTCGCGTAATTAAGGTATTGTCGCGATGTTGTACTAAATCCATGTTCATTAATTATTAACCTGTTGATGATGTGGTGTTGACACTAAATCATTCAAACTTCCTATTTGATCTAGTAATTGATATACAAATACAACTTCATCTTGTTGGTTGACCGTTTTTTGAGTTTGGACATCCAATAACTTCTGTTCTGTATTGAGTAAATCAAATGTTGTTTTTGTACCCAGTTCAAATTCTTTACGCGTATAAACAAATGCGATTGAAGCTGCGTCAATTGCATTTTGCAGTGCATCTTTATTTTGACGAATGGTTTGAAGTTGTGCGTAAGTCGTCCGGATACGCTGATTCAAATCTAATTCCAGACTTTTGATTTTCTGATTAGCAAGCTCAATATCGACTTGAGCTTTATTAATATTTGCTCTATTGAGTCCATCATCATACAACGGTACATTTAACTGAACACCAACCATATAATTATTACTTTCAGAACCGATATTGGTTGCTTCATGTTGAGCCCCTAATTTGCTGGTGAGCATCACTGTCGGCCAAAGTTCTCTTTTGGTTAAAGCGTATTGCTTTTCTGCAGCTTGTTTTTCAAATTTGGCTTGTATTAAAGCAGGATGATTTTTGGTTTTTGATAAAAGTTCATCGACGTTATTGGCAATGCTAGGTAATTCATTGATTGCAACCAAACCATCAGGAGCTGACCCTGTGATTTGGTAAAATTGCGCTTCACTGATCGTTAGATTGGATTGTGCTTGAGTAATATCTGCTTGTCCCTGAGCGACTTGTGCCAAAACTTGAGCCAAATCTGCGCGTGTGATCATGCCCACATCAAAACGTCGTTGAGACTCATACAAAGAACGCTGCAAATTAGACATGGTTTTCTTTCTGAGCTCTAAAATCGCTTTCTTTTTGAGTACATCGGTATAGACCATCACTGTATTCAATATCGTTTCTGATCGTTGATCTGATAACGCTTCATTGCGGGCTGAAAGCTGATTCTTCGCAACTTCAACACCTAAACGGTGTCGACCAGAAGTATAAACTGGATAATCCATTTGAAGTTGCAAACTACGACCTTTACGATTTCCTTCTGTTGGGAACATCACCATGGTCGGAGTTTCTATTTTTTCATAATCCAATTGCCCAACGAGATTGACTTTGAGTCCATCTCGTTGAGTTGCTTGATTAAGTATTGCCGTGGATTGATTAACACTTAAACGACTTAGTTCTAATTGGCTTTCATGCATTAAACTAGCAGAAAACGCATCATCTAAAGTCATCGCATTCACTGAACTGGCAGCGCAGCACAGGCTTAAATACACTAAGTATCGATATTTACTTTTTTCAAGTCTAATTTGATTTATTCCTTTATTCATAGCCGTTCCAAACTATTTAAAGTAATTTTCTTTAAAGGTTCTGGCTTGATATTTCCTTCAATTAAACCATCAGACATCACCAATTTTTTATAAGCAGCCCAACCATTATCTGCCTTACGAATTTGTGGTTGATCAAGTTGACCTAGATTACGCGCTAATTCGTAATGGAAGTTTTGACGCAAAATATTATCAATATATTGATGATCAACTGAGTGATGAATATCTCCTTCAAACAATACACAATAAAATGGTTTTGTGAGCTGCTGTGTATCTATAGCAAGCAGAGAAATTGCTTTAGATTCAGTGTCATTTAGATGAGATAACAACTGTTGTGCAGTCTCTGGAGCAAGCTTTTCGCCGACTAAATCCACGCCAAAACGACGACCTTGAAATTCAAAGCAAGGGAGCTGTTCTAAGAAACCTGTGACTAATAAGCAATCATCTAAACAATATCGTAGTAATCCATTACCTGAAGTAATAATTGGGCTAACAATATCACCTAATTTGAGCTCCCAAGACGGAATGATTTTCCCTTCATTTTCGCCCGCTAAGTATTCAAATTCATAGAAATGGCTTTGATATGCCAACGGATACTGACCATTATATGGAATAGTGACCACACCTTCTGTAGCCCAAAGGCCTTTCCCTTCAAACTGAACAAATGGCAATCGCTGTTGTAGTTTTTCAGCCCAATCTTTTGATCCAGCAGTGTCCCAGCTCGATAACAAGCTCAATTTCGGCCATAATTTTTCAAAATCAATTTGCTGATCATGTGTAGCATTCATTAAACGCTTTGCACTTTTTGGACTAAATGGTGCTTTAACTTGTTCTAAATATGATTGGCGTGCCCCCCATGAACCACTATCAAGAACTTCAGCAATCTCATCTTGCATGGCTTCTAAACGGTCAAGTAATTGCAAGGCAAATGTTGGGCTCCAAACAGAAATCATGGCCAAATTATGATTGGCGACCAAATAGCATAAAGTCGCAAATAAAGCATCATCAGCATTTGCAGCAAAGGCAACATTACTTGGAACAGCTTGGGTAAATTTAGAAAGTATACGTTTGCCAATACCTAACAATGCACTGTCATCATTGAGATTTTTATCTTTTAAGACTTCACGTTGACTTTCAGGTAACCATGAAACCGACCAATAGTGTGTACCTCCCTGTAATTGCGGACATTTACGATACATACTCGCTAACCATGGTGCGATTGCATGATCAATTTGATCTAAAAATAATTGGGTATAAGGAATAAATTTAATTTGTTCGCTTGAACCACTGGTCGGTTGAAAACGAATCAGTTTACTGCTTGAAAGTGATAATTTTTGATCACGATATAGATTTATCTGCTCTCGCCAATCTGCATAACGTGAGGAAGAAAAATATTGTATAAATTGCTCATAACTTGAAATATTCTGTTTTTGCGCAAGATTTGATGATTTCAAAATTGAGTTCAATATTTGACGTTGAGCTGTCTCTAAGTCAATTGCATTTTTCCTAAAATGTTGATCTGCCAAATTACACCAACGCTTCAGAATAAAGTGAGATCCCGTAGTAAGCCATTCTGTATATTTCATTTTGAGATACTCTTGCTTATTTTACGGTTAGTCCTGATGGCTTCATGTTTACCTTTACTTACAGGCTTTGTAATAAATCTCGCAGGGAAACGAGCCAAGTCTTTCCAACCTAATCGACCGATGCACGGTAATTCTGTACCTGTCGTCCAAGTTGGATTTTTTCTTTCAAAAAAATCAATTTTAGGATTAGTTATTCTCATTTCTTCGGTAATTGGTGCGACTTCGCCTTTTAATGGTTGATAATCATCGCCGAAGTTTAATAATCCAACCTCTTTATCGTAATACTCCCCAAAGAAGTTTTCGCAATAATGCTCAATCACATTCGAAAGATGTTCATTTTCACCATTAACATGCGGATAATAAACATAATAATTATTTGCCAATAATAAATAAGTCTTATAACCCTTCGAGATTAGCAACCAGTAAAACTCATTGAATGGATACTTAACTCGGAGTTTAATAATAAGTTTCAACATGGTTGACTGAAGTGTTCTGTTTCCCCAAAACTCTTTTAAAATTACAGTGTCCCCACTAAATAAAACGGTATAGTCTTTACCATTTAAATAAAAATGTTGAACAGCAACTGTAGAAAATCCAACCACTTCATCTGTTTTAGAGTTAAAAATCAGCATTGCGCCACTTTTCTTTTTGAAATCATTTACAAATATTTCAAACTGAGTGTTCTCATAATATTGCTCATATATTGAGTACATCGCTTTTAGTCTATCAAGATCAATTTTCTCCATTTCAATATATTGACCATAAGTTGTTTCCTTATTATTCAAAATTGAAATAATTTTTGCCGTTGTATTAATCATAAGTCAGTCCATTAAATTTTGAATATGAATATCTCTATCTCATTAAGAAATATAAAATTCATATAGATTTTTGTTTTAAGGAATCAAATGCTGAATATTTTCCTTTTTATTTTTTAAATCATTAAAAAATGATTTTACCCTCTAGCTTAATTCATCTATATATTCATTTTTTTTGCCCTGTCCATAAAAATTGTAAGAAATGCGGTAATCACCATAATGATTGCAAGGATGCGTAATAAATCATTAAAACTTGATGTAAGTGCTTGATAATGAATGTCTCGATAAATAACACTCAATGCTATTTGCTGAGCATCTGCTCCAATATCTTGATATTTAGCGGTAAGTTGATCTAATCGTTCTATAAATAACCAATTTTGTGGTGTCATATATTGATTTAGCTGGGTGACATGTAATGCAGTTAGCCAATCAAGTGATGAGTTGATTAATGCTAATCCAACTGCACCACCAATATTACGCATAAGATTATAAATACCACTTGCATCTGCAACTTTAGAAATTGGTAATGTACTCATCGCTAAATGAGATACAACAATTAAGCAGATCATTAAGCCAATACCACGATAAACCTGTGGCCAAAACATAAAGTCGTAATCACTCTGAATACTTAAATGTGAATTTAACCAAACACCAAAGCCAGCTAAAATCATTCCAACAAAAACTGTTTTACGTGTATCAAAATTTGGGATTAACCATGCCAATAATGGTGCAAAGAAAAACATCACAATACCCGTAACCATCATAATATGACCAATCTGGCTACTATTCATCTCTCTTACTTGCCCAAGAAAAACAGGAATCATGTAACCTAAACCATATAATGCCATTCCAATGACAAAAGTAATAATCGAGCTTAATGTGAAGTTTTTATTTTTAAATACACTTAAATCTAATAGTGGTTTTGGCTGTGTAAAACTGCGTGAGAAGAAGATAAAACCACCTGTGATACATACAACAAATGCAATTCTAACTCCCATATCCACAAACCAGTCATGACGTGCACCTTCATCAAGGAAATATTCCAAACCACCTAAAAACATCGCCATACCAATTAAAGCGAACCAATCCATCGTTTTAATCAAAGCATGATTCGGTTTATCAATATTTGGGCCTGAAAAAATAATTGTGGCAATAATAATCCCTGGGATGATATTAATCAGAAACATCCAATGCCACGAAAAATTATTGGTTAACCAACCCCCAATTGTTGGACCGATTGCGGGACCCAAAGTACTCACCATTCCAAATACAACCAATGGGAGTGAACGTTTAACTTCAGGAAAAAGTAAAAATAAGGCAGTCATTGAGGTCGGAATCATGCCACCGCCCATAAAACCTTGTATCGCTCTAAAAACCAATAAGCTCTCTAAGTTCCAAGCCAATGCACACAGTAGCGAACTAATGGTGAAACCAATTGCACAGAGTGTGTAATAAATACGAGTTGATAAAATGCGAGAGACAATGCTGGACATAGGAATCGCAATAATTTCTGCAATTAAATAAACGGTTTGTACCCATGTCACTTCATAGCGACTCGCACCCATTCCTGCCTGTACTTCATTCAACGAGCTGGCAACAATTTGAATGTCAAGAATCGCCATGAAATTACCAAAGATCATTGCGACAAAAATGATCCACGCGACTTTTGGCGCAAATTTCCATTCAGCGTCATTATGCTTATTCATTTTTTATACCTTTAAGACTTTATTATTATGTTCTTAAGTCCACGGTGGCACTAACAGACATTCCGGGCTTTATCAGCTCTGCATGGGATGTCGGATCTATAGAAATACGTACAGGTATACGTTGAACAACTTTATTAAAATTACCTGTTGCGTTATCTGGTGGCATCAAAGAAAAAGTTGCACCAGATGCTGGAGAAAAGCTCTCTATTTTTCCGGTATAAGTTAAACTTGGGTAAGCATCAACTTTAAGCTTAACAGATTGACCAATATGCATTTTTTCAATCTGTGTTTCTTTAAAATTCGCCTGAACATATAAACTATTTTCAGGAATAATCGCCATCAAACGGGTTTGTGGTGAAACACGTGATCCTTTTTGAATCGAAAGACTGCCTATTTTCCCAGAGACAGGACTTATAACTTTTGCTGAATTTAAATCAATTTGATAAAGATTTAGCGAGGCATGAGCACTTTGAATATCAGCTAAGAGTTGTGCCCTACTTGCTTGCATACTTCCTAGTTGTGCTTGTGCTGAATGAACTGTTGCCTGAGCCTTCGTTAATTGAGCTTGTGCTGCCAAATACTGAGATTGAATACCTTCAAAATTTTGTCGCGTGATAACACCATCTTTTAATAAATCTTGGTAACGAGAAAAATCCTTTTTTAAGCGAGATAAATCTGCTTCCGCTGCAAGCACACCACTCGTCGCTTCGGTAATGGTTGAACGTGCTGACCTTTCATTTTGTTGCTGAACAGCTAATGCCGCTTCTTTTAAATTGACAACTGAACGTGCTTGCTCATAACGCGCTTGATAATCACGATGATCTAAAATGGCTAAAGGCTCTCCTTTCTTTACCATTTGATTATCGCTAATCATTAATTCAAGTACTTCACCTGAAACTTTTGGCATTACCCATGTTACATCGGCTTGCACATAAGCATTATCAGTTGATTGATAAAACCGAAATACAAATAAGTAATACATTATTCCTATTAACAGGCATAACGTGAGTAAACTAAAAACAATCCAAGTTACTTTCTTACGCTCTTGGAAATTAATCTCTGTTTCCACCTGAACCAAGGCATCCATATTTAAATCCATGTACTTGTAATTTAAGGTTTTTATTTTAACCCAAGTCTATATGGGTAATTTTTCATAGCTTTTGTTTAGAACAACTAAACAAATCGCTATAAATATAAAATTGGCGTAAATTATCATTCTTAGAGTAATAAAATGTCATTGACCACGATTTCAGTGAACAAGTGTTTTTATGTCAATCATATTTACCTCAAAAATATGATAAAAGTAAAGATCTATACTTTTATTTTTACAGTTATAAATCTATATGAAATTCAAAAAATATAAACTATGGTTTTGATATTTAATGGAAAAATAAATTTAAATACATTTTAAAAAATTGATTTAGAACTCTTTTTCTTCATGAATTTTTCCTATGTTTATAACTAGAAATTTGTAATATTTACCGGTTATAAAAATGTAACTATGAGCAAAAATTGAATCTTTATAGTTTTGCTTTTTGATTTTAATTACTTAAATTGTCGTTTAGATGACAGTTTTGTGCATATAAATTACCTAAAGTAAGATGGCAAGGAGGATGTAATATTATTCAAATAAATATGTTGTAATTCTTTAATTTATAGGAATATTACAATTATTTTTTTATAAGTTATTCGATTTAACCTAAGTTTACTTAGATTTTTGATATTTAACTTAGGCGCACATAGTACATCAAAAATATCAAATTTCAAAAAAATATCACCAAAAGGAAAAACGGTTTATGGATTCAGGATTGATCACAATATTTTTACCTATTGCTCTAGCGATTGTTATGGCTGGTATGGGCTTAGAATTAACACTTAAAGACTTTGCAAGGGTCAGTAAACATCCCAAAGCTGTTTTGATCGCTTTATTCTGTCAGCTCATTTTATTGGTGGGTATCGCGTTCTTAATTTGTAAGATACTCGCATTACCACCACTTTTAGCCGTAGGTTTGATGTTATTAGCTGCATCACCTGGCGGTACCACTGCCAATTTATTTAGTTATTTGTATAAAGGTGATATTGCGCTCAATATTACTTTAACTGCTATCAACGCAATTGTCGCAGCGGTCTTTCTTCCCTTTATTGTGAACTTTTCAATTTTACATTTTATGAATGAAGGCCAACAAGTCGGTCTACAATTCACGAAAGTTTTACAGGTTTTCTTAATTATTTTAGTGCCTGTGTGTATTGGCATGCTTATTCGTCACTATGCACCTCACCTTGCTGAAAAACTAAATCGTCCAGTGCGTATTTTTGCAGTCGTGTTTCTGCTGATTATTATTCTAGGTGCAATCATTAAAGAGCGAAGCAATTTGGTTGAATATATTGGTCAAATTGGTCTGGCAACTGCATTATTCTGTGCAATCAGCTTAATGGTTGGTTATTTCGTTCCGCGTATATTTGGTATTAATTCATATCAAGCACGTGCGTGTGCATTTGAAATCGGGATTCACAATAGTACTTTAGCCATGACGATTGCACTTACCATTATGGCAAGTACCACCATCGCGATGCCTGCTGCTGTGTATTCAATTTTTATGTATATTTTCGCGACTATTTTTGGTACGTTGATTACTCGATTTGAAAAATAAAAAATATATAAATTATTAATAACTATTAATTTATATAAAACAAAAGCGTATATCACTATACGCTTTTTTGTGGTCTCATTTTACTGACTTGCTCTAATCGAGCTTTCAGTTCAAATCCAGACCATGCTTTTGGTTCAGATCGTAGTTCTGCTCGTTTAACCAATTGAATTAGTTTTTGATTAATTGGTGCATTCAGATTCAAATGTTTCGCTAAATTCACAATCTCACCGTTGATCCAATCGATCTCAGTTTTTCTACCAGCCATTAAATCATCTGCCATCGAAGAACGTGCAAGTGGATCTATAGCGAGCATTTTTTTACTGATAATCTTAAAAACAGCATTGGGTAACTTTAAAATTTTAGGAATAAATTGTGCAGGAATTGGGGTCAATTTTGCTGGTTTAATTTTAGCGATTTTTAATAAACTCAAAGCTTCTAATTGAGCAAGTGCTAAACAATGACGATATTCTCGAATAGATAATTGTTGCTTTAACGGAAGCTGTGAGAGTGCATTGATTGAATTATTTAAGTTCAATAATAATTTTGCCCATTGCACAGCTTGCATATCCTGCTCTAGCTGAATTTCTAGCTTTGCTTTTTTAAATGCATGCACAAATTCATCTAATTGGGTATGGCTTTTGACATACAAAGCCCCATCTGTTCCTTGATGAAATATACCATTTCCTAAAGCTGCTACATTAAAAGGTACCATACCTTCAAGGATAGTGTGCTCAGTGAGAATTTGTTTTAAAATCCCCACATTGCTTAAGCCATTTTGAAAACTGATAATAATGGTCTTTTTCTTTAAAATATCTTTTAATTCAAAAGCAACTTGTTCAGTAGATGCTGATTTTACACAAACCAAGATAATATCTGCATGAGTAACTGCATTTGGATCAATCGTCATTTGAAGTTGGTTTGCAGCAATGTTTTGCTTAAATCCGTTGTAATCTGAAACGGTTAAACCGTATGTTTGGAGTTGCTGTTGAATTTTAGGACGGACAATAAAATCTATGTCATAGCCAGCAGCAACCAACCTACCTCCAAGATAGCATCCAATACTGCCTGCACCATAAACACATATTTTCATCGATGATCCTTAAACATCTCATTTCAACTACCACTTTCTTAACATAATCAAAATTTAAAACTTGTCAGCTAGCTTACAAATTTTAAATTTTGCTAAAGAAAAAGCCCAATATTGAATTGGGCTTTAAACTCATAAAACAGATTATGCGTTAAGGTTTGGATCAGCCAATAAAGTTTCAGCGGCAAGTTTCCCCAAATTATTAGAGGCTAATGGACTATCACCCGTTAATAGTTTTCGATCTTGGTGTACTTGCCCAGTAATTCCTTTATTTAAGATTTCTACACCAAGTTTTTCTAAATTTTCACCGACGAGCCACGGCAATTGTCCTGGCATATATCCAATATCAATATTGGCACCTTTATCTAATGAATCTGGAAAAACACAGACTTGATAGCCTTTAAAAATATAATCATTTGGACTTTCATCAACTGCGGCTGCCAATAAAGAAGCTGGACCATGACATAAGGTAATCACATATTTGTCATGATCTACTGCCCATTTTAATAAAGCCTTAACTTCTTTACTTTCAGGGATTTTAGCCAAAACACCGTGACCACCAGGAATGAAAATACCAGCATATGGTGAATCAGCACTTAAAGCTTGCTCTAAAATCTCAGCCAATTTAAGTGGAGATTTCAGTTGTTTTTCATACTTATGATACGTATCTAAAACCACTTGTTCTTCTTTTGGCATTGCCCACATTTCAAGTTTAACTGGATTACCTGAGAGTGTTGCAACATCAAAGGCAAAACCAGCATTGTCCAAATGGAACATCGGTAACAACATTTCTACGGGATGATTTCCTGTAGAAAAGAATTTCTCATTTTGCATCAAGATATAGCGTTCATCCGTAGCAATCATAAGAATCTTTTTATCACCTTGATAGGGATTCGGATACGTAGTTCCGTCATAGTCAGTTTTAGGAGCTGTATACTGACTTAAAGAATAAGGTGATGGAAAAAAAGCATTATCTTCTGCTAAATCTGGGGTTGGGTTGCGATCATCTATATTTGTTGTCATCTTCAAATTCCTCGTAGGATATGTTTGATTTACATATTGCTTTTCTAGGTGATCATTCTCAAGCTTGATGTATAAATAGGCATAGAATGAATACGATTAGGCAAAATTACGATTTAATTTCGAGTACCACTTTTCCAACATGTTCGCTGCTTTCAAGGCATTGGTGTGCTTCTACAACTTCTTCAAATGCAAAAGTCTTATAAATAATTGGTTTGCATTGATCTGTTTCGATTAATGGCCAAACAAACTGTTCCAATTCTTGGGTAATGTTTGCTTTTTCATCATTGGTTCGTGCACGCATCGTTGAGCCAGTCACCACAGCGCGTTTTAGCATGAGTTCTTGAATATCAAAACCATCTACTTTTCGACCGCCCATAAACCCGATAATTACCAGTCGCCCATCTCTTTTTAACAGTCTTAGATTTTGATTAAAGTAAGCAGCGCCAATAATATCCAAGATCACATCAACGCCTTGCTGATCTGTACGTGACAAAATTTCTTGTTCAAAATCTTGCTTCTTATAATTAATAACTGTCGAAATAGAGCTTAATTTTTCAGCTTTCTCGTCACTGCCCACCGTGGAAAAAGTTTGAATCCCCATGGCATGACATAAACTCAACGCTGTAGAGCCAATTCCACTCGCTCCTCCGTGAATCAAAACAGTTTCGTTCTTTTTCAATTGTCCGATCTGAAATAGATTTGCCCATACGGTGAAATAAGTTTCTGGAATAGCTGCTGCTTCAACAAAGCTCAGATTTTTTGGAATCGCTAAAGTTTGATTTGCTGGGACAGCACAGTATTCTGCATATCCTCCACCATTGGTCAGCGCGCAGACTTTATCACCGACTTTAAATTTTTCTACTTTTGAACCGATTTGCGAAATGATCCCAGCAACTTCTAATCCTGGAATCTGCGTTACGCCTTTCGGCATCGGATAAAGCCCCTGTCGTTGCAAAATATCAGGGCGATTAATCCCAGTGGCATAGACTTCAATCAATACTTCATTTTCTTTAATCTCAGGTTTCTTACCTTGTACAACTTTTAGAACTTCAGGACCGCCAGCTTCAGTAATTTCGATATATTTCATTTGTTCTCTACTATTTTGATTCATGACTTACTCATTCCTTCTCTACATTTACTTCAGTCTGATTAGGAGAAAAACCAAACTGTTTTTTAAACTCTCGACTAAATTGAGATGAGCTTTGATAACCAACAGCATAAGCTGCTTGAGCAACGCTTTGGTTTTCGTTTTGCAACATTTGTTTTGCCTTATGCAACCGCGTAACTTTTAAGTACTGCAACGGTGAATGTAATGTGACTTGTTTGAATGCTTTATGAAATGCGGAAATACTCATATTGGCTTGTTCAGCAAGTATTTCCACTGTTATTTTTTCTGTATAATGATGTTGAATATATTCACAAATTTTATAAATTGGTCGTAAGTTTCCTTGAGCCACTAATCCTTTTAAAGCATCTGCACCCGAATGTTGAATCACTCGATACAATAACTCTCGTTTAATTTGTTCACCTAAAATCAAGCTGTCTTGTTCTGAACCTAAAGTTTTTAATAGTCGTATCAATACATTCGAAATGGTTTGATCATATTGAATTACACTCATGCCCGTAGTGAGTGGTTTAAATTTATCATTTTCAAAATATGTTTTTGCTAATAACTCATTTACCGTATCTGCCTCTAGTTTCATGCTCATCGCAATCATAGGCAATTCAGGACTCGCTACCGTATCACAATCAAATGGCATAGACACAGAGACGATAAGGCATTCACCTTGCTGAAATGCATAGGTTTCAGTTCCGATATAACCACGTTTACTGCCTTGTAAAACAAAAACTAAGGTCGGTTCTTGCAATACGGCTAATGGTGGTCTGTTGTGATCTACACGCATCAAAGTGATGCCATCTATCGCGGTAGCATAGAAGCCTTCTTTAGCAACAAGTTTTAAAAACAGTGAGCTAAGTATTTGGTTATTCATCATGTGTCATCTGATGATTTGAAATGTGATCTTTATTATTAAATAGAAAATTCAGGAAAGATGTTAGTTTTATGCAGGATTAGGCATAGAAAAGAGAGTTTTTAATGTCTATATTATGATTCCAATATCTTAGTAAAAATACTAATTAAATTTTTATAAGTTATTAGGTTTGTCATCTAAACCAAGAATTGATCTGAGTCTGAAGATTTCTGACACTAATTTTGGAATATCTTGTTTTGCATGTGCAATAAAATCTTGGTCAGCAACCGTTGCACCAATTAATTCAATATCATCTCCATTTGTCATAATAAAACTAGATCCCGATTCATGGTCTCGACCTTCTACATAAGAAATCCATGTCCCATAGGTTGCATTTAAACAACGTTCCAAAATTTCATCCAAGCTTTCTTTTGATAATTCTTCCATTTCAACTCTTTAATTCTTCATGCATGTTTAGTTTTTCATTTCGATTCTGATCAATTAATTTTTAATAAAATAGGATAATTCATTATTTTTCAAAACTTTATCCAAAAAATATTTAATATTATTAAAATTTATATTTGATAAAAAAACGAGGTTTTTATCATAAAAACAATGGTCTCCAAAATAGTTGTTACTCTCAATACTATAAATTCTTCGTATATCATAAAAGTTAAAAGTATAAGAGTCCTTTAAAAATGTAACTTCAACTTGCAAACACCCTTTTGCTTCATATTCCCAGTCATAATCATTAAAATCATCGGGTGAGTTAATAATATATTTTTCCATCAAAGTTGATCCCAACTTCCTTATTTGTTAATTGATAGTAGATAAATAATATAGTCTAATAAAACTGACTCGAATCCAACATCTGTAAAGTAATTTTTTTCACTTCATCACGACTTTGCATAATATGCGCTTCAATCGCCTGTATGGCTTCATCTACTTTACGATTAAAAATATAACCCAGTATTTTCTGATGCTCCTGATAAGTCGCTTCAACGCGATAATCTTTTGAGAAGTCTAAACGACGGATAATACGAATTCGTTCACTCAAATCACGATGAATTCTCGCCATTTCATTATTTCCAGAGGCACGAACTAAAGCGCAATGGAAATCCTCATCTTGTTGTGACAATTGTTTAATGTCTTTTAGATATTGATGAGGTTCAATCAACCATAAATCCTTTAATACAGATAATTCAACCGAGTTTTGATGATCCATCTGACAAAGTTTACGAATCGAATCTTTTTCTAATACGATCCGCACATCATAAAGTTCTTCATAATACCGAAAATTGAGCGGTCGGATTTGCCAACCGCTACGAAAACTCACATCAACATAACCCTCTTGTTGCAAACGATATAGTGCTTGTCGGATTGGGGTGCGACTTACATCATAAGCTTTTGCAACTTCAGATTCAGTGAAACGTTCACCTGGCATCATTTTGAAATCAAAGATATCATTCTTGATGCGTTGGTAAACCAGCTCAGACAAATTGTCTGAGCTTTTTGTTGTTTTTATTTTGGTTTCTTTCATGCAACCTTGCCTTATTCCATATAAACCAGTGGTTCACCACTATGTACGGTTTGCCCTGCTCTACAAATAATGGCTTTTACAATGCCATCTTCTTCTGCATAAACAGGAAGTTCCATTTTCATTGCTTCAATAATAGCAACAGTTTCACCTTTTTTAACCTCTTGACCATGTTCAACAAAAATTTTCCAGATATTACCTGTCATCGATGCATTTAATGATGCTAAATGACTGTAATCAGCATGGTTATTTTCTTGAATCTGTTCTTCAGGTTGAGCTGCAAACTCCTCTTTCCAGCGATCCACTTCAGTTGTGAATGCTTGTTGTTGCTTAGCTTTAAACTCGGCAATACTTTCAGCTTCATTCTCTAAAAATTTTACATAATCCGCATAATCGAATTCAGTTTCCTCAATCTTGATCTCAGCACGACCATTTTCAAAGTCAGCACGCCATTGATTGAGTTCTTCTTCTGTAACCTCAAAATATTTAATTTGATCGAAGAATTGTAAGAACCATTGTTTATCACCAAATTGTTTGTTTTTCTTAAACTTATTCCAAATTGGCAGAGTACGCCCAATCAATTGATATCCGCCTGGTGAATCCATGCCGTAGATACACATGTACATACCACCAATCCCAACCGTTCCCTCTGCGGTAAAGGTACGAGCTGGATTATATTTAGAACTGAGTAAACGATGGCGTGGGTCAATCGGTACGGCACAAGGTGCTGTTAAATACACATCACCCAAGCCAAGAATTAAATAGTTCGCATCAAAAATAATATCTTTAACTTCATTTCGATCTGCCAAGCCATTAATGCGTTGGATAAAATCAACGTTATTTGGCAACCACGGTGCTTTAGAGCAAACACTTTCTTGATAGCGTTCTACAGCTCCTAAAGTCGCACTGTCTTCAAATGCCATCGGCAAATGTACGATACGAGATGGGATTTTTAATTGGCTCAAATCACCCATCTCTTTTTCGAGTTGAAGTAATTGAGCAATCAATTGTGATTGTGGAATTACTAAGCCATCGTATTTAATCTGTAGTGAACGAACACCCGGTGACAGTTCCAATACGCCTGCAATTTTTGCATCACGAATCATTTGAATAAGTTGATGCACTCGTAAACGTAAAGCTAAATCTAAAACATTTTCGCCGTATTCTAAGAGAATATAACTATCACCTGCTTGGCGATACACTGTTTTTGGCGACAATTCAGTTGGTTCACGTTGTGCCAAAATCGTACTGACAACCTCTTGAATTGGCTCAATTGTTTCTACAATTTTGTTTGCTTCCGCAAAATTTTGGATATTTTCAATTTGCTGACGTTCAAGTTCATTGGCTTGTTCAACACTAATAGGATAAAAGCGAATTTTATCATCGGCTTTAAGTTGTCCCACTTTCCAAAGTTCTGCTTTGGCAATCGTCACAGGACAAACGAAACCGCCTAAACTTGGACCATCTTTTGCCAAAATCACAGGGAAATCGCCTGTGAAGTTAATTGCACCGATCGCATATTCACAGTCATGTACATTTGATGGATGTAAACCAGCTTCACCACCATTTTCTCGTGCCCAGCTTGGCGTTGGTCCTGATAAACGCACACCTAAACGATTTGAGTTAAAGTGAACTGTCCACTCTGATGCAAAAAACTCTTCCACATATTCAGGTTTAAAGAAATCTGGTGCGCCGTGCGGGCCATATAACACCGCAATTTCCCATTCATTACTATATTCAGGAATCAATTCAGCCGATAACGATTGAGGTTCATCATGTGCAAGTGGCAATTCTGCACTAGCAAATGCTGAATCAACCATTTTAATCATGTCACCGACACGTAAGGTACGACCTGCATGACCACCAAAATTACCAAGCACAAAAGTAGAACGACTGCCTAAATAAACAGGAACATCCAAACCATTTCGTACCGCTAAATATGTACGGCAACCTGATTCTACTTGACCGATTTTTAGAATTTGTCCTGCTTTAACTTCAACAGGTTTCCAAAAATCAATTTCCTGATCATCTAACAACGCAGTACAGCTTGCGCCCGCCAAAGCAATAATCGTATCTGTATGGAACTTTAATGTTGGTCCAACTAAGGTAAACTCGAAACCTGCGGCTTTAGCATCATTTCCAACTATACGATTGGCAAGCTGAAATGCATAATCATCCATTGGACCCGATGGTGGTACACCAATATCCCAATAGCCTGTACGACCCGGATAATCTTGAATTGAACTCAACGTTCCTGCTTGAACTACTTCAATTACATTTGGCGTGTAATTGAAATCATCCAACATTCTTGTCCAAATTTGCATAGACTCAAAGCGCTGATCTGAAACGATGGCACGTGCGTAATCCAAGTTTGTATTAATGCCATTCAATCGAGTTTCAGCCAATACATTCTTTAATTCTTCAATAGCACTGGCACGATCATCAGCATGCACAATAATCTTGGCAATCATTGGGTCAAAGTATTGAGAAATCTCTGTGCCCGTTTTGACCCAAGTATCAACACGTGCTCCCTCTGGAAAGGTGACTTCAGTCAACACACCGGGACTTGGTTGGAAATTTTTTACAGGATCTTCGGCATAAACACGAACCTCAATCGCTGCACCTTTAGGCTGAATATTGCTGAGATATGCCCAATCAAGTTCATCACCCGCAGCCACTTTGAGCATACATTCAATTAAGTCTAAACCTGTAACCATCTCAGTGACTGGATGCTCAACCTGTAAGCGTGTATTCACTTCTAAAAAATAAAACTCATCTCGATTGGCATCGTAAATAAACTCTACTGTTCCTGCACTACGATAATTAACGGATTTACCCAGTTCTACCGCTGCTTGATGTAGTTTTTTTCGTGTCGCTTCAGGTAAATTTGCCGCAGGCGTTTCCTCTACCACTTTCTGGTTACGACGTTGCAAAGAGCAATCACGCTCACCAAAGGCAACGACTTGTCCCTTTCCATCACCAAAAATTTGCACTTCAACATGACGTGCTTTATCAATAAAGCATTCAATAAATACACCTGCATCCTTAAAGAATTGTTCGCCCAAACGTTTTACACTTTCATATGCATCGGTTAACGCTTGTGGCGTATCACAACGGGTCAAACCAATACCACCACCACCAGCGGTGCTTTTCAGCATAATTGGATAGCCAATACGATCTGCGGCAGTCAGTGCTTCTTCTAAGCTATCCAACAACCCTGTTCCTGGTGTCATCGGCACATTGGCAGCAGCAGCTAATTCACGAGCACGGTGTTTTAAACCAAATTCTAGAATTTGCTCTGCCGTTGGCCCCATAAAAGCAATATTATTTTCTTCGCAAGCACGAGCAAAATCGGCACTTTCAGAAAGAAAGCCATACCCCGGAAAGATTGCCTCTGCGCCAGTTTGTTTAGCTGCCTGAATTAATTTTTCGATACTCAAATAAGTATCGGCTGGTTTTAAACCTTCTAATGCAATTGCAATATCAGCATCTTCAACATGTTGCGCATAACGATCACTATCCGAATACACAGCAACACTGGTTACGCCTAATTTTTTAAGTGTGCGAATCGCTCGAACAGCAATTTCACCACGGTTTGCAATAAGTACAGTTTTAAACATGATGATTTCCCCCAATTAATTCGCTGTGTTTGCTGCTTGGCTGTTACGATGCTGAATATAGGCTCTCCATCCACCAAAATGACTAATATTCTCTGCATCATCTATGCCATAAGGCTCACAGATAAAACCTTTCACCCAACGCCCATCTTCTAGTTCGACATTACCCATGCCTAAAGGTGTCGGAATTTCAGCCACAAATTCACCAAATCGAGCAGTTGGGACATCCCAAAGTTCTACAATAATGCTTTGACCATCTTGCTGACGTGCTAAGCCGGGTTTAGGTGGAACAGTACCGTTCAATGCATAAAGTGCATAATTTTTAGAGGTTTTGGTGGTTTCGATATGCACGGCATCACGTGTGGTAAGCTGAAAATTCAACGGCATACCAGTTAGATGAGCACCAACGACTGCAACGCGAATATGATGTTGCGAAATAGGCACAGCAGAACTTAAAGGTAGCGTTTTATCCAATGCCCCTAATTTCAGTGCAAGATAGTTTTGCCAAGCTTTACCAAAATGAACCAATGCTGCATCATGCCAAGCTGGCGCAATTAAAGTGATACCAAATGGTAAATGATCTGCTCTAAATCCTGCTGGCAATGCCAAAGCACTCAGATCGGCTAAATTAGTAAAATTGGTATATGTTCCCAAATGAGCGTTATATTCAATCGGATTTTGTTGAAGCTGCTCAATGGTATAAATTGTGGGTGCGGTTGGAACAATTAAGGCATCAAAGTCAGCCAATTTTTGTTGGATTTTTCGAGCTAAATCTTGTTTTAAATATTCTGCATTGTAAGCATCCACCGCTGAATATTTTTCGCCGTTTTTAATAATTTCTAATACCGTTGGATCAAAATCCTCAGTATTGCTGTTGAGTAAATCGTCAACGGCTGCGGTACGTTCTGCCACCCATGAACCTTGATATAGTTGCGCTGCAAGTTGCTCAAAATCTGAAAAATCAATTTTAGTGATCTCAGCGTTTAATGACTCAAGTAATTGGATTGTTTGCTGGAATACTTTTTCTGATTGCTCATCACCAAAGAAATTTAGCTTTTCTGGAATGGCAAATTTTAATTTGCTAGAGAAATGCGCTGGAACATTCTTTGGATGCTTACGTGAATAACTATCCAACGGATCATATGCTTCTAAAACATTTGCAACCAAGTCTGCATCTACAACGGTTAAGGCAAAGATCGAAATACAATCTAGACTTTTACAAGCAGGCAATAAACCACGATTTGAAAACCGCCCTTTAGTTGGTTTTAGCCCAACAATATTGTTAAAAATTGCTGGTACACGCCCTGAACCTGCGGTGTCTGTACCTAAAGCAAATGGAACAAATCCACGAGCAACCACACTTGCTGAACCTGAACTTGAACCGCCACTGATATATTCAGAATTAAAGGTATTTGCAACAATACCAAAAGGTGAACGCGTTCCCACTAAACCTGTCGCAAACTGATCAAGATTAGTTTTGCCAATTACGATTGCACCCGCTTGCTTCAACAAACGTACTGTTTCAGCATCTTGTACTGCAACTGTCGTTAAAGCTTTACAAGCTGCGCTAGTTACAAACCCTGCAACATCAATATTATCTTTTACTGCGAATGGAACACCGTAGAGTGGAAATTGTTTTTCTAAACTTTCAGCTTCTTTAGTTAATTCATCGAGAACTTGAATTTGCTGTTCAATCTGTTCTACCGTCGCAATTGAAATCCACGCATTATCTTGAGGACCAATTGATGCAACTAAATCTTTTAAAGTACTAAGTTGGATTTCATTTTTTGAATAAGCTGTTTGCCACTCTGAAATTGTCCAACCTAAAGTTTTTATTTCATGCATTTTATGAATCCCATCTTGTATACAAGTTTGAATTTTAAAATGCAGAATCCATGCCAATTTATTTTATTTTTTAAATCATATATTTATATTATTTTATTGATATACTATTTTTTCTAATTTTCATCTTGGTGCTTAAAAGGCTTTGTTTTAATGCAAATGCTCCATAATTTAACAAAGAGCATTTTTTGTTTATCAAAATTTGCACAAATCCATATTCAATCTATCATTCTTATAATTTATTCCTTTATTTTTAGATAGTTAGATAACGCCTCAAACTCTGATTCTAAAGTTTGAATAGCTTGTTGCTCCATTGCTCTATATTTTTTCAAGACCACTTGCCCTAGTTCTGTCACTAATGCACCGCCACCATGCGTACCACCAGTTTGCGTTTCAACAACATGAGAATGAAAGCACTGATTCATGGTATCTACAAGTTGCCAAGCTCGACGATAACTCATATTCATAGATTTTGCGGCTTGAGAAATTGAGCCTGTACGTTGAATTGCTTCGAGTAATTCAGCTTTACCCGGACCAAAAGCAATTTGCTCCTCAGCTAAGATTCGAACATGTAATTTTAAACGTGGTTTGGACATCAACTTATACTCAAAGATTTGATGATGCGCTACACATCATCAAATCTAAACATTCACAATTAAAAATGAATCACTGTACGGATCGACTTACCTTCGTGCATTAGATCAAAAGCGTCATTAATGTCCTCTAGCGGCATGGTATGAGTCACAAATGGCGCAAGTTGAATTTCACCTTTCATTGCATCTTCAACCATTTTTGGTAATTGTGAACGCCCTTTTACCCCACCAAAAGCAGTTCCCATCCATTTACGACCTGTCACCAATTGGAATGGGCGAGTTGAAATTTCCTGTCCTGCACCAGCAACGCCAATAATCACTGATTGTCCCCAACCACGATGAGCACATTCTAATGCTGAGCGCATGACATTGGTATTTCCAATACATTCAAAAGAATGGTCTACACCCCAACCTGTCATTTCAACAATTACTTGCTGAATCGGTTGCTCATAATCTTTTGGATTTAAAAAGTCAGTTGCACCAAATTGTTTGGCCAATTCAAATTTTTCAGGATTGGTATCAATCACAATAATACGTCCAGCTTTAGCTTGGCGTGCGCCTTGCACAACGGCAAGACCAATCCCCCCCAAACCAAATACCGCAACACTATCACCTTCTTGAACTTTAGCAGTGTTATGTACTGCACCAATACCAGTCGTTACACCACAACCAAGCAAACAGACTTGTTCAGGATTTGCTTCGGGATTGATTTTTGCTAAAGATACTTCAGCAACAACGGTATATTCACTAAAAGTTGAACAGCCCATGTAGTGATAAACAGGTTGACCATTATAAGAGAAGCGCGTTGTACCATCTGGCATTACGCCTTTGCCCTGAGTTGCACGAACTGCAACACACAAATTGGTTTTACCCGATTTACAAAATAAACATTCTTTACATTCTGCAGTATATAGCGGGATCACATGATCACCCACTGCAACACTGGTAACGCCTTCACCTACTTGAACAACGATACCAGCCCCTTCATGTCCAAGAACTGAGGGGAAAACACCTTCAGGATCATCACCAGATAAAGTAAATGCGTCTGTATGGCATACACCTGTATGGGTAATTTTAATCAGGACTTCACCAGCTTTTGGTGGTTCAACATCAAGCTCTACGATCTGTAATGGTTCACCTGCGGCAAAAGCAACGGCTGCACGAGATTTCATACCTTCATCCTTATAGTCATGTTTTATGTTTGTGTAACAGTTAACTGATTTTATGCTGATATTCAACATCTTCAAGTAGATGTAGTGCTATCTTTACATAAGTAGACAACATTTCACGATAAAAATGATAAAGAATCTATACCACCTTAAAACGATATCGATTGTTATGGTATTGAGTTTAAGTGCCTGTGCTTTGCCGCCTAATCAAAATCCTAAACGGAGCGATGCTTTGCCAGTGAAAACAAAGTGGATGAATGATCCTCAAGCTGACCTCAATATTAAACAGGGTTTGACTGCCTTTTTAGCGCTTGATGATGCTTTTCTCAGCATTGCTTCTCGTATCCACTTGATTCGAAATGCTAAATATCAAATTGATTTACAATATTATATTTGGAAAGATGATGCGATTGGCAATCTTATGCTGCATGAACTATTAGATGCTGCTGACAGAGGAGTAAAAATTCGATTACTCATTGATGATCAGAATGGAATAAAACTAGATAAAACTTTGAGGGCACTCTCACAGCATCCAAACTTTGAAATTAGGATTTTTAATCCCTATAAATTTAGACATCTTAGAGTGATAGATTATTTATTCAGACTAAACAAAATTAATCATCGTATGCACAATAAACTCCTGATCGCCGATGATGGAATTGCCATTACAGGTGGACGCAATATCAGTAGTGAGTACTTTGAAGCCAGTAATTATTTTCAATTTAGTGATATGGATATTTTATTCTATGGCAGTGCGGTTGATCATGCAGAACAAAGTTTTAAAGAATTTTGGGAGAATGATTTAAGTTATTCAACCACACAATTGATCGGTACTGGGCAACCTCAACAGCTTGAGCAACTTAGACAAAAATTTGAACAACTTGATCAGACCAATACTTGGACAGAAAATAAACTTGAATCTGCACAGGACTTTTTAAAAGAACGGCTTCAACATTATCCTATTCAATGGGCTAAGGCACATTTTGTTGCCGATCATCCCAATAAAATTTTAGGTCAGGCAAAAGATCAAGAACTGATTTCATTTCAAATGCTCAAAATCTTAGGTAAACCCGAACAGCATATGGAACTGGTTTCTGCTTATTTTGTTCCGACCCAACGTGGAACAGAATATTTAAGCCAACTTTCGAAGAATGGAATTAAAGTTCGTGTACTAACCAATAGTTTAGTTGCGAATGATGTGGCCGTTGTTCATTCGTTTTATAGTAAATATCGTAAACCACTCTTGCAAAACGGAGTTCAACTTTACGAATTTAAACCCAATATTGAACGAACAAAGCGAACATGGTACGAAATCGCGACTGGTAGTGTGATTCCTGTAAAAGGTAAAAATCGTTCGAGTTTACATGCCAAGTTTTTTGATGTAGATGGTAAGGTTTTTATTGGTTCATTTAATTTTGACCCAAGATCAGCTTACTTAAACACCGAAGTCGGTTTAGTGGTTGAATCTGATCAGCTACAAAATCAAATTACAGCATTACTTGATCAACACTTACTTCAAGTTGCTTATCAACTTAAACTTGACTCAAATGGCAATATCGTTTGGTATGAACATAAACAAAATGGCGAAATCGTAAAACATTACCATGATCCTGAAAGTACAAATTTTCAAAGATTTAGCACCAAGTTTGTTTCCTATTTTCCAATTGAGTGGATGATGTAAGATACTGATCGATCAATTCTGATTGACTAAATTGACAAGTTATTCTCAACTAAAGACTATTTTCTTTAAGCGTATATATGCTAATTATTATATGAATAAACAATAACAAGGATAAAAAGATGATTTCAGAAAAAAATTGGAAAAACATCCAACAAGTATTCAAAGCAGCACAAAAGGCTTCCCTACATTCCTCGATTGCAACAGTCGATCAATTTGGTCAACCTTCAATTACACCTATCGGCACAGTTTTTTTAAATGAAGATCAAACAGGTTACTTTTTTGATACTTTCACAGAAAAATTAAGTACTAATTTAGGTCAAAACTCAAAAGCATGTATTCAAGCAATCAATAGCAGTAAGTGGTTTTGGTTAAGCTCACTCATTCAAGGTAGCTTCACAGATTATCCTGGTGTGCGCTTATATGTAGAGATCGGAGACTTACGCCCAGCAAATAGAGAAGAAAGAATCGCTATAGCTCGCCGTATTCAACCATTACAGTGGACAAAAGGAAGTCAACTTATCTGGTCTGAGTTTACACATGTTCGTGACATCAAAATCAATGAATTCCGCTGGATTAAATATCCAAAAATGATGGAGCATTTAATTTAATTTAATTTTAATTTAATTTAAACTCATTTCGAATAAACATAGCCCTTCTATTTCCAATGGCATCTTGATCTCTTGAAAAGATGCCTGACTAAACGCATCCAAGTGCTCTTGTTTATTCATATAGAGTTGATTATTTTGCATTGCATAGGGCGCGCACAAATGATCACAAACTAGATAGATGCCATTAGGATTCAACAACGTTCTGATGATCTTATGAAAATTAGCTGCATATTGTTTATGACGAAGTTCATGTAGGGCTTGATGGATGATAATAAAATCATATTTTCGATCTAAGGCATTTTGCCAATTAGGTTCTTTAAAATTTCCAACAAAATATTTTATTCGTGATTGTTCTGAGCTATTCAATTTTTCTTGTGCGAGCTGATGCATCACTTCAGAAAAATCAAACGCCGTATATTCGATATGATCTAATTGCGACAACAAATGTTGAGCTAGAAAACCTGGACCAGAACCTAATTCTAATATATGGCATGGATCAGAACGATTAGTTTTCATTAACTCTACATAATAATCAAAAAAATCTTTTCGCCATGGGCGTTTTATATTCGCCGTTTCTTGCCATTCCAAAGCATCTGCATAGTTTCTTAAATCAATTGGACTAGATACATCATTCATGTCATTCCCCTATTTTTTATATATTTAAAGCAACCCAATCGCTTGAAAAAATTGTTTATAAGCATCCGCTTTTTTGTCTAATGCCAACGGATATGCCCGTGAAGATGATGGTAAGCGGTATAAATTCAGCTCACGATTGCCATAATTCACTTGTACTGATTGCCCAATCATTGGTTTATTTATTTGTTCAGGAAAATGCTGCATCAAAGTATCAGTTGCTTTATCTCCTGTGGTCATAATCGTATGACACATCGGAATTTGCCCAAGCAATTGTGATAAATCAGTTGCCGTAACAATTTCTAAAAATTTATCAGAAGCATTGCCTTGCAGTCGTTTCACTTGATAAGCAGTATCGAATATTGCTATTCCAATCTCTGTGAGAAAATCACGAATTTGTTGTTCTTTAAAACGCTTATTTGGTAAATCTAAGAAGTGATCTTTATCTTCGAAAAAAATGAGCCCAAATATACGCCACATATCATTTTGGTAGTTTGGATAGTAAAAATCCATCTTCCATCGACTCTGTGGTGGTGGAAAACTCCCTAACATCAGTAGTTTGGCATTATGTGGTGAAAATGGTTGTAATGGGTGAGTTTCTATTTCTATATCAGTCATTTATATACAGAACCAATTTTAAAATTGAGTACAAATTTTTCATTATTTTATAGAATTTTCAAGTTTCCTCCTTAGCTCTTTTTGTGCTCAAAAAACAATCTTCACAAAATTTCCGCAAAATATTCTCAATATCTTTTCTTTGATTGAGTTTTGATAGGAAGGAAAACTGCTTTACAGAACTAGATTTGAAGTCAATGCAGTTATAATTAAAAAATTAAATACATTTTTTATTAACAATCCATAAAATTATAAAGATCAGTTTGATAGGTCAAAGTAAAAAGCACCACCAATAACTACTGTATTGGCTGGGCTTCCCAATTTAATTTTTTGTTCAAATTAAAGTTATGTATTCCTCTGAAGTTTGCACCTTAGCAAATACATTATTTAATATTTGGTTATGATAGCTGATCATTTCTCCAGCATTTAAAAGTGCGGAATCAAATGTAGTGTGTGCATCAGAGGCTAAAACGACTTTATAGCCATACTCAGAAGCTATTCTAACAGTTGTGTCAATACAATACTCTGTTTTCATTCCTGTAATTAAGACTTCATCAACAAACAGTTTGTCTAATAATTCTTTTAAAAAAGTATTTTTAAAACAACTTGGATACTTCTTCTCAATGACTAAATCTTTAAGCGGATCAAATTGTAAATCATCAATTAATTGAGTATTCAGACATTCTGGATCTAACGGTGTACCTCTCTCGCCAACATGGCGAATGAATATAATAGGCATTTCATTTAAGCGCTGATATTCAATAAGCCTATTGATGTTTGAAAGGATGAGTTGAGCGTTGTGCGGACTCAGATTTCCCTTAAATAGACCATTTTGCATATCAATTACAAGTAAAGCGGACTTTGATTTAAAACTTGCTTTATCCATTTTCTTTCTCTTAAAAATGCAATAATCAGCCGAGAAAAAATTAACCCAGCCATTATTGACTGGGTTTGGTTATCTTATTAAGTTAAGTCAAATTAATAAAAAATCCCACACAGCCTTTTTTGAGGTTGTGGTGGTCGTATTTGTTTTATTTAACAAACTGTTCATTAAATTCAACTCAATCATAATTTCGACACATTTAACCTATCATAGCTTTATCTAATAAATAAAGCATTTTATCTTTGTAAATTTTAACTTTTGATAAACTTTAGATTAATTTAATCTGCCGTAATCTGTTCCACAATTTAACAATTACGATGCTATCTTAAGTATTATATTTAGAGTAATGTTAGGTTTTTCCTAAAAACCTCAGTATCTTCATAACCTTTGGTTGTTTCTAAAGATTCATTTTCATCAATAGGTGGAACTACCGCAGACGTATACAAATTTCTAGGTTTATTTGAAGAATTAAAGGCAGAGTACAACTCTTTGCATTTTTGGATTATCTCTTTATCGCTAATACCTTCATTCTCAGCCCTAATTGTTTCTTGATATACAGAAATGAAGTCATTTAACGATACTTTGCTCATATCAACTATAGATCTATAGAGAACAAACGTACCAATCTTTTCGCATTTAGTTTGTATTAATGATGGACTCACCACACGAGACCAGCCTACAAAATCTAATCGAATGATTGAAACACCTTCCAAAATTACAAAATTTCTTTGAATTTTATGTTCTGCTTGACCATATGATTCGAATAAGGTTTTTACGTACCCCGATAGGATGGTAGTTACCGTTTCTGACTTGCTCTCATGAATAAATCCTTTAATTGAGTCTTTGACGACATTACGAATAGATTTTATATCCTCAGCTTTATAAGCCTTAGTGTGATAAGTGAATGATTGTATGCAATATATAGGAAACGTTTTATCGGTCCCAAAACCAGCCGAAAGTAAATCACTTTTTATCTTTTCTGCGTAATATTCAGCTTTTGCATCTGCGAGAGCAATCAAAGCATCCAAATGTGCATTACACTCTTCCTTTAAATCCCCAGCGATATCTTGTCGGATTAATGCTTTAGTTAAATATGCCAATTTAATAGTCCTCAGTATTTTTATTAAGACTTATATAAAATAAAAAAATAAGCAATATATTTCAGATATTTATTTAATATTATTTAAATTAAGATAAATAATCTATTAACTTTAATTGCTAAATGATAGTCATTGAATAATCTTATTTTCAACAAGTTCTAAAATGAAATGTAGTTTTAGCTTAGCTTATTCTTATTTTAGATTTTTTGTTTTTCTTTGTTTGCTTTTTTTTATTTAAAATTATCAAAACTTACTTAGGCTATTTGAATTTCACTAAAATATTTTATGTCGCTTTATGAATATTGATTGTCTTTTCCTGCTATGCAAACAACAAAATAATAAATCAGCATGAACTTTTAAAACTATTCAATGGAAATTTTCAGCTTCTTCATCTATCTCACTTTTAATACGACTCCATTTTTCAAAAAAGTCTTTAAAAATGGTCATTATTCAAACTCACAGATAGATTTTAAATCGCTGAAATATAGGAGTTTTCCCAAATGATTAAAGATGATTATGACTTTGACTATCTCATTATTGGTTCAGGATTTGGAGGAAGTGTCTCAGCACATCGACTTTCAGAAAAAGGATATTCTGTCGCAGTGATGGAAATGGGAAAACGTTGGGAAGCGAAAGATTTTCCTAAAACCAATTGGAATACCCCAAAATGGATTTGGCGCCCTGCTATAAATTTCTTTGGATTTTTTAATTTACGTATTTTTAGGCATGTTGCAATTATCTGTGGCAATGCCGTTGGCGGTGGTTCCATCACCTATGCCAATACATTATTAGTTCCTCCTAGTAGTGTATGGAGTGAAGGTACTTGGGGAAAAATCCCACACTTAAAAGAAGATATGCCCCAATATTTTGCTGAAGCAGAAAGAATGTTGGGGGTAACGGACAATAAAATATTTGGGCCTGCTGATCATATGCTCAAGAAAATGGGAGATGCTGTCGGTGTTGGGCATACCTTTAAGCCAACACGAGTTGCAACTTTCTTCCCTCCTCAAGGTGAACAAGGCGGTAAAACCTATCCCGATCCTTATTTCGATGGAAAAGGTCCAGATCGCGCAACCTGTACTGCTTGTGGCGGCTGTATGACAGGCTGTAAACATAATGCTAAAAATACCCTAGATAAAAACTATTTATATTTTGCTGAAAAACAAGGCGCGAAAGTTTTTGCTGAAACAAAGGTCATTGATATTCGCCCTTTAAACAATAAAGTTGATGGAAGTGATGGGTATATCGTGACCACGATTAATTCAACTCAATGGGGACATCGAAATAAGCGAGTTTGGCGGGTTAGAAACGTCATTTTTTCAGCTTCATCGCTTGGAACACAAGAATTGTTGCTACGTCTCAAAGATAATAAAACTTTACCTAATATTTCCAAGCTATTAGGTACGCAAGTACGTACCAATGCTGAGTCCATTTTAGGCGTTCGTTTCTTTGATCAGCATGTCGATATGAGTCAAGGTGTGGCGATTGGTTCAAGTATTTATCTGGATCATAATACTCATATCGAAGCAACTCGCTATCAACGAGGTTCGGATGGAATGAGTTTGCTTACAACTCACCTCGTTGGTGGAAAACCAGGTTTTTCACGCATTTTGTTATGGTTATGGGCATTGATCTGCCATCCGCTAATCTTCTTGAAAATGAATAATCCTTTTGGCTTTGCAAAGCAGACACTCATCTTTTTAGTCATGCAAACGGTTGATGCATCAATTCAAATGAAATTAAAAAGAAATTGGTGGTGGCCTTTTAGCAAAACATTGTCTTCACACGGTCAGCCCTTACCTGTTTATATCCCACAGGCAAATGCCTTTACTGAAAAAGTTGCCAAAATGTTTAATGGGCATCCTATGACAACCAAAACTGAAATACTATTTAATATTCCCTTTACCGCACATTGCATGGGTGGCTGTGCAATGGCAACTTCGGCTGAAGAAGGTGTGATCGATGCACAAAATCGCGTGTTTAATTATAAAAATATGTACATCATTGATGGTGCAATGCTAGGCGCAAATTTAGGCGTGAACCCTAGTTTAACCATTACCGCCTTAGCAGAACGTGCAATGTCGTTTATACCACCTAAAAATTAAGATTATTCTTCTCTCAGATATTATCAATATAGACATGGTGCAATATAAGTTGCACCATTTAAAAACAGACTTATAGAAAAATTAAAATAGAAATCTCAGTTATAAGTTTTGATATTTTTTTGATAAATCGTGGGCGCAATACCGACAAAAAACTTAAATGATCGAGAAAAATTAGAAGCAGATGCGTAACCTAACTCCTCAGCTATTTCAATCATACTTTTATTAGAAGAAATCAGCATCTGTTTGGCTTTATCAATAATGACCGTGTTTTTTAATTCCTGATATGAGGTCTCCTTCTCTTTTAAATTCCGTTGCAGTGTTTTACTTGAAATATTCAATAATTTTGCACAGTCTTCTAGGCTCGGAATTTCAGAGGAGTTTAAAAATAGTTGTTTGAGCCAAACGACCAGATCAATATTATTCTTAATTTCATATACTTGTTCCTGACACTTTAGTTCAATCGCTTTACGCGTTCCCTCATCAGCTAGACGTAGCTTTTGTTTAATCAGTTTTTCACTCAATTGCACTCGAAAACTCGGCTTTTTCAAGGTATTAAAATGAAATTTCACTTTGCTTAGATGTGCATAGCGATAGCCATGTAAGGGTTCATTGATTGACATAAAAATATGATATGGCAATAACCTATTCTCAACCAATTCATAAATCGTACAATGCAAAGCGACTGCAATAGCTTCCAGATGAAAGTTCAGAGATAAGGTATCTATTTGAATCACAGGTTCACAAATCAATTCCATTGACTGATCAGTATGATAAAAATATGAAAGTTTAAAACTAGGGATAATCAAAGAAAAATATTTAGAAATATAAATCAGCGCTTGTTCTAAGTTTTCACTGGTTAGAATCGCGTAGCCAACCAAATTATGCGAACTCACTTTTAAAGAGTGTCCTAGTTCAAATGCTAAATCATAATTACGAGGAAATTTTAAACAAAATGAAATGAATTTACTGACTTGTTCTTGGTTAATTTTCATGTCAGGTGAACTTAAATATTTTTTTAGATCAATATTTATTTCAGATAATATTTCTTCAGTCGTGATATTTCTCGATTCTAATATATCAAGTATCTTGAAATAATATCTTGCTGGGATATACGGGATTTGATTATTCATTTTTGTAATTTCTTTATAGATCAACGGCAAGGTTTTGTTCTTGCCGCTTCTTTCTACTTTAGATTTCAACCATCTCAAAATCTGCTTTAGATACCCCACAGTCTGGACAAGTCCAACTCTCAGGAATATCTTCCCACGCAGTGCCTGCATTGATGCCATCTTCTGGTAGACCTAGAGATTGATCATAAATCCATCCACACACGATACATTGATATTTTTTCATGTTTTAGAGCACCTCTGTTGCTTGAGCTTGAAAATATTGATTATATTTTTGCAAAACGGCTTCTTTCGCTGGCTCATAGACATTGATCTTATCAATATCCCCTTGGTAATAATTAATCACCTGCTTATCCATAATACTAAACCAATATGAGGGTATAAACACTTGTAAAAATAAGCTTGTGTAGCCTGCTGGCAATTGCGGTACATTTTCATAATGACGTAATGCCTGATAACTACGTGTTGGATAAGCATGATGATCTGAATGACGCTGTAATTGATACAACAAGATATTGCTGAATAAGCTGTTATTATTCCAACTATGGACAGGCATGGTTCTTTCATAACGGCCATTTTCTAGCTTTTGTCGTTTTAAACCATAATGCTCCATATAATTGACCGCTTCAAATAGCGTGATCCCATAGAGCGATTGCGTGATCTGAGTAGGAATAATATTTTTGCCAAACACTTTGAGCATTAATCCATGATAAGCAGCAGACATTGCCCAACCTTGTAGCAGTTCATTGTGGATTGACCAAAAAGATAAGCCTTTTCTCTCTAACCGTCTGGTTTCAATTTCAATTGCTGATTTAAAACTACCACTGACTGTTCTCGGCCAAAACTTCCAAAAAGACTCACCAAATTGTGATGAAGCTGGGTCTTCTGGTGTTGCAACACGCAAATGATGCCCATAAGGATGTTCGATGCGAAAGTGATTGTAACCTGTGGGCGCTAAACACAAATGCGATAAGTAGTGTTGTAACTTTCCAGATTTATGACTTAACTCATGTGCTGTATTAATTGCGACGCCATTCACTAAACCCAGTGTTGTTCCAATCAAAATACGATCAGAGAGTGGTGTCGAATCCCGACTGGCAATATAATTGCCATAAATATTTGCAATATATTGTAATGGAATATAAAGATTCAGAATTTTTGCATAATAAGAGTCAGCTTCTAATTCAGCTATTGCCTCCTCAGGAGGGTTCTCCGAGTCTTCACCTAGAAATTTATCAATAAGTGGAATCAGACCATGTAATGCAATTGGTCCTGCGGCTGCAAAAAACTTCTTGGTACGCTTCGGTCCAAATTGGTAACCTAACATCGCAGCATTTGCAATATTTGGAATAACAAGACCTAACATCCATAACTTTCTTTTTTTATCTTTAAACTTTGAAGCATTAGTTTCGATCTGATGAATAGCATTCATATAGCAACCTCACAAATTTATCTTTGGTTGGTACTATGATTCAATATTCTTTAGAAGCTGAATTTCCAATTTAGGACAATGGCTATTCTTAAAAAGACAAAATGGTTTTTGTAATACTTTTACGCAATAAATTTTTGAGGCTAAAAAATTCTATCTAATTTTAATGATCAAGCCACATCTCTTAGATGCGACTTGATGAATGATGCCATATTAAATCATGCGGCCTATCGTTCGGACCATAAACGATGTACAAACATACCGAACAACATCGCGATAATAAAATACCATACTTGAAAATAACCTAATCCGATTAATGTAATTGCAGGTGCAGGACAGATTCCGGCAATGCCCCAACCAACTCCAAAAAGAGTCGACCCAACTATTAATTTTTTATCAATTTGAGTACTGATTGGTAATGATATTTCTTCACCAAAAATTGTTTTCGGATTTCGAATCGCTTTTTGAAATGGAATAATTGCCACAATGATTGCGCCCATCATCACGAACATTAAACTGATATCCCATTGCCCAAAAATATCTAAGAAACCCAAAACTTTCTCAGGATTAGACATCCCTGAAATCAACAAGCCTAATGCAAATAAGCTACCAAAAATGAAAGCAAGTACATTTTTCATAGCGCAGCTCCAAAGATATGACGAATAACATATACAGTTATTATTCCAGCTAACATGAATGTAACTGTAGCAATCATGGAGCGTATAGATAGGCGACTGATCCCGCAAATCCCATGCCCACTTGTACAACCTGAACCCAAACGAGTACCAAAACCAACCAATAAACCAGCAATAATCAATCCAATTGGAGATGATTTAATAACAATCTCTGGTGTTACAAAGATCTGATAGATAAATGGCGTGATCAGTAGCCCCAATAAGAACCACATAGCCGAGCTTCGAACTAATAGCTTGGGTTGTAATAATTGAGACAGTAGCCCACTAATACCTGTAATGCGACCATTCACATATAAATAGCCAACGACTGCAAGCCCTAAAATTCCACCACCGATTAAAGCAGAAATAATGCTAGACATAATTGATCCGCAAAAACATTATATATTTTTATATTATATTATTAAATATAATAATTAAAGCTCTTTATTGTTACAGAATTTCCATTCAAATTCAGCCAATACCCTCTCAACAAATCAAATAGAAAAATCATTTACAATATAATTTAGCTTGCGTAATTTTCTGCTTTTAAATTTCAGAAAAAATGCTGATTTTTTTACAATTTGAAGATTTAAAACTGAAATCTGCATTGAAATATGCCTCGATAAGCCAGAGTAACAAATCATCTTTTATTTTGCTTTTCTCAGACCATTCAAATTCTAGACTTAATTTGTCGCATTAAAACATACGATAGCCTGTTTTTCTTGGGTTTTAGGACATGTTGATCTATTTTTAATAATACCAATCTCACTTCTCAGCGATGTTTCCAATAAAAGATAATTTTTCGCAATACCACAGTCGAAGACTGGATTCCTTGAACGCATTGCGGAATGCTTCTACAGCAAGATTAGGAGGATAATCTTCTTCTTGCATACTCATTTTCATGATTGTAAAAGCTGTCATTTATGACTCCTCCGCATGGTTCATTCTTATACTTGAGACAAATTTATCTATTTTAGACTCTCATGGACATTAGCGTACTAAATCTTCGATACCAATCAATTTAGGAAGCTTATCAATCAGTTTATTTAATTCTATATTTGCTGGTGAAATACAACCAGTATAGTGACTTAATTTCGTTGTTGTTCCATCTGGTCGAATCCAAACAAAATATGCACTCGGTTGATCAGTTGCCGTTTGCTGACAGCCAGTTGTTTTAACGTTTGCACCTGTTTCTGGACGATAAGTTTTCAACTCCTGTTGTAATTTTTTATATACCGAAGGATCTATTGCTAAAGTCTGAGAACCCGTCACTTTAGTATATTGCTTACCATTGAAATTCACTGTTCCAGAAGGTGAGATTTCTACCGAATAAATTGGACAAGCACCGAAACAAGGACTTGATGAATAACGTATCGTTTCCTGTACAGTGTTTGAAGTTTCTGATGGTGTAGATGCACATCCTATTAAAGAAAAAGTAAAAAGACTTAAGATTAATAATTTTTTTATTTGTTAACCCATTATAAATTATGTTTTTTTAATCTAACAAATCATCATTTTATTGTCATTCAGAATGATGTAAAAGTATAAAATAAAATTTACTTAGGCTATTTAAATCTAAAATTAAAGACGAATCTGTGATTGAAGAATTAACTGCGCAAGTTCTAAATCATCAGGATAAGTAATTTTAATATTGTCTGAACGACCTTGTACTACATGTACAGGAAAATCAGCGTATTCTAAAGCACTTGCTTCATCAGTAATCGTCTTATGATCTATCAATGCTTTTTCAAGCGCATTTTTTAATATTTTTAATTTTGCGATCTGTGGCGTTTGTGCTTGCCACAACAACTCACGACTTACAGTTTTTTCAATCTGGTGTTCAACACGCACTTGTTTTAAAGTATCACGTACTGGAATAGCCAAAATTGCACTTTGATTATATTGCATTGCAGAATTAACCAATTGCTCTAAATTAGCGGGCGTAACACAAGGACGAGCTGCATCATGCACTAATACCCAATCGTTTGCATCCGCAATATCAGATAAGTAAATTAATGCGTTGAGCACAGAATTTACTCGTTCGACTCCACCTAAACAAAAATGTAATTTCTCTTTATGATCAAAAGAAAGTGTTCTAGCAAAATTATCATTCTCACCGATTGCAAGTACACAACCAGCTAAATCCAGTGTATTTAATCGATTAACTGTATGCTCAAGCACAGTACGATTTTGAATATATTGATATTGTTTTAATTCAGTTTTTGAAAAACGACTGCCCGAACCTGCGGCTGGAACAACAGCCCACAGCTTAGTCTGGGTTTTCATTTGTTGCTGCATCTATTTTTGCATTTGGATCAATATAAATCGGTTTGTAATGGGTACTAATTGTGCTCATCTGAACAAAAGTTTCATTAGGTTTAACCAAACCTAAATCCAAACGTGCATGTTCTTCAATCGCTTCCGTTCCATTTTTTAAGTCGAAAACTTCGGCTGCTAAAATACGATTGCGCTCTTTAAGTTCCGTATTCACTTCTGCTTGTTGTTTAATCTGTTGAGTCAAGGCTTGATGAGGAAAATACCCTCCCTCACCTAGCCAAAATTGATACTGTAAACTTGTCACCAAAGCGATGACAAGCACTAGAATCAATTTACTCGAGGTCGATCGAAACATTTCTATCATGAAAAACTCCTACATCCTTCTTAAAAGAAGATTATCTGCAAATTCTATAGGATTATGAATTTGCAGAGTTTCTCTCTTTTGTAAAGAACGATGATCAGAAGTATTCAACATAGATAAATGACCTTAGTTTAGACCTTTGAATTCAGCTTTACCGCGGTAAACCGCTTTCGTTAATTCTTCAATACGAAGTAATTGGTTATATTTCGCTACGCGGTCAGAACGGCATAGTGAACCTGTCTTGATTTGACCTGCTGCTGTACCTACTGCTAAATCAGCAATCGTTGAATCTTCAGTTTCACCAGAACGGTGTGAGATTACAGTACTATAACCATTTGCTTTCGCAAGATAGATTGCATCTAAAGTCTCAGTCAATGTACCAATCTGGTTATATTTGATCAAAATCGAGTTACCGACTTTCTCATTAATACCACGTTGTAAAATCTTAGGATTAGTTACGAATAAATCGTCACCAACCAATTGGATTTTGTCACCAAGGATTGATGTTAAGTAGCTCCAACCTTCCCAGTCAGACTCATCAAGACCATCTTCGATCGAAATAATTGGATATTGATTTACAAGACCAGCTAAATAATCAGAGAATTGATTGCTTGTGAATGCTTTATTACCTTCACCTGCAAGAATATATTGACCATTTTTGTAAAATTCTGAAGATGCACAGTCAAGTGCTAACATAATGTCAGAACCCGCTTTGTAACCCGTTTGACCAATCGCTTCAAGAATAACAGTGATAGCTTCTTCATTTGAACGTAAGTTCGGAGCAAAACCACCTTCATCACCTACAGCAGTGTTTAAACCTTTTTTGTTTAAAACTGATTTTAGAGAATGGAAGATTTCAGCACCTGCACGTAATGCTTCAGAGAATGAAGTGAAACCAACTGGCTCAATCATGAACTCTTGAATATCGACGTTATTATCTGCATGTGAACCACCATTGATGATGTTCATCATTGGCACTGGCATGCTCAAAGTTGTTTGACCACGCAAGTCTGCGATGTATTGGAAAAGAGGGGTTTTCTTTTCAGTAGCAGCAGCGCGAGCAGCAGCCAAAGAAACAGCTAGAGTTGCGTTAGCACCTAGTTTTTCTTTGTTTTCAGTACCATCAAGCTCGATCATCGTGTTATCGATGTCTTTTTGTTCAAATACTGATTTACCCACTAAAGCATCACGGATTAAAGTGTTTACGTTATTAACCGCATTTTTAACACCTTTACCTAAATAGCGTGCTTTGTCGCCATCACGAAGTTCTAAAGCTTCACGAGAACCAGTCGAAGCACCAGATGGTGCACATGCACGACCCACAACCCCAGATTCTAAAATAACGTCTGCTTCGATGGTTGGGTTACCACGAGAGTCCAAAATTTCACGTGCGCGGATGTCAACGATTTGGCTCATGAACAATTCCTCTGTTGAATGAAAATAAGATGTAAACAATTACATCAATGGGTATCTAACTTTTTGAATCCTTTAACTAAAGTATCCAATTCTTTTAATTGCGCCAAGAATGGCTCAAGCTGAGATAAACGCAAAGCACATGGTCCATCACATTTTGCGATTTCAGGTTCTGGATGTGCTTCCAAGAACAGACCCGCTAAACCTGTTGCCATACCTGCACGCGCTAAAGTCGTGATTTGAGCACGGCGACCACCAGCAGAGTCAGCACGTCCACCAGGCGTTTGTAATGCATGCGTTACATCAAAGAATACGGGTACGTTCATTTCTTTCATGATGTCGAAGCCAAGCATATCTACAACTAAGTTGTTATAGCCAAATGCTGAACCACGTTCACAAAGAATGAGTTTATCGTTTCCAGCTTCCAAACACTTATGCAAAATATGGCGCATTTCGTGTGGTGCTAAGAATTGTGCTTTTTTGATATTGATAATGGCTTGAGTTTTTGCCATTGCTTCAACAAGATCAGTCTGGCGACTTAAGAAAGCTGGGAGTTGGATAATGTCCGCAACTTCAGCAACAGGCGCTGCTTGGTAAGGTTCATGAACGTCAGTGATAATGGGCACATTAAAATGTTTTTTAATGTCTGCAAGCCATTCAATCCCTTTTTCCAAACCTGGTCCTCGATAAGAGTTCAGGCTTGAACGGTTTGCTTTATCAAAGCTTGCCTTAAATACATAAGGAATATCTAAGCGTTTGCAAATATCAACATAAGTTTCAGCAATTTCAAATGCTAAATCTTTTGACTCTAGTACGTTCATTCCGCCAAATAATACAAATGGCAAATGATTTGCCATTTGTATATCGCCTAAACGTACAACTTCTTGTGGTTTTAATTGTGACATTCAAACTTTCCCAGTTTATTTAAAACTTAGTACTTACTTTTGATGCTGTTTTTTTGCAGCTTCAATGAAACCAGCAAATAATGGATGACCATCACGTGGCGAGCTTGTAAATTCTGGGTGGAATTGTACAGCAATAAACCAAGGATGTTCAGGAATTTCTACAGTTTCAACTAAATGTTGTACTGATGAATAACCTGAAATTTTCATGCCCGCTTGTTCAAGTGTAGGAATGAAACGATCATTCATTTCATAGCGATGACGGTGACGCTCTGTAATTTCAGCTTTACCATAGACTGCACGTGTTTTTGTTCCTTCAACCAGTTCAGACTTTTGTGCGCCCAAACGCATCGTTCCGCCAAGATCCGATTCAAGACTGCGTTGTTGTAATTCACCACGTTCGTCTAACCATTCAGTAATTAAACCAATCAATGGGTACTTAGTTGAACGATTAAATTCAGTTGAACTCGCTTCAGGCATACCTGCAACATTGCGTGCATACTCAATCACAGCCAACTGCATACCTAAACAAATACCAAGGAATGGAATCTTGTTTTCACGTGCATATTGAATGGCTTTCATTTTGCCTTCAGTACCACGCTCACCGAAACCACCTGGTACTAAAATCGCATCAGCAGTACTCAAAATACTCATATCTTGCTGTTCAAGGTCTTCCGCATTGACATAGTCAATCTGAACTTTAACGCGATTTTGAATACCTGCATGTAAAAGTGCTTCATTTACAGATTTATAAGCATCTGGTAATTCAACATATTTACCGACCATCGCAACACGAACCGTGTATTCAGGGTTCAATAATGCTTCTACCACATTATCCCAATCTTCAAGATTTGCTTCTGGAAGATCGTTGTAACCAAAACGTTCACAGATCAAATCGTCAACATTTTGTTCGTAGAATGTACGCGGAATTTGATAAATTGTTTTTGCATCTTTACAGACGACAACGGCACGCGCTTCAACATTGGTGAACAATGCAATTTTACGTTTAGTATCAACATCGACATCATATTCAGTACGGCAGATTAAGATATCTGGCTGAATACCAATCGAAAGAAGTTCTTTAACTGAATGTTGAGTTGGCTTAGTTTTAAGTTCAGCAGCAGATTTGATATATGGCAATAACGTCAAGTGCATCAACATGGTACGTTTATGACCAAGTTCTACCATCAACTGACGTACTGATTCCATGAAAGGAAGTGATTCGATATCACCAACTGTACCACCAATCTCAACGATCGCAACGTCGTAACCTTCACCTGCGCGAAGTACACGTTCTTTAATATTATCTGTAATATGTGGAATAACTTGAACCGTACCACCTAAGTAATCACCACGACGTTCTTTATTCAAAACGTCTTGATAGACACGACCGCTGGTAAAGTTATTCAGTTTGGTCATTTTCGCACGACGTAAGAAACGTTCGTAATATCCCAAATCTAAGTCAGTTTCAGCACCATCCTCTGTGACGAAAACTTCACCGTGCTGAAATGGGCTCATGGTACCAGGATCTACATTAATGTATGGATCCATTTTTACCATAGTGACTTTCAAGCCACGAGCTTCCAAAAGTGCAGCAACAGAAGCAGCAGAAATACCTTTACCTAGTGATGAAACCACACCACCAGTGACAAAAATAAAATGGGTCATTGAGTTTCTCGTACAATCGAGCCGAAATCGGCCTACAATGTTGGGCAATTTTACTGTACTCTGCCCCTATAAAGCAAAGTCAAACCGCATCAATTCAAAGAACTATAAACAACTGACTATTCTATCAGCATTTTCGATAAAAATTTATGGGATTTGTGGATATTTCATCCATAAATTACGTTTAATGTATAAAAACAACTTTAGATCTGAAATAAATTCACTCGAAGATTTTGAGGATATTGCAATTTCAGTAGATTCGCGGATGCAAGCATTTATAAAATATCAACAAACTCAATAAATCCTAGGGATTTTTTCATTTAATTTTACTGGTATAATCACTGGCATCTTTCATTCAATATGTAGCTTTAACAATGGCGAATAAAAAACTTTTAATTTGTGCTGCGCTTGCAACTGGTCTATTACTTACTGCTTGTGTCAAAAAAGAAGAGCCAAAAAATGAAGAACAATCAGAACAAACTTCTGAAGCACAAACGACTCAAGCAGCATCTCAACCGAAACAAAACCAAGAATTTCAGCCTTTGGAAAGCGTAGATAAACCAGCAACGCCAGCTCCAGTGATTGAGATGAGTAGAGAAGAAACGCCAAATACAACTACAGAAATTCGTCGTGAAGCTCGCCCAGCTCAAACAGCAGAAGAGACAACAACAGCACAAGCTGAACAACCAAAACCTGCGCAAACTGAACAGAAACCAGCGAAAGTTGAACAACCTAAAGCTGTTAAACCAGCTCCAGCACAAACTGAAGACGATGCAGTTGCGGCAGCAATTGCGGCTGCAACACCTGCATTAAATAATTAATTTATTTAACTCTCAAAAAGCCATGAGCCGTTGTAAAGCGACTCGTGGTTTTTTATAGCCTAGAACTTAGGAGTAGTGTTTAAAAAAGTCTGCCATCAGTCGTGATGCCCACGATTTCACTTCTAAACTTTCGTAAAAACCACAGTGGCTTCCTTTCTTTGTTGTAACTACAGCAATATTTTCCATTTGCTGAATAACCTCTTTATAAGGCTCTAAATTTTTAATTGAACAAACAGGATCATCTTCTGCATTCAGCACCATCAATGGAATTTTAATATTCTCCAATACATAAATTGGATTAATTGCTTTACAGTAACTTTGATAATCTTCAAAACCTGCCATCTCGAAATATTCTTTCTCAAAGGCTTCTAAGTTTGTTGTTGCTAATACCTTTTTTAGTGAAGCAACCTGATTCCATGTATTTTCATAAGGGTAAATAAAGTATTTGAATAATTTTTTAGTCATCATTTTGCTATAAAAAGGATGTACATTTTTAAAGCCAATTTCAGTGTTATAGCCAGGACACATTGCAAAAGCTGCTTTAAATGGTGTGTCGAGGCCTTGCTCGCCAAGATAACGCACTAAAAGTCCTGTTCCTGCTGATGAACCTACTGCATATAAATCGGATTCTGGAAAAAGAGTTTGAATATGGTTCAGTTGCTCTCGTAAATCGTCAGTCAAACCAAAAAGAGAAATACGAGGTACTGGCAGAGGTAAACCTGCATGTCCACGGCGTAAACAAAGTGCAATCCGCCAACCCGTATATGCATGTAAGTCTTTAACAAGTTCACGCATACTTTCTGGCGTACCTGTAATCGTATGCATAATTACGATTGTAGGCGTTTCGACAGGAAGATTATAGCCATACCATGCAACTGCAGTAACGCCACCATCTTGCATGATAAGTTGGTCAATACGGTCGTATTCAAGCTTAATTGTTTTTTTTCTAATGATATCAAAATATAAAAGATGTATATGAGTATTACTAAGCCAAGGTGTTGGGCGATACTTTTTCTTTAACTGAGGTAATTTTTCCAAAACTTCTTTTATTTTCCCTTTCGGATCATAGTACATTTTGGGTTGCTCAGCACCAAGTACAGAATCAAGCAGCTCAGAGCCTAACACTTTAATTTTATCTAAAGCAGATATACCCATATTCAATAAAAACCTCTATCTAACCACGAGTAAATGTTTGTCGCACCAATGTCGCGACCTGTCGCCCCCAAATAGCATAGATTTCTTTACTTGGATGAAAGCCATCACTTGCCATAGATAAATTCATCGCCTGAAAATTTTTAATATCGTATTCAATAAATCTAAATTCTGACTGTGGGGCTAACCACTGTTTTAATGATTGATTCATTTGTTCTGCATATTGCCCAAATAACCATGCTAATGGATTGGGTAATGCAGGAAAATGCTGCATTGGCGGGACTCCAGACACAATAATCAATTTTGGCTGAAAATGATTTTGTATTTGAGTAAATAATTGTTTTTGTTGTTTTATCCAAGTTTTAGCAGAAATTAATTTAGTCACATCATTAACACCAACTGACGTAACGACGACATCATATTTTTTGGGTTCTAATTGCTGGATCGCTTGATAAACTTGTTTTGTTGTATCACCAGTTTTTGCATGCAGTTTCCAGTTCAACGTATATTCTGTTTTTAATTCTGAAATAATCGCACCAGATAAAGCATCTTGCTGCGTCTCAACACCAACCCCAGCTGCTGCTGAATCACCTAAAATTAGTAAAGAGAGTGGCTGTCCTTGTCCAATAAGACCATCACGATCACCACTCGCTTCTAAAAGTCGTGGTGTGTTTTTACGAACTTTCACACCCTGTATTACAAGTACAGGTAATAATGCAAAAGTTGAAAGTTTTAACCACATATTAATGATCTCAATATTACTTAGGCTATTTACTCAGTTGAGTTTGGTTGATATTGAGCAAATCGCGCACCCATTTTTTCTGCTAAAGCAGCCAAACCACTCATTGGGCGAATCATCACTTCAAAATCAATAATTTTTCCCTGCGCATTAAAACGAACCATATCAATACCTTTAAGTGATTTTCCACTTACATTAGCACTGAACTCTAATACTACATTTTCACCATCTTCAGTGTAAAACTCACGGTGATAAGTAAAGTTTTCAAACACCTGAATCACATTAGTCAAAATGAAGAAAACCACATGTTTTCCCTCATAAGGCTTAAAAGCAACAGGTGAACGAAATACCACATCGTCAGCTAATAACTCATTTAAATTTGAAAGGTCACCTGTTTTGATCATCTGATGCCATTTTTCTAGCGCTTGCTTGGTTGTTTCGATTGTCATTGTAATTTCCTTATATTTTAGCTAATGAAGTTTGAGACATTCTCCTAACATAGAGAATGTCTCATCTTTTACTTATAGAACTGCTGCTAACTCAGCACCTTGACGAATCGCACGTTTAGCGTCTAATTCACCAGCTTCCTTCGCACCACCGATCAAGTGAACATTCTTACCATCTGCTTTTAGTTGATCGAACATTGCTGTATATGATTCTTGACCAGCACAAATCACAACATTATCAACGTCTAAAACTGTGGTCTGACCATCTACGGTAATATGTAAACCTTGATCATCCACTTTGTCGTAACTTGCACCAGCAATCATTTTCACATCTCGATGTTTTAAGCCTGTACGATGAATCCAACCAGTCGTTTTACCTAATCCAGCACCAACAGCTGCTGTTTTACGTTGTAATAAGTAAATCTCACGTTCAGATTTCTCTAGCTCAGGTTGCTTTAAACCACCTACATGGGCATAGCTCGTATCAATACCCCACTCTGCATAGAATTTTTCAGGATTCAAACTACCACTATCACCTTCATGGGTTAAATACTCCGCTGTATCAAAGCCAATACCACCAGCACCAATAATCGCAACACGCTTACCAACTGGAACACGCTCTTTTAATACTTGGATGTAGCTCAATACTTTTGGATGATCAATACCTTCAAATTGTAATTGACGCGGTGTTACCCCTGTTGCAACAACAATCTCATCATAATTAGCTTGGCTGAGTTCTTCATAAGTCACGGTATGATTAAGTACCAGCTCAATATTCGGTTGTAACTCAATCTGACGTTTGAAATAGCGTAAAGTTTCGTAAAATTCTTCTTTACCAGGAATAGTCTTAGCAATATTAAATTGACCACCAATCTGATTATTTGAATCAAACACTTTAACTTTATGGCCACGACTTGCTGCATATGTTGCAAAACTTAGACCAGCTGGACCTGCGCCAATTACTGCAATATTTTTTATTGCATTTGTTTCTTTAAAAATCAGCTCAGTTTCATAACATGCGCGTGGATTGACTAAGCATGTAGCAATTTTCATCGAGAAAATATGATCTAAGCATGCTTGGTTACAACCAATACACGTATTGATTTCATCACTACGACCTTCACTCGCTTTTAATACAAAATCTGCATCAGCCAACATTGGGCGAGCCATCGAAATCATATCTGCATGACCTGAAGCCAATATATGTTCCGCCATTTCAGGTGTGTTGATACGGTTCGATGTGATTAACGGAATCGAAACTGAGCCTTTTAGCTTTTCAGTTACCCATGTAAATGCAGCACGTGGTACTTTCGTTGCAATCGTTGGAATACGTGCTTCGTGCCAACCAATCCCTGTATTGATAATTGTTGCACCTGCTTTTTCAATTTCTTTAGCAAGTTGTACAACTTCTTCTAAACTTGAACCACCTTCGACTAAATCAAGCATCGATAAACGATAAATAATAATAAAGTTTTCGCCAACTAAGTCACGAGTACGTTTAACGATTTCAATAGGAAAGCGGATACGATTTTCATAACTACCACCCCATTCGTCATCACGGTGATTGGTACGAGCAGCAATAAATTCATTGATTAAGTAACCTTCTGAACCCATGATTTCAACACCATCGTAACCTGCGTATTGTGCGAGCTTGGCACAATTTGCAAAATCATCAATGGTTTGCTGAACTTCTGCCGAACTGAGAGCTTTTGGCTTAATTGGGTTGATTGGTGCTTGAATCGCTGATGGCGCAACATTGTTTGCTTGATAAGAATAACGCCCTGTATGCAAAATTTGCATTGCGATCTTTCCACCAGCCTCATGTACAGCTTGAGTAACAACTTTATGCTTTTCAGCTTCTTCGACTGTATCTAATTTTGTACCATGCGCAAATACAACACCATCATCATTTGGAGAAACACCGCCAGTTACAATCAGACTTACACCACCTTTGGCACGTTCCGCATAAAATGCAGCCATACGTTCATAGCCTTGAGGTGCTTCCTCTAAACCAATATGCATAGAGCCCATAAGCACACGGTTCTTTAATGTAGTAAAACCCAAGTCAAGTGGTTGTAATAAATGTGGATAAGCTGACATGTTTTCTCCTTTGGCTAGCAATCTGCTTGCTAATGCAACTTGTTGCATAAAGTTATAAACAAGATTTGATTTTTATGCAACATATTGCATAATTCTGATGAGTCATTTTTTTATTACGGATCATCATGTCACTTGCCCATGTTTTATTGACGAGCTTATTAGAGAAACCAAGTACAGGTTTTGATTTAGCTCGTCGTTTTGACCGTTCAATGGGCTTCTTTTGGAACGCGACTCATCAGCAAATTTACCGCGAACTCAATGGAATGCTGAAAAAAGGTTGGATTTCTACATTAGAAGAACAAGCTGCAAATAGCCGTAAAAAAACTTATCAAGTTGAACAACTTGGAAGAATACAACTTGCGTCATGGATTGAACAACAAAGCGAACCTGCTCAACTCCGTGATGACCTCATGGTCAGATTAAGAGCAGAAGCACAACTTGGCGGCAATAATATTTTGCCTGAACTTGAACGACATCTAGAACTTCATAAAGAAAAACTTAGTCTTTATCAAACAATCCATGACAAAGACTTTAAAAATAATGAACCTACTAATCGTGTCTTATTTATTCATAAAATGATTCTGGAACTCGGTATCATTAAAGAAATCGAATGGATAAGATGGTTAGAACAAATGATTCCTCAGCTTAAAAAGTTCGAACAAACAAACGAAATTGGAGAAAAATAATGCCGTTTTATACCATGCCTGACCAAGAAAAATTATTTGTACGTCGTGTGGGTGAAGGTGAACCTGTACTCGTACTCTCAGGACTAGGTATGCAAAGTTGGCAATGGCTTCCTTTTTTATTTGCGAGTCGCAAAAAATACGAATTTATTATTCCAGATTGGCGTGGTTTTGGTGGTTCAAAAGATTGTGCTATACCAAATACCGATGCCATTTCGAGTCATTGGAATGATATAGATGCACTCATTAAACAACTAAAATTAGATCAATTTATCCTGATGGGTTATTCCATGGGGGCAACAACTGCAATGCATGGTATGAAACATGGCGATTTAGGGTCAAAGCTCAAAGCCTATTTACATATCGACCAAACACCCAAGATTTCGGTCGATGAAACTTGGCAATATGGGTTATTTGGTCAGAAACATTCGCAATTTAAAAACTTACTCCTTGATATTCAGACTTTATTATTGGAATACAAAGACGCTGTAATACTGGAAGATTTACCCAAAGAAATACGCTTTAAGCTAGTCAGTTTATGGGGAGCGTTTATTGAGCTACAAAGCAGCAATACATATAGTCCTAAAATTTTTAAAATTGCTTTAAATCGTCCATTATTACAAAAATACTTATTGCCTATTCAACGTCTTGATTACTTACTTTGGTATGTTGAAAATTATTTAAATCATGACGAAGATTATCGAGAAGCAATTAGCCATATCACTTGCCCGACTACCTTCTTCATCGGTCGTGAATCTTCATTGTACTCAGAAACAGGACAAACTATAGTAGCCAACAGTTTAGCAAATGCAAAAACTGTTTATTTCGAACGTTCTGGACATACGCCTCTAATTACTGAGCCAAGAAAATTTACCCAAGAGATTAGCCAATTTCTTAATCTATAATCTGTAGAATAGTTAAGCCAGAATAGCAAAAAGCCAATCATCACTGATTGGCTTTTTTAAATAAATTTTACTTTCGCATCTGCTCAGCAACATCCAACAACACTTGCGCCGTTTTATCCCAACCTAAACAACCATCGGTTACTGATTGTCCATATGTCATATCGCAAGAAATCTTTTGATTGCCATCAACCAAATGACTTTCAATCATCACACCACGAACTTTCGACTCAGTACGTTCTGCAATGATTTGCTTTAAAATATTCGGCTGCTGTAATGGATCTTTACCACTATTCCCATGACTACAATCAATTACCAATGCAGGTAAATGCTTATGTTTGAAATGCATCGCTTGAATCGAAGCCAAATCATAGTTGGTACCCTGATTTGAGCCACGTAAAATTAAATGCGGTAATGGATTACCTTCACTATGTAAAATTGCAGGAAGACCTTGCTGAGTCATCCCCAAGAATTGATGACCATGCAGTGCTGATTGAATCGCATCCAAAGCAATTTGAATCGAACCATCAGTACCGTTTTTAAAGCCAATGCTGTATGGCATATGGCTAGCGATTTCACGATGAATTTGAGACTCGCTAGTACGCGCACCAATTGCACCCCAAGCCAATAGGTCATCAAAATAACCTGTTGCCATTGGGCTTAAAATTTCGCTGGCAATCGGCAAGCCTTTTTCGATGAGTTGTAAGTAAAGTGCACGAGACTTTTCTAAACCAAGTTGTAAATCTGATGATCCATCTAAATTTGGATCATATAAGAAACCTTTCCAGCCCACAGTAGTACGTGGTTTTTCAATATATGCACGCATCACCAAGAATATTTGATCTTTTACTTGTTCTTGTAGTTGTTGGAGGCGATCAGCATATTCGAGTACTGCGATAGGATCATGAATCGAGCAAGGACCCGTAATCACCATTAAGCGATGATCATGTCCTGATAAGATATTCTGAATCGTTTGACGATGTTTTGAAATTTGCTGCGCTAAAGTTGCAGACAAGGGATACTGTGCTTTGAGTTGTGATGGCAAGCTAAGCATTGATTCTTTTGTATGTGTTGATTGTGTCAAAGCAGTATTTAAAGCATTCATTTTTCAATTCCTTTGGACTGACCTTCTTCGCAGTCCTATCATTTATTTGAGCAAGTGTGATCTAAGTGATGTTGATTTTTTTGCAAAGTAAAACCAAGAAATCTTGCTAAAATATGAATAATTGAATGTATGCATGGTATTTCTCCTAAAATTATGATTGTTAAAGCATAAAAAAACCTGATCGGTGTTGCCGATCAGGTATTAACTGGTTGGGCAACCCTTTTTTGCTGCCCGAAACGCATCAGGCAACTACATATATTGCCAAAAATAAAAGTATGCGTTTGTGTTTACAGTATGCTTTAACATGTTTATTTCAAATATCTAAAAAACTGTTCCTAACCTTTAAATTACGCACTATTTCAGCATTTGACAAGCACTTTTTAACTTTTTTAATCAAAACTTCAAAATAGTAAAATTTGACCTTTCGTGTTTTCATCCATAGAATAGTTGAAAAATAAACCAATTCGAGATTACGCCAATGAAGTAAGTTCTATTTCCATCATCAAAGTTCTTTTTTCTTTTTGATGTGCAAAATAGACTTATCTATCGTTTAGCGATTGTCATTCTAAAATTTATCTCGATCTCGCTATTTTGCATATCCTGTTTATGAGGTTTCTTATGACTCAACAGGCATGTATTGTTTCACACTTATCACTCGAATTAGCCCAGCAGAAACTGTTTGATCATCTTACATTCCAACTTCCTTTACATCAGTTTACAGGACTGATCGGACGTAATGGTCAAGGGAAATCGCTATTGATGTCTCTTTTGCACGAACAAACAGCATCGCAACTACCCTATTCAGGCCAAATCTCTTGGCAATGCCCACATCAACATCTTGCTCAACTCCAGCGAGTCAAAGCCAATACCATCGCTCAAGCCCTCGATATTGGCGATTTATATCTATGCTTTGAACGTATTCAACAAGGAACCGCATCATTTACGGATTACGATCTAGTCGAACATCTTTGGCACTTACCAACAGAATGGCAGCAACTTTTAGAAAGTGCAGGTTTACCTACAGCACTAGATACCCCAACTCAAAATTTGAGTGAGGGTCAAAAAACCAAACTTGCCCTTTGTCGTTTATTCCTATTGAAAGATCATTATCTGCTTTTGGATGAACCAAGCAATCATCTGGATGTCCAAGGACGACAATGGTTAATCGATCAAATGGGTCAACATCCTACAGGTGGGCTTATCATTAGCCACGACCGACAGCTTTTGGCTCATGTACAGGGAATTTTTATGCTCAATCAGTTTGGCATACATTATTACGGTGGTAACTACGCGCTGTATAAGCAACAGCATCAAACACAAGTCGAAGCATTATCACAAACTGTTCAACAAGAAAAACGCGAGCTAAAACAGCTTAAAGAGCAGCAGCTTCAAAGCCAGATGAAAGCACAAAAGCGCAAAAAAACGGGTGAAAAGTTAAGAGCTTCAGGATCTCAAGCTCCTATCTTATTGGATGCAAAGAAAGAACAATCTGAGCAATCTCTTTCCCACCTACGCAAACAACAGAGTAAACAGCTTTCAGATGCAAAAGATGAATTACAGCAGAAGCAAACCCAACTGGAGCATCTCAAATCACAATCTTTCGAATTTGCACATACAGCCAGAAAGTCAGGAGAAATCTTACGTTGCCAACAATTAAAACTTGCTTATGTCGCAACAAAACCTATTGATCTAGCGATGACTGCGGGAGATAAATTACATTTAAGCGGTGCAAATGGTACGGGTAAATCCACTTTACTGAAAACCATTCAAGGTTTAATTTCTCCGATTGCAGGAGAGAGTTATTGCAAAGTAAGTTCTATTTATCTGGATCAGAATCTTTCATTACTCGATGAAAATATATCTGCCGTTGAATATTTATGTGCTATTGATCCAAATCTGACTGAGCAACAAGCACGTACACGCTTAGGAAACCTACAAATCCGTAGAGATAAGGCGCTGAGCTCTTTAAGAAATTTAAGTGGTGGCGAACGTTTAAAAGTCGCTTTACTTACCTTGAAACAACAGACTGTTGAGCTATTACTTTTGGATGAACCAGAAAACCATCTCGATATTGAATCGCGTGAGTTACTCGCCCAAGCCATTCATTCTTTTCATGGTGCAGTGATATTGGTGTCGCATGATGAAAATTTTGTTAAAGAATGCGGAATCAATGAAAGTTATTTATTAAGTTAAGCTCGTTGCTATAGATCAGCATGGTAACAAGGCACACCATGCTGATTTACGTTTAACGAACCAAACCTTGCGGCTGCAAAATAATTAGGCAAGCGCCGCAAAGAACAACGATCCCGCCTAAAATATCCCAACGCGTTAGCATGACTTGATCGACATAGCGCAACCACATCAGGGCCGTAAAAATATAAATTCCGCCATAAGCTGCATAAATACGACCTGATGCCGCTGGATGCAAAGTAAGTAACCAAACAAAGACTGCTAAGCTTAAAGCCGTAGGAACCCACAACCAATGTGATTTTCCTTGATTCAAAATTAAATAAGGAAAATAACAACCTAAGATTTCAGCTATTGCTGTGACGAAAAATAACCCAAATACTTTAAGTACTTGGGTTATCGAGAAAGAGAGTTCAAACATTAAGCAGGTTCAGCACTCGGGTTGATATGATCTTCAAATACTTCCAATTTTAAACCAACGTCTTTGCCATTTTCTGTTTTCACAGAAACCGCAACGTTACCACCATGCTCAGCAAGCTCACCAAATAAAATCATCTCAGCAAGCGGCTTTTTCAAATGCTCTTGAATCAGACGTTGCATTGGACGAGCACCCATCAGACGGTCATAACCATTAGCTGACAACCAATCGCGAGCGCTTTGATCAACATCAAGTACCACTTGTTTCTCATCAAGTTGCGCTTGCAACTCAGTCAAGAATTTATCTACAACTGAATCGATAATCGTAGTCGGAAGTGCTTTAAACTGAATCACACCATCCAAACGGTTACGGAATTCAGGCGAGAATGCACGTTTCATAGCATCCTGATTGTCTGCACTATGATCTTGTTCAGTGAAACCAATACTTGCGCGAACAATACTTTCTGCACCGATGTTGGTCGTAAGAACAATGATCACATTTCTAAAATCAGACTTACGACCATTGTTGTCTGTTAAAGCACCATGATCCATGACTTGTAACAACAAGTTGAATACATCAGGATGTGCTTTTTCAATTTCATCAAGCAACAGTACGCAATGCGGATTTTTATGAATCGCATCTGTCAGCAAACCACCTTGATCATATCCAACATAGCCTGGAGGTGCACCGATCAAACGAGAAACCGCATGGCGTTCCATATATTCAGACATATCGAAACGAACCAACTCGACACCGAGCAATTTCGCCAGTTGTTTCGTAACCTCGGTTTTACCCACACCTGTTGGACCTGCAAATACAAAACTTCCCACTGGTTTATCTGGTGCCTTCAAGCCTGCACGAGATAATTTGATCGCGGATGCAAGTGCTGTAATCGCCTCATCTTGACCAAATACAACACGTTTAAGATCACGTTCCAAGTTCTCAAGTACAGACTTGTCATCTTTAGATACTGTTTTAGGTGGAATACGTGCAATCTTAGAAACGATGTCTTCGATATTTTCAACCGAGATGGTTGTGCCATCAACTTCAGCTTTCAAACGGCGTTGTGCACCAGCCTCATCAATCACATCGATCGCTTTATCTGGTAAAAAACGATCATTGATAAATTTAGCTGACAACTCAACAGCAGCGACAAGAGCTTTATCATCGTATTCAACATGATGGAAATCTTCGAACTTACTTTTCAAGCCACGTAAAATTTCAATCGTTTCGCCTATACTTGGTTCATTCACATCGATTTTTTGGAAACGACGAGACAAGGCATGGTCTTTCTCGAATACCTGACGATACTCTTGGAAAGTTGTTGAACCAATACAACGCAAAGTACCATTCGCTAATGCAGGCTTAATTAAATTCGATGCATCCATAGTGCTGCCCATACTTGAGCCTGCACCAATGATCATATGAATTTCGTCAATGAATAAAATCGCATTTGGATTCTTTTTCAAAGCATTCAACAATTGTTTTAAACGTTTTTCAAAGTCACCACGATATTTAGTCCCTGCAACCAAAGCACCAATGTCTAAGCTATAAACTTCAGCATTCGCAAGTGGTTTCGGTGCCTTGCCATTTACAATCAGCCAAGCTAAACCTTCCGCAATTGAGGTTTTACCTACACCCGGATCACCAACAAGCAACGGATTATTTTTACGGCGACGACATAAAATCTGAGCCGCACGCTCAATTTCTTTTTCACGACCAATTAAAGGATCAGTTTTACCCTTTTGTGCTTCGATGTTTAAGTTAAGCGTGTATTGCTCAAGTGGCCCAGCATTTGCTGAAGCTGCACTTTCACCTTCAATATCTTCAACTTCTTCTTCAACTTGAATCTCATCTTTACGTGTGCCATGAGATAAATATTGTGTCAAAGTTAAACGGTTGATTTGATGACGTTTAAGTAAATAAACCGCGAACGAATCTCGTTCCGAATACATCGCAACTAAAACATCCGCACCTTCAACAGTACGATCACCACCACTCGATTGAACATGGAAAATTGCACGTTGTAAAATTCGGTCAAAGCTCTCGGTTGGATGAGGTGCCTGTTCACTATTATCACCAAGTTTTGGGGTATGTTGCTCTACATATTCCTCTAATTCTTTACGCAAGGTAACGATATCAGCACCACATGCTTTTAACGCATTAACTGCTGAATCATTATCAAGTAAAGCAAGCAACAAGTGTTCAACTGTAAGAAACTCATGTCTCTTTTGACGAGCCATGCTAACAGCCAAACGTAACGATACTTCTAATTGACGACTGAGCATGTAACCCCCTTATATTTTGTGCTTCATCTAAAAGGATAATATTAGAATAAAGCTGGTATTAACTTGGTTTGTCTGAGGCTTTAAAGCGTTATCTAGTATACGTTTACAATAACACTTTACTTCATAATCTACAGTTAGCATTACTTGAGTATCTTGGTCAAGATTCAAAACAAAGTATTGTTGTAAAATTTCGATTACAAAGAGAATAAGACTCGTCTAATCGCTCAAAAAGACAGCAAATCTGTTCTTTATTTATGAAAGCGTATTAAACCTATGAAAAATTTTAATATGCTATGATCTTAGTTAAAGCCTAACAAATCATGTATAGGTTGAATATAAAGATAGTCAATATATTGATTCATATTTTTAGCACAAAACAATATATATGTTGATTTAGCACTTAAATCACAAAAAGAAAGAAAGCTTTGTTTTCTAAGGACTCATTCGCAAGATATGATTGCCCAAAGTGATATTCAGCAGCTTTTCTTACGCTTTCACTCTTAGCTTATGAGCCATATATGACGCAAGTACGTTACTTTTTTAACGCTGTTACTCGTAACAGAGTAGCTCGTCTTGCGCTCGGAACAAAGCTTCGCTTTGTTTTTATCCTCGCTCAGGTTCGATCTGGCACAGCAAAGGATGACCTTGAGATCGGGCAAAGTTATTCACTTGATTCGCTTTTGTTTCTGCAATATCACGTGGATAAATACCTGCTGTTCCTTTGCCTTCATAATGAACTGTCAACATCACCTGACTTGCTTGATCAAGATTCATTCCAAAATAACTTTGTAGTACCTCAATAACAAAATCCATCGGTGTGTAATCATCATTCAGTAAAACAACAGCGTATAGTGGCGGTTTTTTTAATTCAGGTGGTGCTGTCTGAACAATCACTTCGCCATCATGATCCTCTTGCGAGTCACTTAAACGTGGATTTAAGTGCCAATCGACATATCCAGATTGATGAAAGGCATTTTTCACTTCACTTAAATTCATTTGACGTTTATATCTTCGCATATCCAGTTCTTACTAAATTTTATTGGGCATTTGCTTCAGCTTGAGGAATTTCTGATACAAAAGCAGAACTCACATCAACAGGTTGACCACGTTGCCAACTAAAGCGTTTAATCACTGGTGTAGGTGAACCAGATAAACGAACTTCAATAAACTGAGGTGTGAAACCTTTTGGCATGGTCCAGCGTCCAGTTAACCGCTCAAAATCATCGAAATTAAAATTGGCATCTTCTAATGGCACGACCAGAACTTCAGTATCTTTAATTAACCGTAACTCAACACTACCAACAGCTCGGCGTTTATTTGGGTTCACTTGAACCAAGTCCAGTTGATATTCAAAAGCATTTTCGGGTAAAGATTTGATCGCTAAATTTTGTACGGTTAAGCTAACACCACCACGTTGTCTTAAAATTTCACGATAAATGGCATTCATACTTTCAAACTGAGTTTTATCAGCATTAGCTTGATTAATACCTTTAAATAACTCATCGGCATTACTAACTGCCATATCACGTTCTTGAACAGCAGCATTTAAGCTTTTACTAACTGAGTCCAAGGCGGACTTTTGCTTTTGTACAACACCGACAAGTTGTTCAGCATCGGCATCATAACCAACAACAGTCAAACCTTGACGATGCCCAACAGTATATCCCAACATAAAACTACTACCAATCAGTAATGTAGCAGCAATCACTAAAGGCAAATTCGTCTTGAGGAATTTATTTTTTTTAACGGAACTTTCTGGTGAAGTAGTCGGTTCAGCGTTTTCCATCATCATCTCTATCGTTATGATTTACATCAAAGCACACATTTAAATCCAAATTTAAATGTGTGGGAAGTAAAAAAGCGTTTTTTATGGTAATAAACCAATACCTTCTAAAGCCGCAGCCTCATCAAAATTGAACATTAAATTCATATTTTGAATCGCTTGACCGGCTGCACCTTTCACTAAATTATCTTGCGCAACTAATATAATTAATTTATTTGGTTGAGGTTGATATAAAGCAATACGTAGCTCATTTGCACCGCGCACACTACGTGTTTCAGGCGAACTATTTGCTGGCATTACATCAACAAAACGTTCATTCTCATAGAAACGCTCATACAATGCTTGTAGATCTATATTCTGAGCTTGCTCAGTTAAATCGACATAAATTGTACTCAACATACCACGAATCATAGGTACAAGATGTGGAACAAAAATAAGATGATTAAATTGCCCCTTTTCACCTGAAATGTTTTCTAAAGCTTCAACAATTTCTGGATGATGACGATGTCCAGCGACACCATAAGCTTTAAAATTGTCAGCATTTTCACTGTAAATCATGCCCAAACTAGCTTTGCGACCTGCGCCCGAAACACCAGACTTTGCATCAATGATAATACTTTGCGGATTGATCAATTTTTCTGAAGCTTTTAGTAAAGGAGCTAAACCCAACTGTACTGTTGTTGGATAGCAACCGGGATTACCAATCACTTGAGCTGTTCTAATTTTTTCACGATTTAGTTCAGTTAAACCATATACTGAATCGACTAATACGCCTGGGCAGCTATGTTGCATGCCGTACCATTTTTCAAATTCAGATAGATTTTGCAATCGAAAATCTGCAGCAAGATCAATCACTTTAACATCAGAAGCTATCAGTTCTTCCGCATGTTGCATTGCAACTCCGTGCGGCGTTGCAAAAAAAACAACATCACACTGCTTTAATGCATCTAAATCAAGATCGGAGAACGCTAAATCGGTATGTCCTCTTAAGCTCGGAAACATATCTGCAACACGTTTTCCTGCTTCAGTTCGAGATGTTAAAACACGTACTTGGGCTTGTGGATGCCTTAATAAAAGACGTAATAATTCGACGCCTGTATATCCAGTTCCACCGACGATGCCAACAGAAATCACGTGCTCTACCTCAAACTATAAATAGTGGTTGTAGTATGGCAGTTTGACGCCATTTCTACAATCCATAACCCTATAAGTTATATAGCATTTCTAAGTTACAACTTGGGGAATTAATTTAGTATCTAGATAAAGATAGTAAAAATATAAAATTTCTAAAAACAAAAATGTAAATTTAACAACTTATTTTCACTTAACTGGTCGCTATAACATTAAAAACAGTGTAAAAGTTCTGTCAAATTGTTTTATATAAATTCAATTTTACCACTGGTCAAGAAATACTATTGAATCATCTAAGTATTCGCATAGAATAAAAACTATGCGGTAATAATAAATTTCATGGATGCTAAATTTTGGAGAGCTGGAATGCCTTCTTTGAGATCAAAACAAAGATTAAACCAATACATCAGTTTAGGCGTAAGCAGTATTTTTTTGCTTAGTCCAGCTTTTCTAGTAGGCTGTGGAAGCGGTGAAAGCGAGGCACGTACTAATATCACTACGCCAGTGACTGTTCCCAAGCCGAAAAATTTTAATATTAAAGTGCCAACTGAAATGAGAGATGTGGTTATCAAAATTTTTGACAATTTTGATAACACCTTAATTTTGGAGCAAAAAGTAAGCACAACGACAAATTTATCAAGTCTTACTTTGCCTATCATATTAAATACGAGTCACTTATATAGAGTTGAAATTTCAACTACACCCAACTCTCTTATTTATAATTTTCTTAACGGTCAATATGAAAATGTATCAATGACCTTGCATAGCTTAGTTGAGGTTGATGTAAGCAATCTAACACAAACTGTTTTTATTAACCCTAATACTGAGGCGAGCTATCAACGCGCATTGGTACGCTCTGGTCAACTTCCAAATGAAACCGAAAATGCTATAAACATTAGTCAATTACACTTAAAACTAGCAAACCAAGATGTAAACGCTGCTTTATTGAATGCATTTAATAAATTAGATATTCAAAATCTAGAGCCATCTTATCAATTAAATCTATTAAATGAGCAAGATATTAAATTACAACCGAATACCTATCTCAATTCTTTTTTTAGTTTTGGCTACATCCAACAATGGGCAAATAATTACCCCAATAATTCATTTGCTGAATTCACGAAAAATCTTGCTGTAGACCTAAAAGATGGATATCTAGATGGGAAAAAAATTCATGGTGAAAAATCACCTCTGAATTCATTGTTAAGCCCTGCTCCAGATAACATTGATCCAGCAAAAAATAATGCAAAAGATATAGGCGAAAATCAAAAATTAATACGAACTCAATTCGGAGACTCTCTAAAACTTGCTGTTCTTCAACTCGCTACTGACGCCAAACAACAGATATATAATTCTCAAGGTTATAAACTATTACAACAATATACTTATATGGGAGAAGAACCGCTATACAACACAAATTTAAATATTCGTACAGCTGGTGCTGGTGATTATCGTCGCGCTGTGGGTTTTATTGATACCATCGCAACCTGTAACGGATCTGCATACCCATGTAAACAAGGATTAACAGGTATCAATGTGATCAATCCAAACTTGCCATCGATTGATTATCTTATTGGACACTATGAAGATACTACTAATAATTGTCAGCTCAATATCCGTGCTAACGGTGTGATCGAACTAATTAAAAATACTCAAGTATTCAGATCTGTACTTGATGCAGATAGCACAGATAATCTATTACAAGTTAACAAGGATAGTAGTGAATATTTATTAAATTCGAGCTCAACCGAACCTAATAATACCGCTCTACAATATAGTTTTGTCCAAGTTAAAATAAAAGCAAACAAAGTATTAACTGCTAGTGCAGGTCTTGATACTCGCAAGGCACCGGATCAACTACAAACAACCCAACTTGAATGTAGTTTTATTTGATTTAGTACCACCACGCAGGCAATTGAATACTTTTTAATTGCCTGCGATTTTCGATATAGCTTTCATCATATTTTGCTACTTCAGCCCAAAATCCAGCACTATGATCAAAATACTTAGTATGTGCTAATTCATGTATACACACTGATCGTACATTATGCATAGGCATTAATACTAATCCTGCGTTAAGCATAATGTCATGTTTTGAACTACAACTTCCCCAACGTGTCTTTGGCTTTCTCACTGAGCATTCGCCATATTGCAAGCCCGTCTGCTCACTTATTAAGTTTAAATATTCTGGTAAAAACTGTTTCGCATATGCTAATACAGCAGCTTTTAAAGCTATTTCAGGGCTTTCATTTCGAATAAATAAAATATGTTGTTCCCAGTTAAATTTAAAAATATGACGTTGCTGTTGCTGAATAATTTGAAATGGTTGCAAATGATAAAATAAAACAAGTTGTTCAGGAAAATTGATAGTCTGTTTAAATTCTTTTTGTTGCTTGCTCCATGTCTCTAATAACCATTGTTCAGACTGTTGCAGAAATTGCTGAATCTGCCGCTTTGTACAAAAGATAGGGACTGTTAAACGAATACCTGTAGGTTCAACACGCAAACGCAAATTTCTCGCCCTTGCATGTCGAACTACTTTAATTTCAGGCAATTGTGTTTCAAGTGAAACTGATTGCATTACTGTGCCGTACGTTCTTCAATACCATTATTGGTTGCAACAATCGCAATGCTAGCTGCATTCAAAGCAAAAATCCCATTGGTTACTACGCCTGGAATATTGTTGATCGTTTTCTCTAAATCGAGTGCATTCAAAATATTTAAATTAAAAACATCTAAGATAACGTTACCATTATCAGTTACAACACCTTCGCGATAAACAGGATCACCACCTAAAGCTACGATTTTACGTGCAACAGCAGAACGCGCCATTGGAATTACTTCGATAGGAAGTGGAAAATCACGTCCTAATTGATCCACCCATTTAGAATCATCAACGATGCATACAAACTTCTTAGCAATTGAAGCAACGATTTTTTCACGAGTTAATGCAGCACCGCCACCTTTAATCATATGCATATGACGGTCAATTTCATCTGCACCATCAACATATGCATCCAAACCACCTACCGAGTTCATATCAACCACTTCAATACCTAATTTTTTAAGACGTTCAGCTGTTGCATTAGAACTTGCTACGGCTGCTTCCAATTGCAACTCTGGTAATAGATCAATTAAAAAATTAACAGTACTTCCAGTTCCTACGCCCAAAATGCCGCCTTTAGGCAAATGTTTCAAAGCTGCTTTAGCAGCAGCTTGTTTTTTTTCATCTTGGGTTGCATATAGACTCATGACTTCACTCAACTATTTTGACATTTGCTGCAAGAAAACAGCGCAAATGCACAGGGGTTTGCTACAATGATTGCCTATTTTAAACTGTTATAGGGAAGATGAACATGCTGTCTCGTGTGGTACGACAAATTTTACAAGCAACGGTTTATGACGTTGCGATTGAAACACCGCTTGAAGCAGCTCCACGAATTAGTCAAAAAATTAATAATAATATTCGATTTAAACGTGAAGATTTACAACCTGTATTCTCTTTCAAGCTACGCGGTGCCTACAACCGGATTAGCCAACTTCCTAAAGATCAACTCGATCGAGGTGTGATTTGTGCATCAGCAGGTAACCATGCGCAAGGTGTTGCACTATCTGGAAAAAAATTAGGCATTCCTGCCATTATTGTCATGCCAAGCACGACCCCTGATATTAAAGTTCAAGCAGTTAAACGCTTAGGTGGTCAAGTTGTGTTACATGGCGATAGTTTCGATGTTGCCAATAAATACGCAAAACAACGTGCAGAAGATGAAGGTTTAGTTTTTATCCCACCTTATGACGATGAACTGGTCATTGCTGGTCAAGGAACGATTGCCAATGAATTATTGCGCCAATGGCGTGATGTTGAATATGTTTTCGTTGCTGTCGGTGGTGGCGGGCTCATTGCTGGTGTTGCAGCCTATCTAGGTGAAGTTGCACCGCATGTCAAAGTCATTGGAGTTGAATATGAAGAATCTGCGTGCTTAAAAGCTGCACTCGAAACCAATGAACGTGTGGTTTTACCTCATGTGGGTTTATTTGCTGATGGCACAGCAGTTGCACAAATTGGTGAATTACCATTTGAAATGGTTCGCTTACAGAAGTCCGATCAATCAGGCCCAATCGTCGATCCTAATATTGTTACCGTAAATACAGACGAAATCTGTGCCGCAATCAAAGATACCTATGATGAAAATCGTAGTATTGTCGAGCCTTCTGGTGCGATGGCATTAGCAGGGATCAAAAAATATATCTCAGAACATCAGTTAACAGACAAAAATATGGTTTCTATTGTTTGCGGCGCAAACATGAACTTTGACCGTCTTCGCTATATTGCCGAACGCACTGAATTGGGTGAACGCAAAGAGGCAATTTATGCAGTCACGATTCCTGAGCAAAAAGGCGCATTTCTTAATTTCTGCCGCGCCCTACAAGGTCGTAACATTACTGAATTTAACTATCGTGCCAGTGACGATAGCCAAGCTCAGGTTTTCGTTGGAATTAGCTTAAAAGGTGGCGAAGTTGAACGCCACGAAATCCATGAGTTGCTGAAACAACAATATGATGTCGATGATTTATCCGATGATGAAGTTGCAAAACTGCATATTCGTTACTTAATTGGTGGTCATGCCAATTTGGAAAATGAACGCTTATTCCGTGTTGAATTTCCAGAGCGTCCAGGTGCCCTACTGACTTTCTTGGAACGCCTAGGTCCAACACATAACATTACGTTATTTCATTATCGAAATCATGGTGCAGCCGAAGGTCGTGTTTTAGTCGGTTTACAAGCAACTGATGCAAAACAGAATCCAGATGGGTTGATCGAAACTTTAGAGAAAATTACTTATCCTTATGCTGAAATCAGTGAAAATACTGGTTACAAACGTTTCCTTAAATAAATCACCTCATCATTTAAAGCCGACATCATATCGGCTTTATTTTTATCAAACACAATTAAATATTGATATACAAAAAGTATTCACATGAACTCGCTATATATAACTATCAATTACTTTTTGCGGTGACCAATCTGCATATTCCTCATCAAAGGGAGTCCAAAGATCAAATTCTTTCATAAAATCCCATGGCTCAGGATATTCGTCTAATGGTTGAATGGGTAACCATTCTTTCGGTATCCATGGTGTATCAATGTTTAATTGATAGCCATTTCTCCAAGCCAATTTGGCATAAATTACTGCATGCGTTGCAATAAAATGCTCAGTAAAAGTAAAAGCAAATTCATGATTACGAATCTTTGAAATTTTAGGACTAGTTAATTCTGTTAATACGCTTTCCATTTCTGTTTTATCTCCATTTGCCAATGCAAGATAAAAACGATGGTCTATTAAGTATTTACGATCCTTTTTTAGCTCGGTGCTTAAAATTAATTCGCAACGCTCCCGTAAAAGTTCCCATTCATTATTAAGAGCCAAGATCAATTGATAACCATGAAAGTCTGGTTTCCGTGGATTATCACGGTCTTTAATTGAGCCTTGTCGATCATAAGATACTTTATGCTGACTATACCAAGAAATGATTTCTTCGTTATCTGATAATAAAGCATATAAATGTTTATAGGCAGGAAACCATTCTATAACATCAAACTGAAACACCATACGATTCAGTTTAGCTGCAATAAAACACCACTGTTTAAAAGCCACTAAATCACTATCCCGAAACCAAGATACCATTGCGTTCGCTTCAGCATAGTTCCCTAACATTCTAGTGCAAAATACTACATTACCCTTTTGATTTGTAACATAATCCACGAACTCAATAGTATCTTCATTAAATGCTGCATGCTGAATTACATGTGCTAAAGCTTTTTGATAGGCTTCAGAATGATTTACTGTTACACTATTCATAATTTATCTCTCAATTATTTTTTCGTCGTTGGATCAATTCGTACTAGCATCAGCTTTTCTGTACTTTTATCAACGTAGGCTGCACCCTTTACTAATGTTCCATTTTTTTGCGCAACTATAATCGCTTTGTCTGTTTCACTATTTTCTCATTCCAACACTATAGGCTGGAATTTTACGAATAAAGTTCAGTTTGTCTTACATTTATATTCAAAAAATATTTGCACAATCTAATTAAGTTCTAAAAATTATAAATATTCTTTATTTTGTTAGAAAAATAACAAATCTAGCTTTTCCAACTCAAACAAAATCATTACAAACCAATCAATTGATCCACCTTAGAATAAATAAAAAGATACTTTTATCATTTAGTTAAGGATTATTATGGCACAGTTTGCAGTCATTGGTTTAGGTAGTTTTGGAGCAACTGTTGCCTTAGAACTGACCAAACTCAATCATGATGTGATTGGGATTGATACCATCAAACGTAATGTTGAGAGCTTAGCTGATCGTATTACCCATGCCGTGATTGCAGATGCAACCGATGAACATGTATTAGAAGAACTGAATATCCAAAATTGTGATGCCGTCGTGGTCGCGATTGGTGAAGATATTGAAGCCAGTATTCTTTGTGTTTTAAATCTAAAAAATTTAGGGGTGGATAAAATCCTCGTTAAAGCCAAAACTAAAGCCCACCACACTATCCTCTCCCATTTAAACGTCAGTAAAATTATTCACCCTGAAGAAGACATGGGTGTGCGGGTTGCTCAGGCTTTAAATTATCCGATGGTTAGCCGTTATATGGCTTTGGATGATGATCATTATATTGTCAAAGTTCCAGTACAAGAAAAGCTGAATCATGTGAATTTATCAGGCATCTTAAAACAAGAACCCAATATCAAACTTTTATTACTTAAACGTGATCAACAAATTCTATATGAAACCGATGTGAATTTTACTCTACAGGCTGGAGACGTACTTATTTTAGAAGGCTCGCTCAGCCATCTCCGAAAGCTCTCAGGATGTTTTGTATAAAATGACTATAAAAATAAATACTCAAAAAATTTTTAACTTAAGTCCACCCTCCTTATTAGCGATTGGGTTTCTGAGTTTTATTATCATTGGAACACTATTACTCAAACTCCCCATCGCCAATAAAGGCAATTTGAGCTGGATGGATGCCTTATTCACAGCAACATCGGCTGTAACCATTACAGGTTTATCTGTAGTGAATTTAAATGAGTCTTTTAATCATCTCGGGCAAGTTATTATTCTTTTATTAATTCAAACAGGTGGTTTGGGTTTTATGACTTTTGCTATTTTGGCAGCCTTAAGTCTAGCGCCCAAACTCGGGCTCAAACAACAAATGATGGCACAAGATAGCTTAGGTCAAACCAGCTTATCTAAAGTAACTTTTGTGGCAAAAGGTGTAGTGATTTATACACTTTTTTTTGAACTGATTGGCGTTATTATCTTAAGTACATCTTTTATACCTATTTATGGCTTTGACCGTGGATTATATTATTCAATTTTCTACAGTATTTCTGCATTCAACAATGCGGGTTTTTCGCTATTCAATAACAGCTTAATAAATTTCCAAGGTCATTATCTTATCTGTTTAACCATTAGTACGCTATATACGTTGGGTGGAATTGGTTTTCTTGTTTTAATTGACGTTAAACAAAATAAACGCTGGAGTAAACTTACACCGAATAGCAAGCTAATCCTCAGTGCAATCGCGACACTAAATATTGTGGCTTTTATTTTGATTTGGCTTTTAGAAGCCAACAATCCACTTACTTTAGGTTCAATGAATATTGGTGAACAAGCCATGAATGCTTGGTTCCAAGCTACAGTACCTCGTTCATCGGGATTCAATACGATTGATACAGGTTCGATGGAACACAGCACAGCACTACTCACCATGTTATTGATGTTTATTGGTGGTGGTTCGCTCAGTACTGCAGGTGGTATTAAAGTTGGTACTTTTGTAATATTGCTGTTGTGTGTGATTTCATTTCTACGGCGTAATGAAGAAATTCGTATTTTCAATCATTCAGTCTCGCAGGAAACAACCTATAAAGCGCTTGCCGTGACAGCAATTACAGGTATGTTAGTGTTTATCGGCTGTTTCATAATTTTCTTACTTGAACCTAAATTAGATGTTTTAGATCTTATGTTTGAAGTTGTTTCGGCTGCATGCACTGTTGGTTTATCTCGAGGTGTTACAGGTGAATTGCATGATGGTAGCTTATTTGTTTTGAGCTTACTGATGTACACCGGTCGACTTGGGCCATTAACACTCGCCTACCTGATTGCTACACCAAAGAAAAGTCGTTTAAAACATGCAAACGCCAATATTCAGATCGGATAAAACTCTGAATATTGGTCAACCACAATCACTTGCTTACATATTCCATCAGCTTGGCGTTGTTGTTCAAACGTACTTTTTGACATTACTTCAAAATGATCACAGAAACTAATCTCTTGCTCGTCTATTGAATAAATCAAGGATTGATTCCCTATACCCAGTAAAGTGTCATAAAAAACGATGACAAACTTACCATTTTCAAAAGCATTTTGAATCTCTGCATACGTTAAAGCAGCGTGAATCGGAATATTAAGACGTTGTGCATCAACATAACTTTGTTTCTCTTTTTCATCGATATTTGGATCGGGATCAGTATAAAAAGAGACAGCAAAATCTAATTTTTTCAGTGCAACGGCTAATGCAATAGTGAACGTTCCTTCGTCTTGGTCATGACCACATAATTGAATCAAGTCAGCAATATCAATATGTGTATGATATTGCTTCAAGATCAACCAGAGTGCGAATACACCACAATTTGCTTCAAGACGAAGCAATGACTCAGGAATATTTAAACTCATTTAGTACCAATTCATCAAAGAAACACCTAAACCAGCATAGGTCGCACGATGGTTATAATCGATCAAGCTTTCACCATAACCATCAAATAGTTGCAAATGACCTCTCAATTTACCTTTAATTGGAAATGCCCAATCAAACTGAACAGCACCATGCGAGCGATCACCGCCTTTTAAAGAATGGCGTAGCATCAACGAAAAATCGTTATCATCGTGACGATAGAATGCCGTGAGGTCTCCACGCCCCATATAATCTTTAATATCAGGATTGTTGTCATCTTTGGCTTTTTCTTCGACGCGATACCAAGGACGTAACATTAAGGCAAAATTATCCTTTTCAAAACCTAAATTAAAAATTACACGATTCCAACTGCGTGATAAGGGATCAGAACGGCCATTAGATTGATGATTTAAAGTCACACCCAATAGACGCGCATTTAAACCTAAAACTTCATAATTCGTTCTGAACATCAAACTTGCTTCAGGCTCGTAATTGGTCTCACGAAAAGGTCTTGATTCTTCAGAATTATAAACTTGCCAGTGGGAAGATTGTGTATATCCCAACCACAAATCGCCATTATCACCCAAAATATTTTCTAAGGCTTTAGTTTTTAAAGAGATTTGAAACTTAGCTTCTGTAGATGTTAAGTTCTGTTGATCTTTAACAGTATTGTTTGGATTGGGGCTACTAGGAAATTCATTCTTATCACTGGTCCAAAATGCGGGCAGCAAATAAACGGGTTGATAAGCACGAATATTCCACACACCCAGTTTACTTTCTTCAGAAAGTTCCCAACGGCGATCTAATAATGAAATATTTGGATCAAATTTAGGCGCAGCACCTAAGATGTGCAAATCACTTACTTTTTGAACAACCTTATCACGCAAAGTCGTAGGTTCAGCTTTTTCATTTTTGTTTTCTACCGATGGAGTAGCTACCGCAATGATTGGTTCGGCTGCTTGAACTTGTGGTGCGATAACTGTTGGAGCTTTAAAAAGGCTATCATAACAAGCTAAACGATCTGCATTTGAAGCCAAAGCGACACAAGCCTCTACTGTTGCTGGTGCTGCAGGTGTAGTTGTCTGCGCATTGACCATAGAACTAGCCAAAGCGCTCAGTGTCATAACGACACCAAGCTCCAAATGACCCCGCTCAAAAGATTTGAACGCCATAGATATCTCCAACTTTTTATTTTAATTAACTTGCTGAATATTAAATCCAAGTGCTTGTAGCTCATCACGTTTAGCAAATGGCGCAACAACTGCTTTTACTGGTTTTTGTTCCAATAAATATTGTTTTGCAACACGCTGCAAATCTTCCAAACTCACACTTAATAAGCGCTCACGTAAAACTCTACGGAATTTTGGCGTACGTGCGTGCAATAATGCATAACAAGCAGTAATTGCTTCGCCAGCAGGTGAACCAGGTTTGTCCATACCTGCGACCAATCCAAGAATTGCCTCTTCAAGTTGATATGGTTGCTGTTCAACGTTAAATAACCATTGCACACTTGCTTCAAAATCATTAAATGTTTCAACTAATCGTGGATCGCGATAACTATAAAAACGGAATGAACAAGCATTACCATCATAACTTGCACCGCCACCGTAAGCACCGCCTTTTTCACGAATGGCACTATGTAAGAAACCATTACGCAGATACGCAGCCAATACCATCAATGGTGCTGCATCTGCATGTGCAACATCGACGGCTTGATAAGCAGAGCAACAGAATTGAACATTCGTCTGAATGAGCCAAGCTTCATCATTTTCTGTATTGATTTGTTCAACTTCGGTTAAGCTTACAGGTGATTTATCGACAGCCAGTTTATCCCAAACGTTTTGAATCTCTTCAACTAAACGATCAGATTGATGTTCTTCGCAAACCAATAAAAACTGTTTAGGTGCTTGTAATAACTTGCGATGGATTGCTTGTAATTCAGCGATTAAAGCTTCATAAGCCGTATCATCCTGATCAATCTTATTCACCAAGTTAGTAAGCCAATTCAATGCGCCTAAACCAGTATTATGATAGTCACGTCGAGCTAATGCACTCATTTGACGAGAAGCAATTTGCATTGCATAACTATGTCCAGAACCAGACAAGCGTGACTGCCAACGGGTTTTACGTTGTTGCAATAATTCAATAATTCGATCTTTTTCGTCAAAACGCAGCTGCTCAAAGGCAAGTTTCAATAACTGGATAGAATCTAACTTTTGCGTAAGTGATTTTGTCGTCAGTGTTAACCAAGCACTAATTCGATCTTTATCATCCACTTTACTACGTAAAGATGCTCCCATCCCCAAACCGCCACTTACAGCCGTTTGGATTTGTTGGAATTCTAAATAATCATGCTCACCTGCGCCAACCTCACCCATCAAGATTGAAAGTAAGTTGAAATAAGGAGACTGTACGATTTCGTCTGGAATCTGAATCAAAACTTGTTGATAGTAAATGCCATTCGTGCCTGCATGATATAAATTTAATGGCGTGTCTAAACCATTACTAATAATCTCACGCAGTTGGCCTTGAACAATATGCAAATCCGCAGGTACATCTTCCAAACCAACTTTAGGAAGTAACTCAAGATCATCAGCTGTGTCTTGACGTTCTTTTAATGCTTCAGTTTTTTGCTGAATTTCAATTTTTTGATCTTCTGTCAAATTAGCAGTAATTTCAGCTAAACGTGCTTGTTCAGCCTGTTGCTCTTTTACTGATTTGGTCGCATCTGGCACTAAAGTCATTTGTACACGATGCGGATTATCTAACAAATGGGTTTGAATTAAATTAGACAACCACATTGGGTCTTTCAATTCTTCTTTCACTTGCTCAATTGCAGAATCCACATCCCATACATGAATTGGGTCATTGTGGTGAATTGCACTACCTAGACCATTCAAAATAAGGCTTAAACCATACGGCGTACCATCACCATTGATCTCACGTTGATGTAATTCAATTTGATGTAAAATCGCATCAACCAAATCACGGTCAATTGGTTTTGAAGCAGCCTCTTTCAAAATATCTAAAACACCATTTTTAAATGTTTCAGCATGTTCTTCATTCGAGCCTTGTACGCCACAATAGAATGTCATTTCAAAGTTACTATCATCAACTCCCATCAATGGACCCGTTGACTGTGCATAACCACAAGTTTCTAAATAATGGCGCAATGGCGATGCTGAATTTTCTAATAAAATTCCTTCTACTAGACGCATGCCTAAACGCAATTTAATATCGCTTGTTTCAGGTAGTAACCATGACATCACATGATAAGTTTTATCTTTTAGGTCTTCGCTATCAACTGCATAGCTTTCAGTCACTTCTATTGGTGCTAATAAACGTTTTTCAGGTTTTGAATATAATGTTGTACCCTGAGAAAACTTATTTAATGCTAATTTTTCAAACTGCTCCTGTAAATCATAGGCAGTTTGATTACCAAAAGTCATAAAAACTGCATTACTTGGGTGATAATGTGTTTTATAAAAATCAACAAGCTGTTCGTAGGTTAAATCAGGAATGTCTTTTGGATCACCACCTGAATTATAATGATAAGTCGTTTCAGGGAATAAATGATGTGCCAATTGGTGATAGAGCTGATCTGTAGGTGAACTCATCGCTCCTTTCATTTCATTGAACACCACACCTTTATAAACGGCTTGATCATTCTCTAACTCAATACGAATCCCTTCTTGAGCAAAATCTAAAGGGTTCAAATTTGCAGCAAATGCAGCATCTAAATACACTGACAATAAATTCTGAAAATCTTTTTTATTCTGTGTCGCAAATGGATAAGCTGTCCAATCTGCTGCTGTGAACGCATTCATAAAGGTATTTAATGAACGACGAATCATTAAAAAGAATGGGTCACGTACAGGAAATTTTTCAGAACCACATAAAGCTGTATGCTCTAAAATATGAGCTGTTCCTTTAGAATCCATAGGTTGAGTTCTAAATGCCACCAAAAATACATTTTCATCATGATTTGTGGCCAAATGGTAGTGAACAGCACCAGTTACTTTATGCTTATATTCTGAAACTTGAATATCGAGTGCTTCTACATGGTGTTGACGTAATAGCTGAAACGCGGGATGAATAGTTTGAGTAATGCTTTCAGTAACATCTACAGTCATGTGATCTCCAATTTATCTATTTAAATAACACTAATTTAATATAGAGAGTCTACCGAAGAATACACATGGATATCCATGTAAATTGGTATGTTTTTGTAGAAAAATGCGCCAACCAAAATTCAACGCATTTTTTCTCTGTGATTTCATCGAATATAAGAATATTTACGTTGGATTTAAGCGAGTGTGCTTGTGTTTCGACCAATATACACACCCAAGGATAACCACCAACAATACTATAGAAGCTATAAAACGGCTCAAGTCCAGCCCTCCAGAACTGAGTGGCTTATCCAAAAAATCTCTAACTACAGCGCCCAATGGACGAGTCAATACAAGAGCAGCCCAGAATAATAAGGTTTTCGATACTCTTGTTAAAAAGTGCAGGCCAACAAGCAATAAAATCAATCCAGAAAATAAAGCAATTCCACCTGTATAACCCAAACCGACAGTATCAGCAGACCAGTCACCCAAAGCTGTTCCGAGTGTTTGTGAAAAAGTGATTGTGATCCAGTAAAACCATTCGGTACAAACATTATTGATCGTATCTGGCGAAATATTACCTTCAGATGTGTGCCATACCCATAAAGACAACAAGACCAACAACAATAATAATGAACTGCCACCGATATAACCAATCCCCAAAGACCGATCCATAAAGTCAGCCAACGTCGTTCCAACTGCTGTACTCGCAATGATCGTGAACCAGTATAGAAATGGTTGGTACGTTTTTGCACGAATCTGGAAACTAACCAATGCAATAAAAATGAAAGCAAAAATAAAAGTGCTAATCAAATAACCTACATTGAGTGACATGGAGACAGCATCTCCAGCCGTCTCTCCAAATGTTGTGGCAAAAATTTTAGTCACCCAGAATAAAGCTGTGACTTGTGGAACTTTTGACAAAAGTTCATGTGAACTAGAAGTTGTCGCATGAGGTATTGCCATAGAATTTCGGCTCTTTTTTTATTAAATATATTTATTCTTGATTGGTCCGCTTAAATAAAAATTAAAACAGATAAACGCAACAATTAACTATTTAGAGCTACGCTAATTTTTCCAACAAACTACTGTAATCCTGAGCATTAGTGTAAACTTTGCTTTTTGATTTTTTAATGTGATGACAAACATGGCAACTGTTGATCTTTTTGCAATTGGTAATGCGCTGATTGACCAAGAATTTAAAGTCTCAAATGAGTTTTTAACACAGCAAGCTTTGCAAAAAGGCACAATGCAGTTGACCGATGGTGAAACTCAAGCTGCTTTATATCAACAATTACAAGACACCCAAAACTATAAAGGTCAAGCAAGTGGTGGATCGGCTGCAAACACAACTGTTGCATTCAGTGCTCTAGGTGGTACAGCTTTTTACGGGTGCCGTGTAGGTAATGATGACCTAGGTTCAATCTACTTGAATGGTTTAAATGAAGCAGGTATTAAAACCGCTGCACAATCAATTAGTGAAGGTGTAACAGGCACATGTATGGTTCTGATCAGTCCTGATTCAGAACGTACTATGCACACATATTTAGGCATTACCGCTGAATTAACTGCTGAACAAATCGATTTTGAACCGTTAAAAGCTGCAAAATGGCTCTATATCGAAGGATACTTATCGACAAGTGATACTGCTCGTGTCGCTGTTAAACAAGCACGTGAACTTGCCAAAGCACATGGCGTTAAAATTGCCCTCTCACTGTCTGATCCTGCAATGGTGCAATATGCACGTCAAGGCCTAGAAGAATTATTAGATGACGGCGTCGACTTGTTATTCTGTAACGAACAAGAAGCGCTAATGTTCAGTAATACTGAAACACTTGATGCAGCTATTGAAGTTTTAAAATCAAAGAATCAACATATTGTCATCACTCAAGGCGCAAATGGCGCAGTCATCATTGACCCTGAACAACAATTCCACGTTGCTGGTCGCGAAGTTCATGCCGTTGATACTAACGGTGCTGGCGATGCTTTTGCTGGTGCATTCTTATATGCCATTAACGCTGGTTTAACTTTAGAAGCTGCGGCTCAACTGGCTATTTTAATTTCTAGTGAAGTTGTTGCACAATTTGGTCCACGCTTAGCCGTTGAAAACTATGCCAAATTATTTGAACAATTTAAAAATTCTCAACAGGAATATGCTTAAAATGGAAAAGATTTGCATGACTGAGGAAGTTCCAGATCGTGAGTCTCGTGCATATGACACCATGAAAGGAACAACAATCTTTATTACTCAGAAAGATGGTAGCTTTTACGCTTATCAAAATGTTTGCCCACATTTGCAAACTGAACTTGAGTATTTAGAAAATCAATTTTTAGATCAGGATCGTGAGTATATCCAATGCTCAACTCATGGAGCATTATTCTCAGTAGAAACTGGTGAATGTATTTCAGGACCATGTCTAGGTGAATTCCTTGAAAAAGTAAATTTGGAAGTACACTCTGATGGTGGTATTTATATTGACTAATACCTAGATCATGAATTCTGCGATGACTGAGTTTTTTTTAAATTACTACCTTATGCCATTTCACATGAGCGTAGTGGCTTTGATTTTGCTCAGCATTGCAGAAACAATTGGTATTTTTATTGGGTTACGTCCAAGTCATCTCGTAAAGAAAATGACACCAGAGTGGTTATTAAATTCACCGCTATTAGATGTAAAATTTTCTAAATACTTAATATTTGTATTTTTACTCATCAATTTTAGTTTTGCAGGTTATTTTCTAGAGCTTTCATTTTTTGCTTTACAACACTACTTTATCTCGCCTTACTATCTTTTTGTTCCTGCTTTGATTATCGACATCTTTTTTACAGTGTTTATGATTCATTGTCTTGACCAAGTGATTAAACCTAAAGTCACGCATACGCATATCAATTTAGTGGGTCGCTTAGCAACAATTTCTACCGGTAATGCTCGTCCAGGCTTCTCAGCTCAAGCACGCGTTCGAAATGAGTTTGGTCAACTGTATTACGTGCAAGTTGAACCAGAATACGGCGAATTAGAGTTACAGTCACAAGTACTGCTGATCAGCCAAAAATCAAATTCTCACTATATTGCAAAAAAAATCTCTATCTCCAATAAGTTATTTACCGCAGACTAAGACCTATATCGTTAAAATTTTGATCACCCCATTCAAAATTACAATATGTTACAAAAAGAAAGTTTATAAATATTGCAATCGCCTCTTCCATTTTCATCAATCTATTGATCTAACTTTCAGACCAAAATGAAGGATGATATTTCACACATTTTTTAAACCAAACTCTACCAATACACTAGGTTTTGTGCAGAATCCATTATAAAAATTATTTAATTGTGTAATCAATTCCTTAAATGATTGTAAATATTATATTTTTTATATTCATACTATTTTAGTTGGTTTAATTTTTCTTAAATTAATTATAAACCAAACCTTTTTAATCAGATTTAAAAATATAAATACAACTGTTTTAATCAGTTTTTTAAATTAATTCATATTATTTTAGTTGGGTAATAATAATATTTTCAAAATTTGATCAAATTTATATAATTAATTGATTTTTATAAATAATATTAAATGAATTCATTTTAAAGCCCTTAAAGGTTTATTTTTAATGAATTTTATTTAATAATGTTTTACATGTTTTTTAAATATGAGGCGAAGTTCTATGAACATGAGTTCTCAAGATCCAAATCGAAGATTAATCAGAGAAATCACAATCATTCTTATTATTAAAGTTGTGCTTCTCATGGTGATTAAACATATCTGGTTTGATGCCCCAACGATTCCAAAAGATTTTAACAATGAAGTTGCCGAGCGTATTGCTGGCGATATGTCCAAAACTCAGGAGACACGTTGATGATTTCTGAAAGCGTGGTCGATCTTTCGCGGTTCCAATTTGCAATGACCGCAATGTATCACTTTCTTTTCGTCCCTCTAACTTTAGGTCTAGCTTTTATTCTTGCCATCATGGAAACCACTTATGTGATTTCTGGTAAAGAAATTTACAAAGACATGACCAAATTTTGGGGGAAACTCTTCGGGATTAACTTTGCCTTAGGTGTAACTACTGGTTTAACGATGGAATTCCAGTTCGGTACCAATTGGGCTTATTATTCTCACTATGTAGGCGACATCTTTGGTGCACCGCTTGCAATTGAAGGCTTAATGGCTTTCTTCCTAGAATCGACTTTTATTGGTCTATTCTTCTTTGGCTGGGATCGTCTTTCTAAAGTTCAACACTTAGGTGTAACTTGGCTAGTTGCGATTGGCTCTAATATGTCAGCCTTGTGGATTCTCATCGCAAATGGTTGGATGCAAAACCCTGTTGGCGCCGCATTTAACTATGAAACCATGCGTATGGAACTTGTAGACTTCGGAGCGTTGATTTTCAACCCTGTTGCTCAAGTTAAATTCGTTCATACCGTTTCTGCTGGTTATGTAACAGGCGCGATTTTTGTTCTTGCAATCTCAAGTTACTATTTACTAAAAAAACGTGACTTGCCGTTTGCGCGTCGTTCTTTTGCGATTGCTGCAATCTTTGGTTTAGCATCAAGCTTATCTGTAATCTTACTCGGTGACGAATCAGGTTATGAGCTAGGCGATGTTCAAAAAACTAAACTCGCTGCAATCGAAGCTGAATGGCACACTGAACCTGCACCTGCTGCATTTACATTATTTGGTATTCCTAACCAACATGAGATGCGTACAGATTATGCAATTAAGATTCCATATGTTATGGGTATCATTGCAACACGTTCTACAGACAAACAAGTCACTGGCTTACATGATCTGATGAAAGAACACGAAGTACGTATACGTAACGGTATGGTGGCTTATAGTGAGCTAGAAAAGCTTCGTGCTGGTGATCGCTCACCTGAACTTATGGCTTCATTTGCGAAAAATCAAAAAGACTTAGGTTATGGTCTGTTATTGAAAAAATATTCTCCAAATGTTGTTGATGCAACTGAGGATCATATTAAAGCGGCAACTAAAGATACAATTCCAAACGTAGCTGCATTGTTCTTCTCTTTCCGTGCGATGGTTGCTTCTGGCTTCCTCATGTTATTGCTATTCATCCTAGCAACTTGGGCTGTTGCAAAACGCAATGCAGAGAACAAACCTTGGTTACTTAAATACGCTCTATTTGCGCTTCCTCTTCCTTGGATTGCAGCTCAAACAGGTTGGTATGTAGCTGAAGGCGGTCGTCAACCGTGGTCTATTGGTGAAATCTTGCCTACACACCTCTCTGCATCAAGTGTTAGTACAGGTGATGTATGGGGATCAATTATTGCACTTGCTGCGTTCTATACAGTACTTCTCATTATTGAAATGTACTTAATGATCAAATTTGCTCGTTTAGGTCCAAGTTCATTGCACACTGGTAAATATCATTTTGAAAAACTAGCTGCAAAAACTGGGGAGGCTCAATCATGATCGAATATGAACTCCTAAAAATTATTTGGTGGGTATTGGTTGGTGTATTACTGATTGGCTTTGCCCTCACTGATGGTTTTGATATGGGCTCAATGGCGCTGATGCCATTTGTAGGTAAAACTGATTCTGAAAGACGTGCTGCAATCAATACGATTGCACCACACTGGGATGGTAACCAAGTTTGGTTTATTACCGCTGGTGGTGCACTTTTTGCTGCATGGCCAATGGTTTATGCTGTCGCTTTCTCTGGCATGTATTGGGCATTACTACTCGTTCTATTTGCGCTATTCCTCAGACCTGTTGGATTTGACTACCGTTCTAAATTAGAAAATACTCAATGGCGTACTTCTTGGGATTGGGGTTTATGCATTGGTGGTGCTGTGCCGGCACTAGTATTCGGTGTTGCATTTGGTAACTTATTTTTGGGCGTACCATTTAGCTTAGACGATACCTTACGTTCACAATACACAGGCAGCTTCTTTGCATTATTGAATCCATTTGCGCTGATTTGCGGTATCGTGAGTTTGTCAATGTTATCTGCTCACGGTGGTGCATGGTTAATGCTTCGTACTGATGGTGATTTACATAACCGTTCGGCTAAAGCAACTCAAATTATGGCAATCGCATTCCTTGTATGTTTCTTAGCGGCTGGCGCTTGGTTATTCTTTGGAAATATCTCAGGCTATAGTTATGCTACTGCTGTTAATACTAATGCTGCATTAAACCCACTTGCAAAAGAAGTTGTAACTAATGCAAACCATGGTTGGTTGAATAACTACTCAACCTATCCAATTACTATGGCTGCACCAATTGTTGCAATCCTAGGTGCATTATTGGTTATTCTTAGTGCTGGAAAACGTAAGGCAGCTGCAAGTTTTACAGGTACGAGTCTGATGATTGTGGGTGCGATCTTAACTGCTGGTTTTGCATTATTCCCATTCTTATTGCCATCAAGTATCGATCCAACATCAAGTTTAACTATGTGGGATGCTGTTTCTAGTCACAAAACTCTTGGTGTAATGACTGTTGCTGCTTGTATTTTTGTTCCTCTCATTTTGATCTATACCTCTTGGTCTTATTACAAAATGTGGGGTGTCATCACTAACAAACACATTGAAGAAAATTCACATAGTTTGTACTAATGAGGAGATGTGAAATGTGGTATTTTGCATGGATTCTAGGCATTTTGATGGCATGCTTCGCAGGTGTACTCAGTGCGCTCTATATCGAACACCATCAAGATTTAGATGAGGAATAATAAAATGGCTGAAGCAATGACAACACCGAAGAATAGTAAAGCTCAAGTGCTTGCAATGACCGTTTCGTTTTTGTTGGCATTGCCACTTGCTGCTATTTTATTGGTACACCCATCATTAATGTTAGATGCCAATGGTCACTACAACCACAGTATGCTGATGCTCGTCATGGTCGGTATTTCTGGCGGTTTTATTCATGGTGTTGGGTTTATACCAAGATTTTGGTTATGGAAATGGTTATTTAGTCCTTATATTGCATGGCCTCTGATGATTTTAGGCTATTATATTTGGATTGGTAATTAATCTTTAACAAATCAAATATAAAGAGGAAGCATGGCTTCCTCTTTTTTACGTTACAGGGATATTGTCATTACAAAGTAATAACAAATTATGAATAAAATTTCTATGATTCCGGCTATTGAAAATATTTCTAGTTTTTTTGGTATAAAGCGGATTGGACAGATATACACATACTATTTGAATTATTAACTAGAATAACCGTCAATGGCGTAAGATAGTTATTAGCAAAGAAATAAAGATAAAAAGCTTTTAAAAACCCATATGGTCTACCACCTACCGCAATTTCATTTGTGTACTTGATATGATAAACATAAAGTTTTCTTTGTTCATTTAAGGCATCTTTTCCGTACAAACGAATAATCTCGTGACGTGCTATATTTTTTAATCCTTCATCGGATTCATAGCGATAGCAACCCTTTTCTACCTCATCCATATTAGCTAATTGATAAAAGTCTCTTTGACCTAACCATAAAAAATAATAAGCGATGAATAAAATACCAAAAGTGAAAATGACGATATATTTTATTCTATTTTTTACGTTTTTCATTGAATTACTTTTTCATTTCAATTAACTGAATTGGCACCAACGGCTGACCTACATTTGCATTTACAGGATAAGGCTCTATATGACCTGTAATCTGATAACCACGACGCTAATAATATGCGATTAACTCAGAGCGAACATCCAAGACATACATAATTAAATCTCGAACTTCCAAACAACTCTGTGCAACATATGCTTCAACATAATTGAGCATTTGTTTGCTATATCCTAAGTTTTGAACCGATGAATCAATCGCAAAAGTTCCAATTTCAACAGAGTTATGATCAAGACTGAGTCCAATACAAGCAACTAACAAACCTTGTTCATTCTCGCCAACAAACAGTTTAAAATTTGATCGGCTCAAGTCTTCACTCAATTGCTCATTGGTAATGCGTGTTCCATCTACAAATGCTTTTTCAGTGGTCCAACTTCGCTCAGATTGAGCCCGATAAGCCAAATTGATTAATTCAACCAATTGCGCTACATCATCAATTTTTGCATTTCTAATGTTTAAAGACATTTCTATTTTATACGCTCAATAAAAAACCGATGATAACATCGGTTCTTTTACAGTGGAGCAATTAGTTCGTTTGCCCTGCTAACCACGCCATAAATTTTTGACGCTCAGCTTTCGATGCTTTTTGCCACAACTCTACTAGTTGCTGATCTGTGGTTTTTATATTGCCCGATACTGCCGTTGTTGCTGTTACAGCAACAGGTGCTACATTTGTTGTCGAAGCTGCATATACGGGTGCAGGTTGATTCACGACATTATTTTTGTTTTTTTGCGTTAAATCTAAAGTACGAACTAGCAAACTGTTACCTGAAAACCACGGTTGAGCTTCATTATTTGCACCTGTTTGCTGTACTACAAGTTTTTTGCTTTGATCATATAAAGCAACCGTAGGCTGTTCAGCAAATTTTTTTGCTTCACTAAAGTCTTTTGGAGCATTTACCAGTGCCAAATTATAAGTTTGATTATCTTTTAGATCTGCTGTTTGAATTGTTACTACACCAGATTTCACAATATCGTGTTCACCATTTAAGTGTTCAAAATATTCACGATAACGAACATTTACCGTTAAGTTCCCGGGATCAACCTGATAGTTATTTTTCTTTGAAGGAATTAAACCATTATTTACTTCTTGACCATTTACCGCAAGAATCACGATTTCTTCAGGTGCAGTGATTGTGACTGCTGAAAAAACTGAACTACTCAATAATAACCCGAAAGCAGCAACACCAACTCTTAAAGACATTAGACTCTTCTCGATATAAACAATTTATGAAATCGTAAGCACTATGCTCTGCGATTATGACCATTTTATGACATAAAACAAAACTGTCTATTCCAACAATTTGGCTTTTTTAAGATATATACATCAATTCTAATGCTAAGCGCCATAGTTCTTTTGGCGAATACAAACCCTTAAATAAAAAAAGAGCACATTGAGTGCTCTTTTTAATGATACGTATATTTACTTAGTTAAAAGTTTTGAAACGTGCAGCATCATCCATATAGGTTTTTTCACCAGCTGCAGCTTCAATAGAACCGAATACTAACTGTGCACGTAGTTTCCAGTTTGATGGAATATCAAAAGTTTCAGCCACTTCGGCATCCACGATTGGATTATAGTGCTGTAATGATGCACCAACACCAATTTCAGATAATGCAGTCCATGTTGCGAACTGTGCAATTGCACTTGAATGTTCAGACCAAACTGGGAAGTTATCCGCATACAATGCGAATTGCTCTTGTAAACCTTTTACAACATCTTGATCTTCATAAAATAACGCTGTGCCAAAACCTGCTGAGAAACTATCAATTTTCGCGCTAGTATTTGCAAATGCTTCTGCTGGAACCATTTTACGTAAAGTTTCGCGAACAATTTCCCAAAATTTATGGTGTGATTCACCATATAAAGTTACAACACGTGAAGTTTGTGAGTTGAATGATGATGGGCTTTGTTTTACTGCTTCGCGAATTGTTTCTTCTATCGTTGCTTGATCAACTGTAAGATTTTTACCAATTGCATAAATGGTACGACGTGATTTAATGCTATTTAGAAAGTTACTCATGTTGTTATTCCTACTATACCTTTAAGGCGTTATCTTGGATTGAAGGTAGTGTATAACGATACATTTTTTAGGAATAGTCTAAAAAATATGACAGATCGTTTTATTTTTGAAACAATGCTGTTTTTGAACTATAAAAAAACTCCACATTGAGTGGAGTCCTTTTAACATAAACTAATTACTTATCAGTTTCAAATAATGCTGCAACAAATGATTTTGCTGAGAATGGGCGTAAATCATCAATCTTTTCACCGACACCAATATAACGAATTGGCACATGGGTACGGCTCGCGATATTAAATAACACACCACCTTTCGCTGTACCATCAAGTTTAGTAATCGTAATACCCGTTAAGCCAACAGCTTCATCAAACAGTTGCACTTGGTTAATTGCATTTTGGCCTGTCCCCGCATCTACAATTAACATAATTTCATGCGGTGCAGTTGCATCAATCTTCTGCATCACACGTTTAACTTTTTTCAACTCTTCCATAAGATTTGATTTATTTTGCAAACGGCCTGCTGTATCTGCGATAAGAACATCAATACCCTTTGCACGCGCACTTTCAAAAGCATCAAAGATAACCGACGCGCTGTCAGCACCATGCCCCTGAGCGACAACTGGAATATCGTTACGTTCACCCCAAATTTGTAGTTGCTCAGTCGCTGCAGCACGGAAAGTATCACCCGCCGCAAGCATGACTTTTTTACCTTCACCTTGTAAACGTTTAGCCAATTTACCAATGGTCGTCGTTTTACCTACGCCATTTACACCCACCATTAAAATCACATAAGGCGATTTATTTGGATCGATATGTAATGGTTTGACACGTGGCGCAAGTAATGCAACCAACTCTTCTTGTAATGCTTTGTAGAGCGCATGCGAATAAATTAAATCTCCACGCGCAGTTCTTTCAGTAAGATTCGCGATAATAGTTTTGGTCGCATCGACACCAATGTCGGCGATGAGTAGCTGTTCTTCAACTTCTTCTAATAACTCATCATCAATTTCTTTGCCACCAATTAAGATATTGACCATACCATCCGTAAAGCTACGGCGCGTTTTAGTCAAACCATCCTTCATACGACCAAAGAAACCCGTTGACTTGGCTTCTTCTGTAACAGCAGGGACAGAGGTTTCTTCCACAACTACAGGTGATGGCGTTTTAACAGTATTTTTAGCTACTGGCTCAATAATGGGAACATCGACAGCAGGTAAACTTGGTAATGTGACATCGTCATCTCCGATATCGGCATTTATCAAGAATTTATTTTGCATATTCGATTGCTGTTGCATGTCGATTCCTTGAGAAAAAAAGCAGCTTTTTTAAAAGATGGTCAGTCTAGCACAAATTGATTTCTTTTTCCTGACTAAGGCAAACTGTTCATTTATAAATAGAAATGAGTCGATTAAAACTTACTCATCTTCTTGTGCCATCGCTGGGTACTCTTTGATTCGACTAGATTCAAATTGATAAGCGTTCAAAAGCTTTAAATAATCTTCACGGCGAATCTGAGAATTTTCCAGTATATGTACTGCCATTTGTTGTGTTTTAGGATGACTGGCCTGCTGTGAAAACTGACGCACTTGTTGATATTGCAAAGGATTGACAGGACGTTTCAATGCATAAAATGCAAGGATAAAAATAGACAAAATAATGATACTGACCAAAGCATTATAAAATTGGTCAATTTTCAACCCCAATTTGGATTGTAGAACTTTATGTTTAGATATAATAGACAGCATAATCTACCTCGAATTAGATGTAGTGTATGTGTCTAGCTCGCTTAGGACAAGTGTAGCGTTCAATAATTCACCGCTAGTAAGTTTATTGAACGCACATATGATATTAATCAACTCATCAGCGAACGGACAAAGGCGAAATATAAAATGAATGCAATAATTACGAGTGTCAAAAATATAGCAAACATACCAACACCACTTTCAGCATCAGCTGGATGTAAATCATCATCATCAGCAATACGTTTCAACTCGCCATTGTAAATATCATAAAACCGATCTTTTTGTTCAGGGCTTAAATGACTTGCGAAATCGTAAACTCTTTTACGCTGTGCTAAACAATAGTCACCTAAGTGAATCTCCTGATGAAAGATTGCCTCATCGAGTAATTTACGATGATGATGAGCTAAAGCAATAATTTGGCTTTCTGCTGGTGGTACATCAAAGCTGAAGCCATCAATTACATTTGACATATTATTCTCCTTATCTATTTCTATTATTTTCACTTTGATTTTACTTAAAAATATTTGCGAGAAGTGTTTAATAGTGTAAGCTTAGAAATTACATAATGACACGCAATATATTTGACAATTCAAGTAATGTTGTCATAATTATTTCATAATTCAGAGTTATAGTGACTTAAGTTCAAAGTAAAGTATCTTTGAATAGAATTTGAAGTAATCATAATTAAAATAAGGAGTTATATATGATTCAGCATTTTACACAACATGAACTAGAGCATGTGTATGCCAATGCAGTAAATACAATTCAATCGCAAAAAAACTTTCTAGATGCAGTGAAAGAGCTTGAACAAGTAGCTCAAGCAGGTCACGGTAAAGCAGCATTATTTTTAGCGGAACTGTATTATCAAGGTTTTCGAGTAGAACGTGATTCTTTGAAAGCTCAATATTGGCAAAAGTTAGCAACAATGCAAGCATAAGAAAACGTCACTCAGGTGGCGTTTTTTTAATACCTTCATAAAATGTACAACATCAATCTCTCCCCGACGATCTAACTTGCGCCGCATCATAGCTTTAGCTTTGATTTACTAAGGTAGTGTTAACTTTAATAAAAACATTATTTCTAAAGTCTTTCTGAGCTGCTTTTATCTGATGCAAAGATTGAATAATCAAGATGATATTTTGACCCAAAAGAATATTTGCTTACGATTTAGATCAATTGTTTAAACATAAATGCCATATAAATTTCTTATAATTAAACATGAGTTTAAATAAAATTAGTTTACGAACATGTATCGTTTTAATAATTTCCAACCAGTATCACGCGAGTTGATGATTAAAATTTCAATTCTAAAAACAATGATGTATTGTGGTGTACTTTGGGGTTTATATCATCAAGGTTGGGCAATCAAGTCCGATCACGATGGTCATGTATTCCCATTTTGGTTAAATGGCGTACAAGCACACCGTTATGCAAAATCAAATTGGAAAAATTATAAACCACGTAAAATTACACCAAAAGATTTTCATGAATCACTGTTACCAACCTTAACGCGTTTACAAGTAGAGCCTGCTCTATTTAATTCTTCGCATCGCAAATTCAAGCTTTCGACACAACAAATGCAGCATTTCTTTTTTATGCCAGAACCAGTTATGACGTAATAGATTTGCCCACCAATCATGATGACTTTTTAGACATTCACAAGAGAAAGTTATCATTGTTGCGCATTTAGGGCTTTGCAATTAAAAAAAATATCGTTAAGTTAAATGAAAATGAAAATACAACAGAGGTAGATAAACAATGACAATCGTTGCCCAAGTCATCAAGAATAAAGCTGTACAATCAATTTTTACAATTTCACCAAATGCGACTGTACTTGAAGCAATCAAAATTATGGCAGATAAAGGCGTGGGAGCTTTAGTCGTTGCAGAAGATGAAAAACTAGTTGGGATTTTCTCGGAACGTGACTACACACGTAAAGTGACGTTGATGGAGCGTTCATCAAATACGACACCTGTGTCAGATATTATGACATCTAAAGTCATCACCGTTGGTTTAAACAATACAGTTGAAGAATGCTTGCAATTAATGACCGATCGCCATTTGCGTCACTTACCTGTTTTAGATAAAGAAAAACTTGTTGGCTTTATTTCAATTGGTGACTTAGTCAAAGCTGCAATGGAAGATCAACGCGTTCTTATCGAACAACTTCAACAATATATTTCAGGCTAATCGCCTCAACAAAAAAGGGCAATTGAAATTGCCCTTTTTTTGCACGACTAATACGTCATTACGCTGCTAAAAAGCCTTGAATTGCAGGTACAAGACGCTTCAACAATTCATCAGCTTGAGCTTGAGTCATGTTTAATGGTGGTAATAAACGTACCACTGAACCTGCCGTTACATTAATAATCAACTTATATTCATCTCGTGCAATACCAACTAGTTCAGCACAATCTTTTGGTAATTGAACACCAATCATCATACCAAAGCCACGCACCTGTACATTTTGATCAATCAATTGAGCTCGTAGTTGATCAACAATATAAGCTCCAACTACGGCTGCATTTTCAACGGCATTTTCATTTTCAAGCGTATCAAGTACAGTGTAAACCACACGTGAGCCAAGTACTGTACCGCCATATGTTGAACCATGGCTGCCTGCACCGAGTAAGCCTACCGCTTTACCCTGTGTCATTACTGCACCAACAGGGAAACCATTTCCTAAACCCTTCGCAGTGGTCATGACATCAGGAATAATGTTCGTATTTTGATAAGCAAAGTATTTACCTGTACGTCCATTCCCTGTTTGAATTTCATCAAGCATCATTAACCAATTATGCTGATTACATAAAGCACGAACTTCCTCAAGGTAACTAAAACCCTGCGGTGCTGTATTGACACCACCTTCACCTTGAATTGGTTCAATCAAGATTGCAACGATATCTGGATGATTGATAGCTGCCTCTTGAATCGCTTCAACATCACCAAATGGCACACGAATAAAGCCTTCAACCAAAGGTGCAAAACCTTCTTGAACTTTTTTATTGCCTGTCGCAGATAAGGTCGCCAAAGTACGACCGTGAAAAGATTGTTCAGCAACAATAATTTTAGGATTGCTAATGCCTTGTTTAGAACCAAATTTACGTGCAATTTTGATCGCACCTTCATTTGACTCAGCGCCACTGTTTGAGAAGAAAATCTCTTCCATTCCAGAAACTTGTGCAAGTTTTTGAGCTGCAGCAGTTTGCCAAGGAATTTCGAATAAGTTACTGGTATGCACTAAAGTTGCAGCTTGCTCCGCAATCGCTTCTGCAATCACTGGGTGTGCATGCCCTAAACCACAAACAGCAATACCTGTTAAGGCATCCAAATATTCCGTACCATCCGCTGTATATAAATACGCCCCTCGTCCTCGTACAAAGCTGATCGCTTGGCGACCATAAGTTGCCATAAGATGTGATGGTTGATCAGGTTGCACAGGAGCAAGAGTGATATTAGTCATAACAAACTCAATCTATCATTAGTTGTGGTGAAAAAAGTTATATAAGCAAAAACTTGAGTAGATTGAAAGCTCAAACTCACATTTATATAAGAAAAATCTTTAGCAATAGCCGCAAAACTGTTTTTCAGTATATAATTTACGAAGATTAGTTGAGGATCTATCTATGACGGAACAAGCGCGTGATACAGTAGCGTTAATTCGTGATCAAATTGCGAAACACCCTGTTTTACTTTACATGAAAGGCACTCCACAATTTCCGCAATGTGGTTTTTCTGCGCGTGCAGTTGAAGCACTTAGCCAAATTGGTCGCCCATTTGCCTATGTAAATATCTTGGAAAATCAAGATATTCGTACAACATTACCTCAAATTGCTAACTGGCCTACTTTCCCACAATTATGGGTAAACGGCGAGCTCATTGGTGGTAGCGATATCATGCTTGAAATGTTCCAAAATGGTGAGTTAAAGCCATTAGTTGAACAGTATAGCCCTGCTCCTGAAGCATAAGCTAAAAAATGAAAGCCAATCAAATGATTGGCTTTTTTATTACAATGAGTTTTAGTTTAAGCTAAAGCCAACATATCGAAACATACCTTCTACCCCTAAATCTGCTTTGTAAATTTGTAGATTTGGATAGTTCGCCTGAGTGATGGTCTTATAAATATTCATACTTGAATCTTCATGAATTTCATCAACAGACTGTGGTAGAGCTTCTTCAAAACGATCAGCAATAAATTCAAAACCTAAATCCATTGCCATGAATAATGTATGCTCACACGGCTGAATATACTGTTCCTGTTCCCAATCTAAAACAGCTTGATGACAATATGGACATACAATGTTTTGAGTCGCATCGATAACGTTTATAAGTTGGTATGACATAATTTTAAAGCATAGAAAATTTGGATTTAGTTTAAAAGAATACGATCTGTGAATCTATCCGAATAACAGGGATTTAAATTATGGCAACACTTGAACAAGCGATTTCACTAGCAGCAAAACAACATGAAGGACAAGTAGATAAAGCAAATGCCCCTTATATATTGCATTCATTAAGAGTCATGTTAAATGTTCCTACAATTGAACATAAAATTGTGGCCGTTTTACATGATATTTTAGAAGATACAGAAACAACGATTGAAGATTTATACCAATTCGGTTTTCGAGAGCATATCATTGACGCAATCGTCGCGCTTACTAAAAAACAAGGAGAAACTCGTCTAGAAGCAGCTCAACGAGCGCGACAAAATCCAATCGCACATGTTGTTAAATTAGCAGATATCAATGACAATATGGACTTATCTCGCATTCAATCACCAACCATCAAAGATTTTGAGCGTTTGAAAGAATACCAAAAGGTTCGAGATTTATTATTATTCCAAAATGTTTAATAATCTCTTTTATAATGATTCACCCTAATCACAAAAGCTGGAGTTTATAGCGTAATGCTAACGGATTTAGATGATTTTTATTGCTTTGCCCTTGTTGTCGAACATGGTGGTTTTAGTGCGGCTGAAAGAGCAACTGATATTCCTAAATCCAAATTAAGTCGCAGAGTTTACAATCTCGAAGAACAGCTGGGTGTACGCTTAATTCAACGTAGTTCACGACACTTTGCCGTTACCGATATTGGCATGGATGTTTATCGTCACGCTCAAGTAATGATGAATGCAGCTCAAGCTGCACATGATGTTGTCAATCACTTAAGCAGCGAACCACGCGGTGTAATTAAAGTCAGTGTTCCAGTTGATATTGCACAAAATCAAATGGCGAAAATATTACCGAGCTTTTTAAAGAAGTACCCTGAAGTTCGGGTTCAAATGATGGTAAGCAATCGCAGAATTGATGTAATCAACGAAGGAGTTGACCTCGCCTTACGTGTTCGCTCTAAGCTAGACGATGATCCTAATTTAGTTTTGCGACAGTTTACAGCAATTGAGCAACGTCTATTTGCTAGTCAAGCTTATTTAAATGAATTCGGTCATTTAACAACGCCAGAACAATTATCCGAGCATCGTATTATCAGTATGTCCGAAGAACATCTAGATCAAAACTTTTTATTATTTGGACCTGACAATCAACAAAAGAAAATTAAAGTGAATCCTGTCATTATGGGTTCGAATTTGTTGATGCTCGCAGAATTGGCAAGTCAAAATTGTGGAATTGCTTTATTACCAGATAGTATTGCTCAAGATTTCACAAAATCAGGGCAATTGGTCAAAGTTTTACCTGAATGGACTGCCCCACATGGTATTTTCCATGCCGTTTATCCGTCACGTAGAGGTCTATTACCCGCTGTAAGAGTCTTTATAGATTATTTAGTAGAACAATTAACAGAATCACCGAATAAAAAAAGAGCTTGAATCATTCAAGCTCTTTTTTAAATACATTACACCGCTGGATAGTGTCCTGTTCCATTTGGCCAAGGCGTTAACAACTCAAAACCATCATCAGTAACAACAACCATATGTTCCCATTGCGCTGATAAGGATTTATCTTGTGTCACCACAGTCCATCCGTCATTCAGTTCTTTCACATGTCGTTTACCAGCATTCACCATCGGTTCAATCGTAAATACCATACCCTTTTTCAAGGTCATACCCTGTCCTTTTTGACCATAATGCAAAATATTCGGCTGTTCATGATAGATACGACCAATACCATGACCGCAATATTCTCGGACGATACTATAACCTTCACGTTGCGCAACAGATTGAATTGCATAACCAATATCGCCGAGTGTCGCACCTGGTTTTACCGTATGAATCCCTGCAAGCATGGCTTCATAAGTTGTTTCCACCAGTTTCTTGGCTTCTGGACTCGGCTCACCCACAAAATACATGCGGCTAGTATCCCCAAAATAACCATCTTTGATAACTGCAACATCAATATTTAATATATCGCCTTCTTGCAAAATTTTCTTTGCAGAAGGAATTGCATGGCAGACTTCTTCATTGACTGAGATACATGTCGTCTTGGTAAAACCGTGATAGCCCACATTAGCTGGAATCACCTGCAAAGTATTTACGATATAGTCGTTGCAAATATCGTCTAAATATTCAGTTGAAACACCGGGCTTAATATAATCACCAATCATTTCTAATACTTGTGCCGCTAAACGTCCTGAGATACGTAATTTCTCAATATCTTGCTCAGATTTAATCGTCACAGTAGAAGCTCTCATTCGAGATTTTCCTTATTTAAATATAGGTTAATGCAACATGCAGATTCATTTTTGTACTGCATCTCGTATTTCAACAGTTGTACGCTGTCGTACAGAAATCTTCAATCGTTTTAAGATTGAACGGTTGCTTTTATTTTACATTTAATTTCAATCAGCATCATAGTAAAAAAGTATAAAGAGCTATATTTTTTACTTTTAAAATCTTTTCAATAGATTAAGTTTACCAATGCTAATTATATGATTTTAATCAGTTCTTATTAGACAAAAATAAACCAAATTTCACATAAAATTAGTTTCAAATGACTACAAATTTGTTCTAGAATTCGCACTTTTATTTTATACCTCCCTTTTATGAACCATCTTCGTACAGGAGATATTATTGCTCTCGGTTTCCTGACCTTTGCACTCTTCATCGGTGCTGGCAATATTATTTTCCCCCCTATCGTTGCACAACAAGCAGGTGAGCATGTTTGGCTCGCTGCTTTTGGATTCTTAATTACCGCAGTCGGTCTACCTGTAATTACCATTATGGCTTTGTCTCGTATGCAAGGCTCTATTGAAATTATCAGCTCACCACTTGGACGCTTTTTTAGCCTACTCCTCACGATTGTTTGTTATTTGTCTGTTGGGCCATTATTTGCTACACCACGTACTGCAACTGTTTCTTATGAAATCGGATTTGCTCCATATTTTGGTACATCAAATAGCAGTCTACTGATTTATAGTGTTATTTATTTCACACTTGTCACTGCAATTTCTCTTTATCCGAATAAATTGTTAGATACAGTAGGTCACGTCTTAGCTCCTTTAAAAATTGCTGCTCTAGCGGTTCTTGGTATTGCAGCAATCCTTATCCCTACTGGCTATATTTCTCCACCGATCCATAAATATGTAACTAGCCCTGTTTCTGAAGGCTTCGTAAACGGCTATTTAACGATGGATACTTTGGGCGCCTTAGTATTCGGTATTGTGATTATTCAAGCGATTCAGTCTCGTGGAGTGACAGATTCAAAGCTGATCACCAAATATGCGATTATCGCGAGTTTAATTGCTGGCGTAGGTTTAACGCTAGTATATATCAGTCTATTTAAACTTGGATTAGGTAGCCATGAAGTTGCGGCGAATGCGGCGAATGGTGCTGTGATTCTGCATGCTTATGTACAACACGCTTTCGGTGACCTAGGTTCGTTGTTTTTAGCTGGTTTGATTTTTCTAGCCTGTATGGTAACTGCAATTGGCCTTACCTGTGCATGTGCAGAATACTTCACTGAATTAACAGGCTTACCGTATAAATTATTAGTGTTTATCTTAATTGGATTTTCATTATTAATTTCTAATTTAGGTTTAACAAAACTAATTGCGTTCTCTGTTCCAGTGTTAAGTGCAATTTATCCACCAGCGATTGTTGTGATTATGATGAGTTTCTTCTGGAAATATTGGAATAAACCTTCAACTGTCGTGAGCTCTGTTACTGCTGTTGCTTTTCTTTTTGGCATTATCGAAGCACTCAAAGCGGCTGGATTCTCTGAACAACTCCCTAAATTCATTAATAATTTACCGTTGAATGAACAGAACCTTGCTTGGTTATTGCCGTCATTGGTTGTACTCATTATCGCAATTGCTGTAGATCGATTCTCTAGCAATACTGCTTCTCAAAATTAAAATGATTTGTCGTTAAAATGATGTTTTACCCAAACATAATTTTAGCTATACAAAAAATGTTCTTTTATCCAACTTACATTTTTTGTTTACGACAAATTATTTTTTATCTTATTTATATCTACCTCTACCCGTATTATTCAGACTGTACTTTAACTAAATCATAAAGGCATCTTTTTTAGCAATTTTTTCAAATTGTAAAAAATCCGCACTACTATTCATAATAAAAATAACCTTAATACACTCAAAAAATATTCAATCCACATAGAAATCAATACATTCATAAATTTATTTAAAAAACAGTCAAATTAGCTATTGAAATACTGAAAAAATCAAAGTACAACTTTAATCTTAATTCTGACAAAAACGATTAGGTTTTGTCATCACTACTCAAGGAGGGATGGAGATGTTCTCATTACATTTCAACAAGCAAGTCTTCATTGACACTCTAAAGACCAATGATTCAATCGTATATGCAATTACGACACTTGCCTTAATGGCGACGCTGTTATTGCAAGGCACTATTAAGGGTAACTTAAAACCTGAATATTTTGCATACGCTTTAATCGTGTCTTTAGCCTTTTGTACGTGGGGGATTATTGATCGAAAGTTTCGACAGATAAGTGCTGAACGCCAAAAGAATTTTTAATAAAAGAAATGGATGAGTAATCATCCATTTTTCTAAATGGTAAATTTTAAGATTGTTCCTAATAATAATATTGCCGTAGCACCTAATTCGACTATTATTAAATTCAACATTAAAAATGTCATACACCATCTTGGAATCGACCACTGCCCCAACTTATGCGGTTGCTTAAACTGATTCGTTGTATCTTTTAACATTCCATGAATGATATAGACCAAAATCGACATTGAGAAAAAGAATAAATTCGCCACAACGCAAAATAGACTCAAACTATCCGATAAACTTGTAAAATAACTTAATGCAGCCAAGATTAAACTTGCAGCGGCATAAAGCAAACTACTGCGATGTGCAATATCGACATAATAATGTGCGCGTGCAAGCTCTGTATTTCTAATTTGATAATACTTCCAAACGCCAGTTAGCATCCCTACCCAAAGAAATACTCCACTAAAAATGATCGCCAATTTGGTTGCACTTGTTAAAATTAACATTCCATTTTCCCCAAATGGTTTTTCCAAAAAGAGCTATATTACATAAAATTTGACTTTTAAGTCATTTTTTAAACGGGTTTCTTTTTAGAACTTGTATAAACTGGAAATATGTCCAGACAAGAGTATTTCTCAAATGACTACATTTGAATCATTTTGGATCAGTTGTAAAGATAGTTACCAGCTTGCAGCACAGTATTATCCAGCAAGCGATGCCACTAAACCGTTTCCGATTCTAATTTGTCCAGCAACAGGTATTACCAAAGGTTTTTATCACTCATTTGCTGAATGGTTAAACCAACAAGGCTATAAGGTCTTAAGTTTTGACTTTAGAGGAATAGGTCAATCTTTACATGGGGCACTTAAAAATTCGAATGCCAGTATTAATGATTGGGGTTTATTGGATATTCCAGCAGCCATCGAAACCCTCTTAAACCGCGCTCAAGCTGAACAAGTGATTATTTTGGGACATAGTGCCGGTGGTCAATTACTTGGAATCAATCCTGACTATAAAAAAGTTGCTAAAGTTGTCGCAATCGCTGGTTCAACAGGTCATGTAAAAGGCTTAAAAGGAAAAACTAAACTTCTTGCTCCATTAATGTTTAATGTCATTTTTCCAGTATCCAATGCTATTAAAGGATACGGCGCAACAAAATTTATTGGTATGGGTGAAAATTTACCTAAAAATGTAGCAAAACAATGGGCTGAATTTTGTAGTCAACCTGGATATGTCATGAATGCAATTGGTAAAAGTATTTTTGATGATTATCACCAAGAGATTGTCTGTCCGATTATATCAATTTGGGCAAGTGATGATGAAATCGCAACACAGGCAAATGTTAAAGATTTACTCAGACTCTATCCTAATGCTAAAACCAATTTGATTGAATTAAAACCGCAACAATATGGTTACAAACAAATTGGACATATGCTGATGTTCAAAAAATCACATCAGAAATTATGGCCCGTATTAGAAAAAGAATTGACAATGTAATCCCTAAACTCACAGCTTTACCCTTTTGCGCATCTAAATTTGTAATCCTATTTAGATGCGCCTTTTTAATTTACAATTACTTACACAAACTATAAATAACATAACTAAGTAGAAGTTTTTTACAATGAATTATTTTTTAACAATATAAAATTAAATAATAAAACTACATTTGTATTCTTTTTAAGCAAATTAGTTAACTAATAGTGATTAAATGTGATAAAGAATGTATTTATTCAACTTTTTTAGCAGCACTATGAATTTTAATTTTTAACCAAATGTTAAATTCAAATATATGTATTTAATTTATTTTTTCAATTATTTTATTTTACAAATGTAATAATTTTAAAACTATATGACATTTTAGACAGAATCTTTTAGAAAAAAGTCACGTCATAATTTGTATTTATTTTCTACAATACATTTGTTCTACAAATAAGCTACAATGCAACACTGTAGAAATACAATTGGGGTAAGATGGATAGGTAAGACCATCATTAATAACAGTTTTATGTAGTTTACATGATGATACCCCTATCCTAAGCAAAGATGGTTATACAACCATTTTTAGGAAGATTTGTTATAAATGGAATGTTAGAAAAATTAGATTTAATCATTTTTCTAGCGTATAAATTGTAGACATTTCATGGAATCTAGGAGTTGCATCTAACAACTCTGTGTAACAAGCATAGGAAATAACTTAATGCCTAAAAAATATGCGCGTTTTTTACCTACATCAGAAACATTTAACTTAGAAGACTTTCCTTATTTCTGGATTTCTCAAGTAAATGCACAGTACGTTCAAAATATCGATAACGTACTTAAGAAGTATGGTTTAGACAACTCTCGCCGTCGTATTTTAATTGCATTGAATGTCAAACCACATGCAAGCGTGTCTGAACTTTCAGACATGGTGATTTCTAAAATGTCTACAACCACCAAGATCGTATATCGCCTTAAAGACGAGGGATATATTGAAACTTATTCATGTAAAGAAGATGGTCGTATTACCCGCGTTTATCTTACCGATAAGGGTACAGAAATGATTACTAAAATTAATGATCTAACCTCTGTAATATTAGAGCAATCATTTGATGGATTAACGCCGTTGCAAATCGAAAAGACGATGGAAATTTTAAAACATATGTTTAAAAATCTTGCTCGTTGATTAATAAAATATATAAAAAGGTTTCTTGTTAGAAACCTTTTTTATTTAGAAAAGATCAAACATATTTAACTGAGGTGTTTGTTTTACTATTTTTGCCTTAGGTACATGTGAACATTCATACTCTTCGACTGGAAACCCTTGCATAAATTGAATCATTTGATGTGGTTGTTTTAAACTCAGCCAATCATCAAGACGATCATGGGGAATGATGACAACTGATCTTTTTATATCGCCAGGTTCATGAAATTCTTTCATCATCGGATGGTCGACCGCGTCCATTGTGAGCATTGCTGCTGAACGAATAATTTGATTATTGATTTTACAAATTTCATAAAGTGCAGCAATAAAAAAGGCTCTGCCATCTTTACGCCGTACACCCCATCGTTGAGGTTTATTTTCAATATATTTACTTTCATAAAACTCAGTGACCGGAATTACACCGAACTTGCATTTATAAGCTGCCTCCTGAAAGCTTGGTTTCTCAAAAATGGTCTCATGTCTAGCATTGTAAGCACGTTTAGAGCTGTTAATATCCTCTGCCCATTTCGGCACTAAACCAAATAATACTTCTCGCCACTCCAATCCATGTTCAGATTTAAATAATAATGGTGTTTTATAACTTGGATAAACCTCATCAGTATAGTCAAAAGGAACAAGCGGAAGCTCTAGTTGCTTTAATTGTTCTAATGTTATTGGTTTGTAGTTAGCACACATCGTTTATTTAACCCTCACCATTTCAACAAAATTAAAAAAAGGAGGTAGAAACCTCCTTTTTTAATTTGCAAAAATCATCCAAATATTTTTTTCATTTTTGCACTTAAACCATGCACAAAACGATGTTTTGCATTAGCTTTATCGCTAGTTAAAAAGTTAATTTGAATCGATTGGCGTTGACCTTCATATGGTACATATCCATGCCAACCATTATCTGTCACTTTAAAGGCAACTAATGTACCAGGACCAGCATTAATCTCTTCAACATAGTCATCCATATTTTTTTCGTCATTTAAGATGCGTAAACGACCTGTCGGTGCATCCCATGATTCATTTAAATAAATTAAGATAGTCAATAACTTAGTTTTAGAGTCCGAATGAATCCGACCATCTTTTTGACGTGAGTAACCACGTAAAGTGATCATCATAGGATGCTCCATCACATCGACGTCAAATTTATCTGTAAGAATTTGGCGGAATTCTTTGGTATCCAATGATTTTAAAAAGCGATCAAAATTAGGTTTAATTTCAACATCTTCAAGATTATAACTGCCCCCTTGTTCAATTTTTGGGAAGTCTTGGATTACAGCCTTTACTTCACTATCGATAATCGAATTTTCAACTATAAAATAAGGATATGGCGAAGTCGAAACTTGGGCTTGTTTTAAAGCATCTAATTTTAAAATTTGTGACATCGTTATGATTCTACTAAATGATCAAACTACAAGAATTATAGCAAAAAATTAAGCAATATGATGCGTAATCCTATTTTAGATCAGCCTTATCACATTACTTTTAACTAATATTAAAGAAATAAAAAGCCTCCGAGGAGGCTTTTTATTTTAGATGAAATTAGTCACCTGTATAACCTTTAAGTTTTAAACGTGCAGCGTGTAACAATGGCTCTGTATAACCAGATGGTTGCTCAGCGCCTTTGAAGATCAAATCAGCAGCAGCTTGGAATGCAATACCATCAAAATTTGGTGCCATTGGCGTGTAAAGTGGATCATTGGCATTTTGCTGATCAACAATCACAGCCATACGTTTAAGCACTTCTTCAACTTGTTCTTTCGTTACGATACCGTGACGCAACCAGTTTGCAACATGCTGAGAAGAAATACGTAAAGTTGCACGATCTTCCATTAAACCAACGTTGTTAATGTCTGGAACTTTAGAACAACCTACGCCTAGATCAACCCAACGTACAACATAACCCAAGATACCTTGACAGTTATTTTCAAGTTCGTTATTCAACTCTTCAGCACTCCAGTTTGTTTCTGGTGCAAAAGGAGGCGTTAACAAATCATCTAAAGTCAACATATCTTCAGCAGCCAATTCGTCTTGACGTGCTTTTACATTAATTTGATGATAATGCATTGCGTGAAGTACAGCACCTGTTGGTGATGGAACCCATGCACAAGAAGCACCCGCATTTGGATGAGCTGTCTTAGTCGCCAACATATCTTTCATGCTATCTGGTTTTGGCCACATGCCTTTACCAATTTGCGCTTTACCTTGTAAACCACAAGCCAAACCAATTGCAACGTTACGATTTTCGTAAGAAGCAATCCATTTCTGAGCTTTAACAGCTTCTTTACGTACCATTGGTGCTGCTTCCATAGAAGTATGGATTTCATCACCCGTACGATCCATGAAACCAGTGTTAATGAAAATCGTACGGTCTTTTGCAGCAGCAATACAGTTTTTCAAATTAACTGAAGTACGACGTTCTTCATCCATGATACCTATTTTGAGTGTTTTTGCAGGTAAACCAAGTGCTTGTTCTGCACGCTCAAATAATTCAACTGCAAATGCAACTTCTTCTGGACCATGCATTTTTGGTTTAACGATATACATAGAACCTTTACGAGAGTTCTTATTTTCGTTTTCACCACGAATATCTGCAATTGTAAGTAATGGAGTAACTAATGCATCCATAATACCTTCAAATACTTCTTGACCTTCTACAAGGATCGCAGGGTTAGTCATTAAATGACCAACGTTACGAAGAAGCATTAATGAACGACCATGTAGCGTTGTAGTACCGCCAATTAAGTTCTGAACTGTACGATCTTTGTTTAATGCACGAGTAATGGTTTTACCATTTTTCTCGATTGACTCTTGCAAGTCACCCTTCATTAAACCTAACCAGTTACGATAGCCTTCAACTTTCTCTTCTGCATCAACAGCTGCAACTGAGTCTTCTAAATCTTGGATCGTTGTAATAGCAGCTTCTAAAGTTAAATCTTTAACGCCAGCCGCATCAGTTTTACCGATTGGACTATTTGCATCGATATCGATAATAACGTGCAAACCATTATTTAATAAAACGATTTCAGTTGGATTTGCAGCATCGCCACTAAAGCCAACAAATTGAGCTTCATGAGCCAAAGAAGTTGTTGAACCATCTTTTAAAGTTACAACTAAACGATTGTGATCAACTGCATATTTAGTTGCATCAGCATGAGAGCCTTGAGCAAGTGGGAATGTTTGATTAAGGAAATCTTTAGCGAAAGCAATTACCTTATCGCCACGGACTGGGTTGTACCCTTTACCTTTCTCTGCACCATTTTCTTCAGAAATTACATCTGTACCGTAAAGTGCATCGTATAATGAACCCCAACGTGCATTCGCAGCATTTAAGCAATAGCGTGCGTTACGTACTGGTACAACAAGCTGAGGACCAGCTAATAATGCAATTTCTTCGTCTACATTTTCAGTCGTTACTTGGAAATCAGCAACTTCTGGTACTAAGTAACCAATCTCAGTTAAAAATGCTTTATACGCATTTAACTCAAATTCATTATTACGATGCCATTCATCAATCTTAGCTTGAATTTCATCACGCTTAGCTAATAGTGCTTTATTCTTTGGGCTAAGATCGACAACGACTTGCTCGAAATTTTTCCAGTAAGTTTCACTGTCTAAACCAGAGCCTGGTAAAGCTTCATTTTCGATGAAATCGTAAAGTTCTTTAGCAATCGCTAGCTTGCCTTGTTGAATACGTACAGTCATTGTCTTTCCTGATGATGCTAACTTTTTATAACAAGAAACCTAGTATACCGATTTATACTAGCCTGAATAGTAATATCACATTGCTAAATAGTAAGCATTTTCTTAGTTTAAGTATTGACAAATATAATTTTTATAAACACCAAAACCAAGTTTTGATCTAACTACTTCTATTCTGCGACATACTCGCTTTTTAAAACTCATTTAGTTATAACAAAATTCAATTAAGAATAAAGCTTTCTCTATATGAATTTATAAAAAAGGCATTCCTGAGAATGCCTTTATAATTTATGAAGTTTTTGAAACCTGAATTTGACGATGCTCTGAATGCAGATAATCATCGGATTGCATTTCTAATAAACGTGAACGTGTCCGTTCAATTTCAAATGCTAATTTCTCACCTTCATAAAGATCAATAATTGAGTCTTCTGAAGTTAAAAGTAATTTCACGCCACGATCATAAAACTCATCAACTAAATAAATAAAGCGACGGGTTCCTTCTGAGAGAAAATCAGTTAAATGCGGCACGTTACTTACCAGTACCGTGTTGTAAATATTAGCAATTTCAATGAAGTCAGCTGGACTACGTGGTTTAAAACATAACTCAGAGAATTCACACCACAATACATCTTCTGTATGCCCAAGCGTTTCTACAATACGATTGTTAATCATGATAGGTGTATTAGAGAGCGTTTGTGTGTGTGTGAGCGCCTGAAAACGTTCATACATCCATGCCTGAGCGTCATTACTTAATGGATGTTTGAATAATTGAGCCTGCTTCAAAACACGCAAACGATAATCAACACCAGCATCTACATTCAGAACCGTACAGTTTTTCTGAACCAATTCAATTGTTGGCATAAAACGGTCACGATGAATACCATTTTTATAGAGACCTTCTGGTGCAATGTTAGAGGTCGCAATAAGTGTAATTCCACGTTCAAATAGTTTTTGGAACAAATCACTTAAAATCATTGCATCAGTGACATTTGATACAAAGAATTCATCAAAACAAATAACAACCGCATTTTTATAAATTTGATCTGCAACAGAATCCAAAGGATTACGTTGACCAGAAAGCTTATTCAACTCTTTATGGACATGTTGCATAAAATGGTGAAAATGCATGCGTGTTTTGCGGCGAAATGGAACTGATTCATAAAATTGATCCATCAACCATGTTTTCCCACGCCCTACACCACCCCACATATATACCCCTTTTGGATAGGTTTGACGACGGAAACGTCTAAACGCTTTCTTTGAGGCTTTATAACGAGTAAGCAACTCTTTCCATACTCGATCTAACTCTTGCACTGCCTGAGCTTGAGCTTCATCTGGCATGAATTGACCTGATTCGATTGCTTGAGCATAACGCTCCGCAGGTGAGGTCGGCATAAATGAAGTGCTATGTGAGTCTGGTTTAGAATTTAACATAAGGTGTTATTACAATTTTAATTGGTGAAAATTATATCGAACATTAAGTCCAAAGGCATTAGATTTTAGGCTTAATTATCATGGAGTTTAAACATCATAATGTACCATTTTTTAATCATTTTAATGATTACGATTATATTGTCTTGGACTTTGACCAAACCATCGTTTAAACGCATGATTAAATGCAGCAGGTTCAGAATAACCTAACATTTCCGCAACTTGCTCAATTGAATACGCACTATTTTCAATAAACTTTAATGCTTTCTGCTTAATCAGCCTTTCGCGTATTTCCTTATAACTTGTTTGCATTTGCTGCAATTTATGCCTCAAGGTTCTTTCTGGGATATTTAAAGCACAGGCTGTTTCAAACATGGTGGGCATGACGCCATTCTGCATCTCTAAATATCCTTCCACATATTCAACAATCGTCAGCTTTTCCTGAGTGCTTCTTTCCAATTTTTCTAAGTCTTGCAAGCATTTATCTTCATAAACACGGTAGGTAAGAGCATCAGCAGATGGTATTTTTATATTTAAAATATCAGTATTTTCTAGAATAAAAGAGGCATGCTGACATTCAAATTTTACATCCTGACCATAATAATCTTGATAAGCCCCTATTAATTCTAATTCTTTTGGTGTTTTAAAAGGTAATTCAATACGGATATTAGGGATTTCAAGCCCCATCATCTTAAAGATATCCTGTAAGAACTTATAAGTACCTGAGATTTCACATTGAGCGCGAAATAATCCTAAATGCGTATTTAAATCAATTGGTTGATAATGCAAATGAATGAAATCTTTTTTAATATTTAGTTGTAATGAACCAAATAAGTGCGTCAATTGCTGAAATCGCACACCATTTAACAGAGCTTTATGTAAAGTATCGCTTGTAACAAGTAGCATCAAGAATGGGCCATACCCTGCAAGCGCATAATGTTGACCAATGACTAAGCCTTGTTCAGGAGAAATATCTTGACTAATATACTGTAAAATATCCCATTCTATTTCATCTGGAATAATTGAACTCGGATCTAAAGCTTCGGCTTGTATTCCCATGTCTGCTAAACGAGCATCTACATCAATGCCCACATGACGCATGCCTTGAATTAAATACATCAATCCGAGGATAGATCTCTTCATAATTCCAAATGCAATTCCCAAAACTTTAACGTTGTACTATAAAGATACAAATAAATGAATTGCCGAAATGATCAAGTTTTGCGTCTATACAATCATATTTAATCTCTACAAAACCTTTAAACTTGCATAAAATTTAGATGTGTAGGGCGTGGACTATGCGTGATGTATCCCAAAATGCTATTCAAAAAACTAAAGTTGCAATTATTGGTGCAGGTTTTGGTGGTTTAGCAATGTCTATTCGACTATTACAAAGTCAAATGAATGATTTTGTAATTTTAGAAAAAACCAATGACGTTGGTGGCACATGGCGTGAAAATCAATACCCAGGTGCAGCCTGTGATGTTCAATCACATATGTATTCACTTTCGTTTGCTCCCAAAACAGATTGGTCAAAACGTTACGCTGAAGCTGATGAAATTTTTGAATATATTCAAGATATTACTCAGCAGTATAAATTAAAAGATTATTGCAAATTCAATCATGAAGTTACTCATGCTGAGTTTGACGAAAATCGTAATGTTTGGTTATTAGATTTTAAAGATCAACCATCCATTGAAGCTCAATTTGTTATTTTTGCTTCTGGTCCCCTACACGTTCCGCAAATTCCTCATTTAAAAGGAATTGAAAAGTTTAAAGGTAAAGTCTTCCATTCTTCACAATGGGATCATCAATACAGCTTAGAAGGCAAATCTGTTGCCTCTATTGGTACTGGTGGTAGTGCAATTCAATATATTCCCGAGATTGCACAAGAAGTGAAACAGCTTTATGTATTCCAACGTACTGCGGCATGGGTGATTCCACGTGATGAACGTAAATATTCACAATTAAGCAAATCTTTATTTAAAGCTTCAAATATTTATCGTCAAATTCATCGTACTCGTTTGTATTGGACCAACGAATCACGTGTAGTACCTATCGTACAACCACAGATCATGAAATATGGTCAAAAGCTTGCCGAAGCATTTATCCACTTTCAAGTAAAAGACAAAGAACTCGCTAAAAAACTTACACCAGACTTCGTTATGGGTTGTAAGCGTATTTTGATTTCAAATAAGTACTTCCCAACGTTCAACCGTAAAAATGTTGAATTAATTACTGATGGCGTTCAGGAAATTACAGCTAACGGCATTATTACCAAAGACGGTAAAGAACGCCAAATTGACTGTTTGATTTATGGTACAGGATTCATTACTGACCCACGTATTTACTTAAAGCATTTCGATTGCGTTGGTCGTAATGGAATCGAACTTAAGCAAGCTTGGAAAGATGGTGCGGAAAGCTACTATGGTATTAGTACGAAAAACTTCCCTAACCTATTCCAATTATTAGGTCCAAATACGATTTTAGGTCATAACTCTGTTATTTTTATGATTGAATCTCAGGTGAATTATATTTTGCAATTGATTCAAACCGTAGATAAAACAGGTTCTCAAGCTGTTGAGATTAAACAACAGGTACAAGATCAATTTAATGATCGTGTGCAGGAACAACTCAAAGGAACAGTTTGGCAAGCAGGTGGATGCAGTAGTTGGTATCAATCAGCTGATGGTAAAAACTTCTCATTATGGCCAACATATACTTGGAAATATTGGTTAGAAACACGTAAAGTAAATGTCGCTGACTATAATTTTATTCATACAGCAACAAATGCAAAAAACAATGCAGCTTAATCAATAATTCTTCATAATAAGCAGGTTATTGGTAACCTGCTTTTTTTATGGAATCTTTTCTTCTTATCTTCCAAATTTTTATCGCAATAAGCTTAGGCTATTTTCTCGCCCCAAAACTATCACAACGAATTACACAATTTGTATTTAAAATTTTACCCTATTTTTCTTATTTATTATTAATAAGTGTTGCATTTGAACTGACTCAAGCTTTGAATCATATCTCAGATCCAGCAGCAATATTACCACCTGCATTATTGATTGCATTTACTACATCAGTTGGTTCTTTCTTTATCTGTCTAATTACTTATAAACTGATTGATCGTCAAAGTGTACAAGGAAAAATTTCATTACACCTCTTTATCAATGCACTCAAGAATATCGCTAAAGCATTTCTAGCATTAGGGTTGGGGATTTTACTTGGAATACTAGTCACTCAATCTGACCTACAAATTGCATTTAATAGTTGGTATTTATTACTCATATTTATTTTTTTGATTGGCATTGAGCTTGCTTTTACGCAATTTGATCGTAGTTGGTTAAGTTGGAAAGTACTATTGGTCCCCGCTGCAGCCTTTGTAGGTTCATGCTTAGCAGCAATCGTGAATTATTTAATCTTATCTAACCACTTTAACTTAAATGAAATAATGGCTTTAGCTCAGGGATATGGATGGTACTCAATGTCTGGCATTCTATTCACAGAATTACACTCAGCACGACTTGGTGGAATTGCCTTATTAACCGACCTCTTCAGAGAGATTTTCGCTATTCTCCTTATGTACTGCCTCGGTTGGCGTTTTCCACGTTCAGCGATTTCAAGTGCTGGAGCAACCTCAATGGATGTCACTCTTGCGATGGTTAAACAATCATGTGGCACGCATTACGTACCACATGCAATGATGAGCGGATTAATTTTATCGCTTCTAGCGCCTTTATTAATCAGCCTATTCTTAAATCTCAAGTTCTAAGGTATTTATAAACTAAATAAACTTAGATAGACGCCAAAATTGACTTCAACATTTCTGTTGGACGTTCAGCCTTTGTAATCGGGCGACCAATCACTAAATGCGTCGAACCATCAAGCATAGCTTGTTTAGGCGTAACGATACGTTTTTGGTCATCTGCATTTGAACCTTCTGGACGAATGCCTGGAGTAACTAATGCAAAATCAGCATTCAACATTTCACGAAGAATCTTAGCTTCTTGTGCTGAGCAAACTACGCCATCCAAACCACTTTCTTGAGTCAATTTAGCTAAACGTTTGACATGCTCTACTGGCTCGATGTCTAAACCAATATCACGTAGATCTTCACGCCCCATAGAAGTTAACACAGTAACTGCAATAAGTTGTGTTTGATAATTGCCTGCTTTGAGTCTTTCAACACAAGTTTCCATCATTTTTCGACCGCCAGAAGCATGAACATTAACCATCCACACACCTAGATCTGCCGCAGCACAAACAGCTTGAGCAGTTGTGTTAGGAATATCATGAAATTTTAAATCAAGAAAAACTTCAAAACCTTTATCTTGTAAAGTTTTAACAACGCTTGGACCTTCATGAGTAAAAAGTTCCTTGCCCACTTTGACACGACATAAAGCAGGATCAAGCTGATCCACAATCGTTAAAGCGTCATATTCGCTTTTTGCATCTAGTGCAACAATGATACTCAAGAGCGTTTCTTCCCAGTTGATTCAAAGTCGCTATTATAAATAGGTTTCAATTTAAGTGTAAAATTTCATTCAACACATTTTTACTTCTTACATTTAAGTTGCAACAACAAAACTAAAACATACCAAATAGTAAAATTTGATTAAATTTTAATCTTAAAATAAATTAAAAACGAATAAGGTTAAAAATGAAAACGATTAAAACTGCAATAGGCATAAAAAGGCATCAATTTAGTCACCATCATTTTTTTAAGATTCTGAAAAATCAAGAAATACCCATACAACAACGCTTAAAATTCTTGCCCAATCTTGCTCACTTTATAATGAGCTTTGCGGATTTAAATAAATATGTACTGCCCTTTAATTTTCCACAGAATAAATATGAAGAAGCAATCAATGTTCACTGTAAAGAAGATGCTAATCATTGGCCTTGGTATTTGCATGACCTAGAAACGCTCGATTTAAACAATAAACAAGAACTTACCAACACCCTTAGATTTATTTGGTGTGATGACATGTCACCTAGCCGTAAACTATCTTACGAATTAATAGGCTTGGTCTCGAATCAGACGGCACTTATAAGATATGTAGCGATTGAAGTCATGGAGTCTACAGGAAATGTAGTTTTTAATGTATTGAATGAAATTACCAAAACTACTGATTTAGAATTAAAGTTCTGTAGTGAAACTCATTTAAAGCAAGAAACTGGACATACTATATGCGATGAAGAAAACATCTTTGAAAATATGCCTATAACGCGAGAAATGAATGAAACTGCATTGATCGTAGTAGAAAAAAGTTTTAATGCTTTTAATCAATTTATGGATCAGCTTGAATTGAACTTGAAAAATGAAATTAAAATTAATTAAGTATTTTTTAATCAAAAACTAAAAGGGCTACTTCAATTGTGAAATAGCCCTTTTCAATACTAAATAGCAATTCAACTATTAGATCTTATCATTCGGATAAACATCTAAAACAGTTTTTTCATGTCTTACGCTTGCAGCAGCTTCTGCGGCTGCTTGCTGAGCAAGTTGGATCTGCTCTTTTCTGAGGTGGTCAATATCTTTACGTAATCGTTTAATTTCCCAATTCGTTTGGAAAACTCGAAATACTTGAACACCTAGAAGTAAACCGACAACGACACCTAATGCCAATGTCAATAAAAGCAATAAACCTAAACGCATTGCAGGAACTTGAGTAAACAATAGGTTTACTTCTAATTCTGCTGGATTTTGTAAAACTAGGGCAAGCGAATAACCAAATAGAGCAACAAGTAATGCAATTAAGATATAACGCATAAACACCTCAATTTTTTATTAATCAACAGTCTCGTTTACTGCATCACGGAGTGCTTTACCCGGTTTGAAATGTGGGACAGCTTTTGCTGCAACATCAACTGATTTACCAGTTTTAGGATTGCGCCCTAAACGTGGCTCACGATGATGTAATGCAAAACTGCCAAAACCACGAATCTCAATACGATCACCACTCGAAAGTGCTTCAATCATTTGATCAATCATAATTTTAACGGCATCTTCAACCAACGGTTCTGCCAAATGAGGGTTTTTAAGGGCAATCCGTTCAATCAAATCAGATTTGTTAAGTGCTTCAGTAGTCATCGATGACCTCTTTAATTATTGCTACTTTTCAATATTTTAATAATAACCTGTTTAAATACAAAACGGTAGCGCAGTACATCGATACTACGCTACCGTTTGCAGTATTTTTGTATAAAAAGGTACATCTCTGTTACAAGAAATGTACCTTTTAACAAATTACTTCATTTGAGCTTTAATCAAATCACCAATAGTCTTAGGACCATTAGCTTCTGAAACTTGAGCTGCTGCTGCTTGACGAGCATTGTTCACAGCTTCTTTCTCTTCAGCTTCGTCTTTCGCTTTGATAGACAAGTTGATAGAGCGAGATTTACGATCAACGTTGATGATCTTCGCTTCAACTTCTTGACCAACTTCTAAGAATTTAGTCGCATCTTCAACGCGGTCACGGTTGATTTCAGAAGCTTTAAGCGTTGCTTCGATGTCATCAGCTAATTTAACTGTAGCACCTTTAGCATCAACAGCAGTCACAGTACCTTTAACTAAAGCACCGCGCTCGTTCGCAGCTAAGAAATCATTGAATGGATCGCTGTTTAATTGCTTGATACCAAGGCTGATACGGTTACCTTCAGCGTCTACAGATAAGATAACTGCTTCAACTGTGTCACCTTTCTTGTAACGACGGATAGCTTCTTCGCCTTGTTCGTTCCAAGAAATGTCAGATAAATGTACTAAACCGTCGATACCACCAGATAAACCGATGAAGATACCGAAATCAGTGATTGACTTGATGGTACCAGAAACTTTTTCGCCTTTTTCATTTGCTTTAGCAAACTCTTCCCATGGGTTAGCACGAGTTTGTTTGATACCCAATGAAATACGACGACGTTCTTCGTCAACTTCAAGAACCATAACATCAACTTCGTCACCGATCTGAACAACTTTAGATGGGTGGATGTTTTTGTTTGTGTGGTCCATTTCTGAAACGTGTACTAAGCCTTCAACGCCTTCAGCGATTTCAGCGAAGCAACCGTAGTCAGTTAAGTTAGTTACACGTGCTTTAACGATAGAACCTTTAGGGTAACGGCTCATGATCGCTAACCATGGATCTTCGCCTAATTGCTTAAGACCTAAAGATACGCGGTTACGCTCGCGGTCAAACTTAAGTACTTTAACAGTAACTTCTTGACCAACTTCAACAACTTCTGAAGGGTGCTTGATACGCTTCCAAGCCATATCTGTGATATGTAGAAGACCATCAATACCGCCAAGATCAACGAACGCGCCGTAATCAGTAAGGTTCTTGATAGTACCGGTAACTGTTTGACCTTCTTCAAGTTGAGCAAGTAATGCTTCACGGTCAGCTGAAGATTCAGCTTCCATAACTGCACGACGAGATACAACAACGTTGTTACGTTTAGCATCAAGTTTGATTACTTTGAACTCTAACTCTTTACCTTCAAGGTGAGTTGTGTCACGGATAGGACGAGTGTCAACTAAAGAACCTGGTAAGAATGCACGTACAGGACCGATGTCAACAGTGAAACCGCCTTTAACCTTACCAGAGATAACACCAGTAACGATTTCGCCGTCTTCAAAGATTTTCTCAAGTTTAGTCCAAGTTTCAGCACGTTTCGCTTTTTCACGTGATAAAACTGTTTGACCCATACCGTTGTCAAGCGCTTCAACAACTACATCAACAGTATCGCCAACTTGAACTTCAAGTTCACGTTGTTCATTTAAAAATTCAGCACGGTCAACTACGCCTTCAGATTTAAGGCCAGTGTCAACAGTAACCCAGTCAGAATCGATACTAACAACAGTACCTTGGATGACTGCACCCTTTTCAACGTTGAGGTTTAATTCACTTTCTTCAAAGAGGGCTGCAAAAGATTCGGTCATGATATACCTGATAAAGTCCGCGGTCTTGGATCAGACAAGGCCGGTTTAGTTAAGTTGTTACATTGTCCAAAAAATCTGATCAAGCAATGCTTCAACTGAAAATAAAATGGTCTATCTATTGAATACGGCTATCGATATAGTTCACCATTAACTGAAAAACTTCATTGATGCCTATTGTAGAACTATCAATGATATACGCGTCTTCAGCTGGCTTGAGCGGAGCAACAGCTCGCTCCATATCTCTTTTATCTCTAGCCTGTATGTTAGATAAAATGCCGCTTATTTTAGCATCAAGCCCCATACCCTGCAACTGTTTTACACGTCGCTCTGCACGAGATTCAGCCGATGCTGTTAAGTATATTTTAGCTTGAGCTTCAGGAAAAATTGATGTTGCCATATCTCGTCCATCAGCTACCAAACCAGGAGCTTGAATAAATGCACGTTGGCGCGCAAATAATGCTTTTCTTAATTCAGGAACAGTTGCAACTTTAGAGGCATATTCTCCAACCTGTTCAGTACGAATGGTATTCGTGACATCTACACCTTCTAGTAAAACAAGGGTCGCAGCCTCAGTCGTTTTAAATTCAATATCTAAATTCGTCGCACATTCAACGCATTGACCTAAATTAGAGTCGATTTGATCAAGTAAGCCACGTTGAAATAATGACAGCCCGAGTAAACGATATAAAGCACCAGAGTCTAATAGATTAAAACCATAATAAGCAGCTATTTTGGCTGCCAAGGTCCCTTTACCAGAACCACTAGGACCATCAATCGTAATAATATGAACTGTCATTCCCGTCTCTTATGAAGCAACTGACTTCGCTAATTTTGAAAAACCTAGTGTAATCGCTGCTTTGAGTTGTGCAAGAACTAATTTACTTACAAAAGGCGCTTTTGCTGTAAATTCAATCTTATAAGTAACCAAGGTAATATATGGGGTAATTTCTCGAAAATCGATTTGCCCTAAATGATGTTTCACCAATGGATTATTAATCAATTTGTATTCAATACGCTTATTCTCTTCCAACAAAGTAATTTCTTCTTGAAGAGGCTTCACTGGTCCAAAACCCATACGACGAATAGAACCAACACCATCTGGACGTTGAGGATCTGCTGAGTCTTTTACACGTACAACTTGTAATGGCGCAAATGCTTTATTGTAGGTTGCGTGTTTTGACAACAACTCAAAAACTTCAGAAATTGGTGCGTTGAATTCTTTTTGTATGGTGATTGCGTTACGCATAACTTTGCCTTTTTGATTTAGCTAAAATCTTTGGAGGCATAGTTTGCCACAACTAATGAGACATTTTTAATCATTTAAGGACGTTTTTAATAGCCGAGTTTTCTTTTTTTCTTCTCGTCTTTGTTTAAAAAATTCGCTTAATTGCAATGAACATTCAGCTTGCATACAACCTTGTTCAAATACGAATTTATGATTGTAATAGCCATTTTCTAATAATTGTCGAGCACTGACCAACGAACCAGCCTTAGGCTCTGTTGTAGCAAACACTACTTTTTTGATACGAGCATGAATGAGCGCACCAACACACATCGTACAAGGTTCAAGCGTCACATATAATATGGCATCATCTGGTAAACGATAGTTATTCAATAATTGACAGGCTGCACGTAAAGCTTGAATTTCAGCGTGAGCGGTAGGATCAGATTGTTTAATTGGTGCATTATAACCAGCACCAATAACTTTCTCTTGACTCACTATCACCGCTCCAACAGGAATTTCTCCCTGCGAAGCAGCTAGTGCAGCTTGCTCATAAGCAAGCTGCATCCAATATTCATCATTAAAGTTTTCTGAAATTGTGACGTCAATACTCATCGATTTTAAGCAATAACACCATATTGTCTTAATAAAGCATTCCAACTATCAATCGTAGTTACCGGAGCACAATCAGATAAAATATCTTTTAATGTAATCTTTTCCGCTGCTTTCCATTCTGGTGATAAGTCTTTATCAACTAAACGTGCACGGACACCCTCAACAAAATCTGGATGACGAATTTTCCAATCAGAGATTTGTGATTCTAATGCAAAAACTTCATCCCAAGCATGCCCTTGCTTACCCCATTGCCATAGCAACCATGTAATCGCAGCAGTACTTGGAGAACCTTTTTGCAGATTTTCACTTGCCTGACGTAACCAATCACTACTTGCATCACTCAAACCAATAATCGCTTGATAGTCATACTCAAAACTTTGACCACGACATACGCTATGAATCACATCGATTGAATTTTGTAACGGACCTGATGCCACAGGGCGATGTAAACTATTTAAAGTATCATCGATTGCACGGAAAGCACCCGCAGGATAGTGATTCCAATCCACATTCAAAACTTTTTGAAGAACATTATCTCGCTGTGCTTCACAAATATGAGTTGCCCAACCGATGCTAAAAGCACCGGCTGAGGTCATGATTGAACCCGTTAAACCTGTAAACAACCCAATTTGACCACGATCAGCAAGGAAACGACTCCCGCCTACATCAGGATAGAGACCAATATTGATTTCAGGCATTGCAAGACGTGAATAAGGTGTGACCAGACGAAATGGCGCAGCCATGAATAGGCCTAAACCACCACCCATAACATAACCTTCACCCCAAACCACGATTGGCTTAGCATAGTTATGAAGCAATAAATCAAGCGCATATTCTTGTTCAAAGAACTTGTTTGCGGTATCTACTTCATTATTAATGACAAGTTGACGAAGTTTACGAACATCACCACCCGCGCAAAATGCTTTTGGTGTGGTTGAATCAAACCAAATTGCTTTAACACTGTCATCTTCATGAAAATATTCAAATACTTTCAATAAAGCACTCACAATTGACTCATCAAGTGCATGCAAAGATTTTGGTCTGTTTAAACGAACAATACGCCAACCATTTTTAGCGTTTTCGATAATTAAATCTGGGTGATAACTATTTAAATCGGGAGAAGTCATTATGCGTCCAGTTGCCAGTCTATTGGCTCAATGCCATGTTGTTTCAAATAATGATTTGTTTTAGAAAATACTTTACAGCCAAAAAAACCACCTCGGTTTGCAGCAAGTGGTGATGGATGAGCTGCTGTTAACACTAGATGTTTATTTCGATCAATGCGCTGTCCTTTACGTTGTGCATAAGCACCCCATAAGATAAACACAACATGCTCACGCTGTTCATTTAACACATCAATTACAGCATCAGTAAATTCTTCCCAGCCTTGTTTTTGATGAGAAGTTGGCTGCCCTGCTTCAACAGTGAGTACACTGTTCAACAGCAATACCCCTTGAGCAGCCCATTTACTTAAATCCCCATGACGTGAAATCGGCACTGTGAGATCAGTATGTAATTCATGAAAAATATTACGCAAAGATGGTGGTAATGCAACCCCTCTTTGTACAGAAAAGCTTAGACCATTGGCTTGATTAGGACCATGATATGGATCTTGACCCAATATCACGACCTTTACATCCTGTAACGGGGTTGTATTCAATGCATTGAAAATTTGCTTGCTAGGCGGATAAATTGTTTTCTGAGCAAGGATCTGTTGCTGTAGAAACTCTCTTAAATGATCCATTTTCTGACTGAGTAGAAATTCTGATAAAGAGATTTTCCATGACTCATCCAACTGAACTTTATTAAGTTTTTCCTGCTGTTGTTCAGTAAATTGCATCAACATTCCTTGAAATAACGATTCTAACATTTAAATCTTGCTGACTTAAATGTTAACTTGTAACTCTACATTTGGATTTTGGAATTTAATTCCGTTTTTCAGATTTTCATACATTTGAGGATCACTCCACTCGACTTGTACTTGCTCTGAAAAAATAATTTGGTCTAGGCTAAGTAAACCCATTTGCTCATTTTCAATATCTTCTAGAAAACTTTGTGCGTAACCTGTATCAGTTTCATGCACGATCACTGAATAGACCTCAACATCACCTTCACCATTCTGTGTTGTGGTTGAAGCGAGCACCTGTTGCGCTAGATAAAAGAAAATCCTTGAAAACTGTTCAGCTGATGGTGAAACTGGCAAGGCAACCCAACGTGCACTAAAAGTTTTACACGCTTGAATATATTCAGGATCATCTTTTTGCCAATAACAAATTGCGTGATCAAAACTGTCAAAAAGCTCTTTAATCACACCTTTTAATAAACCAAAATCATAGACCATTTGCCCATGATCTAATCTTGAGGCTTTTAACAGTAATTCAACCTTATAACTATGCCCGTGAATCGAACGCTTACAGCGATCTGATGTACAATTACGTACAATATGAGCATTTTCAAACTTAAATAATTTACGAATTAACATGCACCAAGCTGATCTATATCTGCAAACAAATTTTATTATAAAGCAAAAAAATCATCGGTGGGATTGATTTTAAGCCTTGTGACTATTCAATAATCCAATCTATACAAAGACTAGAATGGTGCAAGACTTCTTGAATACACAATCACTTGTTTATCTTTTCTCATCATTAAGCTCGTAAATTGACGCTTACGCTCACTTAGCATCACTTCAATTTGAGCCGTAAAATAATTTGACTTACTATCTAATAAAGATGCAGCATCGGTTTTACTCTGTTCATCAATCCCAGAAAAAGCACTTAATTTCCATAAATCATCTACATTATTAAAATGTGTTAACTCAGTTTCCTTGACTTTCAATTGTTGTTCGAGAGCTTTGACATCTACTTTAGAATCAATACTGGCTAATAGTAATGCAGGTGCTGTATTCATATTCACCTTAGTCTGTTCAGGTAATGCCGTGACATAAGGTTTGATCAAATCGTAGTTTTTGCCTTCAAAACCTCGTACAAGTTTTAATTCTTCTATACTATGAAACTTGGTATTCGGCGTTAAATATGCAGGATCCAGTCCTTGATAATAGCTACTCTCCGCACCCATCGCGCCAGTCACTTCATCATTTGTATCTTGCCAATCGATCACAGCTTGACTGAGTTCAGCAGGTAGACCTACGCGTTGCAATAACTTTTCAAACCAACGTCGAGCAGAATCATCAACTTGATTGCCATCATCCTTAACCAAATTATTTAGATTAAACTTTCCTGACTCATCTAGTAGTTTTCCTGAGACTGATCCATCTTCTACAGGAAATGGTGGCATCGGTTTTGCCCAGTTTTCCTGTAAATGGTCAATGCTACTACCATTATCGCTATCTTGAATGAGTAACTCTGAAAAAAAAGCTTCTGCACTTTTTGCGTACAATAACGATTGATCCTGACGCATCAAATAGCCCGTATTTTCAGCGTTATTGGTTTGTCGTTTTGCAATTGTTGCAGCCAAAATCGTTGCTAAAGCAACCATGACTAAAATCGTTAATAAAGCTACGCCACGCTGAGATGAATAGTTTTTCATGGTGGTGAGTTATTTCCCAACAATTGATTTGCATTCAGTAGACTATAAATCCACTCGTAATCCGTACCTGCAACACTAAGCTGTATTTTTAAGCCCAATGGTAATTTTTTTAACTCATTAATATTATTAGGATCACCAATATTTTCAGGCCATTGTGTCAGTTCCTGTGGATTCATGACGATTACTTTAAATTGATCTACGTTTTCTAATAAGGTACTTGAGATGGGTTGTACTCGATTTGGAATATTTAGATTTGAATATTTGAGTCGATAAACTTTTTTCTGTGTTGAATCGTAGCGATATTCAATGCGCTCATAAGGTGACAAACCTTGTTTCAACGGATCGGACACTCCTGCTTTGCTAAACATAAAACCACGATCATTTAGCACCAAAGCGGCTTGTAATTGTCGACCATCATTTGCCGTTAATGGAATAATTTGGAGACTATCTCTTAGAATCTGCTGATAGGCATCTTGTAACGCAAATAAATGTGTTTCATGCTCTGCATTACGATCTTTGACTTTTAATAAATAATCAAAAACTTTCCAACCAAGCATTGAAAGTACGGCAAAAATAGCAATTGCAACCAGCAATTCAACAAGGGTAAAACCCTTTTTAATTTTCATCATGTTTTAGCTTTTGCTGGATAATTAAAAAACACCATATTGGTGATGCCCGCTTCAACTTTACCTTGCTCAGTATTAAATAAACTTACTTGTAATTCGATACGTTGTATTTTTGGACTAATTGTAGCCTGTGCTTTTTTATCAATCTGCCAAGTCTCGCCTTGAGAAGTCACCTGTTTCGATTGCGTTCCATCTAACCATTCTTGATTCATTTCCATCATTGCAACTTCATTCATTGCAACGAACTGTGCTTTTGTTCGCAAAATCGCACTCGATGTAGATTGTGTATATTGCATGGCAATTTTTGTTAATGCGATTGCAGCAACAGCAAATATCGCTAACGCAACCATTACTTCCAACAGGGTAAATGCTTTAATCTTCTTCATTTATTTTACCCAAATGATCTATTTCAAACTCATGTCCAATTGGCTGTTGTTCATAATAAAATTGAATACGGACAGGCTTAACTTCACCATTACCAAACCATATGAGTTGCGGTGCTTTACCACCCAATAAGTCCTCATTTCTCGCTTTTCGATATTCTTCAGCATTTAAAGTTTGAATACTAAAGGACACGCTAGTCGGAAGCTCTCGAAGTTTAAACTCTTTGTATGGCTGCCAAGTCCGATCAGCTTGCTGAATTTGCTCATGGCTCTGATCATGATATTCAAACAAATTATAGCGGAATGGTGCAACGTCAGTCGCATTTTGAGTATTTAGGGCAAAAACTTTAGCTTGATCCGTTGATTCTTTATTAATCTTTTTTAAATCAAGTATAAACATTTCTCTGGCTTGCATCGCTCGACGCTGGTCCACACCACCAATATTCAGAACAACCAAAGATGTCATAATCGTCATAATTACAATCACCACCATGATCTCAATGAGGGTAAAACCTTGTTGTAATCTATGTGGTGATTTCATTTTATTTATCAGCCATTCGCTAAATATTCAATTTGTTTTGGCAAACCTAAAGCTTGATCAATATAAGCCACACGTAAGCTATCACGTGAACCTAAATAACGCTGATAGAAGCTCGAATTCAGAATAACTGCTGCACCATAAGTCAGAGACCAAATCGAAGCCAAATAATCACGCGTTGTCATCGAGCTATTTATATCTAATAAATAACTTTCTGTCATACGAATGATAATGCGTAAACGTTGACGACGAACTTTATACAATTCACTAAATAATAACTGAACACCTTGACCAGTCGTAGAGAGGCGCTCTTCAATTTGATGAAATAAAGCAGTACGTTCTGGATGATGTAAATGATGCAGCATGAAAAAAGCTAAATGCTCAGGGAAAGCTTTCTCTGTATCCTGAATCATTTCAAGCAGCATTCGTTCATTACGAATAATCAGCAACATATACAATTCATCTTTGCTCTGAAAGTGCTTATACAATGTGCCTTTAGCAAGATCTAATTCCGCCGCTAAAGCGTCCAAAGTCATGCCTGCTTCACCATTTTCTAATAGGAGTTGCTCAGCGATCTGAAAAATTAAGGCTTCTCGTGCTCTAAACTGAGCTTGGCGATCCATTTTCACGTGATAACTCTCTTTGCTAATACAACTAAACCGTTTACTTCAAATGAAGAAGATTCTCAAAATTCTGTGTGGTAATCATACCTATTTCTTCTACTGATTTCTGATATACATCCGCTAACGCCTTTGCAACATAAGGCACATATTTAGGCTCATTCGTTTTACCCCGATAAGGCATAGGTGCTAAATATGGACTATCCGTTTCAATTAATAACCGATCAAGCGGCACTTGTTTAGCTACATCACGTAATTCTTGTGCATTTTTGAATGAAACAATACCAGAAAAAGAAATATAGTAACCACAATCTAAAACAGCCTTAGCTGTTTCCCAGTCTTCGGTGAAACAATGCAAAATACCATGTGTGGACTGCTCTGCTTTTATAATATCGACAGTATCGTGTTTAGCCGACCGTGTATGCACAACCACAGGTTTTTTTACAATTTTTGATGCATGAATATGACGGGCAAAACATCGTTTCTGTTCTGCAATAAAATCTGTACTGTGATAATAATCTAAACCTGTTTCACCTAATGCCCATACCTTATCAGACTGAGCTAGCTCTACAAGGTAGTCTGTTGTTGCCCGCGCCATAATATGATCATCCTCGCATGGATGAACACCTACAGAATAACCCACATCATTATGGCGAGAAGCTATTTCAGCTAATTTTATATGATCGTCAAGATCAACTGAAATCCCCATAAATTTTGAAACACCTGCAAGACGAGCTTGCTCAAGCGCCTGATCTAGATCCCCATTATAGGGACTCAGATCTAACATCGTTAAATGACAATGGGTATCAACAAACACGCTTATTTCCTATTACTTACATTGTAAAACTTGGGCGATCCATAGCTTTTGAACCAGCCAATAATTTCTCAGCTTCATTTTTGTAATAAACACCTTTTTCACCAGCAAGCTGAATTGCAAAACCTTGTGGTTTAAAATGTGTTTGTTTATGCGAAATCCAAATCACCTTACCCGTTAGTGGAATTTTTTGTGACTGCTCTGGTAAAGTCGCTAAAACAAAAACTTCCTGTCCCATTTTTACAGCTTGTTTCGTGGAAACAAATAGACCGCCACCTTGCACAAAAGGCATATAACTCGATTGCAAAGTTGCTTTATCAGGAATATTGACCTGTATAATTCCGCCCATCATTTGTGGTTGCATAACATTCCCCTGTCAAATACAAATAACTTGAAATATCTATATTTTCATAGCATTAATAAATTTTTAAGCATATTTACATGCCTCTCAAATTCAATATTTTCTACCGTCAATTTAAAAAACTATAATTACTGCTCTTTTGATTATAGGAAACAATCCGACAAACAACAAATAATGTTTGAGGAAAACTGTTCGAAAACAAACAAAAATGGTTTTTATTTAAACAAATATAGCGTTGGATGAATCACGATTTCAGAAGTGATCACCATAACGAAAGCAAATGCTTTTCGGATATTACAAAATCAAGCATTCAATCAACATAAAAGATTTTAATACCCTATCTAAACCACATGCATCAATTGAATAAACAACTGATCTAGTACCAATTGTGTTTGTACATTTTGCTCAACCATCAATTTTTTCTGTTGCAGGTCAGAATAAATTTGAAATAAGCTTTCCAAGTCATAAAGCTGTGCAAGCTGTGTTAAATCTAAGTCTTTATTTCTCAAAGATTGATTTAATTTTATAGCGACTAAATCAGCTAATAAATATTCAAACATTGTCATAAATTCAGAGAAACTCAACTCTTTCGACCACTTGCTTGAATAACTTAAAGGCATATTCTTTTCTGCGACCAACTTAAACCAATCTTTCAAGAATAGATCTCTTTTATGCAACCAGTCACTCTGATTAATTTCAACGGCAGTCAATGGCATGCCATTTGCGAGATTAAGCAACAAATCAATGTGTTCAGCTGAAATATTCGGTATTTGCTGCTGAATAAAGTTTTGTGCATCTTGGGTATCTAGACGGTCTAAAGCGAAATGCTGCAAACGGCTTCGAATCGTTGCTGGTAATTTCAAATAATGATCAGCCAATAGAATCAGAATAACCCTTTCTCCAGGTTCCTCTAAAGTCTTTAGCAATGCATTTGCGGATGCCATATTCAAAGCCTCTGCTGGCTCAATCACAACGACTCGCCATCCATCACCAGTCTGCTGAACAAATGGCAATAAATCACGAATCTTTTCGATTTTTATCTTGGCATTTTGCTTTTTATTTTCTTCATCTGTGGTGATATGGACATATCGAGGGTGTGTATTAGACTTCAACCAAAGACAACTTGTACATTCACCACAAGCTTGTTCGGCTTGTTTGTTTAAACATAAGACCCATGCCACAAACCGCTCAGTAAATTGATGTTTCGCGCAACCATGTTTACCATAAAAAAGTAAACCATGACCTATATCGGGAAAACGCGTTGTCAACAACGCCCATGTCTGCTTGTGCCAAGGATAAACGGTTGTTGACTGCATACTCATCATAATTATTCAAATAAACTTACTGGTAGCGCATTTAAACGCTCTAGATCAGCTTGTGTATCTACACCCGGAGGCAGATTGGCTTCAGCAATATCGATCGCAATACGATGACCATTTTCTAATACGCGTAATTGTTCAAGACTTTCTAATTTTTCAAGATCGCCTTGTTCCCATGACACATATTCTTGCAACAATTTCACACGATATGCATATAAACCCAGATGACGAAAAGCACGATCATGCAACTTTGGCTGCTGTAATTTTGCACCATCACGATCATAAGGAATAGTTGCTCGACTAAAATATAATGCTTCTTTACGATTACTCATCACGACTTTGACGATACTGTCACGCTGGAATTCATCTAATGCGTGAATAGGCTCGCATAAAGTAGACATTGAGCAATGCGGTTGATCAACTAAAAGCTGAGTAACTTGTTGAACCAATTGAGCAGGAAGTAATGGTTCATCACCCTGTACATTGACAATAATATCATTTTCTGCCCAACCTTTTAGACGTGCAACTTCACTCAAGCGATCTGTGCCTGACGGATGATCAGTGCTGGTTAAAACCACATCAATTCCTTCCGAACGACACACTTCAGCAATACGATCGTCATCAGTCGCAACACATAAATCATCAAAACCTGCAACTTTCTTCGCTTGATCTACTACACGTAAAATCATTGGGCGACCATGAATAAGCAAAAGTGGTTTTGCAGGTAAACGCGAACTCGCAAAACGAGCAGGAATGACAATATGTTTCATGTTAGAACTCTAAGAAAATTGGATACCAACTTGTTGCAATTGTTGTTTCAATAAATCATAACAATCTGCAGATAAAACCGCTTCAACAGGCACAACCCAAATCGGAATATTAAATTCTGGGTATTGTTTCAATAGAACCTTAAACTTTACCGCATCTTTTTCTGTGGTAATAATTGCATCTTGATTATTAAAGGTGAGATCATCGATCTGATAATCATAATGATCAGCAAACTCATGTGTTTGATATTGCTTCACATTCAATTGATTTAGAGTTTGATAAAATCTTTGTGGGAAGCCAATACCAACAACCACATTAAAATACTTGTTTGGATCAAATACATTTAAATCTGTATTTAAATTTAAAAGATATGGCTGACCAATCGCTAAATGCATATTCCTTTGTGATTGAGCAATTTTAGTATGTTCAATGACCGTACTTCTATTTAAGCGTGATTTAGGCTCACGTAGATACCCTTCAGGCAGCAACTTTTCATTCCCCAAACCACGATTTTGATCTAGAACAATCCATTCAATTTGACGTGCTAATGCCCAATGCTGCAAACCATCATCGCTAATAATTAAATCGAGTTTTTCAGATTTCAATAATAATTCAATTGATGCTTGACGATTTGGCCCAACCGCCATGGGTACATGAGTAGATTGAACGATTAAGCACGGCTCATCACCAGCAAGATCTGGCTCAGACAAAGCATTAACCAAAACTGGAAAAGGTCCTTTGCCACCATACCCTCGACTAATTACACCAACGCAAACACCTTGTTGCTGTAAATATTTAACGAGCTGAATTAATAAAGGTGTTTTCCCACTTCCTCCAACCGTGATATTACCAATAATCATCACAGGAATTGGAGCTGTGTATTTTTTCTTAAGACCAACCTTATATAAAGTTTTATTTATTTCAAAAATTAAGCGATACAATAATGATAAAGGACGCAACACGATCAACCACGACGCTTTTTTATTCCAAGCATCTTGTACGTGTTGCACAATAGACATTATTAATTTTCCTCAAAATTACGTTGATGCAATTGATAATACACGCCATGTTTATCTAGCAACTCAGTATGTGTACCCTGCTCGATAATTTGTCCTTTGTCCATTACCACAATAAGATCTGCATTTTCAACTGTAGATAAACGGTGTGCAATCACAATCGTCGTACGACCTTGCATTGCTTCATCAAAAGCTTGTTGGATAAAGTATTCAGACTCATTATCAAGTGCACTGGTTGCTTCATCCAAGATTAAGATTGGAGAGTCTTTTAAGATTGCTCTGGCAATTGCAATACGTTGACGCTGACCGCCTGAAAGATTCAAACCTTGCGCACCAAGTATTGTGTCGTAACCCTGTGGCAAATTCATAATAAAGTCATGCGCAAAAGCAGCTTTCGCAGCTGCAATAACCTGTTCATCACTTGAGTCTTGAAGCTGACCATAAGCAATATTGTCACGCACTGAACGATTGAATAGCACAACCTGTTGATTGACTGTCGCAATTTGTGAGCGGAGATAAGAAAGTTCTATCTCTTGTACAGGAATATCATCAAAATAAATTTGCCCTTCACTTAATTCTTGAAAACGCGGCAGCATATTTACTAATGAGGTTTTCCCTGCACCAGATCGACCAACCAAAGCAATAGTCTGACCTGCTTTAATATCTAGACAAAAGTCCTTAATTGCATGCGTACCATCGGTATAACGTAAATTCGCATGATCAAATTTAATATTACCCTTCAAAACTGGCTTAAGCTGACCATTATTTATTTCTTCTGGCATATCAAGTAGTTCAAATACCGAATGCGCTGCTGCTAAACCACGTTGGAGCTTTTCATTAATATCCGTCAAGTTTTTCACTGGTTTTGAAATTAAACCTGCTGCAGTAATATAAGCCACAAACTCACCAGCTGAAGTATCACCAAAAACCTGAGGGCGTAAAGCCAGCCATAATATTATAGCCATTGCACAAGATAAAATTAACTGGACTATTGGACTATTAATATTTTGCACTATTACCATTTTTAAACCGCGCCGAAGATTCTCTTCAGAGGACTTATAAAAACGTTGCTGTTCAAATGCTTCACCTGTAAAACTCTTTACAACAGAATTCCCATTAATTGTTTCTTGAACCACATGATTCACATCACCCATAGTATTTTGAACTTGGATGGAGAGTTTGCGCATACGTTTCGCAGCTATACGAACTAACACACCGATCACTGGCATAAAAACAATAATACATAGTGTTAAACGCCAATTTGTGTAAAAAAGATAGCTCAATAATCCAATTACAATTAACCCATCCTTCACCAAAGTCTGTAAAGACTCAGAAGATGCTGCCGTTAATTGTTGCACGTTATACATTATTTTTGCGCTAATATGCCCAGAAGTATTATCAAGATAATATTGAGCAGGCAACCTCAATAACTTTGCATAAACTTCTTGACGAATACTAAAAACGAGTCGCCTTGATATAACAGCAGTAAAATATCCACCTAAAAATAAACCAACGCCGCGGAAAAACATTAATAAAACAATTAATGCCGGAAACCAATTTAAATTTTCACGACTACCATTTTGAATTGCATCAATAATAAACTTCAAAAGCTTTGCAACTGATACTTCAGTCATAGCATTGATAGCAAAACCAAGTAAAACCAATAAGGCAACGCCCCAGTAAGACTTTAAATAAGCTAAAAGGCGTGTGTAAACCTTAAAATCTTGACTCACTCAGTAAAACCTCTCGTTGGAACTTTGGTGCTAATATTTACGTTAACAAAGCCTAATTGACCTGCTACATCCATTACACGAATCACATCTTCATGTCTTGCTTTTGCATCAGCTGCAATAATAAACATAAAATCACGACGATCCTGTGCAGCTTGTTTAATCGCAGTACTGAGATCGGCACTATCTTTGGTCGATAATGCTTGACCATTCACAGAATAATGTCCCGTGGAGTCTACCATGATTTCAATTTTGTGATCGAATTGTTTAGGTGGGACACCTTGAGCATCTGGTAAAGTAAGATTTATACGGCTTTGTTGACTAAATGTCGTAGATAACAATAAAAACACCAAAATGAATAACATACAGTCAATCATTGGCGTCAAATTGATATGAATATCTTCAACTTGAGAACGTTTAAATTTCATAATGTCACCTATGCTCAGCTTGCACGGCGATGTTCTTGCACATGAGGTACTTTTTTGTAGAAAAGTGCAGCATGAAATAATGTTGATTGTTGTTCTAACTCAGCAATATATTCATGTACCACACGTTGAAAATAACGATAAGCAATCATTGCCGGAATCGCAATCAGCATACCTACAGCCGTCGTAATCAATGCTTTAGAAATACCAGGCATCATCATACTTGCATTTCCAGCAGAACCGATATCAATCACTAAAAACGATTCAATAATACCAAGTACTGTTCCTAACAAACCAAGCAAGGGTGCAATCGCGCTCAATGTACCTAAAAAGTTAATATTTTTTTCTAGATAGCTGATTTCTTGGGAAGCTGTTGCTTCCATTTGTGCACGCGCAAACTGCTCACCTTGATCTTGATGATCATAACCAGCTTTTAAAATACGACCTAACGGACTTTTTACAACGTCATCTTGCTCTAAATGTGAAATAACATTGTCCACATTTGAGCCTTGAACCAGTAATGCTTGAGGTAAAACTTGTGACCGTCTTAAGCGAATATATCGCTCAATTGTAATAGCAACCGTAAAAATTGATGAGAAAATAAGCGGTAGCATTAACCAACCACCCGCTTTCACAAGTTCCCACATATTATTCCCCAATAATATTTAAAATATAAAAGGACGCACCTTAAATATTAGTTAGGTAAACAAATATTTAAAATTCCATCCAACTCATCCAATGAGTGATAATGAATGACCATTTTTCCTTTACCTTTTTGGTTATGGTCAATTTTAACATTTGCTCCAAAACGTTCCGATAGTTTCTGAGTCAATTGTTCAATATCAGGAGAAACCTGCACCTTTTTCTTTTCAGGCTTTGGTTCACTCCACTCACGTACTAACTGTTCAGTCTGACGCACTGACAATGCTTTTTCAATTACGATTTTAGCAACATCCATTTGCTCTTTTGCTTTTAAGGTCAGAATGGCGCGAGCATGCCCCATATCAAGTTGACCTTGTTGCATTAAGTCTTTAATTGGATCAGCCAAACTTAATAACCGCAATAAGTTACTCACCGTAGTACGAGCCTTACCTACTGTATCCGCAATTTCTTGATGACTTAAACCAAATTCATCATGGAAACGCTGCAAAGCCACGGCTTGATCAATTGGATTGAGATCTTGTCGCTGAATGTTTTCAATTAACGCCAATGCAATTGCGACTTGGTCATTTAAGTCACGTACAATTGCCGGAATTTCAGCCAAACCTGCTAATTGGGCAGCACGCCAACGACGCTCACCCGCAATAATTTCGTAGGGGTGTTGTTCATCGTCCACTGGACGAATCACAATCGGTTGCATTACGCCATGCTTCTCAATTGATGAAGCAAGTTCCTGTAAATCTTGTTCTTGAATAAAACGGCGTGGCTGATATTCGCCACGTTTCAGTAAATTGACATCAATTTGCTTGAGTTGACCATGATCCAAAGCCTGTGCTTCAAGTTGCAATTTCTCTTTTTGAATTGAACCCAATAGTGCATCTAAACCACGACCTTTAGCCAATCCGCGTTTTTTGATGCTCATACAGCACTTCCTTTTTTCACTTTACTTTTCTTCAACATTTCTGCAGCTAAATTCAAATATGCAACTGCGCCTTTTGAGCTTTTTTCGAAATAAATCACTGGTAAGCCATGTGCTGGCGCTTCAGCCAAGCGAATATTCCGAGGGATCACCGTTTCGTATAACTTTTTACCAAAATATTGCTCTAACTCAGCAGACACATCACGGGTTAAAGCATTACGAGCATCATACATCGTACGTAACACCCCTACAATTTCCAAGTTTGGATTCAGGGCTTTTTGTATACGATCAATTGTTTGTGTCAAATCTGCCAAACCTTCCAAAGCATAATATTCACACTGCATCGGAATAATTACACCATTGACCGCAGCCAAAGCATTCACAGTAATCAAACTCAGGCTTGGTGCACAATCTACAATAATATAATCAAATGCTGAATCTACTTCTTGTAACGCATTTTTGAGAATAAACTCTCGCCCTTCTTGCTCGGCAATTGCTAGCTCAACGCCAGCAAGTTCACGATTTGCACCTAAAACTTTATAACCAACCTCAGCTTTCTGAATTGCTGTTTCAATTGGCACTTCTCCAAGTAAAACATCCGTAATTGAATACAGAAGATCATTCTTCTGAACACCAGACCCCATAGTGGCATTACCCTGAGAATCCATATCAACCAACAATACGCGCTTTTTCAAGATTGCTAAAGAAGCAGCAAGATTAACGGCTGTTGTGGTTTTCCCCACGCCACCTTTTTGGTTTGCAATCGCAATAATTTGAGCCATGATTACCCTTAGTATTTTTATTGAATTCGTTGAAGTAAAAGTAAATGACGTTGTTCATCTAGTCGCGGCACACGCAACTCGATCACTTTGCATGAATACTGTTCTTTGATCTGTTCCATTTCATCAGTTGGAACCAAACCTTTCATTGCCGCAATAATACTCTGCTCATGCATATAGGGTTGCGCCGCATCTACAAAATCAGTTAATGATGCAAATGCACGACTAGTAATCACATCGAATTGACCTAGTTCATCAATACTGTCTTCATTTTCGACACGTGTTTGAACTGCAATTACATTATCCAATTTTAAATCGGCAATAAATTGCTTGAGAAAACGAATTTTTTTTCCATTTGAATCTAACAATACACACGAACGCTCTGGCTGGCACAATGCGATGATCATGCCCGGCATTCCACCACCCGTGCCAACATCTAATAAACGTCCTTGTGGCAAATCATTTAAAATACTTAAGCTATCTAATAAATGTTTAACGAGCATTTCTTTCGGATCACGAATTGCTGTCAGGTTATATGCTTTATTCCATAGCACGAGAGCATCTTGATATTTCAATAAGAGTGTTAGCGCTTCCTCACTTAGGTTTAAACCTAACGCTTGACTACCTTGCTTTAATTCTTGAAAAAAAGGATGCATAACAGTGCGACATCTCGATAAACTTGCCGTGCAGTATACCGATTTCTGATGCAAGGCACAGTAGGACTTGTTGAACGATTATGCAGTTAAACATTTTCAAACATGATAAACTGCACAATCTATTCAGTTTTTTGTCTTTCCTTAGACAAATTTAAGGTAAATAAGACAATAACCTATTACGAAAACTTATTTTGCTTAATTTGTTGATCTAGCTGCTCCAAACGTTCAGGTGTGCCAACATCCACCCAAATCCCTTGTAATTTTTCAGCTGACACTTGTTGTTGTTGCATCGCTTGCTTTAACAATGGCGCTAGAGGTCTTTTACCATTTTCCAAACCATTAAACATCTGTGGGGCTAATACTGCAACACCACTATAAGTTAAGGCTTCACCTATTTGTCCCTGCTCAAAAGTATAAGCTAAATCATTAGACAAGATAAAATCACCTTTCTGGTGCTGCGGTGGATTTTCAACCAATACTAAGTGTGCTTGCTTATCTCCCAAATGGACATTTAACAATGACGAAAAATCCATCGTGGTCCAAACATCACCATTCACCAAAATAAAAGGTTCATCACCCAGTAACGGTAAAGCATTGATAATACCACCTGCAGTTTCAAGCCCTTCTCCTTCATGAGACCACAAAATCGTCACACCGAATTTAGAGCCATCTCCTAAAGTAGTTGCCAGTTTTTCACCCAACCAAGCGGTATTAATGACAATCTCTGTAACACCAATCATTTGCAACTTTTCAATATGCCAAACAATTAGTGGTTTACCACCCACTTCAAGCAAAGGTTTTGGTGTATGTAAGGTTAGAGGACGCATGCGATTCCCTAGCCCTGCAGCAAGAATCATCGCTTTCATTATGCTGCAACCTCGTAATCGCCATATTTCGCAATAAATTTAGGCATAACCACATCACGAATAAACTGCATAAAGTCATTCAGCTCATCATAACCTTGGCTTTCATCAAGCAAATACCACATTACACGTGGTAAATCTTTTAAGTACCCAAATTTACCATCACGCTCAAACAGACGAACAAAGATACCTAAAATTTTGAGATGGCGTTGAATCGCCATCAAATCTGCATCTCGCTTGAATTGCTCGAAACTACGGTTTTCTTTTGCTGCAGCTGGTAATAAGTTATAGAACACCTCAAACCATTCGTAGACACGCTCAGCATTCCATTGTACATAAGCATCACGTGTAATCGAGATCAGATCATAGGTATCTGCACCAATGACTGCATCTTGGAAGTCGATCACTCCTAATGCTTGCTCGTTTTCTATTTTCATCAAGTTACGACTATGAAAATCACGATGCACAATGACTTGCGGCTGATGTGTCGCCTCAACAGCTAAAAAGTCAAAAGCTTGTTCAATCGTTTCTAACTGTTGCTCTGTAGGCTGAATATCTAATGAAGGCAACATCCACTCTGTCAGCAAACGCATCTCTGTCATTAATTTTTCATAAGAATATGCTGGCAGTTGTTCAAGACCGTCGATTTGTTGTAATTCAATCAACTGTTCAAAGCTTTGTGCATAGTATTGGTCAACAGTTTCATCTGTTAGTAACGTTGAAAGTACAACATCACCAAAATCTTCCAATAACAGCAACCCCAAAGTTAGGTCTTTAGCAACGATATGCGGAACACGCACACCATTTTTGTCAAAAAACTCATCAATACTTACAAATGGTGCACAATCTTCTTTTTCAGGTGGCGCATCCATCAGCATATATGTTTTGTTTTGTAACTTAATTCGCGCATACCGGCGAAAGCTTGCGTCTCCAGCCAAAAAATTGATCTCGAATTGATCAGATTGGAGAGTGGCTTGGAGCCAAGTTTGTATCAATTGTTCACGTTGTGTATTCATTTGCGATAAAATCTAAAACTAGCTGAGATTTTGAAAGCTTAAGTGTAGCCACTTATCAACTTTTTCTCTATGATGCGACAATAATTAATTGTGAATTAGCGTACTGGTTAATGAGACAATGAAACATCAGTTTAAATTTAATCCTTTAGCAACAGCTATTTTGACACTCTTGTGTGGCGGCTCGATCCAATCAGGTTTCGCAGCTCCAGCTGATGCTGTCTCTACGCTTGACAATAAACAGCTGAAAGCCACCATCCAAAAAAACCAAGATCAAGACAGTTATCCTGGTGAAAAATTTTTTCAGCAATATTATGTCGACAAATCTGCACCAGAGGCACAATTACGAGACAATCGTTATTTAAGCTCTTCTTTTTGTCAGGGAACATGGGTCACACCAATTAATCCCGAAACAAAGGCAAGCAATTCCAATACAACGACCTCCGTGATTACCGCTGATTATGGGCATTACAACCCAACTGGCGATTCTGTTCTACAAGGTAATGTCGTGATTGATCAAGAAGGTCGCACAATTCGTGCAGATCAAGTTACGATTGATTCAACCCAGACGCACGCCTCCGCTCAAGGTCGAGTACAGCTTGCTCAATCAGGCCTACTCACTCAAAGTGACGCAATAAATTATAATTTAAAAACTCAAACAGGTGATTTGAACAATAGTTTTTATATTTCTGAACAGCAACATGCCCACGGACATGCAAGTCAGATCAAACGACAGAATGAAAATCTAGTTGTATTAAAAGATGCAAGTTATACCGCTTGCCCTCCTGAACAAAAACCAGCTTGGAAAATCCAAGCTAAACAAATTGAACTTGACCAAGCAACTGGTCGTGGCGTAACTCGCGGAACAAAACTGTATGTAAAAGACGTGCCTGTTTTAGCCGTGCCGTATTTCAACTTTCCAATTGATGACCGTCGTACCACTGGTTTATTAAGTCCAAATTTTGGTTATAGTAACGAAGGTGGCGTCCAACTGACGGCACCCGTATACCTTAACCTTGCACCAAATTATGATCTTACACTCACACCAAGTTATATGAGCAAACGCGGCGCAAAATTAGATGCCGAATTCCGTTATATGACTGAAAATTTTGGTTCTGGACGTATTTGGGGTGGATATTTACCAAACGACAACCATTACGAAGATAAAGATCGAAGTGATTTGCATTTTCTTCATGATTGGAAAATCAATAACCAATGGTCAACTAACTTAGAGTACAACTACGCTTCCGATAAAGATTACTTCGCAGACTTCAATAATAACCCAAACACACGAACAGATCTTAACTTACGTCGCGCATGGGAACTTAATTATCGCAATGGTATTCCTGGACTTAAGGCCCAATTAAAGGTTGAAGACTTTCAAACGCTAGATCAAAGTATCAAAGATGCAGATAAGCCTTATGCACGACTTCCACAGTTTTTATTAAATTATGTAGGCGGGAATCCTCAAGGCTTACAATATGAGTTTAATAATGACACTGCTTATTTTAAGAAATCGATCAATGATGGTTCTGCATTAGAGTCAAGTGGTACACGTATTTATAACCAATTTGCCGTTCGCTATAACTACCTAACTCCATCATGGTTTTATGCTATTCCAGAAATATCTGTTAGAAGCATTAATACTTTTTACGATCAAGACTCTAAAGAGGGTCGCGGTCTTTCAACATCAGATGATTTAGAAAAATCAGTTGCGGTACCTCAATTTAGTTTTGCAACAGGCGTTACTTTCGAAAAAGAAGGTAAATATTTGCAGAGTATTTCCCCTCGTGCGTTTTATGCCTATTCTCCTTATAAAAAACAAGATGATCATCCTAACTTTGATTCCACCACAGCATCAATTAATTACGATCAACTTTTCAACCCGTATCGATTCTATGGACACGACCGCTTAGATGATAATAACTTCTTATCACTGGGTGTAACTTATAGTTTATTAGATACAGAGGGCTTAGAACGTGTTAAAGCAAGTATTGGGCAAAGCTATTATTTTAGTGATCGACGTGTAACATTAAATCAACAACCAGATGAGTTCGATACACAGCGCCGTACTGGTCCAATTGTAAGTGTTTCAAGTCAATTGAATCAAAACTTTACAATCGCTGCAAATTCTGCATGGATGTCAAATGGCGACAATGCTCAACGTGATTTCCAAGCCTACTACGCTGGAGAAAAAGGCAACTTATACAATGTAGGTTATTTCTATCGTAACAATATTCCAGATCGTCAAAGTTCATACGACCAAGCTGTTGCATCGTTTATACAACCAATAAAAGATAATTGGCGTATTATGGGTCACGCTCAATATGACTTAGATAATAGTTTAATGCGAGAATACTTACTTGGTGTGAATTATGAATCTTGCTGCTGGGCAATTTCAGTTTATGGCAGATCTTACTACAATGATTTAGATGATCCGAACTCACCAGATGTTCATAGAAAACGTGCTGTTATGGCTGAGGTTACACTTAAAGGTCTAGGTGCACTCAACAATAAGCTCGCCTCTCTTCTTGAAAATAGAGTTTTAGGTTTCAACAAAATTAATCAATCTTGGACACAACGTTAATGAAGATAAAATCTTTCCAACATATCTTTAAAGCGACTGTTCTCGCTACACTTATTTCTTCATCAATGCAAAGCTTTGCGCAACCTACGGATGAGGTTGTTGCAATAGTTGATAGTAGTGTCATTCTTAAAAGTGACTTAGAACAAGGGATTGCAGAAACAGAACATCAGTTAAAAGCACAAAATAAAACTGTGCCACCCCAACAGTATTTACAAATGCAAGTGCTTGATCAGCTCATTATCCGTCAGGCCCAATTAGAACAGGTCAAACGTTTTGGCATCAAAGCTGATGAAAAAAGTTTAAATGCTGCTGTCTTAAAAATTGCAAATCAATCAGGTGTCAATACACTAGAAGCGTTCCAACAAAAATTGGACGCGATTGCACCAGATACTTATGAAAATTTACGTAATAGGATTGCTGAAGATTTAGCAATTGGTCGCTTACGCCAACAACAAGTCATGTCTCGTATTAAAATCAGTGATCATGATGTTGAAAACTTTTTAAATTCACCAGAAGGCCAAGCTGCACTTGGCACACAAGTCCATGTGATTCACATGCGTATTTCTGGTGAAAATAGCGAAGAAGTTAAAAAAGTTGCACAAGAAGTCAGACAAGCACTTGCAACTAGTGATGATCCTAAAGCGATTAGTGCCAAGCTTGCAACCAATGCAATCAAGGTTGATGGTGCTGATATGGGATTCAGAGCACTATCAGACATTCCTACTGAACTTGCAGCACGCATAACACCATTACAAACTGGTCAGACCACAGAACTAATCAATGTCCGCGATGGCGTTCATGTTTTAAAACTTTTAGAACGCAAACAAAATGATCAAAAAGCACTTGTATCACAATATAAAACTCGACATATTTTGATTCAACCATCTGAAGTTGTCAGCTTAGATCGTGCGAAACAAATGATTGATAGTCTTTATAATCGTGCGAAAGCAGGAGAAGATTTTGCAACCCTCGCTGCAACCTATTCAAATGATACTGGTTCAGCACGTGATGGTGGCAGTTTAGGATGGGTAAGTCCTGGTGTTATGGTGCCTGAGTTTGAACAAGTCATGAAAGAAACACCTGTTGGGCAAATCAGTAAGCCTTTCCAAAGTCAGTTTGGTTGGCACATTTTACAAGTGACTGATACTCGCCAACAAGACATGACCAAAGAAGTGCAAGAACGTATGGCTCGTCAAATTTTAGGTGAGCGTTTGTTTGATACTGAAGTAGACGGTTGGATGCGTGAACTTCGGGCTAATGCTTATGTTGAAATTAAAGATACAAGCCTAGATTCAAAAGCACAGCAAAAATAAGTATATTACATTAAAATGCCAGCGACTTCGCTGGCATTTTTTATGATTAGTTTTTATTTAATAAAATTTTACATTAGATATGTTCTCACTTTATCGTAATACAATAAAGTACATGTCACAAAAAAAACAGAAAGTGACATAAACTACCCACCACTAGAATTATTATCAGTATAGATTATCAATTCCGATTCTGGGTTTGCAAAAACATAATGTCCTGAAGGTAATTTTAGAACAAAAATAATAATACTCTCATGCTCTAGAAATTTATATATAAAATTATAAAAGTCTAAAATACTTGCAATAGAAAACCATGATGTAAAAATATAACTAGGAAGTCTAAGCGAAACACTTACTGATTCTTTTTCATTTATATCCAAATATTTATGTATTTCATTGACACCACCTACAATATAAGCACCCCTATCTGATGGGATTTGAAACATCACATTATTCGCTGCTAATATTCTTTCCGCTAAACTTTCATTGTCTTTATCTTCACACCAAAATAATTCTTCTTCGTCAATACTTTAAAGTTTTGATATAATTTCATTATGCTCTATTCGTTTTACTTTCTCATTATATTCAGTCAATTTTTGAGCTAAAAGTGATTTAAACATAATTCAATACTCTATTATCTCGTATCATATATAATTTATGGCCTACACAATACAAAACTGGTAAACATCTAATTTATAAAAATTATTCAGTTAATATATTAGCACACTACAACATATTTTATTTTCCACACTAAGAAATAAAAAACAGCACCAAAAGATGCTGTTTTTTATTCATCACAAATAAACTATTTGTAACGATCAACCATTTTCTCTAAAGAAATTGGGCGGATCTTATCTGCATTACCTGATGTACCAAATGAATTATAACGATCTACACAGATTTGCTTCATCGCTTCAACTGTTTCACCAAAGAATTTACGCGGGTCAAATTCGCTTGGTTTTTCAGCCATCATACGACGCATCGCACCTGTAGATGCTAAACGCAAATCGGTATCAATATTAATCTTACGTACGCCATGTTTGATTGCTTCCACCAGCTGCTCAACAGGAACACCGTAAGTTTCCTTAATATCACCACCATACTGGTTAATCACAGCCAACCACTCTTGTGGTACAGAGCTTGAACCATGCATTACAAGATGCGTATTTGGTAACGCAGCATGAATTTCTTTAATGCGATCAATTGCCAAGATATCGCCTGTAGGTGGACGAGTAAACTTGTACGCACCATGTGAAGTACCAACAGCAATTGCCAAAGCATCTACATTCGTATCAGCGACAAATTGAGTTGCTTCTTCAACAGAAGTGAGTAATTGAGAATGATCCAGCACACCTTCAGCACCAACACCATCTTCTTCACCAGCCATACCAGTTTCTAGGCTACCTAAGCAACCAATCTCACCTTCAACCGAAACACCACACGCATGCGCCATTGCGACAACACGGCGAGTAACATCAACATTATAGTCATATGATGTTGGAGTCTTACCATCAGCACCCAATGAACCATCCATCATCACTGAGCTAAAGCCCAATTGAATAGAACGTTGACAAACATCAGGACTCGTCCCGTGATCTTGGTGCATTACCACAGGAATATGTGGCCATTCTTCAATAGCTGCCAAAATCAAATGACGTAAGAAAGGTGCACCTGCATATTTACGTGCACCTGCCGAAGCTTGCACAATAACAGGTGAATTCGTTGCATCAGCAGCGAGCATAATTGCACGCATTTGTTCTAAATTGTTTACGTTAAACGCTGGTACGCCGTAGTTATGTTCTGCAGCGTGATCCAAGAGCTGGCGCATTGAGATGAGTGCCATAATATCCTCCCAGGTAATGCGCCATATTCTACATGTTGATTTACTTCAATTCAGCAACTAATCACTGGATTTCCGAAAAAATCATGAATCTTTTGTGTAATTTAGCAAATGAAAGCCTTTTAAAATAAAAAAAGACTAAATTAAGAAATAATTTAGTCTTTTTAAATGTTATCTAAATATCAGAAGATCTTGTTTAGGTTTAACAATACCCATCTAAACGCGTTAAAGGCAACTTTTTACCAATTGCTTTTTCAATTTCTGGTAAATAGAAAGCATCATCTTCTGATAAGAAACTGATACTAACACCTTGAGCACCAGCACGACCTGTACGACCAATGCGATGTACATAATCATCAGACTGCTCTGGCAAAGTAAAATTCACCACGTGCGATACGCCATCAACATGAATGCCACGACCAGCAACGTCTGTTGCGATCATAATATTATGCTTACCTTGTTTGAACTGGTCGAGCATCTTCAGGCGTTTATCCTGAGCGATTTCACCAGATAACATACCGACTTTATAACCATCACGCTTTAAGTGATCATATAAACGACGAACCTGATCTCGACGATTTGCGAAAATCATAACTTTATCAATTGGTTCATCACGCAAAATTTCTTGCAATAATTTATACTTATCTTGTTTCGCAACCACATAAACGCGCTGCTCCACATCATTATTGGTTTTTTGCTCAGGCTCAATCTCAACCGTTACAGGTTCAAATAGCCATTGACGAGCAAGATTAAGTACATCATAGCTAAAAGTTGCAGAAAACATTAAAGTTTGACGTTGTTCTTTGAAGGGTGAATAACGCACAATCCGTTTTACCGATGGAATAAAACCCATATCTAATAAACGATCGGCTTCATCAATTACAAGGAATTCAATCTTATCCAACCAAACTTCTTTTTGCTCAACAAAATCAATTAAACGACCGGGCGTTGCAACGATAATATCAACAAAATTACTATCCAACATTTTCTTTTGCTTATCAAAATCTACACCACCAAGTAGTGTGACAAGATGTAAGTTTGAGAATTTTGTTAAAGCTTGTGCATCACTCTCAATCTGTAGTGCTAACTCACGTGTAGGAGCCAGAATCAATGCACGTGGTTCGCCACGAAAACGTTGTTCTTGTAGCGGATTATTTAATAGATCATTGATCACACTAATCAAAAAGGCTGCTGTTTTACCTGTACCAGTTTGCGCTCGACCAATGGCATCATGCCCTGCTAATGTATATTTCAAAACCTTTTGTTGAATTGGGGTCATTTGTGTAAAACCCAAAGCATCAATTGCTTTCTTCAACTGCGGATGTAAATTTAAGGTTTCAAAACCAGATGTCATATATGCTCTCGAACCATCAATGATCAAAAGAAAGTGGCCATTATAAACAAAAACGCCCCAAATAACATTGGGGCGTTTTTATATTGCGTTAAAGCAACAAATTAGTCTAAAGGCTGAACGTTTTCAGCTTGGAAACCTTTTTGTCCTTGAACTACGCTGAATTCAACGCGTTGGCCGTCACGTAAAGAACGGTGACCGTCACCCATAATTGCGCGGAAATGAACAAATACGTCATCACCGCCATTACGTTGAATAAAACCAAAGCCTTTAGTGTCATTAAACCACTTTACTACGCCTTGTTCACGAGCTGTCATAAGTCAATCCTCAGATATTGAAAGATAAGGACCTTCCGGTGTTGCAAACAGCAGAGCCAACAAGGTTTTAAAATTTTTATAATTTCAAAGCTTGTAATCATTCTGTAAAACTATCAACAATTTCCGGTTACATCCATTTGTTATAGGTTTTTTTAACGATCTTATCGTATAGCATACATCCTAAAACGCATCGAGCTTAACATGGGTTCATGATAATTAATAGATTTATTTTGAGTTATTTCCAATGTTTCTATCTGTTTTTTTCAATAATTTAGCAGTTTTTAAGTGCTTTTTTTAGTGTAAAAATGCACTGCTTTATTGCCATAAAGCGAGAAACAATTTTAGATAAAATTAATCAGAAAAGAAAATCAAAGCGATTAATTTGCATTCAACGCTATTGAGTTAGTTATTAGGTTTAATAAACATTCAAAACTATTTTTAAGATTAAAAGCTCAAAAGAGAAAAACCGAATTAATATAACTTCCCGAGTAATTCATAGTAAATCCTCAGTAATTACCATATAAATTTGTTAAAATCATATCGAACTCAATTTGTTAAAACTTTATGACCCAAATATCCACCTCTCCTGAAGTGATTGATGCACTTGGGCAACCTTGTCCAATGCCACTATTGATGTTGAAACGTGCTTTAAAAAAAGCTGAAGGATCTAAACAGTATTTATTGAAATCATCCGATCCTCATAGTGAAATTGATGTAACACGATATTGCCAAATCCAGCAACTTCAATGCCAGACACAAAAAATTTCAGAGAATGAGTTTCACTATTTAATTGAATCTATGTAATTCTTTGATAAACTCTAGCTAAAGATAAACTAGATAACTTTACATTTTTATACTCAAATTTCCTTAGTGATGAAGAACATTCGCATTAAGATGAAATCGTTGACTTAAATACCATCCTATAAGGAGACTCCATGACTACTGACAGCAGCAATCAATTGATGCCCCTGTCATTGTCTGCGCCAGGTGTAAATCTTGGTGCATATATCAGTACTGTCAATCAAATTCCAATTCTAACGGCCGACCAAGAAAAAGAACTTGCTGAACGTTATTATTATGACCAAGATCTTGATGCTGCCAAACTATTGGTAATGTCACACCTACGCTTTGTCGTACATATAGCACGTAGCTATGCGGGTTATGGATTGCCACAAGGCGATCTTATTCAAGAAGGTAACCTTGGATTAATGAAAGCGGTCAAACGCTTCGATCCCAATATGGGTGTTCGCTTAGTTTCTTTTGCAGTGCATTGGATTAAAGCCGAAATACATGAATATGTGATTCGTAACTGGCGTATTGTCAAAATCGCAACGACAAAAGCACAACGTAAATTATTCTTTAACTTACGTAGTCTTAAAAAATCAAGCAAACGACTCACATTAGAAGAAGCGAAATCAATTGCTAATGATTTGAATGTCACACCAGAGCAAGTACTCGAAATGGAAGGTCGCCTAACCGCTTATGATGCTGCATTTGAAGCTCAAGGTGATGATGATGACGATACCCCACATACAGCTCCTGCACTTTATCTTGAAGATAATCGCTACGACCCAGCTCGGCTGATTGAAGAAGAAGATTATGAAGAGCAAAGTAGTTCTGCCTTACACGAGGCAATGGAACAGCTTGATGATCGATCTCGTAATATCTTGCAACGCCGCTGGTTAGATGATGATAAATCGACTTTGCATGAATTGGCCGCAGAATATAACGTTTCAGCAGAACGTATTCGACAGCTTGAAAAGAATGCAATGGAAAAAATCAAAACCGCCATGTCTGCAAGCTAAAATCGAATCAAACACAAGGGCTTTAATGCCCTTTTGTTTTATCTGGCTTTGTTTAAGCACCCGAATATGTTAACTTTGTTCATCAAATTTCTAGTTCCATTATCATTATGTGGATAGCTATCTCGGCGCTTAACCTAGCGCTTGCAGTTATGTTGGGTGCTTTTGGTGCTCATGGACTCAAATCTTTTGCAACCCCAGAACAACTTACTTGGTGGGGTACAGCCACTCAATACTTTTTCTATCATGCGATTGGATTGCTTATCTTAGGCGTCCTGCATAAAACCACAGCAACATTCCCAATAAAAATTCCTTTTATTTTGATGCAAATTGGTATCATCTTTTTCTGCGGTTCGTTGTACATTATGGCGCTCGGCCTACCGCGCATTTTAGGTGCGATTACACCGATTGGCGGTGCGTTTATGATAGCGGGCTGGCTATTACTCGCATGGCAAGCAATCAAGCATGCGAAATAAGGATTGATCATGCACATCTATTTAAATGGCGAGTCAATAGATACGTCTTGTGAAAACCTACAGCAATTGATTCAGAATTTAGCCTTAGAAGGCAAACGCTTTGCTGTAGAGAAGAACCAACAGATTATTCCGAAAAGTAGACTTGAGCAAACGACAATTGCTCCTGAAGATCGTATTGAAATTATTCAAGCTGTTGGTGGCGGCTAATCGGCTAAAAATGGAGTAAGCCCATGCAAGATTCCCCTTTAATTGTTGGTTCACGTACTTTCCAATCTCGTTTATTGGTCGGAACTGGTAAATATAAAGATCTCAATGAAACTGATTTAGCCATTCAAGCCAGTGGCGCTGAAATTGTCACCGTTGCAATTCGTCGTGTAAACATTGGTCAACATGCCGATCAGCCGAATTTGCTTTCAGTGATTCCACCAGAAAAATACACGATTCTGCCGAATACGGCAGGTTGTTTTGATGCAGATAGTGCGATTCGTACCTGTATGCTGGCACGTGAACTGCTTGATGGTCACAATTTGGTGAAGTTAGAAGTACTTGGTGATGAAAAAACTTTATACCCAAATGTGACTGCAACACTGAAAGCTGCGCAGACCTTGATTGATGATGGCTTTGAAATCATGGTCTATACCTCGGATGACCCAATTGTTGCCCAAGAACTTGAAAGCATGGGTTGTGTTGCAATCATGCCTTTGGGTAGTTTGATTGGCTCTGGCCTTGGTATTTTAAATCCACATACCATTTCCATTATCAAAGAAAATGCCAAAGTCCCTGTTTTAGTGGATGCTGGTGTGGGTACTGCGAGCGATGCGGCGATTGCAATGGAACTTGGTTGTGACGGCGTATTAATGAATACGGCAATTGCAGCGGCACAAAATCCAATTTTGATGGCTTCTGCCATGAAAAAAGCGGTTGAAGCGGGTCGTGAAGCATTCTTAGCAGGTCGTATGCCTCGTAAACGTATGGCAAATGCCAGCTCGCCTGAGACTGGATATTTCTTTAAGTAAGAGAAAGAAGGGACTAATAGGTCCCTTCTCTATTTGTATTAATCACTATTTGCTTAATGCAATAATTATATGGATAAGACGAAATTCTTTAAGAACCACTCATTTGTACAATAGTTTTCGAGATAAAATGATTTATTGTTTCTAGAATTATCAATAAGTTATCAATCTAAATTTTAAACAGTAGATAGAAGAATTCTGCCTTTTCACTTATAGTTTTTAGTAAAACTATAAAGATAAGATCTTTTTTTACACAAAAAGATTCTGTATATTTAAATAAAATACTTTTAAAAACATTATTTTAATTTTTATGGTATTTTTAAAGTAATTCGTTCATCAAAAAAATTTAAAAAAATACAGTGCTTAGGTATAGAATACGGCGCTTGTTTAACCTTAAACCACATATAGGTTTATAAGGCTTTTATATGTTTAATGTATTGTCTCGCTTGAGTTTGGTCGGCAAAATTATTATTGCTATTTTTTTAGGGATTGGCGTAGCTGTGCTTTTTCCCAACTTTACACCTTATTTGAGTTTATTAGGTGAATTGTTTATTAAAGCATTAAAGTCGGTTGCCCCGATTCTTGTTTTTGTTCTAGTGCTTGCTTCGATAGCTAATTTCAAAGTTGGGCAAAACTCAAACTTAAAGCCTGTTATGATTTTGTATGTGGTTGGAATGCTGCTCGCAGCATTTAGTGCTGTGGCAGCAAGTATTGCTTTTCCAAGTCAGCTCTTCCTTAATTTATCAACTCAACCAGCTCTACAAGCACCTGGTAGTTTGGCTGAAATTTTAAAGAACTTATTATTAAGCTTTATTGCCAATCCTGTACAAGCGATTAGTGAAGCCAACTTTATTGGTATTTTGGCCTGGGCAATCGGCTTAGGTTTAGCATTACGTCATAGTTCTGAGACTACGAAACAAGTGCTTACTGATGTAGCTGATGCTGTAAATCAAATTATTCACACAGTGATTGGTTTTGCCCCTGTGGGAATTTTTGGCTTAGTCGCAGTCACATTTGCAGATGCAGGCTTTGCAACTTTATCTAGCTATGCACATTTGTTAATTGTACTAATTGGAACAATGCTTTTTGTTGCATTAGTAATTAATCCAATCCTAGTCGCATTGACGATGCGAGCAAACCCTTACCCATTAGTGTTCAAATGTTTAAAAGAAAGTGGAATTACGGCATTTTTCACACGTAGTTCTGCTGCCAATATTCCTGTGAATCTAGATTTAGCGCAACGCTTAGGTGTAAATGAAGCAACTGCAAGTGTATCTATTCCACTTGGAGCAACAGTCAATATGGCGGGTGCAGCGGTTACAATTACCGTATTAACGCTTGCTACTGTTCATACATTAGGTATTCATGTTGATCTAAGCACAATGATTATCCTTTCAGTCGTTGCAACCGTTTCAGCATGCGGTGCATCAGGTGTTGCAGGTGGGTCATTACTGCTTATCCCTGTTGCTTGTAGTTTATTTGGTATATCATCTGAAATTGCAATGCAAGTAGTTGCGATTGGTATGATTATCAGTGTATTACAGGATTCGACAGAAACTGCGCTGAATTCGTCAACTGACGTTTTATTTACTGCTGCTGTAGATTTCCGAAACCGAAAAAACTAGTAGATTGTTATGCCCTTACAGCGTTTACCAAACTGGATTCAACTTGGTGCTTTTTTACTCGCACTAAATGCTGGTATGGTTAACGTATTGGGGCTATTTACTGTTCTACATCAATCTGTTTCACACATGACTGGCAACGTCAGCATGCTGGCAATGAGTTTGCTAGAATGGCAACCAGAGCATTTTATTTATCTCAGTTTAGTAGTTTTATGCTTCGTGATTGGATCGTTTTACAGCGGTCTCATTCTTGGGGATAGCAATGTCTCTTTTGGTCATCATTACGGTTTCCCACTTAGTTTAGTTGCTGCATTTCTATTTTTAACTTGGCTTTTGTTACCTTACTTCCCGCGCTATGGTTTGTTGTGGGCATGTGTCGCCATGGGCGTACAAAATGCGATGGTCAGTCATTATAAAGGTGCAATTATCCGTACAACACATTTATCAGGTGTTTTAACGGATATTGGTTTAACCTTAGGTTATAAAGTTCGTGGTCTAAAAATTGAAAATAGGCGTATTTTTTTACACTTGCTCATCTTTCTAGGATTTTTTACAGGTGGGCTTATTGCGAGTTTGCTTTATCCTTATTTAAAATTACAAACTTTTCTAATACCAGCAAGTTTAAGTCTGATCATGAGTATAGCTTACTGGGTAATTTACTTTCGCTCTTCATCAAACTCGAATTCGGATTGAATTATGGTTAAAAATGCATTACAAGCTCAGTTACTCAAAGCGGGTTTGGTCGACAATAAAAAAGCCAAAAAATTAACCAAACAGGTGCAACATGAACAACGCACTGGACAACATGATGATGCCTCATTAAAAGCTGAAATCGATCGAGTGAATCAAGAGAAATTAGCCAAAGACCAAGCACTGAATTTAGAAAAACAAAAGGTTTTAGAAGAAAAGGCGCTTAAAGCTTCAATTATTCAAATGATCAAGCAACATAAAATTTTGCAAACAGAGGGCGATGTTACCTATCAATTCATTGATGAGGGGAAAATTAAAAAGGTTTATCTTTCACAACAAGTTTATAATGCGTTAGTGACGGGTTCTTTAGTTATTGCTAAAGATCAAGATAAATATGCTTATCTCCCCAAAGCTCTTGCAGAAAAAATTGATCAAAAAATGCAAGGATTTATTCTAGTTAACAATAATACTGAGAAAAATGATCAAGCAACTAATGAAGAAGATCCATACGCCGCTTATGTCATTCCAGATGATTTAATGTGGTAAATCACACCTCATTAATGTAATACAACCTTACAGATCGTATTCAAAATGTGATCAACTTATCATAAGATCTTTTAACACCTTACAATTAACAAAGTAGAAATTGTAAGGTGTTTTGATTTGAATTATTTAAGTTTTATTAGCGAAATTAGAAGTGAATTAAGCCAATACCCTTGGTTAGAAATGCTCATTTCATTCGCAATTTTGATTTTTCTGGCGGCTTTAGCAAATTTTATTGCCAAAAGAATTATTGTACGTGGTATTCGCCATATCATTACTAAACTTAAGTCACCCCACCAATCAATTTTTGCCCAACACAGCGTTACACGTCGATTTGCAAATATCGTTCCTGCTATAGTGATCATGAATGGAATCAGTGCAGTTCCCCATCTTCCATTAAAAGTGATTACATTAATACAAATGGGAGCACAAGCATTTATTTTTCTCACGCTTGCTTTATCAATTAGTGAAGCACTGAATATTTTTAACTTAGTGTATCAACGCAATCCAAAATCGAGAAATAAACCAATCAAAGGTTATTTACAGTTGATCAAACTGATTTTGTTCGTTGTCTGTGGTCTTATGATTTTAGGTACTTTTCTTAAAAAAGATGTGTTTACTTTACTTGCAGGCTTCGGTGCAATGGCAGCAGTTCTCATGTTGGTCTTCCAAAATACGATCTTGTCTTTAGTCGCAAGTGTACAAATTGCCTCTTATGATATGGTTCGTATTGGAGACTGGATTGAGATGCCCTCTTTAAATGCTGATGGCGACGTGATTGATATGTCTCTGCATACAGTGACTGTACAAAATTTCGATAAAACACTGACCACCATTCCGACCAACAAACTTGTCACCGATACATTTAGAAACTGGCGTGGTATGAGTAATTCTGGCTGCCGTCGTATTAAACGTTCGATATTTCTTGATCAAAGTAGTGTTCACTTTATGACTGATAGTGAACAGCGAAAATTAAAAGATTTTTTACTTTTAGACCATTATCTTGATGCAAAACAAGATGAAATTAATAAGTTTAATGATCATCTAAGCAATCAATCAGAATACAACCAACGTCGTTTAACCAATGTGGGAACATTCCGTGCTTATGTAGAGTTCTATTTACGCCAACATCAAGGTATTGCGCAGAATCAAACTATTTTAGTTCGTCAACTACAACCCACTAGTGAAGGTCTACCTTTAGAAATTTATGCATTTACAAATACGACAGCATGGGCATCTTACGAAGCGATTCAATCTGATATTTTCGATCATTTGATTGCAATTATTCCTGAATTTGGTTTGAGAATTTATCAAGCACCATCAGGATATGATTTTAAAACCTATTTGTCTGTTAAAGATGTTCAAACCTAATGTGAACTAAGCTTTAAGGCTTTACTTTTTCAATACTAAAGCCTTAAAGTATTCAAATAGAAAAACCTTTAAACCTAACTTCCCAAAATTTTCTATGAAACCTTAAAATGTGTAGATAATGCAGTTTTATTCTTATCAGTTGAGTGTCTAAAAAATTTTTGCAATAAACCAAGATAAGGAATTCGCCATTGTTCTGGTCTCCAAGGCAAACTCTGTTCAAAGTACATAGTAAAGGTAAACAGTGGCATAAAATACATAGTCTGTTGCATGGTAAATAGTGAAATCCACATCAATGGCCAACACATCCCAACGCAATAAAATGCCTTTTTTAAACCATAGTTAAAACAGTCAATCATGGATTGAAAACCAAATGGATTGATGATCGGTGGAATATGGCATCTATTCAGACTGAATTGTTTCCATGGTGTTGCTTGCCAAAATAATACAGCTATGAAAATAGATCCCAAGATCAGTTCTTTAGAATGATTAAAAAAATTATTCAGAATCTCTGTGACGAACAAAAGCCCTATGCCTGTTAAAGTCCAAAAAAGTATATAACCAAGAAAGAATGAAATTAAACCAAGATATCTTTTTCTTGGAAAATTTTTTCTCCAAATGAATAAAACTGAATCGGAAAGCAAAGGAAACATCATTGCAATAAGCATTAAAAACCAATGTATGTTTATGGCCTGCACAATAACAGACCATAAACTATTATTTTGCTGGACATGAGCATGATGATGGAGATGTCCTTCTACAGGCATATTGAATTGGGTCATAAAGAAAGGTTGCAGCAACAAAAATAACCACACAAATAACCCAACACCCAATAGTATTGAAAAAGGCGGACGTTTAACTATTGAAAAATATGCCTGTAGTTTCATAATGCTTAAATCCTTACAAGCCTTCTCGATACACGCTAATTTGCCCAATACTTAAATCTGCATCAGCAGCTAAAGGTTGACGTGGTACAAATGAAATAGGGAAAGCATTGGTACCCGCTATCTGTTTATTCAAATGAAGTTGATCAAAATAATCAGTAATATCAACGATAATATTTAGCCCTGCTCCTCCATGTTCTTCTTTGCTACTCGACGCTTTACGAATACCAAATAAACCAATGGATTCAACCAAGCTGGTTTTGTTTTGGTCGTTATCCTCTGTCAAAGTCGTATAAATATCGAGAATAATCCCTTCACGATTTGCTTTAACATTTTCAAGTTTTAGAAATACTCGATCTGGTTCAGCAACATTACTTTGAGATGATTCATCCAATACCATAAAACTTTTTTGCAAAGTATTTTTCATTTTGTGATCTAAAGGAATAGTGACATTGGTTAGGCCATCAATCTGCAATTTTTTTGTTGTTGCACCTATAAGTTCAGAAGCAACTGGCTGTAAATCAATTGAGTTCTTAAAAGATTCTAAACCAAATGTTTTCGCTCGATTTTCGCTGGTAGATAACATTTCTTGAGTTGAATTTACACCAGAGCCTGGCGTGTATTCATAGCCCAATTGCGTACCATTTACATTGATATCGGAATTATCTTGCACAGCTTGAGGTGTATATTGCCATGAATCACCCGAAGCCAAAGGCATAATAAATTGTCGACTGCCAATAGGACCTTGTAACCATTGCGGATCAATAGGGTTTGATCGCCCATTACCAAGTTCCAACCAGACGCTCCATAAACGGTCGATATTGGCGTGGTGCAAATAAAATATTGGGTCTAATCCTGCAGAATCAGGGTCACTCATAATACCATTATCACCACCAATATCATCATGTACCAAATTATGTGGCTTACTTTCTAAGTCACCAAATATACGATTTGAGTGCGAAAAGGAAGTTACTGGCCCACCAAATGCTTTAAAATTATGTGGTGTCGTAAACTCCAAATCTTCTAAGGCAGTCAGTGTTATATCTTGAGCTGGTAATGGATGATAAGTACCATAACGTTGAGCTACATATAATGGATTAACACTACCATCTGGTAAATGTGTTCGTTCAAAGGCAGGTGGCATATAGGCTGCATTTGGATTAGTTGTATCGCTGTAATCCCAAAATGGTAATGCCCAGTCTTGTGGACCGCCTTGCGCGATAATTTCGGCTCTGAGTATAGATTCTATAGCAACTAGATAACCACGATGCCAAGGTACAAAAAACCATGTTCCATGTTGGCATTGTCGCCAATATGTTGCTTGTACTTGAGCTGTTGGTAGTTGATCAACTGTTGGATCGTAATAACCAAAACTCTCCCATAATTCAGCATCAAAACCATGTATAGCAGCGAAAAAACGCCAACTAGTAGGATCATCCAATGCTTTAGCCTTTAAAGCACTGACCGCTTTAGCATACCAAAATAATATTGGATCATCTAAATCCCCACCATTTGCCCAAACACTTTTTCGGATATATGTCATTTATTCTCATTCCTTTATGATTATTTATAAAAAACGATAACGATGAAATTATTCATTTAGATAATGATTTCTTTTAGAATAGAAATTTTCTCTATTGTTATCTTATTATTGGTATTTAGCACTTTACGATTCGAGATACTAATATTAAAAAAGAAATTATTCAAATGTTTTATATTCTTTAGATTAATTTTATTATATATAAATTTACTAACATCAATTGAATGATCTATTCCAACACCATGTTCCTTTACAATTTTTTTAACTCCAAATAATGCAATTGAATCGACATAGTTTTCGAGCTTAAAGTCCTGTTTTACACAATCATCCAAACTTAAAAATACATCTAAAACAATACCTTCCTCAGAAGCTTCAATCGAATAGAATTTCAACCAAAATCTCTGTTTTTCATTTCCATATTTAGTCAAGTCACTCATATCATTAAAAATTAATGATAATGAAATTTTACCCCGCAAAACAATAGATTTATCAGTTTCAGAAATTTTCTCTATCATATACGTTATTATTCATATAATAATTTTATTTTTAATATCATACCCAAAAAAATTAAATTGCACAAAGTAAGTTTAAAATTTTAAAATAATTTATTATTTACTTTAACTAAACTTTAATATTATTTAAAAGTATAAATTAAAAAAGCTCATCTATTGATGAGCTTTTTTAAGATTTCTAGAAATCGTATTTAAGTCCAACTCGATAAGTAATACCATCCAGATCTAATACATCAGAAGCTGCTGTACTACAAAAATAACTAGTACAAACATCCTTAAGATTTTCTATATACAACCACTTATAGCCCAACCCTGCATAAACAGCGAGGTCTTTCTGAAAATAGTGTCCAACCTCTAACTCAACAGGTAATGTGACGTAACGTAGCTTAACATCATAGTCATCTGCTTTTACCCAAGCATAACCAACACCAATATTGGCATTTGCGTAGGTATTATCAAAATTGTAAAATTTGTAGCCACCTTTAACGTTAATTTCAGTATTTTTCCAATTCGAATTTCTCTGAAAGTTTAAACCAACACTAGTACTCAATGAATTTAGAGCTGTAACCGTTAAGCCTGCACCGATTCCATTAAGCTTTTGATCACCACCTAAATCATTAGATCCAATTTTTGAGCCATAATATTCTGCAAAAATAGAAGTTTGAAGACCATTACTGTTTTCATCTTGATTAACTGGAGCAGTTGCTTGCAAAGTCTGCTCACCTAGTGCTTGTGGTGTACCATAATTAATTTGTAGTGGTGTATCACTCCACGCATTTATAGTTACTATACCCAATGTTAAACCAAGAACCCCTGCAACAATTTTCCCCATGTAATTACCTATTTTTATTTAAAATTAAGATTCTAGAGCATAATTTATTTTGTTCTAAAAAAATACTATTTATAGTTATAAGCGTTCATCTACCATTTAAACAGTTAACCGAAACTAATTTTTCAGGAAAATCATAAAAATTCCACCTATAACGGACGTTCTAGTTATTTAAAGAGCTAGATTTTTTGAAGTGCAATGAAATCTCTAAAGTTGGAAAACTTTACGCTTTGTATGACTTACTAGTTTTCGCTTAGTCAGATCTATTTATTAGTTCTACTCAACAACCTTACGACGTGTTCTTAAGAATTATTAATTATTGAGTACTTTGTAAAATCAATATTTATAATTATTTTCAAGACTTTAAGCTAAAAATCAATTTCTATGTTTTCGATTTTTTTACATTCTTCAATTTTGATACCTAATGAATTGCTGAAGAATTTCCGCAAAAATTCTTCAGCTAAATTTATTGTTATTTATTCCAATTCAGCAGATTTATATTGAATTCTGATGCAAGTAGATAAGATGCCGTCATCAAAGCGAATGAAACCGCAATCAGAAGCGCATCTGTTGACGAAGTTCCAATCACTAAAAATACCAAACCCGTAATAAACAGCATACAAACTGTTAAATTCCCCAAGATCTTAAACATTTCTTATCCTAATTGTGAATTACATCACAATTATCTATTTTTTTAACAACTATTACCAGTACCAACCATCGCTTGATTATGACCGTTCATCAAACAATGTAAAATTATCAAACAGGGCTTGGATTGTTTAAAATATTAAAAAAGCCCATTGGCCTGGGCTTTTTTAAATAGTTACTTTAATTATTCATGTATGTATCAATGAATGCTTAACTCATCGTCTTTAGCAATTACGACAGAGGTAAGAATTGGAATACCTAAGATCACAGGAACCACAATAATCCACAAATCTGTGGTTAATTTGCTTGAGAAAAAGAACTGAATAACGATAGCAGCCAAGATAAGTACTGAAAGGAGGACAGCCATAAAGCGAATCGCAAATTTAAGAAGCATTTCTAATCCTATGTGATTGTAATGGTTCATTTGAGTATACGCCTTGTATTACGTTTCATGCATTGATTTTTCACTATAAAAGCTGTATTTCAAATGAATTTTTAAATAATTGTCTAGTGTCTTGCTCTTCCTCTATGAGACAAATAGAACTCTAAGTGAGTACACTCCTCTCGATTACCAATCCATAGCCCGTTAACTGCTCGCTTAGGTTCCCTATCTTTCGTATCAAACCGACTCGTTCAACATACATCTAAAATGTCTATCACTTATATCAGTTTTATCTCCTAAACACTTGTAGGGAAAAGACAGAAATTTTCTATCCTACTGATTGTTATTTGAATATAAAACTTAGATCTCGTTCGCAGTTTCTATAAAAAATTAGATAATACCCCTAAGTTTTAAATATTATTAAATACCTTTCATATTAATTTAATATAGTTAACTTATTATAACTTTTCGAATAGAAAGATTGATCAAATAGGCATTTTTGGATCAATAACCAATCAAAGGAAATAAATATTAATAAAACCTATTGAATTTTAATTTAAAAAAAACCATTATGTATCAATATTGTTAATTAATGTAATAATGAGTTAGAAGATGCCTCATTCAGCAATAAAATTCAAAAATGAAAAAGATTACTCATTTTTCTCCCAAACTGAGAATATCGGAAATCAATGTGAATTTATAGAACTTCATTTAGAAAAAATGAGTCATAAATCTACACTTTGGATGGATGCTGCGGTCATTGCAACATTTTCTTTTGGTTTCTTTAATAGCTTAAATAATGAGCTTAAAGACAAGATAATTGATTCATTAATGCTCATCAAAGCGAATCAACTCGAACCAATTCTCTTCCAAAGTTCAAATATAGTTGATGATAAAGGATTCTCACTTCATCACACCTTGATGTATGAATTAAACAATTTAAACGCTATAAAATTTTTATTTAATAAAGACTGGAATATTCATGAATTTAATAGCGCATGCCAAATAATCATGAGAGAATTAACAGCATTTGAAATGAATCTAAGTAATCAAATTTCAAACCTACTAAACAATAATTTAATTTGTAATTTACTTATTTGTTCAGTGGATGTTAACTTCGATACCATTTACACCATTCGTTAATATCAATCATTTGGATTGCTAATGATCTATTGAAATAATTCCTTAGCAATTTCATTTACCATATTATTTGTTAAGAAAAAATTAATAACAAATATTATTTGAGATAAACTATTTTCGAAATTAAATTGGGAATTTAATTATCCTTTCGTGAACTAAGCAACATTCGCTCTTTTCATCTCTAAAGCTAATTTTCTGATATGCTACTGAACTAGCTGAATTAGAATTTCATCAGAGGATAAGTGTAATGCTGAGTTGGTTTGAAAAATTAGTTGATCCTTACCCAACGAAAGATTTAAACAAACCATTACCGACTACTTTTTTTGCTTTTGTTTGGCAATCAACGAAAGGGGTCAGACCATTCCTCTTTTTACTTATTGCTTGTACAGCTGCTGCAGCGTGCTTTGAGGCATTATTCTTTTCTTATATTGGTAAACTAGTTGATTGGCTCACTAAAAGTCAGCCTAATACCTTTTTAGAAACGAATCATCAAAATTTAACTATTCTCATAAGTATTTTATTCGCAAATATTTTCTTCGTAAGTTTGCAATCTATTGTCAAACACCAAGTGTTATTTAGTAATTTTCCAATGCGTATGCGCTGGTTATTCCATAACTTATTATTGCAACAAACTTTAGATTTTTTCCATACCGACTTCGCTGGTCGCTTGTCTGCCAAAGTTATGCAAACTGCATTAGCAGTTCGTGAATTTTGGATGATCCTTGGTGACATGTTGGTTTATGTACTGATTTATTTTATTACGATTAGCTTTGTATTAGGCTCTATTTCGCCTGTTTTGATCGTCCCACTACTTTTATGGCTTGTCTTATTTATTGCCATTGCCAGTTATTTCATTCCTCGTCTTGGTAAAGTTTCACAACAACAGGCAGATGCACGCGCTGTTATGACTGGACGTGTTACCGACGCTTATACCAATATTCAAACTGTGAAATTGTTTGCACATGCTGGTCGTGAAAGTCAGTATGCAAAAGAGTCCATGCAAGAGTTTATGGTCACTGTTTATAAACAAATGCGCTTAGGTGTGAAATACCAAATCAGCATTCGTTTACTCAGTGCTTTTCTCTTTATAGGCGTGATTGGTAGTTCTGTTTGGTTATGGACACAAGGTCAAGCTGCTATTGGTGTAATTGCAGCAACCACGGCGATGGTTTTAAAACTCGATAGCCTAGCGGAATTCATCATGTGGCACATCACGATGCTTTTCGAAAATGTTGGTACCATTCAAGATGGTATGAAAACGCTAGGTAAGCCCATCCAGATTCAAGATAAAAAAGATGCAGCTGAACTAAAAGTTCAACAAGGTGAAATTCGTTTTGAAGATGTTAGTTTTGCTTATAATCAAAAAAATGTAATTGATCATTTCAATCTTACGATTAAGCCTGGTGAGAAAATAGGTATCGTTGGTCGTTCTGGTGCGGGTAAATCTACCCTTATTCAGCTACTTTTGCATTTTTATGATATTAATCAGGGTCGTATCTTGATTGACGGGCAAAACATCCATGATGTTACACAAGATAGTTTACGTGCCAATATTGCACTGGTTACTCAAGATACGTCTCTATTACATCGTACGGTAGCTGAAAATATCAAATATGGTCGCCCTAATGCGACTGAAGCAGAGATTCAGCTTGCTGTCAAAAAAGCCAAAGCCGAAGAATTTATTCCACAATTGACTGATCAGAAAGGACGCGTTGGATTTGATGCCTATGTCGGTGAACGTGGCGTAAAACTTTCTGGTGGTCAACGTCAACGTATTGCTATTTCTAGAGTTTTCTTGAAAGATGCACCTATTCTTATTTTAGACGAAGCGACGAGTGCCCTTGACTCAGAAGTTGAAGCCGCGATTCAAAGCAGTTTAAATGACTTAATGGTTGGCAAAACGGTCATTGCAATTGCACACCGTTTATCTACTATTGCTCAAATGGATCGTCTCATTGTACTTGATCAAGGCAAAATTGCTGAACAAGGTACACATGAGCAGCTTATTGCAAATGATGGCTTGTATGCACAATTATGGAAACGCCAAACAGGTGGTTTTTTAGTTGAGCAACGAGTAGTGGCTCAGGACACAGAATAATGTTGTATTTAGAAGACTTAAATATTGGAGATCGCTTCATTAGTCGTGACTATGAAATCACGCTTGAAGAAGTGAAACAATTTGCAAGCCAGTATGACCCTCAACCTTTTCATCTAGATGAGCAAGCAGCTGAACAACATCCTATTTTTCAAGGTTTAGCTGCCAGTGGCTGGCATACCTCAGCAATCACAATGCGTTTATGGACCGAATGTTTTCCAATTGCAGGTGGTTTACTGGGTTCAGAATCTAGTCTTCGTTGGCCACGCCCCACCCGTGTTGGTGACAAAATCCATGTAGAAATTGAAATTACTGCAATCGTGCCATCTAAAACCAAAACTGATCGTGGTATCGTCAGTTACGTTACGCAAGCTTTGAACCAACATGGCGATGTGCTATTAATATCAACAACCAAAATAATGGTCTTTAGAAAAGCAGCATAATTTTGGAGATTGGGTGACTCTTTTGTCCAACAATTTTTATGATTGATTATTTTATTTCGTGTAAAGATGTTTCAGACTTAAATGTTTAAAAGATATTGGCAAAATTGATGAGCGCCACGGAAAGCACATGAAAGCAACTTCAACTCGTCAAGATCAAGGTATACCAGGCGTCTATGGCTTACTGCTATTAGATGTTGTTTCACGCTGGGGATATAGCGATGAAACCTTATTTGCTCCTTTTCATTTAACTAGTGAGCAATTAGCTGACCCAAATTATCGAATTCCTACCCCTATTGCGAATGAATTAGTTAAACATTCTTTGCGTTTAACAGGTGAAAGTACATTAGGATTTCACCTAGGTACGCAAATGCGTATTTCTATTCATGGTTTTATTGGTTATGCCATTATGACTGCGCATGACATTACCGATGCAATTGCACTTGCAAGCCGTTTTATTCAATTACGCTTACCTTTTTTGCAACTTTATTTCTCTACTTTTGGACCTAAAGCAACCTTACAACTGCAATGTGATATTGAAGTTGAACCATTACGTACTGAAATTATCTTAGGTTTAACGATTGGCATTATGACCATGGCAAAAGCCTTAACAGGAATTGAAGACTTAAAGGGTGAAGTTGATTTAGATTTCCCTGAGCCTGTGGGCTTTGATAAATATCGTGATAAATTAACCAGTACAGTACGTTTTAATCAGCCACATTTAATTTCGAGTTTTGATAAAAAATATCTCGGTTTAAAAATGGTCAATGCGGATCCGATTGCCAGCCAAATTGCAATTAATCAGTGTGAAACTGAACTTTCTGCTTTAGGCGAACGTCGTCGCCTTGCAATGCGCGTACGTGATATTTTAACCAATTCAGAACAGCATTATTTAAGCATCGAGAGTGTTGCTGAACGTTTGCATATGTCAGATCGTACTCTAAAACGTCAGCTAGCAGCTGAAGGCACATCCTTCTCTACCTTGGTAGATGAAGTACGCTATCGTCATGCAACATCTTTACTATCCAGAACAGATTATAGTTTAGAACAAATTGCTGATGAATTAGGGTATTCTGATGTAGCGAATTTTAGCCGTGCATTTAAGCGCTGGAGTGGACGCAGTCCGAGTAACTGGCGTAAAGACCCTTATTTGTAATATTGCAAAGTGCTTCATTTATAAACACTTTTGTTTTAACTAAAAAACCTGTATAAAGCCAAATAAAATGATACGACAGATTGTTTAAGGAGTTGTCATGAATCATCCAGCAGATTTAAAATATGCACGAACACACGAATGGGTAAGAATCGAAGGTGATTTAGTTGTTACTGGAATCAGTGACCATGCTCAGTTGGAGTTAGGTGATTTAGTTTACGTTGAAACACCAGAAGTCGGTAGTCATGTGACTGCAACACAACAAGCAGGTGTTGTTGAATCTGTTAAAACTGCATCTGACATCCATGCCCCTATTTCAGGTACTGTCGTTGAAGTGAATGCAGCGCTTGAAGATGATCCAGATTTTGTTAATGAAGAACCGTATGGTAAAGGTTGGATTTATAAAATCAAACCAGACAATATTGCTGATGTAGAAAAGCTCCTTTCACATAGTGAATATGAATCAGGTTTGTAATTTTAAATAAATTTAAACATTAAAAAGCCCAGTTAAGAACTGGGCTTTTTATTTATGCTTAATTAATTAAGCAACATAATCAACCTGAATACCATCTACTTCTGAAACCAAATTCTCAAAAGAGAAAATTTCATCAAGTTGAACCTGTGTGAGTAAACCTCGCTCTAGCACAACTTCCTGAATAGTTTTATTCTCTGCAATGCATTGCTTACCAATTTCATCGCACAAAGCATGACCTAATAAAGGATCGAGCAAAGTAATAATCCCTACACTACGCATGACTGCATCATGGCAGGCTTGTTCATGTGCTTTGATTCCACGTACACATTTTTCATCCAAACTTTGAATCGCATGGGTTAATAGCTCAATTGATTCATTGAGGGAAATTGCAATCACAGGCTCCATGACATTTAACTGTAACTGTCCTGCTTCTGCTGCAAATGTAATCGTAAGATCGTTACCAATCACCTTAAATGCAATCTGATTTACAACTTCTGGAATAACAGGATTTACTTTTGCAGGCATAATTGATGAGCCAGCTTGTAATTCAGGTAATTGGATTTCACCCAAACCAGTACGAGGACCTGAACTTAGCAAACGTAAATCATTGCTAATCTTCGAAAGTTTACATGCAAGACGTTTTAAGGCACTCGATAAAATAATAAAGACGCCACAATCACTGGTTGCTTCAACATAGTCTTCAGCACCAACTAAATTTAAACCTGTAATTTGTTTCAAACACGAAACTACTTTTACAGCATAGCCTTTAGGTGTATTTACACCAGTACCAATTGCAGTTGCGCCTAAATTTACTTCAAGCAATAACTCGCGTGTACGTTTAATCAGACGAACATCTTCTTTTAATAAAGTTGCAAATGCGTGAAATTCTTGCCCAAGTGTCATCGGCACAGCATCTTGGAGTTGGGTACGCCCCATTTTTAAAATATAGCGAAACTCGATTGCTTTATTCTCAAATGAAGTAATCAATTTATCCATTTGTGTAAATAATGCATCTAGAGAACAATAAGTCGATAAACGAATCGCGGTAGGATACACATCATTCGTTGATTGTGATTTGTTGATATGATCATTCGGGTGAATGATGTCATATTGACCTTTTTGATGACCTAATGATTCAAGTGCGATATTGGCAATGACTTCATTAGTGTTCATATTAATCGACGTGCCAGCCCCACCCTGATAAATATCAATTGGAAATGAGTCTTGCCATTTCTGTGTTTCATTAATTAAGTCATCACAAGCTCGCTGAATCGCCAAACTTTGAGTTTCTGTTAATTTATTAAAACTTAGATTCGCTTGAGCAGATGCTTTCTTCACTTGTGCTAACGCACGAATAAAGTGACTATTTTGTCCAACTTTTTGCGAAGAAATTTTGAAATTTTCAATTGCGCGTAAAGTATGAATTCCGTAATAACAATCCATTGGCACTTCTTTTGCGCCAAGTAAATCATGCTCTATTCTTATGGTTGCTGCTTGAACCGTGTCCACTTTCCATTTCTCTCAGACAATGCACCCTAATGGTGCAAAGAAATAATATGGAAGATTTCAAATAAATTTTCATTAGCAGAATTGCTTAACATTACGAGCTTTTTATAATGTAATTTCTCTGCATTGTTGCTTTTGTAACAACATGTGTTGTCATTTCACTCTATTTTTCTGTTCAAAAATGCCTGTTATTACTATCAATTTTTTACCGCTGCAATAATTTGAAACATATAGCCTATTTTTAAGCCGCAAAAATCTATATTTCATTTAAAAAAAAGTGAGCTTTTTTAGATTTAAAAATTAAGATTCATACACTTAATTTAAATTACATAAAATATACAAACAACATACAAAAACAAAACAGTATTTTAAAAATCATTCGTGCTTGAATCTGTGGCCTTATCAGTCTTGTTAGAATAGTGAATCATTTTTGTCTATTCAGATGGGATTGCACAGTTATGGATATGTAAGGACAGGCATCCATTATGAATTTTTCGAATCCCACTGTTGTTGTGTTCGTGGTGTATATTATCGCCATGCTTGGTATCGGTTTATACGCCTATTTTTCTACCAAAAACCTTGATGATTATATTCTTGGAGGACGAAGCCTAGGTAGTTTCGTTACCGCTTTATCTGCGGGTGCATCCGATATGAGTGGCTGGCTACTCATGGGTTTACCTGGGGCAATCTATTTGACAGGCTTATCTGAATCATGGATTGCAATTGGCTTAATCATTGGTGCATGGCTCAACTGGTATCTCGTGGCTGGGCGTTTACGCGTTCATACTGAGGTTCAGAATAATGCGCTTACGTTACCAGATTATTTCACAGGTCGTTTTGATGACCAGAAAAAGATCTTACGTGTAACTTCCGCACTGATTATTCTCATCTTTTTTGCGATTTATTGTGCTTCTGGCATGGTAGCTGGTGCACGTCTATTTGAAACATTGTTCCACTTACCTTACCAAACCGCTTTATGGCTTGGTGCGTTTGCAACAATCGGATATGTTTGTATCGGTGGCTTCTTGGCAATCAGTTGGACTGATACATTCCAAGCTGGTTTGATGATTTTTGCGTTATTGCTTCTGCCTATCGTCACATACATGTCTTTGGGTGTTGGTGTCGAAGAATTTACAGCAATTGTTGAGAGTGCACGCCCACATGCTTATGATTTTGTTTCAAATTTAAGTATTGTTGGTATTCTTTCTGCAGCTGCTTGGGGTTTGGGTTATTTTGGACAACCTCACATTCTAGTTCGTTTTATGGCTGCCGATTCTGTTAAATCAATCCCTGCTGCTCGTCGTATCGGTATGACATGGATGATTTTATGCTTGGCAGGTGCAGTTGGTTCTGGTTTTGTCGGGATTGCTTATTTCCACCAACATCCTGAATTTGCCGCGGTTGTAACAGCTAACCCTGAAACAGTATTTATGGAACTCACTAAAATTTTATTCAACCCTTGGGTTGTTGGTGTGATCCTTGCTGCAATTTTATCAGCAGTCATGAGTACCTTAAGTTGTCAGTTATTAGTATGTTCAAGCGCATTAACTGAAGATTTATACAAAGGCTTGATCCGTAAAAATGCAACTCAAAAAGAGTTAGTTTGGATTGGTCGAGCAATGGTACTTGCAGTTGCAATGTTAGCGCTTGCTTTAGCCCAAAATCCTGATAGTAAAGTACTTGGCTTAGTTTCTTATGCTTGGGCTGGCTTCGGTGCTGCTTTCGGTCCATTGATTATCATGTCATTGTTCTGGAAACGTATGACGCTAAACGGTGCTTTGGCGGGTATGGTGATCGGTGCAGTTACAGTGATTGTTTGGAAAAATGTATTTGCTAGTACTGGTATTTATGAAATTATTCCTGGTTTCATTTTTGCCTTGATCAGTATTGTTGTGGTGAGCTTACTTGGTAAAGCACCTAACGCAACTGTGACTGGTCGTTTTGAACAAGCAGATGAAATCTATACGAGAGAAATGAAATAAGATTTCTGAGTAAAATTTAAGGGGGCTTTCGAGCCCCTTTGTTTTATTTGATCTTTTATTAAAATTTGGTTCTTGATTTAATTTTTATTTTAGAGCTGTCTTTTACAACCTGCATCACAGGATAACTACGCGTTTCTTTCACTCCAGGAAGTTGCCATAAAATTTGCCCTGCAATACGACGAAACTCCTCCATCCCTGCGCTACGCAATTTGATCAAAAAGTCAAAGCCACCACTCACCATATGGCACTCAACAATCTCTGGATATTGTGTCACTGCATCAATAAAATCCTCGAGCACATTTGGGGTGGTTTTATCTAAAAGTACCTCAACAAACACAAGAAAACTCGCATTTAACTTATTCGGATTGAGTTTTGCCTCATATCCCAAGATAAATTCATCCTTCGTCAACTTTTGCACACGGGCCATGACGGCAGTCGGCGAAAGGTTCACTAATTCCGCCAATTTACTGTTGGAAATTCTTCCATCTGTTTGAAGAATATCCAGAATTTTCAGATCGGTACGATCTAATGTATAAATAGGGCCATTCAACTGAATTTTCCTCTAAAAAATAGGTAAATTATAGTGAGTTACTCGGGTTTTATTCTGTAATCATAAATTATCTAAACCTCTCTACTCAATATGTTCTAGAGATTGTTATTGGAATTTAGTATGAATACATTGGATACTCCCGCACAAATGGACACAGCTCACACAGACGGTTATATCACCGAATTTAAAGAAAAAAGTGAGTTTGAGCAACGCATTAATACAGCTTGGCGACGTGCTGAGCCTGAAGCGGTTAAACAACTTGCAGAAGCAGCAGATATTTCTCCTGATCTTGATCAAAAAATTTATGAATTAGCATTCAGTCTTGCACATAATTTACGTGAACGTAAAAGCTCGGCTGGAAAAGCAGGTATTGTTCAAGGTTTACTCCAAGAGTTCTCACTTTCTTCACAAGAAGGTGTGGCATTGATGTGTTTGGCAGAAGCATTACTTCGTATTCCAGATACAGCAACACGTGATTTATTAATTCGTGACAAAATTAACCAAGGCAACTGGAAAGAGCATTTAGGTCAAAGTAATCTGATGTTCGTAAACGCCGCTGCTTGGGGTTTAATGCTTACTGGCAAGTTAATGGAAACACCTAAACAAACCAGTTTATCAAGTATTTTAACAGGTCTTCTCGCTCGCAGTGGACGTGGCATCATTCGTAAAGCGGTTGATGTCGCGATGCGTATGATGGGTGAGCAATTCGTTACGGGTGAAACCATCGAGGAAGCACTTGAGCATGCAAAACCATTTGAACACAAAGGTTTCCGCTATTCATACGATATGCTCGGTGAAGCTGCGCTAACTGACCATGATGCTGAGCGTTATTATAACGATTACACTCAAGCGATTCATGCCATTGGTAAAGCATCAAACGGGCGTGGTGTTTATGAAGGTCCTGGTATCTCGATTAAGCTCTCTGCTTTACACCCACGTTACCAACGTGCGCAAATTGATCGTGTACATCATGAGCTTTACAACAAAGTTTTCGAACTTGCATGCTTAGCAAAACAATATGACATCGGCTTAAACATCGATGCTGAAGAATCTGAACGTTTAGAAATTTCACTCGAACTGCTTGAGCGTTTATGTTTCGAACCAAAACTTGCGAATTGGAAAGGCATTGGTTTCGTTATTCAGGCTTATCAAAAACGTTGTTTTTACGTGGTAGATTACATCGTTGATCTTGCAAAACGTAGTAACAAACGCCTCATGATCCGTTTGGTGAAAGGTGCATATTGGGATAGCGAAATCAAGAAAGCGCAAATTGACGGCATGACTGACTACCCTGTGTTTACTCGTAAAGTTCACACTGATTTGTCATACATTGCTTGTGCGAAGAAGCTCCTTGCTGCACCAGATCAAGTGTACCCGCAATTTGCAACGCACAATGCACAATCACTTGCAACGATTTATACACTTGCAGACCCAAGCAAATATTATCCAGGTCAATACGAGTTCCAATGCTTACACGGTATGGGCGAACCTTTGTATGAACAAGTTGTCGGTTCAAAAGCAGACAATAAACTTGGTGTGCCATGCCGCGTTTATGCGCCAGTGGGTAACCATGAAACTTTATTGGCTTACTTAGTCCGTCGTTTACTTGAAAATGGTGCAAATACGTCATTCGTAAACCGTATTGCTGATAAGACGTTAAAAGTTGAAGAATTGATTCAGTCTCCAATCAAAGATATTCAAACTGCTGCGAAAGATGAAGGTCAGATTGGTTTAAAACATCCTGCGATTCCACTTCCGCATGATCTTTACCCATTACGTCCGAACTCAAAAGGTTTTGATTTAAATAACGATCAACCTTTAGTTGCATTAGATACAACAGCACAAAAACTACGTAGCCATATTTGGAAAAGTGCACCTTTACTTGGTTTTGAATCAACAGTTCACGATCAAAGTAATGCGATTGCAATTACAAACCCTGCACAAAATAGTGAAATTGTCGGTCATGTGAATGAAGCGACTAGCGCGGATGTACAACTGGCATTAGAAACAGCTGTACAAGCTGAACAAAGCTGGGCTGCAACACATAAAGTTGAACGTGCAGCTTGCTTAAAACGCGCTGCAGATTTAATGGAAGCTCGCATCCAAGAATTAATGGTATTACTTTGCCGTGAAAGTGGTAAAACTTATGCTAATGCCATTGCAGAAGTTCGTGAAGCCGTTGATTTCTTGCGTTACTACGCGACACAAATCGAAAACTTGCCTGCAAATGCGCAAATAAAACCATTAGGTACAGTCTTATGTATTAGCCCATGGAACTTCCCTCTTGCGATTTTCTCTGGTCAAATTGCTGCTGCATTGGTCAGTGGTAACTGTGTTATTGCCAAACCAGCAGAACAAACACCACTCATTGCAGCGCAAGCCGTTCAAATGCTTTGGGAAGCTGGTGTGCCACACGGCGTTGTTCAACTTCTTCCGGGTCGTGGTGAAACTGTTGGTGCCCAACTTAGCCAAGATGATCGCATTCAAGGTATCATGTTCACGGGTTCGACAGAAGTTGCAAAAATCTTGCAAAAAACTGTGGCAAAACGTTTATCTCCAAATGGTCAACCAATCCCGCTCATCGCGGAAACAGGTGGTCAAAATGCGATGATCGTAGATTCTTCTGCACTCACTGAACAAGTGGTTCTCGATGTCGTCAGTTCTGCATTTGACAGTGCTGGTCAACGTTGTTCTGCACTTCGTATCTTATGTGTGCAAGAAGACAGCGCTGCAACCGTCATCAAAATGTTGAAAGGTGCCATGCAACAGTTGATCGTAGGTAACCCTGCAATCTTAAAAACTGACATTGGTCCTGTCATCGATACTGAAGCGAAACAAACTATCGATACGCACATTCAAAAGATGAAATCTAAGGGCTACCCTGTTCATCAGTTGATGTTTAACGATGCTGCAAGCCAACAGACACTTGCACAAGGTACATTTGTTCCGCCAACTGCGATTGAATTACCAAATCTTGATGACTTAGAGCGCGAAGTTTTTGGTCCTGTCTTGCACATCATTACCTATAAATATGGTGAACTTGAGCAACTTATTGATCGCATCAATGCTAAAGGTTATGGCTTAACCATGGGTTTACACACTCGTATTGATGAAACCATTAACACAGTGATCCAACGTGCTGAAGTGGGTAACTTATATATCAATCGTAACATCGTCGGCGCAGTGGTAGGTGTACAACCGTTTGGTGGTGAAGGCTTGTCTGGTACTGGTCCGAAAGCCGGTGGTCCACTGTATATGTACCGCTTAATGGAACATTGTTCAGAGAAAGTTTTAGCAACACCTTTTGCGGTTAAAGCTGAAATCTCTCAGTTTGATGCTGTATCAAATGTTGCTTACCAGAACTTGTTGACTTGGGCTAAGCAAAACATGCCTCACGCAATTCCGACAATTCCAGCATTTGGTGTTGGTAAGTTCTACGAGTTGCAAGGCCCAACAGGTGAAAGCAATCAATACATTATCTTGCCTCGTCATCGTGTGCTTTCTATCGCAGATGATGAAGCAAGCCAGTTACAACAGTTACTAGCGATTTTCGCCGTAAGTAGTACTGCTGCTGTAACTAAAGATAATGCTTTCTTCGCCAAACATCAGAAATCTTTACCAAAAGATGTGTTATCTGCAATCACAGTAATATCAAACATTGAAAAAGATGCTTTTGATGCTGTTTTACATCATGGTTCCGTTGACCAATTGACTGAACTACAAACTAAAATTGCGAACCGTTCTGGAGCAATCGTGGGCATTACTCATCTCAAGAAAGATGAGCAGATTCCTTTAGAACGTCTAGTCATTGAACGCGCTATTAGCGTAAATACTGCTGCTGCCGGTGGTAATGCGAGTTTAATGACTTTATCTGAAGACTAATTTAAGTCTTCAATCTCCCAGCCCGAATCATGTTTACATGGTTCGGGTTTTTATTTTAATTATTTATAATCATATGATGAAACATTAAATCTATATTTATAACGAATTTAGAAATTAATAAATACCCTTTTGATTAGATAGAATTTTTCCAAATTTATTTTTAACTTTAAAAATTTATAAAGCAATCAACAAAAATAAACTCTTCATGCCTCAATTTTTATTTCGTAGATGGTCGAAACATAAAAATGGGCAACTTATTATTTTGAAAATATTGATTAGCTTAGAAGAATTAGAGCTAATTTTCTAAGCTAGAACTATGCATTATTGACTTCGAAATATTAACGTAACCCACGTTCAGCTTTAAAACGTTCCAAATTTCGAACTGCATCTTGATAACGTGATTGAACTCTGCTGCTATTGATGCGCAAATCATATAAACGTTTTCTATAATCATCACGATCCTTAACAGATAAGTCTTTACGCTCTAACTCTTTTAAATAATAGTTAATGTCATTTTGTGAGCGATCAAACTCCGAATTTGCTTGGTAGTAGTCATTTGCAACTTGATAATATATTCGCAACGATTCACGTTTTTCTAACGGACAAATACGAAAATCACCACGCCCTTCTAACGCTTCATTAAAAATGATCTCTGGTCGACAGTAATAACCCAAACCTTTTTGGTAACCTTGTTCATAAAGCTTTTGATTCGGCACAATATTGGCTTTTTGGCAAGAAGAATAATATTTATCTAATCGAGATTCCTGTCCTGCTGCACCGTCTTTTTCTCCAACATTAAACCAATTTGCAGTTTTACATTGTTCAACACTCATGGCAGCACAGCCTGAAAGTAAAATTGTAAAACCTACTAACAATGAAATTCTCTTCATGGAATATTGTTCCTATTATTATAGTGTTACAGATAAAAAGTGTTACATAGAAATAACTGGATAAGAATTTTTCCTATCATAATCTAAGTCTGGAATCGGCCACAAATCATAAAGGGGAATTTTAACATCTAATGCTAATGGTAACTTTTTTGGATTAAATTGCATATCGTTTAAAGTCTCCCCCCAAGCAATCACATCAATATCCAAGCTAATATTATGTGATGGGCGAACTCGACCAGATTGTGCTTCTAAGTTTTTCAGGGTTTCAGTGATCTCATCAACACTCAATCGACTTTTTAATAAACAAGCTGAATTCCAATAATCGGCACCAACACGATCCCGACATGGGATTCTATAAATTGCAGAAAATTCCACTATACCTAAGCTTAATATCTGTTGATAAGCAAAAGTGAAATTTTGTTTTTGTTTGAGGTTACTCGCCAATGCGAGCGCAAAAATTGTTTCTGTTGCGTTCAAGGCGAATTCCTACTGCATTGGCTTGTGCAATGATGGCGGGTTTACGAATAGTGATAACGATCGATTCAATTGAAGAAAATGTCGTAAATAGACATTCAAGCACCAATTGTGCAGCGTGCTCAATCAGTTTAGGTTTGGCTTTTTGAATCACCTGAGCTGCAAGTTCGCAGATTTGTGCATAGTTCAGTGTATCTTCTAGCTCATCTGATTGCGCAGCTTGAGTTAGATCATTATGAATGGTGAGATCTAGCATCAAAGGTTGAATAATTTGGCGTTCCCAGTTGAAACAACCAATCACTGTATCCACCTTCAACCCTTCAATTATAATGGCATCCATAATGACCTAATGAACCGATAAATAAATTAATGCTTTAAAAACGAAGCAGGTTCAATATTGTGAACCATTTTTAAACGTTGGTCAGCATAAATATCGGTATACGGCGCAAGAACACGCATGAAACGATCAAAATATAGCATTTGCTTGAATAACAAAGCGAAGTCTCGTGGGAATTTAATGCCGTGACGCTCACCTACAGCCACCATATCCATCATGATGTCATTCAAATCTGCTGGATTGGAACTAAGAATTTCTTGTGGGTCTGCCAATAACACACCGCTAAATAAACGCTCTAAATCATCAGCAAGCACTTGTGTATCAATTTTCTGATGGGTCATTCCCATCTTAAGCATGTTCTCAGCCATAGCAGTGTAATTGGTATGCTGTAATGCATCCATAAATGCCATACATGCTGTCCAAACCTCAGGATTCAATTGCCCAACAATCCCGAAATCAATAAAACCAATACGACCATCTTCAAGTAACATCAGATTTCCAGCGTGTAAATCAGCATGGAAACTCTTACATAACATGAGACTACCAAACCAAGTATTCATTGCAGTAATCAGAACTTGTGTTGGGTCTTTGGCATATTTTTTAACAACATCAAAATCAGTTAATGACACCCCGTACAAGCGCTGCATGGTAAGTACACGGCGCGTTGAAAATTGATGATAAACTTTTGGTGCAGTGGCAGCCTGATTGCCAGAAACATTCAAATATTGAATAAAGTCATCCAGATTCTGTGCTTCTTCAATAAAATCAACTTCACGTACCATACGTGTTTTGATCTCATCCACGATTTCAGAAAGTGAAGCAAACTTAATTTTAGGAACTGCTCTTTCTAATAGTTTAGTTGCCCAATGTACGACATTTAAATCAGTATATAAAATCGTCTCTACACCAGGTTTTTGCACCTTTAATACCACATCTTCACCCGTAACTAGTCGAGCTGCGTGGACTTGTGCAATTGAAGCTGAAGCTAGTGGCTTTTCATCGATAAAACTAAAAATTTCATTCAGATTACGGCCTTCAAATTCTTCAGCTAATACTTGTTGGATATAGCTAAATGGTAAGGTTGGTGTTTGATCTAAACAGCCTTGGAATTCCTGAACGTATTCACGAGGGAATAAAGACGGCGTACTGGCAATAAATTGACCTAGTTTAATATATGTTGAACCAAGCGACTCAAAGGTCTCACGCATGAGTTTTGCATTACTTGGTTTTTCAGTTGCATATTTCACACCTGCTTGTGCCGCAACAATAACTGTTTCACCGATACGTGCAACAGAACGTAATCCATCGAATAAAATATTTCTTTTCATAATCTTTCATTGCCTTACAGATGGTCTTAGTTTAGCAAATTTTGCTCAATTTACCGATCAAGTTGCCTGACAAACTGGACAATTTACATCTTTTTCAAATTTAAGAATGCGTTGTGAGAAATTTAAACCATTCCAAAGCAACAATTTTTGCTTTAATGGTGTTAAACCAAGCCCTAAAAACAGCAAAGTGTGATGCGCTTGTAATGACGCCATCATTACAGGAGTGGTAGCTAATACACCTGACTCCGCACAACGTAACCCTTCATTGGCATGATCTTCTTTCGGAAACAGGCATTCATAACAAGCTGAATCAGTATCCACCATAAACAGTTGCCCTTCAAAACCAATGGCTGATGCACTGATGAGTGGTACTTGATGTTTTCTACACAGCGCATTCACCAGATAACGAGTCGTAAAATTATCACAACCATCCAAGACTACATCTTGATGCTGTACAAGTTCATCAGCATTCGTTTCATCGAATCGTATATTTTGATAGCTGACTTGTATGTGAGGATTAATCTCTTGTATACGCTTTGCGAGTATTTCAGCCTTATATCGACCTAAATCATTTGTCGTAAAAGCAATCTGCCTCTGTAAATTACTAATCTCAATCGTATCAGCATCGACAATTGTAATTTTTCCCACACCTGCTCGTGCAAGCAACTCAGCGCTTGTACAACCTATTCCCCCAGCACCAATAATTAATACATTCGCGAGTTTTAATTTTTCTTGCGCTTCGATATCCCAACCATCTAATAAAATCTGACGACTATAGAGATGCATTTCCTCATTACTTAGCTCAAATTCGTTTTCTAAATGGTCTGACACATTAATTCCCTAACTTACATTTAACTGGCTAGATTTTAAGTATATGAGTGTGTTTATGAAAGAAGATTCTAGCATTTATATAATTTAACTTTGACAATAGCCATTTTTTACCCCAATATTTTACACACTCATTAACAGTTAAATAAAATCAATAGTTTACAACTTATGTTAAAAACTTTGGGTATTCTTCAATTTTTTTAATAAGCCTATGTTTTAGCTTATAATATTGATAATATCTTAAGTTCACTGCCACATAGGCAGCTTTGAAAATGACATCCTACACAATAGATGACTGAACCCAATCATTTTTCATCAAATATTTGGGCACAAGTCATTAAGTTATAAGCACATTATTTTACTTAGATATTTTCAAGAATTAGCTTTGCTACGCCTTGTGGATCTTCCCACATCGGCACATGCCCCCAACCTCTCGGCTCAATCCATTTCATGTCCTTTGGTAACTCATTTTTCATTTGGCAATCTTTTCGAGTCAATAGCCAATCCTTTGTACCAAAAGCTATAGTCAAAGGAATTTTGATGTTCTGACCATCAATGAATCGCCCTGCATTTGAAAATGTTCTTTCAAAATCAGATGCATTATTAAAATCATTCAAAGAATTCACAGCATCTAACTCAGGAATTTTCCGACCACCGACACCAATTGGAATAGCTAACAGCAATTCTCTGCATACAGAAAATTTCATCAGGTATTTAGACAGTTTTGGCATTTTCTTAATTGCGTATCTCAAGCTAAAGAAAATTACTTTTACATGAGCTGGAGACTCTAACCATAAACCTGCAGGAGAAATTGCGACAACTGAACTTGCCAAACCTGTACGAGCTGCTTCTAAAGCCATCCACCCACCCATTGAGTTTCCAACGATATCTACAGGCTCATGGATCCCCATTTTCTGAAGTTGTTCTGCCAATTCTTGAACTAAATTCTCAATATTAGGTTGTCTAGTTGAATCAAATTTTGGGCTATCTCCAAAACCTGCAACATCAAATGCAATTACTCGTCGTGATTGCGTGAGATATGGGATAATAGGATTCCACGCTTTATGTGACATTCCTATACCATGCAGCAATATCAATGGTCTTCCACCCCCAACATCTAACCTATTCCACATCTTTATTCACCTTCTCGTTAACGCATAAATTTTATTAAATAGTCAAAAAAAAGAGCAATGACTAACACAAATCCCAAAGCGATCTTTTAAGCTTTTAAATTTCACTCACAACAGATTTAATCCCATTCAATCATTTGATATCAAAAACTTTTGTTCTTCTGATCATTCATGATTTCATACGATTGTGCTCGGAGTAAATCTTCTTTTGTCGCAAATGTACTATTACGAAGTTGTTCAATTGATTGTTGTTTGTTGGAATCACTCGCATTGCTTTTAAGAATCTCTTCACGCTCAGACAAATAGCTATTCACTTGTTTCTGCCAGCCTGCTTCTTCTTGGTCAACTTTTTCTAATCGGTCTGCCGCCTCAGCACCTAACAAACTCTCACGCATGTTACGAAGCTCTTGTGCTGAGCCTCCTTTTTCTTGAATTTCCTTTGTAAGCTGTTGCAATTCAGCAAATTGCATAGACACTCGAACACCATCAGCCAAAGTCGATGGTAGTTGGTCAATCAAGTTTGCCAACTCGGTTGCTTTCTGTTGAGCATTCAAACTCTTATTCGCGTGAATACGCATTTGATCAATATTAAATTGATTCAAGTTACGTTCATTTCCGAATAAGGCATTAATTTCTGCTGAATTAAAAAACTGCTGCTGAACTTTGTACATTTGATCAAGTACTTTTTGAAAACCTTCAGCGTCTCCTGTTGTAAAGCTACTTGTAGGTTTTAGATTTTTTAATGCATGAGTATATGCAACATACTGATCTAGCAAATAACTCGCATAACTTGAAGCACTGTCAGGTAAAGTCGCTTTAAGATATTGTCGAATATCCGAGATAAGTTCCGTTTCAGTTTTTTCACCTAGACTAGAAAAGAAATAGTCAAAACAACTGCGAATACCTACGGTTAAGATTAATTTTCCATTTGCATCCACTTGAATTGGACAATCTATTTCTGTGCCCTGTAAAGACGGCGCAAGATTTGGTATTTTTCCTTGATGATTTGTATCGTCGATTTTTTGAATATTATTATTCTCGGATGATAATTGATTTTGTTGATTGAGGTTATTGTCATGCTTTTGCGCTTCTGGTTTAAATATAAAATAGATCAAGACCAATGAGAGCAGTAAACACACCATCAAACCTAAGAAGATGATTCGATTATTCAAAAGTTTAATTTTCATAGTCCCTTGCTCTATTTATTATTCCGTTTTAAATCTTTTGTTGGTTAAGGGAGTAACTCTTTACTCCCTTAATGTATAGATTAAAGTCCCTGATTTTTCAAACGATTTGCTTGAGTACGATAAGGTGTAACTGGGTTTTGTAAGAAACCAACTAAGCCTAATATTTGATTGACTTCATCCAAGTGATTAAACGCATAATTATCACGAATAACGGTACCAAGATGACTCGAACAGCGAGGAACTAAACCATCATTTTCACTAGGAATTAATAAAGATGTCGCGGTTAATGCATAATCCAATGGATCAAGCGCATTGGTAAATGGGCTCGTTCCACTCCATGAGTAATAACGAACACCATTAACCAACTCTGTACCAGAGCCACAAGCCGTTGTTGGAACAGCGGCTGGAAAACGTTGATTAAAGTTAGCAGAACCACGTGTCGTTAACGAGTTTAACCCTGCGAGTGCATCCTGATCATAATAATGACCAGAACCAATTCCTACTAATGAGAAAAAAGCATTTACTCCCGCCGCAATAATAGGTGCAAGTGCAGGACCAACAGGTGATTTAACAACTGAATCTACAACATCTGCAACTTCTGAACCTTTAGTTGGGCCACCAACAGCCGTCACTGATGCAACTTTATCTGGCAATAAACTTGCAACATAACGAACTGATTGTGAACCATGACTATGGCCGATTAAATTCACTTTTTGAGCGCCTGTAATCGCAAGCACCTGTTTGGTTTGAAGTAATAATTGTTCACCACGTACTTCTGATGAATTAAAAGAAGCTTGTTGTGCGACAAATACATTGGCTCCATTACCAACGAGGTCCTCTGTAATTCCATTCCAATATTGCAATGGACCTACAGCAGAAAAACCTGCCATTCCGTGAGCGAGTAAAATTGGATACTTGGTTTTAGCATAACTAGATGTAACATTCGTACTTCCACCAACCGTACAACTGCTTACGTTACAGTTTTGCCATGATGCTTTTGGTGCTAGAAAATCAAACAAACCTGCATGTACAACAGATCCACTGCTTGCTAGCATACCCGTCATTAACACCATAGCATTTAAATATTTTTTCTTCACATTTTGCTCCTAGCATTTTTCATTTTTATTACAACGATTGAGTCCTTAAACTTTGTATGCGGATTCATTCCAAGCATACAAAAGACTTGCAGAATTATACTCCCTTGCTAGATTGTATAATTTTTAGACTAAAACAAAGCGTGCCAAAATCATAACAATACATGCCAAAATTTTGCTTGATTCGTAAAATTCCGATGAATGTACATTTTCAAATCACAACAGCTAGATTACTTTTTGATTTAGTTTGATCAGTTTTAAAATGGAATTTGCTTAAAACTATGAGTATTCCCCGCCACCAACAGCATTTTATTAGTAGCTCTTATGTTCATGTATTAAGCGAAGTCGTATCTCGATGGAACATTAGCGCCGAAGAGTTATTTTGGGGAACAGGTGTAGAGACTGATCAATTACAAGATCTAAGCTATAAAATCAGCTTAAGCTCTTTTAAAAAGGTAATTACACGTACAATCGAATTAACAAAAGAAGATGGCATTGGATTCTATGCAGCAACGCAACTCAAGATTAGTTCTCATGGTTTATTAGGTTTAACTGCCGCAATATCTAAAAATGCACTCGATGCAATCACAACCATTAATCAATTTGTGAATTTACAATGCTCATTTGTCGAATTAAATTTCGAAATAAAAGATGATCTTGCTTATTATCATATTACTTACGAGCCATCACTACTTAACTTTAATCATCAAATTGATGCTCAAGCCTATGAGTTTAGTTGTACCTTTTTTCTAATTGGCTTTGTTCATCTTGTCAGATTATTTATTCCAAGTTTTAAACCGATTATAGATTTACAATGCAAATGTCCAAATTACTTTGCGCGGTTCAGCGATGTATTAGCCTCTTCTTTTGCAGAAATACGCTATCAACAGCCCTTCACTCAATTAATTGCATCATCTGAATTTTTAGATATGCCTTTAAGCATGGCTGACCCATTAACAGCGGAGAAATTTAAGTTGATTTGCCAAAAAGAATTAGACGATCTTGCTGCAACTCAAGATATCTTATATCGGGTCAAATATCTTATTGATGATCCGAATGAAGGTTTACTCGGTATCGAACAAGTCGCTGAAAAGTTAAATTTAACTAAGCGGACTTTACAACGCATGTTGCAAGAAAAATCAATCAATTTTCAAATACTTTATGATGAAGTACGCAAACAAAAAGCAAAAAAACTGATGCTCAATCCTTTTATTACCAAAGATGAACTTGCTAAAAAACTCGGTTATTCATCCCTTTCAAGTTTTAATCGGGCATATAAACGCTGGGAAATTGATTAATCTTTCCCCCAAAGTTTATGTAACAATAATATCTACAATCAAGATCTTGGATATTACATGAGTAGCCCAGAAATCATAGCCGTTGAACTCGCTAAAGCCTATCGTTTACTGAATCATGGTCCAACTGTTTTAGTATCAGTACAGCATGGAAATGATAAAGATGTAATGGCTGCTGCTTGGGCATGTGCTTTGGAACTCACACCAGCTAAAGTCACTGTAGTGCTCGATAAAAGTACCAAAACACGTCAGCTAGTAGAACAAAGTGGTTATTTTGCTTTGCAAGTACCATGCTATGCGCAAATTGATATGGTGCATCAACTCGGTACAATTAGTAAGTTTGATGAACCAAACAAATTAGAAGATTGTAAAACCGAATTGTTCTATCAAGATGAGCTTAATGTTCCTCTTGTAAGTGGTAGTATTGCTTGGCTTGTGTGTAAAGTCATTCCTGAGCTGCATAATCAGCAAACTCACGATTTATTTATAGGATCTGTTATTGCTGCATGGGCAGATTCAAGAGTCTTTCGTGATGGGCATTGGTATTTTGAAAATGCAGCCAAAGAATTACGTAGTCTTCATTATATTGCAGGTGGTACTTTCTATCTGATTGGGGAAGAAGTTAAAGCAAAATTATAAAACTAAAATTTAAGAAGCAATTTTTGACAAAGATTGTTTCTTACTTTGATTCAATTTTCATTAACTCTGTATATAAACTATCTAAGAATTTCTGTTGCTGCGGATTATCTTTAAAATAACGTTGATACAACACACTACAACTTTCGACATCAGCAATATTGGCTTTGTTAAATGACCAGTCCGTCGTATCCTTTACAGCAATACCCAAATCGTCATCACAACTTTGCCACTGCCTAGAAAATCGCGTTTTTTTATGTTCTGCTAATTGATCAAAACTAGCATAAACAGAAAAACCCTTCATTTCTGAATTAAAGAATTTAGCAATCATCGTCACGGGCACACCACCCCAATCAATGGTTTGACCTTTTGGTAATTGAATTTCAGTTAACTTATCTTCTGCTAACAAATGCTCCTGTTTACCTTCTTTACCTCGATATTTTTCGTAAGTTAAAGTTGTTCCTGCGGGCACAACTATTTTTTTCACGACCATCACCTGTTGGGTCGTATAGTATGGATAATTAGGATTTGAGTTGCCGCCTGTTGGATTCATATTTCCAACACAACCATTTAAAAACAAGCTAAGTGCAGAACAGATCAAAATTGGATATTTCATCTATACAACCCTGTATTGAGTAAATGAATGATTGGCAAAATTGCACAGAAATCAACAGCAATGACTAAAACTCAAACCTAGTTTATGAATAAACCATATAAAAACAAAAACAGTTGTAAATTTTCATTCACAACTGTTTTATAAATTAATCTATAAATGATTTAAATAAATTTATTTCGCAGCCATACGAATACCGCCATCTAAGCGGATCACTTCACCATTTAAATACGAATTTTCAGCAATATGCGCAACCAAACGACCAAATTCTTCAGGACGTCCCAAACGTGATGGATAAGGCACCATTTGCCCTAAGGCATCTTGTACATTTTGCGGTAAGCCTTTCAGCATTGGAGTTTCCATAATCCCTGGTGCAATGGTTAAAACACGAATTTGATGACGTGCTAACTCGCGCGCAATCGGAAGCGTCATCGCAACTACAGCACCTTTTGATGCAGAATAAGCCGCTTGTCCAATTTGCCCGTCAAAAGCAGCAACTGAAGCCGTATTTACAATCACCCCACGATCTTCATCACCTTCAGCAACGATATTTTTACTCATTGCATCTGCTGCAAAACGTAACATGTTAAATGTACCCGTCACGTTGATATGTAAGGTTTTTGAGAACATGGCTAAATCATGTACAGATTCTTTGCCTACAACTTTTGCTGAGGGTCCAATCCCTGCACAGTTGATTAGCCCATATACCGCACCATGTTTTGCAACAACATCTTTAAAGAATTGCTCTGCAGCTTGCTCATCAGTTACATCTAATTTTACAAATTCAGCTTGCGCACCTAATACCTGTACCTGCTGTTCACCCGCTTCAACATTCATATCGACCAAGGTAACCGTCGCACCTTGTTTAACGAGAACCTCTGCTGTTGCAGCACCTAAACCAGAGCCACCACCAGTAATAACAAAATGTTTTCCTTGAATTTTCATCTAAATTTCCTCGTAAATTAAAGATATAAATTTTTATAAGCGAGAGTAAAGCCAAGTTTTTTCCGATACAATTCCTAAAAGTAGCAAAAGTGATGCGACTTTTGAGCATTCAACCTATTTACTCTTCTATATTTCATTTCTGTATGAGCAAAAGCACCGACCTCGATCTTAATTCTGCTAAGGATACAATTTCAATTGCTTTAATTCGTGAAGCATTGAGTGTTGCCGCAAGTCGAGGTTTAGATAGTCTTCATATCGCTAATCAAGCAGGCGTTTCAGTCGAACTGCTCAGTTCAACTAAAGCCCGTGTTCCAGTGATGCAATGTGCACGATTGTGGATTGAGCTAGCAGAGCATATGAATGATGAGTTTCTAGGGATGGATTGCCACCCTATGCGCAGAGGGAGCTATAGCCTATTAGCAAAATTAGCATTCAGTGCCGAAACATTAGAACAAGCTATTCAAGAAATCTTAAAGTTTCTGAGTTTAGTGTTAGATGACATTCAAGGTGAATTGATTCAACAAGGTGCAAAAGCATACTTAATTCTGCATGACCGTGAACATCCTAAACGAATGTTTACTTATTCGACCTATTTGATGTTAGTCCATAGTTTAATGTGTTGGCTAAGTGACCAGCGCATCCCTTTTCAGAAAATGACCTTTAAATGTCATCAACCTGTCGAAATACAGGATTATCGTGTTCGTTTTTGCGAAGATATTCACTTTAATGCTGATCAAAATCTCATTGAATTTGATGCAAATTACCTCAAACACAAAATCAAAAAAGATAAGCAGGCTTTAAATGACTTTCTCAGACAAACGCCTTACAACCTAATTGTTCGCTTTAAAAATGAAAATTCTTTAAGCTTGCAAATCCGTCGTCAACTGCTTTTACAACCACCCTCAGAGTGGGATGAACTCAAAGAAATTGCCCAACAACTAAATATGTCAACAGCAACAATTCAACGCCGTTTAAAACAAGAAGGTGTGAGTTATCAGCAGCTTAAAAATGATATTCGCTGTGATATTGCAATTGAACGACTCAGCAAAACTAATGACTCTATCCAAAGTATTAGTGATGATCTAAGTTTTCATGATCCAAGTGCATTTCATCGCGCTTTTAAAAAATGGACAGGAGTTAGTCCCGGTGCGTATCGTGCGAAAACACTATTTAGCAAAATAGAAGCTTAAATAGTTTTTTGTCCTAGGCTGACACGATCATTGCCACCATAATCCTTGATAGTCTGAATCTGCTTAAAACCTTGTTGTTCAAAAATATCTCGTACCGCTTGGCCTTGATCATAACCATGCTCAAGCACAATCCAACCATTGGGTTTAAGCCAATATTTGCCTTGGTTAATAATGGTTTCAATATCCGCCATACCCTGCTTATCAGCAATTAAAGCACGCTCAGGTTCAGACTTGAGCTTTTGCATATGTACATCATCAGGATCAATATAGGGCGGATTGGATACAATCAAATCAAACTGTTGCTGTTCTAAAGCTTCAAACCAAGCGCCACAAGCAAACTTGACCTGCATGAGACCATGTCGAACAGCATTGTCCTGAGCCACTTCTAAAGTTGGGGCATAAATATCCGTTGCCGTGACTTGCCACTGTGGACGTTCACTTGCAAGCGCCAAGGCAATTGCACCGGTTCCTGTACCTAAATCCACAATATTGGCTTGAGGATTTAACGGCAGTTTCAGCACCGTTTCCACCAATATTTCGGTATCGGGGCGCGGCACTAAAGTGTCATGTGTGACTTTTAAATCTAAGGTCCAAAAAGGTTGTGAACCCGTGATATAGGCCAAAGGTTCGCCATGTTCAATACGAGCCAGCCCCTCTAAATAGGCCTGCTCCTGCATTTCTGTCAACTCTTGCTCAAGCCGCAATTTAAGTTCCAAGGCATTCACACCTAAAAGATGCTCGAGTAGCCATGCCGCCTCCTGACGTTCATAGCTATCAATTTCGCCTTTGATTTCTAAAGCTTGAGCAATATTCATTAGCCGCCATTTTCCTGTGCAAGCATCGCCAACTGATCCGCCTGATATTCACGATGCAAGCTATCCAGTAATTCTGTTAAATCACCTTCCATAATTGCATCTAACTTATATAAAGTCAGGTTAATACGGTGATCGGTCATGCGACCTTGCGGATAGTTATAGGTACGAATACGCTCAGAGCGATCACCAGAACCGACCAAGTCACGGCGCATTTCAGAAGTTGCTGCATCAGCTGCCGCACGTTTTGCATTTTCTAACCGTGAGACTAAGAGAGCCATCGCTTTGGCTTTGTTCTTATGTTGCGAACGCTCTTCTTGACATTCCACTACCACACCCGATGGAATATGGGTAATACGCACCGCAGAATCGGTTTTGTTAATATGCTGACCACCTGCACCTGATGCGCGATAGGTATCAATGCGCAGATCGGCGGGATTGATTTCAACTGTGGTATCTACATCCACTTCTGGCAGAATCGCAACGGTACACGCTGAGGTGTGTACACGACCTTGAGATTCAGTCGCAGGTACACGTTGAACACGGTGTGCACCACTCTCAAATTTCAAACGACCATAGACGCCTTCGCCATCAATACGACAAATGATTTCTTTATAACCGCCATGCTCACCTTCATTTTCAGAAAGTACTTCAATACGCCAACTTTGTGTTTCAGCATATTTACTGTACATACGGAATAAATCACCCGAAAAGATCGCTGCTTCATCACCACCTGTTCCAGCACGAATTTCAAGGTAGGCTGCATTGGCATCATTTGGATCTTTCGGAATCATTAGAACATTTAATTGTTCTTCGAGATCAACTAGAAGCGCTTTATTTTCTTTAATTTCTTCTTCAGCCATATCTTTGAAATCGGGGTCTGATTTCATTGTTTCAGCCGTTTCAATATCTTCTTCCGCTTGACGATATTTGCTCCAAACCTCAGTGATTTCTGTTAAATCATTATGTTCACGAGACAATTTACGAAAACGTTTATTGTCCGAAATTACTTCTACATCAGCGAGCAATGCTGTCAGCTCTTCGTGACGATCACAAAGTTGATCCAGTCTTAAACGGAGTGATGCTTTCATGGGCGGAATATCTCAAAACTAAAGACTCAGTGCCGATCAAAATAATGAAGCACGAGCAAAATCAAAAAATTGCGCATAGTTTACAGACTCTAGGGCTTAAAAGACATAGAGAAACTAGGTAACTTACCAATCCCCTATTATTTCATGACAATTTCATCGTTTTTTAGTATGTATAGGTTGTTCTCTTACCTGAGCTTCGATATAAATAATCAAAGATAAATTAGAATGATAAAATAATAGGATAAACCATGAGTAATTTAATAAACCGCCCAACACTCGCCTTCACAGCCGCAAGCTGGCTTGCTGTCTTTATTGGTGTTGTTGGTTTTATGATTGGATTGTAGAATGCAGAAATGCCTCTGCATGAAAAAGGCTATTATTTGATAATTCTGTTGTATGGACTGTTTTCCACGATCTCACTACAAAAAACATTACGAGATCAATTAGAAGAAATACCTGTGACTATGATTTATGTTGCACTTTGTTGGGCATCAGTTGGTATTTGTATTGGATTATTACTATTTAGTTTAACTAACGCTACGCTCACTTTAAGTGAAAAAGGTTACTACATTATGTCTTTTTTACTCAGTTTGTTTGGCGTCACAGCGACTCAAAAGAACATTCGTGATCTAGATCATTTACGTCATCAGCAAGGAGTAAATTCTCACCAACATACACTAGAAGAAGAGTCGAGTAAGAAAGTTCAATTAGATTAATTGCAATCGAATTAAAGAGTGCTTGTCGTTTAAGCCTCTTTTTGTGAATTAAATCAGTATTTGATTGATTACAAATATTTATTTCACGTTATTCAGAATTATTATTAACAAAACACTACATTCTCCTTACTAAGTAGTAATAATTTCTGTCGGCATCTCCACATTTTCTTTCTCAAACTTTGTTACATTTGCAATCATTAAAAAGATGTCCCATTACTGGGAACATGGAGTCAAAATGAAAGCGAATATTTTCTTATTGAGCGCAATTTTAGCAAGCTCAACTTTAGCAACCAGCGTGTATGCTGATAATGCAACACGTGTTGCAGCAACTTCTGCTTTAGGTAGTGTTGTTGGTACAGCAATTGGTAAAGAAATTGGTGGTAATAATGGTGCGATGATTGGTTCTGCTGTCGGTGGTGCTGGTGGAGCTGCTGCTGCAAGTAGCAAACGTACTCGTACTGAAGCTGCAATTGGCGGTGGTCTAGGTGGTGTTGGTGGTTACACAGTTGGTAAAAATGTAGGCGGAACCACAGGTGGATATATCGGAGCAGCAGCAGGTGCAGCAGGCGGTGCGGCATTAGGTCGTCAAGTTGGTCAAGATCGTGATTATGACAATCGCCAAGATAACAAACGTCATTGGAAAAAGAAAAAGCATCGTCATCATTAATCATTCTAAAAAAGCACCTTAGGGTGCTTTTTTTATGTGAGAGAAAAACAGCTATAATTCCGAGCAAAATGCTTGGTTGAATCTTAGTAATTATATTTTTAAAATAATTCCTTATTTTTTATATGCCTTTTGCATCATGATTACTGAATTACTTTCTCCCGCTGGTTCACTTAAAAATATGCGTTATGCTTTTGCTTATGGAGCAGATGCCGTTTATGCCGGACAACCACGTTACAGTCTCCGTGTTCGTAATAATGAATTTGATCATGAAAATTTAAAAATCGGAATTGATGAAGCACATGCATTAGGCAAAAAATTCTATGTTGTTGCCAATATTCAGCCACATAACAGCAAACTTAAAAATTTTATTCGGGACATCGAGCCAATTATTGCAATGCAACCTGATGCATTAATTATGTCGGATCCAGGCTTAATTATGATGGTTCGCGAACATTTTCCTGACATGCCTATCCACCTTTCGGTACAAGCCAATGCGATTAATTGGGCAACTGTAAAATTCTGGAAAGACTATGGTTTAAGCCGAGTCATTCTTTCTCGTGAACTCGCATTAGAAGAAATTGAAGAAATACAGAAAAATGTACCAGAAATTGAACTCGAAGTTTTTGTACACGGCGCATTATGCATGGCATATTCAGGACGATGTTTACTCTCAGGGTATATGAATAAACGAGATGCAAATCAAGGCGCTTGTACCAATGCTTGTCGTTGGGAATATAAAATTCACGAAGCACAAGAAGATGCCAATGGTGACGTGATTCCTGTTCAGCAGATAGAACCATCCAAACAATGCTGTTCCAATAAAGTTCAAGATGACCTAGTTCAAAGTGTTTTAGTACAACGTAATGATGAAGAAATGTTTGCGGCTGAAGAAGATGAACATGGTACTTATTTCATGAACTCTAAGGACTTACGTGCCATTCAACATGTTGATCGTTTGACTCATATGGGAATTGCCTCACTTAAAATTGAAGGACGAACAAAATCCTATTTTTACTGTGCTCGAACAGCTCAAATTTATCGTAAAGCAATTGATGATGCGCTATCAGGTCAACCATTTGACTCAAGTCTAATGGATCAACTTGAAGGTCTGGCCAATCGTGGTTATACAGAAGGATTTTTACGTCGCCATGTGCATAGCGATTACCAAAATTATGAGGATGGTTCATCACATTTCAACTATCAACAGTTTTGTGGTGAGATAATTCAGCGCAATGGCGACTATGCTCAAGTCGAAGTTAAAAATCGATTTTTAGTTGGCGATACACTTGAACTCATGACTCCTAAAGGTAATCTTGTCTTCACACTGACTGAAATGCGTGATTTAAAAGGTCATCCGATCGAAAATGCCAAAGGTTCTGGACATATTGTGGAAATCCCACTTTCAGCAGATATCGATATTGCTTATGCCTTATTGATCCGTAATCTTCCACATGCCAAAACCCAGTTAAAAACTGATGCACTTGCATACTCGGCAGATTAGATATGGCGCTATTGATTACTACAGCATGTATCAACTGTGATATGTGCTTGCCTGAATGCCCTAATCAAGCGATTTATGAAGGTGCAAAAATCTACGAAATTGACCCACAACGTTGCACTGAATGTGTCGGTTTCTACGAAGCACCCACATGTATTGCAGTTTGCCCTATTGATTGTATTAAACCTGATCCTTTACACATAGAGAGCAAGGATCAACTGAAAATTAAATTTAATAGCTTAAATTTATTAGGTAATTAAAGGCTTACACAATATAAGTGAATAACTCAATCGCATATCAATCATCGATTATCATCTCTAAAAAGAAAGCAATATTTACGGACTTAGGCAAAACACTGGCATTAAACTTGCTAATTAGTATTACGTTTTTAACAAATAGTATTACTACAGGTGTCTGCCTATGCACCATTCATCCGCGTCAAATAAGAACAAGCTTTTCTTAAGTTTAGGATCTTTTTTAATTCCTTTACTGATTTGGAGCTGTGTCAGTTATTTACCTTTTATTTGGCATCCTCAAGTACAAATTACAAATTCAGGTGATGCGTCCTATTTACAAGTGGGAACTCGCTTAGCAAAAGATGCTTATTATGCTGAAGCGCAAAATATCGTTGATCAGGGGAAAAATCCTCCTACAGGCATCTTAGTCAATCCAATCTATTTACCTGCACCACATGAAGTCGCAAAAGCACTGTTTACTTCATTCATGACGCCACCACAGCAAGCCGACTCTCCGTGGTTACATCAAAGTCTATGGCATAGCATTAAGATCGTATTTACTGCTTTCTTTATATCGTCATTGCTAGGTGTACCGCTTGGAATTTTATGTGGTTTTTCAAAAACTATCTCAAGGTTAACAGAGCCTTTTGTCGAGTTCTTCCGTTATTTACCAGCACCTGCCTTCGGTGCATTAGCAGTTGCTATATTAGGCATCAATGATGCACCTAAAATTGCCATTATCGTGATTGGTACGTTGTTCCAACAAATCTTAATTATCGCGAATACAACGCGAATGGTGGATCGAGGTCTCATAGAAGCGGGTTATACATTAGGTACCAATAAGATCAAAAGCTTATTTCATGTGGTTATCCCCGCAGCACTTCCTGATATATATCGAGATCAGCGTGTTCTACTTGGGTGGGCTTGGACTTATTTAATTGTATCGGAATTAATTGGTGCAACTTCAGGAATCACATGGTTTATCACTCAACAAGCTCGCTATCAAAACTTTGATAATGTCTATGCAGCAATTCTCATCATTGGGGTGATTGGCATCGTTTGTGATTTGATTTTAATGAAACTCGGCACACGTCTATTTAAGTGGAAAAAAGGAGTATGAATATGGATGAAATTTTTGATTCAAAAAGCTACTTTGACACTATTTATGCTCGACCTGTCATGCTTGAAACCAAAAATTTAAGCCAAATTTTTCAGCATGGAAAAACTGAACGTGTGGTTTTAAATAACATTAATTTAAGCATTCACAAACGTGAATTTATTTGTGTCATCGGGCCTTCAGGTTGTGGTAAATCAACTTTAAGTCGTGTCGTAGCAGGTTTGGATGATTTTCACAGTGGTGAAGTACTGGTTGAAGGACAAAAAATTCAAGGACCGAGTTCCGAACGTGGCATGGTGTTTCAAGGTTATACCCTTTTCCCATGGAAAACTGTCAAAGAAAATGTGATGTTTGGCCCATTGATGAAAGGCGTGAGTCCGACTCGAGCTGAAGAAATGGCACGTGAATGGATCAATATTATTGGTTTAGAAAAATACGAAAATCAGTTTCCGCACGAGCTATCTGGTGGAATGAAGCAACGTGTGGCAATTGCCAGAGCTTTGGTAAATGAACCTAAAATTTTATTAATGGATGAACCTTTCGGTGCACTAGACCCTTATACCCGACAAAAAATGCAAAAGCATCTGATGGATTTATGGCAAAACATCGACATCACGATTATGTTTGTCACACACGATATGGACGAAGCCATTTTATTGGCAGATCGTATTGTGGCTTTAAAGGCAAATCCAGGTGAAATCAAAGAAATTATTGAAGTGAATTTACCACGCCCACGATCATTAGATTTAATTCACTCACCCGAATTTAAACAATTACGTCAGCGAGTAGATCAACTCGTCCATGCGCAAGAAGAAGATATTGATCCTGCTTTAGAGGATCTGCCTAAAATCCCTCGTATGACCAAAATCAGTACATAGAAATAAAAATAGCACTTGGGACGACCCAACTTGCTTCATTTATTGCTGGACGACCAGCCTATGGTGAACCTTATGAGTCAATCTCATGATGCTTATGCACTGCCGCTGATTGATATTTCACTGCTTGCAAGTGATCACTTGCAAGATCGAATCAAAGTCGTCACAGCGCTTGATCAAGCCTGTAAAGACATTGGTTTCTTATATATTCAAGGAGATCAATTTCAACCTGAATTATTTCAACAACTGAAACAGATTGCTCAAAGTTATTTTGCTCAAGATGAAGCGACCAAAATGCGCCACTATATTGGTCTTTCTGAAAATCATAGTGGCTATGTTCCCATCGGCGAAGAACAATTCAAAGCAAATGTGTACGATTTAAAAGAATCCTATGATGTGAATTATGATTGTTCAGATCCATTGGATAGAAGACCATTAGTAGGCCCTACTTTATGGCCAGACCACCCTCAGTTTAAAGCTATCGTTTTAGATTATTATCAACATATTCGTGCAATTGGTCAGCAGTTATTTAAGGCTTTCGCTTTAGCCTTAGAGCGAGATGAAGACTTTTTTGAACAACATACACAACATGCGCCAAGCCAATTAAGACTGATTCATTATCCCTACAATCCAGCAGCAGAAGATCAATTTGGAATTGGTGCGCATACAGATTATGAATGCTTTACCCTGCTCTTCCCGACCGCTGAAGGACTGCAAGTTCTTAATAAACAAGGAGAATGGATTGATATACCATTGATAGAAAATACCATGGTGATGAATATCGGTGACATGATGGAGATTTTGTCGAATGGCCGTTATTTAGCAACAAAACATCGGGTTAAACGAGTTCAACAAGAACGTTATTCTTTTCCTTTATTCTTCTCATGTGATTACGACTATATCATTCAGCCAGTCATAGAAAATGAAGCACCTCAGTACTCCGCCATGAAAGGTGGTGAACATTTGTTTAATCAAACTGCTCAAACATTCATGTATCTGAAAAAAAGAATCGAAACAGGCGAACTTGTTTTAGAAAATGCTCGGCCACTCTACTCCTTTGGTATGCAAGAAAAAGGAGAAACACCATGAATCTAGAGCAACTTTTAGAACAATTGCAACCCACTACTTTAAGCGATATAGAATTACCTCAATATTTAATGGGAAGTTTTAGACGAAAAAGTATTACTTTTTTCAATGGAATGACGGATGAAAAGACCATTGTTTATTGGTTTCAGTCCAAGTCTTTTAGCATCGACTTAAGACTGGTTGATGGCAACAATACCTCTATCTATCAACGTCAAGGATGGATTGGCGACACCATATGGGATGCGAAAACTGAACTTTTGTCATGGCATATCAAACACAATTATCAAAATCATGTGCAGTGGCCAGAGCCCGCAACACTTTATCAGATTGGAAATAGCATTTTAGAATTTTCGCCCTCGAATGCTTATGTCGAAGATTGGCGTCAACAAGCTAAAAAAGGTTTGTTTCTCGGACTCAGATTATTTCAAATGCAACATTTAGCAAGCCAAGAAATAATCACGATGGATGGTGGTTTAATTATTACAGATCAACATATTGCCTATGCGCAATCTCGTCTGCCACACCATCAACAACAGATAGGAAATGTAGCTTCGCTCTATGATTTGCAGGATAAAAACAGCTCCATTGAAAACTATGAAGTCTCAATTGCCTTAACTAATGCAACTATTCATTTTAGTACTCAACCAGACAAAGTTGATCAGCTCATTGCATTGGATCACTTTGAAATAATCGATAGCAATACCATTTCACAGCTCAAAGTGATTGATGGTGAGGAATATCAACTTTATTTCACTATTGATATCTATCAACCAGATTTTGAATTTAGTCACTCAAGTTCGACTACTTCAGCGTCGGAACAATGGTTCGATCAGGAGAAGGATCACTTGTTAAAAAATTCAATTCATGTTCTTTAACTTTAAATAGGCGATCTATGTCCTATCTCTTTTTGACCATTGCAATTATTGCTGAAGTAATTGCGACTTCAGCCTTAAAAGCTTCACAAGGTTTTAGCGTGCTGATACCTTCTATAATTACAATATTAGGTTATGCAGTTGCATTATTTTTCTTATCACTTACACTTAAAACCATACCTGTTGGTATTGCTTACGCGATTTGGTCAGGTGCAGGCATTGTGCTAATTTCAACGGTTGGATGGATTTTCTTCAAACAACATTTAGATTTAGCTGCAATCATCGGGCTTGGGCTAATGCTGGCTGGAATTATTGTAATCAACGTTTTCTCCAACAGTACGCATATTTAAGCGCTTAAAAAACCGTTCATCTTTGAACGGTTTTTTATTTTTGAAGAAATATTATTTCAGTTCATCTAGCAGAGCAGGATAGATCAAGCCATCAACATCCACTTCGCTTTTATAAATACCATTACTGACGTTAAATTTATTGACATGATAAGTTGATCCATAAATTGAATCGAAACCGTCTCCTTTTACAAATACCTTTTTATTGGCAGCAACATCTAATAAATGCGTACCATCAATAAATTGCTCATATTGTTTTGGATCAACACCAACGCGATTTGCCATGATTTTTACAGCATCATCATGTGTTGCAGGATCTTGAATATATTTTACGGTTTTATCCCACACTTGGATGAGTTTCTTCCATTCATCTTTATGCATAGACAAGTGACTGGTATTGACCGCTAAAGTGTCATAAATCAAACCAGGTTTATCTTTTGAAGTATAAATAATTTTTGAACCTGCGACAGCTTTAAGCGCTTGATTGGCTACTGGCTGCCAAACCGCAATTGCTGCTATATCTTTACTCGCAAAAACTTGAGGTAACTCATTGGTCACTGAATTTACTAATTTCACATCAGTCGATGGAATTTTTGCATCATTTAATGCTGTCGCCAATAATAAATGATCAACCAAACCCTTTTCAGTAGCAACCGATTTTCCTTTTAAATCATTGATGTTATGAATACCCTCTTTAGCAATAATCACATCGTTACCCGCAGAATAATCGGTTACCATAATGATCATGCCTTTGGTACCGCCCGATGCATTGACAAGATTATCGCCATTTGTGACTAAAACTGCATCCAGTTGATTTGCAGCAAAAGCTGAAAGCGAAGCCGAATAATCAAACCATTTAAACTCTACATTTAAACCCGCTTCTTTTAACCAACCTTTTTCAATTGCGACTTGCCATGCCACAAAACCCGGCCAATCACTATATCCAATCGTAATCGGTGTGGCTGTATTTGAACTTTTTGTTTCAGTTGATTTATCTGCTGTTGGTACCTTGGCAGAGTTGTCACACCCCACCATAGACATCGCTAAAAGAATTGAAACTGATAAAGAAGAAATTGCACGCTTCATTGTATAACCCCATATTTGACGTTCAGAAAAGTTTTAAATTTCCATTGATAAATCTGTGTACAAATCAACTCATTTGGCTTGTAGCCAATTGAGTTTTCTACTCGTTTTGCTGTAAAGGTGGCATGACTGCATCCATGAGTTCTAAGTGCCCTTTGATCACACCTTTGAGTGCTATGAACTGCTGGCTTATTTGTTTGAGGTCATTACTTTTTCCTTGTAAAAGCATGACTTCAAGAATCTTTTGCTGATCGAGTTGAATACTTAAAGAACTAATCACTTGTTCTAAAAACTGATGTTGCAAATCACTTAACTGAACACGAATGTTGCTTGAGCTACGTTGATATAGCAGCGTCAACGTGCCCACCATCACTGAATTTTCGGTGGTGTATTGATGAATCAGGTGCTTATTGATCATGTCAACAATTGCTTGTGAACGACTTTCATAATGTTCTTCAACAATTTTTTGATCTAAAGCTTCAACCGTTTTTTCAGGGACTGTAATGCTAATACGGGTTAGCTTAGGTTTTGCATTCATACTCATGCTACTATTTTTTAGGAATTTGATTTTGCTTTACATACAAACCTGCTCTCACAGAAAGCAACTCAATCAACACTTTTGTCGCAATGTGAAAATACTGAACTAGAATTTTTTTGATTTTCATGACCGCTCCAGTAATACGAAATTAAAGATTCGTAATATTTAATGCAGTATCCATGCCAGTTTTTTACTATGTTTTTGATGGGTAAATCATCTAAAAAAGATGAAAAAATGCACATAAAAAAAGCCCTAAGTTTCATCGTAGGGCTTTTTCTGCATCATGATTTTTTTGATTTTATGCTGGCACAAGAGTAAACAAAGCTTGTCCTGTTTTTACCGTTTGTGCTTTATCAATCAAAATATTATCTACTTTCATTTTTGCGGGTGCGATAATTGGGATCTCAATTTTCATAGCTTCAATCACAGCAAGAGTTTCGCCCTCCTCAATGATATCTCCCACTGAACACTCAATTTTCCAAACTGATCCCGGCATGTGTGATTCCACGAGCATCCCACCATCTGGGATACTAATTTCAGTATCATCAATCAAAATATCGACCTGATCCGAGACATATTCAGCTAGACCCGCTTCATGCCATCTTTGTCTTTCGGCTTCAAAATTAGACTGCTGAACTTGTTTGAACGCTCCAATACTTTGCTCATTCTCTTTGAGAAATGCATTGTATTCTTTAAGGTTCAAAACACCTTCTTCAATGCGTAACTGTAAACGACCCGCTTTAAATGATTCACGCATTTCTAACAGTTCTTGTTCAGATACTTCATAGAATCGAATCTGATCAAAGAATCGTAATAGCCACGGTTTATTTTGTTCAAAATTAGGATTTTGGCGATAACGACTCCACACTTGTGTCGTTCGCCCAACAAACTGATAGCCACCCGGTCCTTCCATGCCGTACACACACATATATGCACCGCCGATGCCTACTGCATTTTCAGGTGTCCATGTACGTGCTGGATTATATTTTGTCGTCACCAAACGATGTCTAGGATCTAAAGGTGTTGCTACAGGGGCACCAAGGTAAACATCACCTAGTCCCATCACTAGATATGACGTGTTATACACCACATCTTTAACGGCTTGCTTCGATTCTAGACCATTAATACGGCGGATAAACTCAATATTATCAGGACACCACGGTGCATCTGGTCTTACCAATTGCGTATATTTTTCAGTGGCAAGTTTAGTTTGAGAGTCCTCCCAAGCGAGCGGCAAATATACTGTTCTCGATGCAACTTGCATGTTTTCTATGTCAGGTAACTCACTTTCAGCAGCCTGCAATAATTTCAATAATTTAAGCTGATCTAAAACTGTTGAATCAAAGTGAATTTGTAAAGATCGAATGCCAGGTGTTAGATCAATAATGCCTTTTATATTTTGTTGTTGAACCCACTGCATCAAAGCATGAATACGGAATCTCAGATTTAAGTCTAAAACCAGTTCTCCGTATTCAACTAATAAATAATGATTCCCAGCAGGTCGATACGTTACATTTGGTTTATCCTTAGCTTGCTCTAAGGTCGCCAAGACAGCATTTGCTAATGTAATTTCTTCTGATTCGATTTGCGGCAGATAATTTAACTTTGCCGTAGTTTCATCCGCCATTGAAGCTTGATAACGCTGTTCTAAGTGTTGTGCTTGCGCGTAACTCACAGGGATAAATTTCACTTTATCTCCTGCTTTTAACTGTCCAAGCTTCCATAATTCCGAATTTATAACCACAGCAGGACAAACAAAACCACCTAAACTTGGGCCATCAGGTCCTAAAATAATCGGCATATCCCCTGTAAAATCAATTGCACCGATTGCATAGGCATTATCATGGATATTCGAAGGATGTAATCCTGCCTCTCCACCATCAATTCGAGCCCATTCAGGTTTAGGTCCAATTAAGCGAACGCCTGTACGACTTGAGTTGAAATGGATTTCCCATTCCTGCTCAAAAAACATAGAAATATCATTCTTGGTGAAAAAGTCAGGTGCCCCATGTGGGCCATACATCACCGCAATTTCCCAGTTTGTTTGAAATGTTGGTATTTGTTCTGGATTTAAGGAGATTGATTCAGTCTGCTCCGATGCAAATATTGGCAACATATCTCCAATAAGTAAATTTCTACCTGCATGACCTCCAAATTGCCCTAACGTAAATGTCGCTAAACTGCCTAAATATTCAGGAACATTCAAGCCCCCTTTTATTCCAATATAGCTTCGGCAACCCGTAACGACACGACCGCATTTTAAAATCTGTCCTTTTGAAACATTAATCGTTGACCACATTGGAATAGCTTGACCATCTAAGCTGGCTTCCATGTCGCCACCTGTCAACACAATCTGGCTATTACAATGAAATTTCAGCGTCGGTCCTTGCAATGTGCACTCTAAGCCAGCCGTATTAAATTCATTACCAAGTAGTTGATTGGCTACATTCAAACTTAATGCATCCATAGCTCCCGAAGGTGGAACACCTACATCCCAATACCCTAATCGCCCCGTCACATCTTGGATGGCTGTTTGAATACCTGCCTGTAACACTTCTATTTTTTGTGTTTTCCATGCAAAAGTATTTAAAAAGCGTGTTGTTTGAGTGCCTTGCTTAAAGGTTTCAGAATCAATAATTTCCTGTAAGTATTCTAGGTTTGTTTCAATCCCTGCAATCTCAGTGATACTTAGGCTATTTTGCATTGACAATATTGCATGATCACGGTCTTTGGCTGTCACAATAATTTTAGCGATCATTGGATCATAAAAAGAGGAAACGTTTGATCCCGTTTCAACCCAAGTTTCTACACGAGCGACTGGATCAAATGCAACATTCGTCAACAAGCCTGCACTCGGTTGGAAATTTTTAATTGGATCTTCAGCATATAATCTGACTTGAATAGAATGCCCTGAAGATTGTAATTTTTGCTTGGGTGCTTCCCAATCGCCACTTGCTAAGGTCACCATCCATTCTACTAAATCAACGCCATACACTTGTTCAGTTACACCATGCTCAACTTGTAAGCGAGTATTAACCTCCAAGAAATAGAACGCTTGACTATCGGTGTCCATGACAAATTCAACTGTACCCGCTGAACGATATTGCACGGATTGCATCAGTTGAATGGCAACATTTTGAATATATTGACGTTGCTGATCATCTAAATGAGGTGCTGGCGTTTCTTCAATCACCTTTTGATTACGACGCTGAACCGAACAATCACGCTCACCGAGAGCAATGACATTTCCTTTGCCATCACCAAAAATTTGAACTTCGATATGACGAGCATTCTGAACAAATTTTTCTAAATACAATCCTGCATCTTTGAAATTGGCTTGTGCAAGATAGGAGACTGTTTGATAAGCATCTTTCAATTCGGTTTCATTCCAAACCAAACGCATCCCAATACCGCCACCACCAGCAGTACTCTTGAGCATAACAGGATAACCAATCAAATTTGCTTGCTTAATGGCATCCGCTTGATCAAGCAATAATTGACTACCGGATAATAAAGGTACATTGTTTTGAATTGCTAATTCACGAGCGGTATGTTTAAGACCAAAATCAAGCATTTGCTGAGCAGTCGGCCCAATAAAAGCAATTCCATTTTTCTCACATAACTCACTAAAAGCCGCATTTTCTGATAAAAAACCATAACCCGGATGAATGGCTTCGGCACCCGATGCTTTTGCAGCAGCCAGAATTTTATCAATATTTAAATAACTTTCTTGCGCAGGTGAAGGACCAATAAAAATTGCTTCATCCGCTAATGTGACGTGTAAAGAATCTCGATCTGCTTCTGAGTAAACTGCAACAGATTGGATACCTAATTTTTTTAATGTCCGTATGACTCGGCACGCAATCGCACCACGATTGGCAATTAATACTTTATTAAACATAATTCGCCCCTCAAGCTTCACGTACAATCAATTGAATTTTTGTCGGGTTGTAGGCGTTACATGGATTATTCAATTGTGGGCAATTCGAAATTAAAACAATCAAATCCATCTCTGCTTGAAGCTCTACATATTTCCCTGCTGCTGATACGCCATCTTCAAACTTTAAATGTCCTTCAGTAGTTACAGGAACATTCATAAAGAAGTTAATGTTTGGACCAATATGACTGACGTTCAGTTGATATTTTTTTGCAATTGGATGCTGAGCTAAGGCATACATAAAATTATTACGACAACTATGCATTGAATACTTATCATGTGCATAGCGGACCGTATTACTTTCACATGAACACGCACCACCCAATGTATCGTGTCTACCACAGTTATCATCTACAATAACTGCAATAGGACGAGCATAATTACTAAATAGCACGGTACCTTTTTCGAGATAAATTTGTTGATTTTGCGCTAGTGTGTCTGTGGCACTGTATCGTTCATCTGGATTTTCTGCGCTGATAAATAAAGTATCAACAGCTTGATTTCCTTCTAAATCTACAATTCTGAAATACTGACCTTTTTTGACCTCGCACATCCATGCTTCACCTGCTGGGCATACTTCATCAAGGACTGCTTTTTCGATTTTTTGTAATGCTGACATCTTAGTTCTCCAATCCTTAATTTGATAATGCGTAATAGCGTTTATTGTTGGCAAAACCACGTTGATTTTGCGGACATGAGTCTTTGCAAATATCAACTTCGGTTAGAGGATTGGCTTTAAATAATCGAAGCTGAATATCAGCAGGTTGATAAATTTCTGTTTGATCTAACGGATGTGGTGCCGCAGAAAGAAAGATCAAACAATCCATCTCAAAGCGTAACTCTATTATTTGATGACTATTATCATTTTTAAGATAAGTTAAATTTCCACTATCATCTGGTTGAACCTTAGAAAATAGATTAACTGTGGCAGTCAAATCAGCTTGTCTTAAACCAAATTTGCTCAGCTCAACCAATAAACTGTCTAATCCATTTTGAAACATGTCATTACGTGCTTGTTGGAAATTTTGCTTTCCATATTTTTTTTCAATCTGTGCTGCTGTACTTGGGCCACAAAAAACATCATTCCAACCGTGATCATCTTTCACAATAGATGCCATTACCCGACCTAAATCTGAATATAAAACATGTCCCGTTGACAAAAATGCGGTGTGCTGTGCCTTTAAGCTGTCTGGCATATTAAAACGTTCTAGTTTTTCTGCTGCATTTACGCAAAACAAAGCAAGATTGGCATTTTCATTGAGTGCTTCGAGTTGTAAAACAGTCCCTCTTTGAATGCGACCAGACCAATGATGTCCGCCCGGTAATTTTTCATCCCAAAGTATTTTATTGTCGTGATAAGACGATTGATTCATAACACACCTCTTGCGGATAATTTAACCTCGTAATGGCAAAATGCCTGACCTCCCGGGCTTTTATCCCTCCGTGTAGTTCTGTCGAACCGTTATCTCTCGGACCAGTCATGTTGATCAACATCGGAACCCTAGACAACTTTTAACTATATTTAGATGAAGCAAAAGACATGCCAAATAAGTATTACGATTTTTAGCAATCGTAATACTTATTTGATCATTTTTAGGGATGATTTAAGACAATAGATAAAAATTAGCACCAATATGATGCTTTGCAAAAAACACTTTGTTAGGAATTTTAGAAAATTTGAATAAAAAAAAGCGCCTGACGGCGCTTTTTTTTAGATATACAAATTAGTTTGCATATACAGGGAATTTAGCGCAAACCGTTTCAACTTTAGCTTTAACATCAGCGATAACTTTTTCATCACCTTTGCTATCGATAATGTCAGCGATCCAACCTGCAAGGTCACGAACTTCAGCTTCACCAAAACCACGAGTTGTTACAGCTGGCGTACCAATACGAATACCAGAAGTTACGAATGGAGAACGTGGGTCATTTGGAACAGCATTTTTGTTGACTGTGATATGAGCAGCACCTAACCATGCATCAGCATCTTTACCCGTTACATCTTCTTGTTTAATTAAAGACAATAAGAATAAATGGTTATCAGTACCACCAGATACAACATCATATCCACGAGCAATGAATACTTCAGCCATTGCTTGAGCATTCTTAACAACTTGCTGTTGGTAAGTTTTATATTCAGGTGCCATGGCTTCTTTAAAACAGATTGCTTTAGCAGCAATTGCGTGCATTAAAGGACCACCTTGGTTGCCTGGGAATACAGCTGATTGAAGTTTCTTCTCGATTTCTTCGTTTGCTTTCGCAAGAATTAAACCCGAACGCGGACCACGAAGCGTTTTATGTGTAGTCGTTGTCGTTACATCAGCAATTTGAACTGGGTTTGGATAAACACCAGCAGCAACTAAACCAGCAACATGTGCCATATCAACAAAAAGGTAAGCACCAACTTTATCCGCGATGTCACGGAAACGTTGCCAATCTACAACACGACTATAAGCAGAGAAACCAGCTACGATCATACGTGGCTTGTGTTCTAAAGCTAAACGCTCAACTTCTTCATAATCGATTTCACCTGTTTCAGGGTTCAAACCGTACTGGATTGCATTATATGTTTTACCAGAGAAGCTAACTTTAGCACCGTGAGTCAAGTGACCACCGTGAGCCAAGCTCATGCCTAATACTGTATCACCAGGATTAAGAAGCGCTAAGTAAACTGCTGAGTTTGCTTGCGAGCCTGCATGTGGTTGTACGTTTGCATAATCTGCACCAAACAACTCTTTCGCACGGTCAATTGCAAGTTGCTCGATAACGTCAACATATTCACAACCGCCATAATAGCGTTTGCCCGGATAGCCTTCTGCATATTTGTTAGTAAGTTTCGAGCCTTGAGCTTCCATTACAGCTGGTGAGCAATAGTTTTCAGAAGCAATTAACTCGATGTGAGCTTCTTGGCGGTCGCCTTCAGAAGCGATCGCTTGAGCTAATTCTGGATCAAATTCAGCAATAGAGATATTGGCAAACATTAGCGGAGGGTCCTATAAATTAGGGCTTTTAAGCCGTGCTAAAGATTGGTGCGAATTATAGCATGAAGTTTGCCGTTACTGGGCTTGATATTTATTTAATTATTCGTGAATTTTACTCACATTTCACTAATAATTTTATTTAGCTGGAATTGATCTACTCTTTTTTGAGTCATTCAAAAATTATGATTAAAAGTATAAAGCCCAATCCTTAAAACACGAAAATTGGGCTTTGATAAAACTTAAAATCTTAATTACTAGCAGGCATTACTGATTTGACATCATTCACAATATTTTCAATATTAAGCACATATGCCGTTCCATGATCCCATTCAGGATTTGTTACATATCGAATAGTAGATCCCTTATTAGCTGCATCAAATACTAAAGCATCCGTTGCTTCTTTTGGTACAGTTGTATCTTTTGCTCCCTGATAAATAACAACAGGTTGATTAAGCTTGACTTGTGCAGGTTGAGAATCTTTTTCTAAAAACTCTTTCACTAAAGGTAAAGTCATAAAGTTTGTTTGGGTACGTGGGTAATTTTTCAAATCAAAATTTGTTTTTAAATAATTTTGCATCCCGCCAACAAACTCATTGCCTAACGCACCTGAGCAGTTTGTCTCAGCTTTACTCGCAATTAAGTCAGTTGGTGATTTAAATACATTTGAATAACTGAATGTTAAATTATTATTTCTTAAACCTGCAGTAATCAATGCAGTAAAAGTATCAAGTTGTGCATAAACTGGAATTTGAAGGTTTACAGTCGCATCTTTTACAGATAGTTCTCCATTTGTTAAAATTGCACCAAGATTAGATGCGGGTGCTACAGCAATCGTTCCTTTATAGTCTAATTTTGCGCGGCTCGCATATTGAGCTGCTCCTAATGCGGCTTGCCCACCTTGTGAATGCCCGACCGTCATCCATTGACGTGATGTCATTTTTCCTTGACTAGATAAATATGATCTGGCTGCTACTACAGCATCTGTAATAGAATATGCTTCACTTTTTACATTTAAAAATGGATGAAGTTCACGCCCACTCGGTTCGCCAAGCCCTTCATAATCAGGCGCAACGACAATGTAACCTGCTGCCAAAAATTTACTAATCATTGAATACACATATTCATTAGTCACATTACGACTCGGCGCGCATATATCAGCCACACCAGTTGTTCCATGCGCCCAAGCGACAATTTTCCAACCATCCGCTGGCATCGTTCCTTTGGGAACAAAAACTAAACTCGTTGCCATCGTTTCTTGACCATTTTGACCTAACATTTTATAAGTCATAACAGAGCTTTCTGACGCTACAAGACTAAAATCACTTTTTGTATATGCTGTTGGCATGCCAACAACAGGGTCTTTGATATTATTTTCAGGAATCTCAGGTTTAGGTACAAAAACTGTCGATTCATTATCGTCGCCACCACAAGCTGTCAAAAACAAAGTCGTGCTCAGCATTGCAACCGTTAATAGTTTAATTTTCATTTAGTTTTTCCTTAACTAATTTTATTTTTAAGTTTTATACTTAGATGGAATTTATCTAAGGTTATTACATCCACAAGAATTACGCCTATTACGAAATTGTTTCAAGTATTTTTTTATATCCTTTTATGTTTGCTTTTTATTTGCGCAATACATCACTAATTTATTTAAAATCCAGTCAATCTAAGCATGATTAAGCACAGCTCATCCTAAATTTCTTGTAAGATAAAAAGTCTGAGAGACTATCCTACCCAATTAGGTTCAACTTTATGCAAGCCATTATTTTAGATACGGAAACACATACATTAAATGGTTTGCCTATAGAAATTGCTTACGCGCCAATTGAAATTGAGCGTGGAAAGCTAAGCTTAGATAAGAAAAAGATTTTTGATCAGCTGTATCAAGTTGGTCAACCTATCTCTTATGCCGCGATGGCAGTGCATCACATATTAGAATCAGATCTAGCTGATCAACCTTTTTATAGTGAGTTCCGTCTGCCTGAACAAACCCAGTATATTATTGGTCATAACGTTGATTACGATATTACAGCTATTGCAAAGTGCGGCGTAGATACATCAAAAATTAAACCAATTTGCACCTTAGCACTCGCACGTCGTGTTTGGGAAAATGCGGAAGCACATAATATTTCAGCCTTAATTTATCTCATATCCAAAGGGAGTGATAAAGCTAGAGAAATGCTCAAAGGTGCTCATAGAGCTGATGCTGACATTATTTTAACGGCTAATATTTTGATGCATATCATTCATCAATTAAACATTGAAAACATTGAACAGCTTTATATAGCTTCAGAAGAAGCTCGAATTCCGAAGAGTATTACTTTTGGTAAACACAAAGGTACTGCGATTCAAGATCTTCCAGCGGATTATATCCAATGGCTTTTACGCCAAGATGATCTTGATCTCTATTTACGTAAGGCATTGGAAACAAAATTAGTTAGATAAGCCTTCTTAGAAAATTTTTTAAATTATTTTCCAGTCATTCCAATCAAGACAATGATATTTAATAAATTGTTAACATTATTGTCATTTTTTAACCTTATCTTAATCCTCATGCTAGATCTTGGGCTTGTGGGGATTAAGAAATGTCTAATTTTTTTAAAACGGAACTCGGGCAAAATGCCCTGCAACAACGTGATAGTGCTTTAACTGCACGCCAGCGTCGTTTATTGCTTTTGATTGATCATGAAGATTTTCAAGAACTTGATCATGGATATAAAGAAAGAATAGCACCTACGGAATTAGTTCAACAACTGATTGATATGGGCTTATTAGCACATCAACAACCCGAATCTATACATATTGAAGAAGAGGTCACAACAGCAGACCATAATCCTTCTACGGCAATCCCACATATTCAACCAGATCAAAATAAAAACATATCTAACCCAACACAAAATCTAGAAGCAGAAATTATTACGTTAGAAAAACTTCCTTTTGTGGAAATCCAACAAGTTATGATTCAAACCTTAACAACTTATTGTGGTTTAATGGCGCGGCCATTGATACAAAAAATACAGATGATCAAAAATTTACAGCAATTAAAAGCTTGTCAAATGCAATGGATTACTTTTCTACAAGAATCAAGAATTCCTCCAGCACAATTGAATCAAACGTTGAAGTTGATTAATTATTCAGTACAGCATTTGCAAACATGATTTAAATATTTTGGCAATTAAGGTTCAAAATCGTTGTTTTAATAAACAACAAATCATATTGCCTACGTCTTTATATTTACCTCTATGTATTTTTTGCCTATCATGTGCCACACATGTATGCGCTCATAGCTCAACTGGATAGAGTACAGGTCTCCGAAGCCTGTGGCGTGGGTTCGAGTCCCGCTGAGCGCACCAAATTGGTTTTTCAATTCATATCAAAAGCATTGCACAATAAGAACTCTTAATTTAAGTTTATTATCATAACTTCCCATGCTTTCCCAACTATTACCGTAATTGATGTGGTAAACCTTAAATTAATCAAAAAAGTTACCGTAAAGATGCCAAAACAAATCGTTGGCTTTTCTCTATTATTAATTAGCTGTATTTATTTAATTACTTTTTTAATAAAAATTCTTCTTTTTCAAAATCAATTTATCGTTAAGTCTTAAGCTAACAACAAAAGTCTTAAAAGCTACGCTCTATTGCTTACGATTATTTTGATAATCTTACCTATAGTTGATGCAATCATTAAAGACTAAGATTCTGTTATTAAATAAAAAATTTTCATATTTAACAATTTAAAAATAAATCATTTTGCAATATTTTCGAATTAATCGTTCTATTTCTAAAACGCCAGAAACCTATTTTTCTACTTGGTTTATTTTTTCATATCACTCAAAATAGTCATTCTATTTAACAACGTGAGACGTTCATGACTGATGCTTTGGTGTTGAGCGATTTGTCCAAAACTTATCGTAATGGTTTTCAGGCGTTAAAAGGTATTGATTTGACCGTACCTGAAGGTGAATTTTATGCATTATTAGGTCCTAATGGTGCGGGTAAATCTACAACGATTAGTATCATCAGCTCTTTAACCAAAAAAACATCGGGTACAGTGGAAATCTTTGGGCATAACTTAGATACCCATCCATCCCATGCGAAACAATGTCTTGGTGTTGTTCCTCAAGAGTTTAACTTCGGTCAATTCGAAAAAACTTTCGATATTTTAGTGACACAAGCAGGTTATTACGGAATTCCCAAAAAACTTGCTGAACAACGTGCTGAATATTATTTAGAAAAACTCGGTTTATGGGAAAAACGTAATATTCAATCACGTATGCTTTCAGGTGGTATGAAGCGTCGTTTAATGATTGCACGTGCCATGATGCATGAACCTAAACTTCTTATTTTAGATGAACCCACTGCTGGTGTAGATATTGAGCTACGTCGTTCAATGTGGGATTTCCTCACTGAAATGAATGAAAAAGGCACATCAATTATTTTAACGACGCATTATTTAGAAGAAGCTGAGATGCTTTGTCGTCGCATCGCAATTATTGATCGTGGTGTGATTAAAGAAGATACCACCATGAAAGGCTTTCTTAATCAACTAAATGAAGAATCATTCATCTGTGACCTCGCTGAATCCATTGAAAATTTGCAACTGGATATCATCGGTTTCAAATTTAATTTAATTGATCCAATGACATTAGAAGTCACCATGGATAAAGCCCACAGCATGAATGACTTGTTTTTACTATTACAATCACAAAATATTCAAGTCAGCAGTATGCGTAATAAATCCAATCGTTTGGAAGAATTATTCGTGAAAATGGTCGAGAAGAATCTTGCTGGAGCGAATCAGTGAACTTTAATCAATTAAAAACAGCACTTTGGACTTTAGTTGTTAAGGAAATTCGCCGTTTCATGCGGATATGGCCACAAACTTTGTTACCGCCAGCAATCACAATGAGCCTATATTTTGTGATTTTTGGCAATTTAGTTGGCTCTCGTATTGGCGAAATGGGCGGCTTTAGCTACATGCAATTTATTGTGCCAGGCTTAATTATGATGGCGGTGATTACGAATAGCTACGCCAACGTTTCTTCAAGCTTCTTTAGTGCTAAATTCCAGAAAAGTATTGAAGAACTTATTATGAGCCCTGTGCCATTACATTTAATTCTTTGCGGCTATGTGATTGGCGGCGTTAGTCGCGGTGTCTTGGTTGGTCTAATTGTAACCATTATGAGTTTATTCTTTACTCATTTAGAAATATATAATCTATTCGTGACTATATATACTGTCATTATTACTTCACTATTATTCTCGCTTGGCGGTTTCATCAATGCGGTTTATGCGAAGTCATTTGATGATATCTCTATTATCCCGACTTTTGTATTAACTCCACTTACCTATTTAGGTGGCGTCTTTTATGCGATTAGTGCGCTTAGCCCATTTTGGCAAAATTTATCTTTAGTCAATCCAATTGTATATATGGTCAATGCTTTCCGTTTTGGCATTTTAGGACACAGTGACGTCAATGTAACGTTCTCACTAAGTATCGTTACCCTATGCTGTGTTGCGCTATATGCAGTTGCTTATCATTTATTAGCTCGTGGTTCAGGAATGCGTGAATGAGTGTTGAACATTCTTTATTGGGTAAAGACACCCAATACCCTACTCAATATCAGCCCGATGTTTTATTTCCAATTGCCCGTGCTGAGTCTCGTCAACAGTATTTGCATGTTGAAGGAATTACACAAGGTAAAGATTGGTGGCATGTTTTTGAAATTTCATGGTTGAATAGTTTTGGCCTACCCCAAGTAGCGATTGGTCGTTTAACCTTACCCGCCAACTCACCCAACTTAATTGAATCAAAGTCACTTAAACTTTATTTCAATAGCATGAACTTTACTCAGTATGAGTCTAAACAAGCTTTTGTCGAAACGGTTGAACGTGACTTATCAAATGCGGCAGGTGGAAAAGTTGAACTACAATTATTCCAAGTTGATGATTTAGAACTTGCTAAACCGCAAGGGATTTGTATTGATGATCTCATCCCTGAGCGTCTATCTGAACATCCAGATTCAACTCTATTAAAGTCAGATCCAGCAACGGTCGAAGAAAGTGTTGAAATTGAACTTTACTCTCATCTTTTAAGAAGTAATTGTCCAGTCACAGGACAACCAGATTGGGGTACGATTTTTATTCGTTTTCAAGGTAAAAAACCTTGTTATCGCAGCATATTAGCCTATATTATCTCGTACCGTCAGCACAATGGTTTCCATGAGCAATGTGTCGAGCAAATATTTGCTGATATTTGGCAATTGCTTCAACCAGAAAAACTGATGGTCTATGCAACTTATACTCGTCGAGGGGGCTTGGATATTAACCCATGTCGAGTATCAGATTTGTCATGGATGCCAGAGCCAATTCGCTTGGCACGACAATAAAACGAATAAATTTGATATAGAGGACGTTCTTCAATGACCAGTTATTTCGGTATTCTTCCATCTGCAGCGTTGAGTCAGGACATTCAACTTGCACAAGCCAACCGTGATAGTAAAGAGCCACAGTACCCTTTACGTGACAAAATTTCTCTACAGCTTACTGATGAGTTAATTGACACCATGTTGGTTCATTTGGTTCAACAATTTCCACCAAGTGATAAACGAGATACAACTGAAGAACTCGCACAAAAGATTCGTAGTATTGTTTCTACATTAATGAAGCAATTATTAGGCAAAGCTTCTAATGAACAAGTTTTAGAATCATTAGCATTTATGGAAAAAAGCTTGTTTACTGATAATGAAGGTAAACAACGTATTGGTACTGCACTACCTGATGCACTTATTTCTGAAATGAAAAAGAGTTTTGCTGAAGTCGCTGCTGGAAATGGCAAAGAACAACGTGATGCTTTAACACATCAATTTAAATCTTTTGCTGATGCGCTCATTCATCACTTTATGACTGAATACAACAAGACTTTAGGTCTTGGTATGGTAAAACGTGGTGTTGCAAGCGTTGCAACAAGTGGCGTAGAGACAGCTGTTCATATCGTTATTAAAAAATTAATCCCGAGCTTAAGCCAAGTTGAACTCGAAGTTTTCACTAAACACTTCGATCAGTTATTGGTACAAAAATAAGTTCGACACAACGAGAAAGCGATGATTGCAAAATCATCGCTTTTTTTATGCGCGTAAATAACAAATACAAGATAATCTATCCCGTATAAATTGTAAGATTATTTTGCTTTTTACACGATACACAAAGCCTTGCTTTGGTCCTGATCACGTTTATGTTAGCATTCGCGAATGCCTTGATTTACCTGATTTAGAATCACATGTCTCCAAGCTCACAATACAAATTTTTACGTCAAGCACCTCGTGATGGCTTAAGTACAGCTGCGCAACCCTCTCGTTGGCAACAATTGCATATCGATCCTTGGCTTTGTTCTTTTTTGGTTCTAAATGCCTTACTTGGACTCACTGTTTTATATAGTGCTTCTGCCCAAGATGTCGGACTAGTCAGTAAGCAAGCAATGAGCTTTGGGATTGGCTTTGTTGTTATGTTTAGTTTGGCTCAAATCCCTCCAAAGGTATATCAGGCATTTTCACCTTATTTTTATGTGTTTGGTGTACTTTCATTAGTGGCAGTCGTCATTTTTGGTGAAGTCCGTATGGGAGCACAACGTTGGATTGATATACCAGGCTTTGGCAGTGTGCAACCCAGTGAATTTATGAAGATTGGCATGCCAATGATGATTGCTTGGTTTCTATCACGAAAAGCATTACCTCCGAGCCTTTCACAAGTTGTACTGTCATTGATGTTGATTGTCGTACCTTTTCTACTTATTGCAGAACAGCCTGACTTAGGTACATCACTACTGGTTCTGGCCAGTGGTATTTTCGTACTGTTTTTAAGTGGTTTATCTTGGCGACTCATCGCTGCAGCCGCAGGTCTAGCCGCAATTATTATTCCAATTGCTTGGGAATTTTTACTGCATGATTATCAACGTCAGCGTGTTCTTACATTATTAGATCCCGAAGCAGATGCACTAGGCACAGGTTGGAACATTATTCAGTCTAAAACTGCGATTGGCTCAGGAGGATTCTCAGGTAAAGGATTCTTAGAAGGTACTCAATCTCATCTACATTTCTTACCTGAAGGTCATACCGACTTTATTATTGCCGCTTATTCTGAAGAATTTGGCTTAATTGGCGTGACACTGCTTATTATTCTTTATTGTGCAATTATCTTTAGAACATTCCAAATTGGATTGCAAAGCTTCCATAACTATGGGCGCTTGGTTGCAGGCGCATTTGGTTTGTCATTTTTTGTTTATGTATTTGTAAATGCAGGTATGGTCAGTGGTATTTTACCCGTAGTTGGTGTGCCTTTACCCTTCATGAGTTATGGTGGGACGGCAATTATTACCCTGATGTCTACTTTTGGACTGGTTATGTCTATTCATACACATCGATAATGAGGAATTTTATAAACATATGTTTCTTCCTAATTTAAATAAAACTTTTAAATTGCTTGGTTTAAGTGCCAGTTTATTTGTTAGCAGTAATTGGGCTCAAGCAAATGAATTTTATACACATCCGAATTACTTTGCTTTTAAGCAGAAAGCAATGTCAACTTATAATTTAACAAGTGAACAAATTGATGCAGCCATGAGTGGCGCTAAAGATTTACCTAATATTCTTAATATCATGACTCGCCCAGGCGAAAGTAAACCTTGGTATGAATATCGTTCAATGTTTCTCGTTGATGGCACTATTCAACGCGGGGCAAACTTTAAAAATCAATATCAAGATGCGTTGAATCGTGCTGAACAGCAGTTTGGCGTACCTAAAACAGTCATTCTGGGCATTTTAGGTGTAGAAACAGGTTATGGTGCGAATAAGGGCTCTTTCGTCACTAGAGATGCGCTTGCGACACTCGCTTTCGGTTATCCTCGTCGAGCAGACTATTTTAGCGATGAATTAGCGGCCTTGATCGCTTGGACTTATAAAGAAGGTTATCCAACAAATAGTATCGTGGGTTCATATGCAGGTGCTATTGGTTATCCGCAATTCATGCCAAGCAATATTCAACAGCTGGGCGTAGATTATGATGGAAATGGTCACATTGATTTAAGAAATTCAGCAACAGATGCTATTGGCTCTATTGCTAACTATTTAGCTCAACATGGTTGGCAGCGCGATCGACCAATTGGGTTTCCAGCCCGTTACTTAGGCAACAACCCAGATAGTATTATTTCCAAGGATTTAACCCAACCTATTCCCTATGGAGAATTGAAAAGATTAGGGATTTCCCCTGTTGACCCTTTGGTAAAAATTGATGATTTAGACTTAGTCAATGTCATTCAATTACAAGACCAATTTGGTCCAATTTACTATATTACTTATCCAAATTTCCAAGTAATTACGACCTATAATAAAAGTCGTATGTATGCAACAGCAGTATGGTTATTGGGCACCGAAGTAGCTAGTCGATAGACTGGCTTTTTTATAACATTCTGAAAAGTCAATAAAAAAATAAAGCAAAAAGGTCACATATTCAGCAAAAAATATATATTGTTACAATATTGATTATTTTTTAACCTCAAACTGTAAGTTTTTGCCCTTTTTGTAACTATTTATCGTTAAAGACTAGACACACTTCGTAAGCGATGAATATTATCCACTCAAGTAAAGTAATTGCAAAAGTGAATAATTAGACATGTGCACTATATTTCAAAGTTGTTTTTTGAAATAGAAAAGCATGTTCTCTAGGAGTTTATACAATGCAGTTTTCGCTAAAATATATTCTAGCGCTGACGGCAGGCTTAAGTTTAAGCCCGTTACATGCGGAAATGGTACAATCCACATCAATGAATAATGATGTGGATGGTTCTAATTTAGCTGCCCGCGTACTAAGCAAAGATTCTCAAAATTTTAATTCGCGTTTTTCAAACGTTAATAGTCTTTCAATCACTGAGAGTTCAGGTGACCAAATCCGTCGCCAGACGATTGCTGCAAAAATCGATATTCCTGAAGACGAGCCTTCAGTGATTGAAAAACTGAATACTGTTGCTTCGAACACAGTTCGTAAATTCAGCCAAAGTGGCGTTGCATCTTGGTATGGACGTCAGTTTCATGGTCGTAAAACAGCAAGCGGTGAAACATTCGATATGAATGGATTAACTGCAGCTCACCGTAGCCTTCCTTTAAACTGTTATATCCGTGTAACAAATAAAGACAACGGCAAGAGTGTTGTAGTAAAAGTAAATGATCGTGGTCCATTCCATGGTAACCGAGTACTAGATTTATCTTATGGTGCTGCAAAGCAACTTGGTATGTCTGGTTCTGGTACTGGTAATGTGAGCATCGAACGAGTTGATGGACCTAGTTCTTAATAACTTAGTTTTACACTCTCCAAAAAAAGCCACCTAGTGTGGCTTTTCTTATTATGAGACAAAAGAATTTAGAAATTACAGTTATTCTTTAAAGCAACATCATATCCGCGAATGATTTTGACCCTTTTTATTTAATTCGGTATATTGAGCAAATAAAAATGAATACAGCAAAGGAATTAACATGAAGTCAATTGATACGTGGTTTGATGAGTATAGTGACAGCCATCAAAACCAAACGAATAAAAAAATTCATTGGGTTTGTGTCCCAGCTATTCTTTTTTCAATTATTGGTATTTTGGCTCATTTTAGCACCCTACTCACCGCTTTGCTTCTTGTACTCACTTTAGTATTTTATGCTCGTTTGGATATTGTTCTCGCTGTTGCAATGGCTGCACTGTTAGCCGTTATGGCATGGCTCATTATTATTTTACCTGTAGGCGTAGGATTCTATATTGGTGTCTTTGTGATTGCTTGGATTGGCCAATTTTATGGTCACAAAGTCGAAGGGAAAAAGCCTTCTTTCTTTAAAGACTTACAATTCCTCCTCATTGGCCCTGTATGGTGCATGGACGCTTATTTAGCTAAAGTCCTACCTAAATGGAAATCTCGTCAGAAATTAGCGCTTACAAGCTGATTGAGAACATACAAATAGAATGAGTGATTAAGGGAAAATATCATTGATATATTTTCCCTTTATATTTTAACCACCCGTCAATATGTTTGCTTTGTGGATCATGATGGGTCCAATGAATCACACCGCCTTTTGGGCTATATTCATATTCACCAAAAAACTCAAGCTGATCACCTTTTTTAAGCCCGTCTATTCTTGGGGCTAAATCAATATTATGTGCAATCAAAACCGTTAAACCATTCTCAAGTTTAAGAATCATTTTCTGATGTTTTGAACCTTGATTGTCATCTGGCAAAACTGCTTTCACAATACCCTGTGCTTGAACTTGAATATTGCTTCTTTGCTGTTGATAAGCCTGCATGATCTTGTCTTGATCATCCACAGAAATATTGGTGTTTGAAACTGAAGTTTGTGTGTTACTGCTAGTAATTCTAGTATTTTGCTTTTCTTTAAAATCGAAACTCAAATAAGCTGCAAGCAACAAAATGATTACTACAAGAATTAGATTATTTATTTTAGTTTTCATCGCAAATTTCCTGACTAAATCCAGATAACAAAATGCCAATCAAGTTGATTGGCATTTCGGTGCTTGTCGAACTAAATCCATCGCCATTTAAAACAAACGATTCATACCATTCAAAGCTGCTACACGATATGCTTCTGCCATCGTTGGATAGTTGAATGTCGTTTCAACGAAGTACTTCAACGTATTGTTTGGACTATGCATCACCACTTGCCCAATGTGAATAATCTCTGCGGCATTATTACCAAAGCAGTGAATACCCAATACTTCTAAAGTATCGCGATGGAACAAGATTTTTAATTCACCAACCGTATCACCCGTAATTTGGGCACGAGCTAGATGACGGAATGAAGCCTGACCTACTTCATAAGGTACTTTTTCTTCAGTTAATTGCTGCTCGTTCTTACCAATTGAAGAAATTTCTGGGATTGTATAAATACCTGTTGGTACATCTTTAATTGGCTTAACATTTTTCTCACCAACCATATTTGCACCTGCACAACGACCTTGGTCATAAGCAGCCGATGCAAGTGATGGCCAACCAATAACATCCCCTGCAGCATAGATGTTATCAACTTCAGTTTGGTATTGATCATTGACCATCAGCTGACCACGGTTATTCGGTGTTAAACCGACATTTTCCAAACCAAGACCATCTGTATTACCAGAACGACCATTACACCATAAGATGGCATCAGCTTTAATCTTCTTACCGCTCAGCAAATGTAAAACCACATGATCATCGAAAGTTTCTAAGCGATCAATTTGCTCATTATGTCGAATCAATACGCCTTGTTCACGTAAGTGATAAGACAATGCATCTGCAATTTCATCATCAAGATAGCTTAAAAGCTTTTGTTGGGTATTAATCAAATCAACTTTATGATCTAAACCAATGAAAATCGAAGCATATTCGCAACCGATCACGCCAGCACCATAAATAATGATTTTTTGAATTGAATAATCCAAATCAAGAATTTTATCTGAATCAAATACACGCGGATGATTGAAATCTAAACCTTGTGGTTGATAAGGACGGCTGCCTGTTGCAATCACTATTTGCTTACAAATGATCGTATCTTTGATTCCGTCCTGACCAAAAATCAAAACCGTATTTTTATCTTGGATATAAGCACGTCCATGAAACACATCAATTTTGTTGCGATCATAGAAACGTGTATGCGTATCAACTTGCTGTTGAATTACCTTATGTGCATTACGTAGCACTTGTTTCATGGTGAATTGTTTCCACTCACCAACCTTTTGAAACATAGGATCACGTTGATAGCGAATAATACTTGATACTGTTTGACGTAATGCTTTACTAGGAATTGTTCCTACGTGAGCACAATTACCACCAAGTTGATCACGTATATCAACGATCGCTACACGTCTACCTGCTTTAGCTAGCTTCATTGCCGCGCCTTCACCAGCTGGGCCAGAACCGAGAATTACTGCATCAAATTTTACAACATTCCCACCAACGACCTCTTTCTTACGTGGCATTCAAAGCTCCTTTGTCTCTTCGCTGTTTACTTCTATATATATGATAACTAATATGCTATGGCTTGATGTATTTCTCAACCATATATTTTTATATATTCACATTTTCAAAATGAATACCTAATTCATCCTATAAACCAATAAATTTGACTATAATAATCGAATATCTCAAGCAATAGGTTGTAGAAAATAATATGTCTGAACACCGTAAACCTGAACAGGGCATAAAACTTCGTGGCGCAGAAAAAGTCGCAAGAATTCCTGTAAAAGTTATACCTACGGTTGAAGTGCCTCGTAAACCAGACTGGATTCGCGTCAAAATGACTGCACCTGAAGAGGTTCAGCGTATAAAAACAACTCTACGTTCGCAAAAACTCCATACTGTTTGTGAAGAAGCTGCCTGCCCTAACCTCCCTGAGTGTTTTGGTGGTGGTACTGCTACTTTTATGATCATGGGTGATATTTGTACTCGCCGTTGCCCATTTTGTGACGTGGCGCATGGCCGACCAAATGCATTAGACCCTGATGAACCACGCCACATGGCTGAAACCATTTCTAACTTAGGTCTTAAGTATGCAGTGATTACTTCTGTAGACCGTGATGATCTATTAGATGGTGGTGCTCAACACTTTGTGGATTGTATTAAAGAAGCTCGCGCACTCAGTCCAAAAACTTTATTAGAAATTTTAGTTCCTGATTTCCGTGGTCGTATGGATATTGCCTTACGCATCATGACAGAATGCCCACCCGATGTTTTCAATCATAATATCGAGACTGTTCCTCGCTTATATAAAGCAATGCGTCCAGGTTCTGACTATCAACATTCTTTAAATCTTTTAAAAATGTTTAAAGAATACTGCCCTGATATACCAACTAAATGTGGTTTGATGGTTGGTATTGGAGAGACAGAAGAAGAAGTGATTGCTTTACTCGATGACCTTCGTGCACACGACGTAGATTACGTGACTATTGGTCAATATCTACAGCCATCAAAGCAGCATGCACCGATTGATCGCTTTGTAACGCCAGAGGAATTCGAGCGTTACGCTGAACATGGTCGAAAATTAGGTTTTAGAAACATTTGGTCAGCGCCAATGGTTCGTTCGAGCTATTTCGCAGATCGTCAATATCACGGCGAACCTGTTCCTGCGGTACGTCATAAAGTCGATCCAGCGAAAAAAATTGCAGTTCAAACTGTTGAAGCGTAAGCAATAAATATATCGTAATCGAGAGGGTTTTAAAATTCTCTCGATTTTTTTGGTTTTAAACATTATATTTTTTATCACAACAATTACTTTAATAATTTAGAGTTTCTTAGCTGCCGTGAAGTTAGTGTGAATAATTACAACTCAAAACTCAAATACGAAAAAAACACTTAAAAACATTAGTTTACTTTCGACCTTGCCCCACTTAATCTAACAAAAGTAAATATAAGATTTTTAAATTATTCATTTAAAAATAAAAGTCGAAATCTTTTTCTAAGGCTAGACCCATTACAGCAATCCAATAACAAGAAGCTCGCAGTTAATAAATAACAGGGAATACTTCTCAAAAGCTTCTTATAACCAAAATATGTATCAGGATAAACGACTATGAATAAACGAGCATTAACTTTGACCGCAGCAACTCTGGGTAGCCTAATATTATTGGGTTGTAATAATGATTCTAACAACGATACAGAAACTACAAATACTAATACAGGTGACACATTAATCTTAACAAACAACGGTATGATCAGTTCAATAGACCGAATGATGCCAAATAAAATCGTGTCAAATCTTAAAATTACAGGTCTACAAACAGATGATGAGCTCGTTGGAATAGATTATCGTCCGAAAGATGGGAAACTTTATGCGGTGGGATTATTAGGTAATATCTACACTTTGAATCCTGCAACTGGTTTAGCCACTTTTATAAAAAAATTAATGGCTGACCCTACTGATACGACTGATGGAAATGCAGCATTTACTAAGATTTTAGGCGATGCAAATCTGATTACTGTCAACTTCAATCCAGTTGCAGATCGTTTGAGGGTTATTACAAATACGGGACAAAACCTTCGAATTAATGTGGATACTGGCGCCACGATTACAGATGGCTCTATCAAATTATCAGAAAGCAACCCTACAATTGTCGCTGGTGCATATACCAATGCATTTGCAGGAACTGGATCAACCAAACTCTATAGTATTGATCAAAATAGTGATCGAATTTATATCCAAAATGCGAATGCTGGAACACTGGGACTTTCAGCTGCGTTGGGAACAGATATAAACACTAACGGCGGTGGTGGATTTGACATCGATCCTGTGAGTAACGTCGGCTTCGCAGCGCTAAAACTCAATACTGGTGCTTATAAATTCTTTCAACTCAATCTAGCAAATGTTGGAACAAGCAATGATGCCATTTTTGCATCTAGTGACCTAAATAGTAACTTTAATAGCATGGGAATTCGCGGTATCGCATTAAAAAGAGCAAGTGATGCCACCGCTCAAGCTTATGGATTGACCGCCAATAATAAATTATTGAATTTTGCTTTAAATAATCCAAATGCGGTTATGGAGAAAACCATCACAGGTTTACTCGTTGATGAGAAATTTATTGGAATTGATTACAGACTCAGAACCACTACGACCAACTCTGGAAAACTTTATGGTCTTACCAATAAAGCAAACTTGTATACTATAAATACAGATACAGGAATGGCTAACCTGATCACTTCACTTAAACCTGCGATGGGCAGTAGTTTCACAACATTAGATGGAACAAGTTTTGCCGTTGACTTTAATCCTACTGCGGACAGACTAAGAGTCATCAGTGATTCTGGACAAAATCTAAGAATTAACGTAGATACAGGTGAAACATCTAAGGATATGAATATTGGCGGAATTGCTGATGCTAAAGTCACTGCAGCAGCATATACCAATAGTTTTGCCACACCAGTTTCAACACTTGCTACTGAACTATTTGATTTAAATCAAACAGGCAATACCTTAACCAAGCAAAATCCTCCAAACAATGGCACTTTAAATCTCATCGGCAACTTAGGAATCAACCTAGGCATGGATAATGGTTTTGATATTGCGGGTGGTGATAATGGCTTAGCTTTAGCAGCAGTCTCAGGTGCTTCTGGACCTTCAGTGTTATATCGTGTTGATCTAAATAGTGATACTACAATTACAACTCCAAGAGCACGTTTAGCAATTAATGTGGATGGAACACCTAATCTAAATGCCTCAACTATAGGGAGTAATAGCACTCCACCTGTAATCGATTTAGCAATCTTATTCAAATAAATAATAAAAAACCGCATCAAATGATGCGGTTTTTTAAATTCAGATAATCAAGCAATATGCTTTTGTACAATAATTGAACCTACAGAATAACCCGCACCAAATGAAGAGATCACCGCATATTCGCCATTATTGACTTGCTCACCTGTACGATGCATCGCAATAATTACACCTGCTGAAGATGTATTGGCAAACTCATCTAAAATAATGGGTGCGCGTTCTAAATCAGCTTCTTTACCCACAACGAGTTTTAAAATGAGTTCATTCATATTTGCATTGGCTTGATGTAACCAGAAACGTTTAACTTGCTCAGGAGTTAATTCAAGTTTTTCTAACTGTGCAGTAATAATTTTTGCAACCAGTGGACAAACTTCTTTAAAAACTTTACGACCGTCTTGACGGAATAACTTGTCGTCTACAACCGCATCTTCACTACGGTTTAAGAAACCAAAGTTATTACGGATGTTATTTGAGAACTGGGTAAACAAATGAATATCTAAGATCTCATAACCCGACTTAGTTTCAGTTTCTTCAATGATTGATGCAGTTGCAACATCACCAAAGATAAAGTGTGCATCACGGGTACGGTAGTCTAAATGACCTGAGGTAATTTCAACATTGAGTAATAATACACGGCGTGCGCCACATTTCACTGCATCATAGGCTTGCTTCAAACCAAATGTTGCAGCAGAACAAGCCACATTCATGTCATAAGCATAACCTTGGATGCCCAAAGCTGACTGAATTTCAATTGCAACCGCTGGGTAGGCACGTTGCATATTTGAACAAGCTAAGATGACAACATCAATGTCTTCTGCGGAAACACCTGCATTTTCCATCGCTTGTTTTGCAGCAATGACGCCCCACTCCGCTTGAAGTGAAAGTTCATCATTACTACGCTCTTGTAAACGTGGACGTAAGCGCTTTGGATCAAGAATACCCGATTTTTCGACCACATAACGACGTTGGATGCCAGAAGCTTTTTCAATAAATTCTGGGCTTGAACCACGTAATGCTTCAATCTCGCCAGCAGCAATTTGCTCAGCATTTTCTTGATTAAATTGTTCTACATAAGCATTTAAACTTTCAACCAACTCTTCATTAGAAATAGATTCGGTTGGGTGAAATAACCCTGTACCTGTTATACGAATGCCCATGTAAAACTCCTGTAAAGAATGCTTCTAACTTTCATTATTGCTCAGTTTAACCGATTGCTAATCGATCCCATAGTTTTTGCAATCTAGTTGGTGAAATTGGCATCTTTGTTTTCATCGGTTGAGAAAACAAGGAAATTCTAAGTTCTTCCAACATCAAATACAATTCTTTGATTTTAGGATCATTTTTAAATTTAAATACTTTGTCCATCCATGGATCGACATCGTCAATTGCAGCGAGGTCACGTTGTAGATTATTTGGCAAACGATCCAAACGCAATAGCAATGCTTTTAAAAACCGTGGATATTCCTGCCAAATCTCAACAGGTTTACTATAGACAAAGTTCGCCAACGACATTAAATCAAGTTGGTCTTCTATATCATCCACACTTCGACCAAAGATATCCTGATCTAAAACCAATAACTCGCGACGAATTTGCTGCCATTGAGTAAAAATCTCAGTAATATCAATTAAAACTTTTTGACCATCTGCCAAGAATTGCTTTTTTACATCAGCCATTAGCTGATTAAATTCCCCTGTATCTTTAGGCAAGGCTTTTATTGAAACTTGTAAAGTTGCATAAACCAGCATTTGTTCCAACTTCGCCCGATCGCCTAAAGGCGAATACGCCAAAGCTAATGGTTTGGAAATTTGCTTTTTCAATTGACGAATTAAATCCCCCAATTGCATGTGTAAAAGACGAATCACACCTTCACGATGTTGCTTAATTGCTTCATCTTGATCATTAAAGGTTTGAATCACCACACCCGAATCATCTTTAACATCAAGTTCAGCAAAAAATTTACTTGGAACCAAAGCCTGATATTGCTTTACGACCACACCCGTGACTTTTTGAGACGCTTCAAATACAAAATTTTCAGGGAAAGTCTGGAACTCACCCTTTTGCTGCTTCACAGGACGATGAGTTTCGACACGACAACGCGCTTTGAGTTCTTCTAAATCACGTCCTTGCGCAATGAGTTTGCCTTTTTCATCCACAACTTTAATAAAAGGTACAAGATATTGATCAATTCGTTCAAAAGAAAAATCTTTTTCAGTAATTTGCTCACCACGCAAAGCGAAAGCCAAGTAACTAAACAGATGCTCACGTAAATGTACTGCATCAACACCTTGCATCAGTTTTTTCGCAGTATCTGGAATCGGGACTAAATTACGACGTTTGTCTTTAGGCAACGCCTTGAGCAAAGCCTCAATTAAATCCTGACGCCACCCAGGAATCCCCCATGACCATTGCTTTTCATCTACTTGTGGCAAAGCCTGCACAGGAATTTTAACCGTTGCACCATCTTCATCATGGCTTGGATCAAAACGATAACTCGCAGCTAAACGCAATTGTCCATTATGTAAATAATCTGGGAATTGCTGTGTAGTTGGCCGATCATTCATCCATAACGCATCGTCTTCTACAAAAAGATAACGCGGATGATCTGGCTCTACTGTTGCACGCCAATCTTCAAAACTACTGCGGCTAGCAATTTCCTCTGGCACTTTTTCAGCATAAAATTGATAAATAGTTTCTTCATCGACCACTAAATCACGACGACGCAATTTATCTTCAACACGCTCAACTTCTTCAAGCTTCAATAAATTATGCTTTAAAAACGGTGGCGTAATACCCAAATTACCAGTCGTTAAGGCATCCCGTAAAAAGATTTCATGTGCCGCGGCTTGATCAACTTTTTCAAAATTCACCATACGTTTTGGTTCAATAATTAAACCAAACAATGAGATTTGCGCGTAAGCATTCACAATGCCTGCTTTTTTCGACCAATGTGGTTCGAAATAGTGATATTTTAATAAATCACGAGCTGCCAACAGAATCCATTCGGGATCAATTTTGGCTAAAGTCCGCAAATACACTTGTGAGGTTTCCACCATCTCAAATGCCATCACCCAAGCGTTATTGGTCTTATGCAGCGTACTGGCAGGAAATACTTTGGCTTTCTGCTGACGTACCGCCATAAACGTATTACGTTCATCGGTTTTATTGGCGATAAATGAGAGTAAACCTGTTAACAAAGCACGATGTAAATTTTCATAATTGGCTGCCTTTTCATTAAAACTTAGCTTTAACCCTTCAGCCAACTCAACTAATTGTTGATGGGTTTGCTTCCATTCCCGTAAACGTAACCAACTTAAAAAATGTTGACGCGCAAATTGACGGCGCTTGTTTTCAGACTGCGTATCAGGACTGGTTTGCAGCGTATTCCAAAGTTTTAAATAGAATAAAAAGTCTGAATCTGCTTCTTTGAATAAAGAATGCTTCTGATCAGCCTGCATTTGTTTATCAGCAGGTCGTTCTCGTGGATCTTGAATCGCCAAGGCACTGACAATAATTAAAGTTTCTTTCAGCACACCAAAATGAGCGCCACCAATCAGCATACGAGCTAATCGTGGATCAATCGGCATACGTGCCATCATTTGACCGACTTTAGTTAAATCATTTTTACGTTCGCTTAATGCACCTAACTCAATCAAGAGCTTGCGCCCATCATTAACCAAACGGAAATCAGGCGGCTCAATAAAGTCAAAATCTTCTAAACTACCTAAACCAAGACTTTGCATCTGCAAAATAACAGAAGCTAAGTTCGTTCGTTTGATCTCTGGTTCAGTAAACTCAGGACGACTTAAAAAATCTTCTTCACTGTATAGACGAATACACACACCCGCAGCAATACGACCACAACGACCTTTACGCTGATTGGCTGCTGCCTGTGAAATCGCTTCAATCGGTAAGCGCTGCACACGTGAACGGTAGTTATAACGTGAAATACGAGCAAAACCGCTATCGATCACATAACGAATATTAGGAACGGTTAATGCTGTTTCAGCAACGTTGGTTGCAATAATGATACGGCGACCCTTACCGCTTGGACTGAAAATCTTTTGCTGCTCGGCGAGTGCCAAACGTGCATATAAAGGCAACACTTCAGTATGCCGAGGACCATATTTTTGCAGCGTTTCCTGTAATTCACGGATTTCTTGCTCTGTACTGGCAAAAATCAATATATCAGCATGTTCTGGATGCCCTTTACTCTCAGCATCAGCAAAACACTCTTCGACCGCTTGTACAACAGCACGTGGTAAGTTCTCTTCAAAATCATCAAACTCATCATCATCACTACCAATAATACTGAGTTCCGAAATTGGACGATAACGTACTTCAACAGGGAAGCTGCGCCCTTCTACTTCAAAAATCGGTGCATCATTAAAGTATTGGCTAAAACGATTTACATCTAAAGTCGCCGAGGTCACGATTACTTTTAAATCAGGACGCTTTGGTAATAACTGTTTGAGATAACCCATTATGAAATCGATATTCAGTGAACGCTCATGGGCTTCATCGATAATGATTGTGTCGTATTTTGAAAGGAAGCGATCGTTCGTCAGCTCAGCCAGCAAAATACCATCCGTCATCAAACGTACGATAGAATCTTGCGATCCCTGCTCATTAAAGCGGATTTTAAAGCCAATCGCCTCACCTAGTTTCTGCCCAACTTCTTCTGCAATACGTTGCGAGACACTACGAGCAGCTAAACGTCGCGGCTGAGTATGCCCAATCATCCCAGTGAGACCACGACCAGCAAGCATAGCAATTTGTGGAAGCTGTGTAGTTTTACCAGAACCAGTTTCACCCGCCACAATAATCACTTGATGCTTTTGTATTGCGGCAATCAAACGATCTGCATACTGTGTAACAGGTAAATCTTGATTGAGTTTAATTTGGGGAATACGCGCTAAGCGTTGTTTGACTTTGTCATTTGACTGTTGAAAAAGGTTTTCTATTTCCGCTGTTTCTGTTTTTTTATCTTTGCGCAGTCGATTTAAACGGTGGCGGTCACGTGCCATAACCCATTGATCTACATTTAAATGACTCTGCACTGAACAGCTTTCCTAACAATAAAAATAATCAGTTATTTTACGCCTTAAAGCGATGCTATGCAAAGAAACTGCATCAATCTGTTCAGAATATTAATGCAGTTGTGTCTTTATGCTTATGATTTAGATGAATGATCAAAATGTTGACGCAAACGCTTTATATACTTTTTAAATGGCCATGTGAATTGTTTAACAAAACTATTCGGTATCTTATATCCAACTGTGCCGTAAACACTCGCAAGATGATTTGGCATATATACACTTTTAAAGATCACATCATAGATTGGAATAAAAGCAGCATAGTTTTTATCAATCGCAGGCTTCTCTGAAGAATGGTGCCAATGATGAAACTCAGGAGTTGCAATTAACCAACGCAAATATGGAAAACGAAAACGTACATTTGAATGAATAAAAATGGCATGAAACGAAATAAAAACAAGATAAGCAAACACAGCCGATGTATGAAAGCCCAGTAGGAAAATAGGTAAGGTGGCAATAAACCGCGTCATTAGTACTTCTACGATATGTAGTCGTGAAGATGCTAACCAATCCATATACTCGGTGGAATGATGTATCGCATGGAAACGCCATAATAGATCTATTTCATGCATAGCTCGGTGCAACCAGTACACGACGAAATCAACCACAATCAATAACTCAATAAACTGTAACCAAATTGGCTGAGCTTGAACAAAAGGTACGATTGGATTATTGGGTAAGTGGGTAATCCAGTATTGAATCGGCATTACTGTCAAAAAGGTGAACAATTGAATTCCGATATGACTCAACATGAAATATTTCATATCCGTCACCCAACCTACCCTTAAGATTTTTTGATCAGGATTTTTAGCAAAGAATCCCTCAAGTGGAATGAAGATAAGAGCCAAGAGCACTAGTGTTAAAATGAAATAATCAATACCTGCATAAAAAGGTAGGCTGGGTAACGTTGGCGCTTTAATTAACCCACAGCCTAAAACCGCTGCCACTACAGCAAAGCATAAGCCATAAAAACCATAACGATTTTGTCGAAATAACGCACTAAAAATCCCAAAACCAGCACTCAGCGTAATACCAAACATCAAACTGAAATAAAAAACATCATAATGTTTGGCATAAACAGGACGTAGTTCAGGCATAGTCAGTACTGACGGAAACATAAAACACAAAGCCCCAAAAATAGCTAACAAGCCCAAGGAGATTGAAATAAAAGCACTAATTTTACCTAAGCCTGCATTCAACTCTAAATTTTCGAATTTTTGTCTTAATTGATCAGTCATTTTTTATAAATTTCACTGTATACCCGAGAACGTAAATTTCTGAGGTAAAATTTTCGTTTTTCTCAAATAAAAAATTTGAGCATTCATCAAATTTAGCGGATTCTAAAGTGATCAAATATTTAACACAAGCTCAGAAAACAAACAATATAAGCTCTCAGCTCGATAAAAACATCGCATACAATTATCCTGTGCTTAAATCTATATCGTGGTTTTCTCTATATTTTTTAGATTTTTTCAATTTTACCCTTGAATTTTAATACTATCGACTGCATGTTGTTATGCAAGTTAGTTTTAGGTATTCGTCATATTTACTTCATCTTGTTGGAGTCAAATAGGCTTATATCTTAGGGTGAAAATCGTTTTATATTGATTTATTCAATTTTCCGATTTTAGTCATGTAAAAATACTATTTCCCCAATAACTAAAAATTATTTATTCTTGACCTCGTAAACAAGTAAGGCATTAGCCTCTCAATAAAACCTCAATCATGGAGACAATGATGAGCTTAATTAATACTGAAGTTAAACCATTTAAAGCTGATGCATTCCGTAACGGTGAATTCATTCAAGTAACTGACGCTGATCTTAAAGGCAAATGGTCTGTTCTTATTTTTATGCCTGCTGCATTTACTTTCAACTGTCCTACTGAAGTTGAAGATGCTGCTGAGAACTACGAAGAATTCAAAAAAGCTGGTGCAGAAGTTTATATCGTAACAACTGATACTCATTTCTCTCACAAAGTTTGGCACGAAACTTCTCCTGCTGTAGGTAAAGCTCAATTCCCATTAGTTGGCGATCCTACACATCAATTAACACGTGCTTTTGATGTGCATATCGAAGAAGCTGGTTTAGCTTTACGTGGTACGTTCATCATCAACCCAGAAGGCGTAATTAAAACTGCTGAAATTCATGACAATGCAATTGCACGTGATGTTTCAGAAACTTTACGTAAGCTTAAAGCTGCTCAATTCGTAGCAAGCCACCCAGGCGAAGTTTGCCCTGCTAAATGGAAAGAAGGTGAAGCGACTCTTGCTCCATCGATCGACCTCGTTGGTAAAATCTAATTTTTAGATTTAACAATGTTGAAAAGAAACCACTCTAAAAAGAGTGGTTTCTTTTTATTTGTCATTTGGTCACTTTTTACGATACGTCGATCTCAATTCAATAGTAAATTTTTTACAATTCTTATACTTATAATTTTATAGCGAAATTCATTTATCAATTGTCAGCCTGCATTACATGGAGTAATGTCAAATTATGAAACATAAAGAGTTTTTTGTATGTACTAAATGATCAAACTAAAATGGAGGCAAATATATGGAAAAAACTGTTGTTGTAACCTCTTGGAAATATGATATTTCTTCACGCTATTTAAAAATTTTTTACAGCAATGGCACAGCTGAGCTTTATCACCCTGTTCCAGAATTTGTGTATGACAATTTGCTACGCACAACCGATAAGACTGCTTTTGTCCATAAATACCTTGAGTTTGATCTTCATTTTAAACGACTTTATCTTTTAGCCTCATAAATAAAAAACCAGCCTATATTAAGGCTGGTTTTTTATTTAAATTTATTAAGCAGCTTCGACTTCAACTTGTTCAGCATATTTCTCTAATATTTTTTCTTTCGCGTCTGGATGAATATTAATTTTCTCTATATTGCCTTTGTAATGCTCTACAACTCGATCATCCATAATTTTTGACCACCATGAAGGAATAAAGGCTGGTAAAATCATCGCTCCATATCCAGCTGGTAACTGCGGCGCATCTTCAAAATGACGTAGAGTTTGGAAGCTACGTGTTGGATTTGCATGATGATCTGAGTGACGCTGTAATTGATACAAGAACAAGTTAGTCACTACATTGTTATTATTCCAACTATGCTCAGGTAAAGTACGCTCATATTGACCATTGGCTTTCTTTTCACGTTTTAAACCATAATGCTCAATATAATTCACTGATTCAAACAAAGTAATCGCATAGGCAGCCTGTGTCACTTGGAACGGTACTGAACGCACTCCAAATTTGCTAAACATAGCAGCATGATACACAGCAGACATCGCCCAACCATGAATCAATTCATTCTCTTTACAGAAGAATGGCAATTTTTTACGCTCTAAACGATTTTTCTCAATTTCGATCGCAGATTTAAAGCTACCAATCACTGTACGAGGTAAAAATTTCCAAAAAGTTTCACCAAGTCGAGATGATGCTGGATCTTCTGGCGTTGCAACACGGCGGTGATGACCATATGGATGCTCAATACGGAAATGATTATAGCCCGATGGAGCTAATGCCAAATGTGATAAATAATGTTCGAGACGACCACTTTTATGGCTCAATTCATGCGCCGTATTGATGGCAATACCATTCACCATTCCCACCAATGTACCCAATAACGCTTGATCTGCAAGTGATGTACCTTTACGACTTGCCAAATAAGTGCCGTAAATATTGGTCGCATATTGCAATGGAATAAAAAGTTTAACAATTCGTGCGTAATATGGATCAGCTTCTAAATCTGCAATCGCATCAAGTGGTGGATTTTCTGTGTCCTCACCAATTAACTTATCCAATGCAGGAATAACACCATGAATAAATAATGGACCAAAAGAGGCAAAGAATTTTTTGGTTTTTTTCGGTCCAAATTGATAACCCGCTAAACCACTCATTGCAATAGTCGGTACTGCCAAACCCAATAACCACAAATGACGTTTTTTATCTTTAAAAGTTGTTGTTGCTTGCTCTACATCCAGTTTAGTATGCATATTCATTAGAAATTCCTCAATCAAACACAAAATGTTTTGCTTGAATTGATTGTGTTCTTTTGCAGTCACTCTATATTATCATTTTAAGACTTGATATTATCATTTTAAGACTTTACTGGATTTTTATTGTGCAAAAACAGCAAATCCCTGTTATTCCGTCTCGTTATTATTTGCGGTTGATCGAAATTCTGATTGGCACTCATCAATATGATAACGAGGTATTAAACGCATTTCATAACGAACTTTCTAAAACTGAGCTTTTATCAATTCAACAAATTGAACAATTTATTGCACTTGGCCTGAGCCTACCTAATACAGAAGATTTGGCTTTTGAACTCGGTAAAAATCTAAAACTCAGTTCTCATAGTTTGGTTGGATATGCATTAATGACCAGTCCAAATTTAGAACATGCATTGAGATTAATCGCACAATATTTTCGGCTAATTATGCCGAGCTTTAAGCTATCGATTCAATTTCCAACTAATCAAAATAAGGTTGAGTTATTACTTGAACCAATCTTGCAAATGAATAAGCAATGTTTAGCATTTCATATTGAAGCAATTGCTGTTGGATTTTATTACAGCTTATTAGAACTTGCAGGGCAACAATTGCAACGTTATCAAATTTATTTAAGTATACCCGAGCCTGCTTATGCTGAACGCTATATACATCTCGTTAAAGCAAATTTTCATTTTAATTACACATGGATATCAGGTATACGTGTTGTGATTGATCAACAACAGCTGGCACTACCCTTACCTTTGGCGGATGCTCATAGCTTAAAAGTGGTTGAACAACGTTGTCAGGAACAGATTCAGAAGATTTATCATCAAGGTGAAATTGTTGAATGGGTCAGCATGATGTTAAGACAAGCCAATCAGATTCCAACATTAACCGAATGCGCTAAAGTTCTAAATATTTCCACCAAAACTTTACAACGCTATTTGCAGCAACAAGGAGTTGAATTTCAAGCTTTGAAACAAAAAATTAGTACTGAGCGAGCAATTGATTTATTAGAAAATTCAAATTTTACCATCACCCATATTGCTTACGAATTAGGCTATTCGAACCCTGCCAACTTTACCCGTGCATTTAACAAAGTATTAGGTTGTAGTCCGCAGAGCTATCGCTTAAAACATCAAAATCAAAGGTATCTACTTCAAGACAACCAGACATAAACCTGCACCTACAGGTAAAATAGTGCTCATATAATTTTCATCTGCTTTAATCAACTCAAGAAAATCTTTGACCTCAGCAGCATGCGAAATCACATTATCAACGATCAAAGTATTACCCGATAACTGCAATAGACGTTTTAAATCATTCCAGTAACTCACATAGCAGCCACGCTCTGCATCTAATAAAATTAGATCATAGGATTCAGTCGCTTGTGCCAAATAATCTGAGGCATCGCCCACCCAAAAATCAATAAAATTTTCTAATCCAAATTCTTCAGCATATTTTTTAGCTTGAGCACTTCGGAAAGCATTGATCTCTAGGGTTTGAACTTTACCTCCGACCGATTTTGCAGCCTCAGCCAACCATAAGGTTGAATATCCCGTCGATGTTCCAATTTCTAGAATCTGCTTTGATTGCTGAGTACGTACTAACATCCCAAGCAACTTAGCAGATTCTGCTTCAATATTTCGGTAACGTCTTAAACGATCAGACTGCCGAGCATCATGTTGCTTAAATTCATCATATAAATCAGCAATACGTTGTAAAAAAACGGTGCTCGTCATGTCTTGTCTCCGTAATGCTCAAAAGCAAAAGTTCAAATTTAAGTCGCTTGTATTAATTTAAAACGTGGAATAACTTGCCCATCCTCAAGTTCAACTGTTTCAACAAACATTGATAATGGACGCACCCACATTGAATAATCACCATATAAACATTGATATACAACAAGTTGCTCCTCAGTTTCACTATGTCGAGCAACATTAAATACCTGATAAATTTGACCCTTGTAGTGTTGATAAATACCACGTTGTAATACCATTTGCTGCTTCCTTATATATGCCATGAAATAATTGCAGTTATATAACAAGTTTTATTTGATTCAAATTTTTATGCTCATGTACGCACAAAAGTTCCACAAATATATATTAAAATTCAAAAATCCGATTAAATTTATAAAAACATACTGTTTTACCTATTTATATATTTTGCGTACTATAGCTTCATTGAATGAATTTAGCTGATTTGAACTGCTTAGAATTTGGAGAAATACATGTTAGATCAAAATATTAAAACGCAATTAAAAGCTTACTTAGAACGTTTAGAAAGTCCAATTGAGTTAGTTGCAGCTCTAGATGAATCAGACAAAGCTGCAAAAATCAAAGAACTCGTGACTGAAATTGCGGAACTTTCTGACCAAGTTACGGCGCGTTTTGACGGTTCAAATGCTCGCCGTCCGAGTTTTGGTGTGGCTAAAGCAGGTGAACAACCACGTGTGTTCTTTGCTGGCTTACCGATGGGACATGAGTTTACCTCTTTGATCTTGGCTTTATTACAAGTATCGGGTTATGCACCAAAAGTCTCTGATGAAGTATTGAACCAGATCAAAAGCTTAAACTTAAAAGCAAACTTTGATGTGTTTGTCTCATTGAGCTGCCATAACTGTCCAGATGTGGTTCAAGCACTCAACTTGATTGCAATCTATAACCCGAATGCAACTGCGACCATGATTGATGGTGGTTTCTTCCAAGAAGAAGTTGAAGAACGCAAAATCTTAGCTGTACCGATGGTATTTCAAGACAATGAACATATTGGACAAGGTCGTATGACTTTGGAAGAAATCGTGGCGAAGCTAGATACCAACTCAGCTGAGAAAGATGCCGCAGCACTCAATGCCAAAGATGCTTTTGATGTATTGGTGATTGGTGGTGGTCCTGCAGGTGGTACAGCGGCGATCTATGCAGCGCGTAAAGGTATTAAAACAGGTATCGTGGCTGAACGTTTTGGTGGTCAGGTCATGGATACCATGGACATTGAAAACTTCACCACGATTCAAAAAACCGTAGGTCCAAAGTTTGCTCAAGATATGGAAGCACACGTACGTGAGTACGGTGTGGACATCATGAATTTGCAACGTGTCAGCAAGATCACAGGTGCAGATCAGACAGCCAATGGTCTGGTTGAAGTTGAATTGGAAAATGGGGCTAAGCTTGAATCGAAAACCATTATTCTTTCAACAGGCGCACGTTGGAGAGAAATGAATGTACCGGGTGAAGCAGAATACCGTACCCGTGGTGTTGCATATTGCCCACACTGTGATGGCCCATTATTCAAAGGCAAACGTGTTGCGGTGATTGGTGGTGGTAACTCTGGTGTAGAAGCAGCGATTGACCTTGCAGGAATTGTTGAGCATGTGACGTTGGTTGAGTTTGATACTAAGCTTCGTGCAGATCAAGTGTTGCAAGACAAGTTAAATAGCTTGCCGAATACCACTGTGATTTTGAATGCGCTCAGTACTGAAGTGGTCGGAGATGGCTCACAAGTCACGGCATTGAAATACAAAGATCGTGCGACTGATGTTGAACATACAGTTGAACTCGCAGGAATCTTTGTGCAGATTGGTTTATTGCCAAACACGGATTTCTTGAAGAACAGTGCGGTTGAACTCAGCAGTCGTGGTGAGATCATGATCAATGATCGAAATGAAACCAATGTCAAAGGTGTATTTGCTGCGGGTGACTGTACCACAGTACCGTACAAGCAAATCATTATTGCGACAGGTGAAGGTGCAAAAGCGTCTTTATCAGCTTTTGATTATATGATCCGTTCTGGTGTTTAAAATAATCTAAAAACATATGCACGCATTTACATTTCAAAAATGTAAGTGCGTGTTTTTACAAGTTATCAACAAATTTTCAACTTTATTATTCATACAGTTTATGTTTATATTTTCGCTATCCATACCTATTGGATGCCACAAAGAAAAGGAAACATGAAAATGAATAAATTACTTGTTGCATTAGGTCTCGCTGCTACTGTTGCACTTGTAGGCTGTAATAAAGATAAAGCGCCTGAAACTGGGGCAACTACTGGCGAACACTTAGAACATGCCGCTGATCAAGCGAGTGCTGATGTAAAAAATGCTGCTGATTCTGCTGCGAGCAATGTTGCTACTGCGGTAGATACTGCTGCTGATCAAATTGATGCTGCTGCTGATCATACTGCGACAGCAACTGCTGAAGCTGCTGCAAAAACTGAAGCCGCTGCACGTGATGCAACTGCTAAAGTTGCTGGTGCAGTTGAAAACGGCGCTGCAGATGTAAAACAAAAAGCTCAACAATAATCTTTTGATTATAAAAAAGCCTCTGATCACAGAGGCTTTTTTAATGCAAAGAAAACTAACCGAGTAATCCTTCATCACGCATTGCAATTTGTACCGACTGACGTTCAGCTACTTTATTACGCAAAGCGATAATATGAATATATGGTGTTAAATCGTGTTCAATATGATTTGACCAATTTGTAAGTACAAATAAATACGCATCTGCTGGACCAAAATTATCATCCACTAAATAATCATATTCTGATTCAGCTAAATAATTGTCGATATATTTCAGTAAACGATCTACTTCAGCATACGCTTTGGTTTTTTCATCATCAGTTAACTTACCACTAAAGAAAACTGCATAAGCATCATGTAACTCAGAATTTAAATAACCTAACCATTCAAGGACTTTGGCACGCCCCATGCCCGATGGTGGAATTAAATCCTGTTTAGGATCGTGTTGTGCCAGAAACGGTAAAATTGCAACGTTCTCAGTTAAGATTAAACCAGGATTAATCTCTAAAGCTGGAACATAACCTTTCGGGTTAATTTCATAATAATCTACCCCTTTCGAGGTTTTATGTGTTTTTAGATCAACGCGTTCTAAATCAAAATCTACATTTATTTCATTTAAAATAATATGTGCTGCCAATGAGCAAGCACCAGGTGAATAATACAACTTCATAATTGATCCTTGTTATCTAACTCTTATGTTCTAAAATGCTTTACTTTAATTTGCAAAATGTGTTTCCACAAATTTGTCAAAAAAAGTAAAAAATACTGAATGATCTGACTATTAGTGAAATTACATGATTTTGCAAGTAGTCTTATGTCAACTTTTTATTATCATCGTATATATCCTGCTCAAATAGATCATTTTTTTTTTGAGGAGAATAGATTACTTCTATCCTCCTCTTTTTGCATAGATCACACTTTATCTTTTCTTGAGCGCTTGGAAAAACTTGCAAGACCCAAAAGACCTAAGATCGATAACCATCCAAAACTCCCCGATGAAGTATTTGACGGTGAGGGTTTATTCTCTGCATCACTCATATCAAAATCAACAATTACAGGATCATGATCTGAAGAGCGATAAGCATCTTCTGAGAAAAATAATGCTTTTTGTGCATCGGTTTTATATTCTTCGTTGTAATCTAAGACTGTTGGTTCATCTGCATTGATATGCCAAGTAAATGCTTTTTTTACTTTACTATATAAATTTGCATCTGCAATTGCGTGATCTAAATTGCCTGCGCCACCATAGCCTTCCGCATTACTTGATACACCAAATACATAGCTATAAGCCTGCTCACCTTGCCCTACAACTTTGTCATTTAATAGAACTTTGTAATTTGCCTTTTCAAACACCTGAATCGGATCTTCTTTGGCATAACTATTCATATCCCCCAAAACTAAGATGTTTGGCTTTTCTACTTGAGTTGGATTTTTTACCATCCATTGAACGAGTTGTTCAACAGCTTTCACACGTGTCGGGTTCCAACAACCTTGCCCATCTTTTTGATCAGCGTCTGTTGTATTCGTATCAACACCTGTACATCCTTTAGATTTCAAGTGATTAGGAATAATCGTGAACATTTGCTTTCCAGAAATCGGTTGGAAAGTTTGCGCAATCGTCGATCTATTCTTATCACCTAAATCAAGTACAACTGGCTTGTTCACAGGTTTTACACGTTTACTGTTATAAATAATGGCAACAGCAATCACATCTGTTCCTAAACGATCCTGATTTTCAGGAACTACATATTTCCAATCAGCGCCTAAAGCTTGGGTTAAATATGCAATTGCACTATTTTTATCATAGCCATTGTTTGTAATTTCCATCAAACCGTATACATCCGCATCAATTGCTTTTAAAGCTTTAATAATTTTCAGATGCTGTTTATCAAATTCAGATTGACTAGATGCACCACGCTCAGTAGGAAATCCTGTTTTGCCATTGTCATAATTTAAGACATTAAATGCTGCTGCACGAATCAACCGCGTATCTTTAGTGGCGACATTTGGTCTTGACGGTGTTTTAGCGACCAATTCTGGGAGATTACGCCCCTGAATAGGCTGAATGCGCCAACCATTAAAACGATATTCTAAAATCCCTTCAATGCTCTTAAGTTGATCACCAGAGCGCAAACTATTTGTTGCACTGAAGCTCTGCGGCAACCAAGGCGTTCTGTTTTGATTGTTATAACCATCATCTAAAATAATCTTCGATAATAAGTTTTTCTGTGCTAATGCTTTTGCCTCAGCAGATAAAGGTGGATATAAATTTGTTGGAATAAATAATCGCTCCTTACTCAGTGACAGCTCACCAAAGCGACCATAATTATAATTTTCACTGATGGTTAAAGTTTGTGGTAGTTTTACCAACATCCCTTGATAAAGTTGCGGTGAATTTGCAGTTAATTCAGTCAAACTATTAAACGGTAAATCAACACTTTTTGGCTGTACCTGACTTGCCATATTGCTATTACAGGTCAAAATATCTTGCTGTAATTGATCAATCTGTAATTGGTTTTGATACGCAGTCAAACGTCCTCGTAAGATCACTTCATCCCCAACTTGCCCGCCTTTAACAGAGCTACTCGCTGGAATATAAACAAAAATCGCATTACTCGCGTTTGGTTTAGCTTTGCTATCAACAGTTTGAATATAGAAACCAGAGAAACCATTTTCATAACGATAATCAGCAGTGATCACACCACGGAGTGTATAGTTTTGCCCTTGCGTTGCTTTATTATTTAAATCTGCAATCGCGGTTTCCGTACTTGAGCAACTGACTATTTCAGTAATAGGAGGTGTTGTTGAGCCTGTTAGATTTGAAAAATCATTACGATCCTTCCATGCACGCCAAGAATTATCAAGCTCAAATATGGTTTTAGGATCAACCTCAGTTACAGGATTTACCGTTTGCAAGCGAGTAAAACTATTCGCTTTACTGATTGTTGTTGTGCCCCAACCACCAGAAGCTGGTTGCTCACCCAATCTTCCAAAACGATCTACCACTTTGCCTTTATAAACCAATAAAATGGCATCATCACCATTAAACGAAAGTGCAGCGACTTGATTGACCTTATCCCCTAACTCAGTTTGTAAGGCAGTATGTCCAACTAAAAAGCGCCCCTTACTCGCAAGGTTTCCGACTAAAGAATAGACAAATGACTTAGATGTACCACCATTATTAAACTGTTGAATCTCATAATCAGCTAAATCAACGGCTGTTTGATCTGGATTATAAATTTCTAATCCTTTTTTATTATTACTACCATCAATATATTGGCTAAACATCAACTGGGCATTTGCCACAGAAAATACCGAAGAAGCCCCTAATAAGCCTAAACAAATTGCAATCGAATGGAATTTAAAATTTTTCATAAATTTTTACTTAATGTTTAAATCGACATTAGGCTATTCAATCTCTGTGACAACAACATGAAGATTTTTTTACAAGTTTTTGATCGTTTGGAAAAACAAATGATCAAATAAAATCATTTAAAGATTTGACTTGACCTGATGAACACTTAAAATACGGCATTTCTATATTTATATCTCCAGAATCATGTCAAACGATCAGTTAGAAACGCAAATTACGGAACTCGACAATTTGCCTGAGCACCGTGAAATTGTGACGTTTATGCGTCGTTCAGCTCCGCTTAATACATCACAACGGACTGCTTTAGAAGATTATCGTGATTTAATTTTGGAATACCCAGTTGGTGATTTACGTCAACACTTTGAACATCCTGAACGACCTTTAACTGTTGAGATTGGCTTTGGTATGGGGCGTTCTTTGGTACTCATGGCAAAAGCCAACCCTGAACGTAATTTTGTCGGAATCGAAGTACATGTACCAGGAATTGCACAATGCGTGTATGAAGCTGGTATGGCTGGCTTGAAAAACTTATTTGTACTTGATGCAGATGCGATTCAAGTATTACGTGAAATGCCTGACAACAGCATTAACTGTGTGCAATTGTACTTCCCAGATCCATGGCAGAAGAAGCGCCACTTTAAACGCCGCTTTGTCATTCATGAACGTATGCAACTGGTTGAACAGAAGTTAGAGCTTGGAGGTACCTTCCATGCTGCTACTGATTGGGAGCCATACGCTGAATGGATGCTTGATATTTTAGATAATCGTCCAGATATGGAAAATTTAGCAGGTAAAGGTAATAGTTACCCTCGCCCTGAATGGCGTCCAGTAACCAAATTTGAGCGTCGCGGACTTGAATCTGGTCACAAAATCAATGACTTTATTTTTAAAAAAATTAAGTAGTAACTCGTAAAATTTCAAATACGAATAGCATTAAATATTATTTATTTAATGCTATTTATCTCATATTGGCTTACTCATATTAATTTTTTAAATCTTAAAAGAACAAAAAACTGAATGCTCTCTGGTGTCCATAGACGATAAAAACTATATCTCTAAAACCGTTATTATCGAACTCACTTTATAGAATCAATTCTGATCAAATTTAAGCTCTTCTATTTACATGATCTATAAATATTTTTTACTCATATTTAGCTAAAATGAGAGATAGATAATTTTTATATACCATTAATAAATTATCATTTCATAAACAATGAGTGCTATTCACTGTATGATTTAACTCAATGATGAAGATAGGTTGGTTTTATGGAAAAAACACTGCAATGCCCCAAATGTGGTTCTACAGAAATCGAAGTACGTGATCACAACAAATTACTAAAAACAACAGGCGGAGTTCTAATGACTGCGGCTGGAACTACTGCTGGAACAGTGGGTGGAGCTGCAACAGGTGCATCAGTTGGTGCAACGATTGGTACTGTAGCAGGCCCATTAGGCGTAATTGTGGGTGGGACTATCGGAACATTTGTAGGTGCAATTAGTGTCGGTATTACTGGAGGAATCGTGGGTAATATTTTTGGGAAAAAAGCAGGTGTGGCGATCGACAAGAATATTTTCCAAGACTATCTTTGCCTCAAATGTAAACATCGTTTTAAACAGAAAATTTGATTAAGCTTAAGGCATACTTACACTCTTTCTAAGCTGATATTTAAAACATTGTATCAGCTCAATGTATTTACAGATAATAGCTCGATTTTCTAGAATACAAATACATGATGTTCTAACATTTCTTGATATTAAAAATAATTCAAATTTTGTCCATCACAAATAAAATGAAATGGTTTCTCTATCACTATTTTTCGTGTAAATGTCGTTTCATAATACTTTCACTTAAAAGTTTATAAACATCAACAAGATCGCTTCCTGAATTCTTTTCTAATAATTGTTGATGCATTTTTAAAATATTTTCATCACCACGCATTGCAGGACCTGTTTGCATTTCTTTAGGATTATTGATCGTTGCTTTTTGAGCAGTTTCTAAAATCAATGGATAAAGTAAAGAAAAATCAACCTGTTGCTCATCAACAATTTGTTTAGAAAGATCATAACAATAGTTAGTAAAATTACATGCAAAAACAGCAGCCATGTGTAATGTCTGGCGTTGTTGAGAACTATATTGATAAACCTTATGAGTCAGACTATGCGCTAATGAAGCGAGTAACTCCAAGTCATTGTGTCGAACTGCCTCGACAAACATAGGTGTTTCTGCCCAATCAATCGCACGCTCATGACTAAAAGTTTGTAAGGGATAAAATACGCCAGATCTCTCATGTACTGTTGAAAGCACCTCTAAACTGGTACTTCCTGAGGTATGAACAATTAATGCTTGCTGCAAATAATGATTAATTTTCTTAATAACATCAGCTATGGATTGATCTGATATAGCAATAATAACGAGATCAATATTGGGGTTTAATTGATCAAAATGATTAATCCCAATAGCTTCAACTAAAGATGCTAAACGATTTGCTTTTTCTAAATCACGACTAAAAACTTGTACAATCTGGTGATCAGGATGTAGTACTTTTGCTAAATGATAAGCAACGCGCCCTGCACCAATAAATGTAATTCTCATTTTTATTCGGCCTATATACAAGCAAACCTATCCATTATTAAATTATTTACGGAAAATTTCTAATAATGAATTAACTTACTAAAAAGTTAAGCAGAATAAATCACAAAACCTATTCTGCTCAGAAACAAAGTTTAGATGAATGTCTGTACTGCTTTACCTTTCAAGGTCTGGCCTAGCAAAGGTGTATTTTTACCTTGAGATAAAATTGTCTCTTTTGATACTACCCACTCTAGTTCTGGATCAACCAACACCCAACCTGCTTCTTGCTGCCAACGTTCAGTCATATTTGCAACTTGTGCGGGAATTGAAGTCACTTTTTCAACCCATTCTAATGGTTCAAACAGACTTTCTTGAATCAGTTGCACACCCAAAGCTACATAAGTATCAAAAGCCGTTATTCCCGGTTGCGTTTCTGCAAAAGGCGCCATTTTTGCTGAACTACTTAATGGTTCATGATGAGTACAAATTGCATCTATCACGCCTTCTTTCACACCTTGACGTAACAATGCTTTATCTTGCTCAGAACGTAATGGTGGGCGAACATGCGCAAGTGAGTTAAAACCATCAGTGAGTTGTTCAGTCAAATGTAATTGGTGCATCGCAACATCCGCAGTGACTGGTAAACCTTTGGCTTTAGCTGCACGAATCAAATCAACTGACGCACCACAAGACAACAAACCAAAATGTGCTTTCACGCCTGTTGCTTCAATCATCAAAAGGTATTTAGCAATTGCAACTGTTTCCGCAATCGCAGGAATCATTGGTAAGCCTTGACGAGAAGCGATAAAACCTTCGTGTGCACAACCATCTTTTGCAAGCTGTGGCTCTTCAGCATAAAAGACTACAGTCAAATCCAAACCAGCAGCATACTCAAGAGTACGAATCACAACATCATCATTTTCAAATGCTGCATTGGCATTAGAGACAGCAGTACAACCACCTTTCTTTAAACCTGCCATATTAGCCGGCTGCTTCCCATTCAAACCTTGAGTTTGTGCGCCGATAATATGTAGATAAATACCACCATCTAATTGTGCCTTTTCAATAAGACCATGAATAAGTGCGCCATTATCTTGTACGATTGGTTTTGAGTCTGGTGGAGTAATAACATGCAAAATACCATTCGCACGTGCAGCTTTACCTTCTGACTTTAATGTCCCATGTTGTTGTTGCCCTGGCTCACGTAAGCGTGCGCACAAGTCAACCATGGTTGGCATTAACCATTTACCTTGACCGTCAATCGTTTCATCAACTGGATCTGCGCTATCAACCAATTTACCATTCTTAATATAAACCGTTTGAACTTGATCAGTTTTTTGAATTGGATCGAGCACACGGACATTTTCAATTTTTACAATACTCATGTGATCTATCCTTTAAAGTGCAATCGCTTCAATTAAACCTTGTTCTTGTAACTGCCCTTGCATCGCAAGTGCCAACACTGCCATACGAACCGCAATCCCATTAGTGACTTGCTTCAAAATGACAGATTGATCACCATCGGCAACGCTTGAATCAATTTCAACACCACGGTTCATTGGACCAGGATGCATAACGATACAATCAGGTTTAGCGAGTGCTAAGCGCTCTTTATTTAGACCATACATTTTGTAAAATTCAGATTGTGAAGATAATGCAGGTGAATCAATACGCTCATTTTGAATTCGCAATGCAATAATCACATCACAGTCTGTCACGCCTGCATCCATTTTATTAAATAGGCGTACATTTTCCCCATATTCATTAAAACCAACTGGTAACAGCGTATTTGGTGCAATCACGCGAATATCTTTGCAACCTAATGTTTGTAAAGCAGCCACATTGGAACGTGCTACACGTGAATGTTTGATATCACCAATAATCGCCACAGTTAAGTCTTCAAATGGCTTCTTGGTTTCACGGCGAATGGTCAACATGTCTAACATTGCTTGAGTCGGATGCGCGTGGCGTCCATCCCCTGCATTGATAATTGCAACTTTAGGACAAACATCTTTGGCAATAAAATGCGCTGCCCCAGAAGATGAATGACGAACTACGAAAATATCCGCAGCCATCGCTTCTAAATTCCAAAGCGTATCACGCAAGGTTTCGCCTTTAGAGGTACTTGAACGTGCAATATCGATATTCAGAACATTTGCAGACAAACGTTTTGCAGCTGCCTCAAATGTAGTGCGAGTTCGAGTAGAGTTTTCGAAAAAAAGATTCATTACCGTCAGCCCTTCTAATAACGGACGGTTAATCAAATTATTATTATCGTCTAAAAAACTTTGTGCGGTATCTAAAATCTTGGTCAGGCTTTCTTTAGAAAGACCCTCAATGGTTAAGAAGTGCTTTAAATTTCCTTGTTGATTCAATTGAACCTGACTTGGTTGATGCAGGGCTGCAATATGCATAAAAGATTCCTATAGGTCGAATCACCAAAACTTGCATAGTGTAGCCCAATTTCTCTACTTTCGCAGAACAACTTTTCACCATTATGTTGCAATTAATTAGGGAGTTGCAACATAATGAATTAACGTAATGCACCAATATAGTGATGAGCAACTTGCGCTTTGTAAATTTCCTCATCAGTTACTTCTGAGGAATATGTATCCAAATCATCAATCATCGTATTGATTGAATCATCTTTAGCTTCATCTAGGGCCAAAATTGGCTCAGGGTATAAATCAATTAAAGAACCTAAGCGTGCAGCATAACGTTCTAACTCTGTATCTTCAGTTGCTAATGCGATTTCTACGACATACTTTGCATAATCTTTATCGTGGACTAAATACATAACATCAATAACTCGACCAGACACTCGTCTTAATCGTACGTACATTTGAGTTGCAACAGAAAAGGCTTCGGCATTTAGTACAAGTTCATGGTTCATATTTGCTTTCATAACGTCCTCACATCGTTGGGAGAAGTGTTTCTTGATAATTCAGTTCTAGAAAAGCAAAATATGTACCAACCATTAAAAACAAATAAAAATTATTTTATGACATGGTGAACTTATCTGATAAGTAAAAAATCATATGCTGGAAATTTAAAGCAAAGAAGTGATTCAATCTAAATAAGTAATACAGTATTACTAATCCAAAGAGCTTTACAATATGCCTTAGACCACAAATTAGAATTAATCTATGGAACATACTAAGGCTAAACACCAAAAGAAAAACCGTATTTCTCTTCCAAAATCAGTTAAAATAGTCGATTGCTAAAAATGTTTTGGAAATTTGAATGAACGCTAAACCACGTCTAACAGACTATTGGGTGACCTGTGCTGACGGGCTTGAAACCTTATTACAACAAGAACTTGAGAATTTAGGCATTCAAAATATCCAACGTTTTGCTGGACGTTTAATATTTAAAGGCACACTTGAGAATGCCTATCGCGTTTGTATGTGGTCTCGTTTGGCCTCCCGTGTGCTGTTACCAATTCATACCCATGAACTTGAATTCACACATGACGCACGTGATGTTGCAGAAGAACTCTACGAGGGTGCGATTAGCTTTGATTGGTCTCTTGTTTTTGCACCACAAAGTACATTTGCTGTTCGTCTACATGTAGAACGCGAAATTAAAGTCAATACACAGTTTGCTACACTACGAGTTAAAGATGGTGTAGTTGACTCGTTTATGGAGGCGGTTGGTAAACGCCCAAGTATTGATATTAAACAGCCCGAAATTACACTTTATGTACTAGCTGGTAAAACCGAGCATACTTACTGCCTAGATTTATCAGGTGATTCTTTACATAAACGTGGCTACCGTCACTTTATGACGGATGCACCGATCAAAGAAAATCTTGCAGCGGCAATCTTACAAAAAGCACAATTACAACAGCTACAACCTGATTTAATTCTTGACCCAATGTGTGGTTCAGGAACATTCATTATTGAATCATTAATGATTTTAACTGATCGTGCACCAGGCTTAGTACGTCGCTTTGGCTTCAATGGTTGGCATGGACATGATCGTGAACTGTGGTTATCACTTAAAGCAGAAGCAGCAGAACGTCATGCAAAGGCTTTAGAGCAACCTCTGCCTAAGTTTTATGCCTACGATGCGGATTGGGAAGCGGTTAAAGCCACTCGCCAAAACATCATTGCAGCAGGTTTTGAAAAAATACTCGACCAAATTCAAATTGAAGAACGAACCTTAGCAGATTGGGATGATTTCCATACTGAAAGTAAAAAAGCCTTTATTGTTACCAACCCTCCTTATGGGGAACGTTTAGGTGATAAAGCCTCTAGTCGATCATTCTATTTAGGTCTATCAGGATTATTACAGAAGAATTTTCCAAATCAACCTGTTGCCGTGATTGCAGCACAAATTGAACAAGCAGATGTACTGGCCATCACCGAACCTCAAACTTTACGTTTGATGAATGGTAAACTTCCAATTTATATCCGTTTCGGCACAGTAAAACCTGCAGCCGTAGTTCAACCATTCTTAGCAACATGGCAACCTCAGCAATTTGAAAAAATTGAAGGTGCTGAAGACTTTACAAACCGTTTGCAAAAAAATATGCAGGCCTTAAAAAAATGGGCTGTGAAAGAAAATATTTTTTGCTTACGGTTGTATGATGCCGATTTACCTGATTTTAACATTGCCGTCGATTTATATGGAGATCGTTTGCACGTTCAGGAATATGCACCACCAAAAACAATTGATCCTGAAAAAGCAAAAAAACGTTTTAATTTGGGTTTAGCTGCCATTCGTGCAGTAACAGGCTTAAATCGTGACGCAATTTTTATCAAAACCCGTGCAAAGCAAACGGGAACCAATCAATATGAAAAACAAAGCACTGCGTCTAAACGTTTTATTGTGCAGGAAGGCAAAGCTAAAATTCTCGTCAATTTAACAGACTATTTAGATACTGGTTTATTCTTAGATCATCGTCAAATTCGACTAAGAATTGCCAAAGAAGCACGTGGCAAACACTTTCTTAATCTTTATAGCTATACCTCAACTGCTAGCTTACATGCAGCACTTGGCGGTGCAGCAAGTACCACGAGTGTCGACCTATCAAATACTTATTTGAATTGGTCAAAAGAAAATTTTGTATTGAATGGTTTAACGGTAGATCATGCTGATGAACAACATATGTTCTTTTCGAGCGATTGCTTTGAATGGTTAAAAGAAGGTCATGAACAATATGATCTCATCTTCATTGATCCTCCAACTTTCTCTAACTCAAAAAAGTTTTATGGCACATTTGATGTACAGCGCGACCATGTTTCTCTACTTAAACGCGCAATGAATCGTTTAACCAGTGATGGTACTTTGTACTTCTCAAATAACTATCGTGGGTTTGAGTTAGATGAAGAAATCGAAGCAATTTATCAAGTTGAAGAAATTACTTCTGAAACGATAGGCCTAGACTTTAAACGTAATCAGAAAATTCATCGTGCTTGGAAAATCCAACATAATCAAATTTAAGGAATGATTTTTCTCATTATTTAAATGTGAATTTGGTTCTTTTTACATTAGGAGAATCAAACTCATAAATCATGAAGTTATCTGGAGCCTCATCATGGGGCTTCATACTTGCTTTCTTCTTTTCCCGCACATCCATTACAGACGTTTTCTTTTGTTCTTCATAAGGTGATAAAGCACCTTCAGCAAGCATACTGATCCTTATTTCACGCAAATTACGGTCACTCAATATGCGTTGAGAACGCCAACGTTCTTCCTCTGGCTTCATCGCATCTCGTTGAGCTTTTTCGATAATATTAGGCAAGGATCTATTTAATGCACCTGTTTGTAATGCTAAAGATCCCTCTGTCATCGGTTGCACAGCCCAACCTACGATCGGAAATGCTGTTATGAACATAATTACACCAATATAAGTGTAATAATGCTGCTTATTCTCCATTTTAATTCATCCTGAATTTTTTTCTTATTTATTCCGAAACTACCAAGCTTTTCATAAAATCGCAATGTCATTGGTAATATTCCTTAAGAAATCAGATAAATTGCACTGATATAAAAAAAGATGGTGATTTTCATCACCATCTTTTTAGCCAATCATTCAAATTAGATTTAGCTAAGTTTCATTTTATCAAACACAAGCTGACCACTATCACCTTTAATCAGAATATTATCTCCCGGTTGGAATTCACCAGATAAGATTTTCTGAGCCAAGTTATTTTCAACTTGTTGCTGTATTGCACGTTTTAGCGGTCGTGCGCCATAGATTGGATCAAAACCAGCATCAATCAATAGATCAAATGCACTATCATCTACAGTTAAAGCCATATCTCGTTCGCTCAGACGTGAACGTAAACGATTCAATTGAATATCCGCGATACCACGAATTTGAGCTTTCTTCAACGAATGGAAAATGACTAATTCATCAATACGATTAATGAACTCTGGACGGAAATGCTGAGTTACAGCACTCATTACCACTGTTCGAACTTCCTCATCAGTTGCACCTTCACCTAATTCACGTACATCTTGTGAACCTAGGTTAGATGTCATCACAATGACCGTATTTTTAAAATCGATCACACGACCTTGAGAATCAGTTAAGCGACCATCATCCAATACCTGTAACAGGATATTGAATACATCTGGATGAGCTTTTTCCACTTCGTCAAATAACACCACACTATATGGCTTACGACGAACAGCTTCTGTTAAAACTCCGCCTTCTTCATAACCCACATATCCAGGAGGAGCACCCACTAAACGGCTGACAGAATGCTTTTCCATAAATTCAGACATATCGATACGAATCATGGCATCATCACTATCAAACAAGAAGTTTGCTAATGCTTTAGTTAACTCGGTTTTACCTACACCTGTCGGTCCAAGGAATAAGAATGATCCACTCGGACGATTCGGATCAGATAGACCTGCCCGTGAACGACGGACTGCATTGGAAACTGCAACCACAGCTTCATGTTGCCCGACTACACGATTATGTAAAAACTCTTCCATATTCAGTAGTTTTTCACGTTCACCCTGTAGCATTTTCGCCACAGGAATGCCTGTTGCCGCACTCACTACTTCAGCAATTTCATTTTCAGTCACTTTGGTACGAATTAGCTTCGGTTCTTCATTTTCCTCAGCGACTTCCGCTTGATCCAAGCGTTTTTGCAACTCAGGAATCACGCCATATTGTAAGCGTGCTGCTTCAGCCAAATCACCTTCACGTTTTGCTTTTTCTAAAGCAACACGTGCTTGATCCAATTCAACTTGAGCTTTCTTATCACCTTCAACGAGTGTCTTCTCGGCTTTCCAAATTTCCTCTAGATCATTATATTCTTTTTGCTTTTCAGCAATTTGCTGTTCAAGATGATTCACTTCAGCTTTACTACCAGCGTCCTCATCTTTCTTCACTGCTTCTAATTGCATTTTCAATTGGATTAAACGGCGATCAAGTTTATCTAAAGCTTCAGGTTTAGAATCGATCTCCATTTTGATACGTGAAGCAGCTTCATCAATTAAATCAATGGCTTTATCAGGCAATTGACGATCCGTGATATAACGATGCGACATTTTTGCAGCTGCAATAATTGCTGAGTCTAAAATTTGAACGCCATGATGCGTTGCATATTTTTCTTTTAGACCACGCAAAATCGCAATGGTATCTTCTACGCTTGGTTCATCAACTAATACTTTTTGGAAACGACGTTCTAGGGCAGCATCTTTCTCAATATATTGACGATATTCATCTAAAGTTGTTGCTCCAACACAACGCAACTCACCACGTGCTAAAGCAGGTTTCAACATATTACCTGCATCCATTGCGCCATCACCTTTTCCTGCACCTACAAGCGTGTGTAATTCATCAATAAATAGAATGACTTCACCTTCTTGTTTAGCAAGATCATTTAGAACGGCTTTCAAACGTTCCTCGAACTCACCGCGATATTTAGCACCTGCCAGCAACGAACCTAGGTCCAAAGACAATACCCGTTTGCTTTTTAGACTTTCAGGAACTTCACCATTAATAATTCGTTGCGCTAGACCTTCAACAATCGCAGTTTTACCCACGCCAGGTTCACCAATCAAGACTGGGTTATTTTTAGTTCGACGTGATAAAACCTGTATTGTGCGACGTATTTCATCATCACGACCAATAACTGGATCAAGCTTACCTGCCAAAGCACGTTCTGTTAAATCAATGGTATATTTATTCAATGAATCGCGTTGATCTTCATGATTATTGCTCATGACTTTGTCATTTCCTCGAATATTTTCAATTACTTTGCGTAAACTATCTGGTGTTACCCCAACGCTGTTTAATATCGTTTTGGTTTCACCTGTTTCCGCTAAACTTAACAACACCCAATCTGTTGATAAAAATTCATCGCCTGCTTTTTGCGCATAACGATCAGCTAAATTTAAGATCTTTACCGCTTCAGGATTAAGATTAATATCTCCTGTTGGATTTGATAAAGTCGGTGCATTTCTTATCGCTTGTTCTAACTTTTGTTTCAACTCTGGCAAGCGTGCACCTGATTGCTGCAACAAACTTAAATTGGCAGGCTCTTCTAGCAAAGTCGATAAAATATGAATACCTGCAATAGAAGTATGGTCTTTACCCATTGCCAATGATTGTGCATCTGAGAGAGCTTGCTGTAGACGGTTCGTAAATTTTTCAAAACGCATTCTTGTTATTCCTCACAACAAATTTTTAACTTATCACTAAGATGGGAACACTTTTTAAAATTTCAAATAAAATTTATATATTTTTCAATATTTTATTTAAATTTAACTTTATAAAACTTGGTAATAATATGGGTATATAAACAATCTATTTCAAGTATGTTTTGTATAATTTTCTATCTATTCTGATTTAAACAATATCCATATTGTTATTTTACGGTGAAACTTTTAACTTAAGACTTTACTTCATTTAAAAATGATCGTTATGCATTTAAGAAGAGTTGTAATAGCTAGTATTTGCCTTTTCCCTATTCAGATAGCTATCGCTGAATTACCACAGAATTCACGACATGCAGGTGGTATAGCCGTTATTCCAATTCCATCAACGACTACCCAAGTTTTCTATGAGAAAAAACCAATTCTAATTACACAAGAAGGCACTCAACGATACGCTATTTTTGGAATTCCTCTTTCTACCCCATTGGGAACGTTAAGCCTAACAACTAATGCTATACCCATACAGATTGAAATACTGCCATATCAATATGCTGAACAGCACCTCAATGTAAAAAACCAAGACTATGTTAATCCGAATCAAAATCAACTTGATCGATATGCTTCGGAAGCAAAAGAACAAAATGAGATTTATAATTCTTTCAGTCAAAGCCATTGGACTAAATTTCCAACTTTTATTCCACCAACAGCAGGCAAATTTAGTAACTCATTTGGACGCAAACGTTTCTTTAATAATGAAGAACGCGCTCCACATTCAGGCCTAGACATTCCAGCACCAATTGGCCAAAAAGTTGTAGCACCAGCAGATGGCATTGTCGTTCAAACTGGTGATTATTTTTTCAATGGTAAGACTGTTTTGATTGATCACGGTCAAGGTTTAATCAGTATGTTCTGCCATCTCAGTAAAATTGAGGTTTTAAAGGGACAACACATTACTCAAGGTGAGCTTTTAGGTTTAGTGGGAAATACAGGTCGAGTCACTGGTCCACACTTACACTGGGGAATGAGTTTAAATGATGCACGAGTAGACCCACAACTATTTTTAAAATAATACTATGCCGATAAAAAAAGTGATCTAAACAAATCGATCACTTTTTAGTTAAACTTAATAATTAAGTATTAATCAGCTTCTACAATTTCAAAGTCATGTGTGATTTCTACACCACCATCAGACAACATTTTGCTCGCAGAACAATATTTTTCTGCTGAAAGCTCAACTGCTTTTTCAACTTGCTTAGCTTTAACAGCTTTACCTGTTACCACGAAATGTAAGTGAATTTTTGTAAACACTGCAGGAATAGAATCAGCTCTCTCCGCTTTTAACTGGCATACAACATCGGTCACATCTTGGCGTGATTTCTTTAAAATAGTCACAATATCAAACGAAGCACACCCACCAAGTCCCATTAAAATCAACTCCATAGGACGTGGTCCACGGTTTTCACCACCATACTCAGCAGAACCATCCATCACTACACTGTGACCACTTTCTGATTTCGCTTCAAAAGCAACATTCTCTAACCAATGTACACTTGTTTGCATTGCAACTACCCGAAAAACGTTATAAATTTACTCTAGTTCTTGTACACTAACATAAAATGAGTTGATAAGGAATTTCATCTCTTCTGTGTAGAAAAGGCTCCATGGGGCCTGTGCGATCGGTTTTATCCAAATTCGGAAATTTTAAGCATGACTTCAAATTTTTCACATCTTAGCACTGATGCTTTGTCTCCAGGTCAATTACCTGAATCAGTTAAAGCATTGCTAAAACGTGCTCATATTAATAGATACCCTAAACGCACCACGATTGTTGACGCTGGAACGGAATCAAAATCACTGTATTTAATATTAAAAGGTTCAGTGTCAATCATATTACGTGAAGATGATGAGCGTGAGATTGTTGTTGCATATCTCAATCCAGGTGATTTCTTTGGTGAAATGGGGCTGTTTGAAAATAACCCTCAACGTACCGCAGAAGTACGTACTCGAGATGTTTGCGAAATTGCAGAAATCTCATATGAAAATTTCCACGAACTCAGCAAGCAATACCCTGACCTGAGCTATGCTGTATTTGCTCAGCTTGTTCGCCGTCTGAAGAATACAACGCGTAAAGTCACTGACTTAGCATTTATCGATGTATCTGGTCGTATTGCTCGTTGTTTAATTGACTTATCTGCGCAGCCTGAGGCAATGATTCTACCGAATGGTCGTCAGATTCGTATTACACGTCAAGAAATTGGTCGTATTGTGGGTTGTTCACGTGAAATGGTTGGTCGTGTTTTAAAAACACTTGAAGATCAAGGCATGATTCAAACTGACGGTAAAGCAATTTTAATTTTCGATACCTCTTTAGATGATAATGCATTTTCTGAAGATGAATTTGATGATGAGGATTAATCCCCCTCTAGCTTTAAGCTAATTTCAAAGCCAGTGCAAACCACTGGCTTTAATTTTATCGAGACAAAGCTAAACTATTTAGCTTTTCATCAATTCCGCTTACATAATTACTATGATTATAGAGATAATCAGAATATAAAGCCTTGCGAACTTTTTTTATAATTCTTATTAATCATGGTTATATTTATAAGATACTGATTTGGAGCAAATAAGTATGAAAAAATTGGCTTTAAGCCTTTGTGCAATGACTGTAATAACGATTTCAGGTTGTGCATCATTTGCAGATATGGCAGGTGCTGACAGTGCCACATTAAATGCTCAGTCAGCTCAAAGCTTTGCAAAGATGACACAGGAAGCTCGTGCCAAGAATCAATTGGATATGAGCTCAAATACTTATCAACGTATTAATTCAGTATTTTTGCGCTTAAAACCGTATGCTGACCAAATGAACCAAACTGGTCAGCGTTTTGATTGGCAGTTAGCAGTACTAAAATCAGATACTGTAAATGCCTATGTAGCGCCAGGTGGGAAAGTCGTTTTCTATACAGGTATTGTGAACAAGCTGAATTTGACCAATGATGAAATCGCAGCAATTATGGGGCATGAAATGACCCATGCCTTAGAGGAACATGCCAAAAGTAAAATTGGTGCCCAAGCACTTACAAACTTAGCGATTGGTATTGGTACGACTTATGCGGGTGCGAATATTGGTGAAGCAGGTAATGCGGCAATTGCTTTAGGTAGTCAAATTGGTATTGGTTTACCATATTCTCGTAATTTAGAAAGTCGCGCTGATTTTGGTGGGCTAATGCTGATGGCGAAAGCAGGATATAATCCAAATGCAGCAATTAGTCTTTGGGAAAAAATGGATCGTCTAGATGGTGCTGGTGGTGCATCATTCTTATCAACTCACCCATCAAATAGTCAACGTATTGGTGATATGCGTAAAAATTTACCTGCTGCTCTGGCAGTTTATAATAAACGTCGTTAATTTAGCCAAAGCCATTAGATCTCATTTTAGAGATTTAATGGCATATCTTTTAGCTGCCTTAAATATAAGAGCTCTAATTTATCTCAGCAATTTTTGAATCCGTTTCAACAGTCTGATTAATTTCTATCAACTTTTTAATTTTCCCCGTTTGCGGAGCAATAACAGGGACTTCCATTTTCATTGCTTCCATAATTGCAATTGCCTCACCTTGGTTTACATAATCATTTTCTTGAACTTTCCATACGGTGATTACACCACTAATCGGTGCTAAGACACTATTACTACTTGGGTTATGATCAGAATCATTTGGTTGCTGATTTGGTGGTTGTGTCCCGACCAAACTAAAAAATCCATTTGGTAAGCCAATCTGATACAACTTTCCATCTATTTCAATTGGATACCGCTGTAATTCAGCTTGATTGCTCAGTTTACTACGTGAATAGTGAGGATAATCATGGCGACTATCTTGCTCAATCCAACGTGTATGTACTTTAAATTCGTCAATAAAGTCGGCATCTGACAAGATCGCACGATGAAATGGCAATACTGAAGCAATGCCCTCTATTTCAAAATGGGCAAGCGCCCTTTTAGCCCGTTGAATTGCAATCTTGCGAGTTGCACCAGTCACAATTAATTTCGCAATTAAAGAATCAAAATGACTTGAAACAACACTTCCAGTCATCACTCCCGTATCAAGACGAATACCAATTCCTGATGGTGGATGAAAACGAGTAAGCTTGCCAAATGCTGGAATGAAACCACGTGCTGGATCTTCCGCATTAATTCGGAACTCAATTGCATGTCCTAATGGTTTTGGCATTTCTTGAATCGAAAGTGGTTGACCTAAAGCAATTCGAATTTGTTCGACAACTAAGTCTAGACCCGTAGTTTGCTCAGTAACTGTGTGCTCGACTTGTAGACGTGTATTAACCTCTAAGAATGAAAGTTGACCATTTTGGCTAAGTAAATACTCGACTGTACCCGCTCCGATATAATCAGCAGCGCGACAAATTGCAATAGCAGACTGCACTAACTGAACTTCAATATGCTCATTGATAAATGGCGCAGGTGCTTCCTCGACTAGCTTTTGATTACGGCGTTGTAAAGAACAATCTCTCGTTCCTACGACGACAATATGTCCCTGTTGATCAGCAATAATTTGTGCTTCCAAATGCCGAGGCTTATCTAGATATTGTTCAACAAAACACTCCCCTCGACCAAAAGCTGCTAATGCTTCTCGCACAGCCGATTCATATAAATCGGCGACTTCGTTCAATTGCCAAGCAACTTTCAAACCACGTCCACCACCGCCATAAGCAGCTTTAATCGCAATCGGCAGACCATATTGTTTAGCAAAATCTAAGGCTTCTTGAGCTGATTGAAGTGGTTGTTCAGTACCATGAACCAAAGGTGCATTTACCGACTGTGCAATCTTACGCGCTTGTATTTTGTCACCAAGTTTATGGATAGTTTCAGGAGATGGTCCAACCCAAATTAGTCCCGCATCCATCACAGCTTGGGCAAATTCGGCACGTTCTGATAAAAAACCATAACCAGGATGAATCATGGTCACTTGGGCCTTATACGCAATATCAATAATTTTATTGATATCTAAATAAGTTTGCTGTGCTGTTTGTCCTGATAATGCCCAAGCTTCGTCTGCAAGTTGAACATGCAAACTGGCAATATCATCATCTGCATAAATCGCCACTGATGTAATATCCATATCTTTACATGCGTGAATAATGCGTACAGCAATTTCTCCACGATTCGCAATCAATAGCTTATGTTTGTTATGCATGTTCTTTGATGTCCATGAAATCTAAAATTTTACGAAATTGGATATAACAACCCGTAGGAATCTGTGCGATCAAATCCAAATGATATGATGCAACCGCAGCAATCACAGGATAGCCACCTGTAATGGGGTGATCATTCATAAATAATACGGGTTGACCGTTGGGTGGAATTTGCAAAGCACCTGTACAACATCCCTCACTCGGTAACTCTTGATTGAACTGCCGCTGTAAAGGCTGATCACCAACCAATTTCAATCCAATTCGATTACTCTCTGTACTGACTAACCAACTTTGCTTAAGCAATAGATCCACACTTTCAGCGGCAAACCAATCCATACGCGGCCCTAATACAACATCAACGGTAATCGTCTCACCTTGTTTAGGTAATTTAATCGGTATTAGATTTAAGCTGACAGGCTGCGTTTTTAATTGGGCAGAGTGAATCTCATCACACACTTGAATTGGTTTTGTACCCAATTCTGCCAAAGAGTCATAACTGGCACTTTTTAGTACTTGCTCAACGGCGATACCACCACGTAGCGCAATATAATTACGAATGCCTGCGGTAGGTACAGCAATATAAATTTCATCACCATAATCTAAAGCAATCGGCTGATACAAAGCCACTTTAACTTTATCCGCGCCAATATAACTCACCCAGACTTCCGTTTCAGCACCTGTCACAGCCATAACCGTCGGTTCCAAAACTTGTAATCGCACTCCACCATTTAAAACTTCTATGACGGCTGCATTCTTTGGATTACCAACAATTAAGTTTGCCTGACGAAATGCCTTTTGATCCATAGCTCCTGCCCGCCCCACACCTAGCTCAGCTAAATTTTTACGCCCTTCATCTTGGATTAATACTTGTAAGCCAACATTTTTAACGCGTAACACAGCAGGTTTTTCAATCAATTTTTCTTGAGAAAATGTCTGAGCAGGCACACTAATTTGGGTTGGATTATGACTATCATCCTTGAAGATGACATGATCGCTCGGCATTAATAAAGCTGGCTGTTGTCGATGAATATCCCACAATATCTCATCAGTCTGTCCAATCAACTGCCATCCACCCGGACTATCTTGAGGATAAATACCGCTATATTCGCCTGCTAAACCTACTGCCCCTGCACTAACTTTTTTACGTGGTGATGCTAAGCGTGGAATACTCCCAAATACTTGCTCAGGATTGGTTAGATAAGCAAAGCCGGGAGCAAAGCCAATAAATGCAACTTGCCAATAAGAGTTGGTATGTTTCTGAATGACTTGTTCAGTACTTATTCCTAAATATTCAGCAACATTATTTAAATCAATACCGTTATAGCGCACACCGATAACGATTTCCTTCCCTTGACGCAAAGTATCCTGACTGATTTTTTGGCTTGAAATCCATCGAATCAGTGTATGCATCTCGACCAATAATGAATCAAAATAAATCAGTATGCTACGTGCAGCAGGAATAAGTTCTTTTATATGAGGATGCTGTGCTTGTTTTAAGCAGTAATGAACCGCCATTGTTTCTTCTAAACTTTCAAGCTCAATCAAAAAACAATCTAAATTAACGGATAAAAATCGCATAAAACGGCTCTTTTAAACTGTTTAAAACTCATTCAAAGACTAAAAGCACGAACTTCAATTTGATTTTCTAACAATACTTGGCGAATCTTTTCTGCCATTTGTACTGCCCCAAAGGTATCACCATGCAAACAAATGGTATCTGCCTGAATTGTAGTGAAGTCACCCTCAATCGACTCAATACCACCCTTCAAAACCATATTCAGTACACGCTGAGCCACAACTTCAGCATCATGTAAAACAGCACCTTCTAAACGGCGTGAAACTAGTTCACCATTACGATGATAAGCACGATCAGCAAACGCTTCAGAAATAACGCCAAGTTCCTGCTTACGAGCAAAATTAATTAATGGTGAACCCGCCAATGCAACTAACACTAATTTTTTATCTGAATGCTGTATTGCATCAATCACTGCTTGAGCTTGAGTTAAATTGGTGGCAATGGTGTTATATAAGGCACCATGTGGTTTAACATAAGTTACTTTCGTTCCTGCGACTTGAGCCAACCCTTGCAGCGCTGAGATTTGATAAAGCACGTCTGCGTATAATTCATCATAAGATACATCCATATTACGGCGACCAAAACCAACCCGATCTGGATATGAGACATGCGCTCCCACACTGACATTTTGATCAGCAGCTTGTTTTAAGGTATTTAACATATTGACAGGATCGCCTGCATGAAAACCACATGCAATATTGGCACTACTCACAATCGCAAGAATCTGCTCATCATTTCCCATTTTCCAAGCACCATAGCTTTCGCCTAAGTCGCTGTTTAAATCAATATGCATATATAAACCTAATGCTGATTTTTATGATCCGATAATTGAGTAATATATTCGAAGTGATTACAAAATCACATATTTTATCGAATTTAACAGCTTATAACTCTCGATTAACGCATAGCTATACTTGAATAAATGATTTTAAATTACATATTTTTTGTTTTACGAAGTTCTCTTGGTGTCATGCCAAACAGCAGTTTGAACTGATCCGTAAATCGAGACTGAGATTGATAACCACATTGTTCAGCAATATTGCCAATATGTAATTGCGTGGTTTGTAATAAGTGCAAACCATATCCTAGCCGTACCTGATTTCGAATATCTTGAATATTATTTCCCTCACTTTTAAGCCTACGCCTTAAAGTTGAAGTACTCATAAATAAATTAGAAGCAATTAACTCTACAGGCCAATCATTAGAAAGACTCTCTGAGATCATCGACTGTACCTTCTCACTTACGCTTGGAGGCTCAACAATATTGCAAATATCGGTATAGCCAGAATGATAGAGAATCTCAAGGATTTCTTTTTTCCTGAATTTCATCACTTCAGTCGGTGCAATTGATGCAAATTCCATAAATTGGTACAAAGCACGAGCAAGTATTGGATTAATCTCACCTTGAACATATTTCTTATATGGCGTAAGACTTTTAGGCAGCTCTAAAAAATCTTCATATTCAAAATCAATAATTACCGCAAAATATTCTTGTCGAATCGGAATATTACGCATATCGATTCTAGGACTATTTGATAAGAATACAAAATTGCCTGAAAGGCATTCGATCACACCATGCTTACCCAGTTGTTTTTTACCGCTTAATATAAAAATAAGTAAAGGCTTTATAATCGGAACATTCGTAATTGTCTGTTCTCTATATGATGAATAAACTGAAAAAGGTAAATTGGCATGATGCTTAATGGAGTTTTTAGCAATATCTATGAGTTTATTCAACATTGACATCAAACCTTATGAATACCATAAACCAACTTCCATTATTCTAAATAATATTAAACGACTAATCCTATTTACTTATCTCATTCTGCAAAGCTGATTATTCCTATTCGCATTAAATTATCAAATAGCCAATAAGAGCCATATTTCCAATGGCCCATGCTTTGGATATATTTTATCTTTTATACAAAGCTTCAATCGTACTTGATGCTAATGCATTGGCTTTGACCATATAACCTGTTAAAGCACCAGAAGCATCCGCTGGTAATTCTAGTTTCTTTGAAAGCGCATATATAGTGAATTGGTAACGATGAGCGCCATGACCTTGAGGTGGACACGCTCCACCAAATCCTTTCTGACCATAATCATTAGTTATATTAATGATACCTTTATAGTCTAACAAGCCATTACCTGATGTAATTGAAGTCACTTCAGCAGGAATATTCACCACCTGCCAATGCCACCAACCACTGCCAGTTGGCGCATCAGGATCATAAGCCATGATTGCAAAAGCTTTAGTTGCTATTGGAGCACCAGTCCATGATAACTGGGGTGATTTATTTCCACCTGAACAACCAAAACCTTGGAATTCAAACGTATTTCTCATAAATACGCCATGCTCAATATCATTACTTTTTAATTGAAACTCATCAGCATGTGTCAATACAGTACCTAAACAGATTATAGATAACATGAGTTGTACAATAGATTTATACATTTCGATCTCTTTGTATAGAAAACAAAGAAATCTTAATGCTTTTGCTCTACTTGCATTATCCCGAACTCATCATGTTTTCGCCTGAATCAGTCATATAAGGTAGATAAAATTAAAGAATACTTATAGCCTAATAATGTTTAAGCTTAAATTCTGATATTAAGATTCGTAAAAATACAAAATAGAATTAAAATTTCAATAACCTAACTCTGCTTTAGCAAAGATGCTAAAGCAGTTTGAGATGCCAACTTATACCTTTAAACGTAAATGCAACATATGTGTCGCTATGGTATGACGAATATGATCTGCCCGATTTTTAAAATATCGTTCGCTTAAACCATCTCCAGACAGATCTTCAGCCACTTGATAGCCCATTTGATTTACAGCTTGATGTAACGCTTTAGGTCTAAATTGTCCTTTTAAGGGTTCTTTTAAAAAACGTGTGAATTGGGAAACGAACATACTTCCAAAACGTTCTACTCCAGATAATTCACGATAATCAATTGAATAATCCATAACTACTTCACTTTTTGCAGCAGCAATACTGCTAATACTTTTTAAAGTATGGAGTGTCGTTTGCGGTTCAAGATAATGGGTTGTACCTAACCAAGAAAAGAAGGCTGGTTGTTCTACTTGAAAGTTACTCTTGGCTAATGCTTCAGCAATAGACTCTTGTTCAAAATCTATTGCAACAAACTCAACATTGGTTGGAACTTGATCGAACTGAGTCAACTTTTTTTGTTTCTCTGCTTGAGTGTCAGGGTGATCAACTTCAAAAATTTTTAAATGAGGATATTTTTTTGCTTGTCTAAGTGTAAAAGAATCTAATCCAGCCCCAACCAATACATATTGTTGGATACCAGCTTTCATTGCCTGATGCAATAAATCCTCTGCATAACGTGATCGACCTACCACTTGACCCGTTAATAAACCAAGCGTTCGATTACATATAGAGGAATTCATCACTTTTACGGTCAGAGGCATTGTTAATAATTTTTTCCAGCCTTTACTCGTTAATTCAAAGGCAAAAGGATCAGAAAATACTGGATTTTCAGCATTTTGAAAGTGATTAGCGCGCAATGCTGCTGCTGCTTCCGCCGTTCGGCTAGATTGTCCTTCTTTCATATTTCTTTCCTAATTTATTTCTATCATGCAAAAAATAAGCAGTAAATTCTATCCTTAGATAAAATTTACTGCCCTTTTATCACTTATCTAATGATTAGTTTGTTTTTTCAGTTTGATAAGTTACTTGATAATCGTTCAAATCCATACGTTTTAAACGCTGTTTTAACTTCTTCAATGACCATGGCCAAGCTGCAAAGTTACGACCATTTGCATCTAAATAATAACTCTTACAGCCACCCGCATTGAATACTGTCGTTTTCAAATGTTGCTGCACCAAATCATTATGCTTTTTGATTACTTCTGGTTTGATATTTAGCTTGCTAATACCTTTTTCTTTGATCTTAAGCAAACCATCCACAATATAGTCCAATTGCGCTTCAGCTAAACCAATGAATGAGTCATAAACTAATACGTTCGGACCCAAAATTAAAAAGGCATTCGGTACATTTTCAATACTTGTACCTAAATATGCTTCTGGAGAACTACTTTTCCATAAATCATTCAGACATTCACCTTTCTCGTTTGAAACACGCTTACCAATAGGTGGATGTGAAACTTCAAAACCAGTACCCCAAATAATCACATCGACCTCTTGACGCTCACCATTTGCAGATACAACTGTGTTGCCTTCCACTTTGACCAAACCATGTGGAATCAGTTTAGTATTAGCTTGTTGTAATGCTGGATAATAGTTGTTAGCGAACAATAAACGCTTACAGCCAATCGTAAAGTTAGGGGTTACATTTTTACGTAATTCAGCATCTTCAATTTGGAAACGTAAAATCAGTTTCGCTAACTCACCAACAGGCTTTAATACCGCTGGATTACGTAAACCAAAATTAATCGCATTAAGTGATTGTGCTACCGTTTTACGCCAAGCTTTTTGGATAAATGGGAATTTTTCAATCAATGCTTTACTGACCTCACCTAAGTCAGTATCAGGTTTTGGAACAACCCAAGGTGCTGTACGTTGATATACATATAACTCTTTTGCTAAAGGCTGAATCTGCGGTACAAACTGAATCGCCGAAGCGCCTGTACCAATGACAGCAATACGCTTACCTGTAAGATCGTAATCGTGATTCCATTTTGCTGAATGGAACATTTCGCCTTTAAAAGTTTCTAAACCTTCAAGTTTTGGAATCTGAGCTTCAGTGATTGGACCCGTCGCAAAAATAACCGTTTTAGAAAGGAATTGACCTTTATTTGTATCAATCACCCATAAATTACGCTCTTTATCCCAAGCAGCATTTATGAGTTCAGTACCGAATTCAATTTTCGAACTTACATTGAATTTTTCGCTAACTTCTTCTAAATAACTTAAGATCTCAGGCTGACGAGCAAATAAATGACTCCATTTAGCGCTTGGCGCAAATGAGTATGAATATAATGCTGATGGAACATCACAACCACAACCAGGATAAGTATTTTCACGCCATGTGCCGCCGACACGCGTCGCTTTTTCAATGATCTTGTAGTTGGTATAACCCACTTGATCAAGACGAATTGCAGTTGCAATACCTGAAATACCTGCCCCTACGATAAAGGTATCGTAAATATGTGGAGGTAATGCTTTTTTGTCAGCAGAATTTAATTTTTTTGCTTGAGCTGTCATTTAAATATCCTTTCATCTATTGCTCTGAAATAAATGTATCTTTAATCTTATTTCAGTCATCAAAATCTTTTACCCGATGGGGTTTACTTCATTAATCGGTACGATGTGCCCAAAAATTTTGCATATAAATTTGGTGCAGTACGTTTCATCAACCAGAATAATTTGGCATCAATTTGTGGGATGGTATAAAGCTCACCTTTGTCTAAACGGTCCAATGTCAACTTTGCGACTTTATCACTGGTCGTGAATGCAAGATTGGTCAAGGCATAATCTAAAAGGCCCTTATGTGGTACTTTGCCATTTTTGATGATATTGGTCGGAACCAATGTTGGGCAAAGTACATTGACCTTAATATTCGACTTTCTAAGTTCTGCTGACAGAGTTTCAGATAATGCACGTACACCCGCTTTAGAAACATTATAAACAGTCATCTCTGGTGCTGCGGTAAAGGATGCTGCTGAAGCAACATTAATGATTGCACCATGACCTAATTGTTTGAACTTTGGTACAAAAGCACGACAACCATAGATCACCCCCCATAGGTTGATATCCATACACCATTTCCAGTCTTCTGATGACATTTCATCGAACTTACCACCAAGACCAATACCTGCATTATTAATTACCAAAGTGACAGGGCTCTGCATCAATTGTTCAGCTTGCTCAGCCAATTGATTAACCTGCTCTTCTTTCGCAACATCACATTGCACGGCAAAGGCTTTTGTACCTAGCGCCTCTACTAAAGCTACTGTTTCTTTTGCAGCATCAAGATTGATGTCTGAACACACAATTGTGCCGCCCCGCTTTGCCAATTCAAGTGCAAAACTACGACCAATTCCACTTCCCGCACCAGTCACCACAGCAAATGCTTTTTGGCTCGGTTTGACCTTTTTACCAAATAATTTCATATTTGTTTTTCCAGTAATTTCGTATTTACTTGGCCCAAGTTATGCGTGAGTTGCACGTACAGGTGGTACAAATTCTTTAAGGAAATATGGTGACAATAATCCCGTTTCAGGATTAAGTAACCGCTCTTTGTAATACGCCATATACGCAGTAGTATCGTGGTCATTTGGATGAAAGCTTGGACGTAAGTATTCCAAGATATGCATAAAGCTACTACCAAACACGCCACGCTCACTACCAAACAATAATGCGGTACTTTCTAATACATCTTTCATATACCGTGGATTGACCAAATTGCTTGGCTTACGTAAGAATGGCATCAAATAACCACCAAGTGATACACCACCTAAAATTGTCAAACTAGCTAAAAGAAAACCCGTAATTCTGAGCCAATAATCCCCCGATAATTCAAGGAATACGTCATAGGCAATATCTTTATGCTCAGACTCTTCCAACATGTGCCACATCCACATAGCACGTTGTCTTTCATCCTGTGAGCCAAGTAAATAGTCTTCATGCTGCATCATAAATTCAGCAAGGACTGCCGTGTAATGTTCAATTCCTGCCATCAATGACAGTTGTAATGACTGTGGTAATTTGTAGATACCATAATCAAAAACTTTTGCGGCAATTGCACGTAGCAGCTCAACGGGATAACCATTCTCTTTCAAAACTTCATCATTGAACTGATTATGAATTTTTGAATGAATCGCTTCCTGCCCAATCAAAGAAGTGAGTCTTTGCTTCAAAATTGGATCATGAATAAAGTCACGGTGATGACGCGCTGTTTCAATTACGACATCTTCACCAAAAGTTAGAAAAATTGATAAAGCATGAAAATAAGATGTAGCCAATTCTTTGTTTAAGAAAAATTTTTCATCTAACTCATACGGGTTAAATTTAAAATCAAAATGACGAATAGGAATCGGTGATTTATTCGCAAAGTTCTGAATAATTCCCTGATATTTAGTACTTAGTTTGTCTGAAAAGACACTTCGAATAACTTGAGCGACCATAACGTGATCCCCATGACGAGAGTAAATAAAATCAAAGAGTTACATAGCAATTAAAACGATAAAGTTGTTTATAAAATTATTTCTACAACATTTAACACTTCAACTGTTAAACACTTAAGTTCAATGAAAACTCTTTTTTATCTCAGAAAATTTTGAAATTGATATTTCCTGAAAAACTTGTTTGCATAGTGCACGAGCAAAATATGGGCAACAAGAACCAAATCGCTCATAAGAATCTGAGCTTTTTTGCCAACTCATATCATCACTATTGTGCTGTGCACCAATCAGTTATCCAACAAAATTAAGCAGCTTGAACTTTAGGTGTAAATTCCTTAACAAAGAAAGGATGTAATGCACCACCTTCAGACAATAATTTCTTTTCGTAATATTTAAAATACGCAGATGCATCATGGTCATTAGGATGAAAATCAGTGCGTAGATAATCAAAAATACGGCTTTGTGTGCTACCAAAAACGCCATCTTTAGGACTAAAAACGAGTTTGACTCCACGCTTTGCATCTTTCCAGAATTTTGCAGTCAACATCTCTTGAGGCTTACGCAATACAGGAACAAATGTTGTCGCAAATGGAATTAAACCAAGAATGGTAAAATACGCGAGGAAGAAGCCAGAAACCCGAAGTGCATAATTACCATTTAATGTTTGATAAACATCGTAAGCGACATCTTTATGCTCAGACTCCTCTAACATATGCCACATCCAAAGCGCACGTGTTTTAGCGTCATCAGAGAAATAGAAGTTTTGCTCATGTGCCATCATGTATTCAGCTAATACAGCCGTAAAATGCTCAATCCCTGCCATTAAAGAAAGTTTTAATGGTTGTGGAAATTTTAAGAAAATATGATCAAAAAATTGCTCGCCCAAGAAACGATAAAGTCTCACTGGATAGCCAAGCTCAACAATTGCATCGTTAAACTCATTATGAAGTTTTGAGTGAATCGCCTCCTGACCAATCAATGACGTCACACGCTGTCTTAAAATAGGATCTTTTAATAAATCACGATGGTGACGTGCAGTTTCAATCACTAAGTCTTCACCATAGGTCAAAAATACAGATAGCGTAGCAAAGAAAATGGTCGCGAATTGATTGTTCATATAAAATGATAAATCGACTTGTTTGCCTTCAAACCCAATTGCCAAATGTCGAATCGGAATACTTTTTTTACTTGCAAAATCAATTTGCTCAGTTATCGGGTTAGATTTAAATAAACTTAAACCTTTCTTTAATGTGTTGCTAATCATGGCTACACCTACCTACTTCACTTGAGCGTCACTTGCCCTTTACATTCTTTGAATCAGGTTCATCTCTTTTCGTATAGCTACATATTCTTTGAGTTACGAAAAAACATTCGGGAGATTTTTGTGAACCTAATTTCCTACTAGAAACAATGTAAACCGATCTTATGTTCGGATTCAATTCGGGTAAAACAATCAATTTAATAAGGTAATGATCAACACAAAAAGTTAGACATTTTTATTTGAAATTTAAAAATCAAATGGACTAAAATAAAAATAATATAATATATATCAATTATTTATTTCATTCAGGACACTTTAAGTCATCTATGTTTTTTATTGATATAAAAGAAACTATTATTTTTATTACACTACATAACTTGATATTTAGAAGTATGTAATTTTATTTGTTCGGATTATGTAGGGTTATCTTTTACTTCCATGTGGAGCATGCTAATCTGACATTATGTTCGGATTTATATAACAATATTTATGGCTACTCGAAAACCACGTCAAACTCGATCAAAAGTAACAGTAGATACGATTATTGAAGCAGGCTTTATCACTGTTGCAACAAATGGTACGAGTGGAACCACAACACGTCACATCGCCGATATTGCAGGCGTCAGCGTCGGCTCTTTATACGAATATTTTAAAAATAAAGAAGAAATCTATGATGCAATGGCAAAATCATTTGTCAAAGAAGTTCTAGACATGGTTAAAGAACTGACACCTATTATTGTCGAAATGGAGTTAGAACCGTTATTTGAAATGATTTTCTATACTTTCCGTGACTTACTTACCCGTGATAATGATCGCTATCTCATCTGTCTACGATATGCAACTGAACTTAAATATGAACGCTATATTGGACAAATTGAAATGGCATTGATGGAAGTTCTGATGAAATACATGATGCGCCACCCTAAATATTTGAAAGTGAGCAATTTGAGTGTTACAGCCTATATCAGTATCAATAGTAGTATTTTTAATGTGGCACGACATCTCATTTTGCCTAACCCACAAATTAGTTTCGATGAAATGGTCAAAGGTCTAAGCACGATGATTATTAGCTATATTGATGCAGAACTAGCTAAAGCTGAACGTTAAAAAAGAGCTTTATAGCTCTTTTTAACGTACTTTCATTGTTCAATAGAGAGTTATTTTTCTACTTGAAGATCCTGACGTTGCTTGAAAGTTGATACCTCTTTACCTTCTGGATCAACATAGACTAATTCGACTCTACGACTTAATGCATGACCAAATTTCTGATTTTCATCGTTAATTGTTTGATTTTTACCTTTTGCCTCAACTGCAACTCGATCTAAATGAATCCCTTGTTGTTGAAGGTATGCAAGTACACTCTGTGCTCGTCTCATCGAAAGTTTTAAATTATATTGTTCGCTTGCACGAGCATCAGTAAAACCGTACAGAGTCAAGGTGTAGGTTGGATTATCTTTTAAGAACGTTACAACTTGATTTAACACATCAATCGATTCTTTTGACAAGTTTGATTGATCTAAGGCGAAGTGAACTACATTTGGTACATTTGATGGAACTTTAGCTACTGGTGGTTCAGCGATAACTTTCTGTTCAGGCGACCAAATTGGCCACTTGCCTTTAACTCCATGACAACCTTTAGCATCACCATTCAATTCTTGTAAAGATGGATAATTAATTTTAGGTAATTCTAATGCTGTTGCAGACTTACACGCAGATGCTTTGAGATTTGATTGATCAATTAAACTTTGAGCGGATAGAAACAGTTCTCTTGAGTGTCGCCATCCAAGTTCACAATGTTCTGCTGCTGCCCAAACCAACATCACTTCTGCTTGAGCAATCTCAGCCTGAGCACATGAGAAACCTTCCGTTTTCTTTAATAATTCAGCATTTGCCCAAAGGTCTCTGCGCATGACACTTGATTCAGAAAGAATGGCTGTTGTCAGCGTAAATTTTTCAATTTGCCCTTGTTCTAATGCTTCAATAATAATTTTTGCTTGTTGCAGCGCTTCAATTCTCGCAGAACTTGGACTCTTTTCACTTCCTTCGTGAGCAGCGTAACTTAACCACGATAAGGCTTTTATCGCTTGATAATATGCAATATTTTCTGATGGTTTTAAATAAGGTATCAGACGTGTTTGTAATGCCGCAACTTGCTTATCTTTAGGATTATAAGGCTTCTGTTGATTGACATCTTGTACCAAAGAACTAGATTGCTCTCCAACAATAATTTGCTCAGATGCAGACTCAGCAAATACAGAAGTGCTTACTGCAAGCAAACTAGCAGAAACCCCTATATAAAAATAAGAACACATTTTATATAAATTATTGTGAAGATATTTCATGTTTATTGTTCTCTTGAAGCATTTATTCCAGCGTTATTACCAGCAAATAGATTCTCATCGAACTTGAATCTAAAACGAACATAAGCACCCTGAATTGTAGTATCGCTATCTACCAGATCATCATCTTTATAACCTGAGAAGTTATAGCCACCTGACAACCATAAGTTTGCTGCAACAAGATACCCAACCTCACCACCAACGAGAACTCGACGCCCTGAACTCATATCAGACCATAATACACCTGTGTGTACTCCTGCATCCCATCTTTCATTGATGTCATACATAGCTCTTGCACTGAACATATGTGTCATACCTGTAGACTCTAAACCAGAGAATGTAGCCTGCACATTTTTCACCGCATATTGACCCGACAATGTAAGATCACGTGTTGGATGATAATTTAAATGGTTCGAGAAAATATAAACATGTTTAAGATATGGTTTAGTTAAATCAGTTTTATTATCATCATAACGATATTCAACTTTAGCTAGTGCATCAAAACGATTGTGTTCTGTATCACGATAAGCCAATCCTAATTGGAAGCGATCTACTAAACGATCACCTCCACTATTACTTTTACTATCTGTTAGGCTAACAACATTTTTTGCCAATAATGTTACATCATCAGAATATTTATAAGCAGCACCTAAATTGTTCAATATCGTATCTGATTGATCTGTCCAACGTGCTTCAATTCGAGCAACTGCTTTCCAGTTGGGGTTCTTTAAATATTCAATACCTAAAGAGGCTGCTGTGCTATCAGAATTTGAGTTATTGGCATTTGATAATGATTTAGTTTGCTCAAAACTCGTATTGGCATAAAAACCTTTTTCAAGTTCCCAACGATTACGTAAACCAATTGCTGCCTCAGCCTCTCTCGCACTAATACCATCCCGAACACGATATTCACTGAAAGCTGTTCCATTATTGTTATATTTACTATCCAAACCAAATACCGTTACATTTCGGCGTTGATTACTATTCAGATCATAAAGACCGTTAATACTTGAAACTAATTCGTGACGAGCATATGCACGGAGTTTGGAATTAATTTGATAATTTGCACCCAACGCGAAAATACGACGATCCGCTTCAGAAATGTCTTGTTCATATTCAGCAAAGACATTCGAACCTTGCCAAGGTAGTTGACTGATTAATTTAGAGCGAACTGTGACACCATGATATGGTGCAACTTGTGTTGTATTCAGTGTCGCTGGATTAGATGACTCATCATAATACTTTAGACCAAGTTCTACAGCCAAAATACGGTTAATTGCCCGTTCAATACTTGCTGATACACCTTGATTTACGCCACTTAACTGATCTTCTGTGCGAATCGCTTCAAGCTTAGCTAAGCCGATTTTATTTAATTGTACACGTCCCTTAATGCCGCTTTCTTTACGACCAGCAGTAATAGGTGCCGCTGTATTATAAAATTCTCTATCAGCTTGGTTATGATAAACTTTCATTTCCAAGTCTTTATAAGAATAGTTTAATTCAACTCGTGCAGCATCACCCGATAACTTACCAGTTGCATCTGGTTTCACATTACCTGACGTCGATGAATTTAAGTCATCATTAATATTCTCTGAACGAGCAAACTCAGCAATGAATTTACCTTTATCATTGGCAAATTTAACGACAGTATTCACACTTGCTAACTGATCTTGAGTTAGTGGGTTATTACTCTTCACATAAGAACCACCTACTTTAGCTTTATCGGTGACTTTTACAGAACCAGACACACCACCAACCGTATATTCTTCACCACCTTGATCAGATTCAACTGTAATTCGTAAATATACTGGGTTTAAGTCAGCATCAACACTTGGAACTGGATCTTTCAAATAAATACTATTACTGAAAGTATCAATCTCATAATCAGTAAAACGAGTCAAACTTGTACGTGCAATAATTAAACCCGAATTATTACGATCACGCGTAATAACTTCTACTTTTTCGCTGTTTTCACGCACGTCTTGCGCATTAACACTACTACCTAAACTATAAGGACCTGAAATACCCATAGCACGTTGTTCATTCACAACTTGTTGTGTATTTGTCTGTGCAGCAAACGCAGTAACTTTATATTTATCAGCTTCTACTGTACTACGAACACCTGTCAATGAACGGTTGTATTGACCTAAAGATAAGCCCTCATCATTTTCAGTACGTGTTACGTAGTCACCATACATTGCATATGAACGTCCTTTATCGACACGAACATACAATTTACTAGTAGATTGAGCATCAAAGCCTTTGGCGGCAGAATCACCGTAAACTGGATAGTATTCATCAGGACGAATATCACGGAATAATCTTTGGTTTTTATCTTTATCTGAATCATATGCAAGTGTAAGCAGGTATTCACCTTTTACCTTACCTTTCAAAAATAATGCAGCACGACCCGTTATATTGCGCTTTCCATCTTTTGAAGCTGAAATCTCATTTAATTCTTCTTCAAAACCATCATTTGAATTAATGCCACTCAGTTCTTTAGGGTCAAACTTTTTGAAATTAAAAGAACCTTCAACCATACCTACAGCGATAATCGGTCTTAAATCAGGTAAGAAACGAATAGGTGTGCTTGAATGGAAGATACCACTTTCAACCGATAATGTTCCTTCACCAGCTTCAATTGGCGCTTGAATTGGAACAAGTAAAGTTCCACCTTCAACGAATACTTGAATACCCGGCTGTTTTGGATCTAAGTCTATTAAGTCAATCTTACCGATTGAACTATCTAAGGTGATAGGTGTACGGTTCGAGACAAGCGTACCATGTCGATCGACAATTTTTAAATTAACATTAAAACGATCACGTCCATTTGCCTGTGGTATCGTTTTACTCGGCTCAAGTTGCAACTTATCTAACTGATCAGGTGCAATAACATTAATACGTTTAATGTCTCGAGTATTACCCATCATATCCACTTGACGTACTTCGATGGTGTTGTGACCTGTACTTAAATCAACACCAATAAAGTCTAAACCTGAAACCTGCATGTTCGGCAATACAGCACGTTTACCAATGCGCTTTTCAGGAACACGAGTTCCATTTACCCAAAGCTCAAGCTGAGTACCTGCTGCACCTTTAACCTGAATAGAGGTCTGAGGATAAGGCAATACTTGCCCATCTTTAAGATTTAAAATTTCTAGTTGATTATTCACAGCCGTTTCTAAAGCTGCTTCAAGATTAATCATTTTCGCAGGATTAACAGTATCTACAGACTCTTCATTTGGCAGAGCAAGAGTTGAAGAACTCGGTAAAGCGACAGATGGTTGAACACCAGATTTTTCTGGTTCAAATTGTATTTGCTTGATTTCTTTAATTTGTTCTTTTGAAAAATCAAGATTACAATTCGCCTGAACTCCAACTGCTGAAATACAGCCACTAGATGGCTGTCCACGAACATCCGTAACTTTAGAAAAAATTGGATCAATCGTTAAATCAGAACGTAATATTTGCTCTAAATTTGTATTATCTTGTTCAATACGTTTTTTACGTTCTAGCACCCGTTCAATTAATGATTCTGAACATTGACCAACACCTTCAGCTATCGCAAAATCGGCACGATGCAATTCACCACGTTTTAAATCGACAAAACGGCTATTTGGATCACCTGCTTGACGATTATTTATTAATACTAATTCAGAACCAATTGGTAAACTTGTACGATCGACTTTTAAAACATGTGTTTTTGCACTGATTCCATAGAAATCATACTTACCTTCGCTATCAGTAATAACATAACTACCATCTTCAAGATAGATACGAACACCAGGAACACCTATCTCACCAGCATCTTGGACACCATTCCGATTACAGTCAGTGAATATTTTACCAACAATAAAACCGTCAGAAATCATCATACCAGGTGTGACTTCTACTTTCGCTGATGCTTCATTAGACTCAATACCTTTCGCATCTTTGGCACGAACACGGTTTACACCATCACCATTGAGTGCATTTGGTCCAATATAAACGCGATACTGTACTTTAACTTCTTTATTTGGAGTGAGTGTACCTAGTCCAAGTGTTAAATAAGGTCCCTTACCACCTAATGGATCTTCTACCTTTTTACCATCAACACGCATTGAGCCTTGAACATAAATAAAGCCTCGAGGAAGTGTATCTGTAATTGAAACATTCGTTGAATCTGCCGTTCCACGATTTGCAACATTAACTGTATATTCTTCGAATTCACCAATTTCAGCAGTTTTATTTGAAGCAACTTTTTTTACAAATAAAGATGAATTCGTATTATCCACTTCAGGGTCAATTGGAATATCAATATTGAGTGCAGGGTCACCATTATTTAATGTGAACTGTCCTGCATAAGACCACTTTAAATCAACCGCTTTATCTGCTGGGAAACTTGAATATACCTTGCGATCACTAATAAAAGTATAATGTTTGTCACCCGGAATAGTCTTTGTGTCAACAATAAAACTATATGTACCTGCTTTCACCAGTGGGTAGATAAATTCACCAGCACTATTAGTAACTTGTTTTGCAGGAATAGAAATCTTATCACCTGTTTGAGGATCAATTTCAAATGCTACATTATCACCAATTGGTTGACCATTTTGATCCAATAAAGTAACTGTAGCACCCGCTACAGGTAAACCCGTTTTAGCATCAAATACTGTACCATAAGGATCCATTAACACACTTGTATTAATGTCAGTAATCGTTCCAGTCGATTGGCCTTGCGCATCCAAACAATCCGTTAAACTAATATCAACTTTATCACGTTTAAGCGTTTGCAAAACTGCATCATATGGAATGCCTTTATCTGAAAGAGTTGTTGGTAATGTATAGTGGAACACACCTGTATTTGGCCCAGTTTCAATACCAATAACTTCTTCTAAATCACTTGTTTTTGTTGATTTAATTCGAATTTTTACACGATCTGGAGTGTAACGATCCGCATTACAACTTGCATTCTTAGCTTCTATATTCAGTGGTTTATTTACACTACCAGTTGCCAAAATACTCTTAAAATCACTTGAATTATTTGTAATATCTGCTGAGCCACTAACTAAAGTAGATGCAACGTTTGATAACACATCTTTTTGACTATCAGTAACAGCATACGAAACTTTATAGGTATTTTTTACTGTGGTTTTTGCAATATTGCGGTTCATACTAACAACAAGATCAACTTGCTCAGATGTATTTGCAGCAATTTGTGGAAAACCGACAACAAGCTGGTTGATCTGTGTATTGTCACTTGGAGCAATAGTGCTATAACTATTATTGGCAAGCTTGTATAAAATTTTGGCTTGAGTATTCTTTACTAAAGCAGATTTAAATGTTGTATTTGGCGGTAAATCATCAACCAACAAAACCATCTTTTGTGTTTGACCATCCACCATGACATCGGTTGGTCTAGCCGGCTTTTTACCTTCGTTGCTAATATTGAGCGTGTAATTTAAGTCATAATTTGCACTTGCAGAAGGCTCAAAAGTTTTTTGTTGTACTTCTTTAGTTGCAACTAATCTTGCACCATAGCTAATTGCACTATCTGTAGCGGTTGCAATTGCTGTTGTATCTTCAACAACTGTTGCTTTAATTGGTAAATTAAATTGCTGACCTTCTGTTAAATTTGAACTTGTGGTAGCAACAACCCACAAATTGACACTTTGGCCAATTTGTAAAGCTACATTAGTCGTTAATTGTTGATCATTCGTATCAAATTGACCATCTTTGTTGCTATCAATGTAGATTTTAATATTGTTTAATTCATTAATTGTTAATGCTTCTAGCTGAACATTAACAAGTGCATTACTATTATTCGATAAAGTATTAGCCCATATTACTCTGACACTAGGTTCAACATCGAGTACTGGTGGCGTAGTTAAAGTAATAGCATATAAAGCTGAAACATTAACTTCAACTGTATTAGAAACTGATTGTTGTTCTTTACCATTTGCTGCTATAAAAGTTGCGTAAGCAACGTTTTGAATTGTACTACCAACTTCAGGAATATTCGCGGCGTGACCATACTGCGCAGACAATATCGATATTGTCAACGTTGATAACATGAAAGACATGTTTCGACTTACACGAATTTGCTTCTGTTGTAGCACAGCGCTCTACCCTTCAACTAAATAGTCTAAATAAAAAAACTTTAAAATTATTGTTGTGGACACCTGCTTTGCGCAAATGCCCACATATTTAATCAGTTCATTTTGAGCAATCGAAATTGCTTAATGAATATTAATTATTTACTTTGATTACAAACTCTAATACCGCACTTGTATTAGGTACAAGAGGTGTTTTCTCAGCAGCGATAGTACCTGTTGAACCATCAGTTAATGCAGCAGTTGAAGTACTCAATGTCGCATTTGTGGCTACTGGAGATGCACTTGCAATCACTTTCAACGTTGTATATGCAGGTGTAGCATCGCTAATCACAACATTAGTTACGTCAGCATTACCTTCATTCGTTGCAGTAATTCTATACTTCACACATTCGCCTGGTTTAGCAGAAACTGTATTTTGAGTATAAGCACCAGCAACACCTGTTGAACAGTTTGCTAAAGATTGCTCTTTCACTAAACGTACTTGACCACTTGTAACAGTCGTTAAATCAGTATTTACTAGATCAGCAACAGACTGAGTACCAACAACTGTTGGTTTGATCGTCAATACAACTGCACTTGGTGTTCCAGCAGTTGCATTTGTTGGAGCTTGAACTTTGATGAGTAAGTTAACAGATGCACCACGAGCGATACTTCCAGATACTGCAGCAAGATCATTACCTGTAACTAACTCATTTGCATCAGCCACGCCATCATTGTTTAAGTCAACGAATAAGCTTGTTGTCCAACCATTTGCAGCTTGATCATTCGTAAGTGTAAACGGTAAGCTACCCGCTGTAGCACCTTCAACAATGTTACCGTTGTTGGTTAAGGTATGCTTGTAAACAACCGTACCACCTGGTGCAACTTGACCAGTACGGTCATTTTGCAAGCTAAGGATACGATTAGTTTCGACTGTTACACGATCAGACATTACATCTGTTAAGCCAGTAGCAGGAGAAGCAACTTTAAAGATAACTTCTTGATCACCAGCTGGAGCATTTGCAGGAGGCGTTACAACTGCAACAAGTTGAACACTACCGCCACTTGGTACATTACCAGTATTCGTGATTGGAGCACCTGTTGGATTACCTGCACCATCAGCTAAGTAATATTGAACTGTCCAACCCGCTGGTAATGTAGGTGATGTAGATAAATTATAGTTATCTCCAGTTGCACCTTTATTATCAATAGTTAATGGGAAGTTAGTTGCTTGACCAGGTTTAGTTGATTTAGTATCAATAAATTGACCAGTATCTTTACCTGACGCGCCAACAACAGTACCAGTACTATTTGTTGCATCACCATTGTGTAAGTCAACTGTAGATGCAACGACTTTATCAATTACTAAATTGATTGTATCTGTACCAGTAGAATTAGTAACAGGTGTTGAAGTTAAGATCGTGCTGATTGGCGTTGTAGAAGAATAGCCAGAAGGTAGAGTTACCTTAGCAACAACTTGGTATGTAGCGCCGCTTGCGATTGGACCAGTGTCTGCAACACCATCACCATTCGTATCAGTTAATGGCGTTACACCATCAGCTTTGAATAATTCAACAATGCTACCAGCTGGTAAAGAGTTTTTGTTTACAGTAATGTTGAATGCTTCACTAACATTACCAGTGTTATGTACAACGATTGGCTCACCACCACCCGCAGTAACACCAAATGTAACTGGAGTACCTTGAGTTGTTGACTTAGTAATTACGTCATCAGCTGGAGCCGTAGAAGCTTGTCCATCAGCAAAGGCATCTGTCGTACTGTCGTTAATTGTACCTTTTTTAACACCTAAAACTGTTACATCATTCGGGTTAGATGGTGTTTTACCTTCTGTACCTGGACCATCTGGATCCACTTCAGCGATGTTTGTAATGATACCAGCTGGAGTATTTTGGTTTACTCGAACTTTGAATTTCAATACACCACTGCTGTTTGCAACAACTGTAGGAATAACTAATGTAGCCGTTCCTGAAGTGAAGTTATATCCATCAGAATCAGCAGTACCATCGTTTACAGCTGTACCATTTACTGTAGCAGAACCAGCAACATAAGTTAAACCAGATGGAAGTACGTCTGTGATCGTAACGTTAGTTGCGGTCGTGTTACCAGTATTTTGATAAGCTAAAGTATATTCAACTTCACGTGCCGCAGGGTTTGATAAAGTTGCATCTACATTACTAACGCTAGCAGATTTTAATAAACTAATTACAGCGCCATTGGTAATCTTAACTGTATCTACGTTTTTAGCAGTTACACTTGTATCAAAACCACTGATTGCTGAAACAGTTAACTTACCAAGATCACCAGCAGTAACGTTGTTGCTTGCTGTTGTTGCTTGCACGATTAAGTTAACAGATTCGCCTGCTGCTAAAGTTACGCTTGTTACAGGAGTTTGGCTATCTGGAACACCATCTTTGTTGGCATCAAGATAAACTTTTAAACCACTGAAATCGTAATTATCTGTCGTGTTATCACGTGTATCATTATTGGCAACAGCTACGTTAAAGGTATCGCTACCATTACCAGTATTTGTTAATGTGTGAGATAAAGATACTTGACCATTCGCATTAGCAGTTTTAGTTTGATCTGCGATCAACGTGAAACTTGCTACTTGCAATACAGTCGTAGTAACTACGTTTGATGTCACAGTTTTATTAGAACCATTGCTATCGGTATAGCTTGCAGATGCAATGTTACTAATGTTTGTGCCCGCACTAGGAGCTGCTGCGTGTGCTGAAGGAAGGAAAGCTGCACCACCTGCAACAAATGCAATCGAAGCTGCTAATTGCGTTAGTTTTAAACGTTGAGTTTGATTTGACATTCGGAACTTACCCCTGTTGAATATTCAATGTCAGTTTGTTTAATTTTTGGTTTTGTCACTGTTAATACGCGTTTGTGCTGATACCGTTACAGATTTCCCAGCAGGAAGTTCTGCGATCGTCCAACGTAATGCACGATAATCTTTCAGTGGAACATTCACCATTTGATTACCCTCTTTGCGTTTTAAAGGCATCGGGGCAAAATTTGTACCGTCTGTACTTGCTTGCGCGTTTTCTGGCTCAGATTTCGCCAAAAATAAAGTTTCTACGGGTATTGGTAACGTAGCAGCTAAGTTTTTAATTTTTCCTGATGTATTATTTGTATACGTTGCACGATACTCGATTACATCGTTTGGCTTCACTTTATTGACTAACTTAGCTACTGGTTTCCCATCTGTGCTTACACTAATGAGATACGTTTTTAATTCTACAGATACAGGATCTTTTGCAACTTTAGTTTCAGCAGAAACACTAACCGCCAAAATCAAACTAGCTGCACCAAGTAAACCTTTTTTCCAATTATCTTTTAAATGCATCTTTATTGTTTCCAAACTCAACATCCTAAATTTCTGAACAGTTTTTTTAACTCAAAGTTCAAATAATTTTTACCATTACAAAAATACAGCATTTTTATGTACTTTTGTTGAAAAAAATCACTTTTTTGTAAAAAAAACATCTACTGGTTCAAACAATAGCAACTTCTATACCAACTATTCGTACAAAGTATGCCAAATAAATAATATTTTCGGCATACTCTATCTATTATTTACTATTGCGACACACAAAATCTCAGAGTACCTGAAGCTGATGGATTTAATAACCCAGTCAAGCTCCATTCAAGATAATCACCAGAATGGCTTGTATTACAAGTATTTCCACTTGGTGTTAGGTTACAACTTACACTGCCAAAATTAGTACCAATTGGTAAACTATCTTTCACTTTTACGTTCTGTAATTTCTTGGTACTGTTATTTTTGTAGGTGATTTCATACTCTAGATTATCTTGCTTAGCGGCCTGATTATTCGTTACAAATGCATTTGTATCGGAAGATGTTGAAGGACAACTTGCAACTGCACGAACTTTTTTTGTCAGTGTTAAACCAGCACTACCAATAAGTGTCACATCCTGACGTTTAAGCGTTTGCCCTAAAATCGTTTGTGACGGATTTGTCAGAGCAAATTGGTAACTTGCTTGAAGAGTTCCAATATGTTGTGCGCCAGCAGCAACATTAGTTGGTACATGAACTCGCTGGACTAAACAAATATCAACACTTGGCTGTAATAGAATAGTACTTGCAGCAGTTGGGTTAAATACAACCTCACCCATATCTACCTGACCATTACAGTTCGTATCTCGATAAACCAATGCTTGCCATGGTTGATCAGCACTAGCATTTGGTTGTTGAGTCTGTGTCTGTAATAATTGAGTGAGTTGAACTGGAATTTGTGTGCTTAAACGGTGAGGATAGTCCGTGACATCTCCAGCAATAGCTGTATGCTGCCCATCTTCATTCAACACAACATTAACAATCACATCACCAAAATTATTTGCTGTATAGCTTGTTGCACTTGTCTTGGTTAAAGCAATTGTATCTGTTGAACGAGTGTAGCCCGATGTGCCACTGACAGAAATATATTCTGGTAAATTCTGCTGAACAATACAAAATGATGATGGTAATAAGCTTTGTTCAATTGAGAAAGCATAATCACCATTTGCACTTGTCACTGTTGAAGCTAGTTGTGTAGTAGTACTACAGTTATTCAAACGAATCGTACTATTTGCAATCCCAACTTCACCTGCATCTTGTATGCCATTATATGCTTTACTCACATCTAATGTTGTTCCGCTATTATCAACAAATACTCGTCCAGTAATATCAACGTAAATAAGCTTAGTATTTGTAAACGTACAGGTAATATTGGCGCCTTCTTTTATGCGAACAGCGGGAATCGTCACAATATTATTTACAAGCGTCCAAAAAGTACCTGTATTCCCTGTTACACCGCTATTTGCATCTACACAGCTAACACCTGATAAGACATATCCAGCTAAAGCACTTTCTGTAAAAGAAACATCTGTATTCAACGTTTGCGCCCAAAGCTGTTGTGCAGAGGTTGCTGTGGTTCCTGCTGTCACCGTAGTTACAGAATCCGTGGTAACTGCTATTGTACTATTTACAAGATTGCTAAGATTAATATAGTTAAACGTACCCGTCCCATTCACAGAGTTTTTAGCAATCTTAATTTTTGCACCATCTATAATATTGATACTTGCAGGGACCCCACTCGTAGTTGCATTGTCATAGTTTGCAGTTGAACAACTACCACTAAGTGATAAACCAATTGATCCATAACCACCAGCTGCACGCTCACTCGCCCCCGCATAGGTGTTTCTATTTGCAATACGATAAGTAATTCGGTGATAACCTGGTGCTAAAGCAGAAGATGTAGATGTTGAAATCCCACCACCCAAATAATTATTTGAGCTACTCACTACAACACCATCCACCATAATATAGCCACTATCATCAATTCCGAGACTGGTGTTACCCATACATACAGTGACTGTTTGTGAATTAGCAATATATACACCTGTGGTAAATTCCCATGCTCGACGGTTATCTCCAATATCAGGTGTATTGATTAAATTAAGTTGTACAGTTGAATTTGCATCTGAACTCATATTAGTAATAATTCTTTGAATCATCGCAGAAGCAGTTGTACTAGATGCTCCATAAGTTGAATCACTCGTACCATTATTACCAGAAATTAAATAACCACCCGTTGGGCTGGCTTGGTTAGCTGGCCATGCACTCACGATTGATGAGTTTTCATCAGCAAAAGCACCGACTTTTGCAGTTCCCCCAGTTCCTTCATAACCCACCCAAAATGCACCATTAGGTCTGTATTCATTTTGTTGGTTGCTTCCCCACACTTTATAGAGTGTCTCTCCTACACCACTACCCGGGTTAAACTCATCACTCGACACTTTAACGATTGCTTGCTGAGCAGTACCCAAAGAGGAAGCGGCTGTTGTACTGTAACTCACAGATAATTGTTTTGTAGAACCATTAGCCACGCTACCTAAAGGGCATGTCCAGTTACTACCACTCTGCGTACATGCCGCTCCGCCAACAACACTCACACCCGTTACTGTCACACCCGTTTGTGGTGCAGCAACATAAGTCGCAATTGCATTCGTTGCATTGTTCGGCCCTTCATTTTTAATATCAATGAGTTGAGAACCTACTCGACCTCGAACAATAGTAGGTAAGTTGGGCGTAATGCTAAAGCGAGCTTCTAAAATAGTTGCATCAGCAGTTACTGCTGTTGGATTTACGATAATTGCATTTACAGAACTACTGTCATTTGTAGTTGCAGAATCGGTAGATGTTGCTTCAATCGTTGCTGTATTTGTAATTGTTCCCGCTACTGCAGCTGTTGCTTGGAGTACGATGGTACATGTGGCAGTACTTGCACCGCTAAATGTTCCTGTCAGGGTATAACCACTCGTATCATTACCAGATAGAGTTGGCGAACATGTCGTACCTGTTCCCGTCGTACTTGCAGTACCAACGATACTGACAGCTTTTAAATTAGAAGGAATCACATCAGAAAAAGGAGCTAAATAAGCTGAGCCACCAACGGTTGCACTTGCAGGTTTAGTATTACTAATCTGCAATTGATACTGCATGACAGAATTTACAGGAACATTATTTAATTGGGTTTGTACAAAAGTTCCCGACGTTCCAATACGTTGGCTTTTTACGATAGAAATATCACTATCGGCATCCATACTTGAAACACCAAAGAAGAAAGCATCAGCGCCTGTTGTTGACCATGTCGAACCACGACCATCACCGCGTATATAAACATCAAAAGTTAAAGATGTAATCCCTTTACCTTTAATATATACACTTCCACTCGCTCCACCATTTCCACTCGCGGCTCTAATTGTAGTTGCGTTGTTCGTAATATTATTACCACTAACAGTAAGCTCTTTACTTCCTGCAATACGGCTCATCACTACAGGAACATTACTATTTGTTAATGTAAATTCTGCACCAAAACCTAATCCAGTTGATGCTTCTGCACCTAATGCACTTGCTTGTAATATGGGGTTAGTCACTGGGCGATTGAAACTAATGACAATGGTACCCATTTTCACCCTAGAATTTGTCGCGATTCCTGAGCCATTTAAACCACGTGTGGTAATCTCCATCGCCACGCCGTTGTTTGAGGTCACACTAATCCCGCCATTTGTACTCAAACAATCTGCACCATTTGTACAGCCAGTTGGTGCATTTTGAAGCGATGCAGCAAACATATTATCAGCAGGGTTACCATAACCATTCAATGGCTGAAGAATATTCACTGGAGCAACTACGTTATTATTATTTGTATCCCCACCCATAAAAAAATCAGGCTTATTAAACTGATTACTATTCGATGTATAAGGTGTCGCATTATAAACAGAATTTGTAATTGAATAACTTACCGTTGTTGTCGGTGCGTATGTCTCACCCGTATTGTCTGATGGGTTGTTTCTATTCAGCAAAAAAGTGTGGGTTCCTGAAGATGCAGTTGGACCTTGCCCAGATCCAGAGCCTGAATAAATCTCAATAGTTGGTGGAGCAGCCAATACAGCTTGGCTACACATCAAACAAGTTAAGATAAACAAAACCAAGGTATATATATAACTAACTTTATGATTCATCATGCTGTAATTAGAGATACTCTTTTTCATTCTTTGCTTACTGACCCACATAGCGTACCCCAAAATTAAATTCATAACTTTGATTTGCAGCCACACTATTTAATGTTCCTGAAACCGCACCAGCATTACCAACTGTAGGAGCCGTCATACCACTACATGATGTGCAGATAGGCGATTGAGATAAAACTGTATAGGCAGGCGTCATATCTCTAAAGGTAAATGCAGTACTCAAACCAGTAGCACTTGTATTGGTTAAAATCACCTTATATAAAACACACTGACCTTGGCCATTTGCTTGTTTACCTATATTTAGACTATTTGTTGTATAGGACTCATCAGCTGTGCCATTACAATCAAAATCACGTGCTTGCAACTTACTCAACTTCAATTGTGTCTGATTCACTGTAGTTACATCGGTAATTGATGCCACAACTTGACCATTAGCATTATTCGTTAAATTAATCGTGGTGGTATTCGCTTGGGCAATATTATTTGCTACAAGATTTTTAACCTGAAGCAATAATTTGACTTGAGTATGTGCTGCTAATTTCCCACCCGGCAAGTCAGCTAAACTTCTCATCACCAAATCCCCAGCATCAAAAACACCATTTCCATTTACGTCATAGAAAAGAGTGCTATTAAACTCAACCTGATCGTTATTCGAAAGAAAACTGTAGTTCCCTGTATAATCAACATCAGTATTATTGGTTAAAAGATGACTATAAATGACGGTGCCTAATGGCGAGACTTGTCCACGAGAATTTGGCGTGAATTCTACTTTAGCCACAGAATTGACACTTTGAATGGTAATTGCATCCTTAATAATATCTTGACTCGGATTACTACTATTATTACCACTTACAAAACTTGTAGAAAGAGCGCGAAAATAGATCGGTGTAGTTACACTACTATTCAACTGATCCACTTCGACAACAGCACAGATTAACTGACTTTCACCATTATTCAGATAGATGGTTTTACCTGTTTCACTACCTAAGACACTACAGTTTGAACCATTTCCAGAAACATAAAAACGAACACGGTTCACGCCATTAGGCAAAGTTAGGCTTGTAAAATCACTTGTTGAGTTCGCACTGAGTAAATATTCAGTTCCAATACCAGTATGGCTCACTTTTAATGGGAATATTGCTTGCCCACCCGCAACAGGATTGATACTTGTTGATGCAATCACTGTTTTCCACGGATTGCCAGCATTATCAACATTTCCATTACCCAAACCATTGTTTTCAGGACTATTCGTCAAATCAACTAAACGTGCTACCGTTGTGGCAAGTAAATTACCCTGATCTTTAATCAAACTCGTTTTGCTAATATCACCTAAAGACTGAGCTTGAGGTGAAACTTCGAATGTCGTATCAGTTGTTACAGCATAACTACTAGGTAAACGCACTTTGACAACGATTGGTAAATTTACGCCTGCGGATAATAAGCCTGTATCAGGAATACCATCGCCATTACTATCTAATAATGGGGTTACGCCATCTGCACGATAAAATTCAATTTGGCTGCCTGTCGGAAAAGTACTGCCCGTCATCGTTACATTAAATCGATCAGTACTATTACCCGTATTCCAAACATAGTTATTAAACGTAAGCTCCCCACCTTGAGCCGCAGCCGCAGCCGCAGCAATAACCGTAGCACTATTGTTTACATCACTTGCACTACCATTAATTTTGACAGCATAAATTGAAGCGACATTAAGTACAGCCATGTTACTGAGATCAGATATATTTGCAGTTGTTGCGTTATTATCATGATCATACTGGAAATTAACGGTATTATTGATTGATCCAGCAGTTGTTTTATTTACTTTAACTTTAAATTCAATATAACCAGTTGCATTTGCTGGTATTGAGCTAATGACCGCAGTTACAGTATTTGATGTCACACTGTAATTAATCCCTGCCGGATCGTTACTCCCAGTACTTGGATTTACAGTTGTACCGTTCCAATTCTCACCAGCATTTAGTTGATAAACCAAACTTGAATCGAGTGTATCCGTTAAAGTTACAGAGCCAGTCGCTGTGCTCCCTAAGTTTTGATAATCCAAACGAACGGTAACAACGTCTCCATTTGCCACGCTTGTTTGAGAAAACTTTTTACGAACAACCAAAGCAGACTGATTCGTAACAGTTGCTGTATCGATATTGGTTTTTGTTCCAGATGCACTATTTAAAGAATTTACAGTTAATGTTAATAATCCATTTTGACTAACCGTTGCACCACTCGGTACATTTGCTGCCACAATAAGACCAACTGACTCACCCGCACTTAAAGAATAAGAAGTAATCGCTGCGCCATCAGGCACACCATCATTATCTTTATCTAAAAATACAGATAGATTACTGTAGTCATAGCTATCTCCAGTATTATTTGTCACTGCAAAGGTATACTGGTCGACCTCATTACCCGTATTAGTCAAAGTATGATTGAAATATACTGTCTGACCCGCTACGACATTTTTAGTATTATTTGCCGTCAAATTAACAGAATAAACTGGAAGAATCGTTGTTTGAACTAAATTAGAACGGCTGACTTGAACAACGGTTGAGCCTTCTTCAGTGTACTCACCTATCGCCATATTACTAATGATTTGGCGTGTCGGAACAGCAGCAGAGCTAGACTGATGCACTCCCAACAAAGTAACCAACAAAATCCCTAAAGTGATCTTGCTACTGCGGACTTTTTCTAATGTATTGATTATATTCATCTTCTAGCATCCGCCTAACTTAAGGTGTAACCTGAATAGAAAAATACAACGCTGCTTGCTCCTGTGGTGCGAGTGCTCCAATATTTCCAGATATTTGATCTCCACTCACAGCTACAGAACCTTTACTCACTGACGGCGGCAATGCATTTCGCAAAATACTATAAGCAGGTACAACATCATTAATCACAACATTCGCTGCTGGTGTTGAACCATCATTTTTAATTGTTAAACGATAGGTAACGCATTGATTTGGCTTAATCGTCAATGGGTTACTTGCATAGGTCGCAGTGGCAACATTCATAAGTGCACATGCTTCATCTTTAGACTGTTCTTTGGTCAGACGAAGTTGCGTAGGATCGACTGTTGTTAAATCTGTATTTTGAATTGTTGTAAGTGTTAAACCTTGGATTGTATTCGTAGCAGAGACGACGATATTTGCTGCACTAGAAATACCATTTGCTGCTGTTAATGGAGCTTGAACTTTTAAAATTAGCTGAACTGAACTTTGAGGGTTTAATCCACCTGTTATAGACAAATCAGTAGCGATCGGGTCTGTGGTATCTAATACACCATTATTATTGGCATCGTAATACAAAGTATAAGTGAAACCATCATTAATGTTTTGAGGGACTACGCTAAGACTTACTTTTCCGCTTGTATCACCTTCAACAAATGTACCCATATTTTTTAATGTATGCAGATATACAACCGTACCGCCGACATTAATCCGCCCTTGTTGATCATTTGCTAAAGTCAACTTGCGTACAGCCACATCAACTTGATCTTTAATACTGTCACCTTGAGCATTCATCGGTGATTTCATAGCGAACCAAATTGGTAAACTTGTTAAAGTCGTATTCGCAGGAACAGTGACAACTGCACAATACTGTTTAGTTGTTCCAGCCGCCATGTTGCCAGTACTGGTAATTTCTCCCTGTAACGTTTGACATGTTGCATCACCATTATAGAACTTCACTACCCAATCTGTTGGTAATGTCGTATTGATACTATTAATGTCAATCGTTGTACTTGATGCATACAAATTATAATTATTTGAGGCCGTGCTATTATTTCGAATAACAAGTGGGAAAACAGCTGTTGCACCTTTTATAGCATTTTTCACCAATAAGGCTTGCCCACCTGAACCAGTAACGTTTCCAACTCCCACACCTGAATTGTTACTGTTATACAAATCGCTTTCGCCCACAGCAACTGTATTGACTAATCGATCACGCGTACTATTTTTTACACTAGTATCTGTTACGGAAGTTGCGGTAATGTCGAAATCCATTGTACTTGTAGAAGTACAATTCGCTGGGAAATAAACCCCTAATTTAATTCTTTTTGAAGTGCCGTAAGCCAATCCACCTGTATCAATGACACCATCGCCATTTGTATCTGTCAGCAATGTACGACCATCTGCATGATATAAACGAACTACAGCACAACTTGGTACGTTACTTTTAACGAAGCTTAAATTATAAGTATCAGTCGCCTGTCCTGTATTCCAAACATAATTATCAAACTGAATTTCTTTTGCTACACCCCCAAAAGTATTGTTTTGGGTCTGTAAATTATTCAAGCCACCATTTGGCTCGCCATCATCATTCGCGTTACTTGGGCTATAGTTAAGTACAACACCTAAGGTTTGCTGAACGTTAAAAATTACAGTATTCGTTAGCGTATTTTTCAGAATAGCATTTGATGCATTGTATTGTTGATAGTCGGCGGTATTTGCAACTTTTTCAGCAGCATTCGCATTCACAGTGACTTTAAAACTTACTGTGCCTTTACTTAAAGCTGCTACACTTGCAAGCTCTACATCTACTTGCCCATTACTCACTTTATATTTTATTGGCGCATTTGCACCCGTCTCAACATCATCAGCATCTGTTAACGATCCTGAACCATTCCCCCAACTACCACTACCCGATTTATATGTTACATCTGTAGCTAATATATCTCTTAATACGAGTCTTGCTGCCGCAGTACCCGTATTTTTATAAGCTAAGGTATAAGTAATTTCCGTGCCAGTTTTACCTGTGCTGATATTCTGTGATTTCGTCACTTGAATTACAGCATCATCCACAACTTTTGCTGTATCACTTACGGTCATTGCAATCGCATTATCATGCTGGCTTGTAGCTGTTAAAGTAAAATTAGCGACGTTATTTGCAGTTACGTTGGTTGGAATACTTCCAACGACAACTAATGAGGCAAACTCGCCAGCTTCTAAGCGAAAACTTGTGGTTGAATTCAGTAAATTATTATTATCATCAGGCTCGCCATTCTGATCCCGATCGATGTAAACGGCTACATTATCTAAATTAAATTGATCATTCGTTAACTGAGTAAGGCTTAATTTATAGTCGTCTACAATGTTACCAGTGTTGGTTAAAACATGCGGGAAGTTAACTTTGCTTCCAATAGTCCCGATATTTTGTTGATTACTTTGTAAAGTTAAAGAGTAAATTGGTTGAACAGTTAAAATAACCGCATTTGAATTAATAACTTGCAAATTACCTTGTTCATCATAGAAGTCACCACTTGCAATATTCGTGATACTACTTCCTGCTTTAGGTTGAGCAAATGCAATAGAACTATGAAATCCAACAAATAAGCCAAATAAAGCGATAAATGAAGTTTTTGAGACAGCACTTTTCTTGAATCGGCTTATCATGTTTCAGAACCCACAAAAAATGTAAAGATAGATTTCTTATTGACAAATTGTACGAATTTATTGACAATTTTCACAAAAGAATACTACAAAAATATCGACTTGAACACATAAATTGACAAAAACGTGATTTTTTTATTTGGTTTTACCAAGTGGTAAAAAAACTTGTAGATCAATGTTATGTCTAAATAATAATCTGGTAATGATTAAAGATTGATTAAATTTTTTTCATCTCTAGTTTTCATTTTCACTATTAACAAAATACAAATTACATCAAAAACTTACATTAAAAAATTACAAACTAAATTTTAAACTTTCAAAAATTTATATATGATCTTTTTCTATCGGTAACTTAATACTAAACACACTATTCTGATTCGGATTGCTATATTCAATTGAACCTTTATGCGCAATTACAATCGCATATACAACAGCTAAACCTAAACCTGTACCACCAAATTCTTTATTCCTGGACTGTTCCAATCTAAAAAAAGGATTGAATAAATCTTGTTGATATTCTTGAGGAATGCCCGGCCCTTCATCTCCAATGTTTAAAATCCATTCTTTAGCAGTGCTACTTGAAGAAATTTTAATTGTGCCTGCATTTGTGTATCGAACAGCATTATCAAATAAAGCAATTAATATTTGTTCAATACGTCGTCGGTCACAAAAAATTAGAGTTGTCGCTAATCGCAGTTCAGCAGTTAAATTTGCTGTAGTGAATCTTTGTTCAAATATTTTTAATACTTTTTCAACGCTGTCCTGAATATTGACCCATTCATAATTTAATCGTAGCTGTTGATTTTCAACAAGGCTCAGTGTACGAAGATCTTCAACAAGATGAGACAAACCCTCAACTTGATTTAATAGACTTTTAAATAAGATTTCATCAGGTTTAAAAACACCATCTAAAACACCTTGTAAACGTCCTTGCAAAATCGTAATAGGGGTTCTTAATTCATGCGCAATTGCAGCATTCCAAAGTTGGGCATTTTTAACAGAACTTTCTAATTGTTTCGCCATACTATTAAAGTTATGCATCAACTCAGCTATTTCAGTGGAATGAATTTGACTGTCATCAGCACGCGCGGATAGATCGCCCTGACTAATTTTTTTTGCCGCATCCGCCAAAAAATTGATTGGCTTAATAAAACGTTGGGCAAGATGCATTCCAATAATGATGGAAATGACACCGCCACAAAAAATCACCGTAGATAGCCAAATCCAATCAACAAAATGGAATTCCGTCCAATCTTCTTGTAATGAACTTAAAGTAATCCATCCCGCATCGATGGCATAATTATAAATGAAATAGCCCAGAAAAACTGAAAAAAGTGTCACGCTTAAGTTCACAATACTTAAGGCAATAAAGAGCTGTTTACTGATTCCTGAGTGACTTTTCATAACACTTTTCCAAATAACTTGCCTGCTGATCTTTTGACTACATTATATTTCTTGGGGATGATCGAGTCGGTAACCAACACCTCGAACATTGATCAACATCTGCTGTAATCCATGTTCCTCTAATTTTTTTCTTAATTTACTGACATGACTATCTACTGTTCGTTCTAATGCATCACTATCAGGCAAACAATGATTTAAAAGCTCACTACGAGTAAATACTTTATGAGGATGACCAATCATTTGCAGTAAGATTTTATATTCAGTTAAGGTTAAATTTAGCATCACTTTTTTATGTTGCTGATGAATATAAACACTATGAATATCGGTATGAATTTCAATATTTTTATAACTTAGATTTTTATTGGGTGCCTGCTGGCTTTGCTGAGCTCGTCGCAGCACCGCTTGAACGCGAGCCACGACCTCATTCGGATTGAATGGTTTGACAACAAAATCATCTGCACCGATCCGTAATGCCATGACTTTATCAATTTCCTGATCCAATGCGGTGAGCATAATCACGGGGGTTTGCGCCTTTTGCCGAATTTTGCTTAATACTTCCCAGCCATTCAGTTCAGGTAATTTAATATCCAACACGATCAGATCGATTGTTTGTGCAGCATGAATTTCAATCGCCTGCTTACCATTCATGGCACGAATCACCCGCATGCCTTCACGCTTGAGATAGTGCTCAATGATGTCCCCAATATCATACTCATCCTCTACCACAAGAATAAGCTTGTCATGGCAATCGAAAGAAAAAGAGTGCTCAAACATAACCATCTAAATCAATAAAACAATCGATTCATCATACGATGATTTATCTGTTGATCTCCACACTTTTTCCACACTTCAGCGATGATCGTTACACAAAGTTCGAAAATAATGCCAGCATCAAAAACTCCCAAGGTTTGGACAGAATGCAAAAGCATCTATTACTTCCATTATTTTTATCTATCGGACTTGTGCTACAAGGCTGTGGTTCTGAGGAGACAAAGCCAGCAGAAACACCCCCTGCCAAAGTAAGCGTTTTAAATATTCAGCCGCAATCGGTGAACTTTAGCGAAAACTTGCCAGCACGGGTACAGGCTTTCCGAACTGCTGAGATTCGCCCTCAAGTCGGCGGTATTATTGAAAAGGTATTATTCAGACAAGGCAGTGAAGTCCAAGCAGGACAAGCACTTTTTAAAATTAACGCGGAAACTTTTCAGGCTGATGTGAATAGTAATCAGGCCTCTCTGAATAAGGCCGAAGCTGAAGTGGTTCGTTTAAAAGTTCAATTAGAACGCTATGAGCAATTGCTTCCAAGTAATGCGATCAGTAAGCAAGAAGTCAGTAATGCACAAGCTCAATATCGTCAGGCATTAGCAGATGTTGCGCAAATGAAAGCTTTGCTTACCCGTCAAAACCTAAACCTTCAATATGCCACTGTTCGTGCCCCGATTTCGGGCCGTATTGGGCAATCTTTTGTGACTGAAGGTGCATTGGTCAGCCAAGGTGATGCCAATACTATGGCAACGGTACAGCAGATCGATAAAGTCTATGTTGATGTAAAACAGTCGATTAGTGAATACGAACGTTTGCAAGCTGCGCTACAAAGTGGTGAGTTGTCTGCCAATAATGAAAAAACTGTACGTATTTCTAATAGCCATGGTCAAGCGTATAACGTCACGGCCAAAATGCTATTTGAAGACATTAATGTTGACCCTGAAACAGGTGATGTCACCATCCGTATCGAAGTTCTGAATCCTGAACGAAAACTTCTCCCAGGCATGTATGTCCGCGTCAATATCGACCGGGCTTCAGTACCTCAAGCTTTGCTTGTCCCTGCTCAAGCAATTCAACGCAATATCAATGGCGACCCGCAAGTTTATGTGATCAATGCCAAAGGTTCCGCTGATATTCGCCCGATTGAACTGGGACAACAATATGATCAGTTCTACATCGCCAATAAAGGCCTTAAAACAGGCGACAAAATCGTTGTGGAAGGTGTTGATCGTATTCAGCCCAATCAAAAACTTGAAATAAGCACGTGGAAAGTACCTGCAACACAAGGAGCTCAATGATGATGTCACAATTCTTCATTCGCCGCCCTGTCTTCGCATGGGTGATTGCAATTTTCATTATTTTATTTGGGGTACTCAGTATTCCGAAATTGCCGATTGCTCGCTTTCCAAGTGTTGCACCGCCACAAGTCAATATTAGTGCGACCTATCCAGGCGCGACACCCAAGACCATCAATGACAGTGTAGTTACCTTGATTGAGCGTGAAATGTCAGGGGTAAAAAATCTGCTGTACTATAGCTCAACCACGGATACCTCAGGTACTGCGGAGATTTCTGCGACCTTTAAACCGGGTACAGATGTGGATATGGCACAGGTTGATGTACAAAACAAAATTAAAGCCATTGAAGCACGGTTACCGCAAGTGGTTCGTCAACAAGGCTTGCAAGTTGAGGCATCGTCATCGGGATTCTTGATGTTGGTCGGAATCAATTCACCCAATGGACAGTATTCCGAAGTTGATCTGAGTGATTATCTGGTCCGTAACGTAGTCGAAGAGCTGAAACGTGTTGAAGGTGTTGGTAAAGTTCAATCCTTCGGTGCTGAAAAAGCCATGCGTATTTGGGTTGATCCCAATAAACTGGTGTCTTATGGTTTATCGATCAGTGATGTTAATAATGCCATCCGTGAAAATAACGTCGAGATTGCACCAGGACGATTAGGTGATCTCCCTGCAGCAAAAGGTCGATTGATTACCGTCCCACTATCGGCACAAGGTCAATTAGTCGATGTTGAACAATTTAAAAATATCAGCCTAAAAAGTAAAACCAGCGGTAGCGTGATTAAACTTTCTGATGTGGCTGAAGTTGAAATGGGTTCACAGGCCTACAACTTTGCGATTTTAGAAGATGGCAAACCTGCAACGGCTGCTGCGATTCAGCTCAGCCCAGGCGCCAATGCCGTCAAAACAGCGGAAGGTGTAAGAGCAAAAATTGAGGAATTAAAACTCAACTTACCTGAAGGCATGCACTTCAGTATTCCTTATGACACCGCACCTTTTGTCAAAATTTCGATTGAAAAAGTGATTCATACCTTACTTGAAGCCATGGTACTGGTTTTCATTGTCATGTATTTATTCTTGCATAATGTTCGTTATACCTTGATTCCAGCCATTGTTGCACCGATTGCGCTACTCGGTACATTTGCGGTGATGCTACTGGCAGGTTTCTCGATTAACGTACTGACCATGTTTGGTATGGTGCTTGCGATTGGTATCATCGTCGATGATGCAATTGTGGTGGTCGAAAACGTTGAACGAATTATGGCGACTGAAGGACTTCCTCCAAAAGAAGCAACGTCCAAGGCTATGAAGGAAATTACCAGTCCGATTATTGGGATTACCTTGGTCTTGGCAGCGGTGTTCTTACCGATGGCCTTTGCCAGTGGTTCGGTCGGTATTATTTATCAACAATTTACCTTAACCATGTCAGTCTCAATTCTGTTCTCAGCATTATTGGCATTAATCTTAACGCCTGCATTGTGTGCCACGATTCTTAAACCAATTGATGGCCATCATCAGAAGAAAGGCTTTTTTGCATGGTTTGATCGCAGCTTCGATAAAGTCACTAAAAAGTATGAATTGATCCTGCTTAAAGTGATTAAACATACCATTCCAATGATGGTGATCTTTGTAGTGATTACAGGCCTTACCTTTGCAGGTATGAAGTATTGGCCGACAGCATTTATGCCAGAAGAAGACCAAGGCTGGTTCCTGACGTCGTTCCAATTGCCATCGGACGCCACTGCTGAAAGAACGCGAGGTGTGGTCAATGAATTTGAAAGCAGTCTAAAAGACAATCCAAATGTTAAAAGTAACACGACCATCATGGGTTGGGGCTTTAGTGGTGCAGGTCAAAACGTGGCTGTGGCTTTTACCACATTAACCGACTTTAAAGACCGTACTTCGACAGCAACTGAAATGACCAATGCGGTTAATGCCACGATGGCACACAGTAAAGAAGGTGCAACAATGGCGGTACTACCTCCTGCCATTGATGAACTTGGGACTTTTTCAGGCTTTAGCTTACGCTTGCAAGACCGTGCCAACTTGGGCATGCCTGTACTTTTAGCTGCACAAGACCAGCTCATGGAAATGGCTGCCAAGAACAAAAAGTTCTATATGGTCTGGAATGAAGGCTTACCGCAAGGCGACAATATTACTTTAAAAATTGATCGTGCAAAATTGAATGTTCTGGGTGTGAAGTTCTCTGATGTTTCTGACATTATTTCAACTTCAATGGGATCAATGTATATCAATGACTTTCCAAACCAAGGTCGTATGCAGCAAGTGATCGTACAGGTCGATGCCAAATCACGAATGCAACTCAAAGATATTTTAAATCTGAAAGTTGCGGGTTCAAGCGGGCAACTGGTTTCTCTATCTGAAGTGGTGACGCCGCAATGGAGTAAAGCACCGCAACAATACAATCGCTATAACGGTCGCCCATCGTTGAGTATTGCAGGTATCCCGAATTTTGATACTTCATCAGGTGATGCCATGCGTGAAATGGAACACCTGATTGCTAAATTGCCAAAAGGCATCGGTTATGAATGGACAGGTATTTCCTTACAGGAAAAGCAATCTGAATCGCAGATGGCCTTTCTGCTAGCATTATCAATGCTTGTCGTGTTCTTGGTCTTGGCAGCCCTGTATGAAAGTTGGGCAATTCCGCTTTCAGTGATGCTGGTCGTCCCTTTAGGTATTTTTGGCGCAGTGGTTGCGATTATGTCTCGAGGCTTGATGAATGATGTGTTCTTTAAGATTGGCCTGATTACTATTATTGGTTTATCTGCAAAGAACGCGATTTTGATTGTCGAATTTGCCAAGATGCTAAAAGAAGAAGGCATGAGTTTAGTCGAGGCCACCGTTGCCGCAGCCAAACTCCGTCTACGCCCTATTCTAATGACGTCTTTAGCCTTTACTTGTGGTGTGATTCCATTGGTTATTGCCTCAGGTGCAAGTTCAGAAACGCAGCATGCCTTAGGTACAGGTGTATTTGGCGGCATGATTTCAGCGACGATTCTGGCAATTTTCTTTGTCCCAGTGTTCTTTATTTTCATTCTGGGTGCAGTTGAAAAGCTGTTTTCATCGAAACAAAAAAATCCATCTTAAATGACATAGAGCAGAGGAAATCAACGGATTTCCTCTGACTCCTCCTCAGTATTTATCCTCTTCTTATTTGGAGAAGACCATGTCTAAAACGGCTGTCTTATCTCGTGGCCTGCTTGTCTCTATGCTCTCAATTGCCTTGACGGCGTGTATGAATCTGCAGGCACCAAAACCTGTGATCAAATCTGATATTCCACAAAATTTTTATCAAACCACAACTGGAAATTCAATTGCCAATAGAGGTTATCAACAATTTTTTTCTGACCCGCGCTTATTACAAGTGATTGAAATCAGTTTAAATCACAACCGTGATTTACGTACTGCAACACTGAATATTCAGCGTGCACAGCAACAATATCAGATCAGTAAAAATGACCAGTTACCTATTATTGGGGCAAATGGCAGTGCTGTTCGACAGGTGAATCCATCTGTGAACCCAAACAATCCTTATTCAACTTTTCAAGTCGGTCTAGGAATGACAGCTTATGAGTTAGACTTTTGGGGTCGTGTACAAAGTTTAAAAGATGCGGCTCTGAATAATTACCTTGCCACCCAAAGTGCTAAAGATGCCACTCAAATTAGTCTGGTGAGTCAGGTCAGCCAAGCATGGTTGAATTATGCCTATGCAAAGGCCAATTTAAATCTGGCTGAGCAGACCTTAAATGCACAGCTCGACTCTTATCATCTGAATAAAAAACGTTTTGATGTCGGAATTGATAGCGAGGTTCCACTGCGTCAAGCACAGATATCGGTTGAAACTGCAAGAAATGATGTTGCCGCCTATAAAACTCAAGTGGCACAAGCACAAAACTTACTGGATCTATTGGCTGGTCAATCGGTTCCTAAAAACCTCTTGCCGAATCAAGCCGTAAAAACGATTAGTGTTGAACGCAGCTTTGCAACGGGCTTAAGCAGTGATTTACTGAATAACCGTCCAGATCTGAAAGCTGCTGAATATCAATTACGTGCTGCTGGAGCCAATATTGGTGCAGCCAAAGCACGTATGTTCCCTACGATTAGCCTGACAGGTTCAGCGGGCTATGCATCGACAGATCTTAAAGATTTATTTAAATCAGGTGGTTTTTCTTGGTCAATTGGACCAAGTATCGACCTACCCATTTTCGATTGGGGGACACGTAAAGCCAATATTAAAATTTCAGAAACTGAACAACAAATTGCACTGGCAGATTATGAAAAAGCCATTCAATCCGCTTTTCGTGAGGTCAATGATGCGTTGGCTGCACATGCCCATATTGAGGAACGTTTGAGTGCACAACGTCGTTTAGTCTCTGCTACAGAGACCACTTATAAATTATCAACGGCTCGATTTAGAGCGGGTATTGATAGTTATCTGACTGTATTGGATGCACAACGTTCTGCTTATACGGCACAACAAGGCTTGCTCATGCTTGAACAAACTAAGTTAAATAATCAAATTGAATTGTATAAAGCTTTAGGTGGTGGATTATCTCGGCATTCGTAAACGCTTAAGTCTATAATTTGGGCTGATTTTTAAAGACTCAGCCCTTATAGTGTTTAGGTTTAAATCAGAAAATAGCAGTGAATCCATGTTTACACTTTCGATTACACCCAGATTCTATGAAACTGATGCTTTTGGACATATCAACAATACCGTGATTACAGGCTGGTTTGAAACTGCACGTGAACCTGTTTTTCGCTTATTCAACCCAAGTATGGAGATCAAGAATCTGCCTTTGATTCTCGCTCGGGTGGAAGTCGATTTTGTTGCTCAAATCTATTACGGCGCCGATATCGAAATCAAAACATGGATTGAGCATATCGGCAATTCTTCTTTTATTGTCGCGCATGAAGCTTGGCAAAATGAGCATTGCGTTGCACGTGGCAAGGCTGTTCAGGTGTATTTTGATTTCAGCACGCAAAAATCAGGTCGTATCTCGGATCAATTCCGCGACCAGTTACAACAATATTTGATGGGCCAATAAATATTTTCCGCTGAAATAAACCGATTTATTTCAGCGGATTAAACTTATTCGCCTAAATCTTCAAGAAAATCAAAAGTTGGCACAAAGAATAAGCTGCCCGAAACTGCGGTACTAAAATCAAGTAAGCGATCGACATGTCCCGTTTCCTTGCCCAAGAACATATTCTCCAGCATGGTTTTGGTGATATTAAAAGAACGTGAATATCCGATAAAAAAGGTGCCATATTCTCCTTCTGTTGGATTAGAAAATGGCATATTGGCTCTTAAGATTTTAAGCTCGTTCCCGTCCGCATCATGCGCTTTACTTGCGAGATTATGTGCGCTTTGTGGTTTGACATCATCGCCAAGCTCGACGTCATCATATTTCTTTCGACCAATCACCTTTTCTTGTTCTTCAGTACTTAAGCCTTTCCACATTTCCATGTTATGTAAATACTTTTGAATAAATACATAACTGCCACCAAGGAACTCAGCATCTTCTTCTCCGACATAGGCAATCTCTTTGGCAATTTCGTGTTCAGGATTTTCAGTCCCATCCACAAAGCCAATAATCGCGCGACCATCAAAATATCTAAAACCTTTGGTCTCACTAATTGGATAGGTATCCTCTTTTAATTGCTCATGCAAAATTGAGGCAAGTTCATAACAAATTGCCATTTGATTGGCGCGAATATGAAAAAATAAATCGCCTGCTGTTGCTACCGCTGTATGACTTGGCCCTTTGATTTCTTGAAATGGTGCCAGCTCTTTCGGCTTATTTAAATTGGGGAGCAACAAATCCCAAGCATTTGAGCCGATTCCAACCGAAGCACTAAAATTACTGTTTGGAAAACGATTGCTTAAACTGCGGACCAACGCTGAAAAATTAGCGAGAAAATCGATCACCCCTGAATGATCAGGATTGGTATTGATACCAAGTACGATAAATAAAGCATTTTCACCTGAAAGATTATTGATCACAGGTTGAGGTCTTAAAGGTGTATTCATAATATTTGAGAATAAAAAATCTTAATGCTTATATCCTACACAAATCAATGCATTAGAAATCAAGCAAATCACAAATTTTTACCATTATTAGGTATATAAAACAAAGCTCTCACCACGGCAAAAACTGGCTAAGGTGAGATTTAATTGTTTTGCCATCTCAATTGCCATACTGGTGGGTGCCGAAATGGTCGCCAATAGACCAATATTGTATTGCGCACATTTACGAATCAGCTCATAACTGGCACGGCTGGTCATCACCACAAAACCATCTGCAACATTCATTTTCTGTTCAGCCAAGTAACCTAATAATTTATCCAAGGCATTGTGCCGACCAACATCTTCAAATAACGCTACGATTTGCCCTTTCACGACCCATGCTGCGGCGTGTGCTCCACCAGTGAGTTCACTGATTTTTTGTCTGACTTTTAATTGAGCAATCGCATTTGGAATTTGGCTTAACCATGTTGAAGAAACGTGGGTACTCACCGCAGGTAGATTTGCATAGAGTTGCTTTAGACTTTCAATACCACATAAGCCACAACCTGTACGCCCAACCATCATACGTCGATGCGCTTTTAACGCCATGAAAGCACGGGATGAAATGGTCATATCCACTTCAACCCCCAATTCATTTTGACGAATCTCCAGTGAATACAGCTCGCTTAAACTTTGTAATATCCCTTCCGAGAGACTAAAACCTTTGGCAAAGACCTCAATATCCGATGGTGTTGCCATCATCACGGCATGTGAAATACCATTATAAATTAAGGCAACAGGATACTCTTGGACAATATAATCCAGTTCATTTTCAGAGACATCGCGATGGAAACGATGCACTTGCATCGTTTCATAACCTCGTGTTTTTGTATCCACACTTACCTCATTTGCATCACTGATTCGAGCTATGCGCTACTGACGCGTTCATTGGCATGCTCGGGGTCAACTTCAACATTCAAATTAAAATGTGCTGGTGCATTACCTGCATGCAAAATCACAGGAATGCTTTTTGACGCTGGAATTTTGGCGTATTTGTCATGGCTACCCAAAGCCACCAATGGATTGGTTTCTGGATAATACGCTGCCAGACTGCCTTGCGGAATGTTATACGGCACAATACGGAAACTGTGTACAATCCGTTTCACCCCATCCGAGAATACACTCTCAATATCAACCCATTGGTCGGCTTCAAAACCTGCTGCATCAATATCGGTTTGATTCATAAACAACACTCGGCGTTGCCCGAATACACCGCGATAACGGTCATCCAAACCATATAAAGTAGTGTTGTACTGGTCATGCGAACGAGTGGTCATCAAGGTATACACTTGTTGCTCACTATAGGCTGCTGCATACTGATTTTCTTTGTCTTCGTAAACTTCGGCCAGTGGTGTAATCAAAAACTGGGCTTTACCACTTGGTGTATTCCAGACATGCTGATTGGCAGGATGTTCTAAATGGAAACCACTTGGTTGATAAACTCGTTGATTGAAATCATGAAATTCATCAAAAACCTCGGCAATCGAATCACGAATACGGTCATAACTTTCGATATACCAACGCCATTTCACCTTACTCTCAGGTAGAGCGGCTTCCGCCATACGCGCCACAATATCGGGTTCAGACAAGATATTTTCAGAAATCGGTGGATTACGCCCTGCTGAAAGATGCACATTCGACATCGAATCTTCCACCGAAATTGCTTGTGCGCCATGCACTTGCATATCTACTTCAGTACGCCCTAAGCAAGGTAGCATCAACGCATCTTTGCCACAGACCAGATGGCTACGATTCAACTTGGTGGTAATGTTGACGGTTAAATTACAACGGCGTAATGCTTCTTGGGTATAAGGTGTATCAGGCGTTGCGACCGCAAAGTTTCCGCCCAAACCAATAAAGACTTTTACATCACCTTCATACATCGCCTTGATGGTGTCGACAACACCAAAGCCATGTTTACGCGGTGAATTGATGCCAAATACCCGATCAATACTATCTAGCAAGGCATCACTTGGGTTTTCATTGATCCCCATGGTTCGGTCGCCTTGCACATTACTGTGCCCACGTACTGGACAAAGACCTGCCCCTGGACGACCAATATGCCCTCGTGCCAGCATCAGGTTCGCCAGCATATGAATATTGGCTGTACCATGACGGTGCTGAGTAATCCCCATCCCCCAACAGAAAATAGCCGTTTTTGCATCCAAATACATCTTGGCAATCGATTCTAAATGCTCAGGTGAAAGTCCCGTATGCTTATGAATTTCAGACCACGCTGTACCATCAATCTCCGCCAACATCTCGTCAAAACCAATGGTATTCATTTCAATGAAGCTACGATCAAAAACGCTTGCTTTTCCTTTCGCGAGTGCCTTTTTATCCCATTCCAGTAAATGCTTCATCACCCCAAACATCAGTGCATAGTCCCCACCAATTTTGGGTTGGAAATAATAACGACTAATTGGGGTACTGCCATTGGTCATCATTTCTAACGGCGCTTGCGGATCTTGGAAACGTTCCAGTCCGCGCTCCTTGATTGGGTTAATGGCAACAATATTACCGCCTCTTCGAGAGACTTCTCTTAAGGTTGCCAACATCCTTGGATGGTTGGTGCCTGGATTATGCCCAAAGCTAAAAATGGCATCTGCTTGATCGAAATCATCCAAAATGACCGTCCCTTTACCTAAACCAATCGCATCTTTTAAGCCAACACTGGTGGTTTCGTGGCACATATTGGAACAATCTGGAAAATTATTGGTGCCGAAGCTGCGGACAAATAATTGGTACAAAAAAGCCGCTTCATTGCTGGCACGACCAGAGGTATAAAATGCCGCTTGATCAGGATGATCAAGCGCCTGTAGATGTTTGGCAATCAGCTGAAAAGCTTCATCCCAAGAAATCGGTACATATTTATCTGACACAGGATCGTAACGCATCGGATCGGTTAAACGTCCAAGGTCTTCCAGATAGAAATCATTCTGTTCAGCCAACCAACTCACAGTATGCTGTGCAAAAAATTCAGGAGTCACTGTTTTACTGGTGGCTTCAAAAGCAACGGCTTTAGCACCATTCTCACAAAAGTTAAAAGCATGCGCATCTTTTTTTTCAGGCCACGCACAACCCGGACAATCAAAACCTGTAGGTTGATTAATATTCAGTAAAGTAATTGAACCTTTTTTTAAAATATCTTGCCTTTTTAAGTTGCGGGCAACACTCAGTAATGCGCCCCATCCACCTGCGGGTTGGGTATAAGGTTCAATTCGTGCAAAACTGGTATTTTCTTGCTTATGAATGGGTTGTTCTGAGTTATCCATCGTATTGCCTTTATCTGAACTTTTCTAAGCTTTGATCTATAAATAGAATTAACATGAATTGTATTTCTTTTCTATTCTTGATTTGTTTTATAGCTTTTCTTATATACAAAAAATAAAGCTTAGAGTGACCTAAGCTTTATTTATCATTAATTAAAATGAGTAGATTTATTCACCTGCTAAAGCGCACTCAAAATTTGCTTTATCCACTGAGCAACGTGCTTTCTTTAAAACAGACATCATGCTCGCATCGTAAATGCCACGCTGAGTTAATTCAATACGACCATCACGCATCATTTTTTGATATTTCAACTTATCTTCAGCTGTTAAATTCATTTTATAATTTGCTGGTATCTCTGACTCTAAACGTTTGATCGTTGCAAAGATTTTCGGTAGTTGCTTAACCGACCAATCACGAGATTTTTGACCAAAACCTGCTGGGAATTTTTCAGGACGAATCACTAGATTTGCAGTAACTTGCAATACAGGAAAATTGTACATGACCCCATTAGTGCCTAAGCCCTTACTTAACTCTAATGGTTTATAGGCATAAGCAGGCGCACCGATCATATCCACCTGACCATTGTTAAATTTCGCAGCAAAGTTAGAAATATCTGAAAGTACGGCTTGCGCTCCAACACGTTGTACAATCAATTTTTGTGCATCGTCATAGCCCAATACCGCAAACTTCTTACCTGCTGCTTTTTCAATTGAATTAATACTTTTATCTCGGACAAAAATATAAGCAGAACCTAGTGGCGAAATGCCGACCACTTCATATTTATTACCCCCAAGATTAGTCGTCATTTTCGCAGCATTTCGTGGATCTGAAACAAAAGTAATGGCACGTTTCGCAATCTCATCACTTGGTACACCGCCGAGAGAATCAATCGAACCTACAAATTTATTATAAGGACGAGCACGCATAGCGGTCATTGCAACGCCCGCGCATTTTCCTGCTTTAAAGTTATTGTCTGCAACCTGTTCATCCGTAATGGCAAGCAGGTTAACATCAGCGCCCCAGCCTTTGGCTGCCAATGCCCAATCTTGCATCATTTTATACGCTTCACCTGATTTCCCCAAAATATCAAAAACACAGACATCAATTGCAGCTTGGGTTGAGGCTGACACACTTAAAATTGAAGCAGTTGTGATTGCAAGTACAATCTTTTTCATTTTTCCATCCTTCAACAAACTATACGTTCGTTTCCTTATAAAACATTCAATGAAGTGGTTACTTAGCCACTATAAATACGATTATTTCAGTGCCTGAACAGCCACTGAACGTGCTAAATAATCTAAAGCTTGTTGTGTATCGCCTTCTGTTTCTGGGTGAAATCGAGGGGAAATCCAACGCATCGTTGCTTGGGTTAAAAAAGTCAATGTAGGTCCATTGTCGGTTGCTTTTGCCTGTTTTTGATAAATAGGCAATAATCTCCAAAAATTTCGATTAAAAATCTTTCGAATGCCCATATCAGGGTCTTGTTTACCTAAATCACGTGCAATATCGGCTAGCAAATAAATAAAAATAGGGAAAACCAGCAGCATTAAAAACTGACGATAAAGATAAAAAAGTACAGGATTTGGTAGAATTTCCTTAAATAAATCAAATGCAACACAACGATGTTCCACTTCTTCAGCTAAATGCCAACGGAACATATCTGCAATGACAGGATCAGCATCGTCCCATGATGTGTTATCCATACACCATTGCCCAAGTGCGCCTGTGAAATGTTCAATCGCTGCAACTACGCCCACACGCGTAATTAACCAAAAGTGTGCCAAAGATTGAATATCTAATGCCTTAATCCCTAATGGAATTTCTCCGAGTAGCACACTAAAAATCCAATTAATTTTTTTAAATGAAGGTTCTAAATCATAGTTATGCTGTTTCAAAAATTCCTGAGCACTTTGATGTGCACGTGCATGAGTTGCTTCTTGTCGAATAAATCCTTTTACATCATCTGTTAAAATAGGATCTTTCACATAAGGTAAGGCTTTGTTATAAACACGACAGAACCAAAACTCCCCCGCAGGTAAGATTAAATTAATCCCATTGATCAAGTGTGAACAGATTGCATCATTTGGAATCCATTGCACTGGAGAGTTGGAAAAATCAAACTTTACAGATCGTGCAACCAGTTTGTGATGCTGCGTGTGCGCATTCATATGAACCTCAGCTTTTCTTTGTAGCATTTTCAATGTTTAAACAAACCTTTGAGCTATTCACCACTCAATGAACATTCAAAATTGGTGCGTTCAACCGTACAGCGTGCTCGTTTTAAAACCCCCATCATGACTGGGTCATACACTCCAAGTTTGGTCAGCTCCATTCGTCCATCACGTAACATTTGTTGATAACGGCGTTTATCTTCACTGGAAAGACTTTGTTTATACTTCGCTGGAATTTCAGCTTCTAAACGGGAAATGGTGGCAAAGTTTTTAGATAACTGTTTCGTTGCCCAAGCTCTTGATTTCAATCCAAATCCTGCTGGAAATTTTTCAGGTCGAATAATGATGTCACCTGTTAAATTAATGACAGGAAAATCAAACATAGCGCCATTACTTCCCAGACCTTTACTAATTTCTAAAGGCTTGTAAGCATATGCTGGGGCTGCAATTACATCGACTTGGTTATTATTAAACTTCTTCGCAAAATCTGAAATTTCTGAAGGCACGCCCACCAAATCTAGTCGATCGACTATCATTTTTTGCGCTTGATCATAGTGTAAATAAGCAAATCTTTTGCCTTTGCCTTTTTCTATAGTGTTAATACTTTTATCTTTGACAAATACATAAGCCAAACCAATTTGAGCGATTGCAGCCACCTCGAACTGATCTCCAGCGACAGTTGTCACTAATCTGTGTTTATTACGAGGGTCTAATACATAGCTAATCGCTTTTTGTGCAATTGAATTACTATTAATCGCGCCTAATGCATCAATTGAACCTGCGAATTTATTATATTTACGTGCGCGCATTGAAGTCATGGATACGCCATCGCATTTCCCTGCTTCAAAATCGTTTTGTGCTTTGGCTTCATCTTGATAAGGAATGAGATTAAGCTCTGCATTCCATATTTTTGCAGCTAAAGCCCATTCTTCTACAATTTTATAAGACTCACCCGCCTTACCCAGTAAATCGAATACACAAATATCAACTTTCGCTTGTGCAGCAGTTGAAAATACTGAGATAAAGGCTGTAATCAAAATCCCTTTTTTCATACTAATCCTAATGCCGTTTTTTTAATTCATTGAGACATATCAAATAGCAGTAACGATAGAATTATCAACTGCAAAGCTAGATGTCTGATGCGGCTATTTTTAAATAAAAAAAAATGCTGTAATAGTTCTTCGCAAGCCATTTTAGTATCATTTTCCGACAGCATAATTATGATGAAAAAAGAAGTAGAAAAGACCGTTCCAGGTACGTATATCGCCCTCATCGTTGATGTGGTTTCACGTTGGAATATCTCTGCTAATGAATTATTAAAGGATTCAGGTCTTGATCCTGATCAACTTGTACAGCCGTTATGGCGTGCTGATGCTAAAATCGTGATGAACATTTTGAAACGGGCACTTGAACTCACCCACGTACCACCTTTAGAGTTTGGTTTTTATCTGGGTATGCAAATGACCATTACCTGTCATGGCTTGATGGGGATGGCAGCAATGTTGGCTGCAAATGTCGGACAAGCACTAAATATCGCTCAAGAATTCATTTCACTTCAATCCAGTATTCACACCATCAAACTTGATATTCAAGATCAATATGCTGTTATCTTATTTGAACAGACTGAAGCTTATTATTTAGATGAGATCATCCAAATTGCACTTTTATTAGGCTTTGCCAAAATGGGGAAGAATATATCAGGACATGAATTAACAGGCTATGCAGATGTTCAATTTAGCAAACCCGATTATTTTGATAAATTACTCCCCTTAATTCCTGGCGAAGTTAGATTTAATCGTCCGATGACTCGTCTGGAGTTTAAAAAAGAAATTTTAGATCTTCCCTTACTTCATTCGGACGCGATCGCAGAACGTTTTGCACGAGAGGAATGTAAATCTCAACTGCGTAAGTTATTAGAACAAAATAGTTTTAATCGCACCGTACAAGATTTAATCTATGACGAAGCGATGGGTATTAGTCCCTTAACTGAAATTTTAAAAAAGCTACAAATGTCTGAACGTGCTTTACAGAGAAAACTAGAAAGTGAAGGCACAAATTTTAGGGAGCTTGTCGAAAAAGTCAGATGTGAAAAAGCCATTCAACTCCTGAAAAATCCCAATTTATCCCTTGAAAATATTGCGGATCATCTCGGCTATAGCAATACTAAAAACTTCTCTCGTGCATTCAAACGTTGGACGTCAACTACACCACGACGTTATGACACTTAAACGCAAATATTATAATCATGGAAAATAAAAAAACTTACTGGTGAATGCTCTAATCACCAGTAAGAAAAAAGTGATATTTTCCCATAATGGCTCATTATTTATGGAGTGCTGTGGATGACTGAACTTGCGAAGCATTCTGTTTCTGTTGTGATGGCATATAATCGGGCTGATTGCTCACAGCAAGAAAGAAAAAGACAAGAAATAAACAGCCTAATAGAATACTGATTCCTACTGCAAGGTATGGGAATTTCGATTGTTGCTGAGACATGAGTCTGCTCCTATTCAAATATTAAAATTAAATTCGATACAATCACATCGTGGACAAGATTTTAAAACTGGCGCCATTTTGAATACGGGTTTGCATGTATTCGGCATAGACCGATAACTTTTCAAAAATATGTTCTGAATAAAACATATCTTCTATCAGATGAGCCGCTTGGGCTTGGCTAAATTGACCAATTTCTGCGATGAGTGGAGCATTCAACTGAGCAAATAAAATGCAGAGTTTTTTATGCCGTTCATCTTTGTGTTTAAATAACAATTTTCGTGTATTGATCAACTCATCATTGAGCATACTTTCAGTCTTATCAGCGTGAATGACATTAATTTTTACATCAAAATAATCTTCTAGGATTTGAATCTGTTGCTGATCTAAAGATAAATGTGTAACCAAGAAAATATGAAAAATATCTGTACGACACAATGCTTTGACTAAACAACGGAACAGAAAATCTTGCTCTGCTTTTGCATCTTCGACCAGCTCGATATACAGCTTGAGGCTGTGGATGACATCTTCGATTTTAAGATTGACACTTTTTTCTGCCTGAAAATAGGGATTCAGAATTGCTAATACTGACGACACGACAGGTGTTGTATAAATCACTGACTGATTCAAATTGGCAACAATAAATGGCGCAAATAAATACCCTAGATTATTATCATTTTCGCCAATCGAAGACTGTGCAATATAAGCAACGCTATCTTTAGAAAAATCTCTTAAAACCTTGCCCCTTAATAAAGTGGCTTCCAGATTGACATATTCAAGACGTAGTTGTTCCTGTACCGATTGCGATGGCTCTCTGTCTTGAAACAGTCGTGTCATCGCATTAAGTTCTTTGGTTACAAACATTGTCATACGCCATCCAGTCAAAATCTTTCTATGCAAAACGATTTACAAGTGTTTCGATTCGGAACACTTGCTTGATGCTGTTATTTTGGATGAGGTATAGACAGCTGAATAGCTACAGAATTTGGCTAAAAACATATAACAGATCATTTCATTTCTACCAATCTGTTATAAAAAAACAAGAAGAAATTGTATCTACTCATATACAAAATAAAATTCGATCATGAATCCTGCTTAGCTTAGATAGTTTTTAGATCGGATGTGGATACAACTCACCATTTTATTTACTTTCAATTATTTAAGTCTATTTTTCACATTTTCCTAGCGACTGCTTCTACTCGTCTGTTATAGGAGAGGATATATGGATCTTGGTTTCACTGCTTTAGAATTAGCTCGAATACAGTTTGCATTTACTGTTTCATTTCACATTATCTTTCCTGCTACCTCGATTGGTCTCGCCTGTTTTCTTGCCATGCTGGAATGGAAATGGCTACGTAGTCAAAACCCGATTTACAAAGATTTATTCAAATTTTGGATCAAAATCTTTGCTGTTGCCTTTGGGATGGGGGTCGTCTCTGGCGTGGTGATGAGCTACCAGTTTGGCACTAACTGGAGTGAATTTTCCCGCATTACAGGAAGTGTCACAGGTCCTTTACTGACCTATGAAGTTTTAAGTGCATTCTTTTTGGAAGCTGGCTTTCTCGGCATCATGTTGTTCGGTTGGGGGCGTGTCAGCCCCAAGTCGCACTTTTTTGCTACCCTCATGGTTGCAATCGGCACCTGTATTTCCATGTTCTGGATTCTTTCCTCCAACAGTTGGATGCAGACACCGCAAGGTTTTACGATCGAGAATGGCATTATCATCCCAACCGATTGGTGGGCGATCGTGTTTAATCCCTCCTTCCCTTATCGCTTTGCGCATATGGCGGTTGCAGCCTTTTTAGTCTCCTCATTATTAGTGGTCGGGACTGCTGCTTGGCATTTGATCAAAGGTCGCCGTGACGAACTCATTAAAAAATCTTTTTCAATGGGGCTTTGGATGGTACTCGCCACTTCATGTTTGCAAGTGGTGATTGGTGATCATCACGGTTTGAATACCTTAAAACATCAACCTGCAAAATTAGCAGCCATCGAAGGTCATTGGAAAACCAATCACGATGAAGGTATGCCACTCCTGCTGTTCGCCATTCCAAACATGGATAAAGAAGAAAATCTCTATGAAGTCGGAATTCCTCATCTCGGCAGTCTAATACTCACCCATTCTATGGAAGGTAAAGTCACAGGTTTAAAAGACTTTGCGCCTGAAGACCGCCCAAATGCCGCCATTGTGTTTTGGAGTTTCCGTGTCATGGTCGGACTTGGCATGTTAATGGTACTGCTCTCTTTCGTTGCCTTATGGCTGCGTAAAAAAGGCAAGCTTTATGGTTCATCTTGGTTTCATAAATTCGCTTTTGTCATGGGGCCTACAGGCTATATTGCCTTACTTGCGGGTTGGGTCACCACCGAAGTCGGTCGTCAACCGTGGGTGATTTACGGCGTGATGCGGACTAAAGATGGTTTATCCCATACAGTGACAGCCGATCAAGTCGGTATCAGTTTGATCATTTTCGTGGTGGTCTATGCCATCGTGTTTGGTAGCGGTATTTACAACATGCTGAAACTACTGAAAAAAGGTCCTGAATTTATTGAAGCCATTGATCTTGAGCCAGCAGGCCATGGTCACTTCAAGACCCCAATGCGTCCTTTAAGTGCGGTCGATGAAAGCATTGATCAGCAAGACCCAAATAAGGAGAAGCACCATGATTGATTTATCTCTGATTTGGGTAGGTATTATCGGTCTCGGTGTCCTGATCTATGTCATTTTGGATGGTTTTGATTTGGGGATCGGAATTCTGTTCCCTTTCATCAAAAGCCGTGAAGAACGTGATGTGATGATGAATACCGTCGCGCCTGTCTGGGATGGCAATGAAACATGGATGGTGCTCGGTGGTGCTGGCTTGTTTGCTGCCTTTCCTCTGGTGTATTCAACCGTACTGTCTGCTTTGTATATGCCGATTACCCTGATGGTAATTGCACTGATTTTTCGTGGTGTTGCCTTTGAGTTTCGTTTTAAGGCGAATCGCACCAAGCATTTATGGGATCAGGCCTTTATCTGGGGTTCAATTCTATCCAGCTTCCTGCAAGGTGTGATTTTAGGCGCTTATATTCAAGGTATCCAAACCACCAATGGTATTTTCTCAGGTTCAGGTTTAGATTGGTTCACACCTTTCGCACTTTTTACAGGTTTAGGCGTAGTTGCGATGTATGCAGCTCTCGGCTGTGGTTGGTTGATCATGAAAACAGATCACGAACTACAAGCTAAAATGTATGGACTGATGCCTAAGTTGATTATTATATTGTTCATAATATTTGCAGGTGTCAGTTTATACACGCCGCTAACCCATCCTGAAATTGCAGCACGTTGGTTTGCCTTACCAAATCTACTGTACTTTAGCCCTGTGCCAATCTTAGTCTTACTCTTTACCTTCCTGATTTTAAAAGCTTGTAAACAACGGCAAGATTTCAAACCCTTTATCTATACCTTGGCGTTAGTGTTTTTAGCTTTTACAGGTTTTGTGATCAGTCTTTGGCCGAATATTATTCCACCCTCAGTCACGATTTGGGAAGCAGCAGCACCATATTCAAGTCAAAAATTTGCCTTAATCGGTGCTGTAATTTTAATTCCAATGATTATTGCCTATACCATCCTCTCTTACTGGGTATTTAGAGATAAAGTACGGGTTGGAGATACAGGTTATCACTAAGGAGCAGCTTTGCATGAAAATTAAATCTCTGCATTTAAGCCAAATGCAATGGTTTATAATCTTATGGTTAGTTGGTTTTTTTGCACTCGCCATCATTGCAGGTCTATTTAGATTACTTTTGATGTTTGCTTATTAAAAATGGGTGGAATAGCTTTTAGATGAGGGCTATTCCATCAATACGGATTTACTTTATTTTATGTATAAATCAGAACAATTAGCACATAACTTGAAACTTCTTATTGAAAATGGTTCTTGGCAGCCACACACCAAGTTACCCTCTTTACGTGAGCAAGTACAACGATCAGGTTTCAGTCTTATTACCGTGATGAATGCTTACCAAGAACTGGAAGCACAAGGGCTGATTTATTCAAAAGAAAAGTCAGGTTATTTTGTGGCTGAGCAAAATCATATTCAGATTCCACAAGCCTATTCAGTTGTTTCTTTAAATCCGAAAATTGAAATTAACTCACTCGTTTTTAAATATCTCAAGTCGATTCAATCTTCCAATGTCAGCCCATTAGGTTCTGCCTTTCCAGACAGTCAGTTACTGTATCCCCCAAAACTGATTCAAATCATGGGACAACTTTCTCGCAATCGACATAGTTATGACCAAACTTCAAATTTACCTCCCGGTAATTTGGCATTAAGAAAATTGATCGCGCAACGTTATTGTATGCAAGGGATTCCAACCGATGCAGATGACATTGTCATTACATCTGGCGGACTGGAAGCATTAAATCTTTCACTACAAGCCATTACGCAACCTGGCGATTATATTTTATTACAACAAACGATTTTTTATGGTGCTTGGCAAGCTGCTGAACGTTTGGGTTTAAAAGTCATCACCATCCCAGAACACCCTCAGCATGGCTTTGATATCGAGGCTTTTGAACAAGTCATCAAAAATTATCCAATTAAAGTCTGTTGGTTTATGCTGAATGCACATAACCCAATTGGCTTTACTGTTAGCGATGACATCAAATATAAAATCGCTAAATTGTTGCATGAACATCAAATTCATTTAATCGAAGATGATGTTTATGAAGAAATGTTTTATGGCAGCCAAAAACCATTGCCAATGAAGTATTTTGACCAACAGAATCTGGTATTGCACTGTTCTTCTTTTTCTAAAACATTAGGCTCAAGTTTCCGTATGGGCTGGGTCTATGCAGGTAAATTCTCTGAACATATTCAACATTTACAATTGATGAGTACTATTTCTGCCAACGCCTTGATCCAAAATGCACTGGTGGAATTCCTCTCTCATCATCATTATGAAAAGCATTTAAGAACGCTTAGACGGGCTTTGGAAAAGAATAAAAAACAATTCTTTCAATATCTCAAACAACATCTACCGCAAGACTGTAAAGTGTATAACTATCCAAGCGGTTATTTTCTATGGATTCAACTCCCTGACAAAGTCAGTAGTATGCAAATCTATGAGCAACTGATTCAACATCATATTGGTGTTGCGCCAAGCCCTTTATTTAATGTGTTGCCCTCACATCAACATTTTATTCGTATGAATTGTTCTTTTGAATGGACAGAACAAATTCAGCATTCGCTAGAGTTATTCATCACGACGATTCAACGTCAAATACCAAATTAATTCAGTTTGGATAGATTATTCTTGCGATACTGACCTGGTGTTTCCCCAAACATCTTTTTAAAGGCACGAATAAAATTGGTAACTATTCAGAATGGATTTAAAATAGCAATCACTGTTACAGGCTCCTCTTCGAAAAGCCTATCAACAGACCAAGTACTTTCCCGTATTTCCCAACAGAGCTGAGTCTCTTGTAAAGCTTCTAAGATTTCAGTTTTCATATCAATCATCTGCAATGGTCGATTTGCCATTCCTCCCTTAAGACGATATATTGAAATCTCTACTGCATCTATATCTTTAAAAGAAACAAAACCAGCAGGTCCTTCCAAATAGCCTTCTATAGAAATTGTTAAAAGTTGTCCCCATCGATCGTCCTCATCCTGAAAATCTTGCCTCCGAACTATATGGACCCAACAAATCAATTTAGATATCAATTTACATAGTGAAGACCAATATAATTCTGTTCTATCAATTGTCATTTCATTAACCTTTTTCCAATTTTTCTATCATATTCAGTTAGATAAGTTAAAATATCACCATCTAAGCCATGATAATGAGGTAACTCATACTCATTTTTATCCTTAAAAAATGTCCATTTACATGATGTTGAAATTCGATAATTTTTTCATTCTTGTTAAGATCACTCACCATTTCCTAATGGCTGACCATTTGGCCCAACGAGGCAAAAATAACATCAATTCATTGTGCTCAAATAGCTTTTCCGATATTGACTCGGTGTTTCCCCAAACGTCTTTTTAAAGGCACGAATAAAATTGGTGGCTTCTTCATACCCTACCAAGCCAGCAATATCCTGAATACTATATTGCTGCTGTTGCAGTAATTTCTTGGCTTGATTAAAACGAACCTCAGCCAAGATTTGCAAAAATGTAGTACCCTGTGCTTGCAAATGCCGCTTAATCGTTCGTTCTGACATATTTAAGCGCTGTGCAATCAATGGAAGTGAGGGATAACCATGACTGGAATGATACAACAACTCAGAGCGAATACTTTTTTGTAAGTCCCGAGTACTTTCTTTTACGAGTTTAAGCTTGTCATTTTCACAATACAAAATAGCCTGTTGGAATGCGACTTGATCTGCATTCGAATTCTTACAATGTAAATACTTTTTAGAAAATCGAAAACCGTTACGTGTTTGATTAAAATGAATCTTTATCTGAGATAAATCAATTTTTTCATAATTCTGAGCATCTGCCCAATCCACAAACACCTCACAACTTTCTGCAATTTTCTCAGAAAATAAGCTCAGAAAATGAATTGCTCCAAATAATAAGCTCTCGATCAAAAAATGCCTTAACTGATCAGATTGTTCTGCATCACCTAATTTCACTGGGTGAACATCATCTAGATAAACATAGATAAACGTTTCATCAATATGCCATTCAGGGGTAAAATTTTGAATTCGAGTACAAAAATACTGCTGACAAAGACTTAACGCCGTTTCAACATCCGCACAACTCAGAAATGCAAAACCTAAAGCCCCATGCGAAGTTGGACGTAACCTAAACCCATATTCAATCCCGAGACGCGGATTCCTCGTCAGTCGTAACGCATTCACCACTAGTTTTGACCATTGATGCGCACTCATCTTGGCATCGGCTTGTTTCATGTCAGTCAGAATCAGACCTGTTCCATGCAAAATGATGTTTGCATCGATGCCATATTCATAGACGATTTCTAATAATACATGGGCATAAGAAACAGAGATGGTTTCTTGAAACAATCCAAAAGGATCACGCATGACACATCCTATGTCCTAAAATGATCATTAATATGGCATAGTCTCCCCTATTGAGCGAGCATTTTCTTCGAAATAATAACCTCAAGATTGATGACTAAAACAATGAGGAATTGCTGAAATGGCAACCATGACACTCGATAAACAGCAATCGACCTATGTGCTGAGTCTGACGAATGGCAATCAGGAAAATGCTTTAAATAAAGCGGTATTAGAAGAATATTTTGCTATTTTTGATGAAATTGAAAGTGATAAAAATAATGCCTGTTTAATTATTCGAAGTGATCATCCTAAAACCTTCTGTAATGGCTTAGACCTTGCTTGGTTAATGCAACAATCCTTGGAAGATAAAAAAGCCTTTACCCTGCAACTTGAAAATATGTTACTCCGTTTAGCATTACTCAACTTACCTGTAATTGCTGAAATAGGTGGTAATGCTTATGCAGGAGGTGCAATTCTCGCGTCTGCTTGTGACTTCCGATTTATGCGATCAGATCGAGGACGTTTTTGCTTTCCAGAAGTCCATCTTGGCATTCCTTTTACAGATACCATTGCTGAAATTGTACAACTACTTCCCAATCAACATGCAATTTGGGAAATGTCTTTGACAGGTAAAACCATGACAGGCACTGAATGTCTACAATCCCAACTCGTTCACCAAATTGAACCAATCGAATCATTAAGTCATGAAGTGTTTAAATTTGCAGAAGATATGGCACAAAAGCACCGCCTAACCTATGCCGTGATCAAACGTCAGCTCCGCCATCGCATTGTAAAGAGTGCCAAGCAACGTCAACTATATAATCCTGAAAAATTTGCTCACCCTTTCATGATCTAATTCAACGTTTACAACAACTCAAATCTAGGACATCTCAATGAATAATATGCAAGGAAGAACTGTTTTTATCACTGGCGGCAGTCGAGGTATTGGCAGAGCGATTGCCTTAAAAGCAGCTCAGGCAGGTGCTAATGTCGTAATTGCAGCAAAAACCGAAGTCGAGACCACTAAATTAACAGGTACGATTTATAGCGTAGCTGAAGAAATTGAAGCTACTGGCGGCAAAGCATTGCCACTGTTACTAGATGTTAGAGATGAACAGCAAATCCATACAGCTATTCAGCAAGCCGCCAAAGCCTTTGGTGGAATTGATGTGCTGATTAATAATGCAGGTGCAATCGCATTGATGGGTGTGGAATCCACATCGTTAAAACAATATGACCTGATCCAAACCATTAATCATCGTGCTACTTTCATTTGTGCCCAAGCTGCATTGCCCTTTTTAAAGCAATCTGAAAATCCACACATTTTGAGTTTATCGCCACCTGTAAATATGTCACCGAAATGGCTCGGGATGCTTTCACCTTATGCTTTATCTAAATACGGTATGACGATTTTGACTTTGGGCATGGCAGAAGAATTTCGCCAATATGGCATTTCATGTAATACCTTGTGGCCTGAAACTTATATCGCAACCGCAGCAGTTTCTAAGAATTTAGGTGAGGAAAGTACCTTACAGGTCAGCCGTAAACCTGAGATCATGGCAGATGCAGCTTTTGCGATTTATAGCACGGCAAAAGGTGAACTGACGGGACAAAGCCTAACAGATGAACAAGCTCTAGCAAGAGTCGGTATCACTGATTTTTCTCAATATGCATGTGTCGCTGGAAATACCAATCTACAGAAAGATTTCTTTTTGGATTGATCCAACAATAAAAAAAACGACCTTAAAACAAGTGTTCTGAGGTCGTTTTAAAAGCACAGCTAAAATTAGCCTGGGAAAATACCACGCTCTTTACGTGCTTTTAAGATACGCTCACAACCTAAAATGAAGGCTGCTGTACGTAAAGTACATTCTTTTTCGCTTGATTTGTGCCATACATCGTTAATGGCTTGAATCATCAACTTGTCCAGTCTTTCATTAATTTCTTCTTCAGACCAGAAGTAGCTCGACATATCTTGAACCCATTCAAAGTAAGATACGGTTACACCACCCGCGTTACAAATCACGTCAGGCACAACAGTAATACCACGTTGAACCAAAACATCATCCGCTTCAGGGAATGTTGGGCCGTTCGCGCCTTCAAGCACTAACTTCGCAGTTAATTTTTGAGCACGTTCAACTGTGATTTGGCTTTCCAATGCAGCAGGGATCAAAATATCCATCTCTACATTCCAGAACTCTTCATCACTGATCACTTGCGCACCAGCAAAGCCACCCACAACTTGGTGAGTTTCCATGTGAGTTTTTAATGCAGCAAGATCGATCCCTTCAGGGTTGAAAATCGTACCTGTGTGATCTTGAATCGTCACAATGATCGATTTTGAGTCTGCAAACAAATATGCAGCCTCACTGCCCACGTTACCAAATCCTTGAACCGCAATTTTCGCACCGTCTAAAGGTAATTTGATTTTTTCAGCCACTTGTTGACCCGTGATAAATACACCACGACCTGTCGCTTTAATACGACCAAGAGAACCACCAAGATGTACCGGTTTACCCGTTACAACACCCGTCACTGTATGACCTTGACCCGATGAGTAAGTATCCATGATCCAGCCCATGACGTTTGGATTAGTACCTACATCTGGTGCAGGAATATCTTTTTGAGGGCCAATAATATGACTGATTTCACTGGTATAACGACGGGTTAAACGTTCTAATTCACGTGGTGAAAGTTGACGCGGGTCAACACGGATGCCACCTTTTGCACCGCCGAATGGTAAATTCACCACCGCAGTTTTAATGGTCATCCATGCTGAAAGAGCCATCACTTCATTTAAATCTACATCTGGGTGATAGCGAATACCGCCTTTACCCGGACCTCGTGACAAGTTGTGTTGTACACGATAACCTTCAAAATGACGAATTGTGCCATCGTCCATCACAATTGGCACGTCGACAATCAAAGCACGTTTTGGGCGCTTCAATGTGTCCACATAGTCTTCTAAACCATCTAGATATGGAGCAACACGCTCAATCTGTTTCAGATAAGTTGCCCATGGACCGTCATTTTGAGAGACATAAGATAAATTAGACATGTTTTATCCTTTTGATAAGTTCGTTTGAGTCATCAATCAAATAGGTAATTAAAAATTATATAAGCGGCTAATTTGGCAGTTCTGTTATCCAAATCAAACCGTGGGTTGCATTCAGCCACATCAAAAACTTTAATTTTTCCAGTTTTCTTAATGGCCTCTAATAATGGGTCAAAGACGGATAAATCAATGCCTTTGACTGCTGGTGCACTGACACCAGGTGCGATGCTGGCGCTAAATACATCCAAATCAACGGTGATGTATAAGTCGTCAACCTTTTCAATAAAACCATTAATTTTCGAAATTAAATTTACAAGATTAGTCAGTTGTAATTCATGGTCGTAGATATAGCTACAATTCAAACGATCTGCTGTTTCAAACAAAACTTTAGTATTTGAATGCTTCGCCACACCGATACAGAGATAATTAAATTCCTGATCATGCTGCTTTGACAAGTTTGCTGCATTTAGAAAAGGTGTTCCTGAAGTCACCTCTTCAGCTTCACGAAGATCAAAATGCGCATCAAAATTAATGATTCCTATCTTTCTGTTTGGCTCATTGTTTTGGATATATTGAAATAACCCAGAAAAACTGCCAAATGCAACCTCATGACCACCACCTAAAACAATCGGTTTCATGCATTGTTTCAAGCTACGTTCAACCTGTTCTGCTAGTTCAGCCTGAGCTTGTTCCAATTTTCCGTGATCACAAACTACCGTGCCCAAATCGGCAATCGAAATCGATTGATGAACAGGTAAATTTGCCAATTGAGCACGTATCATATCGGGTGCATCCGCTGCACCTAAACGCCCTTTGTTGCGCTTCACACCTTCATCTGAACTAAAACCGATTAACGCAAAAGCAGCATGTTGGCTGGTATTAACCACCTGATGGATACGTAGATGTTGCTCACCTTCTCCATCTTGTCGCCCTTGCCATTTAAATGAATGGTTCATCATGAATACAACTCTTTAAAAATGGATTTTAGATCGAGATTTCAGTGCCATGCTGAATAATGCGTTTCGACAAATCGCCACCCAACCAGTAAACAATTTCCGAAGGATGCTCAATATCCCATGCAATAAAGTCTGCAACTTTACCTGCCTCTAAAGTGCCATGTGTGTCTTGTAGACCCAATGCATGTGCTGCGTGCGTTGTCACACCTGCCAAAGTTTGTTCAGGCGTGAGACGGAATAAGGTACTGCCCATATTCATCATTAAACGCAAAGATATAGCTGGCGATGTACCCGGATTTAAATCACTGGATAATGCGATACGCACACCATGTTGATGCAAACTGTCTAATGGTGGATATTTAGTCTCTCTCAAGAAATAGAATGCACCCGGCAATAACACTGCAACTGTGCCTGCAGCCGCCATCGCCTTGACATCATCTTCCGTCATAAACTCTAAATGGTCTGCTGATAAGGCTTGATAACGTGCCGCTAAACTCGATCCGCCCAATGCAGATAGCTGCTCAGCATGTAACTTGATCGGGAGATTTAAAGACTGGGCTGTTTTAAATAAACGTTCGACTTGAGCTGGCGAAAATGCCAAATATTCACAAAAGGCATCGACTGCATCCACTAAACCTTCTTGGTGTAATTTTGGCAGCATTTCATTGCAGATATGCTCGATATAAGCATCGCTTCGATCTTGATATTCTGGTGGTAAAGCATGTGCAGCCAAGCAAGTGGCACGTACTGTCATCGGCAAAGTTTCTGCAATCTGACGAATCACTCGTAGCATTTTCCGTTCATTGGCATAGTCCAGACCATAACCTGACTTAATCTCAATGGTGGTAACACCTTCTTTAAGCAAACAACGAATTCGTTTTAATGTCGATGCCAGCAACTGTTCTTCACTGGCTTCACGCGTGGCGCGAACCGTACTGGCAATACCACCACCGCTCGCTGCAATTTCAGCATAGCTAACACCTTGCAAGCGTTTTTCAAACTCGACGCTACGATTTCCACCAAACACACTATGCGTATGACAATCAATCAAACCCGGTGTCACCCAAGCGCCATTCAAATCAATAATTTCGGAATAATCATCAGCAGGAAGATCTTTAAATGTTCCAATCCAATGAATATGCTGCCCTGAAGTCACCATTGCAGCCTGTTCAATACTGGAATATTTTCCATCTTGCATTGTGGCAATATGACAGTTTTTCCAAAGCTTTTTCATTCAAAATTCCTCTCACTGCTCAGATGGGATCACACCTGAGCAGTTTGATCACTAGCTTTCCATTTCGATATTTTGTTGCATGGTTTGATTTTCTTTTACTGTGTTTTGCTTGGGTTTCACCCAAATGGTATAAGCAATCCAAAGTAGAACTAACCACGTTGCACCAACATAAATTGCAGGTCTTGAGTCAGGGAAATATGCAATCACACCAAAGATAAATAGCATGAATGCAATTGCAAATGCAGGTGCGATTGGCCAGCCAATCACAGGGAAATCAAGGGCTTTAATTTCAGCATTAGATAACTTACGACGCATCGCAACTTGAGAAAGTAAAATCATCAACCAGACCCAAACGGTCGCAAAGGTTGCAATTGATGCAATAATCATAAAGACGTTTTCTGGAATCAGGTAGTTTAAAACCACACCAACCAATAACACACCCGCCATGACCATCACTGTCATATATGGCACGCCATTACGAGAAAGTTTGGTAAATGCTTTAGGCGCCTGACCTTCTTTTGCCATACCGTACAACATACGACCAGCACCAAATACATCACTATTGATCGCAGAAACCGCCGCAGTAATCACAACAATATTCAATACTGTTGCAGCTGATTTGATGCCTAAATTTTCAAAGATCTGAACGAATGGGCTACCTTGACTACCAATTTGGTTCCAAGGGAAAATTGCCATCAAAACAAAAATCGTTAAGATATAGAATAATAAAATACGTACTGGAACAGCATTAATTGCACGTGGAATCGTAGTTTTTGGATTTTCTGATTCACCCGCAGTGATACCAATAATTTCAATACCACCAAAAGCAAACACCACCACAGAGAAACATGCAATTAAACCTGCTATCCCATTTGGCATAAAGCCATCGTGAATCCAAAGGTTTTGAATGCTGGCAACACTGCCATGATCGCCATGGAAACCATAAAGTAGTAAACCAAAACCACCCAAAATCATAGCAACAATGGCAACAACTTTAATCAGAGAGAACCAGAACTCTAATTCACCAAAGACTTTGACGTGAATGAGGTTAATCGCGCCCAAGAATGAAACTACGGATAAAATCCAGATCCATCGTGGGACATCAGGATACCAGAAGCCCATGTAAATCCCGAAAGCGGTCACATCGGCAATGGCAACAATGACCATTTCAAAAACGTAAGTCCAGCCTGTCGCAAAACCTGCTAATGGGCCAATATAATGAGATGCATAATGACTAAAAGAACCCGATACAGGATTATGTACCGCCATTTCGCCTAAAGCACGCATAACGATATAGATTGCAATCCCTGCAATCACATAAGCCAATAACACTGATGGACCTGCGAGTTTAATCGCAGAAGCCGAACCATAAAATAATCCAGTTCCAATCGCAGAACCAAGTGCTAAAAATCGGATATGGCGGGCATTTAACCCCCGCTGTAGTGTGGAGTGTTGTGACATTATAATCTCCAATCCTTGAGGAAATTTAGTTAGATTCGGCCACTCCATGTGACCGTTTTATTGATCACACGTTAGACAAACTCGGTAATAGTTCTGGAATCAGTAATTCGTTCAAGCAACCACTTGCGAGCAATTCACTTGCCTGCTCAATATCTGGCGCAAAGAAACGATCTTCACTGTAATAAGGCACTTCGTCACGCAACACTTTACGTGCACGCTCAAGTTTTGGAGAACTCTTCAAACCTTCACGGAAATCAAGTCCCTGACATGCTCCTAACCACTCAACTGCAAGAATGCCGCGAACGTTGTCTGCCATATACCATAAGCGTTTACCCGCATTCGGTGCCATGGAAACATGGTCTTCCTGATTTGCAGAGGTCGGTAAACTATCAACACTGGCAGGATGTGCAAGTGCTTTATTGTCACTTGCTAACGCAGCGGCTGTTACTTGAGCAATCATGAAGCCTGAATTGACCCCACCATTGGCAACCAAGAATGGCGGCAATTGTGACATATGACGGTCCATCATCATCGAAATACGACGTTCTGATAGTGAACCAATTTCGGCAATTGCCAATGCAAGGTTGTCCGCAGCCATAGCCACTGGTTCAGCGTGGAAGTTACCACCTGAAATCACATCACCTTCCGCTGCAAAGACTAATGGGTTATCCGACACAGCATTTGATTCAATTGCTAATACTTCTGCAGCTTGACGAATTTGAGTCAAGCACGCACCCATCACCTGAGGTTGACAACGAAGTGAGTATGGGTCTTGAACCTTGCTACAATCTTCATGTGAATGAGAAATTTCACTCGATTCAGTCAGTAAGTCACGATATGCAGCAGCAACATCAATTTGACCACGTTGACCACGAACTTCATGAATACGCGCATCGAATGGTGCACGTGAACCCAACATTGCTTCAACACTTAAACCACCACACACCGTTGCAGCAGCAAATAAATCTTCTGCTTCAAACAAACCACGTAATGCGTATGCTGTAGAAACTTGTGTCCCGTTTAAAAGTGCTAAACCTTCTTTCGCAGCTAAAGAAATTGGCTCTAAACCCGCAATTTTAAGTGCTTCAACCGCAGGTAACCATTCACCTTTATAGCGTGCTTTGCTTTCGCCTAATAATACCAAAGACATATGTGCCAGTGGTGCCAAGTCACCTGAAGCACCAACAGAACCTTTTAATGGAATATGCGGATAAACTTCTGCATTGATCAATGCCAAAATCGCATCGATCACTTTACGGCGGATACCCGAAAAGCCACGTGCCAAACTATTTGCTTTGAGCAACATAATCAGACGTACCATCGCATCATCAAGCGGCTCACCCACGCCAGCAGCGTGTGATAACACCAAAGAACGCTGTAATTGCTCTAAGTCTTCTGGTGCAATTTTAGTTGATGCAAGTAAACCAAAACCCGTATTGATCCCGTAAGCAGTACGGCCTTCATTGACGATTTGTTCGACACAAGCAACACTCGCATTGATCCCAGCAGAGGCGCTGTCATCGAGTTTTACTTTGATTGGATTTAAATAAGCGTGGCGCAGATCTGCTAGGCTAAGTTTGCCGGGTTGAATTAGAAGTTCCATTATTGGCGTCCTGTTTTGCACTCTATTGTTCGCTTACGATGCCGCTTACACAATTGCAAAAAGCATCGTAATGTCCTTGTCTGTTTATTGTGTGATCATCGGCAAGTTCAAGCCTTGCTCTTTGGCACAATCAATCGCAATGTCATAACCTGCATCAGCATGACGCATCACCCCTGTTGCAGGGTCATTGGTCAATACACGTGCAATACGTGCTGCTGCCTCATCTGTACCATCACATACGATCACCACACCTGAGTGTTGAGAGAAGCCCATACCTACACCACCGCCGTGATGTAATGACACCCAAGTCGCACCACCTGCTGTGTTGAGCAAGGCATTTAATAACGGCCAGTCAGATACGGCATCTGAACCATCTTTCATTGATTCTGTTTCACGGTTTGGACTAGACACTGAACCTGAATCGAGGTGATCACGACCAATCACAATTGGTGCTGAAAGTTCACCACTACGCACCATTTCATTAAATGCCAAACCGAGTTTTGCACGTAAACCTAAGCCGACCCAGCAAATACGCGCTGGTAAACCTTGGAAGCTAATACGTTCACGCGCCATATCTAACCAGCGATGTAAATGTTCATCATCTGGAATGAGTTCTTTTACTTTGGCATCTGTCTTATAGATATCTTCTGGATCACCGGAAAGTGCAGCCCAACGGAATGGACCAATACCGCGACAGAACAATGGACGGATATAAGCTGGAACAAAACCTGGGAAATCAAAGGCATTTGCTACGCCTTCATCTTGTGCCATTTGACGGATGTTATTGCCATAGTCAAAGGTTGGAACACCCATTTTTTGGAAATCCAACATGGCTTGAACGTGCTGCGCCATCGATTGTTTAGCCGCTTTGACCACAACTTCTGGTTCAGTTTTAGCGCGCTGACGGTATTCTTCCCATGTCCAGCCAATTGGCAAATAACCATTCAATGGATCATGTGCGCTCGTTTGGTCTGTCACCATATCAGGATGTACACCGCGACGAACCAACTCAGGTAAAATTTCTGCTGCATTGCCATGTAGTGCAATCGAAACCGCCTTACCTTCTTTGGTATATTTTTCAATACGTGCTAACGCATCATCTAAATCAGTTGCTTGCTCATCGACATAACGGGTACGTAAACGGAAATCGATACTGCTTTGTTGGCATTCGATATTGAGTGAGCATGCGCCTGCAAGTGTTGCAGCTAAAGGTTGTGCTCCGCCCATACCACCTAAACCAGCAGTCAAGACCCAACGACCTGTCAAATCACCGTTATAGTGTTGGCGACCTGCTTCTACAAACGTTTCATAGGTACCTTGTACAATGCCTTGGCTACCAATATAAATCCAAGAACCCGCTGTCATCTGACCATACATTGCCAAACCTTTCGCATCCAATTCATTGAAATGCTCCCAAGTTCCCCAATGTGGTACAAGATTCGAGTTCGCAATCAAAACACGTGGTGCGTCTTTATGCGTTTTAAAAACACCGACTGGCTTACCAGATTGAACCAATAAGGTTTCATCAGTTTCTAAATTCTTTAGCGTTTCAACGATCTTGTCAAAACATTCCCAGTTACGTGCAGCGCGACCAATACCACCGTAAACAACAAGCTCTTTTGGATTTTCTGCAACATCAGGATCAAGATTATTCATCAACATGCGAAGTGGTGCTTCAGTTAACCAGCTTTTTGCATTGAGCTGTGTACCACGCGGTGCTCGAATTTCTACATCACGAAATTTTGTTGTCGTTGTTGTCACAATCGGACTCCTTCCTTTGAGATTTGAACCGTAAATTAATCTGCTTTTACTGTATAGCAATGTATTAACTTGTATATACATCCATATACTACACAAATCTTTTATCTTGAAAAGATGCATTTTTATTCTTTTATAAAAATAAATTACAAGTTAATGAAATTAATTGATTTATTTTTTAATTGACAATAAAAAACCCATACAACCACAAATTGTATGGGTTTAAAAAAGTGAAGATAATTTAGATTTTTATCAGTTCAATTAGACAAATTTTCTTTAAAATTTGTTGATCTAAAACAATATTTTTCAATAATTTTTCATTGTCAATTTTAAGACTATCTTGATGATCCAGATAAAAAATCTGTTGCGCAATTTCAACTTTTAAAAGTTCTAGGCTCTGATTAAAAATAAAAATGAAATCGGCTGAGCTAAATATTTCTGAGTTTGTAGAATCAACAATCCACTGGTATCGTGCGTGATATTTTTGTGGATCATAAATCAGATTAAAATCCCGAATAGATCCATCAATCAACTCACAACTGGTATTACTGTCACCATTAAATTGAACTGATTGTAAAGTTTTGAGGTGTCGAAAATGATTATCAATATTCAATACGATGCCCTGACCATCTAATACAGTCAGAATGCGTTGCATACCATTAAATTTGGAAAAATCACCCGATGTTTTAACATCAGCCATGGAAATTCGCCAATCAAACAGCTCTAGGCTATCACCCTCACTACGTGCAAGTTCAACCGTATAACCAGCACCATTTTTCCAGCGCATTCTCTTATAATTAACAGCTTTTAACAGCTCAATCATTGGGTAAATTTACCTTCCAAATAATAACGACTACCCGGATAAATCAATCGAGCACTAGAAATCAATTGTTTGTTTGACCATGTACGGCGACGAATCAATAAGCATGGTTCTGTCTTGTTAATTTTCAACCATTTACACTCTTGTGCTGAAGCTAGAATTGCTGTTACGACATGCTCACCTTCGGTTACAGGCGCTTTCGACATCAAATAAGCATTGGGTGTAATTGATTTAAAATCCTGCGCCAAATAATCAGGAATTAACACAGGATCAACCAAACGATCTTCAATCTGTACAGGTACATCATTTTCATAATGTACGATGATGGAATGGAATAACTTTTGTCCCTCTCGAATTTGCATAAGTACGCTTTGCTCTGTATTAGCTTGAATTTGTTCAAGTATTAATACTTCCGCACGATGCTTATGATTTCTGGCAATAATTTCTTCCGCAATGTTATTGACATGAAATAGAGCCGTTCGCCCTTGTCCTTCTGCTACAAAAGAGCCTACACCTTGTATACGCACCAATAAACCTTCGCTGGTGAGTTCACGCAAGGCACGATTGACCGTCATACGGCTACAACCCAACAAATTAACCAATTCACTCTCAGAAGGAATCTTTTTATTTACAGACCAAGTTCCTTCATAGATTTTCTGTGAAATCATTTGTTTCACGCGCAAATACAATGGAATAGGACTATCTTCTTCTAAAGATAAATCCAGATCGTTTTGCTTTGACGCTCTTGACATTGGCTAAAACTCATACTAAATAATCTAAAGCATTGTATATGAATATGATGTTATTTGTATATACAAGCTTATACAATTGAATCATGTTTTACTTTATATACAGTGCTATAAAGATCGTTATTAACAAATATTATTTAAATGATTCATAAGAAAAATTAATTTATATTTATCAAACCATTATATTAAATAGAGAAATTGACTTTAAAAAAATCATCTGATAATTTCTAAACTTATTTATTTTTATGACATACACAATTGCTCTAAAAATAAATTATCAATTTAAAAATAATTATTTTATTCATAATCAAAAGAGAAAATAATATATGTGTACTGAGTTTATTTTACCTCAATCAACAGGTTATCGAATTTCAGGTCGTACAATGGATTTTGCAGCTACATTTACATGGCAATTGGCTGCCATACCCGTTGCAACCAGCTTAAAAGCCATTGATAGTCTGAATCCCAATACTCCTGCATATAAATGGCAAGCAAAATATGGGTTTATGGGTATTGGTATTAAATTACCTTTAAATTTATTGGATACCAAAGTTTCTGATGCTATGAATACTGAAGGATTCTCAGCAGCAGCACTGTGGCTTCCACCATCGATTTATCCTAAAAAAGCTGATGCTCCACAACATGCAAAACTCATTTCTGCACTTGATATTTGTGGTTGGGCTGTTTCTAATTATTCTTCAGTTGAAACATTAAAAAACGATTTATATGCTATTCAACAAGGTAAAACTACATCTTTAGGTGAAACTCTATATTTCTGGGACCCATTACAATTTTCTGAACATACAGAACTCAATCAAAGTAATGAAGTAAAAAATTTAATTCCTATTCATTTCCAATTCCACGATAAAACAGGAGCAAGTTTAGTTCTTGAATTCCGTGATGGTGCTTTATCGATTACTGATAATAGTGATATTGGTGTGATGACAAATAACCCGTTTATTGATTGGCATCGAACAAATTTGGAAAACTATTTAGGCGTCACAAATGTCGAAACAGATAATAAAACCATCATTGGTTTGAATGTTAATAAAGCCGGAAATGGTGGTGGTTCCATTGGTTTATCTTCATCAGCATTACCCGCCGACCGTTTCCTACGCACTACAATGACATTGAATTATTCAATGTTATGGTTAAATCAAAATCCTAAACCAAGCAACAATGCTGCGATTGCCCACACCATGAATGTCATTAAAGGTATTTATGTAACACGTGGGCAGTGTATTGACCAAAGCAGTAATCCTAAAGGAGACTATACTCAATGGGAAATTGTGCGCGATCATGAAAATCAAGTTTTTTATATCGCAACCACAGCCAGTTTAGGTTTTTGGCAAGTCAATTTTTCAGATTACCAACTTCAAGAAAATGCAAAACCGCAATTTGTGGTAATTTCAGATGCGATTCAAATGCCTATTTTGAAAGCTTCAGCTTGATTCAATACAAAATAAAAACCTGCAATAATTCAATTATTGCAGGTTTTCAAAATGCCTTTTAAACGATTATTGCAAGCTGTACGCAATCACATAATCACCATGATCAGGCGATTGACGAGCTCCGCCCGCCGTAATCATCACATACTGTTTGCCTGTTTTAGGTGAAACATAACTGATCGGCGTTGCTTGGCTACCAACAGGTAAACGTGATTTCCACAACTCTTTACCCGTTGAAGAATCTAATGCACGTAAATAATAGTCTTGTGTTGCTGCAAAGAAGACTAAACCACCTTGAGTTGCCATTGGTCCACCAATTGTAGGCATACCGATTGGTGCTTTCAGCCCCATTTTGATACCCATCGGGCCAGTATCTTCTACTGTTCCCATTGGTACTTGCCATGCAATTTGACGTGTTTTCATATCAATTGCAGTCATCGTACCGTATGGTGGTTTTTGACATGGAATATTAAACGCTGACCAAAAGCGGTTTTTGTCTACTTTATATGGTGTGCCTTTCATTGGCACTGCACCCATACCTGTATTGACTTTTTCTCCACCGCTCGCTTCAAGCGCTAAATCTTCTGGCGTTTGCTCAATTAATCTAATCCATAAGCCTAAACGCATGTCATTCACAAACATATATTGATGGCTTGGATCAAACGCAATACTGCCCCAATTCATCCCCCCTAAAGAACCCGGAAAGCTGAGTGAAACATCTTTACCTGGTGCGGTAAATAAACCTTCGTAACGCATTGATTTGAAGTTGATACGACACATCAATTGATCAAATGGTGTTGCACCCCACATATCTGATTCAGTTAAGGTTTGATTACCAATTTGAGGCATTTCAACTGAACGAGGTTGTGTCGGACTGTACTGTTCACCTTTAATATCAGCAGGTTTTACAGGCTGCTCAATCACTTTTGTCAGAGGCTGACCTGTGACACGATCTAAGACAAAAAATTGACCTGATTTTGTTCCAATTACCACCGCAGGTTTGTTTGTTCCGTCTTTCATTGGGAAGTCAATAAGACTTGGTTGCATTGGTAAATCAAAATCCCATAAATCATTATGAACAGTTTGATATACCCATTTTTCTTTACCTGTTGTTGCATCTAAAGCCAAAACAGATGAGTTGTACTTGTGATCGAGTGGCTGACGATTACCGCCCCAAACATCTACAGATGAACTTCCCATAGGTAAAAATACGGTGTTCATTTGCGGATCATAAGACATGGCTGCCCATGAGTTCGCTGAACTACGCTTATAGGTTTCACCATCTTTAAGTACATAGTTTGGATCAGGATTACGTGGATCAAATGCCCAACGTAATTCACCTGTAATGACATCGTACGCACGAATTACACCACCTGGCATATCTGCCGCAAAGTTATCTGCAATACGGCTACCAATGACCAATACTGAACCAGCCACCGTTGGCGCAGAAGTGACTTCAAAACGTGGGGCTTTAGTGCCCTCGCCCAATCCTTTTAATAAATCAACAGTACCATCTACACCAAAGTCTTTACAGCGCTCACCTGTGTCAGCATTGACAGCAATCAAACGACCATCAGGAGTATTGGTATAAACACGGCGTAAACAAGAAGTATTTGTTGCAACAGCTTTGACTGGAGTTGCGCCGACTAAGGTTGGTTGTTGCAATGTTTGAGTTGAATCAAAGTATGCAACTCCACGACAACGTTCCCACGCATCCGCTTTAGAATTCACTTCAGCTTTCCAAAGTTGTTTGCCTGAATCGGCCTCTAAAGCAAAAATATTATTGTGCGGTGTGCATAAGAAAAGTTTATTGCCAACCTGCAATGGTGTCATTTGATCTTCAGCACCATTACCTGATCCTGTGGTGAAGTCACCTGTACGGAAGCGCCAAACTTCTTTTAATTGATGTACATTGTCACGGGTAATTTGATCTAAAGCTGCGAAACGACTACCACCAGCATCCTGTCCATAATGTTGCCAATTGGTTTGCTTCATATCTGCTTTAACTGGAACCAATGGCAATTGCGCACCAGAAGCCGTGACCGTTGGGTGTGGAATAAACATTTGATAAAAACCAAAGATCATACCCAATACAGTCAAACTACCCACTGCATAAGCAGGCATAGCTGATATAGGTTGAAACTGATAACGACGTATCGCAGGTAAAGTCAGAATGAGAGCTGCAAATAAACCTGCTGGAAACATAAGTCTTGAGAATAGTGGCCAAAATTCCCAGCCAGCATCAACCAATGCCCAAATCACCGTTCCTGCAAAAACAAGACTAAATAACCAGACACCTAATACCTTTTTCTTAAAAATATAAAGTGCGGATGCCAATGTTAATAGACCAGAGATCACGAAATACCATGATCCGCCTAATATCACCAACTTCACACCACCGACTGTAAAAAACAATCCTGTCAGTAGCAAAGCTAGTCCTAAAATAAAACACCATATTTTCAGTATGATATGTGAGCTTGTAGATTCAGACATACGTCATACTCCTATATTAGAAATTCACGCGCATACTTAAACCTGCAACCCACGCATCATCGACTTCTTTAACACCCGCAGGCTGATGAATATATTGTAGATTTGGTCTGAGCATGATCGCAGGTGACCATTGATAGGTATAGTTCAGCTCAACATTGAGCTCATCACGTTGTACGGGAACATAATCTGCCGCAAGTGCATCATATTCGTCATAGCCACGACTGGTATTGGTTGCAATTTGACGATCGGTATAACGATCATTGACTGAATAATTTGCAATACCAAAACTAATTGAATCATTTGGACGACTATCAAATGGTCCCTTGTACCACAGTGCGAGTTGTTGTGTACTTTGTACTGCCGTCGTTTCTTTATCATTTACAACTGCATTAAAGCTGACATATAAACCACGTTTGGGATCATTTCCTTTTTTGCTTAATTGTTGTTGTGCATTCAGCCAAAAACTATGTTTGCTATTGTGGACTTTACCTACAGTGGCAATATCATTCGCTTCTGCTGTTGAATACAATGCTCCTACCTTATATTCACCAGCCAAGCCGTCAAATACTGCTAATTTAGGTCGCCAAGCCAATTCAACAGGAATTGTTGCACCTTTGACATTGTCCATATCCAAGTTAAAACCATCATTTTTTCCAGTTTTAACGTTGTCAGGATTCACCTCGTAGACACCTACACCAAGCGTCCATTCTGGTGCAAATTGATATTTGACATTGGTACCCCATAGACCTACAGGTAAGTTATACCAAATCGAACCAATCGATTTTCCGAGTTGACCACCGCATAACAATAAGTTTTGAAATTCACATTGGGAACTATTGAAGTCATCAGACATCCCCATTCGACCAATCTTGAATTGAACCGTGTTATCCGCGAAACCTTTTTTGACCCAAGCTTGCGTTAAGCGCCATATTTTGCCGCGTCCATAGATTTCTTGACTATTTCCCAAAGCACTTGAACGTGGATCTTTAATACGATCCAAAGTTAAGGCATTACCATCGCGTTTCGTGATTAAGATGTTAGCAGTGGTATCTTTCCAGCCTGCAATTTTTTCTAAGTCAAAATTTGCACCTAAAGATAATTGCGCCGCATTTTTAAAGGCATTGTCATCGTTATAGCCACCATCTAAATTGGTGGCTGATTGACTCATAATCGCTGCGGTAAATTTATAACCGTCTTTTTCTAACTGTTGACGTTGTCCATTCCAATCACCTAGTAACCATTGACGATCTTGAGACCAAGCTTGATTTTGGTCAGCGAAGCTATGTTGGGCTGCACAGATCGCAATCGCCAAACAACTCATTTTGATCATTAAAGTTTTTGCACTCATATCAAAGCCTCCATGCTTCTATTTAAATTTTACTGCTGAGCTGAGTTCAGAAGTCGCACCTAAATGATCTGTAACGTTTGCGGTCACACTTGCTACTTTTGATGTTGGCTTATAAGCAACTTTTGCAATACCCTCTGCATTGGTCACAGCTACAACCGAAGCTAAATAAAATTCGGCTTCATTTGCATTTGCTGATGAGTTTCCAAACAATTCAACTTGATAACGCTGATGTGGTTGTCCTTTTATCTCAACAGCAATTTGACCCTTAAATAGGCTCAATGTCGGTGCTTGTATGCCCTGATTCGGTTGGGGATTACAGCCTTGCTCATTCGGTTGTTGGCAAGTTTTTTGTAGTTTGACTGGATCAATCTTTACACCATGCCCACGAGAACCGACAAAATGTGCATGCTCTAAACCTGGAATATCAAAAATAATCGCACCTAAACGTTGGTTCGGAACACAACTTCCGCCTGCTTCACAACGTTTGATGTCTTTGCCATTATTCCAAATTTGGTTCTTGGTTAGGGTGATATGGGCATTGGCATCTTTTTCAGAACGAATGGCGATTCCCACTCGATTGCCATGCACTTTATTGCTATCGAAGATATTGCCATCACCCGTTAGATTAAAACCATTCGAGTTATTGGTTAGTTCGTTATAAGCGATATAGTTGCGTTTGCCCCAGTTAATCTGCAAACCATCTGAATAATTTTCAAATTTGTTACCGACCACAGCATTATCATTCCCCCACAGAATCTCAATGCCTTGTGATGGCTCTGGATTTGCGGAAGTTGAAATAAAATGGTTGTTGGCAACGAGATTAAACGCAGCTCCGCGAGTTAATTCCAAACCATCGCCATTGTCTTGGAAATAATTGTCTAAAACCTTGTTGTTATTGGTGGTGGTTGCTGTTGGATTACCTTTGCCATCGTCACCCGTCAACATCACACCTGCACCGCCATAGTTGTGCATAATGCGGTTATGCTGAATCAAGTTGTTGCTGGCACGATTCATCAAGATACCGATACAAAAATGACGAATTTCTAAACCTTGAATGGTCACACCATTAATGTCACGTAAAACAATACCCGGTAAAGTCGTGGTACGCACATTGGTTCCAAACTGCCCTTCTACCGCTCCCGGACACGCCTCAACACCACGACCTTTAATATAATTTGAACCATCTACTGCGACAAACTCACCTGTTTTTGCCCATTGTGTACCGATGATTTTGACAGGTGCTTTAATTTCAGGAAGTGGGCTATTGACCTTGATTGCATACGGTGCTTGACCAACTGCTTGAATCAAAATTTCACTGGCTTCCGTTGGTTTGGTATTGGCTTGTTCAATTGCCCAACGAAGAGAACCTTTTTCAGAATCATCCTGATAACGATCAACCACATAAGTTTCAGCTACTGCCAAACTTGATACTGCTAAACCGATTGCAAGCGCACTTAAACGCAAAGAAACAACTTTCATTTTTAAAATCCTTTTTTCAATTATTGTGTTGGTTGAACTGTTTTTAACAACTGTTTGAGTTGGGTCACATCAATTTGACCAGGTGCCGATGCTTCACCAATCATGCCGAAGCTAAAGCTACCGCCCATATTTGCAGTTGCAATTCTTGAAATTGTGCCTAACTTACCCATCGACATGGTCAACAATGGTTTTTTAGATTGTTGGCTGACTTTTAAAGTCGCATTCATCAAAGTGAAAACATCTTGTTTGCTTTGTGGCATCACTGCGATTTTTAAAATATCAGCACCAAGCTCATCCTGTTTAAGAAGGCGCTTCACAATTTCATCTTCACTTGGAGTCTTCTGAAAATCGTGATTTGACATCACAATTAATACTTTTTTGTCATGCGCCAATTTGACTGTATTTTTAACCACCTGCTGATTGCGAAACATTTCTACATCCAACATGTCCATAAAAGGCTGTTTTAAATAAGCTTGATAGGTCTTGCCATAATCAGCATCACTAATGGTCAGTTTTCCACCCTCGTTGTGAGTGCGAATGGTTGCAATCATCGGTTTATCGCCTAGAACATTTTTTAATTCATGTCCTAATGCAATCACTTGTTTGCTATCAGCAGCAAAATCTAATAAATCAATCCGAAACTCTGCTAAATCAGCATCTTGATTGGCAGCAATCACTTTTGCTTGAGCGATCGCTTGTTCTTTAGTTTTTGCAGTAATGGGTACAATTGTTTTAACAGGGAGTTGTGCCAGTGCTGAAAGTTCAATCTTTTTTTGAACATTTTCTTGGGCTTGTACCATTTGAACCGTAAATAAAGGGCTAACAAGCAGTGTTAATGCTGCCAGTGTTTTCATTTTCATCATCATCTTCCTTAATGGATTGCCTGTCTTTCCCAAGAGCAAGCAATCATTCGTTATGCACTTAAAATTTAAATATCAAAAAAAACAGTTTCATATTCGCCCTGAATGCGAATATCAAAGCGATACACCACTTCACCATCCACTTCTGTGCGTTTGGCAATTAAGGTTTGACGACGTGTCGCCCATTCAATACTGTTTAGAACTGGATCATTGGCATTTGCTTCAATTTCATCATCAAAGTAGATACGCGTGTTTAAACCGATGTTGATCCCACGAGCAAAAAGTACGACTGCAATATGTGGTGCTTGAGTAGAGCCTTTACGTCCAGCAACAGCACCCGGTTTAATCGTATTGAAACTCCAAAAACCAGTTTCAAAATTTGCACCAGTACGCCCCCAACCTAGGAAGTTTGGATCAACTGTTTTGCCTTGAGTATCAGCTTGACTTGGGTAAACACCATTGGCATCGGCTTGCCAGATTTCTAACAACACATCTCGTAATGGCAAGCCAAGTCCATCAAATACTTGTCCTTCAAGGCGAATACGTTGACCTTGCGTTTTTTCACTCACCAACTGATTGTTAAAATTGTGTTCAAACACCTCAATATTGGCTTGCTGAGGTAACAAACCAATATGTACATAAGGGCCACCTGTTTGTGATGGGGTTTCTTTCAATTCCTGAAAATTCCACGCGTTCATTGTGTTACTCCCTTAAGTCAAATCATTTTCAAAATAAGTCGCACGACGACCACGAAGATGAATATCAAAGCGGTAACAACGGCTGTCAGCTTCAATGAAATTATTTTTATCTTCCAATGCAATCAAGGCACGACGTTGATCTTCAGATGGAATCGTTTTTAAAATTGGGCAAGAATCAATTAAAGTATCGCCTTCAAAGTAGAATTGCGAAATCAAGCGCTGTGCCCAGCCATCAGCGATCAAAGAAAAATGAACGTGCGCTGGACGCCATTCATTGATACGGTTACGCCACGGATATGGACCTGGTTTAATGGTACGGAAAATAAAGAAACCATTTTCATCGGTGAGCGTACGACCACAACCACCAAAGTTAGGGTCCATCGCACCGATAAACTTATCATTCGGGTGTCGATAACGACCTGACGCATTGGCTTGCCATACTTCTAATAAGGCATTTTTAACAGGACGACCAAATTGATCACGCACATAACCATGCACAATGATACGCTCACCAACAGGTAAACCATCTTTGGCATAGTTCAGAATCAAATCATTGTCTTTTGGGCCAAAAAGATTCGGTGAAAAATGGGGTGACGTCACTTCCGTCAAAGTTTCGTTGATTGAAATCAATGCATTTTTTGGCGAACGTAGCACACTGGTTTTATAGCCTGGTGTATATGCTGGCGGATGATCATCCGTATTACGTTGTGCATATGCACCCAATGTATGAATTAACATGCCTGTCTCCTTAATCCTGTGCTTGTGCCGAAACGGGTTGCACATCTATTCCAAGTTCTTTGAATACCTCTTCTGCCATATGCATTGCGGCATTTGCAGCAGGTAAACCGGCATACAAGGAACTATGTAAAATCAGTTCTTTGAGTTCATCCTTAGTTACACCGTTGTTAAAACAAGCACGTAAATGCATTCTGAGTTCATCTTCTCGCCCCAATGCCAACAAAATAGCAATGGTGACTAAGCTACGGGTATGACGTGGTAAACCTTCACGTGACCACACTTCACCCCAAGCAAATCGACTAATAAAGTTTTGAAAATCTTGGTTAAAGTCATTCAGGTTCTCTAAAGAACGCCCGACATGTTTTTCACCAAGTACTTCAGTCCGAACTTTTAGCCCTTGTTGATAACGTTGTTCATCATTCATTGACGTTGTCCCTGATTATGAAAGTTAGGTCGCATCTGTATGCGCAACTAGAGATTTAACAAAAATCGCCACCGCAGCAGCCGTTGCTGGAATCATCAGTAAGCTGAGAATCGCTGTGAAAGACCAATCATTGCCTAACAAAACTGCACCAATCCAAGCACCAAACACTGCGCCGAATCGACCAATTCCTGTCATCCAAGAAATACCCGTTGCACGACATTGCGTTGGATAAAAGCGAGCACTTAAGGCTGGCATCGAAGACTGAGCACCGTTGATCGCAATACCTGCGCATAGCACGAGCAATGCCAATAAGGTTGGATTATTGAGACTTTGACCAACGGCAACTGCAAATAAACCTGCAATAAAGTAGAAAGCTGAAATGATGCGATTTGGATTGAAACGATCCATTGCCCACCCAATAAATAACGCGCTGAGTACACCACCGAATTGAAATAAACCACCGATAAATGCTGCACGCTCCATGGTTGCGCCTGTTTCACGCATCAAAGTTGGTAACCAACTGGTCAGCAGATAAATCACCACCAAACCCATGAAATAGGTCGACCACAATAAAATCGTGCCTTTTGCATACTGTTTTGAGAACAACATACCAAACACATTTTTCTTTTCAGCCACAGCCGATTGTTCTTCAGGAATATGAAACTCGGTTATGCCGTGTACTTTTTCAGGTGCAATATGACTTAGAATTTTGCGAACCTTTTCTGGGTTTTTACCTTTTACAATCAAAAATCGATATGACTCAGGTAAGCAGAAAATCACCAAAAGCATTAAAATGAGTGGCGACCAACCGCCTAATAAAAACAAGCTGTGCCATCCAAAAGTTGGGATTAACCAACTACTGATAAAACCACCTGTTGCCATACCCAAGTTATAGCCACAAAACATACAAGTGATCAGTAGCGAACGAATCCGATTTGGACAATATTCAGAGAATAACGTGGTGGCATTTGGCATTGCCGCACCAAGCCCAATCCCTGTCAGAAATCGCAATACAACCAAACTGTCTAAGTTGGTTGCATAGGCTGATGCCAAAGTGAAACCACCAAAAACCAGCATCGAAATGGTTAAAACAATTTTCCGTCCGAAACGATCTGCTGTTGGACCTGATACCAATGCACCAATAATCATGCCGCCAAGTGCAGCACTCATGACTGGTCCAAGCTGAGAACGATCAATTCCCCAATCTTGCGCCAATGCAGGTGCAATAAAGCCCATTGCTGCAGTGTCGATCCCATCAACGAATACAATGAGAAAACAAATGATTGCAATCATCCATTGATACTTACTAATGGGTGCATCATTGATGAGTGACTGAGCATCCACACTGCTTTTTTGGGCAGCAAATTCCTGTGCCATAGTTGCCTCCTTGTAGGCGAATTCCTTTCTAACCCTGTTCGGTTATATCTTTTGAATAAACTTGGTCAATGTTTGGTTAAACACTTGTGGTTGCTCAATATTTGATAGATGCGAAGCTGCCAAAATTTCGAGCTGACTGTTTGAAATTGATAAATACATAAACTCTGCATCTTTAACCGTCGTTACAGGGTCAAACTGACCTGCAATAATTAAAGTGGGAATTTGAATGTGTTGAAGTTGATCTCGTAAATCTGCATCTGCCAAAGCTCGACATGCATTTGCATAGCCTTGTGAAGGCGTTATAGACAAGCTTTGAATGGTTTTTTGAGCTAATACATCATGGACGTAATCAAAATGCTCACTAAACCAACGTGTGTGAGTCGTTTTAACAAGCTCAGCTAAGCCATTTTGTTGTACGCTAGCTGCGCGACTGTTCCATGCTTCAACAGTTCCAATTTTTGCAGCAGAGTTTGCGATCGTAACGCTTAGGAATCGGTCAGTATGATGGATCGCTAAATACAATCCAGTAATACCACCCATTGATATTCCACAAAAATGGGCTTTGTCAATATTTAGGGCATCTAAGATATCCACCACATCTTCAGCAAGATTTTGCAATGTGCTGCTAGCGATCACATTACTCGCACCATGACCACGCGTATCGTAAGTCACAACCTGATACTGTTCTGTGAAGGCTGCAACTTGCGCTTGCCACATCACATGATCAGTCCCAAGTGAATTGGAAAAGATAATGACAGGTGCATCTTTTAGGCCTTGTAATTGCACTGCAAGTTGATATCCTTGACGATTATGAATATTGATCATCATTTCGACTCTCCTTGAACTGCTTGCAAAACTGCATCAATTTGCGCTTGGATATTGCCCAAATAGGACTCAGGTTTAAAAAGTGCGTCTAAATCAGATGTGGTGAAGTGATCTTTAACTTCATCTAATTGAGATAAAATATTTTTTAAATGAGTTCGTTGTTCGACTGCCTGCTGACATGCTTGCTCAACCACATGGTGTGCATTTAAGCGCCCAATTTTGCTTGCAAGCGCCATCATCATCGCTTCAGCCATAATCAAACCATCTGTACATTCAAGATTGCGCTGCATTGCTTCAGGATTGACTTGCATATTTTCTAGCACATCATTTGCACGCTCTAATGCGCCTGCACATAACTGGAAAATCTCAGGAATCGCTAACCATTCCGCATGCCAAGCACCTAAAGCACGTTCATGCTCTTGCACCATACTTTGATAGACACTTGCCATCAGTGCAGGTACACGATTTGCCGCTGCAAGAATTGAAGCGGCTGCAACGGGGTTACGCTTATGTGGCATGGTAGATGAACCACCCCGACCTTTTGCCGTTGGCTCAAAAACTTCAGCAATCTCTGTTTGCATGAGTAATGACCAATCACATGCGATCTTGCCTAAGTTGCCAACAATAATCGCAAGCACACTCGCAATCTCAACGATACGATCACGCTCACCATGCCATGTACATTCAGGTGTAGTCAGTTTTAATTCAATCGCAAAGGCTTGAACGACAGCAGAACCTTGATTTTGCAAAGATGCCAATGAACCCACTGCACCACCGAGTTGTGCAGTCAACACACGTGTTTTCATTGCTTGCAAACGATCAATATCACGCTTCAATGCAGCTGCATAACGTGCAAATTTATGCCCTAAGGTAATCGGCAACGCTTGCTGTAACCATGTTCGCCCAATCATCACTTGGTCACGGTAATATTCAGCTTGTTTAAGTGAAATTTGATATGAAAATTGAAGTTGCTTTTCAATCAATACCAACGCATCACGACATTGCAAAATCATTGCCGTATCAATGATATCCTGACTGGTTGCGCCCCAGTGCACATAACGAGCAGCATCTTCATTCTGTTGTTTAACAATCGCGGTGAATTGTTTCACAAAGGGAATCGCAATATTCCCAGCTAAACTAGTTGCAACAGCCAAACCATCAAAATCAATTTCTGCTAAGGCATTCTGCCCAACCTGCTCGATAATCGTGGCAGTAGATGTAGGAATTACATTTAGTTGTGCCTGAGCTTTAGCCAAAGCAACTTCTGCTTGGATCATATAATCCAATAAAGCACGATCACTAAAAATGGTAGTGACATCAGGCTGATAAAATAAGCTGGCGTATAACTGGCTCATGATAGACCTCACCCAACCCGTTGAATAATGAGAGCGATGCCTTGTCCCACACCGATACACATCGAACACAACGCATATTGCCCTTGAATCTGTTCAAGTTGATTCAAAGCCGTCGTCACTAATCTCGCACCCGATGCACCGAGTGGATGACCTAAAGCGATCGCACCACCATTCGGATTGATACGAACATCATCATCCGCTAACCCTAAATCACGAGTCACTGCTAACGCTTGAGCTGCAAAGGCTTCGTTCAACTCAATCACATCCATCTGTTCTAATGTCAGATTGGCTTGTTTGAGTAACTTTTTGATTGCAGGTGCAGGGGCAAAACCCATAATGCGGGGTTCAACACCCACCGTAGTGGCTGCAATGATTTTGGCACGAGGCTTAAGTTGATATTGAGCAACTGCCTCATCTGAGGCAATCAATAGTGCTGCTGCACCATCGTTAATACCTGAAGCATTACCCGCAGTAACGGTACCTTCTGCTTTCACCACACCTTTGAGTTTCGTTAATGCTTCAATCGTGGTGGATGCACGTGGATGTTCATCCGTATCTACAACGATCGGATCACCTTTACGTTGTGGAATGCTGACAGCAACGATTTCTTGTTTAAAAAAGCCTTTGGCTTGCGCTGCTGCTGTACGTTGTTGGCTCACCAAGGCAAACTTGTCTTGATCAATACGATTGATATTAAATTGTTCTGCCACGTTCTCCGCAGTCTGCGGCATGGTGTCTACACCATAGATTTCTTTCAGTTTTGGATTGATAAAACGCCAACCCATGGTGGTGTCTTCAATTTTTTGACTACGCCCAAAAGTACTATCTGATTTACCCATCACATATGGTGCACGGCTCATACTCTCGACACCACCGGCAATAATCAGATTTGCTTCACCTGCTTTAATCGCACGTGCGGCCATCGCAATTGCATCTAGAGATGAACCACAAAGACGGTTTACTGTAGTTGCAGGGACTTGATATGGCAAACCTGCGAGTAGAGCTGACATACGACCGACATTACGATTGTCTTCACCCGCTTGATTGGCACAACCATAGATCACATCATCCACTTGTTGCCAATCCACAGTTGGATTTCGTTGCATTAAAGCTTGAATCGGAACAGCACCGAGATCATCTGCACGGACAGCGGCTAAACCACCTGCATAACGTCCAAAAGGTGTACGAATCGCATCAATGATGTATGCATTTTTTAAACTCGTGGTCATGTCGCTTATCCTTTAGCCTGTGTCGCATCAATCAATTGAGCACCCGTCAACGCTTGTAGCTCCTCAAAGCTCAGACCATCCACTTTCTCAATCACTTTTAAACCTTCTGTGGTCACATCAATCACACACAGATCGGTATAGATACGATCGACACATTTCAGACCCGTTGCAGGATAAGATAGTGCTTCAACAATCTTCGGTTCGCCTTGTTTGGTGACATGATCGGTCGTGATAAAGACTTTCTTTGCACCTACAGCTAAGTCCATTGCACCACCCACAGCAGGAATTGCATCGGCTGCACCTGTATGCCAATTGGCAAGATCACCGTTGGCTGCGACTTGGAATGCACCGAGTACCGCAATATCTAAATGACCACCGCGCATCATGGCAAAGGAATCCCCATGATGGAAAAAGCTTCCACCTGTGAGCATGGTCACATACTCTTTACCTGCATTAATAAGCTCAGGATCTTCTTCACCTTTGGCCGGTGGAGGACCAAACGCCAACAAACCATTTTCAGAATGCAGAAAGACATCTTTATCGGCTGGTAAATAATTTGAAATTTTAGTTGGTAAGCCAATACCTAAATTGACATAGGCACCATCAGGAATATCTTGTGCAACACGTTCTGCAATTTGGTCACGGCTGAGTTTTTGATAGCTCATTGTTATTCTCCTTATTGCGCAGCGACAGGTGATGTTGCTTTAACAGCAACCACATGCTGGACAAAAATCCCTGGGGTAATAATGTGTTCAGGATCAAGCTGACCGAGTTCAACTACTTCAGAGACTTGAGCGATGGTGACATCTGCAGCCATGGCCATGATCGGTCCAAAGTTACGTGCCGATTTATTAAAAACTAAATTGCCCCAACGATCGCCTTTGTAGGCTTTGATCAAGGCAAAGTCAGCTTTGATTGGATATTCAAGAACGTAGTCTTTACCCTCGATATGACGGGTTTCTTTGCCTTCTGCCAATAATGTTCCAAAGCCAGTCGGTGTAAATACAGCACCTAAGCCCATACCTGCGGCTTGGATACGGCAAGCGAGATTGCCTTGTGGGACGAGTTCTAATTCGATTTTGCCTGCATGGTAGAGTTCATCGAACACCCATGAATCTGACTGACGAGGGAAAGAACAAATGATTTTACGGACTGCACCTGTTTTTAGGAGTTTGGCAAGACCATAGTCACCATTACCTGCATTATTATTGACGATGACAAGGTCTTTAACCCCGAGTTCAATCAGACCATCGATGAGTTCTGCGGGTTGTCCTGCGGTTCCGAAGCCACCAATCATGATGGTGGAGCCATCCCTGATTTGGCTGAGGGCTTCAGTTAATGAGCTTGAACTTTTATCAATCATCTGACTACTTCCTGTACTATGAACCACTCAATCTTCATCCTGAAAACCGATGAAATTAAGCTGAGTGTTTTGTTCGGATTTCTTCTATTTATTTTTGATAAATTTTGATCTTAGTTCTATGCTTCAAAGTGTATTTTGTTCGATGATTATTATTCATGTTCGATGATCGAACATTATCCAAGTAAAATAGTCTTCTTTAGATTAAAATAATGTTTAGAAAATAGATGCGGGATGGAAATCGAAATTATGGAAAATTTACAAGAGAAAAGTCTTCGCTTGATTCATCATACTGAGAACAAAAAAATCATTCGACATGAAGACTATATTGCGGGCATCGCTAAAGGTTTAAGTATTTTAGAATGTTTTGGACCAGATCGACATCGGCTTAATATTAGTACGGCAGCAGAAAAAACAGGGTTGACTCGTGCAGCAGCACGACGTCATTTACTCACCTTAGAATATTTAGGGTATTTAGATTTTGATGGTCATTATTATTATTTATCCCCTAAAATTCTAAAGTTTTCAGGTGCTTATTTAGATGGCTCTCCTTTACCTAAAATTTGTCAGCCATTGCTCAATTTACTTACTAATCAAACCTCTCTGATTTATTCTGTTATGGTTCTAGATGGCTATGAAGCGATTACGATTGCACGTAGTGCAGCACATCAACAAACAGATCGAGTCAATCCTTATGGATTACATTTAGGCAATCGCCTTCCCGCACATGCAACTTCAGCAGGTAAAATATTATTGGCACATCTAAATGCCGAAGAACAAAAACAGTGGTTAGAACAATATCCTTTAAAACGTTTAACTAAATATACGCATACGGATAGTGAAGTTTTCCTTTCACTATTACATGAAATTAAAGAACAAGATTGGTGCTATTCGTGTGAAGAACACGAACTAGGTGTACATGCGGTCGCTGTTCCAATTTACGATTCAAATGCAACAGTCGTTGCCGCATTGAATATTGTATCCCCCACTATGCGTACCACAAAAGACTATTTAATTACTCACATTTTACCTTTACTTCTTGAAACTGCTCGCGACTTGCGTCAAGTCATTTAATTTATAAAAAAAGCATTTCCTGAACATAGAAAATGCTTTTTAAAATATTACCAACTCACATTTACTCTACGATTTGGCGCAAGACACCCTATTAGTTGCTGATCTCGATTATCCCCAGAACACTGCTGATAAACATCAGTTTGACTATTTGCTTGAATTTGAATACGTTTTTCATCAACCCCTTTGGCTACCAAGAGTTTAGCAACAGTATTCGCTCGCTGCGAAGATAATCGATGGTTATATGCAAATTTTCCTAGGGGATCAGTAAAGCCTGCAACAATAATGGGGGTATTGCTATTATCCACCTTAATTTTTTGGGCAATTTCATTAATTGAATTACCACCAGTTTCAATTGCATTTTCATCAAAACGATCAAACGCAAAAAATACACTCGCAGATTTAATGACTGGTGCAGTTACAACCACAGGTTTGTCGGGTAATTGATTATTTCCACCCCAAGTCAGTAAACCTTCACATGCTTCGCCTTTCCAAGATAGTCGTTCAGAAATATATTTTTGATCAAAATCAATTCTAAGTTGGCAACGTTCATATCTTTGTGTTTTAGGAATACGTATATCTAATACATAATTCCAAGTTCTTACTGCAAACAAACCTTCACTAAATTGTGGATTGCCTAATAAATGACGAATCTGATCTTTGGTTAAACCTGTATCTAATCGTGCAACATTATCAAGCTCATAACGCTTGACTTGCTTTAAATAGCTTTTGTCTACTCTTGGAAATTTGATCTCAGCGTTTGAATTTTGCTCGACTTGTGCTGCATATATTTGAACTGAACAAAATCCAATTAGAAAAGTAGTCATGATTAATAAAAAGTTATTTTTCATTTTTGTACTCCGTATTATTTTGAATTCGGTAAGGAGAGCTAAAACTCTCCTTTTCTTTGTTTTATTTTTAATCGAGTACAGTACTTATACCAACTCGAACCAGAGCACCACCTTGACTACCAATTGCAGCACCACTTGTAAGTGACCAACGACCATTATCCGCCGTTTTCCTGAGTGTTACGCCAACTGCATTTTGGCTATTATAATAACCTGCCCCTACAGCTAAAGAGACTTTCCCAGGCACATATGGTGCTTGCTCAAGCGCGGCATTTGCAGCAATACCTGCAGACATTTTTTCTTCTAGGCTATCAATACGATTATTTGTGTTATAAAACACTTGTTCGATTTTATTACCTAAATCGATATTTGCCTGATTAAGAGCACCTAGAGCATCGCCAACATTATTGTATGAACCATTATTTACATTATATGTAGGTGGTGTGAACTTACCATTTTCATATTTGGCCCCTCCACCTAAAGACGATGTAATGTATTGATTTGATGTATTGAGCTGAGATCCATTAACTGCCTCTTTTGATGTGCTGTTTACGGCACCATCAGAAACATTTGTAATTACTTTATTTCCAGCATTAATGCCAGCTTTAGTAATTTGAACATCTCCGACCGTAACGTTATCAGCTTTTATATTCTGAGCAGTCACATTTTTGAAAGTCACATCATCAGCCGTGGCAACTGTATATTCTGTACCTCCTGTACTGTTTGTACTTGCTACTACCGTCATATTTTGACCAGCTTTCACTGTAGTATGCTGGCCTGCTTTTTGATTAATCGACTTAATCGCATCATTGATATTGGTTTCACCAGTACCACCAATATTAACGATCGTACTTCCATCTCCGCCAACAAATGCACCATCACCCAACATATTGTGTAATTGGCTACCATTTACTGCATCTTTACTGTTTTGAGCAATACTACCTTCAGCGACGTTGGTAATTTTCTTATTGCCTGCATCAATACCCGCCTGTGTAACGTTTGGACCATCTTTAATCGTTAATCCATTGTTATTAATCGTTGTATTACCTGCTTGAACACTATCAACTTTAATATCTTTTGCGAGATCAATCGTGACATTGTTACCCGTATTGTTGACTTTGATATTTCCATCTTTATTTGCAAAATCAACAGTATCAGTTGGTTTTACTTGGCTAGAGTTTTGACCATTAGTGGTTAAATTCCAACCTTTATTGGCATTTTGCGCGGTATCATTAATTGATTTGATTGCATCATGGATGGTGCTTTCGCCTGTATTACCAATATTATTATTAGTAAATTTACCTGTGTTCGGATCATACGTGGTTGTACCACCAATGATATTTTTTACACCATCACCCACTGCAAATAATTGACTACCATTGATCGCATCGGTTGAGGTCGAATTCACATCGCCTTTGGCAACGTTGGTGATCTTGTTGTTGCCTGCATTAATCCCAGTCTTGCTGATGCTTGGGCTATTGGCAACCACATTGCCACTGCCATCAACAAAGCTGAGACCTGTACTGTTAATCACCGTACCACCAGCGTTGACGCTATTCACTGCTAGATCTTTAGATAACTCAATTGCAATTTTGCCTTGGTCAACCTTAGTGGTGATATTGCTGTCTGCACCCACCACTTCAACCGTCTCTCCAAGTTTCTTCTGTACCGCATTGCCATCCGCTGCCGTTAAGCCAAAGCCACTGTCGGTTAAGCCTGTTTGGATTTGTTTGAGTTGCTCTTCTGTCGCTGCTCGTCCTTGCGTAGCGAAGTCTGCACTGTTGGTGTCTTTATTGGTTAATCCTTCAAGGGTGCCTTTGCTCGCATCTAAAGTTACTGTATTGGCCGTATTCTTAACCACCAGTTTGCCTGCTTGTAGTTGGGTTTGGGTCGTGCCATTATCAATATTGACACCCGTTTGACTGAGTATGGTTTTGTTGCTGCCTGTACCCGCTGTCACCGTATCGATGTCTAGGTCTCGGTTCAGACTGAAATCAATCGTGGTCGTGCCTTTACCATCATTCACTGCCGTGGCTTTGAGGTTGTTTTCTCCTGTGCTTAATCCAATATCTACCGTGTCTGTTGGTTTGACTTGGGTTGAGGCTAAGCTGTTGTCTGATTTGACGTTCCAACCTTGGTTCGCATTCTGTGCAACGTCACTGACTGATTTGAGTTGTTCTTCGGTAGCCGCTTGTTTGCTGTTATAAATACCGTTTGGATCCCATGTGGTATTGCTTAAGCCACTCACTCGGCCTGTCATACCATTGATCGTGACTGGGTTGCTGCCTGTGCCTGAGCCAATCGTCACTTGGTTCGCCAAGCGGATATCCACATTATTACCTGTGTTGCTGATCACAAGGTTACTGTCTGCATTGGAGATATCCACTGTCCCATCTGGAGCAACGTTACTCTTACTCGATGCATCTTTATTGGTAGTGAGGTTCCAACCTTTATTCGCGGTTTGTTGTACTTCGTACAATTGACTACCATTGATCGCATCGGTTGAGGTCGAATTCACATCGCCTTTGGATACGTTGGTGATCTTGTTATTGCCTGCATTAATCCCAGTCTTGCTGATACTTGGGCTATTGGCAACCATATTGCCACTGCCATCAACAAAGCTGAGACCTGCACTGTTAATCACCGTACCACCAGCGTTGACGCTATTCACTGCTAGATCTTTCGATAACTCAATTGCAATTTTGCCTTGGTCAACCTTAGTGGTGATATTGCTGTCTGCACCTACCACTTCAACCGTCTCTCCAAGTTTCTTCTGTACCGCATTGCCATCCGCTGCTGTTAAGCCAAAGCCACTGTCGGTTAAGCCTGTTTGGATTTGTTTGAGTTGCTCTTCTGTCGCTGCTCGTCCTTGTGTCGCAAAGTCTGCACTGTTAGTGTCTTTATTGGTTAATCCTTCAAGGGTGCCTTTGCTCGCATCTAAAGTTACTGTATTGGCCGTATTCTTAACCACCAGTTTGCCTGCTTGTAGTTGGGTTTGGGTCGTGCCATTATCAATATTGACACCCGTTTGACTGAGTATGGTTTTGTTGCTGCCTGTACCCGCTGTCACCGTATCGATGTCTAGGTCTCGGTTCAGACTGAAATCAATCGTGGTCGTGCCTTTACCATCATTCACTGCCGTGGCTTTGAGGTTGTTTTCTCCTGTGCTTAATCCAATATCTACCGTGTCTGTTGGTTTGACTTGGGTTGAGGCTAAGCTGTTGTCTGATTTGACGTTCCAACCTTGGTTCGCATTCTGTGCAACGTCACTGACTGATTTGAGTTGTTCTTCGGTAGCCGCTTGTTTGCTGTTATAAATACCGTTTGGATCCCATGTGGTATTGCTTAAGCCACTCACTCGGCCTGTCATACCATTGATCGTGACTGGGTTGCTGCCTGTGCCTGAGCCAATCGTCACTTGGTTCGCCAAGCGGATATCCACATTATTACCTGTGTTGCTGATCACAAGGTTACTGTCTGCATTGGAGATATCCACTGTCCCATCTGGAGCAACGTTACTCTTACTCGATGCATCTTTATTGGTAGTGAGGTTCCAACCTTTATTCGCGGTTTGTTGTACTTCGTACAATTGACTACCATTGATTGCATCGGTTGAGGTCGAATTCACATCGCCTTTGGCAACGTTGGTGATCTTGTTATTGCCTGCATTAATCCCAGTCTTGCTGATGCTTGGGCTATTGGCAACCACATTGCCACTGCCATCAACAAAGCTGAGACCTGTACTGTTAATCACCGTACCACCAGCGTTGACGCTATTCACTGCTAGATCTTTAGATAACTCAATTGCAATTTTGCCTTGGTCAACCTTAGTGGTGATATTGCTGTCTGCACCCACCACTTCAACCGTCTCTCCAAGTTTCTTCTGTACCGCATTGCCATCCGCTGCCGTTAAGCCAAAGCCACTGTCGGTTAAGCCTGTTTGGATTTGTTTGAGTTGCTCTTCTGTCGCTGCTCGTCCTTGCGTAGCGAAGTCTGCACTGTTGGTGTCTTTATTGGTTAATCCTTCAAGGGTGCCTTTGCTCGCATCTAAAGTTACTGTATTGGCCGTATTCTTAACCACCAGTTTGCCTGCTTGTAGTTGGGTTTGGGTCGTGCCATTATCAATATTGACACCCGTTTGACTGAGTATGGTTTTGTTGCTGCCTGTACCCGCTGTCACCGTATCGATGTCTAGGTCTCGGTTCAGACTGAAATCAATCGTGGTCGTGCCTTTACCATCATTCACTGCCGTGGCTTTGAGGTTGTTTTCTCCTGTGCTTAATCCAATATCTACCGTGTCTGTTGGTTTGACTTGGGTTGAGGCTAAGCTGTTGTCTGATTTGACGTTCCAACCTTGGTTCGCATTCTGTGCAACGTCACTGACTGATTTGAGTTGTTCTTCGGTAGCCGCTTGTTTGCTGTTATAAATACCGTTTGGATCCCATGTGGTATTGCTTAAGCCACTCACTCGGCCTGTCATACCATTGATCGTGACTGGGTTGCTGCCTGTGCCTGAGCCAATCGTCACTTGGTTCGCCAAGCGGATATCCACATTATTACCTGTGTTGCTGATCACAAGGTTACTGTCTGCATTGGAGATATCCACTGTCCCATCTGGAGCAACGTTACTCTTACTCGATGCATCTTTATTGGTAGTGAGGTTCCAACCTTTATTCGCGGTTTGTTGTACTTCGTACAATTGACTACCATTGATCGCATCGGTTGAGGTCGAATTCACATCGCCTTTGGATACGTTGGTGATCTTGTTATTGCCTGCATTAATCCCAGTCTTGCTGATACTTGGGCTATTGGCAACCATATTGCCACTGCCATCAACAAAGCTGAGACCTGCACTGTTAATCACCGTACCACCAGCGTTGACGCTATTCACTGCTAGATCTTTCGATAACTCAATTGCAATTTTGCCTTGGTCAACCTTAGTGGTGATATTGCTGTCTGCACCTACCACTTCAACCGTCTCTCCAAGTTTCTTCTGTACCGCATTGCCATCCGCTGCTGTTAAGCCAAAGCCACTGTCGGTTAAGCCTGTTTGGATTTGTTTGAGTTGCTCTTCTGTCGCTGCTCGTCCTTGTGTCGCAAAGTCTGCACTGTTAGTGTCTTTATTGGTTAATCCTTCAAGGGTGCCTTTGCTCGCATCTAAAGTTACTGTATTGGCCGTATTCTTAACCACCAGTTTGCCTGCTTGTAGTTGGGTTTGGGTCGTGCCATTATCAATATTGACACCCGTTTGACTGAGTATGGTTTTGTTGCTGCCTGTACCCGCTGTCACCGTATCGATGTCTAGGTCTCGGTTCAGACTGAAATCAATCGTGGTCGTGCCTTTACCATCATTCACTGCCGTGGCTTTGAGGTTGTTTTCTCCTGTGCTTAATCCAATATCTACCGTGTCTGTTGGTTTGACTTGGGTTGAGGCTAAGCTGTTGTCTGATTTGACGTTCCAACCTTGGTTCGCATTCTGTGCAACGTCACTGACTGATTTGAGTTGTTCTTCGGTAGCCGCTTGTTTGCTGTTATAAATACCGTTTGGATCCCATGTGGTATTGCTTAAGCCACTCACTCGGCCTGTCATACCATTGATCGTGACTGGGTTGCTGCCTGTGCCTGAGCCAATCGTCACTTGGTTCGCCAAGCGGATATCCACATTATTACCTGTGTTGCTGATCACAAGGTTACTGTCTGCATTGGAGATATCCACTGTCCCATCTGGAGCAACGTTACTCTTACTCGATGCATCTTTATTGGTAGTGAGGTTCCAACCTTTATTCGCGGTTTGTTGTACTTCGTACAATTGACTACCATTGATCGCATCGGTTGAGGTCGAATTCACATCGCCTTTGGATACGTTGGTGATCTTGTTATTGCCTGCATTAATCCCAGTCTTGCTGATACTTGGGCTATTGGCAACCATATTGCCACTGCCATCAACAAAGCTGAGACCTGCACTGTTAATCACCGTACCACCAGCGTTGACACTGTCTACTTTTACATCTTTCGCAAGTTTGACTGTTAATTTATTATTTCCATCCGCAACAACACCAATATTATTATCAGAAAGTTTTGAACTATCAGTCACACCACCCACAATATTTAATGTTTCTCCAAGCTTACGATCAACTTTAGTTCCAGAATCAGCTTGGAAAGTCAAAGGTGTATTCGCCAAATCTTCGATTGCCGAATTGGTACGATACAACTGACTACCATTGATTGCGTCCGTGCTCGCGGAGCTAATACGCCCCGCAGCAACATTTACAATCGTACGCTCATTTCCGACACTACCTACACTCACACTGGAAGAATTTGTTGGAGTACCCGCAAAATTATAAGTTTTACCGTTTATAACTGTATTTGTCGTTTGAACATAATCCGCAGACTGAGAACCGCTACCAATCGCGACTGCCCCAGTATGAGTAACGGTGGTATTGGCACCTAAAGCAACACCATTATCAGCACTTACTTGTGAGTTTGCACCTTGTGCAATTGTATTGGTATTTAAAGCTCTAGCATTTAAGCCTTGAGCAATCGCAGCAGTTCCTGTAGCTAATGCATTCGTACCTGTTGCCGTTGCATTATCTGCAATTGCTTGAGCATTATTCCCTTGTGCGATGGCATTTTGATTTAGAGCTTTTGCAGATACACCTTGAGCTAAAGCATTTGTACCATCTGCTTTTGCTTGTTTACCAAGTGCAACTCCATTTTCACCAACCGTTTGTGCATCTACACCTATCGCGATTGCATCTTTGGCTTCAACCTTGGTATTTTTACCAATTGCAATCGTATTTTCCTCAGTCGCACGCGCTTTATTCCCTAACGCGATAGCACTTTGAATTTGTGCAAAACTATCAGAACCGATCGCAATCGTATTTGAGTTTAAATTATTATCTGTTTCTTCTTTAGTTGGATTTGCTTTGCCAGAAATTGCATTATTACCCATTGCAATCGCATTGTTTGCATAAGTCGTCGCTTTGGTACCTGTAGCAATCGAGTTGCTTGCTGTTGCGGATGATTGAGTACCCAAAGCCAGCGCATTATTTGCTGAAGAAGAAGCTTGTGTACCCAATGCATACGCATCTGTTGCTGATGTTCGAGTGCTTACGCCTAATGAAACTGAACGCGCGCCATTTGCCCGCGCATCGTAACCTTGGGCTATACTTTCTTCGCCACGCGCAATTGTATTTGCACCAAGTGCAATTCCTTTACTATTCGTTACGAGCGCTGATGTACCAATAGCAAGTGCATTATCAACTTTATCTAAGCTTGTTTGCGGCTCAGATTTTGCGCTTTTACCAATGACAATACTATTTTCACCACGGCTTATCGCTTGTTGACCAATCGCAACGCCAGAGGTGTCGTAGGCAATTGTCCCCGTTGAGCCAATACTGGTGGTATTGTCACCTAAAGCATAAACTTGTGAACCAATTGCAGTACTATTTTTATTTTGTGCAATCGCTTCAGGACCAATCGCTACAGCATCAACCCCTGAAGCCCCTTCATTATTTCTATTACCAATTGCCTCTGATTTAACACTGACGTATTTAACTCGACTTGCTTCAATCGATTTTTGCATTTGATCTAAATTAACTGCATCTGTACCCACAACACCTGGAGCTAGTCCACTAATTACCGTATTTGGTCGTAAATTAATTTGAGTAGAAGTTGCATCGGTATAAGTTACTGCGTTATCAACACTTGGCAATACTGCACCACTGGTAATTGCACCAAGTGCTTCGACAACCGTGTCATATTTATACTCAACGCCCTTGGTATCTTTTAAAGTAATTTGTGAGTAATTGCCGTTACCATCAACCGAAACATTACCACCAATTAAATTTCCAACTTTATCTTGTGCAACTTTAAGCTGACGAATATTCACTGCATCATAATCGTCTGCACCATCATCTACATGAGCAATACGTCGGTTAAATGCAGCTATACCACCAGAGCCATCAGAACCAACTGAAACAACGCCCTGCGTACCTATTTGAGTAGAGGTTAAATAGCCTGATTGCGTTGCTGCTGTAGTCGTAGATGCAACTGAGTTAGCGCCAAGAGCAATACTATTATCTTTAGACCAAGCATTAATACCAACTGCTACACCATTGTCCGCATTCCCCTTATTGCCTTTTCCATCATCAATCCCTTCGACTTTTGAACCTGCACCGACTGCTACAGCTCCTTGATCAGATGCATTTGCCAAATAACCTACAGCTACAGCCGCTTGACCTGTTGTTGATCGACCACCAATTGCAGTGGAATGATCAGCTATACTTCCTTTTTGATTTGACAGATAACCAATACTTACATTTTCTTCACCTTGAGAAGATTGCCCAGCTTGTGAACCAATCGCAATATTATAATTTCCTGAGGTGCCATTCGATGCTTGTAACCCGATGGCTATATTTTCATTACCTTTGATGTTTTGGCCTGCACTTGTACCAATTGCAATGTGGTTTTGATTACTATTCCCCAAATTGTTAATCGTACCTGCACCAGCATTTGCACCTAAAGAAATTGAACTGGTACTATTTGCCTGAGCACCCACACCTAGTGCAGTACCATTTCCTGCTCCAGCTGTTGCACCACTTCCTAATGCCGTCGCAGAACCAGCTGTTGCTTTGGCTGATTCACCAATTGCTGTAGAATTTGCTGCAGATGCCAATGCAGATGCACCTATAGATGTTGTCTTTTCAGAACTTGCTGTTGCTTCATTACCGATCGCAATTGCTTTATTTGTATTAATTCCAGTTACTTTTGCAGTATCGCCTAAAGCAATTGAACTGGTTACTTCTTTTGTATCTACCGTAGCAGCTTGACCAATAACTGTGTTTTTATTGCCTAAAGCTTTACTGTCTTTACCAATTGCAATCGATTCAACACCATCCGTCGGTGTCGTGATACCATCATCGGCAGTACCAACGCTTGCATTATTGCCAATTGCAATTGCGTCTTGAGCAGCTTTATTGGTTACTGCTTTGGGGCCCACAGCAACTGAGTCCGTACCATCTGCGACCGAATCATCCAAAGTCGAAGTTGCATGAAAATATTTTGCTCGTTCAATCCCTGCATTCAATAAATCTTGTTGAATCTGATAAAGTTGATCCCCTGTTACGACTTGTTTTGATCCAGCACCTACAGTTGCATTTTTGGCAACAGTAATTTGACCATTATCAATGACCACTCCGTCGACAGATACCTTGTCAAAATTCACTTCTGGTTGAGTAGAAACAGTAATATCTGTTCCACTTCGAGTAATTGCAATATTTTTACCATTGATAAATTGAACTGTATCAGAAGATTTTATGGCTGTTTTTGCATCACCATTAGATTGCAAATTCCAAGTTTGATTGGCCAAACCACCTACAGAAGATTGTAAATTAGAAATATCCCCTTCATTGGTTGTAACACGATTGTTTAATAAGGATATATCGCCTGAATTCTTTGAAACACTTGTATTAATTGTTGAAATATCGGATGTATTTTTTGATACATTTGTCGTGAGCGAGGATATATCCGATGTATTTTTTGTAACTTTATTATCTACATTTTTAATCTGACCATAAGTTGCTGCATCATCATTATTAACACCATCACTTAAGCCTGAAATTTTATTTGTAGTATTATCTATGGTGATTGAACCTACAGAAACTTTATTAAAAACAACATTATCAGTAGTTGATATTGTATGTTTGATATTCAGAGGATCTGTAGTATCCGTAACAACTTGAATATTTTTTCCGTCGATAAGCTCATCAGCATAGATCAAAGTATTTCCACATACAGCATTAAGAACAATGACTCCTACCGTTAACTTTAAATTTTTAGATTTAACTCTTGATTTTGCTAGCTCAGAAACAACAACCCAAGCATTTAAAGCAGCATTCCAGACCAACTTATAAACTTTATTCATCTTTATTTCACCTTTATGTATATATATGTTTTTTGTTAAATTATTTATTTTGAGTAAAATATAATCAAAAAAAATAAGAATCTTTCGTAATAAAAAGAATACTTTTCTTTATATTTTTGTTTTAGCTTAATCAGTTTTATCTAATGAATTAAACAACGAGTAAATATTTATTAATTTTATAAAGCAAAAAATTAAAATTAAAATTTTGATTAAAAATAATTTTTATATAAAAAATCCAAAAAACCTAAAAACCTTATTGCAAAAATCGTCATGTGTATTTATGTAAATTTATTTTACCTTTCGTAAAAAAAACATACTTTCAAGATTATCTTCAAAAAAAATTAAAACCTACACAATAATAAACCACTGATATGCATATAAATAATCTAGATTTAAAAATTTATATCTAATAAATCAACACATTTGCACACATCAAATTCACATAGTATTTTAAAAACATGAAAAATAAATAAATTTTAAACCTAAAGGTAGATAAATAATAAAAGTGAGATCATAAAATGATTGAATGGTTACAGAATGAATTAAAGCACAGTCCTGAAATACTCTTATTCTTATCACTCGCAATAGGATTTTGGATCGGACAATTTCAATTCGGAAAGTTCCAGTTTGGCGGTGTTGCTGGCTCTCTTCTTGTTGCAGTTGTACTCAGTTTAATTGGTGTTCCTGTCGATAATGGTGTCAAAGCAATTCTCTTCGCACTCTTTATTTATGCCGTTGGTTTCGAAAGTGGTCCACAGTTTTTTAAATCTCTTGGTCCACAGTCCATTAAAGAAATTTTACTAGCAGTATTTATGGCGGTGAGTGGCTTAATTACTGTACTCATTATGGCTAAAATCTTCCATCTTGATAAGGGATTAGCAGCAGGTTTAGCCGCGGGTGGTATGACCCAATCTGCAATTATTGGTACTGCTGGAGATGCTTTATCTCGCCTAGACCTCCCATTAGCTGAAATTCAAAAACTGCAGGCAAATGTAGCAATTGGATATGCAGTTACTTATATTTTTGGCTCTCTTGGTGCGATCATTATTTGTGTAAATATCTTACCTAAATTTATGGGCCGAGAAATTCATGATGATGCATTAAAAGCTCAATCTGAACGCTTAAAAGGTGCTTTTGAACTCGCCCCTGGTCAAGAATTGGCGATGCCTGAAATCGTTGGACGAATTTATAAAGTTAAACAAGCCAGTGGTCAAACCATTGCTGAATTCGAAGCTCAAAAACCAAGTATTACGATTGAACGACTAAAGCGCAAAGATAAATTTATCGACGTATCTCCAGAGATTATTTTGCAAACTGACGACATTATTCTGATCGTTGGACGCAGGGCGAGCATTGTTTCGGTTGCTGATCAAACGGGTACTGAACTCCAATCCTCTCAAGGAATGGAAATGATTATGGATACAACAGATGTCATCCTGAGAAACTCAAAATATATCAATCGTACACTAGGTGATATTAAAGCCAAAACGCCAGAATATTTAAAACATGGCATCTATGTACTTGGCATTAAACATAATGATGAAGTACAAATCTTAAATGATGAGACGATATTACGCCAAGGTGATGTCGTGACCGTTTACGGCACCAAAAGTGATCTTGAACGCTTAGTGAAAGAGGCTGGTAAAGCCTTACCTGAAAGCCTAAAAACTGACTGGATTTTTCACGGTGCAGGCTTGGTCGTGGGTCTACTGATTGGTTTATTTGTTATACGTATCGGTGATGTACCGTTAACGCTTGGTGCAGGTGGTGGTGCCCTACTCTCGGGTCTTTTATTTGGTTGGTTACGTAGCAGAAATCAAGTCCACGGCAATATGCCTTTGGCGGCATCACAACTACTTAAAGATTTAGGTCTCGCAGGTTTCGTTGCGGCTGTCGGTCTTCAGTCAGGTTTACAAGCCATTCAGACAATTAAGGAAAGTGGCCTATCACTCTTTATGATCGGGGTTGTCGTGACACTGGTCCCACTCATTCTTTCAATGCTTTTTGCTCGTTATGTACTGCGTTATGACAATGTTGCTGTCATGGCGGGAGCATTATCAGGTTCACGTAGTGCTAATCCTGCATTTGGTGGCGTTTTAGATAAAGCAGGTAATTCAATTCCTACGGTTCCGTTTGCAATTACGTATGCATTAGCCAATGTTTTTCTAACCTTGCTTGGTCCACTGATCGTGGGTTTAGCTTAAATAAATTGATGATAAAAAATAATTCATCAGCTTTACTATAATGAAGGAGACTCCCCATGGGGAATATTGATTACTCTAAATACGCAAAACTTAGTCCATTTGAATTGAAAGACAATCTCATTGAATTAGCACAAAGTAGAACCGACAGACTCATGCTTAATGCAGGACGAGGAAATCCGAATTTTTTAGCCACAATTCCTCGCAGAGCATTTTTCCAATTAGGTTTATTTTCAACAACAGAGTCAGAATTTTCCTTTTCTTATATGCCTGAAGGCTTAGGTGGTTTCCCCCGTCCTGTCGGTTTACAGTCTCGCTTTGATAACTTTGTAATGCAAAATAGAGATAAACCAGGGGTAGTATTCTTAGGAAAAGCAATTTCTTATGTTAGAGATCAACTCGGTTTAGACCCCGATGCATTTTTACTTGAGATGGTTGAAGGTATTTTAGGGTGTAATTATCCTGTGCCAGATCGTATGCTTCGACTCAGTGAAACGATTATCAAGGAATACATTTTACGTGAAATGGGCGTGCAAGGTATGCCTAAAGAGAATGTAGATCTGTTTGCAGTTGAGGGTGGAACTGCTGCAATGGCTTATATTTTCAACTCATTGAAAGAAAATAAAATTATTGCAACTGGTGATCGAATTGCAATTGGTGCACCTATTTTTACACCTTATCTCGAAATTCCTAAACTTAACGATTATCAACTGGAAGAAGTATTGATCGAAGCCGATCCAACACTTGGTTGGCAATACCCAGAATCAGAATTACGCAAATTAGAAGACCCATCAATTAAAGCATTTTTTCTAGTGAATCCAAGTAATCCACCATCAGTGAAAATGAGTGATGAAGGGTTAGCCATTTTAGCTGATATCGTAAAAAAACGCCCTGATCTGATTATTTTGACTGATGATGTATATGGCACATTTGCAGATAATTTCAAATCATTATTTGCAATCTGCCCAGATAATACCATCCTCGTGTATTCATTCTCTAAATATTTTGGAGCAACAGGCTGGCGACTTGGTGTCATTGCATTGAGTAACAATAATATTTTGGATCAAAAAATATCTGCTCTCTCTAAAAAAGATAAAAAAGAGCTAGAAGAACGATATTCTTCATTAACGACTGATCCAAGTAATATCAAATTTATTGATCGCCTCGTTGCAGACAGTCGTAATGTTGCATTGAATCATACAGCGGGCTTATCTACACCCCAACAAGTGCAAATGGTTTTATTCGCATTATTCAATTTAATGGATTCACGTCAAAGCTATAAAAAAGCGGTTAAATCTGTAGTACGTGAGCGTGATGCAGCCTTATATCGACAATTGGGAGTTGATGTTCCACAAGATCCAAATGCGGTCGATTACTATACCTTAGTGAATTTAGAAAATACTTCGCGCACCTTATATGGTGACGAATTTGCAGATTGGATAATGAAAAATAAAAATCCAACTGAATTATTGTTCCGTGTCGCAGATGAAACAGGCGTTGTGCTACTTCCTGGATCAGGTTTTGGTGTACAACATCCTTCTGCACGCGCGTCTTTAGCTAATCTAAATGAATTTCAATACGCAGCAATCGGAGATTCATTAAGACGTTTTGCTGAAGAAGCTTATCAAGAATATTTAAAATCAAAAAAAGCGAAAAAATAATATTTCTTCGCTAAATCTTCAGTCTACTCAATCTATAAAGCCATGATGTTATCTCGTGGCTTTATTTTTCAAAATAGGTTCATGGCAACAAGCTCATGTAATATCGATCTAGTTCACATCAGATTCACATAGCGCGCTCTAAGCTATTTATAAAATGAAATGAGTTTACGAACATGGCATTTCTACGAACTTTAGCGGTTTCAACATCAGCCTTATTCTCTTTAGCTTCGTGTAAAAGTATACCGAGCTATTCATCTGACTATACCAAAGCAAGTAAAGAAATCTCAGGCATTGCTTTGACGCAAGAACAAGCGACTGAAATCGGTAAGCGCTTTACGTCAGCATTCAATACACTTGGCACACCAAGTTTTATTAAAAATGCAAGCCAACTATATGCTAATGATCTATACATTAATGACACTTTATCCCAGTTTTCGAACAAACAAGATTTAGTAAAACATTTTTCAGGTATGAATGAGCATGTGAGTAACGTCAATGTCAAACTTATTAGTGCCACTTATCAAAAAGATTCGGCCTATATACATTGGTATATGGCTTATGATTTTAAAATGTTTGGTCGCAGTAAAACTATGGCATCGTATGGCATAAGTGAAATCAAGATCAATTCCTCTAACCAAATTGTTTTTCAACAAGACTATTGGGACCCTGCCAATGGCTTATATCGTTCATTGCCTTATATCGGAAGAGCCTATTCTTTGATTCTACCATTCAAAAAATAGTTTAAAATTCGGCCATCATAAATTTAGAATAATTCAAGGATGATAAATATGAACGATAATTTCCTATTAAATCAATTCAGTCATATTGATGGTTTAATCTTCCTTGCTGTGATAGATACTCATGATGGTGCTATATTAAAATCTATAGGAGATCATTATATAAATATAGATAGTGCTATACTTGAAGTTACCAATATATATAACATGCAAATAAATCTGACACATCAGTTTGATCCACTGGATTATCTTGAAGGTATATTTATCAGTTTACATAATCAATATCATATGATTACTCCCCTTGAAAGTAATCAAAACCTATTTTTATATGCAATTTTAGATCATACTCTGACAAATCCTGCATATGCACGTTACGAAATTGAACGTATTGAAAAAAATCTTAATTTTTATGCCTATTAAAATATATGTTATTAAATAAGCTTTGAATTGAGTATTTCTTTGCACAATGGAGCTAAAAATGAATTCTAATTTATACAAGAAAATATTTTTATTTTGTGCCATTAACTTAATAGTAAGTATTCATGTAGTTCATGCAAGTGTTCAAACTTGTCAGAATGCTCCACTGATCGTTACAGGAAAAGTTGTTGGTTCAGTGACATACTTTGCAGAGGATTGTAAAAAAAACTGGGAAAACCAAAACATACGCCTAGACTTTTCTTATCGTCAAAACATTCCTGAATGGGCATTTAAACGCGCGGCAACGCATTTCCTTAAGAAAAATATTGCGGACTTCTCATATAATTCACCACTGAATAACATCACAGAATTATATCACCCTGTAAAAAAAGGTGATCTCTATAGCCTCAGCTACAATCAAAATAGCAACACACTTACATTATCTTTAAATCAAAAGACTCTCGGTGCGATTACAGATCAAAAAGCAAATCAGTATTTTAAAATTTGGTTTGGAAGTTCACCTTTTAATGCTAAATTAAAACAACAATTACTTAATCCATAGTGGATACTATTATGAGCAATCAATTTATCCTGATGGTTGAAGACCACTATGAACTTGCGGCAACTGTATGTGAGTTTTTAGAGGAACATGGTTTTGTAATTGATCATGCGCGTAATTTGGATGCTGCACGTAATTTTCTTAAAACACAGGCGTATCATCTGCTTTTATTAGACATAAATTTACCTGATGGCTCTGGTTACGATTTATGTGAATGGTTAAGAACAGACCAAGGTATGGATATTCCTGTGCTTATGCTTACCGCTCGTGACACCTTAGATGATAAATTGAAGGGTTTTGTTGCAGGTACAGATGACTATCTAGTTAAACCTTTTGATTTCAATGAATTAGTCATGCGTATTCGTGCTCTAATTAAACGTTCATTAGGCGAAGTTTCCAAGAATAAAATTCAAATTCATGACTTAATTTTAGATAGCTCTACACAAACCATTATTCGTGCAGGACAACACATCGAATTGCCACGAATTCAATTTAAATTACTTAAAATTTTAATGAGAAACTCACCAAGAGTAATAACCAAACAAGAAATTATTATAGAGCTTTGGGGTGATGAAGAGCCTGAAAGTGATGCTTTACGTAGTCATATTTATAATTTACGTAAAATGGTGGATAAACCTTTTCAACAGAAACTCATTCATACGATTTCGGGTGTTGGTTTAAAAATCGCACTTGAGGATTAAGTGCTTTAATTCATATATACAACAACAATTAATCCTGTTGTATTCGGCAGTTCAAGTTCAGTATGTGTATTTAAATAATATTGACGATCGAACAACTCGACTCTCCAGCCTAGTTGCATACATAGTTTTTCTACTAACTGTAGACCTATGCCATGTCCTTTAGGATTGAGTTTTAGCTGAGTACGACTTAATTCTCGGACTTTTAATTCATCTGGTAGGCTAATTCCAATGCCGTTATCAGCAATGATGATGCTATTTTTCTGTTGAATAATATGAATACTTGAGCCTTGAGAATAATTTAGCGCATTACGCAAAATATTGCTCAACACCATTTTTGTCATCGATGGATATAATAGACGTGTTGATTCTGAATTATCATACTGTACCAAGATCTCTATCCCTTTGCTTTGGCTCACCATATCTAAATCGTGAACGAGATCAGTAATAATGACAGATAATCGAGTTTGCTCGGCATTTAGGGTATTGGTCGTGTTACGTGCAATTGCAAGTAAAGTATCTACGAGTAATTGCATGTCTTCAATGGTATTTGCTATACGGTTCAATGATTTATCATTACCATATCTTGCTTGGCAGATTTGGACATTACCTTTCAAAATCGTCAAAGGCGTACGTAATTCGTGACTTACGTCCCCTGTAAACTCGCGTTCACGATGAATAAATTCACTCAATACTTCATGATACTTTTCTAATGCCTGTTTTAGATATTCTGCTTCCAAATTGCCATTGGTACTAATATCTTGAAATGGAGAGGCTTCTTTATTTTGATGAACCCAGTCTATTTGTTCTAGCGCATTTGCAAGACGGGTAATCGGTGAAAAATAACGTTTCGCACGGCGATTTGACCACCATAAAATACTATACAGCACGATCAAACTGAACATTAATGGCGCAAGACCAAACATCCAAACAATTTTATTGACGTTACTTTCACCAAACACCAACAACACATGTTGTCCATTTCGCTCGCCATAAACAGTCATACGATCTTTGCCATCTACAAAAATACGATGCACACCTTGCTGTAAAGTCAAATTACGAAATGGTTGCGGAGGCTTGTTTGATGACCATCGATAACCATATAAATTTTTAGTGTCTGGAAGATCGGCATTTGGATTACGATCAACACGTATCCAATAATGTTCCATTTCTTGTTCAAGCGCAGTTTTGAGTAATGAACCTTTAATCACCCATGCACTACAAGCAATACCAATAATAATTGAAAGTGCGATCAGCCCGATCTGCAACCAATAATAGCGATTAAACATCTCACCGAGTGGATGATTATTTCCGTCATTTTGTTTCGATCTAAACATTGGCTGATCTACTTACAGAGCTATCTTTAATTATACGACTTTCTTTTTAAACAGGAAGTGACCGACAACCCACTCTTGCCCTTGTTCAAACCCAAATAATTCTGCACAAGCCATAAAGAAAATACGCCAACGTTGCCACCATGCTTCTGCATCTTGAGCGTAAACTTGTTCAAAAAGTGGTTTTAATTGTTCTACATTGCGATCCATATTTTCTAACCAAGCATTCGCTGTTTTCTCGTAATGAGTACCCGACCATTGCCAATGTTTAGATAGTTCTAAATGCTCTTGGAAATGTAAGAATGTAGACGTTGATGGCATCAGACCACCCGTAAAAAAGTAACGTGACATCCAATCATATTCACTTTTAATTTCAAATGGATAATGTAAAAAACGATGACAAAAAATATGACACCACAACATCCCATCTGCTTTGAGCCAAGACTGAATTTTCTCAAAAAGCTTTTGATAGTTTCGAACATGTTCAAACATTTCAACCGAAACTACACGATCAAAAGTATTCGCTTTTAACTCGAGCACATTAACATCACAGGTTAAGATTTCTACGTTGTTTAGACCACGCTTTTGAGCTTCTGCTAGAATATGTTGGCGTTGAGTAGCTGAATTAGACACTCCAGTAATTTTTGCATTTGGATAACGCTCTGCCATCCATAAGGTAAATGATCCCCACCCACAGCCTAACTCTAAAATTTGTTGACCATCATGTAATTGAGCGCGATCACTATATATCTGTAATGCAAATTCTTCAGCTTCATCCAAATTTGTTCGATCATGAGGAAAGAAACATGCACTATATTTCAAACGTTTTCCTAGAACAGCCTGAAAGAATGCAGTAGGTAATTCATAATGCTGCTCGTTGGCTTTGTCCGTTTCGATCGCAATTTCACTGTGCTTTAACATATTAAGCACATCCATATAGCGCTGAGCACCTTGTTCAGGGTCATAACGCCCTTCTTGAATCAAACGCTTTTTACTCAATGCACGGATGGCTGCACGAATCGCTTGATCAGGAATTAAACCGCTTTCGACGAGTTTTAAAGATTTTTGAATAATAAAGTCCATGTGCGTACCTACTCTTTGGGTTTCCACGGAATAAAGATAGAAGTTCGTTTTTGATAATCGAGATAATTTTGACCTCGATTTTTTAATGCTTGTTGCTCACTGAATGGAATACCCGTGATGTAATACAAGAATAACCACATCAAAATTGGATAGATCCACAAGCTTAATAATCCTGCCGCTAATCCTATGATGGGATAAGCAAACCAATGCAGCCATTCAAAGAAGTAGTTTGGATGCCTTGAATACTTCCACAGACCTTGATCCATTGTTTTGCCATGATTTTTAGGATTTTGCTTGAAACGATATAATTGTTGATCTGCAACCGTCTCACCGACGAATGCAACAAACATAATTAGACCTGCAATAATCAAATAATCATTGGTATCTATACTCCAAGACATGCTTGGTACATTCAATAACCACCACATTGGAAGACTAAATAAGATGGCCAATCCTGCCTGAAACATAAAAAAAGCAAAGAAACCTAAATGTTGATATTTTCCCATCGCCCTACGCATATTGGCATATCGTCTATCTTCCTCATGTTCAGCCAGATAACGCCGAAACAAGTGCAAGCTCAATCGAAAAAACCAAATCGAACTGAATATTCCAATAAATAATCTGACGTTCAATGGTGCAACATCAATAAGTAATGCTGTCAGAGCAGTATTTAAAAAAATACAAAAGCTCCAAGCGACATCTACGATACCAGCACGATGGTTCACTGTTGCCCACAACCAACAAAGCGTCATGACTGCGGCATCAAGTAAAAACAATTGCCATATCATAACTGCCTCCTTGATGCTTAAAATAATGAGAAATTAATAAGGACTCGCTTCAAACAAAAGGTGTATATCGCTGATCACCCCTTCTTTAAAGCCACCTTCGCAATAGCAAAGATAGAAATCCCACATCCGAATAAAGTTTTCATCAAATCCCAAAGCCAAAACTTGTTCTTTGGCATTTAAGAAACGCTCACGCCATTCATGAATCGTCTCAGCATAGCTCAAACCAATATCTTCAAGATGTTTTAAGCGTAACTGTTGTTCAGATGCAGCTTGAGTTAAAACGCTGATACACGGAATAAAACTACCTGGAAAAATATAGCGTTTAATGTAATCCACGGTATTCAAGGCTTTTTTATAGCGCGCATCTTCAATCGTAATAGCTTGAATCAATCCCAAACCATTCGGTTTTAATAAGGATCGGCACTTATTAAAATATGTCGATAAATATTGCTCACCCACCGCTTCAATCATTTCGATAGAAACCAACTTATCGAATTTTCCTTCTAATAATCGGTAATCTTTGAGTTGAACATTGACACGATGACTAAGGCCCGCATCTGCGATACGTTTGGTTGCTTCATCGTATTGTGCTTGAGAAATCGTAATCGTAGTCACTTTACAGCCATAATGCTGAGCAGCGTAGATCGCAAAACCGCCCCAACCGCTCCCAATCTCAACCAAGTGATCCATCGGTTTAAGCTGTAACTTCTGACAAATCAGTTCTTTTTTATAATCCGATGCTTCTTCTAGAGTCATATCTTTGTGCTTATATACTGCACTGGAATACATCATTGAAGAATCAAGAAAGAGTTTGAAAAAGTCATTGCTCAGGTCGTAATGCTCTGCAATATTTTTTCGACTTCCTGACAATGAATTTTTACGTGTTTTGTACCAAGCTTTTAATACAAGTTGGCTGGCTTGAGAAATCACATTCTGATTAATCTTATCAAGCACATGACGGTTTCTCGCCAAAATTTGAATGACTTCAACGAGGTGTTCACTGCTCCAATAGCCGCGAATATAACCTTCAGCCGCACCAAGTACACCGTTTTTAAAAATGAGATCAATCAATTCTTTATTATGAATCTCTATCGTCGCTTCTAAATCAGAAACCTCACCCACGGTACCATTCCATTCTCCACGAAAATGAATTTGACCATGACGAAGTTTGAGCAAGCTTCGAAGAACCAAAGGCAGTGAATCCTGTTCACCGAAAATAAGCGTTTTCATCATGTTGTTTTAAATCCTTATCTTTTTTTGGGTGCCGATAAAATGGAACTTTCTTTCGCCATAGATGAAAAGCTTGAAGGTAGATCGAAGCTAACATCTTGAAAGGTTCAAAGATATGATGAATAGCATAACGATTCAGTTGTGAAGGAACTGTGATGCTAGTTAAAGTGAAACGCATCGTTGCATCAAAGATCAATTTATCTGATTGATAAAGCTGCATATAAATCACATTCTGTTCATCTGAAAAGTTAAATCGCCATTTGTACTGAATATCCATTGGCATAAACGGTGAAACATGAAAACTCTTTTCAAATTCGAACTCATAACTTTTAAAATAACTGTGCTCTTTTAATTTTTGACGGCAGTCATGCACATAAACTTTACGTTCATTCCAAGGAGTATTGGTAATTTCACTCAATACGAAAACAGGTTGTTTTTGAGGATTGAGTACAAAATAAAAGATAACGGAATTAAAACTAAATCCTAAAGTTCTTGGCAAAGCGAGGACACGAATTTCTGATTGTGTCGACAAAATCGTATCCACTTGCTGCAAAAGAATTTTCTTAATTCGTTCTCTGATCGAACCGGTATAGCCTTTTAGAAAATCATTTTCATAGAGATTTAAGATATTCCAACGCGAAGTAGAACAAAGCCATGAACGATCTAGGTTTTGATCGATACGATCTGGATCAAAACATAAATAGCTCAAACTTGACTGAAAATCATGTGCTTTGGGATAAAAGCGCCGATGTCTAATCTGAGCTTTAGCTATGGAAAGTGAATCTTCAAACATGTGATCACCTCCAAATTTAGTCATTCACTTTTAATAGTTCATCGACTACACGTTGAGCGCTTCTCGCACCATCTTCATGAAACCCCCAACCCCAATATGCTCCACAGAATGAACTGCGGTTTTGACCATCGATCAAATCCCAACGCGCTTGTGACTCAATTGCTTTCTTATCAAAAACAGGATGTCGATAACGACGTTCGACATAAATCTTATCTTTGGCGATGGGCATATTCGGATTGAGTGTAGAAAAGATCTGAGTCTTACACGGTAGCTTCTGCAAGCTGTTCATCCAATAGGTAAATCCATAGTGTACTTGATGAGCTTTGCTATTTTTTTTATGTTTCTCTTGAGCAGTGACATGCACATGCCAACTCGCCCATTGAGACTGACGCTTCGGCATAATCGAAGTGTCACAATGTACCACCATAAAGTTATCTTGATAATCAAAACAACCTAATACTTCTCGCTCATCTGCCGAAGGATTTTGAATAAGCTTTAACGTATCATCAGCATGACTCGCAAACACAACCCAATCAAAGGTTTCTTGCTCTTGATTCGTGACAATATGAACTAAATCATTTTCACGAATCACTTGTTGAACTTGCGCTTTTTTCCAAATAATTGATGGACAAGCTTTTTGAATCGCTCGTATATAAGAAGCTGAACCACCTTTGACCGTCTGCCATTGAGGGCGATCTTCTAATTGCAACATACGATGATGTTGAAAAAAGCTTACGACAAACTTATAGGGAATATTTCCAACTTGATCCACTGGGCTTGACCACAATGCACCACACATTGGGTATAAATGTTCTTGGCGAAATACCTCTGAATAATCATTTTGATTCAGATAGTCTTCGATACTCAGTTCAGCGTTGCATTGATCTAACTGAGTATCTTTGTTGTCTTGATAAAAACGAATCAAGTCAGACAACATGATTCGAAATTTCTTGTTTAAAAAATTCTGAGGTCGCGTTAATAGTGACCATTTTTTTGATGGATTATATTGAAGCCCTGTCACTTGATTATTGACTGAAAAGCTCATGTCACTATTCTGTGCTTCTACACCTAATTCGACAAGCATTGCACTGAATAGAGGATAATTATAATCATTGAATACAATAAAACCGCTATCTACAGCAACGTTTTTACGTTCAATCCAAAGATCATGTGTATCCGTATGTCCACCGAAATACTGTTCTTTCTCAAAGATTGTGACTTCATGCTGCTTTGATAATTTCCATGCAGCATATATACCTGAAATACCAGAGCCTACGATTGCAATCTTCATCAAGACTCCTCGCTTTGAATTTTACTTGTGTTTATTTTGAGATTTAATTGATGACTTTTATGGGTATCATAAATACGTTGTGGTACAGGTTTAATTCCCCAAATCAAACCCAAAAAAGACATCATTTTTAAAATGTAATAAGTAATGTCGATTTGCCACCAGAAGAAACCTTGCCGAGTACTCCCAGCATAATAATGATGGTTGTTATGCCAGCCCTCACCCAATGTAATAATCGATAAAAATAAATTATTTCGGCTGTTATCCTTCGTCTCGAAGTCTCGACTGCCATACAAATGCGCAAGTGAATTGATACATAAAGTCGCATGAATCAGCAAAACAGTTGAAATCACAAATCCCCATACCAATAGCTGTAAGCCTGAAGTACCTAAACTCGGATAAGCAATACTCAACCACTCACCTAAACCATAAATTGCAAAAGCAGTGAACAAGACCACAGGTAAACTAAAACGATCTAACCAAACAATTTCAGGAAACTTTAGCCAGTCTTTAATGACTTCTTTTCGTGTAGAAAAATTCTGTTCATTTAAAAACCATCCAATATGACTGTACCAAAATCCATGTGTAGATGAATGTGGATCGTGATCTGTGTCAGTAAAACGATGATGATAACGATGATGAGCTGCCCACCATAAAGGCCCTCGCTGTGCACTCATGGTTCCGATCAACACAAAAAAGAATTGTATTGGACGCGAAGTTTGAAAGGTTTTATGCGAAAGATAACGATGAAAAAAAGCAGTGATCGCAAACATACGAATAAAATAAAAAAACAGCATGAATGCGATAGCAAACCAAGATACACCCACCCAAAAAACTGCAAGACAAGCGATATGCAGCAAAATGAATGGTAAAATTCTAAACCACTGAATCTTGGTATCTTTTGAGCTTTCTTGAAAGGGAATATGCTGTTTATCTAAAGTATCAGTCAGTGACCAACTATCCATCCATCGCAGAAAAAATTTAAACATTGATTCTTCCTGACCCAATCTCTTTTTATATTTATAATATTAATAGAAATCATATGAAGTTTATGTGAAGCATCATTTTAGGCATGCTAGTGAACTCTTAGCATCATAATACAAAATTACATAGGAAACATAAATTTATGTATCTTTTAACCTAAACTCAAAATCTTATCGCTTGAGTCTAGGTTCAGTTTTGGAAACTAAAAATCAAATAGATAACGATATAATTAAAATGAAATCATGGGCAAGATTTTCGATACGCTTGAAATCACCAAATAAATGGCAACACAAATTACCACTACAGCAAATACCTTTTGTACCGTTTTGATATCAATCAGGCTGATTAATCTTCTGCCAATTAACATGCCAATAATACAAGCCACAACAAAGCTAAGAGTTACAGCGATTGGATACTGAAAGCCATCTATGATGTGTATTGAAATACTTACACCACCAATTAAGAAAATGATCATCAATGACGTTGCAACGATACTACGCATATCTAGATCAGTAACTTTACGCAAAGCTGGCACAATTACAAAACCGCCACCAACCCCCAATAATCCAGTTAATAGACCTGCAATCACACCGATAATACCCAACACTGAAGCAGTTTTAACATTCCAAATTAGTTGTCCTGTTGATTGATTCACCTTACACGGCGGATCTTCAAAATCATTCACCTTATTGAAGAAAATACGATAAGCCACAATCATCATCACGATACTAAAACCAAGGCTTAACCAAACTGGAGAAATAATACTGGCAAGATGAATCCCGTAACGCGCTGATGGTAAGCTGATTAAAGCGATCCATATCGCGGCACGATAACGTACGATTTTCTTGAACAAGCCTTGAACCATACCAACAAATGCAGAAAGTGTTACTGCCAACAAACCTACTGGTGCAGCTTGAGACACTGTCCATCCTTGACTCGCCATCAATGCTGGTACAGCCAAAATACCGCCACCTGCGCCTGTCAATCCAAGTAAACATCCGATCGCAAGACCTTCTAAGACTAATAACCACATGATATGCAATGTCCTCGTACAAGGATGAACCCATTTCTGGAGAAAATACTGTCCTAACTCAGCTCTGAATCAGGACTAAGTATTTGATTTATTTAAGCTGAATAAATTAAAGTTTTGGCTTCACCAGCCATTCACGACCTTTTAGCATTCCATCCCAATACATCGGCGGTAGAATTTGCTCTTTTAACAACCATGCAAGCTGTGAAGGTTTTTGCCCATCGAGCAACCACTTAGGGAAACTAGGTAACAGTTTTCCGCCATAACCAAATTCTGCCAACACAATCTTTCCACGCTCAACTGTGAGCGGACAAGATCCATAACCGTCATATTGCGCAAAATTCTGATTGCCTTTTAAATACTGCAATACATTCACTGCAACAATAGGTGCTTGCTTTCGTGCTGCTGCTGCCGTTTTCGCATTTGGTGTATTAGTGACATCACCTAAAGCAAAGATGTAAGGATACTTGCTATGCTGTAAGGTATGCTGATCGACGCTCACCCAGCCTGCAGTATCAACCAAGTTACTCGCTCGGATAAAATCAGGTGCTTGCTGCGGAGGAACAACATGAATCATGTCGAAATCAGTTTCAATCACTGAAGTATTTTCCCCTTCACTGACTTTAAACCAAGCTTGCTTTTGACTTCCATCGACTTTAATCAATTGATGATTAAAGCTTAAATTGGCATTGTAACGTTTAATATATTCCATCAAAGCGGGAACATAAGCTTGTACGCCAAATAACACCGCACCTGTATTATAAAAATCAATTTCAATATCTTTTAATACACCTTGTTTTTGCCAATAATCAGCTGACAAATACATTGCTTTTTGCGGAGCACCAGCACATTTAATTGGCATTGGTGGCTGTGTAAAAACAGCTTTACCCTGTTTCATATTACGGACCAAGTCCCACGTATAGGGCGCAAGATCATAACGATAGTTTGAAGTCACACCATTTTTACCTAGCGTTTCAACTAAACCCTCTATTCCATGCCAATTTAATTTTAAGCCCGGACAGACGACCAATACTTCATAATTAATCGGCTTACATCCCTCTAATAAAACTTGTTTATTATCAGGATCAAAAGCTGCAACAGCTGCCTTAATCCAATGAACTTGTTTAGGAATCAGACTCGCCATTGTTCTTACCGTTTTTTCAGGAGGGAATATCCCACCGCCCACCATCGTCCATCCCGGTTGGTAGTAATGAATTTCAGCAGGATCAATCACGGCAATATCTAAATTCGATTGACGAGATAACAAACTCGATGCTACTGAAATACCTGCCGCCCCCCCACCCACAATCACCACAGAAAAAGTCGGTATATTGTTTAACTGAGTTGGATTTTGCTTCAAAATTCGAGGGACTAAACCTTGTAAATCGTAGCCCAGTGATTTTGACTGCAACAACATCTGATCAATGGTAAGTTCAGCCACTTGAGACAGTGCCCATAACGTGATTGATCGAGTTCCAGAACGGCAAAATGCTAGTACAGGTTTTTGGGATTTTTGATAAAGTGACTTAAATTCAATTGCTTGTTCATCTGTCACCCGCCCACTTACAACAGGTAAATATTCCAATTGAATCCCATGGCGTATTGCAGCTTCTTGGATCTCAATGATATTTGGCTGGTCGACACCTTCACCATCAGGGCGATTACAAATAATCGTTTTGATTCCCTTCTCTGCAATTTCAACCAAATCAGATTGATTGATCTGCGCAGATACCCAAAATTCAGGGTTAACTTGTTTTAAGTCACTCACAATTTTCCCCTTATTTCCCACACGCTTTATTGGCAGGCAGGGCTATATCAATCTTTTTAGGATATGGAAGATCAAGATTTTTCATAATTTCTACAAAATCTTGTTTGCTACGTCCATGACCTAAACGAGAGTTCGATTCACGCTCATGCCCTACAGTTGAAGACAAACGACCTTTATAATCATGTCCTGGGTAAACGATCGTTTCGTCAGGTAAAGTGAATATCTGTTTATGGATACTGTCGTATAAGGTTTCAGCATTTCCTTCTTGGAAATCAGTACGACCACAACCATCTATCAGTAATGCATCGCCTGTAAACACCATATTGTCAATGACATAGCTTGTGCAAGCATTAGTATGACCGGGGGTATAACGTGCTTCTATTAAGAATTCACCAACCCGAATCGCACTGCGGTCAGTGATAAAAATATCGCCGCAATCTACACCCGAATTACGATGTAAAACTGTTTTACAGCCAAAACGTGCTCTGAGTAAATTTGCAGCCGTAACGTGATCTGCATGAACATGCGTATCTAAGCTGTAAACTAACTTGAGATTCAACTGATTCAGCATTTGTTCATAACTTTCTATTTCAGAAGCAACTGGATCAATCAGTACCGCTTCACGTGTTTGTTCAGATGCAACCAAATAAGTATAAGTTGAACTTTCTTTTTCAAAAAATTGATGGAATATCATTTCAATTTGTCTCGATATGTTTGGTTATATTCTTATTTTGCAAACTAAGTGCCAACTTTATGCAATAAAAATTATATTCAAATAAAACAATATATTAATTAATAATATTTAATTTTAAACAAAATCACCATTTCATTAATGTTGCATAATATGTTTCAATTGTTTCAAATGAAAAACATATGATGAAACATCATGCGCCAAGCGATTGATTTTTATACTCAAGCTGATTTAGAGAGCTTTTTGTTTAAATTGCAAACCCTAATGTTAGATAGTTCCCTTCTTATATTAGACCAATCTAAGCAGCGCTTTGTGTATGAATTGAACGATAAAAAAATCAATAATTCGTTATTTCAAACTTTAAAAAAAACAATACAACATCATGAGCTTGAAATCGGACGACATATGATTAGTGATGCAACTCAATCCATCGAGCTGTTTTGCCATCGTCATCCTATTAGAATTATCGATCAGCACTTTGAGGGAACCTTGTATTTATTACAATCCACTCAAGTGATACAGAAAATAAAACAAGATCAAAAGATCACAACTTTAGAGCAGACTTTTCATAGCCATTCGCCAGAAATGCAACGCATGTTTTCCATTATTCAACGTGTTGCAGTTACAGAGTTCCCAGTTCTAGTTCGCGGTGAATCTGGTAGTGGAAAAGAACTGGTTGCACAGGCTATCCATGATCATAGTCAGCGGAAAAATAACGTATTTATTGCAATTAACTGCGCAGCTTTAAATGCTAATATTCTGGAAAGTGAATTATTTGGTCATGTTAAGGGTGCTTTTACAGGGGCGATTCGAGAACATAAAGGCGTATTTGAACGTGCTGCTGGCGGAACACTTTTTTTAGATGAAATCGCTGAAATTCCATTAGAACTTCAAGCAAAATTATTAAGAGTTCTTGAGACTGGTGAATTTACACCTTTAGGTGGAGAAAAATCGATTAGAGCGAATGTCCGTATTATCACTGCTACTCATCGAGCGTTACGAGAAGAAGCTCGTCTTGGACGCTTCCGTCAAGATTTATTATATCGACTGCGTGTTATTCCAATTTTTGTTCCACCACTGCGTGATCGTAAGCAAGATATTCCATATATTGCAGATTATATTTTATCTGAACAACAAAATGTTTTTGGTACATCGACTAAATTATCTAATTCAGCATTACAAACCTTAATGCAATATGATTGGCCCGGAAATGTCCGTGAATTAAAAAATACGCTCCTTTACGCACTGACCATGGCAAACGAGAAGTCTGAAATAGATGTTTGCGATTTACCCGATGAAATTATTGATAAGCAACATATTCCGCCTTCAAACTCCATCATTGAAGACGAACCATTACTGATCTCGGATAAAATCAATAAAGAAACGATACGGAAAACATTAATTCAATACCAAAATGATCTTTCACTCGCAGCAAAAGCACTGAATATTAGTCGAACCACACTTTGGCGCTATCGTAAAAAATTTAATTTATAAAAGATAAAAAAGCGAGACTTGGATATCTCGCTTTTTTTATTGATCACCTTATCTAACTTTTCAAATGAGGGTTTTCAAGTGGCAAGTCATTTTCTAAATGTTCATCAAATATATCAGTCAGCATACTGTCGTAGCGTTTAGCGTTATATTTTAAAAGCTGTTCCGCTTCATTTGCAGTAATAAAACCCACTGCAACTGCATCTGTAATATGTTCCTCAAAAGTCAGCCCTTTAAACTGATCTTTCGATTCAGCTTTTTTAAACTTATCCCAAAGTGGCTGCAAGGTTAGCAACATTTGGAAGGTTGATTCCATGCGCCCCATCACATCTGTTTCATCGGTTGTGTAATAAACATGTTTTTTCAATTCCGCTCTAAAAGAATTCTCTTTTAGCAGTAATTGAGCAACTTCTTGTTTAAGTTCATCCGATGGCTTTGTGACTGGTCGACCAAATGGGAAACTGATTAATTTCACCAATGTAGCAGCAATTTTCACAGGGAAATTTTCATAGAATCCAAAGAATGCATCCTGAGCATTATAGAGAGCCTTTTTTAATGCTAATTCTGCATGTTTTTGATCCGAGTCAGTTCTTTGTCCATGCTCATAATAATTAAGAATCGCTGTTGCAATAAATAAATGTGCATGAATATCCGCTAAACGACCTGAAAGCATTTCCTTACGTTTTAAATCTCCAGCCAATATTCCCAATGCCATGTCTGCCGTCAAAGCAAAATCAGCACTCATCCGATTGATGATTGCATAATATGGTTTGGAGAAATCATCAGCTGCTGAGGACCCTTCTTTACTGCCCCCTGTGAGACCAAATGCAAGCGCTTTGGCAGCACGATTAAAAGTATAAGCAAGATGTTTGAATAACAAGGTATTGAATTTTTTTAGAGCACTCTCTTTATTGTCTGATTGCAATAATTGCAGTTCTTCAAATAAATACGGATGGCATCTCATGGAACCTTGACCGAAAATCATCAAAGAACGCGTAAGAATATTTGCCCCTTCTACCGTAATTGCAACAGGTATGGATTGATAAGTTAAAGCCAGAAAATTACGTGGTCCTAGCTGAATCGCACGTCCACCAACGACATCCATACCATGATTAATCACTTTTCTCATGGTTTCAGTCGCATAGTATTTTGCCATAGCTGTCATGACGGCTGGAGTCCCGCCCTGATTCAAACCACAAGTCACCATATATCTAAATGACTCAAGCATATAGGCATCACTGGCAATATCACTGGTTGCCTCTTGCACACCTTCAAAATGCCCAACTGACACTTTAAACTGTTGTCGAACGCTAGCAAATGCACCCACTAAAAGGTAGCTCATCTCACCCGCAGCAGTGGCTAATGCTGGTAAAGAAATACCACGACCAACCCCAAGGCATTCCATCAACATGCGCCAACCTTTACCTGCATTTTGTTGACCACCAATAATCCAGTCGATTGGAATAAAAATGTCTGTTCCTTCCACAGTTCCATTCATAAATGGCGCACCGGGATTATGGCGTGCACCTATTTTTATCCCTTCATGACTTGCAGGTATTAATGCACAGGTAATGCCATATTCACTTTTACTTTTGTCACCTAATAGACCATCTGGATCGTACAACTTAAATGCCAAACCAATTACCGTTGCAATCGGTGCAAGCGTAATCCATCTTTTAGAAAAATTCATTTTTAGACCAAGAACTTCTTGTCCTTGATAAGACCCATAACAGACTATACCTGTATCTGGAATCGCTCCCGCATCAGAACCAGCTTCTGGACTGGTTAAGCCAAAGCAAGGAATTTCTGTACCATTCGCTAAGCCGGGTAAATAACGTTGCTTCTGTGCAGTTGTACCGTAATGGAGTAATAGTTCACCGGGACCAAGCGAGTTGGGCACCATACAACTCACTGCCGCAGTCAATGAACGCGATGCTATCTTGCTCATAATGCGGCTTTGAGCAAATGCTGAAAATTCTTTTCCCCCAAATGATTTTGGAATGATTAGTCCTAAAAAACCTTTATCTTTAATAAACTGCCAAACTTCAGGAGGTAAATTTTTATCTTTGTGGTGAATTTTCCATTCATCAAGCATGGCGCAAAGTTGTTGAACTTCATTGTCTACAAAAGATTGTTCTTCTACAGAAAGTTTTGGATATGGATATTGATCGAACTTTTGCCAATCAGGCGCTCCCATAAATAATTCTTTTTCCCACCAACTTGTACCTGCTTCCAAAGCCTCTCTTTCTGTAATACTCATGCTAGGCATTGCTTTGGAAAGAATATTAAATGCAGGTTTAGCAATTAAAGCTTCACGTAATGGTGCAACAAGTAAAATAATACTCATTAAAATGATGGGAATACCAACCACTAAACTCCACGGTGTAATAAAAATCGCGCAGAGAATGGCGGTGGCGATAGCAACAATACTACCAATTGTTCGATTGAGTTCGAAATAAAATACAGCCCACAACACAACAAACTGAATCAACAAGCTAAGCAATATCAATATGAGAGTCATAGTTACTCCTTTGCCTTCAACTTGAACTGAGAAAAATGATTTATTTGAATTACTTCATGTTTGAACTTAGATGGAAATAAGTGAAAAAAGCGTGAATTTTTATTCTACAGATCGGATTGATATTTTTTAAATTCGCTACCAAACATTACACAACCGCATCAAGATAAAACCTTTGTTATTTTTATAAGTGACTCATCAATAAAATTTTTTAATTATGACTCAAAAAAATCCACCACATGAAATATCAAGATATTGATAAAAATAAGAAGAATTATTTTTAATCCTTCTTAATAAAAATATAATAATCAATTAAATAATATAGTTTTATCAATCTATTCAATCAGTTTAAATTCATGTTTATTTTCGAATGATTATCTCTCTTGAGCCCATTCAAAGACAGAGCGTTCGTATGCTATTCCTTCTAAATCATAAACCTGATAAATCGAATCAAAAAGTGATTGTAAATCTGCGCTATTATCCATTGCTCTAGCAGTAATAAAAATAGGAGTCACCGCGCCACTATCTAAAATAGGAATATACAATAAATGTGGAAAGCGAATCGTATCTGCACTCGCTGGAATAATACAAATTCCTTCTCCGGCTGCAACCAAACCTAATGCGAGTTGGATTTCACGTAATTCCCGAATATGTTTTGGCACTAAACTGTGCTCCGCAAAAATATTCATAAGCTGGGTCGAAAAATTTGGTTTTGGGGTATTTGGATAGACAAAAAGTTTTTCATCAACTAAATCTGCTAAATGAACGCCCTCGACCCTTTGAGCCAAAGGATGGCTTGAATGAGCAGCGACCACCAAATTTTCTTTGCGTAATAAAACACGTTTCACCGCAGGGTCACTAATTCTTAATCGACCAAATCCAACATCTATTCGTCCTTCCTTTAACGCTTGGATTTGTTCAGTGGTACTCAATTCTACTAATTGAATATTTAAGTGCGGATGTTGTTGGCGATAGAGATAAATGATTCTTGGTAATAAGCCAAATAGTAATGAACCGACAAAACCTATCGTTAAAGTTCTTTCGATTAGACCAATTCTTTTGGTCATACTTTTGACTTCTTCCGCATTAGACAAAAGTTTAAGTGCATGCTGATAAAGAAATTGTCCTGCGGTTGTGGTTTGCAGTGGTCGACTTCCTCTCTCAAAAAGTTGCACACCTAATTCATTTTCAAGGTTTTGGATTTGCCTACTCAATGGTGGTTGAGCAATGAAAAGCCTTTCCGCTGCTTTGGTGAAACTTTGTTCTTCTACCACTGCGACAAAATATCGTAGATATCTGAGTTCCATTCTTTATCTCCATACCTAATAGGTATAAAAAAATACATATTCAGTCTTAGACACAGTTTAATCATTCTTTTAAGGTATAGGAAGAACATAAAGAACCAGTGATGGTGTGAAATGTATAAATCTGTCGAAACAATATTAGTTGATATTCCAACCATTCGTCCACACAAGCTTTCCGTGACTACGATGCAGACTCAAACTTTAGTTTTGGTCAAAGTAACAGCAGAAAATGGTGTGGTTGGTTGGGGTGAAGCCACCACAATTGGTGGGCTTAACTATGGTGAAGAAAGTCCTGAAAGTGTAAAAGCAAATATCGATACTTATTTTGCACCCTTGTTACTTTCGATCAAAAAATCATTGAATGTGGCACAAACTTTAACGTTAATTCGCAAAAGTATTAATGGAAATCGATTTGCAAAATGTGCCATTCAAACAGCACTTCTTGATATTCAAGCAAAACAATTAAACCTCCCTTTAAGTGAAATTTTAGGTGGTCGTTTGCGTGATCGCTTGCCTGTACTTTGGACTTTAGCTTCTGGCGATACAGATAAAGATATTGCTGAAGCAAAGAAAATGATTGAGCTAAAACGCCACAATATTTTCAAGTTAAAAATTGGTTCTAATCCTCTACAACATGATGTTGATCATGTAATTGCCATTAAAAAGGCTTTAGGTACAGAGATCAGTATTCGTGTCGATGTAAATCGTGCATGGTCAGAATTGGAATGTATCCAAGGTATTCAACAGTTACAAGATGCTGGCATTGACTTAATTGAACAACCTTGTGCAATTGAGCAAACCAACGTTCTTGGACGTTTAACCCAACGATTTGATGTCGCGATTATGGCTGATGAAGCATTAACAGGTCCTGACAGTGCTTATCGTTTAGCACAACAACATGAGGCAGATGTGTTTGCCGTAAAAGTTGAACAGTCTGGCGGTCTGATTGAAGCGTGTGAAGTGGCAAAAATTGCAAAACTTGCAGGGATTGATCTTTATGGGGGCACGATGCTTGAGGGTCCGATTGGAACCATTGCCTCAGCACATGCGTTTAGCACCTTTGACAGCCTTGCGTTTGGAACAGAATTGTTTGGGCCATTGTTGCTCACTGAAGATATCTTAAAAACACCTTTGCAATATGAAAATTTTGAATTAGTGGTGCCAAATACTGCAGGTCTAGGCATCGATATTGATGAAGACAAAATCGAGCAGTTGCGTCGTAAGGCTTAAGGGAGAAAGCGCATGTTATTTCAAGTTCGTATGGATGTGCATCTTCCTGTGGAGATGCCTGCTGAACAAGCCAATCAGATTAAAGCGGTAGAAAAAGCGTATTCGCAAGATTTACAGCGTCAAGGCAAGTGGCGTCATATTTGGCGGATTACAGGTCAGTATTCAAACATCAGTATTTTTGATGTCGAAAGCAATGAAGAGCTGCACAAAATTTTACAAGGTCTTCCTTTATATCCCTACATGAATATTGAAGTGATGGCGTTGAATCGTCACCCATCATCGATTCGGGAAGATGATCATTAACGTATATGAATCTAATTGCTCTGAGGTTCTCAACACCCTCTCAGCGCTAGGCTAAAACAAGGAATGTAGCAAGGCAAAATCTCAATAAATAATTTGGTGATTCCCCCGCTACTAACGCTATAAGCATACTCAAGGAGAAATAGTATGAACCGTCAGGATATCGATACGCTAGTTAAACAAATGAATGTTGATACTGCAACTGCTGAAGTTGATCAACGCGTTCAAACGATTGTGGTTCGTTTATTAGGTGATTTATTTCAAGCGATTGAAGATTTAGATATCCAACCATCGGAAGTATGGAAAGGTCTCGAATATTTTACAGATGCAGGTCAAGCCAATGAATTAGGCTTACTTGCCGCAGGTTTGGGTTTAGAACATTATTTAGATTTACGTGCTGATGAAGCTGATGCCAAAGCAGATATTTCAGGCGGTACGCCTCGTACGATTGAAGGTCCACTTTATGTTGCAGGTGCACCTGAATCAGTTGGTTTTGCACGTATGGACGATGGTTCTGAATCAGACAAAATCGACACATTAATTATTGAAGGTACAGTCACTGATACTGATGGTAATGTGATTGAAGGTGCCAAGGTTGAAGTTTGGCATGCGAATAGTTTAGGCAACTACTCTTTCTTCGATAAGTCTCAATCCGATTTTAATTTACGTCGTACTATTTTGGCTGATGCTGAGGGCAAATACGTAGCGCTTACCACGATGCCTGTAGGTTATGGCTGTCCACCAGAAGGCACAACCCAATTTGTACTCAACAAATTAGGTCGTCATGGCAACCGCCCTTCTCATGTTCATTATTTTGTATCTGCACCAGGTTTCCGCAAATTAACAACTCAATTCAACATTGAGGGTGATCAATATTTATGGGATGACTTTGCTTTTGCGACACGTGATGGCTTAGTGGCAACCGCGATTGATGTATCTGATCAAGCTGAAATTCAAGGTCGTGGTCTGGATAAACCCTTTAAACATATCACGTTCAATATCGAACTCGTGAAAGACGCTGCCACAGCACCTTCAACAGAAGTAGATCGTCGTCGCGCTAGCGCATAACTCAGCTTAATAGGAACTGAGTTAGCAATAGAAACTTGTTAGCTCAGGACTTCCTTGCTTGGAAAGTCGGAGAACGGACATGCCACGAATTCCTGTAATTAATACGAGCCATCTTGATCGAATTGATGAATTACTTGTAGATAACGAAGAAACGGGCGAATACAAGCTGCATCGTTCAGTATTTACTGATCAAGCCTTGTTTGATCTTGAGATGAAATACATCTTTGAAGGTAACTGGGTCTACCTAGCCCACGAAAGTCAAATTCCAAAAAATAATGATTTTTACACCACCTATATTGGTCGTCAGCCAATCATTATCGCGCGTAACCGTAACGGTGAATTAAATGCAATGATCAATGCATGTTCTCATCGTGGTGCACAACTTTGTAGACATAAACGCGGTAATAAAGCGACTTATACGTGCCCTTTCCATGGTTGGACATTTAACAACTCAGGTAAATTGCTTAAAGTAAAAGATCCAAGCGATGCTGGATATTCTGATTGTTTTAACCAAGATGGTTCACATGACTTAAAAAAAGTTGCAAAGTTTGAAAACTATAAGGGTTTCTTATTTGGCAGCTTAAACCCAGATGTTCCATCTTTAGAAGAATTCTTGGGTGAAACAAGCAAGATTATTGACATGATTGTTGGTCAGTCAGAACAAGGTTTAGAAGTTTTACGTGGTTCTTCAAGCTACACCTATGAAGGAAACTGGAAGCTCACCGCTGAAAATGGTGCGGATGGCTATCACGTATCAGCCGTTCACTGGAACTATGCTGCAACGACTCAACACCGTAAAGAAGCTCAGGCAGGCGATAATATTCGTGCAATGAGTGCAGGCTCTTGGGGTAAACAAGGTGGTGGATCATATGGTTTTGAACATGGTCATATGTTGCTATGGACTCAATGGGCAAACCCAGAAGATCGGCCGAATTTTCCTAAAGCAGAAGAATATACCGAGAAATTCGGGGCTGCGATGTCTAAATGGATGATCGAACGCTCACGAAATCTATGCCTATACCCTAACGTTTATTTGATGGATCAATTTGGCTCTCAAATTCGAGTACTCCGTCCACTGGGTGTAAATAAAACTGAAGTCACTATTTACTGCATCGCACCTGTTGGCGAATCTGCTGAAGCTCGTGCTCGCCGTATCCGTCAATATGAAGATTTCTTTAATGCTTCTGGAATGGCGACACCTGATGATTTGGAAGAGTTCCGCGCATGCCAAGCTGGTTATGCAGGCTTAGAGCTGGAATGGAATGACATGTGTCGTGGTTCAAAACATTGGATCCATGGACCCGATGAAGCAGCAAATGAAATTGCTCTAAAACCAAAACTGAGTGGCATTAAAACTGAAGATGAGGGCTTATATCTTGCTCAACATCAATACTGGTTGGCCTCTATGAAAAATGCAATTGCGATCGAAAAACGATTGGCAGCAGCTCAATTTCAGGGGGAAGCAGTATGAATACCGCAGCAGAAAAAGTGACCTTAGAAAATATCATTCAATTCCTATATCAAGAAGCTCGTTTTCTCGATGATGAACAGTGGGACGATTGGCTGAATTGTTATGCAGCAGAAGCATCTTTTTGGATGCCTGCATGGGATGACGACGACAAACTCACCGAAGATCCTCAGTCTGAAATTTCATTAATTTACTACCCAGACCGCCAAGGATTGGAAGATCGCGTATTCCGTATCAAAACCGAACGTTCGTCAGCAACAATGCCAGATACACGGACCAGCCACAACATCTGCAATATTGAAATTGTGGAACGTAATGGCGAAACAGTCACCGTACGTTTTAACTGGAATACCTTAAGCTTCCGCTACAAAACCAACTATAGCTACTTTGGTATGTCTCGCTATGTTATTGATTTTTCAGGTGAGCAACCAAAAATTCTCAGTAAATATGTGGTGTTAAAGAACGATTATATCAATCAAGTTATTGATATTTATCATCTATAACTAGCCTCCCAGCCAAATGGATTTTTTGGTTGGGTTAGCCAGATCAAAATTTTTAAATAGGATGATTGCCATGTCTAACCATAATGTAGCACTTCAATTTGAAGATGGTGTAACGCGATTTATTACTGTCGCACAAGATGAAACTTTATCTGATGCTGCCTACCGCCAGAAGATTAATATTCCTTTGGATTGCCGAGATGGTGCATGTGGTACATGTCGAGCATTCTGTGAATCTGGTCGTTATGACATGCCAGAAGAAACATATATAGAAGATGCTTTAACTCCTGAAGAAGCTGAACAAGGCTACATACTTGCTTGCCAATGCCGCCCAAAATCAGATGGTGTATTCAAAATTCAAGCTTCTTCTGATGTTTGCAAAACAGAAATTCATCAGTTCCAAGGTACTTTATCACGTGTCGAAAATCTGTCTGACTCCACAATTACCTTTGATATTCAACTTGATGATGGACAGCCTGAGATTCATTTCCTTGCAGGTCAATACGTCAATGTAGGAATTCCAAATACGACTGAAACACGCTCTTATTCTTTTAGTTCAAAACCAGGCAACCGTTTAACGGGTTTCGTTGTTCGTAATGTACCGAATGGACAGATGAGTGAGTTCCTCAGTAAAAATGCAAAAGCGGGCGACAAAATGAGTTTTACTGGCCCATTTGGCAGTTTCTATCTGCGTCATGTGACTCGCCCAGTATTAATGCTCGCAGGTGGAACTGGTATTGCCCCATTTATGTCAATGCTTCAAATCCTTGAAGAAAAGGGTTCAGAGCACCCTATTCGTTTAGTTTTCGGTGTAACCAATGACTTTGATTTAGTCGCTATTGAAAAGTTAGAAGAACTTCAAAATAAATACTCGTGGTTTGAGTATCGTACTGTCGTCGCAAACGCAGACAGTCAACATGAACGTAAAGGTTATGTCACAGGTCATATTGAAAATGACTGGTTGAATCATGGTGATGTCGACATTTACTTATGTGGCCCAGTACCAATGGTTGAAGCTGTTCGTGGTTGGTTGGATCAAGAAGGCATTAAACCTGCCAATTTCTTATTTGAAAAATTCTCAGCGAATTAATTAAATTGGAGGTGAGCATGATTTTTCCAGATAGATTCAAAGACAAAATAGTGATTGTTACAGGTGCAGCACAAGGAATCGGTCGCGGTGTTGCACTTCGAATTGCTGCTGAAAATGGACAAGTGATTTTAGCTGATCGTTCAGATTTGGTGGATGAAGTTGCCCATGAAATTATGCGTTCGGATGGCGTGGCGATCACAGTCAAAACAGATTTGGAAACTTTTATTGGCGCCCAGACCGTTGTAAATCAAGCAATTGAGCATTTCGGTCGTGTTGATGTTCTGATTAACAATGTCGGTGGCGCAATTTGGATGAAGCCATATGATACTTTTAGTGAAGAAGAAATCATTAAAGAAATCAATCGCTCATTGTTTCCAACTTTATGGTGTTGCCGTGCTGTATTGCCCGAAATGTTGAAGGAAAAAAGCGGTGTCATCGTAAATGTCTCTTCTATTGCGACACGTGGTATCAACCGAATTCCTTATTCAGCAGCAAAAGGTGGTGTCAATGCGCTTACTGCATCCCTTGCATTTGAGCACGCGAAAGATGGAATTCGTGTAAACGCGATTGCAACTGGTGGAACAGATGCTCCACCACGTAAAGTGCCTCGTAATTCAACTCCACTTACCGAAGATGAAAAAGTTTGGATGCAACAGGTTGTAGATCAAACCAAAGAACGAAGTCTGATGGGACGTTATGGCACGATTGATGAACAAGTCAACGCGATTGTTTTTCTTGCATCAGAAGAATCGTCTTATATGACTGGAAGTGTTATTGCAGTGGGTGGTGGTGATCAGGGCTAATTCTGATCTAAACAGCACGAAATCTTGCAAGGAGGCACTATGACAACCCTGTTGAAGAATTTAAAGGATGATTGGTCTATTTCATCAACGATCGCTGGATTTCTTGCTGTCTTAATTTCTTATTCAGGCCCTCTCATCATTTTTTTTCAGGCTGCCCAAAAAGCCAATATCTCAGCCTCAATGATGATCTCATGGATTTGGGGAATTTCGATTGGGGCAGCAGTTGCAGGCATCTATCTTTCGATTCGTTATAAAACACCTGTTATTACAGCTTGGTCTGCACCCGGTACAGCCCTTCTCGTGACATTATTCCCTAATATCAGTTTGAATGAGGTTGTTGCTGCTTATATTACCACCGCGATCATTATTTTTATTGTAGGGGTTACAGGCTATTTCGATAAATTGCTGAAATGGATTCCTCAAGGGATCGCCGCAGGCATGATGGCAGGAATTTTATTTCAGTTTGGCTTAGGGTTGTTTGTTGCCACAAATACCATGCCCCTCATCGTATTCAGTATGTTGATTTGCTATTTATTAGCAAAACGATATTCGCCACGTTACACCATGCTTTGGGTATTGCTATGTGGTGTTTCACTCAGTTTGTTCTTGGGAAAAATGAATCCCGTTGAAATGCAGTTTAGTTTTGCTATTCCTCATTTCATTTATCCAGAATGGACTTGGCACTCTACATTAAACTTGGCTTTACCTTTAATTCTCGTAAGTTTAACAGGGCAATTCTTGCCAGGTATGGCTATTATGAAATTAAGTGGTTATGACACTACCGCTAAACCGATTATTACAGCTTCAAGTATTGCCTCACTTGCAGTCGCTTGTGTAGGTGGAATTACGATTGTACTTGCTGCAATTACCGCCGCTTTATGTATGGGTAAAGACGCCCATGAACTCCAAGAGAAGCGTTATATCGCAGGTGTTGCCAACGGTATTTTCTATATTTTAGGTGGCTTATTTGCTGGCAGTATTGTCATGCTCTTTAGCCTTCTTCCCAAAGAACTCATCGCAGCTTTAGCTGGATTAGCTCTGCTTGGGGCTATTGGTACAAATGTCATGATTGCGATGAAAGATGATCATCAGCGCGATGCAGCATTAATCACATTTCTTGCAACGGTTTCAGGAATGCAATTCCTCGGACTTAGCTCAGTTTTTTGGGGCATCTGTATCGGTGTTATCGCTCAGATTCTTTTAAATCCTCATGCCCACCCAAATACTGTAATGACCCAGTCATCTTCTAAAAAACAGATCAGCAAGACTTGATTGTAGGATGAATTTATTATGATCGACAAATCACAAGCTTCACTGGTTGAAGCGCTCTCCCAAATCCAAAATGGCTCCACCATCATGATTGGTGGCTTCGGAACCGCAGGACAACCCGCAGAACTCATCGATGGTCTGATTGAACTCGGGGTTAAAGACCTTGTCATCGTCAATAATAATGCAGGTAATGGTGACTATGGTCTTGCCAAACTCCTAAAAACAGGTGCAGTCCGTAAAATCATTTGTTCTTTCCCTCGTCAGTCAGATTCATGGGTGTTCGATGAACTCTACCATGCAGGCAAAATCGAATTAGAACTCGTCCCACAAGGCAATCTCGCTTGCCGTATCCAAGCCGCAGGTATGGGCTTAGGTGCTGTATTTACACCGACTGGCTTTGGAACATTATTGGCAGAAGGCAAAGAAACCCGTCATATCGAGGGTAAAGACTACGTTCTTGAATATCCAATCAAAGCTGACTTTGCCTTGATCAAAGCCTACAAAGGCGATCGTTGGGGCAATTTAGTTTTTAATAAATCGGCACGTAACTTTGGACCGATCATGGCCATGGCTGCAGATGTCACCATCGCTCAAGTCTCTGAAGTAGTTGAACTCGGTCAGCTTGATCCTGAACACATTATTACCCCAGGGATTTTTGTCCAGCATGTGGTTGCTGTTAAAGCAACATCACCTGTCGCTGCGCAATAAGGAGAATAACAATGAGCTATCAAAAACTCAGCCGTGACCAAATTGCAGAACGTGTTGCACAAGATATTCCTGATGGTGCCTATGTCAATTTAGGTATTGGCTTACCAACTAAAATTTCAAATTATTTACCAGCCGATAAAGATGTCTTTCTGCATTCTGAAAATGGTTTGTTGGCGTTTGGTCCTCCACCGGCCAAAGGTGAAGAAGATCCTGAGCTTATTAATGCAGGTAAAGAGTATGTGACCATGCTCACAGGTGGAAGCTTTTTCCATCATGGGGATTCCTTTGCCATGATGCGCGGTGGTCATTTAGATATTGCGGTACTCGGTGCATTCCAAGTCGCAGCCAACGGTGATCTTGCCAATTGGCATACAGGTGCAGCCGATGCAATTCCTGCTGTGGGTGGTGCAATGGACTTAGCTGTAGGTGCAAAGAAAGTCTTTATCACGACCGATCATGTCACCAAACAAGGCGAACCGAAGATTGTTGAAGCACTATCTTATCCTGCAACGGGTCTGAAATGTGTCGATCGTATCTATACCGATCTGTGTGTGATTGATGTGACCACAGAAGGTTTAAAAGTGATTGAGAAAGTGGATGGTCTGAGCTTTGAGGAGCTACAAGCGTTGACGGGTGCTCAATTGATTGATGCGACACAGGCTAAAGGATAAGCGACATGACCACGAGTTTAAAAAATGCATACATCATTGATGCGATTCGTACACCTTTTGGACGTTATGCAGGTGGTTTAGCCGCTGTCCGTGCAGATGATCTCGGTGCTGTTCCGATTCAAGCTTTAATGCAACGAAATCCAACTGTGGATTGGCAACAAGTGGATGATGTGATCTATGGTTGTGCCAATCAAGCGGGTGAAGACAATCGTAATGTCGGTCGTATGTCAGCTCTACTCGCAGGTTTGCCATATCAAGTCCCTGCAACTACAGTAAACCGTCTTTGTGGTTCATCTCTAGATGCAATTGCGATGGCCGCACGTGCGATTAAAGCAGGTGAAGCAAATCTGATTATTGCCGGTGGTGTCGAGAGTATGAGCCGTGCACCATATGTGATGGGTAAATCAGATAGTACTTTTGGGCGTAGTCAAAAAATTGAAGACACCACCATGGGTTGGCGTTTTATCAATCCAAAACTGAAAGAAATCTATGGTGTAGACACCATGCCGCAGACTGCGGAGAACGTGGCAGAACAATTTAATATCAATCGTATTGATCAAGACAAGTTTGCCTTGGTGAGCCAACAACGTACAGCAGCAGCGCAAGCCAAAGGCTTTTTTAAACAAGAAATCGTTGCTGTCAGCATTCCACAACGTAAAGGTGATCCGATCGTTGTAGATACGGATGAACATCCACGTGCATCCACCACGATTGAAGCATTAACGAAACTCAAAGGTGTGGTGAAAGCAGAAGGTACCGTTACTGCGGGTAATGCTTCAGGTATTAACGATGGTGCAGCAGCACTATTGATTGCCTCAGATGAGGCAGTTGCTCAATATCAACTTAAGCCTCGTGCCAAAATCATTGCAGCCACTACGGTGGGTGTTGAACCCCGCATTATGGGTTTTGCCCCTGCACCTGCAATCAAAAAGTTACTCAAACAAGCCAATCTGACATTAGAACAGATGGATGTGATTGAGTTGAACGAAGCCTTTGCAGCTCAAGCGTTAGCAGTGACTCGTGATTTAGGGTTAGCGGATGATGATGTTCGTATCAATCCGAATGGTGGTGCGATCGCTTTAGGTCATCCACTCGGTGCATCGGGTGCGAGATTAGTGACGACGGCTTTGAATCAACTTGAACAGATTCAAGGGCAATATGCGTTGTGTTCGATGTGTATCGGTGTGGGACAAGGCATCGCTCTCATTATTCAACGCGTGGAGCAAGATTAAGGAATACGATATGCCAATTTTTCAATCAAAAGATGTGAATATTAATTATCAAACATTTGGTGATCCAAATTCCCCTGCTCTAGTGTTCTCAAATTCCCTTGGAACAAACTACGGCATGTGGCAAAAGCAATTTAATTATTTTAAAGATCGCTTTTTTGTTATCTGCTATGACACTCGGGGTCACGGTTCATCATCTACGCCAACTGGTTCTTACACTTTGCACCAGTTAGGTGAAGATGTAATTGCATTACTTGATCATTTGAAAATTGAAAAAGTTACCTTCTGTGGAATCTCGATGGGTGGACTAACTGGACAATGGTTAGCGATTCATTATCCATCGCGTTTTAGTCATGTCATTATTGCCAATAGCGCAGCGAAGATTGGACAGGAACAAGCATGGCAAGATCGTGCCGAACTGGTACGTAAGCAAGGTTTAGAACCAATTGCTGCAACCGCAGCATCTCGTTGGTTTACCGATCCCTTTATCCAAAGTCATCCTTCAGTTGTCAGCCATCTATGTAACGACTTAAGTGCTGGCAGTGCACTGGGCTATGCCAATTGTTGTGAGGCTTTGGCTAAAGCGGATCTTCGTGATGAACTAAAACAAATCACGATACCTGTTTTAATTATTGCAGGAATTCATGATCCTGTGACCACAGTTACAGATGCTGAATGGATGTTGCAACACATACCAAATGCTCAGTTGGTTGAAATTAATGCTTCGCATATTTCAAACGTTGAAGCACCTGTTGAGTTTAATCAGCATATAAATCAATTTATTTAATATACCTATTGTTATAAAAAAGCAGAGTATTTTTATACTCTGCTTTTTGTCGTCTAAAATTTAGATAGAAAATAATAAATTCAATACCTTAAAGACATAAAGATATATCAATTTAGTTTTTGACTGAATCTCCATAACAAAATAGTTTAAACATTAATAAAACAAAGCTTCACAAATTGGAGGTGAAGGATGTATATGGAAAAAGTAAATATCAATGAAACAATTGATAATGCCAAATTTAGTTTATTTCATTGGAAGGTTTTATTTTGGTGCTTACTAATTATTATTTTCGACGGCTATGATTTGGTTATTTACGGTGTTGCATTACCATTATTAATGCAGCAATGGTCATTAACGGCTGTTCAAGCAGGATTATTAGCAAGTGCTGCCCTATTTGGAATGATGTTTGGTGCAATGATATTCGGCACATTATCAGATCGTTTAGGAAGAAAGAAAACCATCATGATCTGTGTCACTTTATTTAGTGGTTTTACATTTCTAGGAGCTTTTGCAACCAATCCCGTTGAATTTGCAATTTTAAGATTCATAGCAGGATTAGGTATAGGTGGCGTAATGCCAAACGTTGTTGCATTAATGACGGAATATGCACCTAAAAAAATTCGAAGTACTTTAGTCGCAATTATGTTTAGTGGCTATGCTATTGGCGGTATGACTTCAGCATTATTAGGTGCTTGGTTAGTCAAAGATATGGGATGGCAAATCATGTTCCTGATTGCAGGGATTCCATTGTTAATGTTGCCTATCATTTGGAAATTCCTACCTGAGTCATTGGCATTTCTGATCAAATCTGGAAAGGAAGAACAAGCTAAACAGATCATCAATAAGCTGCTACCTACACGAGACATTCATCAAAATACTCAATTGGTTTTCAATGAAAATATTCATCATGAAGCACCAGCAAAAGCCCTTTTCAAAGATGGTCGTGCATTTAGTACATTCATGTTTTGGATCGCTTTCTTTATGTGCCTATTAATGGTGTACGCATTGGGAAGTTGGTTACCTAAATTGATGTTGCAAGCAGGATATTCTTTAGGCGCAAGTATGCTGTTCTTATTTGCATTGAACATTGGCGGTATGGTTGGTGCAATTGGAGGCGGTGCTTTAGCAGATCGATTCCATTTAAAACCCGTCATTACCTCAATGTTTGTAATTGGAGCTGCTGCCTTAATACTATTAGGATTTAATAGCCCTCAAATTGTTCTCTATAGCCTAATTGCTTTAGCAGGTGCAGCAACGATTGGTTCTCAAATCCTTCTTTATACTTTCGTCGCACAATTTTATCCAACTACTGTTCGCTCAACAGGTATGGGGTGGGCATCAGGTATCGGTCGTATAGGTGCAATCATTGGTCCTGTACTTACAGGCGCATTGCTCACTTTTGAACTACCTCATCAAATGAACTTCTTAGCTATTGCGATTCCTGGTGTGATTGCTGCATTCGCGATCTTCCTCGTAAATCTTAAAGTCGCGGTCAATGTACCTGAAAGTTCAAAATCAACCCTTCAAACACAAGCTTCAGTCAATCAGCAATAAGCAAAACTGCGCCGAGGATTGGCGCAACCCAAATCAAAATGGAAATTAAAAAATGCATACATTTAAATGTAATAAGCTTATTTTGTCGTCTATTTCACTCATAAGTGGATTAGTTTCAACTTCACTTTGGGCTGATAATGTAAGCGCTAAAGAAGAATGGAAATTTACCTTAAAAAATGCCTACATCAATCGCAATTTTGAGAATGAAGCATTAAAGGATACTGGAAGTTGGTCTCAAGCTGCCTCTTTGTTTTATAACTCACGAATGCTTGAGACACCATTAAGTATTGCCGAAAAACCTTTGACAATCGGTGTGGATGCTTCAGTTCAATATGCTTTTAGATTAAGTTCAGATAAACATATGGCTGATACCGTATTACCGTTTGATAAAGCGACTCAATCACAAGCTTCCGATTATTTAAAACACGGCGCCACATTAAAATTGGGTTATGACCGAACCTTGTTGAATGTTGGTGAGCTTTGGTTAGACTTACCTGTTACTGCCGTAGATAGCAGTCGTCAGCTTTTAACATCTTATTGGGGTGCAAACCTTAAGTCACAATTAACTGATCAACTTTACGCAGAAATAGGTCATGTTGAAAAAGTATCCCCTCGCAATGAAGAAGATTTTAGAAAATTTTCTTTTACTTCAAATGGAAAGACAGAATACTCGGATGGCTTAAATTATATTGATTTACGTTATCAGTTCTCTCCTGATTTAAAGGGAGAATATTATTATGGCAACATGGAGAATTTATATAATAAAAATTATTTGGGTTTGGAACATAATCTGAAAGGTAAAAATTATGTACTTAATTCGAAATTTAAATATTTTAATGCTCAAGAAGATGGAAATAATTTTAATATTGATGCACAAAATATTGGCTTACTTGAGACATTAAAAGTAAAAAACCATACATTCGGATTAGGTTATCAACAAATTATAGGTGAATCAGCATATCCATTACCTGATGGATTTTTACCAGAAACCTACTTTATCAATTGGAATGCGACAGGTTTCTTTAAAAAAGATGAAAAATCATATCATTTTATTTATGGTTATAATTTCAAAGATTATACCCCTGGATTTAATGCGGCTATAAAATATGTTTATGGTGATAATTTTCAAACAACTGATGGAAAAAAAATCATGAAAGCGAGTCAAACATTATTTTAAACTATAATTTTCAACAGCCCTATTTTAAAGGCTTAGCATTACAATATATTCGTATTGATTATTACGTAAAGCATGGAAACGACTTTGGTGAGGATCGTTTGTTTGTAAAATACACGCATAAATTCTAATATTTTGGAAGCTTCTAAAAATAAAATTAAGAGTCCGTAAAAGAAATCATCAACTTGACTATGATTATGGAATGGTAAGCGTAGGAAGTGGGCTATTAGCTTTCTTTCTACCTTATCAAATTTTAATTGAATATTCCTGATTAAAGATTAAGTAAATATCCTCTAATTTATATTTACTTACAAGTTAAAAAAGTCTCTAAATTATAGAATTGATTCTATTTTAGATAAAGTAGTTTTATATAAAAAGACCACGTCAAGGGGATGACGTGGCGAAAAACTGAAATATGTAAAACTAAATATACACAGCATATAATCAAGCTATGTTTTAACTTTTCGCAATGTTATCGAGTAGTTCTGGTTCCAACATAAAAAAATCTCGCCCAAAATTTTCCAATGGGATATCGGAAAGGTTAATTCGGTATTCAATGTCACCGTTAAAAAAACTTTGAGATTTTTGTATTGAGCGTTCCCAACCGAATTCCTTACCACATTGCTTGAGCAAATATTGATAAACCTTTGCATCATTGACTCTTAGCAAGAATGCGTCATCAGATAACTGATGTATCGAGACATTTTCGGAATATTGCACATCAATCATGATCTACCTCCTAGAATGAATGATCAAGTGAATATTAGTTATCATTATAGATAATTGCTTCTTATTCAACCATTTTTTAATATTTATTTATAGTTATTAAATATTTAAGTCATATTTTTGACATAAACAACAACACTGGAAGCGATGTGGCGAAAATTGTCACTAATGCTAACTTTATTCTCTGTCAAATTATTTCATAAAAAGAGTAAGCCTTTAGCTGCATAAAATCAAAAAGGTCAAATTCTCATAATAATATTTTCTATTAAAACCAATAATGTTCTAAAAAGTTATTATTTATACTTACCTAAATACATAAAACAACATTGATCCGATCTTGATCTGTGATTAAGTTTAATCCTGTATTTATCTGAAATTTTCTCCATAACAACTTCCATATTTGCTGATGTGGTAAACCATTTTCCAAATTAAGTTAGTAGGTACTAGAAAGATTCAGTTCAAGTTATTCAACTGTAAATGAATAGCATCTTAATTTTTTAGAATTGTTTTCTATAAGAAACAATCATTACAACTTCGGCCAATCGACAGTATTTTTAAATGTGTACCCTATTTTTTTGAATAATTACTACTGAATCTAGCCAGATCAAACCGTCATTCACATCTATTCCACTTTGAAAGAGTCAATTAAGTTGTTGGGAGTATAGTTAGCTAATTCTTAATTACTCCTTACAAGTCTCATCCCATGTAATTAAATCCAAAGTTTGATGAGGGGTAGGTTGAGGGGTAAAACAACAGACAAAAAATAAGCCCTTGTAAAAACAAGGGCTTATTTAGATATTTGGCGGAAGCGGTGAGATTCGAACTCACGGAGGACTCACACCCTCGTCGGTTTTCAAGACCGGTGCATTAAACCGCTCTGCCACGCTTCCATGTGCGTAAGAATACAAAGCTTGCCCTCTTTATTCAAGAGAAATTTAACTGCAATGTATTCAAATGCATAATGTTTCATCAATTATCAGAGTTTAGCGGCCAATTCAGCCCCTTCACGGATTGCACGCTTCGCATCTAACTCAGCAGCGAGTTTCGCACCACCAATAATATGATAGTTAGCTAAAGTATTTTCACCATCTTTAGGCATTAAATCTTTTACAGATTCTTGCCCAGCGCACACAACAATTGTGTCTACACGCAATAATTGATCGTGACCATTATGTTCAACCCATAATCCCTCATCAGTCACCGCTTTATACTGCACACCACGAAGCATACGAACAGCGTGCTTTTTCAATTGTGCGCGGTGAACCCAGCCTGAAGTCTTACCTAAGCCAACACCTAAAGGTGTAGTTTTGCGTTGTAACAAATAGATCTGGCGAATTGGCATTTCAACCTCTGGACGTTGCATCCCACCTTCAGAGATATAGTTAGGATCTGGATCAACACCCCATTCACGCTGCCATTCTGCTAAAGGTTGAGGCTGTGGTTGATGCAGGGGTTTTAATAAAAACTCTGATACATCAAAACCAATTCCCCCAGCTCCAATTACAGCAACTTTTTGTCCAACTTCTGCACCTTTAAGTACCTCAGCATATGACAATACTTGTGGTGCAGTACTACCCTGAATTTTTAATGCGCGAGGAACTACGCCTGTAGCCACAATAACCTCATCAAAACCTTCTCGTTCAAGCTGTTCACGGCTTACGCGCATATTTAAACGCAAATCGACACCTGTTTGCTTGATTTGCACCTTAAAGTAACGAATGGTTTCGTGGAATTCTTCTTTTCCAGGAACAACTTTCGCTAAATTAAACTGACCACCAACATCATTACTTGCTTCAAATAAAGTGACGGCGTGACCACGACTTGCGGCAACTGTTGCAGCTGACATTCCAGCAACACCACCACCAACAACCGCAATACGTTTAGGTTTTTTAGTTTTGATATAAACTAATTCTGTTTCAAATGCTGCACGTGGGTTTACAAGACAGGTTGCGCGTTGATTCTTAAAACTATGATCCAGACATGCTTGGTTACATGCGATACATGTATTAATTTCATCTACACGATTGGTTGCAGTTTTATTTACCCAATATGGGTCTGCCAATAATGGACGCGCCATTTGCACCATATCGGCTTTACCAGAAGCAATAATATCTTCAGCAGTATCAGGCATATTAATACGATTTGATGCAATTACAGGAATAGAAACATGCTGTTTTACAAAAGCGGTGTAATCCGCAAATGCTGCACGAGGTACTGAAGTCACAATCGTTGGTACACGCGCTTCATGCCAACCAATCCCAGTATTTAGTAAAGTAACACCTGCTTTTTCTAATGCTTTAGCAACAACCGTTACTTCTTGCATCGTATTACCGTCATGCACTAGATCAAGCATTGATAAACGGAAACAAATAATAAATTTCTCGCCCACTTTCGCACGAATTGCTTTCACAATTTCAACAGCAAAGCGCATACGATTTTCGATATCACCACCCCAACGATCAGTACGTTGGTTCACATGTCGGCTTAAAAACTGATTCAGCAAATAACCTTCTGAACCCATGATTTCAACGCCATCATAACCCGCTTTCTTCGCAATACTCGCACAACGTGCGTAATCTTGAATCGTATCCAAAATATTTTGATTGCTCATTTCACGCGGTTTAAATGGTGAAATTGGCGATTTAACAGCACTCGAAGAAACGACAAAAGGTTGATAGCCATAACGCCCAGAATGCAGAATTTGCATTAAAATTTTTGCACCATGCTTATGAACTGAATGCGTCACTAAACGATGCTGTGGAATATCCATTAAACTATTCATTGTACCGCCAGCTGGTAATAACCAACCTTGGCGATTTGGAGAAATACCACCTGTGATGATTAGGCCAACACCACCTTTTGCTCTTTCTTCAAAATAAGCTGCAAGTTTAGGGTAATTAAAGAAACGATCTTCTAAACCTGTGTGCATAGAGCCCATTACTACACGGTTTTTAATTGTCGTAAACCCTAAATGTAATGGTTTTAAGATATTTGCATAGCTAGTCATGGTATTCCTTCTGTATTTATTGGCTTTGCAACTTGTTGCATAGTACTTTAACTGAATTTTTATATGTGTTTATGACTCTTTTGAAGAAAATGCTGACACTAAAGTCAAAAGTAATGTAACTATTTTGATTTCCAATCTAAAAAAACCAAAATCAAATGTATTAGAACATAATTTTTCTGCTTAGTTTTTCTTTCAGGAAAACAAGCTCCATGAAAAGTGTTACAATAGTTCCGATTTTTTATTCTCAAGACTACCTATTCGGAGTCTTTACTAATAAATGTTAGGACAAGCAATGACTGATAATGCAACTATCTTGCAGCACGTACCTGTAGGCAAAAAAGTTGGGATTGCCTTTTCTGGTGGTCTCGATACTTCAGCAGCTTTATTGTGGATGAAGCAAAAAGGCGCAGAGCCTTATGCTTATACTGCAAACTTGGGTCAACCTGATGAAGATGACTATGATGCAATTCCAAAGAAAGCTGAACAATACGGCGCAGTCAAAGCTCGATTAATCGATTGTCGTTTACAACTTGCGCTTGAAGGTATTGCAGCAATTCAATGTGGCGCATTCCACATTAGTACTGGCGGTGTTCCTTACTTCAATACCACACCTTTGGGTCGTGCAGTGACAGGTACCATGCTTGTAACAGCGATGAAAGAAGATGATGTGAACATCTGGGGTGACGGCTCTACTTATAAAGGTAACGATATTGAACGTTTTTATCGTTATGGTTTATTGACCAATCCTGCCCTCAAAATCTATAAGCCTTGGTTAGACCAAACCTTTATTGATGAATTAGGCGGTCGTGCCGAAATGTCACAATTCTTAATCGACAACGGCTTTGACTATAAAATGTCAAAAGAAAAAGCGTACTCAACTGACTCAAATATGTTGGGTGCAACGCATGAAGCCAAAGATTTAGAATACCTCAATGCGGGTATTAAAATCGTAGACCCAATTATGGGCGTTGCGTTCTGGAAAGACGACGTTGAAATCCAACCAGAAGAAGTGAGCATTACTTTTGAAGAAGGTATGCCAGTTGCATTGAATGGTCAACGTATCGAAGATCCAGTTGAATTCATTCTTGAAGCGAACCGTATCGGTGGTCGTCATGGTCTAGGTATGTCTGACCAGATTGAAAACCGTATCATCGAAGCGAAATCTCGTGGTATCTATGAAGCACCAGGTATGGCGTTGTTACACATTGCTTATGAGCGTTTGGTAACAGGTATCCATAACGAAGATACAATCGAACAATACCGTATTAACGGTTTACGTTTAGGTCGCCTACTTTATCAAGGTCGTTGGTTCGATTCACAAGCATTAATGCTTCGTGAAACTTCACAACGTTGGGTTGCTAAAGCCATTACAGGTACTGTGACTTTAGAATTACGTCGTGGTAATGACTACACTATCATGAATACTGAATCTCCTAACCTCACTTATGAAGCTGAGCGTTTGACCATGGAGAAAGGTGATTCGATGTTTACCCCAATGGATCGTATCGGCCAGTTAACTATGCGTAACCTCGATATCACAGATACACGTGCAAAACTGGGTATCTACACAGAAACTGGTCTGCTTTCTGTAGGTCAAGGCTCTGCAATTCCTCAATTGGAAAACAAATCTAAATAAAAAGATGGGTAAATTAATTTGCTCATTTGAAAAGGCTGAATATTTTTATTCAGCCTTTTTTATTTTATCCAAGAAAATACCCATTACTGAATCATTGCATTTATAGAACAATATGTCGCAATTAAAGACTATTTATCCTCATTATGAATCGATAATATAAGCATTAAGCAAAACACAATAATTTGGGAGATGAAAGATGAATGCTTATCTACATCGTAGTGAAAATCGTGGTCATGTCAAAGCAGGTTGGTTAGACACTTACCATAGCTTTTCATTTGGTAGCTGGTACAACCCTAAATATATGGGTGTCAGTGCCCTTCGCGTGATCAATGATGATACGGTTGCTGCATATAATGGTTTCGGTACCCATCCCCATGACAACATGGAAATCTTGACCTGTGTACTTGATGGCACCATTTCCCACAAAGACAGTATGGGCAATGAAGGTCAAATCAATGCAGGTGAATGGCAGTTGATGAGTGCTGGAACTGGGGTCACCCACAGTGAAATGAACAAGCATGATAAAGCGGTGCATCTGTTACAGATTTGGATTCAACCGAATGTGCAAGATGCCGAACCAACCTATCAGCAAATTCAACTGAATCCGAAAGATCATCCAAACCAATGGCATTTGATTGCTGGTGATGCATCTGCGCCAATGTCGATTCGTCAAAATGCTGAAGTAAAAACAGCAGTGATTGAAAAAGATCAACATTTAGAGATTACAGCACAGAAAAAATTGAACTATGTGCATGTAATTTCAGGCGAAGTAATGATTGCCGATCATTTGGTTAAAGCGGGCGATGCTTTAGTATTCGATGAAACTGCAACCATTACTGCATTGCAAGACAGCCAAATGATTTGGTTTGATCTACCTTAAACTCGGTTTAGCTTGTACCCCTTGCCCCTCAAGGGGTACAAGCTTTTTTTTAATCATTATTGCTGCTACTATCACAACTACTTGAGTCTGAGCTCGAATCATCATTTGAACTACATTCATCAGAATGTCTAGAAACATTATCCTGAGAAGAATCACATGAAGAGGTTGTTGAAGAATATGGATGGCTGTAATCAGACGTATCCTGTGTAGAATCTGTTTTCTTGGCAAAAAAGAACAATAAAATCAAACCAATAAGAATCAATATAATAATAAATATCAGCATCACAATTCCCTATCGCTATCCTAATCCTTATGACAAACTATAGCGTAAATTTGTTTTAAAAATGATGGGCATTAAAAAAGCCCGATTAACGGGCTTTTCTACAACCTTGAACATTTTTAAAAACGATCTAAACCGTTTCGTTCGTTGTTAGCTGTGTGTTCAGGTTGTCATATCTTTGTTCATTTAGGCAAGATTTCTATTAAATCCCAAATAGTATATGACTTCCTTATTGATGAAATTATCACCAATATTAGATTGAGTCAAGATTCTAGTATCTGATAAAAATTACTCAAGCATAATGAGTATAACAAACTCATTCTAAATTGCAATTCAACCTAGTTATTCTTTTAAGCGAGTATTTAAAAATACAAATGTGATATCAATAAAAAAGCCCTAAATTATAGAAATTTAGGGCTTTTTTATTGATATTTTGGTAGGTATATCCAGACTCGAACTGGAGACCTCTACGATGTCAAATATTATATTTTCACTTTACAAACAATATTTTATAAAAAAGTGCATCTTATTTGTCGCAAAATATACTTTTACTCAATATAAAATTTAGCTTCAATATTAAGATTTAAATTATATTTAAACCATGAATTATTGGCTCTCAAAAATAGAGGTGACAAAAGTTACAGATTTATATTTATATATCTATATATATGTTTATTAATGATAAATAGTAATAATTCAAAAGTTACAATGAAGTATCATAGAAGTTACAAGTCACCTCTATTCAAGGTGACAAGTTGTAACTATATAAAATACTGATTATTAATAAATTATTATAGTTCTCTATTTTTTAGTCACCTCATGTTACTGCTAGAAAGTGACAAATTAAATTTATATAAATCATATATTTAAATACATTAAATTTAATATTTAAAAAACTGTCACCGCTGCAACAACACACATTTAGACTTTAGAAATAATTAGTATTTTAGATATTTTTAAAAACTGCATCAGTTTGCATCAAACCGCATCTATACCAAGTTATTAAAAGTGCCCTAAGCCTTATATTTCATAAGGCTTGAATGAATTTTCCCTGTGCATCAGAAATGAGACATTTAGGAACTGGGCAGGCGGGAGAGGAGACTGCGTTTGCCCCCTCGCCCTTGTTATATTCTTTCAGCACAGTCATTCGATTGCTTATTCATTTCGTTCAGCCAAAAAAAATGCCAAGCATTTAAACTTGGCATTGTAAAAAGGAAATAAATCTATATTTTATATAGGTTTATTGATATAATTTAAGTATCTATGGCTTTGTTACACTAGAAATTAAGTCATATTCTTTAAATCGAATCACTTCGATTCCGAGTTGATCATTGATTTGTTTTAATAGATTTTGATAGTAAACAATCTCATTGAAATAAAAGACTCTTGCTGCTTTTTCAATATCACCAAAGCCACCTGAGTTTTGCGGTACCACACCCATCAATTGTGGTGGGATACGATGCCCTGCAAGCTGATCATCACGACTGGCAATCTTAATATTATAAAACTCATCCTTAGCTGCCACTTCAGCCAATGGAATTACATTTAATCCTTTCTCTTTTCCACCAGGTGTATAGACCAAAAGATTTTTAAAATTGCCTGCCCCTTTTGAGTTCTGTAATGATTCTTCTAATGCATCCACATCGTTTTGAGATTTCATAGCATCGGTGATGTGTAAGATAAAACCAGCATGAGCTCCATTTTTGTAATAGCGTCTACGGAATAAAGTCGCAGCTTCATTTAATAAAACCGCATTAATGCTGCTCAGATAATCAGGCACGCCATAGATCTCTTGCACAATATCAGCATCAGCAATATGGATAATCTCCTCAGGTTCATAAATGTGCTGCTTCCCTTGAAAGCCATCCATTTGATAAAACCTTAAAAGGTCTGTCCCTTTTCTCATATTGATCGCAGGGCGTGACGTAATTTTTAGAACACCCCTGAAACGATTGTATTGAATATGAGCGTAGGCATTTGCAAAGGTGATTAAGTTCAAAGCCAATGCATTAAAATCATGTCGGCTTAACAAAGGATGAGGAATAAAATCCACTGATAAAATATTGCGCTTGATCACGATCGCACTGGTATGGTGACTGGTACCACGATACATCTTTGCAATCGCTGCAATATCATACGGCAGCTCGTACCATTCTTGCCAAACTGGGCAATAGCCATAATCAAACAATGTATGCCCATCCAATACAGGTTCAGCTTCGCCAAAGCTTCGCATCATCATTTTGGTTTGTGGTTGCTCAATCGCTAAAGATGAATCAGATCCATGTGCCGACATCTGCTCCATACGGGGTAAAACAGTCGAAATAAGTCTGTCCAATATTTTCATGAATTAAATACTCTGATTCGGCTTTGATGTGCGCCAAGATGTGATTGATCAGCAACGTGAATAATTGGCGCATTTTCCAAACCATTCATCACTGCCCAAGCGATATCACCGTGTCCAGTTTCAGCACTTCGACTGGTAATCAGTGTTTTATTTCCACCGCCACCAGTTAAGGCTTTTTTGATTGACAGGAATGACTTAGCTACAATTTGCAAACCTGCATCAAAATGCAGTCTACGTTTTTGAAATAACTCTTTAACTCGAAGCCCCATGCGAATTTTTAATTCAGGGGTATAGTTCAAACGAGTCAATTGAGTAAAGAAAAGTTCAACGTGTTCAGCAACGGCCAAACCGTTACCAGTGTTATCAATACCGATAAAAGTCACGTTGTAGCGTCCGCAAACCTTTTTGATATACAAAGCTTGTTCACTGGCTTTCATACCCTGAAATTGTTTAATTTCGAGAATCCGATAAGGCTCAAGCGATGTTTGTGGAGGTGCGATAACTGCTAAAGCTGCATTGTCACCTGTGAATGAAGGGTCATAACCTAACCACACTTCCCCTACATAACGTGGATTTTGATTCGGGAAAAAGTCTTTCCACACTTCCCAACTGTCGACCATGTTTGGGATGATTTCTTTAAGTGGAAAATAAGATCCTGAATCATCAATAAACTCACAATCAAACAGATTGGCAAACTCTTCATCGCCATATTCAGCAAGCAAGTCTTCACGATCAAATAGATCACAGCCTTTTTCTTCAGCATCGGTCAACGTGACAATCTGCCTCGTTTTTCGATCCGCACATTTGACTGGTGCTTTGAGTGCGACCTTACTGACATCGATCTCAATCGGTAATTTCCGTTTGCTGTCTTTGCCTGTCCAAAAGGTATAGGCTTCATGCAAAATACTGGATGGCGTAGACATATAAATTTGCTTATACATCTTTTGCGATGCCATTGCTGAAGCGACTTTTTTAAACTGTAAGAACTTACGAATCCAAAAGAACTCGTCCATGATCACATCACCATGACGACCTTGAGCTGTGAGTGCATTTGTTCCCAAGTAATACACGGTTGCTTGGCCATTTGGTCCATTGATGACGATCGGATCTCCAGTGAGATCCAAACCAATCACATCCAAAACAAAGGCTTTGATGTATTCAATAAATTGATATGCCTGCGCTTTCGATGCCGACATAAAGATTTTGTTTTTTCCTGTTTTTAATAAATCAATCAACGCCCAAAGCGCAAAAATATAAGTTGCACCAATCTGACGTGATTTTAATAAGATAAAGATTCGAGACCAGGATATCGCATCCATCCATTCTTCTTGATAGACATATAAAAATTCGTTGAATGCTTCTTCTAATTTCTCCAAGTCCTCGAGCGTGATTTGGTTTTTTAACTTTTTCTTTTTTGGCGCAGCATTTCTGTTCTCAAGATTCGGATTGAGATCCGTTTGTTTACCTGACTCAAGGAATTTTTGAATTTTTGCCCATCGTTCAAACTGTCGGGCAATCGCATCCATTTCTTTGTAATTCGCATTACTTTTGTTTTCCATAAAAGTCAGGGTCATATAGCGAATTTTTAAGCCTGTTGTCACCTCATCATAAACATCGGTTTTAGACCATTGATCACGCTGCTTCCAACTTTCTACAGTCGAACGATTTTCCCCAGTGTGAGTGGCGATTTCTGAGACAGACATACCCATCGAGAAAAGTATTCTTCCCTGCTGTCTTGGGGTCATGAGTTCTAGGAACGTCGGAGTGTTTGTAGTCATGTGCTTAATGTTGCTTTAAGCACAAAAAAACTTTGAGCGAAGCTTTCCTGAATAAGCGTTAATCAGGATTGGTCAGATTGCACCGACTTATCGATAACAAGCAGACTTCAAGCATCGAAAAAATGAATGTGGAATAACCAATGGCAGAGCTACCAGGAGAAGGACGTGTAATCAAACGCTTTCGTGTTGCTCGTGAAGGGCAAACAGTCGATGGGCGTGAATTAACACGCCAAGAAATTCAAGAAATGGCCGACACCTATAATCTTGAGCATTATGCAGGTCGGATCAATATCGAACATTTTGGCGGTTGGTCGCCTGAACCACCGTTCAATGCCTATGGCGATATTTTGAAAGTTGAAGCCGTGGACGAAAACGGCAAACTTCACCTTTATAACGAAATATCAGCACTCCCAAATTTTGTGGCGATGAATAAAAAAGGGCAAAAAATTTACCCTTCGATTGAGTTCTATCGCAACTTTGCAGGGACTGGTAAAGCCTATCAAGTCGGCCTAGGCATGACAGACACACCTGCTTCATTGGGTACACAAGCCATTAAATTTTCTAACAATCGACATTCGCTCAGTACCCAACCTGATTCGGAGATCTATATCACCATGTCTGAAAAAAATCCAAATGAAGGGAAAAGCTTACTTGATCAGATCAAAGAAGCATTAACCCCAACCGCTAAGCCCCAAGATCAATCCTCAGTCAGTCAAGAACTGGCAGGTGTATTAACTCAAGGATTAGTTCAATGTTTGACTGGAATTAAAACCTTAGCTGAAGAAGTCGGAGCATTAAAACAAACATTAAATGCACCGCCTGCAACTGCGCCAATTCCACAACCTGCCCCAGTAGTACAAACACCGCCTGCAGCTGCTGCGCCTGAACAACAATCCACCCAAAATCCACCTGCTGCACCAGGTGCAAATCTTGAAGAAACTTTACAGCAGCTTGCTCAGGGTCTCACTGGTTTACAAAACCAATTCCATGCCATGAGTACAACCCCAATGAACCCACCGCCTGTTCATGCAGGTAACACAGCAAACACTGTCGATTACTAAGGAATTAAATAATTATGTCAGTCGTTCTACAACCTGCAGCTCGTCAGTTATTTAATTCTTATAAAGCTGACATTGCCCGTGCAAACGGTGTTGAAAGTGCAATAGAGACCTTTGCGGTTTTGCCTGCCCCAACACAAAAAATTATCCAAGCCTATCAACAACAAGCCGACTTCTTAAAACTGATCAATATATGGCCTGTTGATAATGGTAAAGGTGAAAAAATTGCTTTAAGTATTGGCACGACCATCGCAGGCAATACCAATACCAATGTTCAACCACGCCAACCCACTGCGGTCGGCAGTTTGGATTTAGTGGATGAGTATGATTGCACTCAAACCAACTATGATGTGGCGATGAAGTGGCTCTTACTCAATGCATGGCGACATTATCCTGACTTTAAGAAAAAGCTTCAGGAAATGGTGATTCGTGCAATCGCATTAGACAAATTGTGTATCGGTTTTAATGGTTTATTCCGTGCCCCAACGAGCGATCGTGCTGCCAATCCATTATTACAAGATGTGAAAAAAGGTTGGTTGCAAAAAATTCGTGAAAATGCGCCTGAGCAACATTACAAAGGTATTGATGTGGGTGGCGGTGTTTTTAAAACACAGATTGGTGCTGCACATGAATTCAAAACTGTAGATGGCTTGGTTGAATTTGGGATCGAAGAATATATCGCAGAACAACACCGTGAAAGCGGCTTAGTGGCGATCTGTGGCCGTGGCATTTTAAGCGATAAATATTTACCGTTAATAAACGTCAAGCAAGATCCAACCGAACAAATTGCGGCTCGTATCATTTATGCCAATAAGCAGCTTGGAACGTTGCCTGCGATGTATGTTCCAAAATTCCCTGCTAAAACGATTTTGATCACCTCACCTGACAACCTGTCGATCTATATCCAAAACGGTACTTTTAACCGTTCGATCGTAGATCAACCTGAATGGGATCGTGCTGTGGATTTCCAATCGATCAACGAGGATTTTGTCGTTGAAGATTATACAAAGTGCGTGTTAATCGAAAACATCGAACTGGATGACTAATCATGGGTATGAATTCAATGCGCCAACATCGTGAAAAGATGTTGGCAGAAAAAGCCTTAAAAGCGCAGCAAAGTTTAGATCCACGTCAGAAAGTAGTCACTGGTTGGGATCTTGATTCAGGTCCTGATCAATCAGTTCAAATCCCTGCTGAAGTTTTAAATCAGGGAAATGTTCCAAATGTTGAACTGCGGATGTTCAATCATTTAAATATCTTAAGTGGACTAAAATCCGTTCAAGAACGTATTGAAAAAAAAGCAGAATGGCTGCCTGAATATTACGGCTATATCGATGGCTGCCTTGCTGTTTCGCCTGCTGCTCAAAACACGACATTAGTTTATTTAATGATTTGGGCATGTGATGCCAATGATTTTGAACTGGCAGTACGTATTGCTGAATATGTTGTGTTGAATGACATGGTGATGCCTGATGACTACACCCGTTCAACGGCTGAATTCATAACCGAGCAATGTGCTGAAGTCTTTATCAATGATGATGATCTTGCGATCGCCAATGCTTCATTAATTGAACGCATCATCAGTCTTGGTGATGGCGAACAAATGGTCGATCAAGTACGAGCAAAAATTTATCGTGCCTTAGGTGATGCATTGAACCAGGCACAACCAATGGAAGCTGTTTCAGCTTATAAGAATGCGCTTCGATACAATCCAAAAGCAGGCTGTAAAAAAGATTTAGAGCAGCTTGAAAAACGATTGCGTCTAACTGCAAACGAGTCGTCTCCCGACGCCACTGTCGGCTCGCAGGCAGTTTCAACGGCTAATCAAACAGCCGATGGGACTGATCCTGCGTCCACCGACGCTAAGCCAAAGGAGTAAGCCATGCTTTTAAACGCACCTGTCACCGATGCTGAAGTACAAAATCCGATTGCTGAATACCCAAATATCAGCATTAAGGACTTGCTTGGGCAGGTGCGTTTAGATCAATCCAAAGGCGAACTTTTACTTTCTGAAAAAATATTGTTAGCGATGGATACCATCAATGGCGATATTGATTTTATGCAAATCGAATCCGATGAGCAGATCCGCAAATATAAACGAGCTGTGAGCTATGAAGCAGCAGCTCTGATTTGTGAGGACAATCTTGATTTTGATACCACCACCACTGGACAGGCCCGTGGCGAAAATCAAAAAGACAAAGCCGATGCGCTTCGCAGGATTGTTCAACATACCATTGCTGATTTGACCAACCGCCCTCGCAACCGAGTTCGACTGATATGAAATCAGTCAACGCTATACAGGGCGATACTTTGGAATCGATTGCTTACCGTTATTACGGTTCAAGTGCAGTCGAGATGTTACCTGCACTGGTTGAAGCCAATTCAACACTTGAACACATATTTTTAGACGAACATCAATCCATACAATTACCAGAATTAACCAAAGCTTCAGCACCACAAACACTCAAGCTTTGGGATTAAGGGGATGGGCATGAATGACCCAATTAGTATTAAAGGACTACCGTGGTTTATCAAAATCATCGCTGCTGTGATTGGGGCAATTTTTGCCCTCACATTAAGTGGTGATATTGATGCTGAAGGTCGCCTTAAAATTACCAAAGGCTTAATCATTAAATTTTCATTTAGTGTGGCCATCAGTCTTTATGGCGGTGCTGCTTTTATTGAATATTTCCAATTGACGCATTATTCGCACCCTGCTCAAGGGGTCGTGATGCTGTTTTTTGCGGTATTTGGTTTGCTCTTTGTCGGCATCTTTTATCAATCCATTCGATTATTAGATGGCAAAAAACCAAGCGAACTGATTAGTGAAATTAAAGCTGCGTTTGCTGCGATGTTTAAATAGGTGACAGGATGAAACTGACATTTGAACAAGCATTCGATCGTTTGATTGGCCATGAAGGTGAATTTACTGACGACCCAAAAGATCGTGGCAACTGGACAACGGGCATCATTGGTAAAGGGATTTGTAAAGGCACCAAGTTCGGGATTTCTGCCATGACCTATCCTGATCTTGATATCAAAAACCTTACTCTTGATCAAGCCAAAGCCATCTATAAACGTGATTGGTGGGACAAACTCAATGCAGACAGTTTAGATGCTGCGATTGTATTTCAGGTTTGGGATTTTGCCATTAACGCAGGCATGGGTACCGCAAAACGTAAATTACAAAAATCCGTTGGTATGGCTGAGGATGGGATCATCGGTTCAGTGACTTTAAAAGCCATTCTAAAAGCGGATCTCAATGATTTACTCATGAAGTTTAATGCTGAGCGCCTGAACTATTACACCAGTTTAAGTACATGGCCACGCTATGGAAAAACTTGGACACGTCGAGTTGCAAACCAGCTCGTTTATGGCGCAATGGATAATTAAGCATGAAAGCCCTGATTCCACTGAAGCAATTTTTAAGTGAACGTTTCCAGATGATGACAGCAGATAAATGCCATTTGCTGATCGTCAATGGTTCATTTAAAGATGGATATTTGGAATACACAGCTCGACTGCTCATCCTTGATTATCGTTCAGATCCGATTCAAGTGATCGTCGCATTACGAGAATGGCTCAAATCAAAAAACCTACATTTGGATGCGACTGGTAAAGATATTCAGATCTCATTTAATTCTGAAGTGATTGATACCGAAACATTCGATCTTGAAATTGATTTCCCACAACGTGACAAACTTGTGGCTGAAGGCAACGATTATCGCGTTTGTCCACCGTTGGTTTGGGATGATGTCAAAGGCGGATTTATACGTGCAGGTACTTAATCAATGGATGCGATCAACGGTTTAAATCATTGGCTTGACCAAATCACCTTATTGCTTGAACCATCCAAACGTCGAGAACTTATGCGACGTTTGGCTCAAGGATTACGTGTCCGCTTTCGTGATCGCATCAAGCAACAACGAGATCCAAACGGCAAACGCTTTACCCCAAGAAAACGAGATCAAATCGGAAATATAAAACGACAAGGTGCCATGTTCCAAAACATCGGCAAGCAACTCAAAACGGATTATTCAGCAGATCATGCTGCGGTTGGTTTTGGTGGACGTACTGGTTTTGTGGCTTCGGTGCACCAGGAGGGAAAATCAATCCGACCGAGCAAAAATGCAAAATCCACACGCTACCCAGTTCGAGAACTGGTTGGATTTAGTAAAGACGATCAGGAATGGATTAAAACAATTATTTTATATTATTTATCAGGAAATTAAGCTTATGCACTCAAGAACAATAGTTACATAATTATGTTAAAAATTCACCTTTTTTATAGATATCATATAACTTACAAGCTATTATAACATTGTTAACTTTTAATATTTTATAAGGTATCGCTTATGAGCTTTTTAGGTTTTGGGCTTACAGAATCTGAAAAAAAACGATTTGAAGAATTTCAAAAAAATCGTCGCCCATCTATGCGTGTTATTGGACGTGGCACTTTGACTATGTCTTTAGAAGATGCCCGTACGGCACGCCGAGAAATGCTTGAACGTAATTCACGAGATACTGTAGATACCCCAGTAACTGCAACTCGTTAATTTATCTATGCTTCTTTTACTAATTCTCCCGTTACTAATCTCTGGTTATTGTGTCCAAAAATGGAATTATAAACACCGTTATCAATTACACCGTTACACAGGACAGCTTCTTTATTTAAAAAGTGCATACTTAGGGGCTATTTGTTTAATATTTTCTTTTATTTTTTCTTCAATTTTATTATCACTTAAACCTTTTCAAATATTTGGCATCACAATTGGCTTTGATCTTCTAGGGTCATTGACAAAACTTTTAAACAATACCTTAAAAATTGAGCGTAAATCTTTACCTTTTTATATGATGCTAACTGTCGGATCATTTTTGATTGCATGGATTTGGTCATACGGTGAAAATATTATTAAGATTCTTTGGTTTAACAAAATTTTCAGTAAATTATTTAAATTAATAAAAAAAATCATTTGTTTTTGGAAAATAGATTTTAAGAAAATATTTTGTTGGGAAATAGATTTCAAGGAAATATTGTCACTAATTATGAGTTTCTTCAATTGGTATCGTGATGCTAAATTAGATTATATCTACATCATCAAAATACAAACATTCAGTGAAAATCCTTTAGATGAGCTTCTGCTCGATTCTTTTACTACTCAACAAGATTTAATGCTTCATATGGATGATAGAAAGGTATATATCGGTTTCGTAATGACTCTGAGCGAAGCAACAGAATCTGATTCATTAGCCCAAGAAATAGCTATTTTCCCTTTAAAAAGTGGCTACAGAGATAAAGATAATCTAACAGTAAAAATTACTACCCAATACAAAGAGAAAGATGGTTTATTTCTTATTTTACGCAGAAGTGAAATTATTTCTGCAACTACTTATGATCCAAATATTTTTCAGGGATTTATGGATAAACAAAAACAAGAAAATCAGACTTTTTTTGAAAAAGTGACTACTAAGATCCCTTTATTATTAAAAAAACCTTCTATTGACAACACTAAACAACAAAGTTAACTTGTTAAGACGACTCCACATGAGTGGTCGAGATTGGCGTCTCGATACATATCTAATCGCGTTGACCCGCGTAAGCGGTTTTTTTACGCCTGTACTTCCTTACGCTTAATTTTAGGTTTAAGGTTCGTTATGGTGAGTTGTACGGTGGCAACTTCGGTTGCGCCGAGTTGATTAGATCTTCGGTACGCCAACTCCGTGCAACTCATCACCCTATGATTGGCGTCATTGAGTGATGAAAATTTTAAAAATAATTTGGAATTTTCTCATGAACCATTATCTAACGGCACAAAACCGTCTCGACAAAATCTGCTATCAACGCATCCAATCACCAAACTTTGCCCAATCCCCTACACTCATTCAAAAAATTATTAAAACAATCAAAGGGAGAAGCATATGAAACATCCCTGCTTTTCTCTCAGCGAAGATAATTACAACGTCGTCAATGAAGTCCGTGCCACACTCAATATCGTTGCCTCTATGGGCTTAAACGATACCAGTGATAGTTGCAATCAACTCTCTAAAGATGACCTGATCTCTGTATTGTTACAGGCAGAACAAAGGCTTAAACAAGTGTTAGAAGAATCCGCCAAAAGCTTCCGATCCTGAAAAACCTTTAATCAGACAAGTCAAATCAAAAAAGCCCATGATCCAAACATCATGGGCTTTTTTGTTTCAACATGAGCTATTCTCACTACTTCTCAACTTTATCTAGGGTCATATCTTCTGGTTTTGGACTATTCGCATATAAGATTGACATGACTAAACAGCTAAAATTTCTATTCCAAATACCATTATGTCCTTGGATTACATTATCACTCGCTCTCATAAACCAATATGGATTATTTTTCCAAGTTGTTGGGTAATCAGATGTTTTTTGGGGCTCATTTTTTTTCCAATGCCCACTTTGTATAAATTGAGTCGAGATTCTCAATGGCAATTGATCAACTAACCCATCATCCTTTTGTACAGATTGAGCTTTATTATGTTTAGAAAGTGATTTTTCTTGCTGCATAACAATGTTTTTAAAAATAAGCTCTTGGTTTTTAGGCCGATTTGTATCGGTCGGTTTATATGCTGTAGACCAGTTTTCACTTTCAGTATTATGATTTATAGAATCTATTAGCCAATTTCTATTTTCAATTTCGCAAGTTTTTTCAGATATAAGATCCTTATCAAAATATTCTCTAGATATTGGCTTTTCAAAAGCCTTGCTGAGACTAGAAAGTTTTATATTATTATCTTCAATGACCTCAGAAATATAACTTTGATATTGAACTACCCAGTGAGTATAGTACGGTGCATAATTACCAATCGCTGTAACATCCATACTTTTTTCGTTTACAGTCTTTTCTTTGTTAGATATACCATCAATAATTTGGGTATCTCTATAGTTTTCAGTCCAAGAGTTTACTTCTCTACCGAATTTGAAATACCGAGTAGTCTCAGTATCAGTTCCACTTCCAATCACAATGAAAAATGGTTTTAAATTATTCTTAAAAATCCTTGGTTTTTCTCCTCCATTTTTCCATATATGCTCTCGTAAAGCAGCGAATCTAGTAACCTCAACTGCAGGGTTAATTAAAAGTACTAAATCACCAACACCTTTAAGAGCAATTGAACTATCTTTTTCCTGTTGACGTACACCTTCATCAAATCTCATTAAAAGCATAGTAGATACTGCACTGTATAAAGCTGAAGCCCCAAAACTATGCCCCGCCAAAATAAATATCGGCTTTTCTTCATGGGGTTTGGAATCACTTAAAAATCCATCTAAGTTCAAAATAAAGCGCTGAAGATCACCACGACCAATATCTTCACTTACCTTTTTCCGATTCCAAAAGGTGGTCAGGTTTAGGTGATTAGGATATACTTTTGCTCTCCAACTCACATACACGCCGATAACATCACGATATTCCCCATCTTTGTTTTTAATTTTTACTGACTTTACTATCTTTTTAAAATCATTAAGATTTTCATCTCCTTCAATTGAATTATGATTCCAACCATGTATAAAAAGAAGGACTACAGGCTTACTATCAGACTCATTTTTTTTCTTAACAAAATCAATAATTTTATCGGCATATGACTCATTAATATAATGACCTTGTTCATCAATCTCTAAAATTGCTACCGTTTTTCTTTCATTTGTTTTTTTATCCACATCTGTATAAAAAACAGAATCAGAACAACCTGATTTAGTACTTAAGGAACATTTATCCATAATATCAAAGTTAGTTCTTTTTCCATCCTTATAAAACCAACTACATGATGTTAGGGTAGAACAAGTTAATACAGTTATGCCTAAAACTTTAAGATTATTCATATATTTCCCCTCTTATAATTTTGATTATTAAATATTTAGCATTTCCACATACATATGAACGAATACTTTCTGACAAATGGCTAAATTCACAATCTTTGAAGTTAACTTCCGACTCATAAACTTCCTGAATAACCTTTAATCAGGAATGCCCAAATAGCAAGCCATACCTAAAAAGCCCATGATCCAAACATCATGGGCTTTTTTGTTTCAACATGAGCAATTTAAACAGGCAATTTCAAAACTTGGCAGGCATTGGTACCGTGATTGCGGTCGATGCTTCAGTCGGAAAAATGCGCCTAAAAATCGATGAAAACGAAACCGACTGGATTCCTATTCCAACCATAGCAGCAGGTGTGGTCAAGTTTTGGCGATGCCCATCGCTAGGTGAACAATTTTCTATGACTGCGCAAGGCGGTGAACTCACCGCTGCTGTTCCACAAATCAGCCTATTTTCTGAAGCTAATCCCCCACCGACTGACAATCCTGACGAAGTATTTTTCGAGTTAGGTGAGTATAGCTTTGTGGTCAACGTTGCCACTGGTGAAGCCAATTTCAAACTGAATAAATGTGTTTTTGATGTGCCTGAAACCATTTTCAAAGGCAAAGTCCACGCCGAACAAGACATCACGTCTGATACCGATGTCATAGCAGCAGATGTCAGCCTTGTTCAACATCCTCATGGTAGTGTCATGAGCGGACCAAGTCAGACCAGTGCTGCAATACCGACTGGAGGCGTTTAATGAAAGGCATGTCGAGAATTACAGGCTATGCGATCACAGATGATGAAAGCCAAGAATACGCCCATTTAAAACAATCCATTCACGACATTTTAGGCACCTTAATCGGCACACGCTTATGCCGACGCTTTTATGGCTCACTGGTACCTGAACTGATCGATCAACCGTGTAACGAATTTACCCAAGTGAAACTGATGTCCGCTGCAGCCACTTCACTGATTCGTTTTGAACCACGAATCAAGATTAGTCAGATCAGAGTCAATCAATCAGCTCAAACACCAGGGAAATGGGATTTCTTTATTCTAGGTAATCAAATCACTGCTTCAGGTGAAAAACCATTTAACGAAAACTTTTTGATCGGAGCAGCTGCATGAGTACGACCCGAATTGATTTATCAGCCCTTCCTTTTCCCAATGTTTTAGAAACACTGGACTATGAAGCCGAACTAGCAGCATGCAAAGCAGAGCTAATTTCAAGAGATCCTGATCTAGCACTAGTTCTAAATTATGAAAGCGAACCACTGGTCAAACTGCTGCAAACCTTTGCTTATCGCCAATTTCTAAAAACTGGCCAAATCAATGAGAAAGCCAAAGCTTTGATGCTTGCTTATGCCAAAGGTGCAGATCTCGACCACTTAGCAGCGAATCGTGGCGTTTACCGTAAAACCATTATTGCAGCCAATCCGAATGCTACCCCACCCACCGCTGCAGTGATGGAATCAGATGAGGATCTAAGACGACGAGTTCAACTCGAACCTGAATCCATGTCCGCAGGCTCAGAAGGTTGCTATCAATTTTGGGGCTTATCCGCACATGGCCATGTTAAAGATATTGCCGTGACCACACCGACTGCAGGCTTTGTCGATATTTATGTACAAAGCCATATTGATGATATTGCAGTCCAATCTTTACTTGATCTTGTGGACCAAAACTTAACGCCAAGTACGCGCAGACCCTTCACCGATAAAGTCACAGTCAAAGCAGCTACACCGATCGAATGGACATTAAACGCTTCATTGGTTTTATTCCCTGGTCCCGATGCTGAAGTGGTCAAGCAAGCTGCTGAAACCGCTTTATCTGAATACATCAACATCACCAACTCACTTGGCTATGACGTAACACGCAGCGGACTCTTTAGAGCATTGCACCAGGGCGGAGTTCAAAACGTCATTATCAATAATCCCCCCAATGACATCGTGATCGCCAAGAGCAATTACGCAAAAAACATCGGCTTCGAAATCAATATTACGGAGTTTAGAGATGTCTAGCTTACTGCCACCCAATGCCACCAAACTTGAAAAAAATATCGAGCAGCTTGGGCAACGTCTGACTGCTTTGCCTGTTCCCTTTGTCGAACTACATCGAGTCGAATTATGCCCTGTTCCCTTTCTTGCTTGGTTGGCTTGGGATCATCGGGTCGAATATTGGCGATCAGACTGGAACGAAACAGAAAAACGCCAAGCCATTTCAGAGAGTAAAGCATTCAATGCCCAACGTGGCACACGCTCATCAATGGAAAGTTTAATCAGTAAATTTGCAAGCAATTATCAGCTCAAAGCATGGCATGAGTTCATCCCAACACAACCGCCATTTACCTTTGTTGTGATCATTAACGAACTGTTTATTTCAATCGATCAGCTCTTACAGATTCAGACTGCAGTCGAAGCCACTAAGTCGGCCCGTGATGATTTTTCTATTTCTGCAACGGTGGTCAGCAGTGGTCAATTTCAAATGACAGGTGCCTGCCATTCAGGTGAAACCGTTTATTTAACTACGTTTTAGGATAGAACATGACTGCAAAATATTATGTGACCCTCACCGATTACGGTGCAACCCAAGTGGCTCAAGCGCACGATGTGGCTTCGATTACATTGACTCAAATGGTCATTGGAGATGCCAATGGTGTTCCCTACGATCCAATTGATCAGAAAAGCCGTACTTCACTTGTACATCAACGAGCAACTGTCCCAGTTCAGTCCGTTGTCATTAACGGGGCGGTGACAACTGTCACAGCAACCCTACCTGCCAATATTGGTGGCTTTAATTTGCATGAAATTGGTTTAAAAGACAGCTCTGGGCAACTTGTCTACATTGGCAATTATCATGGAGGCTATAAACCTGTCATCGCTGAAGGTGCAGGCGGTGAACTTACAATCGTGATCGATATTACAGCCGAATCAGGAAAAGCAGCATTAATCGAAATCGATCCAAATGTTGTTACCGCGAATAAAGATTGGGTGCTAAATAAGATTAATGAATTATCACAATCCTTAAATGTATTAATAACTGCATTACAAAATGATAAATACGACAAAACTGGTGGAAATATCTCAGGCGATGCAACTGTGCTGGGCACCTTAACTACCAATAGTTTGATGCTTGGCACTTTTTCAGCAACACCAAACGGTTTTACTCGATTACCGAATAACCTGATTTTACAGTGGGGCAAAGTGAGTGATGATTTTGAAACTCATGATTTCCCTATACCATTTCCGAACGCCTGCTTTTCATTAGTGGCACAACAAGCCAGTGGCGGTGGATCAAGTAAAGTTTATGTGGAAATTGTGAGTAAATCACAATTCAAAGTCTATGAAGGCAGCGACCCAACTGGCGGAACTGACTTGTATTGGTTTGCAATTGGGAATTAATAATCTAAAAATGCTTATTTCCTGAATAGCATTTAATCAGGATACAAGCATTAGCACCCTAGCCCATCCACTATCAATATAACTCCAAAAGCCAACCCTACTTTTGGAGTTTTCTATGGCACAGTTCCACCACGGTATTTCAGGCCGTGAAGTTCAAAGTGGCATTATTCCGATGCGTGATACTCAAACCAATGTTATCGCAATGATTGCCTTTGCCGATGACGCAGATCCGCTGATCTTTCCTGAGAACGTTCCCGTTCGAGTTTCTTCTATCAATCGAGCGTTACCAAGCGCAGGCACAACAGGCAACCTGCGTAAATGTCTCGAAATTATGGCTTTGATTACCAATCCAACATTAATCATTGTTCGTATTCAAAACCCAATCGCAGGCGAAGTCTTTACAGCGAGTAAAGTGATTGGCACAACCACATCAGCAGGTCGTACAGGTATTCAAGCCCTGCTTACGGCAAAGTCCATTCTAGGACTCACCCCTAAAATTATCATCGCCCCTGATGTCGAAAGCGCCGACGTCGTTGAAGCATTAGCAGCCGTTTGTAAAAAATTACGGGCTTATAGCTACGTGACCCCTCGTGATGAAAATGCGGTGATGTTAGCGACTGCCGAACTGGTCACAGCATATCGAGACACTTTGGCACATCGTGAAATTGAACTAATTTGGCCTGAATGGACCAATGGCAACGTATTTTTAGGATCTGAATCGGGGGAGTAAATCCCCCTCACACAATTAGTTGTGAGGGGGCAAGCAAGTTAATGAGCTTTATTCATATTGCAGGCGATTGGGATATTTATATCGATGATATGACGACTCCTGTGGCAAGTGGTACGATTGGTGTCATTGTTGGTCAAATTTCATTAGCGTTTCAAAATCAAATTACTGCTGACTATGATGGATTCTTGTATATAGAAAACATAAGTAATGCTGCATATCGAATGAAATTCGTTCCAGTCGCTAATACCAGTTTCACAGCAAATACTGAACAAAATCCTACATTCATGACCAATCAGGATGGTGGTTTTAGTTTTTGTTTAGCGCCGAGCATCATCAAATAATAAAAAGCCACCTTTGAGTGGCTTTTCTATTTCAGCAAATCCTGAATAGCATTTAATCAGGAATCATCAAATAGCAGCATTCAGTTATTCAAAGCATGATTGACCCATCAACCTTTTGACATGGGAATCACATGCCTGAACCAACCCTACTCTATGGACACGGCAACTTTACAGCCGTTGTCGCTGCAGCAGCTCTGCGAGCTGAAACCGACGAGAAAGTCGGTTGGCACAAATCCTTATCCAATATCCCTGTGACTGGTCCAACAGGCATCAGTCAACCGATTACATGGGATCTCGAAGATTCTGACACCGATGCAGGTTATTTAAATAGCCACGACATCACCACCATGATCCAGCATCAAGGCTTTCGTTTTTGGGGCAACCGCAATTGTTCTGACGATCCTCGCTTCAGTTTTGAAGTCGCCACTCGTACAGCTCAATTTATTTTAGACACCATTTTGAATGGCTGTTTTCCATTTGTGGACCAACCACTAACGCCTTATTTAGCGAAGGACATCATTGACTCCATCAATGCTGAAATTCAGGAGCATGTAACAGCTCGACATCTCTTGGGTGGCTCGGTTTGGTATGACCCTGCTGAGAACTCAATTCAAGGCTTACAACAAGGTCAGCTTTGGGTCGACTACGATTACACCCCAGTTCCAACCCTTGAAAACTTAGGCTTAAACCAACGCATTACAGATCGCTATTTAGTGGATTTCAGTAAATTGCTTGGTGGTGGCACAGTTACATCATAAGGACTAGAAAATGCTTCCACGTACGCTAAAAAACTTTAACACCTTCGTTGACATGCACAATTGGGCAGGTGTGGCAGAGTCCGTGACTATTCCCAAAATCACCAAGAAAACAGATGACTATCGTGGCGCAGGTATGATCGGCGATGTTGCATTGGTGATGGGCTATGAAAAGCTTGAAGGTGAAGTTACCTATGCAGGCTTTGACGTTAAACAATATCGCCAACTGGGTGTTTGTGGTGCTTCAGATTTACCTGTGCGCTATGTCGGCATCTATGAGCGTCAGGACAATTGCACCACACAAAACGTTGAAATTTACATGCGAGGGCAAGCCCTCGAACTTGATCCTGGTGAATCGAAAAACGGTGAACGTACCGAAATCACCATGACTTACAACTACACCTATTTTCGTATGGAAGTCGATGGTGTGGTGCAAGTTGAACTTGATTTTATCAATGGCATTGAACGCTTTGGCGATACCGATGTCGCAGAACAAATCCGTGAATTACTCGGCCTATAAGGTCGAGTTCACCCCTCTCCCCATTTTAATTGCACCAGGATAAATTCATGAATACTGCTGAACAAAACCAAGTTGAAGAACAAAATAAAAATGCTGAAGCGATTTCAGATCCAAATATCAAAACCATTCAGTTTGATTATGGATTTAAACGTGGTGAAACAGTCATTAAGGAAGTCACGATCCGTAAACCCAAAACTGGTGCTTTACGTGGTTTAACTTTGTCTGATCTTTTACAACTGGACGTGAATGCGATCGCAACATTAACCCCACGTATCACTTCCCCAACCATGTCTGCAAATGATGTTTATGACCTCGATCCAAGCGACCTTACCAAAATCGGAAAAGAGATCATCAGTTTTTCGTGAAAACAACGGACGACGACTTCCAGTAAGCATTGATGAAGTCATTGCAGATCTAGCCGTTGTATTTCACTGGACACCGAATGACTGTAGCGACTACTCAATAGACGAATTACAAGATTGGCATGAACGTGCCCGAAAACGATGGGAATCAGACAGTAAATGAGTGAAATTACGTTAAAAGCAATGCTTGAACTGGTTGATAAAGCAACAGCTCCATTAAAAGAAATTTATGGATCTAGCACACAAACGAGTAAAGCATTACAAGCACAGCGTGAGGAACTTAAAAAGCTATCAAGGGCACAATCTGACATCACGTCATTTCGTCAATTAAGTGGGGCTTTGAAAAAAACCAAAGCTGATTTGGAGGATGCAAAGTCCTCCGCAGCTCGTTTAGCTCAAGAATATGCCAAAGTTGAAAAGCCTACTCGTGCAATGGCCAAAGAATTTGAAATGGCCAAGCAAAAGGTTAAGCAACTAAAGCAAGCCGAACAAGAGCAACAGATCCAACTTTCGCTATTGAGAAATGGATTAACTCAAGCAGGCATTAGCACCAAGAATCTTTCAAGAGATGAGCAATCATTAAAATTAAAAATTGACGCTACAACTCAGGCATTACAACGAAAGAAACAACAACTGGACAAACAAGTTGCAAGCCAAAAACGCTTAAATGAAATCACACAGCAGCATAAAAAGGCGCAGGAACTGGTTGGAAACATGGCAGGTTCAGGTATGGCAGCAGGCGCAGCTGCAGCCACAGGAGCAGCTGCTATTGGCTTCCCAATTAAAGCCTTTGCTGAAGCTGAAGATGCATCGACCACTTTGAAAGTATCCATGATGCAATCAAACGGCTTAGTCGCCAAAGAATATTCAGAAATTAATTCGCTGGCCAACAAACTGGGAACGCAATTACCTGGTACAACGGCTGAATTTCAGCTCATGATGGCAAAGCTTGTTCAACAAGGCATTAGCTATAAAGCCATTCTTGGTGGCGTAGGCGAAGCTTCAGGCTATTTGGCCGTTCAGCTTAAAATGCCTTTTGAAGCTGCTGCCGAATTTGCTGCAAAAATGCAGGATGCAACCAAGACATCCGAAAAGGACATGCTTGGATTAATGGATACGATCCAACGTGCTTACTATCTTGGTGTCGATTCAGACAACATGCTACAAGGTTTTTCCAAGCTATCCGCAGGCATGAAAACGATTAAGGCTGAAGGCTTGGCAGGTGCAAAAGCAATGGCACCGCTTCTCGTCATGGCAGATCAAGCAGCGATGGCAGGTGAATCAGCAGGTAATGCCTACAGTAAAATTTTTGCATCAATGATGAAAACGGACAAAATAGCGTAGTCTTTGAAGAAAAATAAATCCCCTCTCAGCATGAATTTTACCAATGGTAAAGGTGAGTTCGGTGGGCTTGATCAAATGTTCAAGCAGCTTGAAAAACTAAAAGGATTATCGACTGAAGCTCGTTTACCAATTTTATCCGATATGTTTGGTGATGATGCTGAGACTATTCAGGCTTTGAACTTGTTGATCGATAAAGGCAAAGCAGGCTATGCAGAAACAATGGCAAAAATGAATGCTCAAGCCGATTTACAAAAACGAGTCAATGAGCAGCTAGGGACTTTAAAAAACCTTTGGGATGCCGCTTCAGGAACGTTCACCAGTGCAATGGTTAACTTTGGTGCTGCGATCGCACCTGAACTCAAAACAACGGTGACATGGCTGACGAATGTCACTGAGAAAGTCGGAGCATGGTCAAAAGCCAATCCTGAGCTTTCTAATACCATCATGAAAACCATCGCAATTATGGTCATTTTACTGGCTACATTTAGCGCATTATCGCTTGGGCTTGTTGCATTACTTGGTCCAATGGCGATGCTTCGCATGACCTTTGGTGTATTAGGCGTTAAAGGTTTTGGACTAATCAATATCATCAAATTGATTGGCAGCGCATTTTTATGGCTAGGCAATGCGTTATTAATGGTTGGTCGATTCATGCTTGCCAATCCATTGATACTGGCCATTACCTTGCTTGCTATGGCTGCTTACCTGATCTATCGCAATTGGGGCTCGATTGGACCATTCTTCCAAAATCTTTGGAATAGTATTGCCACTGGTGCATCGCAATTGTGGCAGCGTCTTGTTGGCTTTTTTAACAGTGGAATATTGAATATCAGTGCAGTCATTCTGAATTGGTCGCCGATTGGTTTGTTTTATCAAGCGTTCGCTGCCGTGATGAATTATTTTGGCATTCAATTACCGAGTACTTTCACTGGCTTTGGCCAAATGCTTATGCAAGGTCTAGCCAACGGGATTGGAAGTGCAGTCGGAGCTGTCATCGCCAAAGCAAAAGAAGTCGCATCAACAGTCACTACTACCGTAAAAAGTGCTTTCGGTATTCACTCCCCTAGCCGTGTTTTTGCGGAGATGGGTGCGTATAACATGCAAGGTTTAGCACTGGGCATCGATAAAAATGCAGGACTACCAAGCACAGCTATAACCAATGTCAGCCGAAATATGCTTGGCTCATTCGATACAAGTGCAATCAAGTTTGATTCACGTCCACCTATTTCCCAACAGGCAACAACTGGATCAGCAGCTGCAGCTGCGCCTATGCAACTGACCATTAATGTGTACCCATCAGCAGGCATGGACGAAAAGTCACTTGCTCAAATGGTTGCTGCTGAAGTTGCAAAAATTCAACGGACTCCGACCAATAATGCTCGTTCCTATAACGATCTTGATTGAGTAAAACATCATGCTTATGTGCTTAGGACAATTTCCTTTTACTACTGACACACTCACATTCACGCAGATCCAACGCCAACGCACTTGGCAATATGCGGAAAACTCAGTGGCAAAAGGACGCAAGAAACGCCAATTTATCGGCTCAGGTGAAGATACCGTTTCGCTCCCTGGTCTCATTTATCAGGAGCATGGTTTTGGTAATCGTTTTGCGATCGATGACTTGGCAGCGATGGCCGATACAGGACAAGGCTTTGTTTTGGTGGATGGCAGCGGTTATTTGTATGGAGTCTACAACATCGACAGCATCGACGAAACCAAACAGATTTTATTGTTTGATGGCGTTCCCCGAAAAATTGATTTTACGATCAAGCTCACTCGTACCGATGATAAACGTATCGAACAACAATCGGCATTAAGGGGCTAAACATGGCCAAGACCCCCATTTGTATTTTGACTGCTGACAGCAAGCCTTTAAATGATCAGATCCTTAAACGCATTATCAGCGTTACGGTCACAGACAACCGAGCCAATGAAGCCGATCAACTGGACATCACCCTCGATGACAGCGATGGCGTTTTAGAATTACCACGTCGAGGAGTCAAAATTAATTGTCAGTTTGGTTTTTTCGGTGAAGGTGTACACGACAAAGGCGATTTTATTGTGGATGAAACCGAGTGGTCAGGCACACCCGATACCATCACCATCAAGGCTTCCAGTGCAAATTTTAAAAGTAAGATCAAAGAAGCCAAGTCAAAGTCTTATCACCGTAAAACCTTTGGTGAAATAGCTGAAGAAATTGCCAAGAATCACGATTTAACATTGGTGATGATTGATGAATTAAAAAGTATCAATCTAAATCACATCGATCAAACCAATGAATCAGATCTCAATTTTCTGGTTCGGATCTCCAAGCAAAATGGTGCTGAAATGGCGGTTAAGAAAGATCGTTTATTAATTTTTAAAGCAGGTTCAGCCAAAACCGCTTCAGGTAAAGATCTACCTTCAATCACGCTCACTCGCCGAGATGGCGACCAATTTCGTTATTCAGAACAAGACCGAGATTCAGACTATACAGGCGTATCTGCCAGTTATCACGATCAGGGAAAAGCAACTCGTAAACGAGCGACGTCGGGCAATCCTGAAACTCGTGGCGGTGGCAATGACCCAAACACAAAAACCAAAGTTTTAAAGGGAACGTTTGCATCCAAAGAGGAAGCACAGCGAGCTGCTGATGCAAAGATGGCAGAGATCAAACGCCAAATGGCAAAGTTCAGTATTACGACTGCTTTCGGGATTCCCTCTATTTCAACTGAAACACCGATGAATCTTGATGGTTTTAAACCACAGGTGGATAAGCTGAAATGGATCGTTGAAAAAGCCACTCATAGTTATTCTATAAGTGGTCTGACTATGCAACTTGAGCTTGAAGCAAAAATATAAATTTATAGCATTTCACAAATTTAACAGCCTATAATACCTGGTGAAAAATTTGATTTATTGTTATCCTGGGCTACAAACAAGTTGTTAAATAATGCTATGCCTAAGCCATTAAAATTTATAGATCTATTTGCAGGTGCTGGGGGACTCTCAGAAGGTTTTATCCGAGCTGGATTTGAACCTATTGCTCATGTAGAAGCTGATGCATCAGCGTGTTTTACATTAAAAACACGTCAGGCATTTCATTGGCTAAATAAAAATGATAAAAGCCATATTTATTCCGATTATCTCAATAATAAAATAACCAGAGATGAACTCTATAATTGTATACCTAGTGTTGAAATCAATTCCGTTCTCAATAAGTTTATTGATAAAGAATCTCTACCTGAGATTTTTCTAGAGATTGATCAATTAGTTGATAAACAGGATATTGATTTAATTATTGGTGGTCCGCCTTGCCAAGCATATTCTTTAATTGGTCGTGCTCGCGGTAATATGGTGAACGATGCCCGTAATCATCTCTATATTTACTACGCAGAGTTTTTGAAGCGGTATTCACCGAAATATTTTGTATTTGAAAATGTGCTTGGTTTGCTCACAGCAAAAGACCCTAGTGGTAATTTATATTTTGATAAAATGAAAGCGCTGTTTGTTGAGATCGGCTACAGTATCGAATATAAAATATTATCTGCGAATGAATACGGTGTATTACAAAACCGTAAGAGAATTATTTTAGTCGGCAAAAAAAATCATCTATCTGATGACTCTTTCTATCCTGAACCTGAAAAATGGAACCCTGAAGTTAGTGTGTGGGAACTTTTTGCTGACTTACCAAAAATTTCTGCAGGTGGCGGAACTCCTACTCCACAAGAATATTTAAGTTATCAAAGTGAATGGCTAGATAAATCGGGTATTAAAGGAAAATTTCCGCTTACTTGGCATCAAGCCCGTCCGCACTCTGAACAGGATTTAGAGATTTATCATTTTGCGGTAAATTTATGGAATACAGAAAAGAGACGCTTGCAGTATAACGACCTCCCTGCTCGCTTAAAGAGTCATAAAGGTACAGATTCTTTTGTAGATCGTTTTAAAGTTGTAGCAGCAGATTTGCCTGCAACACATACCGTTGTTGCTCATATTTCTAAAGATGGACATCACTATATTCATCCTGACATTGAGCAAAACCGTTCTATTACGCCAAGAGAAGCTGCGCGAATTCAAACATTTCCTGATGATTATTATTTTGAAAATGTTTCAGGGAAACCTGCACGAACTAGCGCATTTAAACAAATCGGAAATGCTGTACCTGTTTTATTAGCACAAAAAATTGCAGAACAATTATTAAGGAATTGGTAATGACTAACTCATCACTAGAATTGAGCTTTGATCCAAATACTATTCAACACCTAGGAGTATCACTTTATTCTCAGCTACCAAGTGTATTATCAGAACTTGTTTCTAACTCTTGGGATGCAGATGCTGATAATGTTTCTATTATTTTTAAAGATTATAGAGGTTATAAAGAAATCATATACAAGGATGATGGACATGGAATGTCTTTTGAAGAGTTAAATAATAAATATCTAGTTATTGGTAGAAATAGAAGAAATGAAGAAAAATTTTCACCCAAAGGAAGAAAACCAATTGGAAAAAAGGGTTTAGGAAAACTATCAGTATTTGGAATTTGTGAGGTAGTAACTATTGAATCTACCAAAGATGGTTTTAAAAATAGTTTCACTATGGACTTAACTGACATTTTAAGTTCCAAAAATGGAAAATACACACCTATAATTCATATCAAAAACAAAGAGGTTAATGAAAAAAATTCGACAAAAATCACTCTAAAGAGAATTAACAGAAAGTCTGAATTCGATATAACAAATATAGCAATAAGTTTAGCAAAAAAATTTACTATATTTGACAAACTAAACACAAATCTTATTAATTTTAAACTAGAACCAAGCTATCAATATGCAAGGATACAGAATAGTTTTAATTTCAAGATTATACCTAAAATTAAAAGTAGAATATTGAACATCACAAATGAGTTAAAATTTGATGGTGTCGATCCTCAATTCATCTGGAATTTTCCTGAAACAAACTTAACAAATTACGAATACATAAACAAAGCTAAAATTAATGGTAAAATAATTACTTCTAAAACACCTATTAAATCTCCAGATATGCGAGGGATATACCTCACCTCGCGTGGTAAAATTGTTAATCAAGCAGAATTTTATGGTGCACGTGATAATGACCAATTTCACACTTATATTACTGGATATTTATCTGTAGATTTTATTGATGAAGAAGACATAGATTTAATTTCCACAGATCGACACTCGCTAAATTGGGAAAATGATTTAACTAAAGATCTTAGATTGTATTTACAAGAAATTATTAAAAAAATAGGTGCTAATTGGAGAATTCAAAGATCAATCGTAAAGATAAAAGATCTTAAAGATAAAAAAATTGATGTAGAAAATTTCATTGAAAAACTACCTAAACATCAAAAAGAGCTTGGGAAAAAAATTCTTGATCCTGTTTTATCTGCCCCCAATATTGATGATGCCATTGTAGAAACCGTTACTAGAAATGTAATGGCTAAATTTGATAACGATGACTTTAAGGAATATGCAACAAGTATTGTTGATTTAGACATTTCTGATGAAAATAAGGTTGAACTTTTCAAATATTTGGATGGGTGGAAAGTTATTGAAAATAAACAATATTCTGACTTAGCTCAAACCAGAATTAGTGTAATAAATAAATTTGAGGAATATATATCAAGTTACACAAAAGAAGTTCCTACTCTGCATAATTTTCTCAAAGATTTCCCCTGGTTAATTGACCCAAGAATTTTAGAGTTTGAAGATGAAGTAAGATTTTCAGAAATTCTAAAACAAAAATTTCCGGAGAAAGAATTAGAAGAGAAAAATAGAAGAATTGATTTCTTATGCACAAATTTTCTAGGTCAAGTCCTTTATATCGTAGAAATAAAACATAGTGAATATGAAATTGACTTAAAAGCCTTAGAGCAGGCTAATCACTATCAAGCATTTATTAAGAAGAATTATAAAACCGAACTGTCAGTTTCTAATGTAGTATGTTATGTGGTAGGGGGATCAATTAAAGATGATTATTTAGTAGAAGATAAACTTGAGACTTATCGAGATTCAGGTAAAGTTTTTGCAAAAACTTATACTGAACTACTTCACCAATCTAAGTGTTATCATAAAGAATTTGTTGAAAAACATAAAGAATTAAATAATCAGGATAAAATATGATTTGTATCACTGTAAAAGAACTTATGGAATTTTTAATCTTGATTATTAGTTTAATTCAAGGCACCCTATTCTCTTTAGTTATACTAACATTAAGATCATCACTATTAAACTTCTATAAAAGCAATATTAAGTTTTTTAATGAGTTTCATCCTCAAATACTACATCCAAGAAGTAAAGAGTATAGTATTTGTAGTAAAACAGGAATTAAAATTTTTATTTTTGGAAATTTCAACTTTTTTGAAAGTAAATATTTAAATTTATGCGCAACAGATAAAGAGCTAAACAATAACATACGTGAAATACCAGTACACATTGGTGTAGAAGATGATGCTTTAAAACCTTATTATTTTTTAGCAATATATAACATGCGGAAATGTCTAAAATTTGCTCTATGGTCGTTTATTTTTATTTTCATACTATCTTTATTTAAAATATTGTATTGGCATCTCACTTACTCTAACAAATTAGAACTCAATATTTCTTTTTTTTGGTTTTAAAATTATTAATTTAGAAAAATTATGTTTTAACAGCATCTTTCTAATTAATTATAAAAATAAAGCCATATAATATTAAATTCTTCAAATCATAATCAAAAAATAATTATTAATTATATCATTCAATGGATTTTAGTTATAAAAATAAAAGACCTCTCAGCTGAGTGGTCTAAAGTCTTGTACAAATTGACTATTATTTTGGTTCACTCGACTCTGACGCCCCACTTGGCTTCACACTCTTAACCATCTCTGCACTCGCTTTGATCAACTCTGTTCCTGCTGCAAGCTGATCTTGTATCAGATCGCCAATCTTGTCATTTTGAGTGTGATCAATTACTTTACCGAAATACTTATCTGCTAGTTTTTTATATATTTCAGAGTTATTGTCTCAAGATACTAGAAAAGCAGAACAATAATTATTTATAAGAAAAAACTGGGCATAACACCCAGTTTTTTGTGAAAAGTTCAAACGTATTGTCTACTTTCTCTCAAAATTTCTAATGCTCTGCTTCTTAAGCCTTCTAAATCATTTGGATTTAGTCCGTTTTCAGAAATAAGCATCTTAAGTTGATCATCAATATCACCATCTAAATCAATGATTCTTGAAGTGATGAACATCATCTTACCAACGTCAGTAGAGTCAAATACTGTGGCTACAAATGAATATTTTTTTTGAGGCTGTTCTTCATACATGTATGCATGATTATTTCCTTCAAAATAATATCGAGTAAACAGTACTTGCCTTCCCTTTCTATTAGGTGAAATAAGAGGAAAATGACCATAGCTGTAGCTATGCACTGCATGGAAAATTATTCCATGTTTCAGAATATTTTGTCCATTTTTTGCAGGGTCATAACTAATCAACTCAACATTACTAGATAAGTTATGTTGACCTATTTCTTTCAACAATCTTTTATAAGCACCTTTGCTCAATAAGATTTTTAAAATACAGCGGAACACATCATTTAAGTCGGTTGGATAACCAAAAGTCTTAATTGGACTACTGATGAATTTTTCTAGGAGAAATTTTCGATTTCTCTTAAATTCCTCGATATAAAATTCTCGTTCAGGCGATTTAGCAACTAAACCATCAGCAATTTTATCAATTAACGAATCTTTGTTTAAACCTAACGTCTTAATTGATGTATTGATACGTTCTAGTAAAAAATCATTTTCTGCATAGATATCCATGCCTTACTCCTAATCATTTATAAATTTGAAGCAAGCTAAACATATTCATACTTACAAATATGAATAAGCCTGCTCGGTAATTAAATTTTCAACAATTAAAGCAATGATTAGTACTGATCAATCCACGGTTATATCAATAGCATTTTTATTTTTTTTTACAAGAGAACTTTGTTAAATTTGTATTAAAATTCGATAGATTGTGTATTTTTTAAACAAAATAAATTTCACTTATTATCTTCAATTAAGAAAAAATTCTACACAAGAAGACTAAACAATCCGACCCCATGCATCACCCCACTTTGACCCAATCCATCAGGTCAAAACAATCCAACCCATTGTATCAAAACGGACTAATCTTTCTATCTACAAATAAAATAACAACTAGAAATATAAAAGAATGCCAAAACCAAAAACGCTTGCTTTAAAAAATAAATGTGATTATATTTCTTAAATCACAGCAAATCTGTGAGCAGGCGTGGAAACCTGTTTTATCATCTATCGAGCGAAATCAAAGTCGCTTTATGCGGCATTTTTTTTGTCCAATGCATAGTCATGCCCTCGTTATGGCAGTCTATTCAGGGCAGTCGCAAGACTGGCCGTTACTCGATAGAGCGGTATTTCCACCCCTGCTTAGGCTGCCACCATTCCGTGGAAAGAATGGCGGTAAGTTTTAAAACTTACTATCGAGAAAAAGACTATGACATCACGTTCTTATAGTGCATACACACGCACCTCAAATAATATTATTGAACACACACCAGTCCTAGATTTACCCACACATCTCGCATTAAAAAAGAAAGCCCAAACACGCAAAAAAATCAAAGACAGCTTGGCATTCATTGCTTATCTGATCATCGCCTACATCCTGATAAATCTAGGCGGTGCAGCATGACCAGAGTATTTATCTATACCGAACTAGGCACAGAACGAATGTGCAGTACTTGTGGCGAGTTCTACCCTTTTGATGAAGAATTTTTCAATAAAAACGGCATCCGAAACGGTCGCCAACAATGGACATCAAAATGCAAAGCTTGCTTTAGCGAACTCTATCGGGGAGCTGCAGCATGAAACTACTCCTACAGCACAACGAATATCCCCTCATCGCTTCGCCTGAATTGGCGAAAGTACTGGGGATCACAGCAGCAACCTTTCTGCAAAAACTCTATTTCTTAATCAGTGAAACACGCAAACGCAAAACGAAAAAGAACCTCACCACCCACAAAGGGCGCAAATGGTGGTTTCACACCTATGAAGAATGGCAAGCCACACTCGGCATGTTTAGCATCTCAACCATCAAACGTGCAGTCGCAAAACTCAGAGCACTCGGACTTATCCAAGTCGCCAAACTCTCTGAAATCAAATCAGACCGCGTCAACTACTACACCATCGACTACAAAAAATTAAAGACGCTATTTTGTATAGACATTCCAACAGAACCAACGCCTGAACCAAAACCTACGCCTACACCACAACAAGATAAAATCATAGGCACAGCAACACCGCAAAACCCACCTGCCACGCCTGAACAATTGTCGAAACTACCTGACAATCAACGCAAGCTCTACAACCAATTACGCCACTTAAAACTCGACATCACCCATACCGAACCGCTCCTCGAAATATGGGCACACAACGCCAAAATGATCTGCGCCTATGTCGCGTCCGCATCATCACGCTTGGACATTACCAAATGGCATTGGCACACACCGCAGCAAATACTTCCAAACCATTTACTAGATTGAGGGCGAACCATGAGCATAGAAAAATTAATCATGCGAGTTCAAAATCCGCAGACAAACAAACGACAGCTATTCGTGAGTGCTAAAAAATTACACCGTATTTTAGAGTGCGATGTCTCATATAAAACCTTTATCGAAACCAACATTATATGGTCACGATTAAGAGAAAATATTGATTACCATTTCAACAATAAACATGACACCTACAACCTGAATATCAGTGCGGTTCAAGCCATTTTAATTATGGAAAATACCGAAATAAGTTGGAGACTTTTCAATGAACTTACAGACCTGATAAATAATGGATTTAACCTTTCAAAAGGGGTATGACATGGATATACAAACAAGATTATCATTATTAGATCAGCACTTATCTTTACTTATTGAATCTACTGAAAATTGCGACACATTAACTGGCGAATCTGTCGCTGCAACATTATTTATTATTCAAGAGCAAGTTCGACTCGTTCAAAATTCTATGAATAAAGAGTAAAGAAAAAGCCCTCTTAGGAGGGCTTACTTCTATTTGACAGCAAAATAATGGTTCTAGGCTTATCGATTGCCTTATATTTCGCATTAGCCTCATTAATTTTTATAATAAAATTATTCGCTTGCTTGATTCTATCCTCAAGCATTAAGAATAAAAAACCTAAAGATATAAGGACTAAAGATATAATTATCATAATTAGAACTGTTATAAAGTGCACATTTTTCAAACTTATTAAATATAAAAGAAGCATGGCGCCAGAAGATGCAAAAATAAAATATCCAATAACAAATAGAATGCGCCTCCAATTTGGTGTTAGAAACCAAAGTGGTTTAATGGATAAATCTGACTCTATGTTAAATGTCTGACCTTTTTTATAATTTAAGAATTGATAGCCATCATCGAACAAAGTAACCATATGATCAAAATTGACTAAATAATTCTGGTGAAATTCTATAAGCTTATTGACCAAGTTATGGTCAACATTTGGGCTTTTAGCAAGGTCCTGAGCAGCTCGATCTAATACAAGTTGATTGGTCTGCCCTCTCTCAAAGTACTTTTCAAAGTACTGAATACTCGAAGTTAATCTGTCAGAGATTTTTTTATGCTTTAGGCTCGTTATTTCATGTCTTTTAAGAAACAATGTAATTATAGCTACAAAAGCACCTGCTATGGATGCAAGGAGTTTCCAATCAATTCCCACCTGACATTATTCCTTTACAAATACACTAGGAATAACGGGCATCCCACACCACTGAGCTATACTGTTATAACTTCTTCCTAAACTTTTAATCAGATCCAAAGCTTTGCCACCTTTTTCAGCTAAATCATTTGCCTCAGTACCCACTTCATTTGCTTCTTTTAAAAACTTAGCTAATTTCTTCATACCATTAGAGTCTTTAACATCCTCAGGATTATCTGAGTTTCTATTGTTGTCTAAAGCGTTTTGAATCATGGCAAGTTTATTCTTCAAAGCATCACTATCGGCAAGATCAATCAACTCCTCTAAGTCATCATTTGACTTGGTTATCTCAGCTTTATGATTGATTACGGTAGACTGCGAATTAGTAAGCTGATTATTGATATATATGGGTGAATTTGGGCGGACTAATGCCTGACCAATAAGACTTTCTAAAAACTCTTTATCTTTTTTCAGCTCAATAATTCTATGTTCTTTCATTTCAACAAGTTGATGCTGGAACTTTAACTCTGATTCAAAGGTTCCCAATTTAGTTTTTAATTCTGCAACATCCAAGTAATTATCGTAAAACTGTTCAGGCTGTATATCTCTATGGATCACTAAACCAAACTCATCGAATGCACGCTCTATAACTTCTTTATCACCATTGGCAGATTCGACAACTAAACGAACAGTATTATCGTCTTGTTCTATACGGACTTTAGCATTCTGTTCAGGATACTTTTTCCGCATGACAGTCCCAAAGTAGTTTAGTATGCCTAATCCTGCTTGATAATGTTCTGGCTTAAACTCTATTGAACGCTCTATTTTAATTTTAAGTGAGTCTGGGCTAAGCTCATAAAATTCAATTTCACTTTTTTCAAGACCAAGTTCTAAAAATAAAAATGGTGCATCAAGTGATAATCCTTTAAAACCATTTAATAATTTATATATATTATCGAAATAAAATATATCTTTCACATAATAGTCAAAACCCAAAACATATTGAATTCCAATATCAATTTTATTTAATGAAAAATTATTCTGAACATCTTTTATCGCCCATATAAGAGTATCTTCTTCATTAAAAAAATCTTTAATTGAAATCCGATTTTTTATATGACCTAATCCACCAACGTAGCCAATTCTATCATCAAAAGGTGAATTATTACTTCTATTATAATCTAGAATCCAACCTATTTTTTCAAGATTATCCCTTACTTTCAATTGCATAGATGTACATTCATCATAAGTGAGATTAAGTGAGAATTTCCCATATAAAACTTCATCTTCTACATTTATTGAGGATAGAAAATTATCCAACTCTTTAGGATATTTTTTTTCCAAGTTTTCCCATGCCCCTTTGTAACTCAAAACTTTTGTAATATACATGTATTAACTCTTATAAATTTAAAATTGTTAATTTGATGTATTTATAACATTTTTATTATTCTAAAAATATATTGAACGAATGAACTTTCTTTCATTCGTTCAAAAGAACGTTTAATCGGTTTTTTTAGCCCCAAAACTCTCAGCGAAATTTCTTACCAAAGTCAGCAAAGTTGCATGCTGCGCAGGATCAACCTGATCCCAAAGTTTTAACAGCTCTTTAGCATCGTCTGAAAGCAGATCGGGTCGAGTACGCTCTCCCGTAAGCAAGAACCAAACATCTACACCTTTTGAATGCAAAGCCTCTAAATCATCTTGCCCCATGACACGCTCACCTTTTTCGTAGCGAAACACTGCCATCTTTTGTTTATTCATTAAGGATGCAAATTCACTTTGCGATAAATCAAGTCTTGATCGCTCAATACGAATACGATCACCCTTTTGATCGGTATTTTCATATACCATTTGGGATATACCTATTATTTAAATATCCCAATTGGGATATTATCTGTTTAAACATATACCATCTTAACAAAGTTCTATCTTCACTACAGTCTAAAACTGTCAATAAAAAGGAAACCTGCAATGGCGACTCAAGAGTCTCAAAAAGAAGTACAGATCAGCTTTCGTACCACACCAGAAAATCGTCGCTTGGCTCGCATCGAAGCAGCCAAATCCAATATGTCACTCAATGAATGGATCAAATCTCTGGTCGAATCAAAACTGCCGAAACCCGCTTCTTCAGACTCAAAATAATCATAAAAGACGACTTTTTGGCTCATCACAGATTCCGAAGCCAATCGCGTAAATGTTTAGTAAAGAAATGAAACGGACTGTAAATATTTCAATTGGGAGAACAACATGCAAACAACAGCACAAATCACAGACATTATTTTCTTTCACGGTATGACACTACCAGTCATTACTTTTGAAAACATTAAATACATACCTGCAAAACCAATCGTAGATGCGATTGGACTGGACTGGCGAAGCGCAAAAAAAGCCATTTTAGAAGAAGATAACGCCATTCTTTATGGCACAAAATGGATTAATGCGCCAAAAATTGCAGGCCTAGGGGGTGCTAGCACCCCCTCAGAAGACCAAACAGTTTGCTTTGAACTTGAACATGCGCGCAGCTATATCATGCGAGTAAATACTCGCCAAGTAAAAGCACAAGGCAATAAAGAAGCTGCAAAACAAATCCAAGCACTCCAAAAAGAATGGAGCACAGCCATTCACAACTACGAAACTAAAGGCATCGCCACAAAAGATAAAAACAAAACGGATACAGCTGAACTCATGAACCTTATGAAACTTCGACAAATGGCTTCCTCTATCGAAAAACAAGCCTTCACCCAATTACTACATCAAAAAATGGCAGAGCTTGGTTTACCAATTTCACAGCAACAATTAGATCTATTAGATCAATAAATCCAATTCATAACTGAGTGAGTGTCGTCGGGAGCAACAGATCACTTGGTCGATTCACTAGGGGTAATAATGAGTAAATCTATAGGATTCTATTGTCCGCATTGCGAGCGCAGATTACATGTGACCAGTCGCAAACGTCCATCACCATTACTACATAACATCATTGTCAGCTGCATAAATCCCGACTGTTTAGCAAGCTTTGCTGCTGATCTCGAAATCACACGCACTATTCATAACAGCCTGACACCAAAACCTGATCTCTCAATCTTTCAACAAACATGGGAAAAAGAAATTGAAATGCAGCTCTTCGCTTTAGAGTTGCAACCCGAAATAGATCAATTCCAAAAATGCTATGTCGAAGGCGCAATCAACGCCTTGTATTGGGCAAACAAAATTGATCTCGCTAAAGCACAGATCTATCGCAACCGCCTTAAACAAATGAAATTGATTTAGGAAACACATGGACATTTTGCAACGTCGAATAGACGAGAGACTTAATCAAATATTTAAGTTCAAAAAAGTGGGCGAATGGTACCGTAGTGGCGTGTGCCCAAAGTGCAATCAAAAAGAAGCCTATACCCATGCGATCACGCCAAAAGTTGTAAAGTGTTCACGGATCAATAAATGCAGCTATGAAGAACACATCAAAGATATATGTGATGACCTTTTTAAAGACTGGTCAGAAGATTTTCCAAAGACTGAGAAAAATCCGAACGCTTCCGCAGATGCCTATATGCAACATGCAAGGGGCTTCGATATTGCGCCCCTCAAAGGACGCTATACCCAAGAGTTATATCGTGACTATCGAAATCAAAGCCTTGTCACAGCAACAGTACGCTTTGAGCTTGCACCTAAAATTTATTGGGAACGCTTTATAGATCGCCCTGAGCGCTTCGGACGTATGAAAGCCAATTTTATTGGCGAATGGAAAGGACTGTCATGGACGATCCATCCATTAGATGATCTTTGCAATGCAGGCAGCATTTGGTTGACTGAAGGCATATTTAACAGCATTGCCCTTGCTCAATCTGATCTATTCAGTATCAGCACCATGAACAGTGGCAACTATCCCAATCGCCTACTTCAGCAAATTGCTGATCGCTGCAAAGAGCTAAACAAAGACCGCCCTCGTCTTGTTTGGGCATTAGACAATGACAAAGCAGGCAAAAAATACTTACCTAAACAAATCGAACAAGCAACCGAAGATGGTTGGCTATCGACAGCTGCACTGCCACCAGTGGGCAAAGACTGGAACGACTTATTCCAAAACGGACAGCTCACCAAAAAAGACCAGGATAAATATATCCACTGGGGCAAGCTGCAAATCGCCAAATCTGCTGAAGAAGCAGGCTTACTGATCTACAACTATTACAACAACAGCCTTGCAAAGTTTTTCTTTAACCATGCTTTCCGCACCTACTGGTGGGAACTGGATTTTAAAAAGTTCAATAATGTTATGGAAGCCACCGAGCAGGCCCAAGGTTCAATCCTGACTGAAGAAGAAATACGTTTACAGTCACTCAAAAACAGTTCTTCAGTCGTCGAGATCTGCAACGCTCAGTTAGATCCGCTGTACTTCCAACGCAACGAAATTACCGACGAGAGTTGGTATTACTTTCATATCCAATCCCCGTGGGGCGAAGTGAAAGCCACGTTCACACCCGAACATATTTCCTCACGTAGCAAATTTAAACCCCGTGTTATGGGTGTTTTATCAGGTGCGATGTGGACAGGTTCAGACCAACAGCTCGAAACCTTTATCAAACGTAAAACGGAACGTTTACGTGAAGTCAAAACCATTGATTTTATTGGCTATAGCAAAGAACACGATGTCTATATCTTTGACCAATATGCTGTGCATAAAGGGCAAGTTATCCCCAAGAACGAACATGATTTCTTCAAGACTAACAAAAAAGAAATCAAAACCTTAGCTGCAACACCAGTCATTCATTTAAATCCTAAAAAGGAATTCAAGCCAACATGGTGGCGTGACTATTACGCCCTAAATAGCGAAACCGGTTTAATTCTTCTAGCTTGGTGGACAGGCTCATATTTCGCTGAACAGATCCGAGCGATGCATGCGTCTTACCCTTTCTTTGAACTGGTTGGCCAAGCTGGTTCAGGTAAATCCACACTCATCGAAATGCTATGGAAATTCAGTGGCCGTGAATCCTATGAAGGCTTTGACCCAAACAAATCAACCTCAGTGGCGATTTATCGTAACTTTGCCCAAACCTCAAATATGCCGATCGTACTCATAGAGGGCGACCGTAACGATCAGACTGGATCTCAAAAAGCCAAGTTCTCATGGGACGAATTAAAAGATGCCTTTAACGGTCGTGCAATTCGCAGTAAAGGCTTAAAAACCGCAGGTAATGAAACATACGAACCACCATTCCGAGCTGCTGTCATGATCAGCCAAAACACCCCAATCCAAGCATCGGAAGCCATCCTTTCACGTACCCTACATATCTCAGTCGATACTAAAGGTCACAGCCTAGAAAAGAAAAACATTGCAACTCGATTGACGCAAATGTCATTAGAAGATGCATGCACCTATATGACGTATTGCTTGAAACACGAAAAGAAAATTTTAGAGACCTACAGCAACAACCTCAAACAGATCGAAGCGGACTTCCATGCCAAAGGTATTACCCACGTCCGTATCGCACTCTGCCATGCCCAAGTCTCAGCCATGATCGATGCTTTAGCAGAACACGTCTTTAAAAAGGAAATCAGTGCAACTGAGATCCAAAATTCTAAAACCATGCTTGAAAACATGGCTCGTCGTCGAGTCGATGAAATCGGCTTGGATCACATCTTTGTTCAACAGTTTTGGGATGCTTATGAATACCTCAACAGTATCCGAACCTCGCATTTTCATCTTAATCATTACGAACCAACGGAGGCACATATCGCAATCAATTTGAATGAAGTCTACAAAGTCGCTGCGAAAAACTTTCAGGCATTACCTGATGTAAATGAAATGCGAACGCTACTGCGTACTAGTAAACGCTACAAATTTGTCGAAGCAAACAAATCAATCCGATCCTCTAAATACCCTGCCGATGAAGTCAAAAATATTGGTGATCACACTGATACGAATCCGCTGCAGAGCGATCGAACCGTTAAGTGTTGGATATTCAACAACCCACATCAAGTTAAACAACCAGGAACAAAAAAATGATGAATATGACCCAAGCCACCATTATTATCAGTAGCTCATCATTTTGCGGAGCTGTTTATTTTTTATCTGAATCAATGAAATGACAAGGCTTAAAAAATGAAAAGAATTATATTTAATGCGGAAATGTATACTTTTATTAGTAGCAACAACATTCAAGTCTCAGCTTCAGATTTTGATTGTTTAGGAGAATATGATGCCTAAATACATCGTAACTATAGAAGCTGATTCAGCGCCACAGTTAGTGCTTGGACAAGTAATTTTTGGTGGAATCGTTACTGCATTAACTCTTGAAAAGAAAAAACTAGTCACTGTTGCAGACTTAGTCTCCAAATACAGTTTATCCGATGAAACTATTAGAAAAAAATGTGCACCCATCAATAAAGGTAGTAATGGCAAACACCTATATGATCCAGATGCAATCTTGAAAAATAGCAAAATCAGACGTGGACCCAAAAGAAAGAACTAAAAAAATGCCCGCTTTGCGCGGGCTTATATTTAACGGTTAAATGCTTCTATTAAATCTTCAGCGTTTGGATTGTAGTAAGTATTTACTAGAACATCTATTTTCTTATGCCCTGTTATCTTCGCTAAAGTCTCAACTTTAAGCTTTCTAACCCGAACCATCCTTGTGATCGCTTCATGTCTTGTATCATGAAAGTGAAGATCATTTAGACCAATCGCCTTTTTTCTCTTTTCCCACATCAACCGAAATGCATTTTCCGATTGCGGAATGATTTTTCGACCATCATGTTTGATGAGCTCCAATAAAGCTTTAGCTTCCTCAGATAAAGGAACGTTTCGTGCATCACCATTCTTAGATTTAGGAATATGAACATGGCCATCAAAGATTTCTTTCTTTTCCATAGCCAAAATTTCACCTCGACGCATCGCTGTCTCAATAGCAAACAAGAACCCCCAAGCGACAAAATGCTGCGACAAAACAGGTTGTCTGCCATACTCATAATCTAAAACTTTTAAAATCAATTCTATTTCAGATGGATGTATTCGACGATCACGAGATCTAGGTTTTTTAGGTTTCGTTATTTGCATCCAAGGATTTTCATTCAGAAGAAATAACTCTTTCTGGGCGAAAGTAAACATAGCACTATAATGCGAGATCTCTTTAAGTACAGTATTTTCACCTACTTCAGTTAAACGCTTATTTCGCCATAACGTTAGATCTTTAGGTGAAATGTCATAAATCGATTTCTGTGCTAATGCAGCGAATTTCATCTCAAAGTTATTGTATTGTCCTTTGATCCATTCCCGTGATGATTTCGAGGGATTGCGTTGACCAACATCCTGATAATATTTGGTATTCAGGTCTCTAAACAAAAACTTTGGTTTTAATTCACCATTTTCAATTTTAGTTTGTGCTTTCAATTCTAATAATTTTAGAGCAGCCCACTGTTCACATTCAGATGCTGTATCACGAGTGCAGTAATATCTTCTGCTTTGATATGAAACAGTTATTGTATAAGTTTCACCTCTTTTTCTTGGTTTGGGTATCTTCATCTCGTCGCAGATTTGTCGCAAATAGCTAGGAAATATAGCCATTTTTTACCAAAAATTCCAATAATGCAAAGAATAAAACACAACATACAAGCATAAAAAAGACCTATAAGCTGCTGATTCGCTTATAAGTCTTTGATAAATCTTGGTAGGTATATCCAGACTCGAACTGGAGACCTCTACGATGTCAACGTAGCGCTCTAACCAACTGAGCTATACACCTAGAATGAGAGCATGATATTCATTTTTAATCAGCTTCACAAGTTTTTTTGAGATTGCTTGAGTGCAATCGTGCAGTCTTTAAGCAATATTTTAAACTCTTTTATATTAGAACTATTATTTTGCTCCATGAATACAATTTTTTCATACAGCACAGTAACTTGACCAAATGCATGAGGATCATCTACTTGATTAGATAAGCGTTGAATCCACACTTTAAATGTTTCTGCTGGTTGCTTATGTAATGTTGTAGGCAATTTCTTTTGGAATGATAATACTGCTTTTTCATAATTCTCTTTTTGATTTAGATTCTTCCACCAATAAATACCAATATAAAAAAACAAAATCGTACCAATAGCTATAATTAATCCAAACGCCAAGCTATAACTAGAATCTAGCCCCAAGCGAGACAACCAATTTTTTTGTTTATCTGCATCATAACCAACAACTTTGGACTGCCATTGATAACTTAAATAGTCACTCCAAACACGCATATTTTTCAAAAATTTAAATTGCTGTAAGCGCCATGCTTGAGTTTGTGCATCTCCCCAAATTGTTTGATCTTGGGTTAGATAATCTTGCATTCCTGTGTCAATCCGTTGCGGAGCGATAATTGCTGTAGGATCGATCCTTTTCCATTTCCCATCTAGATACACCTCACTCCATGCATGTGCATCAAGTTGGCGTACCTCCCAGCTTTCTCCATCTAGTGCAAATTGCCCTCCCTGATAACCAGTTACAACTCTGGCAGGGATCCCTGCATAGCGCATCAGCATCACGAAACTAGAAGCATAATGTTCACAAAAGCCCTTACGACTAGTAAATAGAAATTGATCTATATGATCTCCACCTAGTAATCCTGGTACTAATGTATAAACAAAATTATTCTCTCTATACCAATTCAAGACAAGTTGAATATATTTTTCTGGTTGTTTGTTACCTTGTTCAAACAGCTGATTGGCCAATTTTTGGGCTTTCTGATCACGATCATGATCAAATTGAGTATTAAGTTCAATTTGACGTGGCGATAGCAAACTAGATGGTATTGATGTTCGTCCTAACCAAAACATTTGTATGGGTTGATTACGTTTAATCAACTTTGATGGTCGTATACTATTATCTTGATACAATTGTAAATAACGTTCTTGTGGAATCGAGTATTCCAACCCCATAATCCAGTTTGCTTGCTCATCAGCAGCTAAATATTGATAAGCTACTCTGCTCGAATTTACATTTTCTTCTTTAATTTGTTGATTATAAAAACTACTGGTCCAAGTTTTACCGTCATATTCGTCCAACACAAGAGCACGCCAATACAACTCTTGTCTATTTGGTAACTGCTTCATGTCTGCTATAATACGAAAAGCTAAAGCTGAAGACTGTGATAATTGCGCAATATCTCCTGGTGACATCTGATCAGTAATACCAGTAGTCGCATGATTACCTTGAATTGGAATCATCCAAAGTGGTGGCAAGCGAGGAAAGAAAATAAATAATATAATAAAGAATGGAGTCGCAATTCCGACAAATTTTAGAATTTGTTGAACATCATTTTTTAACTGATTTGAGGATAATTGATGATGGTTAAATAGACCGATTTGAATCCGATATAATCCTGTCAAGCACATCACAAATGCTGAAAAAACAATGGCAGCCATCCAAAATGCCTGACTATGTAACAATAAACTCGCACTAACAAATAAAGCAAAATTAAATACGATCAGTAAATCACGGGTATTCTTGGCTTCCAAACTTTTCGCAAATAAACACGTACTTAAAAAAGCAACTCCCGCTTCTACTCCCAGTAAAGTTTGATAATTTAAATAAATAAGACCTAAAGATAATAAAGAGAAAAAAACTAAAAATAAGCGTGGAAATGGTGAAATTTTTTGTTTTCTATATCGCCATACCAATGTAAGCCAAATAACGCCCCACAACCCGCTCAATGTCACAGGAATAAAAGCCACTTGCCCAATTAATACAAATGCCAATACAGCTAAAATGCAAAAATAGATTTGTTTGGTCATGATCTTAGGCCTGTGCAAGTAGAAGTTTTGCTTGAAGAAGCTGTATCTGCCCCTGGCCACTTTCTAATCTTGCATGCGGCAGTATCAATGCATAATCATCACCAAGTTGTTCACATTGCTCAATTAATCCCATCATAAAGCTTAATTTTTCCTCATGACTTTGCGCAGGAATTTTTTGATAATCAATTTCTAAATGTTGATGATTGGCTTGAGCTTCAAACATTTTGATAAAAAAGCCCTGTCCTCGAGCAACTTGCTTCCATGCTACATTTTGATAAGAATCACCTTGTTGAAAGGCCCTAAGCTCCTTAAATTCATCTAAACTATCGTTCGCATTGGTTGGCTGATTTTTATGTTCTTTTTGCCAATCATACGCTTTAGGTGCAATCCACACTTTTTGTTTTGGATATAAATAAGTCCACGCTCGCACCAAACCTAAAGGATAGGTCGAATAAATTTTCATTGCACCAAAGTCAAATAAACCACGCTGCTGCGGAAAAAAAGCCAGTTCGAAGGTCTGTTGTTGCTGATCTAAATAAATTAATTGTTCTTGTTGCAGCCAATGAATACGTAAATATCGGGTCATTACCGATGGCTGATTAAAGCGAAGTTTTAAAATTAAAGGCTGATCGACTTGCCCAACTTCAGCTGCAATCAGATCAATTTGTAAAACATGCAATTGCTTGAATGTGAGGTAAAAACTGATACATAAAATTGCACTGATTAGAAAACAAAAACCTAAAATCAAATTATTTGCATAGTTAATCCCTGCAATAAAAGTAATTAGAATCAGAACGAGATATAGAAATCCTTGCTTATAAATAAAAACCAAAACATCTTTCTGTAACAGGGTTTTAGTCCCATTAACCTGAAAGCGTTTCGCAATCCACTGCTGAATCCTTTGCATAAGCCAATCTCAACTATAAGACATCAACCGATTGCAAAATTTGTTTTACCTCTATTTCGCCTAAACTTAAACGATGAGCAACCACGGCAACAAAAACGGTTTGCACATCATCAGTGGTTACAAAGCTACGACCTTCAACCAGTGCATAAGCTTGTGCAGCAGCTTTTAATGCCAATACTCCACGTGTAGATAAGCCATGACGTTGTTTACGTGTTTCAGCAGCCAAATCTAAAATATAATTGAGCACAGCATCGCTTAAAAAAACCTGTTTTGCCAATTCACGTAATTGCAAAATATCAACTTGCGTAAATACCGCTTCTAATTGATGAATTAAAACCTGACGTGAGCTTTGCTGTAACAGTAGTTTTTCAGCTTGGCGAGATGGATAACCAAGCGACAAACGCATCAAGAAACGGTCAAGTTGTGACTCAGGCAAAGCATAAGTTCCACTTTGAAATAGTGGATTCTGCGTTGCTAAGACCCAAAATGGTTGCGGTAAGTCATAATGTGTTCCATCAACAGTGACCGCACCTTCTTCCATAGCTTCAAGTAATGCACTCTGTGTTTTTGGACTACAACGATTGATCTCATCTGCCAACAATATCTGAGTAAAAATTGGACCTTTTTTAAACTCAAACAAATGTTCTTTTTGATTAAAAATATTGATCCCAATGACATCACTCGCCAACATGTCATTGGTAAATTGAATCCGCTGAAAATGCAGCCCTGCTAGACGAGCTAAGGCACTGGCTAGAGTCGTTTTACCCAATCCCGGTAAATCTTCAAACAATACATGGCCACCTGCCAATAAACAGGTCAGCGCTAATTTAGTTTGTTGTGGTTTATCTAAAATAAGTTGATTCACTTCAACCAAAAAACGTTCGATTTTCTGAGTAAAATTTTTAATATTTTGCTCTACTTCTTGATTTTTTTGTTGTTTTTCTTGAATAGAAGCTTTTTCCATGCCCCACATAACGCAATCCCCAAACTAAAACAGTGCATGATTCAACATACACTGTTTTAGTTTTTTTTCAAAGAAATCAAATGACTTCTAGCAAGGACATTTTTTCAAATTCCCACCTGATGATGGATAACGCGCATCGATACAATGACGATAAAAAGTCTTAGCATCCATTGGCGTTAAATCTGGATGGTGCGCTTGCATATGCTTTACGTAGTTTTCATAATCAGGCACACCCACCATCAAACGAAAACTTTTTTGCAAGTTTTGCCATAAAGTTGCAATACGAGACCAATTCTTCGGAGATAAAAGCAAGTGTTTTTGCGACATGATTGTGAATTTAATAATCTTCACAATCACAGCACTTCCTTGCCGAGCAATTTTAAAATCCATCACGACTTTCCCCTCACTGTTTCTGCTGTCATTGCAGTTTCAGTAAATACAGCAGGTGCTTCATTTACTGTTGGGACAGGGCTTTGTAAAGCACGACGAATAATTCCAATTGAGGCAATAATCATAACAATTGCAACAATCATAAAGAATCCACAAAGTACTGCATTAATCTGATTCGACAACACAATCGTCTGCATTTCAGCAACTGACTTCGCAGGTGCAAGAACATCTCCACGTGCAATTGCATCAGAGAAACGATTCGCTTGAGCAAGGAAGCCAATCTTCGGGTTTTCGTGAAAAATCTTTTGCCAACCCGCTGTCATGGAAGTAATAAATAGAAAAATCGTTGGAACAATCGTTACCCAAACATACTTCTCTTTCTTCATCTTGAATAAAATAACCGTGCCCAAGATCAATGCCATTGAAGCAAGAATTTGATTTCCAATTCCAAATAATGGCCATAAAGAATTAATACCACCAAGAGGGTCGACTACGCCTTGATACACGAAGAAGCCCCACCCTGCAACTGCAACAAAAGTTCCGACTAGATTTCCAAAAAAAGAACCAGATTGTTTTACTGCAGGCACAACAATCCCGACGGTATCCTGTACCATGAAGCGACAAGCGCGTGTTCCTGCATCCACTGCAGTCAAAATGAATAATGCTTCAAATAAAATGGCAAAGTGATACCAAAATGCCATCATTGCACGACTATTGAAAATTTCCGAAATGATATGAGCCATACCAATCGCAAAAGTTGGCGCTCCACCAGTACGAGAAAGGATTGAACTTTCGCCTACTTCTTGTGCTAGTACAGTAAGCATTTCAGGACTAACCACAAAACCAAGATTTCTTACCGCTTCCGCCGCAGTATCAACATTTGTACCTAAGACGGCAGCAGGCGCATTAATCGCAAAATAAATTCCCGGATCAAGTACGGTTGCGCAGATCATTGCCATAATACCGACAAATGATTCCATCAACATGCCACCATAACCGATCATACGAATGTTGACTTCATTATCAACCAACTTTGGTGTTGTCCCTGAAGATACCAAGGCATGGAAACCAGAAATCGCCCCACAAGCAATGGTAATAAATAGAAATGGAAATAAGCTACCTGCAAATACAGGACCTGTACCATCGACAAAATGAGTCACCGCAGGCATTTTGAGTTCAGGCATTGCAAAGATAATTCCAATCGCCAGACCAGCAATTACACCAATTTTAAGGAAGGTTGATAGATAGTCACGAGGCGCTAACAATAACCACACAGGCAATACTGACGCAATAAAGCCATAAATGATGAGTGCCCAAGTCAGTTGAGTTCCAGTTAAGGTGAACAATTGCCCCCAGTAAGGGTCTTTTGCTACATCACCACCAAAAACAATCGCCGCCATCATTAGCACAAAACCAATGATCGAAACCTCAGCAATTTTCCCTGGGCGTAGATAACGCATGTATATGCCCATGAATAATGCAATTGGGATGGTTGCTGCGATACTAAACACCCCCCACGGACTATGCGCCAAAGCTTTTACGACAACCAATGCAAGTACCGCAAGAATAATAATCATGACACCGAGCGTACCCAACATCACGATAACACCTGCGAAAGTACCTAACTCCTGCTTTGCCATTTCACCCAAAGAGCGACCATCACGCCGAGTTGAGATAAATAGCACCAGAAAATCTTGTACCGCGCCTGCAATCACCACACCGACCAAAAGCCAGATGGTGCCTGGTAAGTAACCCATTTGCGCTGCGAGAATTGGACCAACCAAAGGCCCTGCACCTGCAATAGCAGCAAAGTGATGTCCAAATAAAACGTATTTATTAGTGGGCACATAATCCAGACCATCATTCAAACGATGTGCTGGTGTTAAGCGTTTAGGATTTAATTCAAAGACTTTTGTTGCAATAAATAAACTGTAGAACCGATATGCAATGCTATAAACACAAACCGCGGCAAGAACGAGCCAAACTGCATTAACATGCTCTCCACGACTTACCGCCAAAATTCCAAATGAAATTGCACCAATGATGGCAACTAAACTCCACAGAATTTTTGAGGATAGCGTCGACTTTGCTTGTACTGTCTCCATTCAGAACCTCTCAAATACATAAGCTGTAGTTTTGGATTTCCCTTTCTATATTTTCTTTAGAAGAAATATCTTTGTAAGTCTATCTGTTATTAAAAATGATTTATCTAATACTTTGGCATAAAAAAAGGGATGATTGTTTAATCATCCCTTCGATAATCGTATAGCTTACGTAGTATTGCTACTCATTTTACGATTATGCGCGCTCTAGGTAATCACCTGTACGCGTATCAACACGAACACTTTCTTCTTGCTGAACAAATAATGGAACACGTACTACTGCACCTGTTTCAAGTTTCGCTGGCTTACCGCCACCGCCAGAAGTATCACCACGTACACCTGGATCAGTCTCAACGATTTTCAAAACTACAAAGTTTGGTGGATTAACGTTTAAAGGTACACCATTGAACAACATGATCGTACATTTTTCATTAGAATCATCTTTTAACCATTTCGCAGCATCGCCCATTGCTGTTTTGTCAGCAGCGATTTGCTCGAAAGATACAGGATCCATGAAATTCCACATTTCACCATCGTTGTAAAGGTAATCCATTTCAACTTCAACAATATCAGCCGCTTCTAAAGAGTCACCTGATTTGAAAGTTTTTTCTAATACTTTACCTGAGCGAAGGTTACGTAATTTCACACGGTTAAATGCTTGACCTTTACCTGGTTTTACATATTCATTTTCCATGATTGAACATGGGTTGCCATCAAGCATAACCTTAAGGCCTGCTTTAAAATCATTTGTAGAATAATAGGCCATGAAAGGCTCACTCCAAACTTAAAACTCAAATCTATTAGTGCTAGACTACGCGCACAGCTTAGGCTATCACTATTTTAACGTATGGCATGATAAACTATTTACATCAAGAGCAAAACTGGCAATCACAACTCAGTGATCTAATTACTGATCCTTTAGAGCTGTTAAATCTGCTTGAATTATCGACCAAGCAATTATTATCAGGGGCAATACTTGCCTCTGAACAGTTTAAATTACGCGTTCCACGTGCATTCGTCGGAAAAATGCGTATTGGGGATCCATTTGATCCTTTGCTATTACAGATTTTACCACACCATCTTGAACTTGAAGAACATCCTGAATTTGTTACTGACCCATTAGGTGAGGAAGCAGCCAATCAAATGGCTGGTGTCTTACACAAATACCAATCTCGCTTTTTACTGACCTTAACAGGCGCATGCGCAATTCACTGTCGTTATTGTTTCCGCCGCCATTTCCCATATCAAGAAAATTTACCAAAAAATGATGATTGGCTAAATATAAAACAATATATTGAGGACAACCCTGCCATCAATGAAATCATTCTCAGTGGGGGCGATCCTTTAACTTTATCTAATCGAAAAATAGCACTTTGGATAGAGCGATTAGAATCTTTACCTCAACTCAAAATATTGAGAATCCATTCACGAGTTCCTGTTGTTATTCCCAATCGTATCAATGAAGAGCTTATTTCTATTTTAAAAAACAGTAGGCTACGCATTGTAGTAGTGATACACTCAAATCATGCTTCAGAACTTGATGATTTCACGTGTTCAAAGTTATTACAGTTATCATTACATCATATTACTGTGTTAAATCAGGCAGTTTTACTTAAAGGTGTGAATGACTCTGCAACAGCTTTAACTGATCTAAGTTATCGATTATTTGAAGCGAGGGTTATGCCCTATTACTTACATGTATTGGATAAAGTAAAAGGTGCTCAACATTTTGACTTAAGATCTTCAGAGATAGATCATATATACAGTGATGTATTAGCGAGTTTACCTGGATATTTAGTTCCAAAACTCGTCAGGGAAATTGCGGGCGAAAAAAATAAAACACCGCTTTTTGGGGTTCAAACGTTCTGAGATTGATTACAATGATGAATAATGCATTTTCGGATATTTTTCAAATTCCCACTGTTTTAAGACGGGATAAACTCAGTTTTTGTGATGCAAACGCAAAAAGTTTAACAGAATGGATTTCAACCCTCTCAATTATGCAGTTGGGTGATACTTCAAAAGCATTGTTTGCAGCCTTATTAGAGCTTTGTGAATTAGATTGTTCAGAAACATTACGCTTTGATCTCATTCAGACCTTACATCCAACGATTGAAAATATTTTAGGTAGCCTAGAGAAAAACTTTTTTAATCAGGGTGTAATCAGTTCAGATCGTAATGAGCACATTATTGAACTGGCGATGCTGTTACGCTGCTATTTTGCGGCTATTTATATCAATATTGTTCGTCGCAGTAGCGAACAATTGGAAAATCAAAAATTTTCTATTTTTGCATTGAACCAAAAGAAAAATTTACATACTGCTAGAACACTTGCAACCTTCCAAGCATTACAACAGCTTACGCAGCTCCTTTATCAACAACACATGTTATATAGTGAACCTGTTGCAGGACAGTGGCTCATTGCACATCAATTGTACGATGCAGCAGTGACACATAAGTATCATCACGTGACTATCGAACAGGCGCAAACTAAGCCAAATAGCCTGAATAATATTGCTCAGGCTTATGCTCAATTAATTTTGATGGATATTTTTAATACCAATCAAATTCGTCAAACAGAAATTCAAGCTCTGTTTCAATGCAGTTTTGACTGGGCCAAAATGCTACAACTCTTATCGAAAGAGACTGATTTAACTAAATACGTTGTTGATACAACTAAAGATCATCCGCCAATATATAACAAAAAACAAAGTTCAGGATTTAATCCTAATATCTTTATTAGTACAAACGGTTTACTTGATCATGTGACAGCAACATTACATAAAAATGCTGAATATATTTCTAAGAATGAAAAAATTTACCTCACACCCGCTCTAAAATTCCACGTTCAGACGATTTTAGGATCTACGGCGGAACGTCGCCATGAACGCTATGAATATTCAGCTCAACTACATATTTGTTTTGGACTTTTAACTGCCCATTTCTATTTATCCAAAGCAAAAAACTTTGGTGAAACATTACTCTTAGAACACGGGTATGGACTACAAAGTGAATCAAAATTTCTATCGACTTGGGATAAAAAAGATTCTTCTGGAAATCAAGAATCCTCAATTCAGCGTTTAAGCCGAGAAAATAAAGCAATTTATCAAGCAGATATTTTAGATATTAGTGTCAATGGTTATCGAATTAAATGGTCAGCCGAAGCACCAAAAAATCTAAGAACAGGTGAATATATTCTTGTAAAAGAAACCTCTCATGGACATTGGCGCGGCGGTGTAATTCGTTGGTTAAAGCAATCAAGTGAAAAAAGTTTAGAATTAGGCTTAGAGGTTTTAGCGCAAGAAATTTTCCCTTGTGCAGTTCGTGTACAAGCAGATCGTCATATTAGTAATTATCACCCTGCGCTTATTTTAAAAAATCAAAATTTAGATGAAACTAAAACAACAATAATTTTGCCAGGCTCGCAAATTTTTCGCGAACAGCAAGCTGTTTATTTGAGATTAGGGAAAGAGGAAGTAAAAGTGTATCTGTTGACTGCACAACTAATTACCCAAAGTTTTGTTCAATTCGACTTTGAACTACTTAATGAAGAAGAACAACCCGTTCTTAATAAATTTATTGCGCAAAAAAATATGGATACAAATGACCAAGATTTATGGGAAGCATTGAAGTGAGAAATTCTTTACTCTCTAAAAAGTTGAAACGAACTGAAACGCGCTTACTCATTATTGATGATAACCAATTAAGGTATAATCAAGTTTTAGAGCTTTTTGCGCAGCAAGAACATCAAGTACAGGCTATTTTACTTGATGACTTAAAAACTTTTGAAAAACAACTGAATTTGCCTTGGGACATTGTAATTTTTGGACGTGCTTACGATCTAAAAATCGAACAAACACTTTCTCTTATTCATGCATCAGCACAACCAAGTTTACCCATTCTACTGCTTGAGCCAGATGACTATAATTCAGCGCTATATCAAAATTACATTCATAAAGGTATTTATGATGTTGTGAACTTAAAGGCGCCAGAAGAATTTTATATCAGTATTATTAGATCACTTTCATTCAGTCGTTTAGTACAAGCAGAGCACCGTTTACTTACCGAATTAGAGGCAGCTCAAACACAAGCCCAATCACTTGTTGCTGAAACACATAAAGCAGTTGCAATTCTACAAGAAGGTATTCATATCAAGGCGAATGCTGAATATGCTCACCTATTTGGTTTCGACAGCGAAGACGACGTCATTGGCTTACCAATACTTGATATTTTACAACCTGAAGATTTAGGCCAGTTTAAATTAAGCTTTAAAAGAATTTCCCAAGGCTTATTCGAACAAGCACGCTTTGAAATTCGCACCCAAAATCCAATGGTTAAGAATAATCCTTTACATGTTGAGTTCTTACCCTCTGGTAATGATGATGAAATACAACTGAATATTGAATGTGAATCATCATCAACTGTTGTTTCAGCAGCAACTGCCACGACTACTTCAGTACAAACTGAAAAAGCCTCTGGTATCACTTCAGCACTGCAACAAATTAATCGCAATTTAGCAAATCACCCAGCGAATGCAAATGCGCTAATCTTATTTAGCCTGAATAATTGTCCAAACGAAGTTTTTCAAACTGACTGGCGTGGAACTAAAGCTTATTTTTCAAATATTGCAAATTTCATTAAAGAACAAGTCAATGTTCCAATTTATCAAATAGAAACGGCTTTGTATGTTGGGCTTATTCAAGCTGAATCAAAAACAGTTTTAAACTCTTTGCTTATAGGTTTGAATAGTTTACAAAAACCTCAATTATTGGTCACTGAAAACCACACTTTCCCATTACATTTAAAACTGGGTTATCAAGAACTAGACCAACAAATATTAGATGATGCTAATTTTGAGAAAATCATTTCCCAAGCATTTACGCATGCACTACCACTATTGAAAAATGCATCCATTGACAGTGATATTAGCCTGACAACTGATAAAATTTCAATATCGATGGAAGTCAATCTTTTACAAGAGCTCAGAAACAAATTAGATAAGGGTGATATACATCTAAAATACCAGCAGCTTTATGATAAACAAGATCAATTCACTCATACCTATGAAGTATCTGGCGGTATTATTCATAATAATCAATGGTTAGACTTGATGGATCTTAGTGATCTAAAAGATGATCATGAATTATCGGCTCAGTTAGACCGTTGGGTATTAGTAGAAGCCTGTAAGCAATTGCATAACTTCATTACCCAATATCCAAAAGCTAAATTAATTATTAATCTGAACCATCATATTTTATTGAATGACAGAAAATTATCTGAATTGGTTGCTAAATTATTAACAATTATTGGAAGCAAACAAGCTCATCCATTAATTCTGCAATTCTCAGAGCAAGCTCTTCAGCAAAATTTATCACAGGCTCAACCTCTGATTGCATCACTTCGTCAACACGGTGCTGAGATCTCTATTCGTAACTTTGGTGATTCTCTTTATAGTGACTCAATTCTTCAACAGATCGACACGCAGTATTTAAGCTTCCATCGCAAATTGGCGAAAATGCTAGGATCTGAAAAAGAAATGGCAATTCTACAAGAGAAAATTCTTCATTTTATTGCTCAAAAGCAAGTTGAGATTGTACTCACCGAACTTAATGATATGAGTTTGTTTGCGAATGCATGGAATGTCGAAGCCCGCTTCTTACAAGGTAACTACTTTCAGAAGAAACTTGATCGTTTAACTGACGTACAAGACCAATAAGGTTTTGTACACAATCGATTTCAAAATACTTTAATAAAACTAAAGCATAAAAAACGGGCATATCGCCCGTTTTTTGTTTTCTCGATATTAACGTTTGATAGAACGTGACATACCAGAGAAACGTTGTTTGAATTTGTCGATACGACCACCAGTATCTACATTCTTTTGTTTACCAGTATAGAATGGGTGGCAAGCTGAACATACGTCAAGATAAAGAGTTTCTTTACCAAGTGCAGAACGAGTTTCGATTACGTTACCGCATGAGCAAGTAGCAACTAATTTTTCGTATTTAGGGTGAATATCGGCGCGCATGGTCGATGCTCCTATTTAGTAAGAAAGGCTTAAGCTGTTATCGCAATTGATCACTCTCAAAATGAGGAAAGCAGAGTGTTAACACTCGCAGATCAATACCACAACAGACCATTTCTTTTGACTCACCGAGACCCTTAGATCAGAGCAAAGCCAACAAGTGGAGAGCATTATACACATTTTTAGTCGGTTTAAAATATATAACTACCAAACAAAACGTGTATAAAACTCCACATGTACACATTTACTCTCAAAGTATTCAAAAACTTTTTAATAAGTAGTCCATCCACCATCAGTGGCCCATGTCGCTCCTGTAATATTTGAAGCTTCGTCTGAAAGCAAAAATAATATAACACTAGCTTGTTCTGCTGGCGTAGACATTCTATGTTTGGAATCGGCAAACATGAGAAGACTTTGTGTCTTTAACATAGCAGTATTTGGCATTTTTGCTAACTCAGGATTTTTTGCTCGTTGTTTTTGTAAAGTAGCTACTTTTTTAAAGGCTGCATCTGTCATTGCTGTTTCTGTAGCAGCCATATTTACTGAATTTACTCTGATTCCATAGGGTGCATAATCAATTGCAGCATTTTTAGTGAGACCAGTAACCGCATGCTTACTTGCAACATATGCAGGATTTCCAGCCAACCCCGTCAATCCAGCAATCGAACCAATATTTACAATTGCTCCACCTTTATTTTGTTTCACCATTTGCTTTAATTCAGAACGTAATGAACAAAACATTCCCGTTGCATTCACTGCTAAAGTTTGGTTCCAATATTCATCCGTAGCTTCATGTATAGGAGCAAATAACTCTTTTTTTTGCTTTTCAACATTTACCTCAGCATCTGGTGGTACAGCATCCATAACCCCTGCTGCATTTAACACACCGTCTATTTGCCCGTATTTCTTAATTGTTTCTTCCACCATCATATTACATGCAGGTGTTTTACTTACATCAGCTTGTACAAAAATAGCACTACCACCCATTTTCTGAATTTCAGCAACAGTCTCTCGCCCTTCCTTAGCCAATACATCTGCAATTACAATATTCGCCCCCTCTTTCGATGCACGAATTGCGGATGCCTTTCCAATCCCCCTCGCACCGCCAGTAATTAATAAAGTTTTTCCTTTAAAACGATCCTTTGTAAAGTATTGATCTGAGATAGATTGCACATCAATCGCATAAACATTAGTGACAAGGGCTGAACATAACAATGCTGAGCTAAATGCAAATCCTGCTTTTACTTTTTTCTTAAACATGGAAATTTCCTCAATAATGATAGTAAATTGATTAAAATGCGTAACGAACAAAAAGCATAGAGCTCCACCAATCTTTGACTCCATCACCTAATGCATTTTTTACCGCATCGCCAGGTTGGGTATAGGCCAATTGACCGTGAATATACAAATTTCTTGAATAATAATATTTTGCAGAAACATTAAACTCTCTACCATAATCCTTTGAATCGATGAATGACAAAGCTGGGTTACCCCCTAAGTTTAATTTTGAATCTGCTCTAAATAACCAAAACTGTGGGACGATTTCTACTTTTGGATTAGGTTTGAAGCGTGCCTGTAAACGATGTGTAATTAAGTTTGAGTTCTGAACAATCTTAAAATGATTTACACCTTGAACCCATTGTTCACCATTCCCCCCTGAAAATAATGGATCCCATCTTTCATATTGTTGTGTATTTGGATCATCACCTGAAAAACTTGCATAGCGATAACCTAATGAAGGAGACATCGTTAAATCTGACCATTGATAAGCCAGTTCATAACTAGACGCCTGTGCACGCATATTGAAATCTTCATGAGACTGTTGCGCATATTCTGTTGCAAAAAGCCAAGAAGGCTTACCTTTTATTAAAGGTTGCCATCTAAAGCGTCCATCTATTACACGTAAACCATCACGAGTTCGAGTTGAACCATCTGACAAATAATATGTAGAACTTGAATGAGGAACCTTTAAATAACTCACCCCAACATCTATATCATTAAAAGCATTGGTTTGAATATTGACACCTTGAATCTTTGTTTTGGAATCAATCAGAGGTAATTCATCGGGGTCTACATAAAATAATTCAAATTTTGTTTTGTTATATTGAAGCTGGGACTGAAAAACTAGATCACCAGCCCAACGAGCATTTGATTGTAATGCTGCTCGATCAGAACCATTTGATGCCGTATTAATAATTAGTAAGCCATCACCTAAACTGAATTTTTGACGGCCTATGGAAGTATTGGAAACGATTCTATTTCCAGTTGTCGTCGTTCTTCCTGTTACAACGCCAATATATGCATCTTCAACCGCAAAATGATTCCGAGTTTTATCAGTAAACAATTCTTGCCCTGTAGACAAGGTACCTATCGCACTTAATCCTGCATAACTAAAAGTATTTATACCTAAAGGATACATTCCATATAAGCCAGTATGAACAAAAGCTTCTAGCCAATCATCATAACCTCCGCCTGCTGGACTTCCATCAACCAATGGATTTCCGTTGAGCATTTTTTCAGGCTGAGCATACCAAGCATTATTATTGCCATAATACATACTTAATAACTCTAATTTGGCTTTAAGATATTTACCATTATTATCATAGAGCAAAGGTAATGTTTTCTTGTTTTTATCAATCAAATAACCTTTTTCTGTGACCGATTGCTTATCATTTAATGTTACTTCTAAGGTGAGATTTAAGCCGCCACCCATGCTAGTCTCTGCATCATAGGATAGATTTTCTAATGGAAGACTATTTCTAACTCTAGCCGTTATAAAATCTAACTTTTCCTCTGAAATACTTTCACCAGGAAAAATTGCGATGTTTTTCCGAACTTGGTCAATAACTCGTTGATTTAAGGATTGATCTTCAGTCGGATTAATGAGGTGAACTTGTATCGTATCGACCCTGACACTACCTCGTTCATCGTATGGAAATGATTTGGAAAAAGTCATAGGTGATATCAATAAACATGCCGTACTAATACATAAAATTGGGCACGCTATTTTTAAATTTTTCTTCATCATATTAATCTTAGTAGTTGTAAGTTTTAATCTGATTAGATTTTTCTAATCAATTTTATCTATAAATATTACATAGCTACTAATAAACATCAAATTGAATGTTGGCTAAATGTCGCAGACACCCGATCACATTCCCATAAATTAATAGCTTGAGTAAAAAATTATTGTTATTTATCTTTCTTAGACCAACGATTCGCAATTACACCACAGACCATTAATTGGATTTGATGAAAAATCATAATCGGCAATACAATCATACCTAAAGGCTGACCAATAAACAGAATTTGCGCCATTGGCACGCCACTCGCTAGCGTTTTTTTAGAGCTACAAAAGAAAATCGTAACTTGATCTGCCTGATTAAAACCCAACCATTTTGGTAAATACGAAGCAAGTAACATTACAATAGTAAGCAAAACTGAGCATGCAACTACTAAATACAGCAAAGCTAATCCACTGATTTGATGCCATAAGCCTGCAACTACAGCACTGCTAAAGGCACCGTAAACTACCATTAAAATTGATCCTTGATCGAAAGCTTTCACTAAGCTTGGTAATTTGATCATATAAGGAAAAACATAAGGGCGAAGTAACTGACCTAGAACAAAGGGAACCAATAGTAACAAGGTAATTTGAACAATCGATTGCGTAGGATCAAAGCCATGTTGGCTTTGGCCTAAGATAAAATAACTCACTAAGATTGGCGTAATAAACATCCCAATGATATTGGAGAAAGATGCACTACAAACCGCTCCTGCAACATTCCCTTTTGCAATCGACGTAAATGCAATTGAAGATTGTACTGTTGAGGGTAAGAAGCACATAAATAAGAAGCCCCAGTACAATTGCTGCCCAAGAAGTGGCTCCAAAACAGGTTTAGCTAAAAGCCCAATTGCAGGAAAAATCACAAAAGTAAAAGCAAAAACCAATGCATGCATTTTCCAATGCAGCATGCCCTGTACAACGGCTTCACGTGACAACTTGGCGCCATGTAAAAAAAATAATACAGCAATCGCAACTGTCGTTAGGATATTGAAGTAATGCGCAACCTGCCCTGAAACTGGCACAAAAGTCGCTAGCACTACCATTGCTATCAATAATATTGTGAAACGATCTAGCGCCAAGAGCTTTAACATAACTTTTTCCCAATCTATTCACTAATAACGATACAGCCCAACATGATGTTATTGACCATTCGATCAAAACATCATACTGGGCTGCATAAATAAAGCTAGGGCTTTAAATTAGAAATTGTAGATCAAGATACGAAATTAATTATTACGTGCATCTTGATCCTGTTGAATCAATTCAACCTTATAGCCATCTGGATCTTCAACAAAAGCGATCACCGTGACACCACCTTTCATTGGGCCAGCTTCACGTACTACTTTTCCACCACGTGCTTTGATTTCTTCACATGCTTTATAAGCATCATCTACGCCAATGGCGATATGACCATAGGCATTGCCTAAATCATAGCTTACTGTATCCCAGTTATGAGTCAGCTCAAGCACAGTGTTGTTTTCTTCATCACCATAGCCCACAAAAGCCAAGGTAAAACGCCCCTCTTCATAATCACGTTGGCGTAGTAATTTCATACCAAGTACCTCAGTGTAGAACTTTAAAGATTGTTCTAAATTACCTACTCGTAACATCGTATGTAACATGCGCATAGTTATTCACCTGTCTGTTGAGTTGTTTGGTTTTCATGGTCACGTAATAGTTTCGCAACCCAAACCACAAGAATCAAAATTGGAATTCCAATTAAAGTCGTCATTAAAAAGAAATTTGGGTAGCCAATATTACTCACAATCGTTCCTGAATACCCCCCCAATAATTTGGGTGTGAGCGTCATTAAAGAACTAAAAATCGCATATTGAACCGCAGTAAATGACACACTCGTTAAGCTAGATAAAAAGGCAATAAATGCAGCACCTGCCAAACCTGAAGCTAAATTATCTACAATAATGGCAAAATAGAGCCACAATGAGCTATAGCCTTTAATCACTTTACCAGAAAGTTCTATTGTGCCTGACTGACTTGGATCGACCACAGCAATTGGCTGAATATCGACATCGAGTGCTGTTTCAACATGTGATGCAGTATTGATACGGTACGATCTTGTTGCAAATAACTGGCTTGCACTATTATTTTTTAAATTAACAAAAGCTTTAATGGTTTTAGTGGAAGATGCTTGTAATAGCTTTCCATCTACAGCACCAGTAAATATTCCTTTATCATCCACTTTCGCAGCAAACTCTTGATTATCTAATTTAAGGATAACAGGCTTATCCTCATTTAAGTCTTCACTTTTAAGCCCTGCTAATTGTCCTTTAACGACCAGACTTTGCTTCAATTCTTTTTCCGTTAATTGATCATCGCCACTGATAGGTAATAATTGAATCTGAGCGTGCTGGGCATTTACTAAATATGGTATTGCAAGAGTTACATTGGTATCGCTCTGATTTTGGTACTGAGTACTTACCTGTACCGAATTTGCTTTTGCTAAGACGTCATTCGGTACTTGTAATTTCCAATATCCAACATCATCGGTTTGCACTTGATAATGCTTATTTCCGACCTGAACCTCAACTGGAGCAAGTGGTTTACCTGATTTGACCAAGCCAATAAAGATTAAATTGGTTGAACTGGCCAACACTGCACCCACAAACATGAGTTTCATAATGTTCATGCGCTGCGCTAACAAACCACCGAGAAAACCACCAACTAAACTAAAGATCACACCATAGATTTTCACAGCCTCAGCAATTTGTTCTTTGCTGAAATTTAGATCTTGATAGAACACATTTGAAATCACTCCTGCAATAATGTCTGAGATGCGAAAAAAACCAATCAGCAGCAAAAGAACTAAGGCAAGTTTAATACCGTAGCGTTTGAAGAAATCTAAAATTGGGGCAACCCAAGTTTCTTTAGCCATTTGTTGATTCACGACGCCAGCTTTAACTAAACCAAAACCAACCAATAAAGCTGTGGCTGTAGCAGTTAAAAAGCGCAGGGCTTCTAAACCAAATAAAGCTGCGGTGTCTTTAATATTTGCGGCTTTAGCGGTAGCATCTGTTACATTCCCAGAGTAAATATAACTGACAACAAAAGTTGCAACAGCAATAAAGAATACAAAGACTAAGCGATAGTAATCTGTAGTTTTATAATGTTTATAAACACGATTTACTTGAGGTTCACGAATGGATAAAGTTGTAATAATACCAACCACCATGACTGCTGCCATGGTTAGATAAGTATATTTCCATGCTTCATAAATATAATTGCCTTTAGCTGTACCTAAATAAGCAGCAAGAAATAAAGCCCCCGCACCCGCAACGATCATTCCAATACGATAACCTGCGTTGTAAGTTGAAGCTAAAACCGTTTGCATCTCACTTTCAGCGAGTTCAATACGATAAGCATCGATGACAATATCTTGAGTCGCTGCCGAGAATCCTAATAAAACGGCACCAACTGCCATTTGAATTAAATAGCTTTGTCCAAGTGCTGGGTCGGAAAATGCCATAATACAAATTGCACATATAATCAAAGACTGTGCAATTAACAACCAAGCACGACGGCGACCTAAACTTTTCGTTAATAATGGAACAGGCAATTCATCAATCAAAGGTGCCCAAACAAATTTAAAAGAGTAACCTAATGCCGCCCAACTAAAAAATGTCACAGCACTTTTATCAATTCCTGCTTCACCAAGCCATAAAGACAAGCTAGAAAAAATCAATAAAATGGGTATCCCTGCCGAGAAACCAAGAAATAGCATAATCAGTGCACGGCGATCTAAAAAAGCTTTAAATGCGGATGCCCACCCAGTGGCTTGAGTTGTCATTGGTTATTATTTTCCATGAACATGCGTGAATGTGCCTATTCAATCGTTTCTTGCTCTTGCTTGCAAGTTGCTTTATGCAACCATTGTTTTGTTTTGTCGATAAAAAACACAAGTTCGCTTGATCTTTAGACCTAAAACTGTATACCTTTAATTACTTAACTTTCGTTTCTTTGTTGGATAGCAATAGTGACCCAAAAACTTGATCAAATGACTGCAACAACTTTATCTTCAACACCAACAAACACGACTACAGCGAAAATCAATTCTTTACCAAGCGCCTTTGAGCAGACGGATATTCAAACGACACTTAAGAAAACAGCACTTACGCCTGAACAACTCACGCATATTCTAAATTTAGCTGAGATTCCGAGTTCAACTAAACGTATCAAACCCCTCAATAACTTTCTTGGGCAAGATCGTGCACGTGCTTCAGTAGAAGCTGGTATTTCCTTACCATACTCTGGCTATAATATTTTTGCAGTTGGCACAGCGGGACTTGGCAAACGCACCATGATTAAACGGTTGCTTCAGCAACACGCTAAAAGCATGCCTACACCAAACGATTGGGTTTATGTCAATAACTTCAAAAATCCAAGACAACCCATTGCACTACGCTTTCCTGCAGGACAAGGTACAAAATTTCAAAATGCCTTACAGCAAACATGGCAAATCATACTAAAACAATTGGAACGTCGTTTTAGTGCTGAAAGCTATCACAATCGCATTGAACGCATTCGTCAAGATACAGGTGACGTCCAACAGCAAGCTTTAATAGAACTCACTAAAGAAGGACAAGAACTCGATTTAAAGTTGATTTCTCGTGATGACAAACACGTCTTTATTCCAATGCAACTCATAGAAAATGAATATCAAGAATTAACAAAAAATGATCTTGATGCGCTAAGCAGCAAAGAACGTGCTGAAATTACATCCAACATGCGTTATATGGAGAAAAAACTAGAGCGTTTAGGGTTACATCTTGGTGATTTAGAAGATGATGCCCGTGATCAAGTATCAATTTTAAACCGTGAAATTGCCACTCAAGTGGTTACACCACGTATGGAGTCGATTTTAAATAAAAACAAAGAAGTAAAAGGTCTCGACTTATACCTAAAACATTATGCTGAAGATATTATTGATAATGTTGAGCTGATTTTAGAACAAGAAGAAGATGATTTTACGCCTGCTTTATTTAATCGTGTTCCATCACGTTATCAAGCTAATGTAATTATTGCCAATAAGCCAAATAGCGGTGCTCCAGTTATTTTTGAAGATTTTCCAACGCACTACAATTTATTGGGTCATGTTGAACAACTTACACATAATGGTACGATTACCACCGACTTTACCTTAATTCGCCCAGGGTCTTTGCATCAAGCCAATGGTGGCTTTTTAATGCTTGAAGCAGAGCAATTGCTTGAACAGCCTTATGCATGGCAAGGTTTAAAACGTGCATTGAAATCAGGTCAACTCAAACTTTCTTCGTTAGAACATATGCTAACATTAACAGGCAGCATTTCGATTGAGCCTGCTTCTGTTCCTTTAGATATCAAAGTTGTTTTACTGGCAGAACCTGAAATTTATTATGAAATTTTAGAAGTTGAACCAGAATTAGGCAGTGTCTTTAAAATTCGCGCAGATTTTACTGATACCTTGCAGCGCAATAACAGCAATGAACAGGCCTACATGCAATTGATTGCAGACTATGTTCAAGCCGATAAATTGCTTCCATTTGATCGTTCAGCGCTCGCCGCTCTACTCACCGACTCTAGTCGTCAAGCAGAAGATCAAAGCTCTCTCTCACTTCATGCGTCTACCTTAGGTGATTTAATTCGAGAAGCACATCACCATGCCTTTAAAGCTGATGACAAAATCGTCACAGATCAGCATGTCAACCAAGCATTACATCATCGTCAATATCGCTTAGGCTATTTAAGAGAGTTATATTGGCAAGATCTTTCGCGTGGAACACAATTGATTGAAACATCAGGGCATCGTCTCGGTCAGATCAATGCCCTCTCAGTGATTCATTATGCTGATGTCGAATTTGGATTACCATCGCGTCTAACAGCTTCTGTGTATCAAGGCGGTGGTGATATTTTAGATATTGAACGTAGTGTCGAGTTAGGCGGTTCGCTTCATGCCAAAGGTGTGTTGCTCATGTCAAGCTTCTTAAAAGCACACTTTGGCCGTGAACAAATCTTACATTTCTCCGCAGCATTGGCGTTTGAGCAAAGCTATGGGCAAGTGGATGGTGATAGTGCCACTGTTGCAGAACTTTCAGCTTTAATTTCTGCCATTTCTCAAATTCCAATTGACCAATCATGGGCGATTACAGGTTCTATGAACCAACTCGGTCAAGTGCAACCAATTGGTGGAGTGAATGCAAAAATCGAAGGTTTCTACGATGCATGTAAACTTCAAGGCTTAACAGGCAAACAAGGCGTAATTATTCCCCGTCAAAACATGCAACATTTGATGCTACGTCAAGATGTAATTGAAGCGGTTCAAGCAGGCCAGTTCCATGTCCATGCGATTGAAACAATTGATCAAGCCTTAGAAATTCTAATGGCTCGTCCAGTGGGTACACTAGATAAGAAAGGTCGATATAGTAAAAATTCAATCTATGCAGCCGTTATGGAACAACTTGAGTATTGGCAAGCAATTGAGGACGGCGAAGCTGTTGAAGATGATGAACCTAAGAAAAAGAACAAGCGGAAAAAGACCAAAAAAGCGGAAACTGAGACAAAATCTTCAGAAGAATCTACCGTTGAAGCTAAAAGCTTAAAATCACTTCGTAAGAAGAATAGGTAAAATGAAAAGGCCATGTTTTTAAATAAACATGGCCTTTTTCTTAGGCTACACCCTGTAGAGATCTTCCACCAGGTAATTGAACAAAATATTGTTTTAATGCGTCAATACAACGATGTACTTTCATTGGGTATTGTTCACGCTTGGAAGTTAAAGCATGAAGTGTATATGCAGGAAGTTGCCAATCAGGTAGAACTTCAACCAAAGAACCATTAATCAGTTCTTTTTGAATATCCATATATAGAATACGTGCGATACCATGCCCCTGCTGGCACAAAGATTTAGCAACAAAAACATTGTTTGTGCCTAAGCGTGTTTTCATATCAACATTGACAATTTCACCACTCAAACCATGACGGAACGCAAAATGTTGATAATTTTGCATCAAAGTAACAGGTAATAATTCGTGATTTCGTAAATCTTCTGGGCGAGTAATAGGCGATGCTTGATTGAGATAACTTGGCGATGCAACGAGAACCTGATCAACTCTCGCTAAAGGTACTGCGGTAAGCTGATGATCATCAACACGCAGGCTCATTCGTATTGCGATATCAATTCGCTCTTCAATCAAATCAATATAACGATGGTCTGCTTCAAAATGAATCGCTAGACCTTTATGTGCTGACATCCAATGAGATAGTGCTGGAATGACATGTAAGGCACCTAATTCAGGTGTGGTCGCAATACGTAAATCTCCAACAAGATCGTCGCGTAGTTCATTGATACGAATTTTGCCACGTTCAGCGGCAGCCAACATTTCTTGGCAACTGAGAAAAAATGCTTGTCCTGCTTCCGTAAGACTGAGTTTTCGAGTAGAACGATGAAGTAAAGTGACATCCATTTCATGTTCTAAAGAACGAATTTGTTGACTGACTGCACTTGTTGTAATTCCTAATTCTCGTGCTGCACCACTAAAAGAACTTTTTTCAACAACGCAAGCGAAGACCCCCATTGCGCGCAATTGATCTAGCATAGACTTCCCTCTTAATTTATTAAAATATGCTTATTGTTCTAATTAAAGCAATCTCAATAAGTATACAGGGAAGTCTACCCTTAAACTAGCGATTATTAATAATTTATTGAAAGATTATTAATTAGGCTATTTTAGTTTGGTAAAACTGTCATTGGATTCACAGGCTTACCATCTAAACGAACTTGGAACTCAAGCATGATTCGTGAAGCACCTGAAGAACCCATTTCTGCAATTTTTTGACCAGCAGTCACATTATCCCCACTCTTGACTAACATCTTACTGTTATGCGCGTACGCCGTAATATAACCATCAATATGCTTAATCAAGACTAGGTTGCCATATTCTTTTAAACCATCAGCAGCATAGACCACTTGCCCATTTGCAGCAGCAAAAATTGGATCACCTTCATTACCACCGTAACGTGTTCCTTTGACGTTATTTGCCAAATTGAAACTTTGAATGATCGCTCCATTTGATGGTTTTACCCAGCGTAAACTCGAAGCAAGCGTCGTTGAAGACGGTGTAACAGGATTTGCTGGAATAACAGCTTTTGGTATAACAGGCTGTGTCTTAGGAACAACAGGTTGTTGTGTTGGTAAGTTAATCGTTTGACGTTGAATCGGCGTGGTTTGTACCACTGCTTGTGTTGATGTAGTTCGTTGTGCAACAGAACCTTTTAACCGTAATGATTGATTGACATAAATACGATAAGGCGGCGCAATATCATTCAGCGCAGCAACATCTAAATAATTCAATCCATAACGATTTGAAATTGCACTCAGCGTATCGCCTGAACGTACTGTGTAATAATTGGGTGCTTGCTGTACATAACGATTACCACCTTTTGCTTGTGGTTTTGATGCACAACCTGTAACGACGACAATGCTTGTTACTGCCATAGACAACACGATTGTTTTAATCATTTTTCGTGATAGAAAAATCGAGACATGGTTTAAATGCATCTTCGCCCTCATCGAAAAAACCTTAATTTATTTGCGCCTAAGAGTACCAAAAAAGTGAGAAAAAACGAGTTCTCACTTTCTATATTCACAAAGTTATAACATAGCCACTGCTAACCATTTACATGAAGATGTAAATTGTCGAGTACAGCATAATTAGTTGCATCCATTTGAATCGGCGTGATACTGACATAACCATTCGCGACAGCAAAGAAATCAGACTGAATATGACTTGAAGCAGATGGAGGTTCTGTAACCGCCTCACCGGCTAAACCAATCCAATAGACTTGACGCCCACGTGGATCAACATGACTACTAATTGGTTTGGATTGTGCTCTACGCCCTTGATAGGTGATTTGTGTCCCTTTTATTTGCTCGACATCAGGAATATTAATATTAAAAATATGACGGGGCGGCAAAATTGGTAGTCCATTCGCAATAAAATCATGAACCCATTGTGCAGCTTTCGCATAATGCTCAGGATGTTCATAGGAACGTACATTTGAACCTGCTAATGAAACTGCGATTGCAGGATGTTTCATTAGGCGGCCTTCAAATGCAGCACCAACTGTACCTGAATATAGAACATCATCACCGAGGTTTGCGCCACTATTAATACCGCTCACCACAAGATCAAACTCAAAATCAAATAGACCATTCATCGACAGATAAACACAATCTGCTGGCGTTCCATTCACAGCCCAAACATCCTCTGCAATCTGAACTGGTCGTAACGGTCGATCTAATGTCAACGCACTTGAATAACCACTCCGCTCACTTTCAGGTGCGACGACGACGACGCGTCCTAACGGTTTTAATGCTTGCGCTAAGGCTTGTAGTCCTGGTGCGAATACACCATCATCATTGGCGATTAAAATATTCACTAAGATCCTATCTCTTCAAATGTTACTACGTAGTTTTTTCAATTGAATTATTCAATGAATTATATATATTTGTAACTTCATAGTATTAGAAATTTATGCGGCCATGAGACATTTATCGACTTTTATCCGTGTTTTAGGGGTAAGTTTTTCGCTTCTAACAGCACCAGCAATTTTTGCTGACACAACGGTTTCAGCTAAAGAAGCAGATGCACTCATCAAAGATGATATTGCAAATGCACAAGTTCTTATTGAGATGTGTCCGAGTTTAATCGGAAAAAATGCTAAATTTGATCAAAACATCAAAAAAATGGTGAGCTCATATTTAAGTAATTATTCTGACAAATCAGCTTCACTTGAAAGTTTACAAAAAGATGGTGAATTTCAATCTTTGTTGAAAGATGCTCGCGAAGCTGCAAAAGAAGTTGAAAAACCAGAACAAAAGTCTGTATGTGACGATGTATTAAATTTTGAAGGCTAATACGCCATTAAAATTTGAAAGCGTTTTCAAATTTAAGATTTGAAAACGCTTTCGTTTAATTTCCTACAGCAAACATACAATCTACTGATATTTTTATGCTATAAGCTATTCAAATTCTTTAAGTCTTGTTTCTGAGTTTGAGTTCTTATGAAGAAAAATGTTTTCAAAACACTAGGTTTATCATTTCTCATTACCTCTAGTCTTTTCACAACAACTGTATTTGCTGCAGAAAAAAAATCTGAAACTGAAAAAATTGAAGTTACACCAACGTCTGAAGGCGTGACTCCTCAAGAACTTGCTGCGATTTATGTATTGTCAGAAATCTGCCCAGATTTAATTGGCAAAGATCTAAAATTTAATAAAGCATATGACAACCTCGTCAAATCATATTTATCAAATGAACCAAATGCTGTAGACATCCTCAATAAACGTGCTAAAACCAAAGAGTTCCAAGCTCCTCTTGCTGAAGCGCGTAAAGATGCAAAGGCTGCATCTGAAGATGATAATCGTCAAATTTGCGATGATGTTCGGAATTATTATTCCAAGTAACTGATTAGTTACAATACTGCATGAAAAAGCCGACTTCTGCCGTAGAAGTCGGCTTTGCTTTATCCTAAAATGCTAGGCTCATCTGCTTCATACAAGATATTGGAACACCTAGAATGACTCAAAAAAGCGCTCTTGCTGCATTATTACTTTTGCCAAGCCTTTCATATGCAGCGACTGTCCTACCGTCTCCACCAGAATTAAATAATAAATCCTATGTATTGATGGATTACGAGACAGGACAAATCCTTGCTGCAAAAAACGAAAATGAAAAACTTGCACCCGCTTCTATGACTAAAATGATGACAAGCTACATCATAGAACAAAAACTTTTAAAGGGTGAATTAACTGAAAATGAACAAGTACGTATGAATGAGTCTGCATGGTGTCGTGGTACCAGTGCTGAATCATGTATGTATGTTCCATTAAATGGCACAGCAACTGTATTAGAGATGTTGCGTGGTATTATTATCCAGTCAGGAAATGATGCTTCTAAAGCAATGGCTGAACACATTGCAGGCAATGAAGGCACATTTGCCCATATGATGAACCAAGAAGCAAAACGTGTTGGTATGGTGAATACACATTTCATCAATTCAACAGGTATGCCTGCTGAAGGTCACTACTCAACAGCAAAAGATATGGCTGTTCTTGCTCAGCACATTATCAAAGATAGTTCTAAATACTACCCGATCTATTCAGAAAAAGAATTTACGTTTAATGGTATTAAGCAAGGCAACCGTAATGCATTGCTTTATACAGACCCAAGCGTTGACGGTTTGAAAACAGGTCATACGGATGAGGCAGGTTACTGCTTAACTACGTCAAGTAAACGTGGTCCAATGCGTTTGATTTCAGTCATCTTCGGTACGCCAAGCATGAATGAACGTGCTGGACAGACTCGGACATTATTAGCATGGGGCTTTGCAAACTTCGAGACTGCAAATGTACAACCTGCTAACCAAGTGCTTGCTAAAGCAAAAGTATGGTTTGGTAAAGAAGACAATGTTCAAATTGGTCTTGCTGAAAACTTCAACGTAACAATGCCTAAAGGTCAAGCGGACAAAATCAAAACTCAACTTGTAGTTCAACCTAAATTGAATGCGCCTTTAGCCAAAGGTCAAGTTGTGGGTAAATTAGTTGCAAGTCTTGATGGTAAAGTCATTGCAGAGAAACCACTTGTTGCATTAAAACCTGTTGAAGAAGCAAGCTTCTTTGCTCGTCTAATTGACCATATCAAGATGTTCTTTAGTAACTTATTCTAATTTTAAATCAGTTTATTAAGCATTCATGCCCTTGGGCATGAATGCTTTTTTATTTTATAATTCATCTATATTTTATATTGATCATACTCATGGCTAAGAACATTCGCCCTTATCTCGACCAAGAACCTAATATTGACTCAAGCTGTTATGTGGATGACATGTCTGTCATTATCGGTGATGTCAAATTAGCAGAAAACGTTTCAGTTTGGCCCTTTGCCGTAATCCGCGGTGATGTGAATTCAATTCAAATTGGCAAAAATAGTAATGTACAAGATCATTGTATGTTGCATGTCAGCCATAAAAATCAAGCTAAACCAAACGGTTCACCTCTCGTCATTGGTGAAGATGTGACAGTTGGGCATCATGTAACTTTACATGGTTGTACTATTGGTAATCGTGTCCTGATCGGGATTAATACCGTTGTTTTAGATGATGTGATTATTGAAGATGATGTGATGATTGGTGCTGGTAGTCTTGTGCCGCCACGTAAAGTGTTAAAAAGCGGTTACTTGTATGTCGGTAGCCCAGTTCAACAAGTTCGTGCACTGACTGAAAAAGAAATGGAATTCCTTCCTTATTCAGCACGCCATTATGTGAAAGTGAAGGATAATTATTTAGATCAAATTGATCTGTAGTCTTTTTAAAACTACAGATTTCATATATTGGAATAAAAAGTACATATTCTTTATTCTTCTTTTTGTATTATGGTTTTTTATGAGAAAAATATTCATAGGATTATTCACAGTTTTGTTAATGACATCTACTCATGCTACAGAATTAGAAAAATGTGCAGGTATAGAATATGCAGCTGATACATTAATGACATTCCACCAGATGGGATCTGATGTCGAAAAAGCGAAAGGAATTTACGCTCAATTATTTAAAGAAGAAGGCGAGATATTTAACCGAATAGTTGATGAGGTGAAGAACTCTCCTATTTATACAGATGAAAAAGAAGCTGAAAAGGCTATAGAAGATTTTAAAAATAAATGGAAGAAATACTGTTTAGAAAATAACATTCATTAACTGTGTTAAATTCCATTCCATCAAGAAGTATAAATTTTAGAGAACTTTAATGAATACTGATCATACACACGATTGTCCCCCTTCAGATGAATTAATGGATACAACTAAAATCAATATTAAAAAATATGGATTGCAAGTAATGGGAATTAGCTCGACAGACTACTCGCCTTCTTTTAGTTATAGTGTTGGTCTATATGAGAGCCACCAACATCCCGAGATTATTTGTTTCGGATTGCCAACCAACTTGGCTCATGTAATTATCAATGATGTGGCTGATCTAATCAAAAATGGTGACAGGATTGTGCCCCATCAAGAGTATTACGACAAAATCTTTAAAGAAAGCCGTGCACAGTTTTTACCTGTAAATCCTAAAAATATTAAAGATTACTTTTATGTTGCTTTAAATTATTATCAACACGATAACTTCTCGGCTTTACAATTAGTTTGGACTGACCGTAATGATAAATTTCCTTGGGAAGATGGATTTGAGGAAAAATTTATTTATGATCAACCACTCTTAGATCGAAATGCTGATTTTAAGTTTAGAGAAGCTAAAAATTTAGGTATTTTTACTACGCGACAATGGCTAGACCATAATCGACCAATTTTAAGAGTCGTTCATGATACTGATGGTGATTGGCAATTTTTAACAGGAGACCAAGAACCCGATGATATCCGCATAGTTGCTTTAGAACAAATGGTATTAAGAGACCCAAGCCTAAATGAGATTTTTGATCTCGATTACGGTCAAGCTGCTGAAAGAGATTCCATCGGTGACTCATGGACAAAACTAAATATTGATGACGATGAAGATATATAAGAAGAACTCTATGCCTAGCAATCTTATCATAGCCAAAAACTCACAAATTTTGTAGAATACGTTTTTTAAAATCATGGTGCTTTCTATGACCGCTTGGACACCTCATGTCACAGTCGCCACTGTTGTCGAAAAAGACGGACGTTTTCTGTTTGTTGAAGAACACAGCGAAGGCTTTGTACATACCGTGTTTAATCAACCTGCTGGTCATGTAGAATGCGATGAGACCATTATTCAAGCAGCGATTCGTGAGACCTTAGAAGAAACAGGTCATCATGTTGAAATTGATCATCTGCTTGGGATTTATACCTATACTCCACCGATGTTTCCAGATCGTACCTATTACCGTTTTTGCTTTTTAGCACATGTCACCTCAGTTGAAAAAAATGCTCAACTGGATACAGGTATTGTTGGTACAGTATGGATGAACTTAGATGAGCTAAAAGAATCAGCACGTGCGCGTAGCCCATTGGTTTTAAGAGTAATTGAAGATGCCCTTGCTGGCAAAAAATATCCCTTATCGCTCATTTATGAGCACCCTTTCTCTCCCTCATTAACTTCTCATTTGGACGCTTAATTAGATGCAACAACGTGTCATCGTCGGTATGTCTGGTGGTGTAGACTCCTCCGTTTCTGCCGCATTATTACTTCAACAAGGATATCAAGTTGAAGGTCTTTTCATGAAAAACTGGGAAGAAGATGATGGTACGGAATACTGCACAGCACTTGAAGACTTAGCTGATGCGCAAGCCGTTGCAGATAAAATTGGTATCAAGCTGCACACTGCAAACTTTGCCATGGAATATTGGGATCGTGTGTTTGAACACTTCTTGGCTGAATATGCTGCAGGTCGCACACCAAACCCAGATATTTTGTGTAATAAAGAAATTAAATTCCGTGCCTTCCTCGATCATGCGATGACTTTAGGTGCAGACTTTATTGCCACAGGTCACTATGCACGTCGTGGTGCAAGCACACAAAACTCACGCGGCGAGACTTATGCCCCATTGCTCCGTGGTGTCGATAATAATAAAGATCAAACCTATTTCTTACATGCGGTACATGGTCGTGAAATTAACAAGACCCTATTCCCTGTGGGCGAAATTGAGAAACCCGAAGTTCGTCGCATTGCAGAAGAGTTAGATCTGGCAACTGCCAAGAAAAAAGACTCGACGGGTATCTGCTTTATTGGTGAACGTCGTTTCACCGATTTCTTAAAACAATATTTACCTGCACAAGCTGGAAAAATTGTTTTAGAGTCAGGTAAAGAAGTTGGTGAACATCATGGCTTGATGTACTATACGCTCGGTCAACGCGGTGGTATTGGTATCGGTGGTATGAAAGGTGTACAAGAAGGTGCATGGTTCGTACTCCATAAAGATATTGCCAATAATCGCTTAGTGATCGGTCAAGGACATGAGCACCCACTCATGCAAAGCACACAGCTTTGGAGTGAGTCGATTGATTGGGTCGCAGGTGAACAGGACATCCCAAGTACAGGATTCCGATGCACGGCAAAAACCCGTTATCGCCAGCCTGATCAAGCGTGTACAATTTATCGTGATGAGCAAACCGAAAATGGTATTCGAGTTGAGTTTGATGAACCACAAAGAGCTGTAACTCCTGGACAAAGCGTGGTGTTCTACTCCGGAGAAGTGTGCTTAGGTGGTGGTGTGATTCACCATACCAATGCACCTGAACCAGATTTTATTTAAGGAAATTGGAAGCGAAGCATGGTGGAGTTACCCTTTCAGCACGCCCAAGCGTTGAATGTTCGACAAAATCGTGCTTTGGCATTGGCTGCTGTGTTTCAAGCAACTCAGCTCACGCATATGACTGCAATGGCGGGTCAGCAAAGTATTGGCGATAGCGGTAATTTTTATTTTGAACTACTGATTAAAGCCAGTCTTAATATTCGCCCAGCCACCAATAATGCCACTCAAACTTTAGATTTTTTTAATCAACTTGCAGATATCTCTCTTGGTTTAAAAACATTAGAAGGTTGTATAACCCAACCTTTTAATACTGCTCCTAAATCTCGTATTCCTAAAATGTCGACTGCTAAACTCCCCATGTCTTATGCAATGGCTTTATTGCAATTAGAAAAGAAAGTGTATAGCAATCCTGAATACGTCAAAATTATCGAAGCAGCTCAGCAAAAAATATTAAAACAGCTTTCATTTTTCGATAACAATTATTTGCACCCAAGTATTATTGCCAACCTTGCACAAACTTATGTGGAAACAGCAGGGCAAATCAATCCTCGTATTTTAGTTCGCGGTAATGCTGAAGCATTTAAAGACATCAATCATACCAACCGTATTCGTGCATGCTTATTTACTGGCTTACAACTTGCACATTTATGGAAGCAGCTCGGTGGTAGCTCTTGGAGTATGATTTTTACTAAACGTAAGTTATTACAAGATATTCAAGCTCTCGCTCGTTTACAGTATCAGGTGGTATAAACCGATGCTAAGACGAATTTATTTTTATGTTTATTCCAAAATTAAGGAATCTGTATGAATGCTTTAACCGCACTCTCACCACTTGATGGACGTTATGCAAGCAAATGCGATGCGTTACGCCCTTTTTTGTCTGAGTTTGGTTTAATCCACGCTCGTGTTACGGTTGAAGTGCGTTGGTTACAAGCACTTGCAAATCGTGCAGAAATTATTGAAGTTCCTGCTTTTTCTGCTGAAACAAATACAGCATTGGATGCAATCGTAACCAATTTTTCTGAAGAAGATGCGAATCGTATTAAAGAAATCGAACGAACGACGAACCACGATGTAAAAGCAGTAGAATATTTCCTTAAAGAAAAAATTGCGAACATTGATGAGCTACAAAATGCAGGCGAATTTATTCACTTTGCATGTACCTCTGAAGACATCAACAACTTATCTCATGCATTAATGCTTAAAAATGGTCGTGAAGTTTTAGTTTCAAGTATGAAACAAATCCTCAATGCGATTTCGGCCTTAGCAATCACACATGCTGAACAACCAATGTTGTCTCGTACACATGGTCAAACTGCAAGCCCTACTACGTTGGGTAAAGAGATGGCAAACGTTGCTTATCGTTTAGCGCGCCAAATCAAGCAATTTGAAAATGTCGAATTACTTGGCAAAATCAATGGTGCTGTAGGTAACTATAATGCTCACCTTTCTGCTTACCCAGAAATTGACTGGGCTGCACATGCTCAAGCATTTGTAGAATCTTTAGGTTTAGCATTTAACCCATACACCACACAAATTGAGCCACACGATTATATGGCTGAATTGTTCGATGCATTACGTCGTTACAACACGATCTTGATTGATTTTAACCGTGATGTTTGGGGCTATATCTCACTTGGTTACTTCAAGCAAAAACTAAAAGACGGTGAAGTTGGTTCATCAACCATGCCTCATAAAGTAAACCCAATTGACTTCGAAAATTCTGAAGGTAACTTAGGTATCGCAAATGCCGTATTGGGTCATCTTGGTGAAAAACTTCCTGTTTCTCGCTGGCAGCGTGACTTAACTGACTCAACTGTTCTTCGTAACATGGGTGTTGGTTTTGCACAAAGCTTGATTGCTTTTGATGCTTGCTTAAAAGGTATTGCTAAACTTGAGTTGAACGCGAACCGTTTAAATGACGATTTAGACCAAGCACAAGAAGTTCTTGCAGAGCCAATCCAAACCGTTATGCGTCGTTATAACGTTGAAAAGCCATACGAAAAATTAAAAGCATTGACTCGTGGTCAAGCAATGACGCGTGAGATGATGGTGAACTTCGTTAATGGTGATGAACTTCTTCAAGTTCCAGCCGATGAACGTGCTCGTTTAGCAGAGCTGACACCTGCTACATATACAGGTAATGCTGCTGAACAAGCAAAACAAATCAATGATTTGATCAGCAAAATCTAAGCTGATAATTTAGTGATAAAAAAGCAAAGCCTCGGCTTTGCTTTTTTTATTTCTTAATTTTTCTAGTTAAAATCATCAAAATCCCAACGATTTTAACTGATCACCACCCGATTTTTATTTAAAAACGTTTACTTAAATTAAGCCAAGCTTCGACATCATTACGCTTATCAACGCTATCAGGTTGTGAGCCTATCGGGAACCCAACAGTTAATGCTGCTTGCCATTGCATCGCATTTGACCAGTTTAGTCCAAAACCTGCACTACTAATCTGTTCTATATTTTTGCCTGTTAAACCACTCCACTCTCTTGCTTGGTGTTTAACCGTTGCTGTATCGACATAGATCTTCGCTGCAAGTTGATTTTGTGCAGAAGCATATAAACTCTGTCTAAGTTCAGACAAAATGTAATATCCAGTTGAACCACTTAATGCGCTATTCTTATATCCTGCAATATTCGATGCACCACCAACACTAAATTGCTGAGCACTATCTAAATTGTCAGGGCTATATTGTGCTTGTAGAGCTGCATAGATTTGGGTTTTTGAACCATTTAAATTTTGCAATCGAGAGACATTCATAAAAGCACTAACAAATTCACCTTGTGTTTTTGCTGTTGCTTGATCACCAAGTTCTGCCATCGCATTTTTAAAATTAACTCGTCCAATATCTGTTGCAACGCCAAGTTGAGTTAAACCACCACCTGCAAAATCATCATATTGCGAAGCATCTAAACGAATACGCCCAACATCAATATTCCGGTCCCGATAAATTTCTGCGACGTTAATATCATCTTTCAGGCGTTTATGATCGTATTGCACACCCAAAATCACTTCACTACGATTATTCAATAATATTGGTTGATTCAACCATACACTGATTTGTTGTGCTGTGCCTGTTGCATCTAAAGCTTTATATTCTTTACCTAATTCATAGGCTAAATCTGAATAACTCGCACCTAAACGTGTCCCGATACCATTAATTGTTGCTTCATACCCCAATCGACCAAAGTTTAGATTGCCCGATGTCATACCATCCACAGTCAAGCGATCACCCAAACCCAAAGCATTATTGACTGCAACGCCAGCATTTAAACGTACTTCATGGGTATATTCATTGCCATAATTATCCAAACCAACATAGCCTGTCAGTGATGATGTTGGCTGAATATCAATTGTTAAATCACTGGTTCCAGCATAACGCCCTGCGCTAATGATATTACGTGTTTGAATCCCATCTATACGATTTAACAATTTAAGCTGCTGCTGCAAGGTCGCCGAATCAATAATATTGCCTGACTGTAACGGCTGCAAAATAGCTTGTATTAAGTGTGGAGATGTTTTGGTTTGATTATTGATAATGATACGATCATATTTTGCCTCCAAAATCGCAATCTTAACCACACCATTTTTCAAACTTTGTACAGGTAAATACGCCCGACTATAGGGATAACCCTGCTGTTGATAATAAGTCGTAATCCGTTTCGTTAATTGCTGTAAATCAGCAAGTGTCAACATCTTAGTTTCAGCATCAGCAACCAAAGCATGTAAATCTGCTGTGCTAATGCTTTGGTTTCCTGTAATTACAATCTGTTCAACTTTAACTTGCTGTTGAGCATCTGCTTGCGCGATTTGCATTTGCGCAGGCTGCTCAATATTCACCTCAGCTTGAGGTTGATATTGCTGTATGGTTTGCTGTTGAAGAAGTAGTCCAGCATTTGGCACATTATCTGCAAAAACTGAAAAGCTACTCAGTGAAAGCATACTCATTAATAATGTTGTCTTCGGATATAACATAATTAAAAATTCCCCGTTAATGTGTGAATACCGTCCATGTTGATGCCATCACCAATAATTTCTATTTCGATGTTATCCGACTGTTTTGGTTTATGTGCTTGTGGAGCAAAATGAATCGCTCGCTGATATGGATTACCTAATAAATCTTGCCAAATTGAGAGATTAGGTTGGCTCGGTTTTTCAGGTACGATAGGTGGTTTTGGATCAACCAATGGCGCTTCAATTTTCAACATTCCAGCAGTAAATGTCAGATCATAGTTCTGATCATGACCACTGACCTGATTCTGATAGCTCCCAGTTGAAGTAGCACTTGCACCTGTCGCCGTTACATTTGTTAAAACTTCAGCACGTTCCCCGTTCACTAAGCCTTGAGCAGTGAAACCAGTGACATGTTGTTGCTGACCGTTATAAATCGTCGTTAAACTATTACCAATGACTTGTGCTTTGGCTTTTGCAATACTTGCTTGAGTCTGACTATTTGCTTGTAAGCTATAGTTGGCTGCATCTGTACCCGTTAAGTTGCCTGATACATTTACATTCTTATTTGAACCTGCATTTTTATCAGCAAATTGTCCTTGCGCATTCAGATTAACTTGGTCACCTGTGATTAAACCATTCAAGCTACCATTCACAATCGCACTGGTTGTACCGTCATAGACTTTGTCTTGAGCTGTTAATACACCTGTAATTTGTTTCTTACTGATGTTGGCAGTCACTTGTCCATTGGTGGTGAGTTCATAGTTACCTGCATCTAATCCAACCAAGCTACTTGAAGCCGTAACAACTTTATTTTGACCTGCGTTCTTATCTACAAATTGCCCTGTTGTACCCACACTGACTTGATCGCCTGCGATCACACCACCTGCATTCAAACTACCATTTACAATCGCACTGGTTGTACCATCGTAAACTTTGTCTTGGGCTGTTAATACGCCTGTGATTTGTTTCTTACTGATGTTTGCAGTCACTTGCCCATTGGTGGTGAGTTCATAGTTGCCTGCATCTAATCCAACCAAGCTACTTGAAGCCGTGACAACTTTGTTCTGACCTGCGTTCTTATCTACAAATTGTCCTGTTGTACCCACGCTGACTTGATCGCCTGTAATCACATCACTTGCATTTAAGCTACCATTCACAATCGCACTGGTTGTACCGTCGTAAACTTTATCCTGAGCGGTGATGCTGCCTGTAATTTGCTTCTTGCTGATATTGGCTTGAGTCTGACTATTCGCTTGTAAGCTATAGTTGGCTGCATCTGTACCCGTTAAATTGCCTGATACATTTACATTCTTGTTTGAACCTGCATTTTTATCGGCAAATTGTCCTTGCGCATTCAGGTTGACTTGGTCACCTGTAATCAACCCATTCAAGCTACCTTGGACGATCGCATTAGTTGTACCGTCATAGACTTTGTCTTGGGCTGTTAATACGCCTGTGATTTGTTTCTTACTGATATTCGCTTGAGTCTGACTATTCGCAGCAAGATCGTAGTTGCCTGAATCTATACCACTTAAATTGCCTGATACATTTACATTCTTGTTTGAACCTGCATTTTTATCGGCAAATTGTCCTTGCGCATTTAGGTTGACTTGATCACCGGTGATCAAACCATTCAAGCTGCCATTGACGATTGCACTGGTTGTGCCATCGTAAACTTTGTCTTGAGCGGTTAATACACCTGTAATTTGTTTCTTGCTGATGTTGGCAGTCACTTGCCCATTGGTGGTGAGTTCATAGTTGCCTGCATCTAATCCAACCAAGCTACTTGAAGCCGTGACAACTTTATTTTGACCTGCGTTCTTATCTACAAATTGCCCTTGGGCATTCAGGTTGACTTGGTCACCGGTGATCAAACCATTCAAACTACCATTTACAATTGCATTAGTTGTACCATCATAGACTTTGTCTTGAGCCGTTAATAAGCCTGTGATTTGCTTTTTACTGACGTTGGCTTGTGCTGATGTATTCGCTACAAGATCGTAGTTGCCTGCATCCGTACCTGTTAAATTTCCTGATACATTTACATTCTTGTTTGAACCTGCATTTTTATCGGCAAATTGTCCTTGCGCATTTAGGTTGACTTGATCACCGGTGATCAAACCATTCAAGCTGCCATTGACGATTGCATTGGTTGTGCCATCGTAAACTTTGTCTTGAGCGGTGATGCTGCCTGTAATTTGTTTCTTGCTGATGTTAGCCGTCACTTGTCCATTGGTGGTGAGTTCATAGTTGCCTGCATCTAATCCGACTAAGCTACTTGAAGCAGTGACAACTTTGTTCTGACCTGCGTTCTTATCGACAAATTGCCCTGTTGTACCCACACTGACTTGATCGCCAGCGATCACACCACCTGCGTTTAAGCTACCATTCACAATCGCACTGGTTGTACCGTCGTAAACTTTGTCTTGGGCTGTTAATACGCCTGTGATTTGTTTCTTACTGATATTCGCTTGAGTCTGACTATTGGCTTGTAAGCTATAGTTGCCTGCATCTGTACCACTTAGAGTGCCTGATACATTTACATTCTTGTTTGAACCTGCATTTTTATCCGCAAACTGTCCTTGGGCATTCAGATTAACTTGGTCACCTGTGATCAAACCATTCAAGCTGCCATTGACGATTGCATTGGTTGTACCATCGTAAACTTTGTCTTGAGCGGTGATGCTGCCTGTAATTTGTTTCTTGCTGATGTTAGCCGTCACTTGTCCATTGGTGGTGAGTTCATAATTGCCTGCATCTAATCCAACCAAGCTACTTGAAGCCGTAACAACTTTGTTCTGACCTGCGTTCTTATCTACAAACTGCCCTGTTGTACCCACACTGACTTGATCGCCAGCGATCACACCACCTGCGTTTAAGCTACCATTCACAATCGCACTGGTTGTACCGTCGTAAACTTTGTCTTGGGCTGTTAATACGCCTGTGATTTGTTTCTTACTGATATTCGCTTGAGTCTGACTATTCGCAGCAAGATCGTAGTTGCCTGAATCTGTACCACTTAAATTGCCTGATACATTTACATTCTTGTTTGAACCTGCATTTTTATCAGCAAATTGTCCTTGCGCATTCAGGTTGACTTGGTCACCGGTGATCAAACCATTCAAACTACCATTTACAATTGCATTAGTTGTACCATCATAGACTTTGTCTTGAGCCGTTAATAAGCCTGTGATTTGCTTTTTACTGACGTTGGCTTGTGCTGATGTATTCGCTACAAGATCGTAGTTGCCTGCATCCGTACCTGTTAAATTTCCTGATACATTTACATTCTTGTTTGAGCCTGCATTTTTATCGGCAAATTGTCCTTGAGCATTCAGATTGACTTGGTCACCTGTAATCAAACCATTCAAGCTGCCATTGACGATTGCATTGGTTGTACCATCGTAAACTTTGTCTTGAGCGGTGATGCTGCCTGTAATTTGTTTCTTGCTGATGTTAGCCGTCACTTGTCCATTGGTGGTGAGTTCATAATTGCCTGCATCTAATCCAACCAAGCTACTTGAAGCCGTAACAACTTTGTTCTGACCTGCGTTCTTATCTACAAACTGTCCTGTTGTACCCACGCTGACTTGATCGCCTGTGATCACATCACTTGCATTCAAGCTACCGTTTACAATTGCATTGGTTGTGCCATCGTAAACTTTATCCTGAGCTGTTAATACGCCTGTGATTTGTTTCTTACTGATATTCGCTTGAGTCTGACTATTCGCTTGTAAGCTATAGTTGCCTGCATCTGTACCACTTAAATTAGCTGATACATTTACATTCTTGTTTGAGCCTGCATTTTTATCAGCAAACTGTCCTTGGGCATTTAGGTTAACTTGGTCACCCGTAATCAAACCATTCAAACTACCATTCACAATTGCACTGGTTGTACCGTCATACACTTTGTCTTGAGCTGTTAATACGCCTGTGATTTGTTTCTTACTGATATTCGCTTGAGTCTGACTATTCGCAGCAAGATCGTAGTTGCCTGAATCTGTACCACTTAAATTGCCTGATACATTTACATTCTTGTTTGAACCTGCATTTTTATCGGCAAATTGTCCTTGCGCATTTAGGTTGACTTGATCACCGGTGATCAAACCATTCAAGCTGCCATTGACGATTGCATTGGTTGTGCCATCGTAAACTTTGTCTTGAGCGGTGATGCTGCCTGTAATTTGTTTCTTGCTGATGTTAGCCGTCACTTGTCCATTGGTGGTGAGTTCATAATTGCCTGCATCTAATCCGACTAAGCTGCTTGAAGCAGTGACAACTTTGTTCTGACCTGCGTTCTTATCGACAAATTGCCCTGTTGTACCCACACTGACTTGATCGCCAGCGATCACACCACCTGCGTTTAAGCTACCATTCACAATCGCACTGGTTGTACCGTCGTAAACTTTGTCTTGGGCTGTTAATACGCCTGTGATTTGTTTCTTACTGATATTCGCTTGAGTCTGACTATTCGCAGCAAGATCGTAGTTGCCTGAATCTGTACCACTTAAATTGCCTGATACATTTACATTCTTGTTTGAACCTGCATTTTTATCAGCAAATTGTCCTTGCGCATTCAGGTTGACTTGGTCACCGGTGATCAAACCATTCAAACTACCATTTACAATTGCATTAGTTGTACCATCATAGACTTTGTCTTGAGCCGTTAATAAGCCTGTGATTTGCTTTTTACTGACGTTGGCTTGTGCTGATGTATTCGCTACAAGATCGTAGTTGCCTGCATCCGTACCTGTTAAATTTCCTGATACATTTACATTCTTGTTTGAGCCTGCATTTTTATCGGCAAATTGTCCTTGAGCATTCAGGTTGACTTGGTCACCTGTAATTAAGCCGTTCAAGCTGCCATTCACAATTGCATTGGTCGTACCGTCATAAACTTTGTCCTGAGCGGTGATGCTACCTGTGATCTGTTTCTTTGCAATATCAAGTGAACCATTTTCATATACAATATTATAGTTCGTAGTTGATGCCGCTCCAGCTACAGTGTTGGTATAACTACCTGCATTTCGATCGCTCGCACCAGAAGCAGTAACGCTACTAAAGATATTTGCTTGATTATTTGCATCATTGCCTTTCAAGCCAGAAATCGTAAATCCAGCAACATTTTGTACCTGACCATTATAGGTCGTTGCTAAGCTATTTCCTTTAATTGTGGCAGTGGCTTTAGTAATGGTATATGTGCCATTTACAAAAGTAAGATCATAGTTTTTATCGCCTTTTGCGGCATTACTATAAGCAACAGCATGCACATAATTTCCGGCATCTTTACGTGTTGCAACAGCATTTACTGCCAGAACAGATTCAGTTTCTCCATCAACTAAACCATCAGCACGGAAACTATTAATTTGTTGGTTAAAACCATTATATTCACGTGTTTCATCCAGTGCGTAAACCGTTGCTTTCTTTTTATTAATAACAAACTTGCCGTCAACATAAGCGATGTCATAGTTTTTGGTACTGCTATTTTCGCCTGTCACTTTATTGGTATAAGTTCCTGCATCTTTACCCGAAGCACCTGTTATCGCGATATTTCCAAGTAAGGACTCAGTTTCCCCATTCACCAATCCATCAACCGTATAATGTGGATTGTTAATTGATTGGGTTTTACCATTATAGGTTGTTGAATCACTATTTCCAGTAACGGTAACTTTGGCTTTATTAATAGTTAAAGTGCCTTCATTCCCAATGAAATCATAGCCATGTTGGTTATCACTATAATAAATCGCTTTATAAAGACCCGCATCCGTTCCACTAGTTTGACCATTGGCAGTATATTTGCTGCTATCTAATCCCCAAACATCAGCAAAATGTTGTTCTTTGCCTGTATAGGTTGTGGTCTTATCCGTAACAGATAAATCCTTAGTCGTCAAAAAACTGCGCAGTAAAGGTACGCTCAAACCGTCATAAATACGCCATGCCGTCTGTTTCCCTCCTAATTTGCTATCTGCGTCAAGGAAAGTAAATTTAGATGCATCTTTCATTTCAGCATTAGTCAAACCAAAACTTGCACTACTCCCTGCGCTGTCATTTTGTAGCGTAGTCTCTTTATTCCAGTGACCATTACTCACGGTTGCATTGTTATTATTTCCAACTAAACCACCAACCAGACTATTCCCCGTAACACGTCCAGTGGCATAGGCATTTTGGATCGTTGCTTGGTTTTGGTTACTTCCCACTAAGCCAGCAACATTGCTCAATCCATTCACAACACCAGTTGCATAGGTATCTTTAATAATTGCATTTTGATTAGTACCGACCAGACCACCAACATGGTTCTGACCTGTCACTTGACTAGTTGAGTATGCACTTTCTATTTTTGAACCATCTTGTTGCTGCCCCACCAATCCACCAACAGCATCACCCATACCTATAACCGATCCAGTACTATAAATGCTATAAAGTTGTGAATTCTGTGTACTATTTCCAACAACCGCACCCACATGGTTTTGACCTTTGATATTGCTATTCACGACACCAAAGTTTTTAAGATTTGCGTTCTGAATATAGCCAAATAACCCAACGTTATCCGTGGTTTCTCTATAAATATATAAATCTGAAATTTGATGACCTAAACCATCTAATTTACCTGTAAAAGCGTGACTACTATCACCAAGTGGATTAAAACCTATACCATTTGCATCACCCCAAAACTGTGAGTTTTTGGCATCAATGTCATTACCCAGTAAGTAATTACCTGCAAGATTTTGATTTATATTTTGTAGTTGATTTAGGTTTTGGATAACGCTGTAGTAACCGCCCAATTGATCTTGTTTGTTAACGACTTGGTTTGGACCAATATGATCTTTAAAATACGGCGTGGTTTGATTATCAGCATTTGCCCAAATTTTATCAAAATCAAAGCCAACAAATTTATTGGCATTGAACATTTCATCACTGGTCAAACCACTGGTATTCGCACTGCCTGAACTGCTATCTAGTCCTGTTTTATTTTTATCCCAATAACTATTAGTTACAACACCTTGAACATTTTTACCGAGTAAACCACCTATGGCTGTCGCGCCTGTCACTTTTCCAAGTGCATAGGTATTTTCAATCTTTGCAGCAAGGTTTTCCCCTACTAAACCACCGACCCGATCATTACCTGTGACTGCTCCAGTCGCATAAGCATTTTTGATCTCGGCATCATAATAGTTATTTCCAACTAAACCACCAACATTTTGCTCACCAGTGACAGTTCCAGTTGCATAGGCATTATTGATTGTGCCGCCATGATTATTATCTCCAACTAGACCACCAACAATATCAGTACCCTTCACATTTCCAGAGGCATAGACATTTTCGATAACTGCACCATCATTACCACCAACTAAACCACCAATATAAGTTGAGTTTTGCGTGCCAGTGACATGCCCCGTCGCATAAGCATTTTTAATAGTACTGCCATCAAAGTTTCCTCCGACTAGCCCACCAACAGTTCCATAACCTTGAACTGATCCTGTATTAAATACATTCTCAACCACACTCTGATGTGTGCTTTGCCCGACCAAACCGCCAACAAAACTGTCACCAATCACTGAACCGCCGACCAAACCGACGTTACGAATGACAGCCCCATCAATATGTCCAAACAATCCCACATCATAACTATAAGGTCGATTGATCGTGAGATGACTCACTGTATGTCCTAAGCCATCAAAACGTCCTGTAAAATAATCAAATTCATTACCGAGTGGATTAAAGCCTTTTTCAGCTCCAACACCCCAGTCTTTGGTCACCGTGGCATCAATATCTGTTCCAAGTACGTAATTACCTGCCAGCGCACTATTGATATTTTGTAAAGCCTGTAAATCAGTCACAACCTTATAATCAATACGTTTGCTGACATCCATACCTTTTTGCGTACTAAAATTTTGCCCTGCTTTTAAATTTATCTTAGCGCCATTTTTAATATAATAGTTGGCACTCTCCTTGCCATTTTGCCCATATAACAACACCACTTTACCATCTTGGTTTTGTACCGTAATACTGGCATTCACATTAATATCATTATGTGCTTTTAGCGTCAGTGTAGTGTCTTTATTCCATGTAACTGCTGCATTAACATTAATATCACCCTTTTCTGATCCAGCATTTTGTGTTTCTAAAATGACGGAGGTACTGTTCAAATTATTTTGTAATGTCGTTGCGCCAATACCACTACCCGTTTGAGCAGCCGAGCCGGCATTGATACTAAAATCAGTTGGGTCAATCAGCCACGTTCCTGTTTTACCGCCATCAGATAAAGTCGAAACGTGTGTGCTATCGGCAATTTTCACCTGCGCTGCACTGGTTTCAATGAAACCGCCCGCCTGACCATTGCGACCTTCTGATTTTAAAACACCACTGACATTGGTTGTGCCTTGTTGCATATCCGCAAGCAAGACAATTTCACCTTTGGCATTTTGACTCAAACGATTGGCTTCAATAATACCGCTATGATTCACCACGGCTTTGCTTAAGCTATCTTTGGCTTTTGCAGTTAAATAAATTGCACCGTTATTGGCAAGAATCGCGCCACGGTTATCAATCAGACCTTGTAAAGTACCAATTTCAACTTTGTATTCAGTCAGTTGACCATCTTGTAATTTTAAGGTGACTTGGTCTGCTGCGGTTAAATGGATCACACCATTATGAGCCTGAATCTGCCCTTCATTGATGACGGTTGGTGCAATAAATGCAACGACACCACCATTGGCAATAACCGAGCCATAGTTCTCAATACTGGTAGCATTTCCCTGATTTTGAAGCTTAAATTTCCCACTGATAATATCACTATCTGTGACATTCAATGTTGATGCCACAATCCCACCGACATTCACTTGTGCCGTTTTAGAGAAAATCACACCATTCGGATTTAATAAAAAAACTTGCCCGTTGGCATTTAGTTTCCCCATAATTTGACTGGCATTACTATCCAAAACACGATTTACTGCAATCGAAGATGTATTCGGCTGATAAAAATTGACTGTCGCATTTTGCCCAATGTTAAAACTATCCCATTGGATACCTACGTTTTGACTATTTTGATGAACATTTAACGTATTATTATTTTGACTCACTTGTGCCGAGCCAACTGTGACATTACCACCTGTTGGCAGTTGTACATCAGATACTCCCGCCCAAAGTGAGATCGGAAGCAGTGCTAAACTTAATAAGGATAAACGTAGGGTCCGAAACCAAGTTTTTGTCTCTTTAACATGCCCTGTCACCGTTGAGCTCTGACCGCCTCGCGAATGACTTCGTGTTAATTCCGAAGTCACCTGCCAACAAGCTAAGTTTTTATTCCATACAGTTCTATAAACTTTATTCATTTCTACGCCACCCCAAAATTAATATCAGCGCCAAACTTAAAACTTCCATTTAAAAAATGGACTCAAAATATAAAAATTATGTGTCCCCTCTATCATTTTTAATATAATAAAGGCAATTAAACACATTATTTAAAATATGAATTTTAAATAATAAAGGAGATACATAAAATAATCACAAAGATACATTAATTATATTTAATTTAAAACCCACTGCATTTTTAATTAAGACTAAAGATAATTAATAAATTAATTTAAAGCTCAATAAAACAAGCTTAACAAACCATTAATAATTATAATTTTTGCCAAAATGTGTCAAAAAATGTCATTTAATAACATCATCTTATATTTTGAGAACACCACATCCATATTAAAAATTTACAAAGCAACATTAACATTTGGTTAAAAAAACAAGAACAATATCACGAAAATAATATATGTACTTTATATCGAATATATATACTCATCAATTAAATATAAGTTATATTATTTAAAAATTAATCCCTATTTAACACTTTATTAACTTGGTTAATTAAAATATGAAAAATGTGACAAAACCCTCAATAAGCACATTAAGCTTATGTATTTCACTCTTATTATTATCTGGTTGTGGAGGAAACTCTCAAGAAACAACTGATAATAATAAAACGGATTCGGCGACAAATGGTCAAGCAAAAGCACTTACGACATCAGGCGCTTATCCTGAGCCAAGTAAAGATGTTTTTGATTCAAATACATTGGGATTCTACGATTACGACTTACAGGGTAATACGCGACCTTTACGTAATGATCTTGTCGGTAGCTTTTCAGCAATGATCCAATTTGCACAAAACCATACCGTAGACCCGAATGGTAACGAGGCGAAAAGTATGCCTCGTCTTACCAGTGAAAAAGATGCTCTTCTTTTAGTCACCCCAAATACCGACATGGGTGAGGTGCAACAACTGAATGCAGAAATCTATTTAAATAGTCGTTTAATACGTCGTGTTGCATTACAAGAGCCCACTCAAATCCCCGCCTCAGATCAGTCTAACGGTGATGCTCGTCCAAGAGTTCAATACTCTAAACGCACATGGACAGCAGCTCTTAACTGGGATGAAGTCAAACCGGGTTTAAATATTCGTATTGTAGATCCTGTTAGTCTTAAAAATGGGCGACTCGATGCACAATCGATTGATTTTGGAGCGCCGGGTGAATTAGTAGTTCAAAGCATTCGTTTAGGCATGCTCACCGCACCTCGACAATCAAGCGGTCACTATATGCTGAACGAGCCTGAAAAAGCGGGTACTGATTATTTTGAAACGATTCCTGCGGCAAAAATGATCGTCACAAAGTATGATGACATGCAACTGAATCAAGTCATGGTTGCAAGTGGTGTCATTTATAATGACAAAAGCGCCACAACAGGTGATGTCTACAGCGGTGACATGCGAGAAAATACTGCTAAATCAACGTTTAGTACAGGAATCAACCTTGCAAACTGGGGTGTAACCAGTGCATCAATGTCAAGCCAAGAGCAACCTCAACTGACTCAAAGTGCAGTCATTCACCATGCTTGGGGTAAATACCAAAATGGTGATGTCAACCATGGCTTAAGTGGTGGTAATGGTATCTTAACGCTGATCGATTCTGTGGGTAATGAATTCAGTCATGAAATTGGGCATCACTATGGTTTAGGGCATTATCCCGGACAAAATGGTGAAAACTACTTTTGGTCAGCTCATCATCCTGACAGTGGATGGGGTTATATTGCTTATCGCAACCGTATGCGAGGCAATTTAAACTGGAATAATACAAATCTAGAAAATCGCTTAGGTGGCACACCAATTTTCCAAAATGCCTATACTTACGGCACTGATGCTATGGCAGGAGGTAATTACTCTAGCTCCCTTTCCCGTTTTACCCATTACACGGGTTACAGCACGCAGCAAAAAATTCAACCTGCATTTGATCGTGCAGTTTGGGACTCCAACTCTCCAACAGGATATAAGCGTTGGAACGCGACAACTCGCCAAATGGATGTCACTCAACCTAAAGTCCCAAACTCAAGTCAAGTTTGGTACAACCGCCCAGATGGCAATTATTTAAAACCCACTCAATTTGGTGTACCCGTTTTTACCATTTTAGGTGGCTATGACCCTGTCAACCAAATTGGTCTGCTTTATCCTGCAGCACGTGGTAATTGGGGGAATGTTTTCTCACTCCCTCAAGCACAACCAAGTCTTGCAAATGCAAGCTGTTGGATTAATGTCAAATATGCATTAAAAGCTGAGGAAAACATTGCGCTCGCACCAAATCGAATGAATGGAAATGCAAATAAATTGCACATTAACTTGGCTCAAAGCGATGCACCACTAAGCGTTGATTTATACTGTAAACGCGCCAATGAACAAGCCAATAAACTTTCATCGATTGTTATTCCAAGTTATGCCCAACCTCTACCCGCTGCTGTAACGATTGGTAAAGAACAAGGTTATAAAGCTTTACGCAAAGTTGAACTTCCACAATTAGAACAAGCTTTACTTAGCAATCAAGGCAAGCTCGTCGCTAATTTATCTCCAAATAATAAAATTCTTTATGATTCTTATAAGAATTTTAAAAATGAACTTTCAACAACTGCGCAGCAAGAACTAGAACGCTACAGCAACCAACAAGAACAGCTATATCGCTTAAACCGCTGGGTCAATGTATATCGTAGTGACTTAACAGCGAATGTGACTGCTGCTCATACTGCTTTAAAAAGCTTTGTTGCTCAACTTGGTCTTTCCAATAGTAATCCATTGGCTGGCGCCACTATGTTTGTTATGCCAAACATGAATTCAGCGTGCCTCAAGACAGAAATCTCAAGTAGCACAGGAAAACCAAGTGTATACATGAGTGGCAAAAATGGCTGTACAGGTGATAATGCTAGTTTATGGGTCTATGATGCTGTAGGTAAAATCCATAGCGTACAATATCCTGAACTTTGTTTATCAGGTGCAACCCTTGCCAGCTGTAATAACAGCGTAAGCAATCAGATTTGGGAAACACCTTTAACAGGCTCAACACAGCAATTCCGTCAAGGTAATACTTGCCTTGATTTGAGTGGTGGCGGTGCGCCAGCCGCAGATGGTCGTGGTACTTTAATCACATACGGTTGTGGCAGTGGAAATAATCAAAAATGGACGATTACCACAGCTAGTCAAAACTTTATTTTAGCTGCTGCTACAGGGCAAAATTTACCACTCTTGGCAACTGCATTAGCAACACCATAATCAATCAATATATAAAACCACCAACTTAAGACTAGGAAACCTATGTGTTCCCTAGTCTTTTTTATATAAGCTAAAACAGGCTATGTATGCTTTGAGCAAATATTTCTATATTTTCACTCAAGCATTAAATTGAGAAAATAAAAAAGCCCTTGTAAATACAAGGGCTTTTTTATTTATCTGGCAGAGGATCAAGGACTCGAACCTTGACGAACGGTTTTGGAGACCGTCATGCTACCATTACACCAATCCTCTATAACTACATGATCAATTCATTTCTGATTTAATCATAAAAGTAAGAAACTTACTTTTAAATTTGGTGGGGGCGAAGAGACTCGAACTCTTACACCTTGCGGCGCTGGAACCTAAATCCAGTGCGTCTACCAATTTCGCCACGCCCCCGATGGATGTGTATATTAGTGATAAACTTTCTTGCTGACAAGCCTTTTTTATAAAAAAACTATGCATCTGAAAGCTAATGCTTTTTTCATATACAAATGAAAAAATTATTGAAATAAAAAAAGGAACTTATTTAAAGTTCCTTTTGATATTTGGCAGAGGATCAAGGACTCGAACCTTGACGAACGGTTTTGGAGACCGTCATGCTACCATTACACCAATCCTCTATAACAGCATGATTAACTCATTTCTGATTTAATCATAAAAAAAGCAAGAAACTCTTGCTTTTTAAATTTGGTGGGGGCGAAGAGACTCGAACTCTTACACCTTGCGGCGCTGGAACCTAAATCCAGTGCGTCTACCAATTTCGCCACGCCCCCGATGGGTATGCATATTAGTGAGAAACATTCGCTATGACAAGTCTTTCTGACAAAAAACTCTACCAAATGCACATATAATATTCAAATCAAACATTTATGTTTATTTTTACAGCAAATCAATCGCATTTAAACAATTTTTTACCTCTATCGCTGAGCTAAATCGCTGTTTTACATGTTTCTGCAATAAGCCTGTTAATAAAGGCAAAAAACACCGCAATTCATCAGGTAATTCAATTTCCAATTTCTGGCAATGTAGGACGGCCCATTCATGGTAGTTTTTTGCAGTTAATTTGCTTTGGGATAACCACTCATAAACAATGATGCCAAAAGCATATAAATCAGTTTGTACGGTTTTTGGCTTCCCATGAAAAAGCTCAGGTGCCATATAATGAGGAGTTGCGGTTAAATTTTGGATTGGCTGTAATTGATAACTTTGTTCAAAATCAATGAGCCTGCATGAGTTTTCATATAATCGAAAATGCTCTGCTTTAAAATCGCCATGAACCCAACCTAATTGATGCATACTTTCAATCGCTTGCAGCGCAGTTAAAATTTTATAGTGGATAACTTGAATGCTATCCGTTGCCTGAATATGACTAAAAAATACATTTGTAGCAACACTAAGCAACCCTACTCCACGCTGTGGAAAGTCATCGTCATTTTTAATATGGCAAAGTGGTATAATTTGATGGGGCAATAAAAAATTCTGTCTAATTTGAGAGTTTTGTTGATAGAAACTTAATTCTCGCTCAAACGCTTGCTCTAAAACATCATGGCTATTGATTAAATGAAATTTAAGCCAATATTGTTGTTGATCAATCTGGCAACTATATAAACGCCGACCAAAAGCATAGCTTTCAGGTTTAGTACTTAGACTCAAATTATCCAGTTGAATATTTGAATCAAAGATCAACGTAGTAAAACTCATTCTGTTGCTTTTCTTGCTGCTTACGTAGTGATGTTAAACAATGCTCAATCGTTTTGCCAATCCGCGCATGAATTTCAATAGATGAAATCTTCGGCCATGTCGCTCGCTCTCCCTCTTGCTGCAAAACCTTAAAGAGTTTCGGACGTGGATTTTTAAGCATATAGCTATAATGTCTTAAACCATAGCGCGCAATGATATTTACATCGCCGTAATAACGCTGCCCTAAAATGCCATATCCATGATCTAAAACACGGCGAATGGGGAAAAAACCGCCCATATAATTACGTGTTAAATCCATGACTTCCATTGCAATTGCTTTGCCTTGATGTCGAATAAGTCGTTCAGGCCAATTTAAAACATCGCGACGAAACCGTTCTGTATCACTTTGCATAAATGGCACGATATGCGGATTTACTTGGCTGGCAATGGTGTAATTTATATTATACAAACGAGCCATTTTTTCTTGTGGAAAATCACTACGCATACTTCCATCCACCCACTTTGTATTGGCCAAATAAGGTGTATGCTGACCATCATAACGTTTACTAGTTAAGTGCACAGGCGGAAATAATACAGGTACAGCACAAGATGCTAAAACAGCACTCCACACCAAAACATTCGGCGCAGTTAGTGCATTCATAATCCGCGGGTTTTGTGCTGTGTTATAGGGGGCAATTACAATATTAATATGTCGCTTTGACTGTTGGTAGGCTTCTGCAAATGTCACATCACCCAAATTTTGCATCAGGAATTTTTTCAAATACATGACATCAGCAATACCACCATGCCCTCGAATTAGCTCTGAAATTTTCCTGAATTTAAAAGCATCACTAAAAAAATGTTCACCTTTGAGCAGTTCTGGAATTTTATCAGCAGAGGACACCCCCAACATTCCAGTCATGATCGCCCCGGCACTTGAACCAGACAGGACTCGAGGCATTAAATCTTGTTCGAGCAAAGCCTTACATACACCTGTATGAAATAAACCCAGTGTCGCACCACCAGAAAACATAAGTGCAGGTTGTCCATAGGCTCTTTGACATTCTTTAAAAAATTGAATTTTTTCTTTGAGTTGAAAAGTAATACATTCACTAGAAGCTAAATAGCGAAGACATTCACTCATTTCTTCAACATAGTTTTCGATAATTCTTTTCGTACCAATATAGGTTTGTGCAAATAACATTGGATGACCAATATTGGCGAAGTCATAAGATAAGCCTTCACGAAGAACATAAATTAAATCTAAAGTTCGATGTTGCATTCGATATTTTTTTAATAAGTTATATCGTTTAGATAAAATTTCTGCATCAAAGTAAGGCGATTGATTGTCATATTTCCATGCTTCATTCCCCGCTTCTTCGTCCAGTTTTAGTGCAATTTCTTTCCATTCCGCATAAGAACTCGCATGTTGCAAGCTCTCTTTTAACATATCTACTCTATGCAATTGATATGTATTTCTTTTTTCTTGAGCTCTATTGAACATTAGCATTCCTATTTTTCATTATATTCTTATCATCTCGCACTTATACAATGCAAAAAGCAGCACCAACAATCAAGGGTAAAATTGACCGTTTGCAACATTTTTAATGATATTTTCTTCATTTCAGCTATAGCAATGATAGTATCCCTAATCATTAATCACTGAGTTTGGTTTGTGTTTATGGCTATCCTTGATTTACCCGAATCTATTCTTCAATCTTTATCTAGTGTTTTGACACAGTTACAACAAGTTCTCCCTGCTCCTAAGCAGCCAACAGATTTTTCTGCGATTGCTTTTCGATGGGAAAATCAACAATTAGTTGCAATTCAACAACCTAAAAAAATGTATTTAGAAGATCTAAAAGGAATTGAACGCCAAAAAGCCAAGATTATTCAAAATACTTTACAGTTTCTCAATGGCTTACCTGCCAATGATGTCTTACTCACAGGTTCACGCGGTACAGGGAAATCATCCATTGTTCGCGCCTTACTCACAGAATATTCAGCACAAGGTCTGCGTTTAATTGAAATTGAAAGAGATGATCTTTCTGATTTACCTAAAATCCAAAAATTAATTGAAAATCGTCCTGAAAAATTTATTGTTTATTGTGACGATCTTGCGTTTAACGCAGAAGATGAAAATTATCGTAGTTTAAAAAGTGTCTTGGATGGCTCACTTCAATCGGGTTCAAGTAATTTTATTATTTATGCAACCAGTAACCGCCGTCATTTACTACCTGAATTTATGCATGAAAATACACCTGTGCGTAAAGTGGATGTTCCTCAATATACAGAGTTACATCCGCAGGAAGCGATTGAGGAAAAAATTTCACTGTCTGATCGTTTTGGCTTGTGGCTTTCCTTCTATCCAATGGATCAACAACTGTATTTAGAAATTGTTGAGCATTATATTGTTCAAGCAAATTTGGAATATAACGACATTGTTCGTGCTGAAAGTTTGAAATGGTGCCAAGCTCGTGGGCAGCGTTCAGGGCGTGCAGCTTACCAGTTCTCTAAACATTGGATTGGCTCGCAAAACCTTGAAAAATTGTCTAACAAAGCTTAGGGAGATTGTCCTAAAAAGCTTTGGCTTTGTCCTTATTTCCGCTTAGCAAAGGCAATTGTTTTTCATAACCTAGCTTTTCAGTATGGAAAGAACGTAGGAAACAAGATGAAAAAACAATTGCCACCCTCATCCCTTACAAGCAAAATTTTAGGTAAAAGTTTATTACTCGCACAAAGCACCTTAGACCAAGCGATTAAATATTCAACGAGTCCTTTTTCTGAACCAGAAATCATTCGTCCTAGAACTGAAGAAAAATTCTATTCATGGACACACTACGGCATCTTCTTTCCATTGCTACCTGAGCCACATCGTTATTTGAATATCATGATCTTGCTCGGTACGCCTGGGGCATTGGCTTTTGATCATGATGATATTACTTTGGGTGATCCACGCAAGACTGCAACTTTCTTTTCAAGTACTGCCGCTTTAGATGAACATCTATTAAAAGCCTATATCATGCCTGAAGAGACTCATATTCAAGAAAATGGTTGGCAAATTGAGTTGGGACAAGAAGTTTCGATTGAAGGCACTTTACCCAATATTCATCTCAAAGGTGCTTATCATGGCTTAAATTTTGAGTTTGATTTAAATGTTACCGATCAAGTCTCTTGGTTTATAAAAACCCCGATTTATGATCACTTTAGTTTATTGTCAAAATTTAAAGGGCAACTCGAATACCAAGGACAAACAACGCTTGCGGAAGGCTTATGTAACTATGAATATGCAAGAGCAGCGGGTGCACATGGTATTGTTAAAAAATTACTGCCTGAAACCTATAAACTCCCACTCGATTTTTTTACATATCAAATCATTAATTTAACAGAAACCACTCAACTACTTTTAACCAAAGCCGATATTTTAGGTCAACCAGCGGCATATAGCTTACATGTTCGCCACACAGATCAACCTGCTGAAGTGTATACCAACGTGGAATTTAAAATTATTTCACATCAAGTTGATGATTATATTTCCCCAAGTGGTAAGAAAATGCGTTTACCGCAATTGTTTTCATGGTCTGTGAAGGATGATGCTAATCAGAAACTGCTAGAAATCATCGCAGAAGTCGACAGTCCATACCGCTATGGTCATGGGATCGGTTATGCAAGTGCATACACTTTCACGGGTGAATATCAAAATCAAAAAGTTCAAGGTCGTGGTTATCTTGAATATATTGATGTCGAAAATCAAAATGCCTTTAAAGATTAAAAGTCTTGGATTAAGCAAAATAAGCCTTTGATTTGTGTTCAAAGGCTTTTTTACTCTCTAATTTCCCACTCTACTTCATAGCTGAAAAAATTGTGATCTATTTTAGCACCCATACTTGCTAATGAAACTATCCTCACTTAATATTAGGTAGATCAGTATACCTAATTTATATTAAATTATGAGCACCAAATCCGCCAAGAAAAAAATCTTAGATGCAGCATCCATCCTGTTCTACAACGATGGGATTACTAACACAGGCATTAATAGCATTACAGACAAAGCGAAAGTCGCGAAAATGTCTTTGTATAATAATTTCCCAACCAAATCTGACTTAATTACCTGTTATATCGAAGCTCGCCATCAAGAATGGTTAGACTTATATGAGAAAAGAAAAGTTCAGATCAAAACACCGATGGATGGTATTTTAGCTATTTTTGATGCCTATCAAGACCACGCTGAATTTGCCTATGAAAAAGGTTTTCGTGGTTGTGGTTTACTGAATGCAGCAGCCGAATTTCCTGCACATAGTCCAGAACGTTTAGCCGTTAAAAATCATAAAGATGAAATCGAAAATATTGTGGCTGGGCATTTATCACAATTATTCAAAGAGCCGCAAAAAGTCCAACAATTTGCGCTACTTATTTCTTTCATATTAGAAGGCTCGATTGCCCGTGCAGGTTTAGAAAGTTCCAGTGAGAAAGTATTTGCGGCAAAACAAATGGTTCAAAATTTATTAGAACGCGAGATTTCAAATTGAGTAGTTCATCTTTTAATTTCAGTACTCATTCTGGCTTTATCGCCGTTTTAATTGCCTCTATTTTATGGGGAACGACAGGTACTGCTGCCTCTTACGCGCCAAATCTAAGTCCTTTAGCGATTGGCGCAATCGCAATGGGTGGCAGTGGCTTATTACAAGCTTTATTAGCCCATAGAAATATCCGCAGTCATTTACCTCAAATTGGCTCTTATTATCCTTTACTTTTGATAGGCATGATCTCTGTAGCGATCTATCCTCTCGCCTTTTATTCATCAATGCGTATGGCGGGAATCACGATTGGGACTGTCGTTTCAATTGGTTCAGCGCCTTTATTCACTGCATTGCTAGAAAAATTCTTTGATAAAAAAGCACTCTCAGGAAAATGGTTTATTAGTTTTGTTTTTGGTGTTGTAGGAGTATTGCTGTTATCTCTAGGAGAGTCTCACGCTCAAGGTGCGACACAAATAATGACTACAGACCAAAAAACTATTGGCATTATTCTCGGACTGATCGCGGCACTGACCTATTCTTTATATTCTTGGGCTGCTAAAAAAATGATTGATCGGGGTGTCGATTCAAAGGCTTCAATGGGATTAATTTTTGGCTTCGGTGCTTTAATCTTATTACCAACACTGTTTTTTACTGGTTCAAATCTTTTTGATGAACCTATGAATCTGTATGTAGTGGGTTATATGATGCTGATTCCAATGTTCCTTGGCTATCTGCTATTTGGTTACGCTTTAAAGACTATTTCAGCCAGTACCGCGACCACACTAACCTTATTTGAACCACTGGTTGCCGCTTTATTTGCGGTCTTATTGGTAGGCGAGCAACTGGCACCGATTGGTTGGGTTGGTATGGCATTGATTTTTGTATGTTTGGCCGTGTTGTCTAAAGCACATAAACCAAATTAATTTTTTTATTTAAGATTAGAGATATTCAGAATTGATGCAGAAAATAAATTTTCTCTGCATCAAAAATACAGCTTAAATATTAATACTCTTTTGCTAACTTCTCTAAGGTTGTGAGCATTTTTCTCACTACACTTCTTTTATGATGCAGCATATTCTTAATATTACTTGGATTGAAACCTGTCAATTTTGCAATACCACGACTGGTCATGTATTCACCCGTTTTCGCAAAGTGCTTTTCACTTAACTCGGTTTTCGCATTTGAGAATCGAACCGCCAGCTTATAATCACTAAACTCAGACCATGCGCCAGTCTTATATTCGTCCGCGTCAAAACTCCCCTTCTGCTGAGTAGGTTTTTCACGCAGAATATTACTCAAGCGGTTAATGACAATCTTTTCTTCACTTTGTTCAACTATTTGATAAAGTTCAGTTTCTTCAAAAGGACGTCCTAAAGCGATGTCTTTTCTATATTGTTCAACGACCTTTTCTTTTGACTCGACCTTTTTCTCACCTTGTTGAGTGAGACAGAGAATCTTAAATAAAGACTCTAATCGGCCACATGTAAAAATATAAGAAATTTTCAACTTACAACTCCATTATGAACGGTAGTTCATAAAAATATTTTCAAAAAAAATTTTGACCTATAAATTCACTATAAAACTCATTTAAAGGCAAATCAAAATCAGCAACTAATTGCCTTCTTGTCGTTTGTGTAATTTCACCAGTTTTCGGATTCAGACCCGTTTTCTCAACGTCTTTCCAATAAACACCTGTACCACGTTTTTGCCATGCAGGAAGTTCATTAAAATTAATCTGCTGTGAAAAGAGTAAATCATGCTTTTCTTGACGATTTAACCCTTTGACTTGTTCCGTTGCTTCAGCTACTGCATGACCCGATTTTCTTAACATCCAATAGCAGTGTGCATTTAATGCATTTCGATGAGCATCCTCTTGTCTCCAACGGAAATAGTCATCTACTAATTGCGAATTGGGTAAAACACAAACTCGAGCATCGAAAGTAGCAATTTGACCATGCATTACTGAGAATTTTGCACTGGCTTCACCTGCTAAAATAGAAAGAATTTTGCGTTCCTTACGGTTAAAACTTTCATCGCGGTAATGGAATAAAAGAGAAATTTCATCGCTCTGGGTATAACCATAAACGATATTAAAACCACACTGTAATAAATGGGTTGTGGTTTCTACCATTAAATCTCTAAAATGTACATCAAATGGCGCTTCAAATTGCCAGATATCTTTGGTTAACCGTGTAAAACCACGACCATCCAACCTTACGACAATATAATTTTCGGGCGGAATACAGAAATCGTAAGCCGTCTCATATTTTCTTAATCTTGTATCTAAATCTTCAAATCTCATTATTGTTCTCTTTGATACAGCAATCTCACATTAAAGTCATTTTCTTGATCAATTGAAACGCTGTAAATTTCATCAAAACCCTCATCAAGTTCAGGTATTTCTAACTTTTTAAAAGTTGAAATAACACCAACTCTAGGAATTTTCGCCTTACCTACTCGTTGTTCATTCCGCAAAAGAGCATCATCCAAACCGCTATCAAAATAGTATGCGATCACTTTAAAGTGAGCATTTTTTGCATCTTGAACATATATCTTTCGATCGAGTTTACTTGGATTGGTATTATCAATAACAACTTTCTGTTTTGCTTCTAAACAGGCATCAAACAATATTTTTTCACGATGTCTGGTTTTCAACATATCAAGATTGAGACGAATATGAGTATCAGAGAAATATCGCTTAAAGAATGTTGATTTACCTGAAGCTTGCCCACCTACAAAAATGATAAGTTCCATTTTAGGTCGGTTGTAACTCAGTCATTGGCCATCTTGGTGTCGTCGTCACCGCTAAACCATCATGCTGCCCAGCTTTTAAACGTTGGTATCCAGCAAAGGCAATCATGGCGCCATTATCAGTACACAATGCAGGCTCTGCATAATAGACTTGAGCTTTGATTTTTTTAAGTGATGTTTCCAATTGCTCACGTAATCTTAGATTGGCACTCACACCGCCTGCAATCACCAAACGTTTTAAACCTGTTTGCTTTAAAGCTTTCACTGATTTTTTAGCGAGTGTATCGACAACAGCTTCTTGAAAAGAAGCTGCCACATCGGCATCACGATTCTCTTCACCTAGCTTTTTTAATTGTACAGAAACCGCTGTTTTAAGACCGCTAAAAGAAAAATCCAAACCTTGATGTAATATTGGTCGTGGGAATTCAAATGCCTTGGCATCACCCTGTAACGCCAATTTCGCAATATTCGGCCCACCTGGATAAGGCAATTTCATCATTTTTGCGACTTTATCAAAGGCTTCACCTGCTGCATCGTCAATTGACTCGCCGAGCAATTCGTATTGACCGATCCCATAGGCTGCCATGAGTTGAGTGTGACCACCTGAAACTAATAAAGCGACAAATGGAAATTCTGGTGGAGTTTCCGAAAGTAATGGCGCAAGCATATGGCCTTCCATATGATGCACACCAATCGCAGGTTTATTAAATGCAAACGCCAAACTGCGGCCAAATAGCGCTCCAGTCATCAGTGCACCCATCAATCCTGGACCACGGGTATAGGCAACAGCATCAATCTCTTGCTTTTTAACACCACTCTGCTCAAGCAATTGATTAATCAAAGGAATCATCTTACGAACATGATCACGTGAAGCCAATTCAGGAACGACACCGCCATATTCTGCATGCAGTTTAATTTGGCTATACAAAACCTGTCCACGTAAGCCGAGCTCGCTATCATAGAGTGCTAACCCAGTTTCATCACACGAAGTTTCTAAGCCCAAAACAATCATTAAACTGCCTTTACAACGATCAAAAATAATATCAGAGCTATTATAGACTTGTGATCTGAGTTGTAAATGAGTAAAATACTGACCTTCACTTGCGATCTAGTGCAATCGTGCATTAGATCTTATCCATAATCTTAGAGGATTTTACATGCCACAAGTTAAGTTGAAAGAAGGCGAACCAGTAGACGTAGCTATCCGTCGTTTCAAGCGTTCATGCGAAAAAGCGGGTGTTTTAGCTGACGTTCGTAAGCGTGAATTCTATGAGAAACCAACTCAAGAGCGTAAGCGTAAAAAAGCTGCGGCAGTTAAGCGTTATCAAAAGAAATTGACTCGCGAATCTGTACGTACTACTCGCCTTTACTAATTAATTTGTGATTGACTGCTGAAGAGACTATGAATACTTTAAAAAACCAAATTACTGACGTATTAAAAAACTCAATGCGTGCCAAAGATATGGCAACAGTAACGGTTATTCGTGGTGTACAAGCAGCAATTAAGCAAATCGAAGTCGATGAGCGCATAGAGCTTGACGATGCTCAGGTTCTTGCGGTCATTGAAAAGCAAATTAAACAACGTAAAGAATCGATCAAGGCCTTTTCTGGCGCTGGTCGAGATGATTTAGCTAGTAAGGAACAAGCCGAAGTTGAGGTTATTTCTCAATTTCTACCAGCCGCTATGACTGAGGAAGAACTTGATTCCATCATTGAGCAAACGATTGCTGCTCAAGAAGCTACTAGCATGAAAGATATGGGTAAGGTGATGAATTCTCTACGTCCGATCATAGCCGGGCGTGCCGATCCTGCACAAGTATCTGCTAAAATTAAAGCAAAATTAAGCTAATCTGCTTAATTTCCTCTATCTTATACAAATTATTCTATTTAAAAATTGGATTCATTAAATAATGAACCCAAGAGATTATTTTTACTTAAAATCACACTGAACATTATATTTCACTAGCATTTGCATCTCATTTGACTCAGTGACTTGTTTGATTACATCCTGTTTAGTCATATTTGCGTATTGTGGCGGCAAGGATGAGCGATTTTTTTCAATCGCATCTGACATATCCTGAATAAAACGCTGATTAATACCACAATACTGAGCTTGCTGCTCAGGTGTGAACTGTGAAATCTGTGGATTAAGGCTACGTAAAAAACTACGAATATCCTGTGCATAGACACTACGAATTTTCTCAACCGAATTTACATATTGCTCAACTGATGCTGCTGAGCTAATCCCCACACTGCTTATCGCAAAAATAAAAACTAAAATTTTCTTCATAAATGTTCTAACTTCTCAGCGATTTTTTACGCAAATAATCTTATCTTAATTCAATAAAGTTTGGTTTGTGCTCAGTAAAAAATTCTTCTTTTGGTACAGGAATATTTCCTTCCGTGACTGTGCCCAAGCGCAGACGAATAATATTAGGTAAATCTGTACGATATGAATAAAGTGGGCTGGCACAATTTTGACAAAATACGCGTGCTTTTTTAGCCGTATGAAAATATTCCTTGAGTTGCTCTTGACCCGATAAAATTTCAAATTGGTTTTGATCCAACGGGCTATTCCAACCAGCTATCGAACCTTGCGCTTGTTGGCAATCAGTACAATAACATAAAATGCTATTTTCAATTATTCCCTGATATTGATACTGCACAGCACCACACAAACATTGCCCTTTGATCATTTTTATTTCTCTTAATTCTTGATAAAGATTAAATTTTCATACGTCGATCATCTTGCATTTGTTTTAAGCGAGAGTCAATTTTTGCTGACATGGCTAAATTTCCTTTGGCTAAACGCTGAGCGTGTAACATCGATTTAATCGCATTTTCTTCATATCCTGACCAATACTCAGCTTCAGCACGGTAACAAAGCACATTAATTGCTTGTAGTGGCGAACTTTTATCTAAGTTTGTTGCTTGTTGCAACAGTTGCCAACCTTCAATATCTCTCTGGTTTTTATGAATAAACCGTTGAACCAATGTTTGAGCTTGAGCAGCCTGCCCTTGCCGAATTAAAACTTCTGCAAGTTTGTAAGATAGAGCCCTATTTTCAGGCATCGTTTTTTGAATAAAATTTATACTACTATAAGCCTGATCAAATTTATTTTGCCCTAAGTAAATATCTGTTTGAATCAGTGGAACCAATACATGATATTTAAGCTTTGCTTTTACCAAATCTAGATTTGCTTGTGCCTGAGTATAATCACCACGTTCTAAATAAAATTTACTTAGCGCTAATTGTGCAGCTGTATTTTTTTGATTTGCAAAAGCTTGTAATTGAGTTTCTGTTGCTTGGTTTGAAATTACAAGCGTATATAACTTTAAAATCTCAAAATCAAGATCATATATTTTTGATTTTACTTTTGGGAGTTGGTTTGCTCGTAGTCGGGCTTCACTCATACGCTCTGTCGTTAGTGGATGAGTGAGCCAAAAATCAGGTAAGAAACTCACACGACTTGTTTCACGATGCATGGTTTCAAAATAATCTGCCATACTTTGTGGGTTGTATCCAGCAGAATACATAAACTGCATACCGATACGGTCTGCTTCACGCTCTTGATTACGACTATAACTGAGTTGCTTGTCCATCAACGCGGCTTGTGTGCCTAACATCACCGCTGACCCAACATCACCATCCGATTTAGATGCGATTGCCGCACCGACAAGAATACCTGCAAGAGCAAGTAGCCCCTGTCCTTTAAATGCTTCTTGTGAACGACTGTAATGTCGCTGTGCAACGTGGGCGATCTCGTGTGCCATGACTCCTGCTATTTCATCCAAATTTTTTGCAGATGTAATTAAGCCTGTATTTAATGCAAACAAACCACCAGGCACTGCAAATGCGTTAATTTGTGGATCTTTTATAACCACTAAACCAATCGGTTGACCAAGCTGAGTCTGACTAAGAATACCTGAAAAAACCTGTAGAAATTGATCTTCTAACCACGCATCTTGTACCGTTGGCATTTGTCGATGAACTTCACGATAAACTTTTTCACCAATCAGTTTTTCTTTCTGTTGATCAAGCAAACCTATACCACTGCCAATTTCAGGTACTTCTGTTTGTCCAATTGTCTGTGTAGGCAAAAAGATCTGAGTATGACTCAATTGAGTTGTGGCCAATAAACCACATGCAAGCAGCAGCGATCTCAAGTCGTTTCTCTATGATTCTAATAAAGAAATTTAATATAACATTAGAAAATGAAGATATTTGCAACGAAGTGTTATAAAAGGCAGGAAAATCCTACCTTAGTTTATATTTTTGAAATCAACACTATTATTTCGTGTTTACATAACGTTGATCGACACTAAATTTCTCTGGAAACTTTGCATTAATCTCTGCATAAAAAGACATAATCTCAACCATATCTTTTTCATAATCTCCCGTAGGATAAACAATTTTTCCTACACCTGTTTTTTTTTTAGCATAATCCATATACGCCAATGCAATCGGTACGCCTGCGGTGGTTGCAACATGATAAAAACCAGTTTTCCACTGTTCTTGTTTAGCACGCGTCCCTTCTGGTGTAACTAACATCACTAATTTAGGATGTGTTTTGAACAAGTCACTCATGAGTTGAACCATACTCGGTCGCGCTTGTCCTTCTTGTTTCACGCTACGATCAATCCCAATACCACCCATTGCACGTACAAATGGACCAAATGGAAACTTCATATAACTATCTTTAATCGTAAGACGAACATTTACACCTAAAGCTTTTAATGCCAACCGTGCATATAAAGCATCCCAATTACTGGTATGCGGAGCTGCAATCATCACGCATTGATCAACATTCAAATCCCAATGATTATCCAGTTCCCAACCCATTAGATTTAAACTTTTTTCAGCCAATTTCTCAAACACAGACACCCCGAAGACAAAATTTCAAAAGGCGCAAGTGTACCAATATTAATCAACTTAAAAAGATAGACCCGCACAATAATGCAGCAATTGACTGATCAGCATTGTAAGCAATTATTCAAACTTTGGATTAACGAGATAACGAGGTGTTCTATCTTGTAGTGCATCCACTAAATTTTGATAGGCAAGTTTCACCATTTTCTGACGCGTTTCAGTCGTTGCTGAGCCAATATGCGGCAAGGTTACTGCATTTGGGAGCTCAAATAATGCTGAATTTTGCAGAGGTTCTTTGGCATAGACATCTAATCCAGCAGCAAAGATCTTATTTTGTTTTAATGCTTCGATTAAAGCGTCTTCATCTACTACAGAGCCACGCGCAATATTGACGAAGACAGCATGTTTTTGCATTAAGTCAAACTGTTCTGCGCCAATCAGTGCTTGGGATTCATGATTTAAATCGACAGCAACTACAATAAAATCAGACTGCTGCAATAACTGATCTAAGTCGCGATATTGAGCATTGAATGCTTGAGCCACCTCAATCTTTTCACGGCGGTTATGGTACAAAATATTCATATTAAAACCATAAAATCCACGACGGGCAATGGCAGCACCAATATTCCCTAAGCCAATAATGCCTAGGGTTTTACCAAAAACATCCATACCAAATTGTTCAGTAGATACCGTTCGTTTCCACTGGCCTTGTTTGGTCCATGCATCAAGGTATGGAACTTTGCGTGCGGCACTCAGCAACAAAGTAAAAGCAAGATCAGCCGTTGTTTCTGTCAAAACATGTGGTGTATTAGCGAGCCAAATTTTCTTTTGATTAAGATAGCTAACATCATAATTATCATAACCAACAGACACTGTCGAAATGATTTTAAGTTTTTGGGCTGGTGCCAAATTACTTTCGTTTAACATTCGTCCTGCGCCAATCATGGCATCAGCATCAACAACTTCTGTTCGAATCTGGTCGTTGATATCACCAAGTTTAGGATTAAGTACCACGACCTGATAATCTTGCTGTAACTGCGCTAAAACGTCTTGATCTATTTGGCTGAATACAACAACTTTCTTCATGATTCGATTTCCGATCTTTATTGCATGAGCTGCCACAACCGTCTTTTTAATAAAGGTTGGGCTAACATTTCTTCTAAACTCGCTAAATGTAAGATATTAGAATGCTGAATAAAATCCACTTGACCTAAGCACAATATCTTTTTTTGTGTTGTGGTTGCATCCAGAAAACCTTGAATATACGAGGAGAGTCCCCGACTTTCCTGAAAAGCAGCCAAAGGAAATGGCCATTTTAATTCAGCATACTGTCCTAATCTGGCCTTTTGAATATTTTGCCAAAGTTGGCGTTGAGCATCGCTGAGCTGACTGCTTTCTAATAAAATGGCACAGTTTTCCAACACATACATTTGCAATTCAAATGACTGAACCTGAGCAGTAATAACAATCTGTTCTTTTACATCAAGCGCTGCTTTAACAATAGGTTCTGTAACAACTTTAGTTTGCTGCGATACTTCAATTTCGGTGATCGGTGGCGTATGTGCAGATGTTGCTGGAATATCTTCTAAAATCGGTGCAACTTCAAATGTAAGTTCTGTAGACTCAGAAACGTCATCAATTAATTGATCTCGCCATAGACTTGGAGCAGTGTTTTTTTGACATACAACTTCCCTAGGAATCCAAACATCTATTCCCAAAGCTGCTAGCCTGTTTCTCTGCTGCCCAATCATCTCACATACTCATTCTGGTTATTCACGGTAATTTGCGATACCGTAAGTTGAGTAGTCTAACATAAACCGATCTCGTCAAAATGGCTTCCTTTTGTTCAATCAAACCAATACAAATTCAATTCATTATTTAAAAGATATGCTTATCTTTAATTTAGGCAATTATTTAACAAGAACAGATAATTTTTCATTCATCTATTTTCTACATTTTTATTAAAATACTTCAATAAATAATTAGGATCTTACTTTGTTACATTCAAACTTTCTCAAGGAAAAATAATGAGTTTCAAGGTTAATATTGAAAAATATAAGCTATAGCATTAATACTTTACAGAACCCTCAGAAGCTCATCCCACTTAGTCAAATAACTCGGTGATTTATGGTTTTGATTCATACGCCACGCTCGCCCATGCGGCGTAATCAATCGCCCTAGTGTCATACAATCCCGACCAAATCTTTTATTAATATCATCAAAAGCGATCGAAAGATTTCTTCGAGCAATCAGTTTATTGGTGTCATGGAATAAATCTACTGCATGGCTATGTTGTGGGATAATATCCAATAAAATCACTTCTGCTTTTTTATAACGATGACCAGCTTGATAAATTCGATCCAGCCCCTGTAACACGGCTTTGATAATTTCTAAACGATCATCGCTATAGTCAGATAGATACATCACTGTATAGGGGCGATAATATTGATCTTTGTCAAAACGATTGGTACGAATGCTAACGCCAACAGCTTTGCACAGTAAGTTTTGCTTTCGCAAACGCTCAATAGCACGTAAGCTAAATTCAGTTAAAGCGCCACTCAGGCTAGTTTTATCCTCAATCGGCTGACCAAAGGAACGGCTACTTAACACCTGTCGTCGATCTGTCACAACATCTTCAATTTCTAAGCAAGCTATGCCTTGTAATTCTTTAACCGTATTTTCCATGACCACAGAAAAATACTTACCTAACATTTTAGGATCAGCTTGAACCAAATCCAACACCGAGTAGATATTCATTTTTTCTAAGCGCTGACGAATCTTTCGTCCAACACCCCACACTTCACCTACAGGCATCTGCTGTAACAAGTCTTCAATAACGCATGGGTCTTCAGCAACGATATTACAGACACTATCAAAACAGGCGTGTGTCTTGGCTAGATTATTGGCCAGTTTGGCTTGAGTCTTGGAATAACCAATGCCTATGCAACATGGCAAACCCAACCAGTTTTTCACCGTATCTAGAATTTGATGTGCATATTCAGTTAAATCGTGACTATGCTGATAGGCAGTCAACTCCAAAAAGCATTCATCAATCGAATAAACTTCCTGTTCAGAGGGATCTACAAAGTTGCCTAATATGTTCATAAAACGACGCGACATTTCCGCATACAAAGCATAATTACTGGAAAAGACCTGCACTTGATGCTGACGAATAATATCTTCGATTTGAAAGAATGGCACAGCCATACGAATGCCGAGCTTTTTTGCTTCATAAGAGCGAGAAACCACACAGCCATCGTTATTAGATAGAACCACCACAGGACGCTTTTCTAACTTTGGATTGAACACGCGCTCGCAACTGACATAACAGTTATTCACATCAATTAAAGCAAAAATACGTTGTGGTAGGCTCATTGGCTTACCTCATTGGCTTCAAGTTATACGTCACCACACCCCAAATCTGTAACTCTTGTCCGTCTGTGATATAGATATTTTGGTAATCTGGATTTTCAGCTTTTAACCATACCTTTGGAGGGCTGAAATGATGATCAATCATCAAACGTTTGACAGTAAAATCATTGTCAATCAAAGCAATCACTATATCCCCAGACTTTGCTGAAAGACTACGGTCCACCACTAATGGATCATCAATATCAATCCCTGCGTCCAACATCGACAGTGAGTTGGCTTTGACAATGAAAGTCGAGTTTTCGTTACGAATTAAAAATTCATTTAAATCGAGTGATTGCTCAACATAATCTTGGGCAGGTGATGGAAAACCCGCAGCAACTCGTTCAGTTGCTAATGGAATATGATAAATTCGGTCATTCTTTGCTTGTACATTTTGGATTTTCATTTGAGCAGTCAAATCTGTACGAGTATCGGTTTTGACATTATTCAGTAACCAATTTTTGATGAAATCAACTTGAGATTCGGGAACACGGATGACTTTGGTTGGCTCACTGAATTGTGCTTTACGTCCTGCATTACTTCGGGCACCACCATGCTCAAATTCATTTTTTTTGGACATAATTCCTCCTTACCCAAGTTTAAAATACTTACAAATAATTTAACTTGAAAAAGTTACAAATTCAAGTTGACGTACAATTAATTTTGCATAACAATGAATTTAATAGATCAAATTTTGGCTTATTTAACTAATACACGGATGTGAAATAAGCTGATATTAGTATTTAAAATCAATAGTTTAAAAATAAATTTATTTTTAAAAACTTAAATCATTGATCTAATTCAAGAATATATTTGATCTGTTAGCAGTAGATTTTACTCAAAAGTTTTTTGATGTGGAGACATGAAAAATGAACAATCGACGTGATGCTATTCTAGGTTATGCTGACGAACAACATGCTTTCTTTATTCGTCTCATCGAGAACAACACTGTATTAGGTGAGAGCTATGGACTATTTTGTGAGAACCAAAATAGTGAAGCAGCGGAAAGTATTATGACTACCCTTTTTCTAAAAAAATCTTTTTGGCTCAATGGCTCTGAGTTTAATGACATTGTTAAAGGGCTTAGCCCAATTCATTGAGATCACATAACACTGTTTTCAAGAATCATTTGCTATGACTAAGGGCTTGTACGATCACCTTAAACCGACAAGCTCATTATTTTTATTTTAGATTTCATTCAAGATTTAAATCACTTTTGTTGCTCTCAAATAAAAGCCCACTTATTTGAATCTCATAAGTGGGTCTTTTTTATCGTATTGAAAATACAAAATTGAGGTCAGATAAATCTTTTGTCATTCACAGGTGCAACTAACTTATAAATTTTTCCATCTATATCACTTTCAAAAAGTAAATCGATATTTGGAAAAATGATATTCCCTTCTACTTCAATATGCTCAACTCGTTTAAAAAAAGGAATATCTTGGTCTTCTAAATCATTGAGCTGTGCCACAACAATCGATTCATTTTCTTCTTGATCTTTAATAATTACCGTAATCTTATCCATAATACTTCTTCCCAAAATATTGTTGATAGGACTATGGGAAATTTTCTATCGATTGTCGACTAATAGCTTGTAACAAAACTTATAACTATTATGTTTTTATTTTTTAGACGACTAAGTGGTTGAAATTAAGCACTGGTTAGAAATTTCTTTAATATTAAACTAACCATACAGTTACAATATTATTTAAAAATATTTCAGAAAATTTTACATTTTTAACCCTTTTATCAGTTCATGATTTAAAAAATAAATTCTAAAAAAATTTCCAGTTTGCATTATCAAAAAAATTCAAATGATTCATTAAGGAAATTAATACTTTAAAAGCCAATTTAAAATATTAATTTCTCTTCTAATTTAGATTTCAGCTCGATGAGATAGATTAATTATAAGTCCAATACTAACTTTTTACCTTTAGCCCGTGACACACAGATCATCATCGACTGCTGTGATGCTTTTTCATCATCACTGAGATATTGGTCAAAATGCTCTGCCTCACCTTCTAGAATCATGGTTTCACACGTGCCACACACACCTTCACGACATAAACATTCCACATCAATATTAAGCAATTCAATCGCTTGCAAAATGGTTTGATTGCCTTGTACTTCCACTTCTTGATTGGATTTCGCCAATACAACCGTAAATGCTTCACCCTCTTCAGGTACCGTAGATGCAAACTGTTCCCAGTGAATATATTCATCACGGTAACGATGGTAATTACAACGATCGATCACCGCATCAATCATTGGCTTAGGGCCACACACATACACATGCGTGCCTTTGGGTTGAGTGCCAATCAACTGGTCCAGATCCAGACATTTTCCATCTGAGTCAACATAGCTAAATATATGTTCGCCATGTTTCTGCTTGAGTTCTTCCAACAGTGCTGCATGTTCTGGCGAACGATAGGCATAATGCAACTCATACTCGGCACCGCGTACAGCCAACTCATCCATTTGTGGTACAAATGGGGTGATGCCAATTCCGCCGGCAATTAGAATATGTTTCTCGCCATCTGCCGCCAATGGAAACAAATTCTTTGGTTCAGAAATCAGAATTTCACAGCCTTCATTGCACTGATCATGCATAAAGACTGAACCACCTTTACCGTCAATATCTTTACGGACACAGACTTGGTAGGTCGATAAATCTTGAGCACAGCTCATCAGTGAATAGGCATTGGACAGCTGGTCATTCATTTTCACAATGATATGACTGCCGCCATCGAATTGAGGGAAATTTTGTCCGTCCTGACGTTTAAATGTAAACCGTTTGATCAGTGGAGTCAGTTGCTCTACACGTGTGACCACTGATGCAAACATTTCATAATGACTAGCCATGTCTAAATCCTCTTTACCGCCTGCTGCTCATCTCAGCATTTTCTATTTTTAAACGCAAATGGCCTGTTGGAGCGATCATTCAGCGTATCCCAACAGGCTGTATTGCTATAATCCTAAACACATATACTTAATGGTCATAAATTCTTCTAAACCGTATTTAGAACCTTCACGCCCCACTCCTGACTGTTTGACACCACCAAATGGCACGACTTCGTTGGAAATAGCGGTGGAATTCATCCCGACCATGCCATATTCCAGCTGTTCAGCGACACGCCAGATCCGTGAAATGTTTTCGCTATACACATAAGCAGCCAAACCAAAAATCGTATCGTTGGCTTGGGCCACCACATCGGCTTCATCCGTAAAGCGAATCAACGGTGCGACTGGGCCAAAAATTTCTTCCTGAACAATCTCCATATCACGCGATACATCAGTTAATACGGTCGGTTCAAAGAAAGTTTGTCCAAGTGCATGTTGTTGACCACCGCACGCCACTTGGGCACCTTTGCCACAGGCATCATCAATCAACTGTTTTGCTTTTAACACCGCTTTGTCATTGATTAATGGTCCGATCTGCACATTCGGTTCCAAACCATTGCCGATTTTGAATTTCTGTACTTCCTGCACAAATTTCTCGGTAAAGGCCTGATAAACCTTGTCATGTACATAGATCCGATTGGCACAAACACAGGTCTGCCCTGCATTACGGAACTTGGCAAAAATTGCACCTTGTACCGCTTTATCCAGATCCGCATCATCAAACACGATCAGTGGTGCATTACCACCCAATTCCAGCGCCAACTTTTTAATGGTGCCTGAACATTGCTGCATCAATAAACGACCGACAGGTGTAGAACCAGTAAAAGTCAATTTTTTGACTTTTTCATGACTGCTAAAGACCGAACCAATCTCTTGTGATTTGCCAGTGACCACATTAATGACACCCGCTGGGATGCCCGCCATTTCTGCCAGTTTGGCAAGCGCAAGTGCACAATACGGGGTTTCATTGGCAGGCTTGATTACGATGGTACAGCCTGCTGCCAAAGCAGGTGCCGCTTTACGGGTAATCATGGCAATCGGGAAATTCCACGGCGTAATCGCGGCAACCACGCCGACAGGTTCTTTGGTGATAATAAAACGCTGCTGGCTATTGGTGGTTGGAATCACGTCGCCATAAACACGCTTGCCTTCTTCTGCAAACCATTGGATAAATGAGGCCGCATATTTCACTTCACCCAAAGCCTCGGCTACGGGCTTGCCCTGTTCAATGGTCATCATTCGTGCTAAATCATCAGCATGCGCCAAAACCAGTTGATACCAAGCCAATAACAGGTCTGCACGTTTTTGTGCAGTCAAACCTTTCCATGCAGCTAAAGCTTGATACGCCACTTCAACCGCTTCAGTAGCTTCTGCTGCGCCCATATTTGGAATGACGCCAATTTCTTCACCTGTCGCAGGGTTGGTCACAGCAATGGTGGCATCGGATTGTGCACTCACCCATTGACCATTGATCAATCCGCGTTGTTGAAATAACGGACTTGCTTGCAAACTTGACATGTCATGTTCCTATCGATTGAAAGCAAGGTACGGCCTGATCACCGCACCTTAAATTATCTGATGCCTGAGATAAAATTATTTGTGGTATTGCGCAACAAGATTTTGGAAATAAGCAATACCGTGTTCACTTATTCCTGAACGTTGCTTGTCGGTCATGATACGACCTTGACCACGATAACCCCGTGATTTTAAACCACGTTGCACGCTTTCAACCAGTTCGAGGTCTTCAGGACGGAAGACATTGCGATACCATTCAATCAGGTCTTTCTGATCTTGAGTCAATTCTTCATTGATGAAGAAAATGTCATAGTGCTGCAAAGTGGTTTCCGCATCCATCGGGAACTCATAGATCACGGTCATGAAATTTGCACCCGGTGGTACGTTAAACATGGTGCAAGGCCAAGTCCAGAAACCACTAAAGGTCGGATCTTTTACAGATGAATCAAGCTTGAATGACTTCTCTGAAGAACGTGCATAACCATATTGCAGCGTCCAATTTTGATGCGTGGTATGCCAATATTTATCCACCTGAACAGAATCAGCAAAACCAGGATGCGCTGGGCCACAGTGATAACATTCTAAATAGTTATCCACGATCACTTTCCAGTTGGCAGGTGTTTCCGTTACGAAACGTGCAGCCAGTTTCAAGTCTTTGATTACGGCACAAGCTTCATTCAGTTTTTGTGCAAACTCAGGCAGTTGATCTTCAACACAAGTGGCATTTTCATCCATATTGATAAAGACAAAACCACCATATTCTTCAACTTTTAATGGCACCATGCTGGAGTTTTGCTTGTCGAAAGACTCAACATGATCGCAGTTACGCGCCAAAGCCAAACTCCCATCCAGCTTGAATGTCCATGCATGGTAGGGACAGGTAATCACGTTTTTGGCTTTACCGCTGCCGCTTAAAAGCTCATGACCACGATGTGGGCAAACATTATAAAATGCACGTAACACGCTGTCTTTGCCGCGAATCACGATGATGTTTTCACCTATCACCTTACGGGTAATATAGTCATTGTTCTGGGCAACTTCACTGCCATGTGCCACGCAAATCCAGCTTTTCGCAAAAATTTCTTCTTTTTCACGCTCAAATACCTGAGATGAGGTATAGAACACTTTTGGAAATGTCCATGCCACATCTGGGTTTGAACAGAAATCTTCTGGTAATTTTTCAACTGCATTCATGGTTTTACTCCATTAAACTGTTTTGTCCTAACGACCGTTTTATCAAAATTGGCTGATGTTCAAATCACTTGAACATTTGCTTTAACGAATTCAGCATGTGCTGATATAAATCCTGCACCACAGGACAATCCCGTACTAAACGTAAACTGCCATGTAGTAATCCTTTGCCAAGATAAAACTCGGCGGCAATATTGGCTTGTTTTAACTTGTCCACAAAAATACGCCCGTCGTCACTCAGTGGATCGTATTCAGCCACCGCAACAAAGCTACGTGGCATGTCAGAAAAATCCTGTGCGCTCAATGGTGCTAAACGTGTATCTTTCCAGTCATTTGCATTCGGTGCATATTCCTTCAGGTAATAATGCATTTCCTCGAGTGTCAATAACGGCGCCCGTGCGTGCTGCTGACAAGACGCGGTATCAAAACTACTGACCAAACATGGATAGATCAAAGCCAAACCACATGCCTGATTGCCTGTATGCTGTAGCTGAACCGCCAGTGCCGCGGCTAAATTGCCACCCGCACTGTCGCCTGCTAAGGCAATCTGCGTTGGATCAATGTTCCAGTCTGCGCCATGCGCGCGGAGCCAGTGATAGACCATTTCACAGTCTTCATAAGCGGCTGGGAAATGATGTTCGGGCACCAAACGATAATCCACACTCAATACCGCAACATTCAAATCACGACATAAATAACGGGTGATAAATTCATGCGAATCTAAATTACCTAACATCCAGCCACCCCCATGGATAAACAACACGCAAGGCCAACCTTGCGCAGGTGCTTGGCCCAAGGGTGAATACAACCGAACATTGACGGGATGAGTGGCATGCGCAACAGTTTTATCTTCAATATTCACCGTTCCATCGCGTGGTAAGGTGTAGTGCAAGCACATCGCATCATAGGCTGCACGTATTGAATCAATATCGTTATCCGCTGCTGAATAAATGCTGCTCCAGTACACCAGACTTTGCATTTCTTCACTTAACTCATAGTGCGTGTTCGGTTGCTGTGTCATGACAATTCCTTTTGACTGCTTTTATGTGCAAGTGGTGTTGCCGCAATATCAATCTGCATCTGTTGATTCGAGTCAGTATGCTCAAGTGCGTCCAGATCACTAAAGCTGCGCTGTTCAATCAAATGCGATGGCACTTTGGAATAATCCTCAATCAACCATTTCACCAAGCCATAGGTCTGTATCAAAATAATCACAATAAACGGTAAGGCAGTCACAATGGTGGCCGTTTTCATGGTGTCTAAGGGTGCCTTTGAGAAAATCATCGCAATCGGTACCAGGGTTAACATCAGACACCAAAACAAACGCGCATTCGGAGATGGGTCTTGCCCTTCACTTAGACCACGGGTGCAGGTAGCAGAAACCGCATAGCCCACCGCATCCATATGTGCTGCAAGGAAAATCACCATAATGCCAAGGAACAACCACATCATCAGCTTGCCTGCTGGCAATAAACCGAGCAGTTGACCAATCGCCACTTCACCGCCCTGTTGGCTCAAGATTTGCGGAACATTGACCATGCCGTGAATAAAGCTATGAACGCTGTAATTTTCAAATACCCCAAAGATGAACCATAAACCAACGCTACCGCCGATGACCATGGCAAGAATCACTTCTTTAATGGTGCGTCCTTTAGATACACGGGTCACAAACAACGCCACACCGGGTGCATAAGAAATCCACCATAACCAATAGAACACCGTCCATTCACGGGTAAATTTTCCATCGCCCATCGGGTCGGTAAACAGACTCATATCGACAAAGTTAGTCGCCATCAGACCAAAACTCATCAATGAATTATTCATAATGAATTGGGTTGGTCCAAAGCACAGCACATAGATCGCAAACAGCACCACACCCAAGCACACCATATGACTTAAACGCTGCATGCCTTTATCCATACCGACATAAGAGCTGAGGGCGAATAACACTGACACCGCTAAGATAATGATGACTTTGGTCATGAAGGTATTGGGAATACCCGTGAGTTGCGACAGAATATTGGTAAAAGTCACCGCAGTCAGTACTAGTGAAATGGTCAAGGCACCAAACATACACAGCAAGAACATCAAATCGACCACGCGACCAACTGGACCCGTTGCTTTAAAGCCTGTCACTGCTTCAATCATAGATGCGAGACTCAAGCCTTTATTCTTTCTGACATGGTAGCTATAGCACAGTGAAATCGATGCCAAAGCATAGATCGACCATGCACTCAAACCAGAGTGAAAGAAGGAATAGGCCACGCTGTATTTCAGTGCTTCAGCCGACTCAGGGGCTAAATTCAAACCCGGTGTTTGATAATAATAGGCCCAGTCTAGAAAGCCCCAGTACAAGGTAGATGACCCAATCCCCGACAATATGAACATGAAAATCCATGACATGGTGCTATATTGGGGCTTACCTTCACCGAGCTTGATTTTGCCGTATTTACTAAAGGCCAAACCGAAAGTAAAAATAATTGATAAAAAAGCAAATAACAGGACTGGCGTGGTAAACACCGACGTGGTCCATTGCATCCATTTTGCTGCTAGTTGTATTGATTCAGATGAGTAGATTGCCAGACCAGCCACCGAAGTAAATACAACGGCAAGACTGGTGATCGCAAGCGTCTTATCTGTATAAGGCTTTGTAATTTGATTATCCATATCTATTCAATCCATCTCGGATAGTGACTATTCCCTCAGGGGTACTTACTCCATCGCGAATAAATCCATTTTTTGCTGAGTCACACAGGATGCAATCGCATCGCCCACTTCATAGGTTTTTGCCGTTCCACCAACATCAGGCGTTTTCGGGCCATGTACCAACACATACTCAATCGCCTGCATGATTTCCTGTCCTGCCTGAATGACCTGCTCATCTCCATCTGCCAAGAAATCCAACATCATCGCACCCGACCAGATCGCCGCAATCGGGTTGGCAATCTGCTGACCGTAAATATCGGGTGCTGAACCATGCACAGGTTCAAACAATGACGGGAATTTACGTTCAGGGTTGAGGTTGGCCGAAGCCGCCAAACCAATGGTACCGGTACATGCAGGGCCTAAATCCGACAAAATGTCACCAAATAAATTCGATGCCACCACCACATCAAAACGCTCAGGCTGTAGAACAAAACGTGCCGCTAAAATATCAACATGCTGTTTATCTGCCTTGATTTGCGGATAGTGTTTTGCCATTTCATCGACACGTTCATCCCAGTACGGCATGCTGACGGCAATGCCATTGGATTTGGTTGCAGCCGTGATTTTTTTAGCCTCACGCTGATCGGCAAACTCAAAGGCATATTTTAAGATACGATCGACACCATGACGGGTAAACACTGCTTCCTGCAAGACAAACTCACGATCGGTACCTTCAAAGGCTTTACCACCAATGGCAGAATATTCACCTTCGCTGTTTTCACGCACCACATAAAAATCGATATCGCCGGGTTGTTTGCCAGCCAGTGGACATTTCACCCCAGGCATTAACCGAACCGGACGTAAATTCACATACTGATCAAAACGACGACGGAACTGCAGCAATGATCCCCATAGTGAAATGTGATCAGGCACCTTATCAGGCCAACCCACTGCACCAAAGAAAATTGCATCATATTGCTGCAAGACTTCAAACCAGTTATCCGGCATCATTTTGCCGTGTTCAAGGTAATAATCACAGCTGGCCCAATCGAAGCTATCGATTTGAAGTTGAATGCCATATTTGTCTGCTGCTGCCTTTACAACCTTAATCCCTTCTGGTAGAACTTCTAAACCAATCCCATCACCCGCAATCGTGGCAACTTTATACTTTTTTGCCATAACGCTCCCTTACACCTTTGGTTAATATCCTTAGCTGTAAACATGCTGTTTTCGACAGCAATGATCAATAAGAAAACTATCACCCCAATGGACACGGATCGTGAATAATCTACCTAACCTATCGGATTTAAAGGTTTTTTGCACAGTCGCCAAACGCAAGAGTTTTGTCGATTCAGCTGAGGAGCTGGGCGCTTCACCTGCATTTATCAGTAAACGCATCAATATTTTAGAAACCAACCTGAACTGCAAACTGTTCCATCGCAGTACCCGTCATGTCAGTTTGACCGAAGATGGCAAACTGATTCTGGATCGGGTCTCCAATATTCTGGATGAATTTGATGAAATCAGTGAACTGGTGAATAACCCATTAAGCACGCCCACGGGTCATCTCGACATTGTCAGCAGCTTCGGTTTTGGCCGTAAACATGTCGCGCCTATATTGTCTAAATTGATGACCATGTACCCTAAACTGGAAATTCAATTTGATACCATCGACAACACCAAAGACCTGATTCAACACAGCATTGATCTGGATATTCGGATTGGCAATGAGATTGCCCCGAATATGATTGCCAAAAAACTGGTGTCGAACTTCCGCATTTTCTGCGCTGCACCCAGCTATTTGTTGCAACAAGGCATGCCTGAAAGTCTGGAAGATTTACGCAACCACGATTGCCTTACCATCAGTGAGCGTGACCAATCCTCAGTATTATGGAAATTACGTCATCCTTCGGAAGATCGGTCTGTACATGTCACGCCACGCTTCATTTCCAATAATGGCGAGATTATTCACCAGTTGGCAATTGAAGGACATGGCATTATCTTACGTTCGATTTGGGATGTGGCGGATGAATTGATTAGCGGTCAATTACAACATATCTTGCCTGAGTACTGGCAAGATGCTGATGTTTGGGCGGTTTATCCTTCACGTTTAAAAAGCTCATCTAAATTACAGACCTGTATCCTGTTCATTCAAAATGAACTGATTAACCGTTTACAGCATATTCAGAATCTAAGCCGTGGTCAGTTGATCCAACCGATTGAACCGATCAATCCAAATACCGAGAAAGTATTTCTATAATCGCGCTAAGCTGCCTGCTTTATTTTTTCAGCCACATCATGCACATTAGCAAGATCATGAATTAACAGGCAGCTTATGAGCACGGCAATATTTGGCCTTATTTTACTTGCAGCAACATGTCATGCCACATGGAATGCCATTGTAAAAGCGGGGACAAATAAATTTTTAACCACGGTACTGGTCACTGCATCCGCAGCAGTTTTAGCAGCACTCCTGTTGCCCTTTTTCCCCATGCCGCATCGCGAGAGCTGGCCTTATATTTTGGCCTCAACGGCAATACAGATTCTGTATTTTGGCATGGTGGCTAAAATCTATCGCGTTGCCGATATGGGCCTGACTTATCCCTTAATGCGTGGCACAGCACCACTGATTGTGGCTGTTTTAGGTACTTTGTTATTGCATGAACAACTGCAATTTAATGCATGGCTAGGCATCATCACCATTTCCGTTGGCATTTTATCAATGATTCTGGCTGCGCCCAAAACGGGACGCAAAGGTATTGGTCTGGCCTTAGTCAATGCCGTGCTGATTGCGGGCTATACCTTGCTAGATGGTCATGGCGTTCGCCTTGCAGGATCAGCCATTGCCTATATCCTCTGGAGTTTCGTACTCTCAGGACTGATCTTTTTTATCTTTGCCCTGAAAATGCAGTATCGTCAGATGGGTGAGTATTTTCGACATAATTGGCATTTAGGTTTAATTGGTGGAATCGCTTCTTTTTTCTCTTATGGTTTGGCACTGTGGGCAATGACACTTGTACCTGTTGCGATTGTTGCCGCACTAAGAGAAACCTCGATTTTATTTGCTACGCTGATTTCGATCTTTATTCTAAAAGAACGTATTAATGCGGTACGGATTATCTCCTCATGCATCATTTTAATTGGTGCTTTGATCTTAAGAACCGCCTAAACAAAAAGCCAGTCTATCGCAAACAGACTGGCTCATTTTCAACGCTGAGTTTAGAAATAATAACCCAAGGATAAATAGAACAATTTATTCCATTGATTGCTCTCACCTTGCGCCAATCCATCTGCACCACTGCCCGTCATTGGGTCATTGCGACTCCAGATATATTCCCCCTGTATGCCGACTTTTTTATAGTTAAAATATAGACCTGCGATTAAGCGATCCGAATCTTGATAGCCTGATTCATCTTTATAAAAACGACTATACGACACATAGGGTTTAATATTTTCTAACTGATGGAAAGGCTTAGCAAAGGTGTAGTTAATTTCATTGGCCATATATTTGCCTTTGTTGGCCACCTGATAGGGATAATCAAATGCACCAATGGTCGAACTTTTCGGTAAAAGATCATCTGCATTTTTAATGTCCTGCTCTCCTACCAAGAACAACCATTGCCATGCCTGATAATTGGTGGTGTTAAAAATGCTCCATGTACTACGATGTCCATCTTTATTGGTTCGGTTATTTTCCAATTCCGAATACCAGTAAGAGCCACCAATTTCCGTAGAGAAGTTCTGGGATTGATCTAGCTCAAACTTTCGGGATAAACGCGTCACCCACATATTCTTTTCATCAATATCGGTACCTTGGGTCAGATCATCTGCGCGCACAAAGTTACCGCTATAGCGGCTGGAATCCTTGGAAGTACCTTTATAATTTCCACCATCGGTCGGGTAAAAACCGAGAATGAAGTTATACAGATTGTCCTTAAACTGGTATTTCACCCCAAGGTTTTGAATGTCTTCCAATCCAACGGTATTGAGTAAAGTTTCATAATAGCTATTGCCCCAGAGTCGCCCAAAACCAAAATCAACCGATTGAAAACCGACTGTCAGGCGTTGCTGATCTGAAAATTTATAACCTGCCCAAGCATCTTTTAAAAACAGTGCATCACATAAGCGGTCATATTGGTAGCAACGCACATCCATTGATGCAATCCAGTCTGGGTTTTCATAACTCAAGACCGCCTTGATATCGGCCAGTTGCCAGTCATCATTTTTGGAACCTTCATTGGCCTCAACGATATAATCTTTGTGAATATAGCGGGTACGGATTGCGCCTGTCAGTTTCAGTTCACCCGCTTGCATTTTCGGGTCACCAATACTTAGATCAGCAGCTAAGATTGGCATATTTGCCAAGATACCGATTGAACCTAAGAGAAATATTGCTTTTTTCATTGTTGTACGTCCTTGTTTAACCTTATAAGAAAATGAAGAAATTCAAGGTGACAAACAACGGCTAAACTATAAAGTTGGTCTTTACGGAGTGTGTTTAATAATTTTTTCAATGAGCAAATATATAAGAAATAAGAGCACTATCATTAATGTTTTTTGATTATCAGGTGTATAAGCTTTGATCTGAAAAATAAAAGATTGGATCGCTGTGATCGGAAATCTTTGATCATCCACCTATATTTTTCCCAATAAACGTTTTATGATTATTTCAGTATAGTATTGAGCTTTATGCTTCCCTAGAGCAAGCAGTATATATAGATGAGTGAAGCCTCTTCTTTTAATTCCCCAGATATTTTTCATCAATTAATGCTTTAATTATTGCTACCATTTTATATTTCCTAAGCTTTTAGTTGTCTTTATTAAGTCTTATTTTTTATAATCTATAAATTTTTCTAAATATTTCAATTATTAATAAAATATTTTTTGAATTTTAAGTCTTATAGGCTGAAATTGTCTGGGGTTTCAGTTATCAATTGGGATATAAATTCATACTTATGAGAAATCGAATTATTTCAATAGCAAATACTATATCGAAAGACTCCGATGAAGTGTAATTCCCTAAGATTTTAAAGGGTGCTAATATCCAATTATGACAATAGCTCATGTCAAATTAACTTAAAGGATAATTCGATGCTAAAAACTCAACATATCAACATCATAAAAGAATTCGATGCACCCGTAGAAAAAGTTTTTGCAACCTTCAGCGAACATGAAAATTTGAACAAAATTTTTGCGCCAGCAAAAATTACGCGCATAAGTAATGGAAAAGACAGCCGTAATGGTGTTGGGTCAGCACGTAAAATGTCGATTCCTTTAGCACCTTCTTTTGTTGAAACAAACCTTGTTTATCAAGAAAACAAACTAATTGAATATGCTATCACTAGTGGTATTGCACCAATCAAAGCTCACCGTGGGATAATGAAATTCAGTGATTTAGGAAATAATCGTTCTCGCTTAGATTACAGTATTACCTTCAAAGGTCGTGTACCATTTATTGGTTCAATTATCAAAATTGCATTAGAAAATGGTATAAATCGTGGACTAAAAAAAATTAAAATCTAAGAATAAATTTTAACAGGGCTTTATTTATAAGCCCTTTTCATAATCTTATTATCACAGATTATTTTTGATGAAAAAAATTAAGAGGCTACCTTTAATATTTAACAATTTGATGAGGTGTAAAATAAGGATAAAAAACTCCCGTATTTACGAGAGCTTTTTGATAACTAGCGGAAAAAGTGATAGTTAAATCACACAACCAAGTACATGATAAATAAATATAAATTATATTATCTTTTGTATATATTTTTACCACAGAAAATTTTACCAATATTTTTTATGTTTTATCCCTAAAGCACTATCCATATTCCACCATTAGCGTACTTTCATAACTGCTTCAGATAAATAAGCCTTCTTCGTAGTTTTGTTCCACAAACAAAGCTCTTGACCCGTTTTGTTTTTCATATGGGCTTGCGGATATTGTCCCTGAATCAAGAGTGCTGAATATCCCACACGGTCATCAAATAAAATCATATTGCTTACTGGTTTGGCATTTTTAAACTGACTGGCTTTAACACAAGCCATTTTGACATTCTGATCATGTTTGCTCCATGCCTGTTCAGAACTTGCAAAAGTAACACTAGTTATAACAGAACTTGCCATAAGCCCCAAAATTAAAAAACATTTAAAAAAGATACCATGCTTTACTGTCATGAAACTTGTCCTATAAATTCCAATATATGGATTTATACTGAAACAGACTTTTAAGAGAATCTAGCTATTTATACATCTTGTAACAGCACTCATTCAGGATTACACATAACTTTGGAAAGTTGTTAATAATTAAAAATACAAATTAAATAAATTACTTAAAACCAGAAACCACCAAAACTATATTGAATATTTAATGGATAAAAGCCATAGCCTCTCAATCTACGTTTAAATGTTCAAAATAGATTTCATTTAGATGATTGTAAAACTTTTACACTCCAAATATTTTAGGACTGTTTAATTCGATTCTAATCACTGTTCCACCAGTCTTGTCTGCACGGCGTAGCTCAATTTTTCCGCCATAAGAATCGACTATTTGCTTAACAATTGATAAGCCTAAGCCACTGCCAATAACTAAACTATTCTGATTCACTCGATAAAACCTTTGAAATATCAGAGGTATCTGGTCTTCATCTAAACCGATACCATTATCCTCAATCTGCAAAAAACTATAATCTTCAAAACAGCCAGAGCTAATTTTAATGATAGGTTTACGCTCTTGAGTACGATATAGGATGGCATTTTCTAATAGATTACGAAACATAATTTCCAATTGATCCATTTGCGCTATTACAGGAGCAGAATCTAATTTTAATTCCAAATCAATTTGCGCCTGAACAAGCTGAAAATCCATTAAAGCAAGTGTATTTTGAATAATATTGACCAGATCAATTTTGCTGTCTATTTGTTGATTATTATGTTCAATCCGAGCCAAAGTCAGTAACTGTGTGATCATCCGAGAAGCCTTATCAATTCCAATCATGATGTCCTGCGCTGATTCTCTTGCTTCTTCGGTAGAACGTGCACTCAGCAAAACTTGTGCATGCATACGAATTGCAGCCAAAGGAGTACGTAACTCATGTGCTGCATTTGATGTAAAACGTTTTTCACGTTGCATGCTTTCCGCAATTTCAGTCAATAATGTATTTAATGAATTTACTAAAGGTTCAATTTCTTTGGGCACAATAGGGTTAATAGGTTTTAAATGTTCAATTGACTGCTTTTCTAAATTTTGACTGATATTAAATACAGTGGCCAAATGACTCCGAATAGTTCTTAAAATCAACCAAGATAATAATGGGAAAAAAAATGCTGAAACTACAATCAAAAATAGCAGCATATCTCTCTGGATATCCTGACGAATCGTCCAGACTTGAGCAATTTGTACTTGTATAGTATTGGTATTGTCCCAAACCGAATAACTACGATAGGTCTTATTGTGAATTTTAATCCAGCCAAAATTGACTTGCTGAACAAATGGACGAGTGTCCACACCAACTGAACGATAGATCAAATTTCCATTTTTATGCCAAATCTGGAATATAATTTGATTATAATGTTCCCCTTGAGCTTTCTCGATGACAGTATGATCAGGGACTCGCCCCTCTAGTGTACTTGATGTGGTTGAAAGTAAAGCATGAGCGGTTTCAGCTAATGATTTATCAAAAATACTGTTTGCCGCCCGCTGCATTCCCCAGTAGATACATCCTAAACTACCCACCCAGACACTAGTTGTAATCGCCAGTAAAATTAAGGATAAACGCCGAGTCAGTGAATAACTTCGAATTAAATTAGGCATCAGTAATTTTCATCCATGATATATCCAAAGCCTTGCACTGTACGAACGATATTTTTTCCAAGTTTGCGACGTAGATTATGAATATATACCTGTATCACATTACTGCTCACTTCTGCATCATAAGCATAGAATGAGTTTTCTATACTCTCTCGTGAAATAATTCGACCGCGATTAAGAATAAGCAGTTCAAGTAAGTGAAACTCTTTTTGGGTTAGTTCAACTTCAGTCTGATTAATAAATACCTGTTTAGCTGCTTGATTAATAGCAATATTGCCTATCTGAACAATATTACTAGCTTCACCTGATATACGACGTAATACAGCTTGAATCCTTGCAATAACTTCGTATAAATCATAAGGCTTAATAACAAAATCATCTGCACCGGCATCCAAACCTGCTATCCGCTCCTGAATTTTATCTTGAGCAGTCAAAATAATTACTCCTAGCTTATTCTTTTTACGCCGCACTGACTTTAAAATTTCTAATCCGTTTCTATCTGGCAAACCTAAATCCAGCAAAATAAATTGATAATCATAACTCGCCAAAAAATGGTAGGCTTGCTCCGCTGTAGTAGCGATATCAACTAAATAATTTTTCTGATCTAACCCTCTTGCTGTCGCCTTAGCCAATAAAGCATCATCTTCAACTAATAATATTCTCATGCCTGAATTAACCTCTCATTCTGCTACTTGCAAATCTATATTCTATTTTAGTGATATCAGTAGCCACGCTCATTCGGCAAAGAATGAATACCATCTGAATAACGACCACAAAAGATATTGATATATCAGTACTCGATTGTTTTAATCCACCTCATGATTCTCATGTAAAGGCCACAATTGATGTGAATTCAGCAATAGAAAACTCAAGCTTTCGGCATAATCAATTTTAGCTTGATCAATTCGACCACGTGCATCAACCAGCTGCTGTGAATGAAGTAACAGTTCATTTAAACTCAATTCGCCGAGCTTATATGCTTTTTGCATTAATCCATGTTGTTGCTGTAACCGTGCCAAATTCTGTTGGGCCTGCTCACTCCGCTCACTTGCCGAAGTCATTTGCGTGAACCAGTATTGCGTTTCCTGACGCAAACGGTTTTCTATTCGTCCAATCTCAAAATTAGCTTTTTGAGCCTCTGCAATGGCCATACCAGAAGCTATGCGAACTTGCCTACTGGCAAGTGGAATTGAAACGGTTACACTCATTAAGTTTTCAACACCAGACTGCTCACGACTATACCCAACTCCAACCGTAGGATTAGGTAGCCGATTGAGTTGCTCTCTTTTGACTAATGCATCTTGCTGAGCTGCTTGCATTTTGGCAAGTTCCAACTCATGGTTATCAGACAAAATACGCTGTATCCATTCAGTCTGTGTATATTCGAGTGGGTGAATTTTGATGACATCACTGCTCCAATGTTCTGGAATTTTTCCATGATAATCACGTGACAATAACTGCTGTGCTTGGTAGTAAGCGGTTTTAGCCTGCATATATTGTTCTTCGATTTGCCGCGATTCATTGCTGAGCAGCATCAGTTCCAATCGTGGAGCATCTCCAGCACGAATACGATGCTGGGTCATTTGCATATAGTTCTGTAATCTTGCTTGCTGTTCCTCTAAGCGCATCAATTGCAAAGCACTGCGCATATATACAAACCACTGATTCAGCAAAGTTTTAGCAACTTCATGTTTTGCATCTTCAAATTTTAATTCTGCAATACTCATCCCTCGTTGCGCCAAATCCTGATCCAGCTGGTATTTGCTCGGTAAACGAATCTGCTTTTCAACACCAAAGTTTGGCTCATAACTATTGGACTTGGTTTGATCATCTTGAGGATTGCTGTTACGAAGTTGCATACCTGCACGCACAGTCCAGGGTTGACCTAGTTTTAAGCCCTGTCCTGCAAAATTGGCATAGTCCTGATCTGCGATTGCCGACCGAACAGTTGGATGCCGTGACAAGCTTTGCTTAATCGCATCAAGCGGTGGCAAGATTTGATCTAATTCGGATTTTGCAGATACGATAGAAGTCATTATCATACAACAGCCTAGGCATAGTAAACGTATGGCTTTACCCAAAAAATGAGGTTGAGTCTTAATCTCTCGTTTCATTCGTTAACGCCTCCTTGACTGGCATAGCCTGATATCATTGTTGGTATTACCCAATAAAAACAGTCACTTGAATTAAATTTAATTTGAATATGGGCTAAAACTAGAGGTACATTTTCAAGAGGTAAAATCAACAGAATCAAATTACGCTCAGTCGCACCCTGAATTTTTTCTTGAATGTTGCGATAATGTTGGCGGCTACCGAAACCTTGTGCCGAGATACAGGTACATCCTGTCACAATGTCTGGAATGAGCCATAAGTGGCTCATTAATTCTTCCGCAATATCACTAGAGACGTTGATAGAGAGTTGGCACATTTCAGACATGAGTATCTCGCACTAAACCAAATTGTTTGAACAAATTAGGAAGTAAAATCAGCGTCAGTAAAGTGCAGGAAATTAACCCGCCAATTACCACGATCGCCAATGGACGTTGAATTTCAGCACCTGGCCCAGTGGTAAAGAGCAACGGAATTAAGCCCAAAGCAGCGATACTTGCAGTCATCATTACTGGACGTAAACGTCTCATCGCCCCCTCTCGAACCACTTCTTCAATTGCAACACCGCGTGAAATAAGTTGGTTAAAATAACCAATCATTACCAAACCATTCAGTACGGCAATCCCCATTAAGGCAATAAATCCGACTGAAGCAGGCACCGATAAATATTCACCAGTGATGGCCAAGGCTATAACTCCACCAATTAATGCAAAGGGAATATTCACAAAAACCAGTACTGCCTGACGAACAGACCCTAAAGTTGTAAAGAGCAGGAAGAAAATCATGGTCAACGCTGCTGGGACGACCAGCATCAGACGTGCTGCTGCACGTTGTTGATTTTCAAACTGTCCACCCCATTTCAATGAATAGCCGGCTGGTAATTTAACTTTCTGGGCAACTTGCTGTTTTGCTTCCTCAACAAAACCAACCAGATCCCGGTCACGCACATTGGCACGGACAACGGACATTCTTGAGGCATTTTCCCGGTCAATTTTGACGACGCCTTCAGTCTTGACCATTTCTGCTAAAGAGGACAACGGTACAGCAGCTGAGTTTGCAACAGGTAAATTCATGTTCGCGAGGTCAAAACTGGATTGTCCCAGACGCGGATCACCTTTCATCATTAATGGAACTGGTCGCCCCTGTTCAATAATCGAACTAATCTGCTGCCCTTCGATGAGCATTTTGAGTTGTGCCTGTATGCTTTGGCTATCTAGCTGATTGCGAACAGCCATATCACGACGAATACGTAATTCCTGATATTGCACTCCAGAATTTTCCAAAGTCATAACATCTTCGCTGCCTTTGATCCCTTGTAGCACAGTAGAGATTTGCTTAGATAGCTGATTCAACTGGTCTAAATCGGTACCAAAAATTTTGACAGCCAAATCTCCACGTACACCGGATAACATTTCTGAAGTCCGCATTTCGATCGGCTGACTAAAGGTAAGATTGACCCCAGGAACGTCGGCCAATACATGGCGAATCTTGGCTAAAATCTGCTCCTTACTTTGTCCCTGCCACTGATCTTGCGGTTTCAATATGATAAAGCTATCAGTTTCATTTAAGCCCATGGGGTCCAAACCAAGTTCATCCGATCCGGTTCTTGCCACAATGCGGGTCACTTCAGGAACTTGTTTTAAAATTCTTCTTTGAATGTCTAGATCAAGTGCAATTGAATTTTGTAGGCTGATCGATGGCATTTTTTCCAGCTGCAATATGGTGTCACCTTCATCCATGGTTGGCATAAAAGACTTACCAATGAGTGGAAAGATGAGTGCAGCAGCCACCAAAGCGCCTCCAGCCAAAGCATAAACACGTTTCGGATGGGCCAAGCTTGCATTTAACACCTTGCGATATGCCTGTTCCAGCTTGGCAACAATATACGGCGTGTGATGTGCTTGAGATTTCAAGAAATAAGAACACAGCACTGGAATAATCGTTAATGAAAAAATAAGTGAGCTCGACAATGCAAAGACAATGGTGAGCGCCACAGGAGAGAAAAGCTTCCCTTCTAGGCCTTGCAACGTCATCAATGGAATGAAGACCAGCATAATAATGATCATTCCTGCAGTCACAGGTACCGCCACCTCACAAACCGCGCGATAAATAACGTTCAACTGCGGCAAAAACGAACGATGTTTGGACTCGTGTGCATCGGCCAATTGCATTTCGATATTTTCCACCACAACAACCGCCGCATCGACCAGCAAACCAATGGCAATAGTTAAACCACCCAATGACATCAGGTTGGCACTTAATCCAAACTGACGCATCATTAAGAAAGTACTCAACGCAGATAAAGGTAAAATCGCGGCAACAACCAAAGCAGCCCTTAAATTGCCTAAAAACAACAGCAATAAAATCAGGACAAGTACAATCGCCTCGACTAAGGTTTTACTTACGGTATGAATAGCGCGATTCACCAGTTCACCACGGTCATAAAAAGGCTTGATCGAAACGCCCGAGGGTAAATTTTTCTCAATGTCATGCAAATGTTCACGCACACTTTGCACAACCTGACGAGCATTGGCGCCTTTTAAGGTAAGGACAATTCCTTCAACAGCCTCACCCTGACCATTTTCAGTTACCGCTCCGTAACGGGTAAGTGCACCTGTATGGACATCAGCCACATCTTTCACTTGCACCAGCGTCCCTTGATGATTGGAAACAATAATCTCGCCCAGTTCTTGCAAATTGGTGACACGACTATCACTACGAATCAGTAATGATTCTCCATTTTCATTCAAACGCCCTGCACCGTCACTTGCATTATTTAATTCAATTGCTTGTTTTAACTGATCAAGAGATAGACCTCTCGATGCTAAAGCATCTAGGTTGGGTGTCACTTCAAAGGTACGTGCCAAACCACCTAGGACATTGACATCCGCTACCCCTTCAATTTTTCTGAGCTGTGGACGGACGACCCGATCGAGCAAGGTTCGTTTTTCCATATCACTCATAGGGCCATGTAAAGTGAACATAAAAGATTCACCTAATGGCGTCGTCATCGGCGCAATCCCCCCAGAGGCATTGTCAGGCAAAGCTGGCATGACTCCAGTCAAACGTTCATTGACCTGTTGTCGAGCCCAATAAGGATCTGTCCCTTCTGCAAAATCTAGGGTAATGATTGCAATGGCATATTTAGATTGTGAACGTAGTACAGTTTGATGAGGGATTCCCAACATTTCCTGTTCTATCGGCACCACAATACGGCTTTCCACCTCTTCTGGCGTCATACCAGGAGATTTCATCACAATTTGAACCTGTGTGCTTGATACATCGGGAAAGGCATCAATCGGCAATTTGGTAAATGCCAAATAACCCGCAACACTAATCGCCATACCCAATAACAACATTAGGATTCGTTGACTCAGTGAAAATGCAATAATACGTTTTAACATGCGCCTAACCTCAATTCACCGCAGTGCTACTGCTGGCAGGTGTTGCCTGCTCTGCACCGAAACCTGACCAAACGGCTTTTAGACGTTCGACACCCTTCACAGCAACTTGAATTCTAGGTTTTAATGCATTTCCAATCACGTGACTTTGCTGCTGGTTCGCTCTCACCAATTCCACAGGCGTTGCCACGAAACCATTTTGATTTTTGACAAAAATGAAGTGCTTGTTATCTTTTAAAGTTAAGGCAGCACTCGGTATTACCCATGCAGTTTTTGTTGTCGGGTTATGGCTTTGAATATTCGCTTTAACAAATTGTTGTACTTTTAAACATTTATCCTTAGCCTGCATTTGGACTAGGACATTTTGAGATTGCGTATTGTCTGAAAGTGCTGGTGCAATTTGTTGTACCAATCCGGTAATTTCACATCCCTCAACTTTGACCAGATCGCCAATCTGGATATATTTGCTATCTGCTAAAGGGACTTGCAACATTAATTGCAAAGGTAGATCACTATTCACCAACTGACCCAGTACTGCGCCAGTTTCTACATATTGACCTACAGATACCTGTAAACTTTCTACACTGCTTCTGGCGGGACTTTTAACATACACCACGGGGTTCAGTCCCTGACTACTACTTCCTCCCATAAACTGCAACATACGTTGCTTGGCACTCAGATCAATATTCAGTCGTTGCGCTACATTCTTGGCTTCCTGTACACGTTTTTCAGCAATAATCCCTTCAGCGTATAAACTACGTTCACGTGCCAAATTTTGACTGGCCAATTGCAGTTGTGCACGAATTTGTAAAATATCATTTTGAATCTGAATTAAATCAGGGCTATGAATGGCCAGTACAGGACTATGGAGACTAACTTCGGCTAAAGGTTGTACCAATACCTGTTGAATTATCCCCGCTACAGGACTTGTTAAGACCACTTTACTTTGAGGTGACCACTGCGCTTGCCCCTGCAAACTCAGTGCGAGTTGTACTTCTCTTGTCGCTTGCCCTAAAGTTTGTAATTGAATATCTGCTTGTTGAATCTGTGTAGGCGAAATTAGAATCTGATTACCAGACACATCTATTGTTTCTGTTTGATTGTCGACTACATTCTGTGTCTTGGCTTTTTCCGCTTTACTTTTATTTAATTCCGAACTGCTCGCCCACCCAAGTCCTAAAATCATCAAGACCAATGTGCAAATACTGAGAAATATTTTTTTATTTCGTAATACGCTCACTTGTTGACTCACTGATCTATCCTCAAAAATATTTTTATCAGGATAAATTTAAGTTCTTAAGATCTAATTAAGTTTGGAAATTCAAGTTCTTCGGAACGTAAATAGTAATTCTCGGCTAATAATGAGTTCTGGATTATTTCTATAGAGGGCAGAAACTTGAAATGAGACAGCCTGTTCAATTCCTCCAAGAATCGATTGCTTTGCATGAATCAATACAAGGTCATACTCAGCCACAAAATTTTTTTCCTACACCATATTCTGGTGAAATACTTTCTGATATTTCATTAACAACAGATTTTGACAGCTATTGGGGTTCTATTTGTTGAAGTAGCAATGATAACTGCTGCTGATTTATTTAAAATTCAGTTCACTTCCAAAGCGTTCTTCTGTAAAAGATACTGTGAGTGTTTAATAACTTATTTACAACATTAAAATTATTTAATGATCAAGATGCCGAAATTCGACGTATTGCGGTGACTCATAGCTTAGGTCTAGTCAAATTCAAGATTGCCATTTCCAAAATACTAGAAAATTTCCAGCATGACATCAGCAATCAAGCTATGTAAATCAAGAATGGATAACGTACAACTAGCATTAAATGTTTAATTCAACGCTAGTGAATTTACTGTACGTGATAAGAAAAAATATCTATTTAACAATTTGATTTTCTAGTTACCGCGATAAGTTGAATAACCATAGGGACTGAGTAACAAAGGAATGTGATAATGTTTAACAGTTCCATCCACTTTAAAAATCACAGGAACTTCTGGAAAAAAGGTCTGTTGCTTTTGTTGATTGAACCAAGCCTCAGTTTTAAAGGTCACTTTGTAAATCCCTTTTTCCAACGCTTTGTTCTCAGGATATAGCGCAGTAATCCGCCCATTTTCACCTGTAAATTTCTGATTCAATTTAATCCACTGATCACCAGAGCTTTTTTCAAGAACAACTTCAACATTTACTGAAGGTAAACCATTTTCCAAATTAAGAACATGGACACTTAATGGGTTCGGTTCAGCAAATGCCGCTGAACTGAATAAGATGAGCGAATAAGGTAAGATTTTCTTTAACATCATAAACTCCTCACAGATTTTTCAATATTTGAATGGCTGATGTAGCACAGTAATCATCGTTTTTAGCACCGCCTGCTCCAGCAACGCCAATCGCTCCGACCACTTGATTTTGGTATCGAATAGGTAATCCACCGCCCAATAACAGCAGCTTAGAAACGGTGGTCAAATTTTTTGCATCAGGATTGCTATTTGCTGTTTGACTCAAAGCCAAGGTCGCTGTTTTCGTTGATAATGCTGTAAATGCTTTTTGCTCTGCAGCATCTAAATTGTGTGGACCCACCGACTCATGGCGGTGTGCATAAAGCGTATTACCACCTTGATCAACAACTGCGACTGCAATATTTTGCTGAATGTTTTTGCATACGCGCTCAGCTTCATTGACTAATACTTTGGCTGTTTGAAGATCCAATGAATAAACTTGCTTCAACTCCATAGAGTGTGCAACAGTGCTACTGAACAGTAACGTTAAACCAAGAATTTTAAGCTTACTCATATTGATTCCTGCCTGATATGCTTTGAAAATCTTAAACAAATCCATTCCGCCACAGCATGACAATCACATTACAAAATTGTCATGTTCACAAAGAGTCTGAACAAAAATGTGTATTCTGATTATCGAAGATGAAACGAAGATCGCGTCTTATTTAGTAAAAGGCTTGATTGAGTCAGGCTATACAGCGGAGTGCGTCCATTCAGGACTAGAAGGTTTGGAAAGATTAAAAATGAAATCCTATTCTTTGGTGATTTTAGATGTCATGTTGCCTGATCTCGATGGCTGGGATGTATTGAAAATACTTCGCCAATTTTCTAAGGTTCCCGTGATATTTCTAACTGCAAAGGATCAGATTTTAGATCGTGTCAAAGGCTTAGAACTAGGTGCAGATGATTATTTAGCAAAACCATTTTCCTATATCGAATTACTTGCTCGCATCAAAAGTCTTTTAAGGCGCCAACAATATAATCAAGAAAATGAGCTCTCGATTGCTTCATTAAAGATGGATTTAACACAACACAAAGTTTGGCGAGAAGATACATTAATCGACCTTAGTAAGAAGGAATTTAACCTACTTCGATTTATGCTTCTGTATCAAAATGAAATTATTACGCGCCGCCAAATTGCATCAGAAGTTTGGAATATTAACTTTGATACAGATACTAACTTTATCGATGTTGCTGTACGTCGCTTACGCAGCAAAATTGATGATGGACATGATTTAAAGTTAATTCATACGATTCGGGGCTTAGGTTATAAGCTATCGGTTCAAGCATGATGAATCATATCTTTCGCTCATTAGAATTGAGACTCACTCTACTGGTGACTTTTTGCAGCGCTCTCGTTTTATGCGTAGTGGCAATGATTAGTTATGTTGGGATTAATCAAATTTTAATTATCCAACAAGATCGTGCTCTGACGGACCGAATTGAACGACTCGAAATACTTCTACAAGATAGTGAAAATATAAATCAAATTGTTGCTCGTCCTAAGCTCTATCAAAATATGTTAGGCAACCAAGATAACTTGTTTATTTTAATGGATCATAATCAACGTCTAATTGATATTAATCCCTTAAATATTCCCCTTCCCAAATTGGCAACCTCAAGCAGCATCCAATTTACAGATTTGACTCAGACCGAACACCCAACACGCTTGTCATGGAAAACGATCAACATTCATCAAAAGCCTTATGTGCTCATTGCGGGCAAGCAATGGTCTGAACGTCTCAATATTCTTGAGCCATTCCGTAACGGTTTATTGGTTTCAGTGAGCATCGGGGTTGTACTGATTTTTATATTATCTGCTCTGGCTAGCCATTTTGGACTCAGTACTTTAAGAAAACTGCAACAACAAACTCAGGCAATCAATGTCCATCAATTGCAGCAAAGAATTCAGCTTGATCAAGCTCCCTCAGAAATTGAACAACTGACAGTAGACATCAATACCATGCTGAACCGAATTGAAATCGGATACCAGCAACTCAACCGATTCTCAGAAGACATTGCACATGAATTTCGTACTCCACTCAATAACCTGATTGGACAAACGGAAATCATGCTCATGGGTGAGCGTACAGATGAGCAATACAAAGAACTGCTGTATTCAAATTTAGAAGATTACCAACGCCTAAAACGTATGATTGATAGTATGCTCTTTCTTGCACGTGCGGATCGTCAGATGGTGATGTTAAATAAACAATGGGTCGATTTACCCAACTTGGTTGAGACGATTTGTGACATTTTTGAGCATCAAGCCGAAGAACAAGCTTGCCAGTTTCTTTTGCAGTTAGAACAAACCCAAATATTGGCTGATCCAGAATTACTACAACGAGCACTTTATAATTTAATTTCGAATGCACTGACACATGGTGGTTTGCAACGTCAGATCTATATTGGCAGTCGAAACAACAAAAAAAATGAACCAAGCTCCACGACTAGTTTATATGTGATCACCAGTGATACGAGCATTGCAAACGAGCATCTTGATTCTCTGTTTGAACGCTTTTATCAATGTATTTCTAGCCGCCATCAAAGCAGCCAAACTGGAGGTCTTGGTTTATCCATCGTTGCCTCAATTATGACCCTTCATCAAGGTGAATATTTGGCTTACAACACTCCAGATGGTATTTGCTTTGAGCTCATTTTTCCTTAATTTTCTGAGATTTAGTTATCAAAAAACATTAAATATATCTTTATTTATTTTCAAAAATTGACTTCCTAACTGTCTTCCATCAATCCAAAAATCAGTGATGTCATAGTGATTTTCTTGCTGATAATTTCCTAACGTTTTACTTTATCCAACCATCTGGTTAGCTGAGAAAATTGCTTCCTGAAAGTTAGTGCAACAACATAATGTTGAATCTAGCTAGTAAAGCAGCGTTTGATAACTTGCCGTGATATTTTGATTTTACTCATGACCAAACATGAATTTAATAATGGTCATATTAGCAACTCTAGTGATTCAAATTGTCATTGCCTTTATTTAATCACTTTAATAATTTGAGATAGGATTTTTTGTAGCAAGTATCTTGTTGAATTAATTAAAAACCATATTTCCTATATGTTACATGTTCAAATCATAATTTGGTTATTCAACTACACACACGAGAAGTAATTAATTTAGCCAAAATAAATTGGGGGCAACAAAACGATGAGTAAAAATGAATTAGGAACTGTTTTGAATCAGCCCACTATTGATGTTAAAAAATTATATCAACAATGGGGAGTGTCAACTCCTTGGCGTTCAACAGGTAGATTCGAACCTTTACAGATATTTACTGGTAAGCTTTTGTATCGTCAAACCTTATACAATGAAAGTAGATTTTATGGATTTAAACTTCACCATCATCAAATTGACGGCTTCCAAGTACATTGGTTAAGTAATAAAAAAAATAAGAAATCAAAGGGATCAATATTGTTAATTCATGGATTAAGTGCGGATAAATCACATTGGGTGCGATTCGCGCGTTATCTTGCTAAGGACTATCATGTGATCATTCCTGATTTACCTGCACATGGTCAGACTGGCTATTTATCAAATGCTGATTACAGTGTGGAGAGACAAGCTCGACGAATGATCGAGTTATTGGATCATTTAGGTATAAATCAAGTTCACGTACTTGGAAATTCAATGGGAGGTTTTATAAGCATTTTCATGGCTCACAAATGGTCTCATCGAATAGCTAGCTTAGGACTTGTAAATTCTGCGGGTTTAAAACCAAGAACTCACAGTGTATTGGAAGCAGCATTTCATGGAGCTAAAAATCCATTTATTGTAAATTCAGTTTCAGAATTTAATGACTTATTATCATTAGCTGCATCAAAGCAGCAATGGATGCCCTATTCTGTAAGATTAATGCTTGCTAAGCAGTTAGCTGATCGACGAGAGCGCTTGTTTAAATTATCTTTACAAGTAATGCAGGAAATAACTGAGTTTAATTGCGCAGAGAAAAGTAAAGATGCTTTTAAGATGTCAACACTTGTAATTTGGGGTGAAGAAGACAAATTACTTGATGTAGATATGTTAGAGCATTTTGTTGAGATTATTCCACATGCCCATTCAGTGAAATTACCTAATACTGGCCATATGCCAATGCTTGAATGTCCTAAGATAGCAGCAAAGCATTATAAAAGATTCATTAATACTTTATAGCATCCATTCTGATGATCAGATATGAATAACTTTGCCAAACCTTTAAGGTAGAATTCAGCTGTATGAAATGAACAATTAGAGAGCAATGAGTAACCATAAATTTATAAATAAATTTCGAGCATAAAAAACCACGTTGGGAAAACGTGGTTGAGGTGTCACTTTGCTTAAAGTGTTATGATCATATACTTCAGTTAATTTAAAAACCCTTATTGAAACTATATTTAAAAACTCATCTTAAATCATTATTATAAATAATAATTTATTTATAAAAATTTAGTATCTCGTAACCATTTTTCAGTTAAAAGCATTCCCTCAACAAGATTAATTTTGGGTTCATAACCGACCTGAGTTCGAATTTTATCAATTGAATAGCCGCTGTTTCTTGTTAACATTGCAAGAGAGCTGCTACTAATTTCTGTGTTTTGTTTCAGTATATTTGATAATAGCCATTCACTGCTTTTTGTTAATCTTTTAGCTAAACCCGTTTCCAATAAAATTGGCCTTCCTTTTTTCCCTGCCCATCGCCAATGATGACTAAAGAAATCCAAACAGCTCACATCTACCCCGTCAGTGATATTATAAATCTGTCCTGATGTTTGAGGCTGTGTCGCTACTCCTAAAATTCCATCCAATAAATTATCGATGTAAACAGGACTAAAAATTCCCTGACCTTTTGCAGGTAAAATAAATTGATTTTTTTTAATAAGTGAAAGCGGGATAGTGACCCAAGGTCTAGAACCTGGTCCGTATACATCTCCTGGACGAATAATACTACACCCTATTTCGCCGCTACTATGTGCAGCAAGTGCTGCATGTTCACTCGCAGCTTTGGCATCACAATATGAATGCCCTGTAAGTAAACAGATATCATCCGTTTCAGATCTTTGGCTATTAAAATCTAAGCCATAAGCTGCAATAGATGAAAGATGAATTAGGCGTGTACTATCTCCTAATACAGCGGCTTCAACAACTTTGCGCACACTTCCAACACTGACTTTGCGATATAACTCTGGGCTTGCTGTATTTGACACAACAGCTGCTGTATGAATCACTAACTCACAGCCTTTAGCAAGTTTTTGCCATTCACCTGAGTCAGCTACATTGCCAGAATGAATATTTAATTCAGGCTTACTATTTAAATCAACACCGATGACCTCACTCCCTAACTCACGGAATCTATTGGCAATAGAATGCCCAATAAATCCACCAGCACCAGTAATGAACACTTTTTTAGGTATATTCATAAAACTCCATTTTAATTATCTACAATGACATATCAGTTCCAATACCCTGAAAAAGCGTATTAAAAGCAAAAATCATTTCTTCCATTAATTGCTCTAAACTTAAAGCTCTATTCACTAACCAGTCTGCCATCAACTCATTAATACCACCGACAATAGCTATTGCTAACCAATGATAATTCCGTTTGGGCAACTGCTTTTGTATAACGAGTGCATCCATAAAGGTCTCTACATGAGAAGCAATTTTATAGATGACCTCTCGACGTCGTCTTTCAATTAGCTCACTAGCACCAACAACTTCGATAACGCCAATTTGTGCACGACGCGTATCTTTTAAATAGTGATGTACTAAAGCCTGAATTAACCCCTCCATGCGTTGATTCAAAGTTTGATATTCGGTCATCATCGCTGTGAGCAAACCCAACTCTAACTCCTCAATCATTTGATTATATAAGGCCAGTAATAAAGCTTCTCGACCATCAAACAATTGATAAAAGTGGCGCGTTGTTACTTTGGACTCAGCACATAATGCTTCGATTGTTGTATTGGCATAACCCTGCTTAGAAAACAGTTCTAAAGCTGCATCTAACAACCGTTCTCGTCTTTCTAAAACTCTTTCATCGGCATTTTTTTTACCATAAACACGCTTAACCTTTGATTCAGATGATATTTTTAAATTTGACAAGAAATCTTTCCTAAATTATATTTCCATTAACAAACAAAGACAAGTTTTAAAACTGATCTTTGAACCGAATTACAAACGACCGAATAAGGATATTAGCATGAGCATTATTGCTCCATTTTCACATTTCAATGGTACTCGTGATGCGATACGCCCTTTAGAACGTATTGATAATATTCGTGAAGCGGCAAAAGACTTCAGAAAAACAATGCTATCTAATCCGAAGGTGTTATTTTATAAAACATTTGAACTAATTCGAGTTCCTTATCCTTCAAAGTATGCTTATTTGAATGCATTCAATTTACCTACTCCATTTGTACATCTATGTAATAAACTTTTTGTCATTCAATTCTCAAGTGACGAAGGTATTAAAACGCTTTTAGTAAGTCCATCTGACTGGGAAAATCAACGCGACACTCCATTTTTTGCACAACTTGATCAAAGCGCTGGGCCTCTGTCAAAACCTATGGAGCGTGTGGTAATTAAGGAAACAAATACTGTTTTAGGTGTGTTGCAACAGGTCGGATTAAAACCCGAAGATATTGATTATATTAGCTATGATCATTTACATACACAGAATGTCTCACGCTGGCTAGGCGGAAATGGTCATAAAGCATTATTTCCAAATGCTAAATTATTAGTGATGAGAGAAGAATGGGAAAGCACACTTGCGCTATTACCTTGGCAAAATCAATGGTACTGCCCTGAGAATATTCAAGGAATTTCCTTAGATAGAGTTTTACTTTTAGATGACAGTGTTTTTTTAGGGGATGGCTCTGTCGCAATTATGCGGACTAAAGGTCATACAGAAGGAAATCACTCAATCGTTGCACATACTGATCAAGGTTTATTAGTAACTTCTGAAAATGGTGTAAGTATGGATTCCTACTCTCCTCTTTACTCACGTATATCAGGTCTAGCAAATTTTGCAAAAACGACTGGAGCTGAAGTTATTATCAACGGTAATACTCTCGAATGTGGTAATGATCAATATCTATCAATGATTCAAGAAAAAGAGGTTGCAGGTCGTTGGCCTAAGGACGAACGTTTTTACAATATGGCACTCTCATCTGAGTCAGATGGTTTTTGGTTATTCCCTGGTACAACCCCAACTGTGCGCATGGGTGATTTAGAGTTTGGTCACTTAACTCTTCCGAAAAGATAATAAAAAAGGATGATCAAATGAGTAAGGTATTTCTTATTACAGGTGCAGCTTCAGGGATTGGACTGGCTTTAAGCCATCGTCTTTTAGAAAATGGCCATCAAGTATGCGTCTGCGATATTAATTTTGAAAGCTTACACAATCTGTATAAAAGTTATAGTTCAAAGCAGATATTAATACAGAAGTTAGATGTGCGCGATTTTGATAATTGGCAAAAAACTATCAATCAAGTTCTAATGAAATGGAACAAACTTGATGTTTTATGCAATGTGGCGGGTGTCTTAAAAGAAAATTGGGTTATTGATAGCTTGCCACAAGAAGTCGATTTACACTTTGATATTAATCTTAAAGGTACAATATTGGGTACTCAATCTGTTCTACAAACGATGAAAGCCCAAGGTAGCGGACATATCATAAATATTGCATCTCTAGCAGCTTTATCGCCTGTGCCAGGATTATCTCTATATAGCGCAAGTAAATTTGCAGTGCGTAGTTACTCAATAGCAGCAGGAATGGAGTTAGCTGAATTAGGGATATCTGTCACTGCAATTTGTCCAGATGCAGTACAGACTCCCATGTTAGATCAGCAAAAAGATAAAGTACAAGCTGCCTTAACCTTTTCAGGTCCTCGTGCCTTAACCGTTGATGAAGTAGTAGATGCAATTGTAAATGTCGCTTTGGTCAAAAAACCGTTGGAAATTATACTTCCACAGATGCGTGGTATTTTGGCTAAACTTGCAAACTCATTTCCATCTGTTGCAGCGACACAAATGAACACTTGGCGTAGAAAAGGTATCAAACAACAGCTTCAAGAAAAAAAATAGCAATATTAATACAGTTGGAAGCTTATTGCCTTCAACTGTATTTAATTCAAAGAGTGCTCTTACTACTGTAATACTTTTTAGATCTCCATTAAGTTAAATAAAATCATAATTTTTGATGTTTTATGATTTAGATTTATCGTCGTTAAACTCTTCAACAATATCTCCCCTTACTAAATTCGCACCTCAAAGCTAGCATTATCCAACGCCCTGCAATCTTACATACTCTAAACAAAATTTTATAAATTAATTTGCTCACGAAAACTTCACTATCGCATAGGTATAAATATTAAGAGTCTTATACTGATCTAAATTCATATAAGAAAATTGTAAGACGAATAAAAATTTAATCAAAAATATACCCAAGATCAGCATGGTCAAGGAGATACAAAATGGACTCTCGCCTACTTTTAGCAATTATGCTAAGTAGTTTTAGTGTGACATCATTCGCTTCAAGCCACCGCGAAGCACCATCAATCAGTAAAACACCTAAGGTTGACGCTACAGATTTTTATATGTTTAAAAGTTATGAGCCGAGCCGAAGTAATTTCGTAACCATACTAGCAAACTATCAACCTTTACAAGATGCTTATGGAGGGCCTAATTATTTCGCTCTAGATCCTAAAGCCTTATATGAAATACACATTGACAACAACGGAGATGGGCAAGAAGACATTACTTTCCAATTTAAATTCAATCAAGAGTTAAAAGACTTACAAGTTCCTGTAGGTGGCAAGAATGTTTCTGTACCATTATCTAACATTGGTAAAATAACAAATGATAGTAGTTCAGCTCAAAATACCGCTGAAACATATACTGTTACCATGATTAAAGGTGACCGACGTAAAGGTGATCGAAGTACCTTAGGCTCTTTTAAAAAGCCATTCGATAATGTTGGCGCAAAATCAATTCCAAACTATCAAGCCTACGCAGATACCTTTGTCCAAAACATTAACTTTGGAAATTGCGGTTCTGGTAAAGTTTTTGTAGGTCAACGTCAAGATCCTTTTGCTGTTAACCTAGGTGAAGTATTCGATTTAGTGAATATTAAGATTCCTGCTACTCAACTCGCACCTTCAGGCGTAAATGCTGAAGATCAAGGCTTGAATACTATTGCAAATAAAAACGTCACTACAATTGCTTTAGAAGTTCCACAGTCTTGTTTAGTTGCTTCAAATGATACAGTGATTGGAGGATGGACAACAGCAAGCTTACCTCAAGCCACCTTATTAAACCCTAATCCTGAAAGTAATCTTACCAGTGCAAGTAAAGTTGGTGGTGCTTGGACTCAAGTTTCACGTTTAGGTATGCCTTTAGTTAATGAAGTCGTCATTGGTCTTAAAGATAAAGATAAATTTAATGCAAGTAAGCCTGTGAATGATGGGCAATTTGCTGACTATGTGACTAACCCAACCCTTCCTACATTAATAGAAGTTCTTTTTAAGGAGGCTACTGGTGGTGCCGTAGTTGCGCCAACAAACTTTCCAAGAACTGACTTAGTTAACGCATTTCTTTTAGGTATTCCTGGCTTAAACCAACCTAAAAATGTAAAAGCATCTGAGATGTTACGTCTAAATACTGCTATTACTCCAGCAGCAAAAGATAAACAAAATCGTCTTGGTGTAATCGGTGGAGATACTGCAGGATTCCCGAACGGTCGTAGACCTGGTGATGATGTCGTCGATATTGAGCTTAGAGTTGCTATGGGCTTACTCTGCACAATAGATGGTGTGAATACCGCTGTTGGTTGTAAAGCGAGCGATGCTAAAGCAGGAGGAATAGGCTTTACTGATGGAGCTCTACAATCACCACAACAATTTGGTACTGCTTTCCCATACTTAAATACTCCAGTAGCAGGCTCTCCATTTAATACAGCTAGCAAATAATTAGGAGTAGTCACCATGAGAAAACTCATTTTGCTGTTCATGGTTGGTATTGGATTAAGTGGCTGTGGTGGTAATGACAATAATTCAAAACCAAATAATAACAATCAATCTCAAAATGACCCCGTTCTTAAAGAAACGTTGTCATTAACCAATCAACCTCAAAGTAACTACGAACAGGCTGAACCTAAAAGTATTACTGAAATTTCAGAATCTACTATAGATAACAAATCAGAACCCGTTGCAGTGAAATTTTAAGATTAAGACTCTTAACAAACTTCTGTTAAGAGTCTTTATAGGAGTTTTAAATGTTAATTCGTCAGCTAACATTATCAATAATAGCTTCATTGTATTTAAGTACTGCTTTCGCTCATCCCAAACATTACCATGAAGAATCTTCATCGAGTTCAGAACATCCAGATTATTCAGTAATGTTAAAAAACAATCATAATGATGAACTTAGAAATCAAATCGTTAATGTGTTACTTGAAAAAGCTTATTCAAAAGGCGACGGTGAATTTTTAGAACAAGCTGAAGACTTAATGAAATCAAGCTTCAATTCATCAGACACAGAAAATAAATTGTTAGAAACTCGGCTCGCTCAAGCAAATCATAATTTCAGTAGAGCAGAATCAATACTTAATGACGTATTAAAAAAAGACCCTAAAAATTATGATGCAATTTTACAACTCGCAAATATATATAGATTACAAGGTCAATTTAATCAGTCACTTAAGTTATGTGATCAATTAGATCAACAGAGTGTGAAACTTTATCAAGCTGGTTGTGTCCTGCAAGTGGATGCAATGACCAAAAATATTTCGGAAATAAAACCTAGAATAAATGAACTTCTTCAAATGGCAACAAGGCTAAATAAAAACGATCAGCAATGGTTAGGTAATATTATGCTGGAAATAGCGACAAGATTTAATGATCCAACTCTTGCGAGCCAATCTATTCCATTACTTAACGTCGATAATTTACCCAATGCTCTTGCTAAATCCAATTGGTATATTTCTCAACAAGAATATTCAAACGCAATCAAAATTCTGACCCCATATCGTTATCATGATGGTGCGTTGTATAGAATTATTTTAAGTAAACAGAAACTAAACGATCCCCTTGCAGAAAAAGACTTAAATGAACTAACCCAAAGAGTACAAAATCTACTCGATCATAAGGATCACATACATCTTAGAGAGCAAGCTCAATTCCTATGGATTTCAAAAAAATATGATGAAGGTTTACGCATAGCTGCCAAAAACTGGAATATGCAAAGAGAAAATGATGATTTTGAGGTCTATGCTGCCCTTGCACTTGATAGTAAAAATCGTGAAAGCACAGAAAAATTATTAAATTGGAGTAATGAGACTGGCTATCAAAATCCGACCTACATTCAAAAATTAAAACAAATGTTAAAGCAACTATAAATCTAAAGTTGATAAACAACTGAAAACATGAAATTAATAATGATTTCATGTTTGTGAAAATCACGAAAATTTATAAAATTAATGGAATAAAAATGAAAAAAAGAATTTTATATTGCTTGTTGATAGGAAGTAGTCATTTCTATTTAGGTCAGCTTACTCATGCTGGAGGTGAACTTACAACAACACTTCCTACAATTAAAATAACAGCATCATCAAATTTAGATAGTACTTTTGGGGTCGCATTTACTTCATCCCAAGGAACAATATCGAAAGAACAAATTGAAACTCGACCTTTATCACGTCCAGCAGAAGTTTTAGAAACGATCCCTGGTGTCATTGTGACTCAACACAGTGGTAGTGGTAAGGCAAATCAATACTTTCTGAGAGGTTTTAACTTAGATCATGGAACTGACTTTGCAACATCATTTGATGAACAACCCATTAACATGGTGAGTCATGCCCACGGTCAAGGTTACACAGACTTAAATTTTCTAATCCCCGAACTGATTGAATCAATTCAATATCACAAAGGAGCAGTATCGATTGATGATGGTGATTTTGCTTCAGCAGGTACAGCAAAAATTTCGAGTATCCATTCTCTCGATAATCCTTACGCACAAATAACGTTAGGTAATCACAACTTACTTAGATTTTTAGCTGTTGGAAACTTAGTTCTTAGTGACGGGGAATTAATCGGTGCAGTTGAAAACATCAACAGTGACGGACCTTGGGTTAATCCTGAAAATCTTTCAAAACAAAATCTATTCTTAAAATATTTCACTGGTGATCATAATAAAAATCAATCCATCAGCTTTCAACATTATCAAGCACGATGGGATGCTACTGATCAAATTCCAGAGCGGCTGATTGAAAGCGGTGAACTTAATCGCTTTGATAGCTTAAACAAGAGTGATGGTGGTAAGTCTGCTCGGACTGCTATTTGGTATAATGCTAAAAATTATGAGAAAACGAAATACTCCACAATCTCCACTTATGCCGTATATAACAAACTGAATCTATTTTCTGACTTTAGTTATTTTTTAAATGATCCAGTCCATGGAGACCAGTTTGAGCAAGCTGAAGAACGAACGACACTTGGATTTAAATTTCAAAAAGGTTCATTAAGTGAATGGGCAAGCAAAGAGCTTTTAAACTCATTTGGATCATCTCTTAGGTATGATTATATTGACAACTTAGGCCTTTACCAGACACAAGATCGACAGCGTTTCAACACTATAAGAAATGATGATGTTAATCAATGGTCTATTGGAATATGGGGACAAAATCAAACCACGTGGCAACCATGGTTAAAAACCATTTTAGGCGTTCGTGGTGATTTTTATTCTTTTGATGTAAATTCTGATAAAGAAGAAAATAGTGGTCATAAAACTGATCATATTTTCAGCCCTAAAATGAGCATAATTTTAGGTCCGTGGGAGAATATTGAATATTACATTAATTATGCATATGGCTTTCATAGCAATGATGCTAGAGGAACTACAACGCACCTAAACATTGATTCTCGTGATAGTAACTATTTAAAACCAACTCTCCCCGTTTCTCCATTGGTAAGAACAATAAATTCAGAACTGGGATTAAGAGCAAAACTTATACCTGAGCTCACCTCAACAATAGCTCTATGGCAACTTGATTCAGATTCAGAACTGGTATTCATCGGCGATGCTGGTACGACAGAAGCAAGTAGACCAAGTAAAAGACAAGGTATCGAAATTTCACAATTCTATCAACCAACAGATACTTGGATTATCGATCTAGATCTGGCTTGGTCAAAAGCAAGATTTAAAAATGAAATTTCTGAAGGGAATCATATTCCTGGGGCAATAGAAAAGACCATAGCTGCTGGATTTACTTATAAACTGAATGACCAAATTAATTTTGGAGGACGTTTACGTTACTTTGGTTCTCGCCCCTTGATTGAGGATAACTCAGTTCGTTCCGATTCATCAACTTTAGTTAACTTACAAGGCAGCTATCAATTTAATAAAAACTTTCTAGCACAAGTTGAACTCTTTAATGTATTCGATCAAAAAACAAATGATATCGAATACTACTATGCATCATGCCCTCGTCAAGATCTCAGTGAGCCTGCATGCTCACCTAACTCTTCAGAACGTGAAGGAATTTATGATAGACATATCCATCCTACTGAGGGAAGAAACCTCAGAATGACCTTCCGCTATTTATTCTGACCTGAGCGATAAATGCTGAGGAGAAAAATATGTTGTCTCAAAATAAACTCAATGTTTCACAGAGCGCATTTCTCTTTAGCATTATCATGCATGTTTTTATTGTAATTGTGCTTTTAAATTTTACAGTCGAAAAAAACGATCATATAACTTCAAATATAAAGATTACGTTAATTTCGGCATCAAGTGTAAATCATAAAGATACAATTTTTTCGTCTTCAAAAGATTCCCAAACAACAGCAACAATCGATCAACCTCAACCAATCAGTGAAACAATATTTGATAGTACAGCACCAGCAAATACACCAACAGAAAATCAAGTACCAGAGTTCTTTAGTATCGATGAGCATGTAAATGCATCAAAAATGGAACATTCTTATGACTCGCTCGTGGATGCACAAAATAGAGCAATAAAAGCTATAAAAGAAGCAAAAGATGTATCAAATCTTTATCAGTCAAATATCAAACCGATGGAAGCTGACTTCTTAGAAAAGAACCAATTATCTTCTTTAAAATTAGAAACTGACTCATTCAGTTTTTACAAAGTTGAAATTATTGACACACCACAGGATTTTGAACGTTATTCTTCTCAAATTCATGTCTCTAAAACCACCTCATCAGGTGAAGAAGAAATCAAAATTAATCAACTTAATGAACAAATTACAGAACTACTTCATGAAAATCGCTTAGCTTTAACCAACAAAAAACCTGAAAATATTGAATTTATAATCGATCCAGTTAATCGAATTATTCTTATTAATCTTTCTTCAGAGTCATTGAAAATGGATCATAATCTCAAGTCATTATTAGAAAACATGTCGTTTGATGCAATTCTAATGGATAGTAATCTTAATGAAAAAGCCTACTTTTTTAGAGTCGAAATTTAATGAACTATAAATCATATATTTCTCTTTAAAGAAATGATCTATATTATTTCTTTAAAGAGAAACTCTTTTTTAATTTCGAATGATCATCTCTGTCCAACCCGTAAATGGATTATCAAACAGCTCCCATTCTTTTGCGCCAAGTGCCATTTCATGATCTGTTAATAAGCACGCATCAAACTGAGCAGTCAAAGCAGCTTGATCCATATCCATACCGATCAAAACAATTTCCTGACGCGCATCACCTGTTAAATCATCCCAACTTTTTTCGATCGCATCACGACTGCTTTGATCTTCTGGCCAATGCTCATCTGGTACTGCTGCCCACCAATAGCCTGCTACACCATGACGAGCCATCGCACCTGCTTGCGACCAAGACCCTGCAAACTCTGGATTACAAGCCAACCAAAAGAAACCTTTTGAACGAATCACCCCTTGCCATTCAGAATTTACAAAATCAAAAAAACGTTGTGGATGGAAAGGCTTTCTTGCTCGATAAACAAAACTACCGATCCCATATTCTTCGGTTTCAGGTGTATGCTCACCTCTTAATTCTTTTAACCAACCAGGTGCTTGAGCTGCTTCATTAAAATCGAATAAGTTAGTATTTAGAATTTTATCTAGCTTCACTTGCCCGAATTCAGAAATTTCAATTTTCGCTCTTGGGTTAAGTGAATGTAGGATGCCAAATAATTTTTCTTTTTCTTCACGATTAATTAAATCAACTTTATTCAACACAATCACATCGCAGAATTCAATTTGGTCGATTAAAAGATCAACTACATTGCGTTCATCATCTTCACCCAACGATTCACCACGTGAAGTTAGGCTATCTAACGAACTATAATCCTTTAAAAAATTATAAGCATCGACCACAGTCACCATAGTATCCAAACGTGCAAATTCACTTAGTGAAATACCATTTTCATCTTCGAAGGTAAATGTTTCTGCAACGGGTAACGGTTCAGAAATCCCTGTTGATTCAATCACTAATTGATCAAAGCGATTATCTTCCGCCAAACGGCGTACCTCAACCAATAAATCCTCTCGCAAGGTGCAGCAAATACAACCATTGCTCATTTCAACCAGTTTTTCATCTGTACGTGATAATTCAGCACCGCCCTCACGAACTAAAGCCGCATCAATATTCACCTCAGACATATCATTGACGATTACGGCGATTTTGCGCCCTTCACGATTGTTCAAAATATGATTGAGCAACGTGGTTTTTCCTGCCCCTAAAAATCCAGATAGAACAGTTACAGGAAGTTTGCTTGGAGTGGCTAAAGGATGATTCATTGGCGTTCTCACTAATTAAAGATGTTGAGTTTGATGTTTAGAAAGACATGAAAAACATTGACCCAATACTTCTAAATATGGGTAACTCGGATTGAATTGTTTAGCTTGGATGGTGCTTTCTACACAGGTTTTAAGTTGTGGAATAGCGATGCTTTGCACTCTTTGACATTCTGTACACACAGTAAAAAGCCGATAACTCGCTGAGAGTTCGGCTTGATTTAACACATACATATTCAAAGTATTTAGTTTTATGATCAGGCACTGTTCTGACAGTTTTTTAAGAATACGATAGATCTGAATAGGTGCTTGAAAGCCATAAGGTTTTGCCTTTTCCAATAACTCATAAGCACTCATGGCTTTATTTTCTGTTTTTAAAATATCTAGAATATTTTGTTGGGCGATAGTGAGCTTCATTTTTAACTACTCATTGTTTTTATTAGAAAAATTATTTATACATGGAGATGAACTGTAACGATGGTCAACACCCCAGGTTCGATAGCCTGCTGCATCAATATGGATTTGTCCTGATGCATACACACCTAAACCCATATTTAATGATTCACCTTGCTCTATCCAAAATTCACAAAGCTTCTTTTTTGTATTTTCGATATGAATTTGTTCAATGGGGTCAGGTCTTTCACTGCCTATACGAAAATCGAGTGCGGCGTTATAGACATGTTTTGAAGCACCCGCACCACCTGCACACTGATTTAGCGCAAAGCTGCGATAAACAGATGTCACCGTAATCTGATCAACTCGCCCTTGTTGTAACAACTTATGCAGAATATTTAATGTGGGAACGATGTTGTTCCATAGCTCTCTGGGGGGAACTGCGTATTCGACATAATTACACTTTTGCCAATCTCTGGCAGTTTGAAAAAACTCAAAATCTGGAATAAATGCATCAATTCCCTGTGCTTTTAAAAAGTTTTTATAAGCTTGTATTTGTTGCTGATGATCAGCTTGGATTGTCCACATCTGATAAGAAGCAGGAATAGGTTTGGGTTTAAGAATAATTTTTGGAATCGTAGTGTTTATTTCACGCTTGGATGGCTGATTCAACGAAATCGCTTGGTTTGGAGACTGGCAAGCAGATAAACCACATATCAATCCGAGCATGTAGATTTTTTTCATTTTTGATTCACTAAGGTCTACTAATTCAAATTAACTTCGCAGCGAGCTTGTCGATGCTTATTGTTATGTTATAACATTACATTAAATATTACAACGTAAGCCATCAACAAATGAATCTTGCTCTTCCTGATATTTCAGCTGACTCCACTTTACCCAAAGCGTATAGCCATTGCCTTGATTGGGTGGGTATGGAAAAAATTGCATTACCCGTTCGTATCGAAAATACGCTATGTCAAAGTCAAGTGAATGCTTATGTTAGTTTGGACGATCCCTTAGCCAAAGGGATTCATATGTCACGCTTGTATACACGACTGTTAGAACTGAGCTCGATTGGAAATTTAAACTTGATGGATTTAAGGTCTTTATTAGAAGACTTTTTAGTAAGTCATCATAATCTATCCAAACATGCAAAAATTGAAATTCATAGCGAACTGTATATCGAACGACCTGCATTGATCAGCAAGCTTTCAGGTTGGAAAAGCTACCCTTTTGTTTTGTCTTGCCAACTTTTAGATGGGCAGTTTTTAGCAGAATTAAACGTTGAGATTCCCTATTCATCAACTTGCCCATGCTCGGCTGCACTTTCAAGAAATATCATTCAACAGCGTTTTGAATCGGCATTGAACAATCAAGAGATTCGTCTCGACCAGCAGGAAATTTTAGATTGGCTAAGCAGTACAGATGCGATTGCTGCGACACCGCATAGTCAAAGAAGCTTTGCGATTCTTAATTTCAGACTTGATCAAAATATCCAACATATCCCACTGATTTTATTTATCAATCAGGCTGAACAAGCCCTCATGACACCAGTTCAAACAGCCGTTAAGCGTATCGATGAACAGGCTTTCGCAATTGCTAACGGTCAAAACCTGATGTTTTGTGAAGATGCCTTAAGACGACTGTATGGCACATTTTTAAATCATAAAAGTATTAATGGCTTTAATTTCAAAGTCATTCATGCAGAAAGCCTGCATGCGCATGATGCGGTGGCTCAAGGTTCGTGGCAATGGTAAAGCATTCTATTTTTGAACAAATGGAACATGGATCTTTGGGACAGAAATTTAATTTTGAAGCTGTATTTGAACAGATCAAATGGAACCAAGATGGTCTAGTTCCAGCGATCACTCAAGATCAAACAAGCAAAGAAGTATTGATGATGGCTTGGGTTAATCGAGACGCCTTAATCGAAACCTTGCAGACCAAACAAGTGTGCTATTGGTCGCGCTCACGAAAATGCTTATGGCGTAAAGGTGAGAGTTCAGGACATCGTCAATATTTGACGGATGCCAGACTCGATTGTGATGGCGACTGCCTATTGTTTTTCGTCAATCAAACTGGCCCAGCTTGCCACACCCTACGCCCGACTTGTTTTTATCTTGGTCTCAATACAGATCAAGTGACGATTTTAACTCAACCTTTGATTTAACTTATTTTAAGCGGTAATTCTATGCTACGTAAAAATCCATCGGGTCATTTGCCTGTTATCGATCAATCTGCATATGTCGATCAAACGGCTATTATCTGTGGCAAAGTCATTGTACATGCCAATGTATTTATTGGTCCTTATGCTGTAATTCGTGCTGATGAAACCGATGAACATGGCGAAATGGAACCGATCATTATCGGTGCAAATTCCAATATCCAAGATGGTGTGGTAATTCATTCTAAAGCGGGTGCTTCTGTCAAGATTGGTGAAAACTCATCCATTGCACATCGTTCAATTATTCATGGTCCTTGCGAAATTGGTCGCCATGTCTTTGTCGGTTTTAACAGTGTCTTGTTTAACTGCAAAGTCGGTGATCATAGTGCGATTCGACACAATGCAGTGGTCGACGGTCGTGATTTACCGAGTCACTTTTATGTTCCTGCCATGAGCTACATCAATCCTAAAACAGATTTAAGCCAATATCCGCCTGTTGATGTTGCGATCAGTGAATTTTCTGAAAGTGTGGTCAGTACCAATATCGAGTTAGTCAAAGGATATAAGGCATTACACAATGAATTTTAGACAATTTCCCAAGATCATTATTCGCAATGCCAATCTAGTCAATGAAGATAAACAGTTTATTGCCGATGTACTGATTCAAGATGGACGAATCGAGAAAATTGCTAGCAATATCACTGGTATTTTCAATGCGAAAACCATTGATGCAAATGGGGCTTGGTTAATCCCTGGCATGATTGATGATCAAGTGCATTTTAGAGATCCTGGCTCACCACAAAAAGGCAGTATCGCCTCTGAATCTATGGCTGCAACCATTGGTGGGATTACCAGTTATATGGATATGCCCAATACCTATCCTGCGACATTGAACTTAGAGACACTGGTACAAAAAAAGCAGATCGCAGCGCAAAATAGCATGGCAAATTATGCGTTTCATTTTGGCGTGAGTTCTGACAATTTAGACATTATTGAACAACTTGATCCAAAATTAGTCAGTGGTGTCAAAGTCTTTATGGGTGCATCAACAGGCAATATGCTGGTCGATGATCCTAAAATTCTGGAGCGTTTATTTGCCAATGTACCAACCATCTTATTGACGCATTGTGAATATACGCCTCGGATTAAAGATCAGGAAAAACTATATTTGGAAAAATATGGCGAAAATATTCCAGCAGCAATGCACCCTAAAATTCGAGACAAACAAGCTTGCTTTGAAAGTTCTCGACTTGCTGTTTCCTTAGCTGAGAAATACGGCACTCAACTACATGTTTTACATCTGACCACAGCCAAAGAATTATGTTTATTTAAAGATCTGCCTTTAAATCGGAAACATATTTCAGCCGAAGTCTGTATTCATCATCTCAGTTTTGATGATGCTGACTATGCTGCTTTGGGGCATTTAATAAAATGTAATCCGGCAATCAAAACCCAACAAGATAAAGAGGTTTTGATCCATGCGATTTCAAACAGTAATCGTTTGGATATTATTGGAACCGACCATGCACCACATACTTGGGATGAAAAACAACAATCCTATATGAATGCTCCTTCTGGTCTACCATTGGTACAACATGCTGTGCCCGCATTAATGGAACTGGTTGCAGATGGAAGGCTCAGTATCGAAACGATGGTGCGTAAAACATCTCATCAAGTTGCGGACTTATTTAAGATTAAAGACCGTGGTTATATTCGTGAGGGTTATTGGGCTGATCTCGTTCTACTCGAAGAAAATACCCATAGAATTGCAGTTAAAGATCAAAAAAATTATATGCAATGTGGTTGGACTCCATTTCAAGATAAAACGTTCCGTTATGAAGTTGATACCACCATTGTTTCAGGGCAACTGGCGTGGCATCAAAATCAGTTATTTTTAAATTGTCGAGGTGAAGCTTTAGAAATTGACCGATAAATTGAGATAAACCGTTATAATCAGCAGAGAATATCCTGTAATACCGCTTTGATGCCTATGCCCCAACCTCCTCATTTTTGGCGAGATCTATTTCGCTTAATACATATTTATGCCGGAATATTGATCGCCCCATTTATTTTTATTGCGGCATTTACTGGATTTTTATATGTAAGCAGTCCTCAAATCGAACAATATATTTATAAAGAGCAACTCTTTGTTCAAAGTGAAAATATTCCACCTCAACAGCTAAGTTTGCAAATAAAAGCCGCTCAAGCTCTCATTCCTGAATCTGCCAAGATTACTGAAGTGCGTCCAGCGCCTACTTCCACTCAAACGACACGTGTCATTTATACTGACCCTGTTGAAAATACAAGTAATCAGGCTATCTTCATTAATCCATACACTTTAGAACTTAAGGGGAAACTTCCTGTTTATGGAACGAGCGGTGTTCTTCCTTTTAGAACCTTAATCGATCAACTGCATAGTAATTTACTGCTTGGCGACTATGGCAGACTATATAGTGAACTGGCTGCAAGCTGGTTAGCAATTCTAAGTCTCTCAGGTCTATATCATTGGTATAAACGCCGAAAACATTTAAAACAGATCGCAACGCCAAGAAATACACTTTTAAAATGGCATAGCTCAATTGGAATTATTTTATTTCCGCTGCTACTGATTGTTGCGATTACAGGTTTGACGTGGTCTAAATGGACTGGAGAAAATATCCGCATACTTCGCCAAGCATTGAGTTGGCAAACACCGGTGCTCATTACCTCCATTTCTAATAATAAGCATTCAGTTGATATACATGCACATCATCATACTGATAAGCAACAAATGAACCATCAGCCACTCATAAAGGCTGAGGATTTTGATCAAGCACTACAAATTGCAAGACAACATGGGATTCACAGTTCTCAACTGCAAATCAAACTTCCGACAACCATAGATACTGCATGGACAGTTTCAGAAATACGTCGTCGTTGGCCGACAGAAGCAGACAGTATTTCGATTGATCTGCAAAGCAATAAAGTGGTTGATCATTTAAAATTTGATGATTTCCCAATGGCGGCAAAACTCACCCGATGGGGTGTGGATGCGCATATTGGTGTGTTGTTTGGTTGGTTCAACCAACTTTTATTGATGATATATGCAATCGCTTTATGCGCACTCATTGTGATTGCATTTTGGCTTTGGAGTCGCACATTTAATCTAAAACAAACCACAATCAGCCTAGTCAAACAGAGCTTACAGCTTTGGAAAAATGGCAACTTAAAACAGAAAATTTCGCTTGTGATATCTTTGTTTATTCTTCTGATTTGTTTGCCAACCTTAGCAATAAGCTTAATTCTCGCGATTGCCTTCATCATGATTCAACAGCATAAATCTAGATTGTCATAATGCATGATGCTAGGCACTAAAAATAGTGCCTAGTCATTATCTTAGGCAAGTTTATCGAGTTGAAAATCTTCAAAAGCCTGATATGGAACACCAGTTTTGCTTTCTAATATTTCTACATAATCATCTCCTAAGATCAATTGATTACGCTCTTTCACATGTTGTAATTGAATTTTAATTTTTCCATGATCTATGAAACTAAAATTTCCAACATACAACTCATGTTTGTTGTGGTCACTATTACTTGTTCGCTCTAAACGAAAAGTTTGATCGGCATGAATCTTTAGATCGACAGTCATTCCATCACAGTTTTCACAAAAAGTTATGCATCCTGCACAAGGCAATATTCCTTGATAATGCCCTATCCATTTTTGCAATAAGGGATCAATGCTTGGTTTAACTTCAGCACCTACTTTTTCCTGTTCAGGATTAGGATCATTCTGACTACACCCCATGATGACACTCGCCAAAATGAAAGTGCTTAATGCTCTTTTCTTCATCATCGACATGCTATTGCTCTGTTTCATTCCTATCATCAAGCTCAAAAAGACCAATCAAAACGTAAAGTCACTTTTAAAGGCTCACCGGGTTGTACCCAATAGTTGGTATAACTTGCTACGTAATAATCTTTATCAAATAGATTATCTAAATTTAACTGCGCGCGTAGGTCTGGTCGAATTTGAATATAGCCACCGACATTGACAACGGTAAACTCAGGTAGAGTCGTTCCATTATCAATATAGTTTGCACTTCGCTGACCATAATAATTAATATTTCCAACAAGACCTGCATCTCGCCCAAACATGTTCAATTGATAATCCGCACTGATATTCGCGGTATGTTTAGGAATATTTTTCAGACGTGAACCTATTTTATCAACTTCACTTTCTAAAACTGTAGCATCCGTATAGCTATAATTTGCATTGACTCGAAGTTGATCACTGATTTGATGCTGTAACTCCAATTCAATTCCTCGGCTTTGTACATGACCGTTATCAACATTTTCATCTACAATGCCTTCAGTAAGTAAATGGCGCTTATCTAAGTCAAAATAAGTTAATCCTAACCAGCTTTTCGGAAGAAACTGATACTTAGCTCCGAATTCCCAAGTCGTGGTTTTTTCAGGCTGGAATAGTTCATTATTCTTATTTAAACCTGTATTTAGCTCAAATCCTTTACCCCAATTACTATAAAAGGAAAGCTGTTCAGTTGCTCTGAAATTGATTCCTGCTCGTGGCGTAAATGGTGTAAATGTCTGTTGAGCGGATTTAGCCGTTTGATGATTTTCAATCTGCTGTTCTAAGTGATTAAAACGACCACCGAGCAAAATATTCCATCGCTCATTTAAAAAAATCTGATCCTGAAGATTTACACCCATCATAGTTTGTGTTTCTTTCATATCTTTACTTATTCGAGTTAATGGAAGAAGGTTTTGACTATAAATAGGATTATAAATATCTATCGGACTATTCGTTCCTTCTGCATTTCTTCTTTGCGTTTGATCAATGGTGTAGTGTCCTGCCTCAACATTGGTCACGAATTCATGTTTCAGAGAACCTGTTTTAAACTTTCCTCGTAAGATCGACTGGAAATTGGTGGTATCTGTTTCAAATTGTCGAACACGACGAAAGCGATTTGCGGTTCTGCCATCTGCGGCAATTGAACCAATTTCAGTCGAGGTGCCTGCACGCTCACCATGATTATAGGTAATTGCAGTTGTATTATTCCAATCATCATTGAATGTATGATTCAAGCGCAGTTGATACATTTGGTCTTTGATTTCAATATCGCCATCATTAGGCTCGCCTAGAAAGGTTTTCTTATTGACTAGGAATTTTCCATTGACCATCGGAACACCCCGATCAAAGACGCCTTTAGACGCTGAAAACTCAGTATCCAGATTCAACTGGGTTTGCTCCGAAATTTTCCACGCCAATTGCGGCGCGATGTAATAATGCTGATTATCAACATGATCACGGAAACTTTGATTATTTTCATAAGATGCACCTAAACGATAGGCAAAATCGTCATTGATCGCATTGGTGGTATCCATTGCGATTCGATATTCTTCTAAAGTACTTCCACTCAAACTAACTACGCTTTTAGGCTGCCATTCAGGTTGCTTAGTGGTGATATTCATAATCCCTCCGATCGCACCCTGCCCATAGATCGCAGCCATCGGCCCTTTTAAGAAATCAATCGCCTGAATATTCACCATATCTCGTGGAGTATGAATTCCACTAACCGAACTTAATCCATTCCGCATATAGATTGTTCCCATATTGGGATCGGTACTAAAGCCACGGAACGAATAATTGTCCCAAAATCCACCACCATAACTGTCTTGATATACCAAACCATTTACAAGCGACAGTGCATCGCTGATACGTTGAACATTATGATTTTGAATATCTGTTGACGATACATGTGATTTAGTAAATGGAACATCTAACAGGTCATGATTAAATTGCGTCATTGCTTGTGATGATGAATGACGCTCATCTTGTTTTTCCGCAGTAATCGTAATAGTTGGTAATTGTGTAACATCTTTATTGACTAACGTTTCTGCGGCAGAAGTTGAGTTTGCAGAAAGTTGTACCGCTAAAATAGCAATGAGTAGTGGATGAAAATGGAAAATTTTCATTTTGTTCCTTTTAAGCATAAATTTTCGTTCGAGCCAGTGAAATGCTCTGATTTAAAGTTTGAAAAATTACGCCAATAAGGGTGGTGCTCTACCTTGCGGATTTAAAAAGAGACGTTGAAGATAAAAGGAAATATGCTTAAACGTTTTTTGAAAAGCAATCAAGCGAACTTGTATTCGATCAAATATTTCAGCAATGTCTGAATTTAGATCTGAGACTAAATGGCCGTATACCACACAAAATAAACATTCATTGTGGACATCATGTTGATGCTCCACATCTGATTTAATCATCGACTTGATAACTGTGACAGTCTGATGAGTGTGGTGCATACTTGATTGTTGCTGTATTTCAGCAACAGTTTGACATACCCTAGCAATTTTATATTGCTCAGGTATTAATGGCTGTAAAAAAACAGCAATTTGCAACAGCATCGCAGAGAATGCTAAAACAACTGAAGTTCGCAATGTCGGCATCTAAATTTTCATATGTACATACTATCATTGCTTAAGATTTCCTTGAAATCTAACGTAGGCTGACCTGTTAGTTTATATACTGATTTTATTAATATTTTTAATATTTTATTTCTATAATTCTATTTGCCTATTTTTCACTCCTACCCTGTATGGAATAAAGCACTCTTTCGTTTACATAAATATAGATTTTAGATTATGTTGGTGATGCAAAATTAATCAAAATAGCATTAGAGGATATTAATATCCTCTAATGCTATCTTAATACTTATTATATTCAACAACTTGAGTAAATCACTCTTTGGATGTGAGCTGGTCATTCTGCATTTTATTTTGCGATTACATGTCTTTGTTTAAAACCATTTATATAATAGAATCCATAATTAATTGAGTATTAGAGCTATCTTCATAGATGCTGATGGTTTTAGGGCGATTGCTAGGTTTCTACGCAATCTTGTTACAAATCGCTGTCTTTTTACAGCCCTTGCTGCCAGAGAAATATCAAATCTCTCCAGTATGTGAAACTATTGCCCAAGCATTACAACTCACCCATTCTGCTGTAACTCCTAGTCACAACCATCAAAGTACATCAGAACACCAACACAACATGTCTCATCACATGCACGACATGGGACATGCAGCACCCTCATCTGACATTACAGTAGCTAGCCACCATCAACATGATGCAGGACATCAATGTCAGTACTGTGTAGTATATAGCCATGTTGTACCCTTACCTGACCTTGATCTAAAACAGATTCTGATCCGTATTCAGGTACGGTTTCTAGCGTTTATTGAAAACTATTTCCATGTTTTCTTTCAACTCCAGCAACTCTTTCTTATCCCTCAAGGGCGTGCCCCACCACCTTGATAATCTTTCACTTGAAGCTCAAAACAATTGTTTTGAAAAATTAATATTTTCAAGAGATTATCATCATGTTCTATTTTCATGCTCTTACACGGGTAGAAACTACTACAACTATAGCTTTAGCTCATCTGCAAAAAGATGAGGTGCGGTCATGACACTGGGTTTAACTGCACTTGAACTGGCGAGAATACAGTTTGCCTTTACCGTATCGTTTCACATCATTTTTCCTGCAATCTCGATTGGGCTTGCAAGCTTTTTAGCAGTATTGGAATGGCGTTGGTTACGTACCAACAATCCGATCTATCAGGATCTGTTTAAATATTGGGTCAAAATCTTTGCTGTTGCATTTGGGATGGGTGTCGTTTCAGGTGTGGTCATGAGTTATCAATTTGGCACCAACTGGAGCGAATTCTCACGCTTTGCAGGTGGTGTCACCGGTCCATTGCTCACTTATGAAGTTCTAAGCGCATTTTTCTTGGAAGCGGGCTTTCTTGGCATCATGTTATTTGGTTGGGGACGAGTGAGTAAAAAGGCGCATTTCTTTGCCACACTCATGGTCGCAGTGGGAACCTGTATTTCAATGTTCTGGATTTTATCCTCAAACAGTTGGATGCAAACACCGCAAGGCTTCACTATAGAAAATGGCATTGTTGTGCCACAGGACTGGTTTGCAATTGTATTTAACCCCTCCTTTCCTTATCGCCTTGCTCACATGGCAATTGCTGCCTTTATGGTAGCGGCCTTATTAGTTGCAGCGACTGCGGCATGGCATTTGCTGAAAGGTCGTCGGGATGAATTGGTGAAAAAGTCTTTTTCGATGGCGCTCTGGCTGATTCTGATTTTAGCTCCCTTACAGGTCTTCGTGGGTGATGCACATGGTTTAAATACACTCGAACATCAACCAGCAAAATTGGCAGCAATGGAGGGACATTGGGAAAGCAACTATGACGAGGGTATGCCATTGTATTTATTTGGTATTCCTGACATGCAGGAAGAACGTACCAAATATGCGATTGCAATCCCAAACCTAGGTAGTCTCATTCTCACCCATTCAATGAATGGGACAGTGAAAGGTTTAAAAGACTTTGCACCTGAAGATCGTCCGAATTCGACTGTGGTTTTTTGGAGCTTTAGGATCATGGTAAGTTTAGGCATATTGATGCTGTTGTTAGCCCTTACCGGTGTTTGGTTGAGAAAAACAGGCAAACTGTTTGAAAGTAAATGGTTTCACCGTTTTGCTTTATTCATGGGACCATCAGGCTTTATTGCACTATTGGCTGGCTGGTTTACTACAGAGGTTGGCCGTCAACCGTGGGTGGTCTATGGCGTGATGCGTACCAAAGATGCACTTTCCCCTGTTTCAGCCGAGCAGGTTGGCCTAACCCTGATTATCTTTGTGGTGGTGTATTGCATCGTCTTTGGTATCGGCATCTATTACATGCTGAAACTGATGCACAAAGGTCCTGAATTTATTTATAGCCAGCAACAAGAAGTTGGCGGTGTCGGTCATTTTAAAACACCTATGCGCCCACTCAGTGCCGCAGATGAACGTATTGATGATCAAGATCAAGGAGCTTCTTCATGATTGATTTGTCTTTAATCTGGATTGTCATTATTGCGATTGGTGTTTTCATTTATGTAGTGCTGGACGGCTTTGATCTCGGCATCGGTATTTTGTTTCCATTCATCAAGAATCAGCAGGAACGTGATGTGATGATGAATACTGTCGCGCCTGTCTGGGATGGTAATGAAACATGGATGGTACTGGGTGGTGCTGGATTATTTGCAGCATTTCCAATGGTTTATTCCGCAGTTTTATCAGCCCTTTATCTACCGATTATATTGATGGTTATTGCGCTGATTTTCCGTGGAGTTGCCTTTGAGTTTCGTTTTAAGGCAAACCGTACCAAACATTTATGGGATGCAGCATTTATTGGTGGCTCAATATTATCCAGTTTTTTACAGGGTGTGATTCTTGGTTCATATATTCAGGGCATACATATTGTCGATGGTCGTTATGCTGGCGGTGGTCTGGATTGGCTCACGCCATTTGCACTTTTTACAGGTGTAGGTGTGGTAGTTGTTTATGCTGCACTTGGCTGTGGCTGGTTGATTATGAAAACTGATGATCAACTACAAAACAGTATGTATCGTTTAATGCCAAAACTGATCTTGGCGTTGTTACTGATATTTGCTGCTGTCAGTATATATACGCCACTGGCACATCCAATAATTGCTGAACGCTGGTTTACAAAACCTCAAATTTTGTATTTTAGCCCAGTTCCAATTTTGGTAGTTCTTTTCACCTTTTTAACCATTCGTTCCTGCCAAAAACGTCAGGACTCAATGCCATTCTTATACACCTTGGCGTTGATTTTCTTGGCATATACAGGCTTTCTGATCAGTATATTCCCTTATGTTATTCCGCCATCAGTGACGATCTGGGATGCTGCTGCGCCAGCCAATAGTCAGTTGTTTGCGCTGATCGGAGCACTGATTTTGATCCCGATTATTATCATTTACACCATCATGGCGTACTGGGTATTTAGAGATAAAGTCCGTGTTGGCGATGAAGGTTATCACTAGGAGAAACAAGATGAAATTATCTCAATCACAGTGGTTTATCTTGCTCTGGCTTGTAGGTTTCTTTGGATTAATGCTGATTGCCTTATTATTCAGACTGTTGCTGCAATTAGCATATTAAGGAAAGATCATGAAACAACAATTTGATTCACAATTTCTTATTCCTGCTGAGGATCATGAACTTGCTTATGAGATGATTAGAGCACGTCGGCAAATGAAAATTTCTCAAGCAGAACTTGCAACTAAATTGGGTATCTCCGCAAGAACCATAGAGAGTTGGGAACGCGGCATAAGACATCCATCTAAACCATCTCAGGCACTTATTCGGTTATTTATAAAGTCACCTGAATTTGTTTTAAAAAATCTAACTTAAGCTAAAAAAAGACCATGCAAAAGCATGGTCTTTTTTGAGATGTATTGCGCTTAGAATTTCATACTAATTCGAGTCCAGTAGTTACGTCCAATATTATTGTATTGGATATTGGATGGATAAAAGCCTGTCGCTGCCCCACCCTTATTTAAATGTTCGGCATAGGTTTCATCCAGAAGATTATCAACACCGATTGACCATTCAACATTTTGGGTCAACTTATACGCACCATTTAAAGACAACGTATTAAATGCCTTACTCTCTCCCATATCATAGCCAACAATATTTCCTTCATTTTTACTGATTCGATCTTGTTTCGCTACTACGCGCCACAACAGACCCAGAGAATAATTATCCGCAACATAACGTAAATTAAAACGTCCCTCTAAAGGTGCAATTTGAGGCAATGGTCGATTGTCAGTAGTGTTTTTACCCCATGCGTACATCGCACTAGCATCGGTTTGAATGTTGTCTGTAAACTTATAGCCCACGCCCAGCTCTGCACCTGCAATGGTGGCATCGACATTACGAATGGTTGAGCTAATCATCTCATTCTCAGGATCAGCGTAGCTCACCAGCATAAAATCTTTGATTACACCTGCATAGGCAGAAGCCCAACTATTGTATTTTCCATGTTCCAGTTGATAGCCTAAATCCAGTTGTAGAGTTTTTTCATTCTTAAGATAGTCCAAATGATCCGATGTTCGGGCAACAGTTGGCATAACCATCCCACCCATATCATCCATACCTGTCATACCACCCATGCCACCCGACATGTCTCCCATATCAGTGCCTGTTGATGGTAATGCGGTACTATATATCTCCCAGAAATCAGGGGTACGTTCAACATATCCCAAGCCAATATAGCTTTTGAGATTATGCTCAGGCATCAGGTTTTCCAACCGAATGAAGCCACTTGGTACGGTATCTTTACGGGTTTTGTTGCTTGCTAAGTTTTTAATTTCAACATGGTCAGCACGTAGACCTGTCACCACTTTATTATTGTCATTCACAGCAATAGTGGCTTCAGTAAATGCACCATAACTTTGGAAACTCAAAGTTTCATCCATTGGCGGTGGTACATCACCACGCATATACATATTGCCAGCCTGTTTGTTGTACTGGGAATCAACACCTGAAACCACACTGATGTTATTCCAATCAGTGGTGATGGCAGCTCTGGCATTTAAAGTCCTACGAGTAACATCCATTGCCATCGGCATCGCCATAGGTCCTGTTGTTGGCACGGCTCTCAGGCTAAAATTATCCATAATGTGATCATTAAAGCTATAATCGACCTGTGCTTCAACTTTTTTAATCACATCATTGATATTGCGTAGTTCAGCATGTAGTCCAAGACTTTCACGCTTAAATTGTGAGCCATCCATTGAGCGACCTGCATAAGCAGACTCTCCGTCTCCCTTACCGCCTTGCAATTCAATCCACGTATTTTCAGTTGGTGTCCAGCCTAGGGCAAGGTCAGCGCCCCAACGCTCCCAACTTGAATGAACGTTTTTACCATCACCATCCTGATAATCATCGGATACCGAACGATTAGCATTGATACGAGCATAGACGGTGTCATTACCGACCGCAGCATCGACATTATGGTCTACACGTCCATATGAACCAGCGACTACACTTGCCTGACCTTTATAATGTTGATCCTGTTCAAATTTGATTGGATCACGTTCAAATAATACCGTTGCCGCTGAACCTGGGGTTGGATAACGTACAGTTTGTGGACCTTTAATGACTGTAATGCGGTCAAAACTCTCAGGTGAAATATAAGAAGTCGGATTATCCATTCGAGCTGGGCAAGCACCCAACTCTTCAGAACCATCATTTAGTACTTTAATCCGTGAACCAAACATGCCCCTAAAACTAATATCACCATTGGTTCCACCACTACCAATACTACTGAATCCTGGAATACTTTTTAAATAAGCGGCACCATCAGTCGCAGGAACAGGCTGAATCGGTTGTTTTGGATCAGCATGAACGATCAATCCATTGGCATCATTTGCCACTTGTGCAGTGATCACTATCGGAGCTAATTGAATGATATTTTCTTGACGTTGTTCTGCAAAAACTGTTGTTGAATAACAGGCAATACTCATCGCAACCACAAGCGGTTGTAAATCAAATTTAGGCTGAGCCATAATTAATCTCGCAAAAATATAAATTAAGAACAAAGCAAAAAAGCTCTGTATTTTCTAATCAGTATTTATGCGAAGAAAGGCGGTGCTCGCCCTTGCGGTAGTAGGTATAATCGCTGTAAAGCAAAATAAATATGCTGGAAATTACGCTGAAATGCCAACATCCGAACATAAAGGCGGTCAAATACCTCATCAGCGCTAAAGTCCAGACCTGTAGTTAAATTGGCAAATACCGTACAGTATGGACATTCATGACCAACATCATGTTGGTGAGAGCTTTGAGTGGTATGAGCTTTTTGATCGTCATGCATCATGTGGTGCTGATGATCATGTTTAAATGAGTGCTGGTCACTCTGTTGCTGAGCGGCGCTGATTGTGTTTGAAAAAGCATCGGAAATAGTGACGCAGACCAGCGCAATACGATATTGTGCTGGTAAAAGTGGTTGTATAAATACAACGGTTTGCAGAAACATTGCAGTCAGGGCAAGGGCTAAAGCAACTCTCAAAATAGGCTTTTTCAATATTGAGACGACCGCAATTTAACATAACCCGTACAATGTAAGCAATTATTAATATTTTCATCACATGTAGAACTTTGGTTGACTATATTAGTAGTTAGCTTAAAACAGCCTCTCTGTGTTAAAGAACAGGGCTTTTAGAAGAAAAATGTTGTTTATCCAACTTTATATTCAAGCCTTTATCATTTTAGTTAATTGTTGCACCTGCTGTCATATTTACTATCGTTGCCGTCATTGCACGGGCATGATCAGATGCTAAAAAAGTCACTGCTTCTGCAACGTCAGATAAAGTTGGTAAACGATGCACCATTGTACTTTGTACAGCACCCTCTAACCATTGCTCTAATGTGAGGAGCTAGAAAATAAAAGTTAATTTCGAAATAATTCTTTCCTACTAGAATCACAGGAAGAACCAGACATCGACAACCTGATGAGGATTGTGGAAGAGTTAATGACCACTTACAAAGCATGTAAATCACGGGTGGATGCCGTGCAGCAAGCATTGAATGAAACATTCAAGGAATAGTTGTGAAAGGAAAAAATAACTAAGTAAAATTTCTATAGACTTTATAACCAATTACAAATCTCGAATTATTAAAAAATCATTTTAATTTTAGGGCTATATAAATATCCAACCAAGTTTACTCAGCTTCATTTTTGTAGATTGCAGCATATTGAGGATCAACTATACATTTCCCGAACTGGATACGAAAACTTTAAAGCTAAATCCTGAACAGGTATTGGAAACACATATCCAAAAGGGCTTGATATGGTCATCATTAACGCTCAAAACCCTCGAAAAAACTTTCAGTTCAAAGGTATGTTCAACACACATGCTGATATCCTTAATCAAGTTGGTTCAACTGTTTCAATTGATATGCAGGATTGATATATTCATGCCAGTGTAGATGAGGTAGTAAATCTTGTTTAAAATAAGTTTAGCTTTTAATAGGGGTATGAACTGCTGAAGGGAAATGCTACCCTGATAGAATCGCAGTAGGGGTCAAAAATTCATAACTTTATGAAAATTATGGTGAATTTGGCAAAGTAATTGTAAAAATACTATTACCATTAATGTTACTGTAATTAATTTGACCGCCATGTGCATCAATGATTGCCATTACCACTGATAATCCAAGCCCAGTTCCACCTAGTTCATTGTTGTGTGATTCTTCCACGCGAAAAAAAGGATTAAACAAATCATTTTGATATTGTAACGGTATACCAGGTCCTTCATCTTTAAGTTCTAGTATCCATTTTTGTTCAATTATTTTACATGATATATTCAAAATACCTGGATCAGAGTAGTTAATAGCATTATCAATTAAGGCAATTAAAACTTGCTCCATTCTTTGTTTATCACAATAAATAAAATCATTAGCTAGATCTAGCTGAATAGTAAATTTTGCTCGTTCAAGTTTTTCTGAGAAAATTAATATAACTTTTTCAATACTTAAGCTAAAGTCTATTAAGTTTTTATTTAGATTAAGTTTTTTATTTTCAAATAAACTTAAGGCTCTCAAATCTTCTACTAAATAAGACAACCCTTCTACTTGATTTAACAAACTTTTTATTAATTTCTCATTTGGCGCAAATATCCCATCTACTATACCTTGTAATCTGCCTTGCAAAATCGTAATAGGTGTTCGCAATTCATGAGCAATAGCTGCATTCCATATTTGTGTATTCTCTACTGCAACTTCTAATTTCTGTGCCATATCATTAAAATTATCCATAAGTTCGGATATTTCTAGTGAATGCACGTAGGTATCTTGAACTCTAGCTGTAAGATCCCCTTGACTAATTTTTTTCGCTGCTTCAGCAATAAAGCTTATCGGATTAATAAATCTTTTAGCTAAAAAGATACCAATTATCAATGATATTACTGTACCACAGAATATAACGGCAAATAACCATATCCAATCTATAAAATGAAAATCAGTCCACTCCTCACTCAGTGATTCAAGTGATAAAGAACCAGTAATAACTGCAAAGCTATAAATGAGATATCCAAAAAAAAATGAACAAGCTGTAACACTGAGATTAACAAAACTTAAAGCGATTATAAGCTGTCTACTGATTCCAATTTTACTTTTCATCGTGATAATCGAACCTTGGATGCAAAACGTTCTACCTATTGAACTTAGCAAGGACTATTGATCCTTCGCAAAACAAAATTAATAATTAGATTGGGTTGTATAAAAATTTAGTTTTTGGAGAATTAAAAGACTAATTTAGATTTACTCTCAAACTATAATTCTGTTTGAAAATATCTTTAAAATTAAATAATTTATTTAAGTTTTGAGAGTAATGATTTAGGATAAATAACTATTGACTGCTTTCGTTATACAATCAATAGTTATTTTGATAAACAACTCTACTTAGCTTAAAAAAATAAGAAGGCTAATAATTCAACGTACTGAGTAATTATTTTACAAGTCCTGATATCTGTTTTGCCGCTCGTTCACCAGAAAGATATGCGCCATGCACAGTACCTCTATATTCCGTTGAAGTATGCTCGCCAGCAAAGTAAATTTTATTTTGAACAGGTGCTGCAATAGTAGCAAAGTCATTCGTTGTGCTTCCAACACCTACAAATGAGTATGCTCCAAATGTAAACTGATTTTCTCGCCACTTTGTTCTTAACAATTTTGGTTTTTGTTGAGGTACGGCATCACCATAAATGTTACGTAAATTAGTTACAATTTCATTGATTATTTGATCATCAGTTTGCTTTTCAGTTACATCAGCTTCATCACCAAAAGCAAAAGTCATAAGTGCATTTGAATTTGGAGCAAATTTATTAACATTTAAAAAATAGTTAAAACGACCTTTAGCATCCGCCGTATAACCTATATATTGAAGTTGATTATCCCAAAAGGTTTTATCCCACTTCACCAAGAATTTATTAACATTTCCCATGTGCATGCGGTTAATCACATCTTGCTTATATGTTGGAAGATCAGGAATAAATTTAATCTTGTTTTTCTTCAAGACACCTAACGGAACAGCCACTACTACTTTATCAGCTTCATAGACCTTACCATCAGTCGTTGAAACCTTAACTAAACTCGATGAATAATCGATACGATTGACAATTGCTTTGGTGATTACGTTTAAATCTTTTGCAAAATATAGTGCTAGATTGTCATATCCGTTGGTGACAAGTTGTTCTTTACCATCAAATGCTTCATCAGTATCAAATTCACTTGAAGATAATTTAGTAATATCGCCACCAATATTAAATTCTAAGTATGCTGAAAGCATGTAATCTCTAATTCTATTGTTATAAAATTGTGGTGAAATTTCATCAAAAACTGATTTAAATGATCTATCAGTTGAACCTTCATCACGGACTTCATCTAAAGTATTTTCAAATAATGTATTTGCACTATTCGCCACTTGTTCAGTGTACTCTTCACCATTTGTATCATAAATAGCAACGTTATCATCTAAAGTTTCAAACAACTTCAGTCCAGACACACCTGCTAATTTCGTAATCGGATGATTAGAGTTAGAACCATGTATCCAACTTGCACCTTCATCAAATGGTAATCCAAGTGAGCGATTCACTTTTAGTCTCCCCCCAACTTTTTCTTGTGCCTCTAATACCGTGACATCCATACCTTGAGCTTTAAGGTCATGTGCGGCTTTAAGACCAGCTATTCCAGCCCCAACAACAATAGCTTTAATTTTTTTAGTTTCTGTAACAGTTGTGGAATCCGAATTACTACCATCGCCTGCACATGCACTCAGACATGTTGTCAGAAATGTAGCACCAATAATTTTTATGAAAAAATTAGGCATAAAATCCTCCTTTAGCTCTTTAAAATTGAGCATTAAAAACTCATTATCAAATGTTCTAAAAGCAAATTCTCAAAGAATTGAATACAAAAATTCTGAATTTGTATTCGATTTTAAGACGCAGCGTTTAGTTATAGTCGCTATGTAACATAAAATTTTCTTAACTTCATTTTATCATCCATCTATTTTTTTGATGGGTTCCATTTTTATACATCATAATTTTTATTGGAAAATGTTTTTTTTAAAGTTTTCATCATTTTTTTTAAATCTAGTTTTATGAAATACTTTAAAAAAAAATCATATTTTTTATTGAACGGTAAATGTAATGAAAAAAGTTTCCTTAATTTGGGCACATCCTCGGAATGATTCTCTTACGTCTAAAATTTCTTCGACCGTGCAGGAAGTCTTACTTGAACATGAATATGCAGTAAATGAACTTGATTTATACCGATTAAATTTCAACCCAGTTCTACATGAAATTGATGAACCTGATTGGAATAATATTGACAAGATATATTCTGATGAAGTGACCAAGTATGCTGAAAATCTGCAACGTAGTGAGGCTTTGTTTATTGTATTCCCTATATGGTGGTATTCGATGCCTGCTATTTTAAAAGGTTATATTGATCGCGTTTGGAATTATGGAATCACTTATGGTGAAAGTCGGCACTTACCTTGTAAAACAATTCGATGGATTGCTTTAGCGGGAGAACCTCAGGAGTCATTTGAAAAAAGGGGTCTTGATAAAAGTATGATCCATAATTTAAATGTGGGCATTGCAGGTTTTTGTGGTGCTCCAGATAGTAAAGTAACGATCCTATACGATACTTTAGGTGAAGCTACTGATAATATTGTAGATCATCATAATGATCTAATAAAAATTACAAAAGATATGGCACTTGAATGGATAAACTCTCATTCTTCTCAAGCTTAAATTCAATTTTTTTGTGACGTATTAAAGATTTTTATGAGTAATGATTTAATTTTTTTAAAAGCAGAACCCACTGATGCTGTTGAAGCGGTTCAATTAATTGGTTTAGCTGATCCAGAGGCAATAATAGATATTTCTGGTAAAGCCACATATGCTGATGCCCTTAAAGAATATGAAAAGAACTTTTCAAGAACTGATGTGAATTTTAGTTTCAAAAATACAATCGTAGCGAAAATAAATAATCAACTTGTGGGATGTATTCTTTTCTTTAAAGGTGAAGACGAGGTTAACTATTTTTTTGGAAGTGAGCGCGAGGACTCTGGTATCAGAGAATCAGAAGATGATGAAATTTATATTGATTCATTAGCAGTAGATGAGAGATACAGAGGTAAAGGTATTGCAAAGCAGCTTATTAAGTGTGTAGTTCAAGAATCAGTTTCTCTTGGATACAAAAAAATTAGTTTATTGGCAAATGTATCAAAGCCTCATCTAGGAAAGATGTATTCAGATCTCGGATTTAAAGTAAAATCCAAAATGATTTTGCTTGATACTGAATATGATAAGTTTGTTTTTGAACATTAAAGATTGATGGCATGTCTATTTTAAGATATGCCATTGTTTCTTGATAATTGTTATTTTGTTTACTGGCTAAGTTCAAGCAATTCTGTAAAACGATTTTCCACCCATTTCACGGTCGGTGTAATACTCCTTCCTTGACACCAAATCATTCTGACTAAGTGATCTGGTAAAGCTATTGTTGGGCAATTTAACTGTACTAATGGTTTAGAGTAAGTATGGTAATTTCCGATATTTACAGGCAAAATTGCCCAGCCTAAACTATCGACAACCAACTCAGCAATGATATAAAAACTATCCAATTTCCATATTTTTGGGCTATATGGAATATCTAATTCATCCTGAACATCAATAATTAATTGCCTATAATGGACTAAGTTTTTTTGTTCTACTCTTTCTAGTTGAGTTAAAGGATGATCTTGAACTACAAATACTCCTTGAGGGATTTTTCCAATCTCAACTTGTTCATAACAAGGCGATAAAGTATTACGAATAATATGAAATGCTATATCAGCTCTTTCTAAATTTACATACTCAGCAACTTCTTTTGTAGTTCCATTTAAGATAGTCAATTGCAAATCTGGAAATTTAACGGAAATTTCTCTGATTAACATACTTATTGCTGAATACGGTAAAGCCTCATCAAAGCCTATTGATAACTTTGAGTCACTCCCAAGGTTAAAAGCTCTAGCTCTATAATCAAATGCTTCGACCTGTCTAAAAAGTTCTTTTGCTTCTAATAAAAGTACATGACCTTCATTAGTCAGTTGGGCATTTCTGTGTGACCGATCAAAAAGTTCTACACCAAGATCAACTTCCAATAGTCCAATTGCTGTACTAACAGCTGATTGAGCCTTAGATAGTTTTCGAGCTGCTGCACTAAATGAACCGCATTCAGCAGTAACTATAAATTGTCTTAATTGATCAAGTGTCCATTGCATGAGATTAAAAAAAATTGAATATTTGAATAATGATAGTAGTTTTATTATTACTTTTTACACATATTTTTGAAAAATACCCTAAATACTTTCTTGAACTGTTTTTAAATGAATTGTCTAGTTTGATAGAAAGTTTTAATAAACTTGTATCCCACCTTTCTGAATACACTAAAAAATAATAAGGCAATATAATCGCAGAAGTTGTTGTTATTCGAAGCTTATTTATCATTGTTGATATCCTTAAAGTTAACACATTTAAGATTTTGATTTTCTTAAAAAAATCCAAAATTGCATCGACTGGATTCGAATATTCAAGTCGAGTAAAATCTTTTTTTAACTCAATCATTGAGTTATTCACACACTATCCCTAGTTTCTCACTATAGTAATCTGTTGTTAGCTTCAAATCATTCAATAACTTTTCTTTAGGTTCTGCATCTGTAAGCTTTAATAATGCTGGTAAATACTCATGCTTATAGACGTTTGGATACTCAATGCAAAGTATCTTCTTTTGATCTTTTTTATCTGCTTTTGGATTATCTAAAGTATCTAAATAGCTAGAAAGCTTCGCGTCAGCCTCTTCAAACTTTTTATCCTCAAAACCATTTCCATTTATAGTTTCTGGCTGTTTTTGACAGCCATAAATCAGTGTTACCGTTAGAAAAATCAGTGATATTTTTTTCATATACAAGGTGTTAGATCTTTGAGATTAAGTGAAAAATTAGTAAATGGAGTATCCTTCTAACTTTACTTTGAGAAAATTTTAATGCTATGAGTTTGTATTTACAATCAATTCAAACCCATCCTTTTCCACAAATTGAGTTGCCCCAAACAAGCTAATCAGAATGTAGAAGGCTTTTGCCTGATACAGGAATTGACTAGGCAAATTTAACATTTCCACTTAATTTTTATATCTAGAACTTTGGTATAAATGGTAAATAATTGTTCGTTGAGTTATATATTTTAGTTCCATTAAACTTAATATTTAGTAATTTTTCCAAAATGCAGCTTCAATTTTAAACTCTGATTTTACAAGCAATGCACAAATAAAAAGCGATAAAGCGATTCCAATAAGAATCTTATCTAAAGTTAGCATCCCAAAACTAAGAGTAACGATAGCAACGACTACAATCGTATAGAAAGCTAATAGCCCTACTTTTTCATTAAGTTTCATACTGGCCTCTAGGGAGAATCATTCTCATTAATTTCAATAAGAATACAATAATATACTTAAAATTATATGACATTTTAGAATTTCTACATGGTTTTATAGTCAATATTACATTTTGTTTCAAAATTGTGCTGAAATTATCAAATTTCAAGCTCATAGAATTTCAAAATTTTAAGCGACCTGTTAAGGCTATAAAAAACAATCATTAAAATACAGTTGGTGACCGTAAGCCTCTAATTGTATTTAAGTTAAAGCCTCCGACGAACAGGTTATATATGTTGGTTGTCCGGAATAAAGGCTTACTTCATTTGGGCTGGCTTAGGAAGTATTCTGTTGCCCTTTTTAATATGTCTCTTTCTTCAGTAACTCGCTGTAGTTCTTTTTTAAGTTTCGCTAGCTCCATAAGTACATCACTAGACTTACTATATTGGGTTGCAGCGGATCATAACGTTTAATCAAGTCATACAGACTATGAGGGTACTAATCATGCAGCAACTTTGGCTCCACTATGGCCTTCTCAGTTACTTGCTTTATTGCATCAATTTTGAATTCTTCAAGGTATCGCTTACTGCTCATAAGCAGCTAGCTAATTAGTCATTTTATCTAACTAAAAGATGTCTACAAAATCTGTAGCTATTCAGTAATTCAGATGGTGTATACATTAATAATATTACACTTATAAAATTGATTACTCTATTAGATTATATAGAATAGATAGCTTATATATTGATAATGGTATTTTATTTATATGATTCAATCGGTTGTGCTTCGTGATGAAAATTCAAAATTACATAACCTTAAAAAAGTCAAAGATTCTGTATATGACTCAATAAGAAAAATTTATGTTTCAAATTGGTTATGGATCTATGCTGATTCAGCTGATTTTTTTAATTTTGAAATTTGGTCAGAGTTAGATAACGCTTATTTAAATAAAATAATAAAGAATAAAGACACTTACTTTAAAGTAATAGAAATTAATCCTAATTACAACATTAGATACTCTTAATTAATTTAATTTACATATATAGCTATAATTAAATATAAAAAATAAAAACTTATCAATTATTTTCTGTTAGATAGTATTAATTCAAATTACGAATTGAGCATTTAAAATGGATAATATTGATAGCAATTATGATGAGTTGAAAAATTTATTGAAAGACTTCAGATTTGCAATGGTCACTTTTATCACTAAAGAAGGTCATTTACATTCTGCTCCTATGACAACTCAGAATAATACATTCAATGGAATCGTATGGTTCTTAGGTTCAAAAAAATCTGAATTAGTAAAAAGTATATCAAGCAATCCTCAAGTAAATTTGGGTTATAGTAATACCTCAAATAATGATTATGTCTCTATTAATGGTATTGCAGAAAATGTGATTGATAAAGTCATACTTGATGAAATCTGGTCCCCTGCCTATGAGGCTTTCTTCCAACACGGTAAATCAGATCCAGACATTCAACTGATTAGAGTTGTATGCAATGGTGCTCAATATTGGAAAGGTTCAGGCACACTATTCGCTCTCTATAAGCTTACTAAGGCAGCAGTAACAGGTGAAACCGAGGATTTAGGAACAAGTAAGAGTATTTCACTTTAAGATGTATAAAAGACGAGCGAATAGAGCTCGTCTTTTTTAGACTTACAAGTATGGACGAGTTCCACGTTTGTTTAAACCAATTTTTCTTTTTACTTCTGTCTGATTTTCAGTTAACAGTACGTCTATAAATTTATTTAAATTCTCTTCATTTATAGCTGCTGGAACGAACTGATCAAATCCTATTTGATTAAAGAAAATATCGACATTTGAGCTTTTTTGCACATACTTCATAGACCAATTTTTGAAACTGAACTTATCAATTTCTACAACATTGAATTCTAGTATTGAATTGTGTCTACAATCGGCTTTAATACGATCAAAGAGCTCATAAACAATTACTTTTTCCCCCTCTAAACATTGGAAAAAAGCATTATTTGCATAATATAAAACCCCGAAAATCTCATTTTTAGAATTAAAGTCTCTTGCAACTGTGAGGATGTCACTCAAGTCCTCAATCAAATCATCTATTAGTTCATGACGTGAACTGGCATAGCATAATCGTATATTCATTGTTTTACTCTATAACAATGCTATGTAATAATTTGGATTATTCATTAATTTCAAATGAATATGGCTCTATTGCATATTCCGCTGCTAAAAGATCAATAAAAGTTGGAATTGTTTCAGTTGATAGTAAAAATGGATTGAAGTCATCTCTATGATTTTCTATAAAGAAATCTCCCAGCCTTTTATTAATTGGGGCAAATTTCATGTTCCAATTTTTAAAAAGACCTACATCACATTTTTCATAAAATAGAATTTCACAATTTTTGTGTCTTGGATCTTTCAAAATTCGATTATACAAAAGATCATCTACTTTACTTCTCCTACCCTCAAGACATTGAACGAAATATCCATGCCCATAGTAAAGAACACCAGTAATTTCATTACGATAGTTAAAATCTACTGCTGAATTTAAGATTTCAATTAAATCTTGCTTTAGCTCAGGATATGTATTAGCAACTTTACTTGCGTACAGCAGTCTGACGAATTCCATCGTGAATACATCCAAAATTAATATTAATTGATCAAGGCCAACTCTTTAGTATTTTTTCAATAAGCCTTATGAACTAACAACTTAGAAGCTGTACTTGTCACACAATACAGATATTCGACTGTGAATTCCAGTTAAATTTATACTGTAAAAAAATGTTATTTTATAATTACTTATGTAAAATTTATTTAACTATTTTTTTTAATTTTTAATCAATTAAAATTAAACCATTGATTAAATTGTATTTAGTAAAATTAACTAATTAACAATTAGATCAAAAAACAACCTAATGTAAGAAATTTCTCATACTGATGTAAGCTAAAGATTATTTCCATGATTTTTTCACTATATATAATTCCTCATGCACAAACATTTAAAAATACTTTCTGGAGGAGTATTTAAAATGTATAGCCTATAATTTAATTCTTAGAAAATAAGAAAAATATATAAGGCTAATAAAACAATTGTGCTTTTTATCTTCTCCTTTAAATGACACTAAAGGAGAAGATTTTTTAAATAAATTTGGAGGAAATAACATGATGTTAATTAAAAATATTTTTGTTTTTATTGCTTCAATTATATGCATCTCTATCGTAATTATTATTTTAGATAAATTAGGAATGAATAAAAGCTTTAATTTAATATTTTCCGCTATGTTATATGGAATTTTTACAACACTATATTTCCAAAAAAAATTATATTGCTTACTCTGCATATTTTCATTCTATCTATTTCTTTTTATACTCAGTGAATCATTTGAAGTTTTACTAATGCTTTTAACTTCACTTTCTACTTTCTATATAATTAAACAAGTTATGCCACAATTGAAAGTTAAATTTAAAATTTCAAACTATAAGCCCGACTATTCGCTTAAACCAAATAAATAATTAATATTCCTTATTGATATATGATTTTATTATTAATACTTACTAAAAATAATAGAAAAGGACATCCTTTAGATGTCCTTTAACGAAACATAAATCTTTTTAAGATTAAAATTTCATCGTGCCATTAAAAGTTAAGTTTAATCCACCATTTACGGGCTTCGTTTGTTTCATAACGACATTATCAAAAGTAATCGTTCGTGTATTCGTATTCACTGTCAAACCAGCACAAGTACCATTTTCATCCTTACAGTTAAATGCCAAGTCCTTGACAAGATTAAATGATTGATCATATTGCAGATATGTATATACCGCATTCTGTGTTTCTCCCATTATTTTTTGGAATCCGACACTAACGCCTGAAACTACAGCATTGGCTTTCAATTCACCACCAAAGTAGGTAACGGCTCCACTGTTCGGTACTAATGGATTAAACTGAACTTGAGGTGCGCCATTAAAAAGCATTGGGTTGCCAATATGTTCATAATAACTTGCAGGTGCGTTTGTACCTGTAATTGTCACACAACCATATGGATTGGTATTACCAGTGCATGAACCTGTTGGAGTTGGGTTGGTATTATTTGCTTGATAAATCAAAGCACCATTTTTAATAGTTAAGTCCTGTTTCGCACCATTCACAATTTTTAATAGCGCATTATTAAAGGTAAATGTTGTACTACTATTTGTAGTTTTTGCAGTAATACCGCTACAAGCAGGCAATGTCCCGACACCACATGCCCAGGCATAATTATTATTCTCAACAGCTACACTAACCAAACTTCCATTGTTCATAATAATTTTAATATTTTCTTTTTTATCAGCATTAAAGAATGTAAATGCATCAGGTGAAGTGATCGCTGTTACTGTAGATTTTGTAAAACCACAAAAATCACTTGGCGCATTTTTAAAACCAAGTTTGTTATCAGCACCATTAGATTCACATAGTTGTGAGGATGATGCAGATTTTTCTCCATAGAAACCCGTGAAGTCAGCACTTTCTGCAGAATATTTACCTGTATTATCTTTAAATAATGTCACATATCCTTTATCGGTAATTACATAGTAATTAGTACCATTACTTTGATTATTTGCACCACAAACCTCAGCAATTGTAGCTGATGTACCTTTTGCAATTAATTTTCCAGTGTTCGCATCAAGACTAAAGACTACAGCACCTTTGTCACTATAATCACCACTATAATTGACTAAATCACTGAGCTTGCCTACAGGTAATTTTTTGCTAGCGCAAGTTTCAATCACAGGTGTAGTAATATCTTTACCAATAACAACTTCATTCCCTTTAATAGTTAATGTTTTTGGGGATAGATTAGTCGCAACAAAAATACCTTTACATACACCTTTACTATCAGTCAATTTCCAAGGGTGTGTTATATAAGTCTGTTGATTATGCGTTTGTGAGTTTGCCAAACTCTTTTTATAGTTCACCAACTGACCTGTGTAATTGATCCAGTCAATATTGATGGTATCACTGCTTTGATTGATAAAATCTATATTTAAAGATTGGCCATTGGCTGATCTTAAATTTATCTCATCTGAGCAAGCATATTCTGCCACTCCATCTACTGTGCGAATCGGTTTAGCTGTCGTCACTGGCGATGGTACAGGAATTTTTGGTGTTTCAATGTTAAATGCATTTAACCAAGCCGATAAATCAGTGTCATTCTGTAAATTAAAAATTGAGTTATAAAATATACTGACCCAATTCGACCAAGCTTGAACCCAAGCACTATTATAAGTAGTCAGAGCTACTGAATCTTGTTTCGCATCAAATGTACCATCAGAAAAATCTTTACTAAGTGCTTGTAAAATATCATAGGCTGGCTGTGTACTTTTTGCATTCAAGCGCTTAGCTTCTTTTGCTAAAGTTGCCAAATATGCTGCATAAGCACGTTGTGGTTCACTGATTTGTTGATAATTAATCAAAGATGCAAAATCATTTAACCCCACAATTGCAGGCGCATCAGTAATACTAAATTTATTGCCCAACTTTAATTGTTCGGCAATTTTTTTGTTTGCAGCTTCTAAATTAGCTTGCGTCACCTGAGCACTCAATGATTGGGCATAAACTAAAGCAGCTTCGGTAAGAGCTGTGACTCCAAGATTCGTTTGGTCTGAGGTAATAGTGGTCGCTGCTCTCAAAATTGCTGTATTTGCAGGCGCAGAAATTGTTACTAATTGATCTGTAATTGCTTCATCTGCATAAATCAATTTTCCTTCAACACTTGGTAGAACTTCCGCAATTATCGGGTTTTTAAGTTTATTGCTATCCACTTTAAAGGTGGCCGTACCATCTGCACCAATATTTTGTATATCTACTATTGCCTGACCTGTAAGTGCGTCTTTTAAAATTACACGACCTTGAGTAATTTGTCCTAATGATGGTGTAACAGTGATACTTTTCTGACCTACTTGCGGAGGTGTATTATCTTCTTTATCGCTATGATGACAAGCAGTCAAGAACAAACTCGCAATAATACAGGCACTTAATAAATTATGTTTTAACATCTGATTCTCCTTAAATTATTTCGTATTATTGGAGATCACAATATCGCTATTTTATTTTTTGGCGTATCCCCTGTTTAAGGGGGTGAAATGAAAAAATTGCTTAGAAACTACTTACAAACATGTTATCGGCTAATCAGCATTAAGGTATGACGTATTTTTCAATTTTATGAATGATATTTATACATCCATCACAATACAGCACCATTCCAATACAACTCTGCTCAAAAAAGTCTAAACCATAAAAACAGAACAAGTAATTAAATTAAGCCATATTGCTTTGCTAATAATGCTGCTTCAGCACGAGAGGATATGTGTAATTTTCTATAAATTTCTTTCACATAACCACTGACTGTATGACTGGAAAGCCCTAATTCATAAGCGATTTCAGACACCTGTTGCCCTTTAGCAATATGAATGAGAACTTGCTTTTCTCGATTTGTTAAAGCTAACGATTCTATGAGCTGTTGTTTTTTCTGATTAAGTTGTTCTTGTGTTTTGACATAGCTCAATAGTTTTTGCGTCATAGTCGGAGAAAAAGCATAAAGCCCAGCAATTAAATTTTCTAAATGTTTTTTAAATACGATTGGTTCTAAATCTTTTAGCAAATAACCTTTCGCACCGTGACTAATTGCCTCAAACAAATATTGATCATCTTCAAAAATCGTCACGACAACACTTATAGTTTCAGCAGAATATTGTACTAACCAATCGATCACCTCTATTCCCTTACCATCAGGTAATGAAAGATCAATTAAAGCCAAATCATAATGTTGAGACATTAATAAATGTTTTGCTTCGTCTAGACTATAGGCTTGCTGAATGCGAATTCCTTCAAAAGTTTCAAGTAACATCTGTTTGATCCATGCATTGACGTCCACTATATCCTCCAAAATCAATGCCGTTTGAATCACTTTATTATCCATTTATGTTTACATTTATTGGGTTATAGTGGAAAGGTCAACTCAATGCGTGAACCTTTTATTTCTGACAAACTTTGGAAATATAACGTCGCGGAGAGTTCAATTGCCCGTTCCCTTAAATTCCTAAGACCATTACCTTTTGTCAACTCATTTTGCTCTCCCTCAAAACCATTTCCATCATCATAGATAACTGAAACTAGTTGCGAATCAGATATGCTTATAGAAATGCTTATCTGTTGGGCATTGGCATATTTTATTATATTACTGACGATTTCCCGCAGCATAGAAATATAATTCTTATACTGTGTATAACTCAAGGTAATGGGTGTATTTCCAAGATTATGTTGCCAAATAAAATCTATCCCACAACTTTGTAGACGAGTAGCAACCTCATGTTCAAACTCCTGCAAAACTATATTTAACTCAACACCAGTACCTAATAATCCACTAACGATAGTACGCATTTCAGCAATTGTCTGACGAATGGTGACTTTAATTTGATCTAAATCTTTTTGATATAGACCTGATAATAGTTTTGCACCGAGATCATCATGTAAATCTCGGGCGATACGATGTCTTTCTTCAAGTACCCCACGATCATAAGCAACACGACTTTCTATGGCCTGAGTTAAAAATGGCAACAGATTCTGAATCAGTTGCTGGTCATATTCACTAAATAAACGGCGACCTTGCTGCGGGTAGCTGAGACGCATCGCCTCTAGCCCTACAATCTGAGGAATATAAAGTACCAAACCATTATCACCAATATGGCTGTGGTTTATTTGATTGCTGGTTTCTATATTCAATGGCTGAAATAAATCATTTAGTAAGGCTTGCCACTGTAATTGACGATCCTCCTTACTCACTGCAAAACTAACTTGTAATATTCTTTCAAATAATTGACTGTCGGATAAATTTTTACGTTGTAAAAAATTTTCTTGTAACCAGCCCCGTAGTGGTAGCCAGACTAAACCACAAATAAGGATAGCTAAACTAAGTGAGACAAGTGGACTTAACACTATAACTAAAATGGCATCGAGTAATACCAGTAAAAAAAATCCCAGCATGGAAAATAGGATTCGGAATATCCAACTTTCTAGCTCAAACAACTTGTAGCGTGCTACCCCTTGTACTACACCTACATACATTAGCAAAAAAAATAGAAAAGCATATCCTTGGGGCATTGCAGCATTAATATCTAACAAGTTTGGCATACTCACTATCAAAACAGGAATACCTGCACCCAACATTAGAGATAAACCAAACCAGCGCAAGGCAGCCTGAGCAACTGGATCATACTTTGCCTTACGATATTGCAACCAACTCAGTAATATAATAAGACTTAATGCAATCAAGAGCGGTACAAAAGCACCTATCGTAGGACCTACAAAAAACACTTTAAATATGTCGCATAGCCACCAACACAACATAAGAGCTACAAACGATAGTTGTAGTGTGAGTGGCAGTAAACGAGAGCTAGGATAATTAGAAAATAGTAATACCAATACAATGCCAAACAACGCGGCACCTGTATGGTTAAGATTGGACAATAACTCAAATAAGGGTGCTGGTAATGCAAGTACCCGAGTACTATAAATGGCCGCTGAGAATGACGCTGCCATGATGCAACAACCAGCAACAAACAGGATAAAAGTCGTATATCGTTTATGACTAATACCCCAAACCCAACCCCCAATTAAAAAACTGCAAAGACCAACTAGAATTTGTATCCAGAATACAAATGGCAAACTGTTCAATGGTCGAGTAGGTTCTACATTCAGAACAACATTATTTCCATTAGCAAAATTTAAACTGATCTGTGGTTGGCTCACCATATTAGCAAAATGATTCTGACGGGAAAAAAACTGTCGAGTTAGCTGATAAGTTTCCAGTTGATCTGGATCTTCTATGATATCTGACTTAATCAGTTCTATTTTATTTCGTCCATCTGCACTGCTAATCGATTGGACAACCTCTCCCTTCCGAACCTTTACATGTGAGATACTGATAGTATCAATCACTATATGATCATTTTCTAAGGCCAAGGTTAAACCAAACCATGGCTGAAAAAGTGCAATACCCACTGCAAATAATGTCAGCATTATTCCAGTGAGTAAAATTCCCCACATTGCAACAAAAGGTGTTTTAATCATCTATTTTATTGATGCCCTAGCTTTTCCATGCTCATGCATTGAAATTATTTCTATACTATTAAAAAACTTAATGACTTCAATCTCTAGAACCAATCAATTAACTACCCCAAAGACTAAATAAGTTTATCAAGTTACTTTCTTCACTCTTATTAAAGCGGTTTATTAAAATTTTGCAAAGTAGTCCAACCACTTTTATAAGTTAGTTCAATAATTATTAATAATGGCATGACCTAAAGGTAACTTAATAATTTTTATGAATTAAAAAAGAGAGTTTACAAAACTCTTTTTTATCTTTAGGGTATTTGACATTCGATCTAGATATTAACCTCCCATACGACCCAAACTGATCGATCTTCCACAAAAAATTCTCAGGGTGCAATATTCATCAATGTCGCTTTTGCCAACATCACAAATTATCTTTCCATTGTTTAATGTCTCACTGATTAGAGTGATCACTATGTTCTGATCTCATTTTTCTTTATTAAAATTGCTCCCCTAGATTTAAAATAAGATCTCACACACTATTGGCTCAATTTTCGGGATATAAAAGGTATACTTTTTCTTAGATGAGATCCAGTTGACTCCCTATTGGTTAGACAATTAGACTTTCTATAGTTTAATTTATTCAAAAATTTAAGGACTTAATACGCATGAACAGCGCTGAAATCATGGCTGACTTATCTTTTCACACACCTATGATGCAGCAATATCTCAAAGTCAAAATCGACTATCAACATGCATTGCTGTTCTATCGTATGGGTGACTTTTATGAGCTATTCTTTGAAGATGCACATTTAGCAGCCAAACTACTCGGCATTACGCTGACTCATCGTGGTAAAGCAAGTGGGCAACCGATTCCAATGGCTGGTGTACCTTATCATTCAGCCGAAGGCTACCTTGCCCGCCTAGTTAAATCTGGTCGCACAGTTGCAATTTGTGAGCAAGTTGGGGAAGTCACAGGAAAAGGCCCTGTTGAGCGTAAAGTAGTCCGTATTCTAACACCAGGAACTTTGACTGATGATGCATTACTTAGCAGTTATCAGTCTTCAAATCTGGTTGCTTTATGTATTCAACAAAATCAAATTGGGTTTGCATTACTTGATTTGAGCGCGGGTATTTTTAAAGTTCAACAACAAGACTATAAGCCAGAACAATTGGCGATTGAGCTAGCTCGTTTAATGCCTAGCGAGATTCTCATTGATGAAGATCTGATTGATCAAAATATTATTGAACAAATTAAAAAAAATTTAGACTGCCCAATTACTAAACGTCCAAATGTTGATTTTAATTTAAATAATGCACAAAAAACCTTGTGTGACCAGTTCTCAGTTTCAACTTTATCGGGATTTGGTCTAGATCCACTCCCTTTAGCAAAAGCCGCAGCCGCAGCGTTAATTCATTATGCCAAAGAAACACAAAAAACAGCTTTACCACATATTCGTTCGATTCAAATTGAGCAAAGTACTGACTTTATTGCACTTGATCCAATTACACGTCGTAATTTAGAAATTATTGATCCGTTATTTGAACATGGCACATCTTTATTCCAACTGATTAATGACTGCCAAACCGCAATGGGTGGTCGTTTATTGAGTCGAACGCTTATGCAACCGATTCGTGATACTGCCATATTAGATGCTCGCTTAGATGCCTCAGAGCAATTATTAAAAGGGTTTCATGAGTCTCCTGCGCGTTTAGTACTGAAAGAGATTGGAGATATTGAACGAGTACTGAGTCGTGTTGCTTTGGGCAGTGCACGTCCACGCGATTTAGTTCAACTGCGTCAAGCATGCGCACAAATTCCATTTTTACGGCATGCTTTAGCACCTGTGCTAAAAAACCAACAATCTAAATTATTAAATCAGTTGGATAATCAATTAGGTGATTTCAAAAGTCTGCATCAACATTTAATGGCGGCAATTGTTGAAAATCCTCCAGTACTATTACGCGATGGTAATGTGATTGCTGAAGGCTATGATGATGAACTGGATGAATTACGTAAAATTCGCGATCATGCAGGTCAATTTTTAATTGATTTAGAAATTAAAGAACGCCAACGTACTGGAATCAATACACTTAAAATTGGTTATAACCGTGTCAGTGGTTACTATATTGAGTTGACTCGTAGCCAAGCAGAGCAAGCACCAGCCGATTATATACGTCGTCAAACCCTCAAAAACGCTGAACGTTATATCACGCCTGAACTAAAAAGCTTTGAAGATAAAGTCCTTTCAAGTGAATCACGCGCGCTTGCCCGTGAAAAGCTTTTGTTTGAATCCTTATTAGATGAGCTTCGCCAGAATATTGCTCAATTACAAATGATGAGCGCAGCAATTGCACATATTGATGTACTGGCAAATTTTGCACATCAAGCCAGATTAAATAATTGGACAAGACCTGAATTTACGGCTGAAACCAGCATCAAAATTCAAGCTGGTCGTCATCCAGTTGTTGAAGCTTTAAATAAAGCACCATTTACACCGAATGATACGACTCTAGACCCACAACACCGTATGGCCATTATTACGGGTCCAAATATGGGTGGTAAATCGACATTTATGCGTCAGACTGCATTGATCAGTTTACTTGCTTACTGTGGTAGTTTCGTTCCCGCAAAATCGGCAAAACTGGGTTCAATTGATCGAATCTTTACCCGTATCGGTTCTGCGGATGATTTGTCGACTGGTAAATCTACTTTTATGGTGGAAATGACCGAAACTTCACAGATTTTACATCATGCTACAAGCCAATCTTTGGTTTTGATGGATGAAGTTGGTCGTGGTACGAGTACTTATGATGGCCTCTCTTTAGCTTGGGCATGTGTACTTGATTTGACGAAGCGTGTGAAATGTCTATGTTTATTTGCAACACACTACTTTGAGTTAACCGAACTCGGTGGTGAAGTTGGTATTGATAATTATCATGTGACAGCACAAGAACTGAATGGCAATTTAATTTTATTGCACAAGGTACAACATGGCCCTGCGAGTCAAAGCCACGGTTTACAAGTTGCAAAACTGGCGGGAATTCCAGCTAGCGTCATTAAAGAGGCGCAAAAGCGCTTAAAGATTCTTGAAAAGCAACAACATCATCATTTGCAAAATACAGTTCAAAATGATTTATTCAGTTCGCTTGAGCATGAAATTGAAACTCAAGTTGTTGAGAAAATTGTTGAAGTGGAAGCTCAATCCCCTGCTCTTGAATTGTTAGATAAAATTGATGTGGATGATCTAACACCACGTCAGGCACTGGAGCAACTTTATCAACTCAAAGCCTTATTCAAATCTAGCCAAGCACTCGAAAATTAAGATTAAATCATCAGCTTTGGCCCTAGGTCAGAGCTGATTTCTCTAGTTGTAAGATCGCAATTATATTTGTGCGCTCATTTTGCATCATATAATGTAAGGAGAAATTCGACAATTCATTAGGTTATTGAGACTTATTATCAATAAAAGTCATATAAATAAGTCCATTTCATTGATACGAATAATAAATATCAATAAAAGGAATTGTTTCTATCGGTATTTTTTGCCTAAAATACGCTATGCAAAATGAAAACCATATTTTTTAGGTAGCTGCCGCCATGACCTTTGTTGTCACAGAAAACTGTATTAAATGTAAATATCAAGACTGTGTTGAAGTTTGCCCTGTAGATTGCTTCTATGAAGGTCCAAACTTCCTTGTCATCAATCCAGATGAATGTATTGACTGTGCATTGTGTGAACCTGAATGTCCAGCAAATGCGATTTTCTCTGAAGATGAGCTACCTGAAGGTCAAGAAGCGTTTATTGAGCTGAATGCTGAACTCTCTGAAAAATGGGCAGGTAATAACATCACTCAAATTGGTGAACAACCTGCAGATCGTGAAGAATGGAATGGCAAGCCAAATAAATTGCAATATTTAGAAAAATAATCATAGAAAAGACCAGTATTAACTGGTCTTTTTTTATACTCGAATCACACATTTCTTTGCAATTGCACCATTATTTGTGCGTTATTTTGCATTAAAATAATACATCTATCACTTATAGATTGTGAACTGCTTTTTTATGATGCGAAATAAATTACAGGGTCTCTTATCATTTTGTATCATCCCTGTGATGATGGTCGGTTGTGTCAGTTCAGCCACTAAAGTGAATCAAAATCAAGGTAAAAGAATTTACATCCCTCAAGAACAAGTTACTTTTACTCGCCCAATTCCAAATAAAGTTGAACCAAACTCTTATCGCCAATGGCTCAATCAAGGTGAAAATTACGCGCGCGTCCGCGAATACGAGCAGTTCTTAAATCGTAATAATGTTGCACATATTATTCCAAGTTTTGAATTATTACGTACCGCTAGAGATTGGCAAAAATGTGGTCGCTCAGAATATATGGTGCCAAATCGTGAGCTATGGAATAATTCACTTTCCACCTTACGCGTCTTTAAATATTTAATCGCTGCTAAGATTTTAACTGATTTCGAAGTAACTTCTGTTTATCGTGATCTACCTTTAAATCAATGTGCAGGTGGTGCGGGTTCTTCTAAGCATTTGTTCAATTCAGCAATCGACTTCCGTATCGGGCCTGAAGTTCCGCAACCACAAGACTATGCCTATATTGAACAGACCAAATTTAAACTATGCCAATTTTGGATGCAGCATGGGCAGAGTTTAAATCTTGGAATCGGCTTGTACAGTTCTGGTCAAATTCATATAGATACGCAAGGTTATCGAACTTGGGGGCCAGACCTCACCCGCAATAGTTCAATGTGTAACTTCTAATAAACAATAATTTAAATCAAGAAGAGATCTAAACGGTCTCTTTTTTATTTCAATGGTAGTGATTAATTCAGTAATCAAATTGCACTCTAAGCATAAATGTTTAAAATGCAGCTAACAGATTCATAGGTAAACTTGATTATGCAACAGATGTGGACCGACATTGATGACTATATCAATTCACATTTAATTCCCACAGACCCAAGACTTCAACATGCATTAGACAACACCGATACTCAAGGGTTTTCTAATCATTTGGCTGTTGCGCCTAATCAAGGCATGTTTTTGCAAATGTTGATTCAGATGAACCAATGCAAACGGGTACTGGAACTAGGAACTTTTGGTGCCTACAGTACTATTTGGCTTGCAAAAGCATTACCTGAAGATGGCTATCTACTCACGGTAGAAGGTCGAGATACTCACGTCATTATTGCTCAGGAAAATATTGATTTTGCCAATATGCCAACCAATATCGAGCTCAAGAAAGGTCGTGGTGCAGATATTATGAAGCAACTCATTGCTGAAGGCAATGAACCCTTTGATCTAATTTTTATTGATGCCGATAAACAAAGTTATCGTGAATACTTTGAATTAAGCTTAAAGCTTTCTCACTCAGGTACAATTATTGTACTTGATAACGTCATTCGTGCAGGTGCAATCTTAGATGAGAATAATAAGAAGCCTAGTATTGAAGGCATTCGTGAAGCATTCTCAGCATTAAAAGATCATCCTCAACTACTCTCTTGCACTGCTTTACAAACAGTAGGATCTAAAGGGCATGATGGTTTTGCAATTGCAATCGTAAAATAGAGATCAAAAAACAATCTAAAAAAATTATTTATTCAATATCAATACATTATATTTATCTAGAATGCTTTTCCATATAGTTATCCACAGTAATTGCGGATAACTATATGGAATAAAATGAATCACTTAGCAACGAGTAAGGGAACATTGGCATTTCGGAAGATCGTTGTAGTAATACTTCCTAAGAAAAATTGATGAATTTTACTGTGGCTAAAAGCACCTAAAACAATGAGTTGAATATCATGTTCTCGTTGATATTCAAGAATATTTTGGGCAACATCCCCGTATCGATAAATTGGTATAACATCTAAACCCGCATCTTTTAAATATTTTTCTGGCTCTGCCAGCATTTCTGGGTGATCACCGACATAAAGCAAATGACATTGTAACTTTTTCAATAAATCACTTTGTGCTATACGTTGCAGCATTTTTTGACAGGTAGGTGAATACTCATAAGCGAAAATAAAACGTTTCGGTGGTTCAAAATGCTCTCCCACTGTAATCACTGTACAATTCGCGCCGCGTATGAAGTTTTCAACATTGCTACCAATCGGCTTATTCTTTTCTGCTGCTCGTTCACCCACACGGCCAATAATTACCACATCATTTTCTTTCAGAATATTAAAACTCTGTTCAAGAAAGTCTCCCTTTTCTTGAATCTTGGTACTGATTAAACCGTATTGTTTCTCTATAAGTTCTGAAATATGCTTGAGTAAATTATTACTATAATCGAGTGCAAGCTCGCTTTGCTTTTGCTCAAGTTCAGCTAACTCTTTGAGTAACATCGCATTACTTTCAAAACCAATTACGCCACTAATTTCACCTAAATGATAGCTTGCGGGATAATAGTCCAGAATTTGCAACAGTACTAATTCTCTTTGAGTTTGCTTAGCAACCCAAACTGCAGCTTCAGCAACAGCATCAATACAGGGTGAAGAATCGATACATGCAATCACACGGTTCATTTTCGCCTCTCTTTAGGTATATACCTTAGGTCTTCTACTTATTTTTAACTTATCACAGATCAAAGTATGGTGGGTTAAATTTATGTATAGAATCTCATGAGCTTTTAATTGATTTTATTCAGTACGATAACGAATCAATCTAGTTGGATTACCTGCCACAATTGCAAAATCTTCTACATTTTTAGTGACCATACTATTCATCCCCACAACCGCATGATGCCCGATTTTCACGCCATCTTTTATTCCAACATGAGCCCCTAGCCATACATCTCGCCCAATCTCAATTCCTTTGGAGGTAACAGCTTGTTGGTACATTGGTCGGTCTAAATCCATTCCATGATCAAACGCATATAAATGACTATAAGCTGCTATTCGAACCTGATCATGTAACTTAATTCCTGCTCGACCACCGTCTAAAATACAATGATGATTAATCGCGACTTCGTTACCAATCTCTAAAGGTCCATGTAAAGTACAATCAGCTGCAATGAAGGTATTATCTCCTATGCTGATCTTGCGACCACGCTCAGCAAAAATATGGGCTAAAGGTGAAATGAAACAATTTTTACCGATTTCTATCGTTTCCATTTCCATCAAATACGCTTGATATTCGGCCTGCCATACATCAGCCCACTCTCGATGTTTAGGCTTAAGTGACCAGTACAACCAAGGCATATAATTCAAACGATGCTTGTGCTGTTCTCGATATTTTAATAAAGGATCAGTTGTCATGCTCTTGTTCCTCAATCACTTTCAGTGATTCACGCCCACGTGTCACATCTTGAAGCTTGTTTCTTAAAGATTCAATTTGATGTACTTGTAATCGTGCTTCAATAAGAACACCCGTTTCAATATAACTCTCTTGATATTCAATCTGTTGTTGAATCAATTCATATTGGATAATTGCCCATTCATTAAATAGACAAGCAAAACGAATCTGTTTTTTCTCAATCAATTCGATTTTTTCAGCGAGCAATAAACACTGACCTGCACATCCACCATACGCTCTGACCAAACCACCTGTACCGAGCTTAACACCACCATACCAACGATTGACCAATACGATGATATTGGTTAAATCATTCCCTTCAATGGTGGCAAGAATGGGGCGGCCTGCGGTGCCGGAAGGTTCGCCATCATCATTAAACCGAACATGATGCCCAATTTTCCATGCCCAGCATTGATGTGTCGTTGAAATATCTTTAGTGTGTTCTAGAAAATTTTTAACTTGCTGCTCATTCTCGACAATTGCTGCAATCGCTTGGAAACGACTTTTTTTAATGTCTTCTTCAAAAGTAACCGTATTCGCGATAGTGAAAGGCATAAAACATAAATACAAACCAAAAAGAGAGTATAACTTTTCACACGACAATAAAAAACCTCGCTTTAAACGAGGTTTAGGTTTAATCAGAATCAACGTTCACGTAAGGCTTCTTTTGCTTTATTGAATGGTTTTAATAAATAATCCATCACTGTTTTTTCACCAGTACGAATATCAACAGTAGCAACCATACCTGGTGTAATACCAAAGGTTTTTCCTGCTTTATTTTTGAGTTTATCAGAATCTGTGCGAATGTAGACACGATAATAAAATTGATCCTGCTTCACTTCATCACGAATCGTATCCGGTGAAATCACTGTCACTTTACCTTTTAAACCACCATAAATTGAATAATCATAAGCTGTGATTTTTACCAATGCTTCTTGTCCGGGACGAATAAATGCAATATCTCTTGGAGAAATACGTGCCTCAATTAATAGCTTATCTTCCAATGGGACAATCGTCATTAATTTACCATTTTGAGGAATAACTCCACCCAAAGTCGTAACATCAATTTCTTTTACAATTCCTCGAACTGGGGCTTTAAAAACCGAACGTTGTAAACTATCACTACGTCCCATAACCACTTGTTGTTGTGTTTGAGTATCCGTATTCGCTTTAGACAACTCTTCTCTTGCCTTGACGTAATACTGATTACGGGTATCGTTCATTTTATTTTGTAAATCATTCGCTTCACGTTTTAATCTTAGTACTTCCACTTCGCTTGCTGCGCCTTTAGCAACTAAAGGTTCTGTCATGATCAACTCTTGTTGTACAAGCTTAAGTGCTTGTTGAAAACCAGCTAGCGACTGTTCCAAATTTTCACGTCGAGAGTAATAAAGTGCGGTTTCCTCCCTAACCAATTTTGGTTCTTTTAAAACTTCTTCAGGAAAAACCAAAGGTGTTCCATTCACTTCTGCACGCAACCGCGCTGCTGTCGCTTGAGATGAAACAAGAAGTGATTTGGATTCACCAACATTCGAAGCAAAACGTGTTGGATCAAGTTGAGCTAAAACTTCCCCCTTTTGCACAATATCCCCTTCTTGAACATCCAATCTCGTTAAGATACCACCTTCAAGTGATTGAACGATCTGCTCTTTAGAAGATGGAATGACTTTACCTGTTCCTGTTGAAACTTCTTCTAAATTAAACAACCACGCCCAAATTAGAAGTACAAGTAAACCAATTCCTACAATCCATATCACAAAGCTAGAACGCGGTAAACTTGGTTCTTTATAGGTAACATTCATGGGACGGCTATTCGCTTGTTCTAGTTCACTCATGAATTATCCCCTTGCTTAACTTGTTTTTGTTGTAAAGTAGATTGGTTTAATACTTGTTCACGAGGTCCATCCATCACCACTTTGCCATCATTCATGACAATAATACGATCAACCAATTCTAAAACAGCACGGCGATGAGTCGCCACCACCAAAGTTCGGTGAGAAAGCCAACCTTTTAAATGATCAATCAATTGTTTCTCAGCAACATCATCAATTGCAGCTGTAGGTTCATCTAAAAGTAAAATATTAGGTTGACGAATAAGTAACCTTGCTAATAATAATGCTTGTCGTTGTCCTCCAGAAAACCCAACACCTCCCTCTAAAACTAAATGATCTAAACCCTCTTTTTTCTCTTGTACAAAGCTTAAAGCGCCTGTAACTTTTAAGGCTTTTAAAATATCTTCATCACGTGCTAAGGGCGCACCAAGCGTTAAATTCTCACGAATTGTTCCATAGAATAAATGCGCATTTTGGTTCAATAATCCCATATCTCGACGCACATCAGCTGGATCAATTAAACTAATATCTAAGCCATCTAAATGAACCGAGCCATTGGTAGGAAACTGCATCGCCGAGAGAATTTGCAGTAATGTCGACTTACCTGCTCCATTACGACCTAAAATCGCAATTTTTTCACCCGCTTTAATTTTTAATTGGCGAATTGCTAAGCTAGGTCTTGGGTCTTCTTCAGTATATTGGAACATTACATTTTTAAGTTCATACTCACCGTTTAAGACTTCTTTATGTACTAAATGAGCTTGATCAGCTTGATCAACAGGTTTTTGCATGAGTTCATCTAGGCTTTTTTTCGCAACTTTGGCTTGTTGTAAACGTCCTAAAATACCCGTAATTTGAGAAATAGGTGCCAACATGCGTGATGATAAAATTGAACAAGCAACAAGTGCACCTGTAGTCATTTCACCATCCATCACCGCAAAACATCCCACTAAAATTACTGCGGCATAAGTCAAACCTTGAATTTTTTGAGTCCATGCAGTTAGAACACCAACAATTTTACGTTGCTGCATACTGATATCAGCGGAAACCTCATTCATATGATTCCACTGATTTTGAAATCTAGATTCTGCGCGTAATAATTTAATATCTTCAATGCCTTGAACTGCTTCAACCAAAATTGCATTGCGGATAGAAGATTCACGCATCCCTTCTTGAGCAAGTTGAGCTAATTTAGTTTGTACTAAAATGCCAGGTAAGATCATCAATGGGACAACAATGAGCATCACCCAAAATAAATTACCGCCAATAATTGCAAAGATAACCAAGAATAAAAAGAAGAATGGTAAATCAGCAATTGCCCCCATAGTAGTAGATGTCACGAGATCACGAACACCTTCAAGCTCTCGAATCTGAGAAATAAATGTTCCTGTTGACTTGGAACGCTCACTATTTTTAATTCTTAAGGCATGCCCAAATACACGATCCGAAACACGTAAGTCAGCACGTTTTCCAATAATATCTGACAAATAAACACGCGAAACACGGAGAACAAATTCAAAAATTGCTGCAATAAATACTCCACCTGCAAGCACCCAAAGTGTTGGAATGGATTGCGATGGAACCACTCGATCATATACTTGCATAGAGAAAATGATGGTGGCTAATGCCAGAATATTAGCCATAAGAGAGGCAAACATTATATCGATATAACGCTTCCAATCTTGTAATACAATTGACCAAAACCAACTTGCTTCATAAGGCTTAATGTATTCATCGATACGTGCATCTGGTACTGATTTTTCTGGTCGAAGGATATAAACACCTTTGACAATATGTTTAAGTGCTCCAACAGCAAATTTTTGTGATAGCCCTTGATCACCACTTAATTGAACACTGACGTTACCTTCCGTATCAGCCTTATCAATAACACCAACTTGACCATCATTCAGTTCAACAATCACGGGCAAACGCCATGGATTGACCACATCATCACTAAACTTAACTTTGCGTAAATGAAGACCAACTTGTCGACACATTAATAATAGAATTTCATCTAAATTTTGATTTTGATTCCAATCAAGTTGCAAACGTACACGTTCTTCAGACGGCTCTATACGATAATGCTTTGCAATCATTAATACCGCTTGCAACCACGGTTGATAATTTATTTTTGTCATCATGGCTGAACTTCAAACCCCTGAATTTGTATATTATTTAAGTCGTAGGCTTGACGCGAACGTCCTGTGGTCGCTATATATTGCGCAATACTGCTATAAATATCGTAACGTGCACTTTCTAACTCAGAATTTGCGCCGTGAATTGCCTGTTCAGCATTTAATAAATCAACAAGTGATCGTGTACCTAATTTATATTGCTCTTGATAAAGTTCTTTTGTTCTCACGGTTGTCGCTTGACGACTCATGAGAACTTGCATTTGTCTTTGTTTATTTTCAATTTGTTCCCGACTCGTCCGAATCTGGTCAAGTACTTGTAGATAGACTGCATTGACTTGAGCTTTAGCAGCCTCTTCAGCAAAGCTAGCCGCTTTAATTTGTGAGGATGTTGCGCCACCTTGATAAAACTGGCTGGTCGCTTCCAACATAATGGCACTATCGAAACCTCCCTCTTTATCATTATTTGGGTTTCGACCATGCAAAGCCTGGCTCAATTCACCTTTCACAGATAATGTAGGATATCGACTTAATTGTGTTTGCTGTTTCTGCGAACGAGCAACGTCAATTCCTGCTTGTGCAGCAATCATTTGAGGAATGATGTTAAATTGTGGAGCTGAATATAAGTCTGACTGTTGAACCAAATCATCTGGAATCGCCCATTGCACGTTATTCACATCAAACCCAAGTAAAGTATTTAAATGCTGTTGGTATTGGGCAAGTAAAGATTGCTGTGCAATTAAAGCAGACTGAGCAGACTGTAAATAAGACTGTGCTTGTACTGGGTCCGCTTGGCTGCTAATTCCTGCATTTGCTCTTAAATTTGCCATTTCTTGAATCCGTCGAATTCCAGAAATTTGTTGATTCGCAATCTGAATAAGCTTCTGATAACGTTGTATATTAATTATCGTTTGAGCCACATCTAATGAAATATCATCAATTTTAATAAGCACTTTTGCTTGTTCTAATGAAAGTTTTGCCTGTTCCGTGTTGACACCTGATTTCACTTTTCCAAAGTCAAAAAGCATTTGTGTCGCATTTAATGCAAGGATCTGTTGTCCACGAGCTGATTTTTTTGTTAAATCACCAGTGTTAACGCCCCCTGTAATCTGTGGGTAATAGCCTGCTTTTGCAACATCAATATTTGCATTTTGTGCTGCTAAGGTCGCGAGTGTTTGGGAAATTTCTGGATTTCTCTGCACCACTACTTTTACCGCATCTTTTAAAACCTTCAGCTGGCTTTGCCATAAAGCACTTGGAACTGTATCAATTGCATGACTAGCACCAACTACAGGTAATTCAACACTAGAAGGATTAAACGAAAAATTGCTTAGTCTCTGCATATTCGCAATTTTAAACTCCTCACTACTTTTTGGTGCAAACAGCTGCGACAAATTATTTTTTAAAGTATGGTACTGTTCACTGGGTGTCTCAGCATGCGTAATCGGTACCGATAAAAGTGCTATAGAAAATAGCCACTTAATATCTCCATATATTTTCCATGTTCTACTATTGACGTTTATATCTTTCTTTATGCTCATATTCTTTTCATATTATTATCGTTTAAAAGCACAATCATTCTACTCACTTTTTCCAACAGAAAACTATGCTCTTTCAGCTAATTCGGACACACTTAAGTGTTTGTTTTTTGTAAAATAGTTTCGTAATAATGCGCAAACAACAGCATAAAATAAAAGTAAAAATTAATTAAAAATCAATCATCTAAAAATTAAAACCTTTTATTTTTAAATGCATTAATCACGTATCTATTTATTATTCATAATAATTTTAGATAAAAAAAGAACCAATAAATGGTTCTCTCTTCTCTTGATTGAATTTGATTCAAACAACGAAGTCATCGCCTAGATACACTTTACGTACTTGCTCATTATCTAAAATTTCTTGCGGAGTTCCTTCTGCTATCACAGAACCTTCACTGACAATATAAGCTTTTTCACAAATTGCTAAGGTTTCTCGTACATTATGATCAGTAATTAAAACACCAATTCCTCGACTCTTTAATGTCTGGATAATATCTTTAATATCACCTACAGAAATTGGATCGACGCCTGCAAATGGTTCATCTAATAGCATAAATTTTGGATCAGCGGCCAAGGCACGAGCAATTTCAGCACGACGACGTTCACCACCAGATACACTCATTCCTAACGAGTCTTTAATATGATTAATTTTAAAATCATTCAATAATTCAGTTAAACGTTGCTGTCTTTGCTGTTTATTTAGATCTTTACGCGTTTCCAAAATTGCCATGATATTTTCGGAAATTGTGAGCTTTCTAAAAATTGATGCCTCTTGCGGTAAATATCCAATACCTTTACGTGCCCGCTCATGCATCGCTAGATCAGATAAATCTAAATTATCTAAATGGATTTCACCCTTATCCATACGAACAAGTCCGACAACCATATAGAAGCTTGTAGTTTTACCTGCACCATTTGGTCCAAGTAAACCGACAATTTGACCGCTTTGCATCGTAAATGAAACGTCTTTTACCACCCAACGTTTACTATAGTTTTTAGCTAGGTGTTTAATACATAAAGTTTGTGATTGCTGCACTGATTGATCCATTAATCACGCGCCCCTGGAGAACTCTTAGAACTTGATGGCGGAATAATAATTTGAACTCGATTTGATGAAGAACCTTGCGCCTCTACATCACCTTTGTTCATACTATATTTCAAACTATTACCACGAATACTAGAACCATCTTGATACAGATACGCCTTACCAGTCAAAGTAATAATTCCTGTATCGGCATTATAAACAATGGTCTGCGCTTCACCACGTGCTAAACCTTTTTTAGCATCTATTTGCTGCTGAAATTTTGCCAACTGACCTTTAGCTGTAATCGTTTGTATTTCTTTTTTGCTATTCAATGTCGCAATAATAGAATCAGCCTGAAGCTTCATTGTGCCTTGCTCGATCACTACGTTACCCGTATAGGTTGTTACACCCGTTTTATCATTATAGGTTGCACGATCAGCAACCAATGATAACTGTTGGCTACGGTCTGATGGCAAAGCAAAACTTGAAGCCGAAGAAAATACTACAGCGGCAATACAAGTGACTTGTTTTAGGAAAGTGAAACGAAATTTAGAATTAAGAGCTTGGCGCATACTTTCCTCGAATTTTATAGAATTCATATTGACCATTATTCAAATTTGCCTTTAGACCTTGACTAACAAACTCAGAACTTGGCGTTTGTACAGTGACTGGGTGTTGTGTCTCTAATTCTCTGGTTTTTGGATATCCTGTGAGTTCATTAGTATGAAACTCCATTTTCCCCTGATCAGACAATTTAACTGCAACGACATTGCCTTGTAATATGATCTTCGTATTATCGTCATAGCCTTGTGCTTGTTTTGCATAAAACGTTGCATCAGCCTTACCCTGCTTGAACATCACAGCATTTAATTGATCAAGTTGGGAGGTTTTTTGTTGCATATTTTGCTGCAACTGTTTCACCTCAGCCCGAATGTATAAATTACCCTGCTCATCAGTCTGTGTTAAGTGAACACCCTGCGCTGAATAAGTCATATTTTTCGCTGAATCAACATCCAACTTTTTTGCTTTGCCGCTGTAATAATAATAGCCACCACTTAAAGCAGCAATCAAAACAGCGACAACATATAAAACCTTGGTATCCATAAACAGAGTTACCTGACCTTTGGGTAATTCACGCTACTATTAATGTGGTACAGCTAAATATTTTGCAAGTAGCTCTTGGTAAACGCCTTTTGAAAATAAGAGCATATCGCATACTTCTCGAACTGCGCCACGTCCACCCATCGCTTGAGTGACTAAATTTGCACGACGACGAACTTCTTCATGCCCATTGGGAACAGTAATACTCATGCCAGCAATCGCAAATGCAGATAAATCAGGCCAGTCATCTCCCATATATAAACAATCTTCAGGTAAAATATTTAACTGAGCACATGCTTCACGTAATGCCACACCTTTATCTTCTCGCCCTTGAAAAATAAGATCAACGCCTAAATCTGTCATTCTTTTTTCAACAATATTGCTCTTACGTCCAGTGATAATAATCACTTTCATTCCTGCTTGTTGAACCAATTTCATACCTAAACCATCACGAATATCAAATGATTTAAGCTCATCACCAGAGTTTGTTAAGGTTACAAAGCCATCGCTTAAGATTCCATCCACATCAAGCACTAATGCTTGTAAATGACGTGCTTGTTCTTGTAAAGCATAAGATGCCATGGCTTAATTTACTCCTGCCTGGATAAGGTCATGCATACTAATCACACCAATCACTTTATTGGTATGATCAACAACTACAAATTGGTTAATTTTTTTCTCATGCATTTTTTCCAATGCTTCCACCGCACGGGCTTCTTGAGAAATAGTGAGTGGGTTTTTGGTCATGACTTCAGCAACAGGTAGATTTACATCAAAACCTTGTTGATGATCAATCATTCGACGCAAATCTCCGTCCGTAAAAATACCCAACAATGTGTCATTTTCATCGACAATGGTAGTTAAACCTAAGCGCTTGTCAGAAATTTCATAGAGCACTTTGTTCATTGGCGTATCAGGTCGAACTTTAGGGAGTTCATCACCCGTATGCATCAAATGCTTTACATGCAAGAGCAAACGTTTGCCTAATGCACCCGCAGGGTGTGAGCGCGCAAAGTCATCTGCGGTAAAACCACGTGCTTCCAATAATGCGACGGCTAATGCATCACCTAAAACAAGTGTTGCAGTCGTACTAGACGTTGGTGCTAAACCTAGAGGACAAGCCTCATCCGCCTCACCTAATGTCAATGCAACATCAGCATTCTGTGGCATTGGTCCTTTATCATCACGACTGATAGTAATTAATGGTACGCCTAGATGTTTGATTAAAGGCATGAGCATCATGATTTCATCACTTTTGCCTGAATTTGAAATGGCAATCAGAACATCACCACGCACCAACATACCTAAGTCACCATGCCCCGCTTCACCTGGGTGCATAAAAAACGATGGGGTTCCAGTTGATGCAAATGTCGCTGCCATTTTCCGACCGATATGACCTGATTTGCCCATACCCGTCACAACAACACGCCCTTTACACTGCAACAAAATTTCACAGGCAAGATTAAAACTTTCATTAATTTGTGTTGCAAGAACTTCTAAAGCTTGTTGCTCAATTCGCAGGGTCTCTAATGCGCTTTTTTGAAAATTTATGACTTGTGACATATATGTTTGACCCAAAATAATACGCTATCCATCTGAAGACAGATGATTTTAATCAAAAGAATGGGAATGATTCTAGCATAACTTAAAAATATGCACGTTTCTAAATGTAGTAGTTTTCATCGAAAATGAATAGAGATTGAACTTACGCTAAGCAAATCACAGTAGCTATAAATTCAATAGAATTTATCACTAATCTGTAAACTAAATTATTAAATTATTCCCTGTAAACAATATAGATAAATATGAATCGTACTCATTTTATAGATTTTTTAAACTGACACCGTTTGGAAACAATCGATTAGATTTAAACTGAACCAATCATGATTAGCACTCTTCCATTTTTTTCGCCTGATAACTTTATGAAATATGATGCATACGTTATGATGAATAACGATTTTTGTAGAGTGTTTGAAAACCCTTATGCAACCTTTTGTTCTATATAATTCTGAGCAACGTAAGAAAGTTGAATTTGTCCCACGTAAAGAAGGTCAAATCGATATGTATGTCTGTGGTATGACTGTTTATGATTATTGTCATATCGGACACGCTCGAGTTATGGTTGCATTTGATTACATCATCCGCTTCTTACGCAGCCAAGGCTGGAAAGTTCGCTATATTCGTAACATTACCGACATTGATGACAAGATCATTGCGCGTGCAAATGAAAATAGTGAAAGCATCCAACAACTCACAGCACGTTTTATTGATGCAATGAATCAAGATGCAGCTAACTTAGGCTGTGCTGAACCTGATGAAGCGCCTAAAGCAACTGAATATATTGATCAGATGCAAAACATGATCAATACACTGGTTGATAAAGGCGCTGCATACCCCGCTGCCAATGGCGACGTCTATTTTGAAGTGACTAAATTTGATAAATATGGTCGCTTATCTGGTCGTAAATTGGATGATATGCAGGCTGGTGCTTCAGAGCGTGTTGATGTCGAAGTAGACAAGAAACACCCCTTTGACTTTGTTCTTTGGAAACATGCCAAAGAGAATGAACCAGCTTGGGCATCACCTTGGGGCAATGGTCGCCCAGGTTGGCATATCGAATGCTCTGCAATGTCGACTTGCTGCTTAGGCAATCATTTCGATATTCATGGTGGTGGTTCAGATCTCATGTTCCCTCATCATGAAAATGAAATCGCACAAAGTGAAGCATCAACAGGTGAACAGTATGTCAATTATTGGATGCATGTTGGTTTCATCAATGTTGATGGCGAGAAAATGTCTAAATCTTTAGGCAACTTCTTTACCATTCGTGATGTCATGGAAAAATTCCATCCCGAAGTGATTCGTTACTTTATTGTCTCATCTCATTATCGTAGCCCTGTCAATTTCTCTGATGTTGCATTAAAAGAAGCAAAGACCACACTAAGTCGTTTTTATCATTCATTTAAAGCTTATCAGCAAGTTTATGGTCAAAAAACAGTTGAAACTTTAGCGCAAGAGCTTGTTGAACGCTTCAACAGTGCAATGCGTGATGACTTTAATACTGCGGAAGCAATCGCAGTACTATTTGAAATCAATAAAGAATTAAATCGTGCGGTTAAAGAAGAACAGGCTGAACAAGCAACTGTTCTTTATTCAACGCTACGTTATCTGACGAACATTCTTGGTCTAGTGCAACATGATGTTGAAGATTTTTTAAAGTCTGATATTGGTCAAGAATCGCTTAATCTCTCTGATACAGAAATTGAAGATTTTATTCAACAACGTGTTGATGCGAAAAAGGCTAAAGATTTTGCAAAAGCTGATAGCATTCGTCAGTGTTTATTCGATCAAGGTGTCGTTTTAGAAGATACTCGCCAAGGCACAATTTGGCGACGTGCTGATTAATTCAACACTCAGCAACATAGAGAGTTGACAGTTGAATGAAACTCTCTATAATGCGACCTATTGCGGGAATAGCTCAGTTGGTAGAGCATAACCTTGCCAAGGTTGGGGTCGCGAGTTCGAGTCTCGTTTCCCGCTCCAAAATTTAAAAAGCCTTTATCTAACGATAAAGGCTTTTTTATATTTAAAATTTACTGTTTTCTAAAATTTTAATACTTTGCAATAAGTAGGTTAAATAATAAATTTAAATTCTGCCATTTATAGATTTACCAAAGGTTAAATAACTCTTACATACTGTCACTACCCTTTCTCCTTAAAATCCCATAGTTTAAATAGCAATGTTTTCAAAAAAGAGTTTAATACCAAATGAAAAAGTCAATTATTGCAATTTCTCTAGCTTCTCTTGTATTAGTCGCTTGTAGTAAAACTGAAAATAAAAAAGTTGAAGAGCAAACACCAACTCCAGCTACAAGTGAAGCTGTATCAGAAGCAACTGTAGCTGATACTGCACATACTGCTGAAAATGCATTAGATTGGAATGGCACATATAAAGGCATACTGCCTTGTGCAGATTGTGAAGGTATTAAAACCGAACTAGAACTTAATTCAGATAAAACTTATGAGATTAAAGAAACGTATCTTGGTAAGGGTGATGGCAAACCATTTGAAAGCAAGGGTAGTTTCCAATTCGATAGCAAAAATTCATCTATTATTGAATTAGATAAAGCTGGTGATAGCCGTAAATATTTTGTTGCTGAGGGTTATTTAAAAGCATTAGATATGGATGGTAAAGAAATTACGGGTGATTTGGCTGATAAATATCAACTCAAAAAAGAAGCTGAATAATCTTTTTAAATTTTAAATGCTCGCTGTTGCGAGCATTTTTATGATTAAAATAAAAAACCCTGCTTAAGCAGGGTTTTTTTTGAATCAATCGAGGCTTAGTGAGCAGCGAATTGGTTCATTGTGTTTTTAGCATCATCGTGCGCTTTAAGAGCGTTATCACCAGAGAAGATTTCTTTGTGATCATCACCGATGTCAGAACCAGCCATTGCTTGGTGTTTAACACAAGCGATACCACCGCGGATTTCTTTACGTTGTACGCCAGCAACATAAGCCAACATACCTTCAGAACCGAAGTAACCTTGTGCAAGCTCATGAGTAGAAAGAGCAGCAGTGTGGTAAGTTGGAAGTGTGATCAAGTGATGGAACACACCAGCTTCACGAGAAGCATCAGCTTGGAATGTACGTACTTTCTCATCAGCATCAGCAGCTAATTCAGTGTTGTCGTACTCAGCGCTCATTAACTTAGCACGGTCGTATGCAGAAACGTCTTTACCTTCAGCAACCCAACGGTCGTAAGCTTGTTGACGGAAGTTTAAAGTCCAGTTGAATGATGGGCTGTTGTTATAAACTAGCTTAGCATTTGGAACTGTTTCACGTACACGGTTAACCATGTGAGCGATTTCTTCAACGTTTGGAGTTGCAGTTTCGATCCAAAGAAGGTCAGCACCATTTTGAAGGCTAGATACACAGTCAAGTACAACACGGTCAATTTGAGTGTCAGCACGGAACTGATATAAACCAGAAGCTAAACGCTTAGGACGGTGTAATTTACCATTACGTTTGATCAAGATTTCATCTTCTTGAGCATCAGCAATGTCAATTTCAGTTGTTTCTAAGTAGCTGATGTATTGAGAAGCGATGTCGCCTGGCTCTTTAACCACTGGGATTTTTTGAGTCAAGTCAGCGCCTTCAGAGTCAGTACGTGCAACGATGATACCGTCATCAAGACCCATTTCTAAGAATGCATAACGTAATGCATGGATTTTAGCGATGAAGTCTTCGTGCGGAACAGTTACTTTACCAGCTTGGTGACCACATTGTTTCGCATCAGATACTTGGTTTTCGATTTGAAGCGCACAAGCACCAGCTTCGATCATTTTCTTAGCAAGTAAGTAAGTCGCTTCTTCGTTACCGAAACCAGCGTCGATGTCAGCAATAATTGGCACAACGTGAGTTTGGAAACCATCGATTTGAGCAGTGATTTCAGCAGCTTTAGCAGTGTCACCAGCTTCTTGAGCTTTTTTAAGAGCGCGGAATAAATCGTTTAATTCTTTCGCGTCAGCTTGACGTAAGAAAGTATAGATTTCTTCGATTAATGCAGGAACAGAAGTTTTTTCGTGCATAGATTGGTCAGGAAGTGGACCAAATTCTGAACGAAGTGCAGCAACCATCCAACCAGAAAGGTAGATATAGCGACGTTCAGTAGTACCGAAGTATTTTTTGTTCGCAATCATTTTTTGTTGAGCGATGAAACCGTGCCAGCAACCTAATGATTGAGTATATTTGCTAGAGTCAGCATCATAAGCAGCCATATCACGACGCATAATCGCAGCTGTATATTTAGCAATATCTAAACCAGTTTTGAAACGGTTTTGCATTTGCATACGAGCAGCATCTTCTGGGCTAATATCGCGCCAAGTGTCGCCGAATTTTGCTTTTAATTCGCGGATTGCATCAATCGCTGTTAAATATGTAGACATGATATATTCCTTTAGAGGGATTGGCATCGAATGATCGCAAAAAACCATGCTTTTATAGTCTAGATTTTAAGCACTTCATCAACATGTTGCACAGCTTAGTCTGTGCAAACAGATTAATCCAATATTCTTGGTTAATTTTCAGTATTTATTTATGAAATATACAGATAAAACGATATAGAATATTTAAAAAATCAAAACAAATATTTGATATATAAGTATTTAAAAAAATAAAATCCATCATAAATTATTCATTAAACAATCTAACTCGTATTATTTCTATATATTTAAAACAACTATCCAACACCAAAACATATGAATGAATAAAGCGAATAAATGCAGAAATGGCTATAGTGTTTTATATATTGAATATCATTTCCCAATGATAATGAATCTGTTACAAGCTTATTCAAATTTAATAAGACCAAACCATTCAACTATTTGCTATACCTTTTATCTCGTTTTAAGTTACACAAACGGCTTTAGTTATGTCATAATTCATCACAATTCAAAAATTTTATTTTCGGTATTTTTTTTATGAATCTGGAGCGGGTTGATCTCAATTTATTAATTTATCTTGATGTACTTCTTCGTGAAAAAAATGTCACACGTGCTGCAGAACAACTGGGTGTCACTCAACCTGCAATGAGTAATATTTTACGTCGCTTACGTAATTTATTTAACGACCCTCTGCTCATTCGTTCTTCTGAAGGAATGACACCAACTGAGCGTGCACTCGAATTACAACCACGTATTCGTGATGCATTATCAGATTTGTCAATGATTCTCGAACCACGCACCGAATTTAGACCTTATACCAGTACCCGCGTTTTTCGCATAATGACTTCCGATTATGCTGAAGCGACGCTGGTACCTCGTCTTGTAAAAGCACTTCGTTCTGAAGCGCCAAATGTTGTACTGGACTTCTTAACTCCAAGTGATGTCTCTTATCGAGATATGGAGCAAGGCAAAGTTGATCTAGCGATTAATCGCTTTAATGAAATCCCACAAAGCTTCCATCAAGTTTTGGTATGGCGCGATAGTTTTAGCTGTATTTTAAATGATAAACATCCTGCCGTAACCCATCTCAACCTTAAAAGCTATTTAGATGCTCAACATATTTGGGTTTCTAAAACAGGTATGGGCGTTGGCTTTGGTGTAAATCCAGATAAACAAGCAGGACTTGGTTGGATTGACCAAGCTTTGGAACGAATTGGTCAACGTCGTAAGATTTCAGTTTTTACTCGCCACTATCAAATGCCTGCACTTTTAGCGCAAAATGTTGATCTGATTGCAACATTGCCAACACGTATGGCACGTTTGCAAGCACAAAATCCTCGTCTTCTTATTAAAGACCCTCCATTTTACATTCCAGAGTTTGAGCTTAAAATGGCTTGGTGTCCATTGCTACACCATCATCCAGCACATCGTTGGTTAAGACAACTTATCCTCTTTGTTGCACGCCAAATGATTGAAGAAGAAAATCGTGAGTTTCTTTTAAATAATTCACAATTTTCACAATACTAAAATATTGCTTTGTAACAATAAGATTTCCTCTACGAATATGCTTGTTTCATAAGCAAAATTGTTATACTGAGGTAATACCCAATTACCTCTCTTCTTTTTTTATGTTACAACATATTCATAATAAACGATGAACCACAGGTGATGTGTGAGTCTCTTCCAAAATATTATTATCATTATTCTGCTCATAACTGCGGCAGGTTTTCTCTCGCTCACTGAAATTGCACTTGCTGGTGCTCGAAAAGTTAAATTAAAAATTTTGGCTGAATCTGGTGAAATTCGAGCACAAAAAGTTTTAGATTTACAGGAACAGTCTGCGGACTTTTTCGCAGCCTCACAAATCGGTTTAAATGCTGTTGCTATCTTAGGCGGTATTTTAGGTGAAGCAGCTTTTCGCCCATTTTTTGTAGAAATGCTTAAACAGTTTTATGCGGGGCCTTGGCTAGAAACGATTGGTTTTGCTTTATCTTTCACTTTAGTAACTTCTCTTTTTATTTTGTTCGCGGATCTAATGCCAAAACGTTTGGCAATGATCGCTCCAGAAAAAATTTCCATTAGCGTTATTGAGCCCATTCAAGTTTTTATCAAAATTTGTAAGCCTTTAGCTTGGGGAATCAATGCAATTGCAAACTTGTTGTTCCGATTATTTAAAGTAAATACCATTCGTGATGACAATATTACGTTTGATGATATTTCTGCTGTCATGGATGCAGGAGCTCAAGCTGGTGTACTACAAAAACAAGAACACCACTTCATTGAGAATGTTTTTGAACTCGAAGAACGCACAGTACCATCAAGTATGACCACGCGTGAAAATGTGGTTTATTTCACTTTAAAAGAAAATGAGAATAGTATTCGCCAGAAATTAGCCGAATATCCCTATTCCAAGTTTTTAGTCTGTAACGAACAAATTGACCAAGTCATTGGTTATGTTGATACCAAAGACATTTTGGTTCGTATCTTAAACAATCAATCTCTCCTTCAGCTTAATGAATCAACAATCCGTACTGTTCTTATTATTCCAGACACATTAACACTTTCAGAATTACTAGATCGCTTCCGTTCAACCAAAGAAAAATTTGCGGTCGTTATTAATGAATATGCCTTGGTGGTTGGCGTAATTACTCTCAGCGACATCATGATTACTGTGATGGGTGATTGGGTAACACCAATGGAAGAAGATCAACAAATTATTAAGCGTGATAACCACTCATGGCTGATTGATGGTAGCACCCCAATTGAAGATGTGAAACATGTATTGGAAATTGAGGAATTTCCTGAAAATGAAAATTATGAAACGATTGCTGGTTTCATCATGTATCGTTTACGCAAAATTCCACGTCCAGCTGATGCAGTAGAATATGCGGGTTTTAAGTTTGAAGTAGTTGATATTGACCATTACAAAATCGATCAATTACTGGTCACTCAAATTATTCCCAGCTTAGAAAATGAACCGCCTTCAACAACAACTGAATAACTCATAAAAATTAAGCCCTTTTAAGGGCTTAATTTATCTGGTCAAAAACCAAACTAAAATCACCAATATGATGAAAATCAAAATAAAAATTTGGATTCCGCCACGACTGCGTTGGGCTAACTGCTCCTGAATTAGTGCTTGCTCTTGTGGATGCTCTTTTAAATATCGTTCGACCAAGTCTTTGGATTCTTTCAACCCAAGACCAGTTTTCTCACGAGTAATTTTGATTGCATCAATCAACTGACCTGATCTTAAAGCTTCTAATGCCTCATGTGGCATCTCTACATTCAAACTCATAAATTTAACATCCTTGTTATTTATAATAATTTATTTGATTTCGTAGATAATTTAATTTCCACCATATAGTGAAATTAATTGATCTAATGTAGCTTGATAATGAATTGCTATGTCTTCTGATAGGATTTTATAAGCATTATCGAACTGAACCATTGGCCATCCTTCTTTCCAAAATGGAAAGATGTTATGCAGATCATGAGTCACTATTGAATCTTCACGCACAATTGCTTGAGCAACCTGAGACAGAACTTGAGCTGTTTCAGCCCCATCAATCGCGAGATAATCAATACCTCGCACTTTCAAAATACGAATACGATCTTTCTTATAACGAATTTTTTTAGCTTGTCCAGAATTTAAACCTAATGCAAGTGTTACTGCTTCTACAAATTTATCTTCAAAACTTGTATTCAGTGCAACCAAAGCTTGCTTGTGCGCTTCTTGACGCCCGGCCTTACCCCCATTACGGATGATTTCGTTCGCTTCTGCATCAAGCTTATCTTTTTTCATAGACTGTAAAATGTCTAAAATTTCGATATCGCTTAAATATTCAGGAGTTTGCTCAGTCATGGGAGTCCTTAGACAATAATTCAAAGAACTATTGTCTCATAAAAGACATTTCAAAACAGAATAAAAAAATATCAGCCCGATATATTTATCACTATTTTAAATTAAATCGAAGAATCAAGAACCTTCAAACATATAAATCTCGAATTTATAAAATAAAAAAGCCTGCATAAGCAGGCTTTTAGAAGTCAGTCTAAGCTATTAAAGACGAACTAACTCCACGATTTTTTCAGCTGCTTCTTCAACTGTTTCAGCATTAATATCGGTATCTGTACCATCAACAGTTGTTGTAATAACCACTACACCTGTTTCACGCAATAAAACAGTTTGCTCAGTCGTTAAACCAACTTTTGCAATCGCAACTACACCTTGTTGAATCAATAAGCTTTCTAAAGCTTGTGCATTCTCGATTAACTGTGCAGAAACACCAATCACAGCAGGCTTCTGACCTAAACGTGCCGCACGATCTTCAGCAGTTACAGGATTGCTATGCGCAGTCCATTCTACTGCTGCTTCAATCATCCCCGCACCAACGGTAACGTTGCTTAAGCGGTCAATAAAGATCAATGAACCTGTATAACGGCTGTCTTGATATTGGTCAAATACCACTGGAGCATCAAACTCAATTACAAGATCTGCAATTGCATTCAACTCAAGCTCTTCAACTTGAGTATGTTCAAGTGTATTTACATTGACACGATAATTAATCGCACTGACTTTTGCAGGAACAGTTTGCGTACCAATTTTAAGGTTATACAGTTTACCTTTCACCAATGGATGTTCATTCATCCATACGACAGATGCACGAACACTACGCGAAATAAGCGGTTGTTCACCTGCACGAACTAAAACATTACCACGTGAAATATCAATTTCATCATTTAACGTTAAAGTAACCGCTTGACCTGCAATTGCTTGTTCAAGATTTCCATCAAAAGTGACAATTTCTTTAACCGTTGATTTTTTACCTGAAGGTAAAGCAACGATTTCATCACCAACGTTAATTTCACCAAGCGCAATCGTACCTGCAAAACCACGGAAATTAAGATTTGGACGATTCACATACTGAACGGGGAAACGGAATTCTTTTTTGTTCGAATCACGCTTGATTTCCACTGACTCAAGAATGCTCATCAAGGTTTGACCCTTGTACCAAGGCGTACTTGCAGATGGATTAACAACGTTATCGCCATTTAGAGCCGAGATCGGTACAAATAAAATATTCTCTGGACGGCGTTCACCAAGCTGGCTTAAGAATGCATCATATTCAACTTGAATTTCGTTGAAACGAGATTCAGAGAACTCAACCAAGTCCATTTTATTGATCGCTACAACGATATTTTTAATACCAAGTAAACTTGCAATAAAAGTATGACGGCGAGTTTGCGTTTGCACACCATAACGCGCATCAATCAAAATAATCGCAAGATCAGCTGTTGATGCACCCGTTGCCATGTTACGTGTGTATTGTTCATGTCCTGGTGTATCTGCAATGATGAACTTACGCTTTTCAGTTGAGAAATAACGATAGGCTACATCAATCGTAATCCCCTGTTCACGTTCAGCTTGCAAACCATCGACAAGTAGAGCAAGGTCAGGTGCATCACCTGTTGTTCCCACTTTTTTACTGTCACGTGTTACTGCTTGCAATTGATCTTCATAGATCAACTTTGAATCATAAAGTAAACGACCAATTAGCGTTGACTTACCATCATCGACATTACCACAAGTCAAGAAGCGCAAAAGGTCTTTATTTTCGTGCTGTTTTAAATATGCCAAAATATCTTGGCTAATAAGATCTGATTGATGAGACATTGCTCAAAACTCCACAAAATTTGAAATCGAATTTTGTAATTTCCCTAAATCCCTCTTTTAAAAGAGGGGCTTGCTTAAGGAAATTAGAAATAACCTTCCTGCTTTTTCTTTTCCATTGAGCCAGCTTCATCATGGTCAATCATACGACCCTGACGCTCTGAGCTGGTAGCCAGAAGCATTTCTTGGATAATTTCAGGCAATGTATCTGCCTCAGACTCAACTGCACCTGTTAATGGGTAACAACCAAGTGTACGGAAACGTACCGATTTCATTTGAGGAACTTCACCTTCTTTTAAACGCATACGCTCATCATCGACCATGATTAACGTACCGCTACGCTCTACAACTGGGCGTACAGCCGAGAAATAAAGAGGAACAAGTTGAATATTTTCTAAGTAAATATATTGCCAAATATCTAACTCAGTCCAGTTAGATAAAGGGAAAACACGAATACTCTCACCTTTGTTCACTTTACCATTGTAAAGATTCCAAAGTTCTGGACGTTGGTTTTTTGGATCCCAACGATGCTTCGTATCACGGAATGAATAAACACGCTCTTTCGCACGTGATTTTTCTTCATCACGACGTGCACCACCAAACGCAGCATCAAACTGATATTTATCTAATGCTTGTTTTAAACCCTGAGTTTTCATGATGTCGGTATATTTTGAACTACCATGATCAAACGGGTTAATGCCTGCATCACGACCTTCTTTGTTCTGATGTACGATCAAATCAAAGCCATGGGTTTTTGCCATGTTGTCACGGAATGAGATCATGTCCTTAAACTTCCAACCCGTATCTACATGCAGGAGTGGAAAAGGAAGCTTAGCAGGATAAAATGCTTTCAAGGCAAGATGTAGCATGACTGCTGAATCTTTACCAATTGAATAAAGCATCACTGGATTTTCAAATTCAGCTGCAACTTCACGAATAATATGAATACTTTCTGCCTCAAGTTGCTTGAGGTGAGTTAATCTATTTTCAGTCATGTACATATCCCCCCTTATCAATGTTACCCATAAAATCTATAAGTGGTATTAAACCACCACTTGGAAGACCGTGTGGAGGAACGAGTATCATAACAACTCCAATTTTTCGTGATATCGATATTCTTACTAGTGGACAAATGAGCAATCTAGTAAAGTTTATCCATTATAATAATTTAGAACAGCTTCTTTAGCTTGTTTTTTCATATCAATATGCAAAATTGTGATATGCATAGCTCGAAAAGAGAAGAAGGACTGTTAAAAATAACATGAAATTAAATCAAACAAAAAAGAAGCCGAATTCGGCTTCTTTTTTGTTCAGTTAAGATTAGAAACGGAACATATTTTTTTCTAATGGGATCTCAACGCCAACAGAAATACCACCATCATTACCATTGAGATCAGAGTCACTCACCCAACCATTAATTTTCAATGGAATCGTTGGCTTTAAATAATGTGTCCATGTTAAATCTAAACCTTTTAAGGTGTCTTGTTTTGGGAAAGCCTCATTAATTAACAAGTTAGATTCATTCACTTTGGCATAAAGTACACGTCCACTTAGACGATTCATCACATCAAAACGAATATCGCCACCAACAGAATATGTTTGCCCATCACCACCAATCGCATGTCCTAATGGGAAACCGTGCTGGTAATAGCCGTCTTTATAAATAGTATGGGCATAAGAAATACGTCTTACCTCGCCATTGGTACGCGTGTCAGCCCATTCTGCATATAATTGATATGGCATATCTTTATAAATTGAAGAAAAATCTGCACCACCGAGATACATATATTTTGCAGGTAATCCACCGGCTTCATCTTCACCAATAAACTGACCATACAAACTGACTGGAACGTTCAATAAAGGTTGTAAAAATAACCGACCATCAAATCCTGCAATCTGATTAGATGGATCTTCTTTACCAGTACCGCCATTGTCTTTTGTTCCTGTAATGGCATCCCAAAGTGAGCTTAAACTTTCAGGTCGACCATCACCTCCCCATTGAATGGCACGTGAAGCACCAATTTCTAATGCTGGAAATGGACGAGCTGTTAAACGTAAACCAATTAATTTAGCATCAGGTACAGCTTTGTAATCATCTAACTGGCCTGCAAAAGCCTGATATTGCCAAGGTCCAATCCATGATAACCATTTTGATTCAAATGCATTTTGATTTGCTCTTTGAACAGTCACCCCATAAACAGGACGACTAGCATCACCACGGATCAAACTTCCATCATGTCCAGGCCCCCAATAAGTAGGGATTTGACCAGCAATTAACCATTGATTCCAAAGCTTTCCTGCAATATATGAACCTTCAACATTGGCATCATGACCATTATCAATTAAAGGATCTTTCTCACCATTAACACGCAGTTTGGCATCCCAGCTTTCCCCCCCCGCATTAAATTCAAGGGCTGCTTGATATTGTGATTTTTGATTCTCACCAAATGTTTGAGGAATAGTTTTTAAATCAGTAGCCGCATGCAAACCAACTTTTACGGTTTCATTATCGGCTTGAAGTGCATTCTTTACGGAATTGATGACTTTTTGCTGTGTATTATTTGCCACTTTTGCTTGCGACAAAGCTCGTTGAATTTCATCACCACTCAACGGCCAAGTTGAAGTACTGATATGTATAACACCTTGCTGATTTAACCAATTTAAGTCAGTGCGTAAGTTTGCATCATTCAATACAAGCCCTTGTGCAAAAGTAGTAGCTGAAATAGCCGAAAATAATGCGATATAAAGCGATTTTTTTACAAACATACCCTAACTGTTCTCAAATTTATTCATTAGCACATCATCGTTTTTTTATGCTTTTTTTTCAATCATCAAACCAAACAATTACATTTATTAACATGTAATAAGAAATTGACAATAAAAGAGATGGCTGAGTACCATCTAGACTTTCTATAGTAACCTTGAAACTAGATAATGAGAAAGTTTATTCTAAGCCTTATAATCGGCACATTGATTTCCATGCCTACTTTTGCTCAACAGGCATCAAAAGAGTCGGTAAAAGAGCTATTAAAAGTCACTAAATCTGAACAGTTAATCGATCAATCAAGCCAATATGTCCACCAAATTATGGCTTCAAGTATTGAACAAGCCACTCAAGGACAAGAACTCAATGCTAAACAAAAGAAAGCCATTGAGAATTTTAATCAAGATATTGCAAACATTGTAAAACAGGATTTTACTTGGGCTAAATTAGAGCCTGAAATGATTCAACTATATGTTGAAGAATTTACCCAAGAAGAAATCAACGGCATGCTTGAATTTTATAAAACACCTGTTGGTCAATCGACAATTAATAAATTACCTATTGTAATGCAAAAAAGTCTGAAAATTGGTCAGCAACAAATGGGTGAGTTAACACCTAAAATTATGCAAGCCGCTCAAAAACTCGCAAAAGAACTGCAAACAAAATAACCAATAAATTACAGTTAAAAAAATAGCCACAAATTAGATGTGGCTATTTTTATTCAACTTAAAATTAATCTTTACGGCGCATATGCGGGAATAACAATACATCACGAATACTTGGCGCATTAGCAAATAGCATAACCAAACGATCAATACCAATCCCTTGACCTGCTGTAGGTGGCAAACCATATTCTAATGCTTCAATGAAGTCTGCATCATAATGCATAGCTTCATCATCACCAGCATCTTTTTCTTCAACCTGTGCTTGGAAACGCTCAGCCTGATCAATTGGATCATTTAACTCAGAGAAACCATTTGCCAACTCACGACCACCAATAAAGAACTCAAAACGATCTGTAATATGTGGATTATCATCATTACGACGAGCTAGTGGTGAGGTTTCAGCTGGATACTCTGTAATGAATGTTGGTTGGCGTAATTTTGTTTCTACAGTTTCTTCAAACACGATTGTTTGTAATTTACCTAAACCAAAACCAGGCTTCACTTTTTCTTTCAACACATCTTGAGTAAATTTAGCCAAGAACTCACGATCATTTACATTTTCAGGCGTAAAGTCTGGATTGTGCTCAAGGATAGCGTCAAACATTGATATTTTCTTGAATGGACCTTTGAAGCTATACACTTCATCACCATAAGGCACATCGGTAGAACCTAAAATATCAATTGCGAGTTTTTCAAGCATATTCTCAGTTAATGCCATCAAGTCTTTATAATCAGCGTAGGCTTGATAGAACTCAATCATTGTAAACTCAGGGTTATGACGTGTTGATACCCCTTCGTTACGGAAGTTACGGTTGATTTCAAACACACGCTCAAAACCACCTACCACAAGGCGTTTTAAGTACAACTCTGGCGCAATACGCAAATAGAGTTCCATATCCAATGCATTATGATGTGTTACGAAAGGTTTTGCAGATGCACCACCCGGGATCACATGCATCATTGGTGTTTCAACTTCCATGAAACGTTCATTGGTTAAGAACGCACGAATACCTGCAACCACTTTGGCACGAATTTCAAAAGTCTTACGTGTTTCTTCATTGACGATCAAATCTAAATAACGTTTGCGATATTTCGCTTCTGTGTCCGTTAAACCATGGAATTTATCTGGAAGCGGACGAAGTGATTTGGTTAATAGTTCAAATCCTTCGAGGTGTACATATAGGTCACCTTTGCCTGAACGTCCGATATAACCTTCAGCGGCAATAATATCGCCAAGATCTAGGCTTTTAATCGTTTCTAAAACGTCTGCTGGCAAACCTTTACGATCTACATAAAGTTGGATACGACCTGTCATATCTTGGATCACAATAAATGATCCACGGTTCAACATGACACGACCCGCGACTTTTACATAAACTTTTTCAGCACCTTCAATTTGTGCTTTATCTTGATCTTTAAATTGTTCTTGTAAGTCACCTGTATAGTGCTCACGTTTAAAGGTATTCGGCCAAGGACTCTTACCGCATTGTTTGGCAGTCTCTTGGATTTGCTTTAACTTGGCATGACGCTGTGCGATTAAATCGTTTTCGGAAAGTGTTTGTTCAGAAGTCGATTGAGCGTTTTGTTGCGTCATCTCTGCCTCGATTTAAGTAAAATTGAAGTGGCATAGAATAGCAGATCAAAGCCCATTTTCGCACCATTTCAGTCACACAATCGTGAAAAAAGCAAAGATTTATCAATTTCAAAGCGAAAATAATACTTTTATCTTGCAATAAATATGTACTTAAAATGATTTCTATTGCTCAGCTAATTGTTTAACTATCGCCAATCCTCGTTCAAAACCTTGATTCATCATTTCAATGTATTCGGGTTGAATATCCACCTCAACATGTACTTGGGTACAGTGATCTAAATCGAACAACATATACTTTTCTAATGCACCTGCCCATGTTTTAACTTCATCACTTTCTGTATCCTCATGTCCATTTTGAATCATTCCAATATGCTTAAATATAATGACATTCGGCTCATCCAAACGCTCAATAATTGAAATCATGCCATCGCCTTTGGCATCATAGAAATAGGTTTTACCGCCTACTTTCCAATCGGATTGCATCTTTGAACTACAAGAAAAGAACTGTGTCCAAGCTTGGTAACTTTCTTTTTGCCATAATATTTCCCATACTTTTTGCTTCGAAGCCTTAATTTCAATATCGTAAGATAAAGTCTGCATTTTTGTTTTCTCCATAATTTTGGTGTTATTTTGATCTTTTAATATTAAATGGTTACTTTTCACCCATCTTATATTTATACTTTTACTGTTTTTAAAATGCTATAGAGATATACAGATCTATAAAAAATTAGAGTAATTGCTCAAATAACAAGACTTTCAGAACAAATTGCCATTCCACTTTTTACATAAATGATTAAACTCTTGCATTTACTTTACTTAAATGGCGTTCTGCGTAAAAATCTAACTCCTGATCAACACAAGTTTGTTGTATTACAGCGATCGTAGCGACATTATGGAATAGTTTTACTGAAAGGCAATTTGAGCATACCTATCAGTTTGGAGAGTCACATGAAAAAATATCAATGTATCGTTTGTGGGTGGATTTACGACGAAGCAGATGGTTGGCCACAAGACGGCATTGCAGCAGGTACTAAATGGGAAGATATCCCTGATGATTGGACTTGCCCAGATTGCGGCGTTTCAAAAGCTGATTTTGAAATGATTGAAATCTAAATAGATCAAAAAGACCGTGATCATGATCATGGTCTTTTTTTTCCTATCGTTTGTTTTTATTGAAAGAAATATTGGAGAATATAATGCATCCTATCGTCATCATCGGATCGGGCATGGCAGGCTATACTGTTGCACGTGAGTTTCGCAAACTAAGCCCAGAACAAGAACTCGTTATGATCTGCGCAGATGATGCGGTAAATTATGCAAAACCAACATTATCTAATGCATTTGCAGGTAATAAAGCACCTGAACAAATTGCCCTAGGTGATGCAGCTAAAATGGCAACGCAACTGAATATGCGTATTGAAGCTGAAACCTTGGTGAAAGAAATTAATGCTGAACAACATGAAATCACTTTAGAAAAAAATGGTGAAATTTTCACTCAACCTTACTCAAAACTGGTCCTTGCAGTGGGTGCAAACCCAATTCGTTTAGCAATTGCTGGTGATGGTAGTGATGATATTCATGTCGTGAACTCCTTGATCGACTACCGTACATTCCGTGAAAATTTAGCAAAACGTAAAGATAAACGCGTTGTGATTCTCGGCGCTGGGTTAATTGGCTGTGAATTTGCCAATGATTTATTACATAGCAACTACGATGTCACAGTAATTGATCTTGCACCACAACCACTTGGTCGCTTGCTACCAAATCACGTTGCTGAAGCATTTAAAACAAACTTAGAACAAGCGGGTATTAAATTCGCATTGTCGACCACTGTTGAAAAAGTAACGAAAATCAATGATGGTGAAGATTACGAAGTGACTTTAGCAACAGGTCAGACTTTAATCGCAGATATCGTTCTTTCAGCGATTGGTTTACAGCCAAATATATCTTTAGCAAAAGCTGCAGATATTCAAACAAGTCGCGGTATTATTACCAATACCTTACTTGAAACTAATCAAGCAGATATTTACGCTGTTGGGGACTGTGCAGAAGTGAATGGAACATTACTGCCATATGTTATGCCAATCATGCAACAAGCACGTGCATTAGCAAAAACACTGAGCGGGCAAAGTACTGCTGTACACTACCCTGCAATGCCAGTTGCGGTAAAAACACCTGCCGCACCATTAACTGTATTACCAGTACCAATTGGTGTGGACGTGAATTGGGAAACTGAAGAGTTTGAAGATGGTATGCTTGCTAGAGCAGCAGATGGTGAAGGCACATTAAGAGGTTTTGTGCTTTTAGGTGCGACCGCAAGCAAACAACGTTTAACTTTAACCAAACTTGTTCCAGACTTGATTCCAGCACAAGTTTAAGGTTTAAATTAGAGTCTGTTGAGAAAGGAATTTCTAGCAGACTCTAATTCTATAAAAAGAATTCAATTCGGAATGAATGCCATGAACAGTGCTTTACAATTTAATGTGTCACCTTATGCTCCATTTATGCAAGAAACCAAAGTCACTTTAGGTAATGGTATTGAACTGCATGTTGAAATGGGCGGCAATCCAGAACACCCAACAATTCTATTGATTATGGGTTTAGGTGCTCAAATGCTGTTTTGGCCTGACTTCTTTTGTAAATCATTGATTGATCAAGGCTTCCGCGTTATCCGTTTTGATAATCGTGATATTGGTTTATCTTCAAAAATTCGTGAAAAAAGAAAACGCCTCAATACCATGAAACTCATGAGTCGCTTCATCGTCGGGCTTGGTAACGAAGGTGCACCTTACACTTTATATGATATGGCTGATGATGTTTCGATGTTAATCGACCAATTGGGACTTGAAAAAACATATCTCATAGGCGCTTCAATGGGTGGCATGATCTCTCAAATCGTGGCAGCGAAATATCCAGAAAAAGTTGAGAAAGTAGGATTATTATTTACCAGTAACAATCAACCCTTCCTACCACCACCGTTTCCAAAACAACTTTTCAGTTTATTAGGTAAACCTGAAGCACATGACGAAGATGCGATCGTGAATCATAGTTTGAAAGTATTTCATATTATTGGATCACCAGGTTATGTGAATCAAGTTGAAGCAATTCAAACCATTCGTAAACTATATCGCCGTAGTTTTTACCCAGCGGGTGTACTTCAACAGTTTTTAGCAATATTATGTACAGGTTCTTTGTTACCATTGAACAAAAATATTACTCAACCGACTTTGGTTGTACATGGTTCAAAAGATCGTTTATTACCACCAAGTCACGGGAAAGCTGTTGCAAAGGCGATTTCTGGTGCTAAATTTGAATTAATTCAAGGAATGGGGCATGATATTCCTGCTCACTTCATTCCACAACTTAGCGGTTTGTTTGCTCATCACTTTAGATCATCACACTAGGACTCTATGGCTGCATTACCCTCATTAAGACAGCTATCGTATTTAGTTACGTTGTCAGAAACTTTACATTTTACTGAAGCTGCGCGCCGTTCATTTGTCACTCAGTCTACTTTGTCGGGTGGTATCATGGAACTAGAGCGCCTCTTAGGTGGCGTCCTAGTTGAGCGTGATCGTCAAAACGTTCGTTTAACCCCTTTAGGAGAACAAGTCGTTGCACGTGCACGAGTATTACTTGCTGATGCACAAGATTTAATGCGCCTAAGTAGAGAAATGAGTGAACCATTAACAGGTGATTTACATCTCGGTATTATTCCTACGATTGCACCATTTATTTTGACTCAACTACTTGATGAAGTGCATCGACAACTGCCTAAGATTCAGCTTCATTTACACGAAGCTCAAAGTGAGAAAATCGTAGAAAAGCTAGAACATGGCAATTTAGATATGATTGTTCTGGCACTTCCATTTGATACTCGTGGATTAAAAGTTGCAGAAATTGCAAAAGAAAATTTATTCGTTGTTTATAATAAAGATGACTGCAATACAGCAAATGCAAACTCGTTGGATGACTTAGATTTATCTCGTCTGATGCTACTCGAAGAAGGTCATTGTTTACGAGATCACACCTTAAGTGCCTGCCCTGTGGGTGAGCGCAAAAATGATCATCGTTTGAAGGCAAGCTCACTTCCAACTTTAGTGGAAATGGTGTCGTCAGATCTTGGCTTTACACTGCTACCTGAAATTGCCTTGAAAAACAGTATGATTCATTTCAATGAAGAGATTGCAGTAAAATCAATTGAAGATGCCCCGAGTCGCACATTGGCTTTAGTCACTCGTAAAAGCACTCCTCTACAAAGTGAATTTGATGTGATCTTCCAAATTCTGCAAAAAATCACTGCACATTTAGAATAATCGGAAGCCTGTAATGAAACTCATCATTATAGGCTTTTCAATCAATAAAAATCACATCACTATTTAATGTCTAGTAAATTTACGTGTTCAACTTCCACATCACTCATGCGCTGCCCTAGATCAAGCAATTGATTAAAATATGCCTCTACAACTTTTGCCTGATCAGCAGTATTTTCCACTTTATACATATTTTGGCGGAATTCATTACTCGAACGTAAACCTTTGGTGTACCAAGCAATATGCTTGCGCGCAATACGACAACCAGAATATTCGCCATAGAATTGATATAATTCTGATAAATGCCCTAATAGCACAGCTTTAACTTCAGCAATATCAGGCGCTGCCAAGTGTTTACCTGTTTTTAAGTAATGGGCAATTTCTCGAAATATCCATGGTCGACCTTGTGCAGCACGTCCGATCATAATCGCGTCTGCGCCAGTATAGTCTAGTACATATTTAGCTTTCTCAGGACTATCAATATCACCATTGGCAATCAATGGAATATTAATCAGTTCTTTTACCTGCTTAATCAGCTCATAACGTGCTGTGTTCAAATACATATCTTCACGCGTGCGACCGTGTAAGGCTAAAGCTGCAATTCCAGATTCTTCAGCACGTTTTGCCACACGCAAAATATTTTCATGACCATTTAAAAATCCTAGTCGGGTTTTTAAAGTCACTGGCACATCCACTGCCGCAACCACCGCATCCAGAATTCGGGCTACTAAATCTTCATCTTGTAATAATGCTGAACCAGCCAACTTGTTACAAACCTTTTTGGCTGGACAACCCATATTGATATCAACGATTTGTGCGCCGTTAGCGACTTGATAACGAGCAGCTTCCGCGAGTTGCTCTGGGTCAGAACCCGCGATTTGTGCTGAAATTGGCGCAAGTTCGCCATCAAAATTTGCCCGATATAAACTTTTCTTACTCATACGTAAGGTTTTATCAGCCGCCATCATTTCACTTACGGCATGACCTGCGCCAAAATATTTACATAGTGTCCGAAAGGGTCTATCTGTTACGCCTGCCATAGGTGCAACAATCAAATTATTTGACAGTTGATATGAACCAATATACATATATATTCTTACAAATTCTGAGCAACATAGTATACTTCATTCGCCCATTTGACTCATCTTTTTATGTGGTGTTGTTCTGATTATGAATAAATCATTCCCTACTCGTCCTTTATTAAAAATTATGGGCATCCTCACTGCATGTCTCAGCTTAACAGCTTGTGGAGATAAAGCATGGTGGTCTAATGGTAAAGAACCAGAAATGGAAGCAGAACAAATTAAGAAAGTGCTTCCCCCCCGTGTAAATGATCGCCAGTCATGGGCGCAAGATATTTTTGATATCATGCAACAACTCAGTATTCCTAGATCCAAGGAAAATGTGTGTAGTATTGTTGCTGTTGTAGATCAGGAATCTAACTTTGTTGCTGATCCAGCCGTCCCAGGACTTGGAGAAAAGGCAGTACAAGAAATTAATACTCGACTCAAAGAAAAATTTGAAGCAAAGTTGGGTGAAACCATAGGTGGAACAGTTGCAGGCTATTTTGAGGACGTACTCAAAAATCAACCTTCTCCAGAAAATAATTACATGAGTCAAATGCGTAAAGTTAAAACGGAGCGTGAGCTGGATTTGCTCTACCGTGAGATTTTCGACTACATGTCAAAACATTATCATGTCAGTGCATTAACGGGTGCAGCGAAACTCGTTGGACAAGATATAGGGGAAAAAATGAATCCAATTACAACATTGGGTTCAATGCAAGTCCATATTAATTACGCCAAAGAACATAAACGCCAAAGTGGTAGTATTGCCGAATTGCGTAATGATCTGTATACCCAATATGGGGGTTTATACTATGGTATTCATCGATTAATGGAATATCCTGCTGATTATGACAAAGCAATCTATCGCTTTGCAGACTACAATTCTGGTGTTTACTCAAGTCGAAATGCAGCGTTTCAAAGCATGTTAAATGCACTCACCAAGACTGAAATCAGTCTCGATGGTGATCTATTACTTTACAGCAAAGATGGCGATGTGAAATCAACTCAAAGCCAAAGTGAAAAAGAGCTTATTGCTGTTTTTGCTCAAAATAATATTTTAGTGACACCACGCCAAATTCGTGATGATTTGAAAAAAGAGAAAGAGAAAAAATTTGAAGATACTCAAACTTATTTAGCTGTACAAAAGCTATATCAAAATAAAACCAAAAAAGAACCAATTTATGCAACCATGCCACAAGTCGTTATTTCAGGACCAAAACTGAGTCGTGATTACAATACAAACTGGTTTGCAAGCCGTGTAAATGGACGATATGAGACATGCATGCAAAGAGCCAAACGCATAAAACTATAAATCTTGCTTTATTTGACTTTGATGGCACGCTCTATCCTAAAGATAGTTTTACGGGATTTATTTTCTTTACCCTATCAAAGCGTCACATTGTAAAAAAAGGCTTAACCATATTACCTTGGATTCAAGCCTATTATTTACGCTTATATCCTGCACATGCGATGAGACCTCGATTATTTCAAACGATGTTTGAAGGTATCTCCGCCACATTTGTAGAAAATTTGGTTGATGAATATGCGCAAAAATTAATAAAACAATTAGATCCAGCTTTACTGAAGCAGCTTTATCTCCATCAACAACGTGGTGATCATATTGTTCTTGTTTCTGCATCAGTCGATTTATATTTAGCACCAATCTGTGAATTGCTTAATATTGAGTTGATTTGTACACAAACAGAAATTAAGAATGGTACTTTAACAGGTCGTTATCGCTCTCAAGATTGTAGCCGTGAACAGAAAAAATTACGGATTTTGCAACAATACAATTTAGAGGACTATCAATATATCTATGCTTATGGAAATAGCGAAGAAGATCTGGATATGTTGTCATTGGCTGACCACCCGTACATGATGGGAGAAAATAAATCACTTCCAGAATTAAAATTTGATGCCCTAAGAGTTAGTCCCAATATAGAACGAACGTAAAAAAGCTCGCCTAAGCGAGCTTTTTTTATATTTGTATTTAGTAAATTGCCATGTGGTCTCGATGAATCATTTCTAAAGAACGTGCCTCACCTAAAACTTGGTAGACTTTCTCAGAAGGTAAACCCTTCACCATTTCTGCTGAACGAGAACTAAAATTCACACGACCAACAGCAATACGAGCACCATTCTTATCAACACATTCAACCACATCACCGCGATCAAAATGACCTTCAATGGCTTTCACACCAACAGGTAATAAACTACGATGCTTGAGTTTAATTGCTTCAACAGCACCATCATCTATCACTAAACGACCTGCGGTTTGCAAATGAGCTGCAAGCCATTGTTGATGAGCGGTCACACGGTCATTATCAGTTGTAAATAATGTTCCAAGCATCTCACCCGCCATTAAACGAGCCAACACATGGTCACTTTCACCACTTGCGATCAGAGTTGGGCAACCAGACTTCGCTGCAAGACGTGCTGCACGAACTTTAGTCACCATACCACCGCGACCTAAAACACCACCACCACCCGCCATTTCAAATAAAGTATCGTCTAATGCACGAACTGAAGAAAATAACTTGGCATTTGGATTACTACGTGGATCAGAATCGAACATGCCTTGCTGATCTGTCAAAATAATCAACAGCTCAGCCTGAACCTGCCCTGCCACCATTGCAGCTAAAGTATCATTATCACCAAAACGAATCTCATCGGTAGATACTGTATCATTTTCATTAATGACAGGAATCACACGCCAATCGATCAAGTTTTGCAAAGCATCACAAGAGTTGAGGTAACGACGACGATCCGCAAGATCGTCATGCGTGAGTAAGACTTGTGCTGTTTGAATCCCATGTTGATCCAATACGCTTGACCACGTATGGATTAAACCCATTTGACCAATAGCAGCACAAGCTTGCAAACTGGGTAAATCAGTGGGTCGACTCGCAAGTTTCATGCGTACCATCCCTTCCGCAACCGCACCTGAAGACACTAAAATAATTTCGTGCCCAGCATTGTGTAGATCCGCAATTTGTTTCGCCCAATGCGAAATTGCATTTAAATCTAACCCTTGCCCATTTGCAGTGAGTAAAGATGATCCGATTTTAACAACGATTCGTTTACACGCATTGAGCTGACGTTGCCCATCGACCACTTCTATCATTTTTTCCTCGGTTCACTAATCACGAACGTAAATGCTTTCTACGCCGCCTTCATCCTCATCGTCATCAAAATCATCTTCATCGTCTTCTAAGCCAGCTTCACGCTGAGCCTTACGCATAGCACGATAAGCTTCTTTTGCTGCGATGGTTTGTTCACGTGTCTCAGCCTCAAGCTGCTCACGGAATGCTTTCATTTCTGCTGCATACTCAGGATCTTCAACTTCACGCTCACGCTGTTGCTCGATCTGATCCATCAAGTAATAAACAACTTCTTTCGTCCCTTCTGACATCAAACCAGAAGTTTTAAAAACAGGACCTTCCCATTGCAATTCATCAAGAATATGCTGACACCACTCTTCTCTTGATTCTTCAGGAAGTTGGTCAAGTTTGTTCAAGACAAGAACCACAGGGAGCTTTGCCAAAGTTGGCGAGAATTTCACTAACTCACCCAAAATTGCTTTGGCGTTATGCGCTGGATCTGAACCATCAATCGGTTGAACATCAACAATATGCAACAGGATACGAGTACGTGCCAAATGCTTAAGAAAGCGGATCCCAAGACCTGCACCTTCTGCTGCACCTTCAATCAGACCTGGAATATCGGCCATGACGAATGAACGATGACGGTCTGCATCAACCACCCCAAGGTTAGGAATCATAGTGGTAAATGGATAATCCGCAACTTTTGGTTTTGCCGCACTAACTGCACGAATAAACGTTGATTTACCTGCATTTGGCATACCCAACAAGCCAACATCTGCAAGTACTTTCAACTCTAAACGTACTTCGCGGTATTCACCTTTGATACCATGAGTGCATTTACGTGGAGAACGATTCGTTGAAGACTTAAAGTGCGTGTTACCTAAACCACCATCACCGCCATTAGCTACTTTGACACGTTGACCATCGGCAACCAAGTCACCAATAATGTCACCAGATTCAATATCAACAATGGTTGTACCCACAGGTACTTTTAAAACAACATCTTCACCACCGCGACCTGAACAGTTTGCACCACGACCATTTTTACCACGTTCAGCGCGGAATCGACGCGTATAACGATAATCTACGAGCGTACCTGTGTCATCATCGGCTTGGATATAAACACTTCCTCCACGCCCCCCGTCTCCACCATCTGGACCACCAAAAGGGATAAATTTTTCACGGCGAAAACTGGCTACGCCATTGCCACCGTCGCCAGCCTCTACGGTTATGACTGCTTCATCAACAAAGCGCATGTGCCAATCCTCTAAATTCTTAAAAGCGGACTATTTTGCCACATTTTAATAAATTTCTCGAATAGATTTACTCAGCTCTGCATGAATTTTATTAAACAACAAATGAATTCTGTGCAAATGTTGAAGAAATTCAGTATTTAGTAAATATTACACCTAGTAATATGAAATTTAGAATTTAACCAATCACTCAAGATATAATTCAAATATCTCAAAAATTAAGGATGCACATTCTTTAATGGCAAATCCATTTGCATATCTAAATTTGCTTTGGTCTGTTGAACTGAATTAAACATAAGCGCATTAAAAGATGAAATATTGCTCATATTAATCGCATCATTCATATAAAAATTCGTTTTAAATTCATGTTTAATCGGCAAATTTACTGATTCATCAAATGCAAAGTAAACAGGTCCATTAAATACTATTTTTACAGGAATGGTATAACTACGTTTAAGTTGAAAGGGAATATCCAATTTCACAGGCACATCTAGATTTAGGGGAAATTTTGGCAATAATTTGCTCTGATAAATTAAATCCGTCGTGGTCTGAACAGGCATCACTTCATCAACTTTTAACAACGTTTCATAATTGATGTTCACGGTAATCGGTGTTTCTACTTCAAAACTTAAGTCAGCCAAATATTTACCTTTTAAAGGCAGTTGTAAATTTCGATCAATAGCAACAGCAGTTTTTAACATCCCTTCGGATCGGACACGTAAATGTTCACCGACTTGAATTTTAGTGGCAAGTGATGCTGGCAAACGAATATCAGTTTGCTGAGCAGAAACAATCAGCGATGCTTGGATATTAAGATAAAACCAAAACAAGATTGCAACCAAAGTCGTGAGTATGACAAAGCTAATCAATAAACTCTTAATAGATTTCATCATCAGCATCATTCACCTTTAATAGGTTGCTGTGTATTAGGTACTCCTACGTGCTGGTCTTCAATCCGATTTAAACGCATTGATGATAAGGGAATTTTCAGCTCTCCCTTCGCGATTTTTACTGGCAATGTATTTTTCACATCTACCGAAGCATTAAGTTCCGATGTAATAGGAACATTTAATTTTCCTTGAATTGGAATATTGGCATTTAGCTGAGCTTTCAAAGGAATATTTAAGTTTTCTTTCAAAACAGTGCGAACAGGTGCATCGAATTTTAAATGTACTTTCTGTTGTAATGGTACTTGAATATCAATTGGAACATCTAAATTTAAAGGAATTGAACCCTTTAACGGTAAAGTGACATCCTGACCCAAAATCTTGACTTGAACCTTGGTATCAATCGGTAAACTTTGATTTACTTTAATGGTTTCTTTTACAGGAATTGTAGTACTAATTGGAACTAAGTTATCGAAATAAACTCGGGGGGTGAGTGTTTGAGTTAAAGGAACATTGAGTTGCTCATCAATTGGAATTTTTGCATCAACGCGCCCATTTACATCGACATTTAAAGCATCTTTAACCTTTACGCTTACTTGTAGGGGTTCCTGTAAATCAATTGCGACATCTTGATTTTTCAATGGAATATAAATATTAAAATGTTTAAATACCCACATGGCAATATATACACCACATAAGTTTGCGACAACAATAAGAGCAAAAACTGCAAATAAACGCTTCAACTGCAACAATGACATATCCCTATCGAACTATTATCCTATGCAGTTATTTTCATTCATTTATGTATGTTGTTCAGCCCTTATTTTGTACGATTAAGATTAATAATGAGTAGTTATGTTTTAAACATCTCCAAAGACGGTATCTAGTTTTTTTGATCTGTCCAAGAGCAATATACAGATGTCATATTCCCCTCTTTGGTAATGTCTAGACTTGCATCTGCTTTAGTTTGCTTACGTTTAAATTGAATTTTACTAAAGCTCTGTTTCGCTTTTGCGGTTGAAAGATCGAAATATAAAGCTTGATTAATTTGTTTAGCTAGATTCCCATACGAGAACTCTATCTTAGTAACGGGTACACCCCGATATTCCACATTTTTCAATATAAAAACATTACTAACAAAGGCAGGTTCTTCTTCCAATTCATTCTTGACCACATAAGCTTGTAGTTTTTTCGAAATATTAGGAAATTTATATAAGTCATAATCAGAGCGAACTGCACAATCTTTTTCATAACGATCTTGTAAAACTGGCGTTAAATCAAAAGTTTGAGGATTTGCTTGTATATGCAAGCTGATACTTGCAACTAAAATAGTGAATATATATTTTTTCATTATGAAGCACTTTTATTTATTAGAAGCATAATTAAACATACGGTAAATTAAAATACAATATTTTAGATATAACTAAGCATAAAAAAAGGAGCTTTAAATCAGCTCCTTTTTTCAACCTTCACAAATTATGCATTTGTTTCAGCTGGAATTTTTGTATAGCTTACGCCACACATTTGTTCAGCGATACGCAATACTTGGCAGCTATAACCCACTTCGTTATCGTACCAAACATATGCTGTTAAACGCGTACCAGAAGTGATTGTTGCTTGCGCATCAAACACACCTGCAGTACGTGAACCAATAAAGTCACTCGATACAACTTCAGTCGAGTTGGTATAACCAATTTGACCTTGTAGGCTAGAATTAATCGAGATTTGACGAATGTATTCATTCACTTCCTCACGATCAACTTCTTTCTCTAAGTTTAAGTTCAAGATTGCAAGTGAAACGTTTGGCGTAGGAACACGTACAGAGTTACCTGTTAACTTACCTTTAAGACCTGGTAATGCTTTCGCAACCGCTTTCGCAGCACCTGTTTCAGTAATAACCATGTTTAATGTCGCAGCACGACCACGACGGTCAGCCTTGTGATAGTTATCAATTAAGTTTTGGTCGTTTGTGAATGAGTGAACTGTTTCAACATGACCATTTAATACTTTGTATTTGTCATCTAAAACTTTTAATACAGGTGTAATTGCGTTCGTAGTACAGCTTGCAGCAGAGATGATTTTGTCTTCATCTAGGATATCTGTATTGTTTACTCCGTATACAACGTTCTTCATCTCGCCTTTACTTGGTGCAGTCAAGACTACACGTGCAATACCTGCACATTTCAAGTGTTGGCTTAGACCTTCAGCATCACGCCATTTACCTGTATTGTCGATAAGAAGCGCATTTTCAATACCATAAGCTGTGTAATCTACTTCGCTTGGGCTTGAAGCATAGATCACTTTAATGAATTGACCGTTTGCAATGATTGCTTCGTTTTCTTCATCAACAGAAATTGTACCGTCAAAAGTACCGTGAATAGAATCGCGACGTAATAATGAAGCACGTTTTGCTAAGTCACCATCAGATGATTTACGAACAACGATTGCTTTAAGGCTTAAACCACGACCTAAACCAGATTGGCTAATGATTAAGCGGGCCAAGATACGACCGATACGACCAAAACCGTAAAGAACGACATCTTTAGGTTGTTCAGATTTTGCTTTACCTTGAATCGAAGCAACGGCATTTGCAACAAATGCATCTACATCGCCACCTTGATTTTTATATTCAACAGCAAGTTTACCGATGTCTACTTCAGCAGAACCAATGTTTTCAATTTTCATTAACGCTTCCAAAATTGGGAAGGTATGAACAACTGAAAGTTCTACATCAAGCATACGTGTACGGCGATGTGATTTTAAAATTTGAATCACTGAACGGTTTATTAAAGAACGACCGTAAACAGAAACAACAATATTTTTCTCACGGTATAATTGACCAATCAAAGCAATCATGCGTTCCGCGATTTCTTCACGGTTTTTCCAACGGCCTTGATGTTCTGCGTGTAGGGCAACGATAGTGTCTTTGCTCACAGTTACGTCCTCAAATTTAATATCTATACTGGGCGTGAATTTTTAAAACGCCATAATTGTAATGGAATTATCATCAAGATTGAATCAAAAGCTGTTAATTGAGCTAAGATTTTGTCCTAATTCACTATAAATTCATAAAATACCTATAATTATTTTTGTGATTTTAGGTAAAAGTCTTTTTCAATCATCATAATACGTGTAATTTAAATCATTCTCATAGCAGTTTTATTGATAGCTTTCTCTTGTTTGTAATCAATTCCTAAACTTTAACTTTGATCATCAAAATTGATTCGCTTTGAATATTGTTTCACATTTAGATGTAAATGCTGCTTACGCTGTCGTTGTTGATACAGATGCCATGCTCCTTCAATTACCAATACCAATACTGCCAACCAAATTGGAATATAAGTTAACCATTCACCTGAGCTGATTTTTTCACCAAGCACCAACGACGCGAATGCCAATAAAACAGGCTCCAAATACCCCAGTAAACCAAAAATAATTAAGGGTAAATAGCGACTTGCTAAAATATAACTTCCTAGGCCAATCGCACTCAACAAACCTAAACCTAGAACGACAACTCCCAAACTAGGATGCTCTAAAAACTTTAAATATGGAGTTTCACCTGTCTGAGTAAAGAAAATCGCAATTGGCAGGATCAAGAATAAATCCCACCAAAAACCACCTAAGTGGTCCGTTTGAATTTTTTTACGAAGAATAAAGTAGGCTGCATAACCTAAAGCAACAAAAGCAGTTTCCCAAGCTATTGTACCTAAGCGCCAAATTTCATGTGCTACACCAAATCCAGCCAACAGCACAGCAACATATTGAAATTTAGATAATCGCTCTCCATAGAGAAAACTACCAGCAAGGACCAACACCAAAGGCAAAAGGAAATAACCCAAAGAAACTTGTAGACCTCTTCCGTGAATTGGCCCCCATAAAAATAACCATAATTGTGCTGAGGTCAATACGGAAGTGATCATTAGAAACACTAATAAAGTAGGCTTTGCTATGATTCGATTAAATATAGTTTTGATATGCGTCAAGTCACCACTAAACCACATAAATAAAGTCAAAAATGGAATTGTGGCAATAATTCGCCACCCAAAAGTTTGTTCACTATCTAACGCACCCAGTAATTGAGTATAAAAATACAGAATCCCAAAGGTGACAGAAGCCAAAACTGAATAAGCGATGCCTTTTAACATTTTGACCTCAGAAGCATTTGGGATGTATCTTAAAACGTGAATTATCCACTATATAAAAATAAAAAAACCATGCAAGCATGGTTTTAAATAAGTATAGCTGATTTAACGATGTTCTGGGTAAATCACGTCACCGATGTCATACCCCAAGGATTTAGCATAATTTAAATATTCATGAACTGTTTCTTTCTTCGGATTAGGCGTTCTAGAAAGCACCCATAAATATTTACGGCTCGGCTCTCCAACCAATACTGTTTGATAATCTTCATCAAGCTTTAAAACCCAGTAATCTCCGCGTGCAACAGGAATCCAACGCACGCCTTCAGGTAAAAAGCTCACTCTTAATTTGGTGTTAAAAGGCGCATTCGCAACAAACGCCTCACCTAAACTGCGTTGTAAAATACCTTCACCGTCATAACATTTGTTATCAACAACAATATTGCCATTTTCGTTTAACGTATAAGTTGCTGTCACGTTATAAGCACATTTACGCTCAAAGAACATTGGCTTACGAGCAACTTCATACCAAACACCTAAATATTTATCGAGCTCTACTTTTTCAACTGTAGGTAAAGACTTTGATTGTGCATAAGCAATCGTTCCTACAGCCAGTCCAGTTAAGACCACTCCACCAATTGCAATTTTTGTTAAACGCCAACTCGCTTTAGGGAAATTCTTAATCAGCGGCATGGGAAATCCTCAAAACAGAAATTTGTTATCAATAGTCATATATTTAGCTTTTCAACATAGCCTATTTTATAAACAAAGATTGTTGCGATATGTATCCCTCCTGAGGATTTTTCTGCTAGATTAGGATTGCAACATATGGGCTTTGAGACGAACAATCTCATCTCGCAATCTTGCTGCCTGCTCAAACTGAAGCTCTTTTGAAGCTTTTAACATCTCTTTTTCAAGCTTGGTAATATGCTTGGCAAACAGCTTTGGATCCGATAAAAGATGCTGTTCGTCAGCACTGATACTCTGCGCTTGCTCAAGCAGTTTTTCATCGATTTCATCATCACTAAGTACTTCACCAGTATCGATTTCTTTAATTGCTTGGCGCACAGCACTACGTGGGGTAATGCCATGTAATTCATTAAATTCAATTTGTTTGTTACGACGACGATCTGTTTCATCCATCGCATTACGCATTGAATCTGTAATACGATCGGCATATAAAATCGCTTTACCTTTCACATTACGTGCTGCACGACCAATGGTTTGAATCAATGAACGCTCTGAACGCAGGAAGCCTTCTTTATCCGCATCTAAGATTGCAACCAAAGACACTTCTGGCATATCCAGACCTTCACGCAGCAAGTTAATCCCGACCAATACATCATGTACACCAGTACGTAGCTCGTGAATAATTTTCACACGTTCAACCGTATCAATATCCGAGTGCAGATAGGCCACTTTAACGCCATATTCTTTAAGATATGAAGTTAAATCCTCAGCCATACGTTTAGTCAAAGTTGTCACAAGCACACGTTCATTCAGTTGTTTACGAATATTGATTTCAGAAAGTACATCATCGACTTGAGTTAATACTGGACGTACTTCAATTTCAGGATCAATCAAACCTGTTGGACGAACTACCTGCTCAACGATTTGCTCTGACTTTTCCAATTCGTAATGTGCAGGCGTTGCACTCACAAAAACGGTCGTTGGAACAATTCGCTCCCACTCTTCAAATTTCATTGGACGGTTATCCAAAGCACTTGGTAAGCGGAAACCATAATTCACCAAATTTTCTTTACGTGAACGGTCACCTTTATACATTGCACCAATTTGAGGAACAGTCACATGCGATTCATCAATGATCAACAAGGCATCTTCAGGGATATAATCAAATAAAGTCGGTGGCGCTTCGCCTGCCCCTCGACCTGAAAGATGACGTGAATAGTTTTCAATGCCATTGGTATAACCCAACTGTTGCATCATCTCTAAATCGTAGCGAGTACGCTGTTCGATACGTTGTGCTTCCAGTAATTTGTCATGATCCTTGAAAAATTTAAGCTGGTCTTTTAATTCATCTTTAATGGTATCAATCGCACGAGTTAAATGATCTTTTGGCGTAACATAATGACTTTTCGGATAAATCGTCACACGTGGTACTTTACGCACTAGTTTTCCTGTCAATGGGTCAAACCAGCGGATCGAATCAACCTCATCATCAAATAACTCCACTCTAATCGCATCTTTATCCGACTCAGCAGGGAAAATATCAATAATTTCTCCACGAATACGATAAGTACCACGCAAGAACTCCAATTCATTACGAGTATATTGCATTTCCACCAAACGGCGAATGATCTCATCACGGCTGACGCGATCGCCTTGCACAATATGCAACAGCATTTGCATATAGGCATTCGGATCACCCAAACCATAAATCGCAGAAACTGAAGCGACAATAATGGCATCACGACGCTCTAATAAAGCACGCGTTGCAGAAAGACGCATTTGGTCAATGTGGTCGTTGATTGCTGAGTCTTTTTCGATAAAGGTATCGGATGATGGCACATAGGCTTCTGGTTGATAGTAATCGTAATAACTGACGAAATACTCAACTGCATTATTCGGGAAAAAAGCTTTGAACTCACCATAAAGCTGTGCAGCAAGCGTTTTGTTGTGCGCCATGACAATCGTTGGACGCTGTGTTTGTGCAATCACATTCGCCATGGTATAGGTTTTACCAGAACCCGTTACTCCAAGTAGTAACTGATTACGAAGACCATGCTCAATGCCATTAACTAACTTCTTAATCGCTTGTGGTTGATCACCAGCAGGTTGATAATTGGTGACTAACTCAAAAGGTTGGTTTTCGCTCACAAGAATACCCTTTTCAATCGATGCCTTATTGATGGAGGCAATTGACTCAATTTACAATCACTTTTATGTATTTCACTATAAAATATTATGCCAATCGTAAATACATATAAATTATTTACCAATTAATAAAAAAATATGAGTAAGCTAGAGTTTTTACTCAATTATTTTGATATTTTCGATTAAGTGTGTTGAATTCATATATAAAAGCACATTAATCTACACCTTTCAAAAATATCAAGAATTTAGAAAAATTGCTGTGAATTCACTCAATGCGCAATATTTTATATTAATTGTCCCCAGTTGCCTGTTTTTTATTGGTTTGGCATTTACTTGCTGCCGTCTTTTTTTTAAGGCTGATATTTTTTTATTATGGATTGGATTGGCATATACCATTCCCTCTATTGCATTGTTTGCTCAATGTTTAATGTCAAATCCTCAACTTACCTTAGCAGCACCATTTACATCCGTTTTATATTTATTAGGCAGTTGGATTGGTGCTTATGCAATTAGTTTAAAACTAAACACCACCTTTCAGCATAGAATTGCTTTTTTAATTTTTTTCTCTGCCTTGCTCGCCCTGACCTATTATTCCTATATAGCGCCACAAATATGGCTGCGCCTAGTGATTCTCAATATTGCTTTAGGAAGTATTGGCGTATTGGTTTTTCCTGATTTATTCCGTCAACTCTCTAACAGCCGCTCTTTCGATCGTTGGGTGTTCATTTTCTATTTTATTAACGTTCTCTACTCATTTGTTAGAGCCACAATAAATTTCTTTTTTTTAGATAATATTGATCACAATCACATTGCATTAACCTCCTCTAATTGGTGGTTATTAGGGATGTCTATCAATATTATTTTAAATATCCTGTTTGCCATTGTATTAAGTGGCTGCGCAATTAAAGATGTCGTTTATCATCTGAATAACGATCGCTTACATGATCCTTTGACCCATCTACTCAATCGTCGTGGTTTTTTTGAAAAAACTGCATCCTTGTCATTTACCTCACAATCATATTTTCTCGTGAGTCTCGATCTGGATCATTTTAAAAGCATTAATGATACTTGGGGACATTATATTGGCGATCAGATTTTACATGGTGTTAGCCAAATGATGCTGAAAGATAAACAAGCCGAAGATCTTATCGCTCGTTTTGGTGGTGAAGAGTTTATTTGTTTATTCATCGCAGAAAATGCTGCTACTGCCCTGATGCGCATCGAACATTATAAGACATTGCTAGAACAGACAACTTTTACGAATTATCAAATTAAAATGACAGCAAGTTATGGTCTAACCCATATTCATAATGTGTATGATATTGAATATGCATTACAACGTGCAGATGATTTACTCTATCAAGCAAAAACCAATGGTCGAAATCAAATCTCTTTTGATTTAATGCTCTAATTTACAAGCTCATAGCTAAATCAATGCGCTCTCTATCCATTTAAGTTCCATCTACAATAAAATCGCTCGTGTAATCAAGAGGAATAAAAGTAGCATCAAGAAATAACGATAAGAAAAATCTAAAGCACTATTGACCCCTTATTCAATCGGTTGCAACATGAGATCAATATACATTTGAATGATAAAAAATATGTCTTATCAATATCACGATGAAACTATTGTCACTGAACTTCCTGAAGATACCGTATTTGTTTTTGGTAGTAATTTAGCTGGCATACATGATAGTGGCGCAGCACGTGTCGCGGCACAACATTTCGCAGCAGTTAACGGTGTCGGACGAGGTTGGGCTGGGCAAAGTTTTGCTATTCCAACATTAAATGAACATATCCAGCAAATGCCACTTTCTCAAATTGAGCATTATGTCGATGATTTTAAAATTTATGCAAAAAATCATCCCAAAGTGAAATATTTTTTAACTGCATTGGGCTGTGGTATCGCAGGATATAAAGTCTCTGAGATTGCACCTTTATTCAAAGGAATTCATTCGAATGTGATTTTTCCAGAATCTTTTCGACCTTACATCGAGGATGATGCTGTTTCGCAATTTCCAGATCTAACTGCACAAATGGTTCATAGTTTCATTTGCGATGAAGTCATTTTTTATTTTAATCATGGATATGAATCTTTTGAGGAAGCTTTAGAACAAACAAAACTAAGCCCGTCAGAAAAAGCCATCGCGTTAATTGTACTTAATGAAGAACTTTATCCGCGTGATCGCTATGGGCGTGGACGTGAGCATGAAATCAGTGACATTTTGGGAAAACTGAATGGAAAGATTTTCAATTTTCAGAACAACTCTGAAGGTGCCATGATTTTCGTCAGTGTGATTATTGCCTTAATGGAACTCTATGATATTGATGAATATGACTTTATGAAACTCTGGCGTGGTGAACTGGAAATACAGCATCCTATAAACCGTTAATTTATTATGATATTTTATGAGTGAAGCAGATAAATTCTGCTTTCTCATTTTTTTGTTTTGCTTATAGTTAATATTATTATTCCAATAAATTTAAATTGATTATTTTCCAAATCTTAATTTTTCTCATTATACTTTAAGGCAAACTGAATACTTAAAAGAAACGTATGGAAACTTTAGATTCTTCAATTTTTGACTTAACTCCAATTCCAATGTGGATTGAAGACTTCAGTGAAGTTAAACAACAATTTGATTTATGGAGAAAGCAAGGAATTGAAAACCTCCATGAATTTTTAAATCTAAATAAACACTTAGTTACCGAATGTGCTCATAAAATTAAAATTATTCGTGTTAATCAAAAAACTTTAGAACTTTTTGAAGCAAAAAACCAAGAAGAGTTATGTGCCAACTTAAATCTTATTTTTAAAAAAGAAATGTTTGAATCCCATATTTATGAACTTGAGGCATTGTGGAATGGTAAAACCCATTTTTCAAGCACTACCGTGAATTACACCTTATCAGGCAAACGTATTGATGTTCAGTTAAGAGGAGCCATTTTACCTGGTTCTGAATCTAGTTTTGAACGGGTATTAATTACTACCGAAGATATTACTCCTTATCAAAATGCACTACGTCAGGAAGAAAAAAATCGTCGCTTAGCTGAATCTATGTTTATCTACTCTCCCACCTCTCTTTGGGTTGAAGATTTTAGCCGTATTAAAAACAGAATTGATCAGCTTAGGCTATTAGGTATTGAAGACTTTAGGACTTTTTTAGATGTACATCCTGAATTTGTTCGTCAATGTATAGAAGATATTTTAATTTTAGATGTCAATCAGGCGACTCTCGCTTTATTTAAAGCCCCAGACAAAGAGACTTTACTAAAAAATACCCATAAAATTTTTGCCGAAGAGATGGTGGAAACATTTAGAGAACAACTAATTGAACTATGGCAAGGAAATATTCACCACAAACGTGAAGCTATCAACTATGCATTAGATGGACAAATTAGAAATGTCTTACTGCAATTTACCGTATTCCCAGGGTATGAAGAAACTTGGGGATTGGTACAGGTGGCTCTTACAGATATTACTGCAAGAAAGAAAGCTGAAAATTATCTCGAATATTTAGGTCAGCATGATGTACTAACCAAGCTTTATAATCGTGCTTTCTTTACTGAGGAGCTTAATCGTTTAAATCGCAGCATTATCCGCCCTGTTTCTTCAATTTTTTTAGACATGAATGGTTTAAAAGAAACTAATGATCAACTTGGTCACGATATTGGTGATGGTTTATTACGTCGTGTAGGTCATGTCTTAAATCAAGCAATTACAAATACGGCTTATACAGCTTCTCGAATCGGTGGCGACGAGTTTGTGATTTTAATGCCGGGTGCCGATGAAGCGAATGTATTGATGATGCTGCAAACTATTCAGGAACTTTTTAATATAGATAATCAATATTACTCAAGTCATCCTATTATTATTGCGATTGGGCACGCCACAACAAAAGAAAATGAGCAAGTCGAAGATATGCTAAAACGCGCAGATCATCACATGTATCAAATGAAAAAAAAATATTATGAAGAAATGCCAAAGAAATAAAAAAACAGGCATATTGCCTGTTTTTTATTTAAATTAGCGTTTACCCATCGAACGACGAGTACCACGTGGTGGCATCCAAGTACGATCTGCATATTGCTCAGGTTTTGGTCGCACCTGATTATGCGTAGCATCCTCAGAGTCATCCTGAGTAGATGGCATAGGGAAAGGTAATTTGACTAAAGCTTTCTTGGCTTTAGGTTGTTGCGCAGTCATTGAAATTCTCTCGAAATTTAAATTTCTAGCGCCCATTGTAATAGATTTTTATTATTTTGCTAAAAATAAAATATGTAAAAAAGTACTGTACGACCTAAACCTATAATTTGGTAACTTTTTATTCAATCAAGGTAAGTTTCAGCCACAAATAAATCGATTTAAGCTAAAATGAGCTGCTTTTTTATTTTCTAATCCCATAAGAAGGAATAATGCCGTGGACGTACGTCTCTCTGATCGTGTCAATGCCATCAAACCGTCCCCTACACTTGCAGTAACCAACAAAGCTGCTGAGCTTAAAGCTGCTGGTAAAAACGTGATTGGTTTAGGTGCAGGCGAACCAGACTTTGATACCCCTCAACATATCAAAGATGCTGCTATTGAAGCGATTAATAAAGGCTTTACAAAATATACAGCTGTAGACGGTACTCCAAGTTTAAAAAAAGCAATTATCGCAAAATTAAAACGTGATAATAACTTAGACTACCAACCTAATCAGATTTTAGTATCTTGTGGTGGTAAACAAAGTTTCTTTAACTTGGCACTTGCTTTGTTAAACAAGGGTGATGAAGTAATCATTCCTGCACCATTCTGGGTAAGCTACCCAGATATGGTAATTATTGCTGAAGGTACGCCTGTTATTGTGAAATGTGGTGAAGAACAACGCTTCAAAATCACACCAGAACAATTGGAAGCTGCTATTACACCAAATACACGTTTACTTGTATTAAACAGCCCGTCTAACCCAACAGGTATGATTTATACCAAAGCTGAATTAGAAGCTTTGGCTGAGGTACTTCGTCGTCATCCACAAGTATTAATTGCTTCTGACGACATGTACGAACCAATTCGTTGGGAAGATGAGTTCTATAACATCGCAACAATTGCACCTGACTTATATGATCGTACAATTGTCCTTAACGGCGTATCAAAAGCGTATGCAATGACAGGTTGGCGTATTGGTTATGCTGCTGGTCCAGCAAAACTCATTGGTGCGATGAAAAATATTCAATCTCAATCGACATCTAACCCAACTTCAATTTCTCAAGTTGCAGCAGAAGCGGCATTGAACGGTCCTCAAGATGTATTAAAACCAATGATTGAAGCATTTAAACGCCGTCATGACCTTGTGGTAAATGGCTTAAATGAAATCAACGGTATTTCTTGCCTACCTGCTGATGGCGCATTCTATGCCTATGCCAATATCCGTCCATTAATTCGTGCCAAAGGTTTAAAATCTTGCACAGAATTCTCTGAATGGTTGCTTGAAGAAACTGGTGTAGCTGTTGTACCAGGCGACGCTTTTGGTTTAGGTGGCTTTATGCGTATTTCTTATGCAACTGCTGATGATGTATTAGTTGATGCTTTGGCACGTATTAAAAAAGCAGCAGACTCAATTGATGGTGTTGATGCCGCAATTGCTTCGATTGCAGCAGAAAAAGCCGCTCAATAATCTGAGTTGCGATAAAAAGAAGCTTCTTAATGAAGCTTCTTTTTTTGTCTTTATAAATCAGCTAAAAATTTATTCTTTTGATTCTGCATTAAATAAAGCAACCACATCAGCTTCAGTCATCTTCTTCGTTGCATTTTGAAACGCATAAAACTCAGGCTTACTATCAATATAGATTTCCAAATCAAAATTCAAATCTTGAGGTGACTCATTCAATGCAAAAGCATTAATATTGCAATAATTCTGATCTTTAGTCCGCCAAAATAAATTTGTGCCACAAGCATTACAGAAGCCCCGCTCGCCCCAAGCCGATGAATTATAGATAGAGAGATGGTCTTGTTTTAAAAATTTTAAGCTGCCCTGTTTCACATCAATCGTCATAATCACACCACTGGTCTGTCGACGACAAATTGAGCAATGACAGGCATGTACGTCATGATTGCTTAATTCAACTTCAAATGTGGTTTCACCACAAACACATTGTCCTTTCATTATAAATTTACCTTTTATTCAAAATTGTTATCAATTAATTTTAGAATAGAATAAAACAAAGATTAAATTTAATAATTTCTGCAACATAATTTTATGTTCATAAGATACTTCAAAAATAATCTATTTCTTTGACTTCATACACATCAGCTTGATTTAGATTGATACAAAAATAAGGGCGATAATATTAAAAAATTATACAGTGACATATATACGCCCCTTAATTTTATGCTGTAGATTTGTGTTTACTATGACTTCATGCAATCGCTTTATTTTCATGAAAGTTTTTTGGTCGTGAGCATAAGTGACTAAAAACAGCATATTGCCAAATACTCTTCACTTGCACAGCTACAATTTTATTTTCTGCAACTGACCAAGCCAGTGCAGTATTTGCACCCAAAATAAGCTCACCACCGAGCTGAAATAAGTACAAAGGTAAATGCTCATTCACCGTTAATACATTTTTCTGCGTCAATAAATTTTTTGCATTTTGGATTTTCCATTTATCACCAAACCAAAGTTGCAATAAATCGCCTAGAAATAAAGCTTGTTGCTTAAATGGAAATGTATTCAAAAAGCAGTTTTCAACTGATGTGTAATACTGCTGAGGATCTTCAATGATTTCAAGATAATGATCTTGATAAAAAGATAAATTTGAAAAAATAGATTGAATGCTAAGAATAGTCATTTTGACCTCCGATTTAGCCATTTTAGTGCTGGCAAGTTGGGTTAAATCCACACGGTCTAGATAAAAATCTAAACACTTTTCTGTTTCGAATCTAACAACAGCCTGATCAAAGTTCAAGTTATTTTTCCGATTTCGCCCTAATTGTGCAAATAAAAAGCATACAGTGAAAAAATGAAAGAAACATGACACTTTTAGCTTGACCGATTTTAAAAGCTGCCTATAATGGCATTCAGATTCTCCCATAGCTCAGTCGGTAGAGCGACGGACTGTTAATCCGCAGGTCCCTGGTTCGAGCCCAGGTGGGAGAGCCAAATTCAAAGAAGCCTATATCCAATATGATATAGGCTTTTTTATTGATCGAAATTCATCCTAGCTCCTACTAAAAACAAAGTATCCTATCCATTAAATTTATAAAAATGCTGATAAAAAGTACAATCAAATCAATATTTAATTTTTTTATTATTCAGCTCTTGACCACACCTCTATTCATGCATAGAATGCCTATCCAGATTCTCCCATAGCTCAGTCGGTAGAGCGACGGACTGTTAATCCGCAGGTCCCTGGTTCGAGCCCAGGTGGGAGAGCCAAGATTCTAAAAACCCACTCTTATTGAGTGGGTTTTTTATTCATGTATTGATAATAAATATGTTTGCATCTAATCAGATTATCTTCTTGCTTATTGGCTTGATTAGCACAGTATTACTTTTAATTAGTTGCCTACGTTCTTTTCTACCCCAGCAGAAGTTTTTTGCTCGCCCTGTCATTACCACATTTGAATCAAAGATGTTCACGAGGCTACAACAGGCATTTCCTAACAATCACATCCTTACACAAGTCGCTTTCAGTGCTTTAATTACCAGCGACCATTATAAAATTCGTAGTCAATTCAATCGCAAAGTGACTGATTTCGTGATCTTAGACCAAGAAATGAATGTATTGGCAATCATCGAACTTGATGATCCAAGTCATATTGGAAAAGAATTAGAAGACAAAAAACGCGATCAAATGCTTCTAGAGGCAGGGTACAAAGTGCATCGCTACACTCAAATTCCATCTGTAAAACAATTACAGATGGACATTCGATAAATCAAATTTCTTAATTAAGGATTATTCAGACTGAATTGCTGATTCAGCATTTTTCTGCTTTTCAAATTTCTTTGCAATTTCTGCATGTTGTTGATCATATTTTTTCTTGGTTTCTGCATCACTTTTTGCAGCTAGGAAAGCCATTCCTACAATAAAGATCGGGATGAGTAACCCCAAACCCATTAATAACCAAGGTACTGACTTCTTTTCAGTAGATTGTTGACTCATAAATGATCCAGATTTCAATAACACAACTCATCTTAATGTAACAATATAACAAAAAAGAGCCTCTATGAAGAGACTCTTTTTTGAAAGCTATGATCTAAATAAAAGCTTAAAACTTACCTGTACACTGAGCGTTTTGACTCGCATCTTTTTGAGCATCAGTCAGCACAATACCCGTACCTGCTGACATATATTTTTGAATAAACTCCACTGCTTTTGCATTTCTACAAATGATCGCCTGCGTATGCGTTGCATTCGGTACGATATCTAATAAATAATTTTCATCATAAGCTGCTTGTGGGAAGAATTTTAAAGCATTGTCTTTCATATTCTTAACTAACAGTTGCGTAACTGCTGGCAATACCGCTTGATCTTTTTCTCCCTGAATAAGTAAGACAGGTGTCTTAATTACTTTTTCTTTAGTCGCATTGGTTGCAGGCTGAGTCGCCGCTAAGAAATTTTGCACCACAACATCTTCTTTAAATTTAGTTAGATCAATACCAAACTGTGTGATTTGATGTGTAGGGTCTGCTAAGAAAGCTAAAATTCCCGCTTTAAATTTCTCCTGTAATCCATTAGCACTATCTGGGGCTGGATAACTCAAGCATGCACCATCATCGCCCGTACGACCATATGCTAATTCAGCGATATCAGCAGCACCTGACGTAAAAATTTGTTTAAAATCATAGTTTGGCTGCTGTGCCTTGATTCCTGCACTAGCCAAAGCCGCATACGCCAATAATTCAGCATAACCATCGGCAATTTCATCAATTTTTGCCTGACCTTGAGCTGGCGTGAGTATATTATTCGCTATTGCATAACGTACTTGTTGCAAGGCTTCATCCAACTTACTTAAAGACTTAGGTCTCCCATTGGCATCAAGATTAAACTGTGGGTCAATATAAATCTGAATAATCGTACCCAAGCTTGATGCAGGAGCACCTGCTACAGCCCCTTTATAACTTATATCTGAATTCGCAAATTCAGCAGTGCCCAGTGATGCATGTCCGCCTTGTGATTGACCAATTGACATCCAATCACCTTTCAACTGATTTCCATAATGGTCTTTTACAGCCTTCACTGCAGCCAATGCGGATTTAGCTTCACTACTTAAATTAAGGTATGGATGAACACCTGCAGTACCCAACCCTTCATAATCAGGTGCAATTACCACATATCCAGCTGCTAATAAGGTATCAGCAAGAATTTTAAAGCGAGGATTAATCGCATTTTTACTAGGTGCACAACCATCACCCACCCCAACAGTTCCATGTTCCCATACGACTACACGATAACCATCTGCAGGTTTAGCAACTTTAGGGAACAATACCATCGCTGTTGCAGTTGCCGTTCGACCCTGAACATTTGCCATGTTATACGTCATTACTTTAATCGAAGCAGCATTATTAACCGTATCAATCGCATAATTGCTTTCATACAAATAGGTTTTACTCGAATCTACTCCAGTGTAATCATCATTATTATCATTACATGCAGTTAAAAATAATGCTGAAATAGAGAATGTCATTGCTAAAGCAATTTTTGACCGTTTCATAAAATATCCTTTTGTCTTTGTTTTTTGAGCATGAAACTACATGCTGCTTTATTAATGCACAAAAAAAATGCCCTGTATAGGACACTTTTCAACTAATAAGTCATTTTAAAACATTAATTCTAAAAAGATTCCCAGAAAAATTATCATTCCTACCCAACGATTGTGACGGAATGCCCAGAAACAAATCTGTGGTTCTCGATCTTTAGTTTTATATGCCTGATAAACAAAATCCCATGCAACAACAAGTAATGCAATCATTCCAAATGGTATAAAAAGATGCTCCAGATACAAAGCCGAACCAATTAATAACAAGCTAATCAACTGTAATAAACCAATTATCGGTATATCGTAATTACCAAATAAAATTGCGGTAGATTTCACACCAATTTTCAAATCATATTCACGATCAGTAATTGCATATTGTGTATCATAAGCGACTGTCCAAGCCAAATTACCGAAATATAAAAGCCAACAGGTTAAATCTGGCGTTTGCCCAACCGCAGTGTATGCCATCGGAATTGACCATGAAAAAGCAGCACCTAAAAACACTTGTGGTAAATTGGTAAAGCGCTTCATAAAAGGATAAATAAACGCTAAAAATAATGCACCAAATGACCAATAAAAGGTTTCGATCGGCAGGAAAAATAGCAACATAGCACTTGCAGTAACTAAAGCTAAAAATACAAAAACAGCCTCGCGAGCACGAATTATACCTGTAGCTAAAGGGCGTGTTTTTGTACGTTCAACATGCGCATCAACTTTACGGTCAGCAAAATCATTGATCGCACAGCCTGCTGCACGCATAAAAATAACACCCAAAATCATAAGCAATAATATCTTAAGATCTGGTGTCCCTTTTGCAGCAATCCACAAAGCCCACATAGTCGGCCAAAAAACCAACTCAGTACCAATTGGCTTATCAAAGCGGCATAAATAATAATAGGCTTCTAAACGTTGTCGCCAAGTCGTATGTTGCACTGTTTCCATGATGAATCCTTAGAGTCAATGCTGTTGAATAAACTGCTCAAATGCTGGGAGAAAAGTCTCTTGCACGATAAATTTACAACCATGCCAAGTATAACAACTTTGTCTAGTCCAACCTTCTTCTAGATAAATAACCCTTCTTTCACAAGCTGGATTAGTTCGTTGAAATAAAAACCAACCGATTGGCTTATTACGGATATGCCGAAATAATCGAGCTTTCTTGTGTAAGCTTAAAATTGGAAAAATACTTTTTGCTTTCACCCAAGCCTGCGCCTGATTACCATATAGATTCGTTTCACGTACCCATGCAATATGGTGTGCTGGCATTTGCATCCATTGGCTATCGTTAAAAGTGAGTCGTTGAAACTGTTCATTGAGTCGCTCGACATGAAATGCCCCCTCCCCCAAATCAGTCAATTGCTGAGTGAGAGAACCAGATGCATACAACCATTTTTTTAATTCAGCTGGGATCTCTCGCCCCTTAATTCTGTTTGGTCGTAAATTTCGCATGCTTGGCTCACTAAAAACATCGCAACTAGTTTACATGAATTTCTTTGGAAAAAGCGTATGACTTTCAATTGAATCAAAAACATAAAAAAAGCTCGCCGAAGCGAGCTTTTTCAGAATCTAATGTATTACAGGCTGTAGTACATATCAAATTCAACTGGGTGAGTAGTCGTATTAAGACGACGTACATCTTCAGTTTTAAGTTCGATATATGCATCAAGCATTTCTTTAGTGAATACACCACCTTTTAATAAGAACTCGTGATCCGCTTCAAGTGCAGCAATTGCCATTTCTAAGTTATGAGCAACTGTTGGGATTTTTGCTTCTTCTTCAGGAGGAAGGTCATACAAGTTCTTATCAGCAGCTTCACCTGGATGGATCTTGTTCTGGATGCCATCAAGACCAGCCATTAACAATGCAGCAAAACCTAAGTATGGGTTCATTAATGGATCTGGGAAACGTGCTTCGATACGCTTGCCTTTAGGGCTAGAAACGTAAGGAATACGGATAGAAGCAGAACGGTTACGTGCTGAGTAAGCAAGCATAATCGGAGCTTCGTAGTGTGGAACTAAACGCTTATAAGAGTTTGTACCTGGGTTCGTGATTGCATTCAATGCACGAGCGTGCTTGATGATACCACCAATGAAGAACAATGCCATTTCAGATAAACCAGCATATTCATCACCAGCAAACAAGTTCTTGCCATCTTTAGAGATAGACATATGAACGTGCATACCAGAACCGTTATCACCTACCATTGGCTTAGGCATAAATGTCGCTGTTTTGCCATATTGATGAGCAACGTTCCAAACTGCATATTTGAACTGCTGAACTTCGTCCGCTTTACGAACCATAGTGTTGAAGCTCACACCAATTTCTAATTGGCAAGAAGCAACTTCGTGGTGATGTACTTCTACACGACCAGGGCCCATGATGTCTTCGATACGTGCACACATTTCAGCACGCATGTCTTGATGAGAGTCAACTGGAGGAACTGGGAAATAACCACCTTTAACACGTGGACGATGACCAGAGTTACCAGCTTCATAGTCTTTACCAGTAGACCATGCAGCTTCTTCAGCGATCAATGTGTGGCGTGCGCCAGACATATCGATGTCCCATTTAACTTCGTCAAAAACGAAGAATTCTGGTTCTGGACCAAAGAATGCAGTATCACCGATACCAGTAGATTTTAAATATTCTTCAGCACGACGAGCAATCGAACGTGGGTCACGCTCGTAACCTTGACCAGTAGATGGCTCGATTACGTCACAAGTTACAACAACTGTTGGCTCAGCAAAGAACGGGTCAAGAAAACCTGTTTCAGCATCTGGACGTAAGATCATGTCAGAAGCTTCAATGCCTTTCCAACCAGCGATTGAAGAACCATCAAACATTTTACCGTCTTCAAATGTATCTTCATCAATTGTGTCAGCTGGGTAAGTTACGTGTTGCTCTTTACCCTTAGTATCAGTAAAGCGAAAATCGACCCATTTTGCGCCACTTTCTTTGATGAGTTGAAGGACCTTGTTCGCCATGCTCATTTGCTCCAATGAAATTTTTATGCACTTGTTAAGTGCGTGTTAGTTGTTGATATATAATTAGCAATTATCATACCAACAATTTTAAAGCATACCTAAAACATTGAAATTCTTTGCAGAAAAAATGCTTTAAGCTCCATGTCCTATGTCCACTATAATGTTTGCTTTCACAAATGCACCATATTTAAACATTCCGATCTCAGCTCGTCCCCAAAATAGACATAACGAACCAAAGTGGTGCAAAACATATAACAGAGAACTAATGTAGTGCAATTTACACTATCATGAGTTAGCATAAATTCGCTTTTTATATCATTCTTTTGAACTTCATTCCAATCAATTCATTTAGACTTTTGGTTCACTTTGTATATTTTTATTCAAACCTTTAAATTTATGAAGTTTATTCTGATTTTTAAACACGATTTCTATCATAATTAATCAAAACCAACTAAACATCGGGTAATTGAAATATTCAACATTGATCATTTGTTTTTGTTATGATTATTCTTCTCTATTTTCAACATATTCCTTTAAGCTTCAATAAATCCTAAAGAAATATAACTTTAGAATAGAGTAATCACATTAACAGTTCAATAAAGCAATTATTTTTCAAAAGGTTATAAAGTCATGCTTCTAATGATCGACAACTATGACTCATTTACTTACAACATCGTCCAGTATTTTGGCGAGTTGAATCAGGAAGTAAAAGTCGTTCGTAATGATCAAGTGACATTAGAGGACATTGAACGATGGCAGCCAAAATACTTGGTTATAGGCCCAGGCCCTTGCTCACCAAGTGAAGCAGGAATTTCTATTCCTGCAATTAACCATTTTGCGGGTAAAATTCCTTTATTGGGTGTCTGTCTTGGACATCAAGCGATTGGACAGGCATTTGGTGGCAAGATTATCCGCGCTAAAACGGTTATGCATGGTCGTTTATCTGATATGCATCACAGTGACAAAGGAATTTTTAGTCACTTACCTTCCCCGTTTGCTGCTACACGTTACCACTCATTGGTAATTGAGCAAGAAACGTTGCCAGAATGTCTAGAGGTGACGTGCTGGACGAACCAAACAGATGGCACAATTGAAGAAATTATGGGCGTGAAACATAAAACACTTCCTATTGAAGGTGTTCAGTTCCATCCCGAATCTATTTTGAGCGAACATGGTCATCAAATTTTTAAAAACTTTTTAGATATTTACGCTTAATTACTAAGTTTTATTTAAAAACAGCTTATTTGTATTAATAAGCTGTTTTTATTTTGAACATATAAAATCACTATATAATTCATACACACTGATTAATTTTTCAGCATTAAAATCAAAACTTAAAGATTTAATTCAAAGCAAATCATTCTTTTTAAAAAATTAAAATATTTTTCATGTATTTCAGAAGAAGGAATTCACCCTAATTTTTCCAGTTCTGGAATTCCTTTTTAATTTTTTAGATTAAGTATAGTCATAGGAATGATTAAGCTTCATGGGTGCTGAATGATAGAATCTGAATCATTATTTTCTAGAGATCTCCCCCTGAAATATCAATCAGGATAGCCTATTGTGAATATCATAGTTTTATTGAATATTATTGTTTTTCTCTTGCTGATCGCAGGATTGTTTTTTAGCTACCGACAAGATTGGAGTCTTTCTAAAAAAGTACTGATCGGTATGATCGTAGGTATTGTTTATGGTTTAGGCCTTAAAGCGATTTACAGCGACAGTGCAATTATTGAACAATCTGTTGCATGGTTCAATCTTATCGGTAATGGTTATGTTCAACTTTTACAAATGGTGATCATGCCACTTATTTTTATCTCCATTTTAAGTGCGGTTGTCAAACTCCATCAAACCACCTCATTAGGTAAAATCAGCGTATTTGTTATTGGTATTTTACTGGTTACCACAGCGATTGCGGCTTTTGTCGGAATTAGCATTACTAACTTATTTGGTTTAACTGCCGAGGGCTTAGTCCAAGGCACTAAAGAAACTGCGCGCCTTGCTGCAATTCAAAGCGATTACATTGGTCAAGTCACGAACCTAGATATACCTAAATTACTTCTCTCTTTATTACCACAAAACCCTTTTGCTGATTTAACAGGTATACGACCAACATCGATCATTAGTGTCGTGATCTTCTCAGCTTTTTTAGGCGTTGCAGCATTAAAACTGATGGATAAAGACCCTATCAATGGTGAGAGAATTCGACATGGCATCGAAGCATTACAAGCCTTGATTATTGGCTTAGTGCGTTTAGTGATGCAATTTACGCCTTATGGTGTATTAGCACTCATGGCGAAAATGGTCGCAACTGCAAACCTTGCTGACATTGTTAAACTAGGTGAGTTTCTAGTAGCTTCTTATCTCGGTCTTGCCGTTATGTTTATTGTACATGGGCTAATTTTGTTATTCGTTCGTGTCAACCCAATTGAGTTTTTCAAAAAAGTTTTTCCTGTACTTACTTTTGCATTTACAAGCCGCTCAAGTGCAGCAAGCATTCCTCTCAATATTGAAACGCAACATAAACAATTGGGTGTTCCAGAAGGCATCGCCAGTTTTTCAGCATCATTTGGAGCAACAATAGGTCAAAATGGTTGTGCTGGTTTATACCCAGCTATGCTTGCGGTTATGGTAGCACCTACAGTAGGAATTAATCCTCTTGATCCTTTATGGATAGCGCAACTGGTGACAATTGTTACACTGAGTTCAATTGGTGTCGCAGGTGTTGGTGGCGGTGCAACTTTTGCTGCTTTAATTGTATTACCAGCAATGGGATTACCAGTTACTTTAGTGGCTTTGCTAATTTCGATTGAACCGTTGATTGATATGGGCCGTACGGCTTTAAATGTAAATGGCTCCATGACTGCTGGTGTGGCAACAAGTCAAATACTTGGGCTTAGAAACAACATCGATCACGATTGATCAAATATTGTTTCAATCAAAGCCAATCATTCGATTCGATGATTGGCTTTTTATTTTATACAGATCATGATTAGAAAAGAATAAAAAAACACTCTGCCTAGCTATTTAAATTAAAATCTAAGCACAAACATAAAACTGGGGCTATTTTCTGCTAACATAGCCGATTAGCAAGTGAGCCATTTCTCACAAAACCAAGCCCTTCTTCTTTATTAACCAACTTCACTTAAGAATTTTAATCATTAATGCTGTAACTCATGACTATGAATATCCAACAGGCTCTTAATCACATTACCAAAAACATTCATCTTACCCAGCCACAAATGGAAGATGTCATGCGTAGCATTATGCAGGGCGAAGCAACTGATGCACAAATCGGTGCACTGATGATGGGCTTGCGCATGAAAGGTGAAAGTATTGATGAAATCACTGCCGCCGCACGCATTATGCGTGAGTTTGCAATTAAAATTGATGTGAGTGATATTCCTCATTTGGTCGATATTGTCGGCACAGGTGGAGATGGTCAGAATTTATTTAACGTATCTACAGCTTCAAGTTTCGTTATTGCTGCTGCTGGTGCAACGATTGCCAAACATGGTAACCGTGGTGTGTCGAGTAAGTCAGGTTCATCCGATGTACTAGAACAAATGGGAATTCAGCTTGATCTAGATATGCAACAAACCGAACGCTGCATCCGTGAAATGGGTGTAGGTTTCCTATTTGCACCAAATCATCATAAAGCCATGCGTTATGCAGTTGCACCTCGTCGTGAGTTAGGTATTCGTAGTATTTTCAATCTACTTGGCCCATTAACGAATCCTGCTGGTGTGAATCGTTTTGTGATCGGGGTATTTTCAGATGAGTTATGCCGCCCTATCGCTGAAGTATTAAAGCAGTTGGGTGCAGTGCATGTACTAGTTGTACACTCTAAAGATGGTTTAGATGAGATCAGTCTTGCAGCACCAACCACAGTTGCTGAACTGAAAGATGGCGAAATTACTGAATGGACTTTGACACCAGATGATGTAGGCATTCCATCTCAAACCCTCACTGGTTTAGTGGTGAATAGTTCAGAAGAAAGCTTAAAGCTAATCAAAGATGCTTTAAGCCGAGATAAATCAGATATTGGTGAAAAAGCAGCAAACATGATTGCACTCAATGCTGGTGCAGGTATTTATGTTGCTGGTATCACCAAGACTTACAAGCAAGCAGTTGAGTTCGCTCAAGACATTCTTTATGGCGGACAAGCCTTAGAAAAAATGAGTATCTTGGCTGAATTTACCAAGACATTGAAACAATCTCAAGCAGACTAAGGACTTCTCATGATCGATATTCAAAATACCATTTTAGGTAAAATTGTTGACCGCAAACATGAGGAGCTTGCAACACGTTTAAAACAACGTAGTTTGCATGATGTAGAACAGTGGGCAAAAGAAGCAACACCTGTTCGTGGTTTTGCCAATGCGCTACAACACAAACATCCAGCCGTTATTGCTGAAATTAAAAAAGCTTCTCCATCTAAAGGCGTGATTCGTGCAGATTTCAATCCTGCGGAGATTGCACAGCAATATGAACAAGCTGGCGCTGCTTGCTTGTCTGTATTGACAGATGTGGATTTCTTCCAAGGTGCGGATGAAAATATTGCGATTGCACGTAATCACGGTGCCCTACCTGCGTTGCGCAAAGATTTCTTGGTTGATCCTTATAATGTTGTTGAAGCACGTGCGCTGCATGCCGATTGTATTTTATTGATTGTGGCATGTTTATCAGATCAACAGCTTGAAGAAATGTCAAAAACTGCATTCGAGCATCAGTTGGATGTGTTGGTCGAAGTGCATGATGAATATGAATTAGAACGTGCTCTAAAACTTTCTGAGCAATGTATCTTGGGTGTGAATAACCGTAATCTTAAAACCTTTGATGTTGATTTAAATACTTCATTACGTTTAAAGAAATTATTGCCTGCTTCTCGTGTTTTAGTAACAGAAAGTGGTATTGCAACTCCTGCTGATGTAGAAATGATGCAAGCCAATGATATTCATGCTTTCCTTGTGGGTGAAAGCTTTATGAAACAGCCACGTCCAGATCAAGCATTTAATGCATTGTTTGGGCGGCCTGAGCAGATCTAAGCAAATCAGGTTCAAGGTAAAATTCTGCCTTGAACCTTTAAAATGTTGCTAGAACTAGATATAGACTCTAAATAAAGAATAAAAATTAGAGTTTAAAAGATTAAAAATTGATGAAACGAAATGAGTAATTTTTTATTAATCCTGGGGCTGATCTTTTTAGTTGGCTTTCCTATTTATAGTCATCTATTTTTCTACGAAAAAATTCAGAGTTTTAAAGATCCAAGAGTCGCTTATTTCTTTACTTTAATTCCTGGGCTTATTCTTATTGGCATTGCCATGTATTTATCTCCTGCAAGGACCTATATTAAAACTGAAGAGTGTGGCATCGTAAAACAATATAAAATGTTCCCGAAGAAACGAAATCAAATCGAGCGGCTAGCGATTGTCATGGACCAATCTGGCTATATTCGTTATTTTGACTTTGATAACACTTTGCCGCGTGTTCAAGTAAATGAGCATATATGCTTTGAACTTTATGATCGCTTTAAGAATAAAGGCTTAAACCAGTCACGCATTATCAAAATCATTACTCCTTCTTAAGTAATAAACGCCATTAAACACTTAGTTTTTTAATACAAAGATCACAGTAGAAGTAAAAATTAAATTAACTTCGCCCCTACACATTCAACTCTGTCTAATGATTTAAATTGCATTCCTTTTCCCCATGAATGCAATTCAGTTCAAATCATCACAGTTTCGGACTATAATTTTGTATCTCTGGTATCTTGCCTATTTTTCTAAACTTATGAGTAAACACGATTCATCGCTTTCTAAAGATCAGTTTAATTTACTGAAAGCCTTTAAAAAGCAAATTTCCAATCCGCAAGCGAGTGCTATTGCCAAACAAGCAGAGTCAAAAAAGACTCAAGCTGTTGCTGAAGTGTTGGAAGATACTGAGCTTTTTAAAAAAGCCCTACTAGGGGTAAAACCTATCGACAATCAAAATATTGCCGATACTAAAATCACACGTCGCAAAAAAGTTGATGCCCAAACTTTAGCAAAACGCGCAGCTGCCGAAGGTAGTGCAGAGCAAGAGCTTACAGAAATTTCGGATACTCAAGCGATCTTAAATCCAGTGGCAAGCCAAGCGACTTTAAGCTATCGCATTGCAACCTTGCAGCACAAAGTATTTGAAGATTTAAAAGCAGGTAAAACTCGTTGGTTTGAAGCAGTCGATTTACATGGCTGTACCGTTGAACAAGCCCGAGCAGCCGTTCTACAAATCATTCAAATGGCAAAAGATGAAAATCAAAATGTCATCAAAATTGTTCACGGTAAAGGACCTGAAGCCATTTTAAAAACCTATGTCAATGGCTGGCTTAGACAACATCGTGATGTACTTGCATTTGTCAGCGCACCTGAAAATCAAGGGGGTACTGGTGCTGTTTTAGTGCTCTTAAAACGTGCAGAAAAGAACCCAAAGCATAAACAATAATCGGCATTTGGTTCAAAATTAAGTTTTTGAGTCGTTTTCTGATACAATTCCCGTTTTGTTCAACCCACCTAAGTGAACATTGTTATGTCTATGCAGCAATCGTACGCAAATATTTTAACTGCCGTTGGTGAAGATCTAAATCGCCCAGGCTTAAAAGATACGCCTATGCGTGCGGCTAAAGCTTTTTCTTTTTTAACTTCTGGTTATAGCAAAACCCTTGAAGAAGTTACAAATAGTGCGGTTTTCCCATCCGATAACCATGAAATGGTATTGGTAAAAAACATCGAGTTTTATTCGCTTTGTGAACATCACCTTCTCCCATTCTATGGTCGTGTTCACATTGCTTATTTACCTGAAGGTCAAGTTTTAGGTTTATCTAAATTTGCACGTATTACAGAAATGTTTGCGCGTCGTTTGCAAATTCAAGAAAACTTAACACAACAAATTGCAGAAGCTGTTGCGGAAGTGACACAAGCACGTGGTGTGGCTGTAGTAATCGATTCTGCTCATATGTGTATGATGATGCGTGGTGTTGGCAAGCAAGAGTCAACGACACGTACGGTTTCTTTTGTTGGTGATTTTAAAACTGACAAAGATGCACGCCGTGAGTTCTTAAGTGCTGTTCCTGAAAGCTATTAAGCTGAGCAATCTAGAATGTCATCAGTTCAGTTAGCAGGTTTCGGCGATTTAATCGCCAATGAAGCAACTATTGATTACCCTCGTCCCGATCGTCTGGTGCGAGGTAAGCCTGAACGTCTCACCTATAGCTTATATGGACATCCAAATATGGACTGTGGCATCTGGCAGTGTGAAGTCGGTGCATGGAATATTCAATTCGCTGAAAATAAACAAGAGTTCTTTCATGTGATTGAAGGAGTTGTCCGTATCCATGATGCAAAAACTCATTCTTTTATTGAAGTGACTGCTGGAAATGCAGGGATTATCCCACCCGCATTTATCGGTACATTTGAAGTCGTTGAAGCAGTTAAAAAATACTATGTCATCGTTGAAGTCTAGATACTGGAAATTAGCCTGATCCTAGTGATATCTTATCTAAAAAAACAGAACATAGCCTAAACCTACTTTATTCCAGTCTTTATGATCTTGTTGTTCAAAATCCCAATTTAGACGCAGAGCATGATTTGTATTCACACTATATTGTATCTGTGTACCGACTCTTAAATTCCACTGGTTCTGATCTTGCCAATAAGGTAACTCGATCTGTACCACGCTGTTAATATGATCAGACCATACGTTCATACAACCTACAGTCGGCCCAGCTCCAACGCGCCAACCTTTATCTAAATCTTTCCCACCTTGAATATGACTTTGTAATTGGGCATAACACAAATGCCGACGATCATAATCTGCCACGCTATAACCGACTTGCATATTCAGATTCATCACACCATGTTGCGCATCTTCACTAAATTGCCCCTTCTCAATCGCTTCTTGTTTCCAACCTAGATTAAATCCCCAAGTTAATGGCGATTTAAAAGGTTGAACTGGATTATAAGAATTCACTGACAATAGATCTAAATGTTCGAGCTTGAGCTTGTCATCACGATATTGCAGACTACCATCTAAAAACAGTAATTGTGTGCCTGTGCGATAACCTCCTTGTGGATCAATCAAATCGTGATAAGCCTGACGATGACCCAGCTCAACAAACTTTTTTCCTTGCACCTCACCCACATTCACTGACAAATTACGTGCATGATGCCCTTCTACAGGCTGCATTTTTGGACGTAAGGGTTCTTGGCGTTGCTTTTCAACTTCAATTTGACTTCTTTCAGCAAGAAGCTGCCTTAATTTTGGCTGAGCAATATTGGCATCAACTTGGCGGCTGATATATTGTAGATATAAATCATCGTAAGCCATTTCTAAAATCTTGGCCTGATCTTGCTGACTATATATTTTTAGCGTGGATTGAACTTGATCAGTTTCAATAAAAGCAATTTGATGGGCAACTTTAGCCAAATCTGTACCATGTTGTTTGGCTTGCGAAAGTAGTTGAGTTTCCAATGCAGGACGATAGACCACTTCTTTAACTAAAGCTTGCTGATCAACAGCCTTTAAGGTTTCGATTGGAATTGCAGCGTAACTAAACTGCTGTTTTAGGTTTAAATCGGGACGTACTAAATCAATTAGACCTAATAAACGATAAGCACAATTATCACTGACGAAATAATAGGGAAAACTCACATGCTGCATTTCCCAAATATGTTCAACCAAAAAACGAGTTTCTTCAGGTGTTAAATTGAGCTCATATTCCCATAGATCACGACTTTCAAAATCACCATACTCTTTTACTTTACGATAATACGGCATTAGTGAATATTCACCGGGATACTGTCCTGTTAAGCCTTTCCATGCATAAGACCAGTTATCATCACCTTTCACTGTGGCAGCATAGTTCACTGCATAGGACACTAGATTGAGTTGCTTCTGATCTTTAGGGTCTAGGCGTAGCAAAGTATGCCCAAACATCGAACTCGGATTGCCCATAAAGTCAGTGGCATAAATCAACGTGGCTTTATGCGGCTTGATTTGATTGATCCAATCGTTAAATTCAACGCAATTTACTTTTGGAAGTTGTCGTACATCAATATTGAGTTGCTGCATCAACCAACGGCTACGTGCAGGAAACTTACAACGGATGGATTGGTTATCTGGGGCTTCACGAAACAAGGCTTTAATATCTGCTTGTAATTCGCTATTTAAATTTTTTTTTCCATCTTTGGCATAAAAATAACCAGCATAAGTAACTTCACTATTTTGTTTTTGATCAGCATACATCAAACGTTGCCATGTGGTTTGCTGATCTAATTGTTTTTGTTGAGCAAGGTCTAAATACTTTTGTAAATCAGATTCAACCGAGGCATATGTAAAATGACATATCAAAGACGTAAATACAAAAGTAGCTAATTTCATTCAATCGCAATTTTTTAAAATAATCAGAATAGGTATAAGAAAACCCTGCCATCAAGACAGGGTTTTATCGTGCAACAAATTAAACGTATGCTTTAAGCACAGCATCTTTTGCCATCACACTTTGTAAAGCATCTAAAACTTGAAGTGAGTTTGTATTTTTGCTTGAATAAATTTCAGCAAAGTTTGCTTTAGACACAGCAAAGAAGCGTGCTTTGTCGTTGGCTTTAATTTGCATTAATTCAGCAAGTACATTTAAACTTTCGCCTTGACCAACTGCCATATCACGCGCTAAAGACTCTGCATTTTCATTGGTAAATGTCACAACTTGAGCCGTTACCGTACCACCTTGGCGGCATCCTAAAGTACCGAACGTAATACCTAATAATTGGTTCGTAAAAATCCCATTGGTTGTTGCTGCAAGGATTTTAGGTGCAATACCTTTTTGACCTGCCCAAATTTGTGTACCAGCACCGCAACCAACATCATTATCAGCCATCGCAACACTTGAGCCAGCTGCTAGCAAAGCTGCTAATGCAATTTTTTTTAACATAAGAAATGTCTCCAGTCTCAATTATTTTTAACTATTTGTTATCACTATTGTGCTGTGTAATTGTTCTTACACAAGGATTAACATAACTAGGTTAAACTTTTTTAGCAAATAAATTTTGAAATATATATGAAATATTCATAACAAAAAGGAGCTCAATAAAAGCTCCATTTGCACGACTATAATCTTTTAGCGCAATCGCCAAGATCCATTTTTATCTCGCACACCTAATATTTTTAAAACTAAGACTAAACTTAAAAGTAATAATAAATACCAAGAACCTAACTTGCCCCAACCCACCATATGCCAAGCATCAACTTGACTTGGATATAACCAGATTTTATAAAATGTACTAATGTTTTCTGCAATCCAGATCAAGAAGGCAAGCACCAATAGTACAGGTAACATCGGAACTTTAAACTGATGCTGTTGTAATTGAAAATAAAGTTTGGTCTTCCAAAAAATAATAATACTCCAAACAAATAAAACCATTCGATAGTCAGGAATAAAAAACTTGGTCATAAAATTAAGGTAAGACAATACTGCTAAACACAGCATATTGCCAAAATTCGGCAAATTCTCGAATGAAACATTATAGAGTCGCAAAGAACGAGCAAAAAAACTACCCACTGCTGAATACATAAACCCAGCAAACAATGGCACAGTCAGTAATTTAAATATGGCTGGTTGAGGATATTGCCATGAGGCAATCGCTGGATGGGTCAAAAATATTTCCATTCCCATCGCCATGATGTGGAATAAAGCAATCACTTTCGCTTCTGCCCATGACTCGAGCTTTAAATAAATCAGACAGGCTTGAATAATCAGTGCATAAAACAACAAATAATCATAACGAAAAAAGCCCCAATATTCATGACTTGCCATCGGTGCGGTGACTGCAAATGCAATCAAAAGCAACAACCCAAATAAGGCAGCCGAAGCTGCCTTAAAGATAAAGTTGAGCGGTAATACAATCAACTGCACAAAACTGATCCTAGCGCGTTTACTTTGAAATGATTAAAAATATCAACCTAAATATTTAGTACTGTATTCATGAACAGTATCTACAAAAATCTTAGGCTGTGCTGGATCGACCCATTGGGTAATACCATGACCTAAGTTTGCGATATACCCTGTTTTTTCACCATTGGCATACGCATCATCCAACATCGATTTCACAGATTTTTCAATTGAAGCAGCTGAACCATAAAGCACAGCAGGATCTAAATTCCCTTGTAAAGCAGCACGCCCTGCAACCACATCACGTGCAGTATAAAGCGGTGTAGTCCAATCTAGGCCAAACGCATCCGCACCTGTGGTCAGCATCGTCTCCAACCACTGACCGCCACCTTTCGTGAAGACAATAATCGGAATACGTCGACCATCTTTTTCACGTTGTAATCCTGCAATAATCTTGGTCATATAGTTCAGTGAGAATTCAATATATTCCCTATGCGCTAGCGCACCACCCCAGCTATCAAAAATTTGAATCGCTTGAGCGCCTGCATCAATTTGAGCATTCAGATAATCAATCACTGAATCAGCAAGATGATCAAGTAAAGCATGTAATACTTCTGGCTGTGCGTACATCATATTTTTTGTGAAACGAAATTCTTTGCTTGAACCACCTTCAATCATATAAGTCGCTAGTGTCCAAGGACTACCAGAAAAACCAATTAAAGGGACTTGCCCATTTAAAGCAGATCGAATCGTTGAAACTGCATTCATGACATAAGCTAGATCTGATTTAGAATTTAGTTTAGGTAAATTCGCCACATCTTGTTCAGTGCGCACTGTTTTATGAAACTTTGGCCCTTCACCTGTTTCAAAATACAAACCTAGACCTAAAGCATCAGGTATAGTCAAAATATCAGAAAATAAAATCGCAGCATCAAGCTCATAGCGGCGTAACGGTTGTAATGTTACTTCGCAGGCAAATTCAGTATTTTTACATAGAGATAAGAAATCGCCTGCCTGAGCACGAGTTTCACGATATTCTGGTAAATAACGCCCTGCTTGACGCATCATCCAAACGGGTGTGGTGTCTACAGGTTCACGTAATAAAGCTCGTAAAAAACGATCATTTTTCAACGTTGTCATTACCAATCTCTAAATTTTTTCATGTTGAATGCATCATAACAAAGTTAACCTCGAATTTATAATTGAAAACCCATACAACAAATCAGACTTCAACTATTTTTTTACTTGGACACAAAACTGCTACTGCAAGCTGTGCTATTTTCTGTAATACTTGCAATATCTTATATCTCAATATGAATAATTCTTAAGGTTGAATTACATGTTTGTTCGCTCATTACTCGCTATGAGTTTAAGTTGTATTTTTGCTAATGTTGCTTTTGCTGCCCCAACAACTGAGCAACCATTAAATCCAAAAAAAATCTCAGCTCCAGTTCAAGATCCTATTGACCCATTATCTATTGAACGTTCTGCTGCATCGAGCGTAGTTGCTCAACCAGCCTCAGGAGTAACAGCCCAAGCAGCTTCTGACCCACAAGTTGATACTGGAGCAGCTTCTGCGGTATCTCAAAAATTAGAAAATGCACCTGATACCACGACTACAACAGCACCAGCTGTCAAAGTTTCATGGACTTTAGACAGTTTGAATACAGCTGACTGGTATGAAAATATTGGTAAAGGTCAATTTCCTGTATATGCACGTGCGCATGTGATGTTGAACAATGCTCACGCCTCACCAGGTGCAATTGATGGCTCAAATGGTAAAAATACACTAAAAGCAATTGCTTCATTTCAACAAATGAATGGCCTTACACCAACAGGTCAACTTACTAAAGAAACTTGGGATGCTTTAGTCGCTCAACAAACTAAACCAACTTATGTTGAATACACGATCACGGATGCAGATTTAAAAGGTCCTTACGCAGACTCAATCCCTTCTGACTATGCATTACAAGCAAAAATGAAAGGTTTGTACTACACGCGTGTAACAGAGATGTTGGGCGAAAAGTTTCATATGGATGAAGGTTTCCTCAAAAAATTAAATCCAACTGCAACCTTTAAGAAAGCAGGTGAAAAAATCATTGTTGCGAATGTTCGCAATGATTTGCCAGAAGATATTCATTTAATTGTGGCACATAAAGGTGCTCGTCAACTTTATTTATTCAATAGTCGTAATCAAATGATCGCGTCATTTCCTGCGACAATTGGCAGTTCTGATACACCATCTCCAACGGGTACGTATAAGGTTGTAGGGGTAACTAAAAATCCATACTACAGTTATTCACCTTCAAATTTCGTTCAAGGCAATAACTTAAAACCTTTAATGCTACCACCAGGTCCAAATGCACCTGTAGGTAATATTTGGATCGGTTTAAGCAAACGATCTTTTGGGATTCATGGAACGCCAAATCCATCTTTGATCTCTAAGACTGCATCACATGGTTGTATTCGCTTAACCAACTGGGATGCAAATGACCTTGGTGGAAAAGTACGCTCTGGTGTTACCGTTAAATTCCTCGAATAATTTAGATTGTTCAATAAAAAAACCGGATACTTGTGGTATTCGGTTTTTTATTCTTTATTCAACACTGGGAAGTGGTTGATAATAAATCTGATTACGTCCAAGTTGTTTCGCTCTATATAGCGCTTTATCCGCAGTATGAATCACCGAATCTTGACTAATTTTAGGGTTTCCATTAAACACCGTAATACCCAAACTAATGGTCACATGATTAGAAACTAGTGATTTTTCATGTGGAATCATCTGCCGATCAATCGCTCGATAGATATTGGTTGCTACAGCATATGCACCTTGAGCAGATGTTTCTGGTAAAAGCACCACAAATTCCTCGCCCCCATAACGTGCAATGAAATCCATGTGCCGAATTGAGCTTTTAATCGTTTTCGCAATCGCGGAAATGACTTGATCTCCCATCTGATGACCATAAAAATCGTTATAGTTTTTAAAATAATCAATATCTATAAATAATACTGACATTGCCTTACTTTCTTTACATGCGAGTTCATAGTAATAACTAAACATTTCTTCAAATGTACGTCTATTCGAAACTTTTGTTAACTCGTCATGTTGGCTTAAATGTAAAAGTTCAGATGCTTGTAAGCGTAGAATTTTCTCATCAATTTCAGATATTTTAGTTTTTAGAAATAATTTTCTGTCCTTAGAGGTGAGCATTACACTAATCGAAAAACCCAACAATAAACTTCCTATAAACGTACGCCCTAGCATTAAAAAATCACAGGGTACTTTGAGAAAGTATAACGATAATAAGATCACAATTGCTGCTGAAGAACCTATCCATAACATATGTTTGGGTTTAATCCCACTCAAAATAAAACCCAGCATATATAAGAATGCAATCAACACCATCGACTGGCTTTGTAGCACCAGATTAGAAATACTCATCATTAACAATGAGGGGATGACAATCGTACAAAATACAATCACACAGGTTGCAGGATAAAATAATAGGTTAAGCCGTCTAAAACGAGAAAATGTCCAAAATAAAAATAGTGCTGCACCAACAACAACCAAGCTTAAAATGCTATATACAAAATCTAAAAAGAAATGGGTGCTTTTTCGAATGACCAACAAATTCGATGGCAAAATCAAAAGTACAAAAATCGTATACGTAATTACCCCTTGACCAAAGAACTGAATCGCATTGATTCTAGTTCGATCAATATTAAATTGCCAAAACTCATTTTCGAGTTGGGTAGGCAAATTTTTTTGTGTTTTCTTGATTCTAGAATGTGTAATGACTAACTGTTCTAGATCTTCTTTTTCTTTACGTAACTGCTTAATATCATATTGATTTTCCATCCCTCTCACTCTTCTTATAATGCTGTATTCTTATCCAGCATAAAAATAACACAATTTCTCATATTTTCATGCGCTTTGCGTAACCACTTATCCATAATTGTAGTTACCATTTTCGCACTATATGCATTATTATTTATATTATTTTTAAGCCTGAAGTATACCTTGAATACGATTACACTTTTACAGCCAGATGATTGGCACGCTCACTTGCGTGATGGATTAGCTTTAAAACGTACTGTTCCAGATCTTGCGAAACAATTTGCACGCGCGATCTGTATGCCGAACTTAGTTCCACCAGTCAAAACTGTAGAAGAAGCTTTGGCATATCGAGATCGTATTCTCGCTCATGTTCCAGAAGGACTACATTTTGATCCGCGTATGGTTCTTTATTTTACCGATTTCACTTCCCCTCAAGAAGTTCTTAAAATCAAAGAATCTGAATATGTAAATGCGATCAAACTCTACCCCGCTGGCGCAACGACAAATTCGGATAATGGCGTTAGCGATATTCGTAAAGTCTATGCCGTGATTGAACAACTTGAAGAACACCAAGTCCCGTTGTTGTTACACGGCGAAGTTACTCACAATCATGTCGATATTTTTGATCGTGAAAAACGCTTCCTTGACGAAATTTTATCGCCATTATTGAAGCAGTTCCCAAAATTAAAAGTTGTGTTAGAACATATTACGACGAGTGACGCTGCAAATTTTGTACTTGAACAAGATCGTAATGTTGCCGCAACGATTACACCACAACACTTGCTCTTCAACCGTAATGACATGTTGGTCGGTGGTGTGAAACCTCACTTCTATTGTTTGCCAATTTTAAAGCGTCAAACGCACCAAACCACATTATTAGAAGTTGCAACTAGTGGTAATCCAAAATTCTTCTTAGGTACTGACAGTGCACCACATGCCCAGAATGCCAAAGAGAATGCATGTGGATGTGCGGGTTGCTATAGTGCGCCAAATGCAATTGAACTTTATGCACAGGCCTTTGATCAAGTGGGTAAGTTAGAACGCTTAGAAGGTTTCGCAAGTATGTTCGGTGCTGACTTCTATGGTTTACCACGTAATACTTCAACAATCACTTTGGTGAAAGAAGAAAATACGGTTGCTGAATCTTTTGATTATCTAGAAGATCAAAAAATCATTCCACTTCATGCAGGTAAAACACTGCAATGGAGAAAAGTGTGACACAAGAAGAAAACAAAGCTCCTGTGATTGGTCAGCGTTTTCGTGGATTCTTACCTGTTGTTGTTGATGTTGAAACAGCAGGTTTTAATTCTCAGACTGATGCATTACTTGAAATTGCTTGTATCCCGATTGTCTATGATGAGCAAGGTCAGTTCATACCTGGCCCATCATTCCATGCACACATCAATCCTTTTGAAGGTGCAAACTTAGATCGTCGCTCATTAGACTTCATTGGAATTGACCCTTTTAATCCGATGCGTGTTGCGATGGCTGAAGATGAGCGGACAGCTTTACGTCGTATTTTCAAATCACTCACGGAAGTCCGCAAAGCACAGCATTGTACCCATGCAGTATTGGTAGGACATAATGCTCACTTTGACTTAGGCTTTTTACAAGCTGCAATTGCTCGATCTGGTACAAAAAATCAGAATCCTTTTCACAGCTTTTCGGTATTTGATACCGTAACTTTGAGTGCTGTCATGTTTGGTCAAACAGTACTAGCACGGGCTTGTATTCAAGCTGGCATCGAGTTTGATGGCAAAGAGGCTCATTCTGCATTGTACGATACTCAAAAGACAGCTGAACTGTTTTGCTATATTTTGAACAAACTGTCTCCTCATCTTCTTGACAGTTTAGTGACAGAGCCCTAATATACACCCACCTCGAGAAGTCCCTATCGTCTAGAGGCCTAGGACATCGCCCTTTCACGGCGGTAACCGGGGTTCGAATCCCCGTAGGGACGCCAAATTCAAAAAAGCCACTGCATCTTTAAGACAGTGGCTTTTTTATTGGCTCTTTATAAATAGAGCTGCTACAAAATAATTATTTTGAAAAATCTATTTTATTATCCTTAGCATATTTTCTACCCTATACTGAAAACAGATCAAAACCATAAATTTAAACTTAATATGCAAATCCGTTTATTCCACTTACAAAATTCACGTTCTCAACGCATCGTTTGGTTTTTAGAAGAATTAGGACTTCCCTACGAATTAGTCATCAACCACCATTCAGACTTAGATGAAAAGAAAAATTCACCGCATCAATTATCGAAATTTCCTGCCGTTGAAATAATAAATCAAGAGCAAATTTTTATCTTAGCCGAAACTTCAGCGATTATTGATTACTTGTCTTATCTATATCCTCAATTAGGGCAAACTAAATTATTAGGATCACAACTTCAAAGTTTTTATTATTGGAAAAATTATTGTGAAGCCACATTTATTCCAGACCTACTGCTCAAACAAATTTTTCATCAAATTGTACAACGTACACCATTTCCTGTTCGCTTCGTTTCAAAATTTTTAAAATATGGATTTGATCAAGGCTATTTAAATCCATCGTTACAGCAACAAATGACCATCATTGATAAACATTTAAAAGATCACTTATGGTTTGCTGGGGATCAATTTACGGTTGCAGATATTTTGATGTGGTTTCCATTATTGGCTTGCGCACAAAACAACCATCAATTTAAACATATACAGCGTTATTTAGCCCAAATAGAAAACAGACCTGCCTTTAAAAAATCTTTAATCAAAGGACAATGGTCTGCTTCTATGTTTCAATCTTATTGGACGATTGCGTGGTAATTCAATTATGCAGATTTACGCGAATTCACTCGACCTTTAACAACAGCCTTGATATTGCCTTTTGCATAATTTAAAAACACAATTAAAGGTGACAATTTAGGATTTGGTTTTTTACCCTGCCCAATCGCTTTAAATTGTGCCGCATACCAAATAATTTCCATGATTGCCATTTTATCGACAAAAGGAATCCCTGTTTTAATTTGGTTCACTGCATAACGTACATCATTGCCCGCAATTAAGCGATCAGTAAGATCAGTTTCAACTGCAAGTGGTCGAGCAATACCAATAAAATCACATGCACCACTTTGAAGTGCTGCATTCATTCCTGCTACTGTACGGAAACCACCCGTTACCATCAATTTGCATGCCACATGCTGACGAATTTTTTCAGCAAATTCTAAGAAATAAGCTTCTCGTGCAATGGTACTGGCTTTACGCGATTCAGCTTTAGCACCCGCCATTGCAGGTGCTTCATACGTACCACCTGAGATTTCGATAATATCAATACCAGCTTCATCAATGGTTTTAAATACAGTAATGACATCTTCTTCTGTGATTCCACCGCGTTGGAAATCAGCTGAATTAAGTTTCACAGAAATGATAAAGTTTTCTGATGTTGCAGCACGGACAGCCTTATAGATCTCAACCAAGAAACGCATACGATTCTCAATCGAACCACCCCATTGATCGGTACGTTTATTGGTTAATGGAGATAGAAACTGGCTAATCAAATAACCATGTGCACCATGGAGCTGCACACCTTCAAATCCTGCTTTTTCACACACTGCTGCGGCTGTTGCAAAACGTTGAATAATATCTAAGATTTCTTCATGTTTAAGTTCTCGGGGAGTTCCAAACATTGCTGCAAGCATTGGACTAAAAGGAACTGCCGATGGCGCAACAGTTTCTTTATTCAAACCTTTTGGACATTGGCGACCAGGGTGAGACAATTGAATCAATTGCACCATGCCATATTTTTTACCAACATCAGCCCATTGCTTTAATTTTGCTAAGTCACGTTCAGTTTCAATCGCAACCACACCAGGCTCATTTTTGGCAGCAATATTGACCATGACATTGCCTGTAATCGCACAACCTAAACCACCTTTTGCCCAAGCCTCATACAAGCCTATGTGCAATTCATTTGGCTGCCCTTCGTGATTAGCAAGTGCTTCACTCATTGCCCCTTTTATAATACGGTTTTTAAATGTGGTATTACGAATTTGAATACTGTCTGCAATCTGACTCATGGTCATCCTCTGTCTTCATTAGAGTATTTACTCTAATTTAATCTGATTATTGTAACTGTCAAGCGTTCTTCCGATAAACTGACAATATCATATGTCAATTTAATTTCAATGCTAATATTCGCTCGCGGCAATCAATTGACGGGTATACGCTGTTTGGGGCTGACTAAATAAAAGTGCTGTTGCTTGATATTCCAATACTTTCGCATGATGCATCACCATGACTTTTTGGCACAAGGCTTTAATGACTTGCAAGTCATGACTGATAAATAAATAACTAATCTGCTCCTGTTGCTGTAAACGACGCAACAACGCAATGATTGAACGTTGTGTTACTCGATCCAAGGCAGAAGTTGGTTCATCTAGAATAATCAGCTTCGGTTTTAAAACTAAAGCGCGTGCCAGTGCGACCCTTTGTCGTTGACCACCTGAAAGTTGATGCGGATATTTGTTTTTATCCTCTAAAGAGAGTTCAACTTTCGTTAAAACGTCATCAATTTCCTGATCAGGTCGTTGCTTGATAATATTTTGAAGGTTAAGTCCTTCCGCAATAATTTGCTCAACAGACATACGAGGATTCAGGCTACTAAAAGGATCTTGGAATACAATTTGAAAATCACGGCGTAGGGGGCGAAGTTGTTTTTGATTGAGTTGATTTAAGTTATGGGACTGCAAACAAATTTCTCCTTCACTTGAAATCAAACGTGCAATCGCCAAAGCCAATGATGATTTTCCCGAACCACTCTCACCAACAATACCCAAAGCCTCGCCTTTGGACAAATTGAAATTTATTGAGTCCGCTACGACCTTATACGCTTTAATTTGGTTCAATAAACCATGTTTAATCGGGTATTTTACTATGACATTTTTTAGTTCAAGTAATGTCTCGCTCGGCGTTAGCGATAGAGCTTGTCCAAAGTCGTGATTGAGTAAATTTTGTGTATATGCAGTTTTGGGGTGTGTAAAAATTTCAGTCGTACTACCCTGCTCTTCTACCTGACCTTGATTCAGCACGACCACATGATCTGTATATTGCTTAACAAGATTTAGATCATGGCTAATCAAAATCATCGCCATCTTTCGTTGCTGTTGTAGTCTTTTTAATAAAGCTAAAATTTGTGTCTGCAATACCACATCCAAAGCTGTTGTTGGTTCATCCGCAATCAAAATCTCTGGCTCTAAAGCCAAAGCCATCGCCAACATTACACGCTGTCGTTGCCCTCCCGACAATTCATATGGATAACATTTAAGAATTTGCTTGGCATCGTCAATCCCAACATCTTGCAATAAAGAAAGCATCTGCTGTCGAATGTTAGCCTTAGGAATACCCTGCAAAATGAGGCTTTCAGCCATCATTTTTTCGACATGATGCAAAGGATTTAATGCAGTCATTGGTTCTTGGAAAATGATGGCAATCCGCTTGCCTCGAATCTGCTGTAACTGAACTGGACTTAAAGACAACAGCGCTTGACCTGCAAACTCGACTTGTCCTTGTACTGTTAGATTATTGGGTAACAACCCCAATAAAGCTAACGCACTGATTGATTTACCAGACCCACTTTCTCCCACAATCGCAATAGTCTGTGCAGGATAAACATCAAAACTCAAATCTTCCACAAGACGATGTCCTGTTTCATTGTGAATGCTAAGTTGCTTAACTCTTAATAAAGCTGGATTCGAAACTGTATTATCGTCTTGGGTCAAATGCATCACGTGCCGCCTCCCCAATATAAATTAATAAAGAAAGTACAATCGCTAGCGTAAAGAATCCTGAAAGCACCAGCCAAGGTGCATCAAGATTATTTTTGCCTTGTAATAATAATTCTCCAAGCGAAGCGGCATCAGCAGGCAAACCATAACCGAGAAAGTCCAATGCAGTTAAAGCGATAATATTGGCGGTCAACATAAAAGGTATTTGCGACAAGCTAGAACTCATGGCATTGGGTAAAATATGCTTAAAAATAATTCGATGATCACGAACACCCAAGGCTTGAGCCGCACGAACATAATCAAAATTTCGGGCACGCAAAAACTCTGCTCTGACTAAACCCACTAATTCGGTCCAACCAAACAACAACATGATTAAAAACAACCAATAGACACTAGGGCTAAACATACTGACCAAAATCATGACGATAAAAAGCATAGGTAAACCACCCCATACCTCTAAAATACGCTGCCCAATTAAATCAATCCAACCACCGTAATATCCCTGAATTGCACCGACAATAACACCGATCACAGCGGAACAAAGCGTCAAGGCAAATCCAAATAAGAGCGAGATACGCAAACCATAAAGGATGCGAGCAAATACATCCCGTCCCTGATCATCCGTTCCAAGCCAGTTTTGTGGACTTGGTTTTGACGGCACAGGTACAGTAAGCGACAGATTTGGTGATTGATAAGAAAATGCAACGGGGGGTGAAATCATCCAGCCTTGATTTTGAATTAATTGTTTTACCGCAGGGTCTTGATAATCTGTCGCCGTTTCAAAAACACCACCAAACGTGGTTTCTGGATAATCTTTAAAAATAGGAAAATACAAGGACTGCTGATAACGAACCAACAAAGGTTTATCGTTGGCAATCAATTCCGCAAATAATGACAAAATAAAAATGATTAAAAATAGAAGAAGACAACGGACACCCAATTTATTTTGTCTAAAACGGTGAAATCGTGCGCGCATCAGAGGTGACATCATTTTCCACCCCTCGCTTCAAAATCAATCCGAGGGTCAATCATTTGATAGAGCAAATCACCAATTAAACGTAAAATCATTCCAAATAAGGTAAATAAGAACAAAGTTCCAAAAATTACAGGATAATCACGTTGGGTGATTGCTTCAAAACCCAATAAGCCAATCCCATCGAGATTAAAAATGATCTCGATAAATAAGTTACCGACGAAGAAAATACCCACCAATGCTTCGGGCAAAGCCGCAACCACCACTAAAATGGCATTACGGAAAACATGCCCATAAAGTACCTGATTGTCATTTAAACCTTTTGATCGTGCCGTCAGAACATACGGTTTCTTTAATTCTTCTACAAAAGAATATTTGGTCAAATAGGTTCGCGCAGCAAAACTACCCAATACCATACTTAAAATGGGTAAACTCATATGCCATAGATAGTCTTTTATTTTGGCGAAAAAACTTAACTGATTAAAGTTTTCAGAGACTAATCCTTGTAATGGAAACCACTGTAGATAACTCCCACCTGCAAAGAAAACGATGAGCAGAATGGCAAAAACAAAAGATGGAATAGCATAACTCACCGCAAGCAACAACGAAGTCGATTGATCAAATAGCAAACCATTATTTTTGGCTTTCTTAATACCTAAGGGAATTGCGATCAAATAAATCAGAAAAGTACTCCATATTCCTAAAGACAGTGTTACAGGTAACTTTTCATAAAGAAGTTGTATTACAGGTTTGTCTTTGAAAAAACTGGTACCAAAATCCAAGGTCGAATAACCTTTGAACATTAACCAAAAACGTTCATATGCGGGACGATCAAAACCATACTGTGCTTTGATTTTTTCGATCATTTCAGGACTTAACCCACGTGCCCCTTGATATTGAGCCAAGGTACTCAAACTAGATTGGGCATTATTCCCGACACCTAAACCTTGCGCATTCTGAATTTGCTGAATGGCTTGTTCGACAGGACCACCCGGTGCAATTTGCACAATAACAAAATTAATCAATAAAATGAAAAATAAGGTCGGGATCATCAATAACATTCTTTTCAGAATATAGTGAACCATCTAATAAGATCCTTCATTATTTTAAGTCAGATTTTCGTATTGGTTGATCGAGTTTATTAGCTTTTACACGATCCACCCACCAATATTCCCACCCTACAGAAAGTTTCGGTTTTATTTTCGGTTGCTGATAGATATCCCAATAAGCAAACCATCGCTCAGGTTTACCGTAGGTCAGAATTTGATAATACCCTGCACGTAATAAACGGTCGAGTACATGAGTATACAAGACTACTTCTTCTCGGGTTTTTGCAGCGACAATTTTGTTAATCATCTGATCTATTGCAGGGTTCTTTATCCCTGAATAGTTATAATTTCCTGCTTCATCCGCAGCAGTACTCCCCCAAAACTGGGCTTGCTCTTTACCGGGTGTCAATGTCTGTGGCAATTTCAACATCATCATATCGAAATCTTGATGACGGATTCGCTCCATATATTGCGGAACATCCACCTGTCTGAGGTTAACTTGGATTCCCAAACGATTCAAATTACGCACAAAAGGCATCAACTCACGTTGTGGATTTTCTTGCTGCATTAATAATTCAATACGAACCGCTTTGCCCTGTCGATCATATAACTGATTACGATGAATCACATAGCCAGCATCTTTTAAAATCTTTTGTGCAACCAATAAACTCTGCCGATTGAAACCACTGCCATCAGAAACAGGATAATGCCAATCTGCTAACACACCTTGTCGCATGAGTGGATGCAGCTGAGCCCTGACAGAATTCAAAATTTTTAACTCTGCCGAACTTGGTCGACCCGTAGCAGCCAGATCAGTATTATCGAAATAGCTTTGTAAACGCTGATTTTGATTAAAGAATAAAGCTTTATTTTGCCATTCAAAATCATAGGCATATGTGAGTGCCTGACGAAGATAAATATCATTTAGAGGAGCACGACGAATATTAAACACCAAGCTTTGAATATCGAGCGGTGTCCCCAAACGTGCTTTATATTTTTTGATCTGACCTGCTTGCACGGCGGGAAAATGATAAGCTGTCATCCAATTACGAATATTTTTTTCTTCATATAAATTAAATTGGCGAGATTTAAAACCCTCAAAACTAACATCTAAATTTCGATAATACACATATTTGAGTCGATCAAAATTATAACGCCCTTTATTGACTGGCAAATCCTTGGCCCAATAGTTTGGACTGCGTTTATAGGTGATACTCCGCCCTGCATCAATTCGCTCAACAATATAAGGCCCTGAACCGACAATCGGTTGTAATGTCACACGCGTAAAATCTTTATTTTTCCAATCCAATTTTGAATAGATGGGTAGACTCGCCAAAATCAGTGGCATTTCCACATTATTCTTAGACTTAAAAATAAATTTGACCTGATACTTAGAAAGCACTTCTGTTTTTTCTAAATCAGACAAATACATTTGAAAGCCTAAATTGGCTTTGGTTTGGTAGGTATCAAAGGTGAATTTAACATCTTCTGCGGTCAAGGGCTGACCATTGTTAAAACGGGCCTGCGGATTCAAATGGAAGGTCACATCTTTAAGATGATCAGGGTCGTAACTCACTTTTTCAGCTAATAATGGGTACATGACCCGAGGCTCATCTAAAGCGCGATCCATCAAACTATCAAAAAGATAATTTACACCTTCCGTAGAACTCCCTTTGCCATTCATGCTATTTAAATTATCGAATGTGCCTAAACTAGATTGACTGAGCATTCCCCCTTTAGGTGCATTCGGATTGGCATAAGGCATCGCATTTAACTTTGCATATTTGGGCTGAACATGCATTGCTAAATAAGGTGTCGTCCGCATAGTAGCGCATGCGAAATGAGCAAAAAGGCTTAGCCCACAGAATAGACTAAGCCTTTTAACTAAAACAAACTGATTCATTCCTAATTACAGATTTGGAACTTTAATCACATCACCAATACGTAGTTGTGTACTTGGAGTGAAATCATTCATTTCAGCAAGTGCACTGGTGTCCATACCATATTTACTTGCTAGACCAATCAAAGTATCACCACGTTTTACTTTGTATTCAGTCACTGTTTTAGGTACTGAAATACTTTGACCGCGTTGCAAACTTGCATTCGCTTTCAAATCATTTAACTCAGCCAATTCACGACCAGACAGTCCAAAACGGTTCGCAATACTATTTAGAGACTCACCCGCCTTCACCGTATATTTTTCTGTATTCTTGCTTGGCGTAGACTTAGCACTGTTTTTACTATTTTCAGATTTTGCTGATTCGGCTTTTGGTACATCACCCGTAAGTTTTAGCTTTTGCCCAACACGAACACTACTACCACGAGATAGACCATTTAAAGCAGTTACATAATCTAGTTGTAAATAATAACGACTCGCGATGTTGCTTAAAGTATCACCTGATTTTACGGTATAAACATCTGGCGCAGTTTCTTCACGCTCTTTCTCTTTTAACTTGCTATTTGCACTGAGATTATTTTTACTCGGGACATCACCAGTTAGCTTGAGCTTTTGACCAACGCGGACACCTGCTGTACGTTCTAAACCATTTAAATCAGCAATATAATTTACTGTCAGCTCATATTTATTTGCAATCGCATTAAGGCTATCACCAGATTGCACGACATATTGCTCAGGAATCGTTGAACCTGCTGGCACTTTTAAAACTTGCCCTAAACGAACACTTTTGTTTGCTTTGAAGTTATTCAGTTCAGCCAATTCACTCAATGTAATTTTAGATTTTGTTGCGATACTCGATAAAGTATCACCACGCTGTACGATATAAGACTCTGTCTTATAGTTACTTGATGCTGTTACATTTTCATATTTAACCGTACTTTTAGGTTCAACATTTTCTTCTGTTTTTGAAACCTCATGCAGCGGTACGTTAATTTTTTGCCCAACAAATAAATTGCTACTTGCAGTCAAACCAGAAGTTAAACCAGCCAATTCTTGATTAGATAAAGCATAACGATCTGCAATCAGTTTTAAATATTCGCCACGCTTCACTGTATAAGATTTCGTGGCAACCTTTTGCATCGTCGTTGCTTTATTTTCGACAGCGCGAGTTGATTGTTGTGCCGCGTTTAATTGAGTGTTCCGTGGATTGTTTTTTGGTTCTTTGAGCGTTAGTTTTTGGCCAACAAATAAATTATCTGTCACTGATAAATTATTATAGTCTGCTAACTGTTTTAAAGTTAAATCAAAACGGGTTGCTAAATTGGTAAGATTATCCCCTGATTGTACGACATAACTCTCAGGTTTACGCTCAACGACTTTTACAGCCTCAACAACCTGTGGTTTTGCGTCATATAAATACAGGCTTGCACCTACAAATAAAGTTCCAGTCGGATCAATCTGGTTCCATGTTGCGATATCACGCCAATTGACGCCATTTTTTTGTGCAATCAAAGCCAAGGTATCACCCGGTAAAACGACATAAGTGCTACGTTTTCCTTTCGGAGCAACCACAACAACATCCGTATCCGTTTTAATATACGGCTTTCCTTGATTGCGTTTAGCATCTTCACTATTTGCTGTCGCTGCATCTTCAACTAAGTTTTTTGGATAAGCAAAGCCCTTGCTGACTTCAACACCTTTCTGATCAGCAACAGATTGGCTGGTTTGAATTGCTGTTAATTTAATCTTGCCATCAAATGGATCGACAATTTCTGTACCTTGAGGTGCAATCGCTTTGATTTCAGCAACAACTTGATCTTTTTCAGCTTGTGTCGCTTGTGGTTCTAATACTTGAGTAACTGTTTTCTTCTCACCCGTTTCTTTTACAGCGGCAATAATTTGTTCACGCTCTTTAACCGAAATCGGCGGCTCAATCTTAACTGGCTTTACGTTTTCCGCTGGTGTAATCGCGACAGGAATACGCGGTGCACTAGGCACATCGGCAGCAGCAGCAAATGAAGCTAATGCATCAGAACCTCGTGGTGTATTGGTTTTAGTCAACGTTGATGTTGTTGGGCGCGTTACTACTGTATTACTTGCTGTTAAAGGCGGTGGTGTCTTAGTTGACGGTGTAATCGTCTGACCAGAGTTGATATTGGTTCGAACTGTGGTGGTAGCGACATTAGGTGTATTGTTATTCATTGCAGGTGGTTGGCTATTGCTTGCCCAGAAACCACCTGAACTTACTTTTCCAGAACGCAATTTCGTATCAACTGACGGACTTAAATCTGCAGGAATTAAAATACGCATTGGGCTCATTGGATCAACAGTTTCACCGCGATGAGCAGGGTTCAAAGCATACAATTCGGCACGGCTTAAGCCTGTAATTGAAGCAATTTGATTCATATCCAAAGGTGCAGCCAAACCAACTTCACGGAAGTGTGGACGGTTTGCGATAGGCGGTAAACTTACGCCATAAGAACCTGGATTTTTAATAATTTGAGCAACAGCCAAGAAGCGTGGAACATAGTTCATGGTTTCTTGCGGAAGTTTTAACGACCAGTAATCCGTTGGTAATCCTGCTGCACGGTTACGGTTAATCGCCTGTTGAATACGACCCGGTCCTGCGTTATAAGCAGCCAAAGCTAATTCCCAAGAACCAAATTGATTATATAAACTGCCTAAAAACTCATAAGCAGCGCGTGTCGACTCAACCACATCACGGCGACCATCATATAGACTGGTTTGCTGCAAACCATAAATACGTCCCGTACTTGGGATAAATTGCCATAGACCTGCTGCTGCTGCACTACTGGTTGCAGCGGGGTCGTAAGAACTTTCAATAACAGGAAGTAAAGCCAATTCGGTTGGCATACCACGACGTTCAGCTTCTTTAACTGTGTGATACAAATAACGACTGGCACGCGCGCTTAAGCGATCTAAATATGGTTGACGAGAAATAAACCAACTACGTTGTGCTTCAATACGAGAATCCCAATGGTTTAAATCCATTTTGAATCCAACTGTCATTCGCTTCCACACATCACCATGTTTCAGTACCAATAAACGATCACCTTCAACAGCGCGCATATCGGTAGCTGATAATAAATCTTCTAAAGAATCTAAACTACTTGCATCCAAATAACCTGAACCAACTTGCTTAGATGATGATACTTTATTTGACTGTGGAGTTGAGGAACAACCTGTCGTGATTCCCAACGCAGTTAGAGCAGAAGTGAGTACAGTGATTTTGAATAATGATGTTGCAGATGTTTGCAGCACCAATGTGTTCGATTTATACATAAAAACTTCCAGTCAACTCACGCTAGTTTATTTCTTTGATTTGCCATTGTAGTAAAGCATGTCACTTAGACAAGGCAATAATTTAACGTGATTTGCATGGAAATGTTACAAGAAATTAAAAAATATGAGTTTTGTAACCGTTCAACACCCGAATTAAGCTTTAAAATATAACTTCTCTAGCTAGAGTGCTAAACTCTAGCTACACGCATTCAAATAAAACGTCGTTTTTTATGAATGTAATCTCGCAATACAACACAAACTTTTAACTTTAGGTTCAACTATGTCTCAAACAATCACACTTTATGTTGATGGCGCATGTAAAGGCAATCCAGGTTTAGGTGGTTGGGGTGCATATATCATTACCGAACAGGGTGAACATAAACTTTGTGGCGGAGAACCTGAAACAACCAATAACAGAATGGAACTGCAAGCTGCAATTGAAGGGGTAAGTTTCTGCCCTGCAGACGCACATCTAATTATTTGGACAGATTCCAATTACGTTAAACAAGGTATTACTGAATGGATTCATGGTTGGAAAAAGAAAAATTGGAAAGATGTTAAAAATCCTGATTTATGGAAAAAGTTAGATGCTGTTTGCGCTAACCGAAAAATTGAATGGAATTGGATCAAAGGGCATGCTGGACATGCTGGTAATGAAATGGCTGATCAATTGGCCAATCTCGGTGCCGAACAAACGGCTCAACAAATGAAATCTCTCGTGCAGGCTAACGCTGATACAAAAAAGCCTGAATCTGACTGGTTATTAGATGACCCATTTGGTCTCGACCTTGATGAAGATATTGATAACTTGGTTGAAGAAGTCGAAGAGATCAGTATCGAGGAAATTAATCCTAATGTAGCTGTAATAAGTCACTCAGCAAGCCCAAATACATCAACAACGACAACTCATCCTCAAATTGTCATTACTGAGGCAAAAGTACAGTTGCAAGGCCCTCGCCAACTTATTTTGGATACTGAAACTACAGGTTTCTATTTCCAAGATGGTGACCGTATTATTGAGGTTGGTGCGATTGAAATGATCAATCGTAAACTTACAGGAAGCTCAATTCATATTTATATCAATCCAGAAAAACCTGTAGGTGACTCTGAAGATATTCACGGTATCAGCGATGAGTTTTTGCAAGATAAACCTAAATATGCAGAAATTGCTGACACACTGTTTAATTTTTTACAAGGCGCTGAAATTATTGCGCATAACGCGACATTCGATATGAACTTCCTAAATATGGAGTTCAAACGTGTTGGTCTGCCATTATTATCAGATGTTTGCGAAGTTACAGATACACTGGCTTTAGCTAAAAATAAACATCCTGGGCAAAAGAACTCTTTAGATGCTTTAGTTCGCCGTTATGAAATTCCTGCACGTGATCGTACCTTCCATGGTGCGTTACTCGATGCTGAAATTTTGGCTGATGTTTATCTCGCAATGACGGGTGGACAAGTTTCTTTTGATATGGATGCTCTTTCACAAAATGAACAGAACCAAAATAAAACTACTCGTTCTCGTATCGAAGTAGATTTACCAATTATCTATCCATCAGAACATGAACTAAATGAACATGAGACTTGGGTCAAACAATTTGAGCAAAAACATGGAAGCGCTTGCCTTTTTGCAAAATAAATTTGCTGTTGAGTGTAATTTTTTGTATTTCAAGTTTTCAAACTTAAGTTATATTAACTGTTAATGATTTTGCCTCCTATTCTAGGAGGTTCATGGATATAACAACTTAGGAAAGGTGTAGGTCATATGTCTTACCAAACCTCGATTCATTTCGACCCAACTGCATTATTAATAATAAAAAATGAGATCGACAATTCGATTAAATTGGTGGAGACAGCAGTCAATACGCTTGCCGAAGAACAAGCATTGCCTTTTGGTATTGATGACGCACTTAATCAGTTCGAACAATGCACACAAGTACTTGCATTAATTGATATGCCTCATTTGGCACAAATCACTCAATATTCAGCTGAGCTTATGCGTCAAATCATGGCTCAACCTCAACAAATTAAAACTAGCGATGTCGTTGCTCTCAGTGAAGGTACAACGATGTTAAAACGCTATATTGAGTTTATTTGTTTACGTGAAGTCAAAGTACCTCAGTTCTTAATTGATACGCTTAATCGCTTGGAGAAAGCTTTAGGCAAGCCAATTACCAAAGAAGGTCAAACACTCCAACCTTTACTGGATTTCATGACACCAAACTTTAATTTGCCACAAGCACCAAGTTTGGAACAGTCGCAGTATATCCATCAGCTTTATAAATTGTGCTTAAACAAGCTAATCAAACAAAGTGAATCTCCTCTCGATTTACAGGGAATTAAGCTTGTTGGTGTTTATCTTGCGGGTTTAGCTAACAATCTGCCTAGTCAGCAGTATTGGCAATTGGTCAATGTTGGCTTAGGTCATATTGATGAACTTCTTATTACAGAGGCACGTTTACGTACGCTTATTCAAATCGAAACGAATATTGCAAAATTCTTGGCTCAACCAACAACTTATCAAAACAGTATTGCTGACTTGGCAGATATTTTGACGATCTGCATTAGTCAAGAAGATGATTTATCACAACACATTCGTCAACAATTGAATATTGGTGATGAATTGCTCAGTGATACTCAACTTCAAGTTTTGAGTCGTCATTTATACGGCCCTGACTATGAAACAGTACATACAATCAGTCAATTAATGACAAATGAAATGGCTCAAATTCGTAATGAAATTGAGTATAACCATCAAAATATGTCAGCTGAAAAAACCCAAGAACTACAGCAAAAGTTAACTCAACTTTCTAATGTATTTAAGGTACTTAACTTAAATGAAGCAGCTAAAGAATTAACTCAGCAAGCTGAAAAACTGAGTCAACCGAATACATTAACTGATGCAACTTCTATTCAACAGTTAATGAATAGTATTTTGGCATCGATGAATTCAATCGGTATCTTAGAGCGTAATTACACTTCAAGTCGTTTACAATTACGCGTCAACAATATGCAAATTTCTTTAGATCGTTTAGATGAAGCTCATCGAGCATTGTTGACTGAAACTAAGACTTTGATTGAAACATTGACTCAAACCTTGAGTTTGTATGTACAAGATCCAACAGCTAATACATTAGAAGCCCTTCCTGTATATCTGAATGAGTTATCAGGCGCTGCGTTATTCTTAGGTAGCTCTGCTCAACAAACTGCACTGTTAGGTGCAGCACATTTTGCACAGCATCGTTTGAATCAGAACGAAGCGATTGATGCTGAGCAAATTAACTGCATTCTAAATGTTGTTGCTGGTTTAGATTTACTCGTTGATAACCTGAAGAATAAGCAACCTGTATTGCAATCTATGTTTGATGTGGCATTATCAAGCAGTCAGCAATTACAAAACATAGCCGCATAATGACTCAACTATCACTTGCTTATATTTTTCAACACCAAAAACTGCTAGTCGACCAAAATCTTCAACTGCCAGAAGTTGAAAAGTTAGCAAGTGATTTACCCTTGAATCATAATGATCACGTGATCGCGCGTGATCTACTTGAAAATGAAGCCATTCCCGATGGCTATCAGCTCGTTCCAATCCGTGAACTGATTCAGTCATGGTCAACTACAGAATTTCTTCAAGCTAGTCGAGCTGTCCAACTATTAGAATGGCGACGTAACCATAAATTCTGTAGCCATTGCGGTCATATGACTGAAATTCATGCTAAAGAATATGCAATGGTTTGCCCTGCTTGTGGCTATCATCAATATCCTCGCGTTCAGCCTTGTATTATTACAATCATTACAAAAGGTGATGATGAAATCTTACTTGCGAAATCAGCGCATAATAAAAGTAATATGTACGGGCTAATTGCCGGATTTGTTGAAGTCGGTGAAACATTAGAAGAAGCTGTGCAACGAGAGGCTTTTGAAGAAGTCGGTTTAAAACTAAAAAATATTCGTTATATGTCGAGCCAACCGTGGCCATTTCCAAGTAATTTAATGATTGCTTTTCATGCTGAATATGATTCAGGTGATATTCAATTACAAGTGGAAGAAATTAGCGAGGCTCAATTCTTTAAGTTTGATCAACTACCTGAAATTCCATTTAAAGGTAGTATTGCACATGCAATGATTATGCAAATCATTGAGAATAAAAAAGCATCTTAATCAAGATGCTTTTTTATTTAATCTTCTAAAGCTTCATCTAAGAAATGCAAAATCGTTCGCTTGGTTTTGAAGTAATGGCTTACAAAACTGGCCAAAGTCGCCACAATCGTAATGTGTCCAGTCTTAGGAATAATCATCACATGGCTATGATTACCCTTTTCTCTCAATGCCTTATCAAGATCGAAACTATTATGATTACCAACCAACTGATCATTCTCAGCCATCAGTAAATAATGTTTAATCTTATTCGGATTGATAAAATAATACGGCATCACTTGTTGATACGATGTTTTTTGATCAAAAGCATGTTCAGATAAAGGATCATCTTTATAGTCAAAATGATACGGACCAGCCAAACCCACAATTGCCTTAATATTATCTGTATATTTAAATTGCTGAGGCTGAGCAGAATACACCACAGACATCACATTAAAGGCACCCGCAGAATGTCCCATCAAAATGATGTTATCGGTTGAAATATTCAGCTTCGCTTTATTTTGATTCAAATAATGAATCGCTTGCGCTAGATCATCGACAAATGCTGGAAAGATATTCTCTGGAGCAAGTTGATAATTAATAACAGCAACATCAAAACCTTCTCGAGCAAAGGTTTCACCAATGAATAAATAATCTCTCTTATTACCATGTTGCCAGGATCCACCATGTACAAAAACAATCAAAGGTTTTTGTTTCTTTGGATTCTTGGTTCGATAAAGATCCAGTCGATTTCTGGCTTTTAACCCATAAGCAAGATGTTCTTCTTTTTCAAAAGTATCCTTTGGCGTCAGATAATTCATCGAATAGCTTGCTAAATCATATAGGCGAAATTCCTGATAAAAGTTTTTCGCCCGTATAACATTTTCTTGTACTTGTTGAATAAGTTGCTTCATAGATTAGGGTTTAGTCGGAGTAATAGTCGCTGGTTCAGTCTGATCGGGATCAATTGCAACTGGAGTTTCAACTAAAGGTTGTGTTGAAGCACCACCAATCATCGGTGTTGCTGCTGTAGCACTTGCTACCGTTCCAGATGGTTGATCAATATTATCAATCAGTGTCACGATTTTACTCACATTACCAACTTTTTGTAAGACATCATCTAAATCTCTTATCTCAGCAGTATTTAAACGCCCCATCACATAAAGGATGCCATTTTCAGTATGAACTAATACTTTACTGTCAGATACAACAGGTGCTCTCATTAGCAAACCACGAGTATTTGCAGTCACAGTAGAGTCCTGCATAATCGTGTTGTAATTTACTTTATCACCAACAGTAATGTAATTATGCACAGCTTTTACATCACTCATCGCTCTTAAATTGTCTTCTGCTAATTGTTTCAAATAAGGATCAGGAACTTGCCCTGTTAATAAAACATTACTATGAAAACTTTCAATATTGATTCGTGACTGCTTAAAGCGATGATCCAATTTATACAAATTAATATTTGCAGTGCGTTTAATTGAGGAATCAATAAAAACCTGCCCTAAACTACGTTCACCACTTTCAGTACCAATCGGCGAAGTTCCTGTACCACCTGAAATAAAACTCGCACATCCTGATAAACTTGCAGCGCAAAGTAACGTAATCGTTAAACGTTTTAACACTTGGCAAGACTCCCTATCTTCAAACTTGTTAAATCTTTGGCATTTATCTTAAAAAATAATAAATTATTACTCAATCTAAAGTAAACGCATGTTGAATCCATTGCTGATCATACTGCAATTTGGAAAAATCTGGTTGTACTGTTTTTGCAAATTTCTTTGGAAAATCAAAACAAATCACATCAAAACGACAATCAAAATCATCATAACTAGGATGTTTTTGTAAAAAAAATTGTGCTGTTTTAATGATTTTACGTTGTTGCGCGCGAGTAATAACTTCACAAGCGGTCGCATAACTCCCTAAAGATCTAGCCTTTACTTCAACAAAAACAAGCTCTTTACCTGATCTTACAATCAGATCAATTTCACCATATCTAGAATGATAATTTTGATTTACATATTGGTAATTTTCTAATTCCAATAATTCCCTTGCTTTTTGTTCTGCCCAACGCCCCAAATCCTCAACAATATCTTCTGTCATACTACGACCATTTTTATTTTAAAATTTGAATTTCATTTTTTTGTTGTTGATAACAAAAAGGTTGCCTATCAATTTTTCCATCTTTAACGCTAATCGTACCTGTACGTCCTTCAAAGGAGAATTTACGCTCAGGGTTTTCTAATAATTGTTGACTTATCGTCCAAGCATCTCCTCCAAAAGCTAATAAACGTTGAAATGCCATTGTTTCTGGTTGTTTCTTATAGGCTTCGATTAAATCTGCCCATTGTCCATTATATAGCGCCGGTGTATCACAAAAACTTAAACCGATTGGAATAGATTGTCCCTGCTCAATACTCATCGGTGTGACGTAAATATTCTTTTCGGGTAATGTACCTAATTGTTCCAACCAATGGTGACTCCCTAACAATAATACCCCTTCTTTACTTGATCGTTTTTGTGGTATTTCATCAACAAATTCTGTTTCTGATGCAAATTGATCCTTTAGTGCAGAGAGCAAAAGTTCTGTTGCTGACTCAGTTCCTGTTTCTCGAACGATAAAAAGCTTTTTGATGCGATCTTTTTGAAAACGATGATTTAATGCTGCCGCATCTTGTTGCTTTGCTAGGCTAAATTGCCATACCTTATCACTTTGAGTATTAACATCATTTAAAGCAAGCACAGGAATTTGAGGATTCATTTGAGTCACCTCTTCAATTTCAGTTCGTAGTAAGGGCCCAACAATCAAATGGACGTTGTGATCTATTTTTTTCTTAAAAATCGTATCGATACTATTTTTAGTTGAATCTACAAAAATAATTTTTTCTTTATTGCCAGATGCTGTATAAGCACTCAGAAAACCACGTTTGATGCTTTGACTCGCTCGCGCCATCGTACCCGATTCAGGTAGAATCACGAGTATGTCCGCATATACAGGACTCACAAGCGCTGCCAAACCTAGCAGCAAACAATATTTTTTGTAATACATGAGGGAGTTACCTTTTATGAGTGCTCAATTATTTGTTGTAGCAACCCCGATTGGGCACTTAGATGACATGACCTTTCGTGCGATTGATATTTTAAAGTCTGTATCGGTGGTTGCGGCAGAAGACACTCGTCAATCTGCTCAATTATTTAAACACTATACTATCTCAACACCGTTAACAGCGTGCCATGATCACAATGAAAGTAACAAAATTGATCAACTTATACAAAGAATGTTAAATGGTGAAAGTATTGCTCTGATTAGTGATGCGGGAACACCGTTAATTAGTGACCCTGGATTTAAGTTAGTACGCGCAGCACAAGAACATAATATCCGCGTCATTCCAGTACCAGGTGCCTGTGCTGCAATTGCAGCTTTGAGTGCTGTAGGTTTACCAAGTGATCGCTTTAGTTTTGAAGGTTTCTTACCGTCAAAGGCTTCGCAACGAATTAGCCAACTTGAAAAACTAAAAGATGAGACACAAACACTCATTTTCTATGAAGCACCACATCGTATTTTAGATAGTATTAAAAATATGGCTGAGGTATTTGGTGAAGATCGTCCTGTAGGTTTTGCTCGTGAAATCACAAAAACCTTTGAAACTATTAAAAAAATGACTTTAAAAGAGTTGGTCACTTTTATTGAAAATGATCACAACCAAGAGAAAGGTGAAATTGTAGTCGTGGTGGGTGGTGCCACTGCTGAAAAAGACATGGAACAAGATAAATTGGATGAGTTGCTAAAACGCTTATTACAAGATTTATCAGTCAAGGCAGCATCTCAATTGGCTGCTGATTTGACAGGTATCAAAAAGAAAGTTGCTTATCAACGTGCTTTAGAACTCACTCAAAAAGATTAAAAAAAACAAAGGTGTAGATTTCTGTGAAATCTACACCTTTGTTAAAATAAAGTATCAAAACAATCTCTTTTAAGCTTTTGTACCGAAAGTATTTGGGTCTATTTTTCTTTCTGCTCTGGCTTGTTGAATGACACTCAAACCAGATGAAACACCTAAATATGCAATGATAAAAGCAACAATTAAATCTGGAAACATGGTTCCTGTCCCAAATACCCCCACCGCAGCGATAACCACCGCAATATTACCAATCGCATCATTACGGCTACAAAGCCATACTGACCGCATATTTGCATCACCATCACGGAATGCATAAAGCATTAATGCAACAACCACATTCACGACTAATGCAAGTACACCAATCGTTCCCATCAGCATCGGTTCAGGCGTGATCCCAAGCCACCATGTCCACATCACTTTCATCATAACGAAAATGCCAAACGCAGCCATGGTAATACCTTTTAACAAAGCCGCTGTCGCCCGCCAATACAAGGTCATCGACAACACTGCCAATGAGATGGCATAGTTGGCAGCATCACCTGCAAAATCTAATGCATCTGCCCATAACGACACAGAACGTGCATGTGAACCACCAATAATCTCAACAAAAAACATCAGTGCATTTAAAACTAAAGCAATCCAAAGTGCTTTTCTAAATTTTGGGCTAATGTTTTTTGGTGGGGCACATGCTGTATTGCATCCACATCCTGCCATGACTTTTCTCACATAATCTTTTATAGTGATTTAAAACCCTAGAGTAACTCCAGAGTCAAGCATGATTAATCTTACGATTGGACAATTAGCAAAAGAGACTGGTGTTTCAGTCGATACCATTCGTTATTATGAAAAAATTGGATTGCTTGAAAAAGCAAAAAGAAGTGCTGGAAATTATCGCTATTACTCTGAACAGATGCTTTCAGAGGTTTTATTTCTAAAACATTGTCGGGAGCTTGGAATTACACTACACGATATTCAAAAACTCAAAGAACTATCCGCAAATCCAGATCAAACATGTATGGAAGTAGATCATCTAATAGACCAATATCTTGATGAAGTTTCTCAGAAAATAAAAAATCTAGAACATCTCAAGCAAGATCTTTATCACCTAAAACAGCAATGTTCTCAACATCGTACAATTCAGCAATGTGGTATTTTAAAGGAGTTACATCAACCACTTGAATGTGAGCATGAATCTCACCAACATAAAAAAGCACCTTAATCATGACAATTTATGGTTTTAATTTTAATCCTTATCAACTTTCAACTGCTCTCTTTTCGTAACTACTGGCAACTATCAAAACAATTGTTTGGTTTATTATAAACTGGCTAATGAGCAATTTAATGGGTGCAATTGGAGGATTGATTAGCAAGAGTTCGACTATGAAAGATAAGAAAAATATTTCAATAAATTAATAATATAGTAAACACAGAATCCTATTTACTTTAATACTTTAATTCAATAAAAAGAAGCCTATGATTAGGCTTCTTTTATGCATAAATTATTCGTGGGTCTCACCCGGTGGCACTTCGGTAATACGCCCACCACGTGCCAAAAACGCTGCAACCTCATCTTCTAGAGCTTGGCGTTGTTTCTGTTTGGCAGTTACTGTTAAGGTTTCTGCTTCAGCCAAATCTGCATCATTGGCACTTGACTCTTCGCTATCCGCACCACTTTCTGCAGCTTTCGCTTCTTCATCGTCTACCGCAGAATCTTCAGTGTTTTCGTCGTAATCATTCATTTCCGTCATATTACTCTCCCCACAATGACTAAACTCTCATCATCGTTATTTGGTCATCAGAACTTGATGAAATTTAACAAGCTCTTCTCATTTATCAAAGCAAAATATTCATTAAATTGTGCTTTTTATAACCAAATTCACTCTGATTTATAAATGATTGTTTAAAAAATATCTACTGTTTTTTAGCAAGCGTAACGAGTGTGCTGTAACGCCCCTAATCCATTCGCTTGTCGCATAAAGCGATCTTTAAACCAATCGAATTGTTCAACTTGTTTTAGACCAAAGTTCCGTGCCCAAACAAAGGGAAATAATTCTGAACTTTCCAACCAACCAATCGCGGACATACTGTGCATCATGGCATCATTCTGACCTTTACGTTGGTGTTCATAACGCAATAGAGTTTGCTCATTGGCCCACACACCGCGTTTTAAATCATGCAGTAGAACATCACACAATACCGCAGCATCCAGACAGCCAATATTTACACCTTGACCAGCCAAAGGATGAATTACATGTGCTGCATCGCCAATCAAGGCTAAACCAGATTTAATATAACGCTGGGCAGCGCGAGCTTTTAGTGGGAACTGTGCTCTAGAACGCACCTCAACCACTTCTCCCAACATTTGCAGACTTTCTTGAGTCAGTAAGCGCATAAAGTCTTGATCATTTAATGCTGAATATTCATCGGCATAATCATCAGGTAAAGTCCAAACAATCGACTGCCAATAGCCGTTCTCTTGTGGATCAAGGCTCGCCATCGGCAAATAAGCCAATGGACCCGTCGGTAGGAAAATTTGTCGTGCCACATAGTGATTCGGCTGAGTGGTTTTAATCGAACAACTGATCGCGGCTTGCTTATAATCCAAGACATCTAGATCAATATACGCTTGCTCACGTACAAAAGAATTCGCACCATCTGCACCAACCAGCAACTTGGTTTTTAGTGTTGTGCCATCTGCCAATTGAATTGACCAGCCTTGCGGAATCTGTTCAATTCGAACAACTTTAACTTGAGTTCGGTAATCTTTGAGCTGCTGCAACATTTTTTGTTGAATCGTCACATTCAAAACACTGGGTTCAACCATTGACCCCAAAGCCTGATCTGACTGTGGTTGCTGTTCTGAAGCATGTCCAAAATTAATTTCGCCATAGCCATTTTTATTCCAGACTTGCATACCTGAATAGGGCATTTGACGCGCTAAATCATTCCAGACATCCACTGTTTTAAGTAAGTGAATCGTCGCCTGACTCAGTGCCAATACTCGAGGATTCATTACAGCCAATGTCTTTTCTTGATCTAGCACTGGTGCAGCATCCAATACAGTTGCTTGCACGCCAGCTTGTGCTAGCAACAAAGCTGTTAAACCACCGACTAATCCACCACCAACAATGACGACATCTAACATTTCACTCATGCTTTTAGCCCCATCGCATAGTTCGCAACCAAAGGCTTAATTCCAGGAATCACATCAAATGCAATCAATCCTGTATTTCTTATTAATTTAAGAAGCGGATTTTGATTACTAAAACCACGCACAACTGAATCACAGAACTTAATCACACGCTGCTGATCTGTTAAACGTGCTTGCTCATAAGCCAATAAATTATCAGGATGACCAATATCATCAGACTTCGCTAGCTGTTCTAATAAATAGCGAACCAATACATCAGCATCACGTAAACAAAGGTTAAAGCCTTGCCCTGCAACAGGATGTATTGTATGCGCTGCATTACCCATGAGAACTACACGACCAACCGCCTGCTTGTGAGCCAGAACTTGTGACAATGGATAACTAAAACGTTTACCCGTTTTTTCAAATTTACCCGCACGATCGCCATAAGTTTCTTGTAGGGCATCTAAGAAGTGTTGATCATTTTCTTCACCCAACCATTCAGCTTCAGTACCTTTTTTCACAGGCCACACCACTGAACGGCGGTATTCACCCGGTAATGGTAACAAGGCCAATGGTCCTAATGCACTAAACCGTTCAAAGCCAACGTGCTGATGGGGTTTAGAGGTCTGTACCGTAGTAACGATCGCCACTTGGTCATAATCATGTTCATCCACACCTACACCAATCGCTTGGCGGCAGAATGAATCACGACCATCCGCCGCAATCACTAACTTGGACTTTAAGGAGTGGATATATTCACCATTACGCATCGCTTCAATTTGTACGTAATCTGCATCTTGCGTCAATGAGGTCACTTGCACACCATCAATCAACTCAATCAATGGCTGCTGACGAACTTGGGTGAGCAATACACGACCCAACCATGCGTTTTCAATCACTTGTCCAAAGCTTTCTACTTTTTCTTGTTCTGCAACTAAACGCGCCTTACCAAAACTCCCCTCCTCGGTAATATGCACTTGTAAGATCGGCGTGGCATGTTGTTGAAGTGCTTCCCATAAGCCTAACTTTTGGTAAATCTGTACACTACGACGTGACAGTGCGGTATTCCGCGCATCAAAGCTAGAATGATAAGGCGCAACGTTTTCGTCATCGTAATTCGGATATTTCACAGCTTCTAATAACTTTACTGCGATATTAGATTTTGCCAACATTAAAGCAAGACTGAGTCCAACCATACCTCCACCGACAATGATGACTTGTTGCTGCATAATATTATTCCTTATCAGTTTTTCATGACTTGATGTTTCGGGACTATCTTACTCTAACTCAAATCAGGATTGGAATTTGTACTTTGTTTGGTCTATTTTTTTCAAATTACATTCAAATTAGACTTAAAAATTAAATACTTTTTTCTTGTTTCCGAACTTATCATCTTTGTAGCTAATTTATTAAAAACATTCAGCAATGATGTGCTCCCACTTAAAAGTCTTCTATCATATAAAAAAGAAATTAGACACTATAGAGAAAACCCTTATCTCAAATCGCTCGCAATCGTTGCAACTGTAATTACTTACAATATATGTTTTTTATATTCAGAAGATGATAACGTTAATTCGTTTTAACCCTCCTCTATCGCGATAAATTACACACTTTGGGTATAGTATGGCATCTTAATAAAAGACAAAACCGTCGCGATTTCCAATTTCATTAGTGTATTTTTTGGTGTTATTGCATATTTGATAGCATTTTAATTTCTTTTGATCATTTACTCTTATTTTCACACAACACCGTCCAACTCTGCTGCTCTATTACATTAATATTATTGTTAATTATAATGGTTGCCTGAAAATATCCCCATATCGAAATAATAAAAAATGAAATACAAATTATCAATTTAATGAACACAGGCATTACCGCTCGCCAACCATATTTATATTTTATTTTTCTTAAGACTTTTTTATGAGGTAGTGGATATTGTTTTAACTTAATCACAGGATAATCATTTTTAATCCAAAAAAATAAGGAAACACATCCAAAAAAAATATACATTCCTACAAATTCACCATAGAAAAACACTTGCCGCCCATAAGGAGAACACTCCAACCAATATGATATTTTAGTTATTCCAAAAATACCCCATAAAAATAAAATCACTGGCATTGAATATAATACATACAATAACCGCAACCTTATTCCTTCTTTAAAAGTATACTGTGGCGCATACTCACTCATTTTATTATTCTCTTTATATTTCAAAAGGCTTAAATCCATTTAAGCCTTTTGATTTTTTATTTTGCTTGAGCCATTAATGCTTCAATCTCCTCAACGGTTTTCACAACATTTTTAGTCAAAACCAATGGTCCTTTTTCAGTCACGACAATATCGTCCTCGATACGAATCCCGATACCGCGCCATTTTGCATCAACCGTTTCATCATCTGGTGCGACATATAGACCGGGTTCAACGGTCACCACCATACCCGCTTCATAAGCACGCCAGTCTTCGCCCGTTTTATAAGCACCCACATCATGTACATCCATACCGAGCCAATGGCCTGTACCATGCATAAAGAATTGACGGAATGCTTCACTCTCAACCAACTCATCCACATTACCGCTCAGCAAGCCGAGATCAACCAAACCTTGGGTTAAAATCTTTACAGCCACTTCATGTGGATATTTATAGTGATTGCCAATACGAGTTGCATCAATGGCAGCCAATTGAGCATCTAAAACAATATTATAAAGTGCTTTTTGCTCAGGACTAAACTTGCCATTTACAGGGAAAGTACGGGTAATATCCGATGCATAAAACTCATATTCACATGCCGCATCAATCAAAACTAAATCACCGTCTTTTAAAGGCTTGTTATTTTCAACATAATGCAAGATACAAGCATTTTCACCGCCACCAACAATGCTGTTATAAGCAGGTACACAACCATTTTTACCAAAGATATAATTCAGCTCTGCTTCTAGCGAGTATTCCATCATCTCAGGTTTAACCGATTGCATCGCACGGGTATGCGCTTCAGCACTGATATTGGCTGCGATCTGCATCAACTCAATTTCTTTTGCTGATTTTTTCAAACGCATTTCATCAACAATACGATCCAACTGAACCACTTCAGCGGGTGCAGCGCCACCACGACGCTGCTGTGCATCTGCTTTTTGGATCCATTGACTTACACGTGCATCAAATTCCGCATTTTGACCAATACGATAATAAAGACGCTGTTTATTTAACAATTTGTCGATAATTTCTTCATCAAGCAGATCAATTGCATACGCTTCATCTGCATCATAGATTTCAATCGCACCATCAATCCCAGCACGATAGCCATTCCAGATTTCCATTTCACGATTACGTTCACGGCAGAACAAGCTATAGCTATATTCCTCACCCTCTTCAAAAGTTTCAATGATTGCAACCGCTTCTGGCTCGGCGAATCCAGTTAGATAATAAAAACTACTGTCTGCACGATATTTATAATCCGCATCGCGATTACGATACATTTCTGCTCGAGTCGCAATAATTGCAATGCTATTGCTGCCTATTTGTTTAGCAAGAAGATCACGACGTTGTTTGAAATCAGCTTGACTTAATTTCATATTGTCCTTCTGATGAAGATAAATGATTGTAAGTATCTTTATTTATAAGAGCTTAAGGCACCGCCCGAGTTAACTCGGACGATGAGGGGTAAACATTTCGACAACCGTTTGCGGATCAGTCGCCTGATTATCTTGATTTCTGCTTTTGGCATGAAAGTTTTTCAATAATGAACTTTCAGCGACAGGAATCTTGGTGCGACCAATTGATAAACTCACAGGAATCAAACGTACAAACTCATACAATTCCTGATAGCTTTCTTCACCCTCTTCATCATTATCTGAGTCTTCAAACTCAACTGCTGCAACATCTTGTAAATGTTCAATCAGCTCTTGTTCTTCACCACGAATATGACCTGAAGCCAAACCAAAACCGAGGACTACGCCTGCGCACCAATCTGACAACGCCTGCACACGATCTACAAGCAAATGGCTATCATCTGGAAGCATAGGCAAATAATCTAATTCATCATCTGACAAAGCATGAGAAACGTCTTCTGCTTCATCCGTTAAACTTTCGAGTGCTTCTGGCTGTAAAGCTGGCACGTTGAGGGTGTTTAAAATTTGTGACCATTCATCGGTGGTTGGCGCTTGTGTGACACAAACTATACCTGTGAGTAAACCATGTAACTCACTTGGACTTGAAATTTCTTCAATCCCATCAAAATGAGCATTCCATTCCGTCCAACCTGAAATATCGTCTTGCATTCGTTTATCCAATCTCTATACTGCTGTATATATTACCTTTGATTGCAACTCTGTGCGACCTTCGTTATGTTAGAACAATTACAGCGTCTACAAGCGCATATTGGTGTTTTAAAAACACGCTTACATCATTTAGAGCGAGAGAATACTTCGCTTACTGAGGCTAAACAATTAGCTGAAACTGACCACCATGCACAAGTTGTGCAGAAAAATAGCATCATCACGCAAAAGCAGGAAGAAGTTGATAACTTAACTGAACAATTGTCTCAGTTACAAGATCAATTTAAACAACTGAATCAAGATGCAACAACTTTAGCGGAACGTTATAGCCGTTTAGAGAAAAGCACCACTGATTTAAAAAACCGCTTCCAAGAGATTTTGGCTGAGCGTAATGACTTACGTGTAAATAAAGAGAAGTTACAAGCACAGCAACGTCATAGTCAGCAAGAAATTCAAGATTTACAACAAGATCGTGATCGCTTGCTACAGAAAAATGAGTTGGCAAAATCTAAAGTTGAGGCGATTATTCAACGTCTTTCAATTTTAGGTACTGCACAAGATCAACATGCACAAGAAATTCAGCAACTCGCGCATCCAAATGCTGAAACCCAAGAGGAAACCTGATCATGAGTGAACCAATTGTTGTTGAGCTTCGCTTAATTGAACAGACCTTCCGTCTAAACACGACTGAAGATAAGCGAGAAGAACTTGAGCGTGCCGCTGAATTTTTAAATCAAAAGTTTCATGATATGCGCCGTAGTGCACCACGTGTTGAACATAATAAACTAGTCATTATGGTGGCACTACAAATGGCTCAAGAAGTGTTTAGCTTAAACAAATCATTACAGGAATATGCACATTGTGAGCATTTACTCCAAACGATTTTGGAAGATATAGAACAAACTGTTGAGTAAAATTGCACAAAGCCTCATCAATTAATAATTATCTTTACAAGTAGCGATTGTCATCGCGTAAAGATCGGTTATACTAAAACTGTCTCTAGGGTGTTCGCCAGTACGTCTAGTCCCCTGCCGATACTTAAATTTATGGATGTGTCCTGTATATTTTGAGTGTATGCCTACCCCGAGTAGGAAACCCAGTAAGTATGCGTCACCTCCACCTTGAACTCATCGGGTTCAGGGTAACGACCATGCAGCGGCATCTCTGGAGCAATTTTTTTAATTATAAAAATAATGATTTCACCTCAAGTATTTTTTAATAAACTATTTATTTTGAATAGAATTTATACCGTTAAATTAACTCCCATTAAATTTTCTAAATCTTTTTTATAATAGTTCATCACTATTAATTAAATATTGTTGTAAGTATGCTGTAACGAATCTGCAACTTTTCTTCTTGATGATCCTCCTACATGATACAAAACACCATCCGAACCAATCTGATCGAGTTGTACCGCATACCCCCAACACCACATTAGATAGTCCGAAAATACAAAACAGTTAGGATATAAAAACTTATCTTTATCATAATAGCTTGAAATACTTTCAACCGATTGGAATTCGGCCAGCGACACGAACGTAAAATAATTATCATCCATATCTCGGTCAGCTATACCATTAAATTCCAAAAAGTAAGCTGTTAAAACGGGTGATAATTTAACTTGATGCTTATATTCAAAAGCCAAAATTTCCTGCCACGTTGCTGGTTTATTCAAGCTTATATTCTGTTTCTGCAATTTAAGTTTAATCTTATTAATAACATTCATGATTTACCCTACTAGATATCAATCTAAATAAAGTAAATCACTCCTGCAAACTAGATGATCACTTCTTTGGATATATTTTATTACTCATCTTTCAAAGCGCATTCATAATTGCTTGGATCTTGTGAACAACGAACCTGTTTCAGCAACTTCATCATATCTTTATCGTAAAAACCTTCTTTGGTCATTTGCACTCGAGCTTCGCGCATTAATCGAACATAACCAGGTTTATCACTTTCGTTAAGGTTAAGCCAAAATTTATCTGGAATTTTGGCTTCAATTTTATCTACGAATTCAAATGCTGGATTCAACTGTTTTGAGATAACTTCACGCGCAATAGAACCCATTCCTGCTGGAAATTTATTGCGATGCATAATCAGCGTTCCAGTGACTTGAATGACTGGGAACTTGATAATTCCGCCAACAGCTTTGCCCGATTTATCCGTCATCCCTTTTTGTAGCTCAAGCGGTTCAAATAAAATGGCTGGACCTGCCATGATATCAACTTCTTTATTATTAAACTTCCCACCGACAGTCACCAAATCAACTGAGACAGGTTGCGCACCCACGTTTTGTACCAATTTCTTTTGAGTTTCATCAAATTGGAAAACCGCAACTTTCTTACCTGCTGCTTTGGCTAAAGTATTAATATTACGATCAGTCACCATAATATAAGCTGCACCTAGTGGTACAACACCCACAACCTCATAGTCTTTATTCACCATTTTTTCATCAAATTTTGGATTAGCTAGAACTTGAATCACTGAACTTAATTGTTTATAGGTTTGTAACGCTCCAATTGCATCAATACTTCCTACAAATTTATTAAATTGTTTTGCACGCAGATTACTAATCCCTGCACCATCACAGCGTTTACTACGGAAATCTTCTGTTAATACTGCTTCATTGGTATAAACTTTTAAATTGACCAAAGTAGACGCTGATTTTTTAAGTTTTGGGTAATCAAAATCTAATTTGAACTGTAAATGAGATGGTCGTGTCACATTCATATTGACACCAAACTGTTTGGCTACACGTACCATACGTGGAATTTCAGTGATGTAACTTGTAGCCTGTTCAAAAGCCTCACTATGCTCTCCATTTGGAGAGAACACACATAAAGTGACTTGATTTGGAATTTGTTGCCACGTTTTAGGATCGTTAAGTAGCTGTTTAATCTTATTTTGTGAATGTGCAGAAAGTGTTAAATCCAGTTTACCTTCAGGTGCTGCATGACTAGCATTCGTCAATAATAATGATGATACGATAATACTTGAAGTAAAAAGTGATTTTACAACACGACTAAATTTATTGTTTTGCATCTTTAGATCCATCCTTAGCTATTTCCCAATAGTTTTCATTTAAATTAAGGATAAAATAGAGAAATAGAATTGACTGCATTCATTTTGATGATGTCAGTTGGGTCAAAATAAAGCCTCTACTCTCAACTTATGAGAATAGAGGCTTTATTTTTCTAAAAATGAATTATGATTTATTCAAACGTAAAGCATTCACCACAACAGAAAGCGAGCTTAATGACATTGCTACAGCAGCAAACATTGGTGTGAGCAATAATCCTGTTAGTGGATAAAATAAACCTGCTGCGACAGGAACACCTAATCCATTATAAACAAAAGAGAATGCTAGATTTTGCTTCATATTTCTCACACCTAATTTTGCCATATGAACTGCTTGTGCAACCCCTTGAATGTCCCCTTTAACTAAAGTCACTTGCGCTGTTTGCTTGGCAATATCTGTTCCTGTTCCCATCGCAATACCAACATTCGCCTGTGCCAGTGCTGGTGCATCATTGATACCGTCCCCAGCCATTGCCACAATTTTTCCCTGAGCTTGTGCTTGTTTCACAATTTCAAGTTTTTGCTTAGGATCAAGATTGCCATAGACTGTTTTAATACCTAAAGTATCTGCAACCATATTTGCATTTTTCTGATGATCACCAGTTGCCATAATTACTTCAATTCCATCAGCATGTAGTTGATCGATCACAATTTTGGCATTTTGTTTGATTGCATCATGAATCGAAATATAGGCAAGCACTTCTTTTTCTGACATCAGAAAACTAAACACATCACCTTGTGCACGTTTTTGATCCAACTCATGGATTAAATCAGCATCTAAGGTCAACGCTAACTGTTCAATAAGCTTCTGACTGCCAATATACAGGGTCTGGTGATCAATGTTTCCTTTCACACCAAAGCCTGCGACATCTTCAAACTCAGAAACATTCAGCAATTGATTTGGATCAACTAATTTAGTTAATGTCTGTGCAATTGGATGCGTCGAATATTGTTCAATCGATGCAATCCATAACTCAATTTGTGTCTGGCTATACACTTCAGATAAAGACTGAATCTCTTTTAAACTTGGCTTACCCTCGGTCAATGTTCCTGTTTTATCAATAATCAAAGTATTTACTTTGCTTAAAGCTTCAATCGCTTCAGCATCTTTAAACAACACGCCTTTTTGAGCTGCTCGACCCGTGGTTGCCATCACTGACATCGGTGTTGCCAAGCCAAGAGCACATGGACAAGCAATAATCAAAACAGCGACTGCACACATTAAGGCTAAATCAAACTGTGCTTTCCCAAATACCATCCACGCAATAAAAGTCAGCACACTAATACTGAGTACGGCGATCACAAAATATTTTGCAACCACATCTGCAATTCGTTGCAATGGTGCTTTGGAGCGTTGCGCATCAGCGACAGTTTGGATCATTTTGGCTAATGTTGTGTTCGTACCTACAGCAGTTGTTTGGATTCGAATAGAGCCTTGTTGATTAATTGTCCCGCCAATGACTAGATCATCTTTTTGCTTTTTCACAGGAACAGGCTCACCTGTCATCATGGATTCATCAACATAGGTCTTTCCATCAACTACTAGACCATCTAATGGAATTTGCTCACCCGATGATATTTGCAAAATATCACCTTGTTTGACCATCGCTATATCTACTTCAACAACTTGATCATGCTGCACAAGTTTCGCTTTAGCAGGTTGTAAACGTAGTAAAGCTTTTAATGAATTTGCTGTTTGTGAACGTGCTTTTAGTTCTAAAATTTGACCCAACAAGCTTAATGAAACAATCATACATGCTGCTTCAAAATACACAGCAACACCATGCCCTGTTTTCGCTTCAATAGGGATTAATGATGGAAAAATCGTGGCAATAACACTATAAATAAATGCTGCAAGTACCCCAACGCCAATTAAACTCCACATATTCAGATGTCCTGTTTTATAGGACACCCAACAACGTTGTAAAATGGGATAACCCGCCCATAGCACTACAGGCAAACTTAAAAGAAGTTCAATCCACGGCTGAACATGTGGCGAAATAAAGGCATGAATATGTGAACCCATGGCCAAGATCATCACCAACAAACTCAAAGGTAATGTAGTCCAAAAACGTCGACTAAAATCTACTAACTCAGGATTTGGTCCATCATCCAAAGTGGGTTGCATCGGCTCAAGTGCCATACCACAAATTGGGCAAGTTCCTGGCCCTTTTTGTACAATTTCAGGATCCATTGGACAGGTATAATCCATATCCATTGCCCCCTCAGGTACAGGACGCTGATCAACTGGAATTAGATAAAAATCAGGATCATTTTTAAATTTGTCTAAACAAGATGGATTACAGAAATAACAGGTTTTACCTTGATAATCTGTTTTTAAATCTGTCGTGATTTTGACTGACATACCACAAACAGGATCAATCTCTGTATCAACTAAATTGCTTTCACTTGAATGATTATGCTTTCCACCATAACAAGAAGATTTTTTAGCTTCATCTTGAATAGATGGTACTTCTGGTTTAGTACCACAACATGAACTTATTTTTTGCTTCGTTGGCTTAGGCTTACAAGAAGAAGAGGTTTGAGCTAATTCAATAGGCTGCTCTAATTCACTTTCACAACATGAACCTGCTTTTTGTTGAGGCTGATTAGCACAGCAAGATGATGTTAATTTTAGATCTTGATCTGATTTTAAATAATTATCAGGTTTTGAGCTGAATTTCTGTTGGCAACCTGCTGAACAGAATAAATAGCGGATACCTAGGTAATCAAAATAGTGCTGCGAGTTTTCAGCGACTGTCATACCGCAAATTGGATCAATATATTCGTACACAAACGGTACTTCATTTTTAGAACAGCATGAAGATGGTTGTTGAGTCATAACGACACCTATCTTTTCTTTCTCGATAGGACTAGGATAAAGTCTGTACCTAGGTACAGAGTCAAGTGCTTTTTCACTATCCCAACAAAGGTATGAGAAAATGAACCTTACAATCGGAAAATTAGCAAAATCCTGTCACGTTAATGTCGAAACCATTCGTTATTATCAACGTATAGGCTTAATGCGAATACCCGAAAGCACTCAAAGCTACCGATATTACAATCAGCAAGACTTAGAGACCTTGAGCTTTATTCAGAAAGCGAAGGATGCTGGATTACAACTGAATGAAATTAAAGAATTGCTCACACTGAATTTAGAAGATCGCATCCAAGTCAGACATGTTATTGAACAACGATTGAGCAAGATCGATGAAAGAATTCAGGAACTTGTGGGTCTTAAGCAAAGACTTTCCACATGGTTAGACGAGTGTAAAACGACAGAAAATGAATGTTGCCCAATATTGATGGAACTCAAACAATAAGTTCCATCAATAAATCTAGATAATTGAATCAACACTAATCAAAAGAAAGTACATAACATTAAATAAATGACCAAATCACATTTTCATCCTTCTGTTTCAATAAGAAACTGGTTTGGTAATCATCAGCGACTATGAGATGCTGATTAGAGATCATCATTACTTTCAACAGCGTATCATTATGATAAATCAAATCATTTTTACCTTCTTTAGTTAAGATAAGCATTTGATCTAAGACAATTACATTTTTTGAATCAAACATAGTTTTTCCCTCTAAACCTTACCCTATGGTCTTTTAAATATTTTTATAAAGTGACACAGTGAATATCGTAACGAATGAAATAAAATACCCCTTTCATTCATAGCGCTAAAATATTCCTTTTAATTGTTTAAATATGTGAAATAACAAAGTATTTGCGATTTTCACGGCAAGATTATAGAGCACTTTTTACGCAATTTGTGATATTTTTGTCATATAAAACCAAAATTTGTTATTTTATTCTTATTTTTGACAGCATAGTAATTAGGTCTAATACTTCAGCTGTGTGATTACTTTGAGTTGTCAGAATCTAAACTGATCAACAACATTAGAACTTCAATTTATTTAAATACTTAAGCACACTTAAATCAAGTATGATTCTCGAGGCTTTGTTATATTTTGAATACGATGAATAGTGATTTACAGGTACTCAGAAAAGATGTTCGTTTAAAAAGAAAACGAGTGAATCGCTTTGAACATAAAAAAAGTGAGCAAGACGCTCTAAATCGCCTCAGATCAATACCTCAATTCAAGTTTGCAAAAAGCGTTGGATTATATCTTCATGCTTTTGGCGAAGTGCACACTCACAAACTCATTCAACTTTGTTTTAAACACAAAAAACTTGTTTACCTACCCATGATCTGCACGATGAATCAAGAACTTGTATGGGTAAAAATAAGCTCTAAGCAATATTCAAATAAACGTTTTTCCCATCATCCTCTCGGGATGAAAGAACCCATGGCAAGTCGCGGTCATCATATTTCCATTTTGGATATTTTAATTATGCCTGTACTTGCCTGTGATCACTTAGGGACACGAATTGGCATGGGAGGTGGTTTCTATGACCGTACTTTAGCAAGTGCGCCGCATCGACCTTTCCGTTTGGGTCTCGCCCATACATTTCAATATATTGATCAAACTTTACCTAGACAAAAATGGGATCAACCGATTCATGGTTTACTAACACCTAAAAAGTTCTATATTTTCAAGCCTTAACCTTAAAGTTCTAATATTTTTTAGAAAAAAACCGACCAATTTAGTCTTTTTTTAATATTTTCTAAGTAAAAACCCTTGTAATTTTTGAAATGCACATCACTATAAAAAACATGGCAACACCGTTGTCACTCATTAGGAGTGCCCATGTCTGAATATATTTTAAATAATGAATCAAGCTTAGAGCCACAGGTTCCAAGTGTATTACCACTATTAGCATTACGTGATGTTGTGGTCTATCCACACATGCAAATTGCGCTATTTGTGGGTCGTGAAAAATCGATCAATGCAGTGGATGTGGCTCGTAACGGTGACAATTTAGTATTTGTAGTTGCGCAAAAAGATTCGCTTACAGAAGAAATTGATCACGATAACCTCTATCAATATGGAACTGTGGCTAAAATTGTACAAGTCGTAAATCATGAAAATGATGAAAACTGCATTAAAGTACTGATTGAAGGTCTGCATCGTTCTAAATTAGAGCGGATTATTGATGGTGAAGAATACTTGACTGCTGAGCACAGTCTCAGTCCAATTACATTACCATTGGATGAGGAAGCTCAAGCAACTCGCTTAAACGAATTGCGTACCCTATTCGCTCAATATGCTGAAGCGAAATTACGCAATGCACGTGAGCTTGTTGCAGCAGCAAATAAAATCGAAGACTTATTACAATTAATGTTCTTTGTTGCAACTCGTGTACCTTTAAATATCGAAGTGAAACAAAAGTTTTTAGAGCACGACGAGTTTGAAGCGCATTTGCAAGAGTTGATGAGCTACTTGATGAATCAATCTGCTGAACAGCAAATTGAACAAACGTTGCATGACAGTGTTAAACGTCAGATGGAAAAGAATCAACGAGAATACTTTCTAAATGAAAAAATGAAAGTTATTCAACGTGAACTTTCTGATATGAACGGCGGTGCTGAAGATGACGTTGCGGAAATTGAAAAACGTCTTGCTGAAGCAGATTTACCTGAACATGTACGCAAAAAAGCTGAAGCTGAGTTTCGCAAACTGAAAGCGATGCAACCTGCATCAAGCGAAGCTGCCGTTGTTCGTAACTATCTAGAAGTCATTTTAGATACACCTTGGAATAAGGCGAGCAAAGTCAGCATTAACTTAGCGAAAGCACAAGAGATTCTTGATGAAGATCACTACGGCTTAGATGACGTCAAAGATCGTATTGTTGAATATCTTGCAGTGCAATCTCGTGTGAAAAAACTCCGTGGTCCTATTCTTTGTCTAGTCGGTCCTCCAGGTGTGGGTAAAACATCACTTGGTGAATCTGTTGCCAAAGCGACAGGTCGTGAGTTTGTTCGCATGGCGCTTGGTGGTGTCCGTGATGAAGCTGAAATCCGTGGTCACCGTCGTACTTATATTGGTGCGATGCCAGGTAAAATTGTACAGTCTTTAACAAAAGTTGGGGTTAAAAACCCATTGTTCTTGCTCGACGAAATCGACAAGATGGCACAAGACTACCGTGGCGATCCTGCATCGGCATTATTGGAAGTACTTGATCCATCACAAAACAGTAAGTTCAACGATCATTATTTAGATCTCGATCTTGATCTTTCAGAAGTCATGTTCATCTGTACTGCTAACAGCATGAATATTCCTGAAGCCTTGCTGGATCGTATGGAAGTCATTCGTCTACCGGGTTATACCGAAGATGAGAAAGTGAATATTGCTGAACGTTACCTTGTTCCAAAAGCGATTAAGAACAATGGTCTACGTGCTAAAGAATTGACTGTTCACGAAGAAGCAATCCGTGACATCGTACAACGTTATACACGTGAAGCGGGTGTTCGTAGCCTAGAGCGTGAAGTGTCTAAAATTGCACGTAAAGTGGTGAAAGAAGCTGTTAGCAAGAAGTCTAAAAACTTACAAGTTGATGTCACTTCTGCCAATCTTCCTGAATACCTAGGTCCGCACAAATTTGACTTTGGTATGGCTGAAGATGAAGCACAAGTCGGTCGTGTAAATGGTTTAGCTTGGACTTCGGTAGGTGGTGAATTGCTTACCATTGAAGTTGCAGCCGTGAAAGGTAAAGGTAAATTCATTACGACGGGTTCGCTTGGTGATGTGATGAAAGAGTCGATTACTGCTGCAATGACTGTGGTTCGTACTCGTGCTGATGAATTAGGTATTGAAGCATCACGTTTTGATGAAACTGATGTCCATGTTCACTTACCTGAAGGTGCAACGCCAAAAGATGGTCCATCTGCTGGTCTAGCACTCACAACTGCACTTGTATCAGCATTTACAGGTATTGCGATTCGTCCAGATATTGCCATGACAGGTGAAACGAGTCTAGGTGGTCGTGCGATGCGTATTGGTGGTCTAAAAGAAAAACTTCTTGCAGCTCACCGCGGTGGAATTAAATTAGTTTTTATTCCGCAAGATAACGTTCGTGACTTAGCCGAGATTCCCGACAATGTAAAAGAAGGCTTAGAAATCAAAGCTGTAAAAAGTATTGATGAGATCTTACCTTTAGCATTGACGGATACCCCGAAGCCTTTACCTAAAACACCTATTGTTAAACCAGTAGAAGAAGCAAAGGCGGCGCGTCATTAAACAAGTAAGTAGATGAAAATTAAAGAGAGCTTCGGCTCTCTTTTTTTGTTACATAATTTGATTGAAAAACAACCAATATATTGCATAATAAAATAGAGTCGATAAAAATAAAGATGAAGCTTGACTCAGTGAACCCATTTTTTAGTGTCATCTGAACTCCAGACTGATGACACTTTGATCGCAGCTCAAACGCAATTTTGAGCTGCGTTTTTTATACAACGTAATCAATAAATACACTTTCAGCGACTATTCCCTTTCATGCTGATCACTATCCATAAAGAACACCGTTTATAATAGGTGTAATTTCTCGATCTATTTATCCTATGAAAATTCGTATTCTGACTATTGGTCAAAAAATGCCTGCTTGGGTGTTAACTGGATTTGAAGACTATTTCAAACGCATTCAACCTTTTGTACAAACTCAAGTGATTGAACTCCCGATGGCAAAACGAGGCAAAAATGATTCCGAAGCAGATATTTTAAAATATTGTCAAATTGAAGGTGATAGTATTTTAAATGCGCTTAAACCCAGTGAAACGTTAATTGCCTTAGAAGTAGTTGGTCGAGAACTCAGTACAGAAAAACTGGCAGATACCATGAAACAATGGATGCTTGAAGGCAATGATATTGCTCTTGCGATTGGTGGTCCTGATGGACATTCAGACGCAGTTCGTAAAGCAGCAGCTTGGCATTGGTCTCTTTCTAAATTGACCATGCCACATCCAATGGTTCGTATTCTACTGATTGAACAACTTTATAGAGCGATGAGTATCAATCATAATCATCCTTATCATCGCGCTTAAAATTGTTCTGATTATAGAACAATCTGTTGATATTTAAGGGCTGTCATTGTTCCCATGAATTTGTCACGATAATGATGTATTTCCAATCAGGTGCTTATCTATGAATTTCCAGACTTTACCCGGATTGTTTATTTCTCATGGTTCTCCCATGCTCGCACTTGATCCTGAACAAGTGGGCCCTGCATTGCATCGTTTAAGCAATAATTTACCAAAACCTCAAGCAATTATTGTGATGTCTGCTCATTGGGAAAGCCAAGCGCTAGAAGTGAGTACCTCAACTCGAGCTCAAACGTGGCATGATTTTCGCGGCTTCCCCCCTGAACTTTATGAGATCCGTTATCCTGCTGCGGGCGCTCCAAAACTTGCTGAGGAAATACTGACTCTATTTGCAGAAGCAGATATTCCTGCACATGCAAATAGCACGCGACCACGAGATCACGGTGTATGGATGCCTTTATTGCATATGTATCCAGAAGCCGATATTCCTGTGATTGAAATTTCCTTACCCATCGAAATGAATGCTGAGCAAATTTACAAAATCGGGCAAGTTTTAGCACCTTTACGTGAACAACAAATTTTATTGATTGGCTCTGGTAGTATTACCCATAATCTCTCTGAACTTTCATGGCATGCAGATGCTGAAGTTCCAATATGGGCAAGCACATTTCGAAATAGTGTGGTCAGTAAATTGAACCATCAAGATTATGACGCTGTACTTGACTGGCCATCTTTACCCTACGTGCAACGAAATCATCCTACCCTTGAACATTTTGCACCATTATTCTTTGCAATGGGAACAGGTCATCGTTTTAGTATCGTGCATAGTAGTTTTTCAATGGGATCATTAGGTATGGATATTTATCGTTTTGATTAAAAACCAAGCATCATCTTTTTCAAATGGCTTACTTATATTTGAGTAAGTCATTTTCCAAATCAATTTTCTTAAAATTTACAAATAGATACATTTAACGAACTTAATCCATAAACTGATTACATTTTATTTTTTTAAGAATACTTTAAGCTTATGACTGTTATTTATTTACTGTTGTTTGACTATGAAAATTAAATATTTAGTTCTTGCCTTATTACCGCTTTCTTTGATGGCGTGCCAAACTGTACAAAATGTAACTGATAATGTTATTTCTCAAATTAATACAACTGCTGCAAAAAATTTAACTGAATATAATTGGACTTATCAAGGTTCAAAAGCATCAAAACCTTTAGTTTTATCTTTCGATGATAATCAACGATTATCTATTCAAACTGGTTGTAATAATCAAGGCGGGACTTGGAAAGTTGAAGGTAATACCATTGTAACCTCACCACTGGCATCAACAATGATGGCATGTGCGGATGATTTAATGCAACAAGAACGCTTATCTGCTGATATTTTTAGTGAGAAAAAAGTTCCTTTCACACTCAGTACCCAAAATGATCAAGCGATCTTGACGGTAACTGATAGTAAAGGTCAAAAACATGTATTTACAGGAAGCAAAATCGTGAATACGAGTGTGTTAACAAACTATACTTGGTCATATCAACCTACTGATACAAAAAAACCAATCATATTAAGTTTCTTAGCCAATGATCGTTTATCTGTAGACACTGGTTGTAACCGCTTAAATACCTCATGGAAAATTGAAAATGGTTCAATTGTTACAGGTAACGGCGCTTCAACAATGATGGCATGTGAACCAGCGCTGATGAAACAAGAGCAATTTGCAGGTACACTTTTACAGAAACGTAAGGTTCCATTTGAAATTAATGCAACAAATTTAGACCAGCCGAGCTTAACTTTAAGCGATGCAAACGGTCAAAAATATACGTTCCTTGGTAAAATGACAGCTGAAGCAAAATACCAGTCTGAAGGTAAAATCGTTTTCCTCGAAATTTCACCACAAACTAAATCATGTACTGGTGTTGCACCGCAAACTTGTATGCAAGTTCGTGAAATTAAATATGACGATAAAGGCATCAAAACCTATGCTGATAAAAATTGGTCACTTTACTATGGTCAAATCGAAGGTTTTGAACATAATCCAAACCAACGTGTGATCGTTCGAGTTAAACGTTTTGACATTAAAAACCCTGCTGCCGATCAATCAAGTATTGCAGATGTGTTAGATATGGTGGTTGAACAAGAAATCGTGAAAAAACCATAATTTTAGCCAGTTAAAAAAATCCGATGTTTCAACATCGGATTTTTTTTATGGAAATCCCCTCTTTATTAAAGCGGGATTTTAGGAGACCCTTAATAAATACCCTGCGCGAGAATGGCATCTGCTACTTTGACAAAACCAGCAATATTCGCACCATCAACATAATTGACAGTACCATCTTCTTGGGTCCCATATTTTAAGCAATTGGCATGAATATCTTTCATGATGGCATGTAAGCGTTCATCGACTTCACCATGTGTCCAACCAAAACGTAATGCATTTTGAGACATCTCAAGACCAGAAGTTGCAACTCCGCCCGCATTTGATGCTTTACCTGGTGCATACAAAATCTTAGCTGCGATAAATTGTTCAACTGCGTCCAAAGTAGATGGCATGTTGGCTCCTTCTGCAACACACATCACACCATTTTCTAGTAATAATTTTGCATCTTCTGCACCTAGCTCATTTTGAGTGGCACAAGGTAATGCGATATCAACAGGAATAAGCCAAGGGGTTTTACCCTCAAAATATTCAAAACCATGCTTCGATGCAAACTCTGAAATACGTCCACGCTTGATATTTTTCAGCTCCATCACTTCGGCAAGTAATGCATCAGTGAAACCATTTTTTACAAAAACAGTGCCATTCGAATCTGACAGACTCACCACTTTTGCACCTAAAAACATAGCTTTTTCAGCAGCAAATTGCGCTACATTCCCCGAACCCGAAATCGAAACCGTTTTTCCTGCAAAGCTATCACCACGAGTTTTCAGCATTTCTTCAGCAAAATAAACAGTGCCATAACCAGTCGCTTCTGGACGCATTAAACTTCCGCCAAAAGAAATACCTTTGCCCGTAAAAACACAAGCCGTATCATTACTCAGCTTTTTCATCATCCCCGCCATGAAGCCTACTTCACGACCACCAACCCCAATATCACCTGCTGGAATATCGGTATTCGATCCTAAATGACGATATAACTCCAACATTAACGCTTGGCAAAAACGCATAATTTCAGCTTCTGACTTTCCTTTTGGATCAAAGTCTGAACCACCTTTACCACCGCCCATAGGTAGAGTCGTTAATGCATTTTTAAATGTTTGCTCAAAACCTAAAAATTTTAAAATCGATAAATTTACTGAAGGATGAAAACGCATGCCACCTTTAAATGGCCCAATCGCTGAATTAAATTGAATCCGAAAAGCTCGATTCACATGAGTTTGACCTTGGTCATCCATCCACGATACACGAAACTGAATAACACGTTCAGGTTCAACCAAACGCTCTAACAAACCGTATTGAGCGTATTTAGGATTTTTCTGTATAAAAGGCCATAAACTCGTCATGACCTCTTCTACTGCTTGTAAAAACTCAGGTTGATATGGATCTCTAGCTTTAACATACTCCAAGAAATCATTTAAGCTATCGTATTTCAACTCTCACCCCCAGATAGTGATTTAATTTAGTGCAAAAAATGCACCAAAATAGAATATTAAACACATTTAATACCCTTTATGATCAACTCTCAACCCAATTTTCATAAAAAATATTTTTTATTATTTTAAATCAATATTTTAAATTTAAAAATATTCATTATTTTTATAATAAATATTCAAAAAATAGCTTAAATCAGCGTTTAACTTAGTAATAAAACATCAGAAATAATTCAAAATACAAAATTTAGCACCAAAATAAAACTATGTTAGCACTATAAAATAGCAAAAATAAAAAGTCTATCAAAGTAGATTTAAACAACGATTGCCGCCGATTAAACTATTCTTTGCTATAATAGCGATACTGTTTTTATCCTATCTTCTTTCATGTCAGTTTCAGCACAACAACTCTCTCTTATCGTTCAAGTAGACCAACTTTTACCACAAACGCAATGTGGTTTATGTGGACATCGTGATGGTTGTTTACCTTATGCAAAGTCGATCGTTGAAGGTGAAGATGCAAACAAATGCGTTCCAGGTGGACAACCCGTTGCAGATGCACTTGCGACATTATTAAAAAGACCAACAATGATTGCGGAACCCAGTGTTTGGGACATTCAAGCAGATGGTCGACCGCAACAAATGAAAGCGATAATTCGTGAAGATGAATGTATCGGGTGTACTAAATGTATTAGTGCTTGTCCTGTTGATGCAATCATCGGTAGCGGAAAATTAATGCATAGTATCTTGACTGATCTATGTACGGGTTGTGAGTTATGTATTCCACCCTGTCCTGTAGATTGTATTGATCTGGTCTCAGATTCCAATCCATTACCTACAGCTCAACAACGTACTCTTGAACAAGATGATCTAAGACATCGTTACTATGCGCATATTCAACGAGAAGAAAAACGTCGTTTGAGTCGTAAAGGACCGATTGTTCGTGCTGAAATTGATACTGAATTTTTTGCTCAATTTTCTCAAGCACTTAACAATGTACCCGTGATCACACTCATGGATAAACCGAAAGAAAATCCTGTATTAGATGCAAAAACGACAATTGAACTTGCGAAAATCAGAACGCAAATCAAAAAGTTAGAAAAGCAGTTAAGTGTACGTGCAGATGAATCCAAGCAAACACAATTGCTTGATTTGCAAAAACGTTTAAATGAATTACAGGGAATCTAAATGTCTGTCAAAAATATGACCAAAAAACAAGTTCAGACTTTTTTTGAACGTTTACGTACACAAAGACCACATCCCCAAACGGAGCTGAACTACAGCTCTCCTTTTGAGTTACTGATTGCTGTTTTGCTTTCTGCACAAGCAACCGATGTCAGTGTCAACAAAGCGACTGATAAACTCTATGCCGTTGCCAATACTGCACAAGCTATTTTAAATCTTGGGGTTGATGGCTTAAAAGAATATATTAAGACGATTGGCTTATATAACGCTAAAGCTGAAAATGTGATCAAAACTTGTCAGATTTTGGTTGATCAATATCAAGGACAAATTCCAGAAACGCGAAAAGAACTGGAAGCTTTACCGGGTGTAGGGCGTAAAACGGCAAACGTCGTGCTCAATACCGCCTTTGGTCATCCCACTATGGCAGTCGATACCCATATTTTCCGTGTTGGCAATCGTACTGGTTTGGCAGTAGGTAAAAATGTTTTAGAAGTCGAAGATCGATTAATTAAGGTTATTCCTAAAGAGTTTATTATTGATGCTCATCATTGGCTGATCTTGCATGGACGTTATTGTTGTATAGCACGTAAACCTAAATGTGCTGAATGTATCGTATCCGATGTCTGCAACTGGCCTGATCGTTTTGAATTTGGAGCCGTAAAAACAATTCCAACGAAAAACCTCAGTTAATCCTGAGGTTTTTTACGCTGCTGTAATTTGGGATGTAGCTGACGTTCTCGACCATTTTTCTTATTTTCCAAAGCCTGTTGTTTCTGCACATGGCGCAACATTTTTTGGCTTTGATACAATAAAAACAACAGTAAAGCTAAACTTAAAATTACCACCACAATCAAAATAATTTTCAACAACGAACTATCCTCAATCAACTCACACGTTTCGACTTGAATACCGTAACGTGATCTTCATGTTCTATTATGTCAGATTTTGCTGGGTTGCAAACCATGCATGAATATCTCGTTTTTCAATAGCTGTCGCCATGAGTTCTGGAAATTGATCAGGTGTGCAGGCAAACGTTGGAATCCCCATATCCGCAAAGATCTGTGCATGTTGAGTATCGTACCAAGGTGCACCGTCATCAGACAATGCCAGTAGCGTAATCACTTGCACACCACTATCTAGCATTTCAGCTACTTGCTTGAGCATTTGCTTAGCATCTCCACCTTCACACAAATCACTGATAAGAATAAAAATAGTATCTTCTGGGCGAGTGATTTTACTACGACAGTATTTAATTGCTTTAGCAATATCGGTTCCCCCACCCAACTGTGTGCCGAATAGCACATCCACAGGATCTTCGAGCAAAGGGGTTAAATCGGCTAACTCCGTATCAAACACGATCATTTGTGTACTGACTGCACGAATACTTGCCATCACTGCCGCAAAAACACTGGAATAAATCACGGAAGGTGCCATCGAACCACTCTGATCAACACAGAGTACAATGTCTTTTAAAGCCGTTTGTTGACGTGGATGACCATGTAACTCATGTGGAATAATCGTTTTAAAATCTTCCTGCCAATGTTTCAAATTAGACTGAATGGTGCGCTGCCAATTAATGTCTTGCATGCGTTTAGGACGGCGTGTATGTGCTGAGCGATTAATACTGCCTCGAATCGCTTGCTGTAATGGTTGCTTTAGACGATTTTCAAGTTGCTCTACCAACTGACGCACCACGATACGCGCGGTTTCTTTAGTTTTTTCAGGCATCAAATGATTGAGTGAAATTAAGGTAGAAACCAAATGAATATCGACTTCTACACTTGCCAACAATTCAGGCTCTAACAACATTTGTTGTAAATTTAAACGCTCTAAAGCATCTTTTTGAATAACTTTTACCACAGAAGATGGGAAATACTGGCGAATATCCCCCAACCATTGCGCCACCCTAGGACTAGAATGCCCCAAACCACCACGGCGATTAGGCTGTTGCGCCTGATAAAGCTCATTCAGACATTCTTGCATTTTGGTATCTTGCACCGACCAATTCGGTAAATGCGAAGTCGAATTTGGGACTTGTCCTAAAATTAATCGCCAACGTCGTTCTTGTTCCGCAAGGTCAGGTTGCTCTAAAGTGATCAGTTCTTCATTCATATTCATCACTTAAACCTCGACAGCAACAGGCTGTAAATACGCGTAAATTTCATCTAATACCGTTTGAGCACGTGCAATATCTAAAGTACCGACCTCTTGTTTGACTGCGGTCGCTTTCTGCGTCACTTTCTGAATTAATTGCTGTGCTTCAGCAGGGCTAAAACTTGAAGCTGTTCTGGCCAAAATTGGCAATAACTCAATGAATTGCTGCTCTTGTAATTGATTGACCCATTGGCTCACGGTGTCCCAAAGACTTTGCTCATGAATCAATAACAAAGCTTGATGGGTCAAGAAACCTTCAAACCAAGCTGCACTGTAATCCGCCGTCTGCCCGATCGACAAAGCTCGAGACAGAAACCCCTGTATTTGCTCCACATTAATCAAGTGCTGTTCTCGAGCTAAACGCACACAACAACCATGCAAATAACCTTGCATATGTTCCAACTGCAATAACTGATGTAAGGTCTCTTGCCAGAGCTGTAGCAATTCATCCTGTTGTAATTGTTCTAAAAGTTCATATAAATTTTGTAGTTGTTGGGCAAACTGCTGTGCCATTTCGGCATTCAATTGTACACAATAACTTGGCAAACTCAACATCAAACGAATCGCTAAATGTTCTACCACTTGATGTAAATGTTGCATTGAAAATTGGCGCACACTGCCATAACGAATTGCCGTAATAAGCGGCTTTAATGTTGCCAAAATAATGCTTGGGTCTTGATGCTGAGTGGTGAGCTCATTCAATTTATCCAAAGCCAAATTTAGGCTTTGATCCAAACCAGACAATAAAATACTCTCAATCAGTTGCGCAATTTGCGCCACATCCTCACATTGTCTAATCTGATGTTCGACATAACTTTGTGTGGCAAGCTGAATGCTATTTCCCCATAATGACATTTCATTCAGATATAGACTAGTTTCAGGCTGCCAAGACAACTGCCAAACTTCTTTAAAATTACCCTGTTTTGAGCCTGTACCTCCTAACTCTGCCCAAGCGAGACCAAGTAATTTCACGCAATGTAAAAATTGACTTTTTGCCAAGTCGAAGGCTTCACGTAAATCCAGACTAATGTCACGATGAGGTGCTTCGAGCTTCAGACGGAAATGCTTCACTTGCTGTAAAAAGTCTTTTTGAATGGGCAACTCAATCAATTCATCAGGCACTTGCCCCAATTGCTCGTCTTCAAGCAATTTAGCTAAAATCGGTTGTGGAATATCTAAGCCTTGATTTAAGACCGAACGAATCGCCTCAAATAAATCTTCCAAATCAGGAATACGTCGTCCACGTAATTGCAATAAAGATTGAATCAGTTGTACCGCATCAATAATCTGAGCACTAGAGGCATCATGACCTGCTTGGCGTAAGGCTTGGGCAAATTTGCTTAACCAATCAATGGTAATTTTTTCACCATCAACATTTTCGTCTAAAGCTTGTTGATAATGCTTCCAAAGATGAGTATACCATCCAACCGCTTGTACACCTGCACCATAGCCATTGTCCCTGCTCAAACGCCCATGTGTCCATGCAATCCATGCAGCATCAACTTTGACTTTAGGTAAGCCTTTGAGCAAGGCGGTATCTGCTTTATTTTGCGCTTTTAAATCCGCCAATACAGGTGCATGCCATGCCCCACAAATCACCACAATATTTTGATAGCCTTGCTTTTCTGCTTGCTTAATCACTTTGCGCATATAAGCTTCGCGATACTGCTCTAGCAGTTGGTCTTCACTACTATAATTTTCAGGTTGCTGGCTTAACAAATAATCACGCAAAGCTGCCATGGCATCGCTAATTGCGGCAAACATTTGTCCAGCGTGTGGCTGCTGCTCGACCAAATGCTCCCAAAAACGTTCACTGTCTTGATAGCCTGCCTGCTCTGCCAACAATTGAATTGGATCTCGGCGAATCGAAAGATAATGCTGTTCCAAATTCTGTTCTGGCTCAACATCACCTTGCTGATTAGACTCAATCTCTTGCTCGTCTACTAATGCTTGCTCGTCTGCTGAAGCTTGCAGTAAACGTTGCTCTGCCCATTGTTTTTCCAACGCAAAACGATGTTGCAAAGGCAGATCCATAAACTCTACTGCAATTTGCTGACGCAACGCATATTGTAAGGCTTGCCACTCAGGTGAAAACTCAGCAAAGGGATAAAAGACCGCTTGTGAACGCACTTCTTTTTGTACAGGCGTATTCAATAATAATGCAACAGGTGGTTTGAAATCTGCATGTTGCAATTGAGCAATGATTGAATTGGCATCAGGTGGCCCTTCAATCAAAATACAATCAGGTTGAATCGAAGCCAAAGCATTACAGACACTACGCGCCGAACCAGGCCCGTGATGACGAATACCGAGAATATGCAGCATTTTTCTATCCTTTATTCCGATCACATCTTCTCCTTGTCGAGGAGAAGATTAGGATGAGGTCATTTATTATTTGGTTTTATTCTAAATCACGACAAGCACGATACAGGTCTTGCCAACCCTCACGTTGTTTAATTACGGTTTCTACATACTCTTTCCAAGGCACAATATCTTGCACAGGATCTTTTAATACTGCACCTTGTAGACCTGCTGCCAATTCATGATCCGTAACATTGCCCGAACCAAAATGCCCTGCCATCACCCAACCATGACTCATCACTGAAATGGCTTCAGCCGTTGATAAAGTTCCTGTGGTGGTTTTTAGTTTTTGCTTGCCATCTAAGGTTTGCCCATGACGCAACTCTCTAAAAATCGTCACCAGTTTTTGAATTTGAACATCTAAAGGCTGAATCTCAGGTAGTTGTAAACTCTTGCCCAAAGATTGAACACGTTTTTGTACGATTTCCACTTCTTCAGCGATGGTGGCAGGCGGCGGTAAAATCACCGTATTAAAACGACGCTTTAACGCAGAAGAGAGTTCATTCACCCCTTTATCGCGGTTATTCGCGGTGGCAATCACACTAAAACCTTGTACCGCTTGATACTCAATTCCTAACTCAGGAACAGGTAAATTTTTCTCAGAAAGTAAGGTAATCAAGGTATCTTGGACATCGGCAGGAATACGAGTCAGTTCCTCCACACGCGCGATCTTACCTTCTTGCATTGCACGTAACATCGGGCTTTTCACCAAAGCATCTTCACTTGGGCCTTTGGATAATAATTGGGCATAATTCCAACTATAACGTAAGGTATCTTCACTGGTTCCAGCCGTACCTTGAATCAACAAAGCACTATTACCTGAAATCGCAGCAGCCAAATGTTCAGATACCCATGATTTTGCTGTCCCTGGCACCCCTAATAGTAATAAGGCGCGATCAGTCGCCAATGTCGCAACAGCAATTTCCATCAAACGGCGATTACCAATATATTTTGGTGAAATCACTGTGCCATCTGCTAAAGTTGTTCCTAGTAAATAATCAACCACTGCTTTTGGTGAAAGCTGCCATTGAGGAGGTTTTACTAAACTGTCATGTGCTTTTAATGCATCTAATTCATGAGAAAACTGTTGTTCTGCACGTGCACGTAAAACTTGTTGAGACATCTTGATTATCCTAATTTATGATTTCTTGATCATTAAGCAATAAATTTTTGTTTGTACTGATTAAATTGAATGAGCTGTTTCCATTCAGAAATAGAAAAAAGAGCTTGTAAACTACTGATGTCGATTGGATAAGCTTGCAAAATCAGCCATTGAGCCTGCTCTTTTAATAATGCAAATTTCTTCTGATCCTGCTGCAAATCTAAGTTCGCATATGCATGTTGTAATAACACGACTGCCATTTCTGAGATATTTTGAACATCATGCAGCGCTTTAGCACGCTGAAACAACAACCAGAAATGTTCTAAATCTTGATTTTGGTAATGGGACTCGAGTTGCTTTAATAACAATCCAGTTGCTAGTTCTTGGTCTAGTAAAGTAAAGACTAACTCACGTTCAAACATGTTCCCACTTGATGCCGTTACAGCTTCACACCATTTAGCTTGATGTTGATAAAACCATAAAGCTAAATCACGACGTTGCTCTCGATAACAACACACAATAAACGCATTCCAAAGTGAATCTCTTTGCTGTGAATGCAATGAGAATAAATGCTCCCAAGCACCAAATAATTCTAACCAATACGCAAGTGGCAATTGGATTAAAATTCTTTTGAGATAAAGTACGCCCTGTGAACTTTCACAAAATGCCTGATAAGCTTGCTCGACTTGAGCACTTTGGTAAGCCGTTTTTAAACTTTTACGGCTTTCAACCAAATTAGCTTCTCGATCAAAAAAGCCATAATCATTGAGGGCATCATCCTGATCTAAGTTAATGTCGAACTTAACTTTTTTAGCTTGAGCATCGTAGCTCAAACATACACGCAGTAACGCCATAACTTCATTATAAAGCGCATTATCTTGATAATATAAATAGAAAGCTAATGCAGCATTACTACTTACTGTCGCTGCATTCTGTGGTTCTAATGTTTTTACATACTGGTATAAAGCTTCAAATTTAGTCACTGGCATATTATATGTCACAAGACTTTCAGCATAACTTTGCAAATGATTTCTCTGAATCGATTGTGACCAAAACTCTGCTATATGTTGATGAATAAAGTTCGGCAAATGACCACATAATTGGCTCATCAACAAGGACCATTCGCTACTTTTTGATTTCAGTAATTGGCGGATCAATGGTGCTGCATCTTGTTGCTTCACATATTTCCACACCCTTTTTACATCATCCAAACGCGTTGTCACATCGCCCTGAAATGCAAACTCAGGTAAGACTGATGCCAATAACACAGGGTTCCGACACAGTGGTAAAACTTTCAATACCAAATAACGAGGAATCACTTGCTGCTGTAGTTGAGCAAGTTTGAAAATTTGAATAACCCAATCTTGATATAAAAATGGCGACTCTTGTGCAACAACCCATTTCAAAATTTGCACAAGTTGATTATCCAATTGCTTTTCATGTTCTATCTGATCAATCTCAGCAATATTCTTTTGTAAGGTTTCAGGTACACCTTGCGCTTGATAACCTGCTTGTTGCATGAGCACCCAATATTGATTCAAAACCAATAAGTCTTGGGCTGAATCAATCTGCTGAGGCACATAGATTTGCAATTCACTCGGTACTTTTACAGTCTGTTTAAATTGCTGTCCTAGTGTTAGTTTGAGTAGTAATTGCTGGCTAAACTCACTGTATGATGTGCTTAAAGACATTCAAAGTGCCCTCCCTGCCAAATACTCACTAGTTTTAGTTGCAATCCATTCCATTCAACGCCTGCGCTAAATGGCTCAGTCCCCACTAAAAACCATAATTCAACAAATTGTTTAATTTCAATTTCACACATCTTTTGATTCTGATCGACCAAATAAATTACTTTGTCATGTTTGACTAAATGCAATTGCTCTAGCCAGAAAAAGCGTACTAACTGCAAAGGACATTGTTTTAATCCATTCGCATATTGAGTAAATGCTTGATCAAAATTTTCAAAGCCTTTTGGCGCAACCAGCGTTAGGCTCAAATCATTGAATGACATTAAATTATCTTCTAAACGAAGACGTTGTTGGCTTACCACTGGATAAAGTTTGGCATTTAAAGCCAATTGTTTTTGGTAAGGCAACGTTAGGCCGAAATTCGAATAAGGTGAAATTTCAAAATCTAATAACAAATAGTCCCGTAAATTTTGACTATCCCACAGCCATTGACGACGATAACGTCCACGAGTATTCACCAACTCATGTGTTACTTGTCCTAATGCATAAACATGAAGCATCTGAGCAGATATGTTATCCCACACATCAGTTGGTAAATTCACACCAAAAAGCTGTTTTACTTCTTCATAAAGTTCTGGTTTGAGCTGTTGACGGTTTTGCCATAAATGAACGGCTGTTTGTAATTTAGCTATCCAAAATGAACTCTGCATTTGCCAATTGCTTTGATACAACGCACTCGAAAACTCATCTAAATAGCTGACTAAACCTGCAACTTGAGCATCCACCAAACGACTTTGAATATCGCGGAACTTTTCATGTTGTTGTTGACGCAATCTCCCTAGTCCCATCGTGACAACATCATTCAACCATGTTTGCAATGCCTCAATGCCTGCATCCATTTTTTTTTCACGTGCCAATTGGCGTTTCGCACGTGCTTCTTCATCAATCGGTTTATCAATCTTGTTTTCTTTTTTCTCAAGTGTTTTAGTTTTTTTATCTCGCCATTTTTGTACTCGATCAGGTATGCTTTGTTCATCTGATTGCACAGTAAATTTATCTTGATACTCGGTATAGACAAACAATAATGCTAAAGCATGTTTACAAGGTCGTTTAAAACTTGGACAACTACATTCGCATTTAAGTTCAGGTAAAAAAACTGCGCTTTGATAAATCGCACTGCCCTGAATTTCTCCCCAAATCCACTGATCAGTCGAACCCGAGATATTGTTCCATGCTTCAAATTTTGCGAGTTTTTTGGCTGATTTTGCCGAACTTGCATCTGGAATAATTTGCTCGACTTGATCAGATTGAATCGTCAGCAACATAGTTAACCCTTTAAAATAATTCTAAGTTTCAGTATTTTTAAATTGTACGCTTGAATGAAATATAACGTTTTTTGTTTAGTTTTTATATCATTTAATCTGACATAGCGACATTTTATGTCGTAGATAATTATAGGTATAAAAAAACTGTCTTATGGCTACATAAGACAGTTCTATCAAAACTAAATTATTTATCTAAAATAGCAAATAATTCTTTTTGAACTTCTTCGATTGCACGTAAGCCATTCAATTTATCATAAGTTGGTGCATTTTCACCTGAAGCAGCACGACCTTGATAAAAACCTACTAGTTGTTCAGTTTCACTATGATATGAACCTAAACGCTTACGAATCGTTTCTTCTTGATCATCTGGACGTTGCACCAAGTCTTCACCAGTTTCATCATCCTTACCTTCTACTTTAGGTGGATTATAAACAAGATGATAAACACGACCAGAAGCTGGGTGCTGACGACGACCTGAAAGACGTTGAACAATCTCTTCATCTGGAACATCAATTTCAATCACATGATCAATTGAAATACCCGCCGTTTCCAAAGCTTCAGCTTGTGGAATCGTACGTGGGAAACCGTCAAAAATACAACCGTTCACGCAATCTGGTTGAGCGATACGCTCTTGAACCAAACCAATAATGAGTTCGTCTGATACTAAACCACCAGACTCCATAACACTTTTCGCTTTAAGACCTAGTTCAGTTCCTTCACGAATTGCAGCACGGAGCATATCACCGGTTGAAATTTGTGGGATATTGTAGCGCTTACAGATCAACTGAGCTTGAGTACCTTTACCTGCCCCAGGTGGTCCGAGTAAAATAATGCGCATAAAAGAACATCCTCATTTAAAAACAATAAATCTTAAATTGAGCAATATGATACAGATTTATTGCTCAACCAACATCAAATTAATTATAAGAAAGCAACAAATAAGTGGATTAAGCCTGCAAAAAAACCAGTCACACCACCCAATACAATTAGGATCCACTCATCTTCTTGGAACGCAGGTCGCAATAAATTCTGGAACTCTTTCGGTGTTAGTTCACGGATGCGGTCTCTAAACATTTGAAAGATCTTCTGCGCACGACTTGCATTCAGAGCTGGGTCACATACTGGACCCATAGTAATTTCAATTGAGCGATCAATCAAGTCGGTCTTGAGTCTAGCATATTCTCTTGGCCCCAATGAAAGCTGCAGTGAAGTTCTGACCAATGGAGTTTCCATAATTTCATTGATATGGCGCTTGACAATCCGACGAGTTTTATCTTTTTTACTACCATACATCATTTCAGTCATGATGGATTTCAGAGTAATTAAGTCTTCCGTTACCACGCTTGCAAATACATCTGAAACTTCCTCTTGGCGTTTCATAAATGCACCTTGAACGTTATATGTACCAATCCTTAGCACAGGAATGATCCATGGAAACTTACGGTCTTTGGTCAAACGGAAAATCTGTGGGTAACGGATATAATGAGGTTCAATTGGATTGAATACCATCCAAATCGCAATCCAGTTGGTTAAAAAGCCCCAGATTGATGCCCAAAAAGGTACTGTCCAATGCCAAGGCACCACAAACCAAACGATCATTTGGAAAACACCAAAGAACATTCCAATTAACGCACTGATATGCCAAATAAAATTAATTTCTTTCTGACCAACTTTAAGGAACATACGTACCATTAAACGGCGATCACCTTCCATTTGGCTGACCACCATTTCCCGCATGTCCACAAGTGACTCGACGTTCATGGTCAGCTCAGTCACAAGTTCTTTTAATGTATTTGGTAATTGTTTATGGGCTTGCGCATAAATTCGACGTTTAATCGAGTATGGTAAGTTCTCCCACAACACCGCATTACGATCAACCATGACTTCATCAATTAAGTGTTCAAGTTCAAAACCAACTTGCTCACCAATGATCATTGCCATATCTTCTGGATCCATTGCCTCTAAAAACTCGCGCAATGAACCCAACTTAGATAATGTATTATCGGTAATGATGCCCGAAATACGCCCTGCTTTACGCGGCACAATCCCCTGCCAACCTACAGGTAAAGGTCCTAAATGGAATCCCCAAAAATTAATTGGGTAAAACACCATTTTTAAAGCCATCCATACATGAGCCCATGTTACTAGGGCTGTCACTGGAATAATACTTAGGACCGCCAGATGGTCAGGTCGATTTAAAAAAATCTGCCACAATTCATTGACGTAATCAAACATGCATGACTCTCAGAATTATTGATACATTAAGACTTATAAAAGAATGAGCAATCCGTCATACCTCTATAAACCAAAACTTAACGTGTAAGAAATCTGAAAAACGGGCTCTACTTTTTTAACAGTATTCCCATTTCCATCTTCTATCTTGTCACGCACTCCCGCTCCCACACTAAATGTACTAATTCGATCACTATTCAACCAAACAAATGCTAAATCAGTACCAACACCTAAATTCCCTTTTTGTTTACCACCATAGTTTCTACTATCAAGATGACCAGCATACAGACCAAGGTAATAACCATTTTTATCTGTACCTGTTAAATAATATGGATAACGAAAGCCAATTTGCGCACCAGGTTCATTATCATCATTTAAAAAAGCGCCTACTTTTGCATAAGCAATACCGTACGGATTTACCCATTCAAGATTGGCATGTAGTAATTTTTTAGTAAAACCAGCACCAATATTCCAAGTTGCTACGTCTTTTGCCCCTTTTAATTTTGCTTCAGGCATATATGGATTTTCTTCAGCATGGACAACGCCATTGAATGCTAAAACCGCTAGTAAAAGGTAAGATTTTTTCATTATTTTCTCCATTTTCCCTAAGAATGTATCTTGGACAATCCTATTTCAAACAGTTTGAGACTTTAACAGAATTATTTTGCATCTAATATACAAGTCCCTACAATTTTAATGTCTGCAAAGTCAAAAACTGTCGCGTCATCATTCAGATGATGTATTGAAAATACTACAGTATGATCATGCAACTTACGTTAAAATAGTGCGCCTTTTATATTTTCTCCCTAGTAATTTAAGTCGACACCCTATGAAACAGCACTTTCCTTTAAAAAACATGCAACAAGAAAAGCGCATTTACAAGGGTCGAATCTTCTTTGCTATATTCGTCGTCGCTATTTTTCTACTTTTATTAATTTGCCGTTATGCATATTTACAAATTATTCATTACGACGACTTTACAACAGCCTCGGATAAAAACCGGATTCGTTTACAACCTCTTCCACCAGCGCGTGGCTATATTTATGATCGTAACGGCGTACTTTTAGCTGATAATTATCCTGTTTTTACAGCGACACTGAGTCGTACAGATGTCACAGATATTGATGGAACCATTGCACGTTTAATTCCAGTACTGAGCTTAACCCAAGAAGATGTCGATCGTTTTAAAAGTCGCGTAAAAACTGCACGTAAAACGGAAAGAATTGCCATCAAGTTAAATCTGACTGAGGCAGATATTGCAAAATTCAGTGAAGTTAAATATGACTTCCCGGGTGTAAAAATTGAAACACAAATGACACGTTACTATCCTCATGGCGAATTATTTGCCCATGTGATCGGTTATGTGGGACGAATTAATGACAAAGAACTAAAATCTATTGATAAAGATTTATATGCAGGCACCAACCTGATTGGAAAAATTGGTGCAGAAAAAAGCTATGAAGAGTTATTACATGGAACACCGGGCTATGAATCAATTGAAGCCGATGCACATGGTAATGTACTCCGTCATTTAGGTCGTCAAAACCCAACGCGCGGAAATGATCTTTATTTATCAATAGATTATGGTCTTCAAACGATTGCAGCTCAACAGTTGGCAGATCGTCGTGGTGCTATTGTAGCCATGGATCCTCGAACAGGAGAAATTTTAGCACTGGTATCTAGCCCGAGTTTTAATCCAAATTTATTTGTTACAGGCATCAGTTCAAAAGATTATAGTGGTTTACGTGACAACTTAGACCAACCACTTTATAACCGTGCCGTACAAGGCGTTTATCCACCGGGTTCGACAATTAAACCGATGTTCGGACTTGGCGGAATTCATTACGGACTTGTCGATTGGGGCACAGCAATTTCTGATCCTGGTTATTTTAATTTACCAGGAGATAGCCACCGCTTCCGTGATCATAAAAAGACAGGTCATGGTGCTGTAAATTTACATAAAGCTGAAGTTGTATCCTGCGATACCTATTTCTATATCCTGTCTTATCGTATGGGTATCGAAAAAATGAATGACTGGATGCGGCAATTTGGCTTTGGCGCAAAAACAGGTGTAGATTTACCAAGTGAAAGCACAGGTTTATATCCAAGTCCAGAATGGAAAATGCGTACACGTAAATCGAAATGGTTAAAAGGCGAAACTATTTCTGTGAGTATTGGACAAGGTGCATTTACTGCTACCCCATTACAACTTGCGATGGCTGTAGCAATTACTGCCAACAAGGGCTCTCACGTTACACCTCACGTTTTACGTGATAATAAGGGCGCAAAAAAATATTCTGTGCACAATGCTCCTGACGGTAAAATTCAATTTAATGGTACAGAGCAAGATTGGCTCAACATGCATGCAGCCATGATTGACGTGATTCAATCTGGAACAGGGCGTGGCATTAAGGGCGGATTACAATATTCTATTGCGGGTAAAACAGGTACAGCTCAGGTCAAAAGTATTGCTCAGGGCAAACGTTATAATGAAGCCGCTCTTTCCTCTCGACAATGGGACCACGGTTTATTTGTTGGCTTTGCACCAGCGGATAATCCTCAAATCGCAATTGCTGTCGTTTGGGAAAATGGTAAACATGGCGGATCGGCGGCTCAACTTGCACGTCCAGTCTTTGATTACTGGTTAGTCACTCGTAAAAATAATCCTATTCGTCCAGCCAACCATCAAGTGAGTGGCGGTTTAATGACTGCTGGTATTAAACCCGGTGAACTACCAAATAGTTCTGATTCACCTGCATCTACACCAGCAGCGTCAAGTTCAGTTACAACAACTACTGCTTCTCATTCCAATGATGGAGTCACTGAATAATGAAAAATCAATTGCGTATCATCGGTGGTGATTGGAAACGTAGAACACTACCATTCGCTAGCATTGAGGGTTTACGTCCGACACCAGATCGAGTAAGAGAAACATTATTTAATTGGCTCATGTGGGATATACAAAATTCACAAGTTTTAGATTTATGTAGTGGTTCTGGTGCACTAGCCTTTGAAGCTTTATCACGTGGCGCTGCAAAAGTCGTCATGATCGAACCCAACCCAATTCAAGCTCGCTTTTTAAAAGAAAACATTCAATTGCTAAAAGCAGATAATTGTCAGCTACTTACTTTAACTGCACAACAAGCATTAAAGAAATTAAACACTCATTTTGATGTTGTTTTTTTAGATCCCCCATACGACCTAGCATTATGGGAAGAACTTGCTGAATTAGCTGATCCAATTATTACGGAAAATGCCTTTATTTATGTAGAGGCAGATCGAGAATTATCTCAATTAAAACTTCCATCTAGTTGGCAAAAAATTAAAGAAACAAAAGCAGGAATTGTCAGAGCGGGTTTGTACCAGAAAAAATCTTAAAAAATGCGCAACCAAAATAATCGAATTAATTGGCCCCGATCAAATGGAAAACTGGAAAGATATTCGTAACCAATCCGATTATTTTTATTCAATTGATACACCATACCGTATCCAAGTGAAATCGAAAAATCATCTAAAGATAGATTACTCGTATCTCCAGTTAACATCTTTTGATTAAATTGATTGGTTTGGTAAGCTGTATAGTTATAAACACGCCAACGATCATCTTGGAAAAAAAGATTATGCAAGATTGAATAATCTTTTTTAATTTGCGGATAAGCAGCATCAAACATACTCTCCGTTTCATCATGATCTTCTGCAAAAAAATCATAATCTTTGGCACTTGCCAAACAAGAGCAACAGATTAGCAAGACATATAAAATAATGTTTAAAACTCGCATAAGAATTTGGATTGATGATGCTCATGCATAGCATAACGTGAAATCTTAGTTTTTATAAATATCCATATTCTAGATCGTGTTAGAAATACCATTCCATCCGTCTACCATTTGGCATTCTTTGAGTGTTTTCATCTTTAAAAGCTGTTTCTTCTACGACCTTAAAACCGATTCGCTCATATAAGCTTTGCCCTTTTGGATTTGCTTTAGAAACATCTAAAGACAACCCTGAATATCCTTGTTCAATGGCATGCATTTTTAGATGTTGTAATAATTGAGTGCCGATTCCTTTACTACGATAATTTGGATGCACACCAAAATTTGCTACATGTAAACTCGTCTCACTGGGTTTTGTTACCACTGAATTGGAATTTAGTGCTCGCATCAACACACGAGGAAACCGGAATTTATACATCTTTAGAATATTTTTAATGGTTCCATTATCCATACGAGACAAATCTTTTGTTGCATAGCATGCCACTACAGCAATCACTTTCCCCTGATCCTCAACAACCCAATGTAAGTTATAGCTGGTATACCCATATTCAGACAAAAACTCTTTGTGAATAAAATGCTCCGCCGTAATTTGTTCATGCCGATAAATGTAATCAAATAGAGGCACGCCCGCACTATAGATCAATGGAACACAATCATATACGTCTTTTTTCTCTGCTTTTCTTATGTACATCATCATTCTCAGATTATTTATCTTTTTTAAAAACAAAAATAAATTATTAAAAATTACTTAATTTTTTTTGTGTTGGACATTAAGAATTAATTTATTAAATTAATTTAATATACAATAATACAATAACTCAAATTTCACCTTATTTATCATGAAGCTTTTTTTCTCGTTTGTGCTCACAATCTGTTTAACTGGATGTGTTTTTGGCAAATCCAGTGAAGTCAAACGTGCAGAAAAAATTTTACAGAATTTCGAATGTAAAAATATTGAGACAAACCAAGTTGCCCCATCATCAATGTCTAACTTTTACCAAGAAACACTTGCGGTCAATAAGGAAAAAGTCTCAACTTATATCGAACAATATAAAAATGGTGAAGATCTTTTTGATATCCCACTAGATGAGGTTGTACAACAAAAATATCAATTATATAAACAAGCTTGTCAGGCACTTGGTGGTATATCTACAGAAAAACAACCCATTGACTTAAATACAAACAAGTAAGGTAAATCATATTTGCCTTAATTCATTTTGGATATGGCATGATAGAAAAACAACTGAATTTAAAACACTACCTCGCTTTAGCTAGCATTGTACTAAGTGTCATAATCGCAAGTATTCAACCTTTAGAGTTTGAATCCTATTTATTGCATCAAGCAGGTACTGTTCTGATGCTGATTGCGTTGTTAGTTACACTGAAAAAGATTGGCATCAATTTTTATAGTTTCTGTCTCTATCTCGCCTTCCTTTTCATTCATATTATTGGTGCACATTACCTATATTCTTATGTTCCTTATAACGATTGGATCAACACACTTTTTCACTTCGATCTAAATCAAAGCATGGATTGGTCACGTAATATGTATGATCGCTTTGTGCATTTTGCTTATGGCTTGTTGCTGTACCCATTTTTTTATCGATGTTTTCAAGTATGGTTACCCAAGGTAAAACCATTCTCTCTATTTTTATTTGTGATTCAATTTGTAATGGCAAGTAGCTTATTTTATGAATTGATTGAATGGTGGATTGCGATGGGTTTATCTCCTGAAGATGCTGAGAATTACAATGGACAACAAGGCGATCAATGGGATGCTCACAAAGATATGTTTCTTGCTACGCTTGGTGCGATTGTTATGGGGATGATTCAACTCTACAAAAATAAAACGCTTATCGATAAATAAGCGTTTTATTTAAAAATTCCAATTTAAATGATCGCGTGTTGCAATATATCGAATTGATCAAAAATCTCTGGTTTAATGATTGGAATAAAATCAGAACCTATTAAACTCTTATCCACGACATCGTTGGTAGATGTAGATGATGTGGAAGCAAACTGGTTTAATACATCATCAAGTTGGTTATCATATTGATTTGACGAAACTAATATATCATTTAATGAAACTTTTTCGACTGAGGGTAATGGTGTAACAGCTATTGGTTTAGTTTCTAACGAACTTAAATCAATCTGATCTACGAGCGAAGCATGACTCAAATTAATGTCAATATTTTCACTTTGCAGCAATGCCAAGGTCGTCGTTGGAGAAACGATCGTAAAACTAAATACATCACTCATTTCACTAGTATTCCCAGCGGCATCCGTCTGAGTCAATGTAATTTTATGCAGACCTAATGCTAGATCATGATTTGGATTAAAGACCCAACTTCCGTTACTGGCAACTGTCACGACTCCTATTGCTTGCCCATTATCATAAATCGTTAGCAAAGCCTTAGATTCTGCTGAATTCGCTGCCCCAGAAAAGGTTGGTCTAGCATCATCCGTTGTACCACCTGCATTAATAGAACCTTTAACATCACCAACATCATCAGTTAATTTTGGAATTATCGGCTTAGTGGGAGGAGTAATATCCTTTGTCCCAACGATACCCGTTGCATCCGATAAATTACCAGCCGAGTCAATCACATATACTTTTGCTGTTTTTTGATCAGTTAGCTCAGGTGAAATAGCTATCGTAAATTTACCCTGTGCATCAACGACTCCACTTCCAATTAATTTACCACTTGAATCTTTAATTTGAATTTTAGCATTTGCTTCAGCTGTGCCCGTCAGTGAGTCACCTGCAGCATTTAATTGTGCTACTGCTTTGTCTGGCGCAATGGTATCTTTGCCTGCACTAATTTCTAATGGTTTAGACTGATTTCCTGCCACATCTTCAAGCACAACAGTTGCTTTTTGCGTTGCTGTCAAAGCTGGCGAAAGTGTAATATTGAATTTTCCTTGTGAATCTGTAATACCACTTCCTATAATTTTTCCATCTGAATCTTTAATTTGTACTTTTGTATTTGCTTCAGCTCGACCTAAAATTGAAGCCCCATCTTTATTCACTTCTACTAATGGTTGATCAGGAGCTAAAGTATCTTTTCCCGCAATCACCTTAGACGGCGTAGACTTATTTCCTGCGGCATCTTCAGCAATAACTGTTCCCCCTTTATCACTTGTTAAGGGTGATGAAAGTTTAATGGAATACAATCCTGAGCTATTTGCATTAACAGAGCCTAATAATTTTCCATCTGCATCATAAATAGCTACTTTAGCATTCGCTTCTGTCTTACCTGAGACAATCGTCCCATCTACATTTAATTGAGCACTTGGCGCTTCTGGTGCAATCGTATCTTTATTACCAATCACTGCGATTGCTTTAGATGAATTACCAGCAGCATCAATTGCAATCACCGTTGCTTTGCTATTATTCACTAAAGGTTGATCAAGTTTAATTGTATAATTTCCTTGCTGATCGGCGTGTGAAGTTGCGATTACTTTTCCTGTCGTATCTTTAATTTCAATTTTTGCACCCGCTTCCGTTTTCCCTGTAATAGTTTGCGTATCAGTAGCTAATGATGCTGTTGGATCAATTGGCGGAGTGATATCAATAGAATGATTCTGATTAGACTGATCCTCATCATCTTTAACGGCCCATAAGTACACGCCTTCTGCTGCTAAAGCAACTAAACCGACTTTCAATAATTGTGACTTACTAATACCTAAATCATCTACCTCACTCTCTGTTTTAATAGTTTGAGTCGGCATTTCACTATCGATAAATTGAGACAATTGAGTTGCAGGCATATAACGGATAAATCGACCTGAATCATCAAATTGAGCAATTGCATAACTTCCATCTTCATTTGGAATCGCAAGTGTATGTTCAGTCTGATTGGTATCCTTGTAGAAATCACTAATAATGATTTTCTCACCATTTTTTAATGTAATAACCAGATCATTACCTTGCTTAATAATTGATTTAATATCCGCCTGATTTACACCAATTTGTACAATTGAAGGCTGATCCAAAATAATACTTTTCATTTGCGCATCTTGTAAAACATGCAAATTTTTCTTAGATGAGACAACAACTCGTGTCATTTTTTATACTCTCTTATCAATTATTTTTTATGTATTTATTGAATACTAATTAGTTAAAGAATTAACCTAATGGTTAAAATAACAAATGATCGCGATCACAACAATCTACCCTAAAGCAACTTTTGTGGTTTTTATATAGCTGATTATTTATATATTCTTAAGATTGAATTTCTTAATCAACATCTAAATAAAATAAACCAGTCTATTTAGACTGGTTTATTAATATCAAAAATGCAATCTCATTAGAACTTTGGATCACGCATTTGAACGATGGAACTATTTGCTTTGTGAATACTATCAACTAGTTTCCCCAAAACTGTAGGGATTAAATTCTCAGCCATTTGAGCAGCTTGTAAACCTAATTTTTCACCAAAAGTTGGGCGCTTACGAGTATTAATCACATACACATCATGTTTTGGTAATAGACTTAACAAATATTCATCAGAGGTCTGTAATTTATCAACCAAGTTCAGCTCACGTGCGTCTTCACCGTACCAGTGCTCACCTGTTGCAACCTTAGCAACATCTAATTGTGGACGATACTTCTCAACAAAGTGCTTAAATAAAGAATGGGTTTGTTGTAACTCTTCTTCAAATTTCGCTTTACCTTCTGGCGTATTCTCACCAAACATAGTCACAGTACGTTTGTATTCACCTGCCGTGTAAAGCTCGAAATCAACATTGTGTTGCTTCAATAAACGATTGAAGTTTGGAACTTGAGCAACCACTCCTATCGAACCAACAACCGCAAAAGGAGCAGAAATAATTTCATTGGCAATACATGCCATCATATAACCGCCACTTGCAGCGACTTTATCTACACAAATCGTGACATTAAAGCCTGCATCACGTAAACGAACCAATTGAGCTGCCGCTAAACCATAACCATGAACCATACCACCTGGGCTTTCTAAACGTACAACGACACGGTCATGCCCTGCTTTTGCAGTTGCTAAAATTAAAGTAATTTCTTCACGAATAGTATCTACCGCAGATGCTTGCACATCACCTTTAAAGTCAAGCACATAAATTTTTTGATCATTCTTTTTTCGAATCTTTGCTTCTTTAGCAAGTTGTTGAACGAGTTGTAGTAATTCCAAACGAGATGCTGTTGTTTGTGCAATTCTTTTTCTTTGTTCATTCACACGCGCATTTAAATGACTAATACGAATTTCAGCAGGAAATTTAGGTAAATGGAATAACATAAAGTAAGTGCTCTATAAGTTCGGCTTTATTCGACTAAGATGTGGTCTATTGGATAAAAATTCAATAGTGATTTTGCAAAATAGATTCATTTTCATCTGTATCACAAAAAAAGAGCCCGAAGGCCCTTTTTTGATTTATAGAAGATCAATCAGCCAAAACGACCCGTAATATACGCCTCAGTCAATTGATGATCTGGTTGAGTAAAGACTTTCTCAGTCGAGTTTACTTCAATCAAATCACCTAAATGGAAGTAAGCAGTACGATCAGAAACACGTGCAGCCTGTTGCATAGAGTGTGTTACGATCGCAATGGTATATTGTTCAGAAAGTTCTGAAATCAATTCCTCAATTTTTGCTGTCGCAATCGGATCAAGTGCTGAACAAGGCTCATCCATCAAAATCACTTCTGGGCTAACAGCGATGGTACGTGCAATACATAAACGCTGTTGCTGACCACCAGATAAACCAGTACCAGGTTGGCTGAGACGATCTTTCACTTCATCCCACAGGCCTGCTTTACGTAGGCTGTTTTCTACAATTTCTTCTAAATCATATTTATCACGTGCTAAACCATGCAGTTTTGGTCCGTAAGCAACGTTATCAAAAATTGATTTCGGGAATGGATTTGGCTTTTGGAACACCATACCCACTTGAGCACGTAGCAACACCACATCAAGGCTTGGATCGTAAATATCTTGATTATCCAGTGTCACTTTGCCTGTCACACGACAACTATCAATGGTGTCGTTCATACGGTTTAAGGTACGCAGAAATGTCGATTTACCACAACCCGATGGTCCAATAAATGCGATCACTTCATTTTGATAAATATCGATATCAATACCTTTAATTGCTTCAGTTTCACCATAATAAACATGCACATCTTTGGTACTGATTTTAACATCACTTACTTTTGGCTTTTTATTCGATGAAGCTGTTTCAAACTGAGAAACAAACGCAGTATTAGATTGCTGAACTGGCGCTTCAGATGAAGTAAATTCTGTTTGCTGTGGATTCACTGACTTATCCTTTTCTACGGCGTTCATAATATCAATCGTATTCATTGTACTCTCCTCAACTACCAACGCACTTCAAATTTCTTACGAAGCCAAATTGCAAGGCTATTTAAACCAATCATTAATGCAAGTAACACAATAATCGCAGCAGCAGTACGCCCTTCAAAGAAGTTACGTAACTCATTTCCCTGCCATAAATAAACTTGTACAGGTAATGCTGTTGCCTGATCCAGTGGCGTAGCTGGAACACTTGCAACGAAAGCACTCATACCAATTAATAGTAATGGTGCGGTTTCACCCAAAGCATGTGCAACACCAATAATTGATCCTGTCATGATTCCTGGCAACGCGAGTGGTAGCACATGATGAAACACTGTTTGAACTTTTGATGCACCTAAGCCAAGCGCTGCCTGACGAATTGAAGGTGGCACAGCTTTTAATGAAGCACGTGTTGTAATAATCACGGTTGGTAGAGTCATGAGACTGAGTACCAGACCACCAACCAACGGTGCAGACAATGGTAAATGCATCCAACCAATAAAGATCGCCGCGCCGAGTAGACCAAATACAATCGAAGGTACCGCCGCCAAATTATTGATATTGACTTCAATGATGTCAGTCATGATGTTTTTAGGTGCAAATTCTTCAAGATAAATCGCACTTGCAACCCCGATTGGAATTGAAATCAAGATTACAATCAACATCATGAATAACGAACCCATAAACGCGCCCGCTAAACCACTGGTTGCTGGTGAACTACGTGAGTCTGGGCTGATAAATAAATTCGTATTAAATGTATTTTCAATAATACCATTTGCTTTTAATTTATCTGCAAGTTGACGAACTTCTGGATCAAGCTGCTGTTGGTCATCTGGTAAGGAACGATCAATATTACCTGCTAACCACACATCCACATTGGCGTCCGCTAAGAATTTAATCTCATCTTTAGTACCAATTAATGCTGGATTCTCAAGTACCATATCACGTAAACGATAGGCTTCTGAACTCGTGTACAAACTATTCAAATAATCACGTTGTGACTCTAGTGCTGGATCTTTAGCAACAATACCATTAACAATAAGCGCATCCCAATCCACCATGCCCATTTCAGTTTGCCAAGCCACAAAGCGCTCTTCAAAATGAGCAGGTGTCTCACCGGCAGTCTGTTTCGGTTTTGCTCCTACATTAATAATTGTAGGATCAAAATACACAGGAACAGTCATACTACTTTGCCAAAATGAAGGCAAACCTTTTGCTAAAATGCTACCGAACAGTAAAGCAACAAATGCAAGACCAATCATCACCGCAGAGAAACCTGCAAAGCGAAATGCTTTCTCTTTACGATGACGCTTTGCTAAAGAGCTTTGAATTATTGCTTTACGCTGCTCACGTTGTTCAGCAGCTACTTGTGGATCAAATACGTTCTGATCCAGAGGAGATGTATTTGAACTCATTCGTATTGCTCACGATATTTGCGCACGATATATAGTGCAATAATGTTTAAACCCAAAGTAATCACAAACAAAGTTAAACCAAGTGCAAATGCCACCAATGCTTGTGGGCTCGCAAAATCTGTATCACCAGTTAACTGTTTAACAATTGTCACAGTCACTGTTGAAACTGCTTCAAATGGATTTGCATGCAATAATGGACTATTCCCTGCTGCAAGTACCACGATCATGGTTTCACCTACCGCACGTGACACTGCAAGTAGAAATGCACCTGTAATACCAGGTAATGCTGCTGGCAATACAACTTGGCGAATCGTTTCTGATTTGGTTGCACCTAAACCCAACGAACCATCACGTAAGGCACGAGGAACTTGAGTAATAATGTCATCTGAAAGCGATGAAACAAATGGGATGATCATAATCCCCATGACAAAACCGGCAGTCAGTGCACTTGTTGCATTAATATCAATACCAACAATTTCACCAATCATTTTGAAGAATGGACCAATGACCATTAATGCAAATACACCATAAACGATGGTTGGAATACCCGCTAATACTTCAATTGTTGGTTTTGCCCAAGAGCGCAGGTTTGGAGATGCATATTCAGCTAGATAAATAGCAATCATCAAACCCACTGGTACTGCAACTAATAATGCAATACCACTAACCATTAAAGTACCCCAAATTAATGGCAAGATACCGTAACTTCCCTCTGCATTACCTGACGTGCTAAAACCTGGATTCCATTCTGTGCCAAAGAAAAAATCTGCTGGGCTAACAAAACGGAAGAAATGTAATGCCTCACTCAACATTGACAGTACAATACCAATCGTTGTGAGAATCGCCACACCAGAACATAGGATCAAACCAACATTAATGGCTTTCTCAACCTGATTACGAGCACGAAATTGCTGACTCACATGACGTTTTGCCCAAACTAAACCTGCTAAACCAGCACTAATTACGATTGCCAATTTTGCAAAAGAAGCTATGGTTTCAAATTTTGCAAGTTGTTGTGCAGCTGCTAGCTCATAAGCTGCAGGCTTATCTGTAACCCCAAAACCAGACGCAATCGCTTGAACACGATCGATTAAAACATCACGGCTTGCTTCATCTAAAGTTGCACTGACCGATGCTGGAATATTGTTAAAAATAATATGTTGAAGGACACTTGGTTCGACCAAGTTCCAAATGATCAAAATTAAAAAAGCAGGAACACCACACCACAAAGCGACCAACGCACCATAATAACCTGGACGTGAATGCAAAGTTGCTGAGTTGTTTCCCTTACCTGCTAGGTTACGGCTTTTGCTCAGCCCGATTTGATATGCAATTGCCACAAGGGCTAATAACACACCGATAAGTAGCAGATTCATGTAATCTCCACTGTTTTCTCAATTTTCATCATTTGAAAAAACTTAGTTAGACAAAAAGGCTGATGAACCTAAGTCGCACCAGCCTCCCTTTTAACAATATTACTTAACTGTTTTACCCGCTTTGAAATCAGCTAGAACTTTTGCACGTTCTTTATCGCTCATAGTGATCAAGCCAGCTTTTTCTAATTTAGAACCTTTACCAGAAGCTTTCTTATTTAAGAAATATTCTACGTATTGTGGTAAACCTTTAATTGATTTTAAATGCTCGCCTTTCACATAGAAGTAAAGTGCACGAGATACTGGGTATTGACCGCTTAAAACTGTTTTCTCAGAAGGTAATACACCATTTACTGTCGCAACACGTAATTTATCGCGGTTTTGGTCATAGAAACCTAAACCAAATACGCCCACTGCATTAGGAGAAGTTTTTAAACGAGCAAGTGTTTCAGTGTAGTCACCTGCAATTTCAATCACACGACCATCTTTACGGAAGTTTGAACATGCTTTTTTCTGTTCTTCTTTATCTAAATTTTTGAAATAAGCAAATGATTCACAACCCGCTTCAACCATTTTTTCTTGGAACACTTCACGCGTACCATGGTTTGTTGCTGGAATAACTAAAGTAATCGGTTCATTTGGTAAGTCATCATCAATTTGGTTCCATCGTGTATATGGGTTTGGAACCAATTTACCACCTGAAGGAAGCTGTGCAGCCAATGCAGTAAACACATGTGCTGGATCTAAGTTATAAGCACCCTTTCTTGAGTTAGACGCAAATACAATACCGTCATAACCAATTTTGATTTCTTGAACTTGATTTACGCCTGCTTTTTTACATGCAGCAAGCTCTGAATCTTTGATTTTACGTGAAGCGTTTGCAATATCGATGGTATTGTCGCCAACACCTTGACAGAATTGCTTTAAACCACCTGAAGTACCACCTGAACCAACAACGGGTGCTTTAAATTGCGGGAAAGTATTACCAAACTCTTCAGCAACAATACTTGCATATGGCAATACAGTTGAAGAACCAGCGATTTGAATCGTATCACGAGCTGCATTCGCAGTTGTTGCTACGGCTACTCCAGATACAGCTAATGCAATTGCGATATGACGTGGATTTAAGCGCATTCTGTTTTCTCTCATTTATACAATTTGATTTACAACTCTTTTTAATTCAAGTGTTGTACTTTAGTTAACTGCATTTTGAGGAGATAATATGACAATTAAGTGACAACTTTATGACGCTTTTATGATGATCATTTTTATTTGAAAATTTTCAGTCATAAAGAAAAGATTTTTTTTTATAAAAATTGCGAAAGAAAATTATCTTAATGATTGTAATTTATAATTTTTTACTTACAACACGACATATAAGAAATCAAACTAGAAATACAAATTTGACGACCTTAGTAATGAAAACTATATGACAAATGTCTATGTAATATTAGTTTTAATCCGTCAATTCGGTTCTAAATGAACTAAAATTAGGTTTCCAATAGCCATTTACACGTCTATCTTAAGCTATTCCGAGAATTGCTTGAGATTAAATTAAAGGTATATTCAGATGAGCTAAATCTTTCTAAGCTCAATCTCACAGACTAAAAAATAAAAAAGGCACATAAATGTGCCTTTCTCTTAGAAAGCAAATCGATTAGTCAATCGCTGGAACATAAGTTCCTGCAGCAATTGCATCTTTAATACGATCAGCTTCTGCCAACACAAGTGCAAGCAAGTTCTGAACGTTTTCAAGCGTTGCAACTGGGCTTAAAGTGGTCATCTTCAATGATTGAACATTACCCACTTTGGTTACACCTATATTCGCTTCACCACGAGCAAACAATTCATCTGCCACGTTTTGGTTTAAGCTATCGATAAATTCAGCAGGATAAGCTTCTGGTACGACACGGAACAGGACTGAAGCGAATTGTGGTTCAACCAACAATTCAAGACCCGCTGTTGCTTTAATATAATCTGCAACTTCACGTGTTAATTTCACACCATGGTCAATCATTGAACCATAAAGCTCTTCACCTAATGCTTCAACCGTCATCCATAATTTCAATGCATCAAAACGACGTGTTGTTTGTAATGATTTAGACACGAGGTTAGGAACACCGTGTTCTTCATCATATGCAGAGTTTAGATATTCTGCTTCATAATGCATAAAGCGATAGTTTGCTTCGTCTTTCAACAAGAAAGCGCCACAGCTAATGCTTTGGAAATAATGCTTATGGAAATCAAGTGTGATCGAATCTGATAATTCAATTCCATCCAACATTGCACGATGGTCATTTGAAAGAATCAGTGCACCGCCCCAAGCTGCATCAATGTGCATCCAAGAACCATATTTCGTAGTAATTTCACGGATTTTCTTGAGTGGATCAATCGCACCAGCATCTGTCGTACCGGCAGTTGCAACAACACAGGCTACGATTTTGCCTTCAGACTGAAGATGCGCCATGGTTTTTTCCAGTGCATCAACATCCATCTGTGCATTTTCATTCACAGGTACAGTGACAACAGACTGGAAGCCCATACCCATCATCGCCATGTTCTTTTGCACAGAGAAATGTGCATTTTCAGAACAGATGACTTTGACGTTTTTCATTGCTTCTGCTGGAATACCATCACGCTGAACCGACCATGGCTTACCATTTTCGTCTTTCCAGTTTTTCGAGATGCACCAGTCACGTGCCAGCAATACACCCATCAAGTTTGACTGTGTACCACCAGAGGTGAACACACCTGCTTGACCTGCACCATAGCCCACTTTTTGACGAAGCCAATCAACTAATTGAACTTCCATCAAAGAACCCGCTGGGCTTTGATCCCATGAGTCCATCGACTGGTTGGTTGCATTGATCAACACTTCCGCAATCTGGCTCATCACCATGGTTGGGCAGTGTAAGTGTGCAAGTGAATGCGGGTGATGTACTTTTAAGCTTTTATTGAGAAAAAGCTCAACCATACGTTGTAATGATTGCTGTACACCTAGACCTTCTTTTGAAGGAGCAAAAGAGATTGCTGCACGCAAATCCTTAATGCTACCGCCAGTGTACATTTTATCATTTTGCAACCATGCTGAAACGGCTTGTACCGCCTCGCCCATTGCTGACTGATAGTCAGCAATAGATTGAGCATCATTGCAGAGTAACGCTTTACGATGTTCTGCAAAATCAACCATGAATTAGCCTCGTACTGCTTTTAATGCTTCAGCAACAGCTTTCTTGAAGCGAGCAACCGCTTCTACGCATTCTTCGTGATTGATAATTAATGGGCAAAGTAAACGAATGACTGTACCGTTACGACCACCTTTTTCAAGCAATAATTTATTGTTGAAACAAGCCGTCTGGATTGCAGCAGCCAATTGAGCATCAGCTGGTAATGAACCCATATGGTCCGCAGGTTTACGCTCGTCAACGATCTCAACACCGATCATCAAACCACGACCACGTACGTTACCGATACATGGGAATTCTTGAGCAAGTTTCTTGAACTCAGCTTGCAAGAAATCACCACGCTCTTGCGCATTTTGAGCAAGGTTTTGTTCTTTGATCACTTGAAGTGACGCTAAACCTGTACCCATTGCAAGTTGGTTACCACGGAAAGTACCCGTGTGACCCGCAGGCTGCCAAGCATCAAACTTACGTTTAATACCCAATACTGCAAGTGGTAAGCTACCACCTACCGCTTTCGACATCACCACAACATCAGGCTCGATTCCAGCATGTTCAAAGGCAAACATTTTACCTGAACGTGCAAAACCAGCTTGAACTTCGTCCAAGATTAAAACGATGTTGTGCTTTTCAGTCACTTCACGGATTTTTTGCAACCATTTTACAGGTGCAGTAACAACACCACCTTCACCTTGAATCGCTTCAAGGATCACAGCAGCAGGCTTGGTTACACCACTTTCAACATCTTCAATGAAGTTTTCAAAGAAATAAGTTAAAGCGTCAACACCTGCTTCCCCACCTAAACCAAGTGGGCAACGATATTCATGTGGGTATGGCATAAATTGCACGCCTGGCATTAAGCCATTCACCGCATTCTTTGCAGACAAGTTACCTGTCATTGCAAGCGCGCCGTGCGTCATACCATGGTAGCCACCAGAGAAACTAATCACTGTGCTACGACCCGTATAAGTTTTCGCTAATTTAATCGCTGCTTCTGTACCATCTGCACCAGATGGACCACAGAATTGTAGGCAATATTCTTCTTGACCGCCTGGCAAATAAGCCAAAAGCGCTTCAGTAAACGCATCTTTTAAAGGAGTCGTTAAGTCTAAAGTATGCAATGGCAAACCGCTTGCCAATGTGTCTTGAATACTTTGAATCACCGCAGGATGATTATGGCCCAAAGCCAATGTCCCTGCCCCAGCTAAACAATCAAGGTACTCTGTACCTTCAACATCAGTAACCCAACAGCCTTGTGCTTTTGCTATCGCTAACGGTAATTTACGTGGATAACTACGAACATTCGATTCCATCTGACTTTGGCGAGTCAGATAATATTCGTTAGTTGCATTAGCGGCAGGATTTACGGAAGTAACGCTCATATCGAATTACCATCTCTGATATGGGTAAAAGAAATAAGTCTGGTGACTTGCGGTCGTTTGACTCGGTGCTTTTTAGAATCTAGTGAGACACAAATTTTATATCTTTCAACTAGGAGCGAGATGATACCTAATTTTGAAATAAAATAAACTCTTTTTATGCCTGACATTCATCTAATATTATTGAAAAAATGCTTCATTCCAATAACTATGATGAATTATCATCATACTATGTGACAAGCGAAAGAAAGTAAGCTTTTTTTAACAGCCTTAATTTTTTTAGATAAATGGTCAAATATATAAAGCTAATTATTTAATTTTAAATATTTTTTAATTAATTTTTCTGTTGCAAAACACTGTTAATATATTACAAAGACACCACAAAATATGCAAAAGTTCCCCATCAGTTGTTTCTAATATCAGACTTGTAAAAATAAATGTTTAATACCAAATTTTAAGGAATTTTTTATGCGTACTTTAGCACTTGCAACATTAATGATCGGAGCTGCACTTAGCCCAAGCCTTTTTGCTCATGAGACTGAAAACTTGAACTATAATATTGTGAATATCCAAGCAGATGCAGCACGCCAAGTTGCGAATGACGAAATGCGTGCTGTACTTTATATTGAAAGAAGCAATAAGCAACCCGCAGAGCTTTCGAATCAAATCAATCAATTAATGAATCAAGCACAAGCAATTTCTCGTAAATACGCACAAGTAAAAGTCGAAACAGGTGCTCAAAGTACTTATCCTATTTATGACAATGATAATAATAAGTTAAAAGAATGGCGCGCACGTGCAGAAATCCAAATTGAAAGTAAAGACTTTAAAGCAGCAAGCCAGTTGATTAGTGAACTTCAGCAGAGCTTTCAGACCCAATCGATTAGTTTTAGCGTATCTGACGAACAACGTAAAAAAGTTGAAAATGAACTGATGATTGAAGCTTCTAAAAACTTTCAGCAACGCGCACAAGCGATTACCCAGGCTTGGAATAAAACGCAATATAATCTTGTCAATTTAAATTTGAATACAAGTAATTATTTCCCTCAACCAATGATGCGTGGTGGCATGGCAAAATTTGCGATGGCTGAGGCAGCTCCAGCACAAGACATGGCGGCTGGTGAATCGAAAATTACTGTCAGTGCCAATGGCTCAATCCAATTTAAATAAAAGCACGATTTCATCTAAATTAAAGCAGAAAATTAATTTTCTGCTTTTTTTATTCATTGAGTTCAAAATATTCTTCAAGCTGTCGACCAGTTGGTAATTCATCAAATGAAGTATGTGCTTTATTCTCGCCAGCCCAGCTGATTTTAGAAGTCATACAAAAATTTAACTCCTTATTTGGTTCAAAATCTTCGTGAATTAAACCTAGCGGAATCCACATTACTTTAGGATTAGTGCCTAGTAGATTAGGAATAGGCGAACCACATTGTCTGCAAAAGGAGCTAGTAAAACCTGTGGCTTTGATATAAGTGCAAATAAATTGCTCGCCTTGTTGCCAATAAAATTAATCAGATGAAATCAATGTCGCAGTGTTGGATGCTGCCCCACTCTGCTTGCGACATAAACGACAATAACAACGATAGATCGTTTTAATTTTCGATATATGAAAATGAAATTTTATTTCCCCACACAAACAAGCACCATTGAATTGTTGTTTTTGATCTAATCCTGCCATAACTTTCTGATCCAGATGATTTGTTTGTCTTAGTCCTTTTATGCTGGATGACTTAAGTTTTGTAATGAATCCCAAGCAGCCTGAGCCAAGTTTTCACGATAGAATTTTGGATTGGTGAACACTTTTTCAGATAACCAAGCACGACAATAACTTTCGCTTGCACCAATCACTAATGACATCATCAATTCAGACGGAACCGATTGTAATAACTGCGCATCATTATATGCTGCGATATAATTTACGATCTTTTGATTTCTGATTTTATTTTTTTCATTTAATGATGGGCGGTGCTCGCCTTGCATCACTGAAAAATGCGCTAACATTAGAAACTTAGCAAAATGAGGTTGATCAGAAACCCAATCAACGTAACTATAAATTAAAGCATTCAAAACATCCCTTAAAGACTGCGCGCGCTCTAGATATTGATCTCGTAATGCTGCTTGATCATCTAAAGCAGCAAAAACAAGTGCAGCAATCACGCCCTCTTTGTTTTTAAAATGATGATAAATTGCCCCAACACTACTTTCAGATTTATCGCGAATCATTTCAATGCTGGTCGCATCGAGCCCATATTCAAGAAAACATGCCAATGCATCCAATAAGATTTGTCTTTTTAACAATGATCTACGTTGTGGATATAAGCGTTCTAATAATTGCTGAGCCGTTTGCATAAGTTATTTAAATTTACCAATCATCGGAACTATTGTGTATGACTTGACCACAACTTGTAAACAGAATTATATTCCGTAAAAAAATTTAATTCTGTTTTACAGGAAATCATCTAATGGCATCAACTTTGGAATTATGGAATAAGGTTTCAGTTTTACCTGCTGGAAAATGGACGTTCACACGTATGCTTTGTTTAAAAGCACCTTATTTCAGTAGCATTTCTCCTTTATTTGAGGAGTTAAAACCGAACTCTTGTAAAATATCCATTAAGAAAAAACGCGGAGTGCTGAATCACATTGGTACAGTTCATGCGATTGCAATGTGTAATATGGCCGAACTTGCAGGCGGTACGATGACTGAGGTGACTGTTCCAACTTCACATCGCTGGATTCCAAAAGGCATGACCGTAGAATATTTAAAAAAAGCGGAAACTGATTTAATTGCGATCGCCACCCCAGTAGAGCAGCACTACGATTGGGATAAAGCTGGAGAATATCTGGTGAATGTTGATGTAATTGATCAACAGAATGAAAAAGTCTTTCACGCCACCATTACCATGTGGGTTTCAAAAAAGAAAAAATAAAAGTAAAAAGCCTCGAACATGCTATTCGGGGCTCTTCTGCTTAAGTTATTTTTTACTTTTTAAAAGGAAGCGCATATTTAAAAATACGCCCGACCACTTCACCGAATTGTTTTACAAAGCTAGCATTATTGTAATTTAAACCATATTTCTCACATACAGCTTCCACTTTAGGTGCAATTTGACGATAGCGGCGAGCGGGAATATCTGGGTATAAGTGATGTTCAATTTGATGGCTCAAATGCCCTGTCAAAATATGAAATGCTTCTGAACCTGTTAAATTAGAAGAACCACGAATTTGACGCATGTACCAATGACCGCGACTTTCATTCTGTAAAACAGTTTTTGGGAAGACTTCAGCATCTTTCGTAAAATGACCACAAAAAATAATACTAAAAGTCCAGATATTACGAATCCCATTAGCAACTAAATTTCCAGTAAAAACTGGGATCGCTGAAGGTCCTGCAATCAATGGAAAAAACACATAATCTTTAAAAAGTTGCTTCGCTATTTTTTTCTGTGCTGGTTGCCATTCTCGTTTAAATTGCGCGATTGATTTACGCTTATAAATCACTTTGCCGAGCTCAAGATTTTGAATCGCAACTCCCCACTGGAATAATAAGCTGAATGGCACAATATAAATTGGTTGAATTAAAGTAAACTTTGTCCAACGTTGTTCTGGAAATAAACGAAATACACCATAACCCACATCATCATCCATACCTTTCACATTGGTATAAGTGTGGTGTTTGTAGTTATGTGTTTGACGCCAATTATCTGAGGTTCCAACGGTATCCCATTCGTAAGTCTGACCATTAAATTTTGGATCATTCATCCAGTCATATTGTCCATGCATCACATTATGACCTAACTCCATGTTTTCCATAATTTTGGCAAAACCCAATAGCCCCGTTCCTAATAACCATGCTGGTGGAAACCATCCTGCAAACAACAAAGCTCGTCCGAGTAAGCTGCTATAACGGATTGACGAATAAACACGACGAATATACTTCGCATCTTTTTCGCCTAAGTCATCCAATACTTCTTGCTTGATCTGATCTAATTCTCGAGCAAAAGCATCTAATTCTGAAGCAGTTAAATCACGATTTTTTGGATTTTTAAAATATTCAATTTTAACAGGCATATTCATAATTAATTTCTCATTTATAGATCAATCACTAGATCAGACTGAGCGGAATTTACACAAATTTTTAATAGTTGAGCTGGTTCATGATTCGCTGAACCATTCAACAAATTCTTCGTTGAGCCTTGCGCTTTAGTGCAGGCGCATTTATTACAAATGCCCATACGACAACCATGATTAGGTTTAATCCCTTGATGTTCCAAACTAGAAAGAATGGATTGCCCTTTAGGTATCGCAACCGTTTTGTTGGATTGAGTCAATCTCACATTTATAAAACCAGTTTCCGAAGCATCCACATCAAATTGGCTTAAACTAAAAGCTTCGGTTTGAAGCAAAGCAGCACAAGAAAATAATTTTTCTGCTGTACTCACAAAACCCGATGGACCACAGGCATATACAGTGGTTTCATTTAAAGCTGAAATTTGATCAACATAACTCTGGTTCAAACGTTGGTCTTGTTCTTGGGTATAAAAAATTTGATAACTGAAATAAGGAAAGTTTTCCGCTGTTTCTTTGAAATATTCAGCATAGGCTGCATCGGCCTGAGTTTTCACCCAATAGATCAACTGTACAGATGTCGTCGAAAACTGCTTGGTTTGACTCAAACTTTCGATCAGGCTCAGCATCGGGGTAATGCCGCTACCTGCTGCAAGTAATAACAGGTTAGGAGTTTGAATATGCTGCTGCATATCGCCATAAGGTTGCCCTAAATAGACAATATCCCCTACTTTAGATTGCTCAACCAACCATGAACTCACCAAACCTTGATCAACTTTTTTGACGGTTAAACAGAGATGATCTGCATCTAATTGCATCAAGCTATACGTGCGTTCGTAATGACGCCCTGCTATTTCAACGGTGACAGGATGATGTTGTCCTGCTGCACCGCGTTGTACATGACGATTGCATTGCAAAATAAGACTCACCGTATCTTTAGCTACCGTTTGTTTTTTTACAACTTTGGCGAGTGATTGATTCAAAGACCACAGTGGATTGATTTTTTGTAGCCAAAAATTGGCATCATGGTTCGTAATTACGCTTTGGGCTATTGAATTGAATAGAGAAATTCTCTTTTCGACTGCTTGCATGAGCGGGAACTCTAATCATTTTTTAATTATTATACATATGTATATATATTTGTATATATATTCGTATAAGAATTTACATTTCCCAAGTAGTCAGACAATCGCTATAATCCCGAGTAGCTTACTTATATTTTGAAAATAATGGTTCAGTCTTCTACTTTTTTACCGCTCGGTCATGACACACTAAATGAACAAGATGTCATTGCTATGAAATCTCCTGTACGTTCGGTTGGTAGAAAAGCAACCATTACCAAAGAAGAACTTTTTCAGGCGACACTGAATTTAATTGGTCCACAGAAAAGTATTGCATCTTTGAGCTTACGTGAAGTAGCGCGTGAAGCAGGCATTGCACCAAATAGTTTTTATCGACATTTTAAAGATATTGATGAACTGGCTATCGCTCTGATCGATCGTGCAGGTTTGGTATTACGTAAAATCATTCGTGAAGCGCGTTTGCAGGCATCTATGCAGCAAAGCATTATTCGAAGTTCGGTTGAAGTTTTCATTCAACAGCTAGATGCAGATGAAGGTTATCTCAGCTTATTATTACGCGAAGGATATACGGGCTCAACCTCATATAAACTCGCTGTAGACCGTCAGCTAAATTTCTTTCAGCAAGAATTACAAGAAGACCTGATTCGCCTAGAACAAATGAATAATAGTAAAATCAGTCATGCTGACATTGCAGCTAAAGCGATTACCCAATTGGTATTCAATATGGGGGCAAAAGTGATTGATTTACCTGCTGAACAACGAACTGACGTTGCAGAGCAAACCATGGTAATGATTCGTATGATTTTAGAAGGCGCTCGTCATTTTGATAAAATGGAAATTGATTAAGCAATTTCATCAGCATAGACTATCGTCATTAAGTATATATCTTTGTCATTTATCATAACTACAAGCAAATTTAGGCATACAGATCATGACCCTTCTCAATGACCGTCAAAGTATCATCGCCAGTTTTATTCTGATGTTTTTATTTTTAATGATGGTCATTCCCCTGCATTTGTTGCCTAGTTTTTTTGCAGGTTTCTTGATTTTCGAAATTATTAACAGTCTAAGCTCAATTGTTGAAAAACATATTGATGGACAACGCGCGCGCATCTTTATCAGTATTATTCTTGGAATTTTGACCACATTTTTGATTGGCTTTTTTATTACCAGTTTAATTAGTTTTGTGATCTATGATTTAAAAGGAACAGGTCTTAACTCGTTTAACTTTAAGATTGATCAAACCCTCATTAAATTCCAAGCCGAAATGAGTCATTATGTCCCTGGTTATCTTCCTCATAGTGTTGCAGATATCAAGAATCAGATCTTGTCCTTCATCAAGAATAATATTTCGATTGTTAAAAATACAGGTACCGATATTCTGCATAACTTAGCAACCATGCTGATCGGTTTAATTGTAGGTATCTTGGTTTCAATTCAGAACTTTAAGCAGCACGCACCACAACCTGTCTTTAAAGCTGCTATTTTACATCGTATTCAGAAGCTTTCGATTTCATTCAAAAATGTTGTATTTGCTCAAGTAAAAATCTCTTTAATCAATACAGCACTATTCATCATTTTTGTTTTTATCGTTTTACCTCTATTCCATATCCATTTACCTTTTGCTAAAACACTGACTATTTTGACCTTCATTTTTGGTCTTTTACCTATTATTGGTAACTTGATTTCAAATACTTTAATTATTATGGCTGGCTTAACCATTTCACTCTCAGTAGCAGCCATCGCTTTAGCATATTTAGTCATTATTCATAAACTTGAATATTTCGTAAATGCAAAAATTATTGGTACAAAAATTAATGCGAGTGCATGGGAAGTACTCTTGGCTATGCTAATCTTTGAATCGATTTTTGGCTTGAGTGGCTTAATCGTTGCACCGATTTTTTATGCTTACATTAAATTAGAATGCAAAGATGCTGGTTTGATCTGAGTTATATTCGGGCTATTCAGATTCAATAGATCAATCTATCTATCATTGCGACTGATTGAGCAAAGTAATAAAAAGAAAAATGATGATAAGGAAAATTACAAAAGCCTTGCGAATTAAAACATTCATTCAGGCATTCTGCGCTTAAGCTAGAACAGAATGGTTTTTATTCACGATGTTTCATTACATTATAATTGAATGAGGTAACTATGAATTCTTCAGCAGCGGCTTTGAAAGTATATACACGTAATAATTTAGATGATTCTATCAAAGAAGCCACCGTTAAAATTTTAAATCAAATTCTTGCAAATCTTATTGATCTATCATTGCTTACCAAACAAGCGCACTGGAATATGCGGGGTAGTAATTTTATTGCGGTACATGAAATGTTAGATATGTTCCGTACTTCATTGATCACCCATTTAGACAATGTCGCAGAGCGTGCGGTACAGATTGGTGGAACAGCGCTCGGAACAACCCAAACGGTTGCTGAAAGTTCGCATCTTAAGCCTTATCCTGTTGCAATCCATGCAGTGCAAGATCACTTAAAAGAGCTAGCTGATCGTTATGGTGTCGTTGCAAATCATCTTCGAGATACAATCGAGCAAATTAAAGATCCAATCTCTGAAGATATTATCCATGCAGCACTCGAAGATCTGGATCAATATTTATGGTTCTTAGAAGCTAATATCGATCAAAACTAAGTATATTCACGACATAAAAAAGAGGACATGATTTGTCCTCTTTTTTATTACATCAGTCGTAATTATGGTTTAACTACAACTAAGACTTGAATCGCTTCTGGAGTCACAGAAAGACCATCTAACAAGCCTAGACCCTCTTTCTGGAACTTTTGTAAACGCTCAATTTCATCTTGACGAATACTTGGGTTAAATTGCTTAAGATAAGTTAAACGGTCAATTTCATATTGCCATTTACTGCCATAATGCTCTTTAGCTTGTTGCATCAATTCAGGCAAAGAGGTTTTGGCAATATCTAAAGCTTGTGCGTAACGCTCTTCAATTACATCACGACGTGCTTTAACAACTTGACGGCAGCTATTGCCATCGAGATGATGCAAATATGGGCGCAAAATACTTGGATCGATCTTGGCAGATAAATCTTGACCTGTTTCACTCAGTAACACACGAATCAATTGCTTCGGCAAACTTGACGGTAAGTTCAACCCTTTTGGTGCAACTACATCGACCTTAAACCAAACTTCGAGTAAGACCGAACCTTGTTTTAACGCATTCGATTTGAGTAATGCAACGTTAGTACTACCAAATGATTGTGTGCGGATCATTTCCATCACACTTTCAATAAATGGGTGTTCCAACGTTAAATATTGTGCATCTTCACGGATCTGAGCCTGATCACGATAGAAAGTTGCTGTCATACCCTCTTCGTCCAAAGTGATTCCTTGAACTTGCATTTGATCCGTTGGCTTGATGATCACAGTACCGTTGCTTTGCTCATCAAAGTCAATATTGGTGGATGACATGAAACGCTTCACGAACATTGGCAAAGTGGTGTTGTCATCATAGTCTTCAAGTGCTTGTACAATGCCCTGTGCAACGACTGGGCGACAAGAGTTGTATTCAAGCAAACGATCACGACCAGCTTGTAACTCAGCTTCCAAAGCTTGACGTTGTACATTCACTTCTTCAAGTAAATCTTCAAACGTCTGACCTTGATCTGCCAATAAACAGTCTTTCAATTCAACAATAAAGTTCTCTTGCAGCGTTTGTGCGGTTGGAGAAATATTGCTGAAAATATTCAATGCTTCGTTATACCAGCGGAACATGCGCTCTTGTGCTGTACCGATCAAATATGGCACATGAATTTGAATGCGATTTTCCTGACCAATACGATCTAGACGACCAATACGTTGTTCTAATACGTCAGGGTTTGCAGGTAAATCAAATAGGATCAAGTCACTGGCAAACTGGAAGTTACGACCTTCAGAACCAATTTCCGAACAGAGAAGAATCTGAGCGCCATAACTGTCTTCGGCAAAGTATGCCGCAGCTTGGTCACGTTCCAATAAGCTCATGCCCTCATGGAACATTGCTGTACGAATACCTGCATGTAAACGCAATACATTTTCAAGCGCTTCAACCACTGGTCCACTACGCGCAATCAACAATACTTTTTTATGTTTTAAATCTTTGCGTAGAACTTCCATCAACCATGGCACACGAGGATCATTTTCCATCCAAGCACCATCGAGTTGACCTTCTTCTGGCCACATTTGCTCACGCATTTTGCCATCAAATGACCAGTCTTCTGGTGCTGGCAAAGGTGCTGGCTGGCAATCACGACCTGGGAAACCTTGAATCGCTTCACGTGTGTTACGGAATAAAATACGACCTGTACCGTGACGGTCTAACAACTCGTGAATTGCACGCATACGCTGTTCAGGCTGATCGTCAATACGATGACCCAATAAGCCATCCAGAGCAGCAAGATGTTCTTCAGTCAGTGCTTCATCTGACATTAAGACTTCGGCAACTTTAGCTGTTTGCTGATATTGTTCTTCTTCGTCAAGGAAACGATCTAAGCTACTAAAACGTTGTGGATCAAGTAAACGTAAACGTGCAAAATGGCTTTCTACACCTAATTGTTCAGGCGTTGCTGTGAGAAGTAAGACACCCGCTGTTTGTTCAGCTAACTCTTCGACAAGATCATAACGATCATTACCGCCTTCTTCTTCACTCCACATTAAATGGTGTGCTTCATCGACAACAAGTAAATCAAAACCTGCTTCAACTGCTTGCTCACGCAAATCATCATGGTCAACCATCAAATCGACACTCGCAATAATGCATTGCTCAGTCAGGAATGGGTTGAGATCAGGATCATGTTCTTTGATCGAAGCAGTACGCGTTAAATCAAACAGAGAAAATTGCAAATTGAAACGGCGGCGCATTTCAATCATCCATTGATACTGTAATGAATCAGGTACTAAAATCAGAATACGTTCAGAACGCCCTGTTTTCAATTGCTGGTGAATGATCAAACCTGCTTCAATGGTTTTGCCTAAGCCAACTTCATCGGCCAATAAAACACGCGGTGCAAAACGCTTACCCACTTCATGTGCGATATAAAGCTGATGTGGAATCAAGCCTACACGTGCACCAAGAAAACCACGTAAAGGACTGGTATGCATTTGCGCTTGCAATAACATCGCTTCAATACGAAGGTCATACCATTCTTTATAATCAATTTGGCTCGCTAACAAACGCTCTAAAGGTTTTGATAGCTGAATTTGCGCACCGATACGAGTTTCATTGAGTGACTTACGTTCTTGTTCGCCATTTTCAAGGCTACGAACCACATCATAACGCAGCACGCCATGACGATCTTCAATCGATTCAACAATCCACTTAACGCCTTCTTGATCTTGCACTTCATCTTTTACATTGAAGATGATGCGAGATAAAGGCGCATTGTTTCGTGCATATACGCGAGTTTCATCACTTTTAGGGAATAAAATACTGATAGAACGCTCATCTACATCAATAAGAACACCTAGACCGAGTTCAGTTTCTGTATCTGATAACCAACGTTGACCAATAGCAAACGGCTGCAATTTATTCCACCTTTTCTCATGTTAGCCCACATATTGTATGCCTTAAACTGACGAAAGTTTAAGCTACTTTATGTAGTTTTAAATTTGGTATTTACGCGAAATTAAGCCACGCAAATAGCCCTAATATTTTGACATAAAGCTGACTGAAATAGCGCGCTTTACATCTCTTTAGATCAAAAAAATACGATTAAAATGGTACAGAACAATCAAAACTCAGTTGAGTGCCTGTTTTAGGATGAGTGAAGCTGAGTTGTGTTGCATGAAGGCACAAACGTGCATAAAGCTGTTGCTGTTCAGGAGTCGCATATAAGGTATCCCCTAGTATTGGATGACCTAAATATTGCATATGCACACGAAGTTGGTGTGAACGACCTGTAATCGGAATCAATTTAACTCGGGTTACCGCTTGTCCTTGAATTTCTAAATGCTCAATGGCTTGCCATTCTGTTAATGCAGGTTTGTGATATGAAGCATCAACAATATGCAGCGGTGGACGGCTTGGATCATAAATCACAGGAATATCGACTTTGCCTTGACCTTCTAAATGTCCAGCAACCAAAGCTTGATAAATTTTTGAGGTTTGACGATCTTGAAATTGACGTGAAATATTGCTTTGTCCAAATTTAGATAAACCAAAGACTAGAATACCTGAAGTGTCACGATCTAAACGGTGAATAAGTAAAGTTTTGGGTTCTAATTCTAATAAACGATTGATTAAACAATCTTGTAAATCAGGTGTTTTCCCCGGCACTGTCAGAAGCCCAGCAGGTTTATGGATCACCATAAAATCTTCATCACGATGAATCAAATGTTCACTTAGAAAATTACTCAAGCGTACCTTCCAACGACTGGATGAAAACAAGCGGGCAATCATAAAAAGCTTAGAGAGAAATTACAATTAAAATTATGAACTTTTTTATACGTTACAATTAAAAATCAAAAACTCAATTTCTCTGCGTCCGAATTTTATATCTCTTTATCTTTTTTATACAATTAGGAGTTGATATACGCCAATAACTGTTTCTTGACAGACCTTGGTGGTATTAATAATGTTTGTAGTATTTTTTCATTTAAAGTACTTGCGACAAGCCCACCTCCCAACAAAGTCCCCATTATTGTAATGACAATTGCGAACAACATTATCCCGCCCAATAATAAGTTAACTGCCATAGGAGATGGATTTTCATCTACTTGATAAGAAAAAAAATCTTCTACCATCGTTATGATCCAAGGTGGCGTATACGATGGATCGCAAAATTTTATTCCCATCACCACAGCACAAGGTGCCATAAGTATACTAAAAATGATAAATGCACTTTTTCTATTTAATACGTGTCGATTAAAAATAATCATGATTGCTGATAAAGCGATAGCGAGAATAAAAGCTGGTTGCGCATAAAGAAAATAAGATAACGGTATTGTTAGAATGAGAAGATTGAAAAGTAGACCTGCAAAAAGTGGAAAAATGAGAAAAGAAATAACAGACACATATCCAACCAAAGTTAGACGTAAGCAAACCGTATAAATTAACTCTTTACAAAATAAGAGGATTCCCAAGAAAATTGTCCAAGGTGTTAATTTTAATTTCATTTGATACACCTGATTATTTTTTTAAATCATATCCCATCTTGATTTCTCATCACAAGTTCAAAGTCATAAAAAAGCCCGAAAAATCGGGCTTCTATATGCATCAGAAGGTTATTTCATTTCTACAAATGTTTCTTTGGCAGCTTGAATGGTCTCTGCAATATCTTGATCTGAATGCATAGAAGAAATAAATCCTGCTTCAAATGCAGATGGCGCAAGATATACGCCACGCTTTAACATGCCATGGAAGAACTTCTTAAATGCTTCAACATCACAAGCTAACATCGAATCAAAGCTGGTAATGTCCTCTAGATCGGTGAAATACAAACCGAACATGCCACCGACTTGCTGAGTTTTAAATGGAATACCCGCTTCATCTGCCGCAGCTTGTAATCCTGTAAGCAATTTCGCTAACTGTGCCGAAAGCTTGTCATAAAATTCAGGTTCACGTAGATGTTTAAACATCGCGATACCAGCACGCATTGCCAATGGATTCCCTGACAATGTACCTGCTTGATAAACACCGCCTAAAGGTGCGATGCATTCCATGATTTCACGTTTACCACCGAAAGCACCGACAGGTAAGCCCGCACCAATAATTTTTCCTAAAGTCGTTAAATCTGGTTTTACGTTATAAACAGATTGTGCGCCACCTAAAGCAACACGGAAACCCGTCATCACTTCATCAATAATGAATACCGATTTGTACTCATCGCAGACATCACGAATCGCTTGTAAGAAGCCTTCGATTGGCGTCACCAAGTTCATATTTCCTGCCACAGGCTCAATGATGACCCCTGCAATTTCATGACCAAACTTGCTAAAGCATTCTTTTAAAGCTTCAATATTGTTATATGGCAACGTTAAGGTATGTTTTGCAAAATCAGCAGGTACACCTTTTGAAGTTGGTTCACCTTCACCTAAAGTGAGTAAACCTGAGCCTGCTTTCACCAATAACGAATCTGAATGACCATGGTAACAGCCTTCAAATTTTACGATTTTGTCACGTCCAGTATAACCACGCGCCAAACGAATCGCGGTCATAGTTGCTTCAGTACCTGAGCTAGTCATTCGTACCAATTCAATTGACGGCATAATCTCGCAAATGGTGTCTGCCAAAGTAGTTTCATATACTGTTGGTGCACCAAAACTTAGGCCATCTTCTGCTGCGGTTTGTACCGCTTTGATAATATCGGGATGCGCATGACCTAAAATCATTGGTCCCCATGAACCAACATAATCCACATAACGCTTGCCATCAACATCCCACAAGTACGCACCTTTGGCCTTTTCGATAAAGACAGGTGTACCACCAACACCGTTAAATGCACGTACAGGTGAGTTGACACCACCTGGAATATGTTTATTTGCTTGTTTAAATAACTGTTCTTGCTTTGGAGATAAACTCATAAAAGACTCAACCTAGAATCGAAGAATAAAATGTCGAAACGATGCAAAAAATTATGCAAATAACTTTGCCCATGCATTTACACGAGCAGGAATTTCGGCTGTTGATCGCCCTAATATATCACTAATTACCGCACAAAGGCTTGCTCCTGCCTCGATGACCACTTGGGAATTTTCAACGGTCAAACCACCAATGGCACATATTGGTACTTCAAACTTCTGCTTTGCTTGTTGAATGACTTCAATTCCAACATTCCCTGCTTCAGGTTTAGTTGAAGTGGCATAGACTGCGCCAAAGGCCACATAGGTTGCACCTTCAGCAATTGCCTTTTCAGCCAATTCTAAGGAGTTTAAGCAAGTTCGCCCAATAATCACCCCCTGTGGTAGACGTGCAGTCGCATCGATAATTTCGCCATCAGACTGCCCAAGATGTACACCTAAACCAAATTGTTCTGCCAAAGCTAAATCATCATTAATTACAAATGGAACTTGGTATTTTTCACAAAGTGCTTTGATTTGTTGAACTTCGGATGGTTGAGCCACTCTCGCCACTTTTTTACGGCGGTATTGTAAAATAGCAATATTCCCCGTCGCCAAAGCCACATCTAATTTTTCTAATAATAATTGTAGGGGATCATCATTGGTAATCAGATAAAGACCGCGCATAGTTCAAACTCATCAATTTCATGTATTAAAGTATAAAGCAAAAATATTACGCACTTTTAATAAAGCGCCCACGTATAATTGCTAATATGACTAATAATAAAATCATGAAAATACCAACACTTCCACCGCCTGATTGATTTGTTTGGCTAGTTTTTTGTTCTAGAATAGTGCTTGGATGCAGATAGTTGTTTATCCAATCAGAGTAATTTGCAACTCGCGTATAAACACCAGGATAACCCACCTTGGCACAACCGACACCCCAACTTGCAATCCCAAGCAGATATGGCTTTTCTAAATTGTTTATCGTTAAACCCGCACCACTATCGCCATAGCAGGCATCAGTAAGACTTTCTTCTGTGGGTGATTCAGCACAAAGCATATTCTGGGTAATTTGTTGACTTCCATACAACGAAGATGACGATAAACAATTTGCTAATTTTACTGTGGTATACCTCAACGTGGTTGGATACAACACAGGATTTCTAATCATTTTTCCTGAATATTCTTGACAAGTTTGAGAAGTACTACTTCTACAATCCTCTAATACGCCCCACCCTGCAATTTGCAACATATCATTCATTAATACATTTTTTTGTTCAATTATAGGATTTATAATGTCTATAGTTTGGCAGTTCTTATCACATTTTATAAAATCTACAGCACCTTCTAATTCTAATAATGCAATATCGTTATCATAAATACGATTATTATATTTCTCATGGATATGACCTTTTTTGACTTTAACAATTTGTCCTAATTGAATACTTTGTAAATTTTGTGCACCTATCAAAACATAATAATCACGATTTTGTTTTTCAAATTGCTCAATACAATGGGCTGCGGTGACCACCCAACGATCTGCAACTAGACTTCCTGAGCAAAAATAGGATTGATAAGGATCTAATGGACTAGCGATTAATGCTACTTGCCACGGGATTTGTGCTTCTGTAGTCGTATTACCATTGATAATACGAGCTTGAGGAGCTGTATTTGCCCATACAAATTGAGTAAAACTGAATAACAAGAGGCTAAAAATAAGAGAATATTTTTTCACAAATATAAGTCTCAAAAGAATAATATTGAGTTAATAATTAGATAATAGAGCATAAACTTATTTATTTAAGAGATTTAACCAAAATATATCTAGAAAATAAAAACATCGATTAGATTTAACTTTCTAAGCTGCAGCGATATTCAGTAAATTTTTGCAATAGCTGTTGACGGAACTCTTGCTCAGTCATACCTTCTTTGGCACAAATAAATGCCCAAGGTAAAACCACAACATCTTTAATTAAATCAGCCACATCAAACATCAAAGCACCACGTCGAGTTTTACCGTGCATCACAGCAAATGAATGAGAAATGCCTAACACCCAAAGCGTGGTTGCGGCTAAACCGTAGGCGAGATAATTACCATGATTCAAAAAATCATTGGCTAAATCCCCTTGTTCAGGATTGCGTTCAAAACTGAGTTTGCAACGTGTTGCCGCAATCTTATAAAGTTGCTTGGTCATTTGTGCTTCAGCAAGCAATAAATCACCAACTTTGCTTTGATGCGGAATTTTCTTTTCAAATCCTATTAACGTTTGGGTGATATCTTGGTCATCCAGATAAAATCCTTCGGCTTGTAAAGCCCGATCTTTAGCCCAAACTTTACGAATAAACTCAATACGGGCGAACTGAAATTGTTTTGCGACCTCTAAACGTTTCGCATCATCAAACCAAAAGCTCATCCACCCCTGCATATATTCCGTAGGGCGATATTCACTTTGTGGCATCATCCATTCAATTTTACTCCCCATAAATAAAGGTGTTCCACTACCACCTGTAAAACCCACTAACACTCCAGCACTAGTCAGCATCCACATGGCAGTTTGTGTAATCGATGTACCTGTACCCAATAAAATGACCGTGGTATTAGCGATTGGAATGTTCCAATATTGGTTTTCATTTTTGGCTTCTGTGAGATATAAAACTCGACCATCTTTTTGCATGACACGTGCATGTTCAAGTTAGTAAAGATTGGCACGTATAGAATGTAAAATTGCTTTTAAATCGGAAGGATTAAGTTGTTCCATTATTATGATTTCTCTTGTTTTTTCTTATATTACTTAAACAATTGGTCATAAAAAAGCTGCCGAAGCAGCTTTGCGACAATAGCTGTCGTTTATTATATTAAAGGAAAATATTTTTTAAGAATCAATTTTATCAAACTGACGATCAACCAAACTCAAACGCCCACGTGCAACGTCTGATAGCATCTTCCAATCCGAAATAAAGCTATAAAATGGTTGTTTAAAGCTAGCAGGTTTATTGTGTTCAAAGAAGAAATGCCCAACCCAAGCGCAAGCATAGCCTGAGACTAAGCCATAAGCGAAGTATTTTGCTTTACGCTGACGGATTGCTTTACTAAAGAAATATAAGCCAATTGAACTACCGATCACGTGTAAACGGCGGCTAGCGATACTACGATGTTCTGTAAGATAAAAATAATAGAATTCATTATAATTTTTAATCGGTAATGAAAATTCAACTGGCTTAGTTATATTTGCTGGTGCATTCATTTCTTGATCATCCTAATCGTGCAAGATTGTTCACACGTTAATTCATTTTTTGCACAAAATAAAGTCATTAGGTGTCAACGTATACGGACTTAAAACAACTTTACAATTATTCTTAAGATCAACCCGTTATACTCATTTTATATTTATCATCGTTTACGTTCGGGAGTTATAACATCATGGAAATAGAGCTTAAATTTCAACTTCCTGAATCTAAGAAAAAAACGGTTTTACAAACATTGAATAAGCAAAAAGCGCAAAAAATTCAGCTCCAAGCTAAATATTATGATACCGCTGACCGCTTACTTGCCAAAAACTATGTCGCTATCCGCTTACGCCAAGAAGGTGAGCACTGGGTACAAACCTTTAAAGCTGCCAGTAAAAACCATTTTCAGCGCATTGAAGAAGATATTTATCTGGGTAAATGTGAACAAGAACCCGAACTTGATCTATCACTTTATCAGCACAACCGAACCGTTCAAACGGTGCTACGTGAGATTTTAGGTGATGCTCCTGCTAAGCTAGAATTACAGTTTCAAACAGACGTACAACGAAGTTTCCATGTGTTTGAGTTTCAAGATTCACAGATTGAAGTTTGCTTAGATGATGGTGAAATTCGTACTCCAACCGATCAAGCCAAAATTTGTGAAGTCGAATTTGAACTCAAACAAGGAGCAGCACAAGACTTAATTGATTTTGCCAAGACATGGGTTGATAAATATCAATTATGGCTTGATGTGCGTAGCAAAGCAGAACGAGGTAATTTACTCGCAGTTGGCAAACGTGTTTCTCCTGCAACCAAAGCCAAAATGCTAAATTTAGCATCTGAACTTAGCGCGGAACAGTCGCTTAAACTGATCGTCGAAAATACCTTAAACCAAATATTGCCGAATGCTGCCGCAATTGCCGATGGTGTCGCTGAAGCCGATCATATTCATCAAGCACGTGTCGGCTTGCGTCGCTTACGTTCTGCTTTAAAACATTTTTTAAATTGGTCAGCAAAGGTTGATCCAACTTGGGAAAATGAATTAGCAGAACTTTTTAGGGCTTTGGGGCAATCACGTGATCACGATGCAATTCAGGATTCTGTGATTCCGCTTATAAAACAAAGCTGTGATTTTGAATTTCCTCTTGGTTCTGAAATAGATTCCAATATCGCCAAGCTTTTCAGCGGAGCTAAAACAACACAGCTATTCTTATCATTATTTAGTTTTATATATTGTGGTGAGGAATCGAAATCAAAATTATCTAAACAAGTGACTAAAAGTTTGAGCAAGCTTTTTCATAAAATTTTAATGGACGCGACTCAGTTTTCTACACTTACAGTTGAAAAACAACATCGTACTCGTAAGCATATTAAGCAATTGCGTTATTGCATCGATTTTATTTCTAGGCTTTATCCTGAAAAAGAGGTTCAACAATTTCTAAATAAACTTGAGCCAATTCAGGAATATTTAGGTTTTTATAATGATCTCTTTGTGGCGGAACAGATTTTTGAAAAGCAGGCACTAGAACAACCACAATTTTTATTTGCACTCGGTTGGGTAAAAGCACAACAACCTCATGTCGCAAAGAAAGCTAATAAAAAGTTACAGCATTTATCGGCTAAAGATATTTTTTGGAAGTAGTAATCGCCCCAAATACAGATCAGTGTAAATCGCCCCTAACCCCTCTTTGAAAAAGAGGGGGAATAAAAATCTACACTTCACAAGAAATTATCAAATCTTACCGATATTTCCCAAAAATCTTCCACGTCCCATTATCGGCAATCGGATCACTATAACTATCATTACGCTGCTTACGTGGCTTATCTCGCGCATCTACCAATTTAAAATGCGGCTCAACACTTAAAATCACGCCATTCATATAAAAACGGGTACGCGTATATTCACTTTGTCCATGTTGAAAAACATAAGTTCGTAAATCAATAAACTCACGATGTGCCACCAAAGCCGCAGTATCATCACTCCCCAACCATTCCTGCATCGCAAAAATCTGATCGGTCTCAAATTGTCCACATTTTTCGAGCAAAGCCGCCACGCCACGGAAAGTCTTAGATTCTTTAGCTCGTGTTTTATTAATTCGAATACGATCTACATGAAAGAAAAACAGTGGAAAATTTAGATGGCTCGGTAAATGAATCGCATCAACGACATCATCCTCCATAAAAGGCTGACAGAGTTGCTGCGCCCTTTCAATCAAAGGTTGCCATTGTTGGTAGTATTCATCGACCTCATCCTTTAAACCATAATAAATCGGCAAACCTTCGACATGCTCTAAATATTGTGGTGGATGAATATGTTGACGTAGTAAAGCGATATCTGTTTTAAGGCTTTGAATTGCAATCGCATCTTGCATAGTGATTATTCTAATTACTTAGGCTATTTTAGATTAAGCCAAAGGTTTAGTTTCCACAAGGCTTTGTCTATAATATCGTGTCTTATTTGTTGTTGGGAAAAATCATGTCTCAAAAAATTAATGCCACTGATGTGACAGAAGAAGAAGCTTTAAATGCGATATTTTTTGAGCGAGCAGATGAATTTATCAAACAAGCCAATGAGTTTTGTCGCCCACAAAAAGGACAGCAACCCAAACCAGAAGAGTTACGCGGACAAGTCAGCGCTGCCATGTTATTTGCAACGGCCCGCTTTAATACGTGGGTTGCGGCAAATAATTTTAAAGATGGCAATGAAATGCGTGACGCCAAAGAGCAAGTCATGTCTTATTTATTGCAACAATTTCAAATGATGTTAGAAGATAACTTTGACGAATATTGCGAGCAGTTTGAAAATTACTTACGCTTCCGTAAAAATGAAGATTTTCATACGCATAAACACGATCACGAATAATTTAAACGTAAAAAGAAAGCCACCTAATGGTGGCTTTCTTTTGGTCTGTTACTTTAAGTCTTGGGCTTTACCATATTGGTCAGCCATCACTTCCACAAACTGATCCAATTTGATGTATTTTTTAATTACAGCATCTACATCTGCCTTACTCAACTTTGCAAGTGCTTGATCTCGTTCAGCACGATCCATCAATGTCTTATTTCGCTCTAATTGACCCGTAAGCATACTATGAATATTTCGTTCATCTTCTAATGAAGTCACACGCTTCTTCATAATATCGGCTTTGGCTGCTTCAACCTCTTGTTCAGTCACGCCTTTGTTTAGCAAATCAGTTAATACTTTATGAACAGATTGAGAGACTTGATCAGAACGACCAGCTGTATAATTCGCAGTAATACTAATTGATCCATTATCTGTATCAGAATCTAGATCAAGATTGCTTCCAAATCCATAAACAAGTGCATTTTTCTCACGTAATTCCTGCGCCAAGCGAGAAGACAACTGCGAGTTACCCATAATATGGCTAAGGATAATGAGTGCAGGAGCATCTTGATGATAAGCACCTACAGGAATAGTCAGGATACTTTGATAACTACCAAACTCACGTTGCTCGGATAGTGCATGGACTTTTTCAGCTTTGAAGGCAACATAAGGAGAAGTAATTTTTTGGTACGGCTGTTTCGTTTTCCATTGTCCAAATGCTTTCTGTAGAGTGTTTTGCATTTTTTTCGGATCGAAATCACCTGTCACAGCAATTTGACCATGATCTGTCACAAAGAATTGATCATAAAATTGCTTCACCTGTGCTTGCGTAGCCGCATTTAACTGCTTCTTGGCAAACTCTGGTTCAAAGTGATAACGCAAATCACCTGGTTGATAGGTTTCAAGTAATCTTGCCAAAGTCATAGATGCGACCACAGCAGGTTCAGTATAAGGTCGATCTAATGCAGATAAGCTTTGATTTTTTGCTAAATCAAATTCCGATTGTGCAAATTTAGGTTGCTTCATCACATCGATAATAAAGTTTAAAAAATCTTCAAACTTATCTTTTTTTGCCTGAATCCCAATTGTTAAACCATTACCATTTGAAGTGATAGATGCTCCACCGCTTGCTGCAATCGCTTTATCTGTAATTTCTTGCAGTGTATGTTTCTCAGAACCACGCAACATCAAATAACTGGTTAAATCTAAGGTCACTCCTTTACCAAACAGTGATTTTTCCGTACCAAAATCTAGGCTAATCGTGGCATAGGTTTTGTCATCGCGTGTTGTGGTTGGGAATAAAGCATAACGAATACCATTCTTTAATTCACCACGTTGAATTTTTTGCTCATTTTTTTGCAGTTGCTGCGCAGACTGTGCAACAAATTGAGTGACTTCTTGTTGATAAATAGCAACATCTTTCAAAGGTTCAGGTTTTTCAGCACTTTGATCTAAGGTTTTAGGTTTATCTTGTACCTTGGGTGTCATCGCTTTCTTTTGATCTTCAGGCGTAGGTAGAATATCTCCCGAAATACGATGAGATGACACTAAAAACTGTTTTAATGTTTGATTGGCATCATTTAATTTTAAATCTTGAATAGCTTGTAAATCTTTAAAGTACTGATCCCATTGTCCGTGTGAAGACACTGCATAGTCACTAAGGCGAGAACCTAAAGCAACAGCATCATTTGCAATCGTATCAGCGGTATTTTGAGTAATAGTTTTGATACGTTGTAATTCTGCGTCGGTAAATGCTTGACTATTCTCAACACCATCAATCAACGCATCATCAACTTTCTTTGCATCATGATTCGGCGCATACACCGCACCCATAAAGACCATATTAAAATCTTGGTCCAACCATGTCGTCGATTGAACAGCTGTACTCACTCCTGTTTCTACCATGCTTTTATAAAGCGTACCACTAGGCTGCATGGTATAAAGTGCTGGCGCAAGTGCTAATGCTGGTTGTAGTTGCGTATTTTTTCCATTCATATAAATGTGGAATTTAGCAAGATCACTGCCCTTTTGCACCGTGAATTTTCGCTGCTCAATCTTACTAGAATCTAAGACTGGAACTTGAACAGGTGCAGGCACAGTACGTGCAGGAATCGGACTAAAATATTGATCAATTTTATTTAATACTTCTGATTTATCAAATTTTCCTGAAATGACCATTACAGCATTATTTGGTGCATACCATGTTCTATAAAACTGATTTAGTTCATTCATTTTTATAGATTTTAATTCAGGCAAATCACCAATCGGCAATCGACCTAAATATTCATTGCCATAAGCCGCTTTCCACATCTGGTCCATCAATACTGCAAACGGTTGATCCATACGAATTTCACGTTCACGTTTTACGATTTCGATTTCAGAAGGGACAAATTTTTCTTGTAGCACTAATTTATCCATACGCTCAGACTCAAGGTATAGAATTTCATTCAGTGCATTTTTTTCAGGACGAACAATATTTAAATATTTAGTTGAGTAATAATCGGTACTGGCATTTGTCATTAAAGTGAATTGATCCAAACGACGCTGAAACTCCTCACCTTTTACATTTTGTGTGCCTTTAAATGCCAAATGTTCAAGCAAATGAGCAAGACCACTTTTCCCTTTAGGATCGTTAAGAGAGCCTGTTAAATACACTGTATTTACATAGACTTTATTTTCTTTATCATTTGGTGCAAGAATAACTCTGAAACCATTATCTAATTTGTATTCTTCAATATTTTTTTCACTTTTTACGAGTACTGTCTGAGACCAAGACGTTGCACTCAACCCGATCAAACAAAGTGAGAGAGTAAGCTGCTTAAACCGCATTAACATAGATTATCCGAGTTTTTTTGGTGATTTAAATAAAAACAACAAGCTATACTAGATAATGGTTTAAATTTTTAATAGTTATGTTTTGAAAAAAGCTGTGTATTTAAACAGCTTTTTTCTATGTTTTTATAGCGGTTTAGTTAAAATTTAGATCGTCAGTTCAGCTTGCATATACAGTTTTGCATAACCTGAAATTTCAATACGATCCTCAGACTCAATAACACACTCTAAAACCCCACCTCGAACTGATGCCTGATATGCGATAAGCTGAGTTTGATCAAGTTTTTCAGCCCATAAGGGCGCAATTGCGGTATGAATCGAACCCGTAACAGGATCTTCATTAATCCCAATCGCAGGGGCGAAATAGCGAGATACACAATCAAACTGACCCTCGCCTCTCGCTGTAATAGCAACATCAGGTTGAGATGCAGTAATTGCGGTACGTAATGCGCCTAATTGCTTTAATTTTTCAAAATCAGGTTGCTCGTTTAATACATCAGCGACTGTTTCATATTCAACAATATACGCCTGACCATTCAGATAAACCGCTTTAAATGGCTTGGTTAAACCATCTCGAAGTTCCTGAGGATATTCAGATACAAGTTTAGCTTTTCGAATAGGGAAATTCATTTTAATCTTGCCGTCTGCTGCTTGGCTAACGATAAAAATTCCTAACTCACGTACATGAAATTGAATGGTTTTTAATCTTGTAAAATCTTTAAATAATACGAATGCACTTGCCAGTGTCGCATGTCCACAAAAAGCGACCTCATTCGTTGGCGAAAACCAACGAATTTCATAATTTGTCTCATCAATCTTTTTAACAAAAGCCGTTTCAGAAAGATTATTCTCTAATGCAATATTTTGCATGAGATACTCATCCAACCATTCATCTAAGACAATGACTGCTGCTGGATTGCCTTTAAATAATACTTGGGTAAAAGCATCAACTTGATACATTTTCATAGCAACAGACTCTAAATATTTTTCAACTATTTTGAACTTTTAGCCGATAAAACATAGATACAGATTTATCTAAATTTACGATACAGTGCATATTTATACGTTTGAAAATCATGTGAAATGCACAATGAAAAGACGATATTAACAAACAATACAATATAACTAAAAAAAATGCCGACAAAAAAGGGCGTTACTTAAACACCCTTCTCTTTCGCTCAGCTTTGTTTAATCTTCCATGTGTTGAATAATGGCTTGACCAAATTCAGAACAGCGCAATAAGGTTGCATTCGGCATTAATCGTTCAAAATCATACGTTACTGTCTTCGCTTCAATTGCACCGGAAACACCTTTGATAATCAAATCAGCAGCTTCGCCCCACCCCATATCACGTAACATCATTTCAGCAGAAAGAATAATTGAACCAGGATTAACCTTATCCTGCCCCGCATACTTTGGTGCTGTTCCATGTGTTGCCTCATAAACTGCTATCGCACCGCCAATATTAGCGCCAGGTGCAATGCCAATTCCCCCTACTTCTGCTGCCAGCGCATCAGAAATATAGTCACCATTCAAATTAAGCGTCGCAATAACAGAATAGTCCGCTGGACGCATTAAAATTTGCTGTAAGAATGCATCGGCAATCACATCTTTAATAATGATGTCTTTACCATTTTTAGGGTTCTTGATTTTAACCCACGGCCCACCATCAAGTAATTCACCACCAAAGCGCTCTATTGCAAGTTCATAGCCCCACTCTTTGAATGCACCTTCGGTGTATTTCATAATGTTACCTTTGTGGACCAACGTCACAGAAGGTTTATCATTATCTATCGCAAACTGAATGGCTTTACGTACTAAACGTTGTGTCCCTTCTTTAGAAACAGGTTTGATCCCAATTCCACAGCCTTCGTCAAAACGGATTTTTGTTACACCCATTTCTTCTTTTAGAAATTTAATAACTTTTTTAGCTTCTTCTGAATCTGCTTTCCACTCAATCCCTGCATAAATATCTTCTGAGTTTTCGCGGAAAATCACCATATCCGTGAGTTCAGGATGTTGAACAGGTGAAGGAACACCCTCAAACCAACGTACTGGTCGCACACAAACATATAAATCAAGTTCTTGACGCAACGCAACGTTCAGTGAACGAATACCACCACCCACAGGTGTGGTTAAAGGCCCCTTGATTGAAACAATAAATTCTCGTAGAGCTTCGAAGGTTTCTTCAGGCATATAAGTGCCATAAATTTTATCTGCTTTTTCACCGCAATAGACTTCCATCCATTCGATCGAACGTTTGCCACCGTAAGCTTTTAACACCGCAGCATCTACTACTGCTTTCATAGCTGGTGTAATATCCACACCAATACCATCACCTTCAATAAAAGGGATGATTGGATGATTTGGAACATTCAGTGACAGGTCTGCGTTTACTGTGATTTTGTCACCATCAGCAGGAACCACGATCTTCTGATAACCCATTTTGCAGGTTCTCCCTCATGTATTTAGCGATTATAACTATGCCTTCTATGGCATACTTTCGTTTTTATTGCATGAAACAGTTTAGTTCAAAACAGGTTTTTTTGAGATTTATACGGGAAATAACAACATTTTCCCATTAAATAGAAACCTTTATTGTTATGATGCCGCCCATAGCCAAAGCAGTATACTCATATGAAAATAGTTGTATTCAACAAACCTTTCGACGTTTTGTCACAGTTCCGTGAGGATGAAGCTCACCTTACACTTTCTCACTTTATTCATGATCCAGATTTACGTCTGGCAGGCAGACTTGATCTTGATTCAGAAGGACTTATGTTCCTTACCGATCATGGTGGTCTGAATCAATACATTACGAATCCTGCAAATAAAAAATTTAAAACCTACCTTGCTCAAGTCGATGGTGATGTAACTGAGGAAGCTTTAGAACAATTGCGTAAAGGCGTTGAACTCGCTGATGGCATGACGTTACCTGCTAACGCAGTGAAAGTAGATGCGCCAGAATGGTTATGGGACCGAGATCCACCTGTACGTTATCGCGCTAACATCCCAACGAGTTGGATTGAGCTACAAATTTGTGAAGGTCGTAATCGCCAAGTACGTCGTATGACAGCGGCTGTTGGCTTTCCAACTTTACGCTTAATTCGTACTAAAATTGGTGCAATTGATTTAGTTCGTTTAGGTTTACAACCAGGTGAGCAAACTGAAATCGAGCCTTTGCTTTATCCTGATTTTAAAGATTTACCTGAAGATCAACCGTATCGTTCTCGCTCGTATGTGAAAAAACCAGGCGGCACAGGCGGTAAACCAATGCACCAGAAAAAGAAAGAAGGTGATAAAAAAGATCCGAACAAGAAAAAGTCAGGTACAAAGCGTATTTGGCAAATGGATGAAAGTGAGAAACCACGTCGCAAGACCAATGGTACAACTCGTCCCAATACTAAAGCACCACGTGGGCGTAGCCGTAATGGTCGTTAAAAGTTGATTTTTTAAAGCCCACGGAAGTGGGCTTTTTTACGCTAAATGTAATTTCTCATAAAAATTATCAATTTCTTGCAAAGTGAAGTTTTTTCTTATCGGTGATATCTCTTCTTCCGTTTTATAGAAGTGAGCATAAATAATCGGTTCAATTTTACTTCTTGGATCATTTACAGAAATAGCTATACAAGCCAATTTATAAAAATAAGGATCTCTGCGAATAGTCTCAGCAACTTTATCAAAATAAGTTGTGTCTATTTCCCAACCATAACCATTGTAATCAATCAAAGATTTATCTATAAATTTAACAGTATTTTTATATTTTTCAGCATCTCCATAAGGGTCTATAACTTCATTATATTCAAATTCATAAGAGTTAGGTTTTAATGCCATTTGATAATATTTGATATTCCGACCTTTCAACACCTCCATGACCTGTTCTTGACTCACCTGAGATGAACTATCTGATAATTTCTTATTATCATCATGCAGATCTTGCTTTGTTTTTGGCATTCTTAAACCAAAATAAATTGCTTTCACTGCTCTAAAGTCATATTCAACTTTACCAAAATTATCCATGATTATTCTTATTTCATCTTCATGTTTCCATTTTTTTGATTTTGTCCCAGATATTAACTTAAGCGTTTCAAGTATACTTTCAGTATCATTTCTAACAAGCATATCAAATTGAATTTTAGGAATTAAATCCTGATATACCACATCAAAAGAACCTGCAAATTTGGTCAGCTTATCTAATTTTTCTAAATCATATTCAATACAAAAACCCGCATGAGAATTGGCATAATATGCCCAAAGTAGCTCATCTAAAACTGTTTTACTTAATGAATAGATACCTACTTTTTCCTGTATCTGCGCAACTAAAGCCGAAAAGCTATCAGAGAGTATTTGGGAAGAAGGATGAGTGCTTGCCAATATAGCTAAAGTTTGTTCAATATCTGCGGCATCAAATAAATTTTCACATGGATCATTCAGTTTAGATGGATGCGGAGCATAAAAATAATCTTGCTCTAATGACTCTAAATCACGTTTTGAGCCATATCTATATTTATAAACATTCATATTTTTATAGAAAATAATATTAAAAATTAATACTAACTTCAGATCAAACTTAATTCAAATAAATCAACTTTAAAAAAACCGATACTTTCGTATCGGCTTTTTCACTTTATCGACTGATAGCCGATTTTACTAAACTTAAATAGTTTCAAGCGTAGTATTAAGCGTTGAACTTGGACGCATCACTGCATTTACTTTCACTGGATCGATAGCATAGTAACCACCAATATCAGCTGCTTTACCCTGTACTTCACTTAATTCAGCAAGAATTTTTTGTTCATTTTCAACCAAGGCTTTTGCAAGAGGAGCAAACTTCGCTTTCAATTCAGCATCTTCATTTTGAGCAGCAAGCGCTTCAGCCCAATACATTGCTAAGTAGAAGTGGCTACCACGGTTATCTAGCTCACCAGTACGACGAGATGGAGACTTATCATTATCTAGCAATTTACCCGTTGCTTGATCAAGAGTTTCTGCAAGTAACTTCGCACGTGCATTATCTTCTTTAAGACCAAGCTCTTCTAAAGAAACTGCAAGCGCAAGGAACTCACCAAGCGAATCCCAACGTAAGTGGTTTTCTTCAACTAACTGCTGAACATGCTTCGGCGCTGAACCACCTGCACCTGTTTCATACATACCACCGCCCGCCATTAACGGAACGATTGATAACATTTTTGCTGAAGTACCCAATTCCATGATCGGGAACAAGTCAGTTAAATAATCACGTAAGATGTTACCAGTCACAGAGATTGTGTCTAAACCACGTGCTACGCGTTCAAGCGTATAACGCATTGCACGTACTTGTGACATGATTTGGATATCAAGACCATCTGTATCATGTTCTTCTAGATACTTTTCAACTTTCTTGATCAACTCATTTTCATGTGGACGGTATGGGTCGAGCCAGAAAATCGCAGGCATACCAGAGTTACGAGCACGACTTACAGCAAGTTTTACCCAGTCACGAATTGGTGCATCTTTCACCTGACACATACGCCAGATATCGCCTTCTTCTACATTTTGAGACATCAACACTTCACCAGTGTCTAAATCGGTAATGTTCGCAATACCCGCTTCAGGAATTTCAAATGTTTTATCGTGTGAACCGTATTCTTCAGCTTTTTGCGCCATCAAACCAACGTTCGGTACTGTACCCATCGTACGTGGGTCAAAATTACCATTCCACTTACAGAAATTGATCATTTCTTGGTAGATACGTGCGAAAGTTGATTCAGGCATGACTGCTTTACAATCGTAAGGTTTACCATCGGCACCCCACATTTTACCGCCACCACGAATCATAGCTGGCATAGATGCATCTACAATCACGTCGTTTGGAGAATGGAAGTTATCAATACCTTTCGCTGAATCAACCATAGCTAATGCTGGGCGATGTTCTTGGCAAGCATGTAAATCTTCAATGATTTCTTCACGAAGTGAAGTTGGTAAAGTTGCGATCTTTTCATAAAGACCTGCCATACCATTATTGACATTAATGCCTAACTGATCAAATAGCTTACCGTGTTTTTCAAAAGCATCCTTATAGTAAATTTTCACACAGTGACCGAAAACGATCGGGTGTGAAACTTTCATCATGGTCGCTTTTACGTGTAATGAAAATAAAATACCAGCTTCACGGCAGTCATCAAGTTGCTTCTCATAGAAGTCACACAATGCTTTTTTGCTCATGAACATTGAGTCAATCACTTCGCCATCTTGAAGCGCAACTTTAGACTTGAGAACGATTGTCTCACCGCCTTTCGTGATTAACTCCATCTTCACATTACGTGCACGATCAAGTGTCATTGATTTTTCGCCATGGTAGAAGTCACCTTCTTCCATATGAGAAACGTGCGTTTGTGACCATTGTTTCCACTCACTCATTGAATGAGGATGCTTTTTCGCATAATTTTTTACAGCAGCAGGCGCACGACGATCTGAGTTACCTTCACGTAATACAGGGTTTACAGCAGAACCAAGACATTTACCGTAACGTGTCTTAAGTTCTTTCTCTTCATCCGTTGTTGGATTTTCTGGATAATCAGGAATTGCATATCCTTTAGACTGCAATTCTTTGATACATGCTGTTAACTGAGCAACTGAAGCACTAATATTTGGCAGTTTAATGATATTTGTATCTGGATCTTGAGTAAGGCGACCAAGCTCAGCAAGGTTATTGCTTACCTTCTGCTCATCGCTTAAGTATTCCGAAAATTCCGCAAGCACACGTGCTGCAACAGAAATGTCACTCTTGACAATTTCTATGCCAGCTGGCTTAGTAAAGGTCTCAATGATCGGCAGTAGCGAATAGGTCGCCAACAATGGCGCCTCATCAGTCAGTGTATAAATGATTTTTGACTTTCCACCAGCCATATATAGCCCCTTGTGTTTGGTTGAGTTTTTCATGAACGAGCTTTTGGCCCAGTCCATTAAAACCGGTTTGCTTGATTAAGGTCTGAGAGTATCAGTCCTCAACGTATCTCAGTCAACGCAATATCTTGTGATGTTGACATTTCGCTACGAAATAATGGTATAAAGCTTACGCTTTGTGACCAAGGAACCGGTTAGCTTAAATAAAACATGAGAGTATCAGCGTTGATTACTTCTCAGTCAATGTAATATATCGTGATATTGACATTTCGATACGAAATACCAATGCTTGAGTACTTCCGTACGATTAAACCCTACATTTTTCAAAATTCTATTTGCCGATTCATTTCTGCCAAATATTTTATAAAATGCTTAACCATAATAAATTGTTTAAGTCCGTACGAATATTCGACTCAAGTTTCATTTACACTTTTTAAACCTATATTTTGAACAAATGATTAAAATCATTTTTTATTTTTTTTAAGGATTGGTCAGATGTTAAAAGTTTTGATTCCTTGCGTAGCCATTTCTCTTTCATCTTTTAGCTTTGCGCAAAACCCTTTAAGTGTGCATGTGCTTAACTTAGAAAATGGACTTCCTTCGGCGGGTGTAAAAGTTATTTTAGAAAAACAAGAAAATAACCAATGGAAAGAGCTTAACCAAAGTACAACCAATCAGCAAGGTCGGATCACAGCGTTATATCCTGAAGATGCTGCCCTTCAAAAAGGTATTTACAAAGTTACTTTTAAAACAGGTGAATGGTTCCAAAAAAATAAACAAAGCTCATTTTTCCCAGAAGTTCCTGTCATTTTTTCTGTGGATGGCAATCTTGAACATTATCATATTCCACTTTTGATTAGTCCTTATGGATACTCAACTTATCGTGGTAACTAATTATTTTCAAAAATCTTAATTAAAATTTTAATATACAAATGAGGGAAACTGAATCTGTTCCCTCATTCATTTGAAGATTTATGTTAATGATATATACAACGCTATCAATTGCATCAACCTTTCAACCAAACCTCTAATTTGGTTTGATCCTCAACTTTTAACTCAACCGAATTCAAAGGATTCTCTCCAGCATGAAGTTCAAACTGTAGGAGCTCATCACGACGGAATGCATAAAGTATAAATGAGCCTTTTTGTTTTGCATACTTCGCCAACAACTTTTCTGATGCTTTGATACCATCAATCGCAATAATGACATCGTTAGCAGACAAACCAGCTTGTGCAGCAGCACTATCACGGCGAACATTTTGCACGATGACACCTTCCGCTTTATCTAGCATTTTTAAGCCAAAAGGTAATGCTTTGTCATTTTTAACGATATAGCTCAAACCAAACTCTGGGAATAGTTGATCCAATGGCAATTCATCAGTGGTATTAATCAAATGATTAATTTGTTCAATCCAGTTATCCCCTGTCAATTCATTACACAATTCAAAAATCGTGCGTTCATTGACCTGAATGCCATTTTGGGTATTTTCATACAAACGACGCATCAAGGCATCTAAGTTTGAGCCACGTAAACGTAAGCCCAAGTCTAAACAAAGCGCAACTAAGCTACCTTTGTTGTAATAACTGGTTCCTGCATTATTTGAATTTTCATCCTGACGATAGAATTTAACCCATGCATCAAAACTCGATTCTGAAACAGATTGAATAAAGCGCCCTGGATTTTGCAAATAACGCTCAATCTGTGTTTTAAGTAAATCTAGATAAGATTTTTGAGAAATAACGCCGCTGCGTAATAAAATTAAATCATCGTAATAAGAAGTAAAACCTTCAAAAATCCACAATAAGCTCGTATAGCCTTCTTTGTGTAAATCATAATTCGTAAAATTTTCAGGACGGATAAATTTAACTAACCATGAATGAAAGTATTCATGGCTACATAAGCCTAAGAAACGCTGATAATCTTTAGACGGTTCTTCAGCTTCATCTACTTTCGGCAAATCATCACGTGGTGTGATCAAACTGGTGCTATTACAATGCTCTAGACCGCCATAACTATTGCCCGTTGCCATAGTCATAAAGGTATAGTTTTGAAACGGTGCAGAACCGAACATCTTAATTTCAGTCTGACAGATTTGCTGAATATCAGTTTGTAACCGCTCTAGATTTGTATTGTGTTTACCTGAAATCACAAACTCATGCGGAATACCGTTTGCTTCGAAGCTAAAACGGGTTTGCTCTGCCAGCTCAAATGGACTATCAATCAACTGATCGTAGTTATCTGCCTTTAAAGTATAGCGTCCTTTCACCAAACTCTTAGCAGTTAAACCTGTTGCAATTTGAAAATGTTTTAATTCATGCGGTAAGAAAATTTCAACTTCACATGGTGATTGTTCTTGATCAAGTAAACCTAAACAAACACAAGCAGGGTTTACATATAGGCGAGTTTGATCAACATAAGCGCCTCGTACCGACAAATCATAAGCGTAGACATCATATTCAACCGTAATCAATTCATGATCTGTATTGAATAATCGCCAACGGTTCTTTTCCGTTTTCTTAATACTAAGTAACCGCCCTGCTTCATCAGATGCTTTTACTGATTCAATATGTTTTGAAAACTCTCGAATCAAATAACTGCCAGGAATCCATGTCGGTAACCAAAGCTCTTGGTTCGGATTAGCAAGGAAACGAAGTGTGACATGAATAAGATGTTGGCGATAATCGTCAAACTCAATTTGATAGTGCAACATAGTTTTAGATCATAAAAATAGGAACGGTTTCACACAGCTTAGCATTTTTTTACAAAGTCATGCGTAGATGTCTTAATTGTTGGCAAAAGTTGCTGGATTCTGCAACAAAAAAGTCATAGCATGCTTTTTTCGCTTTCCATGCCATTGGATCGGCTGCACTAGGTGTTCTCGTGAAATTTCTCCTCTCGCTCTTTACGTTGTTTAGTCTGTTATGTGCCAATTTAGTACATGCTAATTTACTCAATATCGCTCCTGAAACGGTTGAAGCGCAAGCTTGGTCGATCGTAGATGCTCAATCAGGTCAAATCATTGCTGAACATAATAGTCATGTTCAACGTTCGCCTGCATCGCTCACCAAAATGATGGTGGCTTATATTGCTTTGAAAGAAATCGAAGCAGGTAAATTACGTAAGGAAGAGGTATTAACCGCAACACCTGTGGTGAGCACCGTCATGTGGGATGAATCCCAAATGTATTTAAAAGCTGGTGAACAAATTTCTGTTGATCAACTTTTAGCAGGACTGATTGTCATGTCTGCGAATGATGCCGCAGTTACGCTTGCTGAAAAAATTTCAGGTGGTGTTCCACAGTTCGTTGCGCGAATGAATAAAGAAGCCCAAGCCTTAGGGATGAAAGATACCCATTTCAGTAATCCTGCTGGTATCACCATGACGGATCATTACTCAACTTCAGCAGATTTGAGTTTATTAGCAAAAGCTATCGTAAAAGAGACACCTGAATATTTACATTATTCAAAAATGCCAAGCTTTAGCTATAACCAACGCTTTCACCGTGCAACGAATCTTGCATTAAAAATGGATCCAACAGCAGATGGTTTAAAAACAGGTTATACCAAGGCGGCAGGTTACAACTTGGCTTTAACCGCTGAGCGCCCTACTCTAAATCCACATATTGATAAGCGTCGTTTGATTGTAGTGGTACTTGGAACACCAAGTGCGCTAAAACGTGCTGAAGTCGCACATAAATTAATGAATTTAGCTTACACATATACACGTGATGAAGAAGTGATTCCAAAGCAAAAGCTAATTGCTGAACTTCCTGTCATCAAATCAACTTTAAAAATTTTCAAAGTTGAAACTCAACAACCCACTATCGTAACAACATCTTTATACGATCAAGCGACACCAATTGATCTAAATAGTTTCGATTTACTCACACAGCGTATACGTTTGCTTGATACAAACGAGCAAATCAAAACCATTGAACCACTTGAAACGACAAAAACACACGTCAATATCAAACTCAATGAACAGCATTTAACAGCGCCATTGACGCAAGTGATGAATTTGGCCACAGTGACGGTTTATCAAAATAATCAGTTAATTCGTAGCCTACAAATTGAAAATAACGTGGAAATTGAAGAAGCGAATATTTTTCAAAAAATTATGATTTGGTTTACAAACTTATTCTCGTTTTTTTCAACAAATGATGTCAAAGCTGCCAAACTTTATCCCTTAAATCAAGGATAAAAAACCTACTGTTTTTATCAAGATTAACCATACAATGTTGAAAAAAGGATGGCATAATCCAACCATCCTTTCACAAAAATAATTAGGTTAATCATGAGCAAAACCTTACATCATATCGTGATTGTGGGTGGTGGCGCAGGTGGTTTAGAGCTTGCGACACAATTAGGTGAACGTTTTGGCAGGAAAAAGAAAGCCAAAATTACCCTAATCGACCAAAATCTCACGCATATATGGAAGCCTCTCCTACACGAAATTGCGGCTGGCTCGCTAAATCCTCACGAAGAACAAACCAATTATTTTGCTCACGCAGAAAAACATGATTTTGAGTTCATCCTCGGAACCTTAATCAATGTAAATAAAGATCAAAAGCAAATTACGATTTCGCCTCCTCAACTTTCTAAAGAACATACTCCTGTTATTCAAAGTCTCAGCTACAATACATTGATATTAGCTGTTGGCTCAGTGTCAAATGACTTCGGAACTGAAGGTGTACGTGAAAATTGTCATTTCTTAGATAGTCGCAAACAAGCCGATATTTTCCAACAGGACTTATTCCATCTTTATATTGAAGCGCAAAACCAAGCAACTGAACGTGCCTTGAATATTGGTATCGTGGGTGCGGGTGCAACAGGTGTTGAATTAGCGGCTGAACTGATTGAAACCACGAAGAATTTTTATCGTTATGGGTTAAAGAAAATTAATCCAAAGCAAGTTAAAATTACTTTGATCGAAGCCTCAGATCGTATCTTGCCTGCGCTCAATGAAAAAACAGCTGCACATAGTGCGAAACAATTACAAAAAATGGGCATAGACATTCTGACGCAACATAAAGTGCAAAAAGTCGATGAATCAAATGTCTATTTTAGCAATGGTCATGTTTTGCATTCGGACATTACTGTATGGGCGGCAGGTGTCAAAGCACCTAAAGTTTTAGAGTCATTTACAGATTTTAAACGCGATAAAATTAATCGTTTAATGGTCTATGCGACATTACAAACTTATTCAGATCCAAATGTATTTGCATTTGGGGATTGTGCAAATTGTCAGCTTGATGCACGTCAACCTCCATTAGGACCACGTGCACAGGTCGCAAGCCAACAAGCGACATTCTTGGTAGATGCCATGGCCGCTCGTTTATCTGGTTCACCTCAACCTATGTTTAATTTCAGTGATAAAGGCTCTTTGGTTTCATTAAGCCGTAATCAGGCTGTTGGAGAATTACTCGGTGATGTAAGCGTACAAGGTTTTATTGCCAAAACAATGTATGTGTCTTTGTATCGATTACATCAAGCCAATATTCATGGTTATACCCAAGCAGGAATGCTGACTATGAAAGATTTTCTGACACGTCGTGTACGTCCAAAAATTAAACTTTATTGAGTTGAAATTTTCTATTTCGTTCCCATTTATAACGAAATAGTTTCAAAAAGTGGAAAATAGTCAACAAAATCTATTTTTCACTTTATGATGTACACCTAAATTGATTGAATGGATCAAACAACATGACTGCTATTGCAAATAACCACGTGGTTTCATTCCACTACACTTTAACAAACGCTGAGGGTGAAACACTTGATCAATCTCAAGGTGAACCACTTGCATATTTGCACGGCGCGGGCAACATCATTCCAGGTTTAGAAAATGCACTTCTTGGTAAAACAGTAGGCGAAAAATTTACTGTAACTGTTCCAGCTGCTGAAGGTTATGGCGAATATAACCCAGACCTCGTACAAGAAGTTCCAGCTCAAATGTTCCAAGGTGTAGACAATATCCAAGCGGGTATGCAATTCCAAGCTCAAACTGATGATGGCGTTCAAATCGTAACTGTTAAAGCAGTTGAAGGCGAAAACGTTATTGTTGATGCAAACTTCCCTCTTGCTGGTCAAGACTTAACTTTCGAAGTTGAAATCGTAGAAATCCGTGATGCAAGTCAAGAAGAATTAGATCACGGTCATGTTCACGGTGCAGGTGGTCACCACCACTAATTCATATTTTTGAATTAGATAAAAAAGCAAAGCTTCGGCTTTGCTTTTTCTTCACATAGACATAAATAAAATCATAATTATATTTAATTTTTTTCTAATAAATTTAATGGTTGTTAGCTTATGTCTCATGTCTATCAATTGATTTGGTTTCGTCAAGATTTAAGAATCCATGATCATGCTGCTTTATGGCATGCGACTCAAACAGGTTCATGTGTCGCAATCGTTCTATTATCGCCTGAACAATGGCAACGCCATGATGATGCGCCGATTAAAATTGAATTTTATCTACGTCAATTACAAGAGCTAAAAACACAACTGGATAGCCTGAATATCCCATTAATCGTTCAAACCATTCCTTTATGGAACGATATTCCCCAATTCTTTATTCGCTTAATAGAACATATTAATTTTCAAAATATTTATGCCAATATTGAAGTCGGTGTTAATGAACTTCAACGTGATGCAAATGTTCAAAAGCTTTTAAATCAGCATCAAAAAGAACTCGTACTGTTACATGATCGAACGCTGTTTCCTTTTGCATCTATCCGTAATCAATCGAACCTGCCCTACCAAGTTTTTGGCGCATTTAAAAAAGCATGCTACCAACGTTTACAACATGCTTTACCTCAATGCTATCCAGTGCCCAATATTCAACAACCGATTAAATTAGATTTATCTGCTTTAGCTCAAACAGACATTCATCAATTACAACTCGAATATACAGAGAAAATAAAACCACCAATTACAATTCTTTGGAATGTAGGTGAGTCGCACGCTCATAATTTATTGGATCATTTCATCGATCAGAATCTAACGGACTATAAAGTATCTCGTGATCTGCCTTCAATATCAGGCACAAGCCAGCTTTCTACCTATTTAAATATTGGCATACTATCCATTCGCCAATGTATCCAAGCGTTGTTTCGACAACAGCACGGTGATTTTGTTATTCAATCTGAAGGTCAACAAACGTGGCTCGATGAACTGTTATGGCGTGAATTTTATCAACATATTTTGTTTGATTTTCCACAAGTCTCTAAACATTTACCCTTCAAAGCAGCAACCCAACAAATCAATTGGCGCGATGATCCGGTTAATCTCGAAAAATGGCAACAAGGGCAAACAGGTATTCCAATTGTAGATGCAGGTATGCGTCAGCTACTCGCAACAGGTTGGATGCATAATCGAGTTCGTATGATTTGCGCTATGTTTTTAACTAAAAATCTATTGATTGATTGGCGCATCGGCGAAAAATGGTTTATGCAACATTTAATCGATGGTGACTTAGCGGCAAATAATGGTGGATGGCAATGGTGTGCATCTACAGGCACAGATGCTGCCCCTTATTTCCGAGTATTTAATCCAATTAGCCAATCACAAAAGTTTGATTCCAATGGAGACTATATTCGTAAATGGGTGCCAGAACTCGCGCATTTGGATGCACAAATCATACATGAGCCTTATGCAAAAGATTTATCAAAAAATCTCAATTATCCAAAACCAATTGTTGATCTTAAAACTAGCAGAACACGCGCAATCGAAGCTTTCAAATCATATTTATAGCCTTAACCAAGGCTATAAATTTGCTGAGTAATCATTTTTTAATCGCACAAATAAACAATTCATACTGTATGTTACTGTTTATGAAATCATTTCATCAAATCAATAACATAAAACAATCAAAAATCACATTAATATGGTGTTAAGTTAATCAGAAAAGACTTTATTAAAACAAAATAGCTATGCAAAAGAATCCAGCACCAGCACTCATCTTATGGATTATCGCAGCTCAAATATTTATGGGTATCGTTGCTTATGAATGGTTACCTGCGAGTTATAGAGGCAGTTGGATTTTTTTAATTTTGTTATTGGTTGCAGGCGCATTTTTAAATATTGGTGCAGCTTTACTTATGGGTTTAGTTGCATTTCTCAGTATGGCTGTTTATTTTTCGCTTGATTTAGCCAATCAAACTTATATCGAAAGACAGTTACTTTTATTATTTGTAATTCCAATGGCGCCGATATTTTTAAGTGCGGTGCGCCATAATATTCAAAATGCATTAAAAAGTTATCGCGCAATCCAAAGTTACGACCGTAACTATCAACATGATATTTTACCGTTGACCGCATTGGCTCACTTTCAAGCGGAACTTCGAAAACTTTTACAGCTCACACAAAAAGATCACTATAAAGTAATTACAACTCAAATTACTAACACCATTCTAATCAGAGAAATGTTAGGAGAAGATGTCTGGAAAGAAACACAAAATAAGATCATGGAAATCTTATCCACTGAACGAGACAGCGTGATTTATCATTTTATTAATGAACAACTCAGTGAAATTAAAAGTATTGTTATCCACGAACCTGAAAAAAATGAAAATCAGCTTTACCCATTCTTTATTCAACAACTACAAGAACTCAGCGTTTTAAAACTGAAAATTGAACAACATATTGAACATCTATCTCCTACCGATAAGGAGATTGTTTAATGTCTGTTATTTTAAATATTTGTGGGATGCTGATGAGCGCTTCGCATTTTCCAGATGCAACGCTTCAGAGCTTTTATCAACAGTATTATCATTGCCAAATTGAACGTAGTACTGATGAGACATCAACTCAGATTCAATCAGCATCGTCAGTCTCGCAATTATTTCCACAGACTTCAACTTGGTGGCCCATATTCACGGTAGACCAACTACAATCCGCTAGCTTCAAAAAGCTAATTCAACATGACATTAAGCCTGGAATTATTCTCCCAAATGAATATTTCAGCATTGTTGATTATTACAAAATTAAAAAAGCAGTCAGTCAGGGTGCGATTCCAATTGTTGTCTATCAAATGAAGTATTCAAAATACTTTGCAGCAAAAGCTACATTTTCAACTGCAATTGGCTTGAGACCTTTAGCAGCAATTGTTGAAACTGGATGGGACGAAAACTTAATTGCACAGCCCGCAGGCAATTACATCATTCAGTCAGATGATCCTAATGAATTAAATGTTCCTGCACGCATGATTCAACATCGCCAACAATATTTTTATCAAGCAACCACAGATGTCACACAGAATTCTGGCTATCAGATTATTGTGAATCCTCCAGTAGATATGTCGTTAAATAATATTGCATACCCTCATCTTGGTATTTCTTGGAAATTAAATCATATCAATTATCAAAGCACTACTGATGGCGTTGAAACGAGTATTGTTGGTTATATCATGATGACCATCAGCACAGTAATTATCCCCTTAGACTATATTCTCTCAGCCCCCTACCCAAGCCTGTTGAGTACATTTGGCAGTTCAATTTCGTGGATTTCGCTTTTATTAGGATGTGGATTACTGCTCATTCTTATTATTTCCATTATCCGTAGGAGAAGAATAAATGCCCGCAATTGATGTGCTTTTCCTATTTGGTTTTTTAGGTATCTGGATTCCTCAAGCTTTTTGGGCGTGGCTCAGTTTTCAAGCTTGGAAATATTCAAAAAATGCCGCACGTGAATTAGAAAACCTTCCCATTCCTGAACACTGGCCATTTTTGAGTGTCTTGATTCCTGCTTATAACGAAGGTGTTGTAATCGAAGATACTTTACATGCGATTGCACAACAAGATTACCCAGCCCATGCTTATGAAGTGTTATTAATTAATGATGGTTCTAAAGACAATACCTTAGAAATTGCTGAACGTATGGCAGCAATTTATCCATGTATTAAGATCGTCAATGTTCCCAAAGGAATGGGGGGAAAAGGTAAATCTCGAACCTTAAATAATGGCCTACCGCACGCTCAAGGCGAACTGATCGTTGTGTATGATGCGGATAGTACGCCTGAACCTGACTGTGTAAGGCTACTGGCTCAAACTTTATTGGCGGATAAAAAATTAGTCGCAGTTAACGGTAAAGTGAGAACTCGCAACTGGCGAGACAGTATCTTGACGCGTTTTATTGCAATTGAATTTATTTTTTTCCAATGGATTTTCCAAGGTGGTCGTTGGCAGCGCTTTGAACTCTCTACACTCATGGGTACAAATTATGTGATCTGGCGAGATGCACTTGAAACATTAGGTGGCTTTGACGAGAAATCATTAGTAGATGACACTGAAATGAGTTTCAGGATTTTTTTAGGGCAGAAACGGATTAAGTGGGTGCCTTATGCCGTAGGTTGGCAGCAAGATCCGCCATCGCTAAGTGTTTTTATCAAGCAGCGCTCTCGCTGGACGCAGGGAAATTTCTATGTCACAAGTAAATATTTACCCATCGCATTAAGAAAGCCATTTCCAATTGGTGTCGAGATCTTTAATAACATCATGTGTTATGTGCTGTTTGTTCCCGCACTAATTTGGAGTCATATCACCCTAAGCCTAGGTTTACTCGGTATTGCAGGGATCAGTCTAGCTGGCCCCTTTACCCTACTCTGGGGCCTATCCTTCTGTTTATATGTCGCACAAATGTGGTTTACCCTCTCATTAGAAAGAGCTAAACCCCAACTATATTTCTTCTCAGTTTTATCTTACGTAACTTATTCTCAAATCTTTTTATTTATCGTGTTTAAAGCCGCTTATGACATGTTGAAAAATAAGATTCAAGGGAACTCTTTACAGTGGTACAAGACTGAACGTAGCAAAGAGAGAAAATAAATGAAAAAAAATCACTTAGATCATCACATGTTAAAAGTTCTACTCGTCAGTATGACTCTCTCTTTGCCTGTGTTTGCTTCGGCTGATACATGGAATACGTGGACTTTTGATAATATTAATACATCAAATAAATACACCATTGAACCTCACTTCTTTTATGTAGGTAAAGGCTCAGAATGGCAAAGTATTCGTTTTACTAGCGAATACTCAACTGAACATTTCACCACACTGTTAGTTAAATATGACGATAAGCTTATCTATAACACCACACTCAATGGTTCAGGTACTTTAGATTTTAATATTCCTGCCAGCCAAAGTGGTTTTCATCGGCTGGACTTTATTATACAGCAGTATTCACCAGCAACGTCTCCAGCGGCGGATCGAACCACGTTCTGTAGTGAGGATGTTGATCAAGTCACTTATTTTAGCCACTCTAAAATTGATTATTTAAGACACCGACCTATCTATAAATTAAAAGATTTACCAGATGCCTTATTTAACCCACAAATTGTTCGCCCTACGCCATTTGTAGGTGTTTTAAAATTTAATCAAAAAAATATGAGTGAAGCATCAATGTTAGGGCGCTTAATTAGTGCTTGGAGCGCTGTCACACCAATTCAATGGTATGAACAGAATGCACCAACTGATCAAGCCGCTAACTTTTTTATTGAAATCAGTAAATCAGCAACTCCTTTGCCTAATGGGACTCTGGTACAGATGAGTGCCGAAAATGAGATTCCGACTTTACGCATTCAATATGATCAGCCTGAAAAACTCGTATCGGCAATCAATGGATTATTAAATTCTGACTATTTGCAACAATTGGATACTTCAGCAACATTCTTACCAAATAAACTTGCAGCCCCAAAATGGGCTCAGTTGAAAGACATTAAAACTCTTGCTGATCTAGGCATTAGTGATTTCAGACTCAACCAAGCTGAAAAAAACTTATTTCTATCATTCCCAGCAGTTTGGCAACCCACCGACATTTTACAAGGTCAAATCGCTCTACGTGTGCAAAGTGGTTTATTGGAAGGTTCGAATCTGACCACTTGGATTGATGGCGGACTGGCAGGCAGTTTGAAAACAGCAGAATTAGATTCTGACCCTGTAAATCGACAATTTAATTATTTTGCAAAAACGATTTCAGACAGTACGACCTTTAATATGAAATTAGAAAACTCAGTGATTGTGAATTCACAGTGTTTGCCAACAGCAAAAGGTTCGTTATGGATTGACACTAAAAAATCAACTGTTAAGCTCCCACACAAACTCAAAAATGGTGTTGCTTCACTTTCTATGAGTTTTGCAACACACCCTACGATTGCGATTGATAGCAATTCAGGTAGTTTAGAAATGGCGATTGCTGTGAGCCAAACAGCAAAACGAATGTTGATGACCAATGATCCAGTTCCGCTCAATCTTGTAAAGGTGGATACAGCAAAACCCGAAGTGATCAATATCCAAGTCAATCCGAATATCTATCGTCAGCAAGTCTTGATGCATCCCGATATTATTTATGCACCCGCGGCAGCACGTGGTTTTTTAGTAAGTTTTCATGACCAACGCTTTGATATTGTGACAGACTCTGTTGAAGGAGCACAAAACTTCTCTAAACTTTGGGAAAAAGTACAAACCAGTATTCCTAATAACGCGAGTAAGATTTTAATTGCTGAAAATGGGCAGATCTTTACCTTGCAAAAGATTATTGTAGGCAATCAGAAAGCACCTTTAGTTCAACAGTCCTCTTTCTTTATCCTGATCGTGACGATCTCTGCTATCATGATTTTAGCGATCCTGCTGTGGTATTGGCGAAAACGACCGAATGATCAAGAAAAGGCTGAATAAATCAACATCAATTCTCATCGGTTTAGCCACCTCTACATTATTGTTAGTGGGTGGCTGCATGCACCACTTCAAAACAGAGCAATTAGCACCTCAAATTGAGGGAATGTTTTGGCAGCCTGATTTAGCAACCACTGCACCGACAGGAAACTGGGATTTGTTGGGTGTTACTACCTTTGTCCCTCAGTGGTCTGTAGTGGAATCCAAGTCTTGGTTTGATCACGATACCAGTTTTCCGAAATGGGAAAAAAATATAAATCTCAAGCAATTGAATCAAGAGCCGTGGGCAAAAAATATTATTTTAGGTCTAGCTGGTGAGTATAATGAAAAAATTGCTCGCTCCAATGTACTGACACTTGCTCAGCATTCTAAAAAAATTATAGAGAAAACTCAGTCAATCCCATTAAAAGGCTATTACCTCCCCATCGAGGCTGATCCAACATGGTTATGTGTCGATGATCTCGCTAAAGCAATTCGCATTTTACCTAAACCGATCTGGGTCAGTATTTATAGTGCCGAACAAAAACCAAAACACTTCGATGCATGGCTCAAAAGTTGGTTGCCACAACATACAGGGGTATTTTTTCAAGATGGTGTCGGTGTAGGCACCCGTTCGCCTAAACAAGCAAGAGCGACTTTAGAAGAATTACAAAAAGAATTTGGCAAAGAAAATGTGATTATTGTCTTAGAAGCTTTTAGGCCCGTTAAAGACGGCAAATTTCGGTCTGCCTATCCTTGGGAAATAATCGAGCAACTGAAAGCATATGAAGGACAAAAGGTTTATATATTTGACGGCCCACATTACATGAGCCGCGCCACAGTATATGTTGTGGCTTTATGGTATCAGTTCAAATATGGATCGCCTTTAAAAACCTCTCCAAAAATTTAAACAATTCATTTAAATGATGATTAGAACCGATCAATTATGCTTCGGCAATTTTGTCTAAAATCCGTTGCGAAGCCTTGCCATCTCCGAATGGGTTGGGAGCATTTGCCATAGAAGCATAGTGGCTTGAATCAATCAGTAATTTTTCAGCCTCAGTCACAATTTTGTGTTGATCCGTCCCCACCAAAATTCCTGCGCCTACGTCTACAACTTCAGGGCGCTCAGTTGTGTCACGTAAGATTAAGACAGGTTTATGAAATGAAGGGCTCTCCTCTTGTATGCCACCCGAATCTGTCAAAATAAACTCAGCACGATCAATCACGGCTAAAAGACTAGGATAATCTAAAGGTTTTACTAAATGTACTTGAGGATGCTCTGCGAACTGAGCATAGACCACCTCACGCACTGCAGGATTTAAGTGAACAGGCCAAACAAAATGCACATCTGAATGCTTTTGAACCAACTGTTCAACCGCATGACAAATATTCCGAATCCCTTCGCCGAAGTTTTCACGTCGATGCGCGGTAATGAGTATCACACGAGCATTCATTGGAAAATTTAAACCGTGTTGTTGCAGATGATTTTGTTTTCGATCTTGTTGATGAATTAAATCTCGACCCAAATAAACTGCATCCACGACCGTATTTCCTGTTATCGTTATTGTATTTGATGGAATATTTTCAAGAAGTAGATTTTGTTTCGATTGCTCAGTGGGTGCAAAATGCCAACGAGTAATTCTAGACACCAATTGTCGATTACCCTCTTCAGGAAAGGGGTGGTCTAAATCATAAGACCGCAAACCAGCTTCGACATGTGCAACTGGAATTTTCATTGAAAATGCAACCAAACCAGCAGCTAATACTGTCGTTGTATCACCTTGAATAATCACCGCATCACGTTGCTTTCCATCATTAAAAACTTGTTCTAATTGACTTAAACCTTGTATTAATAATTGATTCAGACTTTGACCAGCATTCATCATTTGCAAACGTTGATCTATTTTGATTTGAAAAAACTCTATTGCATCTCGAACTAACTCATCGTGTTGCCCTGTAAAGATAACTTCAACTTGAAAACGTGGATCTTGTTGCGCCAATAAAATAACAGGTGCTAATTTAATCAACTCAGGTCGCGTACCAAAGACAATCGATATTAATTTTTTCATTATTAGAAGTCCTTATAAAATACCAGTTCTGTACGTGTGTTGTTATAACTCTCAGTCCCGTCAGATAAAGCTCTCTTAAAATAATCACCGTAAAGACGTTCTACTCTTAATTTTACGGGGACGTAATTGAATGGTTGCCAAGCCACACCCACACCATATTCAAATAAATTATTGTAATTTTCGCCTTTAGAATCGGCTAAGGTATGCAGTTTGCCATATGCTTGGACTGTCCCTGCTTCGCCGCGATAGACGTTAAAACCAGATCGTAATCTTAAATCCGCAATCACGTTATAATCTTCGCGTGAGTAACTCGCGACATTGCCATATAAATCAGTAAAATAATCATTCCACACTGTACCATGTTCGATACTTGGATTGGCATACCATTCTTGATAGCCTGTCACTCCACCAACCACACTTTCACGAAACTTGTCACGATTACGATCAATCAAATCGTAACTACCTCCGACCTCAAGGTAAGCGCGAATCGGTATAGATTGCCACGGTTGATAATTTGCACCAACGCCCACTGTTACCGCATTTTCATCAATAATTTCAGGGCGCACGCCACCTTTTGATTTGGTATCACGATTTAGATTTACAAAACCATATACCTGCGCTCGTCCACCCTCTAAATTTTTGCCGTAACGCATTTTCAAGGGGAAAATAAAGTCGTCATAGCGAGACTCATAAGATGGCGCAAAATAAATATCTTTAAATGTTGGCTTAACTGTTGAACCACTTAAATTCTGCACTGCTTGTTGTGCTTTAGTTGCGATTTCACTGTCAGAGGAGGTGCTCAAGTTTTTAAAAATAACCAATGCTTCAGTATTTCTATTTTGTTGATTGAGCAAATATGCTTCTTGTAATTTTAGCTGTTGATCTTGAGGATCAAATAATTCTGCTTTACGAACACTTTGAATTGCCTCATTTGGCTTATTCAAACGGATTTGCAAATAAGTTAAACTCTTCCAAACTTTAATATCTTGTGGCGTAAGCTGTGTAAGTTCTAAAAGAATTTTCTCCGCTTCCTCAGGCTGACTCTGTTCAATTTTATAAAATTTATCCCAACGATCGTAAATAGGATGCCCTGGTTTATACGACGCATCACCTTCTTTCACAAAATCAGGTTCAGCACTGATTACATGCTGTAGTGGCGATATAAAACCTAGAATAAATAGTGTATGACTCAGTAGCTTTTTTTTCGAATTATTCATCATAGATCTCAACTCAAAATACCAACTCGGTAGCTGATACAAAATCAATTTCACATATAAAAATGTTAAACTATTCACATATCATAACTAAATCATCATCACGCTATCGTTAAAATAAGTTACTTTATAAGTAAGTTAAGTTGATGAATCGTCATAAAATTCTGCTCATAATGATTCATCTATTCCCCCCAATAATTACGTTTACATATATAAAAAGAGAGCCATTATGTCTTTGTCACACCACCAAGAACTCCATGTCATACAACGCTCAGGATGGCTGCGTGCTGCCGTGCTTGGCGCAAATGATGGCATTATTTCTGTCACAAGTTTAATTATGGGGATGGCAGCCAGTGGTGCGAGTTCGCAGACACTCTTGGTCACCTGTATTGCTGGACTGATCTCAGGTGCAACCTCGATGGCGGCTGGAGAATATATTTCGGTAAAATCTCAAGAAGATATTGAAAAATCAGACTTAAGATTTGAAGCAACTGAACTTGAAAAAAATCCGCATGCAGAATTGAAAGAACTGACTGAAATTTATATTTCTAGAGGTCTAAAACCTGAATTGGCACATGAAGTTGCCACACAACTCACCGAACATGATGCGCTTGGGGCACATGCCCGTGATGAAATTGGCATACATGAAAATACTGCTGCAAATCCTATTCAAGCAGCACTCTCTTCTGCTGCTTCCTTTTCATGTGGTGCTGTACTTCCTATGCTTGCCATTTTACTCAGCCCAAGTTCATGGGTCGCTCGCTCAGTTTTAATTACAGGTATTGTCTCACTAGCATTATTGGGAGCGTTATCCAGTTATTTTGCTCGAACATCAATGCTAAAAGGTAGTCTACGTATTACCTTATGGGGTATTTTAGCCATGGCATTTTCGAGTTGGGTCGGCTCATTGTTCCATGTGACTGCCATTTAATTTCTGTGTGACTAGGTATTTAAAAAGATTAGTATTCAATAATTAAATACTGATTATTATTTGCAGGGCTTTTTGTTTTTACGTTATGGTGATGGAAAAGCTAAAGAGTATATAAATCATGTCAATTTTAGAATTATTAGAAATAAAGCATCCGATTTTTCTTTCCCCAATGGCTGGTGTGTCAACACCAGAGCTTGCTGCTGAAGTTTCTAATCAAGGGGCTTTAGGTTCTTTGGGACTTGGGGCAAATTCAACAGAGGCAGCAAAACAACAAATTATTAAAACTCAAGAACTGACTGACCACCCTTTTCAAGTTAATTTTTTCTGCCATCAATCAGAACAACTCGATCCAGAAGTTGCTCAACAATGGATTAACTATATTCGTCCTGAATTTGAAAAATTCGGAGCAGAACCTCCGACTGAATTGAATTGTATTTATCCAAGCTTTTTAGATAATGATGATTTCCTGAATGTTGTACTTGAAACTCGCCCCAAAGCTGTGAGTTTTCATTTTGGAATTCCTCACCCTCATCAAATTGAAGCATTAAAGCAAGCTGGAATTATTACCATGGTTTCAGCAACCAATCTCATCGAGGCCAAAGCAATTGAGGCGGCGGGTATTGATATTATTATTGCTCAAGGGATTGAAGCTGGAGGACATCGGGGTATTTTCAATCAAACTTTTGATGCAGCAATTAAAACCGGTGATCTCGTACAACTCATCTCAACACATTGTAAATTACCTGTAGTAGCTGCTGGCGGTATTATGAATGGTGATCAAGCAAAATCGATGTTGAAATTAGGTGCTGCTGCTGTTCAATTGGGTACAGCATTTGTGCAATGTAAAAGTTCGAGTGCGAATGCAGCCTATCGAAAAGCTTTATTCAGTCAATCTATTACACAAATCAGTTCAAGCTTATCAGGTCGTCCAGCACGCGGTTTAGTGGGGACTTGGCACACACTGATTGACTCACCAAATCGACCTCAAACGCCAGCCTATCCTTATACTTATGATCTAGCTAAACAACTCATGAGTATTGCAAATACCCACCAAGATTTTAGTTATGGCGCATTTTGGGCGGGGAGCAATGTGGCACAAATTAGAGAGTTGGAAGCTGCCGATTTAGTCAATCAGTTGGTCTTAGAAATTAAAACCAACTAATCTATATTTACAAAAAACCGACCTTAGGGTCGGTTTTTTAGATTTATTTAATCGCATCAAGTAATGTGTGTTGCGCGTTGTGCGGTTCCTCACCCTGAGCAGGTTTAGCGCGATCCCAGACACCATCACCTTGTAATAACCAAGCTTGCTGATTGTCTTTTAAATAATTCATTAAACCTAATTGATAAATACGCTTTTTCAATGCAGGATCTTCAATCGGGAAACATGCTTCTACGCGATTAAATAAATTACGATCCATCCAATCTGCACTTGAACAATAAATACGAGGATTACCATTATTACTAAAATAATAAACTCGTGTATGTTCTAAGAATCTTCCCACAATTGAGCGAACACGAATATTCTCTGACAAGTTCGGGAGACCCGGACGTAAGCAACAAATTGAACGAATAATTAAGTCAATTTGTACGCCTGCTTGCGATGCTTCATATAACTTATTGATCAGTTGGACTTCGGTTAACGCATTCACTTTTACAATAATCTGCGCCGATTTACCCTCTTTGGCATTCGCAATTTCTTCATCAATATAGTTAATTAGTTGAGCATGTAATGTAAATGGTGCATGTAATAACTTTTTCGGTTTTGCCATTTTCCCCATGCCCGTAAGCTCTTGGAAAATTCGATGTACATCTTCACACAAATCTTTATCTGTAGTCATTAGACCATAATCGGTGTAGATACGTGCATTCGTGGCATGGTAGTTCCCTGTACCCAAATGTACATAACGTACTAATTTATTATTCTCACGGCGTACGACTAAAATCATTTTGGCATGTGTTTTATAACCAACGATCCCATAAACAACCACAGCGCCAGCTTCTTGCAATACATTTGCAACTTCAATATTTGATTCTTCATCAAAACGAGCACGTAACTCAATCACAGCAGTGACTTCTTTACCATTGCGCGCCGCTTCGGCAAGTACTTGAACAATTTCTGAGTCTGCACCACTACGATAAAGTGTTTGTTTAATTGCCAAAACTTGCGGATCACGTGCTGCTTCACGCAATAATTGAATTACAGGTGCAAATGACTCAAATGGGTGATGCAATAAAATATCTTGCTTTTGCATCGCAGCAAAAATACTTTCAGTCTTCTTAAATACTTTTGGAACGACTGGTGTATGTGAGTCATAGCGTAAATGTGGACGTTTAAAATTAGAAAGTAATCGCGCCAAATTTACAGGACCGTCTACGCGATAAAGCTGTTCTTCTTCTAAATCAAATTCATCCAATAAATATTCATAAATATGCTTTGGGCAATTATGCGTAACTTCTAAACGAACGGCACGTCCAAAACGACGTGAACTCAACTCACCTTTTAAAGCTTTTGCTAAATCTTCAACATCTTCATTTAAGGCTAAATCGGCATTACGCGTTACACGGAATTGATAACAGCCTGTTGCCGTCATACCAGGGAATAGGTCTGAAACATGTTCATGGATAATGGCAGATAACATGACATGATGTTCTTTACCATCAGTAAGCTCATCGGGTAAACGAACCACACGAGGTAAAGAGCGAGGCGCTGGCACTACAGCAAGATCAATCTGACGACCAAAGGCATCTTTACCTTCCAGCGTTACAATAAAGTTTAAACTTTTATTTACTAAACGTGGAAATGGATGGGCTGGATCAAGACTAATCGGTGTTAAAACGGGTGCAACTTGTTCTTGGAAATATTTTTTAATCCATGCCGATTGTGCAGGAGTCAACTCGCCACGACGTAAAAAGCAAATATCTTCCTCACGCAATTTTGGTAAAATTTGTTCATTTAAAATACGATATTGTCGTTCAATCGCAGCATGTGCTGTTTTAGAAATTTGATCGAGTACTTGCTTAGGGGTCAAACCATCTGGTGTACGACTTTCATTTCCTAAAGTTAATTGCTCCATCATTCCTGCAACACGAATTTCAAAAAATTCATCTAAATTTCTTGAAAAAATAAGCAGGAAATTCATTCTTTCTAATAGTGGATGGAGAGGATCAACTGCTTGCTCAAGTACGCGTAAATGAAAATCGAGAATAGAAAGTTCACGATTTATATATCGATCATTATAAGTATATTCTGTTGGCGTTGTTGTCGTCACTGCAGTATTCATACTGAACCTTGTCGCTTTATCATTCATCAAAACACGGTTTAAGTATGCTGCAAAATTATGTCAATTTGGTAAAAAAGCCCAAAAATATTGAGCTTTTTTTAATTTATCTGAATTATTGTGGAATTTGTGTACTATTCATATACCTTAAAATCACACGCTTGCGGAACTGTAACTTATGATCATTGCGATGATATTGATAATACTTAGGATTTGGTAGTAAAGCAGCTAAAAAAGCAGCTTGCTCACGCGTTAAACTTTTCGAGCTCTTACCATAATAAAATTGTGCAGCAGCTTCAACACCATAGATATTTTGACCAAACTCGACCGAATTCATATAAACCTCTAAAATTCGACGTTTTGACCACATACGTTCCATCATCCATGTAGCAACAGCTTCCTGCCCCTTACGAATAAATGAACGCTGATTATAAAGGAATAAGTTTTTTGCTAACTGTTGAGAAATCGTGGAACCTCCAGCAACGACTTCCCCTTTTTCATTATTACGCTCTAATGCAAACTGAATCCCAGCCCAATCGAAACCATGATGATGAATAAATTTAGCATCTTCAGCAGCTAAAATTGCATGCTTAAAGTTATCACTAATATCATCATAATCACGCCAGTCTTGTTGAATTGGCTTAAAGTCAGTCAGGTAATCCCAACGCATAAACATCGTTGTTTCAACAGGCTGCGTTCTCCACCACACCAAGCTACTAAAGATCCAAAGCTGAATGAGAAGAATGATACCGATAATCAACATCACTGCACGTGCTAAAAAGGCTTTCATTAAAGCGCATCACTCCTTGGGCAACAAATTCATGCTAAGCTATTTTTATATCGTAATAACTTGCATAAACATATGACTGAAACCACTCCACCACAAATTACTCAAAAGTTGCAAATACAGATATGGTGGTTTACAGCATTATTAATTGCCATCAATGTTGGTTTATTTGGCTGGCAAATTCTTTCAGGTGTGAATATTACCGACCCTTCCCCTATGGATGCAATTACTTGGGGGGCAGATTTTACACCACTCACCTTCTCTGGACAGCCCGAACGTCTGTTTAGCAGTATGTTTTTCCATTTCGGTCTGATCCATTTAATGCTGAATATGTGGGCACTGTATATTTTCGGGAGTGTTGCTGAACCACTTTTTGGTCGTCGTTATTATATTGCGCTGTATTTTCTCGCGGGTTTAATGGGTAGCGTTCTTTCCAGTTATCTCAGTATTCAAGACGGTTATGAGTTATTACAACATTTCGATCCCCAATTACTGCCACATATCAGTGCTGGTGCATCTGGTGCAGTGATGGGTTTAGGTGCTGCGCTCACAACTGTTTCTTTATTTCCACCTTTACCCCAACAACGTTTTTGGTTAGATAAAAAGTCATTATTATTGATTATGGCTATTAACCTTGCCTTTGGCTTTACTGTTCCAGGTATTAATAATGCAGCACATATCGGTGGAATGATCATGGGTGCTTTACTTGCAGGCTCTTGGTATTTCAGTCATAAAACTCAGCATCGAGTTATCTTACAAATCATTGCACTGGTTTTAGGTAGTTTATTAACGCTCGGATTTTATGTTTACTGTAATGAGTTAAGCACAGGACTTAATTCTCTATGGAATGAAATCCTGCGCCAAAACCAGTTAAGCTTTTAAGATTGATTGATCTCTCTCAGACTTTGTAACGGTGGAATATCACATAAATAACTGAGTCGATATCGACCAATCAACATACATACTAGCATCATACTGAACGGTAAAATTAACCAAATTTCAGGATGAAATTGGATTGCCATTTGCATCTTGTAACTGGCAATCGCACTAATCACTTCAGCAAAAAGACATGCTACAATTCCTGCCACCAAGCCAATAAAACCAATTTCTAAACTGAGCATCTGTTTTAATTTATTTTTTGCGACACCAAAAGATCGTAATAACGCCACTTCTTTACGGCGCTCATCCATTAAAACATTTAGACAAGCAATAAGAACCAAAACTCCAGACAATCCAACCAATATTGCCAGTACTGTCACCACCTGAACCAATATATTCATTAAGCGTTTCACTTCATCTAATACACGCCCCACATCAATAAATACGGTATTGGTAAATTGTGCAATCAAGCGTACCATTTTCGGCTGATCCGCAGTAGGGACATAAAAACTGCCTAAATAGCTTCCTGCATTTTCATCCATGGTTTTAGGCGAAAAAATAAAGAAAAAATTAGGGCTAAAACTCTCCCACTCAACTGAACGTAGGTTAATCACTTTGGCATTCAATGATCCTTCGGGTAAGCTAAAGCTCAACTGATCCCCGACTTTTATCCCTAACTCAGTAGCCAATTTTTCTTCTACCGACACTTGTCCAACTTGGGTGAACTTTGGATTCCCTTGAGTAATCAGATTATCTTTTGGATAAAGTTCCGCTTGCGTCAAATTCAACTCACGCCGTAAAGAATTATTCTGTTGAATCAGTTCAGTGCTAAACGCCTGCCCATTTTTAGCAATTAAGCGACCCCGAATATTGGGATATAGGGGTGTTGATTGCCAATTATTTTGTTCAAGCTGCTGTTTAAACTGTGGCATATCAAAAGGAGGTAAGCCATAGACGAATTGATTCGGTGTACCTTCAGGCAATTGCTGCTGCCAACGCTCTAATAAATCCGTTCTTAAAACACTTAGAACAGTTATTAAGCTGAGACCTAAAGCAAGTGCTGTGATTTGCAAGGCTGTCTGATGTGGGATTCGAACATAAGCAGATAAGGGATGTTTCAACTGCTTAATTGCTCTCAGTAATGACCAAATCACAGCAAATAGAGTCACACAAAGCACTAAGATGGCAGATAAGACCAATAGGCTTAGCTTTAGATTATCACTCAAAACTAAACTAAATATGACCAAACTCGCAATACCGACACTAAACATCATGATATAGGATTTACGTGAACGCTCTTGCTGACGAATGACACGAATTGGTGGCGTATTCAATAACTCCCAAATGCTTGGCAAAATGAAACCAATTAACACCATAACACTGGTAAAAATTGCAATGGGTAAAGCCATGAATAGATCAACAATCGCAAAGCTGAGTTGTAATTGTGGAATCAGTTGCAGCATCAACTGCAACAAACCATAGCCTAGAATGATTCCAATAAAACTTCCAATCAAAACTGATAAGACACTGACAAGTGCAAGCAATATCATATAAGCGACTAATATCTGTCGTTTACTCGCACCGAGACAACGCATCAAGGCAATATGATCCTGATTTTGTTGCACATAACGTTGACTGGTTAAAGCAATTGCAATCCCACACAGTAGAATGGTTAAGAGGTTGGCAAGCTGTAGAAAGGTATCCAGATTTTCAATAGGTTTCATCAAACGGGTATTGGACTGACTCGCATCACGTAGTTTCAGGGTGCTTTGTTCACTATTCTCTGCTTGTTGATTATGAGGATCAGCTTCAAGCTTGGTTGCTTGTTTAAAGATGCTCTTAAATGTTTCAACTTGTTTTGGCTCACCTGCCATTAATAATCGATAATCTATCCGACTCCCAACCTGAATGGCATTCGTTTTCGCAATATCTGCTTGATGAATAATCACGGTTGGTGAAAAACCTGAAAAGCCCAACTCCTGATTAGAATCATGCTCAATAATGCCTGTTACTTTAAATTTGCCATCAGCAATTGCAACCTGATCTCCCACTTTTACTTTTAACAGATCAATTGCTCTTGGACTTAACCAAACTTCACCTTGTTGAATAGATTTCGCTCTCGGTTGGATCTCTAGTTTACCGCGCAGCGGAAAATGCTCATCGACAGCTTTGACATTGACCATCACAAATTGATCTTGGGTATGTGCCATTGATCCAAACAAAGTGACAGCTGCCTGTTTTAGATGAAGTTGTTGAGCCTTTTGTACCCACTTTGATTGGATAGGGTCATTATCAGACAAAACTAAATCTGCACCCAGCATTTCAGCAGCTTGCAATGAAACGGCATTTTGAACTTGAGTATTACTAAATTTTAATGCGGTGGTGGCACTTATGGCTAAAGACAGGGCAATAATCAGTAAATATAACCCTCCTGTGCGGAAGCTTTGAAAAAGTAGTGGTTTGAGGACTGAACTCATATATCCTCCTGCACTTTTATAATTTCTTGGATTTGGCCGTCAAGCAATTTGACATGCCGTTGACACAAGGCTGCCAAATTTTGATCATGCGTTACAAGGATTAAAGTTGTTCCGAGTTCTTTGTTTAAATCAAATAACAGTTGCTCAATTTCTGCTGCGGTTTGTCCATCCAGATTACCTGTCGGTTCATCTGCAAAAATAATTTTAGGCTCAGCAATTAATGCTCGCGCAATTGCAACGCGTTGTTGCTCACCACCCGATAAAACTTTAGGCGTTTGTTGTGCCTGACGAACTAATCCAACACGTTCCAACCATTGTAATGCCTTATTTTCAGCTTGCCTAAAATTGAAATCAGGCTGAAGACGTAAGGGTAACATCACATTTTCGAGTGCACTGAGTTGTGGTAAAAGCTGAAAAGATTGAAAAACGAAACCAATATTTTCTAAACGAACCTGAGCACGCTGCTCTTCAGTTAAAGTATGCACCGCTTGTCCACAGACCCACAATTCGCCCATACTTGGTCGATCAAGTGTTGCTAAAATACCCAATAGAGTGGATTTTCCAGAACCTGAACGACCTGTAATCGCAATCTGTTCCCCCTGATAAATATCTAAATCGATATTTTTTAAGATGGTTAATGTTTGCTGATTAATGTGGATATTTTGTGTAACTTTTTGGGCAGAAATAATCGGCTGTGGCATGATGTCACGTATCCTTTAGGACAAATTTGAAGTGCAATGCAAATATCTAAAGTTTTATTTTCGCTATCCAAAAAATTTGGAATCATCACGATTTGCTCATTACCCACTTTCGCGTCAGCAAAGACTATTTTAATTTTGGGTGACAGTCTCAGTGCAGGTTATGGCATAGATGCCAAACAAGGCTGGGTAAACCTATTACAACAACGTTTAGATCAACAGTATCCGAAACAGCATAAAGTGGTCAATGCAAGCGTCAGTGGTGAAACTACAAGTGGTGCTTTGGCAAGACTGCCTAAATTATTGCAAACTTATCAGCCTGAAATTGTTGTAATTGAGTTAGGTGGAAATGATGGCTTACGAGGTCAACCCCCTCAAATGATTAAAAAAAATTTAGCACAATTAGTACAACTCAGCCAAAAGCAGAAAGCCTCTGTTTTACTATTTGGCATGAAAATACCACCCAATTATGGGACGGCGTATAGCAGCGCTTTTGAAAAAAATTATAAAGTTGTAAGCCAGCAATATAAAGTCAAGTTATTGCCTTTCTTTTTAGACGGGGTCGCTGGACATAAAAATTTAATTCAAAACGATCAAATTCACCCAAATGCTAAAGCCCAACCTATTCTACTAAATTTAGCTTATCCATACATAAAAGGTGCCCTATAGGCACCCTTTATGATTCAGATTCTAATTATTAGAAATCAAAAAATATGACTTCACCTGTCTCAAGCGAGTATTCTGCGCCAACAACAATCATTTTGCCTTTTTCAATCAAGCCCTCTAATACAGCTGAGCCATGACGTAGCTGATTCACTGAAGCAAATACATTTGAACGTACTGCATGCGCAGACAATTTTTTCAAATCATCCTTTAACTCAGTTTGCATTAAGATTTCAACAGATGGGCGTACACGATTTACGATTGACATCAAGTTTGAAGATGGCGCTTGATCAGGATGTTTGAGTGTATCAATCGTTGCTTGAATCGCACCGCAATGACTATGTCCTAATACAACTACCACAGCACAATCATAACGTTCAGCAGCAAATTCAACGCTACCAACCTGAGAGGGTGCAACAATATTTCCAGCAACTCGGATAACAAACAAGTCACCTAACCCCTGATCAAATACCATTTCCGCAGGCACTCGAGAATCAGAACATCCTAAGACGATAGCAAAAGGATTTTGTTCACTTGCCATTTCAGCACGCTCTTGGTGAGTGAGCAATTTTTGCTGGGTCGTTTCCCCTTTAACAAAACGAGCATTACCAGATTTTAAACGTTCTAAGGCTTCTTGAGCGGTGAGCATGCGTACATCCATCTATGATTGACATGAAAAACTAGTTTAATGTGGGGATGCTAGATTGTCACTGACAAAAATAAAAACTCTCAGACAATTGAGTGTCCTGATATCAAGAAAAATAATGGAAAATTAATCATTTCATTGGCAAGAATTTCCATACATCTGTAGATTATGCAAATGACTCCACTCCAAACATCTACAATAATCAATTGGTTTAAAAATAAATCAAGGATAGAACAATCATGACCAAAACACTGTTTTCAACACCATTCCGAAAAACGATCACTGCCACTTTGCTCTCATTCAGCTTAGCAACAATTTCTGTAAGTTCTACTCAAGCTGCTGAAATAGAAATGAGTTTCCAAAATGTATTACAACAAGAACGTGCTTGGGCTGGCTTACAGACCAAGACTTTAAAAGTAGGAGATATTAGCTGGTCATATAGTGAAGGTGGTCAAGCAGGAAAACCTATTGTTATTTTAATTCATGGTTTAGCAGGTAGTCGTGATAACTGGAATCGTGTCGCACATGCATTAACGGCAAATTACCATGTTATTATCCCTGACTTACCAGCGAGTGGCGAAACACAAGTTCCTAAAGACTTTGATTATTCAGTTCCGAATGTGACTGAAAAATTACGTCGTTTTATCGAAGCCGCAAATTTGACAGGTCCAGCACATATTGCAGGTCACTCACTTGGTGGATCAATCGCAATGCTATACGCAGGTCAATATCCATTTGAAACGAAAAGCCTGTTCTTGGTCGATGCTGCTGGTGTCTACAAAGCGGCAACAACGCCTTATCTAAAAGATCCGAACCATGTGAAAAACATGATCGTCAGCAAAAAAGGCGACTTTAATTTCTTGATGCAACAGGCGATGTATGCTCCGCCATTTATTCCAAAAGAAATTGCTCAAGCACAGGAAAAAATGATGATTGGTCAAGTTGAGCAAACCCAAAAAATGGTAGATCAAGTGATCGCACTCAATAAACTGTTTACTCCTGATTCTTTTGCTCTGCTTGCAAAATCAATTGATGCACCCACCCTGATTTTATGGGGCAAGCAAGATAAAATTATTAATGTCGAAGTGGCACCTGAGTTAAAATCATTATTGAAAAATGCGCAAGCACCTGTGATTTTAGATAATGTGGGACATATGCCAATCTTGGAAGCAGATCAATTGGTGGTTCAACAATATCTACCTTTCTTGAGCAAAATCCAGACACAAAAGCCTGCAACTGCACCATCTCCATAAGTTTAGTAAGAATTTGAGGTTTTATGTCTAAACATCCAATGATAGAACAGCTAATTGATGCACAACTTGATTTTTTAGATCAAGAGTTTTCACATTCAGAAACCATTCAATATGAGTTTAAGCAATTCTATCATTGGTTACGGTTGCAACAGCTACAACATATTTGGTCATTTGAACAAATTTTTAAACTGATCGAAAAGCAAATTCTAGCAACGCCCGCAAGTCCATTTCTAATTGAGCAAATTGCCGAGCATATTCGTTTTGCATTGATTCATCCGCTGAACGATAGCACCACAATTGAAGAGGTTATTCCTGTATTGACCATCGACTCAATTGCACAATACGTCGCAGGAAAAGCTGGACATCGGCAACGTTTAATTCAAACTATCGTCAATAATCCGGCTTTTTCAGCCTTGATTACGCAGCTTATACAACACTCAATCCAAGATTACTTAGATAATTCGGTCATGTCTAAACGCGTTCCTGGCGTAGGACATTTCATGAAAATGGGCAAATCCGTTTTAGAAACAGTCACAGATTCCAACCTGAATGAAACTATTGGTCATTATTTGCAAAAGAATATTTTAAAAATTAGCCAAATGAGCGAAAAAGTTTTGAATCAACATTTTAATGATGACAAGCTCTATCACTTCCAAGCAAATCTTTGGCATAAAATCAAACTGATGCCAGTTTCAGTATTACGAAACTACTTTGAAGTTCAAGACCTACCTAAAACCGTGGGATTAGGTCATGAAATCTGGGATCATATTCGTCAAACGCCTTACTTAAAACAGCAGGTTCATGATGGGGTCTATGCGTGGTACGCAAGAAACCAAGAGAGAACTTTCGATTTGTTACTGCGTGATCTAAATATTGATGAAGATTTAATTCAGAATGAATTGAATAATTTACTCTTCCCCGTGCTACAGCAAGTGATTCAAACTGGGTATTTAAGACAACGAGCACGCGCACATCTAGAAAAATTTTATTACTCAGAACAAGTCCATGAAATACTAAAAAAGCAAGGCACTTAAAGTGCCTTGCCTTATCGTCGTTTGCTTAGAATGAATATTTTAAACTTGCATAATAAGCACGACCCGGTTCGTTATATGTTTGACTGATTGAGTTACTATCTCTTAAAATTTGTTTATCAAATAAATTACTTACACCAAGACGAGTGCTGAATTGACTGTTAAATTTATAGCCCATATTTAAACCGACTAAGCTATAACTTTTTACATCGCTTGGCTTAATCGCACTACTTGTACCACCTGAACCCACACCTGCTTCAATCCTATTTTCTGCGAATTGACGTGATTTTTGACGACCATATTGAGTGTAAACAAAATTCACATCCAATTGATCAGTGATGTCATAATCGAAAATTGAGTTAATCGTATAATTTGGAACAAGTGACAAAGGATTTCCTGTTTTCTTATCTTTAGAGTCCATCATATAAGTGAAATTGTTGGTCCAGCGGATATTGCCATAATCTAGCCCTAAACTCCCTTCAAACCCTTGAATCAATGCCTCTGGTGTATTATCCCAACGAAGAATATTCCAAGTCGTTTGCGTAACGCCGCCATTTGCATTTGTACTTGAACCATTCACAGTCCCAACAATGTCTGTTCCAGCAACAATCTTATTTTTATAATCATTACGGAACCAAGCTAAGCTGGCATTCACAACATCTTTTTGGAATTGAATCCCAATTTCTTTGTTCATTGAGGTTTCTGGTTTTAAATCGCCATTACCTTGTAATAAACAGCGCGATGCAATATTTGCAGGACAACCATTACCATTGGTACTCAATAAATAACCTTCAGCATTTTGGTACATATTCGGGGCTTTATAAGCTTTGGCAATCCCCCCTTTCAAAGTAAAATGATCATTTAGTTTTTGTGTTATGTTTAAACTTGGGCTCCAGTTTGAGCCTGATTTACTGTGATCATCAAAACGTAAACCGACCACAACATCGGTCATATCTGTAACTTTCAAGTTATCTTCAATATATGCCGATGCAATTCGTGATTCCATTTTACTACGATCACCTTTTGCAAGCTGATCGCCATAGCCAGCACCACTTTGATCCTTGCCTTGTGTTGTAGAGGTCTGATCAGTGAATTTATCTTCCACCCATTCGACACCTAAGGTCAATGCTTGGGGCAGATAATACTCAAGTGGAATATTTAGCTCACCATTCAATCTTAAAGTGTCTAGTTTAGATGTAACACGATCATTTAAATTATTAATTTTTCCTTCAACACTTCCTGCTAAACCCTCTGGAAGTCTTTTATTACGTGTTTTATCGTACTGCGCAACCAATTTGCTTTTGCCCCAATCCCAATCTCCCTCATGAGTTAGCGCCAAGCTATCTCGATACATGGTATTGGTTTCTTTCCCAATAAGCTGAGAAAGAATTGGGTCGGTTTCTGCATTTGAATTTAATTGAGAGTCTCCAGAATAAATATTACCTTGGCGACCAGAAGAAATATCAAGCAATACTGTTTGTTCATCAGTTGCTTGCCAAGCTAAACGCCCAGCAATATCTTTATTTTTAACCCCTTCTCGACCAGCAGCCTGACTGCCAATTGATTTATTAATATCTACTGCATCTGAATCAGTTTTATTGTAATTACCATATAAACGATAAGATAAAATGTCTTTAATGATTGGACCACTTAGATTGAAACTTGCTCGAGTAGAATCGCCTTCTTTGGAATCTTCAGGTTGATTGCTATATAACTCAACGGAACCATGTGTATCATTCGTTACTTTCTTAGTAATAATATTGACTACACCACCCGCCGCTCCAGAACCATAACGAGCTGCTGCTGGACCTCGTAAAACCTCAATAGACTCGATTGCTTCTACTGGCACCCAATTTGAATCTCCCCGTGTATCACGCTCTCCTTTCCAACCATAGCGTACAGAGTTACGTGAAGAAACAGGCTTTCCATCAATCAAAATGAGTGTATTCTCAGGGCCCATACCACGAATATCAATTTGACGATTATTTCCACGCTGACCTGTTGCACTATTCCCTGTTAAGTTAACGCCTGGCATACGACGAACGTATTCAGAAATATCATTACGTACTGGAATTTTTTCTAAATCTTCGGCAGTGATCTTAGAAACTCCGAGAGATTGTTTAATTTGTTCCTCTGCTGTTAGAACAATTGTCTCCAGTTTAACAACATCGTTTTCATTTGATTTTTCAACCAATCCACTTTGATTAACTGTAGTTTCTGCTGCATATGCAAACGTCATCATGCCACTCAGAATTGAAGTCGCGAGTAATGTATGGCGTGCTATTTTATTAGACATATTCCCACCTAATTAAGATAAATCATAAGATTTGCTAAAAAACTAGGCTAGATTCTAACAAAGAAACAATAAAACTCAATATAAATGATAATAATTATTATTTATATTTTCACTATTTAATTCAAATTACACATTCATGAACATAATGATCAAATAAAATTTGACTAAATAAACAATAAAAAAAGCCCTATTCAGGGCTTTTATAATGCAATAAATTTCAAGTTTTATTACTTGAAGTACGCACCTTCTGACTGAGAGTGATCAGTTTGGTCAACCACACGCTTTAATTCTGGAACATGCTGTTGTAATGTCGTTTCAACCCCTTGTTTAAGGGTGACATCAATTGCTGAGCAACCTTGGCAACCACCACCAAATTTTAACACAGCTGTAAGCCCATGCTCAGGATCATCTTTCACTTCAACTAAACTACAATTACCGCCATGACCTTCTAAACCTGGATTGATCTCCGATTGTAAAATATAGGTAATTCGTTCTTCAATTGATGCATCTGGGCCAACACGTGGCACTTTTGAATTTGGGGCACGGAAAGTTAATTGACCACCAAAACGGTCTTTGTTGTAGTCAATGACAGCATCTAATAAATATGGAATGGATGGTGCATCAACATAAGCAGGAAAATCAGGATATTCCTGTTTGTAGTCTGTTGGTACTACTTCATCAGGTGCGCTATATGCCATACAACATTCTGCACGCGGTGTACCTGGATGCTCTACAAAAACACGAACGCCAATCCCTGGAGTATTTTGCTTTGATAATAAATCACTTAAATACTCTTGCGCAGATGGAGTAATCAAAAGGTTTGGGATTTCTTCTGCAATGGCAGTGTTGGTGTTCTCAGTCGACATAACAATATTCCTCAAGCTGATGTCGTTATCTTAACCGAAGATGGAGTGTAATAAAAAAAAATCAACCATTTTTGTAGGAATTCTATGCAAGATCATTGTTTATTAAGTTTTTAATGGCATTATTGCTGAGACACTGATCAATTTTAAAACATTTATGTTACATCTACCCTTTAGTCATACTGTGACACTGATCATCATTACAGTTGCGATTTCCTTGTTAGCCTTCTCAAATCAAACGGTGATGAATCGTTTAATTTTTTGGCCACCTGCACTTCAACGTGGACAGTATGACCGCTTTATCACACATGGTTTTGTTCATGCTGATGGTACTCATTTACTCTTTAACATGGTCACGCTGTTCTTCTTCGGTAATATTATAGAAAGCTTTTATCGTCAGTTTTTTTATGACACAGGCTTTGTCTTATTTTATTTAGGTGGATTAATTGCAGCAATTTTACCAAGCTATTTAAAACATCGACATGATATTCGTTGGGCAAGTTTAGGTGCGTCTGGTGCTGTTTCTGCAGTGTTATTTGCTTATATTCTGTTTCAACCATGGAAGCTCATTTTCGTTTTCTTTATTCCCGTTCCGGCCATTATTTTTGCCATTTTATATGTCGCTTATAGTATTTGGTCTGGCAAAAGAGGCAACACAAATATCAACCATAGCGCTCACTTATGGGGAGCAGCGTATGGTGTTGTCATGACAATTTTATTAGAACCTAAAGTGCTGCCGCACTTTTTAAATCAACTCACTCAAATACCATTTTAATTTTTATCATACATGCCCCTTTTTTGGGGCTTTTCTTTTTTTAAGATTAATAATCAAATTTTAATTATTTTTATCATAAAAATCATCATTCTAAACTCGCCATAATTCTTCTATAAAATTAAGTCGATTCTAATGTCTCGTAATAGTCTCCTTAGCACACTTTCTATTGCATTATTTATCTTGTCAATTTCAGCTTGCAGCAATGATTCTGATAATTCAAATACTGTGGTTGAAACCAAGAAGCAACCCAACATTTTATTCATCATGGCCGATGACTTAGGCTATTCAGACTTAGGCGCTTTTGGTGGGGAAATTCATACACCAAATATTGATGAACTAACACGAGCAGGTCGTATTTTAACGGATTACCATACTGCCCCAACCTGCTCACCAACTCGTTCACAATTAATTTCGGGAACTGACCACCATTTAGCAGGTATTGGGGCAATGGCGGAACTTAATAAGCCTCACTTACAAAATGAACCGGGTTATGAGGGCTATTTAAATGAACGTTCTCTCTCTATTGCAGAAGTATTGAAAGACAATGGCTACCGAACCTATATCAGTGGTAAATGGCACTTAGGCTTGACCGATGCAACCAATGCACATGCTAAAGGATTCGATCACTCATTTACATTATTGCAAGGCTTAGACCTACATTTCAAACAAGCACCGAGTACCTATAAGCGTGAAGCCACTTATACCGAAGATGGTAAGCAAATTCCGATTTCATCCTTACCCGATGATTTCTTCTCTACCAATTACTTCACAGACAAATTGATCAGTTATATCGAGTCAGGTAAAAACTCAGGCAAGCCATTCTTTGCCTATGCTGCTTACACCGCACCGCATTGGCCTTTACAAGCACCCGCTGAATATCGTGACCGTTATCGCGGTGTTTATGATGCAGGCTATGATGTGATTCGTGATGCGCGAATTGCCCGTCAAAAACAGCTTGGCTTAATTCCAGCGAATTTTACTGCGGCTGAACCAATTGCCACACAAAATGCACCACAGAAATACGGTAAGTGGAATGAACTTTCAACCGAGCAAAAAGCGCTTGAAGCACGCAGAATGGAAATCTACGCGGGTATGGTTGAAAATTTGGATGCCAATATTGGTCGTGTGATTCAGTATCTAAAACGTAATAACTTATATGACAACACCTTAATCTTCTTCGTTTCAGATAATGGCGCGGAAGGCTTTATTCGTCGCAGTTATGGTGCCGAAGCTGGTTTTGATAACAGCGTAAATAACGTAGGTACATCAAGCTCTTATCACTATGTTGGACCACGCTGGGCGGAAGTCAGCGCTGCACCATTCCATCTATGGAAAGATACTGCGGGTGAAGGTGCAACCACCGCACCTGCAATTGTAAAACTGCCATACCAAACCAAGGCTCAAGCAACTCATCATGGTTTTGCCTCAGTATTGGATGTGTTCCCAACCGTGCTCGACTACGCAAATATTGCCGTCCCACAAGGTCAATACAAAGGCCGTCAGATCAATACGCCAAGTGGCTACTCATGGAAACCGCTACTCGACAATAAAGCCCAAGCCATTCGCCCAGTCAACTTTAGCTTTGCCGATGAATTACATGGCAGTAAATATGCCCGTCAAGGGGACTGGAAAATTGCATTACAAGGCACTCCTCAATTAGGCACAGGAACTTGGGAACTATACAACTTGAAAAATGATCGAGGTGAAACGCAAAACCTTGCTCAGGATAATCCAGCCAAGTTACAAGAGCTGGTGAATGTATATAACCAATACACCCAACAAAATGGTGTTAAGGAATATTTCCTTAAATGAAGAGGATTATCTTTTTAGTTTCACTCAGCAGCCTGTCCCTTGTGACAGGCTGTAGCAAAGTTAAGCCTGCTACCACTCACTCACATACACAAAACAGCACTGAGGCTCAACTGGGCTCATTACAGCAATGCCAACAGTATTCGGGCTTACCTGAGGCATGGCAAAACAGTAAAACCGCGGGGATGGTGTGGGTTCCTAAAGGTTCATTTCAACTGGGTTCAAATCTTGCCTATCCTGATGAATTGAATTTTGGCAAACCACAACGTCAGGTCAAAGGATTTTGGATCGATCAAACCGAAGTGACGGTTGCCCAGTTTTCCAGTTTCATCAAAGCAACAGGCTATGTCACCGATGCAGAAAAACAAAAGCAGGCAGCGGTATTTTCGCCTGATGCGAACAACCCCAAACAATGGTGGCAGTTGAAAGCAGATTACACTTGGAAAAACCCCAATGGTCCAGCAGGTAAAGCCCCTCTTCCCTCAGAGCCAGTTCGCTATGTCACTAAAAATGATGCTGAACACTATGCTGTTTGGTTAGGTCGGGATTTACCTACAGAGCAAGAATGGGAATATGCCGCCAAAGCAGGTTCGAAAAGCGATACTTCTTTACACCAAGCGCCACAAGATGCTCATCAACACCCACAAGCGAATTATTGGCAAGGTGAGTTTCCTTTCCAGAATAGCGTTGAGGACCATTTCCAAAGCGTGGCACCCGTCGGTTGTTACCCTTCCAATGCTTTTAAGTTATTCGATATGATTGGCAATGTCTGGGAATGGACCTCTTCTGCTTATCACGGCGCACATGATCAGCACATGGGCAATTATGCGGAACTGCGTCAAAAAAATAGCACCGCAACGCAATATGTACTTAAAGGTGGTTCTTTTTTATGTGCCTCCAACTTTTGCGCCCGTTATCGGAACAGTAGTCGTTATCCACAAGAGTTTGATTTGGCAGCAACCCATGTGGGATTTAGAACTATTTTACGTTCAGCCGAATGATACAAATCTCTATTAAAAACATGCGTCATTAAGCTAGTCGAAAAGTTTGGATCAATTTAAAGTAAATGAGAAAGCAATAAAAATAGGATGCAATGCTGAAAATAATACTGCTTTGCTTCAGTACTTTAATTACATTTAGCTTATCTGCCTGTGCCGTACATACTCCTCATGGCAGTGTGATTGTTGATCCAGACAATCACCATGATCGTCATGGTGATTTTTGTCCTCCAGGACAGGCTAAAAAAGGACGTTGTTAAATTCAATCTCACCTAGGCTTTGATAAGGCTTAGGCATTTTTATCAAATAGTAAAGTTTATTCAATTTTTTCTTCTAAACGATTCATCTCATCAAATTGTATAAATAAAACTAGAATATATTTCAGTTACTGATTTCATTTAATTAAAACCCATATAAACTACATGGAAATGTATTCTATTTATTTTAATGAGATTTTTGAATGGATCTAAGCCAACACAGTAATGTCATGGAAATCTTAAATAAGGTACAGCATGCTGATGATTGGATTATTTTATTAGAACAACTAAATCAACATTTTAATCTTCAAGCCTCTCAACTACTCGCAGTTGATCTTGAAGTACAAGCACTATCTTTTAGTGTTCATCATGGCGTTGATTTTGATGAACATCAACTTGAACAAGCCGCACTAAAACAAATTCGTTTAGATATAGATGATGATCCTCGCTTAAACAAAATGTTATTGGCGCCATTGCAAGGTTGGATGCATTGTATTCAACATTTCGCAGAAGATGAAATTCTTCAAACTCAAGTCTATCAACAAGTATTAGAACCCCTAAATTTACGTTTTTGTTCAGCAATACAAATTCTTCATGATCATAAAGTTTGTGTCATGCTTTCATTTTTGACTAGCCCTGAACGAGGTGCTTTGAGTTGTTCTGAATTACAGCCGATTTATGAGTTATTACCGATACTACAGCAGAAAATTCAACAATATCGACATCATTTTGAATACTCGACAATGACCTTACTCGGGTCACAATTAATTCAAAAAATGAATCAGCCAATTGCGATTATTAATTTGAATGGCGATATTCTTGAATTGAATACAGAAGCAAAACAGCTATTGGAAAATAGTAAATTGATCCAAATCAAACAACGTCGTTTTGCATTCAATGAAAGTAGCCAACAACAATTTGAGTTAAACCTGATTGAGCTAGAACGCCTGCATAAACGTCATCATGACTTAAGCTACGCTGAACGTAGTAAAATTATGATGGTTGATGATCATTTATTCTTAACACTGGATTTATTAAGTCCAGAAAAAACACACAAGATTTTTGGGCTACGTCCAGTTTTACTCGCCACATTTTCTGGTTTAAAACATAAACCTAAATATCAACGAGAAATATGTACTCAGCTTTTTATGTTCACACCTGTAGAACACAAAATATGTGAGCAATTACTTGAGGGTAAAACCACCAAAGAAATTGCTCTCTCACACGATATTCAGGCTGATACTGTCAAAAAACATCTACAAGCGATTTTCAAGAAAACCAAAACGCATCGACAAAGTGAGTTAATTCAATTATTGATGCAGTTTTTATAAGCGTGTAAAGATCAAAGTTTCTAAGCAATCTCCGCTGGGAAAGTAATCACTTGATCAATTTTCATCTTATTCATCGCAACCATCAGTAAACGATCAATTCCAAGTGCAATTCCTGAACAATCTGGCATGTGGGGTAAAGCTGCTAACAAATGTTGATCCGTTGGAATAACGGGTAATCCTTGTTGAGCACGCTCGATATTATCGGCGTCAAAACGTTCAGCTAAAACTTTGGCATCTAAAAGCTCATCATAGGCATTGGCAAGCTCTAAACCCTCAATGTATACCTCGAAGCGTGCTGCGACTAATTCACCATCCTCATCTGTTTTCACCTTAGCCAACGATGCCATTTCAGGCGGAAAATCAGTTAAAAATACAGGTGCATCAAAGCCTAAACTTGGTTCAACGAAATGCGAAAATAATAAATCTATATAACCCAAGCGATCATTTCCTAAATCAAGATTGAGTCCTACACGATTCGCAGTTTCTTTAAGTTGCTTTAAATTCGCTTGTAAAGGATTAATATCTAAACGATCTTGAAAAGCATGCTTATAACTCAAAATATACGGACGAACTTCACCAAAACGATGTGCCAAACACACTTCTAGTAAATCTGCTGTTTCATGCATTAAAGCTTTTAAATCTAAACCTGGTCGATACCATTCCAGCATGGTAAATTCGCTATTATGCTTACGCCCATGCTCATCATCACGGAATACTTTACAGATTTGATAAATTGCTCCACTACCACTGGCCAATAAACGTTTCATTGGAAATTCAGGTGAAGTCTGTAAGTATTGAGTATTTAATTTTCCATGAATATGACGTTGTACTTGTACAGATGCCAAATGAACATCAGTTACAGCAGCTTGAGACAAAACAGGTGTTTCAACCTCTAATACCTTACGCTCCGCAAAAAACTGACGAATCTTTTGATACATCTCTGCACGTGCTTTTAATGCCTCAATAGAACAAGTCGGTTGATAGGATTTCATATCTTGGCTCATGCTTTTGGTCCACCGTGTGCCGCCCATTCACGGCGTAAAGGATAATTTTTACGAAGTAAATCAAATGCTTTTTGTTCAACTTTAGCATTTTGAACACCAGCTCTTAATTGTTTATCATCTTCAGCAATATCGTAAATCTGAGTAAGATGTTGTTTAAGCGCAGCTTTTAAATCCTGCTGCCCGAAATATTGTTCTACTTGAGGCAATTGACTCTCAAAACGCTTTGAGGCTTCATAAGAAAATTTATCGCAAAATGCCTCATAAATCATCTGCGTTCCTCTCGCTTTGCCTTCAAGGCTATACCCTGCAATATGCGGGGTTGCTAAAGCCAATAAATCCAGCAATTGCGCTGGAATCTCTGGTTCAAACTCAAAGACATCCAAGACAACTTTACGATTATTTTTTTTAATATCGCTCATCAATGCAGATTGTTGAATCACTGGACCACGCGCACTATTAATCAAAATTGCGGATGCTTTCATTACAGCAAACGTAGCATCGCTGAACAAATGTTGCGTTGGATAATCACCAGCTAAGGTTAAAGGGACATGAATTGAAATCGCATCTGCCCGTTTTAATAACTCATGAAATGAAACATTTTCAATATGACTTAATTGCACATAAGGGTCATAGCCAATCACATTCCAGCCCAACAATTGAGCCATCACTGCGAGTCGACTCCCTACATTGCCTAAGCCAACAATTGCTAATGTAAAAGCTTTCTCTTGTTCTAATAAGTCGATATTCAAATGCAATAAAGCAGTAATCACATATTCAGCAACGGCTTGCGCATTGCAGCCCGCAGCATTACTCCATGCAATATGCTGCTGTTCCAAAGCTTGAATATCTAAATGATCTGTACCAATTGTCGCACTACCCACAAATTGAATCTTGGTCTGATCAATTAAGGCATGATTCACTTTAGTCACTGAGCGAACCAAAAGTGCATCGGCATCTTGAACATCGTTATGAGTCAAGGTGCGCCCTGCTTTATGCTGTATTTCAGCAAAATCTGCAAAAAAATAATCGGTAAATGCCAAATTTTCATCTGCGATAATTTTCATGCAATACTTTCCATCGATTTGTATGTGCTTATTATCCTTAGCGCAAAGTAAATTGACAAATCAAATCTGAATGTTCCAGTTAAAATGGCGAGAAACACTACATTTTTGATGCAATCATGCGACTTATTGCCAATCCTCTGTCTTATTTTTAATTTTATAATAGTAGTGTTTTCTTCATAAGCAGTTTTATTATGACGCCTTACTCTCCCTATAAAGGCAAAAGTGGTATCAAACGTATTTTTAATGCAACAGGCTATTCCCTTGCAGGGTTTAAAGCTGCATTTAGCCATGAAGCCGCTTTTAGACAAGTCCTTTTGCTTAATTTAATTTTGATCCCAATCAGTTTTTTTGTTCATGTATCAGCATTAGAACAAGCACTCATGGTTGCTGTTTGCTTACTCGCAATCATTGTTGAATTATTTAATTCTGCGATTGAAGCTGTAGTTGATCGTATTTCTTTGGAAAAACATCAACTTTCTAAAAATGCTAAAGATATGGGCAGTGCGGCTCAATTTGTTTCTCTTGCGATTATCTTTTGTACGTGGATGATTATTTTACTTAAATAACCATGATTGGAGAGAATGAATCATATGTCGATTTATTCTCTCATTTACCATCAAATTGACCTTAAAAAGCAACACCAATTCCGACTACTGGCCCTTGTTGTACGGTATCCCATTTAAAGGCACCATCTTTGTAATCTTGTGATACGTAACGATAGCCCACTCTAAAATTGATCGGAGTGGTCCATATATTTTGACGATAACCTAAATATGCTTGTGCGATTTGGGTCTGCTCAATCCCATACGTATATTGGGCGGCTAAATTCCAAGACGAATCCGTATTATATTTTATCCGTACCCCACCAAAATACTCAGTCCAACTTTTTCCAACTGAAACTTGCATACCTAAAGCAGATAAATCTGCCTCTAAATCTGTATAGTTAAAACCTAAGGTCGGCTCGATAACTAAACCTTTTGCATCCGCAAATTGTTCATAAGCTCGATAATAGATACCTAAATTACTTAAATTCACTTTGGTGGATAATGCAACAGGAAAAGGGAGTAGATCTTTTTTTTCCTCAGTTTTTACATATTGGATATCTGAAAAAACACCCCATTTTCCTTTATTTATTTCAAAATGCCCCATCAACGCTTTGTCTAGAGCTTCAAGCGTATCTTTAAATGGTTGATCAACTTGATAATTCAATCCTTGATAACCAACTACTCCATCAATATCTGCTGCAAAGCCATAAATATTGATAAAGAATTTAGTCTCTCCATTCAATGAATGTTTAATACTTTCAGCATAAGCTGGACAGCTCAAGAAACCACAACCGATCATGAAATAAAAGAATTTATTCATTTATAGCTCCAATAATTTGTTTTCTATTCAATTCTTAGTTTTATAAATATCAATCAGATTATTAATAACTTGTTAGTTAGACTTTTTCTATTCTACAAACGTAAAAAAATCCCTGCTAATGCAGGGATTTTTTTAATCTAGGAAGAAGATGTAATTACATCATTCCGCCCATACCACCCATACCGCCCATATCTGGACCAGCTGGTTTGTCTTCTGGAATGTCAGTAATCATGCATTCAGTTGTCAACATTAAACCAGCAACAGAAGCTGCGTGCTCAAGTGCAGAACGCGTTACTTTAGCAGGGTCTAGAATACCCATTTCCAACATATCGCCATATTCACCAGTTGCAGCGTTATAGCCGAAGTTACCTTCACCCGCTTTAACTGCATTGATTACAACTGATGGCTCATCACCAGCATTCGAAACGATTTGACGAAGTGGCGCTTCGATCGCACGACGTAAAATGTTGATACCCGCAGTTTGATCTTCGTTTGCACCTTTTAAACCATCCAATACGTTTACAGCACGTACCAGTGCAACACCACCACCTGCTACAACACCTTCTTCAACTGCTGCGCGAGTTGCGTGAAGTGCATCGTCAACACGATCTTTCTTCTCTTTCATTTCAACTTCAGTTGCTGCACCAATTTTGATGACTGCAACACCGCCCGCTAATTTAGCAACGCGTTCTTGAAGTTTTTCTTTGTCGTATTCAGAAGTAGATTCTTCGATTTGCGCACGAATCTGTTGAACACGTTCAGCGATTTGTGCAGCATTACCCGCACCATCAACAATTACTGTGTTTTCTTTAGATACAGTAATTTTGTGTGCAGTACCCAAATCTTGAAGAGAAGCTTGCTCTAAAGACATGCCGACTTCTTCAGAAATAACAGTCGCGCCAGTCAAGATCGCGATGTCTTGAAGCATTGCTTTACGACGGTCACCAAAACCAGGTGCTTTAACCGCACATACTTTGATAATACCGCGCATGTTGTTCACAACAAGTGTAGCAAGCGCTTCGCCTTCAACATCTTCAGCGATGATAAGAAGTGGTTTACCTGTTTTAGCGACAGCTTCTAATACAGTAATCAATTCACGGATATTGCTGATTTTTTTATCAACAAGAAGAATGAACGGATTTTCAAGTTCAGCAGTTAAAGTATCTTGCTTGTTCGCGAAGTATGGAGAGATATAACCACGGTCGAACTGCATACCTTCTACAACGTCTAATGCGTCTTCGAAGCCAGAACCTTCTTCTACAGTGATAACACCTTCTTTACCTACTTTTTCCATCGCTTGAGCGATAAGTTTACCAACAGTCGTATCAGAGTTCGCAGAGATTGAACCTACTTGTTCAATTGCTTTGAAATCATCAGCAGGTTTTGCATTGGTACGGATATTTTCAACAACCGTTTTCACTGCGATGTCGATACCGCGTTTTAAATCCATTGGGTTCATACCTGCAGTTACAGATTTGATCCCTTCATTTAAAATTGCTTGAGCAAGTACAGTTGCCGTTGTTGTACCATCACCTGCGATGTCATTGGTTTTAGAAGAAACTTCACGAACAAGTTGAGCACCCATGTTTTCAAACTTGTCTTTTAAAGAAATTTCTTTCGCAACTGTTACACCATCTTTAGTGATGTGTGGCGCACCGAAAGAACGGTCGATGACAACGTTACGGCCTTTAGGACCTAAAGTTACTTTTACTGCATCTGCAAGCACGTTAACGCCTGCAATCATTTTTGAGCGAGCTGAATCACCAAATTTTACGTCTTTAGCTGACATGTTAAACTCCGAATCTTTTTAAATACTGAATCTGAAAATAAATTTGAGTTATGTGTCGAGTTAGCCTTCAAGCACAGCTAAGATGTCCGACTCTTTCATGATTAAGAGTTCTTCACCACTTACTTTTACTGTTGTACCTGCATAAGTACCGAACAATACTTTGTCACCAACTTTAACGTCTAAAGCACGAACGCCATTGTCAGTAATCTGACCATTACCTACTGCAATGATTTCACCTTGAGAAGGCTTCTCAGCAGCAGAACCTGGAAGTAAAATACCACCAGCCGTTTTAGTTTCTTCTTCTACGCGACGAATCACAACACGATCATGTAATGGACGAATGTTGCTCATATTTAACTCCATCAGACTTAGTCTTATTGATTAATGTATGTCGCCAATTCATGGCAACACATATAAAATTTTGATATGCCACTTTTGTGGGGTTAAAAAAAATGGCTTCAAGGGGGAAATTAAAAAAAAATCTATTTAAAGATGTTTTTTTCAACACAATCACATGATCTTGCTGAATTAAGCACCATTTCATGATCGAAGAAAGATTTTCTGTTTTTCATCAAACCAATAATGCTCAATTGTTCCGTCATCTAAAATCACGTTAAAACTATTTGAGAATCCAAAACGCAAACGATTTGAAGTTGCTGTTCCAGCATGAATATCTAAAATAGGATGGTTAAATCCCAATTGAAAAATTTGATTTAAATCATGAACTGCAACTTTATGTAGATGCCCATGTAATAAACCAAACAACCCTGTCTCACCCCAACGTTCTAATGCAATTTTAGCAAGCACAGGACAATCTTTATCTCCATGTTCATTTGGGAAGGTATAAAAAGGCTGATGGAAAGTGACCAATTTTATTTTATTTGTGGGTGCATTTTTTAGCTTGGTATCCGTTTCATGAATTTGCTTAAGGGAAATATGCCCTCGGGTATGATATCTCCGACGAATACTATTCATACCAACAATATAAAAATGCTCCGTTTCTAAAGTGGACTCTAAACGACCAAAAAATGCTTGGTAACGTACAAATGGAGAGAAGAAGCGATTCCAGACATGATAAAGGGGAATATCATGATTACCTGGCACAACAAGATATGGAATATGCAAAGAATCTAAAAACTGACGGCAATCATAAAATTGCTTAAAACGCGCACGCTGGGTTAAATCACCACTGATTATAATTGCCTCTGGGCGTTTTTGTTGGCAAAACAGTTGTATCGCTTGAATACATTCTTCACGCTCAGTACCAAAATGTAGATCAGATAGGTGTAACAACATTTGGAACCATCACTTTCAAGGCTGATTTTTTTACTGAGAACGTTAAAGGTGGTTGCATATCCACTAATTCCCCATCGACTGCAACAGTAAGTTTGGCCTTTTTACAGTCAACCTGTATTTGTTCGGCACAAAAAGAATAGACGTCCGATGCTTGATCAATTTCCCCTTGAACAAGTTTCCATAACATTTTTAATAAACTGATTCGGTCACTTTTAGCAACAACAACTCCAGCTAACTTGCCTTTTGCAGCACACTCGGCAACTCTTAATTTCATATCCTCTAATTGCAACTGATTATTACCAAAGAATATTAACGGAGTAGCTACAGGATATTTTTGCCCATCCACAGTAAGTGCGAGTTTTAATGATTTATGTTCACGCAGTAACACATCTAACGCCGAAGTATAGGCATGTAGAGGAAAGCGCCCTAAATACTGGTTATAAAGTTCACGCTTTTTAATGAATAAAGGATACAAACCTAAACTGGCATTGTTCAAATAAATTTGATCATTAATCGTTGCAACATGAACTTCGCGTGGTTGACCCACTGCGATTACTTCTGCTGCTAGAGCCACATCAATCGGAATATCTAAAGCACGTGCAACATAATTAAACGTACCTAAAGGCATTATTCCCATTGGAATATTGGTATGCATTAACTTTTTTGCTACAGCATTTAATGTACCATCACCACCTGCAGCAACAACTACGCCACGCGCATGTTCTTGTTGATGTCGAGATAAAACATTATTCATCATTTCATCAAAATTCATGTGCGGATTTAATTCAAAAACCTGAATTTCAAATCCTTTTTGACTCCAAAAAGCCATAAGAGCTTCATACTGGTCTTCTTGCTGTGCTGCATGAAAGCCAGACTTTTGATTGTAAATTATGGACAAGGGCCGTAAATTCTGAGTCATACCTAACAGCCTTAAAGATAAATCACCAGTATTTTTGTTTATAAAATCAACAATTAAAAGTTTGTTTATGTAAATTTTGGATGAGCATTATTCAATTTATCAATAATAATTCTCAAAAAAATAAACAAACCTATCCAATTGTTTTTAATAGTAATTTAAAATAAAAATAATACACATAAAAAAATTACATATAGGACTAAAAAATACTCAATTTACGTAAAAACAATATGTTACCCATAAATATACACTCTTAGATTAATACTCTATCAAGCACGGTAGTCTTATTTTTTTTACGATTTTATGCTTTAATACAGCCACTTTTTTTACTTCATCTATTTTCATTGTCATCCAATGAATAGAATTGTACGTCGTACACACTTTAAAAAGGCATCACCATGACCCAAGTGAACGCACCAGAATTCGTTCGTCACCCTAAGCTTATTGCATGGGTGGAAGAAATTGCAAAATTAACCAAACCAGCAAAAATCGAATGGTGTGACGGAAGCGCGGAAGAATATCAACGTCTGATCGACTTGATGATCGCTAACGGCACCATGCAACAACTTAACCAAGAAAAACATCCTGGTTCTTATCTTGCAAATTCTGACCCTTCTGATGTTGCTCGTGTTGAAGATCGCACATATATCTGCTCTGAAAATCAAGAAGATGCTGGTGCAACAAACAACTGGGTTGCGCCTGCTGAAATGCGTGCGAAATTAAACGGCTTATTTGATGGCGCAATGGAAGGTCGTACCATGTACGTAGTTCCTTTCTCTATGGGTCCTTTAGGAAGCCATATTGCACACATCGGTATCGAATTAACAGATTCACCTTACGTTGCTGTCAGCATGACAAAAATGGCGCGTATGGGTAAAGCAGTTTATGACGTATTAGGTACAGATGGTGAGTTTATCCCATGTGTTCATACGGTTGCTGCTCCATTGAAAGATGGTCAAAAAGATGTCGCTTGGCCATGTAACAATGAAAAATACATTGTTCATTACCCAGAAACTCGTGAAATCTGGTCTTACGGTTCTGGTTATGGTGGTAATGCTTTACTTGGTAAAAAATGCCTAGCTTTACGTATTGCTTCTGCAATGGGTCGTGAGCAAGGTTGGTTAGCTGAGCACATGCTTATTTTAGGCGTAACCAATCCACAAGGTGAGAAACACTACATCGCTGCGGCATTCCCTTCTGCGTGTGGTAAAACGAACTTTGCTATGTTGATTCCACCGGCAGGTTATGAAGGTTGGAAGATTGAAACTGTAGGTGACGATATCGCTTGGATCAAACCAGGTGAAGATGGTCGTTTATATGCAATCAATCCAGAAGCGGGTTTCTTCGGTGTTGCACCTGGTACAAATACCAAAACCAACCCGAACTGTATGGCTACGTTAACTAAAGATGTTATCTATACGAACGTTGCTGTAACAGATAACGGTGAAATTTGGTGGGAAGGTCTTTCTAAAGAAGTTCCAGCAAACTTAACCAACTGGAAAGGTCAGCCTCACGTTGAAGGTGAAAAAGCAGCTCATCCAAATGCTCGCTTTACAGTTTCAGCTGGTCAATGCCCTTCTATCGATGCTGACTGGGAAAATCCAGCAGGTGTACCAATCTCTGCATTCATCTTCGGTGGTCGTCGTGCAGATACAGTACCTTTAGTATCTGAAGCTTTTGACTGGGTTGATGGCGTTTATAAAGCTGCAACAATGGGTTCAGAAACAACTGCTGCTGCTGTTGGTCAACAAGGTATTGTTCGCCGTGACCCATTTGCAATGCTTCCTTTCGCTGGTTATAACATGGCTGACTACTTTGGTCACTGGTTACAACTCGGTCAAGAAGTTGGTGCTAAAGCAGAAGCTGCTGGTAACAAATTACCAAAAATCTTTAATGTAAACTGGTTCCGTCGCGATGCTGAAGGCAATTTCGTATGGCCTGGTTTTGGTCAAAACATGCGTGTTCTTGAGTGGATTATTGATCGTTGTGAAGGTCGTGCTGAAGCGACTGAAACACCAATCGGTTATGTTCCAACTTATGAACAGTTGAACTGGACTGGTATTGATTTCTCTAAAGAGCAATTCAACACTGTTACAGCTCAAGATAAAGATCAATGGATCAAAGAGCTTGAAAGCCATACTGAGTTATTCACTAAACTTGGTGATCGCTTACCGCAAGCACTTAAAGATCGTCAAAATGAATTATTAGCAGCTGTTAAATCTGCTTAATCACTCTAGTTTCCCTCTTGATTAAAGAGGGATTAAGGGAGATTTGAAAAGGTCGCTTCGGCGGCCTTTTTTATTTGGCGGATTCAGTAACGATGTACAACACATTTGTAAGTAGTTACTAAAGCAATTGTAGTGCAAAATTAAACAACTCAACCAAAGAAACGCCACAAACCATCAAAGTAGTGACATGTCAGAGAAGCGAAAATTTTGGTTTCATCACGGTTAGAGATATCTTAAATAACAGACCTATCCAACCCTATAACTAATATGCTTAATGCATACACTATCTAACTAAATCAAGTAATTTGGGCTGTTGAACTGACATTTATTATCCTTGTTATTTTTATTATTCGATGATAGTTTTTAGTCCAAATAAATCAATTATTTTATTTCATTTTAATAAATCAGGTGTCTTATGCAGCAAGTTTTAGCATCTTATGTGTCACCTCTGCCATATAAGAGTAGTTAGGTTCTCATGGAAAATAAAAAGAGATTAACAGAAAAAGAGTTTACCCAAATGATTAAACTCTTACATAGGTATGCCAATACGGAAATGGATCAATGGGAGTTGTGGTTTTTTGATACAGATTTCTCCAGAATTTATATAGATATATCAATGAAAACAACATGTTCAGAAGAAGCTTATACAAATATGAATAATATTGTTATTAAGACTGTTGAATAACCTAAAATGAAAATAGTTAAATTAATCTCTGTTGCACTTCATCTGAGAGTCTAAGGTTCAAAAATTAATTATTTTTATTCCATTTTCAATCAATGAGGTATCTTATGCAGCAGAATTTGGAATCTTATGTATCACCACTACCGCATAAGAATAGTTAGGGGGCAAAGCAGACTTATGTCACTCGAAATAGATAGCAGAATCGAAAAATACCTTAGCAACAGTTTACATGGTTTAAACCTTCTTTACGGCGCAAAGCTATATGGGCAAATGCTGGTTTTGCTGTATTCGTGCATAGATGCAATGGGGCTACTAGACGCACCGCCATCACAAATTAAAGCAACAGGCGATTCATTCAAGAATTGGGTAAAAAAATACATGCTTGGCGACCCTCGCATTAACTTTAACGAGTTAGATTTTTGGGCGGCGCGCTGTGCAGTGCTTCACACCTTCACGTCCCAATCTGATCTATCCAACGACAATAAAGCAAAAGAATTACAGTATTACGCTGGCGCCAAAGAATCGCCACAAGCCAAGTTATTTGCATCCACAACGCCTTTAATAGACGGTGGTAAACATATTCCAGTTCATATAGAAGACATTTATTTGGTGTTCCTTGAAGCATTAAAAACGTTCTGTCACCAACTGGCTACCAATTGTAAAAATGATCAGGCTTATGAGAGGCGTCTTAACAAAGTCCTGCAAATGTTTAGCCTGTAATGCCCCCTAACAAGGCACTCCTGAGCCGACTCAATTGGCTCATTAAATAAAACATATGGTGGTACTAATTGGCTTGTGCATGCATACGATGATAGAAAGTCTATTGTTATCGTCCTAGATGAAAAAAATCCTGCTAGTCCGTTTCTTTTCTTTATCTTTAAACAAGATAACGAATACACACTCTATGACGAAGGAAATAGAGATAAAAAAGTATACAAAGCTAGCCTACGATGAGCTTGTTTCGTTACTAACTGATGATTTTGTTATATCACTTTACTCAGAAATCGTGAAATCAGCGGTGCTTAGTAATGTCGAAAGCGGCACCTAATTCAGGCGTTAAATGGATGCTTCGTGTCTATTTAAACCTACGCAATTTGCATGCAATGAACTGTTACGACCATAACTCTACTCAGCCACTAATCAAATGAGCAATTTGCCCACGTACGGTTTTCATCAAAACACTCTAAAATCAAGCATCAATTAATAAATGATTTAAATCATCAATACATCGAATAAATGACAATATTCGCATCCCCAAAAGCCCCCTGCACATCTATCAGTAAATAACCTGAGTTCGCCGAACTCAGGTTATTTAGATAAAGGGCTTTTTTAAAGACAGCGCTTAGATACTGCTATAGCGCTTTTTAAGCAGCTTCGTTGTTATGTGTTTTTACAATCAGATAAGCATCCAAAGTTTCGGTTTCTTTTTGCGTGAAGCTAAGTCCTAGTTTAGAACGTCTCCATAATACATCCTGACTCGTAGTTACCCATTCAGCATCACATAAATAATCCACTTCACGTGCATACAAACCTTGTCCAAAGTGCTGTCCAAGTTGCTCAACTGAACTTTTCTCGCCCAAAATATTCCAAATACGTGAACCATAAGCTGATGCCCAACGCTTAACTAAAGCTTCTGATGCATCAGTGATTTGTGCACGAATTTCTCGCATCAACTGTTCAACAGACTCCATATTTTCGCCACCAGGTAAAGCTTCTGTTGCAGTCCAACTCCCCTTCATTTCAGGGAAGAATGCTTTTAACTGCTGCATAGCTGACTCAGCTAATTTTCGATAAGTTGTTAACTTTCCACCAAATACTGAAAGCAATGGCGCTTGTTCATCGTTCTCTTTAGATAAAGCTAAAGTATAGTCACGCGTAATTGCAGAGGGATTATCCGATTCATCATCACAGAGTGGACGCACCCCAGCAAATGTCCAGATAACATCCGCTTGAGTAAGCTGTTTTTTGAAATGTGCATTGCTCACTTCAAGCAGATAATCTGTTTCTGCTTGAGTAATTTGTACTTGCGCAGGATCACCTTGATATTCACGATCCGTAGTTCCAATCATGGTGTATTGATCTAAATACGGAATCGCAAACACAATACGGCGGTCATCATTTTGCATAATAAATGCTTTGTCACCTTCATACAGTTTCGGCACAATGATATGACTACCTTGAATCAAGCGAATACCGTAAGGTGATTTTAGCTCTAAATCTTGTTTGATGAATTGTGCTACCCAAGGTCCAGCAGCATTGACCAATGCCTTTGCTTGAATTTGGAATTGACCATGTTCATTTTCTAAATCAACAACCCAATACTGCCCATCTCTTCGTGCAGACAAACAACGAGTACGAGTTACAATATCAGCACCCTTTTCACGGGCATGCATCGCATTGAGTACGACCAAACGAGCATCATCAACAGCACAATCAGAATATTCAAAACCACGTGTTATCGCAGAATTTAAAGGACTATCTTCTTTAAAATAGACATTATTTGAACCCAATAATTTCTCACGCTTACCTAAATGGTCATAGAAGAACAAACCCGTGCGAATCAACCATGCAGGGCGAAGATGTGGGCGATGCGGCATAATAAAACGCATTGGGCGAATAATATGCGGAGCTTTAGCCAATAGCACTTCACGCTCAGCTAATGCTTCACGCACTAAACGGAATTCTTTGTGTTCTAAATAACGTAAACCACCATGAATAAGCTTACTGCTTGCAGAAGAAGTATGACTCGCTAAATCATCTTTTTCACACAAGAATACCGACAAACCACGTCCTGAAGCATCAGCCGCAATACCAACACCATTGATACCACCACCAATGACCGCAAGGTCATAGATTTTTTCATTTGTCTGAGGAGAAGTTTGCATAAATCACCGCAAATTTTCATTATTTTTCGATAATGAAAATTTAAACATATAAATCGAAAATAAACAATGAAAAATAGATCAAAAAATGCCAATCTATCGACATTTTTAGATAAATGGTAAAATTCAGTGGAGAGACTAAAAATTTAAAAAAACAGTAACCGCATTTATTTATAAGAAAAATATAATTTTTATTGAATATATCTTGAGTTAAATTGATTAACTCAAGAAAAGTAACAATTTTTCGAAAATGAAGATTTATTTTGCAACAATCAAACCAACATCTAAGTCTCGGATGGTTTTTATAAATTGCTCATTTGGTTGTTGATCAGTAAAAATACAATCCACTTGCTTAAGTGAACCTAATCGAATCATCGCATTACGCCCAAATTTACTGCTATCCGCGGCTAAAAAAACTTGGCGTGCACTTGAAAGAATTTCTTGAGAGACACACACTTCCTGAAAGTCAAAATCAAGCAATGTGCCATCTTCTTCAATTCCACTAATCCCAATAAGCGCATAATCCGCTTTAAACTGTTTAAAAAAATCAGCGGTTGCTTGACCAATCACACCACCATCTGGACGAACACGACCACTGGCAATCAAAACTTCAAAATCCTCTTTTGTGCTCAGGATCTTTGCAACATTCAGGTTATTAGTAATGACTTTTAAGCCTGTGTGGTTCAGTAGTGCATGAGCAATCGCTTCGGTTGTGGTACCAATATTAATAAATAAAGAAGCGTGATCTGGAACGGCAGCAGCAACAGCTTCAGCAATTGTTCTTTTTTGCTCAAGCATATGCCCGACACGCATCGTATATTCTGTATTTTCAACACTTGAATCATGCGCAGCGCCGCCATGATAACGGCGCAAAAGCCCTTCATCCGCTAATTGATTAATATCACGACGAATCGTTTGAGGTGTAACATCGAAATGTTGAGCAAGTTCTTCAATACTAATATAACCACGTTCTCGTACTAATTCGAGGGTTTTCTGTTGGCGTAGTATCAAGCTCATGCTCATCAATCCTGTGTTATTTACGGCATATTATATCCGACTATTTTAGCTTAATCTTCTGCCCAATCTCGAGTACGTCCGACAGCTTTTAGCCAACCTTTGTACAGTTTTTCAGTTTGATCCTGACTGCACTCTGGTGTAAAGGTTCGTTCGATCGACATTCTACTCTTCAATTCGTTTAAATCCGACCAAAAACCGACAGCTAAACCAGCCAAAAAGGCAGCTCCCATTCCCGTGGTTTCTTTCATTGCTGGACGTTCAACTGAAGTCGAAAGAATATCCGCTTGGAATTGCATCAAGAAGTTATTCGCTGTTACACCACCATCTACGCGTAGTGTACGCAACTTTTCGCCAGAATCTTGTTGCATTGCATCTAATACATCACGTGTTTGATAAGCAATGGATTCCAAGGTCGCACGAATAATATGTTCAATACTCACACCACGTGTGATTCCAAGAATTGCACCACGAGCAGTTGGATCCCAATATGGCGCACCTAAACCTGTAAAGGCAGGAACAACATACACGCCATTACTGTCTTTTACTTTGGTTGCGTAATACTCAGAATCATAAGAATCATTGATTGCTTTAAGCTCGTCGCGCAGCCATTGCACACATGAACCACCATTAAACACAGCACCTTCTAATGCGTAGTTCACTTCACCTTTTGCACCACATGCAATGGTAGTCAACAAACCATGCTCAGATTGAACCATCCTCTTTCCTGTATTCATCAGCAGGAAACAACCTGTGCCGTAGGTATTTTTAGCCTGTCCAACCTCTACACACATTTGCCCAAATAATGCCGCTTGTTGATCACCAGCGATGCCAGCGATTGGAATTCCAACTTCTTGACCACTAATGGTGTGTGTATATCCATAAACCTCAGATGAACTACGCACAGTTGGTAACATTACTTTTGGAATGTTTAAAGCTTGAAGTAACTTATCATCCCATTCTAAGGTTTCTATATTAAACAGCATAGTACGTGAAGCATTGGTATAATCTGTCACGTGAACTTGACCATTGGTTAATTTCCAAATCAACCACGTATCAACTGTACCAAACAAAAGCTCACCGCGCTCTGCACGCTCACGACTGCCCTCAACACGATCCAAAATCCATTTTATTTTTGTTGCTGAAAAATAAGGATCGATGACTAAGCCCGTTACTTTTCGAACATAATCATCCCAACCATCTTGATGTAATTGATTACAGATTTCATTGCTTTGACGGCTTTGCCAAACAATAGCATTATAAATCGGCTTACCAGTTTTCTTGTCCCAAATGATCGTGGTTTCACGTTGGTTAGTAATCCCGATTCCAGCAATTTGGTCACTTGAAATACCAGCTTGTGCTAGCGCCTCAACCCAAACTGCACTTTGAGTTGCCCATATTTCCATAGGATCATGCTCAACCCAACCTGGTTGTGGGTAGATTTGCGTGAACTCGCGCTGAGCAATACTAATAACATTTGCATCGTGATCCAACACGATTGCACGTGAACTCGTTGTACCTTGGTCAAACGCAACCACATATTTTTTTTGACTATCTGTAGAGATCATGACACACCTATCCAGACTTGCCTTATATAACAGACCAATAAATTAAATGCCCGTTAAAACGGGCAAAAATACTGCAATAAAGCAACGACTTCTGTATTAAATAAAAAACTTGGCAGATTATATGCAAAATTGTTCGAAAACGAAAATTCTTTCTTTAACTTTGAACCTCAATACGATGAATAGCGCCAATTTTAAAGATTACTCACAATAACAACCTTATTTTATGCCATACTAATTATAGAAATAATAGGATCATAGATATGAAAAAAACCAATTTATTCATTATCGTTACAAGTGCACTTGTTATCACTGCATGTCAAAGTACACCACACAAATTTAACGGCGTGACGGGCTATCAAATAGAAAATAAAACAACAACTTCAGCCACGATTGCTTACACCCTTGCAGCACGTACCAATCAAGATTTAGATCAAAAGAAATTACAACATGCATGTAACCAAGTTCTAGGCGTAGGAAAAACTTATAAAATTTCAATACTCAGTGTTAATGAAATTATGAATCCTACACAACAAGAACAATACGGCGTAAAACTTGGAAATAGTCGTGCAACTTTTGGACTTTCTAATTCACCTGATTTCAATAACAGTGAAGGATATGCAACACGCCAAGCACTTGAGGCACGTCCGACCACACTTAAAGTCATTCGCTATACTTGTTCTGAATAAATAATAATCATGGATGTATAAGTTTTTATTTAGGTTTATACATCCTATATATTTTACACCTTCAAGACATCATGAATCGATAGATCTTTATCGAAAACCGACTTTGCAAATGGGCATAAAGGAATGACTTTAATTTTGCGACCTCTTGCGAAAATAACTAACTCATTTAAAAGTTTTCGACCTAATCCTTGCCCTCGAAATTGATCATTCACATCAGTGTGATCAATAATTAACATCGTATCCCCAGCCCATGTGTAAGCCATTTCAGCAGCTACTGTTTCACCGTTGAACAGCTTAAATATCCCATGTTTATTATCATCAACCTGTTGAATATTCATTTTCTTTCCTTTTGAAGATTATTTCTATTTCAACTGAATGTTTTAGCATGAGTAAGAAGGAAATAGCGTTGAGATTTGATAGTCTCAACACTGATTATTTTTAGATTAAACATTATTTATTTTGTGCGGTAGAAACTCACATTTCTAAACTCTTTGGATTCATCCAAGTCAGGCCAAGTCGTTGCACTGCGTTCATCAATTTTCATATATTGAGGGTGACTAAAGTTTTTAACTCGGCTATCGGCAACCCAAACTTCAGGTGCGAACTTAAGAAATTCATCCAAGAAGAAACGATTGCATTGGTCATACAGCACATCCGCAGCAAGCAATACATCCACCTGCTCGGATTTATATAAATCATCCAAATATTCAAGTTCAACATCATTCAACAAAGCATTTTCACGACATGACGCAAGGCTTACTGGATCAATATCACAACAGATCACACGCTTCGCACCTGCCATTTTTGCAGCAATTGCAACTACACCTGAACCTGCACCAAAATCTAAGACCACTTTATCTTTAACATGATGTGGCTCAGCGAGTAACCACTGTGCCATCGCTAAACCAGATGCCCAACAGAAAATCCAATATGGAGTTTCATTCCAAATACGACGAATCACCTCATCATCCAAACGATCAGTTGGAAAAACTGGTGGGATCAACCATAACGATATAGGTGTTTCAGGAAGCTGCTGTGCTAGTAGATCCGTATTAGGAATGACTTCATGTAATGCTTGAAGCAATTGTTCAGGGGCTTTCGCAAATTGAAATGTACAACTCATATATCTTTAATTCTAAAAAAACCCCTCTTATCGAGGGGCTATTAATCTTTAAACTAATGCTTTTTCAGCAGCTTCAACAGTTTGACGAATCAAAGTCGTAATCGTCATTGGCCCTACACCACCTGGAACTGGTGTATAAGCAGAAGCAATTTCTTCAATTCCCACTAATTGAATATCACCAACACCACCGCCATCACGCGGGTGGAAACCTGCATCTACAACAACTGCACCTTGCTTGATCCAGTCTTTTTGAATCAACTCAGCTTTACCCACCGCACCTACAATAATATCTGCTTGTTTTACCAATTCAGCTAAGTTTTGAGTACGTGAGTGGCAAATAGTTACTGTCGCATTCGCCTGTAATAACATCATTGCCATTGGTTTGCCTAAAATCGCTGAGCGACCGACCACAACTGCATGTTTACCCGCGATCTCGATCTTGTTTTCTTGCAAGATTGTCATAATACCCGCAGGTGTCGCAGAACCATATGCCGCTTCACCCATAGCCATACGACCAAAACCTAAGCAAGTTACGCCATCCACATCTTTAGCTAATGAAATGGCATCAAAACATGCTCTTTCATCAATTTGTTCAGGCACTGGGTGCTGCAACAAAATACCGTGTACATCAGGATTAGCATTTAATTTTTCAATCTCAGCCAATAATTGCTCTGTTGTGGTTTCTTTTGGAAGCTCAACTTTAAGTGAATCCATACCGACACGACGACATGCATTGCCTTTCATGCGCACATACGTTGCGGATGCACCATCATCACCAACTAAAATTGTTGCCAAAATTGGGGTACGCCCCGTTTTTGCTTTTAAAGCTTCTACACGTACCAACAAATCAGCTTCGATTTGTTTTGCTAATGCACGACCGTCTAAAACCAATGCCACAGCGCATCTCCAAAGTGGGTATGAATCAATTATGCAAATAATACATGATAATTTGAGCAATATTCTTTTAGATGTTGTTTTTATGCGCATATTCACTATAAACACTATTGTTTTTTTTCTAAAGGTTGCTAATATGTGCATCACCAAGAGATGGCGGGGTGGCAGAGTGGTCATGCAGCGGACTGCAACTCCGTGTACGCCGGTTCGATTCCGACCTCCGCCTCCATTGGTAAAGCCCGAGTGGTGAAATCGGTAGACACAGGGGATTTAAAATCCCCCGCCCACAAAGCGTGCCAGTTCGAGTCTGGCCTCGGGCACCATATTTCAACTAATGAAATATGGTGCAAATAAAAATCCAGCGTAAGCTGGTTTTTTTATGCCTTCGATTTAACATTAGAAATAAAAAATATTTCTATTCTAATGACATATCCTGTCATTCTGACGAAGAATAATAGCTCCGTGAATATACATTATCTAATCGTATGTACGGAGTATAAAAATGAAAGGCACAATTCTTGATTTTTCGATTCAAACCAATAGCGGGATTATTTCTGGGGATGACCAAAAACGCTATACATTTTTTGGTAATGAATGGAAAGAAAACACTTCTCCACAACGTGGGTTAAAAGTCGATTTTGATTTAAATGAGCAGGGTTTTGCTATTGGAATCTATAAAGCTTTAGGTGCATTTCCTAGGATTGCAAATCAGTCCAATGCCACCGAAAAAGATGAAGAGCATTATCATGTCTTTGACTGGTTTATCAAATGTATGAAAAATTATGTAAACTTTAATGATCGGGCTAGACGCAAGGAATACTGGTTCTTTCGTTTAAGTATTTTCATTCTAGTGATTATTGCTTCTATTGTTGATATGGTGCTCGAAACAGAAGTAATTTTTACGGGTTTAGTTTTACTTGCCACCTTTATTCCTGATTTAGCTGTGAGTGCACGCCGTTTACATGATACAGGGCGTTCGGGCTGGTGGTTCCTTATTAGTTTAATCCCTATTATTGGCATTATTTTATTAGTAATCTGGTTTGCCACTGAAGGAGAAAATGAAAACAATCTTTATGGTGAACCTGTGAAATAATTTCAACTCTTTCTTCAACCTTTAATTCAAACTCTCAATTTAATTTTGGGAGTTTTTTACTCTCTAGAACCTAATTAAATCTAAAATTATAAATAATTCTTTTTAAATGACATCACCTGTCATCCTCTTTATTCATAATTATTCTAACTTCTAAAGATAATGAGAAAGAATATTAGATGATTGGGCTAATTTTACATTATTCACCTTTGAATAAAGTAGGCGTTGTTATTGATGAAAATGCTGTTCGCTATCCATTTTCTAGTCATGAATGGCAAGAAGATGCCAATTTAAGGCTGGGATTAAAAGTCACATTTGATTTAAATCGCGGTGATCAAGTAACTAATATTCGTCAGGAATGGCTTGTTGCCTAAATTATAAAGTAATCAGGAAATTAAAACATGCCTTTTCTTATTTTAGTATTTTTGCTTTTTAGTTGCAACTTATGCAAAAAGCCAAGGTCAATCTTTTTCACTTTGGTTTTTAATCTCTGGTCTTTTTACACCGATTTTAAGGTTTATTGGGTTTATGGGTTATTTAAAATTTAATAATAATCTATATTATAATTAATAGTTTTATAGAAGACGCAAATAATTCAGCATTATAATACATCTATAATACTGAATTAAATTATCAAATCAATTACTACAAATCCCGAATTATAAATCTAATCTCAACACGGCGATTGCTAGCAGCATTAGGGTTTTCCTTGTTCAGCAACCGATCCGGACCATAACCTACAACAGAAATTCGTTGAATTAACTCAGATGATGTTATCTTTGCAAATAAAGCTTTTCTTGCCTCTCTTGCACGACCAGCAGATAACGTATAATTATCGTCAAATGGGGAACAAACTTGGATAATATTTGCTTTTACACCATTTACAGGAGCAGCATCTGTGTGGCCTTCAATTTGTATATCTAGAAATCGGTTATCTATCATACTTTTCTGAATTAATGGAGCAAATTTCTCTTGAAATGCCTTTTTTAAATTACTATCCAAACATGCGCTTCCTTGAGCAAAAGAAGAGTCTTCAAGACGTATAATTCCTTTTTCCGGTAAAAAAGTAATCCCTTTTGAACTTCCACTTTCCTTTAATGTCTGTTCAATTGCCTTAATAACTTTTATTGCTCCTTGTTGTTTTTTTTCTTCAGCCTCAGCTTGTGAAGTTGCAGTAATCAAAATTGCAATAACGAAAAATAAAACCAACACACCTACGATACCAGCCATAAAATCTCCAATAGAGATCCACTCATTATTTGCGTGATCTGCCATTAGAATTATTTCCTACTTAGTAAATTACTTAATGTATTTTTTTCAGTGGTGGATGTATTATTAACAAGAATTTCAAGATGTTGATTACTCTCTTGCGTATTTTTGGCTACTTTTGCCAAGTTATTAGCAATAATACCATCTGAACCAGCAAGTTTCTCAATATTCCCTGTTACATCTTCTAAACTAAACGCATATTCAGCCCCTTTAGCAGCAATAGACTGTACCTTATCCACCATTTCTTCCAATGTTAGTTTCTGCTCAGTAATTGCTGCTGCCATTTCACGAGAATGGGTAGTTAAACTTGCTGTAACAGTAGTAACATTTTGCAACTCTTTTGCCATGCTACTACTTAATGTATCTACAGAAGATTTAATAGCAAGACTTGATGTAGAAATATCTTCCCCTACTTTGCTTAAAGTCTGCGATACATTATCTCTAAATTGAGTAAATGTAGTACGCACTTCTTCTTTCATAGATTCCACAGTATCATGCAATCCTTGGCTAGCACTACTTACACTTTCCTGCATTTCTTGAATTGCAGTTTTCATGCTTCCTCTAAAAGCATCAACAGTTTTCTCAAACTCTTTTACTGAGTGCCCTAATGTTTTTACATTATCACCAAAGCTTTTCTGTACATCTGCAATAATTGCTAAATGTTCAGTTTGGGTCTCCATTACTTTAGCAATTGAACCAGCCTGTGCTGTGTTAGTAAATAATGCTGCTTGAAGCAAATTTTCCATTTGTTTCCAACGTTCATTGATTACTTTTTCCTCATCAAGTGCATCTTGTTCTAGTTCTTTAAAAATTTCTAATGAACGCTTTTCTTCAATACCAAAAGCAGGAATACTAAATCTTAAAAAAATATGCGCTAATATCCCCCAAGCACTACTTTTAAATTTCAATCCAATTTCAGCTAACATCGGACTTAGATGTCCAATAGTTTGTCTCATATCTGTAGCACTTGTGGCATTTGAATTCATATCTGCCAAAATTTGTCCCGCTCCCTGAATTGCTAAACCAATCCCGAGAAATGTGCCAAGTAAGCCCAGAACTAATGCGAATCCTGGTGCATTTTCAATAACGTGATCCCATAAAGGATGCCTTAAAGCAGCAGATAATTCACTTACACTAGATTTTATATTTTTAAAATGAGAAGTTTGAATACGCTGATCAATATTACTTTTTGCCCTCTTAGCAGCATATAAGGAAAAAGCAATCCAAACCAAAAGTAACAAGAAGAAAAACCAGTCCAAACCAGTTTGTGGTAATAAGAAAGCAATTAGAGTGTTCATACAGTAACTTCCACAAATTCTTGAGAATGTTGTTTTTGACGTTTAATCGCGGCCGGCATATGTAAATCTACATATTGCTCCAAAAATGCCTTATCTTGTTCAGCAAGTGGTAAGCTTTGTTCTTGAGTACCCTCATCTAGAGTACGTTCCATATTAACGAGGATTGCCCCAGCCCGATCTGCCCGTTTTCGTTCTTGCTCTCGAATTACTTGACCTGCATTTTCTGCTTCAGCTTGTTGCAATAAACCTTCTGCAACCCCTGTCATTAATCTAATATTGGTCAAATATTTTCGAGAATTTTCATACTCGTGACGAGTTTTTGTTACATGAACTTTTAACTCTTCATATTTCGCCTTTTCTTCATCTGTCATGGGCAAATTATATTTTGCTCGACTTTCCAACTCTTTATAATAAATTTCCGCTCGACTAATTTCAGTACGTTGCTGATTCACATTTTGTTTACAAGTCTCTTCTTCATTTGTCCATAAGGAGAACAAACGTTGTGAACCAATCAGTAATAGGCTTTTGCCAAATCGTTTTTTCACTAAATCATCAAATTCTTGTAATTCAGCTTCGCTCATTGGCTTATCAAGTGCTAATTTGTCAATTAATTCAATGAAACGACGATCAGATGGCGTAAGCTCTGATGTACTTTCCATTTTTTCTAAACGCTCTAAAAAGTCACGGATAAATGCCATTGATACATCTATACGCAGATATTCCTCAAAACTTTCTACTGGAGCATTACTTGAAAATTTACGTTGTAACGCTGGTAAAAATTCAGTAATCATTTTACCTAGGCGTTCAATATCTGTATCAACTTCGCCTTTTTCTTCTGTCTCATATATAGGTTCAGGCATATATTGATGGCTAGCAGCTTGTTTTTTCCACTCAAGCCACCCACCGACGCCTGCGCCAATTAATCCACCGAAAAGCATTCCCCAAGGACCTTTTTTAGACCCCATCTTTGCACCTTTTTTAGCACCATTAACCATTGCACCTATTAATGCTTGCCAATCATGCACTTTAGATGCCATTTGTTTCACTGCCGAAGCTGCACTTTTAAATAAGCGACTGCCAGCAGAAGCAACAGCACTAATACCCCGACTAATACCAGAAGCAACTGCACCTACTACTCGTCCTGCACTACGAACAGCTCCCCCAACAAAGCCACCGACACTACTCCAAAATCCCATTAATTTACCCCTTCAACGATAATTTCACTACTTTCAATAAATTCATTATTTATAATAGGATTCTGATCTTCCAAAACATTCTCATCTGATGCTTTCTTAATACCAAACATTTCTCGGGTATCACTTAAACGTTCCTGAACATCACCTCCAACTTCACGCATCCCACGTTTCACTAAATCAATCGATTTTAGTAAATGTTCCTTTGTCAACTGACTATTATCAGGTTGAATTGGATTCACTGCCATTGGTAAAGCCAAACGCATTGCCTGCAAGATATAACCACCCGAAAAACCTTCCGATTGTTCAGCAAGTTCTTCTAGTAATTTTTCACGGCTTTCAGATTGCAAAGGAATATTAGGAACAATGTGCATATCCCATAAACGAATACGCGCTTCTAAATCAGGCAATTGGAAATTAATATGATGCGAAATACGTCTTCTAAATGCAGAATCATAATTTTCAGGGAAATTACTGGCAAATACCAAAACTCCTGTAAAATTATCCATTTCAATTAACATGGTAGAACGTGTCATGTTAATTTCCGCATCTACACCTTGAGTTACTGAAGATAAACGTTTACCTAAAACTGTATCTGCTTCATCAAAAAATAAGAGAGCATTATTTTCTTGAGCATCATTAAAGACTGCACAAAGGTTTTTGGCAGTTTCCCCCATAAATTTGCTTTCTAACTCAGCTAAATCTACTTTTAGAAAAGGTAAACCTAATTCACCTGCTAATGCCTCTGCTCCACGAGACTTACCTGTACCAGGTGGACCATAAAAATTTAGAACACAGCCTTTACCAGAAGGGTCAATCTCATTAAATCCCCATGAATGATAAATAAGTTCATGAAATTTAACCTTGATCAAAGCCTCACGAATTTCATTTTCAGTTGTAATAGGTAAGACAATATCCTTTAATTGAAAACGAGCTAGTTTAGCTTTATCTAATTCGATTAGATCACCTTTCTCTTTTCCATCTATTAGATGATTAGATTTCGCAATTTTATCCAGCCGTTCTTGACTTTTGTCATCAAATGGTTGCATTTCATTTTTTATTGCTTGAGCAATATCGCTAATTAGGTTTTTCCCAGTCATTAATATATCTTCTTTCATAAAATTTCCCCTTTCTAACGTTCCAAATACCCTTTTAATCCAGCTTCCAACTCATCCTGTAAATGTTCAGGACTAACAATTTCAACATGCGGAATCCAATACCTAACCAAAGGTAAAAGCTGCATGGCATGGCTAATTTTACTGGAGATTAATATCCCACCTTCTTCTAATGTCTTAACAAGCTCTTGCTCAGGTAAAAGTTGGCGTTGCATAAAATGCAATACAACATCAGCATGAATTTTTAAAATAACTTCACTTTTTTGCTGCCCAAACCAAATACTATCCTCATCTTCCAATTGTTTTAAAATATCCGGATTCGGTTCGAATGTTGAAAGTTCATGTTGTTGATAAGAACGGGCAATACGACTCACCCGATAAGTAAGAAGTTTTCCCTTTCTTACCGCAGCCAAGTACCAACTGCCATGATGATGAATCAAACGGTAAGGTTCAACAACTCTTGGTTCACCATTATATAAAAAACCAATTTGTTGATTTTTCTCTATTGCTTCTGAAAATATCGTTAGTAATTTTTCAAATTGACTTGCATCTTCATATGTATAACCTTTTGCCTCATAAATTGCCTGTTCATGACCTTTAAATAATTTTTTTAAAGATGACGCTTTTACACTAGGATATAAACCTTGAATACCTGAAAGTTGCACAAAGTCATTAATATCTGCTTGCTTAAATCCAATGTTCGAACTTCCTCCAACAAGATAATATTTTTGTTCTTCATCTAGCTCTATTGAAAGATGGGCTGCTCTTAATCGATCAATATCTCGAGATAATGTACGCTCACTGATATTAAATTTTTTAGCTAACTCTTTTAAATCAAGCTTTTCACCATGATAAAGCATAACAACTAATGTGGCTAAACGCTCAGCCAATAGCCCACTTTTTTCAGAACTTTTTGCCATTCTTTACCCAATTCATTTTATTCTCTTCACATATGCATATTTTTCACACCCTTATGACAGGTTGTGTCATTCAAATTAATATCAAATATTTTTTATTAACTTTTATGAAATAAATCAGCATAAAATATACCGAGGATTATAATTATTAATTTATTTAAGGTTTAAAATTATTAACATTTATTCAAAGTATGACTTTTTACGCCAATAAATTACAATTACGTCAAATTATAACCAAGAAAGTAACATGCAAAAATTATTTTAATAAATAGTATTAGAAAAACTAAAAAATAAATGGTTGATACGTGATATAACGAACCAACCAAAAACTCTTAAGCCACTTGCTGCCCTGTTTTCACTGGCAATAAATTTTTATCCAAACTCAATTGATAGCCTCGTGATTTATCAATTACATATTCAGATTTTTTGATCGAATCTACATAAATCCACTGTGATTGGACTTGAGTTTCATCAAATTGGACAATTAAATATCCTCTTTGATTTAAATTGCAGTAATTCAATTCATCAATTAACGTTGTGAATGCAAACTCAAACTGCTGTAATTGGTCTAGCGGAATATTTAGATATTTTTCCAATCCAGGTGAAGAAACAGAACTTGTTGCCAATTCAACACCAACAAACACCCCATCCTTACTGTATAAATTGGATGACCATGCATTATGAGTATCCCCTGCTAGAACAACCACCTTTTTCTTTAATTGTGCCAAAGTTCCATACACAATCTCGCGTTCAGCAAAATAACCATCCCATGCATCTAAGTTATAAGGTGCAACCGTTAATACACGCGCTTTATCTTGTGCTGTTAACGTCGGATCACCTTGTATTAAACGCAGTTTCAATTTTACTAATTCAGTGATTTGGGCATTCATTTTATTTAAAGTATCTAGACCTGGATTACCAGCTGTAATTTCAGCTAAAGCCTGTAACAACTCTGCTGGCACAAACATTTTGGTCATGAGAATTTGTTGCCCCAAAACATCCCAAGTTGCATTTGAGCTTTGTATTACACCGACGATATTTTTCTCTTTATTGCCTAACAACCATTCTCTCTGAGTTTCTCCCATGATTGTTCGAGTAGAATTAAACAGAGCGGCTTGAAACGCAACTGCGTCTAATTGTCCTGTCATTGGATTTATAAATTTCCCATAGTCCAACTGTTCATCACGCGCAATAATACGAGTGTCCAACATCATCAAATTAACTAAACCACCAAAATTAAACTGTCGATAAATCTTAATATGTTGGTTGTCCACAGGACGAATCGGCATCCATTCAAAATAAGCTTGCAATGCTGCTAACTTTCTTTCAGAGAATTTACCTTCATTCTTTGCATTTGCTGTTTCTTCAGTATGATTTTCAGCACCTTCTCGCCATGCATCATTTGCTAATTCGTGATCATCCCAAATAACAATAAATGGATGACGATGATGCAAGGACTGTAAATCCTTATCTTTACGATAGAGCGCATAACGCTTGCGATAATCGTCCAATTTAATAATTTCTTTATTATTATCCGCAGCAAGTGTACGTCCCAATTTAGCTGCATCTTCCGCTGCATAACCATCCGCACCGTATTCATAAATATAGTCGCCCAAATGAATGACTACATCGACATCTTGCTTAGCCATTTCACGGTACACATAGAAATACCCTGCTGGATAATTCGAACATGAACACACTGCAAAACTTACTTTAGATGTACTGGTTGGCAAAGTCTTGGTTTGCCCAATAGGCGAAATCTTATCACCAAAGCTAAAACGATAAAAATAGCTTTGATTTGGTTTTAATCCAGTTGCATCCACCTTTACAGTAAAGTCTTGCGCAGCAGCAGTAGTGACTTTATCGGTTTTAATAATTTGCTTAAATTGCTGATCTAACGCAATTTCCCAAGTGACTTGCAACCGTGCGCTGCTATCACTTGGTGTTAAGCGTGTCCACAAAATCACGCGATCCTGTAGTGGATCACCGCTGGCAACGCCATGTTCAAAATTAACTTGTAATGTCGCTGTTTCTTGATCTGAACTGTCATTACATCCTGTAAATCCTGCAGATAAAGACAATGCCCCAAAACCGAATAAACTTTTTTGAATGAGTTCCCGTCGTGAAATTTTTGCTGTCATTTGGATAGCTACCTTAATTTTATTACTTTAAATAATTAAAACTAAGTTGCTTAAATGAAAGTTTGATCTCAGTTTGATGAAATAATCATGAAAATTATATGACAATGCTTAATTTTTATCTGATAAACACATGAATTGATTGAAAAGAAAGCAATTAATACTTTTTACTCTTGCCAAGTTTTAAAGTCTCCTCTATTATTGCGCACATGCCCGAGTGGTGAAATCGGTAGACACAGGGGATTTAAAATCCCCCGCCCACAAAGCGTGCCAGTTCGAGTCTGGCCTCGGGCACCATTTTTCAACTAATGAAATATGGTGCAAATAAAAATCCAGCCTAAGCTGGTTTTTTTATGCCTAAAATTTAAGACAAGCATAAAAAAATGCCTTAATTAAAATTAAGGCATTTATACTTCTCAATCGAACAAATTTCACTCAACTCTAATAATCTTACCATTTTCATCATGATGCAGCGTGGTTACTTTTTGTTGGCGACCAGCTTGAATTTCTTGCTCAGGCAACTCAAAATAACGTGCATAATCAGGTAGTGCTTTTTCAATTGCATGCTTATCATGAACTCTCTTTGAAGGTAAGAGTCCCCATAGTAATAATGCAATTGCACACATAAATAAGGCCGTAACGCCGTGCTCAAGACCCTGACTGAATGCAGCCATTAAGCGTTGTGCAATATGTGTCTTTTGTAGCTCAACCAACACCCAAACCAAGATAAATGGTCGCCATAATAGCAGCCAACCCGCCCACATCATTGCTGTTGTGGTCGTAGAAAAATAACGCTTATGCCATGGGAGTTGGCGACGTACATCGATAATCAAACTATTTGCTTTCATTTCTAGTCTCAGCAAAATGAATCTTGCGACTCAGCGAATTCCACGATCAGGGCTAATCCAACGGGCGCGTTTTTCATCACCACGCAACAGTACCTTTGGAAAGGCGACGATTGTAGCAGTAATCGTAATTAACCAAAACACAAATGGGTACCAAATCATCCAATAATAATTTTTCCCTAGGCTTGGCTCATAACGACTATCCATCCATTTGCTTAAAGCAAACTGAATTAAACAGGTCGCACCTAATAAAATTCCGCTACCATATGGTAAAAAAGGTGAACTAACGATAGCAAGGGCTGGGATTGTAAATACAAAATGTAACAACCACATGACAGCCATAATCAACATCAAATATGACCATACTAATGTTAAGCAAAGCTCCAACATTAAAGGCCAGAGAAAATTAAGTTTTGGTTTAAAGAACACATCAATATTCTTTATCAGAACTTGTGCCCCACCCATCGCCCAACGTAAACGTTGTTTCCACAAACCATTGAAAGTCTCAGGCATCAAAATCCAAACCAAAGCATTTGGCTCAAAACGAACATCCCAACCTGCGCGTTGTAATTTCCAAGTGATATCAATATCTTCAGTCAACATATTTGGAGACCAATAATCAACTTGATGTACGGCACTTTTACGAAATGCAGTAATTACACCTGATACTGTGAATAAACGGCCAAAAGTACGTTGTGCGCGTTTAATCATGCCAACAATTGAAGAGAACTCACCAACCTGGATACGTCCCAATAGAGTTGAACGTGTACGAATACGTGGATTACCCGTGACTGCTGCAACTGTTGGGTCTTCTAGGAAATGACGCATCATCCATTTAGCAGCATGAGGATCTAGTAATGCATCACCATCAATACCAATCAAGAACTCCGCATCAGTCATTAAACTGCCCGCTTGCAGTCCCATGGCTTTACCTTGGTTTTGAGCGAGATGCACAACACGTAATTTTTCATGCTGCGCCGCGAGACGATCCAGCACTTCGCCCGTGTTATCAGAACTACCATCATTAATCGCAATCACTTCAAAGTTTGGATAATCTAATTGCAAAGCATGACTAATGGTTTCTTCTGCATTATCACCTTCGTTAAAACAAGGAACGAGTACAGCAACTTTAGGATATTCAGGCAAAGTTGCTGGCTGCTGATATGGAGGATCTTGGCGCTCTTTCCAGTAGAAAATAATTGCCCCTACCATCCATAAATAAGACATAAATAATGGATAGTAAAACACAAACTTAATGGCATAAGCCCATAATAAAGCAATTATACTCATCGACACATTACTCCGTTATGGTACTAATTGTGATGATTTTAAAGCAAAAGCCTTACGCATAGTTTCTACATCTGGGTGTTCTTTAATCGGATCGTCAGGATAATATGCAATGTGCATCGCACCTTGTTGATAAAGCGACTTAATTGTTGCTGCCATTTCTTCTGAAGGAATCTTCTGATCATTACGCCAGTTAATCGCTTGTAACTCCATCACTGTCTTTTTAATCCCGTTTGGATATTGTTTCACCCGATTCATAATATCCGTATAAAATTTTTCGGGATTATCCGATTGCTCCATATAAGGCATTGCCATTATTGCAGTGAAATCATAACGTCTTAATGACTCTTCTAAAGACTGCGCATACCAATTTTCGGCATACGGGTTAAGGGCAACTTGCGCATACAAATTACGTGCAGTCATCAAATAAGGCTGATATTGACGCACCTCACCTGCTAGCTCCATTGCAAAATCATCTAGGGTACGCGTTTTATAAGCAGTCCATTTCTGTAACTTGTCGTCATTATTTCGTATTTTAGCCAGATCCGTTGGCAAACCTTGTTTCGCATAGGCTGCTAGTGCTTGAGGGCTTGCATCTTCATAATCAGATAATGTCACATCATCATGAAATAACAGACCATCAAATGGCGTAGATTTTGCAAGATCTTGGTAAATCTCTTTAATGGTTTGTCTTGCTTTTGGGGAATATGGGCTTAAGCGGATATATCCCATATTCAAATGCTCGCCCGCTTTTGCTTGTTGCGTGACAACCAAATCCTTTGACACTGGATCTGATTTAGGTAACTCCCATGCAAGTAAAGGCATCCAAGCATACAAACGCTGTACTGGCGTACGTGTTTGAATTTGCCAAGCTACTCGGTTAAATAAATCCGCACGCATTGGAATATGACGATTTGGGAAATACACCATATCAGCAGAACCATTTGCATCAGGATCTGAAAATGCTTGTAAGTAAACTGTCTTTACTCCCATCCCATTGATACGATCTAACAGATTACCTAAATTGCGTTCCTGTTGTTGTGGGTCTGGATCATAGATGTAATCTAAATCCACATGCATGATCTTTTGTGGACGATTATTATCGTTTAAGTTCAGTTCGCGGTTCTTAATTTCTTGTGCCAAGGCATTGGTTGACATATTCCCTTGAATTAAAATACGCCCCATATTTTGGATCGATTGTTTGGCATGATCAGCGCCATCATCCAAAGTAATGGTAATCGGCATGCCCAATTGTTTAGAAATTTGCACTAATTGCATATTATAGCGACCATAAGGCCAAACCATGACACGTGGTGAACGTAAACCATGTGCCTGCAATAATTCATTATTTTTCTTTAGATCTTGATAAACACGTGCTTGATAATTTGCATCGCTTTCATAGGTTTTCGTATTTGAATCATAGATTCGAGTAATCGCTGCTGGTTCTGAATTACCTTGAGGGTTTGCGTTTACTCCTCGATGCAAATGGTAGCTATGACTTGCGATCTCAACTAAGCCACTATTTTGCATTTCTTTGAGTTCATTCCAACTCAAAATTTTATTGCGCGTAATCTCTTCCCCACCAAAGTCCACTTTCTGATTAGCTTTTGGCTCTAACCAAGAACCAACAACTGCTAATACAACTGGAATTTTTTTCGCACGTACAATAGGATAAGCATTTTGATAAAAAGACTGATAACCATCATCTACTGTCAATAACACAGGTTTAGTTGGTAAAGTATATTTGCCCTGATGCGCTTTAATCAGTTGATCGACATTGATAAAGTGATAACCATTATTTTGTAACCAATCGATGTGCTCGCTGAATTGTTGTGCTGTTACTGCATAACTGGGGATGAGTGCATCTTTATGGTCGGTAATTTCATGATAACCAATGACGGTTAACGTTGTCGCATCAATTTTGGAATTTTCTGCAAAAGTTGCTGTAGTCGCAACTAAACCAATCATTAGACCTAAAAATGTTTTTAAGGTCGGAGACACTAAACGTGTTGTCATAGAGATATCTTCTCAATATTCGAAAATGGCTGAGCGCGAATCATGCATGAATCATCTTACAATTTGTGGACAAATAAGATTTTTAGCGAGTCAGCTGGGAGCAAGGATTGTATTTATAATTTTAAAAACTGAAAATAATCTTAAAAAAATATTTTATAAATTTTATCGCAATATACATCAATATTTTAGCAATATGTGATTAGGTTCCTAACACGATACGTATTAAGAACCTAATGAGCTAAATATAAAAGCTTAATATTGAATGAGCTGAAAATTTGGATGCTCAGAAAGTTGTTGTAAATAATAACGTTCTTTTTGATAAAAATATTTATATAAGCGATTTACCCATTCACCACGACGGAAAGTCTGAATCTTTTTATTCACGCCATCATATTGTAGCAAGACGACATTCCCTTCTAATGGAGATAATAAGGTAATCTGATAGTCAGGATGTGAATGCTGATGTGAAGGACTCACCTCTCGTAGAATCTCGACCTTGTTCTCTCCATCCATCCAATAATGTTTATCAATCAATGCTTTTTCATTGACCCAAAAACCATTTTCAGCGCCATTATAAGTATTAATCAAGAAAAAATTATGTAATTCTTTTAATAGCTCAGAAGCGGTAATATCCAAATAATCATTCATAGCTGCCTCACTCACTCAAATTTTTGGTGCTCGTTAACACAAGCATAGATTTTTTATAATTTACCTCGCCATGTTTATGAATCTGCTGATCATGGATGGCAACATTAAAAGCAATTTTTCCAAAAGGTAAATTAACATCACATTTTTTGTAAAAACTTTGATTCAGAATGCATTGCTCTTTCTTTAAAAGATATACAGAACCGTCTATAGAATCAATAATTTTAAGCAGATTGTTAAAAAAAGAAGATTAATATAAAAATGTTAAAAATCAAAATATTAGATTTAAATCATTTTTTTCATTTGTATTGTTTTTGTACTTTATTTCACAAAGCATGAATTAAGCAATCAAATCAATGCCATCATGCTTTGCATAATTTAGACTAAATCACTCGTCGCGAGTTTTAACATCAAATAATTCAATTTCAAAAGTCAGATTTGAATTTGCTGGAATAATTTTTCCCATTTTGCGTTCGCCATAAGCTAAATGTGCAGGTACGATTAATTTACGCTTCCCACCAACGCGCATTCCCATGATGCCTTGATCCCAACCTTTGATGACTCGTCCAGTACCGATCACCGTCTCAAAATAATTCCCGCGGTCAATTGAAGAATCGAACTGAGTACCATCTTCTAACCACCCCGTGTAGTGTGTTGTGATTAAAGCACCTTTAACAGCTTCTTTACCTTCACCCACTTTTAAATCAATAATTTGTAATTCAGCGCTCATTTTTTACTCCCAATCAGATTTATTGCAATTGTAACCATTGAATATCGACTTGACCTTTATCGCTCAGCAAAGTCCACTCTCCATCCATAATATTAAGCTGTAATTGCATCGTGCGTTCACATAAGCCTTCAAGTGCCTGTGTAGTCTGAGATGCTAATTGCCAAACTTCCACATTACTCAAAGTCTTAATCTTGGTATTTTTTTGCCACCAATCAGCAGCTTGTGAACCATAGGTAATCACAGCCACTTTCTTACAGCGAGCACTGGCTTTTTTCACTTTATCTTCAGATGGACAACCGACTTCAATCCAATTTTCTAAAAGCCCTGTTAAATCTTTTTGCCATAACGCAGGCTCATCCGTTTCAAACAAATCTTTGGTGAATTCTAATCGCTCATCGGCATAACGTGCATAAGCAAGAATACGAACCATCAAACGTTCAATAGTCTCTGACGGATGTAAGGCAAGTGTTAGCTGATAATCTGCATAGATATGCTGATCCATATTGGCAATATTCAAATCTGCCTTATATATTGTTGCTTTTAGCGCCATGAAAAATACTCTTAAATACGGTGTACTCAAATTTGGCGCTAAGCATACTCTATTTTATTACAGAAAATATCGGCTTTAATCATTTTGAGCATCAGTTAGATCAAGACGACAATTTAATAAATGTGTTTCAAACCCCAACCAATCTTGTTCGGATTGGCAAATAATTTCAATTCGATTATCAATACTCTCTTCGGCAGACTTATAGTTAAATTGTTGAGGATTAAAGTTAAAACTTTTCCAACCTTGATCCGTATTAAATATGCCTTTGATGCGGACCCAATTTTGTTGCGCACACAACAAATCTAACAGTTCAAAAAATTTAAATTGCCAGCGTTTAGGCAATTTCCAACCTGCAACGGTATAACCTTGAGCCGTTTCTACATAATGATATGGAAGTTGTTTTATTTCTGATGGAGGCTCAATAGCCTGTGTTCGTTGTAACTTGAGTAAAGGTTGGATCTTACGTTGTACAGGTTGTTGCACAATATCAATCTGAGACAATTCAATTTTGCCACACTCAACTTCAATCCAATGCTGGACATAAGTGTCATATTCTTGTTTTAAAGCTGCATAAGCTTGATGATCTGCTACTGACATACAATCAATATGCGAGAGGACTACGATTTGTGCAGATTTAAGTTGATCGGTATATAAGTTCTGTTTAACCCAATCTTCATCATGTAGACGACTCCCATCTACAACAATCACCAAAGCATGCATTGCTAAACTACTTTGCCAATGTGGCTCGGTCAGTTGTTCCAATAATTGTGCAGGATGACCTAAACCCGTTGGTTCGATAAATAAACGATCAGGTTTACTTTCACTGAGTAAGCGAGCCAATGCAATTTGCATAGGAAGTTGACTGCTACAGCACAAGCATCCACCAAGTAGTTCTTTGACAGCATAGCCTTGTTGTTGGGTAATCAGTTGTTGATCAACACCTATTTGCCCAAACTCATTCATTAGAACAGCCCAAACTTCGTTTTCAGGCTTTTGGGTTAATAAATGCTGTAATAGCGTTGTTTTACCTGCACCTAAAAAACCAGAAATAATGTGAGTAGTAACAATTTTGGGAGCAATGAACTTCACGATTTACTCGCATTAAAAATTTATTTCATTCTAAAGAGAAAAATATACGAAATAAAATAAAGCATAAAATTTATGAAACACTTCAATTAAAACAAAAATAAAGAGGATATAATCACAAAATCAATCTAAAAATACTATTTAAAATTAAAATATAAATGTTTTATCCAATTATTAAACTCTTTGCAAAATAAAGCTCATGTTTAAAACACGTAAAATTGTAGATTATTTTTTAATCAAAAATACATATTTATATACATTTTATTGATCGGTTCAGGCATTTAACTTTACAAGCGCATCACAAAACCGCGTTTTATGATGCGCTATTGTTAAGTTTGCCGTAAAAGATTGTTAAGAATATTGCTGTAAAAAACTTAGGCACTTAGCATAAACCTCATGCAGAAATTCAAGATTTGTTCTCACTCATCTCTCGAATTGAAGCTGTAATTTTTTAATTAAGTTTAAATATGGATGCCAAACATGAAACTCATTAAGACTTTAATTGCGACAACATTTGCTTTAACAGCGGCAACAACATTTGCAGCTTCGGCTCATGACAAATCACATAGCACCAAAACCACCGAAGAGAAAGTCGTGGTATCAACTCAGGAGCAACCTGAAACTCTAAATCCAGCTACGACAGACACCACAGCAAGTGATGCAGCAACAACAGCTGCTCCGACGGCTAGTAAATAATTTGATCTTCAGGTTCCTCCAGACCCTTTAGAACAACATTTGTAATGATCTGACTCATCTTTACAAATAAAAAAAGATCGGACCTTGCTGCGGTTCGATCTTTTTTTAGATCACTAGAAATATGATGAATAAATCAACACTGGCTAGATTTCTTGAAAATACTGCAAGAAGGTTGCTGTACTTCTTGTAAACGTAGGTCTTTACGCTGTTCTGCAGCTTCGAAACGACAACGCTTCCAATCCGTATCTAATTTTAATGTCGGAACAACTTTAGGTTTACGCTCCTCATCCACAGCAACCATGGTGAAATAGCATGTATTGGTATGTCTGATTGTACGCTTTTGAATATTTTGTGCTTCTACACGAATGCCGACTTCCATAGAAGTACGTCCTACATGATTAACACTCGCTAAAAATGTGACTAATTCACCAACGTAAATTGGCTCTTTAAAATTAACTTTATCAACAGACAAGGTCACAACATAGCTGCCTGAATAACGGCTTGCACAAGCATAAGCAACTTGGTCAAGCAGTTTTAAAATTGCTCCACCATGAACATTACCTGAAAAGTTTGCCATATCAGGTGTCATTAAAACTGACATTGTAAGCTCTGACTGATCATCAGGTGCTTGGTTCAATTGATCTAATGGATACATAGGAGAACTCATAGGAGAATACAACATGTGTATTATCGTTCATTCCTCAACGTAAAAATACGTATAAATGTATAAAACATCATCAACTATTTTTATGATAGATCGAAACATTATTTCAGTAGGATTACATATAGACCCTTTTTATTAGATTTTATCTAAAATTAACAATGTGTTATTAACTAGATAAATACTCATCATACAAAATTTTATATCTGATAATTTAATTTAAATTTGTAGATTGAATGAGTCCCATCACGCCATTAACGATCATATCGACAGCAATTGTACCGATCAGTAAGGCAGATAAACGCCCCATAATGTCAAAGTAACGATCAATATACTTAGCATGCTTGTAGCGTAAATGATCGTGTCCATATTTCATCGCGATAAGAATACTGCAAGTTAACGCCAATGTGAGGGCAATCACAGCAATTGCTCCTCCAAATGGAACACTCACGCCTGTTACAACCGCAGCACTAATTGTTCCTGGTCCGATCATAAAAGGCATAGCAATCGTCCCTGCCAAATGCTCAGGAGCACCACGCATTTCACCGATTGTTTCTGCACCCTGAAACACATACCGATAACCAATCACAAGGAAAATTAATCCACCAAATATTTGGAAAGATTCAAATCTTACATTCAGATAGCGACTAAAAATATTCTCACCGCCCCATGCAAATAATGCAAAAACAGCAAAAGCAATTAAGCTCCCTTGAATCAATGCTTTATTAAATACTTTTACATCTGTATTCCGAATCATCCCGACCATGTAGACACTCATCAGGAACGGATTCAATAATGAAAAAAACAATGCAAATGCATGGATATAGGGTGAAAACATAAAACTCCCGTTATTACGATTAATACCTAAACTTTGTTCTACTTAAAGTAACTGAGAATAGAATTTCAAAACGATTCCAACTGGTTGATCAAACAAAGAATGCATATGCTGCGATTCAACACTAAAAACAGTATCACCGTCTGAATCTACCTATCTTCAATTAGTTAATTTTTAAAAACTCATAAGTGATACAGGCAAAAATACGATCAAATAAACAGCAAAAAACTGATAAATAATTTTTATGAACCTTAAAATCCTAAAAACTAACCAGTTTGAATATGTTCGCATATTCATATTTCTTTAAATTTGTAGCGCTGTATATAACTAGTATTGAAAATGTAAAAAGGCGATAAAAATATTTATCGCCTTCTATTTCATAAAAAATACATTAAAAGTGAAAAGACATTCTTTTAAGGTTCATCACCTAAACCAAAACCGCCGAAAGAAGGACTTTCAGTATCACCCTCACCCAAATCAAAACCGCCAAAAATAGGAGGCTGATGTGTAGGATTGGTAGACGAATTATTATTCGATCCAGAATTATTATTTCCTGTACCCCCTGTACTTGATGTTGGAGGAGCACCATCTTTCGTTGAAGGATATTGGTCGATTAAAAGAATTGTACTTAATGGAGCGCACTGTGTTCGCTTACTCTCATTTTCATCATCGTAATTAGATGCATATAACTCTTTTGAGTACTGTGTATGATAGCTTGCAGTCCAGTTTTGTAAAATATTAGGTAAATTAAAAGAATAATAATATGTTCGAGACTCATTCGGTTGATAGGTATTCACCGTTTCATCATTTAAACAATAATCTGTTTGAGCTTTCTTCGATGTTTTTGTTCCTGTTAACTGAAAAGCAGCATCACAACTATTAATATATTCATACATTGGCGCTGATGTATTATTTTTAACAACTACTTTTAATTTATATCTCACCTTTAAACCATTATGGATACTTAGGAGATCCATTCTATCGCCCTGCACCATTGGAGAAAATGGTGCATAGTGACTCACAAATTGAATTGTACGCTCAATACCATCACAATTTTGCGTAACAGGATTAGGATATGCAACTGCATATTCTGCATCATCTTCCATTCGATCAGGATTAATATCTGGTTGAGGTTTGGGAACTGGACTTTCGGTTCCAACAGATAAACCACCTGTGCCTGTGCCACCTAAACTAACACCAACACTAAAATTACCATTCTCATCTGTACAGCCTGTAAAAAGTAACGTCCCCATTAACATCAAGCAAAGCTTGGATTGTATATCTGCCATTCATATTGCCCCAATCAGCCTTATTATCGATATTTTTCACAGATGATGTCCTATCACCTGTTTTATAGATTTCAAAATATTTTAACAGATACTTAAACCAACTAAATTGCTCAGATATAACAATCTATCAATCAAATAAGCTGATTTAATCGAAAAATAAAAAAAGGTTACTTCCATGCTGAATAAAAGTAACCCAAGAGGAGCAAAAAAGAGAATTTGAATTTAAAATTCGCCAATCCATAACACTCAAATTCTCTTTATTTTTGAATCTTCATTTAGACTATGCAAATCTAGAAGGAATAACTTAAACCAATCCGTCCTCCCACTTCATTCCCACCTGCAAAGCCTACAGCACCACTCAAAGAAACTCGATTCGCAATAAAAGAGGTCACAACACCCACTGAACCTGCTGTTTCTCCTTCGTAATGACCAACACCTGCAAATAAGGCAATTTGACCAGAACGGATATTGGGTACAGCTTGTTGTGCTGCTAATGCGATTGCTACACCACGGTAGGCACTTTTCTCAATATCATCTAAACGACGACTTGCTTGATCGATACGACCATCTAATCGATTCACTTCACTGGTGCGAGTTGCTGCCTCAGTATTAATACGATTCGTCAAAGCAAGATCAGCATCAGCACGCGCTGCTGCTTCAGCCGCATCACCAGCGATACGCGCTTGCGCTTCAGCATTAACTGCACTAATACGAGCCGCTTTTTCTGCTTCATCACCTGCTATACGTGCTGCTTTCTCTGCTTCATCGCCTGCTATACGTGCTGCTTTTTCAGTTTCATCTGCTGCTGCACGTAATTGAGCTTCTTTATCGATGGCTGCTGTACGAGCAACAATTTGGGCTGCATCAGCATTCGCACGCTTTTGTGCTTCATCATTCAGTGATGACTGTAATGCAGTATCTCCTGCTGCACGTGCTGTAGCCTCTGCAGCAATTGCATTTATTGCAGCGGTGTCAGCCGCAATACGCTGCTCTTTCTCTGTTGTCAATAAACCATCAGCAATAGTAATCAATTCAGCGCCAGAAGTTAGACCTGCAATCGCATCATTCAACTGCGACACGTTAATGGCATCTTTATCATCCACACCATCCGTCACCTGAGTAATACGGCGAATCGCCCCTCCTAAAGCACCACCAACACTGACCGTATTTTCACTACTTGCTCCTTGACCCTGTGTATCAGAGCCATAGCCAATCGCAACAGAGTTTTTATCATCAGCAATAGATGTCCCAGGAATGCCTGCTGCACCAGCACCACCAGAACCAAGCTGAATTGAATCTTCAGTTGTCGCTGTCGCATGACTACCTATCACAATAGAATTTAAGCCTGATCCAGAGGATTGGGCACCGATACGTAGTGCATTTTCACCAGCTGTTTCTGCGTTATAGCCTAGAGTCGTTGCATTTTTAGCATTTGCATAAGTCTGACTTCCGATCGCGGTAGCAGCATCATTACCAGTCCAAGCCCAATCACCGAATGAAGTTGCTTGATTTCCGGCAACCTGATTGTGCCCACCTACTGAAGTCGCATTTTCACCATAAACATGAATACTATTACCTACGGCAATGCTGCCCAGCTTATCTGTTACAACATCCGCACCTACAGCAATACTGTTATCCCCATGAGTATCTTGAAAGTTCCAACCACCCATTGCTACAGAGTTATTGGTGTCATTAGTATTGTTTCTGGAACCAGCCACGAAACTATTTTGGCCAGTGGCACGGTTGAAATAACCAATCGAGGTACTATTATTATCAACAACATTTCCTTGTCCGACAGCAATCGTATCCGTTCCACTGACATTGTTTCCACCAGTCCCACTTCCAGTAGGGCCTTCTACGACTTGTGCGGCAAAGGTATTGCTGGCTATCATAGCCATAGCAATCACCGATAATTGAAAAGTTTTTTTCATTACATCATCCTTCTTATTGTGACTAATTTTGACTCAGTTTTTAATATAACTAAGCCCAACTTAGTTCCCTCCGATGACATAAGCGACGCCTGCACGACCGCCAAATTTCCCACCATCTGCAACACCTACGGCACCACTTCCAGAGAAACGGTCACTAAATGATGTCACAACACCAAATGCACCAGCAGCCTCTCCTTCGTAATATCCGACTCCCCCAAATACAGCCACTTGCCCTGGCTGAATGCTTGGAATCGCTTGTTGTGTTGCTAAAGAAATCGCAATACCACGATTTGCAGTGGTTTCAACATGATCTAAACGTGTGTTTAATTGATCAACACGTCGATCTAAACGGTTAACTTCAGAGATACGAGTTGCTGTTTCAGTATCAATCCGTTTTCCTAAAGCAATATCGGCATTGTTACGTGCTGTCGCCTCAGCAGCATCTCCTGCAATACGTGCATCTTTTTCAGTATTAATTGCTGCAATACGTGCTGCTTTTTCTGCTTCATCACCAGCAATTCGTGCTGTTGCTTCAGCTTCGTCTCCCGCTATGCGTGCTGCTTGTTCTGTTGCATCGGCATTAGCACGGAGTTGAGCTTCGTTATTGATTGCAGTTGTACGTGCAGTCGCTTCATCTGCATCTGCTTTTGCTCGAAGTTCTGCTTCATTATCAATTTTTGCTTGTAAATCAGCATCGCCTGCTTCACGTGCAGTTTTTTCAGCAGCTAATTTATTGGCTTGATCAGCATCACCTGCTTCACGTGCAGTTTTTTCAGCGGCGATTTTATTATTAATTGCATCAAGATCTGCTTGGCTTGGTGCTGTATCAACACTCGCAAGTGCATCTTTTAATTGTTTGATATTCACGGCATCGTTATCGCCAATACCATCAGCGACCCAAGTCATACGACGATCACCAATTGAAACCGTATTTTCCACATCATTGACTGTACCAGCACCGATCGCCACAGCACCTTTAGCAGTGGCTTTTGCACCATTTCCTAACGCAATCGCACCTTCTGCACTCGCCTCAGCAGTATTACCAATAGCAATTGAATTTAGACCACTCGCAGCAGCATTACTGCCTGTTGCAATCGCATTATTTGCTGTTGCTTTTGCACCAAAACCAAGGCTTGTTGCATACTCACCTTTTGCTTCTGAAGTTGAACCAATCGCTGTTGAACCCGTACCATTTACAATAACAGAGTCACCATAAGCACTTGCCTGCTCACCTGAAATTTCAATATTTCCACCGACAGCAGTTCCCCAAGTATCGTGGACCGTAATATTGTTACCTACCGCAGTATTTGCTTGCGCTTCAGTCGTAATATCACTACCTACGGCAACGCTGTAATGTCCTTTAACCGTATTATTATTTCCTACGGCTACAGCACCATTCGCTTCCACAGTATTATCTGTTCCCCCAACAAATCCTAAGCCACCGCCACTGCTATTATTATTTGTACCAATCACAGTGGTATCGCCAGCTTGGTTATTCGTTCCAACAACAGTGGTATTTGGCCCTGTTGCAGTATTTCCTGTACCAATATTGGTTTGAGCTGCATATACATTCGCAGCCAATAACGCTGTTGCTATCACTGATAATTTAAAAGTTTTTTTCATTAGGTTGTCCTTTTGCAAACTCATTAATTGTTGATAAATATTGATTTTTAAAGAATTAAAAACTCAGATCTATGGATTCTGTGGTATGAGTCATTAAAATCAATATTTAATGTGTAATCTGCACATATTAAAAAAACTAACATATAGTTTTAGTGCATGCAATAGTGCAATTTTTTTTATAAAAAAAGCTTAATTTATATATAAATAATTAATTTTTATAGTTTAAAAATATAAAAAATGGATAAAATTGTATGATCTGAAATAAAAAATATTTTTTAAATATGTTCAATATGTACATTATTTGAATTTAATGATAGATTTTGGGGTGTTAAAAACTTGAGCAAAACAGTCGGGAAATTACCGCGTAACAACAATTTATCTGATCTCAAAATTATTTTGATCTTCTAAATTCATCGGTAACGTAACAATATAGGAAGTAGCAAGAAATTTTTATGCGAGCTCATTCATTAGAACTTCGAAAGAAAGTGATGGCGGCTTATCGTCAAACAAAACATAAATCTAATGTCTGTAAAAAATTTAATATTGCGCGTTCCACTTTAGATGAATGGATTTCTTTAGAGAAAAATACTAAAGATCTCAAACCACTACCTGCTATTCGTAATGGAAGAAGATTCTCAATTAAGGACTTAAAAAGCTTCGAAGAATTTATTGATTCAACGCCTTACCATCAAATTAAAGATTTACTTGAACCTTTTGAACAACATTTTGGTTATAAAATTTCTTATTCCATACTTTGGAGAGGTTTAGATAAGATAGGAAAAGTCAAAAAACAAAAAACTTAACATTTATAATATCTTATTCATTATATTGATAAACACCAAGCCGAAAACGTTTGTTGGCTTCAGGATTAGCTTCATCATTTTTACAATGATCGATCGCTGCCGAGATGATCGCTTTAGACATTAAATTCCACAGATCAACGCTCAATTGATTCAATTTTTCTACTGACTCTTGACTCAACTCATCTGCAAATATCGCTTGCTCTAAAAAATTTGTATTTTGAGTTAAATTGCTAATTCCTGCTGACAAATGATCCGAAATATTTTGAGTAAATAACTGTTTACTTTCATCAGCTTGTGGATTTGGAGTAAAACTTGAATTTTGTAAAATCACATTGTCATTTTCTTCTACAACAATACCTAAGCGTTTCAATTCTAATAAAATTGATTTAGGGTGCTTTTCTGAAGAAATCTGTTTAACTAGACTTTCAAAACTATTCTCTTCACCTTGAAAGGGAATCTGCAAAGGTAATTTTTGATTGATCCATACACCAACAACACGCGCAGGAACGCTGATCGGTAATTGTAAATTAAACTGATCTACCAGTGTATATTCACCATAAGTTTGGCAAAAACTTCTCACATCACGACGGTTTAATCCTGACAATAGGCTAATCGCTGAATCTGTTTTCTTTTGTTTAATCGATTCTAACTCTTTAATCGCTTCATTATAGAACAATGCTTTAAGCGCAGTGGTGAACTCATTATAGCCAATACCAGATTTTATTAGCCAATGAATGAGCTGAGGCATAATGCTGATAACATGCTCTAATGTTGTTTCAGTATCATGAGACAACATCGTATCTTCAGCAACAACTAAAGCTGACGTGTCTTTACTCATGCAAACTCCAATATCCAACACAGCGTAAATAGCTATTGAGATCAACCATGACTTCAGTCTTAATTATTTGGTATCACTCGAACGATGTAAGTATAGAATTGTAGCCTTTTTTTTGAAAAATTATGTATATTTTTACTATGGAATAAAACTTTATAAGAAAAAACAATAAATGCTAATACTGCACTATCCTTTCTCACAAAATTAGATAGCTCGTATTCTGCTCCTTAAAACTATTACTGAACTGCTATAATTTCTTCAAAAATGAATTATCCCAATGCTATCTAGTTTGCCATGATCGACCGTTGACAATAAAATATTGGTTTTATTTATTTTATTAAAATAGGTGTCGATACTTCTATAAAATTAAACTTATTTAGTCTCTTTTTATGGATTATTCGAAATCCATCTCATTAATCCAATATTCAATGCGGGGTGGCTTGAGGGGTAAAAACGCAGATAAAAAATAAGCCCTTGCAATAACAAGGGCTTATTTATATATTTGGCGGAAGCGGTGAGATTCGAACTCACGGAGGACTCACACCCTCGTCGGTTTTCAAGACCGGTGCATTAAACCGCTCTGCCACGCTTCCAATGGCGGCTATCATATAAATAAAAATTAGAATTGGCAAATCTTTTATTCAAAATAATCAATCAAATGCTCAAAATAAAATCAAAACAGTAAAAATTTAAACATTTTTAGATTTTTCATAGCAAATTGAGTTGATATACCACACTTTTTTTCCTAATGGAGTAATGACTTCCACCTCATCATCCACCTGTTTACTTAATAATGCACGTGCCATTGGAGACTCAATCGAAATATGCTGGGGATGATGATCATAAATTTCATCTATCCCAACAATCCTTAATTTTTTTTGCTCCCCGTCATCATTTTCAATCTCTACCCAAGCTCCAAAATAAACCTTGCCCTCTTGCTCAGGCATATAATCGACAATTTTTAATTCTTCTAAACGTTTACCTAAATACCGGACACGACGATCTATTTTTCTGAGTATTTGTTTATTGTATTGGTAATCTGCATTTTCTGAACGATCCCCCAAACTTGCAGCCCAATTTACTTTTTTAGTAATTTCTGGTCGTTCGTCATGCCATAGTCTTTTCAACTCGGCAACCAATAAATCATGTCCAGTTCGCGTAATTAAGTTAGATTTCATGGGTTCAAATACGTTAAAACAACATTCTATTTACAAGTTTTTGCATTGTATTCCTTATTTTAGCACGACAACAGTGTATAAATTTTATTCTTTTTCAAATCATACATTTGTGAGGTATTTCTCATTTTTTTATTGATCAAAATTTGACAATCCTTTTTTCGGCGCTTAATATGCGCCCCTAAGTTGGTTTTGTTTAATTTTTGTACACTTTGTGAATGATGTGTAACACGAACATCATTTCTCCCATTAATCCTATGTCATTTTGAATGGCGTCATGACTTGCCCACCCTTATTGAATTTATCAACTTTTAAAAGTTAAAGCTTTGTTTTGCTGAACTTTTTGGGCATAAATTACCTGTAGCGGAGACAACATGCACAGTAATTCAAGTTCTGGGTCGAGGCCTAGCCTTAACTCTTTATCTTCTAAACTTTCATTTCAAACGATGGTATTAGGAATAGCAATCCTTCCATTTAATAGTTTGAACGCAGAAAAATCACATCAATATAATACAGTTGTAACAACCAATACATTAACGGTAGTTGCTGTTGAAAACCCAACAACTGTATTTAAAGACGGGCAATTTTTGCATGGTTTTGGCTATGATTTAGCACGAAATTACGCCCAGAGTTTAAATGTCAAACTCGATTTTAAAACGGTTCCTGATAATGCAACTGCGTTAAAGTGGATTGCTCAAGGTAAAGCTAATCTTGCTATGACAACTGCAAATTTAGCAGCCATTGAAAGTAAACAACTTGTCTCTTTTTCTGCAAGTTGTGGTGATCAAGCTACTTTAAGTAAAAACGGATTAAATCCTCAACTCAATTGGGTACTTAAGCAAGCTGATGATCCGTTAACGCTCACTGCAAGTGGATTTGTTTGTCAAAGCAAACAGCTTGGTACAACCCAACAACTTGCTTCCTTTTATAATCGCAATGTGGTTAAACCTGAAGCATGGTCTACGATTCAAAAAGACCTGAATCAGCGTTTGCCAATTTATAAAGCAAGCTTTAAACAAAGTGCCTCTAAATATAATTTAGATTGGCATTTGCTCGCTGCAATTGGCTATCAAGAGTCTTATCTGAAACCCACCTCAGTCTCTCCCACTGGCGTGCGTGGTTTGATGATGTTGACCAATAGCACCGCTCAAGCAATGGGTGTGAGCAACCGATCTGATCCAATACAAAGTATTCAAGGTGGTGCGAAATATTTTGATCTGATGCTAGATCAATTTTCGAATGTACCTTATCCAGACCGTAATTGGTATGCTTTGGTCGCCTATAACATGGGACCAGGTGCAGTCAATCAGATTCAAAACCGAATCAAAAACCAAGGAAAAAACCCAAATCAATGGGTAAATTTATATGATTATTTACAGCGTAACCAAGCGCGAAATGGTCGATATAAACAAGCAGTTCAATACGTGACACGTATTCGAACTTACTTAGAACATTTAAAGACCAACAGTCGTATTGATGTCTAAGTTGAAAATAAAAAAGCTTACCTCGCGGTAAGCTTTTTTATGAGAAAAGGACTTAAGCAGTTTGCTCAAGTACTTTCTTGAATAAATCTTTTTGTTCTTGGCTTGGCTTCGCTGTTTGTAAAGCCATAAGTTGAGACATATCGCCTTGTACTTTGATTTTACCAGTCATAAATGCTTGCATCGCAGCAGCCATATCAAATTCTAAGAATACTTTACGTAATGTTTCAGCATCCATGTTTAAAGTTGTTTTAGCATTTGCAGACAAACCTTTTTGGATTTTACCAGCATCTAAAGCCAATTCGGTATTACCAGCTGCATCTGTTACAACTAAGTTAATCGCTAAATTCGCAAGCGCTGGTGGTAAATTTAAATCACCCGCTTCAGCAGTAAGTTTTTCAACAGTTGCAAACCAATCATCAGTTAAAAATGCAGCCATGATTATTCCTCAAATATATTTGTTCAATTTCTTGTGTCATCTATCCAGATAACATTAAATGAAGCAATTTGCTTGTGCCCTGTTATAGCACGTAATTTTTATTTTAGGCTATGGCTTTTTGTACGAAGAATTCACTTTTTAGCTCTTTTTTATAAAAAAAAAGACACTTAAATAAGTGCCTTTTCAAAAAGTTTTACATTTTATTCAGCAGCAAAACTCAAGTTCACTACATCAAGACGGTTTTTCATCTCTTCAGGGTCTTTCATATCAAATTCACGTTGCCCATCTAAGGCTTCGAAATCAAACAATTCACGGTCAGCCAATTGTGAAGGCGATACATTCTGTAAGGCACCAAAGATGCTATGTAAACGTTTTGGATGTTGTTTATCCCATTCACGTAGCATATCATTAATAATTGCACGTTGTAAGTTTTCTTGTGAACCACATAAGTTACACGGAATGATTGGGAACTTTCGTAGATCAGCATATTTAATAATGTCTTTTTCTTCGACATAAGCCAAAGGACGAATCAAGATATTCTTTTTATCTGAAGAAAGAAGTTTTGGTGGCATTGCCTTTAAGCTACCGCCATGGAATAAATTTAAAAAGAAAGTCGCCATAATGTCATCGCGATGATGACCTAATGCAACTTTGGTTGCACCGATTTCTTGTGCGAAGCCATATAACGAACCACGGCGTAGGCGTGAACATACTGCACAGTAGGTTTTACCTTCAGGCGTTAGGCGTTTAGTAATCGTATAAGTGTCTTTTTCAAGAATGTAATATGGAATGTTATTTTCTTCCATATAACGTGGTAAAACATCTTCAGGGAACCCTGGTTGTTTTTGATCAAGATTCACAGCCACAACATCAAAGTTAATCGGCGCGATACGTTTAAACTGCAATAAAATATCAAGCAACGTGTAACTGTCTTTACCACCAGACACACAGACCATGACTTTGTCGCCATCTTCGATCATGTTGTAATCACGAATTGCATGCCCTACTTGACGACGAAGCTTTTTCAACAGGCGATAATATGCCGAACTTGTCGGAAGCTCAGGCTTAAAATTAAATCCTTGGTTGGACTCCACTGGCGCGTACATAGACGTGATTTACTCATAAACAAAAATACCGCAAGATTTTATCCGATTCCGAAAAGATGCGCACCTAGAGAATTTTTCAATTTCGTGCAATCGTCATATTTCAGTTTCACACTGGTAAAATTCTGACCAAATTATGTCAAAACGGTCTGGATTGCTTATATTTCAAACTTTTCCACAGTTTTCCACAAAAGCTGTGGATAAAATTGTGGATTTCTTCGCTATTGACAAAGTATTTTTATGTGAGAACAAGGCTTACAATCAAATTGATCATTTTTTAACCAATGATTTTTAATTAATAAAAACAATGCTTTAAATATGTCAAGACTTAGATTTTAAAAAAAATAATTTAATTTTTTTTGCTGAACATTCGCACAAATCGACTTGCTTTTTGTAAGACAGTGGAAATAAAAAAATTGTAGCTAAAGTTTTTTTTATGCTTTTTTTTGTTACACTGCTGTGAAGAACCCATGCTCATCTTTTGTGAATATTATAATGATGGACAAAACAAAATATATTTTCGTCCTTTTTTTGGGGACAATCGGTTTTTTAAATACGACAGTATCTAGTTATGCTGGTCAAACCATTTATCAATTTAAAGATGATAATGGTACAACTTTACTTACCAATAAAAAGAAAGCTGAATACAATCACCTAAAAGTGATTAAAGCGACCTATTATCCTGATAGCAATATTCACAGCTATAGTAACTGGGGGTCAAGTGAAGCCTCTGTTCTACCAAGTTATAGTCGTAATAAAAATGCTTTTGATCAAATGATCCGTCAAGCAGCGCAACAGCATGGCGTTTCAGAAGGTCTTATTAAAGCCGTTATGCATACTGAGTCAGGTTTTAATATTAATGCGCGATCCCCTGTCGGCGCTCAAGGATTAATGCAACTGATGCCTGCAACTGCACGGCGTTTTAATGTGAGTAATGCTTACGACCCTCAACAAAATATTTTTGGTGGTGCTAGATATTTAAGTTGGTTGTTAAAACGTTTTAATGGCAATACGCAACTTGCAATTGCTGCTTATAACGCTGGTGAAGGCAATATTGATAAATATGGTGGAATACCGCCATTTCGTGAAACACAAGATTATGTCCGTCGTGTCACAAGTCGTTTTCAAAATCTCTATTCATCAGGTCTAAGTTCAACTTCGAGTTCTAACAATGCAAATACTCAAGTGATTGCTCAATCGGCTAATTATACATCTTCAAATTCAGAAGTTGTGGCTGCACCTAAACAATATAGCCGTCAAATTATCACATTGGCCGATGGTACTTTTACAGATGCACCAGGCACATATACCACAGCCAATGCAACGGCATCTGCACGAATCCGAGTAAGTGATTAAACAAAGAAATCACTTATTCTCACATCATGATTTTATTTGTTTTTTTCAAATAAATTAGTCGTTTCTCCCTTCTTAAAACACTTCTATTGTTTTATTAGCTTAATGTATCTACGCTCATTTTTTGCTTGAATTTTTAGGGTTCGCCCTGCATATTAGCGTTATGATTTATAATTTATAAATCAGATCAGTTTTTATTTATAAGAGGATTTTCTCAATGATGCGGATTGGTTTGTTCTTGCTGACCAACCTCGCGGTACTGGTTGTAGCTGGCATTATCTTGTCACTCTTCGGTGTCGGTAGTTACCATGGCGCGGGTGGCTTGAATCTAGGCAACCTTTTAGTCGTCTGTTTTGTCTTTGGTATGGTGGGTTCTTTAATTTCCTTATTCATGTCGAAGTGGATGGCTAAAAAAACCACTGGAACTGAATTAATTGACCCAAATGCTCCTCGTAGTCAAGCAGAAGCTTGGTTACTACAAGAAGTGGCACAACTTTCTCAACGTGCAGGTATTAAAATGCCTGAAGTTGGTATTTTCCCTTCTTACCAATCCAATGCATTTGCGACAGGTTGGAATAAAAATGATGCTTTAGTCTCTGTCTCGACAGGCTTACTTGAGCGTATGAACAAAGATGAACTTCGTGCTGTACTTGCGCACGAAATCGGTCACGTTGCCAACGGCGACATGGTGACCCTTGCATTGATTCAAGGTGTAGTGAACGCCTTCGTTATGTTCTTTGCACGTATTGCAGGTGACTTTATTGACCGTAATGTGTTCGGTCGTGAAGATGGTGAAGCACCTGGTCTTGCTTATTTTGCTATTACGATTGTACTCGACATCGTATTTGGTATTTTGGCCTCTGCGATTGTAATGTGGTTCTCTCGCCAACGTGAATATCGCGCAGACGAAGCTGGTGCACGTTTAGCAGGCAAACAAGCAATGATTTCTGCTCTACTTCGTTTACAGGCAGAATCAGAAATGCCTGATCAAATGCCAAAAGAAATGAAAGCATTTGCAATTGCGGAAGGTAAGGAACAAGGCTTTAGCTTAGCGGCTTTATTCCAAACTCATCCAACCATTGAACAACGTGTTGCCGCTTTACAGCAATTAAATGTTCAATAATCATTATCAGATAAATGATAAAGCCTCCGTTATGGAGGCTTTATTTTTGCTTAAAATCTAGTGTGTTTGAAAAGATTGATAAAACTGCCACAGATAACTAAAACCAGCCCAAACTGCAACAACCAATAAAATCAGTACAGCAATACCCAATAAATCTGGGATACGTAACCAAATCCAACTCACGATCGGATTACGCCAGAAAGCTGAAGTTTTCTGCTTTTGTTCAAGGGATTCATGCAAGAATGGATGCACCACATGAATATCACTGTGCACTTGATATTCCTCACGGATATGGTCATGTACGATTTCCAGTGTCTTGCGACTTGGACGAATAAATACGTCAAATAAGGTACCGACAATAGGTACAAAACCCACCAACATATCCATAATTGCCAGTTTGACTACACCGTTCAGTTTATGCTGTGGTACGCCCACTTCTCTGGCTTTTTTAAAAGCATACAGTGTTAAAACAAAACCTGCGATATCGCCCGCAAAAGGAATGGTACTCAATGCAGCATCTGCCCCGACTCCCTGTTTGGTAAAAGGAATCCGAACCAAACTGTCCATGGTATTCGCAAATTTTGCTAAATCACGTTCAACAGCAATCGCTTGCTGCTGAGTTAATTTTTTCTGTTCTGTTGGAGCAATCATTCACTCAACCTAAAAACCATGTTTATGCTTGAGAATAAAGCAGATTTTTCGTTTTGTCGGTACAATTATTATTACCAATCAGAATAAAATCATTGAGGCGATAAATAGATACACCAATACTCCAGTTGCATCACAAATTGAAGTGACCAAGGGTGCCGAAGCACTGGCAGGGTCAAGTCCAGCCTTATTTAAAATAAATGGTAAGCTCATACCAATCAGACAACCCATGAGTACAATTCCCATCATACTCAGCGCCAAAACTAAAGCTACCATCTCATCACCACGGAAATAACCCAGCAATGACACGGCAACCGCCATAGTTCCCCCTAAACATAAAGCGACCAAACTTTCCCGTCCGAGCAGATAGAACCAGTCTTTAAATTGCACATCACCTGTCGCTAAAGCACGCACCATAAGTGTTGAAGACTGAGAACCAGCATTGCCTCCACTTCCCACCAATAGTGGTAAAAAAAATACTAAGACAAGATTTTTCGCAATCACATCTTCATAATGAGCAATACCAATCCCTGACAACAAGCTACCAAACACGAGAAATACTAACCAAAACACTCGTTTCTGGTAAAGTTGCAAAATGGGGGCAGACTTGATACTGAGTTTAGAAGATGCATTGACGGCACCGACTTTTAAGAAGTCTTCGGTTGCTTCTTCACTCGCCACATCCATTGCGTCATCGTAGGTCACGATACCGACCATCATCTGTTGATGATCAATAATCGGCAATGCAAGTAAATCATAACGAGCAATGGTTTTTGCCACTTCATCTTGATCGGTATCTACATAAGCGGTTAAGACATTGGTCTCCATCAACTCATTAATATTTTGATCTTCAGGTGCCAAAATTAACTGCTTTAAAGACAATACGCCCAAAATCTTACGCGCTTCATCCAGTACATAAGCAAAATAGATCATTTCGGTATCAGGTGCTTCTAGGCGTAACATTTTAATCGCATCATTGACCATCATATTCGGTTTTAAAGTCGCATATTCCGAGCTCATGATTGAGCCTGCCGTTCCCTCTAAATAGGAAGATAGTTGACGTATATCTTCGCGTTCTGCTTGAGCCAAAGCAGGCAACAACGCATTTTGTTGTTCTTGATCCAAGCATTTGAACACATCGGCACGTTTATCCGAGGACATTTCGCCGATAATTTCAGCCAAAATATTTCTGGGCATGGCTTGGGCGAGTTTGACTTGTTCACTGGGAGGAAGATAGGAAAAGACATAGGCTCGATCAGGTAAATGTGTGAGCAGCAATTGACTTTGTTCAGCAGAAAGCTGTGTTAATACATCTGCAATATCGATAGCTTGAAAAGTTTTAACTGATGCAAGTGCAAGATCAATGTGATTATTTTTGAGTGCGTCACTTAATAAATATAAAAAGTTATTGTAGCTCATTTCTGCCTCTTCACTACAAATCATCTGCAATGAAGGGTCAAACGCAGCAAATTATTTTACTGTCGAATAAGAAGCTTCATTCAGATTTTGATGAATATAAAAATGTGTAATTTGGATTAAACTACAACTCTGCGTGTCCATTTAGGGCATTAAACCTAGTTAAACCGTTTATACGGCAGAGCCATACTACAAATATTTTTTTATATTCTCAACTTACACAACAAAAATGAACAATTCATGTCTTAAATGAATCCATGAATAATTCATTTCTATTGCTTGGCTTTCATTATTTTTATTTAAAAATTTCAATTTCTTCTTTAGGTTTAAAGATATTAGCAACAAGTACAAACATAAATGGAATAAATATCAGTACCAACACTGTCCCGAATATCACACCACCTAAAACACTGATACCAATTTCCTGACGGCTTACAGCCCCTGCTCCAAATGCAAAAACCAGTGGAATGACTCCCGCGCCAAATGCAAAAGACGTCATTAGAATAGGACGCAAACGCAGCCCTGCACCTTGTAGTGCTGCTTGAATGGCATTTTTTCCTTGTGTTTGTGCCATTGCTGCAAATTCAACAATCAAAATTGCATTTTTACAGGATAAGCCAATTGTTGTAAGTAAAGCGATCTGAAAGTAAACATCATTTGGTAAACCAAAAATATGGGCAAAAATAATACTACCGCCAATTCCTAAAGGAATTGCGGTCATCACAGCCATAGGAATACGCAGACTTTCATACAACGCGGCTAAACATAGAAAAATAAATGCAATAGAAATTAAATATAGCCAAATTGCTTGATTAGTCGATTGCTGCTCTTGATAAGAAAGCCCAGTCCATAGCAAACCTAAGCCTTCTTGTTGGCCCACCAACTGTTCAATATCTTTCATGGCTTGGCCTGAAGATTGACCACTGACAACATTAGCTTGTAATTGCAAAGCACTGTATCCCATATAGCGTTGCACAATGCTTGGTGTCCCTCCCCATGATGTCGTTGAAAATGAACTAAAAGGTACCATTTGATTTTGATTATTGCGTACTGACCAGCTATATAAGTCTTCAGGCTTAGAACGGAATGGTGCATCACCTTGTAAAATAACTTGTTTAATTCGACCACGGTCAATAAAGTCATTCACATATGTCCCACCCCATGCTGTCGACAAAGTACTATTAATTTCATTTAGATTTAAACCATTTGCCATCGCTTGCTTATGGTCAATCTTCACATTCAAAGTAGCTTTACTATCAGTGGATTGTTTATCTAAGTTTTCAAAACTTGAATATTTTTGTCCCAACTGTTGCAGTTGTTTAAAACTTTGATCAAGGAATTGTTCACCTTGCCCATTGATATCCTGAATCCATAAATCCATTCCATCTGTTGCACCTAATCCATTTACCGAAGCAGGCAACGTCACATTAATTTGTGCATCAGGAAATTGACTAAAATATTTAAGTGCTCTCTTGCGAATAGCTTCAGCAGAGTTTTTCTTCCCAGTACGGTTGTCCCAATGATTTAATGAAACAAAGCCTTGTCCAAGATTTTGCCCTGTACCAGAATTGTTTCGTCCATAGCGAATAAGCACTAAATTGACATTTGCTTTTTCATTCTGAAGAAAATACTGACGAATTGCCTCACCGACCTCCTGACTTTTTGAAAGTGGCGCACTATCCACTAATTTAAATTGAACACTTAATATCCCTTGGTCTTCTTTTGGCAAAAAACTACTTTGCAGACTGCTATAGAACAAAGCAAATACGGCAATTAATGCAATAAAAATCACAGATACAGAGATTTTATAACGAAGCATAGTTTGCACTAGAGATAAATACTTATTTTTAAGTGTGTCTATCCCGTTATTGAACCGAATCGCCCATGACTTAGGTTGATGATTTGGCTTTAAAATCAAAGCACATAAAGCGGGTGTAAGCACCAAAGCGACCACTAAAGATAAGGCCATCGCAGCAACTAAAGTGATTGAAAACTGACGATAGATAACCCCGATTGAACCAGAAAAAAATGACATTGGAATAAAAACGGCTGTTAACACCATGGTAATTCCAATCAATGCACCGCTAATTTCTTGCATAGATTCAACGGCTGCTTGTTTGGGTGACAAATACTGCTCCTGCATAAGCCGTTCAACATTTTCCACCACAACAATTGCATCATCAACCAACAAACCAATCGCAAGCACCAATGCAAAAAGAGTTAAGGTATTAATACTAAATCCAAGTAATTCAAGTACAGCAAAAGTCCCTAAGATCACGATCGGTACAGTAATACTTGGAATAAGCGTCGCACGCCAACTTTGAAGAAAAAGAAACATGACTAAAATAACTAAACCAATTGCTTCGACAAGTGTTTTAATCACCTCTTTAATAGATTCTTGCACAAAGGGAGTATTATCTCTTGGATAAACGATCTTATACCCTGTTGGAAGCTTGCTAGAGAGTTCATCTAAAGTCTGATGAATAAGCTTAGATGTTTGAATCGCATTGGCACCCGAAGATAAAGAAATGCCAAGACCTGCAGCTGGATAACCATTGATCGTATTAAAAGATTGATAATTTTCTGCCCCTAATTCAATCCGAGCAATATCTTTTAATTGAACAAAACTCCCAGATACATCTGATTTCACAATAATTTGTTCAAAGTCTTGAATCGTCTTTAAACGAGAACCTGCTGTTACTTTTGCATTCAAATATTGACCTTGAACAACAGGCAAATCGCCGATCGCACCTGCTGCAACCTGTGTATTTTGAGTGGTAATCGCGGTAACGACATCATTTGGAATTAAATTATATTGAGTCAATTTATTTGGATCTAGCCAAATTCGCATTGCATACTGCGATCCAAAAACATCTGTTTCACCGACGCCATCAATCCGATTTAAATTATCAAGGACATGTGTAGATAGATAATCAGACAACGCAATATTATTTGCTTGCCCTGTACTGTCATACAGTCCAATCACCATAAAGGTATCACCCAAGGACTTAGTGACATTAACTCCCTGCCGTTGTACCGCATCTGGGAGACGGCGTATCACACCACTAATTTTATTTTGTACTTGAACCTGTGCTGTATCGGGATTTGTGCCATTTTCAAAACTAATCGTAATACGGCTACGACCAGCTGCATCGCTGGTTGAACTAAAGTACAGTAAATGGTCGAGACCTTGGATTTGCTGCTCTAAAACTTGAGTTACACTTTGTTCAACTGTTTTGGCATCAGCACCACTATAGTTGGTCGATACTGTAATTTTCGGTGGAGCAATATCAGGATAACGTTCAACTGGCAAATTCAGAATTGCGAGTATTCCTAATGCCATAACAATAATGGCAAGCACACCTGCGAAAATTGGACGCTCAATAAAAAATTTAGATAGCATGGCTGCTCATTCCATCGTGGAAACAGTCAATTTTTTCAAAAAGATAGGAAAATAGAGGCACTTTCAATCTATGATCATTACCGAGCTTTCAAGGAAACACCATCCTTATTAACATATCATTGCAAAAAGCGAAAATTACGGAGAAATAATGGATTTTTTATTGATCATCAACATATCTCATCGAAAACAAATGAGGTCAAAAATTTAATTTACTATCCAATCAAATACTTCTTAATTTTAGATTGACACTCCACTCACTTAAACCGATAGTAGCACGCTCCCCTTTGCTCCCTTATTTTTCTAGGCATATATGAAGGCCAGTTTTAAACATTTTAATATTCTGCTCCTAATTTTATTGCCCGCATTAATTACTGGGGGGTTACTCAGTATTGCTGGTAATTTATCTGATGGTTTAAGATTGGGATTCCTTTCTTTGCCTGGTGTAGCTTTAATTTGGCTTGCCATTAAAACACAAAAAAAATATTGGTATGGACTTACTGTTTTATGGTGGTTTTCGACTTGGCTTGATGTACTACTACGTTCGAGTACGTGGTTTTTATTTAATAGTGATAATGAAGCCTATTTTATTATTGAAGCAATTGCCAATACCAGTCAGCAGGAAACGTGGGAATTCATACAACTACACTTAAGCACAATCTTAAGTGTGATTTTTAGCCTACTTTGCTTGCTAATTATTTACAGTATTTCTACTTTCAAATTGATTAAAGCTCACCATCTTGATCAAATGTGGCAGAGTCGAATTTATCGTAGTTGTATCGTTTTACTTGTTCTATTAACAATAACAAGCTATTTAATGAAGCCATCACGTAAAGTTCATCCCATCATTTTTTGGTCAGACTATCAAACAAAACTTCAAGATTTTAAAAATAGAATTAAGCAACATCAAAATGTACACCGACAATGGGACATCAGTGCAAAGCAAAATTTAACTCTAACAAAAAAACAGGATGAGAAACAAACACATGTATTAGTTCTCTCAGAGAGCTTAACAAGTTTAAATTTAAGTGTTTGTGGTTATCAACGCGAGACGACTCCGGAATTAGCAAAAAAACTTGATGAGTTAAAAATCTTTTGTAATGCATTTTCACCATCACCTTCAACGATTAATGCGCTACGTGTTTTATTGACTGAAAGTCCTGCATCTGCACATGATCAATATTCTTCAGAAAGTGTTTTAGCTTACGCTCGAGCAGCGGGCTATAAAATTTATTGGTTAAGCAATCAAGATGATAGTTATTTATCTTCATTATTTGGTTCTTATGCAGATACGGCTGTTTATAAAAATACACGATCAGGAAGAAGTAGTAATTCATTAGATGAAAAGCTTATTCCCGTTTATCAACAAGCTCTTGCAGATCCAGATCCTAAAAAGCTGATTATTCTTCATTTGATTGGTGCACATCCAAATTACCAAGAACGTTACCCATTAGCGTTTAATAAATTTACTGGAGACAGTAATGATCCTGTCGAACTCGACCTCAAGAATCGCAATATTGATCCTTGGGTTCGTTCACTACGCAATGATTATGATAATGCAGTATTATATGAAGACTCGTTGCTTGCCAGATTTTTAGATGATCTAAAGACTGATAATAATTCTAATTTTAGATCTTTTATGGTCGTTTCAGATCATGGAAATGAAGTTGGTCATGAGATTGACTATGCGGGTCACAGCCCGAATACAAAAGCGGGATACCAAGTTCCTGTGATTATGTGGCATGACAATATGCAAATCACGGGTGTCAATAAAGACAAAATACTCAATACAGCTGAACTCGATAACAACTTAATGCATATCATGGGTCTTAAAAATAAAACTGCTTCACCGCAATCTTATTGGTTAGATCGTGATTATCGTTTTACGCCTGAAGTAAATTGGCCTTATTGGAAACAGAAGTCATAATCTCCCTCCAGACCCCGCTTTATCAAAGCCTGAAATGCGATATTGAATTTCAAACATTCAGTTAAAAAATTTCATTATTTTCATAAAATTATCATCTGATTGTCATCCATTTGATAAATTAAAACGACAAGATCAATGCTTTAAGAAAAACTAATGAGTTAAATTATGTTCAAAAAAGCATTAGTCTGTGTCAGCTTGATCGGTATGACAGCTTGCCATGATGACAACAAAGATCAACACAGCACGGCGCAACCTGAACTTCAATTACCGCAAGTGATTGGACATCGTGGCGCAAGCGCACTTCGACCAGAACATACACTTGCATCCTATCAAAAAGCCATTGATGATGGTGCTGATTTTATTGAACCAGATTTGGTATCAAGCAAAGACGGCATATTGGTTGCTCGCCATGAAAATGAGATCAGTGGCACAACCAATGTTGCAACGCTTCCTCAGTTTGCAGACCGTAAAAGAACCAAAATCATTGATGGCGTGACTTTAACAGGTTGGTTTACTGAAGATTTTACTTTGGCCGAGCTAAAACAGCTCAAAGCACGTGAGCGTATTCCCCAGTATCGTGCTGCCAATACACAATATAATGATCAATTTGAAATCCCGACACTCGATGAAATCATTGATTTAGCTGCAAAGCATTATCAAAAAACGGGAAAAATTATTGGTCTTTATCCAGAAACCAAACACCCGACCTATTTCCAAAAACAGAATTTGGCAATGGAAGATACTTTGTTAAAAACCTTATCCAAATATCAATATAGCCGCGATATTGCGCCAATTTATTTACAGTCTTTTGAAGTTAGTAATCTCAAATATTTAAAAAACCAACTCGATTTACACAAGAGTGTTAAGCATGCACAATTAATTCAGCTCTATGATTCGCCTGAAGCAAGACCAGCAGATTATGTTGCACAAAACAATCCTAAAACCTATGCAGATCTAGCAACAGCACAAGGCCTGAAAGACGTTTCGGCCTATGCCAATGGTGTAGGTCCATGGAAAGTCTATGTCTTTAAAGATGCCGCAATGACACAGACCACCTCTTTTATTGCAGATGCCCATAAAGTCAATTTAAAAGTACATCCTTATACCTTCCGCCCTGAAAATAATTTCCTACCAGACAGCTTAAAATGTAGTAAGGATACGTCCAAAGCAGCCGAGCGTTGTGAGACAGGTTCAATCAAGGAAATGCAACTTTACTTCAAGGCTGGCGTAGATGGTATATTTACTGATGATCCTGCATTAGGTCGTCAGGCAATACAAAATTATCAAGCAACTAAATAAGTCAACGTAGTGAATAAGAGCAGTTCTACTGCTCTTATTTTTAAGAAAGAGTGAGTTGCTTGTGTTTGACTTGTTCCCATTGCCACCAACCATATGCTGCCAACAACACAAAAGCGGCATACAATCCTGCGGTTAAAAACAATTCTTTATAAATAAACATACCTACATAGACAATATCGACAAATACCCAAAGTACCCAAGTTGCAATATGTTTACGACTCGTCCAATAGGTTGCCAATAAACTAAAAGCAGCGAGTTGGGCATCTAATAACGGTACAGCAGCATCGGTAAAATGTTTAAGCGTTAAACCAAACAATAATCCACCTATTGCTGCCAAACACATTTGCATCAGTACTGTTTTAACAGCAATTGGTTCGATCCGAATCTCATGGTCTTGGCGTTTACCTTTCAGCCAATAATAAAAACCATAGAAATTAATCAGCATAAATAAGAATTGTAAAATCGTCTCGCCATATAATTTAAAGGTGAAAAAAAGGTAAGCATATAAAATAAATGCCAAAAAATTAAACCACCAACACCACATATTTCGTTTTATCGTAAGCGCAACACCGAGCACACTAATAATAACGGCAATAATTTCTAAAGAAGACAAGAGTAAACAACTTTGAAAAACTGAATCACATCATTATCAAAAGATTCTTTATTTAAGCAACAAAAAAATTCTAACATCATTTTAGATTGAAATTATTTTTCAGATAACGACTACTTTTCGCTCAAACCTTATGCTATAAAAATGAAAAGTTTTTTTAATTTTTTAATATGCTTATCAACACAGTTTCCAAAATGCGTCTTATTGATATCTCACATTGTATTGCCGCCAATGCAATGTGGCGACGCGTCTGCATTTTTATGCGAGGGGACTTTGCACAGCTTCATCCGATGATCATTTAAACATCTCATCATTTGAAAAATAAAGGTCGCCTCAATCGCGACCTTTTTTATTGCCTTCATTTTTTTAATCACTCAAATACAGTATTGCGATCAAACTAAACAGGAACATTTTCATGACACAGTTTCAACAAAAGAACTTTATACAAACGACACAGATTCAACCGACTGTAGCACCCAACTCCCCTCGCCTAGCTACAGTCGGTCAATTTATTGCAGTTGTGCTGATTTGGTCTTTTACTCCATTGGCGGCTGTCTGGACAGTACATGAGGTTCATTGGGCGTGGGGCTTATTGATTCGATTCACTCTCGCCATTCCTCTTGCCCTAATTTGTCTTTTTTATTTTCGACTTAGACTCATTCTAAACTTTAAAGCCATGATGAGTTATGCCGCTGGCGCTCTTGGTTTATTTGGATCAATGGCTTTCTGTTATATGGGGGCAACTAAGGTTTCATCTGGAATGATCTCGATTATTTATGGAACAGCGCCTTTATGGTCAGGCCTGATTGCAGTTTTTATTTTAAAACGTGAGCATTTTTTTCAGCGTCAATGGTATGGATTATTGCTTGCCATTTTTGGGCTATCACTCACATTCGGTGTTGGCTCTCAGCAAATTAATATGGACCTCGTTGGTGTACTGTATGAAATTATTGCTGTGCTACTTTATGTAGTTTCAATGTTTCTCGTTGCTAAAATTGGTGCTTCGATCCATCCTATTATTCAAACGACAGGGTCAACAATTGTTTCATGGTTCGGGTATTTATGTTTACTACCATTCTTTATGACTCAAATGCCAGTGCAGTTACCAAGTTTACAGGTGTGTCTTGCTTTACTTTACAGCGCCGTTTTTTCATCAGTATTAGCTATGATTTTTTACTTTAATCTTATTCAAAAACTTAACCCAACGACAGTGATGCTGATTACGATTATGACGCCTGTATTAGCAAGTTTTTGGGGGATATTTTTCAATCATGAGCCGCTTAATTCACATTTGATTTTAGGCTTAATCTTTTTATGTGCGGGATTGTTCTTATATGCTTATCGCTCAAGCCCACATCGAATTAAATAGTATCAAACTGATAGGTCAATAAAATGACCTATCCTTTATAGTCTCAATCCGTTTCACACAGTAAACTACATACCATCCAATTAGAATTTCCCACAGATTTGCTCAAGGATGAAAGAATCTATGCGTTCAAATATTTTATGGCTTTGCTTCGGCATTTTTTTGCTATTACAAGGTTGTGTCAATGCACCCATTCAACCTCAAAAAATTCAATCGCAACCAACAGAATTAAAACAACGTTATTTTCAAGCAAAAACAATCGCATCAGATGGAACAATCATTGCGTTTACAGTGTATCAACCTCATTTAAAAGCAGGACAAACAGCTCCTTTGCTGCTACATACCCATGGTTTTGGTTTATCTCGAATGAAAAGACCAGAATTAAGCTTGTATGGTTTTTTACTTCCGACGGGTCAAGTAGCCAAAACAGCGTGGAAAAATGGCTATTGGGTAATCAGCTATGATCAACGTGGTCATGGAAATAGTCAGGGTAAAATCCGCTTAACCGATCCTGAAAAAGAAGCTCAAGATGTCATCAGCATCATGAACTGGGCTGAAAAAAATTTGCCACAACTCGCACAAAACCAAAATGGGGTTCGTACGGGCATGATTGGCGAATCTTATGCAGGAGGTGTGCAATATATTGCTTCCGCTTTAGATCCTCGCTTACAAGCAATTGTACCTATCACAACTTGGTATGACATCGTCGAAAGTCTTGTGCCTAATGGTGTGCCTAAAGGTGACTGGCTAAGTTTCTTAAATTTGATTGGCGATTGGTGGAATTGGAACAAATTTGATCTGCAACTGAAACAAGCTTATCAAGATACCCAACAAGGTCAGTTGAAACAATCAACTTATGATTTTCTAAAAACACATCAAGCAAGTTGGTTTTGCGAAACTGCACAAGCCCCTCAAGCAGATGCTCTCATTATTCAAGGGTTTAGAGATGTTTTATTTCCTTTTAACCAAGGTGTAAAGGCAGCTCAATGTATTCACAAAGCGCAGCATGAAGTCCATTTAATCGGCGTACAAGGTGGACATTTACAACCATTTGCACAGCATTCTCCATTAGGTGATACTCCTTTTTGGTATATTGGAAAATCTGTCACCTGTGGAAATCAAAAAAAATATAAATTACAAGACACGATCATGGGATGGTTTGATCAAAAACTCAAAGACCAAACTGCAACAATTGATTTACCAGAATTATGTGTCGACAAAAGTCCGGTCTATAAGTTCAAAGATTTGGATGCAAAAACACAATACACGTTAAATAAAACTTGGATTGAACCTCAGAATTCGCAAGCTGTGTTCGTTCCGATCCATACAATAACTGAATTGGCAAATATCACAGGTACACCACAACTTACTTTAAAGATCGAAACGCCAAACAATAAAGTAGAACCAACACTATTTATTTCTATGGTCATTAAATCTGGAAAAACGGGTAAATATGCTATTTTAAATGATCAAACAACGGCATTAAATCCAAGCAAAAAACATACTTTTGACCAAGTTATTTCTAATAAAGATTCAGCATCGAAAGGAAATCAAACTATTGAATTACCTAGTATTAATGGACGTTTAAACAAAGGCGATACTTTAGGCTTACTGATTCAGACCGAAAGTATTTATTATCAAAAAATTAAACAACCTAAAATTGAAGCATGGATTTCAGGTCAAATTACTTTACCTAAATTTTGGACTGATATTTCAAATAAGGAATAATTATAATTTCTAAACATCGAGAGTGAATTTTACCACTCTCGATTTGCAATCAATTGTTCCATTTCAATCTCAAAATAACCTGCTTCTTGCACAATCATCATCATAGCTTCAGCAATATAATCTGCAGCCGTATCATCCAAACTTGAATCCAGGTCTTCAAACTGGGGTTTCATCTCATTAATTGCGATCATTGTATGATGAGCAAAATGATATATTTCTGCTTCAGTTAAACCTGAACGACTCACCTTTTTGGAAAAGTGTTTAATCTGTTGTTTAACTTCGGCAACGAGAATATCAGGATAATATTCATCATCAAACATGGGGAGAAGGAGATCTTCAAACATAAATAAAATAATATGCCAATAAAACGCCATGCTTATAACATAATCTCATACAAATCACGATATTTAGACATAAAAAAAGCGATCTTTCCGACCGCTTTTTAAAAAGATAATTTAGTCTTTTTTAGCACTTAAACTTTTTGCGATCTTGGCAAGCTCTATAAATTCCTCACGCATTTGGTAAGGATCTGGTTTTGCAGATTGCTGGGCTAACTGAATAATTTGATCCCACCCCATAGCAGCATTGTATTGCCCACCTTTTAGCTGCTGGGCATAGGAAGCCACTGCAATGGCAAAACGAGTATCGCTATTGGCCTGAGCAAGGGACTTACTTTCAGCTTTTACAGCTTGATTTAAAAGAATACTCTTCTCTTGATTTGGCAATTTATAGCGCAAATTTACAAATGCATATTCAGATTTTTTCGTTGTATCTGTTTTTTTCGATGCCTGATAACGTGAATCATTGAGCCAGCCTTGTTGTCCAACTGGAACGATTTCATAAATTGCTGTTACGTTATGCCCTGCCCCAATATCTCCTGCATCGACTTTATCATTATTAAAATCTTCCTGTTTTAGCATCCGATTTTCATACCCCACCAAACGATATTCCTTCACCGTCGCAGGGTTAAATTCAACCTGAATTTTGACATCCTGAGCAACCGTTGCAAGCGTCGATGAAAGCTGTCGTTCTACGACTTTTTTTGCTTCATTTTTATTATCGATATAGCTGTAATTGCCATCACCTGCATCCGCCAATTGTTCCATGAGCTGTTCATTGTAGTTTCCAGTACCAAAACCTAATGTTGTGAGGGAAATACCACTTTTACGTTTCTCAGCGACCATGCCTTTTAAAGTGCTAAAGTCAGTAATACCAACATTAAAATCACCGTCCGTCGCTAGTAGAATGCGATTAATGCCATTTTTCACAAAGGCTTTTTCAGCCTGCTTATAGGCCAATTGAATGGCTTGCTCACCTGCCGTTGCACCACTTGCTTGTAATGTATTAATCACTGCTAGAATCTTATCTTTTTCATTACCAGCTGTCGGTTCTAATACCAATTTTTCGCCGCTCGCATAAGTAATGATGGTGACTTTATCCTGAGCTCGAAGTTGCTCAGTGAGTAAACGCAAAGTTTGCTTAACTAATGGAAGTTTATCTGCTGCATCCATACTGCCTGAAACATCAACCAAGAATACCAAATTGGCAGGCGGCAATTGTTTGGTGCTTAAATCTTTGGCTTGAATCCCAATTTTGATCAGCTTGGCATTTTCTTTCCACGGCGAGTCAACAGTTTCAGTACTGACTGAAAATGGATGTACATTATTTGGCTGCGGATACTGATAATCAAAATAATTAATCATCTCCTCGGCACGAACGGCGTCAACAGGTGGTAAACGTCCATCATTCAAAAAACGGCGTGTATTGGTATAACTACCTGTATCTACATCAATACTAAAGGTTGAAATAGCTTGATCGGCGACTCGATGAACAGGATTAACATCATTCTTTTGGTATTTTTCAGTATTCTGTTCTAAACGCGATCTTCCGTTTGCCGGCATCGCCGCAATGTATGATGCTGGTGCGATCATCTTCTGCGTGCTATTCATAGAAGATAGTGGTGCAGGCACTGGCATTCCGGTCTCAACAGCAACATGTGCTTGTTGTTTGACTGGATTACTACACGCCATAATCATACAACTGAGCAAACTCAATGTAAGTATTTTTGTTGATTGATGCATTATTCAATTCCCCAATTCTATTTTGTCTTTTCAAATAAAGTCGATATGTGCAGAATTGTATGAAAAAAAAGATAGATACATCGTGTTCGAATGTATCTATCTAAAAATTATTTATTGTTGATCTAAATTAAGTTTTACTCAATCGCATAGTTAATAGTGACGACCACACGGGCAATTTTCTTAATAGTCGCTTTATCATAAGCACCCCCATAATCACTATCATCATCCGAACCACTTTCAGGCAGAATATAGAATGCACCTTGACTAGCTGAACGCATCATCCCCACTTGAACATTACCAACTTTAGCAAACTCATTGGCACGGCTATACGCATTCTTGGTTGCATTGGCAATCAAGGACATTTTGATTTCTTCTAAATTCGAAACGAGATATTCAGGTTTCTGTTCAAGGGCGATGCCTTTTTCATCCAAGACATAAGCATCTTTAGCCGCTTGTTCAATCTTCTTGATATCACGACTATTGATCACTAAAGATTGTAATGCCATATAGCCTTTAAACTCACGATTGATCCGCCCTTCCCCCATATTCACTTCTTCATAATAGGGCTGAGAACTTTTATTTCCGAATTGCATATTTTCGGCTTTGAACCCGTGTTCAACAAAAAAACTTTGTAGTTCCTTCATGTGTTGATCGAGTAATTGATAAGCTTCTGGGATCGTCGCTGAAGTGTGGTTGGTTTGTAAGTTGATTTCCCAACGTGCTGCATCTGCTTGAATCGGTTTCTCAGCTAATCCTTTGACTGTAATTGAATTTTTGGTGCTATTAAACTGTTTAAGAGCATAGCCCATCACAGCAGCAGAAGCAATAAAACCGAGACTCAGAATAAGAGCAAATACCCATAAACTTTTATATGTTATTGTTTTATTTTACATTTTTTAATATCACTCAATTTAATTATACATTTGTTATATTTAATCTGATTTAACAAGTCAATAGAGCCATTAGGCCCTACTGACGCATCAGTGAGGCCTAAATTTGCATCATGTTCCAAACTTTTATCGCATCGCGAGTGGCTTTAACATCATGTGCCCGAACAATACTCGCACCCTGCTGTATGCTTAAAAGGTGCCCAGTCACACTGCCAACCGCGCGCTCTTGAGCAGGTACACCATTTAAGGCTTCACCGATAAAACGTTTCCGTGATAGGCCTGATAAAATTGGATAGCCCATTCGATTAAGTTTCCAAAACTCATTCAATAATTGGAAGTTTTGCTGTGCATTTTTAGCAAAACCAAAACCAGGATCGATAATAATATGTTCAGGTTTAACTCCAACCGCAATGGCCTGATCCAGACGTTGTTGTAACTCCTGAATCACATCTTCAGTCACATCATCATACTGATCCAACTGATTCATATTGGTCGGTTCACCACGCATATGCATCAGCACCACAGGAATATTCAACTCGGCAGCAGTTTCCAAGGCCTGTGGACGTGTTAATGCACGAACATCGTTCCAGATATGCGCACCTGCTTGTACCGCAGCACGCATCACTTCTGGCTGACTAGTATCAATCGAAATAATTACATCATAATTGGATAATGCTTCAACCACAGGAATCACTCGACGAAGTTCTTCTTCTAGCGCTACAGGTGATGCATTTGGACGTGTAGATTCTCCACCAATATCAATAATCTTTGCCCCATCTTCAATCATTTGTAAGGCATGTTGAACCGCCTGATCTTTTTGATGGTGCTGTCCGCCATCACTAAATGAGTCAGGTGTTACATTAAGAATACCCATAATCTGTGGCTGGGATAAATCCAATGTAAAATGACCGCATTGTAACTGGCACGGTGGTAATGGCATCAACTGCATCAAGCTTCTCCATTTCTAATAACGTATATTTTAGCAATGATCAGTTGATCTAGGTGTTTCTTTATTTTCAATCTTTTTTGTCTGCTCAATTTTTCATTATAAATTTTCGAAAATGACAAAAATTCATCCAAAAATTAATAATCCATATCAAGAATGAGTTTGTAATAACCCAGTTTTTTATTTTTTCCCTGAAAAATATCAAGTTTGCAAATAAATATAGATTGAGAATAATTCTTGTTTACTTCTTGTAAAATAGACGCTGTCTGAAATTGAAGTAAATCAAAATCACATAATATATCTAAATCATTCAAAGTATTTTTCTGAAACATTCTATCTAAATATCTATAAGCTAAATTTTCAACCTTCAAAAATAATGCTGATAATCTTTCAACTCTAGACATTTTAATTCACTCTTTTTATTTGGCCATAAAAAAGAGCCGCTCTTGAGCGGCTCTTTTTTGAATTCAATGATTAGCCCATTGCTGGTAATGGTGGTGGTGTAGATGGACCATCTTTTGGTGGTTCAAATGCAGCCACTGGATTTTCAGCAATATAAACTTTAGGCGGTTGTGGTTCACGACCTTCCATAATGTCACGGATTTGGTCGCGATCAATGGTTTCCCATTCCATCAACGCTTTCACCATTGCATGTGCGATATCCTTATTATTTTCTAAGATATCACGAGCAACTTTATATTGTTCATCCAAGATACGACGTACTTCTTCATCAACTTTTTGCTGAGTTGCTTCTGAAATTGTACGGCTACCCACATTACCAAAGAAACCATTTTGGTTTTCATCTTCGTAAACCATTACACCAAGGGCATCAGACATACCATATTTGGTCACCATTGCACGCGCCATTTTAGTTGCACGTTCAAAGTCGTTTGATGCACCTGTCGACATTTGATTAATGAACACTTCTTCGGCAATACGACCACCGAATAAAATTGAAAGCTCATTCAACATCTTATCTTTGTAATGGCTGGTTTGATCTTGTTCAGGCAACTGCCAAGTTACACCCAATGCCCAACCACGTGGCATGATTGTTACTTTATGCACTGGATCTGTACCCGGTAAAATTTCAGCAACAATTGCATGTCCAGCTTCATGGTAAGCAGTCGCACGACGTTCTTCTTCACGAATAACCATCGATCTACGTTCTGGACCCATGTAAATCTTGTCTTTTGCATCTTCAAAGTCATGCATATCGACCGTATTTTTATTACGGCGAGCAGCAAACAACGCAGCTTCGTTGACTAAGTTTGCAAGTTGCGCACCAGAGAATCCTGGAGTACCACGTGCAAGAACTTTAACATCTACACCTGTAACAGATGGAAGTTTCTTCAAATGAACATTTAAAATTTGCTCACGACCACGGATATCAGGTAAACCAACCATCACTTGGCGGTCAAAACGGCCTGGACGAAGTAATGCTTTATCAAGTACATCAACACGGTTAGTTGCTGCAATGACAATCACACCTTCATTACCTTCAAAACCATCCATCTCAACAAGCATTTGGTTCAGGGTTTGTTCACGCTCATCATGACCACCTCCTGTACCAGAACCACGATGGCGACCAACAGCATCAATCTCATCGATGAAAATGATACATGGTGCATGACGTTTAGCTTGTTCAAACATGTCACGAACACGTGAAGCACCGACACCAACAAACATTTCAACGAAGTCAGAACCCGAGATACTAAAGAATGGAACTTTAGCTTCACCTGCGATTGCTTTGGCCAATAATGTTTTACCAGTACCTGGAGGACCAACCATCAGTACACCACGAGGAATGGTTGCACCAAGACGTTTAAACTTAGAAGGATCTTTTAAGAAGTCAACAATTTCAACCACTTCTTGCTTGGCTTCATCACAACCTGCAACATCAGTAAACGTAATTTTAATCTGATCTTCAGATAACATTTTAGCTTTTGACTTACCAAAACTCATTGGGCTGTTTTTGCCACCAGCACCCCCACCCATATTACGCATAAAGAACATGAATAATAAGATGATCAGTAATACAGGGAAGCTTGCAATGAGAAGTTGCATCAAAATGCCTTGACGTTGTGGCGCAGTACCTTCAACGACTACATTCTGTTTATTCAAGCTTGGAAGCAATTCAGTGTCTTCTACTTGTGGACGAACCGTTTCAAAAGAAGAACCATTGGTTTTTTCACCACTAATGTTTAAACCGTCAATTGTGACTTGTTTAATTTGCCCAGCATTCACCGCTGCAACGAAATCAGAATATTTCATCGCTGCAGGCTTATTGCGGTCACTGACGTTGCTAAAAATCAAAATCAGAACACCGAGTATGATGAGCCACAATACGGCATTCTTGAAGTAATCGCTCAAGGCTTTATTCCCATATCAATCTAATTTGATCATACCTAATCTTGGCTGACCTTCACAAAAACAGCAATGAATTTGCGTTGCAAAAAACTTAAAAGGTACAAAATGCACAATTTTTAACAACTTGGCAAGTACACTTTTATTGCAATGCCTTTTTACGACCTTGACCAATCAAAAAAACTTCTTTTGATCGAGCACGAGATGCCGCAGGTTTGGCTGTTTTTAATACATCAAAACTATCGACAACTTGTTTTCTGAACTCATCAAATCCTGAACCTTGGAACACTTTAACAATAAACTGTCCATTTGGGCCTAAAACTTTTTGAGCAAAATCTAATGCCAACTCACATAAGTAAATCTGGCGTGGTTGATCGACAGCCCTATTACCTGATGTATTGGGGGCCATATCTGAAATTACAACGTCTACTTGACGTCCATTTAAAATATTTAACAATTTTTCGAAAACTTCTTCTTCTCGGAAGTCGCCTTGCAAAAATGTCACATCTGGAAGAGCGTCCATTGCGAGGATATCTGAAGCAATCACTAAACCATTTGCGCCGACTAATTTACCTGCAATTTGTGACCAACTGCCTGGTGCTGCACCAAGATCGACAACTGTCATACCCGGCTTGATCATTTTATATTTTTCTTGGATTTCAAGTAATTTATATGCTGCACGTGCGCGATAACCTTCCTTCTGCGCTCTCTTTACAAAAGGGTCATCTAAGTGCTCTCTCATCCATGCACGACTGCTTTTAGACAATTTTTGATTGGTAATGCGTGTCGCCATAACTCACTAAATTTCAAAAAACTTCTGATTGGTCATTGTACGTGAAAATTACTCCCATTACAGTACGGATGTAGTTCATTCACACGAACTTTTACAGATTTTTTCCGATTGTCATAATTGGCTATTTGCCTAATTTTCACATATTTGTTTCAAGTGCCTGTCTGCTAAATCTATCTTAGAAACGGGATGCAAGTTATACTAGGTTGTTTTCCCAATCAGGTATTTTTAATGGCGGCTTTATCTATCCATGAACGTAAGCGTTTACGTCAAATTGGCCATGCACTTAATCCAGTTGTAATGATTGGTGGCCAAGGTCTTACAGAAAACGTCATTGAAGAAACTCATCGCGCACTAAATGATCATGAACTCATTAAAGTGAAAATTGCAGGTGAAGATCGTGATGCACGTGCAGCAGTAATTGATGCACTGGTTGAAGCAACAGGTGCTGAATCTGTACAAAAAATTGGTAAAATTGTTTTGCTTTATAAAAAAGCAGCAAAACAAAACCAGCATCTTTCTAATTTAGTTCGTTTTGCTCACTTAAGTAACAAGTAATCAAAATGGCAAGTTATGAACTTTCTGCTTTCGATCGCTTTAATGCTATTACTGTCGTTGGAGCAATTGAGCAACAAACACCAGCGACATTAAATGTTGGTTTTTGGGTTCGTGATCCCAATCAATTTCTGATTTATCCAGATCAAGTCAAGGCTCATCCTCGCCAAGACTTTTTGTGGGAACAGACTTGTTTTGAGATTTTTATTGGCGTGAAAGATGAAGATTTTTATCGTGAAATCAATCTTTCTCCCTCTCAAGCTTGGCAAGCCTATCAATTTGAAGAATATCGCTTCCCTGAGGATATGCCGCCCGTTGCTGCATATGACATTGAGTTGAACCATTTGCAACGCACACATTATGGTTTAAATGTCAGTCTAGATTTATCTAAATTTATGCAACAAAATAAATTGAAATGGTCTGACTTATATTTAGGTTTAAGTGCGGTTTTTAATACCACTCAAGGTAATCACTATTTTGCAATGCAACATAGTAGCCCACAAGCCGACTTTCATAATAAACGTGATTGGTTACATCAATTCTAAAAAATAAAAAAGCGAGAATGATCTCGCTTTTTATTTAAATACTTGTTAGCTAGCGCGAACTTTATTCCAAGCTTCTACTGCTTGCTCTTTAGTGCGCTTAAAACTACCAACCAAAGTATCTTTATGCTTCACTGAAATTTGACTAATATCATCTTTCAACTCTTTGCTCACCTTCGTTAAATCTTCAATTAAAGCATTTAACTCAGTTTTTAATGCATTCGTTAATTCAACTAAATTGCCTTGTGAGGAATTCAGTTGAGTTTTAATGACATCAATACGCTGCAAGATATCTTGTTTAATTTGTGCAAGCTGATTTTGGATATTTTGGTTGAGTTCTTTCGCTTCAGCCTCAATTTTTTCTTGAGTTTCAGCTAATACTTCTTTCACTTGCTCTTGAGTCTCAGCAATCACTTCTTTCGCTTGTTCCTGAGTCTCAGCAATCACTTCTTTCGCCTTCGCTGTTTTTTCAGCTACAACTTCTTTCGCTTTTGCAGTTTTCTCAGCAACCACCTCTTTCACTTCTGCCGTCTTTTCAGCAACAGCTTCTTTGACTTCAGCAGTTTTCTCTGCAACGACTTCTTTTGCTTTCGCTGTTTTTTCAACCACAACTTCTTTAACTTCTTCAGTTGCTGGTGTAGTTTGATTATCAGCCATTGTGTTTCCCCTCTATATTGTTTGTTGATTTTTTGGCTAAATATAAGATAAAACGCTTTACTTTTAGACTATGAAAAAATTGTTAGACAATTTGCATAATATCTCATGATATAGATAGAAGAATGATTGATTTGGCAATAGACATAACAACAGTCAAGCTTATAAAAGAAAAACTACAATTACTCGCTTTAACCAATAAAACAGATAGACTTTTGAACTACTCATGCGTATAATGCGCTGTTAAGTTACAAGCGAGCAGACTGGAAGGAGGGGCATGTTTTTAAAGACAGCCTGCCTTTTTTTATGTCTTCTCGCTTTTTTACAGCCCTATTTTTGTGGTTTTAGTTCAGGAGCTTTGGTTTGAGCACCCCCGCCATTTTAGCCCTCGCAGATGGAACGATCTTTAAAGGAACGTCTATCGGTGCATCGGGAAGTACGACTGGTGAAGTCGTTTTTAATACAGCCATGACTGGCTACCAAGAAATTTTGACTGACCCAAGTTATGCGCAACAACTTGTGACGCTGACTTATCCTCATATTGGAAATACAGGCTGTAATAGCGAAGACGTTGAATCAGGTCGCATCCATAAAGTATGGGCGAACGGTTTAATTATTCGTGATCTTCCTTTATTACATAGTAATTTCCGTTCAGAACAATCTTTAAGTGAATATCTAGAACAACATAATGTTGTTGCAATCGCTGATATTGACACACGTAAATTGACACGTATTTTACGTGACAAAGGTGCGCAAAACGGTTGCATCCTTGCTGGCGAAAATATAACTCAAGAAGAAGCAATTGCGAAAGCACGTGCCTTCGGTGGTTTAAATGGTTTAGACCTTGCAAAAGAATGCTGTGATCCTGAAGGCTTTGAATGGACTGAAGGTTCTTGGACTTTAGGTCAAGGCTTTACTCAACCTGAATTTAAATTTCATGTCGTTGCATACGATTATGGTGTCAAAACCAACATCTTACGTATGCTCGCAGACCGCGGTTGTAAATTAACAGTTGTTCCTGCACAAACTCCTGCTGAGAAAGTGCTCGCTTTAAATCCAGATGGCGTGTTCTTGTCAAATGGTCCTGGTGATCCAGCAGCATGTGACTATGCAATTGAAGCAGTAAAGACCATTGTAGAAACTACGACTTTACCTGTATTTGGTATTTGTTTAGGTCACCAAATTCTAGCACTCGCTTCTGGCGCGAAGACCATGAAAATGAATCATGGTCATCACGGTGCAAACCATCCTGTACAAAATCTTGAGAATGGTACAGTGATGATTACTTCTCAAAACCACGGCTTTGCTGTAGATGAGAGTACTTTACCTGCAAACTTAAAAGTGACACATCGTTCACTGTTTGATGGTACAAACCAAGGTATTCATCGCACTGATAAACCAGCATTCAGCTTCCAAGGTCACCCTGAAGCAAGCCCTGGTCCACATGACTGTGCTCCATTGTTCGATCATTTCATCGAACTTATTGAAGCATCTAAGAAGTAATTAAGGAGCGAATAATGCCTAAACGTACGGATATTAAAAGCATCTTAATTATTGGTGCAGGTCCAATTGTGATCGGTCAAGCATGTGAGTTTGACTACTCAGGTGCACAAGCATGTAAAGCACTTCGTGAAGAAGGCTATCGTGTTATTTTGGTGAACTCTAACCCAGCAACCATTATGACTGACCCTTCAATGGCGGATGCAACTTATATCGAGCCAATCACTTGGCAGACTGTTGCTCAAATCATTGAAAAAGAACGCCCAGATGCAGTCCTTCCAACGATGGGCGGTCAAACTGCATTGAACTGTGCACTTGCATTAGATGCCAACGGTGTTTTAGAGAAATACAATGTTGAATTAATTGGCGCATCAAAAGAAGCGATTGAAAAAGCAGAAGATCGTAAACTGTTTGATATCGCCATGCGTAAAATCGGCTTGGAATGTCCTCGTGCCGATGTTGCTGAAAGTATGGAACATGCACTGGAAATTCAGTCACGTTTCGGCTTCCCAGTGATCATTCGTCCATCATTTACCATGGGTGGTTCTGGTGGCGGTATCGCATACAATAAAGAAGAATTTATTGAAATCTGCGAACGTGGTTTCGATCTTTCTCCAACTAAACAATTATTGATCGACGAATCTTTAATTGGTTGGAAAGAATACGAAATGGAAGTTGTTCGTGACAAAAACGACAACTGTATTATCGTATGTGCGATTGAAAACTTTGACCCAATGGGCGTACACACAGGTGACTCAATCACTGTTGCCCCTGCGCAAACATTGACAGATAAAGAATATCAAATCATGCGTAATGCATCGGTTGCTGTTCTTCGTGAAATCGGTGTTGAAACAGGTGGTTCAAACGTTCAATTCGGTATTAACCCGAAAGACGGTCGTATGGTTGTGATCGAGATGAACCCTCGTGTTTCTCGTTCATCTGCGCTTGCATCTAAAGCAACAGGCTTCCCTATTGCGAAAATCGCGGCAAAACTTGCAGTTGGCTATACCCTTGATGAATTGAAAAATGACATCACTGGTGGTATCACTCCTGCAAGCTTCGAACCAGCAATTGACTATGTTGTAACCAAGATTCCTCGCTTCAACTTCGAAAAATTCCCACAAGCTGAGCCTGTATTGACGACTCAGATGAAATCTGTGGGCGAAGTGATGGCAATTGGTCGTAACTTCCAAGAATCTGTTCAAAAAGCGCTTCGTGGTCTTGAAGTGGGTGTTAGTGGCTTTGATGAAAAAATCGAAGTTGGTACTGCCAATGCCAAAGATATCATCTTAAAAGAACTTAAAGTTCCAGGCCCTGAGCGCATTTGGTATGTAGCTGATGCATTCCGTCATGGTTTCTCATTAGATGACGTATTCGAAGCAACTAAGATCGACCGTTGGTTCTTGATCCAAATCGAAGACATCGTCAAAACTGAAGCTCAAGTAAAAACTTTAGGTTTTGGTGATTTAAACGCTGATAATATTCGTTCATTCAAACGCAAAGGTTTATCTGACCTTCGTATTGCTGACTTAATGGGTATTTCACAAAAGCAATTCCGTAAGCAACGTTGGAACTTGGGTGTCTATCCAGTTTATAAACGTGTTGATACTTGTGCTGCCGAATTCGAATCTGGCACAGCTTACATGTACTCAACTTACGACGAAGAATGTGAAGCAAATCCATCTAACCGCGATAAGATCATGGTGATTGGTGGTGGTCCAAACCGTATTGGTCAAGGGATCGAGTTTGATTACTGCTGTGTACATGCTGCGCTTGCAATGCGTGATGACGGTTATGAAACCATCATGGTGAACTGTAACCCTGAAACAGTTTCAACTGACTATGACACCTCAGATCGTTTGTACTTCGAACCTGTAACACTTGAAGATGTACTTGAAATCGTACGTACAGAGAAGCCTAAAGGCGTAATCGTACAGTACGGTGGTCAAACACCATTGAAATTGGCACGTGCTTTAGAAGAAGCAGGTACACCAATCATTGGTACTTCTCCTGATGCGATTGACCGTGCAGAAGACCGTGAACGTTTCCAACAAATGATTCAACGTCTACAGCTTCGTCAACCAAACAACAGCATCGTTAAATCTGCTGAAGAAGGTATTTCAGAAGCAGCAAAAGTGGGTTATCCACTGGTTGTTCGCCCATCTTATGTATTGGGTGGTCGTGCAATGGAAATCGTTTATAACGAAGATGAGCTAAAACGCTACCTTCGTGAAGCAGTTCAAGCTTCAAATGAAGCCCCTGTTCTACTTGACCGTTTCCTAGATGATGCAACTGAAGTTGACGTAGACTGCGTATCTGACGGTAAAGACGTTGTGATTGGCGGTATCATGCAGCACATCGAACAAGCAGGGATTCACTCAGGTGACTCAGCATGTTCAATCCCTCCTTACTCTCTTTCACAAGAAGTTCAGGATGAAATGCGTCGTCAAACTGTTGCGATGGCAAAAGAACTTGGCGTAATCGGCTTGATGAACGTTCAGTTTGCAGTAAAAGGCAACGACATTTATGTACTCGAAGTGAACCCACGTGCATCACGTACTGTTCCTTTCGTTTCTAAATGTATTGGTGAGTCTTTAGCAAAAGTTGCTGCACGTTGTATGGCTGGTCAATCTTTAGAATCTCAAGGATTCACCAAAGAGATCATCCCGACTCACTTTGCAGTAAAAGAAGCTGTATTCCCATTTGCTAAATTCCAAGGTGTTGATCCAATGCTTGGACCTGAGATGAAATCTACAGGTGAAGTGATGGGTGTCGGTCAAACTTTCGGTGAAGCATTCTACAAAGCAGTACTTGGTTCAAACGAACGTTTACCTGGCTTACCAACTGAAGGTGAAGTGAAGCATGCTTTCTTATCTGTACGTGAATCAGACAAGAAATACATCGCCAACATTGCAAAACAGTTAATTGCTTATGGTTTTAAACTAGTTGCGACTAATGGTACTTACCAAGTGCTGAAAGAAGCTGGTTTAGAATGTGAAGCTGTCAATAAAGTCACTGAAGGTCGTCCACATATTGTAGACCGCTTGAAAAATGGTGAGATTCATCTTATTGTCAACACAACTGAAGGCAAACAAGCTCAATATGACTCTGCCATGATTCGTCGTGCTGCCCTACAAGGTAAAGTGTATTACACTACGACCATTAATGGTGCTGAGGCTGTTTGCCAAGCATTTGCTGTGAAATTGCCAATGGATGTATACCGCTTGCAAGATTTACAAACTGTAGGTTAATTCTCTACCGATAAAGTCCCGTCACCTTATCGGTGGCGGGCTTTTTCTTTTTTTAATCCTGTATTTTCCCAACCAATTTAGAGGGACTGAAATGCAACGTTATCCTATGACTCCTGAAGGCAAGGTTGCCTTAGAGAAAGAATTACAACAGCTAAAAACAGTGGATCGCCCACGTATTATCCAAGCGATCGCGGAAGCTCGTGAGCACGGTGATTTAAAGGAAAATGCTGAATATCACGCTGCACGTGAACAGCAAGGTTTTTGTGAAGGTCGTATTCAGGATATCGAAGGCAAACTGGGTGCAGCTCAAGAGATTGATGTCAAAACACTTGAACAAAATGGTCGTGTTGTGTTTGGCGTTACAGTAACCATCGAAAACCTAGACACTGAAGAGCGTAAGACTTATAAAATCGTAGGTGATGATGAAGCAGATTTTAAAATCAATAAAATCTCAGTGAATTCACCGATTGCCCGTGGTCTTTTAGGTAAAAGCGAAGGCGACGAAGCAAAAATTCAGACACCGCAAGGTGAAGTTGAATACGAAATCGTGAGCGTGGAATATATTTAATTCCAAGTCACTAACCCCTCTATTTGAGGGGTTTTTCTTCTCATTTATTTTTCTTTTATTAGCTTTTAAAAAACTTAGAAATCGTTTTAATCCTAAGAGTTTCAATCATAATCCATATCGTGAGATTTTAGAAATGAACGACTCTTTGCAATCTCTGGAATAAAAGAATCTTTCATGCCAACTCTTTCATCATTCATGAAGACGCAAAGAAAATATACCCATTCGGTATCATCCTTCTCTATTGCCTTATCAATGACTCGATCAAAAGAATTTTTTAGCTTATGAATATCTATCTCAGCTAAGTATCCATACAAAATTCTAGAGCCAGGCCAATTTAAATCCATAAAACCTTCTAATAACTGATCTAAGTTTTCTTCTACGATTTCTCGCGGAAGATATGGAATCATCATTGTCAGATTTTCCCATTCAGAACCACTATATGGCTGAATTAATACAGAGAAATCTAACTCCCTACTTCTCAATTTTCTTTTAATTTCAAATGCTAAATCAATTAAATCATGTATATATAAAAGTTTTTCACCAATAATTTTTAAAATTGAACTTTCATTTATTGGTTCAATCATTAATATTTATCCTTTTGTTATAATTCAGATATTATGTATTTATAAATGAATTCAGTTCAATATTTTTTTATTCTTTTCCTTTAAACCCATAATTTTATTACCAATAACTTCGATTAAATTAAATATGCAAAATTTACCCAATTATATTTAAAATAAATTTTTAACCGATTGAATGGTTCTTTTGTTTCAAGAGCATCCTATTTCTAAATACAATAAAAATGTAATAAAGGAATGCAAGATCGACTGATCAGTAGCATTATGTATGAGATTACTAGAATAATCCTATGGATTGCTGTTGTAATCGTATGAGCTTTCCATATCATTCTTATGACCAATGCAGTACACTGTATGTTATTCTAGACTTTGTATTTCCGAATCAAATTCAATGTTTGTTGATTTGGTTTTGGAAATTCTTCTTCAACTAACGCTCTCTCCTGATATAAAAGCTATAATAGCGCCGATTTCTTTTAGTATTTTGTCTTAGTTATGGATTCATTGATCAACTCCCCTGTTAAACATTGGTGTGAATTCGAATTTATTTCCAAAACAGTAAAAAATCCAAATATCCATATCAAAGGTAATTATTCTTATTATTCTGCTTATTGGGATCAGGGCTTTGAACGTTGTGTAGTCCGTTATCTGCATGACAAAGCATCTACACCTGAAAAGCCAATTGATCAGCTCCATATCGGTAACTTTGTCTGTTTTGGTGCTGAATGCGTTATTATGATGGGCGGTAATCAACTCCACCGTACCGATTGGATCTCAACCTTCCCTTTCGATACACGCAGCTTTCTACCTGCTGGTGATACCGTGATTGCCGATGGTTGCTGGATTGGTAGTCGTGCCATGATTATGCAGGGCGTGAAATTGGGTGAAGGTGCTGTGATTGCCACTGGTGCTGTGGTTACCCAAGATGTGCCACCTTATGCGATTGTTGGCGGCGTACCTGCTAAAGTGATTAAATATCGTTTTCCTGAACAAGATATTGAAAAGTTACTCGCACTTAAACTCTATGACTTAGATGAAAAGCAGATTTTAAAAATGCGTGAACAATTGCAGACGGATCAACTCGTAGATTTATGTTCATATTTAGACCAAAGTCTATAATCTTTCCAAATCTAACATTCACCTTAATATTTAAAAAAAAGATTATTTTTTCAATGGATTGAATAATTAAAAACTGCTTTAACATCTAATTATTCTTATAAAATTACTAGGTTTTATTATGCTACTAATAAGTTTAATATGAAAACATAGATCTTATTTTAAACAAAAATTTAGAAACAACTCAAAGTGCAATAATAAGGAGTAATAAACATGGCCTATCAAAAAATCTTGGTTGCAATTGATGACTCTGAAATCTCCGATAATGTCATTCAACAAGCGGCTCAACTTGCAAAAGCCCTAAATAGTGAAATCACTGTTGTTGAAGTGATGACCTTAGACCCATATTTGGCAGATGCATACCTTAGACTCGGTCAAAGTAATGAATTGATTGAACGCGTTCGTAGCTATGTACAAGAAAATTTAACGAAAGCGGAAAAAAAATTTGAAGCTTTAGGACTGACAGTCGCAACTCAAGTGTTGGAAGGCTTCTCTGTAAATGGAGAAATTATCAGTGCTGCACAGAACTTAGGTGCTGATTTAATTATTATGGGATCACACGGTCGGACTGGTTTCAAAAAATTTATCTTAGGTAGTGTGGCTCAAAAAGTGTTAGGTGAAAGCCATATCCCTGTTTTAGTCGTACGTTAAATATTCTGATTTTTTAGTTTAAAAAAACATCGCAACCCTTATGAAACCTTAAGTTTCATAAGGGTTATTTTTGATTATTGAGTTTTTAATTCAACAGGCTTAACTTTTTGTAATACATCTTTTGAAAGCTCTGTAGTTGAAACAATAGTTAATGATTGAGTGTTTGCTTGTAGATTTTCTTTATTCAATTCTTTAAGCACAACATTTGTATCTTTTGTACTCAGGCTATACATTGCACCTGTAGCAGGATCAATAATTAATAACCCTAGCACACCACCAAAAATAATATTTCCAACATACCAGCCATTTACATGAGCTGAAATATCAACAGTTTTAGTTTCATAACCTTCTTTTTCGAAAATTACAGTGTATTTTTCAGGAACAAAAAAACCCGAACTTCTTTTAAGGCTCACTGTAACAGGGGCTTGTCCAACATGAACTTTTTTACCTGCTTTATTTAATATCGTAATATTACTAAGTTCAGGTGTACTTGCAAAAGTCAATGTCTGCGAACTTCCAGACATGATACTTGCACATCCAGATAAACTGAGAACAGCAATCCCACACATAACAGCTAATTTTTTCATTTAAGTACCAATTATACATATGTATTCTTTATGTACAATTATTGTAAAATAAAATAATAATAACAGCAACGACATTTATACAAACTAGTCTGTTTATTTTTTATATTAAGGCATCCAACCAAAGATTTTCAAATTAACCTTAGCATTCATTAAGTAAACTCCTTCTTGTTCAAGCAAGCTTTGCTGTATGTTATTTCCATTTTCATCTATACGAATGACACTAATCTTTCCCTGTGAATTAATCACTCGATACCAAGGGATTTCACTGCTCTTATCTAAATGCTTCAAAACATAACCGACTAAACGTGCATGCTTAGGCAAACCTGCTAATTTTGCAATTTGACCATAGGTCGCTACTTTTCCATATGGAATCAAAGCGATAACCTCTAATATTTGTCGATGTAGTTCATTAGTATCTTGCATAAAATAACCTATAAAAATCTGATACTATGATTAAAGCGACACTTAAAAGCTTAAACGAGAAATAAAATAACTTATGTATTTAGAGAATAAAAATGCAGCTAAAAACAGTTTTCTTCATCATATTTTGTCTAAGCATCAATCTCTCTTGCTCAACTAAACAATCATCTCATGTTCAAATTACGCCTTATCGATACCCAATAGACTCAAAAGATCATCTACCAATCGTATACGTTAGTTTTATTTTTACCATCAATCGACCACAAGCTAAATTATTAGACACTCAACTGCAAATGTATAAAGAACTAGAAATTTTAAATCATTACTTTGTAGATGAAAAAAATCAAAAAATATTTAAATTTAAAATTAATCACTACCTCTCATATCAAGACTTTACAAAGAAGAAATGCGATCTCACAAATCAATTAAATCAAGCTTCACCGCTAATCACTGAGGACCTCCCCAATGCTATAGACACTTGTTTCCCTCACAGAAAAAGTAAAGAGGTTCTATTTATTATTTATGATTCCTACACTGAGAAACTTAAATACAGTGACATCACCAGTTGGGGTTTTAGAAATCAAGGTCGTCCATTTATATTGATTGATTGGGAACGTTTAAATTATCAAACTCAAGCAGCATCTATACATGAGATGGGTCATGCTTTTGGTTTGGGGCATGTTTGCGCGCCAGATGCAACAAAAACAACACCTACCAATATTATGACCAGTTACGATTGTAAACTCGGAAGTGGAGGTTTACGTAATTTAGGTTTCACCGCAGAACAACTCAGCATCATTTTAGATAACTATTATAAATATCCTTAGAAGTTCATCTCGATATAGTGCCCTAGATGGTCTTTCCCTTCGAAAAAGTCCTTTGGGGTCAGCCGTGTGGTCAAATTTTCTTTTGCCTGTTTAAACTGAATATCAGTCACAGTACAAGGCTGCCAAAAAGTTTCTAGGTTATTTGTATATATAGGATAAAGCTTTATTACATTTTCGATTAGATTAATTTTGACAATCAGGCCATAGGCTAAAGCCTGATATTTTTCAAACTCTCCGTTACTATTAAACACCCCATTTCCAATCCCAAAAATAACAGGTTTATGATTAATTTTTTGAATCGGTTGAATCGTATGAGCACCGTGTCCAATCACCAAATCAACGCCTATTTTAGTCAAAATATCTGCCAATTTTTCTTGTTCAACTTGTGTTGTTTGGAAATCTTGCCCCCAATGACAAATGACAATAATTTTATGCGTTGGATGGAACTGCCTATATTGCATGATCTGCTCAAATAAAATCGCATTTAAACAAGCCACACCTGCACGATCACCAAGTGCATAAAAATCATAATCTTGATAAGCACTCTCTCTATGCCAATACCCATTAAAAATAGCAACATTTTGCTGTTGAGTTTTTATCTGAAAATATTGTTGAGCTTGCTGCTGATTATTCCCTGCCCCAATCCAATTTATCTCACTTTGATCTAACACCGCTAAGCTATGAGTTAAGCTTTCAGTGCCATAATCTTTTAAATGATTGTTCCCAAGACACAGCGCATTGATATAAACACGCCTAAATTCAGTCAGCGTTTGCTGTGAGTCTGCACCCAAGATAAAGTCTTTTTTCCCGTGTAAAGATGAATATTCATCTAGGTTAAAGACAGCTTCAAAATTGGCAATATTGAGGTCATCTTCAGAAAAAAATTGTCTTATCCTTTCAAAAGAATGCTGATAACCATAACGTTGTAAAGCATCATCAATTCCTTTTGCTTTCCTTCGTTTTGTATAGTATTCCCCGAAATAAGTATCACCAATAATATTGATGCAATGACTTTTCAAAGAGATTTGCTTTGCAGGCAATAGACCTGAATTAAAATAATGATAATAAGGTATTAAATGATCAATACGATGGATATCATCCAGTAATTGAAAGATGCCAATATTCTGATTTTTATTACAATAAGTAAAAAAATATTTTTTATGTTGGCTAGTTATACATAAAACAGCATCTAACTGATGACAGGTAAATAAAGAACTAATTGGTCTGATTTTTTGACTGTCAATACTCAGTTTTTTTATGAATACTTCTCGAATCAAATCAATCGGCATACTAAAAATAGCTCGGGCTAAGACATATAAATTTTGAATCGTATTCGTAATATACGTGTCAGAAGATATGTCTATCCCAAATGTTTTAGCTTTTGAAATAATTGTTTTCAGTGCTTGCCCTTCATCACCAAAGATATATTTAGCAATGATCAAACTGAGTTCGTAGCTCTGGGTAAAAACTAAATATTGTAGTAAAAATCCTAATTCATATGAATCTTCAACTTGAGTCACATCAAGCGGATATAATTGAGACCGTTGTGAGATTGGAATTTTATTAGTCAATTTGAGTTCATTTTTTTGGATTTTTTCAAATATCAAAAGTAATAATACCCAGTGTGTACAACTTCCTTCAATTTGATTGTGCCAAATAGCATGCTTAAAATTTTCTTGTCCTATTTGACTGATTATTTTTATTTCTTGAGGTACATCCATAATTTAGCCTCAATTATTCAATCTTGATAATGCTGAACATAAGCAATATAGCCCGAAAGATTATGCTCTTGATCATCAATGCGAATCCGAAAACGATCATGCCGAACATAAAAAGCATTTAAGATTTTATCTGGGCATGCCATGTACATCGCCACTTCAGGGTAGAAAAAACCAGTACGCTGAAACTCAGTGCGAAACTCAATCAATTTTTTTAGATCTTCAAATTGCGATTTTACAAATAACTCATGTAATCCTAAATTTCGCACTCGACATACCATTTGATAAGCAGCCATCATCATTTCTAATAAAGTTGCATATGCTGTTTTACGATTACGAATAAAAATCATATGTCTTAAATAATTATTAATCCCAAATTGAAAATATTTTTCTTCTGGACAAATTTTAGTAAGTTCATTGGTACAGTAACTTAACCAATGATCGTGATAACGCTCATATTTTTTTTCAATAAATTGTTTAAACATCAATTGAACAGTTTCTAATAGTCGCGGATCACTATCAAGCTGATACAACCGTAAAAGTGCGAGCGCAGATTCACCATCATAATAAATGATGCGAAATTTTTCTTTGATTTCATAACTTGGAAAACTCAGCACATGAGTTGTTTCCCCTTGTTTATCGATCATGGATAAGATGCCATTCGCCAAAGCCTTTGCATATTTTAAATAAGACTTGTCCCCCACCATAATTTGATATTTGGTCAGCATTAAAACTGCGGCTGCATTTGCACCTAATTTAATTTCATCAAGTTGATTCAAATCAGCACCATCTAACATGTAAGCGAGATCATCATCTTTTTCGACATAAAAATTTGTCAATGCATAATCAATTGCAGACTGAATTTTACTCACCACGTTTGGTTGTAAATCTAATGCCAAGGTCTCAATCAAAGCATAAGTCGTCGTACAATGTCGGACTGTATTGTAGCTACGAATTTCTCGGTCATAGGCTGGAAAAAAACCGTAAATAAATTGTCCATTCGTTTGGATTTGTTGAGACAAAAACTCAGCATTTCCTTTAATCATTTTAGTTAAATGTTGTTGCTTAGATTCGGTTAAATAACGAACCCCATTTTCAGTAAAACACGTTTGTAATGGTAATAGTTGTCCATTTTCGTAAAACACAGCATGGGTATCAAATGTCCATATATGCTGAATTTCATTAATTTTTAGCACTATATCGCTATTTGGATATTTTTTTATAATCGCAATATTGAGATTATTTTGATCAAAAAAATTGGGCGTGTCGTAACTTAACCCTCGGATAATGGCTTTGCCATATAGCTCTTGTTCTAAAAAACTAATCTTAAAATTCTCATCAAAACTGATGCCCTTACGATAATGATTATTATGAAATTGATTTTTTAATGTTTGCTCAATCTCATACCATGTTTCTTGTTGAATATTGTATGCAATATCAAACTTTAATAATTCAGCTAATTTATTATTACTTGTGAACTGCTGATCCAGAAATTCAAAAAGTTCTTTTTCAAGAATCAAAAATGTTGAAAACGATGAGTTCCAGACCTGGCAGCGTTCAGTTTTTTCTCCATATGAATAGAAAAGTACCGTTTTATCTAAGTTGCTATATTGTTGAACTTGTTTGATGTACCCACTCAATTCGTATTTGAGCTTTTCAAGCTCTAAAGCTGTCACAATCGTCATAGTATGTATTGTTAGAATTTTTAATTATTTCAATCAAGATACCACATATTTTTATGCTTTTAACAAAATCAAAAAAGAGAACCCTAGGGTTCTCTTTTTTAGGAATTAGTGTTTAAAGAACATGAAGTTGATTATTCGCAATCAAATCATTCAATGTTGTATCGACATCAATGGTGAGCAATGTCACGCTACTGTGAGCAGCACCGCCTGCACCATCTCGATCAATACTAATTGTTGTTGTAGTGCCATCTGAACTTACACTCACAAAACCTGCTAACGAAGCAGCGCTTCCGTTTCCTGTATATCCAACTAGAAGGTTAGAAATATCGATAATATCAGCATTTGGATCTGTTGCTGTATTACCCTCATGGAAACCATTCCAAGTGTCATGACCATTACCGCCCGCATTGTCAGCGTTATTCAACACATTAAAGATTAATGTATCTGCACCACCCGTCGCGCTTTCCAATACATCATTACCAGATGTACTCGTAACGATATCGTTTGATGAGCTGAGATTGAAGTGTTGTCCTAAAGAGATGGTCAATGTTGATTGAACTTCAGTTCCATCAAAAGACACCAGTTTATAATCGATTACATCAGTTGCAGATGAAACCACCATGTCACGTTGATAATAATATGAACCATCACTGTACATGTACAATGTGCCTTCGCCCGTATCAATACTTTGACCAGCAGCTAACTCATATAACCCAGAAACAGGATTTAATACATATAACTGAGTACCGACTGTAACATCAGCAACACCGCCAAGTGTATCTCCTTCTAAGATGTTTCCATGTATCCAATCGGCTGTAGGACTTGTATTGGTAAATTGATCAACATAAGTAATATTCACATCAGCATTTGTACCAATCAACATCACAGCACCACCAATTAATGGGGTTTGGATTGTTGTTTGTACACGATAGTTACCTGCGATCAAATTCAAACTTGATAGGTCTATCGATGCAATTTCACCTAATGCTAGAACAACACCAGTATGAACATCGGTGGTTACATTTACCCATGTCGCAGGACCTGTTTGTCTTTGAAGCGCTAAGGTTACATTGGCATTACCTAGGCCCAACGCATTGACACTTAAGATTCCAGATGGGTCCATGCTATTGGTTAAGGTAAAGGCACCACTGGTATAGGTTTGCGTAGTCGCAATAATACCGAGTGTATTACCACTTGCATTAAAGAAGTTATTATTGACCACATTTTGCACATCTACTAATGAAGCTGCTGTATCAGGATTTGCTTGTGGAGCAGGAATAACCGCATCTAGCGATGGATCAATTGGATCCCATGTGAAGCTCACATCATTAGAACCAATTTGGATGTGTAATGATGCAGTGCTATCAGCCAACCCATTTGTAGGATCAGACAAGGTATAAGTGAAACTATCAACCTTACCAATGTTTGCAGGATTCACATCTGGTTGATAGCTATAGCTACCATCAGAATTAATGGTCAATGTACCATAGTTGCCGACAATCACCGTTGGAACACCCACAGTCACATTCAAGCTATTACTATTGCCCACCTCAGAAGAAGCGACATGAGTCACTGTTGTGGCTGATGTAATGAAATCATGATCATAATTCATACCATATAGCGCAGAATTATCATCTGAAATCACATTACCTGTTATAGCAGCACCTGTGATCAATGGAGCTTGGGTAATATCACCATGATTTAAGGTAATGTCTGCGGTCACACTACCTAGCGCAGTCAGTAAAGTATTACTTTCCATGAACAAGGTGTATGTGCCAGCAGCTAAGTTTTTAGCTTCGAACTGAACTGTTGAGCCAAAGATACCTAATAAATCAAGCAAACCATTGTTAGAACTATCTGCAACTACAGTGGTAGAACCATCTGGGTTAGTTCGAGTCAGAACCACGTGAAGACCATCAAGTAGTGTTCCAAGAGAACCAAAGTTCACAGAAATTACAGCGTCAGTCAGATTACCTGGATCAACCGTAAAGTTTGCCGAACCACTTGAGCTACCAATCACCAATCCACCAATACCCAATAACCAACTATAACTAATTGCATTATTGAGATTTTCAACTGTTACTGGATACTGATAATCAATCGAAGCCACATCAACATTACTGAATGCATCTAAAGGTAATGGATCATTAATGACTGCAGGTTGAGATGGATCTGCTGCATTCCAAGTCATATCAATCGTATTACTATCAAGATGTACATAGAATGTTGCATCCGAAGTATCACCCGTTATTGGATCAAATAGTGTGTAGGTGAATTGATCGACTTGACCAAGACCAGTCATATTTGCATTTGGCGTGTAAGTATAGTCACCATTTGGATAGATCACTAAACTACCGTAAGTTCCAGTAATCGTCGTTCCTGCTGGATCGATTGCGACGCTATTTACTTCACTGATGACCGTATTTGTAGTGGCAATATCAATATCACCATTCGTATTTGGATCTGAAATTAGATTGCCATGTACTGCTACAGCTTCATAACTATCAATAATATGTGGATTATAAACATCCATCGTACCAGTCAGAGTACCACCTAGGCCAACTCCGATCAGTCCGTTATAAGCCATAAATGCTCGATATGAACCTTCAGTTAAACCACCTATTTGTGCTGCTGGTGTTGAACCTAGTAATGTCAGATCAATGAACGAAGCATTTGTTCCACCAGTTATTGATTCCCACTGACCAGTAATATCATTGTATTTTTGAACAACGACTGTGTAATCACCTAATGCAGAAGCACCAAGTAAAGTACTGAAGGTGAAAGTTGCAACCCCTTCTAAATTATCTGCGACCGAGAACTCAATGGCATCTGTTCCAAGTAATTGGAAGTCAAGTCCAGCCAACGAAACGAGTGCGAGATAAGAAGAAGAACCTAAAGCAGCATCATTTTCCACTAACAATGGTTGAGGATCTAATTTAGCTTCTATTAAGTTATCAGCAGCTCTAATTGAACCAAGATCAATGTAAAGCGTCGCTTGAGCCAGATCTCCTGTTGCAGAATCAAGTAAGGTGTAATTGAACTGTTCTGTCTGTCCAATACCTGCACCATTAGGAAGTGGAGTATAGATATAACTACCATCTTGGTAGAAGGTAATTGAACCATAATCACCCGAGATCGTTGTTCCTGCCGCGCCAATTGAAATACCATCTACACTAGTTACATAAGTCGTTGGTGTTACGATATCGACATCACCACTAGAGTTTACGTCAGTAATTACATTACCTTGTGCATCACCAAGTTCATATCCACCCACTTGGGTCAAGTCATAAACATCCATTGTGCCAGATAATGTACCGAGTACACTTGCACCGAGTAACCCATCAAAAGTCATGAAAGCACGATATTGTCCTTCATCTAAACCTTCTAGGATGGCACCAGGTGTCGCGCCTATACCTAATAGACTCAAACTAATTAGAGAAGCATCACTGTCTCCATGCAATGACTCCCATTGACCAGTGGTCGTATTATATTTTTGAACAACTAGAAGGTAATCAGATAACAAGCTCGCATCAATTAAGGAACTATAGGTAAATGTTGCTGTTCCTTCTTGATTTGCACCGACCGTGAAACCAACTGAATTTGCTCCAAGTTGAAGATCTAACCCAACCAATGAAGTAAGGATGAGATAGCTTGCACTTCCTAATGCTTGATCATTAACCACCAATAAAGGTTGTGGGCTGATCACAGCATTATCAAAATTATCAAATGCTGCTAATGGATTTGCATCGACCGCTAAAGTACCTGTATCCGATCCAATATTTCCTGCTGGATCAGTTGCGGTTACAGTGACCGTATAACCTCCATCAGCTAAGGATGGCAATGTATTATCAGCTAATGTCCAAGTTCCATCACCGTTGTTAGTCGCTGTGTAATTTATACCATTTACAGTGACAACAATTGTTGCTGTTGGATCATCAGTCGTACCTGTTAATTGAGGCGTAGCATCATTAGTTGTTAAATCATCAAAGGTTACGGTTGGTGCTGTCACATCAATCGTTAATGTGCCCGTATCTGTTCCGATGTTACCTGCAGTATCAGTAGCAGTTACAGTCACTGGATAAGCTGCAATCGCCAACAACGGTAAAGTGTTGTCTGCTAAGGTCCAAGTCCCATCACCATTGTTGGTGGCGGTGTAGTCAGTCCCGTTCACATTCACCACCACGGTCGCGGTTGGGTCATCTATGGTGCCGCTGAGCGCTGGGGTTTGGTCATTGGTGCTGAGATCATTCAAGGTCACCACAGGCGCTGTGGTGTCCACGGTATAGCTTTGGCTGTCGTTGACACTGCTGCTGTTGCCCGCAACATCAGTGAAGCTGACATTGGCATCCACGGTCAAGTCGTTGTCATTGGCCAAGTCACTGCCGCTGACATCAACACTCCAAGTGCCTGCAACGCTGTCTACGGTTGCGGTGTAGTCATTGCCATTCACGGTCACGGTGACCACCGTACTGCTTGCATCCGCTGGGATTCCAGTGAGTACCCCTGTGAGGGTCACGGTCGCAGCGCCTGCCTCTGTGCTGTTAATCACATTGTCTGCCGTGATCGCATCAATGCTAAACACAGTTGTGATGGTGCTTGGTGGGGTTAAGTCGATGCTTAAGCTACCCGTATCTGTGCCCATATTGCCGGCTGTGTCTGTTGCGGTCACGGTGATTGGGTAGTTCGCTTCTGGCAAGCTCGGTAAGGTGTTGTCTGCTAAGGTCCAAGTCCCATCACCATTGTTGGTGGCGGTGTAGTCAGTCCCGTTCACATTCACCACCACGGTCGCGGTTGGGTCATCTATGGTGCCGCTGAGCGCTGGGGTTTGGTCATTGGTGCTGAGATCATTCAAGGTCACCACAGGCGCTGTGGTGTCCACGGTATAGCTTTGGCTGTCGTTGACACTGCTGCTGTTGCCCGCAACATCAGTGAAGCTGACATTGGCATCCACGGTCAAGTCGTTGTCATTGGCCAAGTCACTGCCGCTGACATCAACACTCCAAGTGCCTGCAACGCTGTCTACGGTTGCAGTGTAGTCATTGCCATTCACGGTCACGGTGACCACCGTACTGCTTGCATCCGCTGGGATTCCAGTGAGCACCCCTGTGAGGGTCACGGTCGCAGCGCCTGCCTCTGTGCTGTTAATCACATTGTCTGCCGTGATCGCATCAATGCTAAACACAGTTGTGATGGTGCTTGGTGGGGTTAAGTCGATGCTTAAGCTACCCGTATCTGTGCCCATATTGCCGGCTGTGTCTGTTGCGGTCACGGTGATTGGGTAGTTCGCTTCTGGCAAGCTCGGTAAGGTGTTGTCTGCTAAGGTCCAAGTCCCATCACCATTGTTGGTGGCGGTGTAGTCAGTCCCGTTCACATTCACCACCACGGTCGCGGTTGGGTCATCTATGGTGCCGCTGAGCGCTGGGGTTTGGTCATTGGTGCTGAGATCATTCAAGGTCACCACAGGCGCTGTGGTGTCCACGGTATAGCTTTGGCTGTCGTTGACACTGCTGCTGTTGCCCGCAACATCAGTGAAGCTGACATTGGCATCCACGGTCAAGTCGTTGTCATTGGCCAAGTCACTGCCGCTGACATCAACACTCCAAGTGCCTGCAACGCTGTCTACGGTTGCAGTGTAGTCATTGCCATTCACGGTCACGGTGACCACCGTACTGCTTGCATCCGCTGGGATTCCAGTGAGCACCCCTGTGAGGGTCACGGTCGCAGCGCCTGCCTCTGTGCTGTTAATCACATTGTCTGCCGTGATCGCATCAATGCTAAACACAGTTGTGATGGTGCTTGGTGGGGTTAAGTCGATGCTTAAGCTACCCGTATCTGTGCCCATATTGCCGGCTGTGTCTGTTGCGGTCACGGTGATTGGGTAGTTCGCTTCTGGCAAGCTCGGTAAGGTGTTGTCTGCTAAGGTCCAAGTCCCATCACCATTGTTGGTGGCGGTGTAGTCAGTCCCGTTCACATTCACCACCACGGTCGCGGTTGGGTCATCTATGGTACCGCTAAGCGCTGGGGTTTGGTCATTGGTGCTGAGATCATTCAAGGTCACCACAGGCGCTGTGGTGTCCACGGTATAGCTTTGGCTGTCGTTGACACTGCTGCTGTTGCCCGCAACATCAGTGAAGCTGACATTGGCATCCACGGTCAAGTCGTTGTCATTGGCCAAGTCACTGCCGCTGACATCAACACTCCAAGTGCCTGCAACGCTGTCTACGGTTGCAGTGTAGTCATTGCCATTCACGGTCACGGTGACCACCGTACTGCTTGCATCCGCTGGGATTCCAGTGAGTACCCCTGTGAGGGTCATGGTCGCAGCGCCTGCCTCTGTGCTGTTAATCACATTGTCTGCCGTGATCGCATCAATGCTAAACACAGTTGTGATGGTGCTTGGTGGGGTTAAGTCGATGCTTAAGCTACCCGTATCTGTGCCCATATTGCCGGCTGTGTCTGTTGCGGTCACGGTGATTGGGTAGTTCGCTTCTGGCAAGCTCGGTAAGGTGTTGTCTGCTAAGGTCCAAGTCCCATCACCATTGTTGGTGGCGGTGTAGTCAGTCCCGTTCACATTCACCACCACGGTCGCGGTTGGGTCATCTATGGTGCCGCTGAGCGCTGGGGTTTGGTCATTGGTGCTGAGATCATTCAAGGTCACCACAGGCGCTGTGGTGTCCACGGTATAGCTTTGGCTGTCGTTGACACTGCTGCTGTTGCCCGCAACATCAGTGAAGCTGACATTGGCATCCACGGTCAAGTCGTTGTCATTGGCCAAGTCACTGCCGCTGACATCAACACTCCAAGTGCCTGCAACGCTGTCTACGGTTGCGGTGTAGTCATTGCCATTCACGGTCACGGTGACCACCGTACTGCTTGCATCCGCTGGGATTCCAGTGAGTACCCCTGTGAGGGTCACGGTCGCAGCGCCTGCCTCTGTGCTGTTAATCACATTGTCTGCCGTGATCGCATCAATGCTAAACACAGTTGTGATGGTGCTTGGTGGGGTTAAGTCGATGCTTAAGCTACCCGTATCTGTGCCCATATTGCCGGCTGTGTCTGTTGCGGTCACGGTGATTGGGTAGTTCGCTTCTGGCAAGCTCGGTAAGGTGTTGTCTGCTAAGGTCCAAGTCCCATCACCATTGTTGGTGGCGGTGTAGTCAGTCCCGTTCACATTCACCACCACGGTCGCGGTTGGGTCATCTATGGTGCCGCTGAGCGCTGGGGTTTGGTCATTGGTGCTGAGATCATTCAAGGTCACCACAGGCGCTGTGGTGTCCACGGTATAGCTTTGGCTGTCGTTGACACTGCTGCTGTTGCCCGCAACATCAGTGAAGCTGACATTGGCATCCACGGTCAAGTCGTTGTCATTGGCCAAGTCACTGCCGCTGACATCAACACTCCAAGTGCCTGCAACGCTGTCTACGGTTGCGGTGTAGTCATTGCCATTCACGGTCACGGTGACCACCGTACTGCTTGCATCCGCTGGGATTCCAGTGAGTACCCCTGTGAGGGTCACGGTCGCAGCGCCTGCCTCTGTGCTGTTAATCACATTGTCTGCCGTGATCGCATCAATGCTAAACACAGTTGTGATGGTGCTTGGTGGGGTTAAGTCGATGCTTAAGCTACCCGTATCTGTGCCCATATTGCCGGCTGTGTCTGTTGCGGTCACGGTGATTGGGTAGTTCGCTTCTGGCAAGCTCGGTAAGGTGTTGTCTGCTAAGGTCCAAGTCCCATCACCATTGTTGGTGGCGGTGTAGTCAGTCCCGTTCACATTCACCACCACGGTCGCGGTTGGGTCATCTATGGTGCCGCTGAGCGCTGGGGTTTGGTCATTGGTGCTGAGATCATTCAAGGTCACCACAGGCGCTGTGGTGTCCACGGTATAGCTTTGGCTGTCGTTGACACTGCTGCTGTTGCCCGCAACATCAGTGAAGCTGACATTGGCATCCACGGTCAAGTCGTTGTCATTGGCCAAGTCACTGCCGCTGACATCAACACTCCAAGTGCCTGCAACGCTGTCTACGGTTGCGGTGTAGTCATTGCCATTCACGGTCACGGTGACCACCGTACTGCTTGCATCCGCTGGGATTCCAGTGAGTACCCCTGTGAGGGTCACGGTCGCAGCGCCTGCCTCTGTGCTGTTAATCACATTGTCTGCCGTGATCGCATCAATGCTAAACACAGTTGTGATGGTGCTTGGTGGGGTTAAGTCGATGCTTAAGCTACCCGTATCTGTGCCCATATTGCCGGCTGTGTCTGTTGCGGTCACGGTGATTGGGTAGTTCGCTTCTGGCAAGCTCGGTAAGGTGTTGTCTGCTAAGGTCCAAGTCCCATCACCATTGTTGGTGGCGGTGTAGTCAGTCCCGTTCACATTCACCACCACGGTCGCGGTTGGGTCATCTATGGTGCCGCTGAGCGCTGGGGTTTGGTCATTGGTGCTGAGATCATTCAAGGTCACCACAGGCGCTGTGGTGTCCACGGTATAGCTTTGGCTGTCGTTGACACTGCTGCTGTTGCCCGCAACATCAGTGAAGCTGACATTGGCATCCACGGTCAAGTCGTTGTCATTGGCCAAGTCACTGCCGCTGACATCAACACTCCAAGTGCCTGCAACGCTGTCTACGGTTGCGGTGTAGTCATTGCCATTCACGGTCACGGTGACCACCGTACTGCTTGCATCCGCTGGGATTCCAGTGAGTACCCCTGTGAGGGTCATGGTCGCAGCGCCTGCCTCTGTGCTGTTAATCACATTGTCTGCCGTGATCGCATCAATGCTAAACACAGTTGTGATGGTGCTTGGTGGGGTTAAGTCGATGCTTAAGCTACCCGTATCTGTGCCCATATTGCCGGCTGTGTCTGTTGCGGTCACGGTGATTGGGTAGTTCGCTTCTGGCAAGCTCGGTAAGGTGTTGTCTGCTAAGGTCCAAGTCCCATCACCATTGTTGGTGGCGGTGTAGTCAGTCCCGTTCACATTCACCACCACGGTCGCGGTTGGGTCATCTATGGTGCCGCTGAGCGCTGGGGTTTGGTCATTGGTGCTGAGATCATTCAAGGTCACCACAGGCGCTGTGGTGTCCACGGTATAGCTTTGGCTGTCGTTGACACTGCTGCTGTTGCCCGCAACATCAGTGAAGCTGACATTGGCATCCACGGTCAAGTCGTTGTCATTGGCCAAGTCACTGCCGCTGACATCAACACTCCAAGTGCCTGCAACGCTGTCTACGGTTGCGGTGTAGTCATTGCCATTCACGGTCACGGTGACCACCGTACTGCTTGCATCCGCTGGGATTCCAGTGAGTACCCCTGTGAGGGTCACGGTCGCAGCGCCTGCCTCTGTGCTGTTAATCACATTGTCTGCCGTGATCGCATCAATGCTAAACACAGTTGTGATGGTGCTTGGTGGGGTTAAGTCGATGCTTAAGCTACCCGTATCTGTGCCCATATTGCCGGCTGTGTCTGTTGCGGTCACGGTGATTGGGTAGTTCGCTTCTGGCAAGCTCGGTAAGGTGTTGTCTGCTAAGGTCCAAGTCCCATCACCATTGTTGGTGGCGGTGTAGTCAGTCCCGTTCACATTCACCACCACGGTCGCGGTTGGGTCATCTATGGTGCCGCTGAGCGCTGGGGTTTGGTCATTGGTGCTGAGATCATTCAAGGTCACCACAGGCGCTGTGGTGTCCACGGTATAGCTTTGGCTGTCGTTGACACTGCTGCTGTTGCCCGCAACATCAGTGAAGCTGACATTGGCATCCACGGTCAAGTCGTTGTCATTGGCCAAGTCACTGCCGCTGACATCAACACTCCAAGTGCCTGCAACGCTGTCTACGGTTGCAGTGTAGTCATTGCCATTCACGGTCACGGTGACCACCGTACTGCTTGCATCCGCTGGGATTCCAGTGAGCACCCCTGTGAGGGTCACGGTCGCAGCGCCTGCCTCTGTGCTGTTAATCACATTGTCTGCCGTGATCGCATCAATGCTAAACACAGTTGTGATGGTGCTTGGTGGGGTTAAGTCGATGCTTAAGCTACCCGTATCTGTGCCCATATTGCCGGCTGTGTCTGTTGCGGTCACGGTGATTGGGTAGTTCGCTTCTGGCAAGCTCGGTAAGGTGTTGTCTGCTAAGGTCCAAGTCCCATCACCATTGTTGGTGGCGGTGTAGTCAGTCCCGTTCACATTCACCACCACGGTCGCGGTTGGGTCATCTATGGTGCCGCTAAGCGCTGGGGTTTGGTCATTGGTGCTGAGATCATTCAAGGTCACCACAGGCGCTGTGGTGTCCACGGTATAGCTTTGGCTGTCGTTGACACTGCTGCTGTTGCCCGCAACATCAGTGAAGCTGACATTGGCATCCACGGTCAAGTCGTTGTCATTGGCCAAGTCACTGCCGCTGACATCAACACTCCAAGTGCCTGCAACGCTGTCTACGGTTGCGGTGTAGTCATTGCCATTCACGGTCACGGTGACCACCGTACTGCTTGCATCCGCTGGGATTCCAGTGAGTACCCCTGTGAGGGTCACGGTCGCAGCGCCTGCCTCTGTGCTGTTAATCACATTGTCTGCCGTGATCGCATCAATGCTAAACACAGTTGTGATGGTGCTTGGTGGGGTTAAGTCGATGCTTAAGCTACCCGTATCTGTGCCCATATTGCCGGCTGTGTCTGTTGCGGTCACGGTGATTGGGTAGTTCGCTTCTGGCAAGCTCGGTAAGGTGTTGTCTGCTAAGGTCCAAGTCCCATCACCATTGTTGGTGGCGGTGTAGTCAGTCCCGTTCACATTCACCACCACGGTCGCGGTTGGGTCATCTATGGTGCCGCTGAGCGCTGGGGTTTGGTCATTGGTGCTGAGATCATTCAAGGTCACCACAGGCGCTGTGGTGTCCACGGTATAGCTTTGGCTGTCGTTGACACTGCTGCTGTTGCCCGCAACATCAGTGAAGCTGACATTGGCATCCACGGTCAAGTCGTTGTCATTGGCCAAGTCACTGCCGCTGACATCAACACTCCAAGTGCCTGCAACGCTGTCTACGGTTGCGGTGTAGTCATTGCCATTCACGGTCACGGTGACCACCGTACTGCTTGCATCCGCTGGGATTCCAGTGAGTACCCCTGTGAGGGTCACGGTCGCAGCGCCTGCCTCTGTGCTGTTAATCACATTGTCTGCCGTGATCGCATCAATGCTAAACACAGTTGTGATGGTGCTTGGTGGGGTTAAGTCGATGCTTAAGCTACCCGTATCTGTGCCCATATTGCCGGCTGTGTCTGTTGCGGTCACGGTGATTGGGTAGTTCGCTTCTGGCAAGCTCGGTAAGGTGTTGTCTGCTAAGGTCCAAGTCCCATCACCATTGTTGGTGGCGGTGTAGTCAGTCCCGTTCACATTCACCACCACGGTCGCGGTTGGGTCATCTATGGTACCGCTAAGCGCTGGGGTTTGGTCATTGGTGCTGAGATCATTCAAGGTCACCACAGGCGCTGTGGTGTCCACGGTATAGCTTTGGCTGTCGTTGACACTGCTGCTGTTGCCCGCAACATCAGTGAAGCTGACATTGGCATCCACGGTCAAGTCGTTGTCATTGGCCAAGTCACTGCCGCTGACATCAACACTCCAAGTGCCTGCAACGCTGTCTACGGTTGCAGTGTAGTCATTGCCATTCACGGTCACGGTGACCACCGTACTGCTTGCATCCGCTGGGATTCCAGTGAGTACCCCTGTGAGGGTCATGGTCGCAGCGCCTGCCTCTGTGCTGTTAATCACATTGTCTGCCGTGATCGCATCAATGCTAAACACAGTTGTGATGGTGCTTGGTGGGGTTAAGTCGATGCTTAAGCTACCCGTATCTGTGCCCATATTGCCGGCTGTGTCTGTTGCGGTCACGGTGATTGGGTAGTTCGCTTCTGGCAAGCTCGGTAAGGTGTTGTCTGCTAAGGTCCAAGTCCCATCACCATTGTTGGTGGCGGTGTAGTCAGTCCCGTTCACATTCACCACCACGGTCGCGGTTGGGTCATCTATGGTGCCGCTGAGCGCTGGGGTTTGGTCATTGGTGCTGAGATCATTCAAGGTCACCACAGGCGCTGTGGTGTCCACGGTATAGCTTTGGCTGTCGTTGACACTGCTGCTGTTGCCCGCAACATCAGTGAAGCTGACATTGGCATCCACGGTCAAGTCGTTGTCATTGGCCAAGTCACTGCCGCTGACATCAACACTCCAAGTGCCTGCAACGCTGTCTACGGTTGCGGTGTAGTCATTGCCATTCACGGTCACGGTGACCACCGTACTGCTTGCATCCGCTGGGATTCCAGTGAGTACCCCTGTGAGGGTCACGGTCGCAGCGCCTGCCTCTGTGCTGTTAATCACATTGTCTGCCGTGATCGCATCAATGCTAAACACAGTTGTGATGGTGCTTGGTGGGGTTAAGTCGATGCTTAAGCTACCCGTATCTGTGCCCATATTGCCGGCTGTGTCTGTTGCGGTCACGGTGATTGGGTAGTTCGCTTCTGGCAAGCTCGGTAAGGTGTTGTCTGCTAAGGTCCAAGTCCCATCACCATTGTTGGTGGCGGTGTAGTCAGTCCCGTTCACATTCACCACCACGGTCGCGGTTGGGTCATCTATGGTGCCGCTGAGCGCTGGGGTTTGGTCATTGGTGCTGAGATCATTCAAGGTCACCACAGGCGCTGTGGTGTCCACGGTATAGCTTTGGCTGTCGTTGACACTGCTGCTGTTGCCCGCAACATCAGTGAAGCTGACATTGGCATCCACGGTCAAGTCGTTGTCATTGGCCAAGTCACTGCCGCTGACATCAACACTCCAAGTGCCTGCAACGCTGTCTACGGTTGCGGTGTAGTCATTGCCATTCACGGTCACGGTGACCACCGTACTGCTTGCATCCGCTGGGATTCCAGTGAGTACCCCTGTGAGGGTCACGGTCGCAGCGCCTGCCTCTGTGCTGTTAATCACATTGTCTGCCGTGATCGCATCAATGCTAAACACAGTTGTGATGGTGCTTGGTGGGGTTAAGTCGATGCTTAAGCTACCCGTATCTGTGCCCATATTGCCGGCTGTGTCTGTTGCGGTCACGGTGATTGGGTAGTTCGCTTCTGGCAAGCTCGGTAAGGTGTTGTCTGCTAAGGTCCAAGTCCCATCACCATTGTTGGTGGCGGTGTAGTCAGTCCCGTTCACATTCACCACCACGGTCGCGGTTGGGTCATCTATAGTACCGCTAAGCGCTGGGGTTTGGTCATTGGTGCTGAGATCGGTCAAGGTCACCACAGGCGCTGTCAAATCAATTGTAATCGTACCGGTATCGGTACCGACATTGCCCGCTAAATCAGTGGCAGTCACGGTAACGCTATAGCTGCCCTCTGCCAATGCAGCCAAGCTATTGTCTGCTAAGGTCCAAGTACCATCACCATTATTGCTGGCTACATAATCCACTCCATTCACATTCACAACAATGCTTGCGTTTGGATCGTTGATCGTACCGGTTAGTTCAGGTGTCGCATCATTGGTGATCTCATCATTCAGCGCAACGACTGGTGGTAAACCGTCTCCATCAACAATTTCAGTTGCTGGTAGAGAAATGTTGCCTGCTGGATCAGTTGCAGTTGCGCTAACCGTATCACCATCCACCAAATTACCCGGATTCGCTACACTCCACGCCCCAGTCACTGGATCAGTTGCTGCTTGGGCAGTGCTACCATCTGGGAAAGTCACCGTCACGGTTGAACCTGGTTCTGCTGTACCGGTAATCGGATCTGTCGCATTGATTGGATCAATGTCTGGTGCATTTGGTGGAGTCAGATCAATTGTGATCGTACCGGTATCGGTACCGACATTGCCCGCTAAATCAGTCGCAGTCACGGTAACGCTATAGCTGCCTTCTGCCAATGCAGCCAAGCTATTGTCTGCTAAGGTCCAAGTACCATCGCCATTATTGCTGGCTACATAATCCACTCCATTCACATTCACAACAATGCTTGCGTTTGGATCGTTGATCGTACCGGTTAGTTCAGGTGTCGCATCATTGGTGATCTCATCATTCAGCGCAACGACTGGTGGTAAACCGTCTCCATCAACAATTTCAGTTGCTGGTAGAGAAATGTTGCCTGCTGGATCAGTTGCAGTTGCGCTAACCGTATCACCATCCACCAAATTACCCGGATTCGCTACACTCCACGCCCCAGTCACTGGATCAGTTGCTGCTTGGGCAGTGCTACCATCTGGGAAAGTCACCGTCACGGTTGAACCTGGTTCTGCTGTACCGGTAATCGGATCTGTCGCATTGATTGGATCAATGTCTGGTGCATTTGGTGGAGTCAGATCAATTGTGATCGTACCGGTATCGGTACCGACATTGCCCGCTAAATCAGTGGCAGTCACGGTAACGCTATAGCTGCCCTCTGCCAATGCAGCCAAGCTATTGTCTGCTAAAGTCCAAGTACCATCGCCATTATTGCTGGCTACATAATCCACTCCATTCACATTCACAACAATGCTTGCGTTTGGATCGTTGATCGTACCGGTTAGTTCAGGTGTCGCATCATTGGTGATCTCATCATTCAGCGCAACGACTGGTGGTAAACCGTCTCCATCAACAATTTCAGTTGCTGGTAGAGAAATGTTGCCTGCTGGATCAGTTGCAGTTGCGCTAACCGTATCACCATCCACCAAATTACCCGGATTCGCTACACTCCACGCCCCAGTCACTGGATCAGTCGCTGCTTGGGCAGTGCTGCCATCTGGGAAAGTCACCGTCACGGTTGAACCCGGTTCTGCTGTACCGGTAATCGGATCTGTCGCATTGATTGGATCAAGTACTGGGGCATTCGGTGCAGTGGTATCAATCGTTAATACCGCGGTATCCGTTCCGACATTGCCTGCTGCATCGGTAGCCGTGACGGTAATGGTGTGCGGTCCATCCGCAAGGTTTGGCAAGCTATTGTCTGCCAAGCTCCAAGTGCCATTGCCATTGTTGGTGGCTGGATAATTCACACCATCTACATTGACCACGATGGTTGCTGTTGGATCATTCACTGTGCCAGTCACGGCTGGGGTTGCATCATTGCTCAACACGTCATCAACATTCACCATTGGTGCAGTGACATCACTTGATACGGTGCCGCTGGCTGGTGCTGAGGTATTGCCTGCTGGGTCTGTCGCAGTTGCGGTAACTGTATCTCCGTTGGTTAATCCACCCGGATTCGGTACAGTCCACGCTCCAGTCACTGGATCAGTCGCTGCTTGGGCAGTGCTGCCATCTGGGAAAGTCACCGTCACGGTTGAACCCGGTTCTGCTGTACCGGTAATCGGATCTGTCGCATTGATTGGATCAAGTACTGGGGCATTCGGTGCAGTGGTATCAATCGTTAATACCGCGGTATCCGTTCCGACATTGCCTGCTGCATCGGTAGCCGTGACGGTAATGGTGTGCGGTCCATCCGCAAGGTTTGGCAAGCTATTGTCTGCCAAGCTCCAAGTGCCATTGCCATTGTTGGTGGCTGGGTAGTTCACACCATCTACATTGACCACGATGGTTGCTGTTGGATCATTCACTGTGCCAGTCACGGCTGGGGTTGCATCATTGCTCAACACGTCATCAACATTCACCATTGGTGCAGTGACATCACTTGATACGGTGCCGCTGGCTGGTGCTGAGGTATTGCCTGCTGGATCAGTCGCAGTTGCAGTAACGGTATCTCCGTTGGTTAATCCACCCGGATTCGGTACAGTCCATGCCCCAGTCACTGGATCAGTCGCTGCTTGGGCAGTGCTGCCATCTGGGAAAGTTACCGTTACAGTTGAACCCGGTTCTGCTGTACCGGTAATCGGATCTGTTGCATTGATTGGATCAAGTACTGGGGCATTAGGTGCGGTGGTATCAATCGTTAATACCGCAGTATCCGTTCCGACATTGCCTGCTGCATCGGTAGCCGTGACGGTAATAGTGTGCGGTCCATCCGCAAGGTTTGGCAAGCTATTGTCTGCCAAGCTCCAAGTGCCATTGCCATTGTTGGTGGCTGGATAATTCACACCATCTACATTGACCACGATGGTTGCTGTTGGATCATTCACTGTGCCAGTCACGGCTGGGGTTGCATCATTGCTCAACACGTCATCAACATTCACCATTGGTGCAGTGACATCACTTGATACGGTGCCGCTGGCTGGTGCTGAGGTATTGCCTGCTGGGTCTGTCGCAGTTGCGGTAACTGTATCTCCGTTGGTTAATCCACCCGGATTCGGTACAGTCCATGCCCCAGTCACTGGATCAGTCGCTGCTTGGGCAGTGCTGCCATCTGGGAAAGTTACCGTTACAGTTGAACCCGGTTCTGCTGTACCGGTAATCGGATCTGTTGCATTGATTGGATCAAGTACTGGGGCATTAGGTGCGGTGGTATCAATCGTTAATACCGCAGTATCCGTTCCGACATTGCCTGCTGCATCGGTAGCCGTGACGGTAATGGTGTGCGGTCCATCCGCAAGGTTTGGCAAGCTATTGTCTGCCAAGCTCCAAGTGCCATTGCCATTGTTGGTGGCTGGGTAGTTCACACCATCTACATTGACCACGATGGTTGCTGTTGGATCATTCACTGTGCCAGTCACGGCTGGGGTTGCATCATTGCTCAACACGTCATCAACATTCACCATTGGTGCAGTGACATCACTTGATACGGTGCCGCTGGCTGGTGCTGAGGTATTGCCTGCTGGATCAGTCGCAGTTGCAGTAACGGTATCTCCGTTGGTTAATCCACCCGGATTCGGTACAGTCCATGCCCCAGTCACTGGATCAGTCGCTGCTTGGGCAGTGCTGCCATCTGGGAAAGTTACCGTTACAGTTGAACCCGGTTCTGCTGTACCGGTAATCGGATCTGTTGCATTGATTGGATCAAGTACTGGGGCATTCGGTGCAGTGGTATCAATCGTTAATACCGCAGTATCCGTTCCGACATTGCCTGCTGCATCGGTAGCCGTGACGGTAATGGTGTGCGGTCCATCCGCAAGGTTTGGCAAGCTATTGTCTGCCAAGCTCCAAGTGCCATTGCCATTGTTGGTGGCTGGATAATTCACACCATCTACATTGACCACGATGGTTGCTGTTGGATCATTCACTGTGCCAGTCACGGCTGGGGTTGCATCATTGCTCAACACGTCATCAACATTCACCATTGGTGCAGTGACATCACTTGATACGGTGCCGCTGGCTGGTGCTGAGGTATTGCCTGCTGGGTCTGTCGCAGTTGCGGTAACTGTATCTCCGTTGGTTAATCCACCCGGATTCGGTACAGTCCACGCTCCAGTCACTGGATCAGTCGCTGCTTGGGCAGTGCTGCCATCTGGGAAAGTTACCGTTACAGTTGAACCCGGTTCTGCTGTACCGGTAATCGGATCTGTTGCATTGATTGGATCAAGTACTGGGGCATTCGGTGCAGTGGTATCAATCGTTAATACCGCGGTATCCGTTCCGACATTGCCTGCTGCATCGGTAGCCGTGACGGTAATGGTGTGCGGTCCATCCGCAAGGTTTGGCAAGCTATTGTCTGCCAAGCTCCAAGTGCCATTGCCATTGTTGGTGGCTGGGTAGTTCACACCATCTACATTGACCACGATGGTTGCTGTTGGATCATTCACTGTGCCAGTCAAGGCTGGGGTTGCATCATTGCTTAACACGTCATCGACATTCACCATTGGTGCAGTGACATCACTTGATACGGTGCCGCTGGCTGGTGCTGAGGTATTGCCTGCTGGATCAGTCGCAGTTGCAGTAACGGTATCTCCGTTGGTTAATCCACCCGGATTCGGTACAGTCCATGCCCCAGTCACTGGATCAGTCGCTGCTTGGGCAGTGCTGCCATCTGGGAAAGTTACCGTTACAGTTGAACCCGGTTCTGCTGTACCGGTAATCGGATCTGTTGCATTGATTGGATCAAGTACTGGGGCATTCGGTGCGGTGGTATCAATCGTTAATACCGCAGTATCCGTTCCGACATTGCCTGCTGCATCGGTAGCCGTGACGGTAATAGTGTGCGGTCCATCCGCAAGGTTTGGCAAGCTATTGTCTGCCAAGCTCCAAGTGCCATTGCCATTGTTGGTGGCTGGGTAGTTCACACCATCTACATTGACCACGATGGTTGCTGTTGGGTCATTCACTGTACCCGTCAAGGCTGGGGTTGCATCATTGCTCAACACGTCATCGACATTCACCATTGGTGCAGTGACATCACTCGATACGGTTCCGCTAGCTGGTACTGAGGTATTGCCTGCTGGGTCTGTCGCGGTTGCAGTAACGGTTTCTCCGTTGGTTAATCCACCCGGATTCGGTACAGTCCATGCCCCAGTCACTGGATCAGTCGCTGCTTGGGCAGTGCTGCCATCTGGGAAAGTTACCGTTACAGTTGAACCCGGTTCTGCTGTACCGGTAATCGGATCTGTTGCATTGATTGGATCAAGTACTGGGGCATTCGGTGCAGTGGTATCAATCGTTAATACCGCAGTATCCGTTCCGACATTGCCTGCTGCATCGGTAGCCGTGACGGTAATGGTGTGCGGTCCATCCGCAAGGTTTGGCAAGCTATTGTCTGCCAAGCTCCAAGTGCCATTGCCATTGTTGGTGGCTGGGTAGTTCACACCATCTACATTGACCACGATGGTTGCTGTTGGATCATTCACTGTGCCAGTCACGGCTGGGGTTGCATCATTGCTCAACACGTCATCAACATTCACCATTGGTGCAGTGACATCACTTGATACGGTGCCGCTGGCTGGTGCTGAGGTATTGCCTGCTGGGTCTGTCGCGGTTGCGGTAACTGTATCTCCGTTGGTTAATCCACCCGGATTCGGTACAGTCCATGCCCCAGTCACTGGATCAGTCGCTGCTTGGGCAGTGCTGCCATCTGGGAAAGTTACCGTTACAGTTGAACCCGGTTCTGCTGTACCGGTAATCGGATCTGTTGCATTGATTGGATCAAGTACTGGGGCATTCGGTGCAGTGGTATCAATCGTTAATACCGCGGTATCCGTTCCGACATTGCCTGCTGCATCGGTAGCCGTGACGGTAATGGTGTGCGGTCCATCCGCAAGGTTTGGCAAGCTATTGTCTGCCAAGCTCCAAGTGCCATTGCCATTGTTGGTGGCTGGGTAGTTCACACCATCTACATTGACCACGATGGTTGCTGTTGGATCATTCACTGTGCCAGTCAAGGCTGGGGTTGCATCATTGCTTAACACGTCATCGACATTCACCATTGGTGCAGTGACATCACTTGATACGGTGCCGCTGGCTGGTGCTGAGGTATTGCCTGCTGGGTCTGTCGCGGTTGCGGTAACTGTATCTCCGTTGGTTAATCCACCCGGATTCGGTACAGTCCATGCCCCAGTCACTGGATCAGTCGCTGCTTGGGCAGTGCTGCCATCTGGGAAAGTTACCGTTACAGTTGAACCCGGTTCTGCTGTACCGGTAATCGGATCTGTTGCATTGATTGGATCAAGTACTGGGGCATTCGGTGCAGTGGTATCAATCGTTAATACCGCGGTATCCGTTCCGACATTGCCTGCTGCATCGGTAGCCGTGACGGTAATGGTGTGCGGTCCATCCGCAAGGTTTGGCAAGCTATTGTCTGCCAAGCTCCAAGTGCCATTGCCATTGTTGGTGGCTGGGTAGTTCACACCATCTACATTGACCACGATGGTTGCTGTTGGGTCATTCACTGTACCCGTCAAGGCTGGGGTTGCATCATTGCTCAACACGTCATCGACATTCACCATTGGTGCAGTGACATCACTCGATACGGTTCCGCTAGCTGGTGCTGAGGTATTGCCTGCTGGGTCTGTCGCGGTTGCAGTAACGGTTTCTCCGTTGGTTAATCCACCCGGATTCGGTACAGTCCATGCCCCAGTCACTGGATCAGTCGCTGCTTGGGCAGTGCTGCCATCTGGGAAAGTTACCGTTACAGTTGAACCCGGTTCTGCTGTACCGGTAATCGGATCTGTTGCATTGATTGGATCAAGTACTGGGGCATTCGGTGCAGTGGTATCAATCGTTAATACCGCAGTATCCGTTCCGACATTGCCTGCTGCATCGGTAGCCGTGACGGTAATGGTGTGCGGTCCATCCGCAAGGTTTGGCAAGCTATTGTCTGCCAAGCTCCAAGTGCCATTGCCATTGTTGGTGGCTGGGTAGTTCACACCATCTACATTGACCACGATGGTTGCTGTTGGGTCATTCACTGTACCCGTCAAGGCTGGGGTTGCATCATTGCTCAACACGTCATCGACATTCACCATTGGTGCAGTGACATCACTCGATACGGTTCCGCTAGCTGGTGCTGAGGTATTGCCTGCTGGGTCTGTCGCGGTTGCAGTAACGGTTTCTCCGTTGGTTAATCCACCCGGATTCGGTACAGTCCACGCCCCAGTCACTGGATCAGTCGCTGCTTGGGCAGTGCTGCCATCTGGGAAAGTCACCGTTACAGTTGAACCCGGTTCTGCTGTACCAGTAATCGGATCTGTTGCATTGATTGGATCAAGTACTGGTGCATTTGGTGCAGTAACATCCACAGCATAGCTCTGACTATCGTTAACTGTGCTGCTATTCCCTGCTGCATCTGTGAATTTCACAGTGGCATCAATGACTTTATCTCCATCTGCCAATAAGCCACTGCCCGGTACACTCACACTCCATGTACCATTTGCAGTATTTAGAGTCGCGTTATAACTGACACCATTTACAACCACCGTCACCACTGTAGTCGCTGCATCCGCTGGGATATTCGTCAACGTTCCCGTAATGGTAACATTAGCTGATGATTCAGCAATATTGATCACATTATCCGCAGTGACTGGATTGATATTGAATCCAACATTGTCTGTTACTGGGCTAAGCGTATCGACTGTTTCTGTCGCTGGTTGTGATGGGTTTCCTGCTGGGTCTGTAGCAACTGCAGTAACTGTATCTCCGTTATTTAAGCCAGGATTTGGCACACTCCAGCTACCGTCTGGTCCCGCAACTACAACTGCTGTACCGCCACCCGGGAAGGTCACGGTCACGGTTGAACCCGGTTCTGCTGTACCGGTAATCGGATCTGTCGCATTGATTGGATTAATATCTGGTGCATTCGGTGCAGTGACATCTACACCATAGCTTTGGCTATCGTTAACTGTGCTGCTATTCCCTGCCGCATCTGTGAATTTCACAGTGGCATCAATAACTTTATCTCCATCTGCTAATAAGCCACTGCCCGGTACACTCACACTCCATGTACCATTTGCAGTATTTAGAGTCGCGTTATAACTGACACCATTTACAACCACCGTCACCACTGTAGTCGCTGCATCCGCTGGGATATTCGTCAACGTTCCCGTAATGGTAACATTAGCTGATGATTCAGCAATATTGATCACATTATCCGCAGTGACTGGATTGATATTGAATCCAACATTGTCTGTTACTGGGCTAAGCGTATCGACTGTTTCTGTCGCTGGTTGTGATGGGTTTCCTGCTGGGTCTGTAGCAACTGCAGTAACTGTATCTCCGTTATTTAAACCAGGATTTGGCACAGTCCAGCTACCGTCTGGTCCCGCAACTACAACTGCTGTACCGCCACCCGGGAAGGTCACGGTCACGGTTGAACCCGGTTCTGCTGTTCCGGTAATCGGATCTGTTGCATTGATTGGATTAATATCTGGTGCATTCGGTGCAGTCACATCCACACCATAGCTCTGACTATCGTTAACTGTGCTGCTATTCCCTGCCGCATCTGTGAATTTCACAGTGGCATCAATAACTTTATCTCCATCTGCCAATAAGCCACTGCCCGGTACACTTACACTCCATGTACCATTCGCAGTGTTTACAGTCGCGTTATAACTGACACCATTCACAACCACAGTTACTACTGTAGTCGCTGCATCTGCTGGGATATTCGTTAACGTCCCTGTAATGGTGACATTACTTGATGATTCAGCAATATTGATCACATTATCCGCAGTGACTGGATTGATATTGAATCCAACATTACTTGTATTCGGTGGCGTAGTATCTGAAGGAGTATTATTGTTATTATCATTTCCGCCTCCACCGCCCGCAGCAGCAGCAATACCGCCAATAGCAAGTGGTATCGCCCATAACCAAGGGCTTAATCCACCTTCATGATAAAGTAAGGGTTCAACAGATTGAATTGGTTGAAAAACAACATCTGAAACTGGCGCTTGTGCAACTTCAGGAACTGCTGCTGGTGTTTCTTCTAAATAAACTGCACCTTCATGGTCAGAATCACTATCTGCATCTGCGTCACTATCTGCATCTGCATCATTTTCTGCATCTTTAAATCTTGCCCAAATTAGCTGGCCATTTTCCCCTTGAAATACAAGGCTATTATCTAGGCTAGCACTCTCGCTGAAGAAATTTTGAATAACGATCATTTCTCCATTTTTTAATAGAACAACAGCATTCGTTCCATCTCTTTTCACTGCCGAAATATCAGTTGTAGGAATCTTAACTAATACAACTGCCGGTTCAGAAGATGATAGTGAAGCTGTTTTTGCCGTCGTATTTGCAAGGGTTTTATGACTTTCCTTGGAAATAATTTGTATTTCAGCCATGATTATATTCCTCATTATAAATTATTAATTTCTAACTAGTTTTTAATTAAGTTGTTACTTTAGATTTAAGTTATTGTTTCTAGTGACATAGTTCACAACATCACTTTAAATCAAATAAAAAAAATGTTAAATAGCTCACAAAAACCATGTATTAAACAATTACATTGACACAATTAATTACAGCAAAATAAACAAATGATTTTTAAATAAAAAATATTTAAAATACCTTTTTAATAGTTATTAAAATTACATTTCTTAATAAATATATAAAATAATATTAATTAGTTCCTAAAAAGAATTTTAAGATCGGTTAAAATAATTTTTAGAAATTTTAAAACCATAAAATAAAAAAGCCTTTAATATTAACTAAAGGCTTTTTATCAAAAGAACAAAATATAATATTAAAAATTATTGGGATTTTCTAAACGCCTTACTTCATCTCTTTTATTTGGGTGGTGGACTGTTGCCACGCCATCATCTGATTTTTGATCTAATAAAATTTCTGGATTATAAATTGTTATTATTTCTTTACCTAAAGCATCTTCACCAACGATATATTTAAAACCACGTCGGTTCATTTTATTACACATCTGTTGATAAAAACCTTTTAGCCCCTCTGTTTGTTCATTTGGATTATAATAAAAAGTATTCATGACAGCAGGTAAGCCTAAGCCACACACAACACCAGATAAAAGTACACTAATAAAAGTATATCCAATTAAAATACTGCTATAAGGACTGAGCTGAGGAATGTTCGCAACAGCTAAAATTAAAGCCAATGAAATACCCCCACGGACGCCACCCCATGACAGAATAGTTAAGCTACCATTGTAACTTTTGTATCGAAATGAAGGAAATAAAGCAAAAGCGGAGAAATTCGCTGCGAATCGTGACAGATGAAGAATTAAGAAAGAAACAATTCCTCCAATGATTAAATTTACACTTAAATCTAAAATAAATAATTCTAAACCAATCAACGTAAATAGAAATGAATTAATAATGCCTTCAACTGTATGCCAGAAATGATTTACTTCACGGATTTCACGTTGTTCACGGATTTCTTGCCATTTATTCCCAACAATTAAACCGCCAATTACACAAGCAATTGGCGCAGATGCATGCGCAAATAACGCAACCAGATATGAACCACTCGCAAGTAAGGCAGTCGTTAAAATTAGTGACTCCATCTCATGCTTACCACGCAATAACCGCAAAATTCCAAAGCCAAATGCGAAACCAATAATCACTGCGACAAAAATTTCATATAATAATGTTTCAACGGTCGCAAGCAATGAGAAGTGCTCACCTTGTAAAACTTTCAGTAAAGTCATAAACAAAGCGATACACATCGCATCATTAAATAAAGATTCGCCTTCTAGTTTTACAATCAAGTGATGAGGTGCGCGAATGGAACTTAATACGCCTTTAATTCCAATAGGATCGGTTGCTCCTAAGGCTGCGCCTAATAACAATAAAACTGAAATCGGAACAGGATAGCCCACTGCCCATTGGAAAAAATATAAAATTCCCGCATAAAAACCGGCACATAATACTAAAGCGATCGTTGCTAATATACTGATTGGCTTCCAGTAATTACGTAGATCTGAAATTTTAAACTTTAAAGCAGAAGATGTTAGGATAAAGCAAATTACACCATTAATTAAAAAATCATAAAAATCGATTTCGCGTACTGCGGCTTCAATATTATGAATATTAATCGTAACAAACTGATTTCCATTTAATAAACTGGCTCCCCACTGTAAAATAAAGACAAAAATTGCCGACACAATCGGTACACCAATTGCCTGTGGGAATCCTAAAATCCTTTTATTAAAAATGGTCGTTGCAATGGATAATGCAAAAATTACGGTTAATGCCTGTAATAGAAAATAATTCCCCATACAACCTCTTACTTATTTTCAATAAGATACGTTACTTAAATTTTAAAATTTAATGTTGATAAAATTTATGAATGGATTATTCTAAAACTGAGTGGAAAATTAGTGTCTATACAGCATTTTTTTATTTCAAAAGAGATAACTTAGATGCAGTAATAAACCCATCATCCTCAAATCAGTATAGACAATTTAATTTTACGTTAATTTTTCTTATAAATCGTATATCTTCCGTATAAAAATCAAGGACAAATATTCATCGTTTTTACTTAAAAGTATCACATTGATTGATCTCTCCAGATTTCAGACCTTGCTGAAACCAATGCATTCGTTGTTCACTACTACCATGTGTGAAACTATCCGGAACAACCTGACCTGTAGCTCTACGTTGTAAATAGTCATCGCCAATTTTCTCGGCAGCATCCATTGCTTCTTCAATATCACCCTGTTCTAAAAATTGGGTGCGCTGTTGATTCTGATGCGCCCAAATACCAGCAAAACAATCCGCCTGTAATTCTAAACGGACAGAAAGCTGATTTCCTTGTGTTTGGCTAGCTTGTGCACGTGCTTGCTGTACTTGACCAGAGATGCCCAATAGATTTTGAATATGATGCCCAACTTCATGCGCAATGACATAAGCCTGCGCAAAATCCCCTGCTTGATCTTGACGAGAAAGTTCTGTCTGATTCTGCTCACCAGAAATACCCATTTGCTGGCGCATATCTTTAAAGAAAGCAGTATCGATATAAACTTTTTGATCCGCAGGGCAATAAAAAGGCCCCATTGCTGCTTGTGCCCTACCACAAGCTGATTTATCGACACCGCTAAACAAAACTAAGCGTGGTGGCGTGTAAGTCATGCCAAGTTTTTGAAAAATCGGAGTCCAAGTATCTTCTGTATCCGCAAGAATAGTTCCAACAAAATCACTTGCCTCTTTCTGTTCAGCAGTTAAATTTTGTGGCGCAACACCCTGTTGCGAAGACTGGGCACTGGTAACCGCTTGAGTTGCTTGATAGGCTTGTTGTGGATCTACTCCAAAAAACTTCCACGCAACAAATGCAACGATCAAACCTATAATACTGATACCACCTGCTTTTGCTCCGCCACCACCACGACGATCTTCAACATTGGTACTGACACGACGACCTTTCCAACGCATATTAACCTCACATATGATAATGATGGTGATTGAGCATTTTATTTATGCAGATGCTTTTGACCAAAATTTTTGAATAAGCATAACAACCATTAATACAACAGCACCTGCAATAAAGCCGATTCCTAGATTAATCAAAGTTGGTGTTAAGGCACCGATAATTGAACCAAAACTTGGAATTAACTCTAAATGGTCTACGGTTTCTTCAGTAAAATGATGTAATAAAGGAACTGTATGCGAAATAATTCCACCACCTACCAAAAACATTGCAACCGTTCCAACAATAGATAATGTTTTCATTAGAATAGGAGCAAATGCGAGTAGACCACGACCTATTTTATTTTTAAACGTAGATGCCTGTTGTGTTAAATATAAGCCTAAATCATCAATTTTCACAATCATTGCAACAAAACCATAAACACCTACGGTCATTACGATTGCAATCACACTTAATACAGTCACTTTAGTCATAAATGCAGCTGTTGCAACTGTACCTAACGAAATCACCACAATTTCAGCAGATAAAATAAAATCGGTACGTATCGCACCTTTTACTTTTTCTTTTTCAAACTTGTCTAAATCTATTTCGATCTGTTCCAAGCTTTCATTGGCCTCCTCAGCCGTTTTTGCTTTTTTATGCTGGAGCATGTGTACAACTTTTTCTACTCCTTCATAACATAGAAATAAACCGCCAATCATTAACAAAGGATTGATTAACCAAGGTGCAACTACACTAATTAGTAATGCTAATGGAACCAAGATAAGCTTATTAACGAAGGAACCCTTAGCCACGCCCCATACCACAGGCAACTCTCGATCTGCACGTACACCACTGACTTGCTGCGCGTTTAGGGCTAAATCATCACCCAACACCCCTGCTGTTTTTTTTGCAGCCATTTTACTCATTACCGCAACATCATCCAAAATCGTTGCAATATCATCGAGTAATAACAATAAACCACTCGCCATTTTTATTTCCCAGTTTGTATTTATTTCGCTATTGTAGAATTCCTCAATAAATTCACAACATTATTTTAAGAAAAAGTTTAAGCAATCGCTGACGAAAAAATTTTATTTCCCGTACAATAATATCAATCTTTATATTTATGAAACTACTGAATCTTGGAACATATCATGAGTAATGCTGATCAACGTCCAATCATCTTGACAGGCGACCGCCCTACTGGACAACTTCATCTTGGACACTTTGTTGGCTCATTACGCTCTCGTGTTGGTTTACAAGACAGTCATCATCAACACCTTTTATTAGCAGATGCTCAAGCACTGACTGATAATGCAGACAATCCAGATAAAGTTCGTAATAACATTCTCCAAGTTGCTTTAGATTATTTAGCGGTTGGTATCGATCCAACTAAAACAACAATTTGCGTTCAGTCATGCTTGCCTGCACTGAATGAGCTCACAATGCTTTATCTTAACTTTGTGACTGTTGCACGTTTAGAGCGTAATCCAACCATTAAGTCAGAAATTCAAATGCGTGGTTTTGAACGAGATATTCCTGCTGGCTTTTTATGTTATCCAGTAGCTCAAGCAGCAGACATTACCGCATTTAAAGCGACTGTAGTACCTGTTGGCGAAGATCAAATCCCAATGATTGAACAAACCAATGAAGTTGTACGTCGTGTTAACCGCCAAATTGGTCATGACTTATTACCTGAATGTAAAGCATTATTATCAAATATGGGACGCTTACCAGGTTTTGATGGTAAGGCTAAAATGTCTAAATCACTCGGTAATACGATTGTCCTGAATGCTTCTGATAAAGATATTAAAAAAGCAGTCAATGCGATGTATACCGATCCAAATCACTTAAGAATTGAAGATCCAGGTCAAGTCGAAGGTAATATTGTATTTACTTACCTTGATGCGTTTGATCCAAATAAAGAAGAAATCGAAGAACTAAAAGCGCATTACCGTCGTGGTGGTTTAGGTGATGGTACGGTGAAAAAACGCCTAGAAGGTGTACTCAAAGAATTGATCTTACCGATTCGTGAACGCAGAGCTGAACTCGAAAAAGATCCTGATTATATTATGGACATTTTAAAACATGGTACAGATAAATGCCGTGACATTACTCAGCAAACATTAGATGAAGTGAAAAGTGGATTAGGTTTGTTTAAATTCTAATTTACGTTACTTTTATTGCAAAAAAAGCCTAATATTTAGGCTTTTTTCATGTAAATATCTTATTAAATTTAGTTTTAGACCTCGGTAACAACCCGATAACTAACAATTTTTGTCACATATTAACATCCATTAACACTAGTTTACATGAATACCTATGAACTCTGTCAGGTTTTTTTGTACTATAGCCAAGTAGATTAGTAAACACTAATCTCATGACATTTCTCCTTTCAACCGAAACTGTTTCTGCAGATTCGTTGTTCAACGCAATGACTACCCCAATCATTGCGTTTTTTTTGTCTTTAATAATATTAATGATTTGGGTTGAAATTAAATCAAGTTACATTTAATCTTATAAATGATTTATTTTTATAAAAATTTTATTAATTATCTCTAAAAGAAATAAGAGTAATACAAATGATATGGGATTTATTAACACATCCATCAAACATTGTTTTTAGTATTTCATTAATGCTATGCCTATTTATAGGTGCTCTAGAATTAATTTTATTATTATTTGGCGGTAGTAGTAGTTTCATTGATCAATTTTTACCAGACAGTCTAGTTGATGTTGATCATGCAGATATTTCTATTGAACATACTGATGGTATTTTTACTCAGCTTTTAGAATGGCTTTATTTAGGAAAAGTTCCTCTTCTCATTTGGTTAATTATCTTTTTAACGGTCTACTCACTCACAGGTCTCATTATTCAGGATATTTTTTTCCATTTAACCGAGCATTATTTATCTGCTTGGATTATTGCTCCTATGTGTTTATTTTTATGTATGCCACTAGTGAGAACAACTGCAGCATTGATCAGTAAAATTATTCCAAAAGATGAAACCACAGCCATTCATAGTGATGAGCTGATTGGTCGTACAGCACAAATTATTTTAGGACAAGCCAAACAAAACTCCCCTGCTCAAGCTAAGGTAAAAGATCAATTTGGTCAAACCCATTATGTCTTGGTTGAACCTGAGTTAGATATTATTTTTTATCAAGGGCAAGATGTGATTTTAACCCAAAGAACAAAAATTGGATTCCAAGCAATTAACGCTTAATTTGTATATTAATTTAATGAGGGATTTTAAATGTTGAGTTCAGCATTGACTGAAATTTTAATCATCACAGGTATTATTTTTGCAGCACTCATTTTTATCGGCGTCGTGATTGCTCGCCTATATACCCGTTCCAGCAAAGAAGTGTCCTTTGTACGAACAGGTTTTGGAGGTGAAAAAGTTATTCTGAACGGAGGAGCAATTGTCCTCCCTGTTTTACATGAAATTATTCCTGTGAATATGAATACTTTGCGCCTCGAAGTTAAACGTGCAGCAGATCAAGCACTGATCACTCGTGATCGTATGCGCGTCGATGTCATGGCTGAATTCTATGTTCGAGTCAAACCTACTGGTGAATCAATTGCAACGGCAGCCCAAACATTAGGTCGAAAAACCATGTCGCCTCAAGAATTGAAAGACTTGGTAGAAGGTAAATTTGTTGACTCTTTACGTGCTGTTGCTGCTGAGATGGCAATGGAAGAACTACATGAAAAACGTGTGGACTTTGTACAGAAAGTTCAGCAAGTCGTTTCTGAAGATTTATCTAAAAATGGTTTAGAACTTGAAACAGTGTCATTGACTGGTTTAGACCAGACCAGTTTTAAATTCTTTAATCCACAAAATGCCTTTGATGCAGAAGGTTTAACCAAACTAACTGAAACTATTGAAGATCGTCGTAAAAAACGTAACGATATTGAACAAGATGCGGACTTAGCAATTCGTGCTAAAAACTTGGAAGCTGAACGTGCTCGTTTGGAAATTTCTCGTGAAGAGGAATATGCCAAGCTGCAACAAGAGCGTGAAATTTCAATTCGTAAAGCAGAACAAACTGCTGAAATCGCATCACAAGAAGCAGGTAAAAAACGTGAAGCTGAAGAAGCTCGTATCGCTGCGGAACGTGAAGTGGAGCTTAAACGTATTGCCTCTGCCCGTGATGTTGAGAATGAAAATATCCAAAAGGCACAATTGATTCAAAAGGCGCAGGTTGAACAGAAAAAAACCATTGAGTTGGCTGAACAAGATCGTGCCATTGCCATTGCGGAAAAATCTCGTGCTGAATCAGAAGCCAAAGCCCAAGCCGACAAAGCCCGAGCTGAAGCGGTGAAAGCAGAGGAAGAAGTTGTGACTGTTCGTGAAACTCAACGTGCGGAACGTCAAAAAGCAGTCGAGCTGGTTGCAGCTAAACAAACGGCAGAGAAAGAAGCCATTGCGATTACCGTTGCTGCCGATGCAGGTAAAAAAGCCGCTGCTGATGAAGCGGAAGCTGTCCGTATTGCTGCTGAAGCAGATGCTGAAAAAATTCGCTTAAAAGCGAAAGGTGAAGCCGATGCTAAAATATTGCTTGCCCAAGCGTTGGAAAAACAATATCAAGTTGATGCGGAAGGTGCGCGTGCAGTGAATGAAGCCGCCAATACTCTTTCTGCTGAGCAAGTAGAAATGCAAGTTCGTTTAGCGTTGCTTAAACATTTACCTGAGATCATTCGAGAAAGTGTTAAACCAATGGAAAATATTGATGACATCAAGATTTTACAGGTCAATGGTTTAAGTAATTTCGCAGGTGGTTCTGTGTCAGGTGAAACAATAGAAAGTAGTCAAACTTCTTTGTCTGACCAAGTGGTGAATAGCGCCCTACGCTATCGTTCACAAGCACCGCTCATTGATAGTTTAATGAATGAACTTGGCTTACAAGGTGGTGATATCAATGGTTTGACCCAAGGGTTAAAACCAAAAGCAGACTAAATATTGTTGATCTATAAAGAGTCTTAGTAATAAGGCTCTTTTTTTCATCTAAAAAATATAAATAGATAAATAGTGGAGCTTAAGCATCATTTAAAAAAATTAAGATTTTTTTCAATTCTAAAATTACCTTATCTTCATCATACATGTACACACCGCCTCCACACACATATGAAGCTAAAATTAGAATCATATTATTTATCAACTCTTCCTCTGACTTCAAATCATCAAGAAAAACTTCTATTCTTTGTGCATTCTTAATAGATATATCTTTTTTATCTATAAACTGCTTAATACTATAAATTAATTTTTCTTTAATCATTTATCTTAGCCTTAGACTAATTAGCTCATCGTTCTATTACTGTTAATCGGTGTGATGAAACGAAATGAATTAAGAATTGACTCAATCCAAACCAACAAAGCAGTCATAAAAACACTTTTATCAATAATTTCATTATCAAATGCTAGCTCAATACAATAAAGGAGTGCACAAAAGTCTTCACTGCAATACAAAATAGTTGAATAAAGCAAAATAATTAGTCGTTGTTGTAGTACATGAGATTTCAGGCTCTTAGATTAAGGAATTTGATTTGAAAACTGAGCATGGGTATCTTTGCAATTAATGCGTTGAATAATGATTTGTGCAACTTGTTTACTAGATGGAAGTAGGCTATGGATAATAGGTAACTTGACTTGATCTGTAAGCCAATCGGCACTTACTTCAGATAACGAGACAATTCCATCGTTAAATTCTGTTCTGAATGGGCTCAGTTTTCCTGAAAGTCCTTTAATACCAGCAATGCCTGTGGTTGAATGTTCAGTACACGGTATAGCTGCCATTCGCTCTATCGAACTAAGCAGATGACCACAGTCACGTGTGACTGAGCGAAACAGGAAGTTCCTGTTGAAACGCTGAGCAAGTTGTGAGGCTTGGATTGGAGAACCAAGCAGAAAGATGTGTTTGGGCTGGTTTGTTCCTGCTGGGAGCGAACTTAAAGCAGAGCGGATTAGCACTCCCCCAAGGGAATGACCTATGAGCACATAATCTCCCTTTGCTGCGATTTCTTCAATCCATCTAGTCAAGCGAACTTGAATTTCAGAAAACGATTGTAAGCTTACAGAATAGCCGAAGCACCTAGTTGTAATGCCAGCCTTTTTAATATGGCGAAGCATTGGCCAACCAGATAAAGGCGAGCGCCCCATTCCATGTACGAATAATGCTTGCATAGCGCTTTAAGACCTAACAAACGTTATACGGCAAATTGCCATATAACTTTCCAAAAATTAGATATATAACTTCCATTAATTTATTGTTAGCATTGAAACTTATCTTATAAAGTACGAATACAAAATAACCATGTCAAGTATTTTATCATGGGTATTCTTTCATAAATTAAATGTAAATTTGGTAGATGGTATTCCCACAATAAAAAAACCCCAACGTTTCCATTGGGGTTTTTTAAAAGATTAAAATCTAACGTATTACGCTAAACCTTTCTCTTTTAAAACTTGCAACATAGTAGAACCAAGCTCAGCTGGGCTACGCGTGTAAGCCATTCCCGCACGTTCGAAGGCAGCGAATTTCTCTTCAGCAGTACCTTGACCACCAGAAATAATCGCACCAGCATGACCCATACGCTTACCTTTAGGTGCAGTTACACCAGCGATGTAACCAACAACAGGCTTAGTCACGTTAGATTTGATGAATTCAGCAGCTTCTTCTTCCGCTGTACCACCGATCTCACCGATCATGATGATAGCATCAGTATCTGGATCATCTTGGAACAATTGTAGCGCTTCCATTTGGTTCATACCTGGGATTGGGTCACCACCGATACCGATACAAGTCGACTGACCTAAACCAAGCTTAGTTGTTTGAGCAACAGCTTCATAAGTCAATGTACCTGAACGTGAAATAATGCCAATACGACCTGGTTGGTGGATGTGGCCAGGCATAATCCCAATCTTACATTCACCCGGAGTGATCACGCCTGGGCAGTTAGGACCAACTAAACGAGTACCGTTACCGTTAGTTTCTAAGTAGCGTTTCGCTTTAAGCATGTCGATGGTTGGAACACCTTCAGTGATCACAACGATTAAACCAACACCTGAATCAACCGCTTCAACGATTGAGTCTAAAACGAATGGTGCTGGTACATAAATTACGGATGCATCCGCATTTGTTTCACGTACCGCTTCTTTCATCGTGTTGAATACAGGTAGTTCAAGATGAGTTGTACCACCCTTACCCGGAGTAACACCACCAACAACTTTTGTACCGTATTCTAAAGCTTGTGCAGAGTGGAAAGTACCGTTTTTACCAGTAAAACCTTGTACCAATACTTTAGTGTCTTTATTAATTAATACGCTCATGATTGATACTCCTTACGCTTTCACTGCAGCTACAACTTTTTCTGCGGCATCAGATAAACCATTCGCAGAAATTAATTTCAAACCAGATTCATCAAGTAATTTAGCACCTAACTCAGCATTGTTACCTTCTAAACGAACAACAACTGGTACAGTGACATTTACTTCTTGAACCGCTGCAATAATTGCTTCAGCAATCATGTCACAACGTACGATACCACCGAAGATATTGATTAAAACACCTTGTACAGACGTATCAGCAAGGATGATTTTAAATGCTTCGATTACTCGCTCTTTCGTTGCACCGCCACCAACATCAAGGAAGTTTGCAGGCTGACCACCATAAAGTTTGATGATGTCCATCGTTGCCATTGCAAGACCAGCACCATTCACCATACAACCGATGTTACCTTCTAAAGCAACATAGTTAAGATCAAATTCAGATGCTTTTAATTCACGCTCATTCTCTTGAGATTTATCACGTAAAGCAGCAACTTCTGGTAAACGATATAATGCATTTGAGTCAATGCCTACTTTTGCATCAACACACAAAATTTCACCATTTTCACGTACTGAAAGTGGGTTAATTTCAAATAAAGCAAAATCATTTTCTACAAATGCTTGATATGCAGCTGTCATGATTTTAACAAATTGACCAACTTGTTTATCTTTTAATGCTAATTTAAATGCAACTTCACGTGCTTGGAATGGTTGTAAGCCAACAAGTGGATCGACTTCAACTTTAATAATTTTTTCAGGCGTTTCTTCTGCAACTTTCTCGATTTCTACACCACCTTCGGTAGAAGCCATGAAAGTAATCCGACGGCTAGAACGGTCTACAACCGCACCCAAATAAAGCTCACGCTCAACTGGATATACATCTTCAGCAACAATAATACTATTTACTGGTTGGCCATTTGCATCTGTTTGATACGTTACAAGACGCGTACCAATAATATTGTTTGCAAATTCGATAACATCTTCTTTTGATTTCGCAACTTTTACACCGCCAGCCTTACCACGACCACCAGCATGAACTTGTGCTTTCATTACAGCAAATTTACCACCAAGCTGTTCAAACGCAGCAACGGCTTCATCTGCATTTGTTGCCAATATACCTTCCTGTACTGGCATACCATATTTTTTCAATAATGCTTTAGCTTGATATTCATGTAAGTTCATTCAGTTACCTACTATGTAGTTTATTGTCATACAGTCTAGATATATTATAAATTATAGACTGTTACAAGTTGAGTAAATGATTGTTTTTATTTCAACCATCATTAATTAAAAAGTGTGGCGAACCACACTTATTTTGTTATTTACGTTTACGTTGAATCGCGTGGATGGCACGACCATCAACAGCAAGCGCGGCTTCATGTACAACTTCTGAGAAAGTTGGATGACCAAAAGTCATTAATTGTAGGTCTTCAATTGAAGATACAAATTCAAGTGCGATCATACCTTGATGTACGATATCAGATGCATTTGGACCCACAACGTGCATACCTAATAAACGATCAGTTTTTGCATCAGCAACGAACTTTACAAAACCAGCAGTATCACCAGCAGCCAACGCACGACCATTCACCGCAAACGGGAATTGACCTGCTTTAACTTCGTGACCTTTTTCAGCAGCTTGTTCTTCAGTTAAACCAACCCAAGCAGCTTCTGGATGTGTATAAATAACGCTGATGATTGTGTCATAGTTCACTTGAGCAGCATGACCGTGTATACGTTCAACTGCCATTACGCCCTCTTCCATTGCTTTATGCGCAAGCATTGGACCGCGTACCAAGTCACCAATCGCGTAAACACCTTCAACAGATGTTTGGCACTGATCATTCACATCAACCAAACCACGTTCAGTCAATTTAATGCCAGAATCTTCTGCCAATAAACCTTCTGCATATGCCTTACGACCTACACACACGATTAACTTGTCAAAAACTTGTTCTTTGTCTTCGCCAGCTTGGTTATATTTTACCGTTACTTCGCGACCATTGGTTTCAGCACCAGAAACTTTTGCACCGATACGGATATCTAAACCTTGTTTTTTCAAGATTTTTTGATATTCCTTTGCCAATGCTTTGTCTGCCATTGGTAAGAAAGCATCTAATGCTTCAAACACAACAACTTCTGAACCAAGACGACGCCATACAGAACCAAGTTCTAAACCAATAACACCAGCACCAATCACACCAAGACGTTTAGGAACTTCTGGGAATTTTAATGCACCAGTAGAATCAACAATTAAGTCTTCATCAACTGGAGCTACTGGAATATTTACAGGTACAGAACCAGTCGCAAGAATGACATATTTAGGTTCTAAAACTTGTGCTTCACCTTCAAACGGTGTGAATTCTACTTTTTTACCTGCGAGTAATTTACCAGTACCTTGTAACCACTCGATACCGTTACCTTTCAGTAATTGAGCAACACCACCGGTCAATTGATCAACAACTTTGTCTTTACGTGCCAACAAAGTATCTAAATCAAATTTAACTTCGCCAGTCGTGATACCGTGTTCAGCAAGCTCATGAATTGTTGCTTCATAACGGTGAGAAGAGTCAAGTAATGCTTTAGAAGGGATACAACCCACGTTTAAACATGTACCACCCAAAGATGGCTTACCGTTGTGAATACGTTTTTCGATACAAGCGACTTTGAAACCAAGTTGAGCTGCACGAATCGCTGCTTCATAACCACCAGGTCCACCGCCAATAACAACAAGATCAAACTGTTGAGACATTTTTATCTCCAATTAATCTCCCTGAATCCCCTTCTTGAAAAGGGCGGGACTCCCCTCTTTAGTAAAGAGGGGTTAGGGGAGATTTATAATTAATGTATTAAAGATCAAGAATGAGTTTAGCTGGTTCTTCTAACAATTCTTTAATTGTTACCAAGAAACCTACTGCTTCTTTACCATCGATTAAACGGTGGTCATAAGAAAGCGCTAAGTACATCATTGGCAAGATTTCAACTTGACCATTTACCGCCATAGGACGTTCTTGGATTTTATGCATACCCAAGATTGCTGTTTGTGGCTGGTTTAAAATAGGTGTTGAAAGCAATGAACCGAAAGTACCGCCGTTCGTGATCGTGAACGTACCACCAGTCATTTCTTCGATCGATAATTTGCCTTCACGTGCTTTACCAGCATATGCAGCAATTCCACCTTCAACTTCAGCGTAGTTCATACGATCAGTATCACGAAGGATTGGCACAACTAAACCACGGTCAGAAGAAACAGCTACACCGATGTCATAGAAACCGTGATATACGATATCGTCTCCATCGATAGAAGCGTTTACAGCTGGGTAGCGTTTTAACGCTTCAGTTGCCGCTTTAACGAAGAAAGACATAAAGCCTAAACGTGCACCATGACGTTTTTCGAAAGCATCTTTATATTGCTTACGCATTTCCATGATTGGCTTCATGTTAACTTCGTTGAACGTTGTTAACATTGCAGTTTGTTGTGTCGCAGCCAATAAACGCTCAGCAACACGCTTACGTAAACGTGTCATCGGAACACGTTTCTCGATACGCTCGCCTACAGCAACGCTTAATGGTTGAACTGATGCAGCAGGTTTAGCTTGATGGCTCGCAACATCTTCTTTAGTGATGCGACCACCACGGCCTGTACCTTGAACGTCAGCAGCATTGATACCAGTTTCAGATAATGCTTTACGAACTGCAGGTGCTTGGTTTTGATCAACTGCTTGAGTTGATGCAGCTGCTGGCGCAGATGCAACTGGAGCAGCCGCGGCTGGTGCAGCAGCTTCAGGAGCAGCGGCAGCAACAGCACCAGCTTCGAATTGAGCAATCACTTCGTCAGAAAGAACTGTATCGCCTTCACCTTTGATGATTGCAACTAAGCTACCATCAGCTGGAGCAACCACTTCTAAAACAACTTTATCGGTTTCAATGTCACAGATCACTTCATCACGTGATACAGGTTCACCTACTTTCTTGTGCCAAGTTGCGATCGTACCGTCAGCAACTGACTCTGGAAATACCGGTGCTTTAATTTCGGTTGCCATTATTTAGAATCTCCTGATTGTTCAACTTCAATCGCGAGTGCGTCATTGATAAGCTGAGCTTGTTGTTTTGCATGCAAGTATGGCGAGCCACAAGCAGGTGCGGCAGATGCGTCACGACCAGCATAGCTAATACGAATTTGTTTACCTGATTTAAGAACGTCTTCATATAAACGAGGAACGATAAATAACCAAGCACCTTGGTTCTTCGGCTCTTCTTGTGCCCAAACAAGTTCTTGAATGTTTGGATACTGAGCCATAACCTCAGCTAAGCGTTGTCCTGGGTATGGATACAATTGTTCGATACGAACAATCGCAATATGGTTTAGACCAAGCTCACGACGTTTTTCGAGTAAATCGTAATAAACCTTACCACCACAAAGAACTAAACGAGTCACATCAGCTTTATTGATTTGATCAACTTCATCAATCACAGTTTGGAATGAACCGTTTGCTAATTCATCTAAAGTTGAAGTCGCAAGTTTATGACGGAGTAATGATTTTGGTGACATTACGATCATTGGTTTACGAATCGGACGAACCGCTTGACGACGCAACGCATGGAAAATCTGCGCTGGTGTTGTTGGTGTCATCACTTGCATATTGTCTTCAGCACAAAGCTGTAAGAAACGTTCTAATCGCGCAGATGAATGCTCTGGACCTTGGCCTTCATAACCGTGTGGTAACAACATTGTTAGGCCACACACACGCTCCCACTTGGTTTCACCCGAAGCTATAAATTGGTCAATAACAACTTGCGCACAGTTTGCGAAGTCACCAAATTGTGCTTCCCAAACGATTAAGCTTTTTGGCAATGTCGTTGAATAGCCATATTCAAATGCAAGCACTGCTTCTTCTGACAACAAAGAGTCATAGACTGCAGTACGTGGCTGATTTTCTTTGATATGACAAAGTGGAATATAAACCGAACCATCGACTTGGTTATGTAATTTGGCATGACGGTGCGAGAATGTACCACGCCCCACATCTTCACCCGTGATACGCACAAGGAAGCCATCGTCAAGCAAAGATGCATAAGCTAAAGTTTCTGCTGCACCCCAATTAAGTGGCATTTCACCTGTTTGCATCTTCACGCGATCTTCGATCACTTTCTGAACTTGACGTTGTAATACAAAACCTTCAGGTAATGTATTCATTTTCAAACCAAGTTCTTTTAGACGATCGATGCTAAAAGTTGTATCCCAAATATCTGTGTATTCGTGACCTAAATATGGCGACCAATCTACAAACATTTTTTTGTTTGGTTCACGAACTAAAGCATTGGCAACATGATTACCTGCTTCTAAGTCAGAGCGATAACCTTCAACCATGGCATCAGCACTTGCACGATCAAGCACTTTTTCTTGAACTAATTGATCAGCATACAACGTACGTGTTGTTGCTTTCTTGTTGATCACTTGATACATCAATGGTTGAGTTGCAGATGGTTCATCCGCTTCGTTATGACCACGGCGACGGTAGCAGAACAAGTCTAAGATGACATCTTTACGGAAAGTATGACGGAAATCATGTGCAAGCTGAGTTACGAAAATCACAGCTTCAGGATCATCACCATTCACATGGAAAATCGGCGCCTGAATCATCTTCGCAACGTCAGTACAATACTCTGTAGAACGTGTATCACGCGGATCAGAAGTTGTGAAGCCCACTTGGTTATTGATCACGATGTGAACGGTACCACCCACTGTGTAACCACGTGTTTGTGACATTTGGAAGGTTTCTTGGTTTACACCTTGACCCGCAAATGCAGCATCACCATGTACAATCACTGGAAGAACGTCATCGCCGCCAATATCTTTACGACGAACTTGACGTGCACGAACCGAACCTTCAACTACAGGGCCAACGATCTCTAAGTGGGATGGGTTAAACGCCAATGCTAAGTGAACTTCGCCACCCGGAGTCATTACGTTTGAAGAGAAACCTTGGTGATACTTAACGTCACCAGAACCTTTTTTATGTAGGCTCTTACCTTCAAATTCACCAAAAAGATCCGCTGGGTTTTTACCCATGATGTTCACAAGAAGGTTGAGACGACCACGGTGTGGCATACCAATCACAACTTCTTTACAACCGACGCTGCCTGCACGTTGAATGATTTCATTCATCATTGGAATAAAAGACTCACCGCCTTCTACACCAAAACGTTTCGCACCAACGAATTTATTACCAAGATATTTCTCTAAGCCTTCCGCAGCGGTTAAACGCTCAAGAAAACCTTTTTTCTGATCATTGGTGTAATTGAATTTACCGCGAGCACCTTCCAAACGTTGTTGAATCCAACGCTTTTCTTTAGTATCAACGATATGCATGTATTCTGCACCGATTGAAGAGCAGTAAATTGCTTCCATGGACTCAACCATTTCAGACAATGTCGCTTCTGCTTTACCAATCGCGAGGTTACCTGTATTAAATACAGTATCTAAATCAGATTTGGTTAAACCATGTGCAGATAAATCAAGATCTGGAACTTCTTCGCGTTTCGCAAGGCCTAATGGATCAAGTTTGGCTTTTTGATGACCACGGTTACGATAAGCAGCGATAAGTTGTAATACACCAATTTGACGACGCTCATGTTCTGTACTTACAGTGCTTTGTACAACAGGTTGAACTCGGTTTGAATTACGACCCAAAAGGAGGAATTGCTCGCGCACACTGCCGTGTGGTTGATCACCTTTAGGGTATTTATCGAAATATTCACGCCAATCCTCTGACACTGAGGTTGGAGAAGTTAGGTACTGTTCGTAAAGCTCTTCAATATACGCTGCACTATCAGCGGAAAGTTCAGTGTCAAGACGCAGTGCGTCAGCAACTTCTTGCATTTTTGGACCCATTTCCTATTGCAAAAAATAATACAGGTTGCCTTTTAAGCACACCCATGATTCATAGTATCAAATTGGTAACATGACACTACTACTCAAGATCATCCAACCTTGAGACATTATCACTACACATCAGGAGTATTCCTTTTGATGTAATAAATGAGCTATGCACTTTCAATTCAAAGCACATAACTCATCCTTATACTCGATGAAATCGAGCAATTTTTTGCAAACCATTTTAGAAAAATTAACAAAAATATTAACTTTTCTAAATTGACTTTAACCCAAACTATATCCATACAATTGGTAAGCATTAGAGCGATATAACATCAGGAATATGCTTATTTTTTGCTTCAGGTCGTGGCAGAAATCGTAACATGTTCTCATGTACGAATTGATTTTTTTGACACATACCATCTATAAAGCAGCGAAATACACATTCTTAATTATATTCTAATATACCGCCCTTTTTATAATAGTTGCACCTTTATCGACCAAAGTTAAAGATTTTCTACAATTCTTGCACAAACATTATGCAGAGCGCCTAAAAATAGATCATTCATTTTTATTATTAATCCAAGTAATTTTTCTTAAGCTCAAAATTTATAAATTTTCAACACTCAATAATATTTTTAAGGACTCGATAATAAGCCTTACAAGCCCCCAACACAGAAAAGGATTTAAACAAAATAAAAAAGGGAACTTTTAAAAGCTCCCTTTTCACATGTCAGAAAACTGTATTAACCAGCTTGGTCTAACAACATATTACGAATGTGACCAATTGCCTTCGTCGGGTTTAAACCTTTAGGACAAACTGATACACAGTTCATGATCCCTTTACAACGGAACAAAGAGAATGGGTCGTCTAAACGAGCCAAACGCTCTTGTGTTGCCGTATCACGAGAGTCAATGATAAAGCGATATGCATTTAACAATGCAGATGGTCCGAGGAACTTATCAGGGTTCCACCAGAATGATGGGCATGATGTTGAACAACATGCACAAAGAATACATTCATATAGACCATCTAAGTGTTCACGTTCTGCTTGAGACTGTAAACGCTCTTTTGCTGGTGCAGGCTGATTGTTAATCAAGAACGGTTGGATCTTGTCATATTGATCATAGAACTGGTTCATGTCTACAACCAAGTCTTTTACCACTGGTAAACCAGGTAAAGGACGGATCACAATCTTCTCTGGTAAATCGTTCAAGTTCCACAAGCACGCTAAACCATTTTTACCATTGATGTTCACACCATCCGAACCACAAATACCTTCACGGCAAGAGCGACGGAATGTTAATGACTCATCTTGCACTTTCAACGCAAGTAACGCATCAAGCAACATACGATGCTTATCGGTTAACTCAAGTTTGAAAGTTTGCATGTACGGCGCTTTATCCTTATCAGGATCATAGCGGTAGATTTCGAATGTACGAGTGCCTCTACTCATCTTTGTTCTCCCGATTAGAATGTACGTGGCTTAGGTTCAATTGCTTCAACCGTTAATGGGCTGAAACGTACCGGCTTATATTCAAGACGGTTGTCTGATGAATACCATAAAGTATGCTTCATCCACTCATCATCACGGCGACCGTAAGAATAAGTTGGGTGATCAGGTGCTAACTCATAGTCAACAACTGTATGCGCACCACGACATTCTTTACGTGCAGCAGCAGAAATTAGAGTCGCCTTTGCAACTTCATACAAGTTTTCAACTTCCAATGCTTCAACACGTGCTGTGTTAAATACTTTAGATTTGTCTTTCAAATGAATGTTACGAACACGTGGCTCAATCGCAAGAATTTCTTTTACGCCTTTATCAAGCAATGCTTGAGTACGGAATACACCTGCGTGATCTTGTACGATGTCACGGATTGCATCAGCAACTTCTTGCGCGTTTTCACCCGTCGTTGAATCATCTAACTTACGAATACGCTTTAATGTATTTTCCAACACATCAGTCGGAAGCGGTTGATAATCATCACCATGATGTTTAGTCACGTAGTCAATGATGTGTTCACCCGCTGCTTTACCAAATACCACAAGGTCAAGCAATGAGTTTGTACCTAAACGGTTTGCACCGTGTACTGATACACAAGAACATTCACCGATCGCATAGAAACCTTTTACTGGTTTCACATAGTCACGTGTACCTTTATAAGAATACTCTTTCGTATCTTTATCATAGTGCGCAGAGAATTCACCCTCTTCAACACCGTGTGGTACAACAACTTGACCATGAATATTCGTAGGAATACCACCCATTTGATAATGGATTGTTGGTACAACTGGAATTGGCTCTTTCGTACAGTCAACGTTTGCGAACTTCTTACCAATCTCAAATACAGATGGTAAACGTTTCATAATCGTCTCAGCACCCAAGTGAGTCATATCTAACAAGATATAATCCGCCTTAGGACCACAACCACGACCTTCTTTAATTTCTTGGTCCATAGAACGTGATACGAAGTCACGTGGCGCCAAGTCTTTTAAAGTTGGAGCATAACGTTCCATGAATGGTTCGCCGTCTTTGTTACGAAGGATTCCACCTTCACCACGACAACCTTCAGTTAACAATACGCCTGCACCCGCAACACCCGTTGGGTGGAATTGCCAGAATTCCATATCTTGTAATGGAATACCTGCACGAGCAGCCATACCAAGACCGTCACCAGTGTTGATATAAGCATTGGTTGATGCACGATAAACACGACCAGCACCACCCGTAGCAAACAAAGTCGCTTTCGCTTGGAATACTGCAATGTTACCTGTTTCTTGGTCGATTGCGGTTACACCAAGAACATCACCCGCTTCGTTACGGATTAAGTCTAATGCAATCCATTCAACGTAAAACTGAGTACCCATTTTTACGTTACTTTGATACAAAGTATGAAGTAATGCATGACCTGTACGGTCTGCAGCAGCACACGCACGTGGAACTGCTTTTTCACCATAGTTTGCAGAGTGACCACCAAATGGACGCTGATAGATCGTACCATCTTCGTTACGGTCAAACGGCATACCTAAGTGTTCAAGCTCATAAACAACTTTTGGCGCTTCACGTGTCATAAACTCGATTGCGTCCTGATCACCTAACCAATCTGAACCTTTAACCGTGTCATAGAAGTGATAATGCCAGTTATCTTCTTGCATGTTACCTAACGATGCACCAATACCGCCTTGAGCAGCAACAGTATGCGAACGTGTCGGGAATACTTTGGTCAATACTGCAACTTTTAAACCAGCTTGAGCAAGTTGGTAAGAAGCACGCATACCAGAACCACCACCACCAACAATAACTGCATCGAAAGTGAGGTTTTGAATATTTGAATAATCTTCTTTAGGGTTAATTGCGCCCATGATCTCTTCCTATCAATTTGCCCAGAAAATCTGGATACCCCAGATTGCGTACACGAACACTGAAATAATGACAGCTGTAGTGAGTACAAGGCGTAAACCTGAAGCCGAAGGACCCATTTGACGAGTCGTTACATAATCAGTAAAGACTTGCCACATACCAATCCAAGCATGAGCAATAAGTGACAATACTGCCAATAAAGAGAAAATCTTCATTGGTAGAGTCAACATAAAGCCAGCCCACTGTTCGTAACCGAATCCGCTATTACACAAGATCCAACCGAACATCACCACAGTGTAAGCAGCCAAAACTACAGCACTGACACGCTGGATATACCAATCGCGAGAACCTGAACCTGTTAAACCTGTAGCACTTTTCATCAGAACATAATCCATACAAATGCCGCGAGAATACCGATCGCAGACAAGATCAATGAAATAGTAGCTGCAATACGACCGCTTTGAAGTTCCTCAGCAAAACCAAGATCAGCAAGTAAATGCTTTACCCCAGCAATGAAGTGAAAAATTAAGCCAGCTACAAATACCCATACGATGAAACGTACACAGATATTTCCGAAAACGACATTTTTAACGTAGTCAAATCCTTCTGGTGAAGATAAAGATTTATCCAAAATCCATAAAAGAACAGCGACTAATAAGAAAACGATTACACCTGATAAACGGTGTAGAATTGATGCAATAGCCACGGGTGAGCGTAAATTTACCGCTAACACCTGACCCATGGACAAATTGACAGGTCTGTTGCTTTTCACAGCGGGCATCCTGTAGGTAGAAACTCCATCCGGAGTTTGTTTGAATTAATTCAAAGGAAAGCTGGCATAGTCAGGCAAGCATAATGCACGCCTAACCTATATAACGACAACGAATTATAAAACGTGAAATATCAAAATACAAACAATCAGTTTTCGCTTTAGTCGAAAATGCAATGAAATAAGAATCATTCACATTTAATACATATGTAAGCTGCGCTAGAAACCGCAATAAAACCCAATATATTACTGTTATATAAAAATAAAATATGAGTTATTATTTTTTAGTTTACTAAATTTTTTGTCAAAATTATTTCTAATATATTTCAATAACACTCCGCTTAATGTCTAAAAATTAATCAAAAACCACAATCTTAAATATAGGCAAAAATAATACCCCTCATTTATATATTAAATATCAGGGATCAATAATCTGTTTCCTCATACTAGATACTCCTAAAAAATAAGCTATTTTTTATACAATTAATCGCACCATAATGAATCAATTATGACTCGATATATAAAACTTTTAATCTATTTTTTAATGGATAGTTAATTCTAAACCCTGAGATATATAGGCTTTTGAATTGTGGTAAGTATTTATTTTTTAAGCGCCAAAATATAACTCGGATAAAAATTTACTTACAATTGTACTGGTGCTTCATTTTTTTTATGCACCTCAAACCTGATTTGACATATTATACTCGACCGATGCTGTGATTTTACTCAATTTTTTCTTTGATACTGAATGACTAATTGACTGCAATAACGTTATTTTTTATCCCTAAGTATAATTGACAAAATTTTAGTAGCCACTAATCTTATAGCAAATTTTGACACCGTCTGATTCGCACATGACAAGATTAGGATTTCGAGTCAGATAATCATTCACCAGGACAGGAGATCTATTGAATGTCTGCAGCAACTGGCAAAAAAGCCGTATTACAGCTTGATGGCAAAGAAATTGAATTACCAATTTACAGCGGCACATTGGGCCCAGATGTAATTGACGTTAAAGATGTATTGGCATCTGGTCATTTTACTTTCGATCCTGGTTTTATGGCGACAGCTGCTTGCGAATCTAAGATCACATTCATTGATGGTGACAAAGGTGTGTTATTACACCGTGGCTATCCGATTGATCAATTAGCGACTCAAGCAGACTATTTAGAAACTTGCTACTTATTATTAAATGGCGAGCTTCCAAATGCTGAACAGAAAGCAGAATTTGATGCTAAAGTTCGCAACCACACTATGGTTCATGACCAAGTAAGCCGTTTCTTCAATGGTTTCCGTCGTGATGCTCACCCTATGGCAATCATGGTTGGTGTAGTAGGTGCATTATCTGCGTTTTATCACAACGGTTTAGACATCGAAGATGTTAACCATCGTGAAATTACTGCAATTCGCTTAATCGCGAAAATCCCTACGCTTGCAGCGTGGAGCTATAAGTACACTGTAGGTCAACCATTCATTTACCCACGTAATGACTTAGGTTATGCAGAAAACTTCTTGCACATGATGTTTGCAACTCCTGCTGATCGTGACTACAAAGTAAATCCTGTTCTTGCACGTGCAATGGATCGTATCTTTACGCTTCATGCTGACCACGAGCAAAATGCATCTACGTCTACAGTTCGTCTTGCTGGTTCTACTGGTGCGAACCCATATGCATGTATCTCTGCTGGTATCTCTGCACTTTGGGGACCTGCTCACGGTGGTGCAAACGAAGCTGTACTTAAAATGTTAGATGAAATTGGTAGCGTAGAAAACGTTGCTGAGTTCATGGAAAAAGTGAAGAGCAAAGAAGTTAAACTCATGGGCTTCGGTCACCGTGTTTACAAAAACTTCGATCCACGTGCGAAAGTCATGAAACAAACTTGTGACGAAGTACTTGAAGCTTTAGGTATCCAAGATCCACAACTTGCTCTTGCAATGGAACTTGAAAGAATTGCGCTTTCTGATGAATACTTCATCAAGCGTAACTTGTATCCAAACGTAGACTTCTATTCAGGTATCATCTTAAAAGCGATTGGTATCCCAACAGAAATGTTTACTGTAATCTTCGCGCTTGCACGTACAGTTGGTTGGATCAGCCACTGGTTAGAAATGCACAGCGGTCCTTACAAGATCGGTCGTCCACGTCAGCTTTACACAGGCTCGACTCAACGCGACATCAAACGTTAATTTTATTTTTAAAATTAATGTTAAAAAAGCTGCCAAATGGCAGCTTTTTTATTAGAAACAGTATTCATCAAAATAAATTAACGCCCCCAATCTATATCTTTTGCATATGGTTCGACCATTTTAATACGTTTCACATTTTCTTTTTCAATCTGAGTCAAACGCGCATCTACATTTAGATAACATGGCATATACCAATCATATTGTGAGAAAGTGATCGCCCATTTTTTATTTTGAAAAGCATATCCATGACGTGCATAAATTTCATTGCGCATATATTGCAATTGACCTAAAGGTACTTGTAAATCAGCATCTTTTAAAAAACGCACAGAAGCATCAGGAAATTCCCCTTGCTCTTTTGCATATTTACATTGCTGTGCATTTAGACTAAAAAATTTAGGTTTTACCGTTTGAGTTGCAGACGACCATTGCGCTTCAATCGGTGAAGTATTCCCCTTATAATTCAATACGAATCGACCGACATCCACACCCTGCCCAACTTCATTTAAGGTTAATGTATAATTTGAATCAGTTTGCTTTATTTTCCCTTTAAAATTTAGTTGCTTACCATTCAACACACTATAACCAGTAACATCATTACCTTTTTGCTGCATAAACAAAGAAATTTTTTGTTCATCGTTATATAACCCTGTCCATGAAGGTGCTATTTGAGCGGGTTGTGCTAAAGTCAGCGTAGTGCTTGATAAAATAGCAATCGCAATTAATAATTGTTTAGGCTTATTCATTTTAATGTTCTCATCTAAAAAGACTATTTAAATTATTTTGCTTACACAGCATATCAGTGATCAATATTTATGTGGAAAATACTCAACCAATTCTTTCAATTGATCATCATATTAGTTTTCGGCTATCTATCTTGGTTAATGCTTAAAATCTGCCTGAATTATTTCCCTTGGTCGGATAGCACCAATTTTTTAGTTCTTAAGCAAGATGTCGTGCACACTCAGCCTTGGCGCTTTGCATTTCAAACTCATGTTATCACTAGCGGCTTGGTATTATTGGCGGGTTTTACCCAATTCTCACATTCAATTCGTAACAACACACCACGTTTACATCGCTATGCGGGCTGGCTTTATATTATTGCAACACTTGGAGCCGCCTTGCCTAGCGGCTTCATTCTTGCAATTTCAGCAAATGGAGGTTTAAGTACTCAAATCTGCTTTGTCATTCTTGGATTATTATGGGGAACAAGTACCCTATTTGCACTTTATTATGCTTTTCAAAAAAAATGGATTGCACATCGTAACTGGATGATTCGAAGTTTTGCTTTAGCCTTATCTGCATTAAGCTTAAGAACATGGAAACTTGCACTTTACCAAATTCAACCCTATTGGGATTGGCTTACACCAATCCACATTTATCAGCTTGAAGCATGGTTAGGCTGGACAATAAATGTATTAATTGCTGAAATAGTTATTTATTGGCTAACTTTTCGTAAAAAATCTTTTTAGATCTCATCTTCTTCTAGGGCACGTAACAAGGTTGCACTGATACCATCCGCACGTAACCATGCCAATTCATAACTCGCCTTAGCCAAAGCCAACACACGACGCTCAAACTCATCCCAAATTGGTTTAACCTGTGAATCTGTAATACCAAGCCCACTATCATATGCCAAATGCTTATTCTTCTCGCAAATTTTCAAAGCATGATACAACTTTCGCCCTGTAGTGGCTGTCTCTAAGACACGAATATGTTTACTGTGAATAAAACCTTCAATATGTTGAAGATTCGCATGAGGTAGCAAAGGCACTAATATTTGATTCAATTGTGCATCCAATCGCCTCCAAACCATAAGTCTTTGCTCAGGCGTATAGGTATTCCACTGAATCACTTCATGATTAAAACGTCGACAACCACGACAAACCAGATCACCAAATACCGTTGAGCAACGTCCTGCACAGGGGGTCAATGATGGAATTCGACGATCGTTACTCAAAACCAACTCCTTTAAAACCATATTTGTTTTATGGCTTTCTCGCTTATTTTCAGATTTCGCGCTAAAATGTGCGCCTTATTTTTCTATCTTAATACATTTGGAGTTATCCATGAACGCTACTGTAGAACAGCTTGCACCTGTAGAACAGCAAGCGACCAATAATTGGGTTGTTGCGGCACTATATCAATTTAAAGAAGTTTCAGATGCAGCAGACCTGCAACAACGTCTTTTGAACTTAGTGAAGAGCATCAATTTATGTGGAACTCTGATTGTAGCGTCTGAAGGAATTAATGGAACTGTTGCTGGCGACCGCGCTGCGATTGATACCGTTCATCAATTCCTTTTAAACGAAGGGTTTAATGCAATGGAATATAAAGAGTCTGAAAGCTCTGAAAAACCATTCCGTAAAATGAAAATTAAACTTAAAAATGAAATTGTCACTTTAGGTGTCGAAGTTAAGCCACGTGATTTAGTTGGCCACTATCTTGATCCTAAAGAATGGAATGATCTGATTAGTCGTGATGACGTGATCTTGATCGACACTCGTAATGACTATGAATACAAAGCTGGTACATTTAAAGGCGCGATTGATCCGAAAACTGAAAGTTTCCGTGAATTTCCTGAATATGTAAAACAAAACCTCGAACAACATAAAGACAAAAAAATTGCAATGTTCTGTACAGGCGGTATTCGTTGCGAGAAATCAACCTCTCTCCTTCTCCAAGAAGGTTTCAATGAGGTTTATCATCTGAAAGGCGGCATTCTTAAATACCTAGAAGAAACACCTGCTGAAGAAAGCATGTGGGAAGGTGAATGTTTCGTTTTTGATGGCCGTACTGCTGTTACTCATGGTGTTGAAGAAGGTGAAAACATCAAGTGTCATGCTTGCGGTTGGCCACTTACTAAGGTTGAAGCTGAACTGCCAAGCTATGAACATGGTGTGTCTTGTGTTTACTGTATTGATAAAACCACGGACAAGCAAAAAGCAGGCTTCCGTATGCGCCAATCACAGATTGCAGCGGCAAAACGCAAGCGTCTATAAATATGTATAAACATTTAATAAAAAGCCTTAGCTCAAACTAAGGCTTTTTTATTTTAATCATCAAGATTATTAACCAATACATCATTGAGAGTTATTTAGACAACCATTATTCTAAACCTTAAATCACAAATCACATTTAGGCGCTATGGGACTGGAAGACTGGGTATTATCCATCATGGAGAAACTAGGATACTTAGGTATCGCATTTTTAATGTTTCTTGATAATATTTTCCCACCGATTCCATCCGAAATCATTATGCCATCCGCAGGTTATACTGCGGCAAAAGGTGAACTGACTTTAATCGGAGTGATTATTGCTGGTAGTATCGGCTCACTTCTAGCCGCGGCATTACTGTATTGGATTGGTAGAAAGATTCCGCAACACCACCTTTTTACTCTTGTCGAACGCTACGGAAAATACCTCCGTATTAGTGTTGCTGATCTTGAAAAATCATTAGTTTGGTTTGAAAAATATGGGCATAGGATCGTTTTTTTTGGTCGTATGGTACCTGCAGTTCGCTCTTTAATTAGTATCCCAGCAGGTATAAGCAAAATGCCTTTTAGTAAGTTTATGGCTTATAGTGCTGCAGGTACAATCCTTTGGACCACGCTACTTGCCTATGTTGGTTATCATTTTAGTGAAAATCCAGCATTGATGAGTGCTATTACACAACGTATTGGCACTATTATTTTAGCTATTGCAATAGCATACGTACTTTGGTTCTTAATCAAGAAATTCTATTTATCAAAAAAATAGTAGATGACATTTTCAACTCTATTTAAATGAATACTGAGGTTCAAATAATGCAACATGATTTTTGGCATGACAAATGGCAAAACAATAATATTGGTTTTCATCAAGAACAACCTCACGCCCTACTAACCCAATATTTTAGATCATTAGATTTAAAGCCTCATGCACGTATTTTTGTTCCACTTTGTGGTAAAAGTTTAGATATAAACTGGCTAATAAATCAGGGTTATCATATAGTTGGTATTGATCTTAGCCCTATTGCAATCCAAGATCTTATTTCAAATTTAGGATTGAGCTTTAAAGAGGCACAATCAGGTGAATTGACTCACTATCAACATCCCCAAATTGAATTATTCATTGGTGATTTTTTCCAGTTAACAGCACAACAACTTGGAGATATAGATGCTGTTTATGATCGAGCTGCTCTAATCGCTCTTCCACCACAAATGCGAAGCCAATACACACAACATTTGTTAGACATTACAAAACAAGCACCTCAGCTATTAATTAGCCTTGAATATGATCAGAATTTACTTAAAGGACCACCATTCTCCGTACCTAAAGATGAATTAACAAAGCATTACGCAGAACATTACAATTTTGAATTATTAGCAACTACAACAGAAAATCTTAGAAATAAAGCAACAGCCAATGAAAGTATTTGGCACCTAAGCCGTAAATGATCTAGACAGAACATTAGCTCTGGAGAATGATGATATTCTCCCAGAGTGTTTATCCGTTCAAGAAAGCCAAACTTATCCAATAAGCATATTAAGTTGTTCAATCATTATATTTAGAATCTTAACAAAGATAGTCAAAATTTAAATTTCACACAAAAGACCATATTAAAACCCATCAAAAGACTTCACCAACATTAATCTATAATTTAAAATAGATTACATAATCTACAATTCATTTTATAAAAATTTTAAAAAACTAAATTATTGCTTTAGCAAAATTATATTTTAAATATCACTAAAAATTTTAAATACTACCAAGCCACAATATTTTTGAATAAGGCCACTCTAGAACAGCCTTATTCCACACATGAAATTATCAAGACTTAGTTATATGACATTTGAGTACCTAGACTTTCAAAGTATATAGTCCCTGTTCCATTCCCACCACCATCACTATTACCTGCCCCCTCAAAGTTAAATGAGAAAATATAGGTACCATCTTTAGAAAAAGTATATTTAACCTCAGTATCACATACAGATTTTACATAATTATAGTTATCATCATAAATATATAGATCAGTTGAATAACCACTAACTTTGTTCAAAGTCAAATCACTTTCAGCCTCACGACAACGTCTTAATTGTCTATCGGTTAATGGTGTATCTAAAAATACCGACAAGTGAATTGTCTCCCCCGCTTTTGCACTATACTTAAAGTAATTATAAAAAGAATTATGATTCATCTTGTTTGATGCTCTAACTAAAATTGGATTACTAGGACTTCCTTGCTCACCAACGGGTGCTATAATTGCTGCGTTACCTTTAACTGCTGCAAAATTTAAAATCCCGTTTCCTCTATAAGCTGGAACCACCTGAAATATTTTCTTATTCGAAGAATCAAATGTATACTTTACATCTTCATAACAATTTAATTGCTCTAACTTATTTTTATTATCATACATGCGTGTAATTGGATACTCTGTATCAAGATACCCATTCGCTATAGATTCTCTACATCTCCTTCTATTCTGCATAGTGAATGGTAAGTCAAAATTCACCTTTAAAAATATCGTTTCTTTATCAGTACCAGAATATGTAAAATAATTATAAAAATTATTAGGCCCAATTAAATACTTTTTGGTACTAATAAGTATTTCAGGATTAACAAGCGTTCCTCCCTTAAGTATTTCATTATCACCTGTAGAAGGTGTATTATTATTTGAAGAGGATGAGTTCGAATCATTTGAACCTCCACCACCGCATCCCGCAAGAATTAAAGAAAAAGCCCAAAAAAAATATTTAATTCTATTATTCCCCATACTCAACACTCTTTATAAAAATTAAAAATAACCACCAATAGAATATAATATCAACACAAGCAAAAAGATAGGATCAAATCATACAATAAAAAAATATAATAGATTAAGTCAACTCAAGGTCTTAAATACTTCAAAATAAAATCAAAACAATTTATTAAATTTTTTAAAATAAATACTTAATTAAATTAAATATTAATTTTTATTTAATTTACAAATAAAAAAGCCAGCTCATATATGAACTAGCTTTTAAATAAAAGTAATATAATTTTACTCTAAATTATGATAATAAAATTATATGACTATAAAATCATGTTGGTGTGTGATACATAAGATAAATTTCGTTCAAATTATCAGGAATTTCTTCTGCTAATTCATCCATCAATTGACCATTACGACGGAAAGACTCCATTTGAGGATCTTCTTCATCAATGCCACTAAACACCATAATTGGTAAAGTTAAATCAACCAATTGTTCTTCAAACTCTGGAGCAAACCATGCCTCTTCATTTAAGAACATTGCATCAACAAAACCAACGCTCCAATCACCTAAACTTGAATCAACATCTGCTTCTTCAATTTCAAAAGGGAATTCAATTCCGTTTTCATTGGCTAAATCTTGACGAATAGATTCTAACCAAGCTTTGATTTGTTCAATGATTTCACTAGGAACTTTCTTTTGATTACTCTCAAAAAGCTCATCCAGCCAACGATCAAATTTTGGACCAACCGCGATAGCACACAAAAAGCCATGAGTCGCTGCAAAATCTAAACCGTGCTCATTTTGATCACCGTCAAGAAAATTACTCAATAAGTCTAAATCTAATGTGCTCATTTTATGATCCAAATTTTAAATACATCGGCAACAGCATAACATTTTCAAACATAAAGTCTTAGCAATTTTGCTTCGCTTTAGTCATCCAAATCATCGTCGTCGAAATCATAATCGAAATCTTTTAATTCTCGTTCTAAACGGCGTTGAGCGAGTAGATCATCAATCAAACGGCGCTTTTCTAATGATTCTTTGGCACTGATTTTGCCTGATGACTCATCAAAACCAACATCATCCTCACCGTAGTTATCATCATCTAATTCGAAATCTGTAGAAGACACTAACAGTACCTCTAAATGAAAAAATATAAATGGGTCTAGCCGCTATTTATCGGTCTTATCAAACCTTGTCAAGTTTTATTTGATTTTTTCACTATAAAATGGTGTTTTGTACTTTTTTTCATCGTTTTTTTTGTGTATTTATATTCTAACAATTGTACTAATGAAAAAATTCTTGAATAGGAATTCTCTGCTTGAAAAATTATGACACACCCCCATATTTAAGAAACTACAGTTCAATCCAACCTATTTTTTATTTAAAGCTAGCGGATCAAATCCAAAACATTCCTCGTGAATTGTGCTATCATGCACGGTTTTTCACCGCCACAGATTCAACAAAAGAGTAAGCAAAGATGAGCGATATGAATTCCCCTACTTCGCAAGTAGCGGCTCTGATTAGCCGAGGCAAAGAACAAGGTTACTTAACTTACGCTGAGGTTAACGATCATCTACCAGACTCAATTACGGAAAGTGAGCAGATTGAAGACATCATCCAGATGCTTCAAGACGTTGGTATTCCAGTGCATGAACGTGCACCAGAAACTGATGACACCATGTTTGGTGAATCTACTGAAGCTGCGGACGAAGTCGCTGAAGAAGAAGCTGCTGCCGTATTAGCATCGGTTGAAAGTGAGCCTGGTCGTACCACTGACCCTGTACGTATGTACATGCGTGAAATGGGGACAGTTGAACTTTTAACACGTGAAGGCGAAATTAGCATTGCAAAACGTATCGAAGAAGGTATTCGTGACGTTTTACATTCAATTGCTTATTGGCCAAATGCTGTTGAAGTCGTTTTACAAGAATATAATGACTTTTTAACAGGTGAGCGTCGTCTTGCCGATATTCTTTCTGGCTACTTAGACCCAGAAACTGATGATGACATTCCAGAAGTACTGGAAGAAGAAGCAGAACTTGAAGAAGCTGAAAGCGCTTCACCTGCGACAAAAGATGTAAAACTTGATGATGATGACGAAGACGAAGAATCTGAAGGTGATGATGATTCTGAAGGTGAATCTGGACCTGATCCTGAAATTGCCAAAGTTCGTTTTTCTGAACTAGAAGCTGCTTGGAATGATACAAAAGCAATTGTAGCAAAACATGGTCGTAATAGTGACGAAGCAAAAGCTGCACTAGAAGCTTTAGCTGCAGTCTTTATGATGTTCAAATTCACACCACGTTTATTTGATATCATTTCAGAAATGATTCGCGGCACACATGAACAAATTCGTACCAATGAACGTGAAATCATGCGTTATGCAGTGCGTCGTGGTCGTATGGATCGTAATCAATTCCGTACAACATTCCCTGAACAAGAGTCAAATCCAGCTTGGTTAGATGAACAAATCGCGAAAGCCCCTGCTGAAACCAAAGCACATTTAGAAAAAGTGCGTCCTGACGTATTGGCATTCCAACAGAAGATTGCTGATATTGAGAAAGACCTTGGTTTGAACGTAAAAGATATCAAAGATATCTCTAAGCGTATGGCAGTTGGTGAAGCGAAAGCACGTCGTGCCAAGAAAGAAATGGTTGAAGCAAACTTACGTTTGGTTATTTCGATTGCGAAGAAATACACCAACCGTGGCTTACAGTTCCTTGATTTGATTCAAGAAGGTAACATCGGTTTGATGAAGGCTGTAGACAAGTTTGAATATCGTCGTGGTTATAAATTCTCGACTTATGCAACTTGGTGGATTCGTCAGGCGATTACTCGTTCGATTGCCGATCAAGCGCGTACTATTCGTATTCCAGTCCACATGATTGAAACGATTAACAAGATCAATCGTGTATCACGTCAACTTCTTCAAGAAATGGGGCGTGAACCGACACCTGAAGAATTAGGTGAACGTCTTGAAATGGATGAGGTTAAGGTTCGTAAAGTACTTAAAATCGCAAAAGAACCGATTTCGATGGAAACACCGATCGGTGATGATGAAGATTCGCATCTAGGTGACTTCATTGAGGACTCAAACATCACATCTCCAGTCGATGCTGCGACCTCAGAAGGTTTAAAAGAAGCGACACGTGAAGTGCTTGAAAACTTAACAGAACGTGAAGCTAAAGTGTTAAAAATGCGTTTTGGTATCGATATGCCAACCGACCATACTTTAGAAGAAGTGGGTAAACAGTTTGACGTAACACGTGAACGTATCCGTCAGATTGAAGCGAAAGCGTTACGTAAACTTCGCCACCCTTCTCGCTCTGAACATTTACGTTCATTCTTGGAAAATGACTAATTGATGGGAAGTTTTGAGTGAGTGCATAAGCTCTTAATCGAGACTTGAAATTAAACATTCCATCCCCATCTAGTTATTAGATCATAAGCGCCTGCACTGATGCAGGCGTTTCAAATTAAAGAGGTTGCTCATGTTAGACCGCACTCCTTCTCGTGAATTGCAAGAACATCTTTGGGTTTTCCCGATGGACTATCCAATCAAATTGATTGGTAATGCAGGGGATGAACTTCGAGTGGCTGTTGTTGATATTTTGCAGAAGCACTTCCCTGAATTCGATGGTGGTACAGTAAAAGTACAACCTTCACGTACAGGTAAATACCATTCTTTGACTGCACAATTACGCTTCGAAGAATTAGAACAAGTTCATGCACTATATGCTGATCTTGCAGCCTGTCCTTTAATTAAGACAGCGCTTTAAATAAGAAATCCAAAATACGAAAGTGTTTTGGATTTTTTGTGAGAATAATAATGCAAAACATTGATGATGAATTCTATGAACGAGCTGATCAGCATATTCAATTGTCTAATCAGCAGATAACGGAAGTAATCGGAGGAGGAAAAGTCAGCGCTTCCATACTTTACGCAACATCACGCTTTAATGCTTGGGTGAGCGCAACAGGATGGAATACTGGTGAAGAATTAGCGAATGCTAAAGAAGAAACAATAGAATATTTCCTAACCGAATATAGAAAAATGCTTGAAGAAAATCTTGATGATTATATTGAAAATTTTCAAGAATATATGTTTATTCCTCCAGAATCAGAGATAATCAACGAATAAGAAATATTAAATGCCATATGAAATTTTTTAAACGTATACCTTTTATCTGCTTAGCCCTCATTTGGAGTTTTACTTGCTTTTATACAGGTTCTTTCAGTACATACGTTCATCAAAATTTATGTTACAGCGAAACGCTATCTATCTTAGGTGAAAATTCTGTAAGAATAGCAAATTCAGGTGAGCCAATAATATTTATAAAATGGGCTAAGTTTATTAATGACCTCCCCATTGCTGGATATGAATCAAACTGTGCAGAAATACTTGAGCATGTAAAGCAAGGTGTTAAAAATGAATTCTAAGCCCTCCTTAATCGTTCGTTGTTTCAATGATCTACAAGACTACACAGCTCGTTTTGAAGCAATGAAAGACTTCACAACCAATCGCGATGAAACCACACCCGATGAAGTTTGGTTATTACAACATCAAGATGTTTTGACTCAAGGGCAAGCAGGTAAAGCTGAACATATCCTGATGCACAGCAACCTCCCTGTTGTCCATACTGATCGCGGGGGACAGGTCACTTGGCATGGTAAGGGTCAACTCGTTGCTTATTTCCTATTAGATTTAAACCGTTTGAAATGGCATGTCCGAACTTTAGTCAGCTTTGCTGAACAAGCCATGATTGAGTTGCTGAAACAATACAATATTGAGGCTTATGCTAAGCCTGATGCACCAGGTGTCTATGTTGATGGTCGTAAAATCGGGTCTTTAGGTTTTAAAATTCGCCGTGGTCGTAGTTACCACGGTTTTGCCTTAAATATTGATTGTGATTTAACAGGCTTTCAAACCATTAATCCTTGTGGATACGCAGGTTTAGAAATGGTACGCTTGCAAGACTTGCTTGAAGATTACCCAAGCTTTGAGCAACTTTGTCATGATTTTATTAGCTATTTACAAAATACGAATTTCTTTCATGACCTTGTAGTCAAATCTGAATAAACTACTTTTAAATTCCAAAGAAATAAATTAGAGTAATTACTCTAAATTTGCTTTTGCATAATTTTAACAAGGGATACGCGAGTGATTTCGACCAAAGCAGTGAAGCCCACTTTGCAATTTGCCTACGTAAAACTCATGATGGATGTCGTCGGTCGTGGTTTAGTAATGGCAAGCCAAGTGGATGACGAAGTACAACAGGAAGTCTCTAAATTTCCAGTTGGCTTTATACTTTCAATGAATGTTTTCCCAAATGGTCCTGCATTTATTGCACGAGTGACCGAAGAAAAACAATTGGAGCTTTTACCTAATTATAAAGGCAAACCAGATTTAACAATTACTTTTAAACATTTAACACATGCTTTCCTTGTATTTTCTTTCCAAGAAAGTACCGCTCAAGCATTTGCTAACGACCGTATGATCGCTGATGGTGATGTTTCAAGTGCCATTCGATTAGTTCGTTGTTTAAATAAAATGGAAGCGTTAATTCTACCTAAATTGATCGCATCACTTGCTGTGAAACGTTATCCAGCTGAATTAACATTCAAAGAAAAATTCACTGGCGCAAAAAATATCTACCTCAAAGTCGCACAATCATATTTCAAACGGAGCGCATAACATGGCTAAGCCTTATTACGAATTTTTCTGTCCTGTAAAAGTAATTGCTGGTAACGCTGCGTTAGAGCACATCCCTTTTGAACTTGCGACTCTTGGTGCAAAACGCCCAATGATCATTACCGATAAAGGCGTACGTGCAAATGGTCTACTCAGCCCAATTGAAGCTGCTTTTAGCACAACAGATGCTGTAATTGGTGCAATTTTTGATGACGTTCCACCCGATTCAAGCTTAGAAGTAGTACGTGCAGCAGCACAACTCTATCGCGAAAAAAAATGTGATGCGATTATTGCGATTGGTGGTGGTTCGGTTATTGATACATCGAAAGCAACTAATATTTTAGTCTCAGAAGGTGGTGATGATTTATTGCAATACTCAGGTGCGCATAATCTACCAAAACCATTAAAACCATTCTTCGTGATTCCGACAACGTCTGGTACAGGTTCTGAAGCAACTATGGTTGCTGTCGTTTCTGATACGCAAAAAAATGTCAAACTTGCATTTGCTTCTTACTACCTCATGCCACATGCAGCGATTCTTGATCCGCGCATGACACAAACATTGCCATCACACCTAACCGCAATGACAGGTATGGATGCACTAACTCACTGTGTTGAAGCTTATACCTGCTTAGCAGCGAATCCTTTAAGCGATGCTTATGCAAGTGCTGGTATAAAGAAAATTAGTGAAAACTTATTCAAAGTTTTAGACAACCCAAGTGATGCACAAGGTCGTTTAGAGCTTGCTCAAGCATCAACTATGGCGGGAATCGCATTCTCTAATTCAATGGTAGGTTTAGTACACTCACTTGGTCACGCATTAGGCGCAGTCGCTCACCTGCCCCATGGTCTTTGCATGAACTTGTTCTTGCCATATGTGCTTGAATACAACAAAGAAGTCAATGGTGCTAAGATTGGTGAATTATTGCTTCCACTTGCAGGTGCAGATATTTACGCACAGACCCCTGCCAATCTGCGAGCAGAAAAAGCCATTGCAACTATTTTAACTATGCGTGATCGGTTATTCACACTTACTAAACTTCCACGCACTTTACGTGAAACGGGTAAAGTGACAGAAGCGCAGTTAGACGAAGTTGCTGAAAAAGCGCTAAATGATGGTTCAATCATTTACAACCCAAAAGAAGCAAATTTAGAAGATCTTCGTGCAATTTTGCAAAAAGCATGGTAATTCATTAAGTTAAATAAATAATTTAACTTTCAAAGCCCCGATATCAACCTGTTATCGGGGTTTTGCTATTTTAAGTGAATCTTTATTCATCTATTTCTTTGGCGAATTGGCAAAAAAATTGCTAAAAGAAGCATAAAAGTACTGACAATTTATAATAATTTACGATAAATTGGCGCACTTCTTTTTTTTGTAGCGGGGGCCGTTTTTGTCTCAAATGACCCTTAAAACCATAGCTGATCTTTGATCAACGATTATGAGGATAACGCCGTTGACAAATATTTCTGGGACTCCATCGGTAGCTAAACTGCAAAAAACGCTAGGTCTCTGGCACATTATCATTATTGGTTTAGCTTATATTCAACCGATGACCTTGTTTGACACTTTCGGTCTGGTATCAGAAGAAAGTCATCACCATGTTCCTACCTCTTACATTGTGGCATTGATTGCGATTTTGTTTACATCGCTAAGCTATGGGCACATGATTCGCCGTTATCCATCTTCTGGATCGGCTTATACTTACGCTCAAAAATCAATCCATCCAAATGTTGGCTTTATGGTGGGGTGGTCTTCTTGGCTCGATTATTTACTATCACCGATGGTCAATATCATCTTGGCGGGAATCTATCTCGATGCCTTATTTCCAAATGTAAATCATTGGGTTTGGGTGATTGTATTAACAGCCTTTATGACTGGTGTTAATTTACGTGGTGCTCGTTTTGTTGCAAACTTTAATAGCTTGATTGTTTTAGTTCAACTGATCGTCATCGGTGTATTCACCTATTTAGTTTATAACAAACTACAAATGGGATATAACGCAGAAGGTCCGATTACTGCAGAAACACGCTATCAACTTTGGAGCTTACAACCGTTCTGGAATGAGCTAACCTCTATTGGTGCGTTAATTACAGGTGCGACTTTACTGTGCTTTTCATTTACAGGTTTTGACTCACTAAGCTCTCTAGCAGAAGAAACCAAAGATACTGAAAAGACCTTACCAAAAGCGATTTTCTTGACTGCATTATTCGCAGGTGTAATTTTTATTATCAGCACCTACTTTATGCAAATTTACTTTCCAAATGATCCAAAAAGTTACTTCCAAGATGTCGCAGCAACGCAGCCAGATATTTTATTGTTGGTTGGTGGTTCGCTGTTCCAGTCTTACGTTTTAGCGTTTGCAATTGTGACTGTCATGGCATCTGGTATTTCGGCTCATGCAGGTGTATCCCGTTTAATGTATGTAATGGGTCGTGATGGTGTCATCAACAAGAAAATCTTCGGCCATATTAGTCATAAAACATATACCCCATCTTATAATATTATCATTGTAGGATTGGTCGCATTAAGCGCTGGTTTTATGAGTTTGGATGTTGTGATTTCAATGATCAGCTTTGGTGCTTTGATTGCATTTACTTTTGTGAATCTCTCAGTGATTTCTCGCTATGCATTACGTGATGGCCGCACAAAGAATTTCAAAGATATTTTAAACTTTGTCATCATTCCTCTTTGTGGCTTCCTGAGTGTCTTCGCTATGTGGCTGGAAATTGAAGATACAGCATTAAAATACGGTTTATGGTGGGCAATGTTTGGTGTTTTATATTTAGGCTATAAAACCAAAGGCTTTAAATATAATGCCCCTCAACACAATGAACACGAATAAAATCATCTAAATCTAAAAAGGCGCTGAATGCGCCTTTTTATTAACTCAAAAACTTAGCTATGCAGTTTTTCAACAATTGATTTAACACGTTCCGCATACAGCTTCGCTGTTTCTAAGTCCCCTGTTGGAATCTCATCTACACTCGCATCAGAAGGTGATTGAACCAGTAAACCAACAGAACCGCCTAAATTATTCACATCTTCGCGTTTTGCAGCTTTGGTATTGGCTGGAAGTAAACCTAAACTCACCCAAATACCACCATGCTGAGAAGCTAAGGTTTGTAATTGAATCAACGTCACTTGTTTATCACCATTTAAACTCGCACTGTTTGTAAAGCCTGCAAAAACTTTATCTTGCCAACCACGTGTGAACCATACCTTTGAGGAAGCATCAGCAAATTTCTTAAATTGCCAAGGTGCTGTTCCCATGTATGTTGGAGCACCAAATACAATCGCTTGGGCATCATTTAACGTTTGCCAATCTTGTTCTGTAATTTCACCATTTTGATCAATTTCAATTAATGTAGCATCAATCGGTTGTGCAAAAGTTTGTGCAATTACTTTGGTGTGACCATAACCAGAGAAATATACAACTGCAATTTTTGTCATGAGATTATCCAAAATTTTTAAAAAGTTCGATTTAATGATATATTTTAGAAACTAGGTGTCAATTAGTTACCAGTCGGTAACTAGGTGTGCTAAATGAATAAATCGAGGGTTAAAAATATGAATCAGGCATTAAAATATAATATTTATCAACAACATTGCCCTGCTCGATTATTTTTTGAAAAAATTGCAGATAAATGGGTTTTGTTGATCATCAATATACTTGCAAGAGAAACTCAGCATTTTAATTTACTCAAAAAAAGTATTCAGGGTATTTCCCCAAAAGTGCTTTCACAAAAATTAAAAATGTTAGAACGAGATGGATTTATTGCAAGACAAGTACAAGATACTGCACCCATTCGTGTTGATTACTCATTAACCCACCTCGGCTTAGAAGTCGCAAAAATGGCATATCAATTGAAAGACTGGGCAGAGAGTAATATTGAACAAGTCATTTATGCACAGCAACGTTTTGATGCAATACAAGAACAGTAATTCTAATCATTCAGTGAGGTGTGTGTATGTATCCACAGCCTTTAATTGCGGTAGCTGATGTCGAAAAAACCAGTCAGTGGTATCAAACAATACTTGGTTTAGAAAGCGGACATGGTGGCAGAGAATATGAGCAATTGTTGTTTGAGCAGCATATGGTGTTACAACTGCACCAATGGCAAGCTCATGACCACTCACATATCGGTGACCCCAAACGGCTGATTGGAAATGGGGTTTTATTGTGGTTTGAAAGCAATCGATTTGATGAGATTGTTCAAAAATTACAAACTCATCAAATCGAAATTTTAGAAGGACCGAAATACAATCCTAACGCACACCATCGAGAGATTTGGTTTAAAGATCTGAACGGTTATACCTTGGTTGTTGCAAGCCCGTATGGTGATCTCTAACCTCAGAAACTAAAGTTGTTTAAAATCCTGCTGCCGCCACGCTTCATAGACAATAACTGCAGTTGCGTTAGAGAGGTTTAAGCTTCTTGAATTTTCAGCCATAGGCAGACGAATCCATTGCTCTTGTGGGAACATTAAACGCACTTGTTCAGGTAAACCACGAGTTTCAGGTCCCATCAACAAAGCCACTGGACGATTAAGATCGACAGTATGCGGTGTCGCTGTACCTTTAGTAGTCAGTGGAAAAACATGCTCAACACCTTTGGTTTTTAAATCGGCAAGACAGAGTTCGATATTGTCCCAAATTTGCATTCTTGCCCATTCGTGGTAATCCAAACCTGCTCGCTTCAATTTCTTATCATCTAGTTCAAAACCTAAAGGTCTCACTAAATGCAATTGAGCACCTGTATTGGCACACAAACGAATAATATTACCTGTGTTTGCAGGTATTTCTGGTTCGTATAGGACAACATGAATCACAAATTTTCTCTACTATTCAAATTCTCCAGATCTATTTATTAAATAGATCTGGAATGACGACAACGCCATAAAGGAAATTTTATTGCCATTTTAACTGTTCACGCAGACTGACTACTTCACCAATAATGGTTAAAGTCGGTGCTACGATATGATGCTCAGATACTTTGGTCGCTATATCAGCTAAAGTTCCAACAACCACATTTTGATCTGGCGTAGTACCTTTGGAAATAAGTGCAACTGGCATATTTGGACGCTGGCCGTGAGCAATCAATTGCTCACAAATGCGTTCTAAACCAACTAAGCCCATGTATAACACCAAAGTTTGGTTTTCATACACTAGCTCACTCCAAGGAAGTTCTGGTGATCCTTCTTTAAGGTGTCCTGTTAAAAAACGTACACTTTGCGCGTAATCACGATGCGTGAGTGGAATACCTGCATAAGCAGAACACCCTGACGCGGCTGTAATACCCGGCACAACTTGGAACGTAACATCAGCTTCAACTAATTCTTGAATCTCTTCGCCACCACGCCCAAAAATAAATGGATCACCACCTTTTAAGCGGCAAACACGCTTACCCTTTTTCGCATATTCAACCAACAAAGCATTAATACCATCTTGTGGGACTGAATGATTAGAACGTGCTTTACCAACATAAATCTTTTCAGCATCACGGCGGCACAACTCTAAGATCGGTGCAGAAACCAAACGATCATAAATTACCACATCAGCTTGTTGCATCAAGCGTAATGCTTTTAAAGTCAGCAACTCTGGATCACCGGGACCCGCACCCACTAAATAGACTTCACCTTTCGGTGCAGTCCATTCTGTTAAGGCTTGTTCAATTAAATTATTTGCCACCTCAAGATTGTCATTAAAGACTTGCTCTTTTAGTGGACTTGCGTATAAGTTTTCCCAAAAAATACGACGCTCATCTGGATTCGCAATTTTTTCTTTCACCTGTTTACGCCATTGACCAGAAAACTCAGCTAATTTACCCATACCATGTGGAATAGAACTTTCTAACTGTGTACGAATTTGACGTGATAAAACAGGCGAAGCTCCATTTGAAGCCACAGAAATAACGAGTGGTGACCGATCAATAATTGCAGGTACCATAAAACGACAATTTGGAATATCATCTACGCTATTGACGAGAAGATTACGTATCTCACATTGCTCAAAGACAGCTTTATTCACATTAGGCTGATCTGTCGCTGCAATCACTAGGCGATAAGGCGTTGCTAAAATATTTACAGAAAAAGGGGCTTGGATATATTGACCCAGTGACTTCTCAACTAATTGTTGCAAATCAGGCTCAATCTCTGGCGCAATCACATCAATAATTGCACCAGCTTTGACTAATAAGTTTGCTTTGCGGTAGGCAATATGCCCACCACCCACAATCAGACAACGTTGCTGCTGCAACTTTAAAGAGATTGGGAAAATTTCCACGATACGCCTCTATATTTTTTAGATCTGATTGAGCTAAAGCAAAAACTATGCACAAATTCGATGCATTTTAGTCGATATAACTAATACCGCCCATATATGGACGTAAAACTTCAGGAATTTCGATTGAACCATCAGCACGTTGATAGTTTTCCATCACTGCAAGCAAAGTACGACCAACAGCTAAACCTGAACCATTCAAAGTATGCACCAATTCGATCTTCTTCTGATCTACGCGGTAGCGTGCTTTCATACGTCGTGCTTGGAAATCGCCCATGTTTGAGCAACTTGAGATTTCACGATAGGTATTTTGGCTTGGCACCCATACTTCTAAGTCATAAGTTTTGGTTGCACCAAAACCCATATCACCACCACAGAGCAAAATTTTACGATATGGTAAGCCTAATGCTTGCAAAATGCTCTCTGCATGTGCAGTTAGTTCTTCAAGCGCCTGCATTGAGTGCTCTGGTTTTGAAATTTGCACCATTTCGACCTTATCGAACTGATGTTGACGAATCAAACCACGGGTATCACGACCATAAGAACCTGCTTCACTACGGAAACATGGTGTATGTGCTGCGTATTTAAGTGGTAAACGATCTGCATCTAAGATTTCATCACGCACAAAGTTTGTTACTGGCACTTCTGCGGTCGGGATCAGGTAATATTCTTTTTCACCTTGCAACTTGAATAAGTCTTCTTCAAATTTAGGTAGCTGACCTGTACCACGTAAACTATCCGCGTTGACCAAGTAAGGTACATAAGCTTCGGTATAACCATTTTTAAGGGTATGCGTATCCAACATAAATTGGGTTAAAGCACGTTGTAAACGCGCTAATGGACCTTTGAGTACGCTAAAACGTGAACCTGTTAATTTGGTTGCTGTTTCAAACTCAAGCCCACCCATCCACTCACCAAGATCAGTATGATCTTTGATCTCAAAATCAAATTGGCGTGGTGTGCCCCACTTTAAGATTTCTAAGTTATCACTTTCATCTTTACCTTCTGGAACAGATTCATCAGGTAAGTTTGGAATCGCCAGTGATTTTTGCTCTAGTTCAGTTTGCAACTCAGCAAGCGCAACTTCAGCCGCTTTGATTTCATCTCCAATGGCAGCCATACGTGCCATAATTTCAGATGCATCTCCGCCCGATTTTTTGATTTGACCAACTTGTTTTGCACCAGCGTTACGTTCAGCCTGTAAATTTTCAGCTTTGGATTGTAAATCTTTACGGCGAACTTCTAAGTCAGCCCATTCTTGTACATTAAGCTGAATACCACGTTTTGCTAAAGCAGCATTCACTGCTTCAATATTATTTCTGAGTAATTTTGGGTCGATCATAATCAATCATGAATAGAGAAAAAACTGGCTATAGTGTAAGGCTTTAACCTAAAAAAATACAGCGATTGGCAATAAACTATCAGCATCTATAAACAATGTTTAGATGCTGACTAACAACTAATTTGGCTCTTTAGGTAAGCTTGGCAAATATTCAGCCTTGATAAACTTTTTGGCTGAATAATACGGTAAAGTTAATTCGCTCATCCCTTCTGCATATGAAGCCAATTCATATAGAGGATAAACAAATACAATACCATTTACTCCATAATAAAAATTATCACTGACTTGCAATTGATCTTTCTTAATTTGGTGATCATCTAACCAGTTTTGATTAGCTGCATATAACTCATCACGAAGTTTTTGATTCATTTCAGGTTTCAACAACTCTGCAACAGTAATATGTTTCTTATTCGACAAATCAAAATTCACAAATTCTTGATGTGACATACCATGCGCAGCACCAGCTGAATATGAGTAAGTCTGAATTGCGAAAGTCGCCAAATTATAATTTTGCCCTACAAAACGTACATAGGTACTACTTTCACTGAGTGATGATTCACCAGCAGGGACTTTTACCTGTTGATCAGCTAAGTTCGAAAATGCATTCGGCTCAGCTTTTTTCATACGATTGAGAAAATATTCATCAATCCATTTTTGATTGGTTTCAACGTTTTGTAAATCATACTTGGTACAACCATCTTCTAAACAGACTTTTTGTTTGGGTATTTTGACTGCAATAACTTTCGCTTGAATGAGTGGAATATCTACTTTGTCCTTTTCATTAGTTGTATCTTTTTTAGGTTGGCAACCTGTTAATGCAATAACTGTCAGGATAGGAAGAAGCGGAATAATTTTTGATAATTGTGTAAAGTTCATCGTCATACAAGTCTCTGATGTTTTTCTTAACTATACAAAGCCTTGCCTATAGATAAAATTAAGAAATGTATCTACATTTTTAGCCAGTCATCAATTATGAAACTTATTCCTCTTTTTCAAAACTCATCCAGTTACAGTGAAAACCTAACGGCACACGGACTCCCAATTCTATTTCAGCTTGAACACTCATCTCTACGCCTTTCACTTTAAGTATCGCCACTTTTGAGGCTTCGCCGTGTATGTGGTGTAAATACGTTATTAAATAACCCTGTCCCTCAACACTTTGCGCATGCTCAGGTACGAATGTTACCTCACCCATGACCCATTGCTGACCAAAATCATAAGTGCGGTTGGTTTCTAAAACCAAATCATGGATTTTCAAAACATTGAATAAGCCATCTTGTGGAAAAGCCAAAGTATATAAATAACGGTAGGAATTTCCCGTATAACGCTCATCAATTTTTGGAAATTCCTGAATATCAGTATCCACAATAATTCTACTAATACTCTTTAAATTCGAATCAATTATCCAACGTTCCAATATCGCATGTTGATCCTCATAGGCCGCATGTTGAGAATGTTCAAAATCGTTTTTATGTACTAAAACATCTAATATAATTTGGCTTTTATCATCTCGAAAAGCATTCGCGGCATGGAAAATAAAACAAGGAGCAACATTGATCCAGCGGATACTCTCAGCTTCTCCATACTTCGCTAAAATACCAATACGGGCTTGATGTTGTTCATTCCATTGATAAGGCACGCTCTTGCCTGTAAATAACCGAGTGAGGGAAAATGTGAGAGGAAAATCAAAAACGATCACATCCTGTTCTGTTATGAGGCAATCATGAATCATCGGACCATGTTGTAAATAAATTTGAGTCACATGAATCAACTCACCCCTCCCATCAATCACTTGGTAATAGGCATTTTTACGATCCAGAGCATCGTAACAAATCGCATGTAAGTGCCCCGTTTTCTGATCCTTACGAGGATGTGCGGTAAACGGCAGATCCGCATCACTGTTAAAAAGCTGATAACGTTCCGTATTTAGTTCATAGTCCAAGCAGATTGGGAAAGCACCTGCCTCAATCACAGCCCACAGCTTTCCAGCATGCTTAAAGATATTTGTATTAACAACATCATGAGCACCCCGCCTATAGCCCTGTATAGATTGCTGTTTTTTATTTTCCTGGACTATATCTGTTGCAATCATTTTGCTTTTAAACCAGATCGCCTCTCCATTTTGCAGTTTCAGCCCATGAACCATGCCATCACCCAAATACCATTCAAACAATGTTGATTTTTTGACATAGATTGGATTCGAACCAATTCGCAGTAATAAACCATGCAAGTGCTTTGGGATTTCTCCAGTCACTTTAAAGTTTGAAATCTCAGTTTCATTTACAGGTCGGTATACAATTTTTTGATAAATATCCTTCTCATTACGAGAGGCATGCCGTCTTAAGAACAAACCAATAATCCTAATTATTTTTTGTTTTAGAACATTCTTCAGTGATTTCAACACTGTCATTCTAGGATAATTATGAATTGCTTTCTGATCAGCCAAATCTTTCATTTTTATTAAAAATATTCTTGAATTCTTATCTACTAAGAATAAAATAAACCATCTTTTAAATCCAATAAACTTCAAGATGAATAGATAGTATTAATCTCTAGACTGTTGAACTTCTAAAGAAATTTTTATTAATGTCGTCCTATCATAAAAAAAGCAACCCACAGGTTGCTTTTCACTTATCCTTTATCATTTACTGATCAATAATATCCGTACCTTTCGGTGGCGTGAAATTAAAAACTGATGCAGGAATAGTTGGATTAACTTTTACATTAGTGAAGCGAACATTCGTTGTTTGACCTAAAGAATCTTGTAAGACCATTAAGTTAGGTGCCTTATTTGCACCAAAACTAATCGTTAAACTTTGGAATGCTCCATCCTCTTGTTTTGGATACAAAGTATAATAAAGCTTACTACGATCAGGCTGCGTTACGCGATAAGATTGCATAATCTGATTGGTATTACCTGACAGTAAAAGCGCTGGGGTATTCGCAATTTGATCATCCAAACTTTGACGTACAGCTTGTTGAAGATCAGGATCATAAATCCAGACTACTTTACCTGTGGTCACAATCGTTTGTTTAGCAGGACTTGTGGTTTCCCAATAAAACTTTCCAGGTCGTTCAACTTTCATTGAACCTTTAAAAGTCTGATTCATATGTTGCGCAGTTAAACCTTTTTTCTGAACTGCTTTATTACTCGCAGCTACTTTGGTACTTTGTTCAAAATCTGCTGTGAATCTTTGTAAGCCAGAGAGTTGTTGAACCAAACTATTCGTCGCCTGCTGAGTCGATGCAGCCACAGGTGCAGCAAATACCTGACTACTCACAACAGGAGCAAGTGTAGCTACACTTAAAGTTGTTGCATAAGCGATTTTTTTTACGAAATTCATAAAATGAACCTTCTATCAGATTTTTACTGTTATGACGACATCTTACTGTTTTTGATCATTTAAAAAATGAAGAAAAGCATTGGTTTTGTGTAATTCGTGTCGCAAAGTTCTGCATTATGTATGAAGTTACAGCCTTTATGTAGAAATTGTAATAATAAAAGTGCTTAGCGATAAAGATCAAAGAAGAATACATTTTTAATGATTATGTCTGAAATGAGAAACTGTTTATCAACAATATGCTAGACGAAAAATTAGATTTTGTTAGTCTACTATAAGCTCTATTTAGAAGTATAACGAATGAAAAGCCTTGCCTTTATTCACCGTAATGATACCCGCTTTGCCATCGGTGACTTTTATCCTGCTCTTTCCGTATTTTCCTATCAGGAGTTGGGTAATACCACTTCACCTTTTTTACTCTTAGATCATCTTGGACCTGGTATTTTAGAGCCTAAAAGTAATAAAAAAGGTGTCCACGAACACCCTCATCGTGGTTTTGAAACCGTGACCTTCGTTTTTGCTGGGGAATTAGAGCATCAAGATTCAATTGGGCATGGGGGAATTATTAAACAAGGTGATGTGCAGTGGATGACAGCTGCCTCTGGGGTACAGCATATTGAACATTTCAGCCCAGAATTCAGAGAGCAAGGCGGCTATTTTGAAATGGTACAATTATGGGTTAATTTACCAGCTAAAGATAAAATGTCACATCCTCGCTATCAAAGCTTATCGAATAATACGATTCCAAAAATATTATTAGAACACGATGCTGGTTATGTCCGTATTGTTGCAGGGCAATTTGAAAATATTCAAGGTATTGCTCAAACATTTAGTCCAATGAATGTGTTTGATGTTCATTTAAATAAAGGACATCAAATTATTCTGCCGGCAGCTCATGGAGATACAACATTAGTTTATGTACGTCGCGGTAAGGCGCAATTTGCTGAAGATGAAGACTTTTTAGAGGAACAAGCCATCGCGATGATGTCTAGTTTTGAGACCGATGTTTCAATCACCGCTTTAGAAAATTGCGACATCTTATTTCTATCTGCTCCACCTTTACAGGAACCTGTTAATGGGCATGGTTTTTTCGTAATGAATAGTTATGAAGAAATTCTACAAGCCTATGAAGACTTAAAAACGGGTGTATTTGGCAAGTACTAAAACTAATGATCCATTTCAAAATGAAGACCAATAAAAAACCCGCTAAAAGCGGGTTTTTTTGAACCATTAAAGCTTAAGCTTCAACAGTTACATAGCGACGGCCAAATTGACCTTTCACTTCAAATTTTACTACGCCGTCAGCAGTAGCAAATAAAGTATGGTCACGACCCATACCAACATTTGCACCAGCGTGGAATTCTGTACCACGTTGACGAACGATGATGTTACCAGCAGTTACAGTTTGACCACCGTAAACTTTAACACCTAACATCTTAGGATTCGAATCACGACCGTTCTTCGTCGATCCACCGGCTTTTTTAGTTGCCATGTCTATTTACTCCTGAGTTAGCCTGCGATACCAGTAATTTTCAACTCGGTAAACCATTGACGGTGACCTTGTTGCTTACGGTAGTGTTTACGACGACGCATTTTGATGATGCGGATTTTGTCGTGACGACCATGGCCAACTACTTCTGCAGTTACTTTTGCGCCAGCTACTACTGGAGCACCGATTTGAATGCTGTCACCGTTAACAACCATCAATACGTCATCAAACGTAATAGTTGAACCAGTTTCTGCTTTCAACAATTCTACTTTAAGGGTTTCACCCTCAACAACACGGTGCTGTTTACCACCGCTTTGGATTACTGCGTACATAATGTACTCCAACATGCCCGTGTCGTCGTGTCGATAAAGGGATATACCGAGCTTAAAACGAACGCCACTGGGGTTATACAAGGGGACAAATTTTAAGTGAAAATTGATCAAACAACAAGTCATTTTGCACAAATGCAAAGATATTGATAAGTTGCTTGGATTTTTTAATGAAATCAATTAGATTGATGTCGGCTTGTTTTGATTGATTCTGATCAAAATTTGAAATACATTTTTAAAAACAAATTGCGACAATAACAAACTGTGTTTTTATCAAGTCATAAGTAGAGTGATATCGGTTTATAGAGAATTGCCTTTATTTGCCTAAATTAAGACCAAAAAACTCACCGTCTTGTTGTAAATCACAGATTACATGACTTGTATAACTGTTTAGCAATAAATTAATTGATACACTTGGCAACATTATCCACCTATACGAGGTTTTCCTTCATATGGTTATCGATTTCAAGCAAGACATTCTCTCCCCTGTTGCGACAGATTTTGCTGCGATGGATCACCTGATCAATGAAGGTATAAGTTCTAAAGTTGGTCTTGTTATGTCTGTCAGTAAACATGTTGTTGAAGCTGGCGGTAAACGTATGCGCCCAATCATGTGTTTACTTGCTGCTCGTGCTTGCGGCGTCGCAAACATGGAACATGCTCAACATTTAGCTGCAATTATCGAAATGCTACACACTGCAACATTGGTGCATGATGATGTCGTTGATGAATCCAACTTACGCCGTGGCCGCCCAACCGCAAATGCCACTTGGAATAATCAAACTGCAGTTTTGGTCGGTGACTTTCTAATCGCGCGTGCTTTCGACTTACTAGTTGATCTCAATAACATTACCTTACTGAAAGATTTTTCAACAGGAACCTGTGAAATTGCTGAGGGGGAAGTCCTTCAACTACAATCACAACATCAACCTGATACCACTGAAGAAACCTATCTCAGAATTATTCACGGTAAAACTTCGCGTTTATTTGAGCTTGCAACAGAAGGCGCAGCAATTTTAGCTGGCACTGAAGAATATCGAGAGCCTTTGCGTCGTTTTGCTGGTCATTTTGGTAATGCCTTCCAAATTATTGATGATATTTTGGACTACACCTCTGATGCCGACACATTAGGTAAAAATATTGGTGATGATTTAATGGAAGGTAAACCTACTTTACCGTTAATTTCAGCATTAGCTCATTCAACTGGAGATGATCATGCGATTATTCGTCGCAGTATCGCGACAGGTGGTATCGAGCATTTGGACAAAGTCATTGAAATTGTTCACAACTCAGGCGGCTTAGACTACTGTCAAAAACGTGCCCAACAAGAAACGGATGCAGCTTTAGAGGCGCTTAAAGCGCTACCAGATAATGAATATCGCCAAGCACTGATTAATTTGACCTTAATGGCCTTACATCGACTTCAATAATTTTATGAGTGCCTATGCATTTAACTTTATCTGATTTATTTTTAAAAATGCAGGAACAGCTTGATCAAAACCAAGCTGTTTTAGATGAAAATATTATCATCGAATTAATTAACCGCTTACGACCAAAAAATCCAAAGGATGCGGACGAAGTTAAACAACAGATTCAGGGTTTCATCAAAAAATTATTATTGACGCCGACGTCTGCGCTCCTATTACAAAATTTCTTACTCAAACTGATTAGCCAATACAAACAGATTAGCTTATATGCTGATAGCGGTATTCTTTCATTAGATGGCTTTTGGAATCAGCTGAGTCAACGCCTTGGCGCGCACTTTCTTCCATTGGTTGAAGACGGTCAGCAGTTAAAGACTCTTATTGGAAAAGTATTTCACCAAGAAACAGATAGCCAATGGCTTGATCTGATTGAGAATCAAGACTGGATCACTTTATTTAATCTGTTAGCCGAAAGCCAAAGCAATACGATTGAAAAACAAATTTCTAAAAATGAGTTAATCAAAGCGATTACCGTTTTGTCTTATCGAATCAGTGGTATAGGTTTATATCCTGAATTTATTAATGCTCAGCCAGATATTATTGAATATGAATCTCCCTTCTTAGTTCAAAATCGAGAAATTGTTGAATTCATCGAGAAATATAAAAAACAAATTGATGATCAAGATGCGGTTATTGTAATGCCACCACCTGATGCTTCTCAGGCATTCGTGATGCTAGATCAATGTCGTGAAGTTGTGCTCAAAATTCGCCGTGCAACTAAACGTATTGGTGTGAGTGTTAGCTTAACCTATTTATTGTCTCTACTTGAGCAAGCAATTGATCGTATTGAACTTTTATTGAGCTTATTGGCAAGTAAAAACGAGATACGCTATCTTGCACTGGGTGAATTACTCACCGACTTCACCAAGGCACATTATGATGAAAAAAGTGTTCGTCATTTACTCAGCTCAACCAGTGAGCTGATTGCATTACAGGTCACTGAAAATGCGAGTAAAACAGGTGAACATTATGTAAGTACTGATAAAGCTGGCTTTTTTGGTATGTATAAAGCAGCAGCAGGCGCTGGTGCAATTATCGCAACGATGGCCACTTTAAAGATTTTAACTGCTCGTTTAGTGCTCGCACCTTTTACACATGCATTTTTATATAGTATGAATTATGCATTAGGTTTCATGCTTATCCATGTCTTACACTTTACCGTAGCAACTAAACAACCTGCGATGACAGCGGCGGCACTTGCCGCAACAGTACAACATCAAAAAGGCAGTAAAACAGCTCAAATTGCTGAATTGGCTGCTCTGATTATCAACATTATTCGAACTCAATTTATTGCAATCCTCGGTAACATTTCGATTGCTATACCAGTAGCAGCTTTAATTACTTTTTTATGGCAATACAATCTACACGAACCTTTGCTTTCATCAACAAAAGCAACCAAAACCTTACATGATCTAAATCCGTTTACTTCGTTAGCTGTACCCCATGCTGCAATTGCTGGAATATGCTTATTTTTCTCAGGACTACTTGCAGGCTACTTCGATAATTTGGCCGTCTACCGAAAGGTTGGTCCTCGCTTAAAACAACACCAGCGTTTGAAACGCTGGATGGGACAACAACGTTTAGATAAATTTGCCAATTATATTGAAACCAATCTTGGGGCTTTAGCTGGTAATTTTCTTTTTGGCATCATGCTTGGCAGTATGGGGACGATTGGTTTTATTCTTGGTTTACCTTTAGATATTCGACATATTGCCTTTGCATCTGCCAATTTTATTCAAGGCCTTATGACCATCGGTAGCCCTGATATTGGTTTAATCATCGTGTCTTTTTTAGGGGTTATGCTAATCGGCCTGACTAACTTATTTGTCAGCTTTACCTTGACAATTATTGTTGCACTTCGTGCCCGCCGCGTCCGCTTCGCTCAATGGAAACCACTCGCAAAATTAGTGATGACTCATTTCTTAACTCGGCCAAGTGACTTTTTTTGGCCCCCTAGCCAACCTGTACAGTTAGAAGAACAAAATAAAACTGAGCAAAAAGTGAGACATTAATCGAATTTTGTTATGTTTTTTTAATGAAGCTTATAAAAATATGAAAATGAAATTATCATAAAATTTCAAGACTTGACCAAAAGTGTACTCGCGAGTACACTTCAAAACATTCGATAACCCTGAACAATGGTTAAGCAAAAAATGAGGTTCGCATGCCGTACCTACTGCTTTGTATTGGTTGCTTTTTTTTAGGATTGGGTGTGATTGGGTTCATTTTTCCAAACACATCAAATTTAGACCTTTTTAGTGTTCAAGCTTTTTTTGAACACCGTTCATTGACGCTTAACCACGTGACAATTCTACTTTCTCTGTTAGGTGGGATGCCATTTTTATTATTTTTAACCACTTTTTTGTGTCTTTATCAAACTTGGATTAAAAACTATAAGAATGTGATTTTTATCACTTTGAGTGTGGGTGGAAGTATTGTGATTGGTTGGCTTCTGAAATGGAGTATTGATCGACCAAGACCCTTGGAGTTTTATCACTTAGTTCAAAGCTATGGCGCATCATTCCCAAGTGCCCATAGCCTTTATGCAGCAACCCTTGCGAGTTTAATGATGTTATTGCTTCAGCAACATAAATATCGCATTAGTGTCATTTTAGTATCTACGTTATGGTTTATTTTCATGGGGATATCTAGAGTTTACGCAGGGGTTCACTTTCCGACTGACGTACTCACAGGTTGGGGAATTGGGTTGATTTGGACTTCATTGCTTTGGTTTTGGCTGTATCAAAGCAATTTCAGCAACAATTTGTTTTTAGATAAGAAATCTAAATTGAGGTGGAATAATGATGTCGGCTAAGCTTTGGGCACCTGCCCTGACTGCTTGCGCATTAGCAACAAGCATTGCGCTTGTTGGTTGTAGCAAAGATCCTAAAAATGCACAGCAAACTGCTGCTGCACAAAAAATGCCACCTCCAGAAGTCGGTGTCATCGTTGCACAACCACAAAGCGTTGAACAAAACGTAGAACTTTCGGGTCGAACGTCTGCATATCAAATTTCAGAAGTTCGCCCACAAACAGGCGGCGTCATTTTAAAGCGTTTATTTGCTGAAGGCAGTTATGTACAAGCAGGTCAAGCACTCTATGAAATTGATGCGAATACAAATCGTGCAACTGCTGATAGTGCTCGTGCAACCTTATTGCGTCAGCAAGCAAATCTAAATGCGCTACGTGTGAAAGAAGGTCGTTATCGTCAATTGGTTGGAACTAATGCTGTTTCTAAACAAGAATATGATGATATCAATGCTCAAGTTCAACTCGCTGAAGCAGATGTCGCAGCATCACAAGCAGCGCTTAAAAATGCTGAAATTAATTTAGGTTACTCAACTGTTCGAGCACCTATTTCTGGACAATCGAGTCGTTCATCAGTTACCTCTGGTGCTTTAGTCACAGCAAATCAAGCTGATCCTTTAGTCACGATTCAACAACTTGACCCAATCTATGTTGATATCAATCAGTCAAGTGCTGAACTATTGCGTCTGCGCCAGCAACTTAGCAAAGGTAGCTTAGACAATAGCAACAATACTCGGGTCAAAATTACACTTGAAGATGGTTCAGATTATCCATTAGAAGGACAACTTGCATTCTCTGGCGCTAGTGTTAATCCAGAAACTGGTACAGTGACTTTACGTGCGGTATTCCCAAACCCAAATCATCTGTTATTACCGGGTATGTATGCAACTGCAAAAATTTCTCAAGCGGTTCTACCGAATGCTTACTTGATTCCTCAAGCGGCTGTAACACGTTTACCAACAGGTCAAGCAATCGCACTGATCGTAAATGCGAAAGGTGCAATTGAAACTCGCCCTATCACAACAGTCGGCGTAAAAGGTCAAGATTGGATTGTGACTGAAGGCTTAAAAGTTGGTGATAAAGTTGTAGTCGATGGCGTTGCTAAGGTCAAAGAAGGGCAAGAAGTTTCTGCTAAGCCTTATCAACCACAAGCAAAAGCACCACAAGATCAGAATGCTGCCCCTCAGGCAAGCGAACAAAAGCAAGTCAATTCACCAAAAGCTGAACAAAAAGCTACTTCACAAGCTTAAGGGGTAGATTGCATGGCTCAATTTTTTATCCATCGCCCGATTTTTGCATGGGTGATTGCGCTGGTCATTATGTTGGCGGGTATTCTCACGCTGACAAAAATGCCCGTTGCGCAATATCCAACAATTGCTCCCCCCACGGTAACGATTTCCGCAACTTATCCTGGGGCATCTGCTGAAACAGTTGAAAATACAGTTACCCAAATCATCGAACAACAAATGAATGGTTTGGATGGCTTACGTTATATTTCTTCAAACAGTGCAGGTAATGGTCAAGCATCTATCAATTTAAACTTTGAACAAGGTATTGATCCAGATATTGCTCAAGTTCAAGTTCAAAACAAACTTCAATCAGCTACAGCACTATTACCTGAAGACGTACAACGTCAAGGGGTACGAGTGACTAAGTCTGGTGCAAGTTTTATGCAAGTTGTTGCATTTTACTCGCCAGATGGCAGCTTATCTGCATCAGATATTAAAGACTATGTAAACTCAAACATCTCTGAACCACTTAGTCGTGTTGCAGGTGTCGGTGAAGTCACTGTATTTGGTGGTTCTTATGCAATGCGTATCTGGTTAGATCCAGCGAAACTTACCAGCTTTAATCTCACACCTTCAGATGTTGCTGCGGCTATACGTTCACAAAACGCTCAAGTTGCAGTAGGTCAATTAGGTGGTGCTCCAGCAGTTCAGGGTCAAATTTTAAATGCGACTGTAAATGCACAAAGTATGTTGCAAACACCTGAGCAATTTAGAAATATTTTCCTTAAAAACACTGCGGATGGCGCACAAGTTCGTTTGAGCGATGTTGCACGTGTTGAATTAGGTTCTGATAACTATCAATTTGATTCTAAATTCAATGGTAATCCTGCAGGTGGTGTTGCAATTAAACTTGCAACGGGTGCAAATGCACTTGATACCGCTGCTGCCGTTGAAAAGCGCTTATCTGAACTACGCAATAACTACCCAAATGGTTTAAAAGACAAACTTGCGTATGACACAACGCCATTTATTAAGCTATCTATTGAAAGTGTAGTTCACACACTGATTGAAGCTGTGGTGTTGGTATTTATCGTAATGTTCCTGTTCTTACAAAACTGGCGCGCAACAATCATTCCGACCCTTGCAGTTCCTGTTGTTGTATTGGGAACATTTGCTGTCATTAATATCTTTGGCTTTTCGATCAATACGCTGACGATGTTCGCTATGGTACTAGCGATTGGTCTGTTGGTCGATGATGCGATCGTTGTAGTAGAAAACGTCGAACGTGTCATGCAAGAAGAGCACTTAGAGCCTGTAGCAGCGACTGAAAAATCGATGGGGCAAATCTCTGGTGCATTGGTTGGTATTACCAGTGTATTAACAGCGGTATTCGTACCAATGGCATTTTTTGGTGGTACAACTGGGGTTATTTATCGCCAGTTCTCAATCACTTTAGTCACTGCAATGATTTTATCTTTAATCGTTGCATTAACGTTTACCCCTGCCCTATGTGCGACTTTGTTAAAGCAACATGATCCGAACAAGCAAGAAAGTAATAATATTTTTGCGCGCTTCTTCCGTTGGTTTAACCGTAGCTTCGATAAACTTTCAGTGAAATACCAAGGTGGTGTCAATCGCATGACACACCATAAAATTTTCTCTGGGATCATTTATATCGTAGTGATTGCTGGTTTGGTTGGTCTATACAAAGTGTTGCCATCTTCTTTCTTACCAGAAGAAGACCAAGGCGTAGTTATGACTTTAGTTCAGTTGCCGCCAAGCGCTAGCTTAGAACGTACTGATAAAGTTATCACTACAATGACCGATTACTTCCTGCATAAGGAAAAAGATCATGTTGATTCGATCTTTACCGTTTCTGGTTTCTCGTTCACTGGGGTCGGTCAAAATGCGGGTCTCGCCTTCATTAAATTGAAGGACTGGAGCGAACGTACAACACCTGAATCACAAATTGGTGCGATTATTCAGCGTGGTATGGCACTCAATATGATTGTAAAAGATGCTTCTTACATCATGCCATTACAATTGCCTGCTATGCCAGAATTAGGCGTATCATCAGGATTTAATATCCAGTTGAAAGATGTCAGTGGTCAAGGCCATGAAAAACTGATTGCGGCACGAAATGCAATTTTAGGTATGGCATCACAAGACAAACGTCTTGCAGGTGTTCGTCCGAATGGTCAAGAAGATACACCTCAATACAAAATCACTGTTGATCAAGCGCAAGCTGGTGCAATGGGTGTCAGTATTAGTGATATTAATAGCACCATGAGCATGGCTTGGGGTGGCTCTTATATCAATGACTTCGTTGACCGTGGTCGTGTCAAAAAAGTTTATGTCCAAGGTGAAGCGGATACTCGCATGATGCCCGAAGACCTAAACAAATGGTATGTACGCAATAACAAAGGCCAAATGGTTCCATTCTCAGCATTTGCTAAAGGCGAATGGACGTATGGCTCACCACGTTTAGAACGTTATAACGGCGTATCATCAGTCAATATTCAAGGTACTCCTGCACCGGGTGTTAGCTCTGGTGATGCAATGTTGGCAATGGAAGAAATCATTGGTAAGTTACCGTCTATGGGCTTACAAGGCTTCGACTATGAATGGACTGGATTATCTTTAGAAGAACGTGATTCTGGTAATCAGACCCTGCCTTTACTGATTCTTTCGTTATTGATTGTATTCCTATGTCTATCGGCATTATATGAAAGTTGGGCAATTCCGATTTCTGTATTATTGGTTGTACCTTTAGGTATTATCGGTGCCTTTACATTGACATGGTTGGGTATGGTGATTAAGGGCGATCCAAACCTGTCCTTTAATATTTACTTCCAAGTCGCGATCGTAGCAGTCATAGGTCTTTCTGCCAAAAATGCAATTTTAATTGTAGAATTTGCTAAAGAATTGCAGGAGCAAGGTGAAGATCTATTTGATGCAACCTTACATGCTGCAAAAATGCGTTTACGTCCAATTATCATGACAACACTTGCTTTTGGTTTTGGTGTTTTACCATTAGCGTTAGCAAGCGGTGCTGGTGCTGGTAGTCAGCACTCAGTCGGTTATGGTGTACTTGGTGGTGTAATTTCTTCAACACTTTTAGGTATCTTCTTCATCCCTGTATTCTTCGTGTGGATTCGTAGTATCTTTAAGTACAAACCTAAAACTTTAAATACTCAGGAGCATTGATCGTGATGCAAACTGTTTGGTCTATTTCCAGTCGTGGCATTGCAATCTCTGCACTCGCGCTCTCTTTGGCTGCCTGCCAAAGTATGCGCGGGCCAGAGCCTGTTGTGAGCACAAATACTCCTGAAAGCTACGCGTCTTATGGTAATGCTTCTGGAAAATCGATTGCTGAACAAGGTTATAAAGACTTTTTTGCTGACCAACGTTTATTACAGGTCATTGATTTGGCTCTTGCTAATAACCGCGATTTACGTACTGCTGCATTGAATATCCAAAAAGCTCAACAGCAATATCAAATCTCAGAAAATAATCAATTGCCAACAATCGGGGCAAGCGGTAGTGCTGTGCGCCAAGTCAGCCCTTCTCGTGATCCGAATAATCCTTATTCAACTTATCAAGTTGGTTTAGGTCTCACCTCTTACGAGCTTGATTTCTGGGGACGCGTACGCAGCTTAAAAGATGCGGCTTTAGACAGTTATCTTGCAACTCAAAGTTCACGTGATGCAACGCAAATCAGTTTAATCAGCCAAGTCACTCAAGCTTGGTTGAATTATTCATTTGCCAGTGCGCAACTCAAACTCGCAGATCAAACCCTCAAAGCGCAACAAGATTCATTTAATCTGAATAAGAAACGTTTCGATGTAGGGATTGATAGTGAAATTCCTGTGCGTCAGGCACAAATTTCAGTTGAAACTGCGCGTAATGACGTTGCTAACTACAAAACACAAATTGCTCAAGCGCAGAACTTGTTAAACTTGCTTGTTGGCCAGCCAGTTCCTCAGAACTTGCTGCCTCAACAACAAGTGACTCGTATCACTCAGCAAAATGCGTTAAGTGCAGGCTTACCAAGTGATTTGTTAAATAATCGTCCAGACGTGAAAGCTGCCGAATATCAACTTAGTGCTGCTGGTGCGAATATTGGTGCAGCAAAAGCACAATTATTCCCAACCATTAGTTTGACTGGTTCAGCGGGTTATGCATCAACTGACTTGAGTGACTTATTCAAATCAGGAAATGCATTATGGTCTATTGGACCAAGTATTAACATGCCAATCTTCGATTGGGGTACACGCAAAGCGAATGTGAAGATTTCTGAAACGGATCAAAAAATTGCACTTGCTAACTATGAAAAGTCAGTACAGTCTGCTTTCCGTGAAGTGAATGATGCACTTGCAACGCGTGCCAATATTGGTGATCGTTTAACAGCTCAACGTCGTTTAGTTGAAGCAACAAATACGACTTATAAACTTTCTAATGCTCGCTTCCGTGCAGGTATTGATAGTTACTTAACCGTATTAGATGCGCAACGTTCAGCATATTCGGCTGAGCAAGGTTTATTGTTGTTACAACAAGCGAACTTAAATAGCCAAGTGGAACTTTATAAAACGCTTGGTGGTGGTTTAAAAGCCAATACAAGTGAAACAGTAAATCCACAACCGTCTAGCGCACAAATTCACGCCGCTCAATAATTTTGATTATTTTCGGTTTAAAAGCTCACTTCGGTGAGCTTTTTTTATTGCAACACATGCAAATTTTTCTTATCTTCAAAGATAGCATATCAATGATTTAGACAAATACTATGTTATTAAGCAGTTTAGAATCTATGCCCGGGCATACTATTTTACGTCAGTTAGATGTTGTTTATGGCAGCACCGTTCGTAGTAAACACGTTGGTCGTGACCTTATGGCTGGTTTGAAAAACATCGTGGGTGGTGAACTGACAGGTTATACAGAATTACTTGAAGAATCTCGTCAAGAAGCAACTCAACGTATGATTGATAAAGCGCGAAGTTTAGGTGCAAATGCTGTTGTCGGAATCCGCTTCTCGACCTCAAATATCGCTCAAGGTGCATCTGAACTCTTTGTCTATGGAACAGCGGTCGTAGTCCAACCGATCACCCCAAAACTTCCTGATCCATTTAACGCTTAGGCATGTCTATGAGTGGCTTAATTTTTCAGGTTATTCTTTTCTTGATTCTATTTTCAGTCGGTTGGGGATTTGGTCGTCATATCGAACAAAAACATTTACGTGAACTAGATGAAAAAGAAAAACGATTTGCCCATATTCGAATTGATACCAATCGATTTGTTGAAACATCAGCAAAGGGGCAATTGGTGAGTAGCAATGTTGTAATCTCACATGATTACTTTAAATATGTACTTGCCAATATTCAGAATTTTTTCGGCGGTCGCCTGACCAGTTATGAAAGTGTGGTTGAACGTGCACGTCGTGAAGCCATGCTCCGCCTCAAGCAAGAAGCAGATCGAATAGGCGCAAATCATATTATGGGAGTTCGTCTCAGTACCACAGAATTAGGTATGCAAGGTGGTATGGTTGAAGTATTTGCTTATGGTACGGCAGTCCATCATTAACATTAAAAAAATCCTGTGCAACTCACAGGATTTTTTATTCTACGTTGCAAATATTGCTTGCCAATAGTGATAGGTTTTTTCTTCCCCATTCTCTAACTTAAACTCATATGACATCTGACGCGTCTCAGTAATTTCAAACTCAATAGAATGCTTGAATAAACCACCAGCATAAGCAAAGGTATGATATTCACCATTCTCACCACAGAGATCGACTTCACTTGGCATTCGTGCAATCAGTTCAGCATCAATATCTTGACCAATAAACGACTTATCGAGCTTACTGGCATCAGTCACAATCATTTTAGTTTTAATACCTGAGTCTAAAAAATCTTGCATCACTTCGTTCGAATTAAGATTCCAGATCGGTTCAACGACTTCAATCCCTAAAGGATGCAATTGATCTTCTCGATATTTGCGTACATCGCTCAGGTAAATATCACCAAAGATAAAGTGTTTAACACCTTGCGCTTTAAAATGATTGGCAGCATCTAACATACGCTGCTCATACACAGGCAGATTTTTGGGTAAAAATACAGGATAAAGTGGAATCCCAATACTTTCAGCTTGCTTCATCAATAATAAAAAGGGAATCGCATGCATGGAAGACAATTCAGTTTCTTCATTTACTGTTGTTAATAAGGCAACTACCTCAAATTCATCCTGCTGTAATACTTTATACAATGCCAAAGATGAATCTTTACCACCACTCCAATTGAAAACGGCTTTCTTGCGCTTATTCACACTCATTTCACTTTCATTTTGCGAATCATCTTATACAATAAGTTTGGTGATAATCGAGAGACCAAGACACCCAATTGTTCTTTTTTTCCACCAACAACAATATATTCATCTCCCGCCATCAAAGATTCAACGACACGTTCTGCAAATACATCTGCTTCTAAACCATTTTCAATCGCTTCATCTTGATGCCCTTGTGGTTTGCCCTCACCATTTAAAGCATTAAATGAAACATTAGTTTTAACAAAACCAGGAAAAACCACTGAAACCGCTATTCCCTCTTTAGCGACTTCCGCACGTAAACTATTGGCCCACATGTGAATTGCAGCCTTAGCCGCAGAATAAGTCGCGCGATACTGGGTTCCTAAAAGACCTGCCACACTCGAAATAAACACCACCCGACCTGATTTTTGTTTGAGCAAAGTGGGTAATACGGTTTTGGTAAAGAACACTTGTGAGAAATAATCCACTTCCATGATGGCACGTTCAGTGTGCATACTTGTTTCTTCAATCAACGCACGCTGACTCAAACCTGCATTATTAATCAGCCAATCAATACGTCCTTTGGTTGCGAGAACTTGTTCATGTGCATGGCGGACTTGAGCCTCATCGGTAATATCAGCAGCGATTGAAAGATGCTGTTCAGGTTTAAGTAAACCCACTCGAACGGACTCCAACTCATCATAACGACGTGAAGTTAGTACAACTTGAGCACCTTGTAAAGCACACTCTCGTGCCAAAGCTTTACCTAAACCTGAAGATGCACCTGTAATCCATACGACTTTATTTTCAAGACTTTTAAGTTTCGCCATGTTATATATCTCCTTTATTTATGCAGGGTGACGCATAAATTTAAGAAAGTAATCTACATAAGTTGCCGCAACTTGTTGATCAAGTTGAGTACCTAATTTCTCTAAACGCTTATACCCTAAATGAGTCGTCATATTAATTACGCCATTTAAAGTTTTATCGACTACAAAATTAAATTTTAGGCTCTTTTTAGGTTCACGAATTAAATGAGTGACACCTACATCAATCACTTCTGTCAGTAATTTAAGTGAATTGGCAATTTCCCGACTTTCCCCTTCAGCCAATTTTTGACTCGAAGCTTTAACCTGTTGAGTCAACTGTTGCTCAATCGGATAAGTCATATATACCGACTCATCTTCAACTCGAATTGTTTTAGATAAATATTCAACTAATGGAACTAGACGATCATTACCAAAGAATGACACTGACCATGGCATATATTTTCGGATTGCTTCTAAAATCTGCTGAATCACTTTTTCAGATTCACCTGTGAGTGAGTGATGTTGATTGTCTTGTAATAGCACCATAAAAACTTGTTCAATCACTTCACATGCAATTTCAGATAAAACTGCCCCCAATGCATTTGCTTGGCTTTCTTTACTACCTTGTAAGAGCTGCGTACGGATATGAGCAAATCGCGCATATGTATCGGCATGAATATTTAAAAAAACGTCAGTTTTCATTCTAATAACCCTATTCTAGATTCCATAAAATAAGGGCTTATTTAATAAGCCCTTATTCATCCTTAGATTCTGTTTTTCTTTCATTTTTGGCTTTTCAAGTGCTGAATTTACCACATTCTATTCACGATCAACATGCATAAATGCCAAAAAGTGATTAACGCAATCTGTTGCCGTATTTGAGTCTACTTGGTTACTCATTTTCTCTAAACGCTTATAACTGAGTTGTGCCGTTATATTAATCACCCCATTTAAAGTTTTATCCACCACCTTATTGAAATTTAGGCATTTTTTTGGCTCACGAATTAGATTAGTTACACCTAAGTCTACAATCTGAATCAACGTATGGAACACATCTGCCATATCATTGATTTCATTGTTTTTGATCTGTGCAACTAACGCGTGTGCCTGTTGTACTAGGTTTCGATCAATTGGATAAGCTACATAAACTTGCTGATCATGATATTTAATCATATTAGAAAAATAGTTCACAAAAGGACAAAGCCGCTCATTACCAAATAATGCGATTGACCAAGGCATATATCGACGTACTGCACCAATAATTTGTTGAATTACTTTTTCAGATTCAGTCTTATATTTCTGCGATATCGCTGTAGGTTGACTATTTTGAATCAATAATACTGAAAAAACTTGTTCTACGATGTCACAAGCAATTTCTGAAAGTACTTCACCTAGAACTCTAGATTGACTCGCACTCGTTCCATCATTGAGTTGCTGACGAATCGTCTCAAACTTATCATAAGTTACTTCATTGATTTTTAATAGAATTGAATAACTCATCGTAACCATCCATTTTTAAGTTTTAATATTTTTATATCGTTGTTTTATGCTTAAACATTTTTAATTGTGTGATGTAACACACATAAATCTAACTTTTTTCAAGAAAAAAACCAACTGTTTTCATCGACTTTTTTTGATGAAAATATTCATCATTTTTTTGCTACAATAGATCTAATTTTTTATTCAATTTTAATCTTCTGTACTATGACTGACGCTCAATCTGCTCAAAATATTGCAACTACTTACGATCCAACTGAGATCGAAAAGAAATGGTACCAAATCTGGGAACAACAAGGTTATTTTAAACCCTCAGGTCAAGGTGAATCATTCTGTATCATGATTCCACCACCAAACGTCACGGGCAGCTTGCACATGGGTCATGGTTTTAACAATGCCATCATGGATGCTTTGACTCGCTATAACCGTATGTCTGGTAAAAATACCTTATGGCAACCGGGTACTGACCATGCCGGTATTGCAACACAAATGGTCGTAGAACGTCAGCTTGGCGCACAAAACATCAGCCGTCATGACTTGGGTCGTGAAAAGTTCATTGAAAAAATTTGGGAATGGAAAGAACAATCTGGTGGTACGATTACTCGTCAAATTCGCCGTTTAGGTTCTTCTGTTGACTGGTCACGTGAACGCTTCACCATGGATGAAGGTTTATCCAATGCGGTGAAAGAAGTCTTCGTTAAACTGCATGAAGATGGCTTAATTTATCGCGGTAAACGTTTGGTAAACTGGGACCCGAAACTACAAACTGCCCTTTCTGATCTTGAAGTTGAATCAGACAAAGAAGAAGCAGGTTCATTGTGGCACTTCAAATACTTCTTTGAAGACAAATCACTCCGCACGCACGATGGTAAAGATCACATTGTTGTCGCAACCACACGTCCTGAAACTTTATTAGGCGATACCGCCGTTGCTGTTGCACTTGATGATGAGCGTTATTCACACCTTGTAGGTCAAAATATTATCCTGCCAATTACAGGTCGCGCAGTTCCAATTGTTAAAGATGAATATGTTGATAAAGAATTCGGCACAGGCTGTGTAAAAATTACGCCTGCACATGACTTCAATGACTATGAAGTCGGTAAGCGTTGTGAATTGCCGATTATCAACATCTTTAACAAAAATGCGGAAGTATTGGCTGAGTTTGAATACATCGCCAAAGCAGGCGAGCAAATTTCTAAAACCATCGCTGCACCAGCAGACTACATTGGTTTAGAGCGTTTTGCTGCACGTAAGAAATTGGTTGAACAAGCTGAAGCTGAAGGCTGGTTAGATCAAATTCAACCTTATACGTTGAAACCACCTCGCGGTGACCGTTCAGGTGTGATCGTTGAGCCATTATTGACTGACCAATGGTATGTCAAAATTGCACCGCTTGCTGAACCAGCTATTAAAGCAGTGAAAGATGGTGACATCAAATTTGTACCTGAGCAGTACAGCAACATGTACATGGCATGGATGAACAACATTCAAGACTGGTGTATTTCACGTCAGCTTTGGTGGGGTCATCGTATCCCCGCTTGGTACGATGCTGAAGGTAATGTATTCGTTGGTCGTGACGAAGCAGAAGTTCGTGCCAATAATAACATCCCTGCTGATGTTACATTGAACCAAGATGAAGACGTATTGGATACATGGTTCTCTTCTGCACTTTGGACATTCTCAACTTTAGGTTGGACTGGCGACAAAGCAAAAGATGCGGAAAACTATTTCCTCAATACCTTCCACCCGACTGATGTGTTGGTGACTGGTTTTGATATTATCTTCTTCTGGGTTGCACGCATGATCATGATGACCATGCACTTCATGAAAAATGAAGATGGTACGTCTCAAGTTCCGTTCAAAACTGTCTATGTACATGGTTTAGTTCGTGATGGCGAAGGTCAGAAGATGTCTAAGTCGAAAGGTAACGTACTTGACCCACTCGACTTGATTGATGGTGTAGATATTGAAACTTTAGTACAAAAACGTACTACAGGTTTAATGAACCCGAAACAAGCAGCGAAGATTGAAAAATCAACCCGTAAAGAATTCCCAGAAGGCATTCAAGCTTATGGTACAGATGCCGTTCGTTTCACCTTCTGTGCACTCGCGAACACAGGTCGCGACATCAAATTCGACATGAAGCGTGTTGAAGGTTATCGTAACTTCTGTAATAAAATCTGGAACGCAACCCGTTTCGTATTGATGAATGTTGAAGGTCAAACGGTTGGTCAAACTGCTCGTCCTGATCTTTGGGAGTTACCTGAACAATGGATTATCAGCCGTCTACAAAAAGCTGAAGCTGCGGTTCAACAAGCCTTTGCAACCTATCGTTTAGATTTAGCTGCACAAGCGATCTACGACTTTATTTGGAATGAATACTGTGACTGGTATGTAGAACTCACCAAGCCAATATTGAACGATGCTGAAGTGTCAGAAGAGCGTAAAGCTGAAGTTCGTCGTGTGTTATTGGCTGTGATGGAAGCATCTTTACGTTTGGCTCACCCGATTATGCCGTACTTGACTGAAGAAATTTGGCAAACGCTTGCGCCAATGCTGGGTATTGAAGGCAAAACTATTATGACTGCGGCATATCCTGTGCCTGCTCAAGAGAAAATCAATGAGCAAGCTGAAGCGGACATGCAGTGGTTACAAGGTTTGATTGGTGCGGTACGTAACATCCGTGGTGAAATGGGCTTAGGTAATGCACGTTTATTACCAGTATTGCTTCAAAACACAACGGAAGCTGAAAAAGCACAGATCACACGTATTGAAGCTCTATTTAAAGCTTTGGCGAAAGTAGAAAGCATTACCTTCTTGGCGGATGCTGAACAACCACCATTGTCGTCTTCATCTGTTGTAGGTCATGTGTCTGTATTTGTTCCAATGAAAGGTTTAATTGACCCGAAAGCGGAACTTAGTCGCCTACAAAAAGACTTAGACAAAGTACAAAAGCAGCATGACCAAATTGCGACTAAGCTTGGTAATGAAGGTTTTGTGGCGAAAGCACCAGCGGCTGTAGTTGAGGGTGAAAAAGCAAAATTGGCTGAGTTTGCTGATCAGTTAGTGAAGATTAAAGCGAATATGGAGCAGATTGCGGCGCTTTAATCTTTAAAGGCTACAATTTAATCTGTAATATAAAGGGCTGAATAATCAGCCCTTTATAATTTATTAAGGCATATTAAATGAAAATTCTTAAAATCTTTTTAATATTTCAATTTTCCATGATCAGTATGCTCTCATATGCACAAATTGAAATTCCAGAAAAATTAATAATTAATAAAAATGATTTATATTTAAAAGGAGAAGTAAAAACATTAAAATTATGGTCCACTCAAAAAAATAGCTCTTTCAAATATGATGAGGCACAATTAAATTTCCTACCAAATGGAACTCTACTTCAAATTGATGCTTCAATGGGATTACTTGGTCAGGAATGGGAATTCGATAAAAAAACGTCTAAATTAATAAAGCATCATGTATATATGAATGCACAAAACAAAGATAGAGCAAACTATCTTATCGGCACTGTTACGAAGTATGATGAAAAAAATAGACCACAAATAATTGCCTATTACCCTCAAATTGCACCGAATATCCTTTCTAAAAAGACATTAATTGAATACACACATAATACTGAAACATATAAACAATATGCAAATATGCCTGATGGGAAGCTTCAACTTATGACTATCCAAACTGTTAAGTTGAATCAGAGCACCAATCAACTTGAAACAATAACCTTAACAAATGCGCCACCATACCACTTCATGCCACCACTTGAAAAAATATATGAAAATAATGGAATGACAATATCAACTTTAAAAGACATGAGAGAAAATTCTAAAATAGAATATAAATATAACAACAATGTATTAGCTAAAATTATTAACTATAGTAACCATGATACTGATGTTAACTATATAAACTACAAATTTGATGCGTGTGAAAATTGGATACAAAGAAGTATTTTTGATACTAAAAATAATGAGTATGGAACAGAGTATAGAAAAATTGAATACTATACTCCTTGTATTATTAAACTTAAATTTTAAATCGACAAGGCTAAATTTTTCATCATAAATTTAGCCTTTACTACTTCAAATTCTATTAGATTTCGACCAATCAAATTTCAATTAAATAAATGATAACTACTCAATACTTAAGTGAAAATTATTTTTATTAACTAGAATCAGCTCTTATTTCAAGATTATCCTCTTTTAAAAAATTTGCATATTTACTCAATTCAAAAAGAAGTTTCTCTCTAGGTTTCATCTCCAACCAGTTTTTCACATCCAAGAAAATATCGTTATCAATATCCCATATTTGTTTATAGCGAATATTAAGTTTCTTTTGCCCATTAACGAACAATTGAAAAGTATTTTTCAGAAAACCATCTTTTTGAATCACTGTTAAGCTCTTATCATCCAAACGATACAATGACCTATCAAATAAAAAGTAAACTGACTCATCAAAACCCAAAATTGCTGCTAATTTCTTCTCTTTATCTATTTCCACAAAAACACCATAACCGTTTGCTGCACGCTGTGTTCTTGATATATTTGATTGATCGATTTTTTTATTTGCGAAGTTAAAGTAATAAAGTTTTTCTTCATTATCAATACTTAAAAATATTATTGGGCTATTTCCCATTCTTTAATATCCACATGTATTTACTATTTTTATTTATTTTTCTTAACGGTCATTTTTGCAATTTTTTTCACCTGTGAGTCTTTATCATCTAATAATTGTATTGCAAGGTCATACCAATTAGCCGCGCACTCTTGTCTCACTTTAGTACTCGTATCATTAAATAAATTAACTGCAAAATCATACCACTCAGCACAATATGCACGAACAAAAGATTCAGGATCATGCAGCAATTGTTCTGCAAGATCATGCCAACATTTTGCAGCCATAAATCGATGACTAACAATAGGAGAATCGATATAACGCGCAGCAATATCATGCCATTTACGAATACAGACATTGATCACAGAAACATCAGTTTCACCTTCATCAATAACTCGTATCGCCAAATCATGCCACGACGCAACACACGCAACTTTAACAGAAATATCAATAGATTGATTATGATCTAAAGTTTTAACAGCTAACTCATACCAATTTGCAACACAAGCAGATTGAACATAAGTAGACTGATCTTTGATTAATTCTTTGGCTAATTCAAACCACTTTGCTGCAATTTTTGCTCGAACTTCTTCAGATGAATCATTCGTAAGTTTTTGAGCGAGGTCATACCATTTTGCCGCCACTTCAACTCTTACATTATCAGCTTCATCAGTTACTAATTGTTTTGCTAAATCATACCAATTTTTAGCTATCTCAATTCGCACTTGAAGAGCAGGGTCATCCTTTAAGTGAACAGCACATTCATACCAATATCTTGCACAATAACTTCGAATCAGATCATCTGTATGTGCCATTTGTAGTAATGCATAAGATTTTGAATTTTCTATTTTCTTTTCAATTGCTATATAGTTTGGCATTTATTTTATTTCAGAAATTTATTGCTGTTATTCATATAACATTTTATTTATTCAGACAATATTTAGTATTATCAAACTCTAATTACAACATTAAATAATTACTTTATGTATGTTTTTTACTCACAAATTTAGACTTTATCTCTAAAATATAATAATCAAAGCACCCCATGCCCCAATAACATCTCTACCCCACTCAGCTTTTTCATATGCTTTAAACGTTCTTTTTCCCACTTCAACTGCTGCTTTAACTCAGCACAGTCCGCATCTATGGCTTTATACACATCACTCATATGCACATGCTCGGCTTTGACTTTTTTCACCAACTGAAAGGAATCTAAAATCTCATCAATTTGGCTTTCAAGCTGTTGACTTTGCGCATCCAAAGCCAATTTATAAAACTTCACTTGCTCCGCAGATAACTCTTTCGCCCCTACACCTTTATTCTGTTCAAGTTGTAATTGGAATTTGAGCAAATAAAATAAATCCTGCCGTTCATAAGCCTGGCTTGCCTGTTGAAATAACTCAGTTTTTTCTGCTTTCTTAGTTTCATCTCGCTCACGGTCAGGATGAATCATCACAGCAATCTTTAAATACACGGTTTTCAACGACTGTGCTGCCATCTGCTCAGCTTGCTCACGTTTCTGCTGTTGCCTCAGTTGCTTGGCTTGTTCCCGTGCATGTTGTTGCTCAGCCACATACTGCTCAAAGTCATCGCGTTCTAATGCTGCATCCTGCTCAAAATTTTCATCAGATTCAAACTTGGCTGACTGTAGTTTTTTATTCTTTTTAACCGATTGCTGTGCATGTTGCTGATAAAAAGTATCAATCTGCTTGACTAGCTTTAGCTGTTCGTCTTTCAACATTTTGGAGCGCTTTAAAAATTGAGCAAGCTGAGCAATTTTTTCATCGAGTTGCTGCATATCCGCTTTGGAAAACTCATGGCTGTGTAACATATTCCAAAGTTGTTCTAACTGCTGAAATAGTATTTCATGGAGTTCACTATACACGGGTAAAAGTTTTTGCCGTGTATGTTGCTGAATTTCAGCTTGGGCATTTTGCCACATGCTAAGGCTAATTTTTTGCTGTTCAATTTGATCGATGAGACGATTCAACTTTTTCTGCTGCGCAGACGGCTCAGCCCTTTGTTGTAAACTAACTTTGAGATCAAAGGGCATGCTCATTCACCTAAAAATTTTAAAAACCCTAGCAATAATCAAATATTAAAAGTAGTGCTTTGCCAAAGCTATTTAAATCAACTTTCTAATCCACTATGGCAATAGCAGTCAAGAAATCACTCGATTACGTCCTTGCTGCTTCGCAATATACAAATTTTTATCTGCACGACGAATCGCATCATTCATATCAGTATCATCTAACTGGACTACACTTACACCAATACTTAAACTGATGGCGTGATTTACAATAATTTGTTCTTGCTCAATCGTAGATCGGATTTTCTCTGCCAATATCGCAGCTCCATCCAATGAAGTAGCAGGCAACAAAGCAATAAACTCTTCGCCACCTAAACGTGCGACGAAATCAGTAATCCGTAAAGCGGTTGGAAGAATTTCTGCAACACGTTGCAATACCTGATCGCCTATTTCATGTCCAAAGGTATCATTCACCTTTTTAAAGAAATCGATATCCATTAACAGCACTGCATAAGTATGTTGTGTACGTGACATTTGAGTAAATAGATAGGATAAATAATCATTGAAAGCACGGCGATTATGTAAGCCCGTAAGTGCGTCATAACGTGCAATATGAGCTAACTCGACATTGGCAACTTGTAGTTCGTGCGTACGTTCTGCAACTTTTTGCTCAAGTGTGGCATTGGCATCTTGAAGTTGATGCTTTTGAGTAAGCAAGGTGTCGGTCATGCTTTGCAACGATTGAGATAAACCTTGAATTTCACGAATACTGGTTTGAGCTTCAAATTGAATATCTTCTTGCCCTTTTTCTACTGCATGCGCTGAATCTGCTAATAATTCAATCGGACGGCTAAACTTATTCGCCAATTTATAAGTAAGTAGCAACAGCAATAATGACAAAATAAAGCCCAAAGCTAATATTTTATGTTGCAGTGATTTCACCTCTGCTAAAGCAATCGAAATGGGCTGACGAATAATCACGTGCCAACCTAAATTACTCTTAGTTTGAGAAAGCACGGGAACATCTGTAGTTAAATACTGTTGTTTTTCATTCCAATTATGCAAAAAATAATGTCCACGATTTGCCTGAAATGTAGGAGGCTGAACTTGTCCAATGCTTTTAAATGGATATAGAATTTCACCATGCTGATTGACAATAAATACCTCAATACCGCGTTGTGCAGCATTTTCCGATAATGAACTACTTAATACATGGCTCGCCCAACTCCAATCTGCATGTGCAGCCAAAACGCCTTTAATTTTATGTGTCGATGGATCATAAATTGGCGTAGCGAAATCAATAAAACGTAATGGTTCATTAGGATTAATCGCTTTAATTTTCTTGGCCAGTAAAACAGCTTTATGTACATCGCCTAGATAGACTTGATTTACACCATGAATAAACCACGGGCGTTCTGAAACATCTGCCCCTTCTAGTAAATGATTAGCTGCAACGACGACTTGCCCCTGAGTATTGGCAATCCCTAACCAAGCATAATATTTATAAGACTTTTTGACTTGCTCAAGTTGTTGCTGTACTCGCGGGTTATGAAAATCAGCTTCAGCAAAAAATGGAGATTGGCTTAATAACACCATTTCTCGCTCACGTTCTGTAAGCGAGTTTGCCAAGGTATTACTAATACTTTTCGCTGCAATATATAAGGTCTGACCGCTGGTTTGACTCATTTGCGCCGAAGCAGTCTTACCAATATATAAAGTAATACATAGTCCAAACATAAAAGACATCCCTGCAAACAGGACCAGTAGTCGATTACGAAAGGAATCTATGCGAAATATGTTCATTTGCACCCTATAGCAAATCACTTTTTAAACTCAGCAATATATCAAAGATCTTTTATGAATTATTAAGTCAAAGTAACGAATGTTCTTGGAAAAATACTGAATCCGATGAAAATAGACTCAAGTTCTATTGCCCGAGCTTAGACTGTAATTTTCGGTTGCAATAACGCATTCATATTTTAAAATTTAGTTCTCAAAGCATAATAAATGGTGCTATTTTTAAGCAAAATGCACCACTTTTCACCAAAATTATAATTTACTTTCTAAATTGGTGCGTTTTTTGCATTATATTTTTTATCAAATTGAGTTGTTCAACGACAGCTTAAGTTTTTAGATTTACTAAATCTATTTTGGTGCAAAAAACGAATCAAATGTTTGCATCGAAATTAAATTTAGCACTTTTTTTGAGCACCACTATGCAAAACGTAGATCTATTTTTCTTACTGCTCGGTGCAGTACTCGTATTGGCAATGCATGCAGGTTTTGCATTTCTTGAGCTTGGTACAGTCCGCCACAAAAACCAAGTCAATGCACTCAGTAAAATTCTGACCGATTTTGCGATTTCAGCAATCGCTTATTTCTTTGTCGGTTACTGGATTGCATACGGACAAAACTTTTTCCATGCAGGAAGCACTTTAGCGGCTGACCATGGGTATAACCTAATGCGTTGCTTTTTCTTACTCACCTTCGCAGCAGCGATTCCAGCAATTATTTCTGGCGGCATCGCAGAACGCGCCAAAATGCGTTCACAAGCAATCGCCACTTTAATTCTGGTTGCTTTAATATATCCTTTCTTCGAAGGCATGATTTGGAATGGTAACTACGGCTTTCAAAAATGGTTAGAAAGCTCTTTTGGTGCAAGCTTCCATGACTTCGCAGGTTCAGTTGTCGTACATGCAATGGGCGGTTGGATTGCCTTAGCCGCAGTGATTTTACTTGGCGCGCGTCATGGTCGTTATAAGCATGATGGTCGCGTAAGCGCACATCCGCCGTCATCGATTCCATTCCTTGCTTTAGGTTCATGGATTTTAATTGTGGGTTGGTTTGGCTTTAATGTCATGAGCGCACAACGCGTTGATGCTATTTCAGGGTTAGTTGCGATTAACTCTCTTATGGCAATGGTTGGTGGTACATTGTCAGCAAACTTCATGGGTAAAGATGACCCTGGTTTCTTACATAATGGCCCTCTCGCAGGTTTGGTCGCAATCTGTGCAGGTTCCGATATCGTGCACCCAATTGGTGCGCTTGTAATTGGTGGTGCTGCGGGTGCTTTGTTTGTGTATTTATTCACTTATACACAAAATAAACTTAAAGTAGATGATGTTTTGGGTGTATGGCCTTTACATGGCGTATGTGGTGCATTTGGTGGGATTGCGGCAGGCATATTTGGTCTACAAGCATTAGGTGGTTTAGGAGGTGTCTCTATCATTTCTCAAATCATTGGAACGGTTTTAGGCATTGTGATTGCGCTTGCTGGTGGTTTCACCGTTTATGGCATATTGAAAGTTACGATGGGGATTCGCCTTTCTCAAGAAGATGAATATCGTGGTGCGGATCTTTCAATTCATAAAATTTCAGCAAATTCAGAAGAATCAATGTTCTAAAAATAATTTTTAAAGCGGCTATTAAGCCGCTTTTTTTATGAACATTTTAAGAGATAATTAAGTTTCAAATTATTAAATAACCAAGCTATCATTCTGCCGAATTGCATGCTCTATGATTTTAAAAACACGTTTCTTCTTAATCGCAAGTTTCTTATTATTTGTGAGTTTTTTTATCCTCTTATTCGTGTTTCCAGTCGGTGGGGCAATAGATCTCTATTTGATCCAACCATGGGTAGGAACTTTTGGTGATTTTGCATTAAAGGGTGATTGGTATCTTGCAACACTTAATCATAGTTATGTTAAAAAAGTCTTAACTTTCGTATACGTAAGTTTTTTCTTATTATGGATCGCTTCTTTTAAAATAGAAAAACTCAAAGTGAAACGTTGGCAATATGGCTATATGTTTTGGGTTAGTATGCTGTGTACGTGCACTATTGGTCTAATCAAAGCTCAAGCTGCACATGCATGTCCATGGGATATGACCCATAAGACAATAACAGGCTTTATTTGGGATTTTTCAGCAACAGCTGGGCATTGTTTTCCAGGTGGACATGCAAGTACAGGCTTTGCCTTAGTCACAGGCTATTTTGTTTATCGTCTTGATCAAAACAAAAGAGCTTGGTTTTACTTATTCTCAGGTATATTAATTGGGTTTGTTATGGGCTGGACGCAAATGATGCGTGGTGCTCATTTCCTCAGCCATAATTTATGGACAGCTTGGATTTGCTTTGCTATCAATGTTGTGGTCTATATGATCACGTATAAACGTCATTTAGCTCATGCAGCGGCTAATTCTGTAACGCAAATGAATCATGATATGATAAAGTGAGACTCTACTCGCATGGCTTCATGCACTATCATGATAATCACTTAGGTACTGTTTGCTGCTGATGGATGACTTTCAAAACTTCTTAGAAACCACTTTAACTAAGCAACAATCTTCCATTCAAGCATATGATCTAGGTTCCCATAAAGTATGGTTAAAAAAAGCCTCAGAACGTCATAGTTTGTGGCTTTACGTGCCATTAAAGTGGTTAGCAAAAATATTTAATTTAGGTGCAATTACTCCAGTTCCAAATCAAGGTGGTTCCGATGCTATTCAATGTGAATACAAACGAATTCAATCACTCAAATCCTTAGGTATTTCAACTTCAAACGTACTTGCTATTTCCCAAAAAGGAATTCTGCTGGAGGATGTTGGAGCACAGCACAAGACTAAAGTTAAACAACTTGATCAAGCATTAGCTAAATGCAAAAATGATATTCATTCAAAATCTCTTTTATTTAACCAAGCAATTCAAGCGATTCAATATATTCATACTAAACAAGGTTATTTAAGCGAAGCATTTGCTCGAAATATTTTAGTCGATAAAAATAATAATTTTAGTTTTATTGATTTTGAAACAGATCCTCGTGAAGTATTAAGTTTGCATGACTGTTTTGTTCGTGACTGGTTGTTATTTATTTTTTCTACTGCTTATCATTTCGAATTTGAGCAATTATCCGATGCTAGTCAAATTCTTTATCCTACTTTACTGACTGAACCACAAGTTTATAATGACATATGTAAAGTTGGAAAACGTTTAAAATGGATTCTTAATTTTAATATTAGAAAAATTGGTAATGATGGCAAACGTATTCAGAAATGTGTTTTATTTTTACGTTACTTAAAAGAGCATTCCGAAACAATTACTTAACTCATTTGATAATTCAATAACTCAAATCATCGAGAAACAAATTTAGAGCTTTTTAGGTAAACGAACCAAAACAGATAAACCACCTAAATCAAGACTTCGAGATAGAACTAGGCTTCCACCTAGTCGCTGCGTGGCTTTATCGACAATTGAAAGTCCGAGACCACTGCCCACCTCTAAATGATGATGCACTCGATAAAAACGTTTTAGAACTTTATCGTACTGTTCAGCATCAATACCGACACCGCTATCTTCAATTTGAATGCAAGCAAAATCGTCACTGTCACTGTAAACTGAAATGTTAATAATACCTTGATCTGGAGTGTACTTAATCGCGTTATCAATCAGATTAAAAATAATTGAATGAACAGTTGATTCAAGGCTTTGCATTTCTATCAAATCGTTACGTTCAAAACCTAAGTCAATTTCTTTTTGCATTGCAAGATTAACAAGCTGTTCAACACAATTGAGTGCGACATCATTCAAACGAAAGTGAGTATTTGGTTCGATTAAACTTAATCCAACATCTTGTTTTGCTAAAGCTAAAAGCTGCGTCACCAAATGCTGAATACGCGCCAAGCCTTTACTCAAATTTTGCAATGCTTCATGTTCAGGAAATTGGCTAATCAGGATCTTGGTCTGTAAATTGAGTGCAGTGACGGGTGTTCGTAATTCATGTGCAGCATCTGCTATAAACTGCTTTTGTTCGGTTTGAGCATGTTGAATTCGTTCAAATAAATGATTCATCTCCTCAATAGTTGGGATCAACTCTTGAGGATAATGATTGCCATCAATGGGCGCTAAACCATCTGAATCACGTCGCTTTAATTCTGTTTTGAAATCGTCGAGAGGTTTTAAACTCAAACGAATGATAAAAGCTAAAACTAAAATCGCAAAAGGCAATAAAATGATATAGGGAACAAACATACTCCCTGCCAATTCCCAAGCAAATGATTGGCGAACATCTTCCTGCTGACTAACTTGTATTTGATAGTCTTTTAAAGGAATCACATAGACACGCCATTTGCCTTGTGGCGTTTCTTGGCTATAAAAACCTGCTTGTTTTACAGGGGGGATGAGTAAGTGTGTTTGATGCCATAAATGACTTTGATCTTTATAAGCCCAAATATCAACCAACAAATCTTCTTCGTGATATGTGCGATGCAATTCAACTTTACTCGCAACAGTTGTTAATGGCTGAGCAGTCGAACGCTCAGCCATATATTGCATTTGTGTATCAAGAATCTCATCAACTTCATGTAAAGCTGTTTTATAAGCTGTAAAGATTAATAAACATCCAAGCAGCAAACTAAAGACCGAAGTTCCCCAAATCAGTCTTTTTTTCAGTGAGTATTGCTTAGATATTTTCATAAATATTTATGATTGTCCCAGTCGGTAACCCAAACCACGGATGGTTCGAATAAAATCTTTACCTAGTTTTGCACGTAAGTGATGTACATAAACTTCTATGGTATTACTGGTCACCTCACTATCAAAATCATAAAGCTTATCTTCAAGATTTGCTTTGGAGAAGATTTTATTTGGATGGCTCACAAGCGGAATTAAAATTGCCCATTCACGGTTTGATAACTCAATCTGTTGTCCTTTGAAGGTCGCCAAATGCTGCTCAACATCAAGAACCAAATCACCATTTTTCAATAACTGCGATTGATTTTTAAGTTGTGCTGTTTCTGCATGACCTCGACGTAATAGTGCATTAATTCGTGCCAATAACTCATCGAACTCATAAGGTTTAATTAGGTAATCATCCGCACCTTGATTCAACCCATCGACACGGTTTTGCAGTTGATCTCTTGCTGAAATGATCAATACTGGAAGTGCACTACGTTGACGGATTTGTCTCAATACCTGCATACCATCCATCATGGGTAAACCTAAATCAAGCAAAACTAAATCAAAATTATGCTTTGCTAATAAGGACAGCCCATCTACGCCATTATTGACCCACTCTACCTCGAATTGATGGTAGCGCAACAGAGTCAATGTTGACTCTGCAATCATAAAATCATCTTCGATCATCAAGATTTTGGTCATGACTTTATCTCACCTTATGGGTTGGAACATGTCGCTAACATGTCATTTTTAGGGTCAATCACCTTGGTTTTGACATCGAGTAAACTCAACATCGTTGGAAACAAATTGTCTTGACTCAATACACTCTTATTTTGCTTCGCTAAACATTTCATTTGTTCTGGAGCTTGCTTTTTCCAAAGATCAGAGAACCACATAAACATTGGAACATGGGTTTGTTGAGTCGGGGCAATTGCATATGGCGCTCCATGTAAATACATACCACTTTCACCTGTTGATTCACCGTGATCCGATAAATACCACAAGCCTGCTTCGTGCTGTGTTTGACCTTTTAACGTTTCAATCAATGAGTCCAAAACATAATCCGTATAAAGCAAGGTATTATCATAACTATTCACAAGTGCATCACGCGAACAACCTTGAATCGCATTGGTATCACAGGTCGGTTTAAAAACTTTAAATTCTGCTGGAATACGTTTGTAATAGGCTGGACCATGACTACCCATTTGATGTAGTACAACTAAGCGTGGACGCGTATCATCTTTAGGAATTGTTGCAAGATATGCTTTCAAGCTATCAATTAAAATATCATCAAAACACTCTTCATCTTTACACCATTTCTTTTGAATTGGCTCTGGAATATTAAATTGTTCAACTCGATCACAAGTTCCCTTACAACCAGAATTATTATCAATCCATGTCACTTGATAACCTGCACGTTTTGCAATATCAAGTAGACCTTCACGATGGCTTGCAAGTCGTTCATCATATTCTTTACGTGGCATACCAGAGAACATGCATGGTACGGAAACAGCTGTCGCTGTACCACAAGAGCTCACTTGAGCAAAATTAATTAAATCCTGTTTCGCAAGCTTCGGATTGGTATTCTTAGCGTAGCCATTCAAAGAAAAGTTTTCTGCACGTGCCGTCTCACCCACCACTAAAACCATCAATTTAGGTAAAGCAGTAACATTCGCTTTCTGCATTGAAGCATCTTCACCATAAGTCACTAACGGTAAATTTTCTTTAGGTGCTTTCTTCTTATAATATGAAGCAAATGAAGCAATCATATTTTGCGGTGAGATCATTCCCTTCAAATCACGGTTTTCACGGAATATCGCTGCAAAATCAACGTAAAAAACAAACAATAATCCACCAACCAAAGCCAATGAAACAATTGAAGCAATCACTTTTTTTACAATTTGACGCAGGATTGGTTCAGGCTTTAACTTCACCATCAAAATTGCAATGATGGGAAGTACAGTCATTCCTAATGTCCATACAACCAAATGCCAAGACCATGTATCACGTGCTTCAGCAACATCAGTTTGCATTAAATTTTGCACTTGATCTGATGTAATTAAAACACCAAGCGTATTCACAGTATATGAAGCAAAGCCACCAATAAAAACTAAAGCGATAGCTATTGGTTTTGCTGTCCATTTCCAGTTAAAAAGCTGAAAAATAAAATGATAAGCTGCAACAACTACAATAATGGATGCTGCGACAAACATTCCCGCTTTTATCCCAGTATAGGGCGTAAGCGATTGGATTTTTTCATAAAAAGCAAAGTTAAGAAAAATACCTAACCATATTGCAAGCAATAGATTAAATGCAAACAAGGATATCGATTTGGTTTTGAGTTTCTGTAGGAACATGATCTTCACAGTCTGAAAATAGATTTCTTAACTTGCTTAAGATAAGAATAAAAACTTAAAAATGACTTAAACTAAATAATTGAGAGTTAACAAAACAATGGATCTAGATCTAGGCATCAAAGCATATGTCAAAATAATTCATTTTAAAACAATGAATTCCATTTACTTTCCATCTAAAATTTGTCTTAGTGTTATTGTCGAAAATCATTTTATTCAGTTAAATGATTATATTACAACATAATAAAATAGAAATAAAAAAACACCCCCTAAGTCAAACTTAGGGGGTGTTTTTAGATACAAGATATTAGAATTTAAATTCTAAACCTAACCCTGCTACAGGTTGCTTATCTTTTTTGTCCGCTTGTTCAAGCGTTAGATAACCCGCATAACCATATGTTTTAACTTGTTTGCTAAATGCATAGTCAGCACCAGCAATCACTTGTTTGGCTTTAAAATCTGCCGTGTTGTTTTTAAAACTCGTATCATTTTGGCTATATTGACCTTTCACCGTCCAATTTTTTGCTTGCGGAATATTATATTCAGCACCAATTAACCAACCTTGAGCATCATCAATATTTTCAGATCCAGCAGCATTGCCTAATGCTTTTTCAACTTCAGACGTTTGATAAAGTGCTTTTAATGCCAAGCCTTCTACTGGATTTAAACGACCAATTGCACGAACTGTATTTGCAGCAGCAAATAATTGACTCCCTGCAATCGCCTTATCAGAAGCATTAGCATTTAGAATACCACGTCCTAAGAAATTACTAGGAATCGCTTTGTCATATCCAATACCAGCAACTAATAATGGGCTTTCAAAACTCGCTGAAGCTGACCAAGAATCACCTAGGCCTCTTCCAGCAACTTTTGCAACACCTGATTTACTGTTATCAATGCCGGTTGCTTCACCTGTTGCCAATAAAGCATTTACTTTAATTGCACCATCTAATACAGGTACTTTTACTGCAGGAGATTCGTAAACAACGACATTGCTAATACGATTTTCACCAGTAAAAATACCATTCACATCAGCTTTGTTTGCCACATAGTTATTAAACGTATCAACAGCGCTCGACAATTGCTTAACTGGGGTATCATGTACGCCAATTTTAATTGTACCTAATTGACTGTCTTTTAAACCAACAAAGCGGTTACGTTGCGTCCAATCAGTGCTATCACCATCAGCGCTTAAGCCCCATTCCGCAGCATAAACAGCGCTTAAACGATCTGTTAGCTTTTCGTCGCCTTTGATTCCAATAAACGAACTATTTGAGCTGATTTCCCAAACATCTCGATTAGCAGTCTTTGCATTTTTTTCTGGTAAATAATCAACACTGGCATCAATCTCACCATAGATTGTTGGTGCTGCGAATGTTGAAGTTGCGAGTAAACCAAGCACTGCTGCTGTTACAATTTTGATTTTCATTGTTTACGTCCTAGCTAAATTTGTAACAAATCCTACACATTAACTTTATATGACAAAACGATTAAAATCTTATTTATTTATTCTATTTTCGACTAAAGTTTAATTTTTATACACATCAATTACATTTTATAAGTTCTATAAAAAATATTTTTTTATTAATAAATTTCAATAAATTAAATAATATTTTTTAAAACACTATTCCATGAAAAATACTTATGCACAATCACGAGACTTTGAGTTAAAACAATAAACTTTGCCGATGAAGCAATATAAAAACCATCATTTATATTTCAAAATTAAGAAATATTAAAAGAAATTTGTAATAAAAATTTGTTTTCATCTTGTATTTTCTTTCCAATAGAAAATCGGGAATAGACAAAAAATAGCAATCATACAAATCAAACATAAGTAACGATAATATCCAATTGCATCAGCCAAAATTCCACTTCCTAAGTACAGTAAACCACTCATCGTAGCCATAATCGATACCTGAAAAGTAAAATCTGTACCTGCAAATGCTTTGCGACTGTACTGCATAATCAAAGTTAAGATGACCACCAATAACATTGCTGAACATGCATCTTCAAATGCATTGACGATATATAACCAAAATGGAGTAATCTGCTGATTAGTTTCATACCCATAAGCAATGCCTGTATAAGCTACTAAACTGATAATCTTCAGAATTGAGAAAGTAATTAAGCATCGTATTCTGGAAAAATGTTTCAATAAAAGCCCTGCAACACCTGCTCCTAGCAGCGCCGCCATAGCACCAAATATGGTGATAAAAATGCCTATTTGGGTGTAATTTAGGCCCATATCTACCATCAAAGGTTTTAATAATGGTCCTGCCAAACCATCAGCAACTTTAAAGCTCAATAAGACCATCAACCACGTTTTTAACTCTTGAGAAGATGTAAAATAAGTAAGATATTTTTTAATTGATTGGCTAAATGAAATCGAAGAAGTTGTCTGCGCGCTATTTGTAAAATCATGCCTAGGCTCTCGATAAAACAAAATAGGTAGGGTATTCAAAAAGACCAACATGGCTAAAATAAGAAAGGTCTTTTGCCAATTTAACCAATCTAAACACCAAAGCACTGCTCCACCACCAACAATAAATCCTAAGCGTGAACCAATCACTTGAAATGTATTGCCCCAATGCTGTTGATCCTGTTTGAGTAAATTGATAGCTAAAGCATCTGTGGCAATATCTTGTGTCGCACCAGTAAAATTCATCAAGAAAAGTAAGAGAAAGAAAATAAATAAATAACTAGGTTGATCAAGTACTTGAATAGGGAAAAATGACAAAATAACCAAAATACAAACACTGGATAATTGCGTCGGAATGATCCAGCTACGGTAATGTCCTAAACGAGAGAGTGCAAAACGATCAACATATGTCGCCCAAAAGATTTTGATCGACCAAGGCAGCATCAGTAAACCAAAACCACCGATATGTGCTAAAGAGACACCTTGTGCCCTTAAAATTACGGGTAAGGCATGGGTCATGAAACCTACAGGTAATCCCTGTGCCCAATATAGAGAAAACAATAAAATGTAAATCTGTCGAAGATTAAGCATTTACAGTTTTCCAGAGCAACAAAAGAGAGAACTCAAGTATCTAATCCTTTCATTGATCTGGCAATAAAATCTTAGTTTTTGCCAATGCTAGACCTCTCATGAGCGTTTAACATAAATTGTAGTTGTCATCGTATTTACAGATTTATGCCACAATATTTTCCTGACTTACCTCCGTTAGTTCCGCAACGTGGAACGGCTTTCAGTCGTACTTTGTGTAGAAAACTATTTTTAGGACAAGGTTGGACTGTGGTTGGAGAAATTCCAAACTTACCCAAAGCAGTTGCTATCATTTCTCCACACACTTCAAATATTGATGGTTGGTATGGTTTCTTGGCAATTGGTGGGCTCGGTTTAAAAATTACAGTTTTAGGAAAGGATACTTTATTTAAACCACCCTTTAAGTCAATTTTAGATTGGGCAGGACTCATTCCTGTTCACCGCGACAGCACTAACGGTCTCACTGAACAAGTGGTCGCGACTATTCACAAATATGACAAAATTTGGGTTGGTATGGCACCCGAGGGAACGCGAAAAAAAGCTGAAAAAATAAAAAGTGGCTTTTATCATATAGCTCATGCAGCAGGAATACCCATTGTGATGTTTGCTTTCGACTACGATCGCAAAACCATTTACAGCTTAGGAGCATTTACACCAACAGGTCACTATCAAAATGACCTTGAACAGATTATGCAGCGTTATGTTGGTCATTTTTCTCCAAAGAATCCGGCTTGGCTGGCAGAACCATTACAAAAACTTGTGAAAAAGGACTAGAAAATTAGGGGTAAATCTGCTCTGATGTGCCCATCTTTTTGTCTATTTTATCTCCACTTCATATGAAAATTGCTCGACTGTCTTGCTTGGCTTTATTCAGCTTAGCTTTATTTGGTTGTGATCAAACTGTAAAAAATGCTCCCCCTACGACTTCGATTAAAGCTCGTGAACCTGTTATCGCTTTGGCTTTAGGTGGAGGTGGTGCAAAAGGCTTTGCGCATATTGGTGTCATTAAAGTTTTAGAATCTCATGGTATTAAAGCTAAGATTGTCACTGGAACAAGTGCGGGTAGCTTTGTTGGAAGTATTTATGCAAGTGGGCAAACCCCTTATCAAATGCAAAATCTCGCATTAAAACTCCAAGAATCTGATTTGCGTGATCTTACCATCAATAGCCAAGGCATTATCCTTGGGCAAAAACTGCAAAACTATGTCAATACTCAAGTTGGAAACAAACCAATTGAAAAATTTCCAATTCGCTTTGCTGCGGTCGCCACTCGTTTAGACAATGGTAAAAAAGCTGAGTTTATTAAAGGAAATGCAGGTCAAGCCGTACGGGCCTCTTGCAGTATTCCCAACGTCTTTGTTCCAGCTGTGATTGGTAATACCAAATATGTAGATGGTGGTTTAGTCAGTCCTATTCCTGTGAAAACTGCCAAAGATATGGGTGCTGATATTGTGATTGCAGTCGATATATCTGCACGTCCAACAGGTGATAAACCATTAAGTATGTGGGGTTTATTGGATCAGACCATTAATATTATGGGGCAACAAAGTATTAATGAAGAATTGAGCCAAGCAAATATTGTAATTCAACCGAAAGTCGGTCATTTGGGTGTACTTGATCTGAAATCGAGTAATCAAGCAATTTTAGAAGGTGAAAAATCGGCTCAAGCGAAAATCACATCAATCCAAAATGCAATTGCAACATTTAAGAAATCTCCTGCTGCATTTAAACCTGCACCAAAAGCTAAATTCTAATCATTATCTTCAGGGGCTGCTGCTATTTTATAATAATCATCAGCCCCAATATCTAAAAAAACAATCTTTGTATATTCATAAACATAATGATCTGCTACAGTGCCAAAGTGAATGTTTTTTCACCTAACTCAGTTTAATGATGCGAGCAAATCTATGGAGTTTGTAGTTGAGCCTTGGCACTGGTTTGTATTAGGAATTTTGCTGATCCTTTCAGAGTTGATTTTGACCGCTTTTGCTGCGTTATGGTTTGGCGTAGCCGCAATTATGGTCTGCATTTTACTATGGCTTTTCCCAATGATGGGCTTTACCACCCAAGTGATCACATGGGGAATTTTATCCATTTTATGTACGATTCTTTGGTTCAAGTTTATCAAACCACTTTCAATTGATAAAACTAAAGCAGGCCTAGCGCGTGAATCAACAATAGGTCAAGTGGGTATGGTGATTAAAACTGGACTTGATCATGGACAAATCGTCGTACGTTTTCCCATGCCTATTTTAGGTTCTGATGAATGGAATTGCCGTTCTACAGCTCCAGTACAAGTTGGTGATCGTGTCCGAGTAATTGATATTTTAGGTAATGATTTAGTCGTTCAACCACATAGCAACTCATAAACATAAAGAGGGTTTCCAATGTCTGTCGGTACTATTGTTGTCTTAGCACTTTTAGCTTTTATTGGCACAACTATTTTTAAAGGGGTGCGTATTGTTCCTCAAGGGTATAAATGGATTGTGCAACGTCTAGGTAAATACCATACCACCCTAAACCCAGGTCTGAACTTTGTTATTCCTTATATCGATGAAGTGGCGTATAAAATTACAACGAAAGATATTGTGTTAGATATTCCATCTCAAGAAGTGATTACTCGAGACAATGCTGTTTTAGTGATGAATGCAGTCGCTTATATCAATCTAACAACTCCAGAAAAAGCCGTGTATGGAATTGAAAATTATACGTGGGCGATTCAAAACCTAGTGCAAACTTCATTACGTTCGATCGTCGGCGAAATGGATTTAGATGATGCTTTATCATCTCGTGACCACATTAAGGCGAAATTAAAAGCTGCCATTTCTGATGACATTTCAGATTGGGGCATCACCCTTAAAACAGTTGAAATTCAAGATATTCAACCATCACATACAATGCAAGCTGCGATGGAAGCTCAAGCAGCGGCTGAACGTCAACGTCGTGCAACGGTGACGAAAGCAGATGGTGAAAAACAAGCTGCAATTTTAGAGGCGGATGGTCGTTTAGAAGCTTCCCGGCGTGATGCAGAAGCTCAGGTAGTCCTTGCTGAATCTTCACAACGTGCGATTGAAATGATCACCACTGCTGTAGGTGATAAAGAAATTCCTGTTGCTTATTTATTGGGTGAGCAATATGTGAAAGCAATGCAGGATCTATCTAAATCAAGCAATGCAAAAACTGTGGTACTCCCATCGGATGTACTTAATGCTATCCGTGGAATTATGGGTAAACATTAAACTCACTTTCCAATCAAAATAAAGCAGCGTTATCGCCGCTTTATTTTTTTATACATTCTGAATCAGTTTTCGTTCTTTAACCGGCAATTTTCCTGCCACCAAATCATAAGAATCTTTAATCAGGTCTTGCAGCAGATCTGCTGTAATTTCATCACCGCTGGCGATTGATATCCAGTGTTTCTTATTCATATGGTAGCCTGCCGAAATTGAAGGATACAGCTCTTGATATTCCAAGCTTTTCTCAGGCTTGCATTTGATGGTTACAAGCAGCTTTCCAGAATATGCACCAATCAACATAAACATCTTGTCAAAAATTTTAAACACCTCACAATCTGGTCCAAAGGGTTGGGACTGGATTGAAAAAGCAAGTTCTTGCCCATACTCGAGTGCAAGTTGTTGTAATTGATCGTCCTTCATAAAACCGTATCCTATTTTATTTCTTATCATTTATGGTCTTGGCTTAGATTAACTTTGGCGTGCTAACAAGAATTGAGAAATTTCAACAAGTTCTTTAGCATCATCCCCGAAATATGCTAATGCTTCAAAAGCTTGATCATGTAAAGTTTGAGCATAAGCCTGAGCTTGAGCCAATCCCATCAATGCAGGATAAGTAGATTTTTGCACTTGCTCATCTTTGCCCGCAGTTTTACCTAAAATTTCAGTACTCGCCGTAACATCAAGAATGTCATCTTGTACTTGAAAAGCTAAACCAATGGTTTGCCCAAATTGACGCAATTTAGGAATTGCTTGATCTGTCCCATTAAAGATGGTCACGGCACCCATCATAATCGCGGCTTGAATCAGCGCCCCCGTTTTATTACGGTGAATATTTTCTAATTCAGTTTGATCAACTTGTTTGCCTTCAGCCTGTAAATCAAGTACTTGACCACAAACCATTTTAGAGCTTGCTGTCGCCAAAATTTGCATTTGCTTCAAGACAATAGCTGCATCTGTACCTTGGCCTTGTTCATCAAACAAACGGCTGCCCAATATCTCAAATGCCATAGACTGTAAAATATCACCGGCTAATAGTGCCGTATCTTCACCAAATGCCACATGACAGGTTGGTTGACCTCGACGTAACAAATCATTATCCATGCATGGCAAATCATCATGTGCTAAGGAATAACAATGTATTAACTCAATCGCAACGGCAGCACGACGAGCCGCTGCAGAATTATGATTCGGCAATAGAGCTGCTGTTGCATAACATAATGCAGGACGGACACGCTTGCCGCCCAACATTACTGCATGATGAACGGCTGACTTTAATGGTTCAGGAATAGAAAATGCAGCCAATGCTGTCAATAAATCTTGTTGAATACGTTGTTGAGATTGTTGTAAAACATCCGCATTAACTTGAGAAATAGATGACACGATTGCCTCGGGAAATTTTAATGAAAGGATCAACCGACAAAAACTTGCCAGAATGACAACATCATAACATTATTTATTTAGAGAAATTGTTTTTGTGTTTTTAATAACTTTAAAATAATAAAGCCTTCAAACGAAGGCTTTATTCATAAGATCAAATCAGTATTTAGAAAGTATCACCAGGTACACGCACCCAACCTTCCATCAATACACGTGCACTACGGCTCATAATCGCTTTTTTGACAGCCCACTTCCCATCAATTAACTCGGCTTGAGCACCAACACGTAAAGTGCCTGATGGATGACCAAAACGAACCGCTTCACGCTCACCACCACCGGCTGCCAAATTCACTAAAGTACCCGGAATTGCGGCTGCCGTTCCAATCGCCACGGCTGCTGTCCCCATCATGGCATGATGTAGCTTACCCATAGACAATGCACGTACCAATAAATCAACATCTGTTACTTCAACAGTTTTGCCACTTGAAGAACTATAGCTTTTAGGTTCTGAAACAAAAGCGATTTTAGGTGTATGCTGACGTGCTGCTGCTTCTGAAATATCTTTGATCAGGCCCATCTGAACTGCACCATATGCGCGAATTTTTTCAAAACGCGCTAAGGCTGCGGCATCTCCATTAATATGATCTTGTAATTCTGTTCCTTGATAGCCAATATCTTCAGCATTCAAGAAAATAGTTGGAATACCTGCGTTAATAAATGTCGCTTGGAATGTTCCAACATCGGGCACAACCAATTGATCAACAACATTTCCTGTAGGGAACATATCCCCACCCTCTTCGCCATCATCAGCGGGGTCTAAAAATTCAATTTGAACCTCTGCTGCTGGGAAAGTCACTCCATCTAATTCAAAATCACCTGTTTCCTGAACCTGACCATTGGTTACTGGGACATGTGCAATAATGGTTTTTTGAATATTCTTTTGCCAAATACGTACCGTACAAATCCCATTTTCACGAATACGATCTGCATCGACCAAACCATTTGAAATAGCAAATGAACCGACTGCTGCAGTCAAGTTGCCACAGTTACCACTCCAATCTACGAAAGCTTGATCAATTGAAACTTGTCCAAATAAATAGTCGACATCGTGCTCTGGCTCTGCACTTTTTGCCAAGATCACTGTTTTACTGGTACTTGAAGTTGCACCGCCCATACCATCAATCTGTTTACCATAAGGATCTGGACTTCCTATGACACGTAGTAAGAGCAAGTCACGTGCTTTTCCAGCAACTTGTGCGGCTTCAGGTAAATCATTGAGATTGAAAAAGACACCTTTACTCGTGCCACCACGCATGTAGGTTGCAGGGACTTTAATTTGTGGTACTGAACTCATGTCAATTTCATCCTTTTATCATGTTGTTGGTGCAAGTGAATGTGAGCTTAAATTATCGTAGAGTCATCTGAAATGCCATACGACTATACGATTAAAGCAAAGCGGAATAGATAAAGTACATCGTGTATATTGAGTAAAGTTGAATAACTTAACAATGGCACGAAAATAAACAACTGCTGTTTAAAAAACAAAAGTCTGATTTAAATGTCTAAAATACCACCATCATGTAGTTTACTATTCGTTCAAATATAGGATTTTAAATAACTTTTAAAAACTACTTTCCAGTCATAGCCAAGCTGTACTTTTACTAGGCTAAAACTTTGCAATCTATTAGAATATTCCACTTATTCCTCGTCGAGCTCAGTCCTTTGAACAACGATTCTTCTCAACTTCAGCGTGGACTAAAAAACCGCCATATCCAGCTCATTGCTATGGGTGGAGCTATTGGTACGGGCTTATTTTTAGGTTCTGCGCAAGTCATCCAGTCTGCTGGACCATCAATTATTTTGGGTTACGCAATTGGTGGTTTGATTGCATTTCTCATCATGCGCCAATTAGGTGAAATGATTGTCGAAGAACCTGTCGCTGGTTCATTTAGTCATTTTGCTTATCAATATTGGGGGAAGTTTCCAGGATTCTTATCAGGTTGGAATTATTGGGTACTATATATCCTTGTTGCGATGAGTGAACTGACTGCGGTTGCAAAATACATTAACTACTGGTGGCCTCATATTGCGGCTTGGCAATCAGTGTTATTTTTCTTTGTCATTATTACGGCAATTAATCTGACTAACGTTAAATTCTATGGTGAATCAGAGTTTTGGTTAGCTATTATTAAAGTGACTGCTGTTGTCGCTATGATTTTATTTGGTTTGTTCTTACTTTTCACAGCAGATGCAAATTCAACAGCCTCATTTAGTAACCTTTGGTCACATGGTGGATTCTTTCCAAACGGTTTTGATGGTTTGTTTTACATGCTTGCCTTTATTATGTTTGCTTTCGGTGGAATCGAACTGATTGGTATGGCTGCGGCAGAAGCCAATGATCCAAAGAAAACGATACCAAAAGCAATTAATCAAGTTGTTGTGCGTATTTTGGTTTTCTATGTTGGCTCATTAGCGATTCTCCTTTCACTTGTGCCTTGGAACCAACTGGATTTAGGTGGTTTAGACAAAAGTCCATTTGTGATGATTTTTAGTCAAATGGGAATTAGTTGGGCGGCTCATTTACTTAACTTTATTATCTTAACAGCGGCTTTATCTGTATATAACAGCGGTATGTTTGCCAATAGCCGTATGCTTTTCGGTTTAGCACAACAAGGGAATGCGCCTAAAGTTTTCGCTAAAGTAAATAAACAAGGTGTACCGATTCCTGCTGTTTTATTATCTGCTTTATTGATTTTTGGTTGTGTACTGTTGAACTATTTTGTTCCAGAAGATGCCTTAGGTCATTTGATGTATGTGGTGGTTGGTGCTCTAGTGCTTAACTGGGCAATGATCAGCTTAACTCATTTAAAATTTAAAGCGATGGTAAAGCAAAAGAATTTAAAAACCAGTTTCCCTGCGTTATGGTCACCAATCAGTAACTACTTAGTCTTAGTTTTCATTGCAGTCGTGCTGTACATCATGTGGCAACAAGGTTTCAAAGAATCTGTGCTGATGATTCCGATCTGGATTGTATTAATGTTTGTGCTATATAAAGCTTTAAATCTTAAAGCTAAAGACTAAATATCTGATCAAATTCATCAAAAAGTGATTGCTTAGGCAATCACTTTTTTGTTTATAATCATAAAATTATGCGCTTATAGCTTAACTGGATAGAGCAGTTGCCTCCTAAGCGACCGACGTGGGTTCGAGTCCCGCTGAGCGCACCATTTAGATGATTGAGATATAAACAATAGCATCCTTGAACAAAGTAAAAATCTATAAACAATTAATTTTAAAAATAAATTTAACTATTTAATTAGCTAATAATCCTTTCGCTTTGGTGAGTAAATCTTGTTGATCTATCTCAGACGGATGAAAACTAGCTTTATAGAATGCTAAATAATCAGGTAGTAAACGCCACGTCATTTGAGTCAGTCCTAAAAGCGTTTGAGCATTTTTTAAAAGTTGTGCTGGGGAATACAAGGTATTTTTGCGGTCTTGCCAGGCAAGATGACTGGTCATCACAATAGTGCTAGTTATAAATCCCACTGTGATAGTTCGCATACTTCTACGACGCTGCGCTAGATTAGCAAAAACTTGCTGATATACATCAAAAGCTACATGCTTATGCTCAATTTCTTCAACAGCATGCCAAAGCCATAGATTCTTCATGTTTTCTGATAAACCCTTAAACATGACATTTGGATACTGAAGCATATAACCAGCCATCATTGCCGTAAAATGCTCAAGTGCGACCGTTGCAGCCAATTGACGGCGTTGGCTCAAAGTCCGTAAGCGAATCATCTCCTGCTCATAAGCCTTTTCAAATTTTTTTAAATGATATTCGCTGCTTTGCACCAACTGATTAAACTGTTCGTGAGCGCGGGCATGATGTGCCTCTTGACCAATAAAACCTGAAATATCTTTTTGTAATTGTTCATCATGAATTTGATCACGCACATTACGAACAGTTTCTACAAAAAAACGTTCTCCCTGTGGAAAGCTCATAGATAGTGCTGTGAGAAAATGTGACATTAGCGTAGATTCAGTATAGTGCGCTTTAATTTTCTCAGGTTTAAACTGCGTTTGGCGCACCGTAATTGTATTATGTGACATTATGGCTTTCCTTCCCCTAAAACTAAAGCGCAAACGGTTTTAACTACGTTAATAAGACCATCAAGAAATCATATATTCAACAGCAAACCGACAAGAGCTACATCATCTCTTGAACAAGCTTAGATATAAATTTCTACTTAGTTCCAAATTGGAACTATGATTAAATTATAATCTACTATTCATGCTGTCAATTTATTTTTCATGTATTTTCTCAATTTGTCCTATAAAGATATTTTGTGCCCTTAAAGCGGTTATTTGCTAAATCAAGACTAGATAAAACAATAGATGCACCTAAATATCCCAAGACTTTTCAATTGATGTGATTTGACTATGAACGCTTTGGTGTTCTGCTTGTTTTACTGTGCACCATAATTCCATAAATTCTTTACCTAAATATTCTGTAAGTATCTTGTTATTTTTAAATAATTTTAAAGCTTCAATTTGCTCAATTGGCAATAAATAATGTTTAGATTTAAACGTAAGTTGATTGATTTGTTTCGGTATTTCTAACTGGTGTGTTAAACCATAGAGTGTGCCAATCAAAATCATGGCAATGGTAAGATAAGGATTACAATCTGCTCCTGCCACACGGTATTCCAATCTTTGATTTTCTTGATCAGAGCAAGGTATTCGAATAGCCACATTACGGTTATTCAGCCCCCAACTCGCTTCTAAAGGAACATGATGACCTTTTTTAAAGCGTCTAAAAGAGTTTAAATTGGGTGCTAAAATTGCCATCGAACTTGGCATTAACCATAACAAACCACTGATGACTTTTAAAAGATCTTGAGATAACACATCTTTCCGAGGACTAAAAATATTGTTTTGATCTTGATCAAGCAAACTCATATGAAAATGCATTCCACTGCCCGCTTTTAACAAATCTGGCTTTGCTAGAAAATTTGCACGAAATCCGTGTTTATGTGCAATTTGTTTAATGGTTCGTTTTAACAACATAATCTGATCACATAACTTTAAAAGATCACATGTGTGTTGTAGATTAAGCTCATATTGCCCTGAAGATGCTTCAGAAATAATTCCTGTAATTATAATATTCTGTAGTTTAGCGATAGCTTCAATCTCATCTAAAATTTGTTGATGTGTATCAGAGAGATGAATATCAAAACATTGAGTTATTAATTCTTGAACTTCTTGTTCCCCATTCAACGGCTGCAAATAAAATTCTATTTCTGCTGCAATACATGGGTGATAATTTTTTTCATGTAATTGTTGGAGTATTCTTTTTAAAATATTACGAGGTTCAATTAAACACTCTTGATGGCGATCATCTTTCATCGTCAATAACAATTGAGCATTAGTTTCAGGCTCAATGGCACAAGGTTGCAATGAACCTAGAATAGGCTGACACAAATGATCTGGTTCACCAATAAATTTACCTAATCCTGTTTCTTCTATCACATTTCCATTTAGACTCATCGCATAAATAGAAAGGGGTAAATAACATGCTTTGACCAATTGTGTTAAGCATTTGACATCAATTCTTTTACCTCGTAGATGTCCATTCAAATCATACAAATAAATATCAATATGTTGTGTATTTGGATACTTTTCTAAATAATGATCTACTTCCTCTAAAAATAATCCCTTATCGAACAGAATATTTTCAGATTTTTGCTCATTTGATTGATTAATTGTATTATTAAAATTTAATAGCTGATTCAACTCTACAAAGACAGCATTCATAAATTAAACCAAGTTCATATTGTTATGAATAGAATAATTTATGCTTATAAATATGTAACGTTAAGATAATATAAACTTATCTAAGCTCAGTATAAATTTAACGTAAAATTCAAGTAACCGTTTAGCATTTTGTTAAGCATCATAAGCACTGACCGATGTAATTTTACGAATTCTAACAGTCAATTCCTTCACGATATAATTGACAGATACAACCAACATCAAACCAATAATAAAAGATCCAATGATATCAAATGGAAAATGAACCCCAACATAAATCCTTGATAAACCAACGACCATACCGACAAAAATACCAAATACACCAATCTTCTTAAAACCTGCTAACCAATATGAAAAGGCAATGATTGTGATGGTTAGGGTATGCTGACTGGGAAATGATGAACTTGGACCATGCCCAATAAGTTGATGACCTAGTCCTATTTCAAACGGACGTGGATGATGGTAGAAGATTTCAGCTAAATCACTCAGGATTAAAGAAAGCAACACAATTAAAAGTGTTTTAGCGAATAAATAATTATAGATTTTCCATTGATAAACTAATAAAAATAAAAGAAAACATATAAAAACTGTATTTAAATCATGTGCTGTAAATATAGCAACTCTATCCACAATCGGATTCTGAGTCGCAAATGAGTTTATGCAATCAAACAAGTAAATGTTTAAGCTTTCAAATATCATTGCATATTTATCTTTTTAGATTCGCTCACTGCAATATATAAGCGAATCATGAAAGAATGATTAAATCTCTATCAAAATTAATTTTAAATAATCTCTAGCTCTTGCATTTCACTAAGCAAACTTTTTACGATATTGATTAGGTGAAATTCCCGTCCAGTGACAATACGCTTTCCTAAAGTTTGAAGTATCTGAAAAACCAAGCCTTTCAGCAATTTCATCCATACTCAGTGTGGTCGCGGCTAGATATTCATCGGCAAGACGTGTTCGCGTACTATCCAATATTTCTTGATAACTCACATTCAAATCGGCTAAACGGCGATATAAAGTTCTTTTAGATACATGTAATTGATCTGCGATCTGTTGAGCAGTTGGAAAATTCCCAACACTGTCCAAGAAAATAAGACGAATCGTTTTGATCAGTTCAGATTCCTCATCATTTTCATCTCCCAACATCCGTTCACAAAAAGACTGACACATATCTGCAGTAATCGGATTTGCATTTGGACAAGGCGCATCTAACCATGCTAAATCGAAATGCCATTGCATCACCTCTGCATCAAACTCTACAACACAACCAAATACCTTTTGATATTCATCTGCATATTCAGGGGCAGGATAAGGCAGTAATAACCTTTTAGCTTGAAATGGCGCTTCGAGTACACACTGAATTAAGGTCTGCATTGAACTAAACCAAAACTCGCAAATTAATGGTAATAAATGTCCTAAAGCAATAATTTCTTTAGCTTCAAAAATTGCAGTATCATTTTGTATATAAAATGATTTTTGCAGTACAGGACTGGCTAGTTTGATATGTCGAATGCCAAGTTCGACGGCTTGTTGAAAATTACGAGAAGAGTACAGTGCATAACCATACACCCCAAAATCTGATAATTTTTGTTTTTGACCTGCCCTAAGCCCGATCAATGAATCTTTAGACAAAGATTGGATATTTTGAAATAACTTCAACTTTTGATATTGAGATATTGTTGTGGTCGCACATGTTAACGCATCATGCGCAATACCCGTACCATCTAATATCTGAGCGATGGAATATCCTTGTTTTTGCATTTCATCAAACAAACTGCTTAAACCAAGTATAGGCGTGCCTTGACCGAATATCGTATGATCATAACGAGCTTCAATATAAATATTTTGCTCAATATTCTGTTTAGGCATTTTTACTTTATCCATTCGATCAGTAGATAATGGCACTAAATTACTTTTTGTTGTCTCAATTTAACATCGACTAAAAATTCAATCAATCATAAAGTCTATTTCTACCAATAAGCATGGAAGGAGCAACAATGACACTTTCTCATTCGCAGGAATTTAGCGACTCGGCAACTAAACATATGCACTTGGTATTCGCCCAACAACGTGCTGCTTTCGATGCGAATCCTTATCCTGATCTCGATGCTCGACGTACAAAATTATTCAAACTTAAAAAACAAATTATTCGTTATCAAGACGTGATTGCAACCGCTATCAATAGCGATTTTAGTTCTCGATCGATAGATGAATCAAAATTATTGGATTTATTAGGCTCAGTTTTGGAAGCAGAACATGCCATTCGACATTTACGTAAATGGATGCGACCGAGTAAACGAAGTACTGAATTACTGTTTTTATCAAACCGTCTGGCTGTCCAATATCAACCGAAAGGTGTGGTCGGTGTGATTGTGCCGTGGAACTTCCCCGTTTATTTGGCGCTTGGTCCATTGGTTGCGGCAATCGCTGCGGGCAATCGAGTCATGATTAAACTGCCCGAAATTACACCTGCAACTAATGCAGTGCTGAGACGTATGCTGGCTGAAGTTTTTTCTGAAGATGAAGTTTGTATTTTCGGTGAAGAAATTCTTAATCCTGCACAATTCACATCACTCCCTTTTAACCATATTGTATTTACTGGTTCACCTGCAATTGGTCGAGTGGTAATGCGTGCAGCAGCAGAAAACCTAACGCCTGTCACATTAGAATTAGGCGGTAAATCCCCTGCGCTTGTCAGCCGTCATTATCCATTAGCCGATGCAGCTAAACGGGTATTGCATGGTAAGGCAACCAATTGTGGGCAAATCTGTGTTGCACCTGACTATGCACTTGTACCCAAAGAACAAGTGAATCAGTTTGCAGAAGAATGTAAAAATAATTTTACGGCGATGTATGGCAGTAACATCAGCAATAATTCTAACTATACCTCTATCGTCAATGATCGCCATTTCAAACGCCTATTAGAAATCCTAGACGATGCCAAAGCCAAAGGCGCTCAAATTATTGCCTGTGCCGAATATGATCGTGACAAAGATGCGCGTCGTATGCCTGTACATATTGTACTGAATTGCACACCCGATATGCGTATTCTAAAAGAAGAGCTGTTTGGCCCAGTATTGCCCGTAGTGGCTTACGATAGCCTTGATGATGCAATTACCTATATCAAAGCAGGTGAACGACCTTTAGCACTCTATTGTTTCACTCATGATTCAACTGAACGTGACCACATCTTAAAACAAACTCATTCAGGTGGTGTTACGATTAATGATTGGGGTTGGCATGTGGTCAACCATGATGCACCATTTGGTGGTATTGGTAACTCTGGTATGGGAACTTATCACGGTGAAGAAGGCTTCCGTGAGCTATCACATGCGAAAACAGTTTTTGCTCGTCATCGCTTCTTCCCAACGCAATTATTCTATCCACCTTATGGCACTTGGGTGCAAAAACTTGCTTTGAGTTTCTTCTTGAAAAAAGGCGACCCAAACTTAAAATAAACGGTTTATTCGTCAAAAAGAGAGTTTTGCAAACTCTCTTTTTTATTTTCAATTTAGGATTGCCCTTGGAAACGTAACCCCACCCCTGCAATGGTAAAAATATATTTTGGAGTAACCGCAGAATCTCCAATTTTGCTGCGGAGTTTTTTCACCAAGATTCGAAGATAATGGGTATCTTCTTCATGGCTAATACCCCATAGCTCGGTCATAATTTGTTTTTGCGTAACAATCTTCCCCTGATGGCGAATCAATAGTGCTAATAGTTGAAATTCTTTTTTGGTGAGGACAATTTCTTCCTGGGCAAACGTCACCACATGCTCAGCCACATCCACAGATAATTGACCATCATCAAATACAATGTTCTGTCCAGACTGTTGTGGTTTATTGCGAAACATCACTCGAATACGGGCACATAATTCCTGAATGCTAAACGGTTTAGTGACATAGTCGTTTGCACCTGCATCGAGCAATTTAATTTTTTGATTTTCATCAGGACGGGCAGATAACACAATCACAGGAATATCTGACCATTGCCTCATCTCAGTCAATACTTCCTGTCCTTCCATATCTGGCAAACCCAAATCTAAAATCAGTAAATCCGCACCTCGTGTTGCCAAAATTTCTAAGCCTTTCATGCCATTTTCAGCAACATGCACCTGATAACCTTGCGCACGTAGAGCAATGTCTAAAAATTTTCGAATTTGAGGTTCATCATCAATAATTAAAATTGATGCATTCGGATGGGTTGTTTGCGGCATAAATAATAATTTTAATCCTGATGTAACGGTAATCGTATGCGAATTAAGGTGCCTTGACCATCTGTTCCAGCAAAAGCTTCAATACTACCCATATGAGCGCCAATAATGGCTTTGACAATCGCTAGTCCTAAACCTGTCCCCGTTTTTCCTCGATCACCGCGTTGCATGGTGTAGAACATATCAAAGATTTGCTCGCGTTCATCTTCGGGAATGCCAATCCCTTGGTCGATAATGTCAATTTGCAGAAATTGTTCCTCTTGCTGAATCTTTATTTCAATCGGAACATTCTCTGGTGAAAATTTGGCAGCATTTTCCAAAACATTAAAAATGGCTTGTTCAATCAAAGCAGGATGTACATACAATTGCGGAAGTTCTTCCGCCAAAGCAACTTCGATTTTCACCTCAGGCTGATAGCGTTTAAGCCGTTGAGTTGCCGAGCCAATCAGCTCATCTGCACCGATCCAAGCACGACTTAAAGTCAAACCCTGATGACCTAAACGAGTCATGTCCAACAGGTTTTGAATATAACGATCCAATCGTTCACCCTCAATATGAATGGTGTCTAATAATTCATGGCGATCGCTTTCAGGCATCTGTTCACCATAATATTTGAGCGTATCTGCTGAACCAATCATCGCTGCTAAGGGTGAACGTAAATCATGCGATACCGAAGAAAGTAAAGCTGAACGTAGCTTTTCCGTTTCAGCCACTACTCTAGAATTTTCTAACTGTAAAGACAGTTGTACCCGAGCAACAGTTTGCGCAATATCTTCAATCATCAACTCAGTTAAACGTTGTAATTCAAAACTGATGGTTTGAGCATTTTGATGAAAGCGAATTGCAATTACGCCATATTCTTTCACTAAATTCAGTGGAATAAACCACCATTCAGAATTGGTCAGTGTGTTGGTAAAGCGTCCACAGGGTTTCGCATTCTTCTGCGTCCAATCTGCGGCTATTTGATCTTTTTCATTTAAAGCAGTGACATCACCCAAAGACTGATTTTCAACTTTTAACCAGACCATCGCATTTAATGAAGTTTCTAAATGTTGTTTGGCGACGGTTAATACCTGTTCAATATCCACACAGGTCGATAGTTTTCTTTCCAATTCTTGCAACTGTAACGAGACTGAATTTGCAGCACGTAAATTCAATACCTGCGCACGTAATTGGTTGGCTAAACGCCCGACCAGTAAGGCTGAGACAATAAACGTAATGATGGTAATCACGCCTCGTTCAGCGCTAATCATAAAAGTAAATCGAGGTTCGATAAAAAAATAGTTGTAGAGTAAAAAACAGATGAATACGCTGATAATCGTGATCAACATGCGGGCGCGTATCGCAACTAGTAATACAGTCACAATAAAAATTAAAGCTAAATCACTATACCCAATAAAATGATCACTGATTGCTGCCACAATCAGCCCTAACAACACAATGATAATACTTTCAAACACTTCACGTTGATTAAATGCTAAACTTTGTTCCAACCAAGATGAATGAGCGACATCTGTCTGCAAACGCTTTTCATTATTTTTGGCTTTTAAAGGCTGAACAAAGGTGATTTCAAAAGGATGCTGTTTCTCTAACAGTTGATCGGCAATATGATCTGAAAATAAGCGCTGCCATAGCGATTTTTGAGGACTTTTGCCAAGCAAAATATTAGATGCACCATAATCATAAGCCGCTTGTAAAATAGTCGATGCAATATGATTACTATAGAGTAAATAAGTGTCTGCACCGAGCTTACGCGCTAGATTAAAGGCTTTAGTCACTGCAAAAGCTTGGGTCGTTTCAACCTTACTTTTTTGAATCGAAATGACGCTCCACGTTGCATTGCGCCTTTCCGCAATCCGATGGGCACGGCGTACCAAATCTTCAGAGAATTCAGAACCATCTATCGCCAACATCACATGATTTTGAATCGGAATAATCTGCCCTTGCGCAACAAATTTTTCTCGATAATCAATATCAACCTGCCCTGCAACAGTTTGAATTGCCAGATCACGTAACGCTGTCAAATTCGCAGCTTTAAAAAAACCTTGTAATGCATGGGGTGCAACATCGGCGAAATAAATCTTGCCATGATTCATCCGTTCTAATAGTTCGGGAACAGGTAAATCAACCAGTCGAATATCTTTCAAACGTTTAAGTAGTGCATCGGGGACAGTTTCAGTGACCCGAATCCCCGTAATTTGAAAAACTACATCATTCAGACTTTCCAAATGCTGAATATTTAAGGTGCTATAGACATCAATACCTGCATCCAACAACTCATTGACATCTTGCCAACGATATTCATGCCGACTATTGGGTACATTACGATGGGCCAATTCATCAACAAGCACAATTTGAGGCTTTAATTTAAGAATTTGGTCGAGATCCATCTCATCCAACATTCGCCCCTGATATTCCACAGACTTTCTTGGAATAACATTCAGCCCTTGAATCAAAGCTTCGGTGTCAGATCGACCGTGGGTTTCCACCACACCAACCACCACATGCTGCCCTTGTTGCATCAATTCATGCGCTCGGGTCAGCATGGCATAGGTTTTCCCCACCCCAGGTGCTGCACCCAAGAAAATGGTCAAACGTCCAGATTGTTCACGTTGACTATGTGCCAACCATGCATCTGCTTTGTTATTACGGTCGATCTGCATAATTACGCTCTATCAACGTGTGGTCGATGACAATTGATCTAAGGCTAAATTTAGCTGTAACACATTCACTCGGGCTTGCCCATATATGCCGAATTGTGCAGGCTGAGTTTGTTGTTGTACCAAATCACGAACTTGCTGCTCAGGCAAATGATGTTGCTGTGCCACACGTTTCACCTGTAATAAAGCACTTTCAGGTGAAATATCTGGGTCGATTCCGCTTCCTGATGCTGTCACCATCTCATTTGGCACTTGTTGCTCAGTAATATGATTATTCTGGGCAAATTGCACTGTTCGTTCTTTAATTTGTGTTTGTAAATCAGGATTAGAGATTGCCAAATTACTGCCTGCCATGCCATCTACATTGTAACTTACCGCACTTGGTCGTCCATGAAAATATTGTTCACTAACAAAGTTTTGCCCTACCAAGCTTGAACCAATAATTTTACCATCCAGTTCAATGACACTACCATTGGCTTTTTTGGGAAAGATCAACTGCGCAATGGAAACACTTACTGCACTATACAACACACCTGCAATCAAAAAACCAACCAAGATTAAACCAATACTCGGGCGTAGGACTGAATGTCCTTGACTAGATAATGCCAAGTCCTGTTGATTCAATTGCTCATGACTCAATAAAGTATTCATTTCCAACTCCTAAATCCACAATGACACAACAAGGTCAATCAGCTTGATCACAATAAACGGAAAGATCACACCACCTACACCATAGATCAGCATATTACGGCGTAACAATTGCAGCGCACTGGCAGGTTTGAATTGAACGCCTTTGAGTGCCAATGGAATCAGCATTGGAATAATCAAAGCATTAAAGATCAAAGCGGAAATCACGGCACTGCTTGGACTACTAAGCTGTAAAATATTAAGTACCCCAAGTTGTGGAATCGCAACGGCAAACAATGCAGGTAAAATCACAAAATACTTAGATACGTCATTTGCTAACGAAAAAGTGGTTAATGCTCCACGAGTAATCAATTGCTGTTTACCAATTTCAACCACATCTAGTAATTTGGTTGGATCAGAATCCAAATCCACCATATTGCCAGCTTCTTTGGCAGCTTGAGTGCCCGAATTCATGGCTAAACCAATATCTGCCTGCGCCAAAGCAGGTGCATCGTTAGTGCCATCACCCACCATTGCGACTAATTTTCCTGCTGCTTGCTCATTACGAATACAAGCCAATTTATCCTCAGGTCTCGCTTCTGCAATATAGTCATCCACGCCTGCTTCAGCCGCAATCGCAGCCGCAGTCAAAGGATTATCGCCTGTAACCATAATGGTTTTGATACCCATCTCACGTAACAGTGCAAAGCGTTCTTTAATCCCCTGTTTAATCACATCAGATAGTTCAATCACCCCTAAAATACTGTGATTCGAAGCCACGACCAATGGGGTTGCACCTTTTGACGCCACCTGTTCCACTCTAGTTTTTAGTTCAACGTTATCTTTAATCTCTTGATTAGTGAATTTAAGAATAGCATCCACTGCGCCTTTACGAATCTTTTGCCCTGTCGCCAAATCCACGCCAGACAACCGTGTCGATGCACTAAACTGAATGAATTCGGCATCTTGAGGCTCACGAATGCTCTCTCCCATTTCTTTACCCAAACTCACCACGGATTTACCCTCAGGGGTTGGATCAGCAAAAGAGGTCAGCATGGCTGCTTGGCGCAATTCACTTGGCGTTACACCTGCCAATGGATAAAAGGCGGTGGCTTGACGGTCGCCATAGGTGATCGTGCCTGTTTTATCCAACAGCAACACATCAATATCACCTGCAACTTCAACCGCTTTCCCTGATTTGGCTAAGACATTGGCTTTTAACGCACGGTTCATCCCTGCAATCCCAATCGCAGGCAGCAATCCTCCAATCGTGGTTGGAATCAAACACACCAGTAAAGCAATCAACAAGACTAGACTGATTTTGATCCCGACCATTGAACCAATAAAAGGTAAGCTTGCCACTACCACAATAAAAGTAATGGTCATGATATTGAGCAAAATACTCAACGCGACCTCATTCGGCGTTTTTTGGCGATTGGCGCCTTCAACTAAGGCAATCATGCGGTCTAAAAAGCTATGCCCTGCCTCATTACTAACTCGAATAATAATTTCATCCGACAAGACCTTAGTGCCACCAATCACACCTGAACGGTCGGTATTGGCTTCACGCAGTACGGGTGCAGACTCTCCTGTAACTGCCGATTCATTGATGGTCGCAAAACCCTGAATAATCTCGCCATCCGCAGGAACAATTTCACCTGCTTTAACGATGACTAAATCATCCTTTTTGAGTAGGTTTGCGGAAATCACGGTCGGTACAGCATTTAAATCGAGAATACGATTTGCAGTTAAGTTTTCACGCGCCTGACGTAATGATGCTGCTTGTCCACGGCCTTTAGCTTCTGCAACCGCTTCTGCATAATTAGCAAACAATACAGTCACCAATAAGATCAAACTCAACAGCAGACCAAAACCGAAGCTGGTACTCCCCATCAAGGTTGCGACAATCGTTAAGATTGTTCCCCCCCAGACACAAGCCATCACTGGATTTTTAAACGCATATTGCGGTAATAGTTTATAAAAGGTTTGTTGAATAATTTCTTTATTCAAAATATCCATCTGTTGTGTCGCATTTGAATGTTTCATTGTGCTTGCTCCACGCTTAAACTTTTATCGACAAATAGTCAGCAATTGGCCCAATCACCAACACTGGCATGAATTGCAACAAGGTCAGAATCAGCACGATCCCAATCAAGGTCAACGCAAAAGTTGGAGATTCAATATGTAAAGAACCCTTGCTTTCGGCTGCTTGCGGTTTGGTTGCTAAACTCACTGCGATTAAAACTGGAATAATCAACACGCTATAACGCCCTGCCAATAAAGCCACACTGGCACTGAGGTTCCACCAGAGCGTGTTATCGCCTAAGCCTTCAAAACCAGAACCATTGTTGGCATAAGCAGAGACATACTCATAAAACACTTGGCTAATGCCATGGAACGCTGGATTTGAATTTCCTGTCATGGATGGGAATGCAATGGCAATCGCAGTTAAGCCAAGAATCACCACAGGCTGTAATACAATCACCAGTGCTAACAACTTAATTTCAGTGACTTCAATCTTTCGACCAAATAATTCAGGGGTACGCCCCGTCATCAAGCCTGCGATAAATACAGCCAAGAATAGGTATATAAAAAACTGTAATAGACCACAGCCGATACCGCCCCAAATGGCATTAATCAGCATATTGCACAGCTCAACTAATCCTGTCAGTGGTGAGGCAGAGTCATGCATCATATTGACCGAGCCGTTATTCACTTGCGTGGTCAAACTTCCCCATAATGCAGATGCGTCTGCACCGAAACGAAGCTCCTTCCCTTCCATCAACGCGGCATTAACACTTAAAGATGATTTTTCGGTCCACAACGTTAATAAGGTTGAAGCCAACGACATCAGCAACATAGTGCCAAAAATCATCCACATCAATTTCTTACGTTGAATAAAGCGCCCCACCATAAATACCACTGACAACGGGATTAGTAAGATCGCGATCATCTCAATAACATTGGATAACGGCGTTGGATTCTCTAAAGGCACACTACTGTTTGGGCCATACCAACCGCCACCGTTACTGCCCAGTTGTTTAATTGCAACCATGGGCGCAACTGGACCCAGTGGAATATGTTGGGTTTTAAAATCTACGGTTTGATCCAAGACCTGTGCGGTTGGACCTGCAGATAATGTTGCTGGAACACCTTGAAAAGTAAGGAGCAAAGAAAAAACTAAACCAAGTGGAATAAAGAATCTAAACAATGGTCGGATAATATCCATCCAGTAATTACCTAGATTAATATGGTTCCAATTCTTTTGCTCTGGATCTTGCGCTTGACGTGATTGCAGGAATAAAGCCCTTAACATGGCGACTAATAAAGCAAGTCCGATAATTGGCGATAAATATTGCAATCCAACAATGACTGTCATTTGCGATAGATAAGACAGTTGAGCCTGTCCTGAATAGTGTTGTTGGTTGGTATTGGTCAGAAATGAAATGCTGGTATGTAAAGCCAGATCCCAATTCATATTTGGAATATGATCAGGGTTGAGTGGTAACCATGCTTGAGTCATTAAAATAGTGACACTTGCAGCGAGCAGTAAAATATTACTGAGCACAAATGCCGTTAAATATTGCCGCCAATTCATTCCACTACGCTTAACACCCAACACAGCATAAATGGGTTGTTCAATCCATTTAAACAAAGTGTCGCTTTTCATTGGCTTAGCCTGCATTACATCGGCGAGATAAGCACCGAGCGGATAAGCCAGCAGTAATGAAAGGACAAATACAGAAATAAATTCCCACATAGCAAATGCCATTTAAAATAGGTCATCATTAGTATGGAAATTGAGAGCGTAAATTCTCTATATTGAAAAAACCAGTGAACGTAAATTTTTCGTAAAATTATTCCTAAACTCTTCTCTGTATTGTCAAAAAATGCTTTAAAGAAAAATTATGGAGAAAAATTTCTTAATTTTTACAAAAAATCTTTGACCTTATTTAAAAAAAATTAAAAAGAAATGCAAAAACAAAACACCATAAATTATTAGTAATACTTTATATTTATCATCATATTATCAATAAAAACACAAATGTACATAAATTTAAATAGCATTTTTTTTGTGCATTTTCATGTAATCAATCGTACTGACAAGTTCATTTAGAACATTTACTCTTATTTTAATTATGGTATTTTTGTTACATGAAGTTATATCAAATCTATTTCAATAGATGATTTGACAAGCCAATCATAGCTTCTTACTTAGAAAATCTTGAAGTTCAAGGAAAGATTTAAAATGAAATTAAAACATCTTAGCACTGCAATGATTTTAGCGACGCTACCTGCAACTGGAGTATTTGCAGCTGCATTAGATCGCTCAGGTCAGTCAATGTCTGCTTTTTTACAGCCAGGTAACTATTTTGAAGCTGGTCTTTCGGTTCTAGATCCAACTGTTGAAGGAAAAGAAGCTGGCACATCACCAACTCAACGTAAAATCGGTGATATGGGTGATGATTACATGTTCCCTAGCGCCGCTCTAAAACTTCAACTAACTGATAATATTTCTTTTGGCTTACTTTACGATCAACCTTTTGGTGCCGATGCGAAATATAGCGGTCAGAATGTTTTCGTATCTAATCCAGGCAGTGATACTGTTTTACCTGTTGAAAGAACAAATGCATTATTACAAAAGAAAGTAAGTGATTACTTAACCTCACCAACAGGTCAACAGCAAATTGCTGGGCTTGTACAAGGTGGTATGACTCCAGCTCAAGCCCAAGCTGCTGTGACTCAAGGTTTTTTAAATAGTGCACCAGTTAAAGCATTACAAAAAGGTCTAGCTGATGCCAATGCCTCTTTAGGAACAGGTAGCACTGGAGTAGAAGTAGATTCTCAAAATATCTCTCTTATTTTTGGTTACCAACCAGTTAAAAACTTAAATCTTTATGCTGGTGGTGTTTACCAAACTGTAAAGGGTAAAGTAAACCTACGCGGTACTGCATATAGTATCTATAATGGTTACGATGCCGATATTAAAGAAACTGGTGGTGCTGGTTGGTTAGTAGGTGCAGCGTATCAAATTCCTGAAATTGCATTAAAAGCAGCTGTAACTTATCGCTCTGAAATCGATCATAAAGTAAATATTGATGAAAAATTTGCAGTAACATCTGCTTTAACTAGTAATCCAGCAGTTCTTGCAGGTCTACTCGGTATTACACCAGCTCAAGCATTGGCTCAAGCGCAAGCTCTAGAAGAAGGCAGCGCTGGTAAAAAAACCAAAATTACAACACCTCAATCTGTTAACTTAGACTTCCAAACTGGAATCATGGCAAATACTGTTGCATTTGCTAATGTGCGTTGGGTAAATTGGAAAGATTTCGCTATTCAACCATATAAATTTGGCTTATTGTCGCAACAAATTGGTGGATTAGTTGGTCGTCCAAACGGTTTTAATTTAGTTGAATATTCTGATGATCAATGGTCTGTAAATGCAGGTGTCGGTCGTAAACTCAATGAACAATGGGCAGGTAATGTTTCTGTAGGTTGGGATTCTGGTGCAGGTAACCCAGTTACAACTTTAGGACCAACAGAAGGTTACTGGAATGTTGGTGTAGGTGTTCAATATAGTCCAACCCCTGCAACATTTATTGCTGGTGGCGTTAAGTATTTTTGGTTAGGTGATGCTAAAGCTCAAACTGGCGCTCAAGCTGGTGGTAATGAGTATGTTGCAGAATTTGAAGACAATAATGCAATCGCTTATGGTTTAAAAATTGGTTATCGTTTCTAATAAAAGGGTTATAAAAAAGACCATCTTTTGATGGTCTTTTTTATTTTCGTGCGAAAAATAAATCGTTTCAAAAATTTATTACAGATTATTCTTAAAATATAGAAAAACATGATTAATCAAAGTATTAATAAGAATTTTACAAATATACCGACTAGTATATAACACTACACTTCTCAAGAAATTTTCATGACTTTATCAGTTCATTTATGGACATTTGTAAAATATTTTGAACCATAAAAATTATGTTACTTTTCGCAACATTCTTGTTACAAAGTGATATGAGAGAAAATATCAATGAAGCTTAATGCGATTCAGCACGCTCTTTTACTTAGCTTACTCCCAACCACTTCTGCTTTTGCAGCAGCTTTAGACCGTTCAGGTCAATCTATTGCCCCTTTTTTACAAGCAGGCAACTATTTTGAAGCAGGTATTTCAATTCTTGATCCAAATGTATCAGGAAAAGATAATTCACAAAATGACACAGGTAATATGGCAGGTAACTATTACTCGCCAAACGCTGCTTTAAAAATTCAAGCAACCGAAAAATTCTCTATTGCCCTTATTTATGACCAACCTTATGGAGCTGATGCAGAATACAAACGTAAAAGTAACTTTATCGAAAGTCGCCCTGTCCCATTTAAAGGTGGCACCTCAGTTACAGTTGATACTGAAGATTTGAATTTAATTCTAGGTTATCAACCAACCCTAAACTGGAACCTCTATGCAGGAGCTGTTTATCAAACACTAGATGCAACGGTATTATTACGTGGTGCAAGTTATAGTGCATACAGTGGTTATGATTTTAAAACAGGTCGTGATGAAGCTGTAGGCTGGTTAGCAGGCATAGCTTATCAAATTCCTGAAATTGCACTCAAAACATCTTTAACTTACCGTGCAAAAATCAAGCATGAAATGAATGCATATGAGAATCATGGAATTGCAGGTTTTACAGGCAGTCCTATTTTTGATGTGATGTTAAATCAAATTAACAATGCTCAAGGTACAACTGAAATCACGACGCCTCAGTCCGTTAATCTCGATTTTCAAACGGGAATTATGGAAAATACTGTCGCGTTCGCAAACGTTCGTTGGGTAAACTGGAAAGACTTTGCGATTCGTCCATATAAATTTGGGGCCGCTTCAGTTCTACCTCCCATCGTTAATAAGACTGGTAAAAAAGACGGCTTTGATCTAGTGGCTTATACTGACGACCAATATTCTGTAACTGCTGGCGTAGGCCGTAAAGTAAATGATCATTGGGCTGGTAATGTTTCTGTAGGTTGGGATTCTGGTGCAGGTAACCCAGTTACAACACTCGGACCAACAGAAGGTTATTGGAATGTAGGCCTAGGAGTTCAATATAGCCCTGCCCCGAATTACTTTATTGCTGGTGGTGTAAAGTATTTCTGGTTAGGAGATGCTAAAGCTCAATCAGGTTCTCAATTTAATACGCCTAACTACGTAGCTGAGTTTGAAAATAATGATGCGATCGCTTATGGTTTGAAAATTGGTTATAAATTCTAATAAATAGTAAAAATAAAAGGCGCTTCTAAGCGCCTTTTATTTTTAAATTTCCTTTACCTTTATTAAAAAGCTTAGAAATTTTGATTATTCTGGAATATTACGTTGTGATACAGAGCGTATCGCTTGTTTCAATGCTTCATAGCCATGCAAAGGTGGAAACTGTGGGAATTCAGCAATTACATTTGCTGGTGCATCAAATAAGAAACCATGATCTGCTTCACCTAACATAGTCGTATCATTATAAGAGTCACCTGCAGCAATCACACGGAAATTTAAACCATGTAATGCTTTCACTGCCTGACGCTTCTGATCAGGCTGGCGTAATTTATACGCGGTAATCATACCATTTTCATCAGTTTCAAGTTTATGACAGAAAATCGTTGGCCAACCTAGTTGTTTCATCAATGGATGTGCAAACTCATAAAAAGTATCAGATAAAATAATCAGTTGAAAATGTGTACGCACCCATTCAACAAATTCTTTTGCACCTTCAAATGGTCCCATATCAGCAATCACAGCTTGAATATCATTTAAACCCAAACCATGCTCTTTTAAAATGTTTAAACGTTGAGTCATTAAAACATCATAATCTGGAATATCGCGCGTCGTCGCTTCTAATTCTTTAATTCCTGTTTTCTTGGCAAAGTTAATCCAGATTTCAGGTACAAGTACCCCTTCAAGGTCTAGGCATACGATTTCCATGAATGCATCCAATGTTGATTAAAAATTGCTGTATCATACCATTAAGATTTTCATTTTTGCGCGGTTGTTAAATAAAACGATTTTATTCTGCAAGATTAAAATCGAAGACAAGCAAATGGCTTTGCTTAGAATGATTTACAATTGTGCCCAAGCTTTTCGCCAGGAACACCTATGACTGTTATTCCGACTATTGACCTTGTAGATGCGCTCGCTGCTGAATATTCAGATAAATCACCACGAGAAATTTTAGAGCTTGCTTTAAGCCAAGAAGGCGAAATTGCAATTTCATTTTCTGGTGCCGAAGATGTTGTATTAATTGATATTGCTTCGCGTCTTGGTAAACCATTTCGTGTATTTAGTTTAGATACAGGGCGTTTACATGCAGAAACCTATCAATTTATTGAAACTGTGCGTAAACATTACAATATTAAGATCGAAATTTGCTTCCCTGAATCCGCTGCTGTACAGCAGTTGGTAAATGAAAAGGGATTGTTTAGTTTTTTTGAAGATGGTCATCAGGAATGCTGTGGCGTTCGTAAAGTACAACCTTTACGTAAAAAATTAGCGACTTTGGATGGTTGGATTACAGGTCAACGTAAAGATCAAAGTCCAGGCACACGTAATGAGATTCCCGTAGTTCAAGCGGATGTTGGCTTTTCAGGTGAAGGCAAGCAATTGATTAAATATAATCCGCTTGCAAATTGGAGCAGTGCAGATGTATGGAGTTATATTCGAATGATGGAAATTCCATATAACCCGCTACACGAACGTGGTTTTATTTCAATTGGTTGTGAACCATGTACTCGTGCTGTATTACCAAACCAACATGAACGTGAAGGTCGTTGGTGGTGGGAAGAAGCAACTCATAAAGAGTGCGGATTACACTCGGGTAATCTGAAAAAATAATTCCTAGCAGATTTGGTATATAAAAACCACTGATTCATCAGTGGTTTTATTTTTTCTGACTCCCCTGTACAAAGTCATATTTTAACCAGACCAAACCGTATATACTTCACACAACGGTTCAATAATTCTAATAAGAGCTCCAAGAGTATCTTATAAAAAATGCAATGAGAGGCTATATCTGCTATGCGCCCATTACACCCTATTGATTTTATTTTTCTTTCATTAGAGAAAAGACAGCAACCTATGCATGTAGGAGGATTATTTTTATTTGAAATCCCAGAAAATGCATCTCCGACATTCGTACATGATCTTGTTCAAGATATCCGTCAATCGAAGAGTATTCCGGTTCCTCCATTTAACAATCAACTAACTGGATTATTCTGGGGTGAAGATCCTGAATTCGATATTGATCATCATTTCCGTCATATCGCGTTACCAAATCCAGGGCGTATTCGTGAACTATTGGTCTATATTTCACAGCAACACAGTTCCTTGATTGATCGTGCAAAGCCATTATGGACTTGCGATATTATTGAAGGCATTGAAGGCAATCGCTTCGCAATGTATTTCAAAATCCATCATGCGATGGTCGATGGCGTTGCAGGTATGCGCCTCATTGAAAAATCATTATCTAAAGATCCAAATGAAAAACATGTAGTACCGTTATGGTGTGTAGAAGGTAAACGTACTAAACGTTTAAAAGCACCAAAACCACCGACAGTAAGTAAAATCAAAGGCATTATGGATGGTATCAAGTCTCAACTTGAAGTCACGCCAAAAGTCATGCAAGAACTTTCACAAACATTGTTTAAAGAAATTGGTAAGAATCCAGACTATGTGTCAACTTTCCAAGCTCCTCCTTCAATTTTAAACCAACGTGTAAGTTCTTCTCGCCGTTTTGCAGCTCAGTCTTTTGAGCTTGATCGTCTACGTAATATTGCTAAATCACTCGGTGTAACCATCAATGACGTGGTACTAGCCGTATGTTCTGGTGCACTTCGAGAATATTTGATTAGTCATAATAGTTTACCGAAGAAACCTTTGATCGCGATGGTGCCAGCATCTTTGCGTACAGATGATTCAGATGTAAGTAACCGTATCACGATGATTCTAGCCAATCTTGCGACTCATATTGAGAATCCAATCGAGCGCTTAGAAATCATTCGTCGTAGCGTACAAAACTCTAAACAGCGTTTTAGTCGTATGACTGCGAATGAAATCCTAAACTACAGTGCTGTTGTTTATGGCCCTGCTGGATTAAATATTGTTTCTGGCATGCTACCGAAACGCCAAGCATTTAACCTTGTAATTTCAAATGTACCAGGTCCTCGCGAACCGTTATATTGGAATGGTGCCAAGCTTGATGCGCTTTATCCTGCATCAATCGTCATGGATGGCCAAGCACTAAATATTACAATGACAAGTTATTTAGATAAGTTAGAAGTAGGTTTGATTGCATGTCGTAATGCTTTACCTAAAATGCAAAACTTATTGACCCATTTAGAAGATGAAATTCAACGCTTTGAACAAGCAATTGAAAATTTACCACAACAGAAAGTTGCGAATTAAGTAATTCGCTAAAAAATTCAGGGGCTTTAAATGGCCCCTTATTTTTTAATTGTACGACAACGTTGTAATAGTTGATGGCAGGCTAAACGGATCATCGCCGTAGTAATTTGAACCTCTTTACCTTGGCTATCGACCATATAACATGTATTGACTGGATTACTGTCTAAAACATGCTTAAAACCGTGATTCACTAATCTTTCGCTCACATTCATAATTATATACCTCATATTATTTGCTAAGGTACTCAAGATACCTATGGCTCATTCTATGGTTCTAGTATTTAAAATTCATGATAGAAAGTAAAATTTCAGTTGTAACAAGGATTAAGCGAAATTTTGTTACAACTTTAGCTCAGAATGATATCGTATTGCTCTTGCGTATATAAATTTTCAACTTGGAATTTAATCACTCGGCTAATGAAATGCTCTAAATCTGCGACGGCTGGGGCTTCTGCCGTTAATAAGCGATCAATCACTGCTGGATGTGCAACGACAGTAAAGCCACTCTTGGAATCAAATGCACGGGCATAACGCAAAATTTCTCGAAATATCTCGTAACATACTGTCTCTGCTGTCTTTACATATCCACGTCCCTGACAAGTTGGGCATGATTCACATAATAAATGCTCTAAAGACTCACGTGTACGTTTACGTGTCATTTCAACCAGGCCTAATTCTGAAACTTGGGTGATTTTTGTTTTGGCATGATCACGTTCAAGCATACGTTCAAACTGACGCATGACCTCTTGTCGATGCTCAAGCTCTTGCATGTCAATAAAATCAATAATGATAATGCCACCCAAATTACGTAAACGAAGTTGTCTCGCAATGACTTGTGTCGCTTCCATATTGGTTTTAAACACCGTGTCTTCTAAACTACGACCACCCACATAAGAGCCTGTATTCACATCAATCGTGGTCATCGCTTCAGTCTGATCTATCATCAGATAGCCACCTGACTTAAGTGCGACACGTGTCTGCAATGCCTTCTGAATATCTTCTTCGACGTTATACAAATCAAAAAGTGGCTTTTCGCCAGGATAGTGAATCAGACGATTTTCAATTGTTGGCACAAACTCAAGCACAAATTCATTTAATTTGGCATGAATTTCACGAGAATCGACATAAATTTTTGCAGTTTCATCACTGGCTAAATCACGGACAATTCTTTGTGGTAAAGGCAATTCTTCAAAAATAAGTTCAGGTGTCGCAACTTCTTTTTGCTTACGTTGAATATATTCCCAAAGCTTACTCAAATAACACATATCTTGGGCAATCGCAGCTTCATCCACACCTTCCGCTGCGGTGCGAACGATCACACTGCCGGGTAAACTGTGTTCCGTCTGAATGCGTTCAATCATGCTACGAAGACGATCACGCTCTTCTTCTGATTCGATGCGTTGTGATACACCGATATGATTACCATAAGGCATTAATACCAGATAGCGCGATGGGATAGAAAGATCTGTGCTTAGACGCGCACCTTTGGTTCCCAACATGTCTTTCATCACTTGAACCGTCAACATCTGTCCCGGATGCAAAAGCTCAAAAACATTTGGGGTAGGTTGCGAACGTGACCAAACCATATCATTGATATGTAAAAAAGCAGTCCGAGACAACCCAATATCAACAAAAGCAGCTTGCATACCTGGCAGTACACGTACCACTTTACCTTTATAAATATTACCCACTAAACCACGTTTTACAGTACGCTCAACAAATAATTCATTGACCGTACCGTTTTCAATTAAAGCCACACGACATTCCATCGGTGTGACGTTAATTAGCAATTCTTCTGCCATAATCCACTCAAAATTTTATAAAAATTCTTATATCCGAAAGTGTCTACTTTAAATTTTAACCCTTTCTAATAACTGTGCTGTTTCGTACAACGGTAAACCAACCACATTACTATAACTGCCCCGAATTTGGGGAATATATTGAGCTGCTATCCCTTGGATTGCATACGCCCCTGCTTTTCCGACAGGTTCACCCGTTGCCCAATACTTTTCCATGTCGACAAGACTAAGCTGTTGCAACTCTACTTGGGTTCTAACCACATCACTTAAGCATTCGATGGAGGTTGCCACACAAATTCCAGAGTACACATCATGCCATTGCCCAGAAATTGTTGACCAGATTTCAAATGCATGCTGCTTTGATTGTGGTTTTCCAATGATCTTGCCTGCAAAACTTAAACTGGTATCCGCAGCAATCACAATCGCATTAGGAAATAAACCTAGAACAGCATGTGCCTTTGCTCTCGCTAATCGTTCAACATATTGTTCAACAATTTCCCCCTCACGGACACTTTCATCAATATCTGGACTATATATTTCAAAATCCAAACCGAGTTGTTGCAACAACTCCTTTCGACGAGGTGAACTCGAAGCTAAAATTATACGCGCCATTTTTGTAAGCAGTAATAAACCATCGGCCATCCTATCACGCTAGTAACAAGCGGTTGCCAATGTCGCGCAATTGAAAAATGTGTACTCGATATTGTTTGACTCATCCATAAAAAGGTTAAGTGCGCAATAATTGCAAGCACAGCGATTACCCATGAGTTCGCGAAAGTTAAAATTCGACGTTCGCGAATAAAATAACGCGTACCAAATGTAATCAACACAAAACTAAGCGCATTTAAACCCAAAGGCGCATCTAACAATAAATCAGTGAAAATCCCCATTCCAAAGGCGAACCAAACCCCGCACCAACTAGGTTGATAAAGAATCCAGAACAGCATGATCATCAGCATAATTGATGGTCGCCATCCTGAAGCTTCGTAAGCAATTGGATAAACTAAAAGAACTGACCCGATAATAATTGAGATGATAATCATCCAAAGTGGATCTTTACGTTTTTCAAAACTCAATCTAGCGATCGGCATAAGGTTGCTCCTGCGCTAAAGATTCTGAAAATAACACTACCACATGATGACCACTGGCAAGCTGTGCCGCAGGAATAACATCAATTTCTGCAAACTCACCTGAAGTATGACGGCTAACCTTAGAAACAGTACCCACCAAATATCCCGCTGGAAAATGTTCGCCCAAACCCGAACTAAATACTTTATCACCCGCTTGAATATTAGCGCTCGTCGGGACATATTCCATTTTTAGGTGACCTAAATCACCTGTTCCAGATACAATCGCACGCATTCCTGTCCGTTCTAAACGTACAGACAGCGAATGTTCTTTATCAGATAACAACATGATACGGGCACTATGTGGGTACACATTAATCAGCTGTCCCATAATCCCTTTATCATCGAGAACAGTTTGCCCAACTTTTAAGTGATCCACAGAGCCACGGTTAATGATAATAATATGGCGTAATGGGTCGGCATCTGTTCCAATCACTTCTGCAATTTGCATACGACCATCAATAATCAATGGCGTATCCAAAAGCCCCCTTAAACGGTTATTTTCCGCGGAGAGTTCTGAAAGTTTTTGGAGTCGAACTTGAGCTTGAAGGAGTTCAGCCTGCATTGCGGTATTTTCACGGCGCAATTGAGTTTCAGATTTGGTTTGTTGGTTCAGCCATTCTCGCGACAATACAGGATAACTTGCCAGCGCATAAATTGGATTATACGCTGCGTACAAGACATCTCTTGCTGGCTTAATCACATAAGGCATGCGCCAATCAAAGAAAAGCACCACCAAACATGAAATAACCGCAATAATAAATGAGCGAAAAGATGGCGGTTGTCTTGAAAAAAGATTCGGTTGCACCGCCTAGTCCTTATGATTTAGCCAACAAAAAGCATGTCATGGTTCGGATTATCAAAGAACTCTAAGACTTTACCGCCACCACGCGTGACGCAAGTTAAAGGGTCATCCGCAACAATCACAGGTAGACCTGTTTCTTGCGCAAGCAATTTATCAAGGTTACGTAATAATGCACCGCCACCGGTCAACACAATACCGCGCTCTGCAATATCCGAAGAAAGTTCAGGTGGAGTTTGTTCTAAAGCAGATTTTACTGCGCTCACGATGCTTTGTAATGGGTCAGCAATTGCTTGTGAAATTTCATCAGAAGTGACGGTAATTGCACGAGGTACACCTTCTGCCAAATTACGACCCCGAACTTCAATCTGAAGGGTTTTGCCATCAGTCACAGCCATACCCACTTCTTTCTTAATGGTTTCTGCTGTGGTTTCCCCAATCACGCAACCATGTGCTTTACGCACATAATTGATGATTTGCTCATCAAATACATCACCACCGATACGTAATGAATCGGCATAAACACAACCTTGTAATGAAATGATCGCAATCTCAGTCGTACCGCCACCCACATCAACCACCATCGAACCACATGCTTGTTCGACTGGCATACCTGCACCAATCGCTGCCGCCATTGGCTCTTCAATTAAACGGACATCACGCGCGCCTGCATTAAATACAGCTTCACGAATCGCACGACGTTCAACTAAAGTCGATTTACATGGGACACAGACCACAACACGCGGTGCTGGTGGAAATAAACGCTTTTCATGTACTTTACCGATAAACTGATTCAACATGGTCTCAGTGACTTCAAAATCGGCAATCACACCGTCTTTCATCGGACGAATCGCTGAAATATTCGCTGGTGTACGACCTAACATTTGTTTAGCATCAAGACCAACAGCAGCAACAATTTTTTGCGAACCGCTATGACGAATCGCCACAACAGTCGGTTCATTTAATATAATGCCACGGCCTGGTGCATAAATAAGTGTATTTGCCGTACCTAAATCAATGGCTAAATCCGGCGAAAACAAGCCAATTAGTCGTTTTAGAATCACGGGGGCGTTCTCAATTAAACTTTGTATGGATGCAAGGTGGCAACTTTAACGAAATGTGATGCTTTGAACAAGTCAATCGCTTATTATAACGCACGATATTTTGCAATTTTTTGATACTGAATTAGGTAAAGTTATGTCTACATCATCAGATGCTCAGCAGACAACGGACTTAAATGCACAGACCGTTTCAGCGATTGCACATCTTGCTCGCTTGTCTCTAAATGACACGCAATCTACTGAATATGCTCACAGTTTAAATAAAATTCTTGGCATGATGGAAAGCCTAAAAGGCATTAATACCGATAATGTTGAGCCTTTGAAAAGTCCTTTTGATAATCCGCAACCTTTACGTGCTGATATTGTAAGTGAAAGCAACCATCGTGATGAATATCAAGCAGTAGCCCCTGCAACTGAAGCAGGTTTGTACCTTGTACCTCGTGTAATTGAATAATTTCTATTCGATTAGTCAATATTTTATATTTAGAATGTAAAGAAATTTTTCATATGACAGATTTACATCGCTTATCAATCCGTGAACTCTCTGAAGGGCTAAAACAAGCTCAATTTTCATCACGTGAATTGACTGAACATTATTTAAAACGTATTGCCAAAATTGACCCAAAAGTAAAAAGTTATGTGACGGTTACAGCAGAACAAGCACTTGTTGAAGCTGATGCTGCTGATTTTGCACTTAAGTCAGGTCATGCACATGCGTTGGCAGGTATTCCTCTTGCACACAAAGACATTTTTTGTACCCAAGGGATTAAAACCACTGCGGGTTCAAAAATGCTCGATAACTTCATTTCACCTTACGATGCGACAGTTGTTGCTAAAGCAAAAGCTGCGGGTCTTGTGACTTTAGGTAAGGTGAATATGGATGAATTCGCTATGGGTTCAACCTCTGAAAGCTCTTACTTTGGCGCAACAGGCAACCCATGGGCATTAGATCATGTTCCGGGCGGTTCATCAGGAGGTTCTGCTGCGGCTGTAGCAGCAGATTTGGCTCCAATTGCGACTGGAACTGATACAGGTGGCTCAATTCGTCAACCTGCTTCATTCTGCGGCTTAACGGGCTTAAAACCGACCTATGGTCGTGTGTCTCGCTTCGGTATGATTGCGTATGCATCATCTCTCGATCAAGGCGGTCCAATGGCACGTTCTGCGGAAGACTGTGCTTATTTGATGAATGTGATTGCTGGTCATGATGCCAAAGACTCAACGTCAATCAACAAAGAAGTGGATGATTATGTTGCTAACCTAAATGGTACCGCAGTGAAAGGTCTACGCATTGGTATTCCAAAGCAATACTTCAATGTTGCAGGTTTAGATGCTGATGTAAAAGCACGTGTTGAAGAGTCGTTGAAAAAGCTTGAAGACATGGGTGCGATCTTGGTTGAGATTGACCTCAACATGACTGAAGCCTATGTGCCAACTTACTACTTGATCGCACCTGCGGAAGCTTCTTCAAACCTGTCACGTTATGATGGTGTGCGTTATGGCTACCGTTGTGAAAATCCTGTGGACTTGATGGACTTATACAAACGTTCACGTTCAGAAGGTTTTGGTGCCGAAGTACAACGTCGTATTCTGATCGGTACTTATGCCCTTTCTGCGGGTTACTACGATGCCTACTATGTCAAAGCACAAAAAGTACGTCGTTTGATTCAACAAGATTTCTTGAAAGCATTTGAAAATGTTGACGTGATTGCTGCACCATCTGCGCCAACCACTGCTTACAAGATCGGTGCAAACCTCAGCCCGACTGAAATGTATTTAGGCGATATCTATACCCTTGCTGTGAACTTGGCAGGTTTACCTGCTATCAACGCACCTGTAGGCTTTGATAAAGACAGCTTGCCTGTGGGCTTACAGTTGATTGGTAACTACTGGTCAGAATCACAATTGCTTTCGATTGTGCATCAATATCAACAAAACACAGACTGGCATACCAAACGTGCTGCAATTGCTGAGGAGAATGTATAATGACTGAAGCTCAAAAGTTAAAGCTTATTGACGGTTGGGAAGTCGTTATCGGGATCGAGATCCATACTCAGCTTGCGACCAAGTCTAAAATCTTTTCAGGTTCATCGACTGAATTTGGTCAAGATCCAAATACGCAAGCCAGCCTTGTTGATTTGGCCATGCCGGGCGTATTGCCAGTATTGAATGCTGAAGTGGTTGATCTTGCGATTCGCTTTGGTTTGGGGATTGATGCCTATATCGACCAAGCCTCTGTGTTTGCACGTAAAAACTACTTCTACCCAGATTCGCCAAAAGGCTACCAGATCAGCCAGATGGACAATCCGATTGTTGGCTTGGGTCATATCGACATCCAGCTTGAAGATGGTACTGTGAAGCGTATTGGCGTGACTCGTGCCCATCTTGAAGAAGATGCAGGTAAATCGATCCATGACCAATTCGAAGGTATGTCGGGTATCGACTTAAACCGTGCGGGCACACCATTGCTTGAAATCGTATCTGAACCAGATATGCGTTCGGTTGAAGAAGCGGTTGCTTATATCAAGTCGATTCACACGCTTGTGCGCTGGTTAGGTATTTCTGACGGCAACATGGCAGAAGGCTCATTCCGTGCCGACTGTAACGTGTCATTGCGTCGTCCGGGTCAACCTTTTGGTACACGCTGCGAGTTAAAAAACCTCAATTCATTCCGTTTCATTGAGCAAGCGATCAATGTTGAAATTGAACGCCAAATGGAAATTTTGGAAGATGGCGGCACGATCGACCAAGAAACCCGTTTGTTCGATCCGAACAAGATGGAAACTCGCTCAATGCGTTCGAAAGAAGAAGCGAACGACTATCGCTACTTCCCTGACCCAGACTTATTGCCAGTGATCATTGCCGATGAGCAGATCGAAGCGGCACGTGCTGCCCTGCCAGAATTGCCCGCTGCTCGTCGTGAACGCTTTATAGCTGACTTCGGTGTAACTGAATACGATGCACATGTATTGACGCTGTCACGCGAAATGGCTGACTTCTACGAAGCTGTTGTCGCTGCTGCTGGCGGTGCTGCGCAAGGTAAGGTCTCTGCAAACTGGGTGATGGGCGAATTCTCAGGTGCTTTAAACAAAGCAGGCCTAGAATTGGCGGACTCTCCTGTTTCAGCTGAGCAGTTGGGCGGCATGATCGCGCGTATTGTTGACAATACCATTAACGGTAAAATTGCGAAGCAAGTGTTTGGCTTTATGTGGGAAGCAGAAGGAAAATCTGCGGATGATATTATTGCTGAGAAAGGCTTAAAGCAAGAAACCGATACAGGTGCGATTGAAGCGATTATCAAAGACGTGCTTGCAACCAATGAAAAAATGGTTGAAGAGTACAAGTCTGGTAAAGAAAAAGCCTTTAACGGTCTTGTTGGTCAAGTCATGAAAGCGGCAAAAGGTAAAGCCAACCCTGCGCAAGTCAATGAATTGATGAAGAAATTGATTGGTTAAACTGATCTAATTTCTAACAAAACCCGCTTTCGAGCGGGTTTTTTTATATTTTTAACTTATTACGATCATCATCAATATAGGACATTGTAATATCAATCAGACAATCAATTAATTCTTCAAAAGTAAAACCCATATTTTGAGATGAAAAGAAATTCATCGTCAGTGCGACACTAGAATTAATTAAAATATAAACCATCATTTTTAGGTTTTTTATTCTCAATACCTCAGGATGTTTCACCGCGTATTCAATCGCTAATGTATTGATCGCCTTGACTGCTTTTACATGACTGGCTTCAGTACTGTATTTACTCGATACACTCAACCAATAGAAATACTTATTCTCATCTGCTGCTAAAAACTCACCAATATGTAAAAAAATGGATCGAATCGCTTCGGGAATTTCCATTTCCTGAATGGTTGGAATGACCTCGTAAATGACTTTGGCAAGCTCAGCAATAAAGTGTTGTTGCATCTCTACAAACAAGGCTTCTTTATTTTTAAAATATTCATAAAAGCTTCCAGAACCAACACCCGCAATCTCACAAACTTTCAACACGGTAGTGTGATCCAACCCATTGCTTTTTACTGATATAAATCCTGCATCCACTATGGAATTATAAGTATTTTTAGACCTACTTTGTTTTGGTTTTCTTATAGTTACCATTATAAAAACCTCATTCTTAAATCCGTCTTTTTTCCGTATAAATTCACTGATAGATTCTATATACATACTAAATTTTGTTCAAATTATCTTCTACAGATGACAAGGAAAAAAGATGAATATATCAGTACAATCTCTACAACGAATCGTCCGCCGTAATGTGATTATTCCTTTGGACAAAAACAAGAAGTTTTCTTTTTACTATGAAGATAATTCTGTTGTGGCTTCTCTGTTTGTGGTTTTATCTGCGATGTTTCCACCAGGTGAAATGTTTTTCATCGAGAGCGTACGTAATGTTCGTGATCAAATTACGGATGAAAAATTGCTCGAAGATATTCGTAATTTTATTGCGCAAGAAGCTTTTCATAGTCGAGAACATAAATCTCTGAATGAGCATCTGATTCAATCAAATTATCCAGAAGTAGTCGAAATCGAAGCCTTAACCAAAGCCAGATTAGATAAATTTCGTAAACTTCCCAAAGTTGAGCAATTAGCGGCGACTGTAGTGATGGAGCATTTCACTGCTACTCTTGCTCGCTTGCTGTTGACTGATCCATTAATCAAACAGAAAACCACTCAAGAAAGTCGAAATCTTTGGGAATGGCATGCGCTTGAAGAACTAGAACATAAATCTGTTGCTTTTGATGCGTTGAAAGCGATTGGTGGTAATACAGTTAGAAATCGAAGAATTGCTTTGATTCGAGTAGCTCGATTTATTGCGCCAATCACTTTTGATTATTGGATACAGATTTTAAAACGTAAAGATATTAAGTTTTCAGCCAAAGAACTGAAAGATGCATTTTATTTGGCATTCGGTGGTGTAAATCGTTTAGGTATTTTTTCTCGTACGTTTATCGAAATGCTTGATGTCAGAGATCAACATTTCGATCCATTGGATATGCCGACTGAGCAACTCGAAGCAGAATACCGTGAAAAATTATTTGGTGAAAATGGTATTTTAAAAAGCGCGCTTAAAAGCTAAGCGCATTTCGGAAATAGAAAAGCCTTTAATGATCTGTCGATCAAGTCATAGAAACTACAAAAGTTAGAGCCAACTTAGCTCAAGTAGATGATTTGATGAAGAAATTAATTAACAAATTTAGTCGCCAATCATTTGATATTATGCTATAAAAACCTCACTTAATGTTGTTTTTAATTTTTTGAGATTAAATTTAAAATGAGTTACTTTAATATATTACAAGTTAGTACCGAAAACCAAATTAAAAAACATGACTCTAGTTATATAATTATTATGGATACTAGTCGTTTTTTAGAATACACAAATGAGGATATTCGAGTTTTTTATAAGAAAATAAATCAAGAAAAGCTAGATTTACTAAAAAAGTATCCTACATTTATTACTTATGAAAGATTTGAAAATAAAATCTCTCTAGCAAAAATTCAGAATATTTACTATGAACCCGAAGAACAAAATATAAGAATAATTTATAATCAATTAGATAGTCTTGAGATTACAAAAAGAGAAGATATTGAATTCAAAGATACTGATTCAAGGGAAACTATTCGAGAAAAAAACAAAAATTATGATATCTATCTAAGAAGTATTAAAGAAACTCTAAAATTTGAGGAGTTAGAAGAATATCGCAATCACTGGGCATTAAAAACAGGAGATATTTTTAATTTATTAAGCAATAATCAACATCTTAGTCAATTCAATCATCCTACTTATATAAGCTTATTTCCTCATTATCAAGATCAATTACCCTTGCCTCAATATATTGACCTTAAAGCTACAACATCAGTTGGAGTTGAAGTACAAGCAACATTAGAAATTAGTAAGCCACAAGAGCCACAAGAGCCACAAGAGCCACAAGAGCCACAAGAGCCACAAGAGCCACAAGAGCCACAAGAGCCACAAGAGCCACAAGAGCCACAAGAGCCACAAGAGCCACAAGAGCCACAAGAGCAATATATTTCAAATCTTTCGGAATATATGCATCTAATTAATCAAATAAGTGAAACAAGTACACTAGATTGCCGAGAAGTATTTTTCCGTGGTCATAGCAATGCTGATAAATACTTCTTACAACCTAGCCTATTCAGACAGTATAAGGATAAAGGTTTAATTTATTTAAATTCTGAACGAAATTCATATATGGATTTACTAACAACAGAACCAAAGTCATTTGGAAATGAAAGTAGATGCTTTGATATCCTTACCCATATGCAACATTATTCATTCCCTACTCGACTACTAGATATTTCAAGCAACCCCTTAGCTGCACTCTATTTTGCTTGTGAAATTAAAAAAGATGATAAAGGTAAGGAGTTGGATATTGTGGGTGAAGTCATCTTATTTTCTATAAAAAAATCAGAGATTAAATATTTTGATTCAGACTCTGTTTCCTGTTTGACTAATTTAGCAAAGCTTACAGAAGACCAGAAAAATGAATTACGATTACTTATAAATAAGTGTATAGTGGATACACCCGATAAAGATGAATTAAACCAAAATGACCTTATTAACAATTTGACTTTCGCAAGATATATTCATTTTATTAGACAAGAAAAACCTTATTTTAGTCCAAGAGTTAAGATAGATGATCTAAAAAAGGTATTATGTGTTAAAGGACGCTTAACCCAAGATAGAATTATTGCTCAAGCAGGCTCTTTCCTACTCTTTGGGTTAGATAGTAAATTACCTGAAGAAGGTAATGATATCTTTAAGATAAATAGAATTAAGATTAAATCCAAAGATAAAAATAAATTACTAAACGAGTTGGATTTATTAAAAGTAAATCTTAGAACTATTTACCCAAGCTTAGAAAACACTTCAAAATATTTAAAAGAAAAATTAGAAAGAGAGGCTGATTCCAAATAAAGATACTGCTAAGACTCTTTATAAACCAAAGAGTCTTAGCAATTTAAAAAAACAAAAATAACTTATTGTTTTTCTGATTTAAAAATCAAATCTAAATTACTCTTTAAAAAAAATTATTCATTTAATAAATAATGGTTCGTTCCATGTTAAGTGGGAAAAGATATATCTACCTCAACACACCCAACTTATTCCAGATATCAGGCGTTAAAAAAGTCGTAACCAATTTATTTAAATCAATATAACGCAACGTGCCTTGCAACTGCTGTCTGACCGCTGGATCTTTGACAATATCTTCACCCGCACTTTGCCCTAACTGCTGAAAAGCCTCTCCAACCGCTTGAATCCCCTCAGCCTGAATCACCGCCTTAGTCTGTGTCGAACACTGCTCCACAATCACACGCTGTAAAACCTGTGCCAATTTCTGATCTAACTGATTCTTTTGCTCAGGCGTAACATTACTAAAACCTTTCAGATCAGGATGTGCTGCTAAAGCCGTAAACGTCCATTGCAACACTGTAGTCTTATCCGCTGCGGTAGTCGCTTTCACCAAACAATCACTCAGTTGATCCACTGTTGGTCCTGCTATAGCTACTTGCGTTGTTCCCCACACAGCCGCAGCCATTAATAAAGAACGACTCAAATGAGAAAATTTACGACGAGAAAAGATATAAACAGGAGACATAAGCACAGTTCCAAAAAGCAATCTGTCTCTTTGTACCACGCACTATACAAATCATCTGTTATGACGCTGTAAATTGCGTAAACCCAACGCCTTAGAACTTAGGCAAAATGTAAAACTCGAACTTAACCTTGTCCTTGATAATCCCAATTTGCAGGAATATTTGGCTGCGGTGGTGCTTTGTTTAGATCAATATTGAGATTACGACTACCCTTAAATGATTTTTCACCTGAATCTGATGCTGGTGATACTTCTAAACTGTAACGATAACGGAATTGCCACAACATCGGCTTAAGCGGACGAATATCTAGGCTCAAACGATCTTCATCGTGGCATTTACCTTTAGAACTTTTATAATCTTGTTCAGAGAAACATGCCCGAATCATCCGACTAAAACTAAAAGGATAATTTTCAATAAAGCGATGTGTTTGCCCTGAATCCTTTAACTCATAAAAACTAGCACGTTCAATTCCAGCCCCACCACCCGAATACATTTCTGAAAATGTATCAATCAAGGCAATGGCATAACGATTTTGATCCATAGGAAATAGTTTAGGAAAAATATATTGGCTTGTCCGTTCCACTTCCTCAGAAAGTGCTAATTGTATACGCCACTGATGAGTTAATTTCAATCCAGTTTGCGATACATGAAATTGAGCAATATCACTTCCTGACAATAACAATAGATCTTGATCCGCAATTTTCAAACTGCGCCATTGTGCTTGCTGTTGGCAGAGATCTTTAAGTTGTTCACAAATTTGCGTTTGTTCAACTTGGCTGAGTTGTCCTTTTTTAAACTCTAAAATCTGCAACGGTGCAGCAAAAATTGAGGAACTAAAACAACTAAATGAAACCGTTAAAATCAGCCCACGTAAATGAATTTTATGATTCAGCATGATATTTCCTTAGGCTATTTTTTTATTTGTACGCAGTATTATTTTACAATCGCTTCGACCTGATCAAGTTCCCATACCCCACCTGCAGCAAGCCCTTTACACATCCCCGTCCACATGTCTTTGGTATGCACAAATTTCTGCCCATCCCATACCCATTCATCACTTGACCAACAATCTCCTATGCCACGACCTTTTTGTGCGCTACTCATCATCCCTGAACCAAAGTCAGAGGCATGTTCCGTCACGAAAGTCGCTTTTCCTGTTAATGATTGATCGAGTACCCATGCACCATAACCTTCGTTATAGGCTGCTCGCCAACATAAAGTCATCGCCAATACTTTGTTGTTACTTAGCTTATAAAGCTCGATTGGTTGCGATTCTGTTCCATCACCATTATAGATGCCCTCACAGAATCCCTCCTCTTTGGGGATCGTTTGTGCTGCCATTAAAAGTGGATATACGGATTGATACTGTTTTGTTTTAGGTTGTAGTGTGAGATAGGGTTTATCAGCTGTTTTCACCTTTTTCACAACCATTTTAGGTTGAGCAGCCAGAACCTTAGATTCATCAGCATTGCCTTTTTTAATCAATGCCCCAACCGTACTGACTCGCTTTTGAAAATCATCCATTTTCAATAAACTAGCTGTCATACCGGCATCAGAGATTTGCCATTGGACATTTGAGTTTTTAAAGACAATATCTGTCTTTTGTTTGGCTTGTTGCAATAAGCCATTCACCTGATTTGTAGAAAGTTTCCCCATGATTGGGAACTCAGTGCCATCAACAGAGACTTGTCCCAAATCTTTTCCATTCACATAAAAATGAATATTTTGGAGTTTAGCTGCTGACAGTGATTCTTGCTCAAAATTTGCAAGCGCGAACTCGGCACTGACTGTTTGCTTTGCTCCAGCTTTGCGCGTTAATAACAACGATGCAGGTTCATTTTGCCCGTCTTCATTTTGATAACCAGCAGCACGACATGTTCCTGTATTACTACAGTAAATTTCCCAATCTTGATGTGAAAATGAAATGCCTTTGATTTCTTGTGCGAAGCTAGTAGAACTTAGTGCCATAAAGCAGCAAACTGAAAGTATATTCTTCACTGGTATCATTCTGTATTACTCATATTTATTATCAAACTTGAAAACAGTTTAAAGGGCTGATCTACACTTGTCATATGTCATTTTATTGCAGAAGATATGAGCTTAAAGCAAACTGAGTTTGGTCAAATTTAAAAATGAAAAGAACAATTTTATTTCCCACGATTTTAATGATTATGTTCTCCTCAGCCACTCATGCTGAAATTACGGTATTTAAAGCAAATTTCCCTCAGTTTTCAAATAGTGCAAAAGAACGAAAAGCAGAAAATCAAATTTACCCTCTCGGTGAAGCTTCTTTTGCAAATGATGTTCGGGTGCCTTTTTACGGGGTAACCGCACTCAACCCTGTGGAAGATGGTTTATTAAAAGACTTTAAATCATGTTCCGCAAAAAGCTGTCATTTCGATTTTAAATTGGATGCTAAACAAGCCGAACAACTCAAGTTATGGGCTATTCCTGAAATAGGAATTGTGCTTGTACCTAGAAATTGGCAAGACATACAATCAAATGCAGGAGCGAATGGTACTGGATCTGCCTTAATTATGAGTCCAAATCAGAAACAAGCAATTCAGCTTTATGATTCATCGTTTTGTGTAGGTTGCGGTATGCCAAATGCGACGCTTTATTTTCCGCATCTTTTAAAACAAAGTGTGGAATATGAATACGGCGGTTATCAAGATCCACTTAAATTACTGAAGATCGTACACCCTTCAAAACAAATCGTTTTCTTTAGTTATCAAATTCCTAAGCTGAATAACAGAACACATGGCGTAGCCAAATATCAAGATGAAGACACGTTTAACTTTAGAGAAATCAAAGTCACCGTTGATCAATCACAACAGCATTTGGTTGGAACTATTCTAAATTTTTACAATGCGACTCACTAATCAAATCATAGGGGCAAAAAAACCTGCTAGTTGCAGGTTTTTTTAATCACACTTATTTTTTTAAAATTGACTCGAAAGCTTTTAAACGTTTATAAATTGAAAGTAATTCAATAATCGTTTTCCAAGAACTGATGAGATATTGAAATGATTCACGAACTTTATCAAAGATGTTACTGATTTGGTTGATCAAGCCTAAAGTCATTTTACCTGATGCAATCGCTGGAAATAGAACTACTAAGCTGTATAAAACATCGAGTTGCTTATACCAAATCGCGACTAGGTTAAAATAAGCATAGTGGAAATAAAGTCTAAAATAATTTAAACGAACTTTACTGAATAACTCTTTTAACGTGATTGGATCAGCTCTATTCGGATGATCTTCACCATAAACCAGTTCTTTACGATAAGCTGCTTCAACTTTTTGATTGTTAAATTGCAAGCCTGGTAGTTTTTGCCCGACAAACATTAAAATAATCGTACCTACGATAGCCCAAACCACAGCCGCCCACACCAATGAATGTTTGATTTCACCAACGATAGGTAAGACAGGTACTTTTTCTGAAATTTTGAACAATAGCGGTAAAAAGGCAATGAGAACCATCACTGATTTAATCAACTCAACACCTAAATCCTCGACGATAGTTGCGAAGCGCATGGTATCTTCCTGAATACGCTGCGAAGCACCCTCAACGTGGCGTAATTGCTCCCAATTTTCTGTGTAGTATTCATTCATTGCTGTACGCCAACGGAATACATAATGGCTGGTAAAAAAGGCATTAATTACGGCAAATGTAACAGCAACCATCGCAATATAAAGGAATGTTAGCGTACCTTTATATAGATCATTAATATTACCACCACCATCACTTAGCATCTTTTGGATCATATCCCAAAATGGACCATACCAAGCATTGATCGCAACACTTACCTGCACGCCAAACCAGATATTAAACAAAATAAATGCAGAACCCCAAACTGACCATTTCTGCCATTTATTATCAGAAAAAAATCTCCAGAATCCTGCAAAAAGTGCTGTTGAAGCTAAAAACCAAATATAAAACCAAATAAATGATGCTGATAAAAATCGACTCACACCAACAGGTAGCTCTGCTTCAGCATAACCTTTGGCAAAACCGAGATATTCACCCCAACCATGACCACCTGTATACCAAAGCAGCATATTCAGGGCTAACCACACAACGACTGAAATAAAGAACAAGCGTGGATTAGGAAAAAAAGATTTAAACATCGCGTTTAACAATCCTTGTAGTGTTGCTATTGACGTTAGAACGTCATCCTATAATCTCAAACTTAAATTTGTCTGATAAAAAAGTTTAATGAATGGTAGTTATTTACCTGTTTTCTCAATTTTTTGATAGCTTTTTGTATCGTATTTACAATTTGTTTAATAAACATGGATTGGATAGACGAACTTAAATCTTATCGTTGCCTATCCTTAATTTAATATTTTGCGGAAACTATGGCTCAAGGCTACTCATTTTTAAAGCTAAATCCTGTTGATTTAAATCAACTTGCTTTGTTTTACTTTTAATTACCCATTGAATATTAGTCAATTTTTCTTTTGCAGCATCAATACCCGCTTGCATAGTCATTTCACGACCTTTGATATCAAAGATATGCGCTTTTTCACGTAGATCAGGCTGAATGACAATATCTGCATTTTTCAACTCTTCTTCAGCTAAACGTCCTTGCATAATGTTGATATTTTGATTGAATAGCCCCCAAACATTACTGGTTTCGGTATGAATAGGTTGTGCCAAAATATCCACTGCAATCACCACATCTGCACCTAAATCCCGTGCAACCTCCACAGGCACAGGACTGACTAGACCGCCATCAACATATTCCACATTACGGATCTTGGTTGGTACAAACATACTCGGAATCGAAGCAGATGCGCGTACTGCTTGGCCTGTATTACCATAATTGAATACAGTTTTGGTGCCGTCTTTTAATTCCGTTGCAACCACATACATCGGGATTTTTAACTTCTGTAAAGGAATGTTTTGGACTTGCTCATTCACATAGTCCTCAACTTTTTTACCATCAAAGAAACCTTTTAAACTGACATTCACTTCTCTTACATCGGTAGCCTTAAGTTTAAGTGCAATATCTCTCAACTCTGCAGCGGATTTACCACTTGCATAAATTGAACCTACAATACTGCCCGCACTTGTACCTACAATAAAATCAGGGCGAATACCTTGCTGTTCCAACACTTCAAGTACGCCGATATGAGCATATCCACGTGCCCCACCACTGCCGAGTACTAAAGCAACAACGGGTCTTTTTTCTTGTTGTTTAATATGTGCAAAAGGCTGAACAACTGCTTGTACTTGGGCATCTTCAACTAAAGGTTTTAAATGCGAAGTTGTTTGACAACCCGCCAAAATCACCATTGAAAGTCCAAGCGTCAATAATTTAAGCTGTTTCATATGCTGTCTTGCCATATCTACGTGGTTCTATCTTTTAATTTTAACGCCATTATTCGTGAAATGCTGTATCAATTTTTATGTATATATCCACAATATATTCATAAAAAAAGCCCCTCGGAAGGAGCTTTAATTTAGTGAAATAAGCCTTCATCAATTCAATAGCTTACCAGATATCAGAATCTACTTTTTTCTTCAATTCTGGATAATTATCAATCTTAAATTCAGGCTCTTGAATGCCTTTCTTTAACTGAGATGTGTAGTCTTTCAATAAAGTACGTGCTATAGGTGTTAATAGTAAGATCGCTACCAAGTTAATGGTCGCCATAATACCCATGAACAAATCTGCTAAAGACCAAACCAGTGGAACACTACCGATTGCACCAAAGTACACCATCACTAATACGAGCACTCGGAAGATGAACATCACTTTTGGATTATTATTAATAAACTGCATATTACCTTCGGCATAAGCATAGTTACCTAAAACAGCCGAATAACAGAATAAGAATAATAAAATCGCGAGGAAATCACCGCCCCAACTTCCGACCTGAGTTTCTAAAGCACGCTGTGTGAGTTCAACCCCAACAAATCCAGCATCGTGATAGACACCCGAAACTAAGATAATAATTGCAGTACTTGTACATACTATGAAGGTATCGACAAACACACCCAACATTTGAACCAAACCTTGGTTCACAGGGTGTTTTACATCTGATGCCGCAGCAGCATTCGGCGCAGAACCCATACCCGCTTCATTTGAGAACAAACCACGTTTGATCCCTTGCATCATGGCCATAGAAATCATGGCACCAAAGAAACCACCTGCAGCTGCATTAAACTGAAATGCTTCGGTGAAAATTAGTTTGAAAATGCCTGGCAACAACTCGTAATTACTAATCGCAATATATAAAGCAACAGCTAAATAGAGACCTGCTTTTAATGGCACAAACATTTCCGCAAATTTTGCGATACGTTTGATACCACCGAAGATTGCTAATGCAACCATAACGACAAGTGCAAGACCTACCCATGAAATTTCGAGATCAACGCCACCCAAGTGTGCAATCAGATTCGCTTTATCCCAACCCCACGCATGAGAAGAAGCATTCGCAATCGCATTGATTTGAACTGAGTTAAAAACAAAACCATAAGTAAAAATGAGGGCAAGTGCAAAGATCACACCAAAGGTTTTACTGCGTAAGCCCTGAGTAATGTAATAAGCAGGTCCTCCACGGAATTGCTTACTATTACTATCTCTGACTTTAAATAACTGAGCGAGTGAAGATTCAATAAACGCTGAACTCATACCCAAAATTGCGGTAAACCACATCCAAAACACAGCACCAGGACCACCAATCGCAATTGCGATTGCTACACCAGCAATGTTACCTACCCCAACTCGACTGGCTAAGCCCGTTACAAACGCCTGAAATGGTGTCAATCCGTGCGTATCTTTTTCGCCTTTACGGCTGCCTTTCATGACTTTGATACTATGAAAGAACATTCTAATCTGTACTGCTTTCGTTGCAACAGTATAGAAAATCCCTACTGCCAGTAGGAAAATGACCAGAAAGTCCCATAAAGGATCATTAAAAAAACTTACCCAAGCCATCAGGGTGTCATTTAATTTTTCATTCATCACTTATTCGCTTTTAAATATTTTATGTACGCCCGTACATATACGATAACAATGGATGAACCAAAAAAGCCCCACATGGGGCTTTTGATCCGACTTAGGCAAAGAATTTCAAAATTAATTGAATTACTGTTGCATTAATTAAATCAACAAAGAACGCACCACAAAGCGGAACAATTAAAAATGCTTTATGTGATGGTCCATACATGTTGGTAATTGCTTGCATGTTAGCAACAGCTGTTGGCGTTGCTCCCATACCGAAACCACAGTGACCTGCAGCAAGAACTGCTGCATCATAATTTTTGCCCATGACACGGAAAGTAATAAATGCTGCATACAACGCCATGGTAATGGTTTGTGCACCCAAAATTACAACCAGCGGGCCAGCCAAATCGGCTAACTGCCACAACTTTAATGACAACAATGCCATCGCTAAATAAAGTGACAAAGATGCATTACCAAACACATCGATTGCACGATCAAAAATATCAACTTTTAATACGCTTTCTAAAATATTACGCAGGATGACACCACCGCCCAATGCCCATACAAAGGTTGGTAACTCAAACCATGTGCCTTTGCTATAACCTGTCATAAACTCAGCAAATGCTAGACACGCCGCAAACATACCCAGTGTAGTAATCGCATTATCGGCCGTGATTAAACGCACTTGATGTGGATTTTCAAATGGTGCGAGTTCATCAGGGTGTTGATCTAAATGGGTATCACGATTCTTAATCGCAGTGGATGATTGTTCTTGAGCGAGGCTATAACGATTGATTAATAATTTTGCAAGTGGCCCACCAATGATGCCGCCAATGATCAAACCAAAAGTTGCACTTGCCATACCTAGTGCTAATGCACCCTGAATTCCATGTTGGCTTTCAAGAATTTCACCCCATGCCCCTGCTGTACCGTGTCCACCTGTTAAAGTAATTGAACCTGCAATCAATCCGACTAAAGGATCAATACCTAAAAGCGTTGCAAGGCTCATACCGACAGCATTTTGAACCACGATAAACGAAGCAACACAGACTAGAAAAATAACCAGTCCTAGTCCACCTTCTTTCAACTTCATAAAATTGGCACTCAAACCAATTGAAGCAAAGAAAATCAGCATAAAACTCGTTTGTAATTGGCTACTAAAAACAATGCTATAACCCCACATTGAATGGACCAATAGCGAAACAACAGCTGCAACCAAACCACCAGCTACAGGTTCAGGAATATTGTAACGACGCAAAAAATCAATTTGATTGACAAGAAAACGCCCTAACAGCAGCACAATGACGGCTGAAATCAGGGTATAAAAACCATTAAAAGTAAATTCCATATCTTCTTCCGTTTATTTTATTAGTCTTTTAGACGGTTTTTCCATCATTTAGCTAATAAAATAGTAACTCTCAAAATGAGTGAAAACTCAATCAACTTAATAAAAAGCATACAGTTCTTTGTAAGAACTCAACCAAAGAAAGTGATTCGTTTCCACGGATGATTACGTTTATAGGATTAGGCTAGAAGTTGTAGCGAGCCATTGCGCCTACACGGTTATCCTTACCTTTTAGACCATTAAAGGTTTTACGTTCGCCATAGATATATTCCAAACCAAACGTAATCGGAGTAACTGGTGAATACATGATGTTCCACCAACCTTGTTGCAAGGTTTTGTTCTGCGTTGTATCCGCAAATGCTTGTTGTGCAAATTGACTATTATCTTTTGCAAACATTGCGCCATACGCTAAAGTACTACGCAATTTAGGGTTAACTTGATAAGTTGTACCAACGGTGAGTGCATCAAACTCATTCAGATTCAACTCAAAACTATTGGGATTTACATTAAAAGCACTATTGGTATAAAGCAAAAACTTACTATCACCTTTCACATGCGAATAATCGATCATCGCTTGTAAAGAATCAGTAAATTTATACTTACTTCCTACTGCAATACCCCACCCTAGATCAGCATTATCAGTTGTCAATTGATTATTATTCTTATCGTAACTGGCTTTGCTACGCGCTTCTGTTACTAAAACACGGGCTGAAGCCGTACCTTTGCCATCATCAAAATCATATTTTAACTTAGAGGTTAAAGCTGGAGCTCGGTTGTCGTCATTGCCTTTTTCTAAAGCAAGCATATAACTGATGTCTGGATTAAATTTTCCGCTATAGCGAACCATCGGAGTACGATAAGTACCTACTCCTAAAGGAGAATTAAAATCAATCATTTCTGGCTGTAAATCTGTCGCCAAGAACGTAGATGTGGTTTGACCAAATAACCAATTATTTAAAGTCATATACGCATGGCGGATACGAATCGTATCGTTACTACTACCACCACGAAAATCGACTTCTAATTTCCCGCCAACATCTGCTTCTTGAATGGGTGCTTTAAAATCTAAACCTAATCGCGTAACTGTTGCCGTACTATAAAAACGATCACTATTTTTTTCATTGCCTTCAAGATCAACTTTATTGATTCGGTTAAAAATAGCATCGCCGCCTTTTGTCTGATACGAGGCATCGCCACGTAGAAAACCGTATAGCTGAACTTGCGCACCCGAAGCAGAATTAAAACTCAAAGGCGATTTTTGAGCCGCTTGCTGGGTATTAGATGAAATATTTTGAGTGGATACTGAAGCAACAGTAGTAGATCGCTGGGTATCGTACTGCGGTACATTATTTTTTTGTTTTGACTGAGGAATATATTGTTCCAATAAAGCTCTTAATTCTTTTACTTCATCTCGAAGTTGTTGAATTTGTTCTTGTTCGCTAGCAGCCTGCGCATTGTTCATCATGAAGACAGCAATGGTAAACGCCAATCCCTGAACTATGAACGGCTTACGGATGAGAGGTAAACTCATGAGAAGCTCCTGTATTCGTGTATATTTCAACATTTTCCATAAGCATAAAATTGGGTAAATAAATATGCTTATCATAGAAAACTTCCCTCACCTTCTTGGTCAGAAAAGCCTAATCAATTTTTAAAAAGGGCGTATTATGCATAAATTTAGATTATTGTGTGTATTTTTTTATTCCAATCATCATAACGATTTCAGCGTGTATCAATAAATACTATTTCTATTTCATTGTGTTACAAATATATTTCTTTTTCACATAAAGATAACAAATTAAAAATTTTATGGACAATCTCATCTCGTTAATCTTTACTCGACTATTTTTTATTCAAATCTCAATCTAGGACTAAAAATCCATCCTCAAATCTATCTTATTACTTTATAGTCTCAGCACATGAGAAAGAGCAATAAGCCTAGGAACCTTAAGATGAACATGGAACAAATCCGTTATGTGGATGATGCGATTACAACCCGTCATTCTGTACGTGCATTTTTAGATACACCAGTTGCAACAGAAACAATCAAAGATATTTTAAATGTTGCTGCTCGTGCACCATCAGGTACGAATACTCAACCATGGAAAGTCTATGTGGTGACAGGCCCAAAACGCGCCGAGATGATTGAGCGAGTTTGTACCGCTCAACAAGCACTTTTTCAACAACCAGAACTCGCTGAACAATATCAAGAAACTTTCGCCTACTACCCTGAAACATGGATTTCACCATTTATTGATCGTCGTCGTGAAAATGGTTGGGGACTATATGGTTTGCTGGGTATTCAAAAAGGCGAAAAAGAAAAAATGGCGGCACAACAATTGCGCAACTATCAATTGTTTGATGCGCCTGTCGCACTTTATTTTACAGTCAATAAAGCAATGGGAATTGGTTCAAAAATGGATATTTCCATGATGATCCAAAATGTGATGATTGCGGCAAAAGCACGTGGTTTAGATACTTGCCCACAAGCCGCATGGAATCATTTTCACCCCATCGTTTTAGATGTTTTGGGTGCTCCAGAAAATGAAGAGTTGGTTTGTACAATTGCCTTGGGATATGCTGATCCTGATCATATCGTCAATACCTTCATTACTCCCCGTGAACCCGTTGAAAACTTTACAGTATTTTTAGACCAGTAAATTGTTTAAATAACAGTATCTCTATGCAGAGGTACTGTTTTGTAGCTGTTTTCCAACTTTTAAAATTGCAAATAAACCTGCGCTAGTAAACATCAACATCATAATGCCCATATTGAGGCTCGCTTTCCATAACAAGAAATTTAAAATCACACCACCCAACAAACCACATGCAAACTGCATACTCCCCATAATCGCACTCGCAGTTCCAGCACGCGCACCCTGCTTAGACATCGCCAAAGCCATTGCATTAGGACCAGTTAATCCAATACCAGACACAACTAAAAAAAGACCAGACATTAATAACCACAATGGTGCATTCGCCATCAGCCCCGCACTGATGACAACAAGTGCTCCAAAGCATTGAATCGAACCACCTAATCGTAACCGCTGAAAAATACCCATTCGAGTATTTAAGTGCTTATTGATTGAAGACATCAACATAATCCCAGCTGCATTAAATGCAAATGCATAAGAAAACTGTTGCTGAGACAGTCCATACTGCCCCATAAAAACGGCTGAAGCAGAGCTGATATAACAGAATAATGCTGCGCCAGTTAAACAACCTGCAAACATTGGTACTCTAAAGCTGTCATCTTTTAGAATTGCAGCATAAAGTGTGGTGACTTGATAAATTGATAACTTTAAACGGCGTTCAATAGGTAATGATTCTTTAAAGAAGAAATGTATACACAACCAGCAGATCACACCAATCATTGCCAACGTCAGAAAAATAGCGTGCCATGGGAAAAATGTCAGAATCCATGCACCAAACATCGGGGCTAGAATAGGCGCAAGCCCCATTACGATCATCATGCTTGAAAAGGCTTGAGCTGAACCTTGCATGTCTAAGCGATCACGTATAGCTGCTCTCGCAATCACAACACCAACACAACCACCTAAAGCCTGAAAAATTCGTGCAGCAATCAAAGCCCATTCATTTGTTGTAAACGCACAAGCCAAACTTGCAATCACATAAAGGCTAAGCCCAAAATATAAGGGAGGCTTGCGCCCAATACGATCACTCACAGGTCCATAAATTAATTGACCTATGGCTAAACCCAAAAAGTAAGCAGGTAATGTATTTGCAATCATTTGGGTACTTACCCCAAACTCATTTGCCATTTGGGGCAATGCGGGTAAATACATATCAATTGACAATGGACCGAGTGCTGTCAACAAAGCAAGTAACAAAATCCATGCTGTTGAATACTGACGCTGATTCGATTGTTCTACCTGCATAATCCTCTACTTTTCAAGTTTATTTATTTTTCTAAGCTTAGCATCCTCACCATATTTGTGCATAATATTAGAGTCTGCTGATACCTGAAAAATGTTAACAGGCATGATCATAAATTGATTGCCGAATATAAAAGGACAACCATTGAATCCTTGGCTAGCACGTTTAAAACAAACCACCTATAACACCACGTTAATGTATAACGTGCGCATGCTGATCGCTTTCGCAGGAACAGCATTCGTTCCTTATCTTTTAAATTTTCAACTTGCGACGATTCCACTGACTTTAGGCGTTGTTGCGGCAGCAATTAGTGATATTGATGATCGCTTTTCTGTCCGTATTCAGAATCAGATTTATACCTATATTGGATTTTTTATCACAGCTGCATCGGTCCAATTGTTATTCCCCTACCCAATTATTTTTGCAGTTGGATTAATTGTTTCCTGTATTGGATGGATTTTATTAGGTTCTTTGGGGCGGCGTTATGCGACCATCGCTTACGGATGTTTAGTGATTTCTGTCTATACCATGCTCGGTGTACACTTATTTGAACAATGGTATTTACAACCAGCATTCTTAGTTTTGGGAGCCGCTTGGTATGGAGTACTTTCAACAATCAGTTTCTTGCTGTTCCCTGTACGAAAAGTACAAGACCAACTTTATGCATCCTATAATGCTTTAGGTAGTTTTTTATTTGCTAAATCAAACTTATTTGATGTGGACATGACTCCATCCAGTTATCAACAAAGTATGATTGATATTGCATTAGAAAATGGCAAATTGGTAGCTATTTTTAATGATATGCGAATGTCACTGTTAACTCGCTTAAAAGGTGACCGCGGCCAGAAAGATACTCGTCGCAGTCTACAATACTATTTCGTCGCACAAGATATTCATGAACGTGCAGACTCCGCACATATTGATTATCAAAAGCTAGCGAAAGTATTTCAACACAGTGATATCTTATTCCGTTTTCAACGCATTCTCACGATTCAGGGTAAAGCCTGTCAGGATTTAGCCCAATCAATTTTAAGCCGTACCCCTTACGTGCATAACAAACGCTTTAAACACAGCTTTGAAAATTTAAGAGTTTCCTTAGAAAAATTAAGAGAAGATGGACTTTATGATCAAGTTCGCATCAATGCATTATTTGCACTCTATCAAAATCTTAAATCGATTGATGCACAATTACAGAATTTAGAAACGGAAAGAAATCTGAAATTAATCAATGCACAACAAGCAGAAAATCAATTAAAAGATGATGATTTAAAAGGTTGGAATGATATTCTAGTCCGTGTTAAACAACATTTAACCCCTGAGTCTGTGTTATTTCGCCATGCAGTTAGACTTTCAATCGTCTTGTTTATTGGTTATGTCTTTATTCAATTAACCCATATTGCTTATGGTTACTGGATTTTGCTCACAGCATTGTTTGTTTGCCAACCTAACTTTAATGCCACCAAACGCCGCTTATATTTGCGAATTGTTGGAACTCTAATTGGTATTATCGTGGGGCTAACCATCATCTATTTTATTCCTTCGGTTGAAGGGCAACTGGTGATGTTAGTTCTCAGTGGCGTACTATTTTTAGAACTTCGAAGTAAACAGTATGCTCAAGCGACAGCTTTTATCACGATTCTCGCTTTAATTAACTTTAATCTAGATGGTTCTGCATTTGCGGCAGGATTCCCACGCTTTATTGATACCTTGATCGGCTGTGCCTTGGCATGGTTTGGGGTCAGTTTCATTTGGCCAGATTGGAAATTCCGCAGGCTACCTCGCTCGATTCAACGTTCTTTACAAGCCCAATGTACATACTTAGCAGAAGTAATTGAGCAATATCACCAAGGTCGTAATAATGCATTAAATTATCGTGTAGTTCGCCGTGCTGCGCACAATACTGATGCAGAAGTTGCTTCTCTCATTTCCACACTTGCCACAGAACCCAATATTGAATCTACTCAGAAAACTTTGGCTTTTGAGTTTCTATGCTTAAGTCATACTTTTTTAAGTTATATTGCTGCACTTGGAGCTCATCGGGAACAAATTCAAGATCAAGAGGTTCTAGCCTTGCTCGATCAAGCATTAGATGATATTCAAGGTGCTCTGCTTAGAGATGAAGTTCCTGATTTATCTGCACAAAATATGATGCAAACCATACGAGAGCATTTAAATCGCAATGATGAAAACAATCAAAAGTCTCTGATTATTTTACAGCAGCTTTCGCTTATGCTTAGCATATTGACCCGTTTAAGTATGCTCAAACAAAGTCTCAGTCATGAACCGAATGAAGATGGCACTGAGTTTGCTTCTCTTTAATTTATCCGCCATTGGCATAATATCTTTGAGTGCCAATTGGTGTTAAACTTAACTTAGTTCTAAACTCATTTTTTAAACTATGACCGCCAAAACGCTATACGCTTATACGCTACAACCTGTTCCTTACGAAGTCTCTGAAGCTGAACAACGTCAAGCTCAACTGATGATTTGGCGTAGTACCAATAAATTCAGTAAAAAAGCATGGATGATTATGATTGCACTTGTGGTGCTTTCATTAGTTTCAGCAGGACTGATTAAGTATTATTCAACCTACTCAACTGTATTGTGTTGGGTTGTGATCATTGCTGTGATCCTTTTTTATCTTGTGAAAAAATTTGGTCTTGAGTGGTACGTTAAACGCAAAATGACAGAATTTCCGGTTCAAGAGATTAAAGGTCTTCGTTTAGGCGTACAACCCCATGGTATCGTGATGCGCCAGAAAGTTGGATTACAAGAAGGTACTGCGACCATTGGCTGGAAAGACATTTACGAATGGTACAACTCTCCAGAGTTTATTTTAGTCAATTTCAAAGTAAAAACACCAAAAGGCGAACAACAACAAGGTGCTTACATCCTACCTAAGCGTATGGATTCTAAGAATTTCTCTTTTAACACGGTACGTAAACATTTAAATGAAGTTGTAGGCGCACCAAAGTCAATTTAACGCCTATGATTCTAAAAACCTCTCGAAATGAGAGGTTTTTTTCAACTTCATAATAATAAATGAGAATCAAAATCAATATTACCTACAAAATCCATATTATGTTCGTATTCTTGAGTTATAATTTTTGACATAAATTTCATTATCTTTTCATTTTTGACCATGTCTAAAAAAGTCTTCTTCCAAATCCATTGGTTTTTAGGGATTACTGCAGGGCTTATACTTTCTTTAATGGGAGTAACCGGTGCAATTTATTCTTATGATCAGCAAATTTTAAAATGGCTCAACCAAGACAGCTATGTCGTTGAGGCTGCTCAAACACCAAAACTTAGCCCTGCCCAGTTATACCAACATTTCAATCAGCAACAACCCGAGATTCAAATTAACAGCATTACTATTGCTGCCGACCCAACAGCATCTTCTACCGTCAATATTAAAAAAGAAGGTGCACGTCGTGGTTATAATATGATGGTGAACCCTTATACCGCTGAGGTCCTACCTGATATTAAAGGTCGTGATACTTTACAATTTATTCAGCGTTTACATCGTAATTTAACCGCTGGGGAATTTGGGGCACAGATTACTGGGGCATCTACGCTGATGCTGATTTTCTTTGTATTGAGTGGCATCTATCTGCGCTTTCCAAAGAAGCATAGTATTAAACAATGGTTTTTTATTAAGCCAAAGCTAAAAGGTCGTAATTTTATTTGGGACCTACATGCAGTGGTGGGAACTTGGGTCGTTGTGTTTTATCTACTGTTTGCTTGCACTGGCTTATATTGGTCTTATGACTGGTGGCGTGCAGGTATGTTCAAGGTCATGGGTGTTGAACAGCCACAACGTAATCAACAAAATAATGAACGCGGCAAAGATAAACAACCTAAGCTGACAAACGCACAGCTTAATACTATCTTGATGCAAACATGGACTGGGGTAAATGCCCAGATTGGTCGTGAATACTCAAGTTTAACCCTGAATATTCCCAAAAATGCGGATACCAAAGTTGAACTCTCTTTTGTCGATGCCATTCCTCAACATGAACGTGCACGTAACCAAGCGATTTATAACTATCAAGACAATAAATTCGAAAAATTTGAACTGTATGAAAACAAAAAGCTCAATGAAAAAATCATGAGCAGCATGTTGCCTGTGCATCGCGGCAGCTTCTTTGGTTCAACCTATCAATTTATTGCCATGCTGGCATCATTGGCCATGCCACTATTCTTTGTAACGGGCTGGATGTTGTATCTAAAACGTCGCAAGCAGAAAAAGCTGACCCAAGCGGCACGTCAATCACTCAGCGCACAGCAGGTTGATCCAAATGCCAAGCCTTGGCTGATCACTTATGCGACGCAAACAAGTGTAGCTGAACAACTAGCATGGCGTACTGCGACTAGCTTGCAGGAAGCGCAACAGCCAACGATGGTTAAACCGATTCAGCAACTGACAGAACAAGACCTACAACAAGCATCACAGGTTTTATTTGTAATCAGCACATATGGCACAGGTGAAGCACCTGATCTTGCAGCAAGTTTTAATAAGAAACTGATGCAACAAAAGCTAGAGTTAGCTCATATGCAATATGCAGTGCTTGCACTAGGATCAAGAGAATATCCTGACAGCTATTGCAGCTTTGGTTATGCCGTTGATGCATGGTTAAAACAATGCAAGGCACAACCATTATTCGACTTGATCGAAGTAGATAATGCCAACAGCAATGATATTCAATGCTGGAATCAAGCGCTTTCGGTGGTGACTAAGCATGAACTACATGCCATGAATATAGAGAAAGTGTTTGACCAGTGGACTCTCGCTGAACGTACATTGCTCAACCCTAATAGCTTAGGACAAGCAGCCTACAATATTGAACTTCGTTCCGCTTCTGATATGACTTGGCATGCTGGCGATATTGCAGAAATTCAGCCTGCCAATTGCTTGGCAGACATTCACAATTTCTTAATCAAGTATCAGATTCCAGCACACAGTGTCGTTGAATCATTGAACCAAGAGATTGAACAGCTCTTGTGGAATAGAAACCTAGGGGTTGAAATCAAGCCTTTCAGTACGCTTGAAGATTTACTCGAACAACTACCCACCCTACCTACACGTGAATATTCGATTGCCAGTATTCCTTCGCAACAACTCCTGAGACTGGTCGTTCGTCAAAAACGTGATGAACAGAATCAACTTGGTCTTGGTTCAGGTTGGCTCACTGAATTTGCTCAGTTGCAGCAGACCATTGCCCTGCGTATTCGGACCAATGAGTCCTTCCATCTGATTGACGATAACCGTCCAATTATCTGTATCGGTAACGGCACAGGCATTGCAGGCTTGATGAGTTTATTACAGCAACGTAATCGACAAAACTATACTGCCAACTGGCTAATCTTTGGTGAACGTCAACGCGAACATGATTTCTTTTATCAAGAAACCATTCAAGCGTGGTCGAATATGGGAAGCTTACAACGTTTGGACCTCGCCTTCTCTCGTGATCAAGAACAACGCATCTATGTACAAGATATTTTGCGAAGCAATGCTGATGAACTTATTAAATGGATTGAGCAAGGTGCGGTGATTTATGTCTGCGGTAGTATCGAAGGCATGGCTTCAGGAGTCGATCAAGCTTTAATAGATATTCTCAGCGAAGAAAAAATGGATCAACTCAGGCAGACTGGACGTTATCGTCGAGACGTTTATTAAGCCCTTTTAGATCTAAAAACGAGTGCCAGCCACTCGTTTTTTTCATCAAACCATAAGAGAATTTGCCTTTCTTAGAATTTTGCATACACTGAGCACGGTTCAAATCAACACAATTAAGATTATGCAAATAAGTTCATGGGTTCGTCTTGTTTTAGCCCTTATCGGTTCAGTTCTGTTCTTAGATGGCGCTATTCTGATCGCCTTTAAAAAGATTCATATTGGGACAGTACTACCGCTACTACTTGGGCTATTTTTTTGCCTCTATGCTTATTTCTATTATCATATCGAGCGTTTCTTCTTCTATCATTTCCGTCTGCATTCGATTTGGCGCTTCGGCTGGTTGTGTTTCTGGATTTGGGTCGTCAGCTTAGGCTATTTCTTTAATTACATTTCAGACAATAATACCAAAACTCAAAATATCCCTGCGGTTAAAGCCATTATTGTATTAGGCAGTGGCATTGAAAATGGACAACCTTCTGCCACATTGGCGAAACGCTTAGACCGTGCTGCCCCTATAGCTTTAGCACAACCTCATGCCAAATTAGTCATGACAGGTGGTATTGATTTTGGTGAAACTGATAGTGAAGCGATTGTCATGTCACGTTATGTACAGCAGCACTATCATATTCCTGCCTCACAGATCATCTTGGAAGATAAAAGCACGAGTACTGAGCTGAATCTTAGAAATAGCCAACACTTATTACAGGCACAACAGATTGACATCCATCAACCGATCGCGATTGTGACCAGCGATTTCCACACATTACGCGCTGCCGCCATTGCAAAGAAACAAGGCTATCGTAATATCATTATGCTTGGCGCAACGACACCAGTCACGACACGCTATAATGCATGGTTGAGAGAATACTTTGCTTACGCCAGTGGTTGGCTTCTGAATGAATATTGATTGGGGTTGTCCCCCAATCAATTTATCTCATTTAATTGTGTAGACGAATATCTCTAGGCAAAGGTAACTTTAACTCAGCAAATACATCTGGTCGTTGTAAATAAATTTGGTAAAGAAAGTTTTTAATATCCAATAAAAAAGTATCAGGTGAAACCAATAGATTGTTACCCTCAGGGGTAAGGTCTAAAGATAGAATGGTATTATTTTCTTTTAAAAAAGGAATCATCTTTTCAATGAAAACCCACAGTGACACTTCCTGAATCTCGTATTTAGCCCAATTATCTTTAATCAATAATTTTGCCAAACCTTTATTTTGCCAAATCGATAATGCGTGTTGACCAGATGGTGTTGAACATAAGGCCCACCCATCATGATAAAGCGCAATAACTTGGCGTTGTATAATAATATTTTGAATAAATTGACGATAAATATCTTTTGGTGAGGAACTAGAATTTGTTGTTTGTGATTTCGACGCAGCCTTGCGTTGATATGGATTTTTCATAAAATAGTTCAATATTAGAATCATTATTGACGCTAATAATAAAATAATTCTATATAAATTACAAGGATTTGAACTAGAAGAGAAATTATGGTGGGCGCTGACGGGATCGAACCGCCGACATTCTGCTTGTAAGGCAGACGCTCTACCAACTGAGCTAAGCGCCCTGAGCGAGAGTAAACTCGTATCAGAGATCAAGTATAAGTATACTTGTTAAAACAAACATTCTCAAAAAAGATATTAAGAGAATGGCGCAGCGGACGGGGCTCGAACCCGCGACCCTCGGCGTGACAGGCCGATATTCTAACCAACTGAACTACCGCTGCACTGCTTACTTCTATTAAGAAATATATGTCACTAATTATGGTGGGCGCTGACGGGATCGAACCGCCGACATTCTGCTTGTAAGGCAGACGCTCTACCAACTGAGCTAAGCGCCCTGAGCGAGGTAACAAATTTAAAGCAATGCTTTAAATATTGTTTAAGTATAAAAGAATTTAGACTCTAATCTACTTAACTCTATCTATTCTTGCAATCTTAAAGTGGCGCAGCGGACGGGGCTCGAACCCGCGACCCTCGGCGTGACAGGCCGATATTCTAACCAACTGAACTACCGCTGCACAATAATTTTGCAATTATAGGGTAAAACGATATTAAAACTTAAGTGGCGCAGCGGACGGGGCTCGAACCCGCGACCCTCGGCGTGACAGGCCGATATTCTAACCAACTGAACTACCGCTGCACTTGAGTTTTAACGTAAAGGCTTGGTGGGCGCTGACGGGATCGAACCGCCGACATTCTGCTTGTAAGGCAGACGCTCTACCAACTGAGCTAAGCGCCCTTAACGTCTTCATCGTTTGTGAGGTGCATTATAGAGAATCTTTACAGCCTGTCAAACGCTTTTGCCATTCTTTTCTGAAAAAAGCGTACGAATGATTAAAAAATAAGTAATTCATTGAAAAAATCAAGATTTTCGTATTTTATTTAAGCACTTATTCATATTTTCATCCTTCATTTTCTAAAGTATGTTCTGAAATATAAACCAGCGCCTGCTCAGAAATCAGCTCAAATAACTCAATAATCTCATCATTCTTCATCCGAATACAGCCATGTGACATCGGAATGCCCATCGGTTCTATATCAGGCGTGCCATGAATATAAATATATCGTTTAAATGTATCGCAACCATTTCCATGATTGAATCCATCTTCTAAACCATCCAACCATAAAATTCGTGACAAAATCCAATCTCTTTGTGGAAATTGTTGTGCGAGTTGTTGATTATACACTTCCCCTGTCGGCTTACGTGCAATAAAAACCGTATTTTTCTTTAGATCTGCACCAATCTTTTGTGCGACTTGATGCCAACCTCTTGGCGTCTTACCGCTATTTTCTTGCTCGCCAATACCATTCTTGGCAGAAGAGATCACATAAAATTTATTGTGCTTTGGCAAATGTAGAATTTGTTGTGCTAAATCTATGACGATGTCTGCCTGATCAAGGGTATAAGTCATTTTTATCTCAACAGATGATAGAACACAGTTATTTCAACATAGACCAAAAGCTTTTTCTTGTATTTTTCGGTAGTTTTGATTGTTGATTGATTTTAAATATAAAAAACAAAACAGCATAATAAGATGAAACATACTGTTTTAGATGAGCAAAAGTAGTGCTTTAATCAATTCTCAGGACAAAACATTAAATCGATATTTTTTAATTTTGCTTATCCTCGCCACTCGCGGCATAGCCGCTCGTCTTGCGCAGCTAAAAAGCGTTGCTTTTCTTAACGCTGCTCAGGCTCAGGGCGTAACCACAACCACATAGCAACAATAAACATAGTGAGATCTGTAAAAATCTTGACAAGGAATGGGGCCTTGGTAAACAGCATTAAAATACCACTGATTAGCATCATGATACTGGCAATCCATTTTGCTTTACGCGGTACTGTTCCATTTTCACGCCAATTGCGTAAGGTCGGTCCGTATTTAGGATGATTCAAGAGCCAAGCATCCATTTCAGGCCATCCTTTCGATGCAGCCCATGCTGCAAGGATTAAAAACACAGTGGTTGGCATGCCTGGTAAAATTGCTCCAATGATTCCTAAAATAATAAAAATCACAACTAAACTACGCCAGAACAATGTTTTCATTGAGTAATTAACCAACACATGTTTACAACCATGCTAGTATAAATTGTTTTTATTGCTCTTTCTTAAACTTAACTTATTATTTCCATGATTGAGTAACCGCATGTCTAGCCTAATGAGTACGACCATTTTTTTTGAACCTTGGTTGCAGTTTAAGAATCCTATAGTACGTCACTTGGCTTTTTGCATTGCGAGTCCGAATATTTTAGCTCGAATCCCGCCAGATTTAGAGATAATGCATACTTTTGAGCTCCATTCGGATCAAATCTGGCAAACTCATTATGAACGCTATGAAGAACGCTTAAAACAACTTGATCAACATCCGCAAACCCTCATTGATTTTCTTGCTCAGCTCAAAAGTACTCGCCTTGGGCTACGATTCGAGAACTTACTTTGGTTTTGGTTATTAGATGATGAGTATCATCCTTATCAACTTTTAGGTCATAGTATTCAAAAAATTGCAGGAGCGATTACGCTAGGTGAACTAGATTTCGTCATTTTAAATAAAAACACGCAAGAAATTGAACATTGGGAAGTTGCGCTAAAGTATTACCTAGGCGAAAGTAACTTAGACTTAGCGCAATGGTATGGGCTAAATCGAGAAGACACATTACAAAGAAAATTGAAGCACTTCACTCAACGTCAATTTCAGTTTACGGATGCAAATCATCATCAGATTCAACGTAGATTTGCAGTTATGAAAGGGCAATTATATTTGCCGACTGATTTGAATCAGTTTACATTCCCTAATTGGGTCAACTCATCCCGACGTTTAGGATTATGGGGAACCAAAATTCCCACAACAGATTACTATCGATTACAACGTCATGAATGGTTATGTCCTAATCAACAAGCATCCTCAAAAAATGCAACATGGTGGACAAATGGTCTTTATTATCATGAAACACCTAGTCCCTCTTTTTATATGTTTCGCCAACCCTCTTTATTATTCATTAGATCTTCTTCATCAGATTATTTTTTATAAAGTAACATTTTATAACACTTCTACTATCAAACCATTATGTTTATTTTCTGCATTTTTTCTTAGCCTCTAAGAACATCATAATTACATTTAAACGGAGAAGATGATGAAAAAAATCTTAGTTGCTTCAATCATGACTGCTTTTGTTTTAACTGGTTGTAATACATTTAAGGGTTTTGGGCAGGATGTATCTAAAGCAGGTGACAAAGTTACTCAAACTGCTGAAAAAACTCAGGATAAAATGTAATTTTAGTGAACAACCTTATCTAAACTTAGATAAGGTTTATTTTTGCATACCTTTCTCAATCATATTCCCCTATTATATCGGTTCAGATTTCACCAGATTTAACCACATCTCGCATGAACCATTCCGATACTCTTGAACTTAGTTTACAGCTCCTACGCCAACCTTCTGTCACCCCAATTGACCATGATTGTCAAAATATTATGGCCGAGCGTTTAGCAAAAATTGGCTTTAATATCGAAAACATGCGTTTTGAAGACGTTGATAACTTATGGGCACGCCGAGGCACTACAGCACCTGTTTTTTGTTTTGCAGGTCATACAGATGTCGTTCCTACAGGCCATTTAGATGCTTGGAATTCAGATCCATTTTTACCAAGTATCCGTGACGGTAAATTATATGGTCGTGGTTCAGCAGATATGAAAACAGCACTGGCTGCAATGGTGGTTGCATCTGAACGTTTTGTGGCGAAACATCCAAACCATAAGGGTTCTATTGCATTTTTGATTACATCTGATGAAGAAGGTCCTTCAATCAACGGGACAGTGAAGGTCATTGAAACTTTAGAAGCACGTAACGAAAAAATGAACTGGTGCTTGGTAGGCGAACCATCGAGCACACATCAATTAGGTGATATTGTCAAAAATGGTCGTCGTGGCTCTTTGAATGCTGTTTTGACTGTTCATGGCAAACAAGGACATGTGGCCTACCCTCATTTAGCAGAAAATCCTATTCATTCAGCATCAAAGGCTTTAACTGAACTGTGTGATACTGTTTGGGATAATGGCAATGAATATTTTCCTGCGACCTCTTTCCAAATTTCAAATATACAAGCTGGAACAGGTGCAACAAATGTAATACCTGGCACACTAAAAGTTACTTTTAACTTTCGCTACTCAACTGAAGTGACAGCTGAAATTCTCAAACAACGCGTACTTGAGACTTTAGATAAATATAATTTAACTTATGATATTCAATGGACACTATCAGGTTTACCATTCCTCACCCCTGTGGGTGAATTAGTGAATGCTGCAAAAACAGCGATCAAAAATGTGACTGGTGTTGAAACTGTTCTATCAACAAGTGGTGGAACGTCAGATGGTCGCTTTATTGCACCTACGGGCGCTCAAGTTTTAGAATTAGGTGTATTAAATGCAACAATTCATCAAATCAATGAACATGTAAATGTCGATGATTTAGAGCCACTTGCTGAGATTTATGAGCAAATTTTAGTTGAATTACTTGCTTAAGATACACGATGCGGCAATAAAAAAGGAACTCTTTTGAGTTCCTTTTTTATTTATAACCCTAGTTGGGTTTGAATATTTTGTAGATGAGGGACATAAAACTGTTTTTCCCCAATCTTGACATATTTAAATACGTTATTGTCATCAATGTCTTTTTCTTCATCTACAATTTCAGAAATACGTAAACGAATAGATTCAGGCATTTCATTACAAACCAAAGCAAATCGTTCTGAAACGTCATCACCTTCAACCACCAACGCTACCCCATTTTTATTTGCTGGATCATTTACAGCATAAATAGGAAGTTTGAGATCATGCCATTCAACATGATCAATATTGGTTTGTGTATCCATCGCTGATAACACGATATTCTGTGGTAACAGCATCGGAACTTTTTCATGACATTTAATAATATAAGCGTCAATAAACCCTGTTGATACCGTAATTAAATGTTGTAACTCTTGTTGGTCAATTTGCCCCAAACTTGAGTTTGCGCTTTTTTTTACCATTAATTTTTACCTCATGAGCGCACTGTTAGTAAACTTTCAATATTTTCCAAGAGCGTTTCTTCTTGGAACGGTTTACCCATATATTGACTTACACCAAGTGATAAAGCACGTTCACGATGCTTTTCACCCGTACGTGATGTAATCATGATAATTGGTAAGTCACGATGTAATTCATGATGTCGAACAAGGTTTGTAACTTCGAAACCATCCATACGCGGCATTTCAATATCAAGTAACATCAAGTCTGGCTTAATGGTTTCAAGCTGCTCAATCGCATCCACACCATCTTTCGCAGTCACAACATCATAACCTTGACGCTCTAATAGACGCGAAGTTACCTTACGTACAGTTACCGAGTCATCGACGATCATAATCAAGCGACGTTCATCATATCGCTGCTTGGTGTAAGTTTCATCAGCCTGTTTACTACGTGCTGTAGACTGTGCTTGTCGAGCAATATTTTGACCATCTAAGATCAAACATACCTGACCATCACCCATAATCGTCGCACCAGCAATCACCCCGATGCTTAAGAACTGTTGTCCAATAGGTTTTACAACAATTTGTCCACGAGAACCAATTAACTGATCAACAAGTAATGCGGTCGTTTGTCCCTGTGCACCTTTAACCAACAATACAGGCAATGAGTGAACAACCCCATGCAAACGAGGAATCGGCTGCCCAGCAACAAACTCAGATAAATAACGTAAACGATAACTTTCTTGATCGATCTTGAAATAATCGTCTTTACTTTCAAAGTATTGTTCTAGTGCTGCAGGTGAAATACGAACAATACGGTCAATTTGTGCAAGTGGGAAGGCAAACTGTTGATCGCCCGCTTTTACCATCAAGGCATCACTTACAGCTACTGTAGTCGGTACTCGAATGGTAAATGTTGTTCCCTTACCTAAAACAGAGTTCACACTCACATGACCGCCAAGCGCTTTAATATCGCTCTGAACAACATCTAGACCAACACCACGCCCAGAAATTTGTGTAACTTGTGCAGCAGTACTAAAACCTGGATGGAAGATAAATTGCAGAATTTCTTCATGTTCAAGTTTCTGCTCTTTAGTCATTAAACCTGTTTGAATCGCTTTATCTTTAATGCGATTCACATCGATACCTTTACCATCGTCACTAAATGTCACAACAATATCAGTACCCTGACGACCAATATCTAAAGCGATATGTCCAGTTTCTGGTTTCTTCGCTTGTAAACGTTGCTCTCTGTCTTCAATACCGTGGTCAATCGCGTTACGCAACATATGTTCAAATGGCGCAACTAATTTTTCCAAAATACTACGGTCTAACTCACCTTCAGTATTGTTAACAATTAATTCTGTTGGTCGGTTTAAAGTCGATGCTGTTTGACGAACAATACGTTGTAAACGTGGCAATAATCGAGAGAATGGTACCAATCGGGTACGCATCAAACTTTCTTGAATTTCTGCTTGAATACGAGATTGTTGTAATAACAAGCCTTCCGTATCACGGATCTTCTCAGAAAGTGTAGTCTTAAAGTCAACCAAGTCCGAAGCGGATTCCGCAAGAGATTTTGACAACTGATTTAAAGATGAATATTGGTCCATCTCTAATGGGTCAAAATCTGCGTAGCGAGAGTTCTCACCACCATGACGTGCAATAATTTGACTTTCTAACTCACCTTCCATTCGGCGTAACTGATCTGCCAAACGTTTGATCGCAAGCTCCATCTCCGTTAGCGTACCCCCCAATTGACCAAGGTCCATTTCGATACGCGAACGGTTAATCGCATTCTCACCTGACAAGTCAATCATTTTCTCAATGACGTCAGCAGAGACACGAATCATCTCATTATTTTGTTCAATACGTTCGGTTGTTTCCCATTCACCTAACATTGATGGAGGTTCAGTACCATCGCCTTGAACAAACTCCATTGTATATTCTGGAGTGAAAATATCTTTAGCTGAGAGCTTTTGTGGAAGTTGTGCTGAAACATCCACAAACTCCATATTCTCTAAACTTTGTTTTAAGCCATCAAAGTTCGCATACTGACGTTTGAAAATTGCATCATTCAACCAAGCCAGTGCTGTATTGAGAAGATTATCATAAACGTTCGAATTGAAATGGTGTACACCAAACTGTTCAAATGCATTCTCGAGATGATAAGCAACAATCGCAATTGCATCTAACTCAGCCATACGTGCACCACCTTTTAAACTGTGGGCATTACGTTGTAACTGTAAGAGCAAACTACGATTACCACGTTGATCGAACCATTGTCTTAATAGACCTTTGGCTTGTTCAAGTAGTTCTTCTGCTTCTTCTAAGAATGTTTGCTCAACAAGAGAACGAACATCATCATCTAGCGCAACTTCACGAACAATCTCGGCATTTGAAGTATCTTCTAGAACTTCTTGAGCTTCGACCAATGAGAATTCATCAATTGATAAGTCCGTGAGATCATGCGTTTCGACCACAGCGGCAACATGATTTTCGGCTACAGACTCAAAAGTAGCAGGTGATGACGGAGTAAAATCAATAGATTGATCTGCTTGCTGAAGCAACTGAAGTACGTGTGTAGCAGGATAATCGACTTGTTTATCACGAATGGTTTGAATTCGATCTGCAATATCATCTTGTACTGCACGAATGACTGCGATTAATTGTGAGTTCGGTTGTAACTGCTGATTAATTAATTTCTCATAAATTGTTTCCAATTCATGTGCAATTAAACCAATATGACGTGCTTGAATCATATTTGAACCACCTTTTAAGGTGTGCAAATACCGCATCAAGTTTTTCAATGCACTTACATTTTGTTGATCGGCTGTCCATGTATTTAGATCAGCATCAATACCAACCAATAGCTCATCAGCTTCTTCAAGGAAGATATCTAACAAGTCCGGATCAAAGTCACGATTTGAATCACTCGATTGTAAGCTTTGTTTATCTAAAGCAAATTGTGCAGCTAAATCACTCACATCAACAGCATGAAGTGTTTCAGTTCTTAACGTATTTACAGAAACAGTCGAATCAACCGTGGTTTCCACAGTGGCTGTATGCAAACTATCCAATTCTTCAACGTCGTCAACAGGAATAACCGCTGATGCAACACTTGCTGAATCTTGGTTTGTTAATACATTCAACGCGTGTGTAGCAGGATAATCGACTTGTTTATCACGAATGGTTTGAATTCGATCTGCAATATCATCTTGTACTGCACGAATGACTGCGATTAATTGTGAATTCGGTTGTAACTGCTGATTAATTAATTTCTCATAAATTGTTTCCAATTCATGTGCAATTAAACCAATATGACGTGCTTGAATCATATTTGAACCACCTTTTAAGGTGTGCAAATATCGCATCAAGTTTTTCAATGCACTTATATTTTGTTGATCAGCTGTCCATGTATTTAGATCAGCATCAATACCAACCAATAACTCATCAGCCTCTTCAAGGAAGATATCTAACAAGTCCGGATCAAAGTCACGATTTGAATCACTCGATTGTAAGCTTTGTTTATCTAAAGCAAATTGTGCAGCTAAATCACTCACATCAACTTTGTTATTAGATGGCTCAAATTCAGCAATCGGTGCTTCAACTAAACCTGCTTGTTGCTCAGTTACAGGCGCTTCCAAGAACTCAATATTTTGCTGCGTAAATGAACTCAATTCATTTAATACAAGTTCATGTGCCTTTGTCAAAGTCACACGCTGTCCTGCAGCCAAGGTATCAAACAATTGAATGAACTGTTGATGTACTTGATAATAAAGTTCAAAAGCATAATCAAGATTCAGCAAATCTGGCTTAAATAACAGATCTTGATAACTAGAACGTAACAAACTTGTATATTGATACATACCAATCGTCGCATGATGATGGGTATGTTCTAATAAGGTTTCAGTTTGCTGACTTAACAGTTGAATATATTGAGGAAATTCAGTACGTGCACGCTTCTCAAAATCAAACTCAACGTCAAGAAGATCATTGATATTCAATTCTAGTAATTGCGAAACTAGACCCTGTGGACGTAAAGATTCGCCTTGTTTTTCTTCTAATTGGAAATCGTAGCTATCCCATGCAACATTAAAAGTATTATAAATTTCTTCAAATTTCTGCTGTGAACCTTGGTGTTTCAACGTGTGCAAATAGTCACGAACAAACTGTGCATAGTGTGTCAAAAGTGCCGTTTCATCAGAACTTGAATCAAGCTCTTCTTGCAATAATGTTTTGAATAAATTCTCAACTTTCGAACTTGCTTCAAACACATGCTCAACATGCGCCATAGCAGAGCTGCCACGTAAAGTATGAAGCGCTCGAATTAGCGTATTATAATTATCATTTGTCGGGCGATCATTTAATAAAAATTGATCAATCGTAGTCAAATGATCTTCTGCTTCTTCCAAGAAAATCGATAATGTTTCTTTGATTAACGCTTCATCATCTAGCGGATGACCTATAAATACAGATTCTGAATCTGCGACATCGACAGTATCCATACTTACAGATATCAGTTCGAGACCAGTTGCAGCGTTATCATTCAGCATATTCGATAATTGTAATAACTCAGCTAGCGCTGGTTCTATACTAAGTTGCTGCTGTAATTGCTGACCTAATAAAACCAAAGGTTTTAAATCTATCTGATGTTTTTGAACCAATTTAAAATCATGTACAAGTTTAAAGCGGTAGATATTAAAAATCGCTTTTACATAATGTTGAATATCTGAATTCAACAACACTGTCCCTGCAAGTACTCGATTTAAAGTATCTTCAACCGTCCACGCCAACTCACCTGAAGATTTGGCACCAACCATCCTTCCAGAACCTTTTAAGGTATGGAAATGTCGGCGAATATCTGTGAGCACATCTTGTTGATTTGGCTGTTCAATCCATTGAACGATTAATGGCTCTAATTCAACAAAGATTTCATCTAATTCTTCAATAAAAATTTCAAGAATTTCTGCATCTTGCTCAAGATAACTATCTTCAGGAAGCGTCATCGTTTCAACTAACGTTTTTAATATTTCTTTCATAGCGGCTTCTTTCGTTTTTATCCACTAATTGTGGCTAAAAATTACGTGTATCTATCACACAAGATGTAGCTCCATGTTAGTCATCATCTTGTAGAGATATTCTACATCTCTTCAAAAAAGGGAAAGGACAGATATACTCTGCCTCCCCTTTGCTGCTTATTCAGGTAGCTTAAAGTCAGTTACAGATTCACGTAATGATTCAGCCATATTTGCCAATTCAGAAACCGAACGAGCTGTATCAAACGTTGCTGTCGTCGTTTGTGACGTAATTTCTTGTACAACATTCATCGTTGTTGCAATGTGACTTGCTGATGCAGACTGAAGTTTTGCTGCATCAGAAATGCTCGCAATTAATTTTGCCAAGTCACCAGATACGGTTTGAATCTCATCAAGTGCAATACCCGCATCTTTTGCCAAGTTCGCACCACGGACAACTTCTGACGTCGTTTGTTCCATTGAAATAACAGCTTCGTTCGTATCTGTTTGAATGGTTTTTACTAAGCTTTCAATCTGTTTCGTTGCTGATGCAGAACGTTCTGCAAGACGTTGTACTTCGTCGGCTACGACTGCGAAACCACGACCTGCTTCACCAGCCATAGATGCTTGAATCGCTGCGTTTAATGCCAAGATGTTGGTTTGGTCGGCAATATCGTTAATTAAAGATACGATGTTACCAATCTCTTGAGAAGACTCACCCAAACGCTTAATACGCTTTGAAGTTTCTTGAATTTGTTCACGAATGTGATCCATACCTTCGATAGAGCGGTTTACAACTTCTGCTCCATTCGACGCAATTTGTACAGATCGTTGTGCTACTTCAGCAGACTCGGATGCATTCGAAGATACTTGGTCAATCGACAATGCCATTTCGTTCATCGCTGCTGATGCACCTGCAATTTCTTGCGCCTGATGTTCAGAAGCTTCTGCTAATTGGTTGGTAATATCTTGAGTATCTTGGGTATAACGAGCAACTTCTTGAGATGTTTCAGTAATTCGAGATACAAGGTCTCGTAATTGATCGATTGCGAAGTTAATCGAGTCGGCAATCGCACCAGTAAAATCTTCTGATACTGTTGCATATGAACGTAAATCACCATCTGCTAAGTCGGCAATTTCATCGAGTAAACGTAAAATTGCATTTTGGTTACGGTCATATTCATCTTGTAAACGAGTTACACGCTCTTTATCTGTATTACTACGTAAAGCAAGTAATTGTAGTGCAGAGAAAATCAATAGACCTAACGCACCAATTAATACAACACCCGCAATAACGTTACCCCATCCACCCTCTGCTTTGTTAGATAAATCGTTTAATGACGTTAACAAAGCATCTGATTGAGAAAAGATTTGCGAAGATGCCTGACGTACACGAACAATTTGGTTTGCGTTTTGCAATACTGTTGCTGCCGCTGATTTCAATACTGCATCATAATCAGATTTAATACTATCTACAGACTCACGTAAATCAGGAGATGCAATACGATCTACACCAAGTTCTGTACTACCATTTAATTGCGCGTTTAAATAAACACCAAAGGTATCAATATCCGCTCCAAAATCGTTTGCCGAAACGTTTGAATTATCGGTACCAACTAAAACAGAGTTAATCGAACGCAAAATACGTTCAGCAATAAACACTTGGTTTTTTGTGATAATTACCTGACTACTTGGCATATTCTCACGAACCATCTGATCAACCATCAAGTTATATTCAGCCTGAATTTCAGGAATCGTTTCACTGATCGAGATGTTTGTATCGTATAATTGATTAATAACTTTTTGTTGTGAAGCAATTAACTCAATGTTCTTAGAAACACTCGTCCAAAGTGCATTTGCTTTTTTATACTCTTCTGAACCAGTACCATATACACTTTCAACCGTCTCTAAATTCTCAGCAAAACGCTTTTCAGATTCAACTAAGCTTTTCATTGCTTCAGGTGTACCAGATGCCGTTGCCTCGGTTGCCTGACGAGAAATCATCTGAGATAACAAGCGTAACTCACCCAAACTACGAGTTAACTGGTTATGACGAGGAACACTCACGAATAAATAAATTAAGAGGATAACTGCAAGAGCTAAAGCACCAATCGCACGGTATAGAATTGGTTTCGACTTTTCAGTTTCACCAAATAAGCGAGAAAACTGATCAATTTGCGTTCGAGCATTCTCTAAAAATGCACCACCATTCTTAAGACCAGTACTATCAGCACTACTACCATTTTTCTTTTTAAGTTTAAAGCCCATGTCAGCTTCTCCCCTGAATACGCGTTTATTTTCCGTAGCGTATCAAATTAGTTTATAAATTTTATTGATGCATTCATATATTGAGGATTTTGCAACAACCGACTCAGTAAAAACACATGCCATTGCTGATTATGTTGATGGAAGTATCCCTGACAATAATCTTTCAATTTATTATCTAGATCAGCACTTTGTGAAAAAAAACTCTTTTTATTGAAGTGCTGAATTCCAAGAACTTGGTCAACAACCAAGCCTACATAATGGTCTTGATGGCTAATGCATATTACTTTTTGTGTTGGTGAAAACTGACTCCGTTGTCCTGAAATAAAATGTGTTAAATCAGAAACTGAAAGCAATCGACCACGAATATTTGCCAAACCACGTACCCATGCCTGAGTATTAGGAACAGGGGTATATTTTGGAGGGTAAATCACCTCCGAAATTTCCCCTAATGGTGCAACAAAATATTGCCCTAACATCTCAAATGCGATACCAGACCAACGGCTGACTTCATTTTGAGTTGAAGCATATTGTTTGTTGCCTCGCTTGGATAAGCGAAGCAATTCGATAAATCCATTTGCTGCCATACCCTATCCCGTATTGAGTAATGAAAAGGCTCGTACGAATTAACTTAATAATTGTTTAATCACATCAATTAGCTGTTGCTCATCAATCGGCTTGGTCAAATAATCACAAGCACCTTGACGCTTACCCCAAACACGATCTGTTGCCTGATCTTTGGTACTTACGATCACAACAGGAATATGCTGCGTGTCTTTACCTTTGCTAATTTGGCGTGTCGCTTGGAAACCATTCATTCCTGGCATTACCACATCCATTAGTACGAGATCTGGTAGTTCTGCTTGCGCCATCGTGACACCGTCAGCGCCATTCGTTGCTTCTAAAACTTCATAACCGTGCTTAGTCAAAATTTCTCTAAAGCGAAATGTTTCAGTAGGTGAATCATCTACAATAAGTATACGAGCCATTTTTTCCTCAATTTAAATTTTATGCGCTAACGTGATTACGAATCGCATTTAACAGCTCATCTTTACTAAATGGCTTAGTTAAATATTCATCCGAACCCACAACGCGCCCTTTAGCCTGATCAAACAAACCGTCTTTGCTTGACAACATAATCACTGGGATATTTTGGTAATTTAAAGAATTTTTAATCAGTGCACAGGTTTGATAACCATCTAAACGAGGCATCATGATATCGACGAACACGATATCAGGATTTGCTTCTGCAATTTTTGATAATGCTTCAAAACCATCAACAGCGGTGATCACTTCACAACCTTCTCGTTGTAAAAGCGTTTCAGCTGTACGACGAATCGTTTTTGAATCGTCAATCACCATTACCTTCAAATTTTGAAATTTATCTTCCATTTAATTGTCCTGCCCCATTCACTCAATACAAATTATGGTTGGTTTAATTTGTTTTATACAGATCAGTTGATATTTTTAACATATCTTTACTTGCATTATCAACGAAGTTTTTTGAACCAACCTATCAGTTTTCAATAACAATAACAAATTGCTCACACTTTTCGTCAAATTCCTAAATTTTTTGTATACTAACTATTTTTAATTATCTAAATAGCTACTAATATACAACTGATTATTATTTAAAAATAAGTGATTTAGTTAACTTTTTCCGGGGAATGTAATGACTGGTTCGTTAAAGTGCGGTTTCGGCATTAGCCACTTTACAACGATTACTCGTAATTACATTTGCGCGTTTTTTTTATTGATTTTTTGCAGTTCAAGTTTTGCGGCTACAGAGCAACCCAGAGCTGTATGGTATCGTTATTATGATAAAAATGGTGTGGCTAATGTGAGTACATCAGTTACACCTGAACATATTCGTTATGGTTATGAAGCACTTGATCGTAATATGCAAGTAATCAAACGCAACCGTGCTTATAACGCAACAGTAGATGTACAACAATCTTCTCGTCGCGAATCTATGGCACGTCAGCGCGAACAAGATATGAGATTAAAACGTGCTTATGGAAATACAAAAATAGCGGCAACCAAAAGAGATCAAATTTTGGCTAATTTGAAAAAGCAACTTAATTATCAACAAGAACAATTACAACAGCTACAACAAGACAAAATTGGATTTAAGCGACAAGAGATGGAATATCATCGTAAGGGAGAAACGCTCCCCGCTCAACTCAAAAACAATTTAGACAATAATGCCAAGAATATTGAAAATGTAAAAAGAACAGTGGAAAGTTTACGCAATGCCTATCATAAAACTGAAACTGATTATGCGGATATTATTAACCGTTTAAAAAATCTTGAACAAGAAACACAATAGACTTAAAGTTTTTCTTGCATGTTCTCTCAAAAATATTAAATCTTAATTTTCATAGTTTTAATTCATTCAGCTTGCTTTAGATTACACGAAATTCAATGATTCATGTCATAATGCTATTGCTTAAAACTGAGTAGATAATTTTGCTCGTTTGAGTATTTCTAAATAACACTTAACTTTAGGACAGTTTCCATGCGCGCAAGCCGCTTTTTATTTGCAACGTTAAGAGAAACCCCAAATGATGCTGAAGTCATTTCGCACCAGCTCATGTTACGTGCGGGGATGATTCGTAAATTAGCTTCTGGTTTATACTCTTGGTTGCCCATGGGAACACGTGTTTTAAAGAAAGTAGATGCGATTATTCGCGAAGAAATGAACCGTTCAGGCGCATTAGAAGTATTTATGCCTGTCACTCAACCTGCTGCGCTTTGGGAAGAATCTGGTCGTTTTGAACAATACGGTCCAGAATTACTTCGTTTCAAAGATCGTCATGATAATCCATTCGTGCTTGGTCCTACTCATGAAGAAGTCATTACAGATTTGGCACGTAATGAGCTAAAAAGTTATAAGCAATTACCAGTAAATTTCTATCAAATCCAGACTAAATTCCGTGATGAAATTCGTCCACGTTTCGGTGTAATGCGATCTCGTGAATTTATTATGAAAGATGCTTATTCTTTCCATGCAACTCAAGCATCGCTACAAGAAACCTATGATGTCATGTATGACACCTATAGCCGTATTTTTACACGCCTTGGGCTAGATTTTCGTCCAGTACAGGCAGACACAGGTTCTATTGGTGGTTCTGCTTCACACGAATTTCATGTACTTGCTGCAAGTGGCGAAGATGATATCGCATTTTCTACTGAATCTGATTACGCCGCTAACGTTGAAATGGCAGAAGCATTGTTAGTCGGTGAGCGTGCTGCGCCAACTCAAACAATGACCTTAGTCGATACACCAAATCAGAAAACAATTGCCGATGTTTGCCAATTTTTAAACAGTGATGCAAAACAATCTGTAAAAGCTTTACTTGTACAAGGTCAAACAGATGAAAATGGCAATACACCCGTTGTTGCTCTATTCTTACGTGGCGATCACGAATTAAATGATATTAAAGCTGAAAAGCATCCTTTAATTGCTGCACCTTTGGCATTTGCAACTGAAGCACAATTAGAACAACATGGTTTAACAGCAGGTTTCTGCGGTCCACAAGGTTTAGTTGAAAAAGGCTTAACCGTGATTGTGGATCGTGCTGCATCCGTATTATCTGACTTTGTTGCGGGTGCAAATGAAGTCGATAAACATGCGACAGGTGTGAACTGGGAGCGTGATGCAAAATTTACCGAAGTTTATGATTTACGTAATGTTGTTGAAGGCGACCCTTCTCCAGATGGTAAAGGTACACTTCAAATCAAACGTGGTATTGAAGTCGGTCATATCTTCCAACTCGGTACAAAATACTCAGAAGCTTTAGGGTGTAAAGTACTCGGTGAAGATGGCAAACCATTCACTGTTACAATGGGATGTTATGGAATTGGTGTAACACGTGTGGTTGCAGCGGCAATTGAACAAAATTTTGATGACAAAGGAATTATTTGGCCTCAAGCGATTGCTCCATTCGACATTGCGATTGTGCCAATGAATGCACATAAATCACCTCGTACCCTTGAAGCAGCTGAAACGCTTTATGCTGAATTACAAGCTCAAGGCTATGATGTATTGCTGGATGATCGTAATGAACGCCCCGGAGTAAAATTCTCTGATCTTGAATTAATGGGTATTCCTCACCGTATTGTTATTGGTGAGAAAGGTCTTGATGCAGGCACTTTTGAGTACAAAGGTCGTCGCGATCTTGAAGCAAGCAATTTAGGTAAAGAAGAACTATTAGCTAAACTTATAGGCTAATCTTCATCCTAGCAATAAAAAAGCCGTTTAATAAACGGCTTTTTTATTGAAAACTTAAACTGTCAGATCTTTGATTGTTTCTGAAGAGCCGTTATTTTTAACAGATTCTATCCCTTTATCACGAGATTGCTCAGTTGCATAAAGCTGACTTGTACCAATCACCTGATGATTAGCCGCCTTTAAATTAAAATAAGCTTTATCATTTTTTGAAGTTAGTCTTTCATAGCGTGCTTCATCTGAACTATTTTTTTGAACGGATGCAATCCCATTTAAAGCAGATGCTTTAGTTTTGTAAAGTTCACTATTCAAAATAGCTTCACCATTCCCAGCCTTAAGTATGAAACGATATTGACCATCACTTGCTTGATTTACCTCAAACCATCCTGCCATAAATACCTCTTTTATTTGAGTTGTTTTGATTGTTATAGCTTTATTTATAGATTATTTTTTATACCAATAGAAAATGATTTATTGTTCACTTTTGGTAAGTTTTTGAATAGCAAAGGGGCACTGATATGCCCCCTTAAATGACTTGAATTAAATCTTTTTTACAAACTCAGATTTCAATTTCATTGCACCGATCCCATCGATTCTACAATCAATATTATGCCCATCATTCGCATCGAGTAATAAACGAATACTTTTCACTTTCGTTCCAACTTTAACTACAGATGATGAGCCTTTGATTTTTAAATCCTTTATGACAGTGACGCTATCACCATCAACTAAAATATTACCGTTGGCATCTTTAATAATCTCTTGTTGTTCTGAAGCAGATGCCTCCCCTTCTTTCCATTCATGTGAACATTCAGGGCAAATCAATAAGTCGCCATCTTGGTAAGTATATTCTGATTGGCATTTTGGGCAGTGTGGAAAAGACATAAAAACATCTCAAAAGCACTATTATGATCGATAGACGCATTTTTTCAAAATTTAAGCTTGAATCGCTTGTCCAATTAAATAATTTTTAAGTACTAGGGCATCATTAAGCTTAGGATCTTTAGCTGCGTAAATGAGCGTTACTTGCTGTTGCTGTGCCATGTCTCTAAGCTGATTTACATAAGGGTTTTCTTTAAGCTCTTTATAATATCCTTCCTGAAAACTCAGCCAATGTTCAACCTTATGACAAAATGCTTTTCTCAATTCAGTTGAGGGGGCAATATCTTTAAGCCATAAATCTAAATGTGCCTGCTCTTTCAATATCCCCCTTGGCCATAACCGATCTACTAATACACGCTGTCCATCAGTCGGTTCTACAGGATCATAAATACGTTTAATGTCAATTTTCACATCAGCCTATCCCGCATCTCACAAATTTTTCAGCTTTCCATTGAAATATTAACAACCTGCCCTTTTGAATCAAAACTAACGCAGATAACGTAATTTGTGATCTCATCTGGTAAGGTGAAATCTAAAATTTCATAACTTTCCAGATCACCCTCATCCCAACGTGAATCTAATACCAGTAACTCTAAAATTTGTAATAAATTAGGTTTTGATGTGTCAAAATATTTTTCCCAATATTCAGGTTCAACTTCTTCAAGATGATGTTGAATAAATAACTCCACACTATCTTCTGCTTGTTGATTTTCTAAAGCTTCGCGCATGGCAACACGAGCTAATTGTTCTCTGTGTTCAAGAATTTCTTCAGACATAATATTCCCCAATATGATTAAATATTAAAAATTTAGCTAGTTTGAATTAAGCTAAAGAGTTGTTATTCATTTGGAATTTCAGCTTGAATCAGCAACCCCAATAAATACAGAGATTCCTGCCAACCTAAATAACACGCTTCAACAGGAATAACATCAGGTATTCCCTCTTGAATAATATGCACTTCGGTTCCTACTGACACCGATTTTAATTTTATTGTGACCTGAATTTCACCTAGTAAATTAGGATCATCGAACTTATCGGTATAGCGTAATAATTCATTCGGGATAAGCTCAATGTACGTCCCTCCAAATGAATGAATTTGTCCAGTTGAAAAGTTAGTAAATGACATTTTGTATGTTCCACCCTCTTGCGGGTCTAAGTGATGGATTTTGGCGGTAAATCCATGAGGTGGCATCCACTTTACTAAGGCATCTGGATCGAGAAAGGCTTTAAAAACACGAGCTGGCGGTGCATTAAATACACGATGTAGTTGTACTGTTCCACTCATTATTATTCTCCGACTAAGTTATTTTTAATTCGTGCATCTATCATAGCGATTTAGTGATGAAATACTATTCCTTCAATCGCTCAATTGAACCCGAATATCTAGAATCTAAAGCTGCTTTTTTGTAAAAAATGGCGCAAAATAGCACTCCATATTTAGTGATAAGAACGCAGCTTTAGGATTAATCTATGAGTCAGCTTGCTTTTACTGCTTTTAGCTTAAATGGTGTAGATGCGCAAAAATTTCTACAGGGTCAAGTGACTGTTCATGTAGAACGTCTCCCTGAAAATGAAAATCGCTATACCGCTATTTGTGACTTAAAAGGACGTATTCATTTTGGGTTATGGATTAAAAGATTAAATCCAGAGAGTTTTGAACTTGTAACCACCCAAGATCAAGCCGAAGAGTTTTCCAAACATATTAAAAAGTTTGGTGCTTTTTCAAAAATGAAATTAGAAGAAATAGGATCTGTTTTTCCTTCATTAAATGGCATTCAGACTGAGTTTTCTTCTGTAGAGGCAGACATCGATGCTTGGCAAGTTCAAGCGATTCAGTCAGGTCAAGCATGGATTAGTCAAAGTACAGAACATTTGTTTCAACCACAAGAACTACGTTTGCATCAACGTGATGGTGTACATTTTGATAAAGGTTGTTATTTAGGTCAGGAAATTGTGGCACGTCTATGGTTTAAAGCAAAACCAAAACATTGGTTACATTTAATCCAAGCCAAAGATACTGTGCCTTCTCCTGCTAGCCAGCTAAGTAAAGATGTTGAGGTTGTGAATAGTGCTGCATTTGAAGATGGCTATATCGCACTTGTAATTGCAAAACCAGTTGCTTTAGAAGAACTTGGTGTAAAGGTTTTGGATTTACCAGAAGTATTAAATGGTGATGTAGCACGACCACAATAATCATTTTAAACAAAAGCCCTTTTACTAGGGCTTTTTAATTATAAATAAGATCCTTTAATTAAAATTAAGCATATACTCTTATTTAAAACAAATACTTTTTTATTTTATTCAATTTATCGGAATTACCTGTGCTTAAATCTATATTAATTTTTATGATTACGATGGCTACCGCTTTATTTAATATGCAATCTAGTTTTGCTAACACAGAAAAAATTAATCAAAGAATCCAAAGTCTGCCTAATGAATTAAAACCAGAATTTATAGATAAAACACCTATTCCAGATCTTTATACTCTTTCAAACATCAGAGGCTCTATATGGATAGATGCTTCTGGTCGATATTTAATTTCTGGAGACATTATTGATCTTGAAAATATGCACAACATAGCGGACTTCAACTATCAAAAGCATTATGCAATTAACCCCAAACAACTACCCACTGCAAATGCATTAAAAGAGATCAAAGGAAATGGTGAAAGAGTTTTATATGTTTTTGCCGATCCAGATTGTCCTGCTTGTCAGGCCTTACAAGGTATTCTTGAAGAGGTGGATAACATAACGATCTATACATTCCCTATGGGTTTAACACATCTACACCCCTCAGCGATTGAAACATCTAAGAATATTTGGTGCTCAAAAGATCCGATTAAAGCATGGAAAACCTATTTATTAGATGGCGATAAACCCAATCAAAGAAATAATTCATGTGATCAGCCTATAGATCAAAATATGATAATGACTAAAAAATATCGGATTAATCTAACACCAACGATATTTAATTCTAAAGGTCATAGAATTGTAGGAGTACCTCAACTCGAAAGTTTAGAAGATTTTATTAACAACACTGATCATTAATTTGGTGCTTAATTGAATACTCTCTTTATTTGCAGTCGCAATCAATGGCGTAGTCCAACAGCCGAACGTATTTTCGCAAACGGGTATGGTCTACATACCCGTTCAGCAGGAACCAGTCGTAATGCTAAACATACGATTTCAATCAAAGATATTCTATGGGCTGAACAAATTTTTGTTATGGAATCTCGACACAAACAACAGATCAAAGAACAATTTTCCAAACAACTGTCGCATAAGAAAGTGTTTGTGCTCGATATTCCAGATGACTATCACTATATGGATCCCGAGCTGATTGAATTACTACAATTGGCAATGCAGCCTTATTTGAAATAAAGTTTAATGATCATTCTTGTCGAGAATCGAAATGAAGGTTATTGTTCACCTATTCTCAACAATATCTCTCTCTCAAATGAAAATAACCATCAAAACTTGGCTATCAGCCTTATCACTGAGTCTATTAAGCTTACAAATAACACATGCTGATAGCAAAACCTTAGAACAAAACTTTAAACAAAATTATCCAGATATTCCTGTTACTTCAGTCACCCCATCTCCATTAAATGGAATTTATGAAGTCTATGTGTCTGGCAAGATTATCTATACAGATGAAAATGCTAAATATCTTTTCTTTGGCAATTTACTCGATGTAAAAAATCAGAAAAACCTAACAGAAGATCGTATTTCTGAACTGAGTAAAATTGATGTAAAACAACTACCTCTCAAACAAGCCATTAAACACATTAAAGGTAAAGGCGAACGTACTTTATATGTCTTTACCGATCCCGATTGCCCATATTGTCAAAAACTTGAACAATACATGACCTCTATCGACAATGTAACGGTCTACATTTTTTTATTCCCACTTAAGAAACTGCATCCACAAGCTGAAACTGCAGCAAATAAAATTTGGTGTGCAAAAAATCAATATGAGGCTTGGGAAGATTACATGCTACATCGTAAGTTAGCCCAAAATTCAGGTACATGTGAAACACCTGTACAGAAAAATATTGCTTTAGGACAAAATCTAGAAATTAGTGGGACACCTACAATCTTCCTTGAAAATGGCACTAGAGTCGCAGGCTTACCACAAAATGCTCAACAAATTGAACAACTTCTATTAGAAGCACAAACTAAAAAATAGTGTCTAATTAAGTGGTGGCTTTTCAGTTGACTGGCAAGCCACCACTTACAACATAAGATTCTGATTTATATTAAATAATATAAAAATTAAAATAAATTAATTAAGCAAGATTTATACAAAATCTATATTTACATTTCACACCAAACTTTTATGATGAAGGCATTAAAAACTGCCATGTAATGGATTAAAGCAGATATCTGTGAAAGGAATAAATAAAATGAAAAAGTTGCTGATTGCCAGCTTAATTCTTGCTACAAGTCATTCAACATTTGCAGCTGATAGTAAAGTAACTGCAAAACCAGATGCATTTGCTCAAGCAACTAAACTATACGAAGCAAAAAACTACCCTGCTGCATTTCAAGAAATGCAGCGTCTCGCTGATACAGGGAATGCCCAAGCAATTTATAACCTAGGTTATATGACTCAAGTTGGTCAAGGCACAGTAAAGGATGAAAAGAAAGCCGTACAACATTATCAAGATGCATCAAATAAAGGCTTTGCTCAAGCCAGTTATACATTAGCACAGGCTTATCATAAAGGTGATTTGGGCATCACTAAAAATAATCAAAAATACAAAGAGTATTTAGACAAAGCGTCTAATCAAGGTTCTGATGAAGCCATTGTTGAAACTGCAAAAATTTTATTTGAGCAAGGCAAACCTGAATATGATCAGATCGCTGTTCAGAAACTATTACCATTGCTACGGAAGGATTATTATCCAGCAAAACATCTCAAGACAATCTACGATTTAAGTGTTGGTGTTAAAAATAAAAATCCTGTTATGCAATCACAGGCGGTTGATAGCCTTAAAGATTTAGCTAAAAAAGGTTATGCACCATCTTTAATGGTTCTCGGCAATATGTTAGCAAATGGAGGTATTGTTGACCAAGATTTAGAGCAGGCAAAAAATATTTTTGCTCGCTTAGCAGCAGCTAACTATCCAAATGCGAAGGAATCATTGGCTAAAGTTGAAGAAGCAATTGCTGCAAAAAAAGCAGCTTCAGTAAAAACAAAGAACTAATAATCAATTCAGCAGCACTTCCACCCTATAGAGTGCTGCTTTTATTTAAAATTGTTTGCTTAACTTAATCCCAGCACTCCAATTGCGCCTATCTGCAGGTTCAAAGAAACGATTATTTCCTTCATTCACAATCACTGAACCGACATATTGTTTATTAAATAAATTATCTATACGGGCAAATCCATTTAAACTCCAATCCGTATAGTGAAATGTATATCCAGTATAAGCCGATGCAATTGTATAACTCTCTGCCGCATCACCATTCATATCATTCACATAAACTTTATCCATGAATTGGGTATCAAATCCAGCATAAAAACCCTGTTCTGGTTTCCAAGAAAAACCTATAAAAGCTTGGTTTTTTGCAATGCCAGGAATGGCATTACCTTCAGGGATTTGAGCAACTTTTCCAATCGCGGGTACTGTAGAGTCAAAAGTTGCATCTAAATAGGCATAACTTGCATTAACAACTAAATCTTTCCAAAACTTTTTATTCCATGCAAATTCAACGCCCTTACGTAAAGTCTTTTCAGCATTACGAAAGGTTGCTCGCCCACCTATATTTTCTGCAGCGACGATATCGTTTTTGGTCTGAATATAGAATGTTGCCAAATTAAAATCACCAAATACATTTGATGATTTTAAGCCTAGCTCATAATTATCACTTTTAGAGGGTTTTAAATCTAAGCTACGTGCTCCACCTTGTGCAGGATAAGCCATCTCCGTAAATGTCGGGGTCTCAAAACCTTTGGCATAACTTGCGTAGATTAAGGCTTGAGGGATAATCTGCCAGCTCAGAGCGATTGAAGGTAAAACCTCTTGGTAAGTCGTTTTTCCACTGTTATCACCATTCAATCCAACAATATAATGGTCGTTGGATTGGTAATGCACATTACTGTAACGGACACCAGTATCAAGCCGCATCGCAGGTAAAAAGTACCAAGCAGCTTGTAAATATGGATCTATATTCCACAACGTGTTTCTTTCATCTCGACGTAAAGCACCTTTAATACCTTTTTCACCAGTGTCATGAAAGTTCAGATATCCTTGTCGACTCTCATTCATCGCATCAATTGCAAGCCCCGCACTTAATTGGGTATGTGGCAACAAATCTTTTCCTGTCCAACGAAAATCGGCACCATAATAGTCACGTTTAAAATCAATTACTCCGCCCGCTTGATACGGCGTATTAGGATTAGTCTGAGTTATTTGCGGAATAGATTGATACTGAGTTACATGACGTTGCCCTATATAACTCATTGCGTAAATTTCATTTTGATCATTTATCGGCTTTGACCATGTGATACCAGTTTGGGTTTGCTCAATTTTTTTTCGAGCATTGTAATCCAAAACATTTTTAGCCACTTGTTTAGGATTATTTTCCTTTTCTACACGAGTTAACCCACCTGGATCATCAGCATCGATGTTCACATAGTTTGTGATCCAATTAATTTTACTACCATCATCTAAATTCCATGCGAGTTTTGCATTGTTTAATACTTTTTCTGCACTACTATGATTACGATAACCATCTGTATCAAAATAGGATGAGCTAATCATATAGCTTGGTTCATTTTGATTTTTTGAACCGCCTTGTAAAACTAAACCAGCATGATTTTTGTGATGACTGCCGCCCGCATAACTCATCTCTATCGAATCTTTGCCCTGTCCTTCCTTTGTTGTTGCTAGAATCACACCTCCTGAAGAATTTCCATATAACGAAGAAAATGGACCTGTTAATACTTCAAGATGACTTAAACTACTTAAATCAATATTTGAGGTTTGCCCTTGTCCATCTGGCATTGTGGCAGGAATACCGTCGGTATATAAACGAATTCCACGAACTCCAAATGTGGAACGCGCACCAAAACCACGCATAGAAAGTTGTAAATCTTGTGCATAATTCTCTCGATTGCGCAGTTGAACGCTAGGTATCCCCTTCACAACCTCAGTTAAATTAACTTCTAAGCTCTGATCATTTTTAGGCATATCTACCCTAAAAATTGATGCTGGTGTTTCCATATAAGCAGTGTCAGTACGAGTTGCTTCGACCTTGATTGTCGGAAGCTGTATAGGCCGATCTACCTCTGATTCAGTAGCCCAAACAAAAGAGCCATTCAAACCCATGCTTATTGCAACACAACCATATAAAAAATTTGTTTTTACTAAAGGCATGAAAATTCCTTGTTTCACAGAATTTAAGGGCAAGCTTTTTAAAGTAAGTATTTCATTATTTTATAATTAGATTAGATCTTTAACCTTAGCTAAAAAAACCAAAAATCAATTTTAATGATGATTAGCTAATCAAATTAAATATCGTCATAATTGTAAGTTAAACATTTGCCCTCATTGTATTGTTGTTGAAACAACTTGAGCTCACTATGCCCGAACTTCCTGAAGTTGAAACCACAAAAACCAGTTTACTGCCGCTTTTAGAACAACGTGTACAAGCTGTAAGAGTACACAATCCTAGTTTGCGCTGGCCTATCCCTGATGATCTTGAAAAATTAATTGGTCAACGTTTAATTCAACTCAAACGTCGTTCCAAATATATTTTGGCTGAATTTGAACAAGATCAAATGCTTTGGCACTTAGGTATGTCAGGAAGCTTTCGCCTATGTCAATCCAGTGATGAATTAAAAAAGCATGACCATCTTGTGATCGAATTTGAAGATCAGCAACTCCGCTACCATGACCCACGGCGCTTTGGGTGTATTCTATGGTTAGATGAAACCAATCAAAGTAAATTGATTGATACGCTAGGACCAGAACCATTAACTGAAAATTTTAATCCAACATATTTGCATGAAAAATTAGCTAAAAAAAATGTCGGCATTAAAATTGCTTTAATGGATAACCATATAGTGGTTGGTGTGGGCAATATTTATGCAACTGAAAGTTTATTCAACATCGGGGTTCATCCTGCGCAACCTGCTTCGACGCTGAGCAAAGTACAAGTCGAAAAGTTAGTCATCGAAGTAAAACGCATCTTAAAACAAGCAATTGATTTAGGTGGTTCGACTTTACGTGACTATAGTAATGCCATGGGTGAAAATGGCTATTTTCAGCAGACACTTTTAGCTTATGGTCGCGCAGGTGAAATGTGTGTTAATTGTGAAACTACATTAGAAAACTTAAAGTTGGGTCAACGTGCTAGTGTATTTTGTCCACAATGCCAACCTTTGAAATTAAGCAAAGTATAGACCATTTAAGATGCAATCAAGGAGAACAACCTTATGCAAACTGCAATTGTTCGACATATTCTCGTCAAAGATAAAGACTTAGCAGAACAGCTAAAAAAACGAATTCAGTCTGGTGCTGATTTTAGCAAAATCGCCAAACAATACTCCACTTGCAACTCAGCTAAACGTGGAGGCGAACTCGGTGAAGTGAAAAAGGGGCAATTGGTCCCTGTTATTGATAAACTAGTTTTTACAGCAGCAGAACGAATCTTACACGGCCCGATCAAAAGCCAATTTGGTTTTCACTTGATTGAAGTGAAATTTCGCATGGATGGCTTAAGATAATGGTTTGAGCTTAATTATTTTAAGCTCTCTCCTCTTCTCAGTTATTTTAATTCTTGCGGTTTCATCACATAAGTCCATGCATCTATTTTTTCACCAGATTCCAAGACAACTTCAGCAACAACTCGCTCATATTGAAATCCTTCAAAATCATCTAACATTTGCCAGTTTTGTTCTAATTTTTCCGTGCTGAATAAATATCCCATGATTAATGGGTCTTGTTCAGCTAAAACTAAGGCAGGTAAACCTTTGTCTGGTCCCCAATCTAATATATGCACAGTTCCATGAACAGATCCCTTATCCCATTCCCCACCAATCGCTGCAAGGATATGCGCATTTTCTCGATTTGGGCATAATGTGCCATATACAAATAATCGATTCATATTGGTTAATCCCTCTTTTAGTTTGTACAGCATCTTAAAATGAAAGTATTAAATTTTCTATGTAAAACGATGCATTATTCACTAAATATGATTCAGATGCCTCATAAAAAAACGGCATTTTAAAATGCCGTTTTTATGAAAATAATCAGTACTTATTTTTTCAAAGAATCTCTAATTTCACGTAATAATTGAATATCTTCAGGCGTTGCTGCTGGTTCAGCTGGCGCTGCTTCTTCTTGTTTACGCATACGGTTCATTACTTTCACCATAAGAAACACAACCCATGCCAAAATAATGAAATTAATAAAGATCGTTAAGAAATTACCATAGGTCAAAACATTGACACCTGCTTTCGTTAATTGATCTAAAGACTGTAAATTATTTGGATTGTCTCCAAGCACAATAAACTTCTGCGTAAAATCAACACCCCCGCCAGTAATAACTGAAATAAGTGGCATGATGATATCTTTCACTAATGAATCAATAATTTTACCAAATGCACCACCAATGATGACACCAATGGCAAGATCCATCATATTGCCTTTGATGGCAAATTCTTTAAATTCTTGAATAATACTCATTTATAACTCTCCAGAGTTGAACTTAATCGCAACCCATTTTTGCATTGTTTATTACACAGGTGCGGCTATCCACATAATGTTGATAATTTAATATTTTTATCAAAAAAAGAAAGCTATTTCACACTTTAACAACACTTTTTATTTTAATAAAAATATGTGTTTAAGCATGTCCCTACCCTGAAATTTATGCAATAAAAAACCGCTAAATAAATTTAGCGGTTTTGTCATTTTTCAGTGAAGAAAAATTATTTATCACGGTTACGCTTACGTTCGTTTTCAGTTAAGTAACGTTTACGAATACGGATCGATTTTGGTGTTACTTCAACTAACTCATCATCTTCAATGAATTCAAGTGCTTGTTCAAGCGTGTATTCAATTGCAGGCGTCAAAGTTAAAGCATCATCAGTACCAGACGCACGAACGTTGGTTAATTGTTTTGCTTTAGTTGGGTTAACAACCATATCGTCCGAACGCGAGTTAATACCCACGATCATACCTTCATAAACTTCTAACTGAGGTTTAGCGAATAAACGACCACGGTCTTGTAAGCTAAATAATGCATAGCCCAAGCAAGTACCTTGAACCATAGAAATCAATACACCGTTTTGACGCTTCGCAACAGTACCTTGCTTAACAGGACCGTAATGAGAGAAGCTTGATGTCATGATCCCTGTACCAGAAGTCATGGTTAAGAACTCAGAACGGAAACCGATTAAACCACGTGAAGGTACAGTTGCTTCAATACGGATACGACCTTTTCCGTCAACTTCCATATTGGTCATTTCGCCTTTACGGTGACCCATTTGTTCCATTACTGAACCTTGATGTTGTTCTTCAACATCAAACGTTACGTTTTCGTATGGCTCTTGTCTTTCGCCATCGACTTCTTTCATGATCACTTGTGGACGTGATACGCCCATTTCAAAGCCTTCACGACGCATATTTTCAATCAATACTGAAAGGTGAAGTTCACCACGACCAGAAACTTTAAAACGGTCTGGACTATCAGTATCTTCAACGCGTAATGCCACGTTGTGAATCAATTCACGATCAAGACGTTCACGAATATTACGTGATGTTACAAATTTACCTTCTTTACCAGCAAACGGTGAGTTGTTTACTTGGAATGTCATCGAAACCGTAGGTTCATCTACAGACAATGGTGGCAAAGCTTCTACATTTTTTTGATCACAAATTGTGTCAGAAATATTGAGTGCATCAATACCAGTGATACAAACGATATCACCTGCTGATGCTTCTTCAACATCAATACGCTCTAAACCATGGTAACCCATGATTTTTAAGATACGACCGTTACGTGTATTGCCTTCTTTATCAATCACAGTCACAGGAGTATTCGTTTTTACACCACCACGCTGAATACGACCAACACCGATAACACCAACGAAGCTGTTATAGTCAAGTGAAGAAATCTGCATTTGGAATGGACCATCAACATCAACTGCTGGTGGTTCAACGATATCAACGATAGTTTGGAACAATGGTGTCATATCTTCAGCTAATTCTTCAGGAGAAGGACCAGCTACACCACGCAAACCAGAAGCGTAAACGATTGGGAAATCTAACTGTTCATCAGTTGCACCCAAGTTATCAAACAAGTCAAATACTTGATCGATTACCCAGTCACAACGTGCACTTGGCTTATCAACTTTGTTGATAATTACGATTGGCTTCAAACCACGCGCGAATGCTTTTTGCGTTACGAAGCGAGTTTGTGGCATTGGACCTTCTTGAGAGTCAACAAGAAGCAATACGCAGTCAACCATCGACATTACACGTTCAACTTCACCACCGAAGTCCGCATGTCCCGGGGTGTCTACAATATTGATGCGGTAAGTTGTGTCAGTACGTTGATCTAACCACGTAATTGACGTATTTTTTGCAAGAATAGTAATACCACGTTCACTTTCAAGCGCATTCGAGTCCATGACACGCTCAATCTCGCCTGCACGGTCACCCAAAGCACCAGATTGTTGAAGTAATTTATCGACAAGCGTGGTTTTACCGTGGTCGACGTGCGCAATAATTGCGATATTGCGGAGATTCTTAATATCAGACATAGAATTCGATACGCTTAAAATTTGAGGGCAGATTATATAGAAAAATCCTAAACTTTAGTAGTGACAGTTTGTTGACATGAAACTTTTTTTCGGACGAACTGTTTCAGAATCGTTGGTAAAGTAGGCTAACTCTATTAGAATATTCCACTATTGCTTATCGCTTTTCTTATACTCCCATGTCAAATTCTCAACCCCAACAGCCACTTGATCTCGTCTACGGACTCAATGATCGTCCAAAACCGTTCATCGCATTTTTAGCAGCTTTACAACATCTTTTAGCAATTTTAGTCCCAATTGTTACTCCAGGATTGTTAATTTGCTTAGCGCTTGGTGTATCTCGTGAAGACACCAATATGATCCTGTCGATGTCTCTGATCATCTCAGGAATTGCAACCTTTTTACAGTGTAAAAAAGTTGGTCCTTTCGGTGCAGGACTATTGATTGTTCAAGGTACAAGTTTTAACTTTATTGGCCCAATTATTGGTATTGGTAGCGCCATGGTTGCTGCAGGTACGCCTGTTGAGCAAGTGATGGCTGCTATTTTCGGTGTGGTAATTGCAGGCTCATTTATTGAAATGGGCGTGTCTCGGATTTTACCTTGGGTAAAACAATTAATTACCCCTTTAGTTACAGGTATCGTTGTTCTTTTAATTGGTTTAACACTGATTAAAGAAGGTCTGATTAGCATGGGAGGCGGTTATATGGCCATGCAAGATCATACTTTTGCCAATACAGACAATCTGATCATGTCCTGTACAGTACTGGCGGTCATTATTTTATTGAATCGTGTTCAAATTATTTGGGTAAAAAGTTCAGCAATTTTAATCGCATTGGTGATTGGTTACATTCTTGCAGGCTTTATGGGTCATTTAAACTTTTCCGTATTGCAAGACGCCCCATTAATTCAGATTCCTACGCCGATGCATTTTGGTCTAAGCTTCTCTTGGAGCTTGTTCATTCCAATGGCATTCATCTATCTCGTTACTTCACTTGAAGCCATTGGCGATGTGACAGCAACTAGCAAAATCTCTAACCAGCCTGTAGACGGCCCCATTTGGATGCAACGCATTAAAGGTGGTGTACTTGTGAATGGTGCTAACTCATTTTTAGCAGGTATCTTCAACACCTTCCCAAGTTCAGTGTTTGCACAAAACAATGGCGTGATTCAACTCACTGGCGTGGCAAGTCGTTATGTCGGGATCTGGATTGCGATCTTATTGATCATTTTAGGCCTCTTCCCTGCTGTAGCTGCTGTAATTCAAGCTGTTCCCCAAGCAGTGCTAGGTGGTGCGGTAATGGTGATGTTTGGTGCGGTGGCTGCATCTGGAATCAATATTCTTTCAAGTATTCATCTTGACCGTCGCGCTTTACTGATTATTGCGATTTCACTCGCATTAGGTTTAGGTGTAGCACAAGTTCCACAAATCCTTGAACATCTTCCTGAATTATTCAAAAACATTTTCAGCTCAGGTGTTGCAACGGGTGGTATTGCCGCGTTGATTTTAAATATTGTTTTACCTGAAACTCAAAAATAGTCTTTTAACCATCGTAATTGCCCAGTTTCACCACTGGGCTTTGTTTTTGATGAGAGATCAAAATGGATCCACGTAGTGAAGTCGTTATACGACAACAAGATTATTTAAATGGGCAAGTTTTACTGATTAATGCGCCCAATGATCAACTCGCCAAAAATTTACCTAGCCAAGTGCAAGCGTCTGTCTGGACTTGGAATTATGCTGATCATCAAGGTTTTCAAAGCAGTGGTATAAATTCACATTTTTCAGTTGAGTTTCCACAAGCAAGTTTTGATCAGGTTGTTATTTTCGTTCCAAAATCTAAAGAGTTATTGAATTATATTCTTCATGTCGTGGTTAGCCAGTTAACACTAGGTCAAAGCGTATTTTTAGTGGGTGAAAAAAAAGGCGGTGTTGAACGTGCTGCAAAACAACTACTGCAATATGGCAAAGCCTTTAAAATTGATAGCGCACGCCACTGTCAATTTTGGCACATGAAAATTGAAAAGACTGAAATACACAAACCACTTGACCATTGGTTAAAAAACTATATTGTGCAAGTCAATCAAGAACAGCTCGAAATCTGTGCTTTACCAGGTGTATTTAGTCAAGACCATTTAGATATTGGAACAGCTGTATTACTCCCTTACCTGAGCCAAGTAAAATCAGGTAAGATTGCCGACTTTGGTTGCGGTGCTGGAATTATTAGTGCTTATTTAGCCAAAATAAATGCAAACCAGCACATTTTTGCACTTGATGTTGATGCATTTGCATTACGGTCTACTGAGTTCACTTTTCAAAAAAATGATCTGAACTTAGCACAGCTACATCTACAGCCTGTCACAGGTTTTGTTGATGCACCTAAAGATCTAGATGCCATCGTGAGTAATCCACCTTTTCATCAAGGCATTCATACCAATTACGATGCAAGTGAAGAACTCTGCCAATTGGCGAAAAAGCATCTGAAAAGTTCAGGTGAACTATGGATCGTGGCTAATCGTTTTCTAAATTATCCACCTCTGATTGAGCAGAGCTTTGGTCAATGTCTTGTGAAGGCAGATCAACAGGGATTCAAAGTGTTATATGCCTGTGCGAAATAAACAGTTTAAGGAATTTTTATGAGCGATACATCTGCTCCTCAACACCTTCAGCGTCAGCTCGGAGCACGCCATCTAAATATGATTGCCATTGGTGGATCAATTGGTACAGGTTTATTCCTTGCTTCAGGTTCAACGATTGCAACAGCAGGTCCTGGTGGTGCGTTATTGGCCTATGCCCTTATCGGAATCATGATTTATTTCTTGATGACCAGTCTCGGTGAATTAGCCACGCACAATCCAACTTCAGGTGCATTCTTCACCTATGGCAGTCGTTATGTCGAAGATGGTTTTGGTTTCGCCTTAGGCTGGAACTATTGGTATAACTGGGCAATCACTGTTGCTTTTGAATTGGTCGCAGTTCAGTTCATCATGAAATTCTGGTTTCCAGATATTCCTGGGTTTTACTGGAGTGCAATCTTCCTTGCCATTATTTTTGCGATTAATGCATTGACAGTAAAAGGCTTTGGTGAAAGTGAGTTCTTATTTTCTTTGATTAAAGTGATTGCAATCATTGTGTTTATCATCATCGGTATCTGGATGATTGCTAAAATTATGATGACACCGAATGTATCAACCTTTCAACACTGGCATTATAAAGATGCCCCGTTTGTTGGTGGCTTACAAGCCCTGATCGGTGTTGCCATGATCGCTGGATTCTCCTTCCAAGGAACTGAAATGGTTGGCGTTGCAGCAGGTGAATCTAAAGATCCAAAGAAAACGATTCCTTTGGCGATTAAACAAATCTTCTGGCGTATTTTACTGTTCTATATCTTGTGTATTTTTATCATTGGTACATTGGTGAGCTATGATGATCCACTTCTATTAAAAGCGGCACAAAGTGAAGATATTGCATTGTCACCATTTACCTTACTGTATGAAAAAGCAGGCTTTGCCTTTGCTGCAAGTTTGATGAATGCGGTTATTCTCAGTGCGATTTTATCTGCAGGTAACTCTGGGATGTATTCATCTACGCGTATGCTATTCGATATGGCAAAAGAAGGTCGAGCGCCAAAATGGTTCTCAAAACTTGATGGTCGTGGCGTACCCATGAATGCACTTTATGCAACAACAGCAGTTGCTGCATTATGTTTCTTGACCACCTTTATCGGCGAAAAACAAGTGTTTAACTGGTTGTTAAATATGTCTGGGATGTGTGGTTTTATCGTCTGGTTAGGTATTGCCATTTCACATTATCGTTTCCGTAAAGGCTATATTGCTCAAGGGCATAAACTTGAAGATCTTGCTTATCGTGCCAAGTTTTTCCCATTTGCACCTTGGTTTGCCTTTGTTCTCTGCTCTATCATCATTTTAGGACAAAACTATCAAGCTGTGCTGGGTGGTAAAGTTGATTGGTTAGGCTTAGTTTCAACCTATATCAGTATTCCATTATTTTTGGCGATTTGGTTGGGTTATAAATGGAAGTACAAAACCAAATTGATTGCATATAAAGATATGAACGTGAAAGAAGGCGAATAAAAAGCCAAAAATTCACTTGACCCTTAACTAAATATCAGTAAAATCAGCTGCACTATTATATAGGAGGACGACATCATGCCAGCAATACAAGGAACAACAACTTAAGATTTGGCACTGTCGACTCACGGACAAGTGTACAAATCAGAATCACTTGTCCGAATGCTCTATTTAACCTAGCATTCGCTAGGTTTTTTTATGCCTATTCGGATGCAAAATTAAAATACCTGAGATAAGAAAATGGGCATACAAAAAATACTTAATGCTAATGCTGAATATGGTGTTCCAGTAAAAATATTCACCAATGATATTGATAGCGAAAGCATTGAACAACTAAAGAAAATGGCACAACTGCAATTTGTGTATTCACATGTTGCCGTGATGCCTGATGTGCATGTAGGTAAAGGTGCAACTGTTGGTAGCGTCATCCCTACAAAACACGCGATTATTCCCGCTGCTGTCGGTGTCGACATCGGTTGTGGCATGAATGCTATCCGACTCAATTTAAAGGCATCACAGTTGCCAGATAATCTCGCACCTTTACGTCATGCAATTGAACGTAAAGTCCCTGTAGGCTTTGAGTTACACAAACAAATTAAGGCGAAAGCCTCAAGCATTATTCCATTGGAAAAACGCTTGCAGCCGATCATTAAAAAGCACCCTGGCTTAGTTCGGATGCTCAGAAAGTTTGATGTGACATGGCAAAAACAACTCGGTACCTTAGGCGGTGGCAATCACTTTATCGAACTCTGTTTGGATGAAAATCAGGACGTTTGGGTGATGCTACATTCTGGTAGCCGTGGTTTAGGTAATGTGATTGGAACTTATTTTATCGAGCTAGCAAAGAAAGAAGCTCAACATCGATTTGGGCATGTACCAGATAAGGACTTGAGTTATTTTGCAGAAGGCTCAAATAGTTTTAATGACTATGTTGAAGCGGTGGAATGGGCACAGGAATATGCTTTTGAGAATAGACGTGAAATGATGCGTCTCATTTTAGAAGCAATTCGACCTCTGCTCCCCCCCTTTCAAATGACCAAAGAAGCGATTAACTGCCACCACAATTATGTCAGCCAAGAAAATCACTTTGGTGAAGATCTCCTGATTACTCGAAAAGGTGCAATCCGTGCTGGTCAAGATGAATTAGGCATTATTCCTGGTTCAATGGGGGCTCGCTCCTATATTGTGAAGGGCAAAGCTAACCCTGAATCATTCTGCTCATGTTCGCATGGCGCAGGAAGAAAAATGAGTCGTAGTAAAGCCAAATTACTTTTTGGTCAAGAGGATTTGATTCAGCAGACCCAAGGTATTGAATGTCGTAAAGACAGTGGTGTAATTGACGAAATACCAAGTGCATATAAAGATATTGATCAAGTCATGGCAAACCAATCAGATTTAATCGAAATCGTGCACACCCTTAAACAAGTTCTATGTATAAAAGGTTAAATAAATGAAACTTAAAGCGATGCCTAAAATCACAGTTCGTAATCCTGTTGCGCTCTCCCCTTTACTACAAAAAGGAGGAATCCACGAAACAGAAAAACCTAGAGCTCAGCACCGTCGAGAAAGACAAAATACCAAACAACAGCTTAGAAAAGAAGTTTGGTAAATTCTAGAAAATATTAATCAAACACATCAATCAAATTATTTTGCAGGAGCAATCAAAATGTTTATATATTCGAATCACTTGTATACAAACCCATATAAAAAAAGCGACTCATCAGAGTCGCTTTTTTTATTCAGTTCAAAAACTCTAATTATTGAGCTTGTTGACCTGGTTGTACTAGAACAGTACGGCTACCAGTGATCGCAGCGAATACGCGACGGTTCATAGCACGACCTTCTTTAGTTTTGTTGTCAGCAATCGGTTGATCCCAAGCAAAACCTTGAGTAGTCAAACGAGATTCGTTAACGTTATATTCGTTAACAAGCGCTGATTTAACAGAGTTAGCACGAGCTAAAGATAAACGTTCGTTTAACTTACGTGGACCAGTGTTATCAGTGTGACCTTCAATACGTGCAGTCGCATTCGGGTATTCAGCTAATTTCTCAGCTACTTTCGCGATTTCAGACTTGTATTGTGGTTTGATGTCAGACTTGTTCGTATCAAAGAATACGCGAAGTTCCATGTTAAGATCTTCAGTCAACTCTTGTGGTTGTGGAGCAACTGGAGTTGGTTCAACTGGAGCAACTTCTACTACTGGAGCAGCTGGCTTCAAATGACCACCAAGAACTACGTTTAAACCAGCAAGTGCTGTATAGTTCCAGAAGTCTTCATCGATGTTATAAGTACCACGAGCTTCTGTACGAAGAGATAAAGCATCATTTAAGCGCCAGAAAGCACCAAAACCTGCATTACCTAAAGTACCTTCTTCAGCTTCGTTGCCAGAAATTGATCCAGCACCTTTATATTTATAATGACCAGCACCTAACAATACATAAGGTTTGATTTTGCTATCATAATTTTTAGTAATTAAATCAGAAGTAACATAGAAATTACCATTGATTTGAGATTGCTTATATTCAGCGCCATCAATACCCTTTACATCACCTTTAACTTGGTTATATTCAGTTTCAAAACCTAACCATGGTGTTAATTCAACGCCAAGAGCTGCACCCACAAACAAATCGTCTTGAAGCTCAGGACCATCTGTTAGATGCTTATCAGTGCCATTGTTATGTTTAGTGTCTTGGAATGTGTAACCAAGCATTAATGGAGTTATTGTTACACCCGCATTAGCAGCAGCTAAAGGAGCAGCAACAAGCATAGCAAGTGCAATACGACTCAATTTCATGGATATCCTCCAGAGATAACAATTGTTTGTTGTTCAAGCTTAGCCGATGATTTTTGGCCCTGCGAACATAAAATGTTTACAGTATTATTTTTAAGCTATTCACTTCACTTTGAATCATACAAACACTTGATGAATTTTCCAAGTGCTTGATAACTTTAACCTCGTAAATTATTGACAAAATTTCTTACAATTTCCGTTGTAGTTCAGTAAATTTTCAATTCAACTTTAAAGTTCGAATAGCTTATTGTTCGCTTTCTTCAATTTTAGCAGCATTTGCTTCATGAAGTAATGGTTAGTTTTTCTAATACTAAACTTAATTTAATAAATACAGTAATTACTTAACACTTTGTTAATAAAAAAATTACAAAATTATCAAAAGGTAAAAAAATGTTAAAAGTTAAAGGATTCACTCTCAGTGAATTAATGGTAACACTTGCTATTTGTGCGATTCTAGCATGCCTCAGTTTACCTTATTTGAATCAATTATTGATTTCAAATGAAGTAAATCAAATGAAAAGAATACTCACAATTTACATACAAAAATCCAAATCTGATGCACAGATTTATCATAAAAATGTGACTTTATGCGCAAGTAAAGACTTAACTAGCTGCGATTCGGATTGGAACAGTGGACTAATCGGATTCCTTGATTTAAATGCTAATCGACAACGTGATTCAAATGATCCTTTATTGTATTCCAAAGCATTTAATTATAAGTATGGGAGATTAGATTGGAGAGGTACATTAAGAGTAAATTCACTTACTTTCCAAGGTGACACAGGCCTACCAAGAGGCTCAAATGGAAGCTTCTTTTATTGTATGAATGATTCTAATCATCATACCCAATTAATTCTCAGCAATATGGGACAAATACGTAGTAAGGAAATTACCACGTGTTAAAAACTCTTCAGTCTAGCTTAAACGACGTAAAATACTTTATTCGCATGGTTTTTTTAATATACTGCATAGGTTTTGAACATTCTCTGCAAATTATAAGTCTGGAGACACATAATGACTGACATCGTAATTGTCAACGGCGCTCGTACAGCAATGGGCGGCTTCCAAGGCGCATTATCAAGCGCAACTGCACCCGAATTAGGTGCAATCACGATCAAAGAAGCAATTGCTCGTTCGGGTTTACAGCCTACTGATGTAGAAGAAGTAATCATGGGCTGTGTGTTACCAGCAGGTTTAAAACAAGGCCCAGCTCGTCAAGCTATGCGTAAAGCAGGTTTGCCTGACTCTACTGGTGCAGTAACCATTAACAAGCTTTGTGGTTCTGGCATGAAAGCTGTGATGCAAGCTGCGGATATGATCAAAGCTGGTAGTGCTGAAATCGTGGTTGCGGGTGGTATGGAGTCAATGACCAATGCTCCTTACGTTTTACCTAAGGCACGTGCAGGTTATCGCATGGGTCATGGTGAAATTAAGGATCATATGTTCCTTGATGGTTTAGAAGATGCAGAAACTGGTCGTTTAATGGGATCATTTGCACAAGATATGGCAAATAAACGTAGCTATACACGTGAACAAATGGATGATTTCGCTATACGTTCTCTACAACGTGCACAGAAAGCAATTACTGAAGGTTATTTCAAAGATGAAATCGTTCCAGTAACTGTATCTAGCCGTAAAGGTGATGTTGTTGTTGATCAAGATGAACAACCATTAAATGCAAAAATTGACAAAATCCCAAGTTTGAAACCTGCTTTTGCAAAAGACGGTACAATTACTGCGGCAAATGCGAGTTCAATTTCTGATGGTGCATCTGCACTTGTATTAACCTCAAGTGACGTTGCCGTTGAACGTGGTTTACAGCCTTTAGCGAAAATTATTGCAACCGCATCAAATTCTCAACATCCTTCTGAATTTACGATTGCTCCTGTAGGGGCAATTGAAAAAGTTTTGAAAAAAGCTGGTTGGGATGCTCAAGACGTTGATCTTTGGGAAATCAATGAAGCTTTTGCAATGGTTACAATGTGCCCAATTGATGACTTCAAATTAGATGCAGAAAAAGTGAACATCAATGGTGGTGCTTGTGCACTTGGTCATCCAGTTGGTTCTACGGGTTCACGTATCATTCTTACGTTGATTCATGCACTTAAACGTACTGGTGGTAAAAAAGGTGTTGCGGCGCTTTGTATTGGTGGTGGTGAAGCAACAGCAGTTGCAATTGAATTGATCTAAACATTAATTCGATTAACTAAAAATCCTGCCAAGTGCAGGATTTTTTATTTTCATAATTACAAAAAATAATGCACCTGTTATTAAAATCCCGATAAGTTATGCACTGTATAAAAAAACAACAAGGAGTTCCCTCATGCAGTTGAACCATTATCTAAATTTTAAAGGACAAGCTGAACAAGCATTTATTTTTTATCAATCTGTTTTTGGCGGTGAATTCGCAATGATCAGTCGCTATGGTGATATGCCACCTACAGAAGGGATTATGTTATCAGAAGCAGATAAATGCTTAATTCTGCATGTTTCCTTACCTATTAATGAATATACCGTACTCATGGGTTCAGACGTTAATGATCAGTTCTGCTCTCCGAATAGTGTTTTCACCCAAGGCAACAATCATTATATTTCAATCAATATTGAACACGATGAAATGGAGGCACGACGTTTATTCAACCAGCTTTCTGTACGTGGTCATATTGAAATGCAATTAGAAAAAACCTTTTGGGGCGCACTGTATGGTGCTTTCACTGATCAGTTCGGAATCAAGTGGATGGTCAATTGTCAGCTTGAAGAATAAGATAATTTTGCTGATGCAATATAAAGCCTATATTGCATCAGCCACATTATTAACTTAAAGATTTCCGAGTATTTTCTTGACACCTACATCTTCAAAAATTTCAGAATATTGCTTCATAAAAACTGGTAATTGCTGTTTCATTTGGTCTTTCTGAATCACTGTCCATCGTGGCGGATAGATTTCATAACTTAGAAACTGTAGACGGCATCGTAAATGATAATAAAAATCCTGCCGATCTTTTTCAGTCTGTATATATTCTTGTTGAGTAACAAACCAATATAGCTGATCCCATAAACTATAGCCTTGTGTTAAATCGAGTCTCTGCTGTAATGACAGATTATCTTTAACTAAAGATAAGTACTGTTTGAGTTCGTCCAAAGTTGGTTGAGTATCACTATATACTTTTGCTTTAATAAAGTTGTGTGGTAATAACTTCTGTTGGGTTAATGCAAAATAATCTAAATACTGGTGAAATTGAATAAACTTTTGCTTTAACGCAAACACAACCAAAGCATTCGCAATCGGTTTAATTTCAATTTTTTTAATGATCTCAAAAAACTGTGCTTGCTCCCCTTTAAATAAAACCCATTGATATGCTCGAATTTTCACCTGCTGTGGATTGAGTAACTCTATCGGATACTGATTAAAATAATTTTTAAAATCAAAATTTTGCTGTCTTAATGCAAAATAAGCATAATCCATCACGGATAAAAAACGACTATGCCATAATTCAATAATATCATCAGTATTTAAAATTTTTCTTTGATATAAAATATCAAATAAATAATATTGCACATCTCTAAATTGACTATTTTTCAACTCAAATAATAATGTTTGGTCTGATTCATTTTGAGCAATATGATCTAACCAAAATTTACGCACGATTTGATCTTTCGCAACCTTCGATAATTCAAGTAATTGCTCCTGCTCAATCCATTGATGTTCTACAATATAATTCAATAGTACACGAGGTAATTGACCTTGTTCAGAAATAACAGTGCGCTGCAAATAATCTTTATTTTCAGCTACAGTATTCAGTAATAAATTTTCAATTTCAGGGACAGTGCGTACACGTTGTTGTACTGCGGCAATCTGTAAAAAATGATCTATACACAATTGAGCAAATTCAGGACGCTGACTCCAACGTTGGATATGCTGTGCTGCCAACTCTCGATTGATTTCCACATAATCACTTAAACGAAATAATAAGGCAGGAAACAGTTCTTGTTCGTAGCAATCCTTTAAATGTTCTAATGTCCGTTGTCGCGCATAACCATCATAATATCTCAATGACTGTAGTAACTCATCCAAACTCTTTTTAATAAATGGAATATCTACGATTTCTGGTTCAGGTTGAGGAATATTCGATTTACGTGTTTGTTCAAGCGCTTGGCGTTCTGCCAATATTTCGGCTGTATTTATATATGGCTCAGATGAGCAAAATATCTTTTTTAAAAATTTAAACACGTTCGTTCTAATTAAGACAATCTATTTTTATAACAAATTCTAAAATCACTGTCACCCCTTCTTAATATCAAACATCAATATTGGAATACTGAGCAATAATCATCAAACCTATGGTAATAAATCCAATCCCAATCCACCCTGCTACATCAATATGCTGTCCTAAAAAAACTTTTGCTAAAGCGGCTGTCGCAATAACACCTAGCCCAGACCAAAGCACATATAAAATCCCAGCTTGCATATACTTCAATGCAATCGCAGCACAAGTAAAAGAAACAAGATACAGAACCAAAGCGATTCCTTGGTCAAACTTATTGACTAAACCATTACCTTTGGCGGAATAAAAGGTAGAAAGCACATCGGTTGCGATGGCGAAAAGCAGCCAAATCACCCCAGGATTTATTTTTGCAATAAAGGTCAGCATTGTTATTCTTCAATCTATAAATTTTAAATAATACGCAATAAAAAAGCTGAACCTGAGTTCAGCTTTTTTACTTAAACGAGTCTAAGCACCTGTTTGGTAACTCGCTTGTGGTACTGCTGTTGATGCTTGATAAGGATTGGTGAAATCTTGAAGTCCAGCAGCGGCTTCATGAATATCCTTACCTTCTTTAACCACAAAGCTATCAAAGCCAGAACGTTTTAAATAGTTTAAAACATCTTTAAAGATATCACCGACAGCACGTAACTCGCCTTGATAACCTTGACGACGTAATAACGCAGCAAATGAATAACCTCGTCCATCATTGAAACCAGCGAACTCAATGAAGATCGCATCTAATTCATTTAATGGAAATTGATGAGTTTCAGGTGAATCATTAACAGTAATGTATAACGCTTTTTTAGCTTGTATATTTACCAATTGATCTAACTGAGCAGTTGTTACAACCACATTGCCTTGAGGAATTACACCATCTTCAGCAATCACTTGATAAGTATTATCAGCAATCGTGCCATCTTTAAACAGCACTTGTAGCGATGTATTAAGCATAAGCACGCTCCTTAAATGGTTGGATACCTACACGGCGATACGTATCAATGAAACGCTCACCTTCAGTACGTAGGTCAAGGTAAGTATTGAGGATTTCTTCAATTACATCAGGTACTGCATCAGCAGCAAAAGATGGTCCTAAAATATCACCGATAGACGCATCATGATTCGCGTTACCACCTAGCGTGATTTGATAAAATTCTGCACCTTTTTTATCTACACCAAGGATACCAATGTTACCCACATGGTGATGACCACAAGCATTCATACAGCCTGAGATATTTAAATCAAGTTCACCAAGATTATAGATCGTATCTAAATCATCAAAACGACGGCTAATCGCTTCTGAAATTGGAATTGATTTCGCATTTGCCAATGAACAGAAATCACCGCCAGGACAGCAAATAATATCGGTAATAAAACCAATATGCGCACGTGCCATATTGTTCTGTTCTAAGGTTTGCCACAATTCAAATAAATCTTTTTGTGGTACATCCACAAGTGAAATATTTTGCTCATGTGTGGTACGAAATTCACCAAAAGTGTACTTATCTGCTAGGTCTGCAATTAAGTTCATTTCTTCAGTGGTGACATCACCAGGAGCAACCCCTGCACGTTTCAAAGAAATCGTCACAATACGATAGCCTTTGACTTTATGTGCATTAGTATTCACGTTAAACCATTGTTTGAATTTAGGATATTCAGCAAACAATGCTGTGAAATCTTGATCTTCTAAATCTTGATAATCAAATGGAGTGAATTCTTCATCTAATTTTTTCAAGATCTCAGGCTGAATCTTCAATGCTTCACGTGTGTGTTCAAATTCGGCTTCAACTTTTTCGGCAAATACCTGTGGTGTTAATGCTTTCACCAAAATCTTAATACGTGCTTTGTATTTGTTATCACGACGACCATGCAAGTTATACACACGTAAGGTCGCTTCTAAATAAGCAATCAAATCTTCACGTGGTAAGAACTCACGGATTACACTACCAATAATTGGAGTACGACCTAGACCACCACCCGCCATGATTTTATAACCGATTTCGCCTGCTTCATTGCGAACGATATAAACACCAATATCATGGAAAGCTGTTGCAGCACGATCCGTTTCTTCTAAAGCAGAAACTGCAATCTTGAACTTACGTGGCAAGAACGCAAATTCAGGATGGAAAGTACTCCACTGACGAATCAATTCACACGTTGGACGTGGATCTGCAATCTCACCAGCAACAACTCCTGCAAACTGATCAGTCGTGGTATTACGAATACAGTTACCTGAGGTTTGTACTGCATGCATTTGTACTGTAGCTAGCTCAGCAAGAATATCAGGTACATTTTCTAAAGCAGGCCAGTTCAACTGAATATTTTGACGAGTTGAAACGTGGGCATAACCACGATCATATTCAGTCGCAATTTCAGCAATTTTTCTGAGTTGTTTAGTATTCATCAAGCCATACGGCACAGCGATACGGAGCATAGGTGCATAACGTTGCACGTACAGACCATTTTGCAAACGTAATGGACGATATTCGTCTTCGGTCAATTTTCCTGCTAAATAGCGTTCTGTTTGATCACGAAACTGAGCAACACGTTGGTTAATCAGTTGTTGATCGAAATCCGTATATAAATACATGGCGTATGGCTAGTCATTCATTATAAAGGCGACTAGCATAGCGAGCTTTTATTCATCAACAAAATGCTTTTTTTGCATATTTAATAACGATTTTATTGATAAGCCTATCTAATTACCACAAATAGAAAAAGCTCAGACGAATCTGAGCTTTTACAATCATTTTCTAAATGAAATTAGTTCTTATCTGGCAATGCATAAGCCACGAGATAATCTCCCATTTTAGTTCCAAATGAGCCATGTCCGCCGGCCATAATCACCACATATTGTTTGCCATTGGCTTCATATGTCATTGGTGTAGCTTGCCCACCTGCAGGTAAACGCGCTTCCCATAACTTGTCGCCATTCGATACATTAAAGGCACGTAGATAATTATCCTGTGTTGCACCGACAAACATCACATTTCCTGCTGTCGAAATCGAACCACCTAAACCCGGTACTCCAATTTTAACTGGCGGTAATTGGAACAATTGCGGCAAGCTGTCACGAATGGTACCAATACGTTTTTTCCAGACCACATCATGTGTTTTTAAGTCAACGCCAGCAACGTAGCCCCAACCCGGTTGCTTACATGGTAAGCCGAATGGTGAAAGAAACGGACTAATCTCTACCCCATATGGCGTGCCATACATTGGCTGCATCCCTTGTTCAGTTCCTGCGCCTTTTGCAGTTTGAGGACGATTAGGATCAGCTGGAACCAATCGACTGACAAATGGTAAGCCAATCGGATTTGTTACCGCAACTTGGCGATCAGCATTTACAGACATCCCGCCCCACTCAAACACGCCCAAATTACCTGGAAAAACTAAAGTTCCATTTTCTGAAGGCGGCGTATAGATACCATCGTAGTTCAAACGTTTGAATTTTACTCGGCAGATTAACTGGTCAAACATAGTCGCGCCCCACATGTCTTTATCAGTTAATTTATCTTTTGGCGCTAAGTTAAAATCAGAAAATGGTTGTGTTGCTGAATAATGTTCGCCTTTAGTTTGTGGTCCCCACTTCACAGTTTGTGGTACTGGTTTTTCAGTGACTGGAACTACGGGTTGCCCAGTGCGACGGTCTAAAACAAAGGCATTTCCTGTTTTAGTTAGAACATAAATTGCGGGAACCGTTTGACCTGACTTAACTTGGATATCTGCCAAAGATGGCTGTGATGGTACATCCATATCCCATAAGTCATGATGTGTGGTTTGAAAATGCCAAACCAACTTACCCGTTGTTGCATTGATCGCCAACATCGAGTTGGCATAACGCTCTTTTAACTCAGTTCGATCACCGCCCCAGATATCTGGTGTACCTACACCTGTTGGCACATAGACAATATCCAATTTTGCATCATAGGCAAGAGGTGCCCATGCATTTGGTGAGTTATTTACAAATGTGGTTTCTTGACCCGGCATTGCGTTTGGATCGGCTGCGCCCGTATCAAATACCCATAACAATTTCCCTGTATTCACATCATAACCACGGATGACACCAGAGGGTTCTTTATTAGAATAATTATCCGTGACTGAACCTGCAATCACCACAGTCGTACCAGAAACTACACCTGGTGAAGTTGGGTTATAGCCACCCGGATATGCATACGGCATGAACTCTTGCAAGTTCACCTCACCATTTTGACCAAAGTCAGAACATGCTTTACCCGTATCAGCATTAACAGCGACTAAACGACCATCATTGACAGGAACAAACACTTTACGTGGGCATTCGGTAGAGTCTGATTTTTTGCTTTGTAAGCTGCTTGCAAATTCACTGGTATTAGCGGCATCGTAGTACATCACTCCACGACAGGTTAAGTGCTGAAAGGTTTTATCAGTTTTGAGTTTAGGATCAAAACGCCATTTTTCTTTACCTGTTGCAGGGTCAATCGCAATCAAATGCTGATGGGGTGTACACATAAACATATTGTTGCCAATTTTGATTGGTGTGACCTGATTTGTGGTTTCACCCGAATCATTCCCTGTCTTGAAGTCACCTGTACGAAATGTCCAAGCGACTTTAAGATCTTTGACATTTTTTTCATTAATCTGGGTCAGTGGAGAATAACGTTCACCACCCTGAGTACGACCATATGCGGGCCAATCTTCTGGTGCAACACCAGTAATAGCTTTCGCTTGTGCAGGTTGCGGCGTTTGAATTACACCGTTAATTTCTTGGGGATCATTAAAAATTGAATACACCATGACCACAATCGCAATAGCTAGTGTCGATGACAAAGCAACTTTACTCGATGTCAGATTATAGATACCACGTGTAACTGCAGGAATCAGCAATAACAATCCCAAAATACCAAGAATATCGAGACGAGGTGCGAGTGCCCAAAAGTCGGTTCCGACTTCCCAAACACCCCAAATCACACTCCCTAACATCAATGCGGCATAAACCCATAAAGGTCCTGATGCACGTTTATGCAGTTGCACCGCTACGACTAGCAGAAGAACTCCTGCAACTACATAGTAAATTGACCCTCCGATGATCGCGAGCCAAATACCACCAATAAGCAAGTACAAAGCAGTAATTATAAAAATAATTACCGTTAATGTCCTAAGCACTGATTTTGAAGAAGATTGAGTCATACGATCACCTTACCTCTTTTATATTTTTAGAATCATTGAGAAGATGATCAATCTCCCCAACAGTCGGATACATAACAAAACTGAAACTTAGAAAATCGTTTGGAATTTAATACCGCCAACCCAAGTCTTATCACCATCTTTCAATGCACCAACGTGGTGTACATATTGAATATTTGGTCGAATAGTCAACCAATTGGTTGCATGAATGCCGTAATACAATTCCGTATTGTATTCTTCATCTAATAAAGGATTATTTTCATCATTGGCATGAATACGTGCTAAACCTAAAGCAAGTTCATCTTGTGGTCGTTGTTGTAATAATCCCTTATAGACCAAACCAATATTTTGCATATCTTTGATCGCGTTATTTTTTGAATCATGCACTGTGATATTTATAAAACCACTCAACCCTCGATCTGAGTCCGTATCTTGACGAATAAGTTGTTGCTTCGCTGTAAACCACCCACCTTGTTTATGTGAGCTTTTTGTAGGATTACTTATCTCAACTGCATCGGCTGTACTGTAGTAATATCCAAAGCGGTATTCACCGGAAAGGGATTGCTGACTTAGTCTTGGTGACCAAACAAGTTCTAATGGAATGATTGCACCACGTGAGCCATCTGTACTTAAATTAAAGCCCTTACCACGTTTAAGATTCTCAGGGTTATATTCATATACCCCGATTTGAGCATATAAGTCTGGCTGCAAATTATATTTAATACGTAATGCCCACTGACTCACAGGCCAGTTGTACCATTGATCACCGACCCAATTACCCACTTGAGAACCACATAAAGCTAGATTTTGAAAATCACAGGCGAAGCTGTTGAAATCTTCACCTTCTCCAAAACGCCCCACTTTAATATCTAAAGCTTGATCTAAAAATTTCTTCTTGATCCACAGATCGGTTAAACGCCAAGTTTGACCACGTCCCCAAACTTCTTGCACAGAACTTTGATGACCTTGTAAACCTTCAGCAGTTTGAGATAAGGACTGACCATCACGATAAGTTACCGTAATCTGTGCCTCAGTATCTTGCCAACCCAAAATTTTATTTAAGTCGAAATGAGTACCCAAAGCCAATTGTCCAGTAAATTCACTGCCATGACTTGAATGTTGTTTTGAGTCTAAAATACCTGCAAACTCACCGGTGTAATCTGCAGAAAAATTGTATCCTTGCTGTTCTAACGCAGAGCGTTGACCGTTCCAATCACCAAGCAGCCATTGACCATTCGGATCAAAAGCAGAAGCTGCCGGAGTCTGTTGAATAAATAAACTTAATGATAGAACGGATAAACAAGAAACAATCCGTGAATGAGAGATTGTCATGTTTGTGTAACCTTTTATATTCTTATTTATAAAAGGTTACTCTGATTTTTCTGATAACAATTTATTTAAAATGTTAAAGATCTGTACAACATCTTAACAATACAGTGATAAATCTCACATATTTTCTACCACTTTCCTCCACCCAAACCTTGACCAATAAAGGCATATTTAATTTGTGAACGAGAGAATTTAATTGGGCATGCCAATTGTGCTTCTGTTTGCTCAGAATTCTCTGACAATGGTACATTCACAACCCAGCCACGTTGTTCAGCAATCGGTGAAACTAATGCTTCATCAAGACTGAGAACAGGTTCGACACAAATATCTAAGTGATGAAAAAGCTGTTGCCATTCAGCAAAATCTTGGCTCTTAAACTTTTCCTGTAATGCTTGTTTCACCGCTTGGCGGTCTTCAGGGTCAAATGAAGCACCTTTTGCCATTAAGATTGGCAATTCCAAAGCTGCCGATAAACCCGCCATAAATTGTGGCTCTAAACTTCCGACAGAGAAATAACGCCCATCTTTGGTTTCATAATAATCATAAAAACTCGCACCATTTAACATCCCTTGTTCTGGTGCTTGTGGCGTCTGACCTGCCAAGCTCGCTGAAGCAGCCATGCTATTTAAACTCGCCACACAATCCGTCATCGAAATATCAATATATTGACCCATACCACTACGTTGGCGCTCTACAACTGCTGCCAAAATTCCAATCACGGCATGTAAAGAACCTCCTGCAACATCTGCGATTTGAATCCCTAATGGAGGTGGTCCACTATCTTGACGACCACTATGACCTGAAACACCAGCTAATGCGAGATAGTTAATATCATGCCCAGCACGATCTTTATAACTTCCTGTTTGGCCATATCCCGTAATCGAGCAATAGATTAAACGCGGATTAATCTCAGCTAAAGTTTCATAGTCCAAACCTAAACGGCGCATCACATCGGGACGGAATTGTTCCAAGACAATATCAAATTCAGAAATTTTAGTTTTGATCAGTTCAATATTGTTTGGATCTTTTAGATCAAGTGCAATCGACTGTTTATTTCGATTCAGATAACTGTGTGCAGTGGCTTGCCCATTGGCATAGGGTGGCATAATCCTTACTAAGTCTGGACGAGTTGGAGATTCCACATGGATCACTTCTGCACCCATATCCGCAAGATACATACTTGCAAATGGACCAGGCAATAAAGTAGAAAAATCTAGAACTTTCAATCCTTTTAAAGCAGATGGCATAATAATTTTTACTCGATTTGTTCAAATTTTCTTTTATACTAGGTTCGGATAAACACAAAAACAATGTCATGTTCAGCCATTTACCTTGATAGTTTCGGCAATTTAACATGTACAGAATGAGCAATTATTTTTCTTGTCAATTGCCCAATTTGATATTTTAGACGGTTATTTAGGTCAATTATCGTGAACAGTAAAGAAACTGAAGGATTCAATATGAGCCGTGATACGATCAGCATCCACTTCGTGAATGCGGCTTTAACAGGTGTTAAACGCCTAGGCATGGACGTTGAAACATTACTTTCACATGTCGGAATTGAGGCAGAACTGCTGCGTCAACCCAAAGCTCGAATCTCCCCTGAGCAATACACTCGCTTTGTCAAAATGTTATGGATGGTCACCCAAGACGAACATGTAGGTTTTGATGTACAGCCTCGTCGCTTGGGTACATTTGCCATTATGTGCCAATTAATCATACATTCGAAAACACTTGGACAAGCACTCGAACTTTCCTCACAATTTTACAAATTATTCGGTGATGAATGGTCTGTAAGTTTAGAGCGCGATAAACACGAAGCTCGTTTAGTGCCTCACATTCCTAAAGCGCTTGACCCTGATCATTTTATTACTGAAAGTATGCTGATGATTTGGCATGGACTTGCATCATGGTTAATCGAACGTCGACTACCTTTGGAACGTGTTCATTTTGGCTATGAACGCCCTAACCACGCCGATGAATATGATGCGCTATTTTTTGCACCAGTGATGCAATTCGATGCACCGCGTACGGAAATCACCTTTGCTGCTGATTATCTGGATTTACCAATACGTCAAGATGACAAAACCTTAGAAGAGTTTTTGAAAGCGGCACCTGCACAATTACTGGTGAAATTTAAGAATACCAACTCACTCACTTCACGTATCCGAGATGTATTGAAGAGCCAAATTGGTGAAGAAATGCCAACCTTGAATGATGTTGCATCAATGTTGTATTTATCACCTCAAACATTGCGTCGCCGTTTGGCTGCAGAAGGTAAAAGTTATCAAGGGGTTAAAGATGCCTTACGTCGTGATGCTGCAATCCATTTATTATTAACACCAAACCTAACCCTTGAAGACGTTGCTCAACAGGTCGGCTTCAGCGAAACCAGTACCTTCCACCGTGCCTTTAAGAAATGGACAGGTGTTACTCCTGGTTTATATCGCCAATTGCACGGACATCATTCATAAATCATATTTCCAAGTTAGTCTGATCATGCTCAGGCTATCTTGGAAATTTCAATCACTCAATTTAATCTAAACATCTATTATTAGCGATCTCGTGCGGCTTGAATAAGTTTCACGGCATTGTTCCCCGTCACCTGCCAAGTGAGACAACGTACACTACCGCCCATTGGACAAACATTTTCAGCATTGATTGGAATGACTTTCTTCGAAGTGTTTTGCTTGATGATCGTGAGTGCTTTCTGATCATGCGGCATATTAAAGGTTGGTACATAAATATTGTGATAAGTGACCGTGGCATTCAAATTCACACCACATGCTGACTCAAAACCTTCCCATTGACCTTTCGGATTGGTCTTATACTCAACAGGCACTTCCACAATTTTTGCAGTTGGAAACGAAGTTTTTAACTCCTTCATTACTGCTGTTCTAAATGATGGTGTTTTTGAATAGTCATTCACAAGCAAGGTATTTTTATCCACCCAACTGACCATGCCATCTGAATGTGCCAACACTTCTTCGTCAGGCTCTAAAATGGCAACTTCGGTTGCACCCAACGTAGCTTTTAACTCTTGTTTGGCCTCGTTATAGCTAAGCCCGTTATCTTCTATAAAACGTGTAGTGGTAATTACACGGCCCGCATAATCATCGACAAGGTTCCCCCCATCAAGCATCAAATCAGTTTTGGCTCTGTGAATTTGATAACGATCAGCTAACTGACTAAAACTTTTTTGTACTTCTTTACTTTGCTTTTGGGTCATAGATGCCCAAGTATAGGTAAATTGCACGGGCTGCATTGGATTAACAGTAGTAAAATCACGCATCCAGATATCACGCACATCATCCACCAGTAAAATGTCTTCTGGCACTTTGCCAGTGAAATATGGTTTGGTGTCTTTATCAACCAGAATCACCACATTATCATTGCCCAAAATGGACTTGGCGTAATCGATCTGGAAATCGACAATCCGTTGAAAAGCAGATTTGTAATACGGATCATGTACAGAAGGCGCAGACAATACCAATAGCATTTTGTCATCAGCAACTTGATTAGAATACGTTTGGCTCACTTTATTTTTATCCTCAACTGTTTTGTTGTTTTCAATATTCCGTCCAGATGAATCGCATCCAAAAAGTGACAAGATCAATGCCATAACAGCATAGTGACGCTTTAATTTTATCATGTGCTTTCGCCCATTTTTTCTATCAATCATTTCCAAACACTAGTCTAATCGAAGATCTCCTAATACATGCAGAAAAATACCAATATTAACAATTGGCTTGATCACTTGCTGAACCCATCAAATTGGCTAAAAACATCAAACTTGCCAATGTTTATCATCATTGCACTGCCACTTAAATTGAGTACACTCGAAGCACAATGATTTTAATTTAAGGCAATACAAGGAACAGCTATGAGCGAGGCCTATATTATTGATGCCATTCGCACACCACGCGGAAAAGGAAAAAAAGACGGCTCATTACATGAAGTAAAACCAATTACTTTACTGACAACATTATTGAATGAATTACAACAACGCCATCAACTCGATACCTCTAAAGTCGATGATATCGTTCTCGGTTGTGTGACACCAATTGGTGATCAAGGTGGGGATATTGCCAAAACTGCTGCGATTGCTGCAGGTTGGAATGATGATGTCGCTGGCGTACAAATCAATCGTTTCTGTGCTTCTGGTTTAGAAGCCGTGAACTTGGCAGCACAAAAAGTTCGTTCAGGTTGGGAAGATGTTGTGGTTGCTGGCGGTGTGGAGTCAATGTCACGCATTCCAATGGGTTCTGATGGTGGTCCATGGGCGCTTGATCCAGAAACCAATTTAAAATCGTCTTTTGTACCACAAGGTGTGGGTGCAGACTTAATCGCAACTTTAGATGGTTATAGCCGTGCAGATGTAGATGCATTTGCGGTCGCTTCGCAACAAAAGGCTGCTGCCGCTCAGGCAAATGGTTATTTCGATAAATCAGTTGTGCCTGTGAAAGATCATGCAGGTGTAACAATCTTAGAAAAAGACGAATTTATCAAAGGGACAACCACCGTTGAAGGTTTAGCAAAACTGAATGCTAGCTTTGAAATGATGGGACAAATGGGCTTCGATGCAGTTGCATTACAGAAGTATCCTGAAGCACAAAAAATTAACCATGTTCATCATGCAGGTAACTCATCAGGTATCGTTGATGGTGCTGCGGTAGTGTTATTGGCTTCTGAAAAAGCAGTCAAAGAGCAAGGTTTAAAACCTCGCGCCAAGGTGCTTGCAACTGCATTAGTCGGTACAGATCCAACCATTATGTTGACTGGCCCTGCTCCTGCTGCACGTAAAGCATTAGAAAAAGCAGGCTTAAGCATCGACGATATTGATTTATTTGAAGTGAATGAAGCTTTCGCAGCTGTGGTGATGCGTTTTATTACAGAACTGAAAGTTCCTGCTGAGAAAGTCAACGTCAACGGTGGTGCGATTGCGATGGGACATCCATTGGGTGCAACTGGTGCCATGATTCTAGGAACTTTGCTAGATGAATTAGAGCGTCAAGGTAAAAAACGCGGTCTAGCAACATTATGTGTCGGTGGTGGTATGGGTATCGCTACCATTATCGAGTTGGTGTAAGGAGAGCAACATGAGCGCTATTAAATACGAAAAAAACGCTGACAATATTGTAATTCTTACACTGGACTCATCGGGTCAATCTGCAAATACCATGAATGCAGAGTTCCGTGATGCTTTAGATGAAGTCAGTCAAAAACTTAAAGCTGAAACTGATCTGGAAGGTATTATTTTCCGTTCAGCTAAGAAAACCTTCTTTGCTGGTGGTGACTTAGATGAGCTGATTCAGGTACAACCTGAACATGCCACTGAATTTTTCAAGATGATTGAAAAACTCAAAGGTGACTTACGTACAATCGAAACTTTAGGTATACCTGTTGTTGCAGCTTTAAACGGTACTGCGCTTGGCGGTGGCTGGGAAATCGCTTTAGGTTGTCATTATCGTATTGCCATCAATGATCCAAAAACTAAATTTGGTTTACCTGAAGTGACTTTGGGCTTACTGCCAGGCGGTGGCGGTATCGTGCGTATGGTGCGTCTGCTCGGCTTACAAAATGCATTCCCGTTCCTCATGGAAGGTAAGCAATTTGGTGTCGATAAAGCAAAATCTCTCGGCTTGGTACATGACACGGCTGAGAATGAACAAGAGCTGTTAGAAAAAGCAATTGCTTGGGTAAAAGCTAATCCAAAATCACAGCAACCATTTGATGTGAAAGGCTACAAAATCCCGGGTGGCAGTCCAAGCACTCCTGCGGTGGCACAAGTGCTTGCGATTGCTCCTGCAATGCTACGTGACAAAACAAAAGGTTGCTACCCTGCCCCTGAAGCAATCATGGCGGCTGCGGTTGAAGGTGCTCAAGTTGATGTAGATACCGCGCTTCGTATTGAATCACGTTACTTTACACAACTAACTGTCGGTCAAGTGTCGAAGAACATGATCGGTACATTCTGGCATGGTCTCAATGCAATTAAATCTGGTGCGAGCCGCCCTGCGGATATTGCTAAATGGCAAGCAACCAAGGTTGGTGTATTAGGTGCAGGCATGATGGGTGCAGGGATTGCCTACTCAACCGCAATCAAAGGCATTCCTGTCGTACTCAAAGACGTATCTGTTGAAAATGCAGAGAAAGGCAAAGCTTACTCGCAAAAGCTACTTGATAAACGTGTTTCACAGGGTCGTATGTCAGCGGAAAAACGCGATCAAGTGTTAGCACTGATTACTGCAACCGCTGATGCAGCTGATTTACAAGGCTGTGATTTAATTATTGAAGCAGTATTTGAGAATCAAGAACTCAAAGCTAAGGTGACTCAAGAAGCTGAACAGTATTTAGCTGAAGGTGGAATATTTGCATCGAATACGTCTACCCTGCCAATCACAGGTCTAGCCACAGCAAGTAAAGATACCAAAAACTTTATTGGCTTACACTTCTTTAGCCCTGTAGATAAAATGCAATTGGTAGAAATCATCAAAGGCAAAGAAACTTCTGCTGAAACATTGGCGAAGGCTTATGACTTTGTACAACAAATTGCTAAAACGCCAATTGTGGTGAATGACAGTCGTGGCTTCTTTACTAGCCGTGTCTTTGGTACGTTCATTCAAGAAGGAATGCGTCTTCTTGCTGAGGGCGTGCATCCAGCGAAAATCGAAATGGCAGCGCTCAAAGCAGGTATGCCTGTGGGGCCTCTTGCGATTCAGGATGAAGTGTCTTTAACTCTGACTGAGCATGTTGCAGGAGAAACGCGCAAAGCACTGCAAGCTGAAGGTAAAGACTTACCTAAAACCCCAGTAGATGAAGTGGTTCACACCATGATTCACGAGCTGAATCGTAAAGGTAAAGCAGCGGGTGCAGGTTTCTATGACTATCCTGAAAATGGCAAAAAACATTTGTGGGATGGGCTCAGCCGTTGGACGAAAGCCAATGATATTTCTGAACAAGATATGATTGATCGTTTCTTGTTTGTTCAAGCACTTGATACTTTACGCTGCTATGAGGAAGGCGTTCTGGAATCAGTCATTGATGCCAATGTCGGCTCGATTTTTGGGATCGGTTTCGCACCGTGGACAGGTGGAGCGATTCAGTTCCTCAATCAAAACGGCGTTAAGCAATCTTTACAGCGCTCAGAAGAATTAGCTGCTAAATACGGAGAACGCTTTATAGCACCCGCATTACTTAGAAAACATGCTGAATCAGGTGAAATATTTAAATAGTATGACGCTTTTACACTAAGCTGTTTATATGCCCTCCCTCTTTGATCAAAGGGGGAGGAATATTTATTTTAGACCTTTAAAAATTAAGGTTTAACCTAAGAACCAAACTCTTTGCGGCACAGGTCGTTCCACGACTTGCTCAGGTTGTTCTACTACAACTGGCGCTTTCACAATATTAAAAGATCGTGTGAGATGATTCACATGGCTTTGCAACTCGGTATCATCTATTGTTTTAGCATAATCAATGAGATGCTGTGCATATTCTTGATTTTCCACCATATAAAGTACATCAACTACACGACCCGTTACCCGTCTTAAACGCACATAAAACTGCGTAACAGCTGCAAAAACATCCGTATCCGTTGAATCCAAAATCATTCTTTTCTCCATCATATTTTGTTTTTCATCAATATTGTTATGATCTTCAAAATAGATAATTGTCCTTAAAAAAAGCTCAGCTTCTTATCTACCTTGAAAGAATCTGTGTTCATTGTATTGAATACTATGGCTATTTTAACAATCCGATCCCGTAATCCATATTGGACAAAAGTCGATTTTTGATTTGCTTATTAACATCTGCACACGGAGTGGATTATACTGTTATGTTATAAGGCTATTTATTTTCTCTCTTTAGGAAAAATCCTATGTCTGAAAAACTCTGTCCAGAAACCTCTCCTTGGGGTTGGAAAGCACTCATTATCACCTGTATTTTAAGTTTCCTTTTTATGGTGATTTTTTACTTGGCGATGAACAACGAACCAGATTATATGCCAATGAATCAGAAGAAAGCAGCAGCTCAATCTGAAATGTCAGAGTCATCGATGACAACCGAAACAATGCATGCGGAGCATGAACATAATCACTAAAATATTATTGTCGATCATGATGAATCCGTGCTAAACAGGGATTTATCATGTTATTCGAGATTTTCAATGCTTCACCAAAATCGTCAGGCACTGGTTGTTGAAGGTGGTGGAATGCGTGGTGCATTTACCAGCGGTGTCTTAGATGCATTTTTACAGCAACAATTTAATCCTTTTGACCTATGTGTTGGTGTTTCTTCTGGTTCAACTAATGTCGCAAATTACTTAGCTGCTCAGCAAGGCCGTACTCTACAAATCTATTTAGATCATTCACTTCGCTCTGAATTTATCCATTATGGTCGCTTCTTTAAAGGCGGTGATTTATTGGATTTAAAATGGATGTGGGATGTAGTTGAAAAAGAATATCCTTTAAATCAGACACATCTGTTTGAAAATCATCCTGAATTTTATATGGTGCTCACCCATGCGATTTCAGGTGAAGCCACTTATATCAGAGCATCTAAAGACAATATTTTAGATGGATTAAGAGCATCTAGCTCTATCCCCGTCCTCACACGTCAAGCAGTTGACGTATTTGGTGAACCCTACTTTGATGGCGGTGTTGCGGATGCCCTCCCAATACATTGGGCTGCTCAGCAACATGATGTTTCGAAACTTATGGTATTGCGAACACGGCCAAAGAATTATTATAAAGCCAGCAGCAAAGGTGATCAGTTGCTCGCTAAATATGTGTTTAAACAAAAACGTGGTTTTGCAGAAAGCTTGCTCAACAGAACTCAACGTTATAATGATTCGGTGCAATTTGTTCGCTCAGCGTCAAAACAACTAATTCTTGAAGTTTGCCCCCCTGATCTAAAAAACATGGCAGGTCGACTTTCTAAAAACAAAGCAAAAATTCGCTATAGCTACGATGTGGGTATAGAAACGGGTTTAAAAGCGATTGAGGATTGGAAGAACCTCTGAGTTTGCACAACCAAATCTTGAATGAATCATGATTGAATAATTTGGTTATTTCTATCCCAAATTATTCAATCATTTATGCTTTTTTCTATTTTAAATATCTACAATGCGATTTTTTTAACTGACTTTTGCAGACTCTTACGCATTGAATCCAATACAAAATATAAATAAATTCCCCAAAGTAATTTGAAAGCCATATAATATTTAAGGTTTTATTAATTTTATTGATTAATGCTGCAACCTTAAAATTTTAATTTTTGGAATTTATTATGAGCAATCAACCATCACCACAAAAAAACTCAAATGAAGAAACGGTATTAGGATGGAAGTTTGTCATTATTGTGGGCGTATTAAGTACCATATTTCTCAGCTTTTTTTATTTAGCAATGTCTCAAGAACCTGATTACATGCCTGGTGCACAACGTAAAGCCCAACAAGAGAAAGAACTTGCTCAACATGAACATGTTTCTGCTGCATCAGAAGTTATTGAGCAGAGCCCAAAAAAGTAGCATTAGAGTATAAACTTAGACAATCATGATCTATTGAGTAAGCCCTCTCAATATGATTTTTATCTATAAAGTGTTTAGACTCATCGTCATTTCAATGTGCGGAATTCCGCACTCATCATATGAATTACCTTGTACAGTAAAACCTAGCTTTTCATAGAATGAGATCGCATGGACTTGAGAGGATAATGTCAATACTGATCGACGTTGCTTTTGAGCATAACTAATAATTTCTAGCATAATCATTTGTCCAAGACCTTGCCCCCGATAGGCTTTTAGTACAGCAACCCGCCCTACACTGTTATTTTCGAGTAAACGTGCAGTCGCGATTGGCTGGTCTTGATCATAGATCACAAAATGCTGAGAAATCAGATCTTGATCATCCCACTCATCTGCTTCAGTGATACCTTGTTCACAAATAAAAACCTGCGTTCGGATCAATTTAGCATCTTGCTGTAATTGATCCCAATGTCCTTGTTTGATTCTATACATATAGCATTAAAACTTGATCAACACTTACAACCGATATTTTCAATCGGCATTTGGTCTTGTAATAATAATTCTAGGCTCTGTTTTTTAATGCCATACATCGTTTTTAAGGCTTGGATTTGTTGCATGACTTTTGGATCAGGCTGTTGAAGTGCTTTACGTCTCGTCGCCAAAATCATTTTATTTTTACTGGTATGTTCTAAGGCAACAAACTCGAATACTTTGGTTTCATAACCATATGCTTTGAGTAATAAAGCACGTAAAGTATCCGTCAACATTTCAGCCTGTTGCCCCGCATGAATACCAAATTGCAGCATTGGTTGTAATACTTCTGGACTATGTAATTGTGGGCGAAGTTCTTTATGACAACATGGCGCACACATAATCATTGAAGCATTCAGACGAATACCTGTATGAATAGCAAAGTCAGTGGCAATATCACAAGCATGTAACGCAATCATCACATCTAGTTTTTCAGGCTGATAACTACGTACATCACCTTCAAAGAAATCAAGATGATTGAAACCTACCTGATCAGCTACATTCTGACAAAACTCGACTAAGTTGGAACGCAATTCCACTCCTGTGATCAATGGTGTTTTTTGTTGCGACTGTAAATAATCATACAATGCAAAAGTTAAATAGCCTTTTCCTGAACCAAAATCGACAATATTCAATTCTTGTTGAGATGCATCAATCTGTTCATAGGCATTTGAAAAGATTTCAATAAATTTATTAATCTGCTTCCACTTACGCGCCATACTTGGAACAATCTGGCCTTTTTCATCAGTAATGCCCAAATGTCTTAAAAAAGGACTTTGCTGCTGTACATAGCGTTGCTTTTCACGATTGTGCTGTTGTTGTTCAATTTTAAGTACTGATGTTTGCTTTTTCTGACGATTTAACATCGCTTTCTTTTTATTTTTCTTTAATTGAATATCTTGATTCAAAGTGAATAAATTGGCTTGTTTAGATAGATTCAGTAACTCAGCAATCTTTTCTATACCATCAATTAGAGTGTAATTTTTAGTCACATCCTGAGTAGTATGATGATATAAACAAGACAGTGTTGCCTGTCCTTGTAATTCAATCATACGAAAAGTTATTTTTTCTAATTCTGTCAATTCACCTTTGTATTGACTGAGTATTAGCCGATCAAAGCTTTTATTTTCAATAGATTGCTGGATATCCAAGAAAAACTGCTGTTCTTGTTCAAAAGAAAATTTCGGCGCAAACATAATGAAAACCTGACAAATAGAAACTAAATTTTAAAGCGTCTTACTTTAAAAGGGAAATTGCATTACGATACAGTTGTATTTTTATGCAAACAATAAATCTGATGACCGTAAATACCTTGTTGAGCTATGACCCGAAAGAAGAACGAATTAATGCTTATAGTCATGGTATTGGAGCTGTATTAGCACTGATTGCTTCTATCTTACTCATTATTAAAGGTCAACACCTGCCTTTAGGACAATGGTGCAGTTTATGGGTATATGGTTTTAGCTTAGTCTTATTACTGAGTAGCTCAATGATTTATCATTTTGCTCAAGATGAGCGTAAACGCTATTGGTATAAAAAACTGGACCATACTGCGATTTATTATCTCATCGCAGGTACATATACGCCCTTTCTGAGTATCGCGATTCCAACAGCTAAAGCCCACTATTTACTGATTGCATTATGGGTAATTGCACTGATTGGCACGCTATTTAAGTTAGTTTTTATTCATCGCTTTGAAAAAGTTTCATTAGCCGCTTATCTTGTGATGGGATGGTTAGCAGTTTTGGTCATGGATGATATGCAACGCTACCTTTCAAAAGAAGCAATTCAACTGTTAATTGCAGGTGGACTTGCCTATACCGTTGGCACATTGTTTTATGCGTTAAAAAAGGTAAGATATACCCACGCAATTTGGCATGTTTTTGTGCTATTAGGGGCAGGTTTACACTTTTTGGCGATCTATTGTTATGTATTATAAAGCTCTACATTACACCCAGTTTGTTAAGTAAACCCCGCATTCAAAAGGGCTTTTCAAGGTCGTGATCGCTCTGCATCTTGAATAAATAAAATTAAGGTTATGTATGTCGTCAAGTACTACGACAGTCACTACAGCAGTGGCTAGCAACTCAAAAGTACGGGTATTATTTGCCAGCCTCGTTGGTACTACGATTGAGTTTTTCGACTTTTATATCTACGCAACCGCAGCTGTATTGATTTTTCCACATCTCTTCTTCCCTGAAAGTAGTGATGGTGCTGCAGTACTTAAATCACTCGCAACCTTTGCAATTGCTTTTATTGCTCGTCCAATTGGAGCAGCCATTTTTGGACATTTAGGCGATCGAATTGGGCGTAAAGCAACGCTCGTTGCGGCATTGCTTACCATGGGAATCTCAACGGTTTGTATTGGTCTTTTGCCGACCTATGCACAAATCGGTCTTGCAGCACCACTACTGCTCGCATTATGTCGTTTAGGACAAGGTTTAGGTCTGGGTGGTGAATGGAGTGGTGCTGTTTTACTTGCCACTGAGAATGCACCAGAAGGTAAACGCGCTTGGTATGGGATGTTTCCACAATTGGGAGCACCAATTGGCTTTATCCTTGCCACAGGCTCATTTCTATTACTGAATGCCTTTATGTCCGAGCAAGATTTTATGACTTGGGGATGGCGCATTCCATTTGTTGCAAGTGCAATTTTAGTGCTTGTTGGGCTATATATCCGTTTAAAATTACATGAAACGCCAGCATTTCAAAAGGTATTGAATAAACAAAAAGAAGTGAACGTACCCTTTAAAGAAGTGATGACCAAACATTTTCCTATGCTTGTGTTGGGTACAATTGCCGCAATTTGTACATTTGTAGTGTTCTATTTAACCACTGTATTTGCATTAAACTGGGGTACGACTAAGTTAGGCTATGCGCGGGGCGAGTTTTTACAACTTCAACTAGCCGCAACTTTGTGTTTTGCAGCCTTTATTCCTGTCTCAGCGATCTTAGCAGAGAAGTTTGGACGTAAAACCACATCAATCGCTGTCTGCGTATTATCAGCACTATTTGGCTTATGCTTCGCTCCATTGCTTGGTTCGGGTAGCCCAATATTGGTGTTTTTATTCCTGTGTATCGGACTCTCAATCATGGGGTTGACCTATGGACCAATTGGAACAGTGCTTTCAGAGATTTTTCCAACATCAGTACGTTATACAGGTTCAGCATTAACTTTTAATTTAGCTGGAATTTTTGGTGCTTCATTTGCACCCTATATCGCGACTCAACTTGCAGAAAATTATGGTTTAGGGGCTGTCGGTTTATATCTAAGCTTGGCTTCTGTATTATCTTTAATCGCATTTTTACTGATTCGTGAAACCAAAAATGATGATGTAAATAACCAAATTTAATCGCATCTCTTATTCTCGGATGATTTATTTAATTAATCATACGGAAATTACTGATCTTGTCATTTCAAGCCATTTACTGTTGATCTGACAACAACATTCTGTGAAATATTTTTTGTGCTAAAATATTTCACTCCTATTTTTTAGACGACTGTATTTATGTACGCAGTGATTATCGTTGCCGTATTTTTATTCAGCTTCCTATACACTTATTATCGTGGCAAGGAACGATTAAAAGCATCTCGACAATTATTCGACCATTCTACATTCCTAGCCCCAGTTAACATGTTTATGACTGGTTTCTCTAAACTGCCAAACCAACCGTTCTTTGATGTGGCGCAGTTCCCAGAACTGAAACCATTACAAGATAACTGGCAAGTGATTCGAGAAGAAGCGATCCAACTTCAAAATCAAATTAAAGCTTCTGAAAAAAATAATGATGCTGGTTTTAATACTTTTTTTAAACGTGGCTGGAAACGCTTTTATCTGAAATGGTATCAAGATAGCCACCCATCAGCACAACAACTCTGCCCTAAAACAGTCGCGCTGTTGGAAAGTATTCCTTCAGTAAAAGCAGCCATGTTTACTGAATTACCATCTGGTAGCTATCTTGGTAAACATCGTGACCCTTATGCGGGTTCTGTTCGCTACCACTTAGGTTTAGTCACACCGAATAGCGATGACTGTTTCATTGAAGTCGATCAAGAGCGTTATTCTTGGAGAGATGGTGAAGCAACTGTTTTTGATGAAACTTATGTCCATTGGGCACATAATCAAACAGATCAAACACGTATTATCTTATTCTGTGATATTGAACGTCCAATGAAATGGGGTTGGGCACAGAAAGTAAATCATTGGTTCGGACGAAACGTAATGTCTGCTGCAAGTTCACCCAATGATGATCAAGATAAAACTGGTTTCATTAATCGCATCTTCAAATATGGCTATGCTGTACACGCCTATGGTCGTGAATTAAAACAACGTAATCGTCGTTTGTACTATGTGTCTAAATGGTTATTATTCGGCATTATTATTGGTCTAATACTTTTACCTAGCTTTTTATAATCAGTTTTTATAAAAAAAGAGATGCTGAGCATCTCTTTTTTTTGACATTAAATATTTATTTGGGTGGCTGAGCACTCGCCGTTTGCACTGCCGCTTCACCGATTAAAGCAACTTTTGCTTTCTCTTGGCTTCTTGCTGATAAAGCAGGATTAGATGCAACGATACGATTAATATTGGCAGAATTTGCAGGTGCAATTGCCGCAGTTTGCAACACGATTGGACGATTACCTGTATCACCTAGAGTATAACGAATACCTGTACGTGGACTAATCACGGTGGTAACTTCACGTTTAACCTGTGCCTCAGCAGTAGTCGCTCCTTTTGCTGCAAGCACTTTATCGACCGTAGTCGTTTGAGGAACGTTGTCTGCAAGTGCAACGCCAGATAATGCAGCACTCGCTAAAATTAAAAGTTGTAATGGCTTTTTCATTGTCTTCCCGCTTTTAATGCGAATCCAATTAAGGAGGATAATTCTCATAATAAAACTACAAAGTTGCTCTAGACACAAGTTACTTCTCGTAAAAAAGCAGAGCGAATGCTCTGCTTTTTTACTTAAATATAAACTAAGTCAAAATTTTAAATCTTACCGTGACATTGTTTATATTTTAAACCCGAACCACATGGGCATGGCGCATTACGGCTTTCTGGCACTGGAAATACTGCATTTCCAGACAAGCTACCAGTCTCTTCAGAAATCGTCACTTCACCTGTTAAACCATCAACATCATCATGTTCAAAAGAAAGACGCATAGATTCAGCTTGACGTTGTTGCTGAGCTTCTAATTCAGCTAACTCTTCTGCTGTTGGTACGTGAACGCGAGATAAATCAGTTACAACATCTGATTTAATAATACCCAACATATTCACGAACAAATTAAACGCTTCTTTTTTATACTCTTGCTCAGGATTTTTCTGAGCATAGCCACGTAAATGGATCCCTTGACGTAAATAATCCATCGCAGCTAGATGATCTTTCCAATGGCGATCAAGTGAATTCAACATAAAGTGACGTTCAAGCATTGCAGCTGACTCATCACCCATTTGCTCACGGCGTTGACGATAACGTGCAATTACTTCGTCAGAGATACGTGCAACTAAGCCTTCCTCATCTAAACGACGATCTTGATCAAGCCATTGCTGAACAGGAAGCTCAATACCAAGATCTGTACGTAGTGCATTTTCTAGACCTTGAATATCCCATTGATCATGAATTGATTCAGGTGGAATAAAGTTAGCAATTACCCCTTTCATCACTTCATGATGCATTTCTTCGATATAGTCTTGTAAAGTACTTTCAGCCAATACCTCATCACGTTGAGTATAAATAATCTTACGCTGTTCATTATTTACATCATCGTACTTCAATAGATTTTTACGAATATCAAAGTTACGTGCTTCAACTTTTCGCTGTGCATTTTCAATCGAACGACTCACCATTTTGTGCTCAATGGCTTCATTTTCTTGCAAGCCCATTGCACGCATCATCGCAACAACACGATCACCCGCAAAGATACGCATCAAATCATCTTCAAGTGATAAATAGAAGCGTGATACACCTGGGTCACCTTGACGACCTGCACGACCACGGAGCTGGTTATCAATACGACGAGATTCGTGACGTTCAGAACCGATGATATGTAAACCACCAGAACTTAAGACATCTTCGTGATCTTTTTCCCATTGTGCCTGTAAACGAGCTTCGTCTTCAGGGCTAGGATTTTCAATTTTGGCAAGTTTTGCTTTCCAGTTACCACCGAGCAAAATATCCGTACCACGACCCGCCATGTTGGTTGCAATCGTGACTGCATTTGGGCTACCGGCTTGCGCAATAATATCTGCTTCACGCTCGTGTTGTTTTGCGTTCAAAACTTCATGATGAATCCCTGCTTGCAGCAGTTTTGAAGATAATATTTCACTTGCTTCAATCGTTGCCGTACCAATCAAAATAGGCGCAACACCTTTTTGACGAATATTACTGATCTCTTCAATAATGGCATTGTATTTACCATTACGATTTAAATAAATTAAATCGTTATGATCTTGGCGTACCATTGGACGATGCGTTGGAATTAATACCACATCCAAACCATAAATTTCTTTCATTTCCGCGGCTTCAGTATCTGCTGTACCCGTCATACCTGAAAGCTTTTTATAAAGTCGGAAATAATTTTGGAAAGTCGTAGTTGCTAAAGTTTGGTTTTCTGGTTGAATTTCCATGTTCTCTTTGGCTTCAACTGCTTGGTGTAAACCTTCAGACCAACGACGACCCGGCATAGTACGACCAGTACTTTCATCCACAATAATGACTTCTTCTTTTTGAGTCTGTGGATTTACGCCAATAATATAATGTACGTTCTTTTGATATAAGTAATGCGCGCGAATTGCAGCAGTAACATGGTGAACCAAATTCAAATTGGTCGCTGAGTAAAGACTCTCACCCTCAGCCAACAATCCCATACGAATTAATTCTTGTTCAACTGTCTCGTAACCGACTTCCGTCATTTCAACTGAACGTTGTTTCTCATCTACCCAGAAATGTCCGCCATCAGCCACTTTTTCTTCTTTCTGTGGGCGTAATGTTGGCGGAATACTATTAATCAACTGATACAGATGAGATGAATCTTCACTTTGTCCAGAAATAATGAGTGGTGTACGTGCTTCATCAATCAAGATTGAGTCAACTTCATCGATGATCGCATAGCTTAAGCCACGTTGTTTTTTCTCTTGTAGAGAAAATACCATGTTGTCACGTAGATAATCGAAACCAAATTCGTTGTTGGTACCGTAAGTAATATCGGCGAAATAAGCTTCAGCTTTTTCGGCCGGCATTTGCATTGAATAAATCACGCCAATGCTCAGACCTAAAAACTCAAATAACGGACGATTCAGCTCAGCATCACGTTGTGCCAAGTAATCATTCACCGTAATCACATGAACACCTTGACCACTCAATGCATTAAGATAGCAAGCCAAAGTACCCATGAGGGTTTTACCTTCACCTGTACGCATCTCAGCAATTTTACCTTCATGTAAGGTAATACCACCAATCAACTGCACATCATAGTGACGCATACCCATAACCCGTTTTGCTGCTTCACGGCAGACTGCAAAGGCTTCAGGCATCAATTTATCTAAACTTTCACCGTTACTAAAACGCTGTCTGAATTCTGGAGTTTTTGCAGAGAGGTCTGCATCGCTAAGAGCAGATATCGTCGGTTCAAGCGCATTAATTTGTTCAACAATTTTACGCATGCGTTTGAGCTCACGCTCATTTTTTGTACCGAAGATACCTCCGATCAGACTTGCCAACATGAATAAACTCTCTAATCCTGTTTGTTTAAATAAGTAATTTTTTCTTAGCTGTTATTATGGAGTCAGAAATAAGAACTACAAGGGCTTTGCATCCAAACAGGTAAAAAAACTGCGAGGCGATTCTGACATCACACAACTAAAGAGCGTTAATGTAGCAAATTTGGATTTAACTTACATCGCTTTGCGTGTGAATTTATGATCAATTTTTTAGCTTCGCTACATTCAATTATCTTAAATTCTCATAACAAAATGAAAAAACAATAATTTTATTTATAAAGTGATTCCTGCATATTAAATACACACATAAAACATCAATAATGTATTGAGGACTAATTAAATGACATTACGTTTAGGTGATATCGCCCCGAATTTCCAACAAGACTCTAGCGACGGTCATATTGATTTTTATCAATTTTTAGGCGACAGCTGGGGCATTTTATTCTCACATCCAGCGGATTTCACCCCAGTTTGTACCACTGAGCTTGGCTTTACCGCTAAACTGAAAGATGAATTTACAAAACGTGGCGTCAAAGCAATTGCGCTTTCAGTCGACGATGTTGAATCCCATAAAAGCTGGATTCAAGATATTAATGAAACACAAAATACTACGGTCAACTTTCCAATCATTGCAGATAAAGATCGTAAAGTTTCAGAACTATATGGTTTTATCCACCCAAATGCGAGTGAGACCTTAACTGTTCGCTCACTGGTCATTATTGATCCCAATAAAAAAGTCCGCTTGATTATTACTTATCCAGCCTCAACAGGTCGTAACTTTAATGAAGTATTACGAGTGGTTGATTCATTGCAGCTAACGGATAAACATAAAGTCGCAACACCTGCAAATTGGCAACATGGTGAAGATGTCGTCATTGTACCGTCGTTGAAAGATGAAGAGGAAATTAAACAACGCTTTCCTCAAGGCTATACCGCAGTGAAACCTTATCTACGTTTAACACCACAACCTGAGTGAGGATCAAACGAGCAACGCTCGTTACGAACGCAAGTCGAAACAGCTATGCTGTGAGTTAAAAGATTGAAGCCGACGAAAGGCTTCAAGCGCAGTGCAAGACAAACGAAGTGCGTCGTACATGAAACAAACAATACTTTTTACGAACATAAGTCGAACAGTAAAAAACTATTGAATCTGAATAATAAACTCTATTGCCTATCGACCCGATAGGCTTTTTAAATCGCAAAATAAAAATTTGTTGGTATTTTTTAGTCGATACGTTATAAAAATAATTCTCTTCAAAATAGAATAACAATCACGATGATTTATAACATCCATCATCTCCATTGCGGAAGCTTCTGCCCTGTTTGTGCTCCCCTATTTGGACAAAAAGGCTGGAAAGCACATCTAGTTTGTCATTGCCTACTAATTGAAACTGATCGAGGTCTGGTTTTAATTGATACAGGCTTGGGTACACAGGACTATTTGCACACTGAACAACGTCTAGGTTCATTACTGACTCAATTTGGTTCGATTGTGCCCAATCTCAAATTAAGTGCCATCGAACAAATTCAAAAATTAGGCTTACGCCCTGAAGATGTGCAACATATCTTTGTCACACATCTTGATTTTGATCATGCAGGTGGTATCTCAGATTTTCCTAATGCAACCGTGCATATTTTAGCTTCTGAGTTTAATGCAACGCAGACATTAACAGCCAAAGGTAAACTTCGTTATAAAACTGAACAATTTAAACAACATCGTCATTGGAATTTTGCTGAGCATACAAATGGTGAAGCTTGGTTTAATTTAAAAAGGGTTCAAGGTCTTCCTTTTTTCCAAGATGAAATATTGATGATTCCATTGATTGGTCATACTGCTGGACATTGTGGTATTGCAATTAAAAAAACTGAAGGCTGGATTTTATTCTGTGGTGATGCGTATTACACCCATTTAGAACTCAATCCAAAAAACAAATTGAGAGCCTTAGATCTTACTGAACGTTTATTGGCAGAAGATAATCAACAAAGGTTACATAACCTTAAACAGTTACAATATCTCGCTCAACATGAACCGAGTATTGAGTTAATTTGTGCGCATGATCCTGTTGAATTTGATCGTTATCAATAACATGAAAAAAGCGCTTATCACCGTTGTTCTTTTATCAACGCTTAATGTTTCAGGGTGTATGCAACACTCAAGTTTAGAAAAAGACCAACGTCCTCAAAATTGGGGAACTCTTATTTCTAACACCCATAATTTTTATCAAATTAGTTCAGATGTTTTTCGTAGCGAACAGCCGAGTATTGATTTGATCCCAAGCCTTGAAGCTCATCAAATTAATACGATTATCAATTTGAGAGCTAGAAATGAAGATGCCAAAGTTTTAAAAGATCAGCCTTTTAATCTGGTACACATTCCAATCAATACTTGGGCAATCAATCGTAAAGACTTGTTAGAAGCAATGCGTGTTATTCAAACTGCTAAACAACAAAACCAGAAAATCTTAGTGCATTGCTATCATGGCTCAGATCGAACTGGTGCCACAATTGCGATGTATCGAATTATTTTTGAGCATTGGGCAATTGAAGATGCGGTTAAAGAAATGAAACAAGGAGGATACGGCTATCATATCATTTGGAAAAATATTGACCATCTTTTCACCCCTGAAAATGTAAAATGGATTCAACAACAACTTTCGAATCCAGCAGCTATTTAAATTGCGAGATGAGCTTTAGATTAAATCCAATTTTTAGAGAGATAGATGTTGGACGTGTAAGATTTGTTTCTTTAATTTTTGGGTTTTATGCATTTTTTATTGGGCTTTAAAAAACCTAATTTTATAAGCTGAATGGTAAGTTAAGAAATACGAACTAACCTGAAGAATTGGCAAAAACAGAATTGCTAAGTAATATTTTAAAAACTTCAGAATCACCGCCATCGCTATCCGTGATCAATAAAAATACCTCACCATCAGATGTCGACTCTAGCCATGTAATTCCTTCTACTTTAATAGCAAGAGTTTGTCCTTTCGAATCCTGAATCAAATGTGTATATAAAATTTTACCCTCTGGTGAGAAAATTAAAATAAAACTGCCTAGCACTGCGCCATCATCATAAGTATTTAATGTTTGCTCAACCGCAGCGGTGGCGATAATTAGATTTTTCTCCACCAGAAAATAAGCATCAGAAATACCACTTACTGCCCCTTCAAGCTCTGGTAATGTCAGATTAAATGAATTTTTCAGCGAACTTTCTAATGATTTTCCATTTTGAAGTTTTATTAAATCAAAGACTAAAACACCATGAAAACGATTAATATTGCCACGTTGAAAGATGTATAAATTGTTTTGATCAGAACAAACTGCTTCTATATTGAGATCAGCGCCACCAGTCAACGCCAAACAATGTTCTAAAAAATCATAATCCGAGGTATCAAGTAGAACATGAACCTGATGATCAGCTGGATTATACAATAATGCTTTTTTTCGATTTTCTGTAGAACCTGAACCCATTACTAATAATTGAGGTTGTCCATCAAAGCGAATACAGCTAAGCGCTTCAAAGTCTGGTTTAGTTTTTTTACTAAATATCGTTAGTGTCGTATGTTTAGGCTGTTCAAATAATGGAATTTTTTCAAAATTAGTCGCACGATTGATGTTATTTTTTCGATCGGTTTTGAGTAAGTAACCCACATCATCTCCAACCAAGTAGAGATCATCTCCCACACAAGCCACGCCAGAAAGTGCACTAACACTCGAATCCTCTGAAAATATAAAGTGTTCTAATATCTTAAAGCCGCTACTCATATTGTACTCACTGCCCGCAGAAATAGAACACTTGTAACGAGGTCAAAACCAGACGCTTGCCGGCTTTGATCTCATCGCTTATCTTTTGTTATCGCTGATCAAGTGGAACCCAATCAATCACCCACGCTGATTTCATATTTAAACTTTCATCAGAGGTAATTTTTTTACGTGCGGCATCTGCAACATCTCGGTCCTTCGATGGTCCAACCATGATACGAATTCCTTTTGAAGTCGGGCTTGTTGTAACCTTATAGCCTTTGGCACGCAATTTAGATACAACTGCATCTGCATTAGCTTGGTTGGCAGCCAATGCCACTTGTACCATCCACTTTTTATCTCCATTTTCCATGAGATCACGAGCCTTTTCAGCTTCGGCTTTTTTCTCAGCGTCAGCTTTACGCTTTTTCTCGTCAGCCGATTTTTTCTCAGCTTCAGTTTTACGCTTCTCTTCAGCTGCTTTTTTCTCAGCTTCGACTTTACGTTTATCTTCGGCAACTTTCTTATCTGCCTCAGCTTTACGCTTTTCTTCTAACGCTTTTTTATCTGCTTCAGCTTTACGTTTATCTTCCTCAGCCTTTTTTTCAGCTTCTGCCTTACGCTTCTCTTCTGCCAACTTTTTTTCGGCTTCAGCCTTGCGCTTGTCTTCCGCTAACTTTTTATCCGTATCACTTTTCTGCTGATCTGCTTTTTGCTGTTCTACTTTTTTCTTTTCATCTAATTTATTTTTTTCTTCAGTCGCTCGTTGTGTCTTAGCTTTATCATCTTCACCAAGTTCTGGTGGAATGTTATCAGAACTTTCTTGTTCAGCTAGACGACGTGCATTAATCGCAGCATATTCTTCTGCTGCTTTACGCGCAGCAGCAGCTTCAGCTTCTTGTTGCATTTTTAGAAAATCAGCTGCACGTGCTTCTTGTTCAGCAACCGCTTTCTCACGAGAACGGCGTTGTTCTTCAAGCAATCTTTTTTCAGTCTCAACATCTACGGCTAATGGTTGTAACGAAACCATTTCACCTTCTTGGGTCGATTGAGCTGTTTGAGTTTTAGGTTCTGTTTTAGGAATTGGGTGTGCAATTGCCGTTTGTGTTTTGTCATGTCCTATTTCGTCATTACCTTTAAGGAGTAATGCTGCCAATAAAACACCTCCACCCAATAGAACAACGCCTCCCATCCAGCGTTGTTTGTTATTCATTGACATTGTTCTAAATACTCCCAAACCGCTTCTAAGGTATGAAACGATCCACAGACTAAAATCAGCTGATTGTTATTACTTTGCTTCAGCACATCTTCAAAGGCTTGCTGGATATTACCGTACTCATATACCTGTTGACCTTGTAATGCATCATGTAATTGATGCAATGGCGCTGCTCTAGGTACATTTAAACTAGCAATAAACCAATCTTTTACTGTTGTTTTTAGTAAATCGGTGACAGACGAGATATCTTTATCTGCCAGCATTGAAAATACTGCGACAACATCTGTGTACTGTTTATTGTATTTTAAGAATTTTCGCAACTGATTCAATAAAAATTCGACGCCATGTGGATTATGTCCAGCATCAAAAATAACTGTTTTATCTTGAATTTGTCGTATTTCAAAACGGCCTTGCAAACGCGCCTGCTGGATACCCGCTGCAATCGATGCTTGAGAAATCTCTACGCCACTCACTAAAGCAGCAGCCACGGCTGTAGAAATATTGTCTAAAGCAAGCTGACCAATTGGCAATTTTAGCGTTGTACCTGACGATGCAAATGACCATGTTTGACCGTCATCATTGAGTTGATAAAAATAATCTCGATTCAGCGCATATAGATCTGCTTGAGTTTCAGCTACTTTATCTTGAATCGCTTGGGGTAATTGTTGTTGACCAGCAAATACCACTGGAATATTCGGACGAATAATCCCTGCTTTCTCAAAGGCGATTTTTTCTATCGTGTCACCTAACCAATCGACATGATCTAAACCAATATTGGTAATCACGGCAATATCAGGATCAATCACATTCACGACATCCAGACGGCCACCTAAGCCAACCTCAAGTACCCAGACATCACATTGTTTTAGTTTAAAAATAAGAAAAGCAGCCAAAGTGGTTGCTTCAAAAAAAGACAATGATAAACCACATTCTCGACGAGCTTGGTCAACCAATACAAATGCATCAACTAAGCTTTGATCATCAACTTCAATCCCAGCAAGTTTTACGCGCTCATTAAAACGATAAATATGCGGTGATTGATACAACCCGACTTTATAACCTTGTGCATTTAAAATTGCAGCGAGTGTCGTTGTTGTTGAGCCTTTACCATTCGTTCCTGCCACAGTAAAAACTTTTGCTTGAGGTTGCATAACTCCCAACTTTTCAGCAACGGGAATTACGCGCTCCAAACCTAAATCAATGCCTGTAACATGAACATGGCCCCAATAATCGAGCCATGTTGTTAATGTATCTGTAGAATGTGGTGCGTCCAGTTTCAAGGTAAATTCATCAGTTTAGCTACGAGTCGATATACAGTATCACGTAATGCATGACGATGAACAATTTGATCGACCACACCATGATCAAGCAAATATTCTGCACGTTGGAACGGTTCTTCTAACTTCTCGCGAACTGTTTGTTCAATGACGCGTTTACCTGCAAAACCAATCATCGCTTTCGGTTCAGCAATATGTACATCACCTAACATCGCTAATGATGCGGTTACTCCCCCATAGACGGGATGAGTCAATACAACAAGATATGGAACACGGGCTTCTTTCATTTTTTGAATCGCAGCAGAAGTACGTGCCATTTGCATTAAAGACAACATGCCTTCTTGCATACGAGCACCGCCTGAAGCAGCAAAACAAATTAACGGTTGGTGTAGTTGAATTGCTCGTTCTGCCGCTTGGATAAAACGATCACCAACAACGGTCCCCATTGAACCACCCATAAAATCGAACTCAAATGCACAAGCCACCAAGTCCAAACCTTTTAATGAACCTTGCATTACAACTAACGCTTCAGTTTCACCTGTTTTATCTTGTGCTTCACGCATACGCTCTGGATAAGGTCTGCTATCCACAAACTTCAATGGATCTTTCGCGCTAAATTCTTGACCTAACTCTGCATTGACTTGATCAAAGAACCAATTCAAACGATCACGTGCGCGCATACGCAAATGCTCATCGCATTGTGGGCATACATAGGCATTAAATGACATTGCCGTACGTGTTACTAAGGCATGACATTCAGGGCATTCAATGGTTGGTTCCGTAAATGTTGCTTTGAATGTTTGTTGTTCATTCGCAACTTGAATACCAGGTACTTGACGCTCTGTCCAAGGCGTTGATGGGTTCAGAACCTTCCCTGCTGTTAACTCTTGACTCATACTAACTCATCGAGCGCGGCTCGAAGCTCCTTCACTTTATTCACCGTCTGTTGCACAGCTTCGTCTGCTGGCAATGTCGCAAAAGATTTAACGAAAGCACTTCCTACGATTACGGCATCAGCAACTTGACCCATTGCTTTTGCAGAAGCTGCATCACTAATCCCAAAACCAACCCCAACAGGAACGTTGGTCATGCTCTTAATTTTCGCAATACGAGCTGCTGCTTCAGAGGTATCTAGTGTTGCTGCACCTGTCACACCTTTTAACGACACATAGTAAACAAAGCCACTGGCTTGATTTACAACATGCTGAATACGTTGATCTGTTGATGTTGGTGCAAGTAAGAAAATTTGATCCATCTCATTTTGTTTTAAGACATCACCAAATTGCTTTGATTCTTCAGGCGGTAAGTCCACCAAAAGTACACCATCAACACCACAATCTTTCGCATAAGCAACAAACTTTTCATAACCAATCACTTCAACAGGGTTTAAATACCCCATTAAAACAACGGGTGTCGTTTGATCTTTTTCGCGAAATTCTTTCACCATATTCAAAGCATCGAGTGTGCTCGTTCCACCTGCTAAAGCACGTTCAGCAGCTAGGGCAATCACTGGACCGTCCGCCATTGGGTCTGAGAATGGTAAACCCAACTCAACCACATCAACGCCTGCTTCAACCATTTGATGAAGCAGTGGAACTGTGACTTGTGGATGCGGATCTCCTGCCATAACATAAGAAACAAGCGCTTTACGGTGCTGAGATTTAAGCTGTTCAAAACGAGTGGCAAGACGTGACATAGGATTATGCTTTCCTTGATTTATATAAATTGAGGAGTTGTTTGTAGTCATACAAGAACACCGCATTGTAACGCTATTTTTTGTTCATTGAACAGAGTTTGACGTGATTGCAACAGTGAATGTTGCTACTTACAACTGCCCTGCTACATTTATCTATATTTTCAGCTTTTTCTCAATGATCAAAGCTTCCTAATTTTAGCTTCATCGAGGCTGATTTTAGAAATGAGCTCAGCTCCTTTATACTACCCGCAATTTTTAAGTTTTCTTTTTATTTTTATGTCTGCCCACACTCAGGAAAAAGTACAAAGCAATCCCCTTGCTTTGCTACCACTATTGGTATTTTTGATCATCTTTCTCGGGAGTGGTCTCTATCATTCAATGATCGGGACAGAATTTGCATTCTATCAAGTCAAAGCACCTATTGCCGCGATTCCAGCTGTTATTCTGGCATTACTACTTTATAAACAGAAACTAAATACGGCGATTGAAGAATTCCTACAAGGCGCTAGTCATCCAAATTTGATTTTAATGTTTATGGTATTTATGTTGGCAGGTGCTTTTGCCAGTGTCTCCAGTGCCATAGGCAGTGTCGATGCGACAGTACAGATGGGACTTTCGCTGATTTCGCCTGAATTTGTGTTACCCATGTTATTTATTATTGCTGCATTTATTGCAACAGCAATGGGAACGTCTATGGGCACCATCGCAGCTTGTGCACCAATTGCATTCGGTTTTTCCCAAGCAACAGAGATAGCACCTCTCTATGCCATAGGTGCAGTGGTGGGAGGCGCTATGTTTGGTGATAATTTATCTATGATTTCGGATACAACGATCGCTGCCACACGTAGCCAAAATGTTGAACTTCGAGATAAATTTAGGGTGAATGTGTGGATTGCCTTTCCTGCCGCAATCATTACATTAATGCTTTATGTAATGATGAGTCACCAAACAGAGTCAATTGCATCAAAACCTTATGATTTATTGCTTATTTTGCCTTATTTAGCTGTTTTTTTTCTTGCCTTTACACGCTTACATGTACTTGCTGTATTAATGATTGGTGTTATTTTGTCAGGTGTGATTGGTCTTATTGAAAAACCTGAATTTGATTTATTAAAACTCAATAACTCAATTTATGATGGCTTTGTTGGCATGTTTGAGGTGGCATTACTTTCCATGTTGTTAGGTGGTTTGTCTACACTGATGCAAAAAGAAGGCGGTTTGCAATGGCTTATTCAACATATTTATACGATTACGCGTCTATTCAAATTTGGCAAACAGCGTGCAGGTGAATTAGGCATTAGTTTTCTGGTCATATTCTCAAATTTATTTGTCGCCAATAATACCGTTGCGATTATTTTATCTGGAGATATGGCACGTGAAGTAGCAAAAGAATATGGTGTTGACCCTAAGCGAAGTGCAGCTTTACTTGATATTTTTTCTTGCGTAATTCAAGGGATTATTCCCTACGGTGCTCAATTACTGCTTGCTTGTTCAATTGCCAAACTTTCGCCAGTTGAACTAATTGGCAATATCTACTATTGCTGGATTCTCGCAGTGTGCGCAATCCTTGCAATTGTTTTTAATTATCCACGTTTAAAAACACGCTAAAAGCAATCCATAAATCTCTTTAGTTTGCTTTAAAGTTAAAGAGATTTTAAAAACTGCTTGGGTGTAATTCCTGTCCAGCGTTTGAACGCTCGCCCAAACGCACTTTGATCTGCATAATTCAAGCGTTCAGCAATTTCAGAGAATGATTTCCCTTGTTGCAAATACAATTTACTTTGTTCCAAACGATACTGATCTAAAATATCTTGAAAATTAAGCTGATAGGTTTTGAGTTGACGTTGCAATGTTCGTTCTGAACAATGCAAACGCTTAGCAACATAACTGAGCAGTAGTTCCTCTTGCTGTAAAAGTCCTTGTTCAATATGCGTTTGTATTTTTTGACGGAACTGTTGTTGCTGAATCTCAAAAGAAGTAATGCTATTCAATGATTGCTGCGCTTGAGTCGAGAGTACATAGTTTAATTGTTGGTCTGCCGCGATACTTTTTGCTTTTAAAATTTGATTTGAAAAGCGAATTGCATATTGCCCAGCTTGAATTTGGATCGGACAACCATAAAATTTTTCAAAGTGATATAAAGCTGTATGTGGTGCGTAACCAAATTGAATCATCTGTGGCGGAACGAGGGCATCTTGCACAATAGACTGAGAAATTTTAAAGATCAGCGCCAGATTTAGCTCATACATTTCCCTATAATCACTATAGGATGCTCCCCAAACAATTTGAATATAATCAGAAAACTGCTGAACATTCAGTTGTTCTAAATTGGTCTGTTTAAAAACCAAAGAATAATAACGTTGTAAAAGCTGTAACGCTTGTTGCAGATCTAAACTGGTTGAAGCCAAATAACCCATTAAACCCAAATCTTGCAAATTGGCATGTTCAGCCAATACTAATGTAATCGGTCGAGGGAAATAAGCTTGTGCCGATTGCAAAAGCAATGCATAACGTTCGACATCAAAATCATGCTCATCTGGATTTTCCAAGCAAGTATGAAAAGCTTGCCAAAGCTCAGGCGCAACAACTTTAGACAAATCAATTTGTTCTTGTTGTAAAACACGATTAAATAATCGTAGGTATCCAATAATAATTTTAACTGACATATGCCGATCTCATCCTGATCTGTCGTTATTTGTATAAAACTTGGCTGTAACTGTCAAAACATTTCATCGGACTTTTTCCATACTGAGTTCATGAAGAAAAGACAAGGAATAGCAAAAAATGAATGCACACGTTTCCTATCAAGTTGAGCCAGTTGTTAGAACAAAACTAGATTTCCATTTAGATCAGGCACCACGTTTTTGGTTTGGTGGTGATCCATTTCGTACTCGTATGTTTGATGCATTAAGCCTAACCTTCCCTGATGGCGAACGCTATTTTATTGAATGTGTGCGTTTATTCCGTGACAAAATTAATGATCCTGATTTGCAAGAGCGTGTGGCTGATTTTATTCGTCAGGAAGCACAGCATGGTATTGCACATGACAAAATGAATCAGATCATGAAAGAACAAGGTATGCCTGTTGATCAGTTCACTGCTCGGTTGAAAAAGATTTTTAGATTTGAATTAAAAAACCGTTCAGCTCAATACAACATTGCCATGACCGCAGCCGCAGAGCATTTAACTGCGTTAATGGCAGATACTTTTTATAGTAAAAAAGAGACTTTAGCGGAGGCAGATCCATTTGTTCGTGCGCTATTCGCTTGGCATGCGATTGAAGAAATGGAACATCGTGATGTTGCTTTTGATGTAATGAAGCAAGTCGGTGATGTACCGGAAGCCACTCGACGTTTTGCACTGCTCTTCACCACTGTCATGATGTTTGGTTTTACTTTGTATCGTACGGATGTAATGCTAAAAACTGACGGTTTTAATTTAAGACAACGTTTTGATATGGCACGTAAAGGTTTACCTTGGTTCTTTGGTCGAAACGGAATTTTGACTGCGAAAAGAGCACAATATAGCGACTGGTTTAAAAAAGATTTCCATCCGAATCAGCATCCAGTGATTCGTCAGTACGATGTCTGGATTGATACTTTGGCCAAGACCAATGATCCGATTGCTGCGGGTGAAGCATTCTGGCAAGCAGGGCTTTAGTCCACTTTAAATAAAAACTTCAATGCTCTACCACAAGGTGGTGGAGCAAGGTAATTTATTAATTTTCAACATGTTTTAAAGCAGCTTCACGAACAAACCTTATTGGATCATTGGTAAGCGTTTTCAGAATATAAATTGGCGATTTTTTATTACATGCTATTCTATGACGAACTTCCTCACTACTATCTCGAGATAATAAATCAAACAACTCTGGGCTAAGCTTTCTCTTCATAGCAACTGCCGCTCGGACAGATTCATTTTCATCTCTTGCTAGAATTTCTAATATATTTAATGGCACAGTTTTATTATATGCAACCCACTCTCTCATTTCTGAAAATCTATAAATGACATCTATCCAAACAAGGTCAGAAGCATCTTCAGAGGCTGCTCGTATATATTCGTCACGTGTTTCACTATTTCGAAGTAAAATAAATTCCTCTGCTGAGTTAATCATTTAAAAATTACCACTCTTTAACTCTCTCTATGAAATAAAAATCTCAATATTATCTTTATACATTCCAACTTATGAATAATAAAAATACATAACTGAATATTACCCCGTTCTAACATTGTATTATGAGGTCTTGTGAAACAATACTCCACATGGTTAATATTTATACCTACAACCTTATCTCACTATGGCATATTTAATACAAGAAACAGACTCATATTCTAATAATCACCACTTCGCATAATGCTGTTCTAATAATCCATATTCGTTATTCAACATCACCAGTTCAACATTTTCATGTTCAATCGTACCGCTGACTTTCGCTTGCCATTGATTAAACTGACTACCGATCAAACGTAAGTTAATATTTTCAAAACGACACCAACCTGTTTCAACTAGTAAATTCAATCGCTCATCCAAAGAACGTATTGCCCAACAATTTTCATTTTGTTGCTCAAATAAAATATCAGTGAGTGGATATAAACGACCATCAACCCACAACGCATTTTCATTACCAAAACTTTCATTGACACCTGATGCGAGATTCAAGCCAATACGGCGATCATTTGCATCACGGAACTGACAAGACAACCAAAACCAAGCGGTTTCAGGTCGTAAAAAACCACAAGTATCATCGAGTGCAGCGAGACTATGTGCATTGAACTCGATCTGCTGTTGATCTGGGCTAATGAAAAAGCCTTCTACAGCCAAAGTGGTTTGTTTTTGCGTATATGTCCAGCCATTAATCCCTGTTGGACTACATAAACTGAGTGCATCCGTACCTGCACAGAAAATACGTGCTTTCAGTTGTACTTCGCCATGTTTGGTTACTTGGATATAACGCACACCATTGGCGTGTTGCATATCAAATTGATAAGCCGATTTTTTAAAATAGCTTTGACTAAATAAAGGTTGTTCATCGAGTTGGGTTTTCAACGCCAATGGCTGAATCGCATTCCATTCGATTACTTTTTTAGAAAGATGATCATAAACATAGAAAAAGCCATGCCCTGCCCATGATAGATCGACAATTGCAATACCAATGCTGTAATGCTCATGTTGTAAACCACAGAATTTAAATTTCTTATATTTAAGCTGCTTGCGCCAGCCTTTTAGTACTTGGCCATAAGGCGTTTTATAAATATAGTCGTCCAAATTAATTTGTGAAGGTATTTGATCAAAACGCCCATAACGAGGCTGACCATTTTTCTGTATCAATTTCACAAGATTTCCCCAACTCAATTATAACGTAAATGCCGTTCTGACCTGATTTTTACCATTGTGTTTCGCCTCGTACAACGCCTTATCTGCTTGCTCAAACAAGCCTGTATAATCAAAACCACTAAAAGCTGTACTACTTACCCCAAAACACGCCTTGATATAAAGCATTTCATTTTCTTTCACTTCAACTGCGGTCTGCTCTAATGCTTTACGACATACCTCTGCCACCAACACTGCATTTTCAATAGAAGTAAATGGTAATAAAATGACAAATTCCTCACCACCATAACGTCCAATCACATCACTGGCTCGTAAATTTTTTCGCAGTATATTTGCGACATGTTTTAAAACCAAATCTCCTTGATGATGTCCATATTGATCATTAATATTTTTAAAATTATCAATATCCACCATAATCAACGATGTTTCTCGATGGGTAATTTGTGCCTGTTGCATCTGTAAATCAATAATTTGATTCACCCCACGACGATTAAGCAAACTTGTCAACTCATCGGTACAGCTTAGCTTTTGTATTTTTGAATTATATCTGCGCCAACGCTCTACACTAATATCAAATAAAGTAATCGTAAATGCTGCATATAATGTTGTATAAAACATGGAATAAATAATCTGAGCATTTTGCACATCTTTATGCATCAAGGTATAAGGTTTATACGCAATTGCATAATCCAAATACCCAGCAACCGTTAGTCCTGCTAAAAGATAATATACAATGACGTAAGAAATTAGACCGAAATAGACAACAAAACGAGGAAATAACAATAATGCCGTGAAGGCAATCCCCATAAAAATAATTCCATTGAGAATATTGAGCAAACCAACACCAATCGGCAAGCCTAACAATGAAAATGGGTAATAAACAGATAAAAATAATACATAATAAATATGGGTATTTGGCTTATTTTTAATAAAAAAGCCAAACAGAATTAAAAATGCATTTAAAACAAATATACTAGGATACAACCACAGAAATTTAGTTAATAACTCAGTATTTGCTAAAGGATGATACATATATTTTATTTGCATAAAATAGATGACCACAGCTGTAAAACTAGCATAAAGTAATATAGATTGGGATTTTTTAACTAAATCCCAATCCAAAATGACAAGAAAAGCTTTACTTATATATATGGGTAAGGAGTATTTCATCCTCCGTAATCCTGTATGATTATTGTCGTGTTATACATCCATGTACAACCTGTAACAACATAATAAATATCAATGTTGTTTAGGTACACTATTCATAATAATACTATCATACAAATATTCGATATTATAAGTCGACCATCGGAATACCATCAATTTTTGCAACCGTCATTAAGTCTTTATCACCACGACCTGAAACTGTTGCAATAATGATTTGATCTTTCGACATTGTTGGGGCAAGTTTAGTGACATAAGCCATCGCATGTGAACTTTCAAGTGCAGGAATGATGCCTTCAATCTGAGTTAAATCACGGAAGCCTTGTAAGGCTTCATCATCTTTAATTGGAACATATTCAACACGATGCATATCTTTTAAGAAACTATGCTCTGGACCAACACCTGGATAATCCAAACCTGCTGAAATACTATGTGTTTCAATAATCTGACCTTGCTCATCCGACATGAGGTAAGTACGGTTACCATGTAATACACCCACATGCCCTGCATTTAATGGTGCAGAGTGCTTACCTGTTTCAATACCGTAGCCTGCAGCTTCAACACCGTACATTTTCACATCTTGGTCATTCAAGAATGGATAGAACAAGCCCATTGCATTTGAACCTCCGCCAACACAAGCAACCAAGGCATCAGGTAAACGCCCTGCTTGTGCTTGGATTTGTTGACGTGCTTCACGACCAATGATTGATTGAAAATCACGAACGAGTTGTGGATATGGATGCGGACCAGCAACCGTACCAATGACATAATAAGTCGTATCAACATTGGTGACCCAATCACGCATTGCTTCGTTCATAGCATCTTTTAATGTTTTTGAACCACTTTGCACAGGAACTACAGTCGCCCCAAGTAAACGCATACGATATACATTCATGGCCTGACGTTTTACGTCTTCAGCACCCATGTACACCACACATTCCATACCCAAACGTGCTGCAATGGTAGCCGTCGCTACACCGTGTTGACCTGCTCCTGTTTCTGCGATGATGCGCTTCTTACCTGATAGCTTTGCCAATAAAGCCTGACCAATGGTGTTGTTGACCTTATGTGAACCTGTATGGTTCAAGTCTTCACGTTTCAGGTAAATTTGCGCACCGCCGAGGTGCTGAGACCATCGCTCAGCATAATAAAGTGGACTTGGACGACCAACATAAAACGCAAGATCACGGTCAAACTCTGCTAAAAACTGAGCATCATTTTTCATACGACCATAAAGACTTTCTAAGTCTTCAAGTGCAGCCATAAGCGTTTCTGACACAAAACGCCCACCATGAATACCAAAATGCCCCTGAGCATCTGGAAACTGGGTGTAGTCAATCGCCTGATTTTGTTGACTAAGGTTTTGCTGATCCACGTTGGACTCCTTGCATAAATTTTTCAATGAGTTGTTGGTCTTTTATACCTTTAGCGGACTCTACGCCTCCGCTGACATCCACAGCAAAAGATGCTGTAGTATCAATAGCGTCACTCACATTTTCAGGGGTTAAGCCCCCTGCCAAGATTAGTGGAATATCAAGTTTTGGAAATTTATTCCAATCGAAACAGTGGCCTGTTCCACCTTTTAAATCAGGATGCCACGCATCAAGTAGAACCGCACTGGCTCCCACAGCTTGATAGCGTTGAATTTCGGTCAAAATGTCTAAATCGGGTTTAACCTGAATGGCTTTGTACCAACGGCGTTTGCAATGCAACGCAATTTGTTGGCATTGTTCAGGTGTTTCATCACCATGTAGTTGTAATACATCCAACGGAACTGAATCAAGCACTGTTTGGATTTCTTCTGCGCTTGCATTTACAAATAAACCGACCAACTGAACATAAGCGGGTACTGAGCTTGCCAAGATTTGCGCTTGTTCAATACTGACATGACGTGGGCTTGGGGGAAAGAATACAAAACCAATCGCATCTGCTCCTGCTTGCACAACAGCATCAATATCTTGAGTCCGAGTGATTCCACAAATTTTGGCACGAGTTCGGAGTTGGGTTTGGCGCATTTGATGTCCAATTTGAGATGACTATTTACTACTCTCACATTGTAAAGCAATTTGACATACTTTGGTCAAAGTTCATTTCCAAATGCAATTGTTTAAAAAACGTTAACACTCTATACTTCGCATCATCTCGCAACAAGTCTAAAGCAAATTCTTTTGCTTATAGGGAAGTTGGTGTAAGTCCAACACTGCCCTCGCAACGGTAACACCGAATTATTAATCTCAGCTAAACGCCAAATCACTGCATCTGAATGATGTGGGAAGATGATTAATAGCATCGTCCTTGTGATGATATAGTGAAGTCCGGAGACCTGCTTGTTGTTTATTTCCACTTTAACATTCACGATGGGTGAATGTCTGGAGCGACATCATGTCTACTATTTTTCAACCGACACGTTTAGTTGGTGCTATCGCTATTGCGATGGGGTTTTCTTCAACTACTTTTGCTCAAGATCAATCAAACGATAAAACTGCGACGCTAGATACAATTGTTGTAACGGCATCTCGTACTGAACAAAAAATTAGCGAAGTTCCAGCACGTATTAATATTATTGAACCAAAAATTCTTGAGCAATCTCCAATTGCATCATTACCGCAATTGCTTCAAACAGATGCTTCGATCAATATGGTACAAAGCGGTGGCTATGGACAAGCTGCATCTATCTTCTTACGTGGTGGTAATTCAAACCAAACGCTTGTTTTAAGAGATGGCGTCCGTCTAAATTCAAATACTTCTGGTACAGCATCATTACCATTTATTGATACAACTGATATTAAGCAGATCGAAGTATTAAAAGGTCCTGCATCAGTTTTATATGGTACTGATGCAATCTCAGGTGTAGTTCAATTGATTTCTAAAACACCAGAGAAAACCGCTGCTTTTGTAACAGGTGAAATTGGTGAAAATAAAACTTATAAATCTGTAGTCGGTGCAGATCTGGCTGAAAATGGTTTCTATGCACAGATTCGCGGTCAACGCCTTGAAACTGATGGAACACCTGTCAAAGATATAAAAAATGCAGCCGATGCCTCATTTGATCAAAAAGGCTATAGTGCAAAAATTGGTGTAGAAAAAGAACAGTACGCAGCTTCTGTTGATTATAGTGAGAACCAAGGTTATAGCGATTACGATAGCTCTGGCAAACTCGTTTCTCAAGATTTTAAAAATGAAATCATTAACATTAAAGGACGTTTAAATATTCTTGAGAATTTAGCTCTACATGCCCGTTTTTCTCAATTCAAAGATGAAATAGATCAAAATAATTCAACAGATTTTGTCCACAGTAAAACGCAAGAATCTGAAATCTATGGTCAATGGGGCTTTACACCAAATCAAAAGCTTCTAGTTGGTGCAACACATCGAAATATTGATGGTGATGTGATCTCCTATGGCACACCATATCAAGAAGATATTGATTCAACAGGTTATTATATCCAACACAAATATGATCAAGCAGGATTAAACACTCAGGTTGGTATCCGTGTAGAAGACAATGAAAAATTCGGCACACATACTGTTGCTCAAGGATCTGCTCGTTATCAAGTGCTACCCTTAACCAGTGTTTATGCAAATATCGGTTCAGCATTTAAAGCACCAACTTTAAATGATATGTATGCTTTTGGTGGAAATCCTGACCTGAAACCAGAAGAAAGTATTTCTTATGAAGTGGGTCTGGATCAAAAACTTAACTATGGTTTATCTACAGGTTTATCTATATATCAAACCAAGGTTAAAAATCTGATTTCATCTGAATGTGTTGCCGTATGTGATGGTGACGGGGAAACAACATTCCCTGTCTACCAAAACATCAATATTGCTGAAGCTAAAATCGAAGGTGCTGAAAGTTATATTAAATGGCAAGGTGATAATCTTTACCTAAATTTAGGTTATCAATATGTTCGTGCGAAAGACAAAAAAAATAACGAAGATTTAAGTCGTCGTCCTCGTCAATCCGCATCTCTCACGGCAGGATGGGCTGATGCAACTTATGGCATTTCAACCACAGTGATTGCAAAAAGTAATAGTGACAATAGTGGATATGATACCGTACAAATTCCAGGTTTTACACGTATCGACTTTAATGCATATTACAATGTAAACCCGAACATTAAACTCTTTACCAATATTCAAAATGTAGGCGATAAACAATATCGTACCGCTTTTGGTAGTGGTAGTTACTACATCAACGGTGGTCGCCTTGCATCTATGGGTGTGACTTTCCGTTATTAATCGTGCAATCTAGACAATAAAATATTTTCTTAACTCCAATTTCGGGGTAATGTTCTGACCGACATTATCCCCTTTTTATTTGTAGGACAGCTCCATGGGACATCGTTTAAGTAAAATCTATACGCGCACAGGCGATTCCGGTACAACAGGTCTTGGGGATGGCTCACGTGTCGCTAAAGATGACTTACGAATTAATGCGCTAGGTGATGTAGATGAACTCAATGCCACGATTGGCGTATTAAGAGCACAAATCAGCGCATCTCAAATTGAAAATAAAGCTGATTGGGATAAAAGTTTAAGCTTGATTCAACATTGGTTATTTGATTTAGGCGGTGAGGTTTGTATTCCGAACTATCATTTACTCCAACCAATTTGTATCGAGTTTCTCGAAAAAGAAATTGATCACATGAATGAATCTCTGCCAATGCTCAAAGAGTTTATCTTGCCTTCGGGTAGCCTAGCATGTAGTTATGCACATCAAGCTCGTGCTGTATGCCGCCGCGCAGAACGCACTTTGATGTCAGTGCACAATCGTGATCAAAATATTCAATCTACTGCATTACAACTCTTGAACCGTTTATCCGACTGGTTATTTGTTGCCTCACGTGCTTTGCAACGTGCAGAAGGCGGTAGTGAAGTACTTTGGCAAAAAAACATTAATGATAGTATTGATCAAGCATAATTATTTTAAGGTAAATCAAAATGCGAATCATCGGTCATCGTGGTGCACGTGGCGAAGCTCCTGAGAATACTTTAGGAGGCTTCCGTTACCTGCATGATTTAGGTGTACGTGCAGTTGAGTTTGATGTGCGCCAACTCAAAGATGACCAATTGGTGGTGATTCATGATGATGATTTTGTTCGTACTACGGGTAAATCACATCATGTTGAAAGCTGTAATTTACACGAGGCTCAGCAATTCGATCATCGCCATCAATGGCAGGCGTGGGGATTTGAAGAATACACTCCTAGCCTGCCCCATGTAATGGGTTGTTTAACTGATTTTGAACATATTGAAGTTGAAATTAAAGCAGTTATAGATGAAGCAGCGGCTGAGCGTTTAATTCTACAATTACACCAAGATTTAGTCGGCTTTGAACAAACTGCCACAATTACGAGTTTTGATGTAAAAATTTTAGCGGCATTACAACAACATCAAAGTCATTTTAAACGTGGTCTGTTGGTTGAAATTCCAATTGGGGAATACGCAATCGAGCTTGCTCAACAATATGAGTGCGACCAAATTGGTTGGAAAGATCAACTGGCAACCGATCAAATCATTCAGTTTACACAGCAAGCCGAACTTGCTGTGAGTGTTTGGACAGTTAATGACGTTGAACGTGCCAAAAATCTACAACAATTGGGCATTCAAGGGTTAATCACTGATTTCCCGAGCACCATGTTGCAACATCTAACTTTATAAAAGTATGGAATTTATTCCGACAACTAATTCTATTTTTTAGATTGCGCCTGAATTAAACGCTGCCCTTTTGCATCTAATAAATACAAATTCGTCCCTTCAATTTGGAAACGTTCAATCCGCTGCATCGCATCCATCAAGTCTGCTTCTTGTGCTAATGCTTTATCACAACTAAAGTGCTGCGCTCTCACATCAAAACTCATTTTCCTTTGGCTAAGATCATATTGATAACTTCCATAAATGTTATTGCAGCCCGTATGACCTGAAATGGTTTTAGTCACTGAATTCAGCATAAAACTTGGGTATTGATTGAAGAATAAAGCACGTTTATTTTGAATCATGGTAATTTGCCAATTCACATCTTGAATGCCATCGTTGCTTTTACGAACTTGCATAGGAGGCAATTCACTTACACGTTTGGGATGTAAGCTATTTTTAGCGATCTGTGTCGGTTGACTTTGGCATGCCGTAAGTAGCAAAGCACAAGATAATATTAAAGTTTTGTGAAAAAACTTATTCAAAGAATAAATTGTATTTTTCACGCTTATTTGTTCTGACATTGATTTATTTCGCCTTTTAATTTATTGATTAATTCAACAAACGAATTCTGTTACTGTTCTTTCAGTACAACTGTAGAATAATACTAGTGTTATCTAATCTGAGCATGCTAATATCGAGCATAAAATAGCAATATATCGTCATGATTGGTTTTGCTATCTCGTTTGGTTTTTATATCTTGTGTAAACAAGGTTTTTAGGAGCGCTGACGGATATGACTTCCGCCCCACTCAAGAAAGCACCCATTAATTGGATTGCAATTTTCGCATTGGTATTTTTACCAGTTGTTGCACTCATTTCGATTCCAATTTATACCTATTATCATGACTTTAGTATGGGCGCATGGATTAGCATGTTTGTCTTACTAGGTGTAAGCAGTTTAGGTATCACTGCTGGCTATCATCGCTTATGGGCACACCGTGCTTATGAAGCAACCCTACCTTTAAAAATCATTCTTATGATTATGGGTACTTTTGCAGTTCAAAATAGTATCTTATTTTGGGCTTCAGGTCACCGTACCCATCACCGTCATGTTGATGATATCGATCAAGACCCTTATTCGATTAATAATGGATTCTGGTATGCACATATGGGTTGGATGTTACGTAACTACCCTGCTGCCGAACCAAATTATAAAAATGCACCTGATTTGTTAAATGACAAATTAGTCATGTTCCAAGATAAATATTATGTTCCTTTAGTTATTGCTGTCCATGCAGGTATTTTGTTGCCTGTTGGTTGGTTGGTTGGTGATATCTGGGGTGTATTACTTTTAGGTGGTTTAGTTCGTTTGTTCCTTAGCCACCATGTCACCTTCTTCATTAACTCTTTATGTCATATGTGGGGTAAACGCCCTTATACTGACGAAAATACCGCACGTGATAATTTTATCTTAGCAATTCTCACTTGGGGTGAGGGCTATCATAACTATCACCATATTTTCCAATACGATTACCGTAATGGTGTTAAATGGTGGCAATATGACCCTACAAAATGGTTAATTTGGACGAGTGCTAAGTTGGGCTTAGCGAAAAATTTACGTCGTATCCCAAGCTTTAATATCCAAAAAGCAGAACTTGCGATGAAGTTTAAATATGCTGAACAAGATCTCGCAATTTATGGTCACGATGTGAACACTGATATTGCTCAGATGAAACAACGTATTGCTCAAGAATATGAAGCTTTTACATTAACTCTAAACGATTGGGCGAAGTTGAAAGAGCAAGAGCTACAAGCAAAAAAAGCGGCAATGGCTGAAAAAATCCATCAAATGGATCATAAGCTTAAAGTCGATTTTCAACTGCTTGAACATCGCCTTGCACACCATCGTGAATGTTTAGAAACATTAGTGCGTAATATCAAAAAGGCACCAGTTTCAGAATAAAAAATACTCAATAAAATGGTCTCTTTAGAGGCCATTTTTTATGCCTATTTAAAGACTCAGTTCATAGCCACAATTCACTATTTTAGACCTATCTTTGTTATAGTCATCATTCAGCTTCTTGCCATGATATTGACCTATGCATTTCAATCCTCGCTATTCATCTCTCAATTCAAAGCTTTATCATCAACAGCAACCAAGTCCTTTACGTGGTGCAAAAGCAGGTCATTTCAATGATGCTTTGGCAAATGAGTTGCAATGGAGTGATGAAGACAAAGCCAATTGGGTCGAGATTTGTAGTGGGCAAAAAACTTTTGCTGAATTCACGCCATTGGCGATGGTGTATGCAGGTCATCAATTTGGTCAATGGGCAGGTCAATTAGGTGATGGACGTGGTTTATTAATTGGACAAATTCTAAATCAACATAGGCAAACCATTGATCTACACCTCAAGGGTGCTGGTTCCACGCCCTACTCTCGTATGGGTGACGGTCGTGCCGTGCTTCGTTCAGTTATTCGAGAATACTTGGCTGGCCATGCACTTAATGCGCTTGGCGTAGCATCTAGCCATGCCGTTGGTTTCACCACATCTACACAAGGTGTACAACGTGAAACTCTCGAACTTGGTGCAATGTTGTTACGCACTTCTGAATGTCACATTCGCCTCGGTCATTTTGAGTGGATCAATCAATATGCGCCTGAACTTTTAACTGAATTTACGCAAAAGTGTATCGAATGGCACTATCCAGAATGTTTAGAAGCTGAGAACCCTGTTCTGGCTTTCGCTAAAGCTGTCATTGAGCGTACAGCAATCATGATCGCCAAATGGCAATTAGTCGGTTTTGCGCATGGTGTAATGAATACCGATAATTTAAATATTACAGGCTCAACCTTGGATTTTGGTCCTTATGGATTTATGGAACGCTTTCGACCAAACTGGATTAATAACCACTCCGATTACCAAGGTCGCTATACCTATCAAAACCAACCGAGTATTGGACACTGGAATTTGTGGACATGGCTGAATAACCTGATTCCTTTAGCTAAGCCTGAGCATAAAGAACAATTCAAACAAGATTTAGCGACTTGCTTAGAACAATTTGAACCAATCTTTTTACATCATTATGGTCAAGGACTCTGCGAGAAGATGGGGCTCCCCCATTTTCATAAAGACAGTTTAGATTGTAGTTTTGCATTCTTGCGAATTTTACAAACGGAACAACTCGACTATACGCAAAGTTTTATTCGCCTACAGAACAAGGAATATAAAACCCTCCGTGATGACTGCTTAGATCTACGTCAGTTTGATGCTTTTCTCCATCAATATCAGGAGATTCGCAGAACTCAAGATATAGACGAGTTAGATCGAGTTATGCAAAGCGCTAATCCTCATTATATTTTACGCAACCACATGGCACAAAAAGCGATTGAACAAGCCGAACGTGGTGATTTTAGTGAAGTTGATCGTTTATTTAAGCTACTCAATCATCCTTATCAAAAACAGCCTGAGTTGGAAACTGAACAAGATACTGCACCTTTATCAAGTGATGTACCTGAAATTTCAGTAAGTTGTTCATCGTAGAAAATCAATGATGAAACTCAGGTTTGTAGTTGGATTTATAATACTAATTCTTTTCAGTGGACTGGCTTTTTATCAGTATGGAAAGTTTCTGCCTTCACACGTACCAACACACAAACCTCTTTCAGCACAAGTTATACAACAACTCAATCAAACTAAACCCGTGACTTCAATTGAAGTATTTAAAAACCAACGACTTCTACAATTGAAACATCAAGATGAAGTGATTCGAAGTTATCCGATTCGTTTAGGCTTTAACCCAATCGGGCATAAACAATTTGAAGGTGATGGCAAAACACCTGAAGGGACTTATTCAATCGACTGGCGTAATCCCCAAAGTGCTTATTATAAATCCTTGCATATTTCTTACCCGAATCAAAATGATCTTACTTTTGCCAAACAGCAGCATCAATCTACAGGTGGAGACGTTATGATTCATGGAACAGTGCCTACATGGGCAGCATCATTGCCTTCAAGTGCAACATATATGCCTCGTAAAGATTGGACTTTAGGCTGTATTGCTGTCACTAATTCAGATATGGATGAAATATGGGCACTCGTCTCCAATCATACAAAGATCAATATTTATCCATAATTTTTTAAAACTATCCACATTTTCTGTGGATAATGTTGTGGTTATCCACAGGATAAAATGAGATTTATAAAAAAATGTCCAAGCAACAAAGCTATAGTGAATACTTTTACTTCACCATTACCCAAGACAGTGAACAAAATGTTCAACAGATTGTTGAGCAATATCATCTTGATCGAATGTGTCGCTATGAAGCTTGGAATAAAGGTCAAATCAGTGATGATGGTAAACATCAATTTCAACAGATGTGTATCCGCTTCGATATTGATAAAAATTTAAATAATGTAGAGCAAATACAACATTGGTTTACGTATCTTGAAACCAACACCAATATATTACAGCTTCCCACATCATTTCATCTGACTTTGCATTTAGTTACGCATGGTGAAAATACGCAAGGTGCAGGATTTCATCTTAATATTGATCTATTACGGGAACTGAGCGAATTAAATGCTGGGTTTCATTTACATGGTTATTTAGATCAAGATGATGGACACGATTATCCATATGCCAAACCAATCGCAACAACAGAAGAATCAAGACCATGTAGTGAATATGCTTATTTCTGTCTTTGGTCTAAATTACCAGCAAATGAGTTACAACAATTATTTCTTGAATTAACTTTTGAAGTATATTTTGATCAGGGACTTAAATTAGAAACCAAACGACAATTAAAACATCGAAATTCATTACTTAAATTATGTTCTCGTTTAAATCGAGAAACAGTAAAACTGAATGAGCATATCAGTGATCTACTCGAACAATTACAACCTTATCAAAGTACCTTACAGCAATTTTTTTTTAATACCCAATATTCACTCGATATCAGCGCAACTGGGTATGTTGAAAATCCACATCATCGACTCATAAGTGCATCCAATATTCAACAGTTGTTTGCACTAAGTTTGAGTTTAGATATGGATTACTATTTTGCTTAATGTCTACCATTGATATTGCGCAAATAATTGTGCACCCATTCTCTTAGCCTGATTAGTATTTAGATTATCTGCAATATATTTCACACCAAAATAATCATGTTGAATTGATAACCCCAGGGCATGAGTCTGTGGTTCAAAATGGATTCCCCATTGCAACCCAGCATCCCAATAAGCATTGAGTTGCCAAAGACTATTATATTGATTACTGATTGAGCTTATACCTAACTGCCAAGCCTGATCCGACTGATAATTGAAATCAGTATAAATTTTAAATGGCAGTTTTTGAGTGTATTGATGGTGCTTACTAAATTGTCCGTGAATGTCAAAGCGGGGACGCTTATCTTGATCATAAGTAATCTGATATTGTGTATAAGGTGCATCTTGCCAATATAAATAAGCAATTGCATCCTGAATATTAATGTTTACTTTCCAGTGATTCGCAATTGTCCCTTGAAATGAAGTATCAAATGCAAAACCATAACCCTGATTTGCACGCTCATTCCACCCCATTTTATCTTCTTTTAGTGCTGGCTGATCATAACTATAGTCAATTTGGCCATTCAGCCATTTAACGCGATCCATGAGTTGCTTTTGATCAGTTGTTTGAGCCAAAGCATTAACTTGACCATCTACATAATGCCGCCCAATTAATGCAGTTGCACCCGTTGTTAAACTCCAGTTCGGACTCAACTGCCATGTATAGGCAAATCTAGAGCCGACAGTATCAACATGCTGCGCCTCAAGTTGTAAATTATATTGAGTACTGGCATCAATCAACTTTTCATTTTTGATCTGATAATATAATGTTGCAGTATCTGGACTAAAATGTAGGACATAATCATAACGCCAAATCCAGCTAAAATCCCATTGGCCCTGTTTAATACCCAACTGCATTAAACCATGAGCAAAAGCATTTTTTCCTGATTTAAAATGTGTATCATCCCAATCATCTGTAAATGCGTGAATCGACACAGGTTCACTATATATATTCGCCTGCACTTGATAATAGATTTTTTCTTGAGCATGGGAATAGAAAGGAATCAATATCCCGAATACAGCTAGACTTTTTTTGAGCATAAAAAAAGGGGATATTACTCCCCCTCTCCTTTTCATGATTATGGTGCAATCGCTTTAACAGTATTATCTGTGAATTTTGCAGAATATACGTTATCTGACACTTTACTCACTGTGCCATATGCGGTATTACCCACTTTAATCTGCGCTGATGAAAAATTATCAAGATCAGCAATTTCAACATATGCACCATTAGGATGAGACAATTTTGCCCAAACGACAGGTACAGCTGTTGTAATCAAATTATCAGTTTTAAAGTCAGCCGTAAGCACATCTTTATCTACAGTAATCTTAATCGTTGCTGTACCTTTCTGATACTCATTACGTTTAGCAGTTAAATCAACACTAAATGGTTTAATACTTGTACCACCACCTTTGACATTACCACTGAGTTTCACATTAAGATCTGCATTAATAAATGCTGCAGCAGATTCATTACCACCTGTAATATCAATTACTTTGGATAAATCATTATTTAATTTAATGCTTGCCTCTAAGTTCAGGTTTTCCGTTCCAGCAATAGCCTTACCTTTTAAGTTTAGCTCAGTAGGAATAATTTCTGTGGATGTGCTTAAACCATCTTTAAATTGAACTTGCGTCGCCTTACTTGAAAATTCAGTTAAACTCAACTCTGCGCCTGTACCTACAGCAGTCAATACAACATTCGCAAACTTAAATTGCGCAGTCTTAGGAACTTGATCACTAGAACGATCACCCAATTTTGCTGGATTGTTATAAACGACTTGAGCCGTACTATCACTATTTACTGCTAAAATTGCTTCTTTTTTACTCATAACATTCTTAGTGGCAATTTTCCCACCAGCAACCAATTTAAAATCGTAAGTTGATTGAGATGCCGAGAATGGTGCTTCTAATTTCAAATTGGTTACAGTTACGTTGGCTTCATCACCAAAAACATCATGACCTGTCTGAGTTTTATAGTCCCAAACATAATCTGTCCAATACTTAGCTGTAACACCACCTGTTACAGTCACTGAATTCGGTGTCACACTGACTTTAAGGGTATTATTACTCAACTGATAATCAGGATAGTAATATTCCCCATACGTTGAATCTTCTTTCAATAAGGCTTCTAACTGAGTTGCATTATATTCTTGGGTCGAACCATTTGCATCTTGCTGTGCCAATGAGGCCAAAGTCAAAATTAAACCACTCGCATTACCAGTATCCGTACCAGCATCACTAATTGCATCAAACGTTGGCTGATATTGTGATTGCAATCCATCAAAACTATCAAAATAAGAAATGATATTATTGGTTGTATCAATCAACTGTTTTGCTTTATTTAAATCTGAAACAGGAGCAACTGGATTACCATTATCAGTATTATTTGAAGAAGTACTACCACCTCCTCCACAAGCAACTAAAAATGTAGAACAAGCGAAAGCTAAAAATGTCTTTTTAAACATTTGACACCCCTTTTATAATAAAATTATTATCTAAATATTTTAAATTTAGGACTTAATAAAAGTCATATATTGACTTTGAACAAATAATAGCTACTTATAATTATAATGACAATTTATTATTTAATAAAAAGCCCTTTATTTACAAAAGGGCTTTTATATTTTACTCATCAGGATATTCAAAACGATAACCTACGCCATAAACCGCCTGAATCCATTCATGACGATTCCCTGTTTCAGCAGCTTCAGTAATTTTACGACGAAGATTTTTAATATGACTGTCAATTACACGATCTGCCACATCAAAGCTATCTGGATTAATATGATCTAACAATTGCGCTCGTGAATAGACTTGACCGAGATGCTCCAAGAATAATTCCAATAAACGGAATTCAGTCGGTGTTAAAGTTAATGCTTTTTGTTGATACCAAATACGTTGCTGTGCTTTATCGATACGAAATAAATCATTTTGATCAGGTTCTGCCTTACGCTCTAAACGACGTAAAACAGCTTGTACACGTGCAACCAACTCTTTCGGACTAAATGGTTTACAAATATAGTCATCTGCACCCATATTTAAGCCTAAAACACGATCAATTTCTTCAGTACGCGCAGTTACCATAATAATCGGTAAATCAGATTGTTCACGTACTTTACGGCAAATGGTTAAACCATCCATACGAGGAACCATCAAGTCTAAAATCATGAGACTTGGCTTACGTTGTTGAAACTGGGTATAAGCATCCTGACCATCATGAAACATACTGACTTCAAAACCAGCCGCTTCTAAATAATCACGAACCAACTGTGCAAGTTCAACTTCATCTTCAACCAACATAATATGTTTCATGGTTTTCATCCTATCTATCTTCCTCAAGCAAAGAGGATCAAAAAGTTATTTAATTAATTTTGGGAAAGTCAGTACACAACGCAATCCACCTAAAGGTGAATGATTAAAAGTAAGTGAACCACCTAAAGCCTGTGCAAGTTTACAAGACAAAGCCAAACCTAAACCTGTTCCGCCAGTGCTACGTGTGCGTGAATCATCCACACGATAAAAACGCTCGCCTAAACGCGCCAACTGCTCATCACTTACCCCAAATGGGCTATCATCCACATACAATATCCATTCATGCTCATTTTGTTGAGTATGAATCTGTATTTTCCCACCTTGTTCTGTGTAACGTACACAATTTCCAAGCAAGTTAACGATGATCTGTTTAAAACGATCTCGATCTAAAGATAGGCTTATTCCTTCGCCTGAAAGTGAAACATCAAACTGCTTTTGTTCAAATGCAGGTTTAAAATTCTCAACTTCTTGCAGTACCACATCCCATGGATTGACTTCAGCAAAATAGCATTTCAACTGCTGCGCATCTGCCTGTGCCAAATCAGCCAAATCTTTTGTTAGTTTCTTTAAACTACTCACTTGACGCATCATTGCATCAAGATGCTCGGGTGTTGCTTTACGAATTCCATCCTGCATTGCTTCAATCTGTGCTTGTAACACAGCCAAAGGCGTTTTTAATTCATGAGAAGTATCTGCGACCCATTGACGGCGCGATTCCTCATGTTGATGCAAAATATCAGCCAAATGATTCAGTTGATTAGATAAATCTCCCAATTCATCATTTCGCTTAATCACAACTTGATGTTGGTAATTTCCACGCGTTAACTCCAACGTCGCATTGAGCAAACGTTGAATTGGCTTTTTGAAATAAGCTGCCATTAACAATGCTGCCACCAAACTAGAAATCACGGTTAAGGCATAAACTAAAAGTAAATAACGCTTTTGATTACTAAAGAAATTGATACTTGATGCATCATCCTGATCCAATACGGGTTTTAAGCCGAGATAACCCACAACTTTTTGATCTACCAGAATTGGACGGTAGGCTATTTGATCAGTTGCAGGTTCGCCCACAATAAATTGGTGTTTTTCATCATATAAAGACAGTCTTGAACTTAAACCTAAACGATCTGGAATTGATACAAAACGCTTTTTAACGTGTTCAGATGATGAACTAGATTTGGTCTCTTGCTTGTCATCTTTCGCATCTTTCTTTAGTCGAAATTGGCTCGGACTCAAAGGAAAACGTAAGCCTTCAAAGGGTTGATATTCTGAGGGTAAATTTTGTTTAAGAATCTTTAATTCTTCATCATTAAAAATCTGACGATTTTTTATTTCGGTGTTGTTTTGAGCTAAAGTGGGTGAAAGCGTTAATAAGGTATGGTCATTAAAATAACGTTGTTGTAAGGCAATATCATACTGACGGCGTAACCACCACTGAGACAAGCGATCATAATCATCAGGTGCTGCGTTGCCTTCAATTTGTAAAATCTGCGCTTGAATGGCATTACCCCAGTCATGATAAACCGTATAAACATTACCTAGATTTGCAATCAAACGATCTAATTTTTGCATTTCCACATCAGCAACATAACGTGCGAAGTTCTTTTGCATGGTCCAATGCAATACCCCTAAACTGATTGTTGCAATCACTAAGGTAGTCAGTAATACCGTTAAAAATAAACGTATGGCTAAAGGCATGCGACGAACATTCAAAAGCGAAATCTCAATAGTGTTCTATTTATGGATTGTAACCAACATGGTTCAAAAAAACTCTCCATTCTTTCTTCATCTTTATTATCTAATCTTTAACAATCGAATCTTAACTGACTACGCAGGATAAAATAATGAACAAGACAAAAATTGTATTAATGACAACTCTTCTCGGTTCTGTTTTAGGTTTGGCTGCCTGCCAAGTAACACCTTCAGAACAAGGAATGAATCATGACCGCCACCGCCACGAAATGCAACGTCAACCGCTAACCCCAGAACAACGTGCAGAATGGCAAGCTAAGCGCGAACAACGTGAAGAACAACAAGAACAAATGCGTGAAGAACATCGACTACAGAGAGCACAGATTGAGAAAGCCTGTCAGGGTAAACGCATCGGTGAGCGTGTGAATGTTCAGTGGAATAATCGTGTAATTGAAGGTACTTGTGACGTTCGCTTTACACCAGAAAAATCACAATTCAAACGTTAAACCTATGTAAGAACATAATATTATTTCGTTATCAAGGCGCTTCAAGCGCCTTTTATTTATTTGCCGAATCAATTATTTTTAATTACACAGCTGCTTACGATTTTTTGCATATTATTACGAGCGAATTCAACGCAAACTGCCTACAATCAATACGCTTTAAAATAATTTAAGCATTATCTTTGACTTTACAGTCACTAAGAAATGCCCTGTTAAAGCTTGTACGGAACTATAACTTGTTGCACGATTAGCAACACAAAATGATACCCTTTGGGTATATTTACTATTGACTAAGATTATAACTCTGGTTTAACCAGTATTGAGGAAAATGCTATGCCACAATACAAAGCACCCTTACGTGATATGCAGTTCGTATTGCACGAATTATTAAATGCTGAAGCACATTACGCAAAACTTCCTGCATTTCAAGGCACCGTAAGCCGCGAATTGGTTGATCAATATTTAGAAGCAGCAGCTGATTTCTGTGAGAATGAACTTTCTCCTATCAACCAATCAGGCGATCGTGAAGGTTGTACTTGGAATGATGGTGTTGTTACTACGCCTACAGGCTTTAAAGAAGCGTATCAAAAATATATCGAACTTGGCTTCCCTTCTCTTTCTGCTGATGAAGAATTTGGCGGTCAAGCATTACCAAACTCTCTAGGAATCACAATTTCTGAGATGGTTGGTACAGCAAACTGGTCTTGGGGTATGTACCCAGGTCTTTCTCATGGTGCTGTTCGTACAATTGAACACCATGGTTCTGATGAACAAAAAGCGACGTATATGCCAAACCTTGTATCAGGTGTTTGGACAGGTACAATGTGCTTAACAGAATCTCATGCTGGTTCAGACTTAGGTATTATTCGTACTAGAGCAGAACCAAATGATGATGGTAGCTATGCAATTTCTGGCGAGAAAATCTTTATCTCTGCTGGTGAACATGACATGGCTGACAACATTGTCCACATCGTTCTTGCACGTTTACCAGGAGCGCCTAAAGGCACTAAAGGTATTTCTCTCTTCATCGTACCTAAGTTCCTTGTAAATGCTGATGGTTCAGTTGGCGAGCGCAACGCTGTACGTTGTGGTTCGATCGAACACAAAATGGGTATCCATGGTAACGCAACTTGTGTGATCAACTTTGATAAAGCAAAAGGTTACTTGATCGGACCAGAAAACCGTGGCCTAAACTGCATGTTCACATTCATGAACACTGCACGTATTGGTACAGCCGTTCAAGGTCTTGCTGCATCTGAAGGTTCTTTCCAAGGTGCTTTAGCATATGCGAAAGATCGTTTAGCAATGCGTTCACTTTCAGGTCCTAAAGCACCTGAAAAAGAAGCAGATCCAATTATTGTTCACCCTGCTGTTCGTAACATGCTTTTAACTCAAAAAGCATTTGCTGAAGGTGGTCGTGCACTTGTTTACTTATTAGCTCAGTATGCAGATATCGTTGAAAAAGGCGAAACTGAAGAAGAGCGTAAGTTTGCTGACAACATCTTATCTTTGTTAACGCCAATTGCTAAAGCATTCTTAACTGAAACTGGTTCAGAATCTGCGAAGCACGGTGTTCAAGTCTTTGGTGGTCATGGCTTTATTTCTGAACACGGTATGGAGCAAATCGTACGTGATACACGTATTTCTTGCTTATACGAAGGTACTACTGAAATCCAAGCACTTGACTTGTTAGGTCGTAAAGTATTGCAAACTCAAGGTGCAATGCTTAAAGATTTCACCAAGATCATCCATAAATTTGTTGAAGCAAATAAAGACAATGCTGCAATGCAAGAGTTCATTGCGCCATTGGCTGCTGCAAACAAAGAATGGGGCGATATCACAATGCAAATCGGTATGCGCGCAATGCAAAACCCTGATGAAGTTGGTGCAGCTGCGGTTGACTACTTATACTTCTCTGGTTATGTAACACTTGCATTCCTATGGGCTCGTATGGCACTTGTTGCTCAAGAGAAATTGGCTGAAGGTTCAACAGAAGTTGACTTCTACAATGCAAAAGTAACGACTGCTCGCTTCTACTTCAAGAAGATCTTGCCGCGTGTTCGCTCACACGTAGATGTACTTTCAACTGGCGTTGCGCCATTGTTTGAACTTGATGCGGAACACTTCGCGTTCTAATCATAGATTAGAGTGAGATGCAACGTTCATCACAGAAAAAGGACTGGTCAGTTTTGACCGTCCTTTTTTTGTTTAATCAATGCTAAATTTACACTATTCAATTTATTTGTTCGTTTTATTTGATCACTTTGCACATGACCTGTGCGTAAAAAGGAACGATTATGCCAATTTACAATGCACCTTTAGCAGACATGAAATTCATCTTAAATGATGTATTTAAAGCAGAACAATTTTGGCAGTCTAATGAGAATCTTGCTCATGTAGATGCTGCAACTGCTGAAGCAATTTTAGAAGAAATGGCTAAATTTGCTCAAAACGTAACTCACCCACTTAACCGTACTGGTGATGAAGAAGGTGCACGTTGGGTTAACGGTGAAGTATTCACACCAGCAGGATTTAAAGAAGCATTCCGTCAATACGCTGAAGGTGGTTGGATTGGCTTAGGTGCTGATGAAGAATGGGGCGGTCAGGCAATGCCAAAAATGCTGACTGTTCTTTCTGATGAGATGTTATTCGCAACCAATCCATCATTCATGCTCTATCCGCTTCTTTCTGTGGGTGCAGGTATGGCATTAAACAGCTATGCATCTCAAGAGCAAAAAGAAACTTATTTACCTAAAATCTACTCTGGCGAATGGTCAGGTACGATGTGCTTAACTGAACCGCATGCAGGTACAGATTTAGGGATTATTAAAACTAAAGCTGAACGCAACGAAGATGGTACTTATAACATTACAGGTACTAAGATCTTCATTACAGGTGGTGATCACGACCTCGCCGAAAACATCATTCACTTAGTTCTTGCAAAAACACCTGATGCACCTGCGGGTTCACGTGGTATTTCTTTATTCATCGTACCGAAATACATTGTAAATGCAGATGGTTCTTTAGGTGAACGTAACCCTGTTGGGCCTGGTTCAATCGAACATAAAATGGGGATCAAAGCATCTGCAACTTGCGTGATGAATTTTGATGCTGCAAAAGGTTATCTCGTTGGTAAAGAAAACGAAGGTCTTGCAGCAATGTTCGTGATGATGAACTATGAACGTTTATCAATGGGTATCCAAGGTCTTGGTGCTTCTGAATTTGCTTACCAAAATGCAGCTCAATATGCGACTGATCGTTTACAAGGTCGCAGTGCTTCTGGTGTTAAATCTCCAAGCAAACCTGCGGATAGCATCTTAGTTCACGGTGATGTTCGTCGTATGTTGTTGAATGTACGTGCAAATAATGAAGCATCTCGTGCATTTGCAGTATATGTAGGTCAACAGCTTGATATCACTAAATTCTCTACTGATGCAGAAGCAGTGAGGAAAGCCAATGACCGCGTTGCGCTGTTAACACCAATTGCGAAAGCTTACCTCACAGATACTGCATTCCAAGCAACTTTAGATGCGCAAATGGTATTTGGTGGTCACGGTTATATTCGTGAATGGGGTATGGAACAGTGCATCCGTGATCTTCGTATTTCTCAAATTTACGAAGGGACAAACGGCGTTCAATCTCAGGACTTAATTGGTCGTAAAACCATTAAGTGTGGTGGCGCTTTCATCGCTGAATATATCACTGAGATCCGTGATTTTGCCAATGCATTAGACACTGACTTAAACTTCATTAAAGATGCAACTTTAGATGCTGCAACTGAAATCGAAGCAATTACTCAGTTCATTATTGAGCAAGCAGCTGAAAACATCGAATTCCCGAATTCTACGGCTGTAGATTACTTAAGCGCAGTTGGTCTACTTAGCTTTGCTTATATGTTTGCTAAGATTGCTGCTGCTGCAAAAGACAAGTCTGGTGATTTCTACCAAAACAAACTTGCTTTGGCACAGTACTTTGTTGACCGTATTTTACCAGAACTTGATTCTCGCCTTGCGAAGATCAAAGCAGGTTCTGACTTAATCATGAATTTCAGCGAAGATTATTTCACAAACCAAGCTTAATTCTAGTTCGGTTTTAAAAACTGCCTAAATCATTTGGTTTAGGCAGTTTTTTTATGGCTATAATAAAATCAGCATAAAACTTGCATAACATTCTAATGATCTTGTTGAGAATATAAGCCTGTATGTCTAACTCCAAAGATAAACTCGAAAATTTACAACGTTTATTTGACCGTTTAGGTCATTATGCCGTTGAAGCCTTTCACTATTTAGCTCTGTTTATTATTGGCTGTATGATTGCTTGGTCGGCCGTACATACCGTCATTGAAATTTTGACCGTTAAACAATATGCCAGCATTGATGACATTTTACTGCTATTTATCTACCTCGAACTTGGTGCAATGGTCGGTATCTATTTTAAAACCAATCATATGCCTGTACGCTTCCTCATCTATGTGGCGATCACTGCACTTACTCGCCTATTGATTGCAGATATTCAGCATAATCACAAAGCCTCGATGGATTTAGTCATTATTACAGGCTCTATTTTAATTCTGGCTTTGGCGATTTTAGTGGTGCGTTTTGCTTCATGGAACTACCCATCTGTGATCCGAGGTAAAGATCATGAACAACAACTTCCTGCAAATAAGACACCACGACCACAAGATGACGAACTTGCATAAATAAAAAAAGCAGGCATCTCGCCTGCTTTTTCTTAGGTGTTTTATGCAACACGGAATATTCGATATTTCGAATCAACCAATACATATTTACCTTGTACCTGCATCCAGTTATAGCCACGAGGTGGTTCATACAAGCGATGATAACGATAGTTGGAAACAATATATCGGTTACTGCGAAACTCTGAAGGTAAACGTTCACCACGTTTAAAATTGATTGGTTGACCATAATGATTGCCGCGATCCCCATTTGACCAACGAGGTTGTTCCCGATGATCATGACGATTGTCATAACGATCATAGCGGTAATCATAACGATCTTTATGTTGATGATCCCAACGATTTGAATCTGCCATAGCTGAGGCAGATATACCAAGCATAAGTGTTGATACCAGTAATACAGCTGTCTTTTTCATGTTCTGATCCTCTGTTTTTCGATCTAAAATCAGATTAAGAAAAACTCTAGGAGAAAGCATGAATAAAAACTGCGACATTGCAAAACTTTGTAATAAAAACCAAGAAATTATGGAGATTTCAATTTTGAATAAAATTCAAAAAAACATTTAAAATCAGCGAATAATTTCAATCGTAAAATTATCGTCAGTCACCAAAAGATAACGACCATCGACCATGACCCAGTGCCGACCTCTTGGTGGTTCACGCAATGAATATGAATCCCAATCTCGAATCACATAGCGTTCACTACGAAACTCGCCGGGTAATTCATTTCCAACAACAAATGATTCACGTCGATAGCTGTGCTCATATTGTGTTTCTGGATAGTATTCAATACGAACACCCGGTCGATGGCTTGGATAAGGATAATAATTATTTTGATTCGGTTGATAATAATAGCCTTTAGGTGGTGCAGTCGGTGTGTAACGCTGATTTGAAAATGCGAAAGGATCTTCTGCTGCTGGTTGATAACGAGGAGTTTGAGCATATGAACGTCTTTCCACCCCACTATAGCCACTCCAAGCATTATCTGCATAACTCATGATAGGGAGATAACCCAATATAGTCGCCAAGCCATAAATATAAATTTTAGATTGCTTCATGATTATCTCCTAAGAAATCAGAGTATCTTTCTATTTTAGAATAAAAATTAAGCATAACTGTTGTAATAATATTTTTTCAGATCTAATCAATCAATTCATCGATCAATCACATCTACGGATAGTTAAATTGAGATATGCTAAAATTATACTTTTGATTTTGAGACGACATTTGTGGCTGAAATGAATTTTGATCGCCTTTATCAATTCTTTTGTAAAGTTCCAAGTGTGCAGGAAGCTCGCATCGTTGCACATGGCACAGATGGTCAACATGCTTGGTGGTTTAAATTCAATATTGATGTTGCACATCCACTTGCATGGCAAACTGTTCAAGAACTTGGGCATGTTCTGAACTACTTATCGACCAATGAGCGCTTACCCACTCAATTCTTCCCTGTCTCTCCTCCTCCTTATATGAATGGTGAAGCGAAAGACTTTTTAGCTTGGGTAATTCAATGTAATCATCCTGAATTTAATCCTGATGCAGTGTGCGATTGGTTAGAAGCTCGTCTGCCTAATCCAGTCGATGATGAAGCTCAGTGGAAAATCAAAACGGATTTAAGTGAATTAGATCAATTGGCTGATAAAGACTTAGATCAATTGATTCCACCAAATCCGCAATAAAAAAAGAGGCCTAAAGCCTCTTTTTTAGAAAGTCGATAAGCCCGACCACTCCATAAAACGATAGAGCCAGTATTTCACTTTTGACTCATCCACATATTTTGCATAATCAACCGTGATCTGACGACCATTCGCATTACTCCAAGCAGCATCAAAATACTGTCCTGCATCTTTAAAGACCTGTGCTTGTGCTGAACCTAAAACGCGCATGTCTGTCTCAAGATTATAGTTTTTAAGATTACGTGCCGTTAAATTAGCTGAACCCAAAATAATCTCAGCTTGCTGAGTGTTATATTTGAGTAGCATTTTACTATGGCATTGTTCACCATGGGTATCACACCAACGAATTGGAATGCCTACCGCATTGAGCTCTGAAGCCACTTGGCGATTTGGAATACCATTCTTTTGACGACCAAATGCATCTTTATTTGGATCAAGCATGATACGGATATTTACACCACGTTGTTTAGCCTGTTTTAACGCCTCAATAATATTTCGCTCAGACAGATAGAACATAGCCATGTCCAAATGTTCTTCACTTTTTGCAGATTGAATCATCTTCAACACAGCATCATAAATCGCTTTTTCAGTCAGTAGCTGCACCTGTGGCAAGCGCTTATCTTCCACCAGCCCACCCATAATCACAAAAGGACTTGAACCTTGTGACATATTCGCGACGGTTTGCTCAGTTTGTAATATATCAATCGCGGTTGGGCCATCCACGACCAATGCGACATTACTATGATGTGAACTTCCATCATGAGGATTCGCTGAGGTCACTAAACTCTTCCAACCTTGAGCCGTATCTACCACTAAGGTTTTACGATGATTGGCTTTAAAATTGAGTAACTCCAAATAACTCCGTATTGTTACTTTATCTTTTCCAAAAGGATTATTTAGCCAACCGCCTTCTGGATTATTGCCTAAATTTTGGCAACAAATATACCAAAATCCCGACCACAGTGGATTCGAGGCTCGCAATGGTTTTAGATCAGTTTCTATCACATCTACGCCTGCTTGACGAAGCTGACGATAGTGTTTAGGAGTTATTCCACCATAAACCGAGTTAATTGGATCTGTAATCACAACGATTTGAATTGCGGGGTAAAGTTTACGCTTCAGAATCAACGCATCAGTGAGTTGCTGCATCAATGGAAATTGCTTTACCTTTGATTCACCAACTTCCTGATTAAATAGAAACATATCAATCACAATTGTGGTTTGTGCTTGATCAATCAGTTGGAATACTTCTTTGAAAATATGCTGATCAACTTGTTGCTGACCTTGTATATCAATATAAGTTTGATCCGCTAAAAATTTCACATTGGCATGGCGAAGTTGTCCAGTAAAATCCAGTCCTTTTGGGAGTGGTTTTACAGTGTGATAAATTGCAGAAGCAATATACCCAATCGCAAAAATACTCAATATGACTGCCATGTAACGTCGACCTGACCAGTTTAATTTTTGATGAATTCTTTGGAAGATGCGCATATAAACAGAAAAAGCCCTAGCCTAATGAACTAAGGCTAGAGCTTATACTTTGATTTTTCAATAAGATTTGAGTGACAAATTAGAAACTAAAGTTCACACCCACCGTAAAATTACGCCCCACTTGAGGAATGTTGGATAAGAATGAAGCATGTTGATAAACCTGATCATCAAGCAAGTTATTAGCATTCAGGAATACACGATATTCCCCAACATTGCTGTAATTACCTGAGTACGCTACCCCTAAATTCAACATATTATAACTCTGTGTATCAGTTTCATAAGCTGCGATCTTATCTTGTTGGAATACATGATAATACTCAGCTGAACCGCTAAAACCATCACCAAAGTCTGCATTCACTTTTGTACCTAAACGGCCCGCTGGTACACGTGGTGCATTTTCATTATCGATCTTGCCACGAACATAATCACCGAATGCACTGAGTTTATAAATTGAAGAGAGCTGATAACCCACTTCTGCTTCAGCACCATAGAACTTGGCTTTATCTTGTGCATACTGAACCAAACGGAAATCTTTATAACGATCTAAAGTTTGGGCATAGATGTAGTCGTCAAACCAGTTATGGTAGACATGTACATGGTAATCAAACTTGTTATCATCGTAATGAAAACCAAGTTCGACATTATTTGACTGCTCTTTTTTAAGCTGATCATTCCCTAGTTCATAGGTATTGGTGGCGAAATGCCCACCATTAGCATATAACTCCTGTGCTAAAGGCAAACGCTCCTGATGTGAGGTAACAAAAGAGAGTTTATAGTTTGGTGCAAACTCCCAATTGGCGGCACCAGAAACAGAAAAGGCTGAACCGTCGAAATCTTTTTTCGTTGCATCATCAATATCAATTTTTTGCTGTTCTGCACGAGCAGCTAATTCAACATGAACATCATTAAATTGCGCATGTTCTAATGCAAAAACACTCCATTTTTTAGTGGTATTTGGTGCTAAAAAGGCTTCTTCACCTGTAAGTTTTAATTTTTGTTGTCCATATTGTGTACCAATGACCCCTTCCCATACACCCAGCGGGTTATGTACTAACTCTAAGCGTCCATCATAACCTTTATTTTTAAAACGAGTCGCGATGGTCTCTTCTTCGATCTCATCATGTTGATAATCAGTATAACTCGCTTGTGCGCGTAATTTTTTAAAACCTGCAAATGGGTTGTCCAACTCAGTACGAACATCATAACGCTCTGATTTTAAATCAATCCAAGGTCCTGCATCATGTGCATGCTCATGTTCCTCATGGTCATGATCATGTCCATCATCTGGATCGTGATCACCACAATGTAAATGTGGTCTACCACTTAAATGTGCATCGCAGCTTTCATATTCATGGCTATGTCCTGGCAAACCGTATTGATCCTGACGATTGCTATATGAAATACCAGTAAAGCCACGATCATAAATCCACGATAGACCAACATTTACAGTTTGCCCTTTGGCAAAAGTATTATCGACTCGACGTTCTTTTTCACCTTCATGGAAATAATCAGGTGCAATATAATCATTGGCTTCGCGTTTGAGGCCTTCAAGACGTAATGCAACTTGATCACCTAAACCAACAGTAACACCCGCGCTTGCTAATTTTTCATCACTGCCAGTGTTATAGCGTAGCCCAATATTCCCCTCATAACCATTTTCTGGCATCTGTGTCGGAATTTTGCTGTCTGTGACATTGACCAAACCACCTACAGTACCAGCACCGTACAATAAAGTAGATGGTCCTTGAATAACTTCTATTTTCTTAGCTAATAATGGATCAACCGTGACCGCATGGTCAGGCGATAATGTTGAAACATCAATATTTTCAGAGGCATTTTGCAACACTTTGACTCGAGCACCATCTTGTCCTCGAATCACTGGACGACTTGAACCTGCGCCAAACTGATTGGTATGTATACCCATCTCACCAGCTAAGGCATCACCTAATGTTACACTTTTTTCAGTTAACTCTTTTTGCTCAATCACATGATCTGCGACAGCAAAATCGGCCGAATTTCGCTCTAAAGGGTGCGCTTTAATTTCAATCGTAGCAAGTTGTTGAACCTTTGCTTCCTCTTCTGCAAAGGTGGTACTACTGGCTATTGCTAAAATAGATAAAGTCAAAATATTTTTAGAAAATGACATGCCGTGTCTCAGATCAGCTTAAATATATATTGTTATATTATAACATTTCATTTATTTTGCAATAAAAAACATAACCCCAAAAAAACATTTGCTACACTACTAATCCATTATTCAATGTTTATAACACTCCAAGAATATGCCATTTACTCTTTCTCACGCTGTTCTTGCACCACCTCTATCAAAATTGAGTAAAGGTCATTTGCCTGTCGCAGCGCTTGCTATCGGCTGTATGACCCCAGACCTCCACCGCTTATTTACTCAAGAAACAATTGCATTAACACATCAGTGGTCTGGCATATTATTTCCCAATCTTCCGATTGGATTATTCTTTTGTCTCTTGTGGTATCTCATTTATCGCCCTGTCAGCTATCGCTTTCTGGGTATAAAACACCCCATAAAGATCAGCAATTTTGATGATGCAGTGGGCTTTATTCTTATGAATTGCTTTGCGATTATTCTGGGTACAGCGACACATTTAATCTGGGATGGATTAACCCATCTGGACTTTCGGACCTTCGCTTTTAAAGATTTACTCGCACAAGATATTTCTCTCTTTGGTTTGCATTATCCATTACATTTTATTTTGCAGATTGGTTCATCGATTCTCGCCTTACCTTTTATCTTCTGGATGTGTAAAAACTATTACATCAAACATAAATTAGCTCAACCTGTACCGATTAAGATTAAAGGATTTATCACTACAAGCTTAATCATTTCAACAGTTGCTGGATTGTTGTCGATTTGGGACTATAGTCGTCATATTTCATCAGAACTCTGGTACACCGAACGGTATTTTTTTATTGGTAAATCAATTAATGAATTTACTCAAACAGCACTTTGTGTTTTTACAGCAGCATGTCTGTTGCTACTATTATTTGATCGAAAAGGTCAAACAAGATCGTTTTTTTAAAAAAGCGTCGCTTTAAAATTCTGTTGAAAACATTAAGACTTGAGACAATATGTTCAACAAGGCATAATCTCCCCTTCATTGGTGATGCGCTGTTTACGCATTCACCTTCTAGCCAATATAGTTTGGATAAATAATTCAATATGATGCGCACTCATTACTGTGGCTCTTTAACTGAAGCCCAAATCGATCAAACAGTTACTTTATGCGGATGGGTTCATCGTCGCCGTGACCATGGTGGTGTAATTTTCCTTGATATGCGTGACCGTGATGGTTTAGTTCAAGTCGTAATTGATCCTGATACACCAGAAGCTTTCTCAACTGCGGATAAAGCACGCTCTGAATTTGTATTAAAAATTACAGGTCGTGTACGTCGTCGCTATGAAGGTACTGAAAATGCCAACATGGTGAGTGGTCAAATCGAAGTTTTAGCAAAAGAAATCGAAGTTCTAGCTGCTTCTGAAACACCTCCATTCCCATTGAATGACGAAAACACCAATATTTCTGAAGAAATTCGTTTGAAATACCGTTTCTTGGACATTCGCCGTCCTGAAATGTTAGATCGCTTACGCTTCCGTTCTAAAGTTACAAACTTGATTCGTAACTACTTTGAAGATCACGGTTTCCTAGACGTTGAAACACCGATCTTGACTCGTGCAACTCCTGAGGGCGCACGTGACTATTTAGTCCCAAGTCGTGTTTCAAATGGTAGCTTCTATGCACTTCCACAATCACCACAATTGTTCAAACAGTTGTTAATGGTGGGTGGTATCGATCGTTATTACCAAATTGCAAAATGTTTCCGTGACGAAGATTTACGTGCGGATCGTCAGCCTGAATTTACCCAAATCGACGTTGAAACATCGTTCATGAGTGACGATGACATCATGGATTTAATGGAAGGCTTAACGGTTAAAATGTTCAACGAATTATTGAATGTAAAATTCGATAAATTTGAACGTATGACCTATAACGATGCAATGCGTGATTATGCATCTGACAAACCAGATATGCGTATTCCATTGAAATTAGTTGACGTTGCAGACTTAATGCAAGACGTTGAATTCAAAGTTTTCGCAGGTCCTGCAAAAGATCCTAAAGGTCGTATTGTCGCTTTACGTGTTCCGGGTGCGGGTTCACTCCCTCGTAGTGCAATTGATGAATACACCAAATTCGTAGGTATCTACGGTGCAAAAGGCTTGGCTTACATCAAAGTCAACGAACTCGAAAAAGGCATCGAAGGCCTTCAATCACCAATCGTTAAATTTATTGAGCCAATCGTACTCGATTTATTAAAACGTGTTGGTGCTGAAAATGGCGACATCGTATTCTTCGGTGCAGATAAAGCAAAAGTTGTAAATGATGCGATGGGCGCACTTCGTGTGAAAATCGGTCATGACTTGAATCTTTCAACTTGTGAGTGGGCACCACTTTGGGTTGTTGATTTCCCAATGTTCGAAGAAACTGATGATGGCAAATGGACTTCTGTGCATCACCCATTCACACTACCAAAATCAAGTGTTGAAGAAGTGAAGAGCAATCCAGGTGCAGCGTTGTCTGTTGCATACGATATGGTACTCAATGGTACTGAGATCGGTGGTGGATCACTGCGTATTTATACCTTAGAGATGCAAAAAGCGATTTTTGAAGCTTTAGGTATTGGTGAAGAAGAAGCCGAAGAGAAATTCAGCTTCTTACTCAATGCATTACGTTATGGTGCTCCTCCACACGGTGGTTTAGCATTCGGTCTTGATCGTTTGATCATGCTTATGACAGGCGCATCTTCGATTCGTGATGTAATTGCATTCCCGAAAACCAAGACTGCTGAATGCCCGTTGACTCAAGCGCCAGCGCCAGTTGAAGCGAATCAATTACGTGACCTTGGTATTCGTTTACGCGAAAAAGCAAAAGCTGAAGAAAAGTAATTTTTTCAATTGATTGCTGAATAAGACCCTGCTTAATGCAGGGTTTTTTTATATTACATGGTTTTACTTTGCGATCATGCAGCGTAATGGCATAATAAGCTGCTTTTTTATTGAGAGGTCAGTCTTATGGCAATGCGTCCTGATGTACGTCGACACACAATTGTGATTATTGTGTTTTCACTTGCTCAATGGTTTTTTATGCGTTACATCTTGGCAAATGAACTTTTCAATATGACCACCAATCAACGTATTTTATATTTCTGCGTCAGTAGTCTTGTAGGTGCGTTATTGATTTTTGTAGCACTAATTTATATGGTGCTCAAAGGCAATACAGATAAGCAAGATTAATTGCGATGTCATTTTACAGTACTTTACTTCGTATTCTCCCTCTAACATTTTTGCGTAGTATTGCAAAAGTGGCTGCCTACTTTATCAATCAAAACCCTGATAAAAGTATGCTTTGGAAAACCAGAATTAATATTGGTTTAGCCTACCCAACACTTCCTTCAGAGCAAAAAGAACAGCTTGCTCGAGAGAGTGTGACCAAACAATGTCTGAGTTATATTGAATCAGGGAAATGTTGGGCAATGCCTCCTGGATGGAGCATTCAGCAAATTCGTACTGTGCATAATTTAGAAGTATTAACAAATGCTTTAAGTGATCCGCGTGGTGCTTTAATTATTACTCCGCATTTGGGTACATGGGAAATGATGAATGCATGGGTCAATCAGTATGGTACACCTACCATTATGTACAAACCCATGAAAGATTCAGGATTTAATGCATTTGCTTTGCATGCTCGCCAACGGTTAAATGCCACCTTAGTTCCAACGGATGCAAATGGTGTAAAAGCCTTGTTTAAGAATCTAAAACAAGGTGGTTTTAGCGTAATTTTACCTGATCATGTCCCTCAACCTTCAGGTGGGGTTGTCGTTCCTTTTTTTGGAATTCCCTGTTTAACCAGTACACTTGCAAGCAAAATGGCGCAAAAAACGCAATGCCGTCTGGTGGGATTAAGCTGTTTCCGTCGTGAGGACGGTGAAGGATTTGATGTGTATTGCGATGATCTGAATGATCCTGAGTTATACGATCGCGATATTCAGATCGCAACTGCGGCACTCAATAAAGCAGTTGAACGGATGATCAACCGCTTTCCTGCTGAATATATGTGGGGATATAAGCGGTTTAGAGGTGTAAGTGCCTCAGATGAACTCTATAGAAAAACTCAATAATGATATAAAATTACTATTCAAACTTAATTTTGGTCACTTTTTTCCCTTGAAAAAACCATATTCCAATTTGAATAAAAGATAGTATTTGTAGAAATGGGCGCCCAAGTTCACGCTGAGCTTTGGCCCTTAAACTCAACTTCTTTTTAACTTTAATCTCCCCTTTACGAATATTTCGAACTTCCTCTAATGAGCTAGGAAAATTTGTCTCACCGTCAGTTAAAATTACATCTTGAATACAAAGCGCTGGCGATAACTGATATATTTTTTGATGGGATTCTTCTGGATAAGCCCTAAATATAATATGGTCTATAGGTATAAGTTCTGATAGCCTAGCCGTAAAATCTATTAGAGATTCTGCGGCGCGACGTGACAAAATATATCCACCAGCCCCCATATGTGGACCATTTAGTACTACTAATTCACGTTTATTTTCAAGAGTTAAAGGCTCATCTTTTCTAGAAAGAAATACCTTACGATATAAAGTTTCTAATTTAACTATTTCACATTGCTCAGAAATCCATTGAGAGTTTTTCAAAAAAAATTGAGCAGAATTACCTAAATAAATATCATCTTCAAATATGGCAATATAATCTAATTTTTCATCAACAGCTTTTTTCCATAAGCAGACATGGCTTAATATGCAAGAAATTTCATTTGGATGTAAATCAGTTTTATCGACCGTTATGCCTAGATCAAGTGCTGTTGAAGATAAAGTGACGGGAGTAATAGCATCAAAAAATTCAAATACTAATCCCTCTTTAGTAAATTCAGTATGAATATGCTTTCTACGTTGAGACTCATTTGAAAGACTTATTACATAATTTCTCATAGGTTGATCTTCATATACAACAATATAAGCCACTAAAAGTAAGGCAGAAAGAAACTATTATTCATATTCTATCTTGTAAATACAACAATAAATTAGAACGCACTATCTATTCTATCAAAATCATAGTGGAGTTTATTGCCCAATACATTTCAATGCTAGTCATGTAAAGAATATAGACTTACAATGTTGGTTTTAATTTTATCGTGCAGTTCCTTAAAGATTTTATCTTCTACATACTGCATTGATTTATATATGATGAAGTGATTGCAGATATGAACAATGACGTAATTAAAGTATTCGTTGGGTGTGATCCCAACAACTGTGACTTAGAACAAATGATGGTTTTAGATTACAGTATTCGAAAACACACTCAACATCCTATTGAAATTTTTTGGATGCAATTAAGCCATGATACCAAAAGTCCATGGTACAGTAATCAAGAAGCTAGTGAAGGTTGGCATACTGAAAAATGGGCTACTCCTTTTTCAGGTTTTCGATGGGCAATTCCTGAATCATGTGATTTTCAAGGACGTGCTATTTATATGGATGCTGACGTAGTGGTACTTTGTGATATCGCTGAACTTTGGTTACACCCACTTGCTAATGATGCAATCGTTATTGCCAAAGGCGGAAAAAGTACTGCTCGTTTATGCACCTGTGTATGGGACTGTGAAAAAGCTAAACAACATTTACCTACATTAAAAGAACTACAAGCAGATCCTGAGGGGCATAAAAAACTGATGCAGCTCATTAAAGAAAAGCCTGAACTTGTTCAACCTTATCAAGATTCATACAACAATATTGATGGTGAAAGTCTCCCGATTGAGCAAATTAAAATTTTGCATTACTCTGATATGGGAACACAGTTTAGTCATAAATATGCCTTACCTCGCCTTGAAGCATCTGGGCAAAAGCATTGGTTTGATGGGAAGATCATGCCGCACCCGCGTGAAGACCTTGTCGCATTATTTGATCAATACTACCAAGAAGCTCTTGAAAATGGATATCGCCCTGAGAACTACACGATAACCCCTTTCGGTAATTTTTCAAAAGCAACACAGATCAACTATCATGGTAATAAAGTAACTCGCCCCGATACAGCAGCGAACTGGTTTAATCGTTCAGTTCAATCGCTTAAGTCTGTATTTAAAGGAAAAAAGAAATTTTCTTTAGATGATTAATGCTCTTGTCAGCTAGAATAACACTACTTCCTTTAAAAAATATACGATGAGGAGGTAGTGTTAAAATATTCATTACAGATCAGTATTATCACAATCCCGCTAATAATAAAATATCATATAATTAAGAGATCAATTTTAGTCTAACCCCCATGCTGTGATGGCAAACTTATACCTGAGTAAACTCGATGCAACAGATTTTCAATCGTATTACACAAAATATTTTCAAATTCCTTTATAAGTCTTTCCATTCCAAAGCATATAAACATAATCGCCGCTATTGGCCATACTACAAGACTATTCGCAATAGCGAAGGTGACTTAGAGCAATTATTTTTTAATAAAAAATTAATTGCTGATCATACAAAACCTTTTAAAAGTCAAAAAAATACCTGTGTATTGGTTGCGACTGGGCCTTCTGTCAAAAATATAGATCAAAGTTTTCTAACAAACACTAACTACGACTATATTGGTGTGAATGGTGCTATTTCACTAGACCACATTCATTTCAAATATTACGTGATTATTGATTTTAATTTTACAACTAAACGTTTCGATCTGATATCAAAAGTTCTCGATAGTGATTGTATTTTTTTCACAACTCCTCGTTGTTTGGATATCATTTTAAAAAAAATCGATCTAAATCAAATTAAGTGTGAAATCAAAATTATCGAGACTATTTTTCAAGATAAAACTGTTGAACCTTTTATGGGTAAAAAACGGAAATTAGATTTAGAAAAGCCCTATTTTCACTTGTATGATGAATTTGGATTTTCAACGAATATTTTCAATGCCGTTTTTGATTACTTAACCGTGCCTTATGTAGCTCTACAAGTCGCCTATGCAATTGGTTTCAAAGAAATTTATATTGCTGGTCTAGATATGAATAACTTTTCACAACCACGATTTTATGAAAATCTAGAAAACAAACAACCTACAATGCTAGACCAGTATCTTCATTTAATTTTTCCAGCATTTGATGCGGCTGCGCAATTTTTCAATGAAAGGCAAGTACAAGTTTATAATTTATCACCTACAAGTGCGATCGAATCTTTTAAAAAAATAGATACAATATAAACTTTCAATTTCATTGTAATTAACAATACAATTGGCTTTTTTTGAATATCTTAATCCATGAGCATCAATAATTTTCGTACAGATATTAATGGATTAAGAGCTTATGCTGTAATTCTAGTCGTACTTTTCCATTTTCAAATTCCAGGATTTTCAGCTGGTTATCTGGGCGTTGATATCTTTTTTGTTATCTCAGGTTATCTGATGACAAAAATTATCATTGAAAAAATAAGTAAACATGAGTTTTCTTTTACAGATTTTTACCTAGCCAGAATTATACGCATATTTCCAGCACTTCTGTTTCTCATTTTATTTCTAACCATTCTTGGTTGGTTCATTTTTATTCCAGAAGATTTCAAAAACTTCGCTAAAGACGCACGGTATAGTTTGACATTTTTATCAAATGAACTTTATTATCGCCAAGCTGGGGATTATTTTGCCGCTGATACTCATGAGAAAGCCTTAATTCATACTTGGTCTCTTTCAGTTGAATGGCAATTTTATCTTTTTTTCCCAGTATTAATTTTTATTTATACTAAGTTTGATAAAAAATTAAAATATATTGGTATTTTTTTAACTATACTTTTTACTCTTTCACTTTTATTTTCCATTTTCATAACAGCTAAAGATTCTATGTTTGGATTTTTTAAACTGACAAGTCGGGCATGGGAACTCATTTCTGGTGGATTAGTCTATTATTATCTCAGTCAAAAAGCTCTAAAAAAATCGCTACAGAAAACATGTGAATGGATTGGTTTTATATTAATCATTCTTGGCCTTATTCTATTTAACCCTACTACATCTTGGCCTAGCTTCAATGCATTACTACCGGTTATAGGTACAATGTTAATCTTAATAGCAGATCAAAAAAATTCACTATTTACAAATTCAAAAATCATTCAAAATATTGGCAGTGCTTCCTACTCAATTTATCTATGGCATTGGCCAGTATTTTTTTTAATTAACTATCTTTTTATTGAAATTAATTTCATTAACCTTACTATTGGAATATTTTCATCAACAATACTAGGCTGGTTAAGTTATAAACACATAGAAAATAGTAGTAAAATTTTACAAAGAATTAGCAAAAAAAATATTTATTTAATTTTTATAGCAACAATTTTAGTTATGTATCCTATATATAAAAATATAGAAAAAAATGGCCTAGAAAATCGAGAAAAATATCATAATTTTGCTAACTTTAATCAAATACAAATGCCAAGTGTTGAAAATGGCTGGTGTTTTTATAATATAAAAGATAACCACATCCTTAAGGTAAGTACAAAAGCATTTGAATGCAAAATAGCCTCAAACCAAGAAAATTCAAAATCTGCACTGTTATTTGGTGATTCGTTCGCAGGTCATAACACTCCTTTTTGGGATCATATTGGTCGTAAACTTAATCTGAATATTCAAGCGATTACCACGAATTGGTGCTACCCAAGTTTAGATAAAGAATTTACAGGGAATAAGTCATCTCTCGCTTATCAACAATGCTTACTTAATCGAGAATATTTATCTCAGAACATAAACAAATATGATGTATTAATATTTGCTGGCCGTTGGTCTGATATTGTAAAACAGAATCAACAAAATAGTTTTGATTCTTTACTTCGTATTGCACAGGAACATCATAAAAAAGTTATAGTAATGTCAGAACCTTATGCATTTGATAAAAATATATCTCTATTATTTAAACGTGCAATATGGCTTAATCAAGATCTTAACCTTAAAAATTATATGAATAATCCGAATGCATTAGCACAGAAACGCGCAACACAAATAATTGATCACATAGTCAAAAAATACCCAAACACCCTCCTATTAACCCAACAAGATTTGTTCCAATCAAATCAGTTGACAACAAATAGAATTCCATATTCTTTAGATGGTAGACATATATCAATTGAGGGTTCAATTGCTTCCGCAAAATACTTTGAGAAGCAACCTAAATTTAAAGATTTAAAAGATTTTATATCAAGCTCTATTCTACCAATAGATTAAATATCAATTAAAGAGCCTTCAAAATACATGCCTTTATTATAATATTGGCACAAATAGTTGCGCTCTTTACCAGCAAGCTTAATAAGCTTTGGATACTCATCTGCTGGGTAGTTAATTGCCATATTAATTAAAATTTTTTCTTTCACCCATCTATTTTTAACTTGATAATAGAACGCATTTTCATCACAGTCAATTAAAGTAATACTCGGAAAATTCTTTCGCATAATTTTTTGACAAGCAACATATGCAACTAAATACTCTAAGTTTCCAATCTGTTGAAAGATATCTTTTGTATTTGATACTGTTGTCTTAATATTTTGTATATATTTTTTAGGTGTTTTTTGAATGGCTAAATAGAGTTCATCGTACCATTCTTTAAAGAATATATTTTTCCCAACGCTAGCAAGTAACCAATTTTCTAAGACTGGAAAATTCAAATTAGTTGTATTTTTACGTCTATAATAAGCAAAGTTTTCTGTTTTTTTATCAATCATAAGATCTGATATCCAATCCAAATTATCATATAAAATGATACTAGCATCCAGCCAAATGCCACCATGTTCGTACATCAAATCAAATCTAAGTAGATCAGCCTTCTGCTGAGCAGTTGCGTCTTTGAGTAAACTAAAGTCAATTTGAGAATATTGGTGAACATTTTCAGGATTAAGCACAAAAATTTGATAATCAGGGTTTAAATCTCGCATCCTGACAATACACTTTTTAACGAAATCAGGTATATCATTCTCCCAATACATCCATAATTTCTTAGGTAAAACAATATCTTTATCAACTGGGTTAAACTTAAGCAGTCCCGCATAATTATCAATTTTTTTATTTTTATATCTAATTCGTCTTGAATACATTAAATGGAATTTTGCTAAATAAAATAATTTTTTAAAAATCTTCATACTTTGCCCAAAATAAAAAACTAGAACCAAAAACTACAAATTTCTGATTAAGAAATCAGATGTTTAAGCGCATAGAAACGATCACGCCACATTCTTTTCTGTTTCTTTAATGCATGAGAAGAATCACGTTTTTCCAAATCTTTACGCTGAATCCCCTGAGTTGCAACAGTACCCAAAATATCGCTGTCCAATCCTGCAGGTTTAACAAAAGGCTGCCAAACGCCTAGACCTTTACCATTCTTGCTGAGCCAACCTTGGAAAAAAATATCAACAGGTACATGAATATTTTTACCCAATTTCACAAACTCTTCAGCCCCTTTGCGAGACCAAAGCAAGCCGACCCCACGGATAGGGAAATAATAAGCATGCCAAAGGCTATAATTATCCATCTGCACAATATCTTTAGCGAGTTTTTTCTTTTTCGCAGCCATATTCACCACATACCAATCTAGTTCTTTATGCTGATCTAAATAAGTGAGGAGTGACTTAAGATTATGTTTAAAGTTGGGTAAAACCTGAATATCATCTTCTAAAACCACTAAATAGTCGGCATCAGTTTCCAGAAACTTTTCCGCACAAGCATAATGACTTAAATAGCATCCTAATTCAGAGTTGATCAAACTACGACCAAGAATTCGTTGAGCCTCAGCATCATCATATTGTTTAAACTCAGATAGGGCCTTGCCACGTCCATCATAGGCCGAAAAACGGGTAAATGGCCATCCCTGTTGCTGTAATTGTGCAGTCGCACTGGCTAGACGCTGATCACTGCCATCAAGGTTAATTAGATAAGTTTCAACTTTCATGATTTATCCTTTGGCCGTTTCAGCCAATAAAACTTTCGGGATATAGCCTGCCAATTTTTGATTTAAAGCTGCATAAATTTCTGCCGCCGCCACATCACTTAATTGATCCAGACTTTGCATACACCCATATTTAATCTGTTCATTACCTAAGCTTTGCAAGAAGCTGCTTAAACTGCTTTCATTTTTCAAATAGGCAATCTCAAGATCAGGCTTCAACAAGGCCTCATCCTTTTGAATTTTCAAATGATTCATCAATGAAATCGGATTGATTTGTTCGACACTGCGGAACTTATACTGAATCTGTTTTTCTAAAAACTTAGGATGAGCAAGTAAATAGTCTTGTAATATTTTACGGTCAACCGCATGCGGATAATGGTGAATTTCAAAAAACTTTTTAAATCCAAGTATATCTGCACCTAACATTTGCGCAATCATATGTTTAGGTTGTATCGGCTTGGAAAAATATTGATTTAAAACATGACGATACCAAAGCTTGGCCTTGAGCACAAAACTGCTCTGCCAATGCCCGTAAATCACCATTTTCTCATTGAGAAGAATATCTTCTAATTGCGTTGGTGCGTTAAAAAAGAAATCATCATTCAAGTACAAAAAGTAATCGGATACCCCCTGAATATTCCAGAGCATGGTTTCAATCGAACGTGTATTGAAAGTCGGTAAGTATTGCTCATAACCCGCAAAAATTTCACGGTGGTCAACAATCCTAATTTTACCCGCCGCACAAATCCCATCCTGAACAAAGTCATCAATCCATTGCGGTTGCTGACCATCTGTCACAATATAGATATGTCGACAAAATGGCACATATTTTAAAATAGATGCAACGTTATAATAAATTTCATGGTTGCTGGCAAAACGGGTATCGCTGACGGCATCAGAAGCTTGGGTTTTGCCCTGATATTGCATGCGCTTCTGTTTTAACTTTGGATCATTGCCATCCACCCAAGCAATCACCACATCAACCGGTTGCATCATTTCACTCATCAATTCACTCTTAAACGATCCGAAAGCCCGAAAATACAGCTAAACATGTGTAATCTGGGATCATATGATAACACCACTGATCTGTTCACAGGCAGTCTCATTTCGTAATGGCAGACATCTTAATCATGTAATCATTTTATATAAATCAATATATTATAATTGTTTAAATTTTCATATCAGTAAAGTATTCATGCAACATGCAATTCAGTCAATTGAGCAACTTTATTAATCCTCGCTTAAACTCTGACAATCCCTAACAAAATCAAACCTTTTAGAAGCATTTATCATCAATATTTACGACATTTTTATTAGACGAATTTAGCTATTTTTATTATAATTACAGGCTAATTTGACGAAATTTAATCTTTTGACTGATGATTTATAATTACTTTGAGTATCAAGCAAAAATAATTAGAACTAAATTTGTTTCTGATAAAGCCTACCTCACCAAACGCTTTATCTGCAAATTAGGCTATACCCCTAATTTTTGCTCGCCAGAAAGCTTTAATGAAAAAGTTACTGCCCGAATGATTTTCGAGCGAAGCCCTTTATTCACAAAATTAGCTGATAAATGTGCTGTAAGAAAGCTTATTTCAGCAAAAGTAGGCGATAACTATTTTGTTCCATTAATTGGAATTTATAAGTGTATTGATGAAATTGATTTTAACCAACTACCTAATCAATTTGTTTTAAAATGTACACATGATAGTGGCAGTGCCATGGTTTGCCTCGACAAGAGTACGTTTAATATCGAAAAAGCTACAACTAAAATTAAAAATCATCTTAAAATGAACATGTATTTTAGAAAGCGCGAATGGCATTACAAAGATATTTGCCCCAAAGTTTTAGTTGAACAGTATGTTGAACTCTATGTAGATCCTGCTAGTCAATTCACCATTACCACTTGTCGTGTACACTGTTTTGAAGGTCGCCCAGAATATTTGGAAATTGATGTTCAAGATGATCAGGGCAATGACTATTCCAACATATATGATACACAATGGGCATTACAACCATTTCGTGTTGATCTTAAAGATAATTCACCATCGACTCTAGCTACACCAAAACAACTAGAGGATATTATTAAACTTTCAGAAAAACTCTGTTTGGCGTATGGTTATAGCCGTGTAGACTTCTTACTTTCCCAAAATCATGTGTATTTTAGTGAGATTACACTCACTCCGAATGCAGGACGAATGGTCATTACACCCGTAGAATGGGATTTTAAATTAGGTTCCCTCTGGTTATCCTATTAATAGTCCATCATGTATGTCGAATCTGTTAGGTACTTATGAAAATAGCAATTGCTGGAACAGGATATGTCGGGTTGTCAAATGCAATGCTATTTGCTCAACACCATGAAACCATTGCACTTGATATCCTACAAACTAAAGTAGATTTACTGAATAACAAAGTATCACCTATTCAAGATCATGATATTTCACTTTTTTTGAAAGAAAAAAAGTTAAATTTCACAGCAACGGTAGACAAGCAACTCGCTTTTCAAAATGCTGACTTTATTATTATTGCTACACCAACTGACTATGATCCTCAAACCAATTATTTTAATACCCAAAGTGTAGAAAGTGTTATTCAGGATGTATTAGCAATTAACCCAAATGCGACTATGATCGTCAAATCAACGGTTCCTGTGGGTTTTACTGAACATGTGAAAAAAAAATATCAAACGCAAAATATTATTTTCTCTCCTGAATTTCTACGCGAAGGTAAAGCATTACACGACAACCTCTATCCTTCTCGTATAATTGTAGGAGAGCAATCGGAACGTGCAAAACGGTTTGCTAATTTATTAGTAGAGGGTGCAGTAAAGCAGGATATTCCTGTACTTTTAACTCATTCAACCGAAGCTGAAGCGATTAAGCTGTTCGCTAACACCTATTTGGCAATGCGTGTGGCATTTTTTAATGAGCTGGATACTTATGCACAAAGCTTCGGTCTAGACACCAAACAAGTGATTGACGGGGTCTGTCTTGACCCACGTATTGGCAGTCATTATAACAATCCATCTTTTGGCTACGGCGGCTATTGCCTGCCCAAAGACACCAAACAATTACTAGCAAACTACAACAACGTGCCAAGCAATCTGATTAAAGCTATTGTGGATGCGAATCGTACCCGTAAAGATTTTATTGCGGATTCAATTCTAGCAAGAAACCCAGGCACGGTGGGAATCTATCGTCTAGTGATGAAAAGTGGTTCAGATAATTTCCGTGCCTCGGCCATTCAAGGCGTGATGAAGCGACTGAAAGCGAAAGGTCTGGAAATCATTATCTATGAACCGACCTTTCATGAAGACACCTTCTTTAAGTCTAAAGTCACTCAAGATCTAAATAAGTTCAAACAATCTTGTGATGTGATTATTGCCAATCGCCTTTCCAATGAATTGTTAGATGTACAAAATAAAGTTTATACCCGAGATATTTTTGGAGGCGATGAATGAAAGTTCTAGTCACAGGTGCTGCTGGATTCATCGGCTTTAGTGTTGCAAAAAAACTACTCGAACGCGGTGATGATGTGGTCGGTTTTGATAATTTCAATAATTATTACGATCCATCCTTGAAAGAAGCACGTGCTCAGCAATTGCAATTACTTTCTGAACGCGAAAATACGGGCTGTTTCACTCTGATTCGTGACAATCTTGCCAATAAAGCTGTGGTGGACCAATGCTTCCAAGCGAATCATTTTGACCGCGTGATTCATTTGGCCGCACAAGCAGGTGTACGTTATTCACTTGAAAATCCACATAGCTATGTGGAGAGCAACCTGATTGCTTTTACCAATATTTTGGAAGCATGTCGGTACGCAGAAACACCTCACCTGACTTATGCAAGTACAAGTAGTGTCTATGGCGCGAACACCACAATGCCTTTTAGTGAACAACATGGTGTAGATCATCCACTGCAATTTTATGCCGCAACTAAACGCGCCAATGAATTAATGGCACATAGTTATAGTCATTTATTTAAATTGCCAACCACAGGATTACGCTTCTTTACTGTCTATGGACCGTGGACACGTCCAGATATGGCACTGTTCAAATTCACCAAGAACATTTTTGAAGGCAAACCGATTCCTGTGTTTAATCATGGGAATCACACCCGAGACTTCACTTATATAGACGATATAGTTGAAGGGATTATTCGTACCAGCGACAAGATTGCGACACCCGATGAGACTTGGGACAGCAATACTCCAAATCCATCCACAAGTAACGCCCCATTTAGAATCTTTAATATTGGCAATAACCGTACAGTAAAACTGATTGAATATATTCAGGCCATTGAAAAAGCGGCAGGTAAAGAAGCGATTTTAGATTTTCTTCCCCTGCAGCCAGGTGATGTACCAGATACCTTTGCCGATAGCTCTGCGCTAGAAAACTATGTTGACTATAAACCAGCGACTTCGGTGGTCGATGGAGTGAAAAACTTTGTTGATTGGTATCGCCAATATCACAATATTTAATAACCCTTAAAATAAAAAAATCAGGTATTTCTCCTGATTTTTTTATTTTATGCATCCCTTCATTTTCAGGATGAATAACACTTGGATTACTGCCAAGACTCTTTAATCCAATCCGATGGCAACACATAACGATACCATTTACCCCCGCCACCACTAATCGCATCAGGTGGATTAATCTCACCATGGAAAATAATGATTTTCGCGCCTTTGGGTTTTACGGGTGGCTGGAAATAAGCGAAAGGAACTTTTCTTAAGCAATGGTATTTATAGCTCTTACACCAGTCTTTATTCCAATAGCTCAATTTACCTTCTTTATGTACAAACCAAGACAGGTACTCTTGTTCATTACGGAACTTTTGACTTATCTCATTAAAGTTTGCACGGAAGTACGGCAAAATATCGGGGAAAGCCCCGAGTTTAAAACGATAAACCGAACTATTGCCTGTGATGCGCCAAGGACGTTTCCAATCGTGAATCACCAAGAACTCCCCTTCCGCTTGGAAGAAGCAGTCAATATTATCAATGATGACCACATCCAGATCAAGAAACAGCGCATTGCCTTTTAAACCATAGAGATCAGGTTCAAAGGTTGAAAGCTTATTCCAACCACGTTCAGGACTGCCTGCGGGTAGATCCAATGATGGAATTGGAAAACAGTGAACATTCGGGTCAATACCTTCGGTACGATCGGTCAAGCACACCATTTTAAAAGGTAAAGTCAAATGACGTTTGACCATGTTAAACAAACGGTTGACGTACTCAGCACCATACTTGGTTCCCCACTTCATACACAAGATCACATTATCTTCATGAGTTGCCGAATTTTGTTGAATATCTACCATTTGATAACCTTAAATACTTGAGATATGAAAGCAGTCTTTATCAGAAAAAATAAAAGCGTTCAATCATATGCACTGAATATGTTCTCATCTTAGCATAGAGCGAATTACTTTTTTTAGTATTAATTCGTCAATAAAAAAGCGAAGCCTGAGCTTCGCTTAATTGATCTGGTTTGATCTTATTTTACATAAGTCAACCAATGTGCATATTTATCGTTACGACCTTGTACTGCATCAAAGAAGGTTTTTTGAATAACAGTGGTAATCGGACCACGTGAACCACAACCGATTTCACGATCATCATATTCACGAATTGGCGTTACTTCCGCAGCAGTACCGGTAAAGAATGCTTCATCAGCGATGTAAAACTCATCACGTGTGATACGACGCTCAACAACTTCATAACCAAGGTCTTTAGCAATGGTAATTACGGTTTGACGGGTAATCCCTTCTAACGCACCGCCTGCCAAGTCAGGTGTATGCAAAACACCATCTTTGATTAAGAATACGTTTTCGCCTGCACCTTGACAAACAAAGCCTTGAGGATCAAGTAACATTGCTTCGTCATAACCTGAACGTGCAACTTCTTGGTGTGCCAAAATCGATACAGTATAGTTACCACATGCTTTTGCTTTACACATCGTCACGTTTGGATGGTGGTGCGTAAATGATGACGTTTTAACACGAATACCACGTGCCATCGCTTCTTCACCAAGGTATGCACCCCATGACCAAGCTGCTACAGCAGCATGGATGGTATTGTCTGTTGCAGCAATTCCTAGTTTCTCAGAGCCAATCCAAATGAGAGGACGTAAATAAGCTGAAACCAATTTATTTTCACGCACGACATCAATCTGTGCCTGCTCTAAAGTCGCTTGATCAAATGGTACATTCATTTGATAAATTTTTGCTGAATTTAATAAGCGTTTAGTGTGGTCTTGCAAACGGAAGATTGCTGTACCATTTGGGGTTTCATAAGCACGGACGCCTTCAAAAACACCCATACTGTAATGTAATGTGTGTGTTAAGACGTGAATTTTTGCATCACGCCAATCAACTAATTTTCCATCTTGCCAAATAAAACCATCACGATCAGCCAAATTCATGGCACATACTCCAAATTTTTACACAATCATTCACTTTCCAATGCTATTGCAGTTGGATCAATTAACCTTTGCCATAACTTGCAAACGATCTCTCGGGTATCGTGCCAATCCGCAGCATTGACTTGCATAGATTGATTTGCAAGCGCTAAACGGTGGCTCTCAGCTCGTTCACGGAGATAAGCATGGATGAGTGCTGTGGCATCTTCACTGGATAAGCAGCCTGCTCGAGCAGCATCTTCAAGAATTCTTACGTTATCAGAATAATGGGCAAGATCTGGATTCGTCCCGCCCCATGCAAGCACTGCATACTGTGCCATAAATTCGATGTCAACGATACCACCTGCATCCTGTTTTAAATGAAAAATGCCATGTTTTTTTTGTTCAGAAGACGATCCCAAATGGTCTTTCATTTTTTGACGCATTTTCAAAACTTCTTCACGCACGACATTTTCATCTCGTTTTTGAGTCAAAATCTGACAACGAATATGCTCAAAAAGCTGACACAAATTCACATCACCCGCAATCGAACGAGCACGCACTAAAGCTTGATGTTCCCAAAGCCACGCACTTTTTTGTTGATATTGCTCATACGCTTTTAAGCTGGTGACTAACATCCCCGCCTCACCCGATGGACGTAAGCGTGTATCAATTTCATAAACACGCCCATCTAAGGTTTGCGTCGTCATTAAAGACATAAACTTTTGTGCCACACGAATTGCAAACTCAGCCCCGCTAATGCCTTTACGACCATCAGTTTCACTATGTTCTTCAAAGGCATGGATAAAAACGAGATCTAGGTCTGAACCATAACCCAATTCAATTCCACCAAGCTTGCCATATCCAATCACAGCAAAACCTTTGTTATCCAAACTACAACGCTGACCATTATTGCCTAAAGGATAACCATGTCTCTCAGCAACTGCTTCATAAGCTAAATTAAGCGTCGCTTGGACGCTAACTTCAGCAATATCCGTCAGTGCATCTGACACTTTCATTAATGGGCTTTCAGCTAAGACATCGCTTGCAGCAACAGTTAAGACATTGCTCTTCTTAAATAGACGTAAAACGCGCATTTGATCTTCAACTTGATCAATTTCGATGCGTAATAATTGTTGACGTAATGAATCTTCTAAGTCTTTACGCTGCGGTAAACCAAAATCCATAGAAAGGAATTCATCTAACAGGACTGGATATTGTGCTAACTCTTCACAAATCCATGGACTAACCGTCGCCATCTTAACTAATCTTTGTAAAGCACCACGGCTTTCCATGAGCATGACCAAATACACCGTACGGCGAAGTACAGATTCAACCAAAGGCATTAATCGCAACAAAGCGACTTGTGGCTGATCTGACTGTAAGATCGCTTCGATCAAGTGTGGCCAGAATTTCTTTAAGCGCTCTAAAGCACTCGCGGGAATTTTTCTTAGTGCTTGTCCATGCCAAAAGTTTTGAATTAGATTCTTTGCACCATCATCTAATACAGTATTCAGTTTTTGCTCAAGCTGAACAAAGTCATCTACGGGCTCAGCAAATTCTTTTTCCTGAATAAGTTGTTTAAACTGAACTTTAACTTTGTCGCGTTTTTGATTCAAAACCGCTAAGAAAGCAGACCAATCGTGAAATCCTAAAGTATCTAACATGCGCTGTCTTAATTCAGGTTCAGTCGGCAGAGATTGGGTTTGCTGGTCATTGAGTGCTTGAATCGCGTGCTCAATCCGTCTTAGAAATAAATAAGCATCTTCAAGATCAATTACAGCCTGTTGATCAAGTAATTCAGCATTTCCCAAATGATGTAGACTTACCAAACATTGACGATCTTGTAATTCACGTTTAGAGCCTCCGTAAATTAACTGAAAAACTTGAACAATAAATTCAATTTCACGGATGCCACCCGCACCCAATTTAATATCATCTTCAATATTACGGCGCATGACTTCACGTTCAATCATCGCTTTCATTTCACGCATCGCAGCGAAAGCAGAATAATCGACATAACGGCGAAAAACGAATGGACGCGACATTTCCATGAGTTCTGCGCCAGCTTTCTCACCTGTAATCACACGTGCTTTAATCCAAGCATAGCGTTCCCATTCACGCCCATGCTGACTTAAATATTTTTCTAACCCGCTGTGGCTAATCGCCAAAGCTGAACCATCACCCCACGGACGTAAGCGCATATCGACACGGAATACAAAACCATCTGCAGTAATGTGATCAAGCAGATAAATCAGCTTCTGCCCCCATAGAATGCAGAACTGCTGTACATCTATACATTTACGCCCATTGGTTTCACCTTGCTCATCGAAGGCAAAAATTAGATCAATATCGCTAGAAAGGTTAAGTTCTTGTGCACCAAGTTTCCCCATTCCAATCACGATCAAATCTTGTAAATGACCTGAATAACCAATCGGTTCGCCATGTTTGGCTAAGAGTGACGGTAATGCAAAAGCTTTTGCAGCACAAATACTGGCATCAGCAAAATCTGAAAGTTCACGTGTCAGCGTCACCACATTGGTAAGTTGATTAGCATCTTGCCAAATCCAACGAAACATCAACTTTGCACGCAAGACTCGTAATACTTTCATCCAAGCGTGCTCATCTATTACATCGGCAACAGCTTGTTGAACTTTTTCATGAATACTTTCAGTAGAAAGTGATTGGAGAAATTGATCTTCGCAATAATCTTGTTCTAATTGTATTTGATATAAATTTAAAACTTGTTCAGCATATTGACTGGCAACTAAAGTTTTCTGTAGCTGTTCCGCATTCATATAAAAAGGCTCGGCTAATCTCGTATCATCTAGGATTAGTTATATCAGTTACACGCTTATCTTTAAAATCTCTTTAGGCTAATTTCGCTTTTGTTTTATGTTGTTCTACACATAAATCTATTGGTTCATTTGCAGCAGGCAATACAACTTTAAAGATTGTGCCCTCACCCTCATTCGAGCTAACACTAATTTCACCATGATTTAGATCAACGAATCGTTTACACAATGTTAGCCCTAGCCCTGCCCCTTTTTCACCTGCAGTACCCTTAAAACTGACCGTGATTCTCGGCTGAAATAGCGTTTCAATCTGCTCAAGGGTCATCCCCAAGCCAGTGTCTTTAATATAAATTTCAACAAAGTTACCTTGAGTGTGAGCTTGAATAAAGACTTTGCCAGAACCATCAATATCAGTAAATTTCAGCGCATTGGATACTAAATTCTGAATCACGGAAGTGATCATATTCATATCAGCATAAACTTTAAGATTTTCATCCACTTCATTAATCAACTGGATATTTTTCTTGATCGCCAGTGTTTTTAAGACATCTGTAACAATATTGGTAATCTGTCTTAGCTTAAAATTAATCGGGTGGTAAACAAAGCGCCCACCTTCAGCCATCGACCAATTTAATAAACTTTCCAACAAGTTATAGGTCGACTGAGAAGTATCGTAAAGATAGTCCGCGATATTCTGAATGCTAGATTCATCTAAAGTGTCGCGCTCTTTTGCCAATATTTCAGAGAAACCTAATAGACCATGAAATGGTGCTCGTAGATCATGAGATATAATTGAAAAGAATTTAGTTTTACTAAAGTTTAATGCAGCTTCTTGCTCGTATAATTCTTTCAGTTCGTCATGATTGACCTTTAACTCCAGTTTCTGCATAAAACTCATACAGTGCTCTTGAAGTAATTGTTTTTGTAATTCGCTGAAATCTTGTGCAACATCATCAAATAAAACCAGATATCCTAATGATGTTTGATCTGGATGCCTTAAGTGTATTGCAATTGCAGTTTGTATTTTACGTTTGAATGGCGCTAGAAAGGCCAATAAGCTCTGATATTGAGGGTGTTGTTGATCGATCAAATCACCATTTACAAATAGTGTATTTAGACTTTTACTAATTTTTGAAATATCAACTACTTGTAACTTTTCTGCGCAACAATGCCAAAGGTAGGGTTCTTGATGGAATGCGAGCAAAGCAGTATCTGCTTGCATCAATTTACGGTTAAACTGTAAAAATTGTTCAAGCAAATTTTGCTCAGAATTCAAGCCCAAAGAAAGCGAAATTTTACAAGCACTTAATTTATCGGCTTGCTGTAATTCTAATAATTGAATAGCCATGCCCGCCTCTCGTGTATTATCGTTATACGGTTATTTACGAATCACTAAGAAAAAATGTCAAAACCATCACTTACTATTAACAAACTTTAACATAAAAGGCAATTCATGATTGAACCAATTCGCAACAAAACGTGAACTTTCATGAAATTTAAACTTAAATTAATTCCGTAGAGAATCTAATTTTTGGAAATTTGCTGAACTTTCAAATCATCATATATCTCAATCAATGCATCCACACTCAGAAATAATATTCCTGAAATAAAAGCAACTAAGATTCCAACAATAAATGTCGCCACTGTTCCTATTAGAAGGATCCAAACATCAATATTAAAGCTCTTTAGAAACAATTATGATGTAAAAATATTTAAATAATTCAAAATTATAAATGCTTTCAATATGAAGTCTAAGATTCAATTCTTTGTTAACCTTTATTCTTGAAACATAATTTTTAATTAAAAATCATAAGCATTAAAAAACCCCAAGCTTTTAATACCAGCTTGGGGTCTTTGAATCTTGGTCCCGAGGGTCGGACTCGAACCGACACGTCATCTCTGACAGCGGATTTTGAGTCCGCCGCGTCTACCAATTTCACCACCTCGGGAAGAGTGCGATGCTTTGTGTTGCGTATCATAACCTGTTTGATTCTATTGTCAAACACTAACTATCGCTTATTGCTCACTTTTAAATCACTCAGATATTTTTCTGCTTATAAAGACGTGAACTCAGCGAGAAAACACAAAAAAGACTATACTACACCCAATTTTTTGCAATGTTTTAGATGTATGCAACTCTCCGACTTTTCGTTTGATCTTCCTGATGAACTTATTGCTCGCTACCCACTAGATAGTCGTAGCGCATCTCGCCTACTCCATATCGATGCTCAAGGTCAGTATCACGATCATGTTTTCACCGATATTCTTGATTTACTTGAAGAAGGTGATTTGCTGGTACTGAATGATACTAAAGTCATGAAAGCACGCTTAAAAGGCAAACGCGCTACAGGTGGCGCAATCGAAGTACTGGTTGAGCGCATGCTGGACACCCACACCGCACATTGCCATATCAAATCAAGTAACTCACCTAAAGCAGGCGCAGAACTGTATATCGGTGAAGATGCCGTTCCTGTCACCGTACAAGGTCGCCATGAAAATCTGTTTGTGGTGAAGTTTTCACAACCAATTTTGTCGGTACTGGATCAATACGGTCAACTCCCTATTCCACCATATTTCAACCGTGAAGCCGAAGAGATTGATACTGAGCGTTATCAAACTGTATTCCACGATCCTGAAAAAATTGCCAGTGTTGCAGCGCCGACAGCAAGCCTACATTTCGACCAAGGCTTATTAGAAAAATTAGCTGCTAAAGGCGTGCAAAAGACTTTTGTGACCTTACACGTAGGTGCAGGCACCTTTATGCCTGTACGTACCACCGACATCACCAATCATATTATGCACAGTGAATGGTGTGATGTGCCCCAAGCCACAATTGATCTAATTTTAGAAACTAAAGCTCGTGGTAATAAAGTGATTGCTGTTGGAACGACTGCGACTCGTGCCTTAGAGAGTGCTGCGCAAGCTAATCAAGGACAAATTGCGGCTTGGACAGGTGATACGCAAATCTTTATTTATCCAGGTTATCAATTCTGTATCGTAGATCGTTTGATTACTAATTTCCATTTACCAGAATCAACTTTGCTGATGCTGGTTTCTGCATTATCAAATCGAGACCACATTTTAGCGGCTTATCAACATGCTGTTGAACAACGCTATCGTTTCTTTAGCTATGGTGATGCTATGCTAGTGGATCAATTAAACAGCTGATTTAAATAGAACGATGCCGATCGATACTGTAGAACAAGCCTTACATATAAGACGAAAAAAAAATGCGCAGGTTTTCCGCAATATTGCTCGGCTTTGGGATATAGGGCAAAAATCACATAGTGATCAAGATTTGCTGGATGCTTTACATCCGTGGCGTGATGATCATAGCTTATGCTTTTTTAATGTATTGCCTTTTATTTTAGGCATTGTAAGCGTCTGCACATTAGTATTTGGCTATTTTTTTCACCCACATATTCAGTATATCTTTAGCCTCCTCGCTGCTTTTTTGACTGGCTTTTTAGCATATTTGCTGTATGAGCCGAAAGAGCCACTCACCCAGGTCATTACATATCTCGAACAACGCATGACCGTCTTACGTTATGGTCTGCAATTTCAACAGCTACCCGCTTATTTACCCATTCAAGCACAGCCGTTATTGGTGATCAGTAGATTGAAGCAATTTTTCCCATTATTTAATCGTGGCACTGAATCTAACGAAATCACCCAATATGCTTCAACTACATGGCATGATGGTACGACAGAACATCAAGTTTTATTGTTTCAATATCACTATGTCAGTGAACTACCCATTTTTCAGGAAGAAAATAGCAATCAGAAAATTGCCAAAGAAATTCACAAAGATCTATGGGGCGCTTTTATTTTTCAAATGCCTGCTTCAGGAATAGCAATCAGCAATAAACGTTCTCGTTTTTTTGAACCATATACAAATTCATGGCAAAGCAGCGATATTTTAATTAACCAAGAGTTAAATATTTTTGGGGTCGATCAACATCAATTAGCAAAAGAAATTAGTCCCAGCCTCACCTTAAAGCTACATGATTTTTTTCAACATTTTACTGGGGATTTAATTTATCATCATGAAGAGCAAATTATGTGTTACCTCGGCGAACAAAACCTTTTCCAAACCGCCAGTAAACGCAGTGAAATCCATGATATTTCAGCATTACGTGGACATTTACGTACCATGACCATGCCGCAATATCAAAAGTTTCAGCAATTGATGCTTAATTTAATTCAATAAATTCCCTTTATCTCTTTGAGACAGGGCTTAGGGAAAACATAATAAGGGGAATGACGATGACCGGTTTACTCATATTCTTGGGAATTTTTGTTGTGATCGTTGTATGGGCGATTTACACACGCAACAATATTGTTCGTTATTTTAATGCGACTAAACGTGCTTGGTCAGAAGTTGCTAACTTTGAGCGTCAAAAAGTAAAGACTTTAGAAGCATTGGAAGCAACATTAGATCAATATACTCAGTTTGAAAAATCAACTTTGGAAAAAGTGACTGAATTACGCCAACAAATTCTGAATCTGAATGTCAATGATACCGATATTTCTCAATTACAACAGATTGAGAAAATGAGTAAGGAACTGATTCGTAGTTTGAATGTGGTAGTGGAAAATTATCCTGAACTGAAAGCTGATGCACTTTATAGCAAAATGATGGATGATATTCAGGAACAAAACGAGAATGTGGGTGCGGCAATCACGATATTTAACCGTAACGTAGAATTGTTTAATAACCAAATCGAGGTGTTCCCCAACAACCTGATCAATACCCTAACCTTATCCAAGAAAGCCATTCGCCCGTTTAAGGATAATCTTGCAACTGAAAATTTTGACTATAAACCGAATTTTTAAAATTTATTTTTACTTGAATATCAGTCAATCTAAGCTTTATCTTGATTGGCTTTTTTATTTTTTAACTTACGCTACATTTAGTAGTAGAACTACACGCCATAATCAAGGAAAATAGCCGCTTTTGATCAGCGAACTGTTTTTTCGCCTTGATGGATGTGTCATGAAATTTGAAAAATTAGGTCAGTCGGGACGTGCCCGTCGTGGTCGACTTACGTTAGAGCATGGTGTGGTTGAAACACCTGTATTTATGCCTGTCGGTACTTACGGTACAGTGAAAGGCATGTTACCTCGTGATATTGAAGAAATTCAGGCACAGATTATTTTAGGTAACACTTTCCATTTATATTTACGTCCTGGCTTGGAAGTGATCAAGGAGCATGGGGGTCTACATGAGTTTATCCAATGGGATAAACCAATTTTGACCGACTCAGGTGGTTTCCAAGTATTTAGCTTAGGCGCAATGCGCAAAATCAAAGAAGAAGGTGTAACTTTCCGTTCTCCTATTGACGGTTCAAAGGTGTTTTTGTCTCCAGAAATTTCAATGGAGATCCAACACGTACTGAATTCAGATATCGTGATGATCTTTGATGAATGTACCCCTTACCCAGCAACACATGAAGAAGCTCAAAAATCTCTGCAACTGTCTTTGCGTTGGGCTAAACGCTGTAAAACCCACCACCATGATGAGCTTAAGAATAAAAATGCCTTATTCGGTATTATTCAAGGCGGTATGTATGAAGATCTTCGTGATGAATCACTTAAAGGTTTATTAGAAGTTGGCTTTGATGGTTATGCAATTGGTGGCTTATCAGTTGGTGAACCAAAAGAAGAAATGATCAAGGTACTTGATTATTTACCAAACAAAATGCCACAGGACAAACCACGTTATTTGATGGGTGTTGGTAAACCAGAAGACATCGTTGAGGCAGTTCGCCGTGGTGTCGATATGTTCGACTGCGTCATGCCAACCCGTAATGCACGTAATGGTCATTATTTTGTCACTGATGGTCTGGTAAGAATTCGTAATAGTAAATATCGTCATGATAAAGGACCTTTAGATCCACATTGTGATTGTTACACTTGTAAAAACTTCACCCGTGCCTATTTATATCATTTAGAGAAATGCGGAGAAATGTTGGCATCGATGCTCGGCACCATTCATAACTTGCGTTATTACCAAAGACTGACACAAGGGATGCGTGATGCATTGGATAACGGCACATTTGACGAATATGTTCAGGACTTTTATGCACGTCGTGGTCTAGAAGTTCCCGCTTGTCCTGAAGACTAATGTGAATGAATTGCATCAAGATTTGCGCCTGACCGCAAGACAAGGTACATTGCAAAACGAATTGGAATTTTATTATTAATTTTTGACTTTTTAATTTTAGGAAATCGAAATGAGCTTTTTAATTTCTACTGCTCACGCTGCTCCAGCGGCTGCACAAGGCCCTAGCCTGATGGCAAACTTGTTGATGATTGCTGTATTTATTGGGATCTTCTACTTCTTGATTTGGAGACCTCAAGCAAAACGTGCTAAAGAGCATCGTTCTTTAATCGAAAGCTTAGGTGTGGGTAGTGAAATCGTATTTGCAGGCGGTTTGATGGGAAAAATTACCAAACTTGATGGTGACTTTGCAGTCGTTGAACTCAGCCGTGGTGTCGATGTAAAAATTCAACGTGCGAGTGTCATTTCAGTATTACCTGAAGGCACACTAAATAACCTTTAATCATAAGATAGTCGTGCCTCAGCACGACTTTTTCATTTAAGAAGAAAGCGAATGCGTTACCCTGCATGGAAATATTTACTGATCCTTGTGGTACTTGTGATCAGTACGTTATATGCACTTCCTAGTTTGTATCCAGATGAACCTGCTGTCCAAATTTCAGGCGCTAAAGCAGGCACAAAAATAGATCAAACCATTGTGCAAAAAGCGGAGCAGATTTTAAAAACTGCCAACATTAGCAGTCACGACAATAGCTTCACCAATAATGCGGCATTATTACGATTAAACTCTTCAGAAGCACAGTTAAAAGCCAAAGAAGTGTTGCGCCGTGACTTAGGTGATGAATATGTGGTTGCACTCAACCTTGCACCAACAACACCAGAATGGTTGCGAAAGATTGGGGCTAAACCGATGAAACTCGGTTTGGACTTACGTGGCGGTGTACATTTCTTGCTTGAAGTCGACATGGATAAAGCGATTGGTCAGCGTATGGAAACATCTGCGACTGATTTGCGTCGTCAATTTCGTGACAACAAAATTAAATTTAATAACCTTGCTTTAAGTAATAACACCATTACGATCCAATTTGCTGACAATGCAGATCGTGATGCCGCGGCAGATTTTTTACGTCGTAACGGTAATGAGTTTACTCAACAAGCAGTTGCAACGACATCTGGCGCGACTCTAAAACTGAATTATACAGATACTCGTCGTCAAGAAATTCAGTCTTATGCAGTCAACCAAAACTTAACTACATTACGTAATCGTATTAACGAACTTGGTGTAGCAGAAGCATTGGTACAAACGCAAGGTAGTAACCGTATCGTGGTTGAGCTACCGGGTGTCCAAGATACTGCTGAAGCAAAACGTGTATTAGGTCGTACCGCGAACTTAGAATTCCGTTTAGTTGCTGACAGTAATGATCAATATATTGATCAATACACTGGCAAATATAATGGCCAACCACTTCCACCCGGTACTGAGGTTTTTGCTTATCAATCTCTGGACAGCGGTCGTCAACTTCTTTTACAACGTAATCGTATTTTGACAGGTGAGCGTGTTCAAAATGCAAGCTCTGGTTTTAGTCAAGATTCTGGTGGCGCTGAAGTAAATATCACCCTAGATACCGCTGGTGGTAAGCTCATGGCAGATGCAACACGTAATGCCGTGGGTAAACGTATGGCGGTATTGTTTATTGAAAATAAACAAAAGATCTCTTATGTTGCTGATCCTAAGACGGGTGCTCAAACTGAAGTACGCACACCATATACAGAATCTGTGGTCATCAATGCGGCAACTATTCAAGCTGTATTGGGCTCACAATTCCGTATCACTGGCTTAGATTCACCTCAAGAGGCAGCAGAACTTGCCTTGATGCTTCGAGCAGGTGCTTTAGCTGCACCAATGTACTTTGTAGAAGAACGTGTTGTTGGTCCAAGTCTTGGTCAAGAGAATATTGATAAGGGTGTGTTATCGACTCAAATCGGTTTCTTATTGGTTGCAATTTGGATGGTTGTTTTCTTCCGTCTCTTTGGCTTAATTGCAAACTTTGCCTTGGTGTTCAACCTTGCCATGATTTTAACTTTTATGTCATGGATTGGTGCTTCCCTCACCTTACCAGGTATCGCGGGGATCGTCATTGGTATTGGTATGGCGGTTGATGCCAACGTACTGATCTGCGAACGTATACGAGAAGAAATGCTTTGGGGCGCCTCCCCTAAACAAGCAATTGTCGCAGGTTATGATCGTGCCTATAACACCATTTTCGACTCGAACTTAACCACTTTCATCGTGGCATTTATCTTGTTCGCAATTGGTACAGGTCCAATCAAAGGCTTTGCGGTCACCTTGATGATCGGTATCGTATGTTCAATGTTTACGGCGATTACTGTAACCCGTGCTGTCGTCCAGCTCATTTATGGCAAACGCCGTAATTTGACTAAGTTGAGTATTTAAGGAGATTCACATGACTGATCTGACTCAACAAGACTCAAAACAATACGGTCGCCCAGATGATCTAAAAATCATTCCTTTCATGAAGATTGCTAAACCTGCTGCAATCTTCTCGATCTTGATTACCCTTGCGAGCGTTTTCTTTATCGTCACAAAGGGGCTGAATCTTGGTTTGGACTTCACTGGAGGTATCTCTGCTGAACTCAACTACAAAGAAGCTGTTCAACCAGCTCAAGTTGCTCAAGCACTCGATAAAGCAGGCTTTAAAGATGCCGTTGTACAAACATTAGGAAGTAATAAAGACCTGATTGTACGTATGCCAGTGCAAGAAGATCTTAAAGTTGAAGATCTAAACGATACCATCACTAAAGCAGTCCAATTGCCAAATAACCAAGCAGAAGTCCATAAAGTTGACTCTGTTGGCGGTCAAGTAGGTAATGAGCTTTATATCCGCTCTGCAGGTGCGCTTGCACTTGCTTTGATCTTAATGCTGATCTACGTCACCATTCGTTTCGAGTTTAAACTTGCAATGGGTGCCGTAATCTCATTATTTCACGATATTGTAATTATCATCGGAACGTTTGCATTGTTCCAATGGCAATTTGATTTAACCGTGCTTGCAGCAATACTTGCGGTAATGGGTTTCTCACTCAACGATAACATCGTTGTATCGGATCGTATCCGTGAGAATTTCCGTAAAATTCGCGGAGCAACACCACGTGAAATTGTAGATATCGCATTAACAGAGACCTTGCGTCGTACGATCCATACCTCAATGACCCTATTACTTGTGGTTCTCGCCATGATGTTCTGGGGAGGCGATGGTTTACATTGGTTCTCAATTGCAATGTGTGTAGGTATCTTTATCGGTACGTACTCATCTATTTATATTGGTACCGCATTTGCTTTATGGCGTGGTTTAAATCGTCAAGATTTTATTGTCCAAGTTAAACCTGAATTTGATGAAGAAGAAATTCCTTAAATCTGAATCATCGTAAAATTCAAATCAAAAAAGCCAGCATAATGCTGGCTTTTTTGATTAAGATTAGAGCACGGGGTTGTACGTTCTTCATTTATCAATGTTGAATAATTTGAATCTGCGGAAATTGAAAACCGCGACAAGACTGCTCTGCACGCCATGCGATAGTCAGCACGATCTTCTGATTTAAAACAAAATTTTGGTAAGCAAATGTTCCAATCAAAGGATGAGTACACATTCCACCATCATTTGATGGATGAACTTGTGTATTTAGACTATTTAAATCCAGTCTAATTCCAAAACCTGATGCTTTTAAAATTGCTTCCTTAGTCGTCCATACTCTAAGCCAATACTCTGGGTTTTGATCTTGTTGCTGCCAAGTTTGATATTCTTCTGCATGAAAAGCATGTTGAGCCAAGGCATCAAAACGGACTTTTCGATCCAACTCCTCGACATCAACACCAATCTCTTTCACACGCTCACTCATCGCTAATGCATAGTATTGTTGACTATGTGAATGATTAAATTCGAAGGTATGAGAGCTTAAAAATGGCTTACCATATTCATGTTTTGAAAATTGTAAATCAGTAGTTAAACACTTTAATTTATTTGCCAGAAGTTGATCCCGATAGGCTTTAATTTGTTGTTTTTGATAATCATTAAACGATCTAAAATCTGAGAAATCTGCTTTATCTCGCTCAAGAAGTGAAGCCAAAGCTTGAATATGTATTTCAATTTTACGTGCCACCATCAGCTTCACTCAACAAAACATCGTTCAATATAAACCTGATTGTATAAAAATTTAGAATATTATAATCAAACTTGATCTCTTTTAATCACATATCTTAAGACTTCATTAAGAACTGCATAAGCAACTTATCTCATGAGTCACATTTAAAAACATAAAAAAACCCAAAACAATGTTTGGGTTTTAACGGCAAAATCAGCTTAACGCTTAAATTTTTTCTCAGCCTTTTTAAATTTCTGTACATAACGACGTTTACGTGCTGCAACACGCTCATCGACTTGAGATTTGCGACCTTCAAATGGGTTTTCTGAGGTTTTAAAATCAATACGTACTGGCGTACCTTCCAGCTTGTATACTTTACGGAATACGTTTTCCAAATAACGACGGTAATCAGCAGGTGTTTTATCTACTTTGTTACCATGAATCACGATTGTAGGTGGATTTTGTCCGCCCATATGTGCATAACGCATTTTAATACGCTTACCACTAATCATTGGTGGTTGATGCGCATCAGTCGCGTCATTCAAAATCTGCGTTAATTTTGCTGGTGAAACTTTTAAATGTGATGAATCATAAGCACGATGGATGGTTGGATATAAATCACCAACACCTGTTCCATGTAAGGCTGAGATTAAATGTACTTTCGCCCAAGGAATAAAGTCAAAACGGCGATCAACATCAAGCTTACATTGCTTACGATCATATTCGGTCATGTTGTCCCATTTATTAATGGCTATCACCATGGCACGACCAGCTTCTAATGCATAACCAATTAAATGTAGATCTTGCTCAACGACTCCTTCACGCGCATCGAGCACAACGACAATCACGTGAGCATCTTTGATCGCTTGTAATGTTTTCACGATTGAGAATTTCTCAATCATTTCATCAACTTTACCTTTACGACGCACGCCCGCGGTATCAATCAACGTATATTGACGACCATCACGCTCATAAGGAATATAAATTGAGTCACGTGTAGTACCGGGCTGGTCAAATGCAACTACACGCTCTTCGCCAAGCAAGCGGTTGACTAAAGTTGACTTACCTACGTTTGGACGACCAATAATCGCCAAACGCAAACCTGTATTTTTGTTATGTTCTTCAGGATTTTCATCTTCTGGCACTTCAGCTAATACTTCCTCAAGCATTTGCTGTACACCTCGACCATGGCTGGCCGCAACTTGAATAGGCTCTCCCATACCAAGTTTATAGAATTCAACTAGCGCGGCTTCTGCATGAACACCATCCACCTTATTGGCAACTAAATAGACTTTCTTACCTAGTGTACGCAATTCACGGGCAATCTGTTCATCTGATGCCAACAAACCTGCACGTGCATCCACAACAAAAACAATAATATCTGCTTCATGGATGGCAGTTTTTGACTGCTCCGCCATGTATGAGTCAATACCGCCTTCATTCTCACCAATACCGCCCGTATCAACGACGATGAATGATTTATTTTGATACACCGCATCGCCATATTTGCGGTCACGAGTTAAACCAGCGAAGTCAGCAACCAAAGCATCACGACTTTTAGTGATTTGGTTAAATAGCGTTGATTTTCCGACGTTTGGACGACCAATAAGCGCAATAACGGGTTTCATAAATTAACCTTAATTCAGACGAGCCATCGTTGATGACATCGTATCAGAAACAGTATGGAAGATTTTGGTGATCAAATAATCACAATAAAAATTCGGGGTTTTGTTCAAACAAATACCCCGATCATTCTTTTATTAGCAATTGCTAATTAAATATTTTACCACAAGCTAAGGCAAAATTAACGATTCTGCCAAATGCTTAATTCACCTTTTCGAGTTGCAACGTAAAGCTGATTATCGATTACACGCAATGAACGGACTTCACCACTGGTTTTCGCACGACCAATCAACTTCCCTGTATTTGGATCAATCAAATGAATAACTCCATCTAAATCGCCAACCACAAGGTTCTGTCCAAGCATCACAGGATTACTCAATTGACGGTTAAGTAATTCCTCATTCTGCCAAAAAAGTTCACCTGTCGCTAAATTATAAGCTTTCAATTTTCCATCTGCAGTCGAGACAAAAACTTTATCACCTAAAACTTCAGCGCTATTGGTACTACTTGCTTCCTCACTCCATACCACACGCTGTGTCGTAAGATCAGTAGTTGTGACTTGCCCTTGGAAACTGGTTGTTACCAGATATTGACCTGCAACAACTGGGTCACCGACAACATCAATCAAACGTTGAATATCCGAACGACCATCGCTTACTGCAACTCGACGTTGGAAACGCGGCACACCACTAATTACATCCAATGCATAAACATAAGCATTCGCGGATGCAACAACGACAGTGCGTTCATCTAAACGAACGGGTGCAGGTTGACCACGTAAACTAAACTGAACGTTTGGTAATTTATATGCCCACACTTGCTGTCCAGTAACAGCATCATGCGCAAATACAGTACCGTCATTTGCAATCGTAATAACTCGTCCCGATTGAATGAGTGAAGGAGACAAAATCGCACCAGATAATTTGGCAGACCATTTTTGGCTACCAGTAGCCTGATCTAAAGCAAATAATTCACCCTTACGGTTACCAATAACGACAATACCCTCACCCGCTTCTACACCAGCAGTGAGTTCTTGCTTAGTAACCTTACTTTTCCAAAGACGCTGCTTACCCTTATAAGCAGAAACCTGACCATCTGGATCAATCGCAAAAATTACACCGTTATCTGTATCTAACTGCAAGCGCAAAGCTTCTGCTGCATTTGTCGACGAAACACTTTGAGAAAAGACCAGATTTAAGCCTTGCTGTTGCGTAATTTTTGGCAACGGATTCGGTTTCACTTCTTTTACTTTATTGGTTGAACATCCAATTAATAAAGCTGAAGCAATTGCAATTGCCAAAGGTAATTTTAGTTTGTTCTGCATTAAGACTCATCCACTTTGGTATCTAAGATCGGGCGCTCAATTTCAGGATCATCTACTAAAATACCAACGCTTTCGAGTTTAATTTGTAAAAGCTGACGCTCTTGTTTACGTTCAATTAGGCTATCCCAAGCACTTTGATATGCTTTTCGCGCAGATGCAGTATCTTTCTTTGCAACAAAAATATCACCACGTAACTCTTCCGCCGTTGCTTTAAACGCTGGTTCAGTCACGTTTGATAAGGTTTTCAGCGCCTCATCATATTTCTTTTGTGCTAATTGTGAATCCGCTAAACGTATTTTTACAATTTGCAATAAACCTACATCTTTAACTTTTGAGTTTTCAACTTTCTTTAATGCTTTTTCAGCTGCAGCGTAGTCTTGTTTATCATAAGCAAGCTTTGCCAAGATAAATTGGGTTTGAATCGCTTGAACCGAGTTAGCATCATCTTTCACAATTTTATCTGCTGCTTCAGATACTGTAGCGAAAGCATTTGGTTGACCTGATGCAGCCTTAGCTTCGTCCATCAATTTTTGTACTTTCGCCGTTTGACTCTGTGCCTCAGCTAAATTTTTCTTTTGCCAATATTCCCATCCGAAAAAGGCAATCAAGGCAATCAGAATCCCGCTAATCATGGCAGAACCATATTTTTTGCCAAAAGACTTTAATTGGTCGAGTTGTTCTTCATCACTTAAACTCATGTGATTGTCCTTTCCCTAAATATTGTGCAATTTATTGTTTAAATTTTTCGATAAAAAAAGATGTCAGCTCAGTTAAAGCGACCTGCGCCTGCTCACCCGTCGCTAGCTCTTTGACCAAAAGCTGTTGTGATTCCCACTCGCGCTCACCCAAAATCACTGCATAGATTGCACCAGATTGATCAGCCTTTTTCATTTGGCTTTTCATACTGCCTTGTGAACCTGTTTTCAGACGAATTGAGCTGTTTGCTGCTTCTAACTGGTCACGGATTTGCTCTGCTAATACTAAAGCTTTAGCTTGAAATGCAGGCTCAGCCAATAAGAAAACTTCACAATCACGGACTTCTTGAGCTTGTTCAACCTGCTCAAGCAACAACAGTAAACGCTCCATACCCATTGCAAAACCAACCGCAGGTACAGATTGATCGGCTTTACCTTTCAGTTGTCCTACCAAGCCATCGTAACGTCCGCCTGCACAAACTGTTCCTTGTGAACCCAACATCGTTGTCGTCCATTCGAATACAGTTTTGTTGTAGTAGTCCAAACCACGTACTAACTTCTGGTTAATTACAAACTCAACGCCTGCATCAGTGAGGTACTGTTGTAACTGTTGGAAATGATTAATCGAATCTTCTTTTAAGAAATCATGCAACTTTGGTGCATTTTCTAAAATCTTTTGTGTTGATTCAATTTTAGAGTCTAAAATACGTAATGGATTGGTACTTAAACGGCGTTGTGAATCCTCATCTAATGCATCTTTGTGCTGATTTAAAAACTCAACCAAAGCAGCACGATATTCCGCGCGCTCATCCATCTCACCTAAAGTATTGAGTTCTAGACGAACATTTGCTGCAACACCCATACGTTTCCATAGGCGAGCCGTCATTAAAATGATTTCTGCATCAATATCTGGCGTTGCTACACCAAAAGTTTCAACACCAAATTGATGGAACTGGCGATAGCGACCTTTTTGTGGCTTTTCATAGCGGAACATTGGACCCACATACCAAACACGCGGTGTTGCGCCACGCAATAAGTTATGTTCCAACATCGCACGCACACACCCAGCCGTACCTTCTGGACGCAAAGTCAGCGATTCAGGTGGTGTACCTTTATCAAAAAAGGTATACATTTCCTTTTCAACGATATCGGTTGCATCACCAATTGCACGCTTAAACAAACCAGTTTGTTCAACGATCGGTAAACGGATTTGTTGATAGCCATAGGCATCCATTAAAGATGCTAATTGTTGTTCCAGACTTCTCCAAGCAGCAGTTTGTGTTGGAAGGGTGTCATTAAAACCTTTGATCGCGACAATTGAACTCATGATGAACTACGAATAATTTCTTTAGATTTAGCTTCTTCAAGCTCTTGAACACGTTGACGAACCATTGTTTCAATTTCATCAACCAACTGATTTGTGTCAATTAAATGACTTTTTTCACCGTTACGATAGACTAGCGAACGCGGTGATGCGCCAACGATACCGATATCCGCCTCTTTAGCTTCACCAGGACCATTCACTTTACATCCAATCACGGATAAATCCATCGGGGTGCGGATATCTTCTAGGCGCTCTTCCAAAGCCTGCATCACTTGAATCACATTAAATTCCTGACGTGAGCAGCTTGGGCAAGCAATAAAGTTAATCCCATTTGAGCGTAAGCCCAACGATTTTAAAATATCAAAACCGATTTTAATTTCATCTTCAGGTTCAGCCGCGAGCGAAATACGCATGGTATCGCCAATGCCTTCCATCAACAGTCCACCCAAGGCAATTGCTGATTTGACTGTACCCGTACGGTAAATACCTGCTTCAGTCACACCAAGATGCAGTGGATTATCTATCTGTTGAGACAGCAAACGATAGGCATCCATCGTTAAAAACACATTGGATGCTTTAACACTGACTTTAAACTCATGGAAATCTAAACGGTCGAGAATATCGATATGACGCATCGCTGACTCAAGTAAGGCCTGCCCTGTCGGCTCACCATATTTGACTTGTAAGTCTTTTTCCAGAGAACCTGCATTCACACCGATACGAATGGAAATACCATGATGTTTTGCCGCAGCAACAACTTCACGTACTTTCTGATCCGAACCAATATTACCCGGATTAATGCGCAAACAATCTGCACCATAGTCCGCAACTGCTAAAGCAATACGATGATCAAAGTGAATATCAGCAACCAATGGTACAGAGACTCGTTTTCGAATTGCCCCAAAAGCTTCTGCTGCTTCCATTGACGGTACAGAAACACGCATGATATCCGCACCTGCATCTGCACAGCGCTGGATTTGCGCTACAGTTGCATCCACATCACAGGTTTCAGTATTGGTCATACTTTGAACACTGATCGGGGCATCACCACCGACATACACTGAACCAACACGAATTTTACGTGTTGGACGGCGTTTAATTGGATTCACAATCATCGTATAGCTCTACTCTTTGGCATTAACGAGACAAACGGAATTCTGCTTTTCCATTAACCGTATATGGAGACAAAGATATTTGCTCCTGATTCAAGGTCAAGGATACAGCTGTTGCATCATCTAAACGAATTTGGAATGGTGATTCACCACTCAAAGTTAATGTAGATGCTTGACGACCTGTTGCCAATACTTTACCTGTTGCATCAACAATATGCACAGATGTTGGTCGACTAAAATTCAAAACTAACTGATCGCCAGAAGTTACGTTCGTTGCCGTTCCCATCGGTATAATTTCGACATCAGAACTTTTTGCTTTCGGCGCTTCAACTTCTGCATCATCTTTGTGGCTAGATGTCCAATTTTGTACAGCCATCACCGCCAACCAACCTAAGACTAAAACAGCAGCTAAAATAGCAATACGCTTCAACCATTTACGGTTACGTACACTTTTCGAACCAGATAGTTTACCCATGATCTTGATAGGAGAATTATTCAAGGCATGGTTTGCTTTAAGGCCAGTATCATTAACATAAATTTCATCAAAACGCTGAATAATCACACTTGCGTCTGCATTTAAATATTTTGCATAAGCTCGATAGTAACCTTTGATAAAGGTCGCCTCAGGTAATGATTTATAGTCATCTTGCTCTAATGCCGTTAATGTTTTAACGGGCATATTCAATACGCTTGCAATTTCTTCAAGTTCTTTCTTTTGTGCAATACGAATTTGACGCAAATACTCACCAGGTCGTTGAATATTTCCTAACGTTGACGATGGCGAGGTTGAGCCAGTTGGCTGATGTGAATTTGGATTTATTTCCATACGGCCTCAGTACTGTACTGTAATTGCAAATAACGTTGATATTCTGGACTATCAGGAAATAATGCTCGTAATTGATTCACTAACACTTGCATTCCTAATTGATCCGCACTCGCTCGAGCAATGCGTAAACCAATCCAAAGTGCACGTGCACCTTGGTTTTTTTGCCCCACATTACGAACATACTGTTCGTATAATTGCGATGCATCTCTATTATTTTGTTGCAAATAGAAAATTTCTGCCAACTCTAACATTGAAATAGTTGCGTTACGATTTGCTTGTAGCGCTTGTTTGAATGCTTTTTCAGCATTCGCAACATCGCCTAACTTTAAATAGATTCGCCCCAAGTTTTCCAACGATTGAAATCGCTGTTCATAACCTAAGGTTGCACCTGCACGGGTAAATTGCTCAATCGCTTCATTATAACGTTGCATTTGATACAAATATGTACCGTAATTATTACGAGCTTGTGCATTATCTGGTTCTGAAGAAATCGCACGCTTAAAATAAGCATCTGCTTTTTCCATATTGGACTTACTACCTTCTTGTTGCAGTAGAATCCCCATCATCATATTGGCGTTTGCATCACGCGAATTAATATTTAAAGCTTGATCAAGAGAACGTTTAGCGGAATCCAAATCACCTGTACGAATATATTCAGCAGCCAGTTGAGAACGAACTTGAACAGCTTTTTCTGGGTCTTTCTTCAACCCTGTCGAAGATTGACAAGCTGTTAAACCCATTACAGTAAACACAACAGTAGTCGTTATAATCGTTTTTAGTCGAGTTGTATTCAACGCTATATCCCCAAGTTTTATCCTTGTGTGCGCAAAATTTCTTGTCGTTGCGCCACTTTCTTCTTCCACTGTTCCGCACGACGCGTACGGTCAGCAACCTGTCCTACCAATTGACCACATGCAGCATCGATATCATCGCCACGTGTCTGACGAATCGTACACACAAATCCAGCGTCAGACAAAGTTTTTTGAAAGGCAATGATGCGATTACGACTCGAACGTCCGTAAGGTGCATGCGGAAATGGATTAAATGGGATCAGATTGATTTTACTTGGCAAGTTTTTCAATAATTTTAATAATTGCTGTGCATGCTCAGGGTGATCATTTACACCCTCCAACATCACATATTCGATAGTGACATGGCGACGTGAGCTTTCATTACCATCTTTAGCTAAATAACGTTGGCACGCAGCAATAAGTTGCTGCAACGGATATTTTTTATTAATAGGAACCAATTCATTACGTAGTTCATCATTTGGTGCATGTAATGAAATCGCAAGTGCAACATCAATGTCTTGCGCCAATTGATCAATTTTTGGAACAACACCTGATGTTGATAAGGTCACACGGCGTTTAGACATTCCGTAGGCAAAATCATCTAACATGAGCTGCATTGAGCTGAGTACTGCATCGTAATTAAGTAAAGGTTCGCCCATACCCATCATGACCACATTGGTCACGGTACGTTCACGCTCAGCAACAGGCACATCTTCCATATAAGAATAATTTGCCATCCACAACTGACCGATGATTTCTGCTGGTGTTAAATCACGTTGGAAACCTTGTTTACCCGTCGAACAGAATGAACAATCCAGTGCACAACCCACTTGTGATGAAATACACAGGGTTTTACGTGCACCTGTTTTATCTTCCGCAGGAATCAGTACGGTTTCAACCAGAGAACCTTCACCATCACCTACACGAAACACCCATTTACGGGTACCGTCTTTAGAATAGTTGCGGTGTACCACCTCTGGGGCTTTAATTTCACAAATCTTTTCTAATTTTTCGCGCAATTTTCCTGAAATATTACTCATTTCAGCAAAATCAGTGACGAAAAACTGGTGTATCCATTTCATGACTTGACTAGCACGAAACTTCTTTTCGCCTAAGTCTTCAAAGAACTTTTCTAATTCAGCTCTGGACATGCCAAGTAAATTTACTTTCTTATCGGCAGCTTGAACGACAGACGTAGTTAAAGACTGTTGTTTTTCATCGACATTCTCAGATGAAACGACCACTACAGAACTCATGTATATTTACCTAAACGATATCAGCGCTAGAAAATGCTGTGTATTTTTCACACAACTCAATCTATAAAAAATAAAAAACCAGATAAGTAGTATACCACTTATCTGGCTTGAATACTTTGGATTAACGAGTGCGTGGGCAGATCTCGTTATCAGCAAAGAAGTAAGCGATTTCACGCTCAGCAGAAGCAACTGAGTCAGAACCGTGAGCAGCATTTTCGTCGATGCTTACAGCGAAATCAGCGCGGATTGTACCTGGAGCTGCTTCTTTAGGGTTTGTAGCACCTAAGATTTCACGGTGAGCAAGAACAGCATTTTCGCCTTCAAGAACAGAAACAACAACTGGGCCAGAAGTCATGAATGCAACTAAATCACCAAAGAAACCACGTTCTTTGTGCTCAGCATAGAAACCTTCAGCATCAGCTTGAGAAAGGTGTTTCATTTTAGTAGCAACAATTTTTAAACCCGCTTTTTCAAAACGAGCAAAAATGTCACCAATGTGGTTTTTAGAAACTGCATCTGGTTTTACGATAGATAAAGTACGTTCAATCGCCATGATTGACTCCTATTTATGGTGTAAACTAAAAAATTTGCCGCATTATACCGATGTCATCGCCAATAATCAGCTTGAATCTGTAAAAGTTCAGTGATTTCTGATGTTTTTTTAACGAACTTCATCCAACCAAGCCATTTGAATCGCTTCAAGCAAACCTTCCGTCGACTTATTTGGGTCATCATTAAAGTCTGGTAAAGCACAAACCCAAGCATGTAAATCAGTAAAACGAATCCATTGAGGATCTACATCTGGGTGTGCTTCAGTAAGTTCGATTGCGATATCAATCGTATCTGTCCAACGTAAGCCCATTTGATAACCTAATTAACAGTTTGTGATTGAGCGTACTTTAACAAATCCCAAGATTTAAAAAATAGTCTTCTATCATTAAAACCCGTTAAATTATTTAAAGAATGATATTGAAGCTTGGTGCCAACAAAATAATACAGCTAGCAACGGATGCACCAATCACCGCCCCCACGATCACATCACTTGGATAATGTAATCCTAAAATCATACGGGACAATACAACCAGAATCGTAAATGGCAACATCAAGATTAATAACAACGGTTGGATATAGCCTAATGTGATGGTGACCATGACCGCATGCAAAGTATGACCTGATGGAAAACTAAAATGATCCAATGGTCGCTCGCCCAACACAATCACTTGGTGAACTTGATAAGGGCGTGGTCGAGTCGTTTTATGCTTTAAAAACTTATAAATCCCCGTACCAACAGAACCTGCAACGAGCAAATATAGAATTTGCAGAACGTATGCCAAACCTTGTGCGATCCATACTGATAACAACATGACATACCAAAATGGTCCATCGCCCAAACGACTAATCGTTTTAAAAAATAAGGCAATGCGTTGTGACTGGGAGAGATGATTAAGGTATACACACCCTTTTAGGTCTAGATCGAGCATTTTTATTTTTGCATTTTGAAATTTCATACTTTTCTCCTTTCTGAGGATACTTTAGGTAGAGTTCATAAGAGGTTCCTTCGCTACCTGATAAAGTGCTTGTTCTAATTGTTGTACAGGAAAGTGCCAACTGGTTTCTTGTACAGTTTCACTTGCCAATAAACCCATTTGTCTCAGTTCTGGGAGAGCTGGCAAATGACAAATGGATTGAGTTAAATCTGCGGCCTGTCCGAGAGGACTCAACCAACCTGTAACACCATGTTTGACATGCTGATGAGCACATACGTAGTCATAAGCAATCACTGGTAATCCGCTAGCAATTGCTTCTAGCACTACATTTCCAAACGTATCAGCTTGACTAGCAAATGCGAAAACATCTGCACTTGCATAAGCGGCTGAAAGATTCTTACCACTTAAGCTACCAGTAAAAATAATATCTTCTGATATCGCTAATTTACTCAAACGAATACGATCAGGCCCATCTCCAACAATTACAAATTTTGTATTTGCACCTTGCTGTCTCTGCCAAGCGTGGAACGCCTTAATTAAGACATCAATTTCTTTTTCTGGTGATAAACGCCCGACATACAGCATTACACGGGTATCAGCATCTACACCCCATTGTTGGCGTAATTGCTGTGAACGATGTTTTGGAGAAAACTTCGCAGTATCAACACCTCGCCCAACAACAACTAAAGGACAAGTCACGCCAAAGCCACGTAGTGCTTGTTCCGTGTATTGACTGGGTACACACGTGACATCTGTACTGTTATGGAACCATGTTAAGTAACGTTGAATCGGCTTAACCAAGAAAGCCAAGTCAAAGAAACGGCTAAAATCTTGGAAAGCTGAATGGAATCCACTCGATACGGCGATTTTTTTTGACTTTGCAGCTTGTAGCGCTGTTAAACCTAATGGACCTTCAGTCACGATATGCACCACGTCAGGTGCGAACTGTTCAAATGCTTTAGAGACTTTAAGATATTGTGGCCAACCAAATTGAACACTTGGGTATTTTGGAATAGGCTGAGACATCACCAAGCATTCTTGTTCAGGTAAAAATTCTGTACAAATCGCTTTTTGTATAGGTCTGACCAATAGAATTTTATGTCCAAGCCGTTGTAGCCCCTGACATAATTGCATCATCGATAATGCTACACCATTAATTTCTGGTGGCCATGTTTCAGTGACAATTGCGATTCTTAAACGAGGACGAACTAAATCCCGAAGTTCAGACAATTCATCTTGTTTATTTTTAAGTTGTTTCCTTTTAAAGTAAAATTTAAAACTTTCAGGAAACTGTTCTTGCTTTAGTAGAGATGTCGCGTATGTACTTTGCATATCGCCATCCATTTGTGTCGTTATTTTCATGCTTTTAGCTTATAAATATTTTTTGACACTTTAATGATCAGTGTATGACAATTTTTTGACAGTCTTAAAATAGAAAATGCCCGATTTCAATATAAAAATGGGCATTTAAAAGAGATCACAGGCTGATCAAGCTAAAGGATTATCCACTTTAAACAACTGTTGATCTTCTAAACGGAATGCCATCAACTGCTGTCCCCAAACACAACCACCATCGACATTTTGAATCTGAGGACTAATAGTTTTACCTTGTAAAGCCGCCCAATGCCCGAAAATCAATTGGTGTGTTTTCGCTGTCTGGCTTTCAAACTCAAACCACGGTTGGAAACCTGCTGGCATCGGTGCATCCAGTGCATCTTTAAAGTCAAACTCTAAACGCCCTTCGGCATCAGTCAAACGCATTCGGGTCAGATAATTAGTAATACAACGCAAACGAGCCATACCAGTCAGCTCATCTGACCATAAATCAGGTTGTGAACCATACATCTCGGCAAGAAAGTCATCCAAAACCGAGAGATCGTCATGACCTACCACCTGCTGTACTTCTTGTGCCAATACCACAGTTTGTTCGGCATTCCAGATACACGGCACACCTGCATGAGTAATCAGAGTTTGATCATTCGGAGATAAACTCAATGGCTGTTTACGCAACCAATCAATCAGCTCATCACCATCAATCGCATCAATCACTTCTTGAGTACGATCTTTATCTTTAACTTTTTTAAAACCACGAGCACAAGCAATGAGGGTCAGATCATGATTGCCTAGTACAGTTGCCGCAGCACCACGATCAGCCAGTTTTTTAATAAAGCGTAATGCGCCCACCGAGTTTTCGCCACGTGCAACTAAATCACCCGCAAACCATAAAAAGTCTTGATCTGGATCAAAGCGAATTTCTTTCAGTAACGCTTTCAGCGCTTCAAAACAACCTTGTACATCACCAATGACATAGTTATAGCGTTTAGACATTAAGATACCATCTGATCAGAAAGTGCGACAAAATCAGCCAAGCTTAAGGTTTCTGGACGCGCCATCGGATCAACACCAGCTTTTTCAAAACCATCTTCCACCAACATACCTTTTAAGCTATTGCGCAAGGTCTTACGACGTTGGGTAAACACATGCCCCACTAAACGCGCCAATGCTTTCTCATTTTTTGCTACGATCGGTTTAACGTCATAAGGTTCCAAACGAAATACGGCTGATGTCACTTTTGGTGGCGGATTAAATGAACCTGGTGGCACTTCAAATAAGAAAGTCGGTTTACAGTAATACTGGATCATCACCGATAAACGACCATATTCTTTGGTGTTTGGTGTCGCTGTAATACGATCAACCACTTCCTTTTGCAACATGAAATGCATGTCTTTGACTTTGTCACCAAACTCCAAGAGATGGAACAACAAAGGCGTAGAAATGTTATAGGGTAAATTTCCAACCACACGCAGTGGACGACCATCTTTAAACAGTTCGGTGAAATCGTACTTTAATGCGTCAGCTTCAATAATGGTCAAACGTTCAGGATGTGGCACACGCCCAGGTAACCCTGCTGCCAAATCTCGATCCAGCTCAACTACGGTCAACGCATCACACTCACCAATCAAAGGCGATGTTAATGCGGCTAAACCCGGTCCGATTTCGACAATATTCTCGCCCGCACGCGGATTAACTGAACGTACAATTTTGGCAATCACACGTTGATCATGTAAAAAGTTTTGACCAAAACGTTTTCGAGCCTGATGCCCTTCATCTTTAGGGTTTAGGGCATTAATTTGATACATAATAATTCCAACGTGAATAATTTACTCGCCCATTACTGACGGGCTAAATCAAGTGCTAAATCCACTGCAACATGCAAACTTGATGCTTTTGCCTGTCCAGTGCCTGCAAGAGAAAGTGCTGTACCATGATCGACCGAAGTTCGGATAAATGGCAAGCCTAATGTAATGTTTACTGCTTCACCAAAGCCTTGTGATTTTAACACAGGTAAACCTTGATCGTGATACATTGCTAAAACAGCATCTGCATCTTTTAGATTTTCTGGGGTAAATAAGGTATCTGCAGGCAAACAAAGACTCATCCCTATACCTTGTGCACGATAGCTTTCTAGCACTGGATTAATCACGTCGATTTCTTCTCGACCTAAATAACCATCTTCACCTGCATGTGGATTTAAGCCACAGACTAGAATACGTGGTTGTGCGATTTTAAATTTGCTTTTTAGGTCTTGAATCAGAATATCAATCACTTGATGCAAACGCTCTTTAGTAATCGCATCAGGTATATCTCGCAAAGGTAAATGTGTGGTTGCTAATGCGACACGCAATGTTTTAGTCGCCAACATCATCACCACACGATCCACACCTGCAAACTCTTGGTAAAACTCAGTATGTCCGCTAAATAGAATGCCTGCATCATTAATAATCGACTTTTGCACTGGCGCTGTAGCAACCCCTACACTCCGCCCCGACATCGCATAGTCAGCTGAACGACGTAATTGCTCTAACACATAAGCAGCATTGGCTGAATCTAACTGACCTAGAATAACAGGTTTTGCTAAAGGCACATGCTCAACGAAAAGTTGCCCTGCTAAACTCGACTTTTTCTCACCTTGAAATGGAATAAGTTCAACATCAATATTTAACTGTTTGGCGCGCTGTTGGAGCATCTGCATATCAGCCAGAATAACGATCGGTCGCTCATCAATACGGTTTGCTAGACTTAGACAAATATCTGGTCCAATTCCGGCTGGCTCGCCAGAAGTGACATACAAAGGCAACATGACTCACCAATTCTAATTTAAGCATTACATTATAGTTTACCGAAAGTTTTTTATTTAGAAAGTTTTGTGTATACCCATAAGATTGGCTAAACACCCAATAGACAAAACAACACCGATAAAAAAACAATCCACTATCCACATAGGCAAAAGTTTTTGGAAAAAACATGAAGTGAAAATTTACAAACCGATAAACAATAAATAAATTTCTATCAATAAATACAGCGATATACACTATAAAAACAGAATTTAAATGGGAATAACATTAAAACGATTAAATGCTACAACATAATGCTGATGAAGCACTTGAAATGATTATTCATCAAATTCTATTCTCTCAGCGCGCCCTCCTAGATAACTAGATAAGAAGCAATCAAGAAAGAGAATAAAATTAAATACTGAACAATTTAAAATTTTTAAGGCTTTTTCGCTTTAGGCAAATTTTCAGGCACTAGATTAGAAGGCACAAATTCAACTTGACGAGTCCACGGGTTAATTTTTGGTTGTACCTTTTTCTCAGGTTGAACAACCACCGCCTCTTCTTTCTTTTCTACCGCAGCAACCACAGCACTACTCGGCTTCTCTATAAATGGATTTGCAATCGGCTCTTTTTTCTCTGTAGATTGCGGCTGCTGTACGAGTTGTGGTTCTTTCTTCTCTGGTAATGGAGCTGTATTTACTGGATGAGAAGTATAAGGAGAAGCGATAGCACCTTGTTTTACCACAGTCTGCGATGATTGTTGATGCACAGGAGCATTTGCTTGCACTGAAGAACTTGAGGGTTGCGCCAAGGGATTCGTTTGATCATCTGGTATTTCAATCGGTTTCATTTCAGCAGTGACCATCATTGCTGGATCAACATGCTCACCACGACTTTCCAACACTTCAACTTTACGACTTGTACCCTCTTTGGGCTGAAATTCAGAATAATTGGTTACACTGCCCTGATCGACCCATTTGTAGAGGCGTCGTGCATTCGCTTGTGTAGAACAAGCTATTACGCAAATAGCGACTACAATAATGTTTGTAGAAAACGACAATTTCATCAAATTCCCCAAAAGAAGAGGTAAATACTTCTACTTATTTCAAATAATTAATTCAAAAATGATAGGTCAAATACCATCGCCTCTCAAGCCAAAAAATGTAGCTCAAAATTAACGGCGATATAGTTACAAAATCAGTCACATTGCAGCAAAATATGACATTAACAATGAATTGTTCTTGTGTGATTTTATAAATTCATATAGAATTCGGTCTCCTTTTGTTTGGGCGATTCCTTGCTCAAACCAACTATAATAGGTAGTGGTTAATGAAAACTCTCAGCGCTAAGCCTGCTGAAGTTCAACACGACTGGTATGTTGTTGATGCTTCTGGCAAAACTTTAGGTCGCCTTGCGACTGAAATCGCTCGTCGTTTACGCGGTAAGCACAAAACTTCTTATACTCCTCACGTTGACACTGGTGACTACATCGTTGTGATCAATGCTGAACACGTTCAAGTGACTGGTAATAAATCACTTGATAAGAAATACTATCGCCATACTGGTTTCCCTGGTGGTATCCGTGAGACTAACTTTGAAAAGTTAATCGCTCACAAACCTGAAGCAGTTTTAGAAAAAGCTGTTAAAGGTATGTTACCAAAAGGTCCTCTTGGTTATGCAATGATCAAAAAAATGAAAGTGTACGCTGGTAGCGAGCATCCTCATACTGCTCAACAGCCACAAGTTTTGGACATCTAAGGGATACAGCACATGGCTACTAACTATGGTACAGGTCGCCGTAAGACCGCAACTGCACGTGTTTTCTTATCAGCTGGTACAGGCAAACTCGTAATCAACAATCGTACTTTAGAGCAATATTTCGGTCGTGAAACTGCTCGTATGGTTGTACGTCAGCCTTTAGAGCTTTTAGAAGTTACTGAAAAATTTGACCTTTACATCACTGTTAAAGGTGGTGGTATTGGTGGTCAAGCTGGCGCTATCCGTCACGGTATTACTCGTGCATTGATCGCTGCTGACGAAACTTTAAAACCTGCTCTTCGTCAAGCTGGTTTCGTTACTCGTGATGCTCGTGAAGTTGAACGTAAGAAACTTGGTTTACGTAAAGCTCGTAAACGTCCTCAATTCTCTAAACGTTAATCGTTTTACGAATTGGACAAAAAAACCTCGGATTTATCCGAGGTTTTTTTATTTATATAGATCTACATATTTCTAAGATGCTTTTCTTATATTTTTTTAGTATGCTAAACCGTTTACTTGATTAGCTTTGTGATATGTCTTCTGTTGAAACGACCCCAGTTCAGGGCATTACACTTTATAGTCATGCAGATGATTTCCGTTCACACTGGATTCGTTTTTTACTCGCTGAAAAGCAGATCAAATATCATCTGATTATCACAGATCATGAAGATGAAGATTTGGCTGATCTCAACCCCTACAATCAACTTCCTATGTTGATTGAACAAAATCTAAAACTTTTTTCACCAAATATCATTAGTGAATATCTGGATGATCGCTATCGTCAAAATAAGCTTTATGCGGATGCTCCAATGGCCAGAGCGGAGCAACGTCAATATATTTGGCGTTTTGAACAAGATTGGTTCAAGCTTGCAGATCAAATGCTTAGACATACCGATACGCTCAACCCGCAAGAAAAACAAAAAGCCCAGAAAGAACTTAGAGATACACTTATTTCACTTACCCCATTATTTCAACATTTTCCTTTTTTTATGTCTGAGACGTTTTCAATCTTAGATTGTATGCTCGCACCAATTTTTCTCAGATTAAAAAGTATGGGAATTGAACTTCCATCACAACATTGCCGACCTATTTTTTTATATTGTCATCGTATTTTCAGTCGCCCATCTTTCATTAAATCAATGACAGCTCAAGAAAAAAACAGCTACAATGATTTAATTCCTATGATTAAATAAGCTTGTAAATTATGTCAGATCAATTAAATGTTACGCCCACACGCCCTTATCTTGCACGTGCCATTTATGAATGGATTTGTGATAACCAATTGACGCCTTATTTACTCGTTGATGCAACACAACAACACACAGATGTTCCTCAACAATTTGTAAAAGATGGACAAATCGTTTTAAATCTAGCACCACATGCAATCCATCAATTTCATATGGATAATGATGCTATTTCATTTTCAGCTCGTTTCGGTGGGGTTGCAAAAGATATTTATGTACCTATTCGCGCTGTTTTAGGGCTCTATGCTAGAGAAAATGGACAAGGTTTATTTTTTGATCCAAGCGAATATGGCGATATTCAAGAGACTATCGAAACTCCAATAGAAGATAAAAAGCAAGAAGCCGAACCGAATAAGAAAAAACCTTCTCTCAGGATTCTAGATTAAAAGCGAGGAAATGCACGATGGCATTTGACTTAGTTCAATACTTTTCTGAACAAATTAAAATTCAAAAACCACAGCTCTTTGATCAATACACATCAAAAGAAAGACTTTATTTTATTGATGAAGTGAATATGCTTGCTCTTGGACAGTTGATCAGTCTTTGGAAAAAAGATAATCAAAAACTCTATCAGGAAATAAAAGCATCTGATCCCCTTTATATTCAAGGAATAGCTAGACATCTTACAACCTCTGCATATAATCAATCCGCTTTAAGCGCTTCTGAGTTAGAGTCAAGTATTTCTGAAATACTCACTTTACAATTCGCAGAATTAAATCAATTAGACCAAACAGGTAGCTTTGGTCAAACAGGTATAAGTGAGCTTCTCTTAGGTCAAATAGAACATCTATCTGGACAAGCAGAAGATTGGGTTTGGTCAACCAACCAACTCACTGAACTTTTAGGTTCAAAACCAGTCATACAGCAAGAAGTTTCTCTAGAAACAACGATACAGGAATTTAATCAAATGGTTCATCAAGCACAACATACTGAAGAAATTTCAACTCCAGAACCAACTACACCGACATGGTCTTTTATTATTGCACCTGTAACAGCACTTATTATTTTATTATTTTTATATTGCAGCTACATTCAGCTGACGACTATTTAAGCATATTAAAAAATGATAAAGAAAGTATATTACTTTCTTTATCAAACATTTACAGATATTTAAATCATACTAAAATAAGAAAAACTATATAATTATAAAGATTTACATTTATTTACAATCAAAAAAATAATTAAAATCACCCTGTATTTGTGATAAAAATCACAATATTTTTTTAAAATACACTTTTATATACGATTTTGATTTATTTTTTTGACAAAAACTGTCATTTATTACCAATTCTATTATTTTAAGTGTGTTTAAGTATTATTGATTTAATAAAAGAGTTTCCTATAATGATATCAACTGCTTTTGAAAAATAATCTAAAACAAAAGCAGGGAATATAAATTCATAAACAAAGATGCATAAGTAGAGATAATATCATGGCTAAAATTTCACTAGAAAGCTTGACAAATATTGATGGTTTTGTGGCAGCGGCATTAGTAGACACTGAAAGTGGCTTAGCGCTTGCAACTCAAGGTGGGGGCGCAATTGACTTAGAATTAGCAGCAGCAGGTAACACTGAAGTGATTCGCGCAAAACGTCGTGTTGCAAACTCACTCAAACTTAATGATGATATTGAAGATATTCTAATTACACTTGGTAAAGCATATCACTTAATTCGACCATTAGAGAGTAACGGAAATTTATTTCTTTACCTTGTATTAGATCGTAGCAAATCAAACTTAGCAATGGCACGCCACGAATTAAAAACGTTCGAAAAAGAATTAGACTTTGCTTAATTAAAATCTTAAGATTTTTTAAAAATTAGACTTCTTATATTTATTTTAATTATAAAAATTAGAATTATATAAGAGGTCTATTATCATTCTTAAGTAAAAGTATAATTTCGTGCAGTCCAATATTTTATAAAACATTAAAGTGATACTATGAATGGACATTGCATTAATATCGCAATTTCAGGTATAAGTTTAAAAGTTTCAGATGAACTAAAAATAGAACTTAGAAAAACAATACCTAATGAGTTTGGCATCAACTGGATCAATATTTCAGACCCAAATCTCGATTTATTATTAATAAATGAAAACTTTTTTGATACTGAAGGTATCCAACGTATTATTCAACAAAAACAATTACCATGTTTAAAAATTTCTAAGGGGCAAGGTTCTTGCCAAATCGAGGAGGACAACACACTCTACCTCCCCTTTCAACAAACGGATGCCTTAAAGAATTGGATACAGCTTAGATTGCTAAGTTATATTTCTCATCAACAACCTAAAAATGATTCTCTATCTAATCATAACGCTGTAAGTGAAAAGTTTTTAAAGGATATGCTAAACCCTGAAAATGCTCGTCTTCATCTTTTTGATGATCATGGGACTTTAGCGATTATTGATACACGTAGTCAGATTGCATGGTTAGAACCAACTCGCATACACACGCAAACCAATCATAGCTTTAAATATGAATTTGCGACCACTTTTGATTTCACAAAAGTTTCTCGTAAAGTTGAATATGACTTACAGGATTGGTTATGGAATTTATTTTGGCATTCTTTAGAGTTTCAAAGACTTGCGCCGAATGAAAATGAATATTTTAAAATTGAACATTGGCCTCAACCTAGTCAAAGTGCGGATCGAAAACTTACACTTTTGCTTTCAGCATGTTTTATACAAGGAGCCCAACTTTCACAAGTCGCAACGCAATTAAAAATCCCAATTCAAACGGTTCAACAATTTATTGCTGCCTGCATCATTTCAAATAATGGAGACATTATTCCAGCAACAGAAAGTCATTATTTGAAATCAGAAGCAGCCGAACAGCCTGTTGAAGAACACAATTTTTTTAATAAATTTTTCGGCAAAATTAGACGCCGATTTGGGCTTTAAGGAATTATATGATTTTACAACAATATAAGATTGTATTTGCTGGAAGTATGGGTGCTGGAAAAACTGAAGCGATAAGATCACTTTCTGAAGTTCCAGTACTCGCAACTGAAGCATTCAATACAGATAGTCAGGCTCATAATAAAATGCAAACTACGGTTGGCATTGATTATGGTGAAATTACCTTAGATGATGGTGTCAAAATCGGACTATATGGCACACCTGGTCAAGCCCGTTTTGATTTTATATGGCCAGTGATTTGCCAAGGTGCTCTTGGTGTTATTATTTTAGTAGATCATAATAGTAAACTCCCACTTGATGAACTTGAGGGATATTTAGATACATTTAAAGACTATACAAAAAATATATCAATTGGTATTACTCATATTGATGAGAACAAAGGTCAACCAACTTCAATTTATAGAGATTGGTTGATTCAAAATGAATATCAATACCCTTTGTTTTTTATCGATGCCCGAAAACAAGAACACATATTGCTGATGGTTGAATCCTTAATTGCAGCCTTGGAAGTCAATCTCAAAGCAACGAACTAAATGACTTAATAACTTTAATAAAGAGAAAAATTATGTTCAGTATCCCAAGCCAACAACGCACTGCGCCAAAAGAACTTATTCAATTAGCAAAAACACAGGCGAATGACATTTTAACGAATATCCGTGGTATTGATTACATTATGCTTTGTTCTACGGATGGCTTTGAATTGGCATCAATCTATAAAAAGAATCCTTATAACAGCACTAAGTTAGCTGCTGTAAGTAGTTCAATTTTAGCGATGGTTAGTGCATTTTTAAATGAAATTCAATTAAATGGATGTCAGAGTATCACGCTTGATGCTGAAAATGGTAAAGCAATCCTGACTTCAATTCCTGCACCACACCATCCGATGGTGATGGTGACATTAAGTAATAAAGACGTTCTTTTAGGACAATTACTTTATAGCTTAAAACAGGCTAGTGCAGCGATTATGGATGCAGATCAAGCTTAATTTTTCTTCTAAAAATCTGAAAGTGAGATGCGCTTTCAGATTTTTATTTTCAAAATCGAAAATACTCTCCTCACTCACTTACTCTATCCATATGATTAAAAAATACGATTAATCAATTTATGCATTCTCTTTCTTAATTTTTACTTATTTATTTTTATAAATTTTTTTTCATAGAAATAAACAATACTATTTTTTCAATAAAGAAAAAATAGTACCAAAATAAATCATTTTTTTAAGCAATTATTTGATAAAAATCACATTTATAGAATTTAAAATGAATTAATTATCAATAAGTTCAGATAAATGGTTGGTTTTTTACATGCGTTGGCAATATATTTTCATTATTATAAATTTCGAACAAATAACAATCATTAAATTTTCGAAAATGAATATTTTATAATTATTGGTTGTCCTTTGTTTATTTATCATTATGCACTATGGAGAGATGTATTATGGGGCTGAGAAGCTTAAAGTTTGGCGCAGGGTTTGCACTGCTTTTAGGAGGTCTTGCTTCGCAAGATGCAGTTGCTGATTCTTATGTATTTGTGACCAATACCACACCACAAACTGTTTCTGTTCAAATCAGTCAAACAGGTACACATATTTTACAACAAGGCAATGAATGGGCGCAGGAAGCAACTCAAATTGCACCATACGAAACTAAACGTGTACTTCGTATCAATCGCTATACGGGTCTAAAATCAGGAAAAACCTATAATTTCGATACAGTTGTAAGTACAGGTAATTCACAAGTTACGTTGAAACAAACAATGACGGGAACTTGGTCTGGTAGTACGATTAAGCACGGTATTCAAACGGCGACCACTACTTCACCATGGTATTCAGACCGTGATATTCATCGAATCAATACAACTTACGCTGGTTTATCCGCACAAGCCGCAGTAAAAGCTGAATATACTGGAGGCTATGATGATTTCCATTACACGATTCATCAAAATACAGTTCAAGAACCTGTTTCTAGCAGTGCAGATGAATTAAAAGTACTGACTTATAATGTATATGCTCTGCCAATGGTCGCAAGCAAGATCAGTGAACGTTTAGCTGAGTTACCAAATCATTTAAATGGTTATGATGTGATTATGATGCAAGAAGCTTTTGCTTCTTCTCGTACGGGTATGCTGAATCAACTCGCTCAGCAATATCCATATCAAACCCATATTCCAGTGGGTTCAGGTTATAACTTATTTGATAGTGGTCTCGTGATCGTTAGCCGCTACCCAATCGTGAAAACTGCACAATTAATCTATCCAGACTGTACAGGAACGGATTGTTTTGCTGATAAAGGCGTATTGTATGCTGAAATTATTAAAAATGGTAAAGCCTATCATGTGACTTCAACACACACTGCATCATTTGATACCGATGAAGCACGTGCCCTTCGCCAAGTCCAATTCCAGCAAATTCGCCAGTTAGTCAATCAACAAAATATTCCAAGTTTTGATGCAGTGTTGATGGGCGGTGATTTCAATGTCAATAAGCTGTTATGGCCTCAAGATTATCAAAATATGCTGACTAATCTCAACGCAACAGCAGCGCCAAGTACAGGTTATACCGCATCGACATTTGATCCACGTGTCAATAAATTAGCAGGTGCGGCTGGTTCAGGAGGCACAGCCGTTGAATATTTAGATTATGTGGTGGCTTCAAATACACATCGCCAACCGACACAATCTCGTAACGATGTGCGTATTTTACGTACCACAGCAGATCCTTTGTATATGACTTGGGATCTCTCAGACCATTTCCCTGTAATGGGACAATTTAATTACAGTCCATAAGCAGGATGCTGTATGAATAAAAGACTATTGCTGACAATTATTATTGTTTTAGTGGTCTTGGTCGGAATTGTAGTTTGGAAGAGCACTGCCTCTTCCGCTGCAATTCAGCAAACCAAATCCACCTCATCATCTGAAAATTCATCTATACAGATGAACGATGCAAATATGTCAAATAAAAATAAGGATGAATTGCTACAAGACGCTTTATTAAAGCAACTGAAAGTATTACAGCAGCAGCCTGGCAATATCACAGAATTCCTTAATAATTTTAAGGCGAATTGTACAGTGACTGATTGCAATGCAGCTTTAGCAAAAGCATTAGCTAATTATCCTGATCAAGCGTTTGCGCATTTAGTTGAAAATTTACTAAAGCGTATGCCGCAATATGAGCAACAAATGCAAAGTACCGTCTTATCGACTTCTTTATCGCCTAAACAACGTTTCGAGGCATTGTGGAAACTCAGAGAACAGACTTTAGGGCAAGCCGAAGCAATGCTTGGTTTTGGGCAAGAACGTCATTATGCAGACTATCGTTTTGCCTATAATGATTTGGCTCAGAATCAAAATCTGAGTGCGGAACAGCGTCTAAAAGCTTTTGAGAAATTACAGCGTCAATATCCTGACGCAACAAAACAGGAAAGCAAAATGGGGCTTTATGAACAAGCGATTCAATTACTGAATCAAAGTTCAAATAATCCTGCTGAGATTGCAAGTTTGAAACAAAAATTGCAGCAGCAGTATTTAACCGAACAAGAACGACACGATATTCAACTTCGTGATCAACGTGAAGTTCAACAGCAGCAGCAAGTCAATCAATATCAGCAAGCCGTGCAACAGCTCCAACAAGAAATGCAGCCATTAAAATCGCAGCTTTCTGATGCAGAATGGCAAAAACAATATGAAACCCGTTTGCAAGATTTACGTCTCAAAATGTTCTCTTAATCATGATTTTTAAAACCATCTGTGTCATGAATACAGATGGTTGAATATACATTTTGACCAAATATTGTGGTATTTATAAAAAGGAAAACTAAGATTATTGATGGAAATCAATGGAATGAACTATTCAAAATTTCAACATGACTTAAATATTGCACTTGAATCAGAAATCTTAGGAGAATTAATTTTTCTGAATGCTGCCCAACATTCCCGTTCCATAGAACAACAGCAAAAATGGCAAACTTTGGCACAACTGGAAACTCAAACACTTCAACGGTTAGGAGATTTCTTAGTGCAACAGGGTCACACTGCTTCAATTCGACCACACATTAAGTTGCAAGCGAAAGCATCAGGTATCGCGATGGCAAAGCTTCCTTGGAAAGTTGCAATGCATTTACTCAAACAAGGTACAAAACCTTTTATGGAAACGTTTGAGCGAATGAATCAACATGCCGATGCAACGACTCAAGAATTTCTTCGATATTTATTGGCACATGAGCAAGCACTAGCTGAATTTGCAACCCAAGAATTAAAGGGTAATTCTGAAAATTCGCTATTAGCTGTGAAAGAGTTATTAAAAAGCTAGGCGTAGAACCTAGCTTTTTAATTTACACATTTTATGCAATCGCGACATTTAATAATAATTGTCGTTTTTTCACTTGTTGTCCAATTTGACCAATCAACTCATCTACCACGCCGTCAACATCCGACTTGATTTGTTGTTGGATTTTCATGGCTTCCAAAATCAATAAGGTTTGCCCTTTGCTAACAGTGTCTCCAGCATTGACCAATAGATTCACAATTGCCCCATCCATTGGCGCACGGATTTTACCATCCCCTACCACTTCAGCAGCTTCAGGTGCGGCATAGGTAATATTTTCAATCACTAAATTACCATTCACTGTATCTAAATAGAGTTGATTTTGATCAAGTACATAACTCAATTTACGGCGCACGCCATCAACGTTATAGATGATCTGAGTATCGCTTATTTCTACAACCTGAATCGTACATTGTTGATCACATAATCGCACGGTGACTTGCTGTTGATCCATCTCGACTTGTAGTGACAGTTGTTGATCTGCACATTTCAACTTTAATGGTAGCGGCGTTGCAATGCCTGTTTGCCATGCCGTTTTTGAAGCCTTATGTTGCGCAAATAGTGTTGCTGAAATCGCTAGACTTTCAAGAGTTGGAACTTGTTGATGTAGGCTGACGTCATCCTGAAAATGCTGCTGGATAAATGCAGTATTGGTATCACCCGCCACAATAATCGGATGACGCAATAAATTTACCAAAAATTGTTTATTGCTATTTACACCAAGCAATACACAATCATCAACAGCACGCGCTAATAGACGAATGGCATCTTCACGGGATTTACCATAGGCAATCACTTTAGCCACCATCGGATCATAAAATGGGCTAATTTCGCCCGCCTCTAACATGCCATGATCAATACGGACACTAGGCAACGCCGCAGGCTGCCAACGTAATACTTTTCCCGTTTGTGGCAAGAAGTCCTGACGTGGATCTTCGGCATATAAACGTACTTCAATCGCATGGCCATTTAGAGTCAGTTCATGTTGTTGTAACGGCAGAGTTTCACCATTGGCGACACGGAGTTGCCACTCGACCAAATCTAGTCCCGTAATCATTTCTGTCACAGGATGCTCAACCTGTAAACGAGTATTCATTTCAAGGAAATAGAACTCGCCAGACTGATCAAGTAAAAATTCAACCGTACCTGCGCCGATATAATCACAGGATTTTGCTGCCGCCACCGCAGCTTCTCCCATTTTCTGGCGTAACTCAGTTGTCATTACTGGGCATGGTGCTTCTTCTACCACTTTTTGATGACGGCGTTGAATTGAGCAATCTCGTTCAAATAGATAAACATAGTTGCCATGTGTGTCACCAAACACCTGGATTTCCACATGACGGGGTGCGATCACTGCTTTTTCAATAATGAGTTCACCTGAACCGAATGCATTTTCGGCTTCTGAACGCGCTGTTTTTAAAGCTTCGAGTAAATCAGCAGACTGGTGAACCAAGCGCATACCACGCCCACCACCACCAGCAGATGCCTTGACCATCAATGGAAAACCAATTTTTTCCGCTTGCTCAGCCAAGTATTGAATATCTTGCTGATCACCCTCATAACCAGGTACACACGGTACACCTGCATCAATCATGGCAATTTTGGATAAGCGCTTGCTGCCCATTAAATGAATCGCAGCAGCGTTTGGCCCAATAAAGGTGATACCGTTGTCGCTACAAGCTTGGGCAAAATCGGTATTTTCAGATAAAAACCCATAACCAGGATGAACAGCATCGGCACCAGTCTTTTTGCAGGCTTCGATAATATTGGTGATCGACAAATAAGACTCAGAGACTTTAGAAACACCAATGTATACAGCTTCATCAGCTACTTGAACATGGCGAGCATTGACATCTGCATCTGAATACACTGCAACAGTTTGATAACCCATTGCTTTTGCCGTTTGCATCACACGCACGGCAATTTCACCACGATTTGCGACTAAAACTTTTGAAAATTTCATCATTGCTCAGTCCAATTTGGTAAACGTTTTTGAATAAATGCCATCGTACCTTCTTGACCCTCTACCCCACCAACCGCTTGAGCAAACTGCTGTGCAGCATCGTCAAGTAAAGAATCTAAAGGCTCATTTAAAGTTCGATGTAGCAATGCTTTGGTGTTTCGAGATGCCAACGGTGCAGCACGTTTGATCTGTTGAATAGTATCCGTAAGCAATTGCTCAAGCTCAACGTCATCACGCACAACTTCGTGTATCACACCTAACTTCTGTGCAGTCTCACCATTAAAACGTGAACCTAACAACGCCAAACGACGCGCTTGAGTCAGTCCAATCCGTTTCACCACGAACGGTGCAATTTGTGCAGGTAATACTCCAAGACCTGTTTCAGGTAGACCAAATTGAGCATTATCACGGCTAATCGCAACATCCGAGACACAGGCTAAGCCAAAACCACCGCCGAGCACTGCCCCTTCTAAAATTGCAACAACTGTTTGCGGAGCTTGATCAACTTGTTCAATCATGGCACCAAAACGACGGTTAAAATCAACATAAGGCTGTAAACTGCCCACATTCGCTGCTTCAACACGCAAAGCTGCCATATCTTTAATATCACCACCCGCACAGAAATGCCCGCCTTTACCACGCAAAATTACCGCACGAATCGAAACATCATCAGCAATGTGAGCAAAGACCTGTTGAATAGCATTAACCATGTTGAGGCTCATGGCATTACGGCTTTCAGGTCGATTCAGCCACAGGGTTAAGATACTGCCTTGTTGTTCAAGTTGGATACTTTCATCTATTTGTAAATCAATAAGAGAAGTTGAAAGTGTCATTTTTCTTCTCCTATCTTATTTCTGTTTCTTCGGCAGAATATCCATGAGCTTACAGATGATCCCAAGCATAATTTCATCTGCACCACCGCCAATCGAACCTAAACGTCCATCACGATACAACTGTGATGCAGGGTTCTCCCACATAAAGCCATTTCCACCCCAATATTGTAGGCAGCTATCTGCGACTTCTCGAGTTAAGCGCCCTGCTTTGAGCTTTGCCATCGAAGCCATCATCGTTACATTTTCTCCTGCGATATGTTGTTCACAGGCTTGATAAGTTAAAGCTTTTAGCGCTTCAACCTCAGTCATCAATTCAGCAAAACGGAAATGCACATATTGATTATTAATGAGTGGCTGACCAAATGTCGTCCGTTCTTTAGTGTAATCAATGGTTTGTTGAATCACATTTTCCAAACCACCGACAGCATTTGCACATGCCCACATACGTTCTTCCTGAAACTGCATCATCTGCATCATGAAGCCCATACCCTCAGCACCCACCAGATTGCGCTGTGGTACACGAACGTTATCGAAATAAACTTGAGCCGTTGTGGTTGAACGCATTCCTAGCTTATTCAATGGTTCCGAGAAACTAATGCCTGCGGTTTTAGCAGGAACAATGATCATTGATTTATTGACATGCGGTTTGTCATCAGAAGTATTCGCAAGTAAGCAGAAGAAGTCCGCTTGCAGTGAATTAGTAATCCACATTTTGCTGCCATTAATCACATAATCATCACCATCTTTTTTTGCGGTGGTTTTAACCGCTGCAACATCTGAACCTGCATGCACTTCTGAAACTGCAATTGATGCCACATATTCACCACGAATCGCAGGATTCAGAAACTCTTCTCTCAGTTCTTTACTACCAAAACGAGCAAGTGCAGGTGTTGCCATATCGGTTTGCACACCAATCGCTAGAGGCACACCACCACATGCTGCACGTCCTAATTCTTCTGCTACCACAAGGTTATACGAATAATCTAAACCCAAACCGCCATTTTCTTCGGGCTTACAAATACCAAGCAAACCTAAATCAGCCATTTTCTTAAAGACTTCATGGATCGGAAAACGTCCCGCGGCTTCCCATTCTGGAATAAACGGATTAAGTTCGTTTTCTACAAACTGACGTGCGGTACGGCGTAAAGCGTCATGCTCTGCGGTAAATTTCATAGTTCTGTCCTAAATATTTTTATTGACTAAATTTTGTGTTGAATTAGAAACGTGATACACCAAAACGAGTTGGATTTAACTCGCGTTGCTGTGCTTCATAAATGGTCTGTAACAGGAAGATCAATACTTTACGCGTGTCTCTAGGATCGATAATGCCATCGTCATGTAACATCGCTGTATTAAATAAAGCGGTCGATTGCTGTTCCAATTTCATCGAAGTACTTTGTTCTAGAAAATCCAACATCTGTGGATTCGGTTCCATGCCTGAAGCTTTCTGTTTACCCTCAGCCACGATACGCAACACTTTTCCTGCCTGTGCTGAACCCATCACCGCTACGTGCGAATTTGGCCAAGCAAAGATAAAGTTAGGCGATAAACTACGTCCACACATGGCGTAGTTACCTGCTCCATAAGAACCAGCAACAATGATCGAGATTTTAGGTACAGTCGCGTTGGCAACCGCTTGGATCAGCTTAGAACCATGTTTAATAATGCCGTTTTGTTCAGCATCCGTTCCGACCATAAAACCCGTGGTATTATGCAAGAATAAAAGTGGTCGTTGGGTTTGTTCACAAAGATGAATAAACTGTGCGGCTTTAACCGCTCCTTGTGGTGTGATTGGTCCATTATTGGTGATAATTCCAATATGTACCCCACCCATTTTTGCCCAACCGCAAACAGTAAGCGCATCATATTCTTGTTTAAATTCTAAAAAGTCTGAATCATCAATAATCCGCGCCACGATTTCTTTCATATCCAAAGGTTGCTTCGGATCTTGCGGAATAATGCCTAACAACTCCTCGGCTGAGTAACGAGGTTCTTTATAATCCTGATCGAGGCTTTTGGTTTGTTCTTTCCAGTTCAAATGCTCAAAAATTTCACGAGCAATACGAATGCCATCAGCATCATTTTCAGCTAAATATTCAGCTACACCAGAAACCTGAGTATGCATTTCAGCACCACCGAGTTCCTCAGCCGTTGCCACTTCACCTGTTGCTGCTAACAATAATGGTGGACCAGCCAATAACATTTCTGTTTGCTTACGGACAGCAATCACATAGTCAGATAAACCAGGTTGATATGCACCACCTGCGGTGGCATTACCATGCACAACTGATATTTGTGGAATCCCTGCCGCAGACATTCTCGCCTGATTGGCAAAAGTCATACCGCCATAAGTAAACACTTCGGCTGCATAATTTAAATTTGCGCCGCCACTTTCGGTCAATGTCACAATTGGTAATTTTTGTTCAAGCGCAATCTTTTGCAAACGTAAGGTTTTTTGTACACCCATCGGTGACATGGTGCCACCTTTGATTGCGCTATTACTGGCAGTGACCAAAGCACGAACACCACTGACAAAACCAATTCCTGCAATAATACCCCCACCCGCTTCAGAACCATCTTTATCATCATGCATGTTGTAGCCAACTAGACCGCATAACTCCACAAAAGGTGAATCAGCATCGAGAAGTAAACGTACACGTTCGTGTGGGAGAATTTTGCCTTTCTTATCAAACTTTGGTTTTACTGCGTAAGACTTATCAATGCCTTTTTGCTGTACGGCACGCACCTCTGCAATTTGGCTTAATAAAGCATCTCTATTTTGTTGATATTGTTCACTACCGACTGCAATTTCAGATTGAAGAATAGTCATGATTTAATCCTTATTTGCATCTTGCGCTTGGGCAGATTGTTGCTCTGCTTTTTCAATCTGATCTTTGAGTACATCTGGAATAAATGCACGATGGAAGCCATTAAAAGACTGGCTATTCGTTGCATCTGCTAACGGATACATCCGTGTTCCTTGTGAAGCTGCACCATCAACTCTTAAGGTCACACCTGAAACAAATGCAGCAGCATCAGAAAGTAAATAACAAATCGCTGAAGATATCTCAGATTCTGTACCCATGCGTTTTAAAGGCACATTACCTGCCAAACTTGGAATAATGAATTTGGCAAAGTCACCACTGTAGTTATCCATGCCAGAAGAAATAATCCAACCCGGCGCGACACAATTAACCCGAACGCCTGAACGCCCCCACTCGACTGAAGCGGTTTTGGTCAGGTTATCCACACCCGAACGTGCTGCACCAGAATGTCCCATTCCTGGCATACCGCCCCACATATCAGCAGCCATATTGACAATGCTACCGCCGTGTTTTGCCATCCATTGGTTATAGGCTTCACGCATCAGGTAAAAAGTTGAATGCAGGTTATTACGTACTACAGCATCAAAGCCATTGGCAGAAATACTTTCAAGTGCAGATGGGAATTGCCCACCTGCGTTATTGACTAGACCATCCAGTTTGCTGAATTTTTCAATCACTTCAGCAATCATGTTTTTGACTTGTTCTTCATCACGGTTATCACAGACGATAAAATGGACTTTGCCACCATCTTCTAAAATTTCTTGGCTAACTTTTTCTAACTTTTCAATTTTGCGGCCAGTGATCACCACCTGAGCGCCTAAAGAAGCCAATTCGTGTGCGGTACAACGGCCAATACCCGAACCTCCGCCTGTCACGATAATCACTTTGTCAGTAAATGCATCTGCCCTGAAAATTGATTGGTAAGCCATTTTGATAAGATCCATTCATGTATTATTTTTGAATGCCTATACACTACCAAGCAAGTGCTTGGTTTGTAAAGTACATATTGTGACTTAGAGCAGAAGTCGTACTATTTTAAGTAATTGATTATTTTTGATGCTAAGATATTGTTCAATCTAAGATTTTTAAAATTTAAAAACTCACAATGAATACAAGTTATTATCAAAGTTCGATAGATTCTTTTTTAAACGAAAATAAAAATACAATTTTTGGACAACTGGCACGCCATCATCAACATGATTTAGAAGATTTGCAGAAAAATGCTTGGCTAGAACAAATTGAATTTCTACAACAAGAGCTTAATGATGTTTGTGGACATTTATATTTCGAGTTTTCCATCCCCAGAATGGGAAAACGAGTAGATAACATTTTAATTATTAATAATTTGATTTTCGTAATCGAGTTCAAAGTAGGTGACAGAAGTTATTCAAACTATGCTCAGAATCAGACAATCGACTATTGCCTTGACTTACAGAATTTTCATGAAGGCAGCCATAATAAAACGATTGTCCCCATTCTTATTGCTACAAATGCTCCAAGTAAACCTTCTAATATCAATGGTTCATTGAACCTGACAACTTGCATTTTATGTAATAAAGAAAATTTCAAAGAGATATTGCTTCAAATTTTAGACCAAGCAAAAACTACAGAAAGCTTAGATATTCATAGTTGGGAAAATAGCGTTTATAAGCCGACACCAACGATTATTGAGGCTGCTCAAGCCTTATATAAAGGTCATAGTGTCAAAGAAATTTCAAGGAGTGATGCTGGTACAATTAACCTATCAAATACCTCTCATTTAATAAATAAAATTATCGAAGACTCTAAAACCCAACATAAGAAATCAATCTGTTTTTTAACAGGTGTTCCTGGGGCTGGGAAAACTCTTGCGGGTCTAAATATCGCGAATGAGCGACTTAAAGCAGATGAATCAGAACATTCAGTATTTTTATCTGGTAATGGCCCATTAGTAGATCTATTGAGGGAAGCTCTAACCAGAGACTCGGTAGAATCTGCTAAAAAAAGGGGCCAGAAAATTTCACGTACAGAGGCTGAACGAAAAGCCAAGGCTTTTATTCAAAATATTCATCATTTTAGAGATGATAATTTAAGAACACCTCATGCGCCGATTGAAAAAGTTGTTGTTTTCGATGAAGCACAAAGAGCTTGGCAAAAAGAACAAGTCTCCAAGTTCATGCAACAGAAAAAAGGAATTCCAAACTTTGATATGTCTGAACCAGAATATCTAATCAGTGTAATGGATCGACATGATGACTGGTGCACAATTATATGTGTAATCGGCGGTGGTCAAGAAATTAATACTGGTGAAGCTGGTGTCTCAGAGTGGATCGAGTCGCTAAAAACAAAATATCAAGCTTGGGATATTTATTATTCAGATAAAATTTTGGCTAAACCAAATACCTATCTAAATAATCCAGATTTATCAAATTGGTTACAGCAACATGGACATCAAAGAACTGATCTTCATTTATCCACCTCTGTCCGCTCATTTCGAAGTGAAAAAGTTGCGTCATTAATCCAATCTATTTTAGATAATCAAAATGATCAAGCTTCTAAAATTTATCAAGAAATTAAAAATAATTATCCAATTAAAATCACGAGAGACTTAGCCAAGGCAAAAGCCTGGTTAAGAAATCAAGCTAGAGGTACTGAGCGAATTGGGCTTATCGCAAGTTCAGGCGCTAAAAGACTAAAAGCAGAAGGTATCTATGTTAAAAATGATATATCTCCAACTGATTGGTTTCTAAATCATCAGGATGATACCCGTTCATCTTATTACTTAGAGGATATTAGCAACTGAGTTCGATATCCAAGGGCTTGAAATCGACTATACCTGCGTAACTTGGGATATTAATCTTTATTATGATCAAGGTTGGCAATTTCAAAGTTTTAAAGGCTCAAAGTGGCAAAATATTAATAAAGACTCGACTAAAAGCTATCTTATCAATGCTTATAGAGTTCTATTGACCAGGGCTCGGCAAGGTATGGTTATTTTTATTCCGGCTGTAGATGGAACAGACCCTACAAGACCTCAAAAACACTATGACTCAATCTATAACTATCTCATTTCTTGTGGACTAGACATAATATAAAAAGTACTGGAGTTTCGCTTACAGTATCTCGTGCAAGCGAAACTCATATACTAGTTGATATTGATGATCAGACAATTAGTTTTCTAGGCACCTTCACCGGCATATCTAACAATTGCTGTGCAAAAGCCTTACCTTGCGGATCAATCCGCAAACTAGCAATTCCCCCCCCACCCAATGCATTTTCAAGCATAAAGTTCAGTGCATGCATGGCTGGCAGTTCATAACAAATGACTTTTGATTTGTCTGGATCAAGTACATGCTGCATATAATCAGCAACATTTTCCTCAGTTAATGCCGCTCGAATCCAAGGTAAGTACTCAGTCTTTCGTGCAATAACACCAATATTGCTGTGATTGCCCTTATCGCCACTGCGTGCATGTGCGACTTCAATCAAAGGCACTTCAATTTCATCACCTTGATAAATTGCGACTTCACCAATTGGGTGCGGAACAAAACTCTGTACGGTTGAGCCAGTTGGAATCTCAACAGCATGACGTTGCCCTGCAAAATCGACCTTAACCTTGATTTGATCTTTATCAATTAGGAAAGAGAAAAGTTTAACCACCGCCGAAGCTTTAGGACGACCACCAACAATCCCCGCCAATGCAGGTGCCATACCTGTGGAGGCTTGTGCAATTTCCGAAGCAAAGAACATACAAGCTTCTTTAAACATATGTTTCACAGCAATTTTGACGACCACCTCACGACTATCTTTCACTCTGGCATGCGGGCCATAAGTACTTTCGATCCCAAGAATTTCAATTGATTTTTCACTAAATGGCGGAACAGAACGCAAAGCCAATACACGTTCACATTTATTTAGAATTGAATTGGCAATCGTTTGAGCTTTTTCAGGTGCTTCACGACCTGCAATCAAGAAGCTAACTAAAACACGATAACCATCCGCATAGGTAGCACTGACTTTATATTGCTGCGTTGGTGCACGACCTGTTGCACCTGTAACTTTTACTCGATCTTCACCGACTTGTTCTAAATAAACTTGGCTAAAATCAGCTGTCACATCAGGAAGTAAATAGGCTTGTGGATTACCTATTTCATAAACGATTTGCTCTGCGACCGTTGCAGTCGATACTAAACCACCTGTACCTTGTGGTTTAGTCACAACAAAAGAGGAATCTGCACTGACTTCTACAATTGGAAAGCCCATGTTGTCAAAGCCTTGTACTAAACGCCAATCAGTAAAATTACCACCTGTACATTGAGCACCACATTCAATCACATGCCCCGCCAATGAGCCTTGAGCCAACTTATCATAATCATCGAGTGACCATTTATATTCATGCAGTAAGGGTGCAAGTACCACAGCCGAATCAACCACTCGACCTGTAATCACAATATCCGCACCTAAATCCAAGGCATCACGGATCGCAACTGCTCCTAAATAGGCATTACTGCTAGCTACATGATGTGGTAAAGCCTCACCATTAAACATTTCCTGAACATTTTGTTTTAGTAGCTCAGCATGTTTAGGTAATACATCATCCCCAAGTACCACAGCAACTTTTAAATCTAATCCTTTTTCATCAATTATTTTTTGTAAGGCATCACGACAAGCTAAAGGATTAACACCCCCTGCATTACTAATAACTTTGATTTTTTTCTCAGCAATTTTATTAATCAGTGGTGCCATCACTCGGCTAACAAAATCTAAAGCATAACCATGATTTGGATCGGTCATCATTGCCTTTGCCATGATAGACATGGTAATTTCTGACAAATAATCAAAGACTAAATAATCAATATCACTCAGATGCACCAACTGAAAAGCGGCTGTATTGGTATCCCCCCAAAAACCTGATGCACACCCAATTTTGATTACCTTCTGATCATCCTGCTTGATGCTTGTCATGAGCTTTCTCATTGTTATTTCTAAATTGCTCCAACATTACCAAGCAAGTGCTTGGTTTGTAAAGTACATAATGATATGCTGTATTGGCAAAAATAGACAAACCCAAGCAAATGCTTGTTATAAAAAGATAAGACAATTCATGAAATGAATTTTGTTACAATGCTCACTAGATTTAATAGGATAGACGGACTGGCATGATCGCAACTTCAATTGAGCAAATACCTAAAATTGTATGTTTTGACGATAGTCCACGTGGGCGTTTATTACTGGGTGCAGCTTACCTATTCTATAAACAAGGTTATGACAAAACCACGGTTCGACAACTCGGTGAATTTATTGGTATCCAGTCAGGTAGCTTGTTCCATCATTTCAAAAGTAAAGATGACATTTTAGCTACTGTCATGGAACAAACCATTATTTATAACTTTGCCCGCTTAAAAGAAGCAGCCGAACGTTCAAACGAGCCAGAACAACAATTACGTGATTTGATCAAAGCTGAACTGATTTCTATTACTGGGGATACAGGTGCCGCGATGGCCGTACTTGTTCATGAATGGTTTGCCCTCTCTAAAGAAAAACAAGACTATCTTTTAAAGATGCGCAATGAGTATGAACAAATTTGGCTCAATGTGATTGAAAAATTACGTGCTCAAGGAAAAGTTAAACATGATGCATTTATTTGGCGTCGATTAGTTGGTGGTTCTATTTCTTGGTCGGTCACGTGGTATAACCCAGATGGTAAAGTCAAAGTGGATGAACTGACTGAAATGGTTTGGGAAATGGCACTGAAATAATGAATAATTTCCTCTTATATTTTTGAGCAAAATATATGCAACGAACATTTATAATCTTACTTTCCAGCCTAATACTCGGTTGTACAGATGATATCGTTACAACCAAATTTACAGATTTGCGGCATGCGAAAGCTGAACATGCTTTTGAACGCGGTTGGTTACCTCCAATTTTACCGCCCAGCACAACAAATATTGTTGAAACAAATGATCTAGACTTGAATAAAGGTAACGGCTCTTTTACTTTTTCACCAATAGACCTAAAGTATTTTAGCGATCAAGGTGCAATTCCAATTAAAATAAGTACTGTAAATCATGGTACAAAAAAGGAAATGCAGGATCAGGGGTTTCAAATTTTCGTATATGCTAAAGATTCATCACTTTGGTATATAGCAGTTCATCCAGAAGGGAAAGGAAACTATTGGATTGAGTTAATAAGATAGTCTCCCAAATATAAATATCTGTAACCAGACTGCTTACTAATCAAGTCTTTGATAATTTCTTCAGCGCTACCGCCACTTATATATTCAAACTATCAGCAATACATGGTTAAAATAATTCAGTTAAATGATGACTTTTACTTTAATAAAACAAACGACACAACTTAACGCCTAACCAATTTCCTCTATTCTCGTTCAAATTAAAAACTGCTATTCTGCTTAAACATCAAAAGATTACAAGAAATAGTAAAAATGAATCCAGTTCAACATGCCAATATTTCAGTGAAACGTCGTGGGGGCGAGCTTGAAGATTATATTGATATTCATGCGCTAATCGACAGCACAAAAATGCTATGCACCGACAACCGCCATCGTATTTTGCATACCTTTTGGGGAGTTCAAGAAGTAATTATTCCGATTTTTGGACATTACTTCGAAAATAGTGCTGGCAATAGCATAGAAGTTAAAGACCTTTGTGAAAAAGATCATCTGTTAGTGGATTTCCATCACCGCTTTATTCCAACGATTGGAGACTTCGTTGCTGCAATGCAGGATATTCCTACAGATGGACTAGCTAAACGCCTCGAAAAATTTCACTCAGATGTGATTGATGATCCAAAGCTATCAGCAACATTACTCTCTCCATTATCAGTGACAGGTCAACTAAAATCTTTACTGATCACTCACAATAGTTGGTTTATCAATACCATTCTTCCTATGATGGGAAAAGGCGAAGCCAAATTTATTGCTTTTGATATTAGTCCAGACTTCTTTTTCAATGCAATGCGTTTTGAGCTTTGGATGGACAATGGTATGGCCGTCCCGCCAAGTGCAGCCAAACTGCAAGAATTAAAAACTAAAATTGCTTAATTAAAGGGGAAATAAACATGAGCAATATCCAATACGTGATTCGTCAAAACGACTTTGCTTACAATGATGAATGGCATCTGACCAATTGCGTTTCAACAGGTGCGATCAAGCAGATTTATACAGATAAAGCTGAAGCTGAAAAGGCATACAAATCACTAGTCGTCGAAGGCTTATACTATGATGAACTATGTAACTATGACATTGGCAATGGTGAAGCAGATGATGAAATCTACGAAAAACTTGAAGCTTTAATTTTAGAAAAAACAGGAAAAACTTTTAATATAGATGATGGAGAAATTCCTAAGCTGAATGAAGATGATGCTTTTAAATTTGCCAAAATTTCAGGTATTGTTTGGTATCAACTCTTAGAGATCGATTCGACACAACCTTGCTATGTGCTTTGGATCAATTCAGAAGAAGACTATTTTAGTGGTTATGAAACTGGCAGTATTATTTCTAGCCAAGATGAAAACTTTAGCGATGTTATGTGGGAAGCCAATATTTATGCGATGGACTATGAGTTCGAAGCCTTGATGGACAAACCACTTGCCGAGTTAAGCGATAGTCCACTGTTATTCAAACAATTTATCGAACAGACTCCAGATATTCGTTACGATGCTGAAAAAGACAGTATCGAAGGTATTGCCCTAGATAATATAAAATTTATCGATATAAAAACTTTGAACTCATTTTTGAAACAACCTATATTTGAAATCCGCCAAATCTCTTTAGAAGAATTAGCTGAACTAGAATAAATTTGAAAATAAAAAGTGCGGAAATTAACCACACTTTTTATTCGCCATAAAGGTATTAATAGCCTAGCTGCTTACTAATCAAATCCTTCATAATTTCTTCAGCACCACCACCAATCATATTCACTTTCACTTCACGATAAATTCGTTCGGACTTGGTTCCACGCATAAAACCCATTCCACCCAAAGTTTGCACAGCAGCATCCGCACAAAATTGCATCGTACGAGTCGCTACATTCTTTGACATCGAAATTTGTGCAATGAGGCCTGCTCCTTGCAGCTCATTTTGTCCCATTCGATAAGCTGTATCTTCTAATAATGCTCGTGTTGAGGTCAATTGTGTTGCCATATCTACGAGTTTGTGGCGAACCACTTGATGATCTACCAAGCGCTTTCCAAAAGTTTGACGCTGTTTTGCCCAATCTAAGGCTTCCTCATAACAGACCAAGGCATAACCATATGCCATCGCTGCTAGCCAAAAACGCTCCATATTAAAGTTATTCATAATGACTTTAAAACCAGCATTTTCCTCACCCAACAAATGACTAACTGGGACTTGGACATTGTCAAAATGCAAATGCGCTGTGTCTGATGCCCACCAACCCATTTTCTGTAAAGGTGATTTGGTTATTCCCTTGCTATGTGCATCGACCAGTAACATAGAAATACCTTTGGCGCCTTGTGCTTGCTGATCCGTCTTTACAGCAACCGTATAATAATCAGCACGAATCCCTGAGGTAATAAAGGTCTTTTCACCATTTAAAATATAATGGTCTCCTTCTCGAACTGCTTTGGTTTTAATTGCTGCTACATCAGAACCGCCACTAGGCTCGGTAATCGCCAAGGCTGATATTTTTTCGCCTGCAATAATCTGTGGCATAACTTCATTACGAATCTCAGGTCGAGCAAAATGATGAATGGGTGGTGTTCCAATGCTATGAATCATAAGCGAAATATGTACACCACCAGATCCAGCTTTTGCCATCTCAATTGCTGCCAACATGACATAAAAGGCATCTGCATCGGGAATGCCACCATGTTCAGCATCATAACCTAAGCCCATTAAACCGATATTTGCAGCCTGTTGATAGAGTGCTCGTGGAAATGTTCCTGCCTCGTCCCATTCATTCACATAAGGTGAAATTTCTTTCTCTACAAAACGTTTGACACTGTCTGCAAAAGCCCGATGTTCAGATGTGTAATAAATCGGGTTAAGTGATAAACCATCCATGTCTTTTTCCTAAATTATTATTTAACTAGTTGTTCTTTTATAAATACAGCTTTAGACCAATCTCGTCATGATCTAAAGCCTTAAAATTTCGCTTAATAACCGAGTTGGCGGCTGGCAAGGTCTTTCATAATTTCCTCTGCACCACCACCAATCATGTTCACTTTCACTTCACGATAGATACGTTCAGATTTCATACCACGCATAAAACCCATACCGCCTAATGTCTGCACCGCAGCATCGGCACAGAATTGCATGGTTTGTGTAGCCACATTCTTGAGCATACAAATCTGAGCAATCAGTTCATTTCCCTGTAATTCAGGTTTTCCTAAACGGTAGGCCGTATCTTCCAATAATGCGCGAGTTGAAGTTAAACGTGTCGCCATATCGACCAACTTGTGACGCACGACTTGATGATCAATTAAGCGTTTACCAAAAGTCTGACGTTGTTGAGCCCAATCCAAAGCCTCTTCATAGCAAACCAATGCATAACCATAGCTACTGGCAGCAAGAAAAAATCGCTCCATGTTAAAGTTGTTCATAATGACAAAGAAGCCCATATTTTCGGCACCAAGTAAGTTTTTGGCTGGTACTCGCACACTATCAAAGTGCAAATGAGCTGTATCCGATGCCCACCAGCCCATTTTATCTAGCTTTGATTTTGTAATGCCTTCACTATGCGCATCAATCAGCAACATTGAAATACCATTAGCGCCCTTCGCATCGGGATCAGTTCTTACTGCAACAGAATAATAATCCGCACGAATACCCGATGTAATAAAGGTCTTTTCACCACTGACAATATAATCGTCACCATCTCGAACCGCTTGGGTTTTCAAAGCCGCAACATCCGAACCACCGCTAGGTTCAGTAATTGCTAATGCAGAAATTTTTTCTCCTGACAAAATTTGTGGTAAGACTTCAGCCTTGACCTCTTCTTGAGCAAAATGCTGAATTGGTGGCGTACCAATCGTATGTGAAAGTAATGATGCAGCCAAACCACCTGATGCGCACTTCGCCAACTCAACGGAGGCAAGTAGAGTATAAAATGCATCCGTTCCCGCAATACCACCATAATTTTCATCAAAGCCAACACCAAGCAAGCCAATATCAGCAGCCTTTTTATAAAGTTCTCTCGGAAAGGTTTCCGCTTCATCCCATTCATTGATAAAAGGACTAATTTCCTTTTCAGTAAAGCGCCTAACACTCTCAGCAAAGGCTAAATGTTGCTCAGTGTAATATAAGGGATTGAGTAGCATGCTTACTTCCTAGTAATTATTGATCATTGTTTTCGAATATTTAGTGAGCACTAAGGTATCAAAACCATAAAAACCAAGCAAGCGCTTGGCAAAATTTAAAATTAAAAAAAATTAGAATAATGACATAAAGTACAAAATTATATTTTTAGTCGACCACGAAAACCACGAGTCGCATAATAAGATTGCGCACCATTATGATAAGTAAAAACTCGTCCATAACGAGAATCACAAAAAATTGCTCCACCTAATTTGCGTACATCTTCTGGTGTTTTTACCCAACTCGATGTTTTTAGATCAAAATGTTCAACCGACTGTAATTGTTTATATTGTTCTTCTGTGAGCAATTCAATACCCATTGTCTCTGCAACTTCAAGCGCATTATTTTCGGGCTTATGTTCTTTACGTGCATCTAAAGCAGCGCGATCATAACAAAGACTTCTACGCCCTTTTGGCGTTTCTATAGCACAATCATAAAAGATGATTTCTGATAATTTTGAGTCAAATGATACGATATCAGGTTCTCCACCGGTCTCTTCCATTTGATTCAACACCCATAGCTTTTCAGGTTTCTGTTTCAACTGATTTTCAATATCAACCCAATTTAAAGCTTGATGCCGATGCATATTTTCTTCAAAACGCTTTTCTAGGATCTCAAACAACATGATCGTCTGTTCAGCACTTAACTGTTTTTTCTTAGTCATTTTTCTTCTCTAAATTTTAATACTACACCAAACGGCCATCAAAATGATTGATTTTTGTGCTTTTCAAATCTAAATTTTCGATACATCTAATATTAATGGCCTACATCTTATTCCCATGCGGATCAATACCTATAGCATAAGGATGAATACCACAGATCTTACAAAAATGATGATCAATCACATGCTTATTAAATTGGTAACTAGTTAAAACATATTCGAACTGAGATATGAACTTTATCTATCGGTAAGAACCACAATAAAGAAGCTTTTCTTTGGCAGATCGAGCAGTTACATGACATTGCTTTAGTTAAATCACCTTGCGCAATAAAGGTGATTTTCCACAATTACAACTTCCGTTATATTCCATCTTATTGTCCTTTTTATAATCTTCTAGTGTATTAGACAAAGCTGTTTAAATGATGCCCACTTAATTTAGTTATTTCTTTCGTGATAAGAAAATTTAAGTTGATGCCGCCATTCATATTCCAATCGAGCCAAAGCACCAACAAAGACAGCCTCTACAGCAATATGGATCACTGCAAAGATTGTCATTTCCTGCCAGAATCGCCAAAGCATAACCAGACAAGCCAAGACCCAGATGCTATTTGCAATCACCAAAATGTTGATGAGGAACAGTGCACATTTTTTATAATTGGCGAGTGTAAATGAATAACATGCGTATAAGAGATTCACGCAACCCACGAAAACAATAATCCCTTTGGGTAAATGATAAAGTTGACTTAACCATTGTGCAGCAAGCAATACGACCAGCCCAGCAAATGCAGCCGCAGTGCAATCTACCCATAAAATATTTTTCTGAATATTCATAAACTTCAATGCGCTTTTTATTTTAATTTGAGCATATACAGATCATTGGTGATTTAAAACATCTTGCTGATTTGCTATACGGCATTAACTCCAAAAATGTTGGCACTGCCGACACTTCGTTCCATTTTTATAAGAAAATAGTGGAAAGCCAAGCAATAGAAAAATCACATAAGCGGGGCGTTTACCTTCTGTATAAGGTTGTATATCAGTACTACCACAATTAGGACAGCTTTCACTTGCTCCAAACTGTTGTTCTACTTCTTGGCTAAAATCTTGTACAAGTAATACTTTCGCTTCTTCTGCATAATGTTCTGGAACTAATAGTCGTACACCACCTAAAGCATTGGAATAAAGCCAATCCATATTAATGGTATGTTCATTTTCAATACGTGCAATTTCAGCTGCTTCCAATTCCGTTTTGGCGATCTGAGCCTCATATGGAAAGGAAAAACTTTGTACAACGATCCAAGTCATATCAGAAAGATCTTAAATAAAGATTCAGTATATAAAACTCTGGACAATAAAAAACACCCCCAACCGTTAGGTTAGGGGTGTTTAGATTTAAAAGCTGGCGATGACTTACTCTCACATGGCAAACGCCACACTACCATCAGCGCTAAGAGGTTTCACTTCTGAGTTCGGGAAGGGATCAGGTGGTTCACTCTTGCTATTGTCGCCAGCAAACTGTTTTGGCTTTCGGTGGTCTTACGTTTTTTGCCACTTATTACCGAAAGAGTTATTAACGGATTAGATTATTGGGTCTGTATTGTAACTAGTTTTCACACTAAATCAAGTTATGTATTGAATTTATCTTGAATACAACAACTGTTTGGGTGTTGTATAGTCAAGCCTCACGAGCAATTAGTATTGGTCAGCTTCACACGTCACCGTGCTTCCACACCCAACCTATCAACGTCCTAGTCTCGAACGGCTCTTTAGAGGAATAAATTCCTAGGGAAATCTTATCTTGAGGTAGGCTTCCCGCTTAGATGCTTTCAGCGGTTATCCCTTCCGAACATAGCTACCCGGCGATGCGACTGGCGTCACAACCGGTACACCAGAGGTTCGTCCACTCTGGTCCTCTCGTACTAGGAGCAGATCCTCTCAAATTTCCAGCGCCCACGGTAGATAGGGACCGAACTGTCTCACGACGTTCTAAACCCAGCTCGCGTACCTCTTTAAATGGCGAACAGCCATACCCTTGGGACCTGCTTCAGCCCCAGGATGAGATGAGCCGACATCGAGGTGCCAAACACCGCCGTCGATATGAACTCTTGGGCGGTATCAGCCTGTTATCCCCAGAGTACCTTTTATCCGTTGAGCGATGGCCCTTCCATACAGAACCACCGGATCACTAAGACCTACTTTCGTACCTGCTCGACTTGTGGGTCTCGCAGTTAAGCGCGCTTTTGCCTTTATACTCTACGCGTGATTTCCGACCACGCTGAGCGCACCTTCGTACTCCTCCGTTACTCTTTAGGAGGAGACCGCCCCAGTCAAACTACCCACCAGACATGGTCCTCGCCCCGGATTACGGGGCAGAGTTAGAACCTCAACATTACCAGGGTGGTATTTCAAGGACGGCTCCATTGGAACTAGCGTTCCAACTTCAAAGCCTCCCACCTATCCTACACAAGTAAGGTCAAAGTTCAATGTCAAGCTGCAGTAAAGGTTCACGGGGTCTTTCCGTCTAGCCGCGGGTACACTGCATCTTCACAGCGATTTCGATTTCACTGAGCCTCTGCTGGAGACAGCGCCGCCATCATTATGCCATTCGTGCAGGTCGGAACTTACCCGACAAGGAATTTCGCTACCTTAGGACCGTTATAGTTACGGCCGCCGTTTACTGGGGCTTCGATCAAGAGCTTCGCTTACGCTAACCCCATCAATTAACCTTCCAGCACCGGGCAGGCATCACACCCTATACGTCCACTTTCGTGTTTGCAGAGTGCTATGTTTTTAATAAACAGTTGCAGCGGCCTGGTTTCTGTGGCTGCCAATAGCTCAGGGAGCAAGTCCCATCACCGTCAGCAGCGTACCTTCTCCCGAAGTTACGGTACCATTTTGCCTAGTTCCTTCAGCAGAGTTCTCTCAAGCGCTTTGGTCTACTCGACCTGACCACCTGTGTCGGTTTCGGGTACGATTCCTGTGTAACTGAAGCTTAGAGACTTTTCCTGGAAGCATGGTATCAGCCACTTCACTGTACAAGTACAGCTTGCTATCAGTTCTCAGCATAGAGTACCCCGGATTTGCCTAAGATACATGCCTACAACCTTCCACCTGGACAACCAACGCCAGGCTGACTTAACCTTCTCCGTCCTCTCATCGCATTACACAGAAGTATTGGAATATTAACCAATTTCCCATCGACTACGCCTCTCGGCCTCGCCTTAGGGGTCGACTCACCCAGCCCCGATTAACGTTGGACTGGAACCCTTGGTCTTTCAGCGAACGGGTTTTTCACCCGTTTTGTCGTTACTCACGTCAGCATTCGCACTTCTGATACCTCCAGCATACTTCTCAATACACCTTCATCGGCTTACAGAACGCTCCCCTACCACTTGACTAATGTCAAATCCGCAGCTTCGGCACATAGTTTTAGCCCCGTTACATCTTCCGCGCAGGCCGACTCGACTAGTGAGCTATTACGCTTTCTTTAAAGGGTGGCTGCTTCTAAGCCAACCTCCTAGCTGTCTATGCCTTCCCACATCGTTTCCCACTTAACTATGATTTTGGGGCCTTAGCTGGCGGTCTGGATTGTTTTCCTCTTGACTACGGACGTTAGCACCCGCAGTCTGTCTCCCGGATAGTACTCATTGGTATTCGGAGTTTGCATCGGTTTGGTAAGTCGGGATGACCCCCTAGCCGAAACAGTGCTCTACCCCCAATGGTATTCGTCCGAGGCGCTACCTAAATAGCTTTCGGGGAGAACCAGCTATCACCAGGCTTGATTAGCCTTTCACCCCTATCCACAAGTCATCCCCTGGCTTTTCAACGACAGTGGGTTCGGTCCTCCAGTTAGTGTTACCCAACCTTCAACCTGCTCATGGATAGATCGCCTGGTTTCGGGTCTATACCCAGCAACTAAACGCCCTATTAAGACTCGATTTCTCTACGGCTCCCCTATACGGTTAACCTCGCTACTGAATATAAGTCGCTGACCCATTATACAAAAGGTACGCAGTCACCGAACAAGTCGGCTCCCACTGCTTGTATGCATGCGGTTTCAGGATCTATTTCACTCCCCTCACAGGGGTTCTTTTCGCCTTTCCCTCACGGTACTGGTTCACTATCGGTCAGTCAGGAGTATTTAGCCTTGGAGGATGGTCCCCCCATATTCAGACAAGGTTTCACGTGCCTCGCCCTACTCGTCATCATTGTGTGTGCCCTTTCGTGTACGGGAATATCACCCTCTACGTTCGCACTTCCCAGAGCGTTCCACTAGAACACACACAACTTAATGGGCTGCTCCCCGTTCGCTCGCCGCTACTAAGGGAATCTCAATTGATTTCTTTTCCTAAGGGTACTGAGATGTTTCACTTCCCCTCGTTCGCTTCATAAGCCTATGTATTCAGCTTATGATACCCGCCTTATAGCGGGTGGGTTCCCCCATTCAGAAATCTCCGGATCAAAGGATATTTGCCGCCTCCCCGGAGCTTATCGCAGGCTATTACGTCTTTCATCGCCTCTGACTGCCAAGGCATCCACCACATGCACTTAATTACTTGACTATACAACCCCAAACAGTCGTTAACACATACAAGTGAGTGTTAGCGTTGCAAACTTAATTGCTACTATTCGTTGTCTGTGAACTTAATCACCATACAGCTTCAATCTAAATTCATATACCAAAACGCTTGATTCAGTGTTTTTGCTAGTTCTCATTTTGTTCTTTCGAACAAATGAGTGAACAATTTATTTCAGACTCAATTTTCTAATCTGTTAATGATTAACTACCACCTCGTCGGTGAGCAGTAAACTGTGATAAATCACAGAGATTAATAAACCAGTCAACTTGGACTGTATTCACTAAACTCTATAATCTTCTTAGCTTTGAATTAAGTTCGTTTTTACAAACTCTTTTAATTCATGGTGGAGACTAGGAGAGTCGAACTCCTGACCTCCTGCGTGCAAAGCAGGCGCTCTACCAACTAAGCTAAGTCCCCAGCTTATCACTTAATGAACGACATATCTTTCAATCTAAGCTACTACAATCAGATTTGGTGGGTCTGACAAGACTTGAACTTGTGACCCCACGCTTATCAAGCGTGTGCTCTAACCAACTGAGCTACAGACCCTCAGATACATCTTCGAAGAACAACTTGTTGTGGATTCTTACCAGTCACCAATCTTTCGTTAAGGAGGTGATCCAGCCGCAGGTTCCCCTACGGCTACCTTGTTACGACTTCACCCCAGTCATCGGCCACACCGTGGTAAGCGTCCTCCTTGCGGTTAGACTACCTACTTCTGGTGCAACAAACTCCCATGGTGTGACGGGCGGTGTGTACAAGGCCCGGGAACGTATTCACCGCGGCATTCTGATCCGCGATTACTAGCGATTCCGACTTCATGGAGTCGAGTTGCAGACTCCAATCCGGACTACGATCGGCTTTTTGAGATTAGCATCCTATCGCTAGGTAGCAACCCTTTGTACCGACCATTGTAGCACGTGTGTAGCCCTGGCCGTAAGGGCCATGATGACTTGACGTCGTCCCCGCCTTCCTCCAGTTTGTCACTGGCAGTATCCTTAAAGTTCCCATCCGAAATGCTGGCAAGTAAGGAAAAGGGTTGCGCTCGTTGCGGGACTTAACCCAACATCTCACGACACGAGCTGACGACAGCCATGCAGCACCTGTATCTAGATTCCCGAAGGCACCAATCCATCTCTGGAAAGTTTCTAGTATGTCAAGGCCAGGTAAGGTTCTTCGCGTTGCATCGAATTAAACCACATGCTCCACCGCTTGTGCGGGCCCCCGTCAATTCATTTGAGTTTTAGTCTTGCGACCGTACTCCCCAGGCGGTCTACTTATCGCGTTAGCTGCGCCACTAAAGCCTCAAAGGCCCCAACGGCTAGTAGACATCGTTTACGGCATGGACTACCAGGGTATCTAATCCTGTTTGCTCCCCATGCTTTCGTACCTCAGCGTCAGTATTAGGCCAGATGGCTGCCTTCGCCATCGGTATTCCTCCAGATCTCTACGCATTTCACCGCTACACCTGGAATTCTACCATCCTCTCCCATACTCTAGCTTCCCAGTATCGAATGCAATTCCCAAGTTAAGCTCGGGGATTTCACATCCGACTTAAAAAGCCGCCTACGCACGCTTTACGCCCAGTAAATCCGATTAACGCTCGCACCCTCTGTATTACCGCGGCTGCTGGCACAGAGTTAGCCGGTGCTTATTCTGCGAGTAACGTCCACTATCCAGTAGTATTAGTACTAGTAGCCTCCTCCTCGCTTAAAGTGCTTTACAACCAAAAGGCCTTCTTCACACACGCGGCATGGCTGGATCAGGCTTCCGCCCATTGTCCAATATTCCCCACTGCTGCCTCCCGTAGGAGTCTGGGCCGTGTCTCAGTCCCAGTGTGGCGGATCATCCTCTCAGACCCGCTACAGATCGTCGCCTTGGTAGGCCTTTACCCCACCAACTAGCTAATCCGACTTAGGCTCATCATTTAGCGCAAGGTCCGAAGATCCCCTGCTTTCTCCCGTAGGACGTATGCGGTATTAGCATTCCTTTCGGAATGTTGTCCCCCACTAAATGGCAGATTCCTAAGCATTACTCACCCGTCCGCCGCTAAGATAAGGTGCAAGCACCTCATCTCCGCTCGACTTGCATGTGTTAAGCCTGCCGCCAGCGTTCAATCTGAGCCATGATCAAACTCTTCAGTTTAAAATCATTAGTAGCTTATGGCTACAAATCTTGGCTCATCAATTTTCTGACTAAAAATTCGCTCAAATAAACTTCGAGAAATTTCTACCATTCAATCAATGAAATATTTTCGATCGATCAACCAGTAAAAATCCACACAAGTTGTTCTTCTATTCTCTTAATGATCTTCTTGATGATTCGTCATCATCAAGCTAGGTCGGCTATGTTACTCTAATTTATCTTAAAGTCAACAGGTAATTTAGATATTTTTAAAACCTATCAATCAATCCAAGAACCCAACCAATCTAGCCAAATCCTTGTTTCTCAACAAGTTTTTATCTGCATCACCGCCGATGGATGTGCATTCTACAGCATTCCCAAACCAATACAACCCCCCTTTCTTAATCTTTTTATTTAAGTGAACATTTTTTAGACTGATCAATTACTTTTTATCTATTTTCTTTGTCGATAAGAACTTTTTTTAAACAATTAAGTTAAGTAGAATGTGTCTCTTGCTTCACATTTTTTGGCATTTTTGATTGAAAATACGGTTTATTAGTAAAAAAGTACAATTACTGTTGCTTTTAGCGTCGATCGCTACGAGCCAGATTTGTTACGCCATTTCAAATCATAATTTTTATGAATTAGCATTAACCATATTGAGTTATAGCAAGTGGTCGAATACATCTCGCCCAATTATTTGTGTGATAGATAATGCTGAGGCTTCGAATCAATTTCAGTCCAATATTAAACAACTTGGATATGACTATCAGGTGCAGACTGTTAATTCAAAAGATTTTCAAAAAACAGAATGTCATGTTGTGTATTTCTCAACAACAACTCCGCAACAGCAACAAAATTTGATTCAAGCTTATCCATCGCGTTCATTACTTTCATTAAGTATCAATAACCCTGCATGTGAAATCGGCAGTATTTTCTGTTTATACAACAAAAAGACCTCTTCTACATTTAAAGTAAATCTAGATGCTTTGAGTTACTCCAAAGTTCATATCGACCCCCGAGTCTTAATCTTGGCGAAGAATACGGAGTAATCAAAGTGATTTCGAATTTATATCAATCTACTTCGCTACATGCTTTATTCCGTAAATCTCAATTTACGATTTTTGCAATTACTTTTTTAATTTGCTCTTGTACTTTTGCAACAATTTCCATGTTTACTATGGAAACTTATGCTAAACAGAATTTGCAGCTATTAAGTCAAACAGTACTTGAACGCATTCAACCTGCTGTCGTTTTTAAAGATAAAGGTGCTATTGATCAAATCCTAGCTGACTATACAACCGATCATGCTATTCGCAGTATCCATGTGTATGACCCAGAACATCAATTATTAGCAGAAAGTACTAAGCAAATAGCACATACCTCATTTTTACAGAGCATATTAGATCGTTGGTTCTTGCACGACCCAATTAAACTTATTGTGATGCATCATAAGAAAAAAGTTGGTGAATTGGTTTTATATGGTAGCTCTGAAAACATTTTACATTTTTTAAAGACCATCATTATTGGCTTAGCCATATCAATGTTTTTTATCGTGATTGCTCTGTTATGGTCCGTTAATCTTACCTATCGCCAAATCATGCAAGCGATCAAACCATTAACGCATATTGCTCAATTAGTGAGTGATCAGAAAGCTTACAACTTACGCTTCCCCAATAACCATATTAAAGAGTTTCAAAATCTTAATACGGTATTTAATGAGCTCTTAGAAGAAATACAAGTTTGGCATACTCATTTACAGAAAGAGAATCTCCAACTTTCATTTCAAGCTCACCATGATCAGCTCACAGGTTTACCTAATCGACACTATTTTTATGAAGAATTGCTCAATATTTTTAAAAATAAGCAATTTCGTCACAATTCTGCACTGATTTTCATAGATAATAATAAGTTTAAAGCAATTAATGATCATTATGGTCATCTTGCTGGTGATGCGGTATTAAGAGAAATGGCACATCGATTAATGCAGTCTGTCAGACAAGAAGACTTTATTGCTCGTTTGGGTGGTGATGAATTCGCAATCATTTTGCATACCATCCATCATTCTGATCATTTACAAACAATCGCTGAAGGTTTACTAGCAAGTTGTGATGAGCCTTTGGATTTTAACGGTCAACTTATCCATTTTAGCTTTAGTTTAGGGATTGCTTTTTCACAGTTTGCAGACAATCCAGATGATTTAGTCATGCAAGCAGATCAAGCAATGTATAAAGCTAAAAATTTAAATCCACATTGGTTTCTTTATAAACCAGAAATTTAGGACATGTTATGCGCGCTCACACTTTTAAGATCTCCTTTGTAGCATTACTCTGCCTAACATTGGCTGGCTGTTTAAGTTTTGGTCCTTTGAAATATCGTCAAGTCAAAATGCTAAAAAAAGAAGGTTTCGTTTTAACAGAAGAAGGTTGGAGTCTGGGTCTGCCTGAACGTTTACTTTTCGACTTTAATAAAGCAGATATTAAACCTGAAAATCAAAGAGAAATCGTTCGTCTTGCCAATCAATTGAACAAGTATGATCTGCAAAAATTAAAAGTTGTGGGTCACACTGATGATATTGGTAATCCTGAATATAACCAGAAATTGTCTGAAGAACGTGCTCAAAGCGTTTCTTCGATTTTTATTCATCAGGGTTTCAAACCAAATAATGTCACTGTGATTGGTCGTGGTGCAAGCCAACCTTTCGTACCAAATACGTCTGACGAGAACCGCGCGAATAACCGCCGAGTTACGATTATTATTATTCCTTAACTTGTAATTTTTTAAAAAAGCCAACTATTTAAAGTTGGCTTTTTTAATTTATATGAGTTCAATAATATCAATCGTCGGTGGAACTCGAAATCGAAATGGAACACCAACCATTCCAGTCCCAACCGTTACAAATACATCAGCATGTTCATGTGTATAAAAACCTTTTTTGTGCCCCAAAATAGACACTTTTTTCATAATATACGTTGTAATCCAAGGAAGTTCGATTTGCCCTCCATGTGTATGACCAGCCAGCATTAATGGTCGTGTAGGTAATGCTGGCACCATATCTACTGTATCAGGGTTATGAGATAAAATGAGCCATGGTTTATCTTGTGGTAAGTCTGGCATAAATCGCATATTTGCTTTACCCGCCCATAAATCACCAATTCCAATTAAGCGAAACTCATCAAAATCGATAATCTGCCCTTCTATATCAATCACATTATTCTGCTCCAATGCATCTTTTAATAATGTCTGTATAGGTGGACCAGGATACTGCTCATCATGGTTACCAGGGACGGAATACACAGGGGCATGAATTTGTTTTAGTACTGAGAGTTCCTGAATCAAGCGATTCTCAGGTTCATAAGTCCAATCACCTGCAACCACTACAATATCTGGTTTAGCTTCATTTAAATTTTTAACAATGTTTTTTAATTGACGTTCATGACCAGAAAACAATCCCACATGCATATCTGCAATTAAGGCCACTTTAACAGGTCGAATAAAATCACGATCTGGATTTAAACGGTATTGATGATGTTTAATATGAACCATATGTGGTTCAATAAATCGTGCATAAATCAATATGCTCGTTAAAAGGAAAACAAAAATACTCTCATGTAAACTATAAAATTCAGACCAACCTGCATACAAGGTAAAAAACCAGAGAGGAACTAACAAATAAGAAAGATAAAATGCTGCTAGATGTACAAAAGCTTTAAAAGGATGAATCGTTTCAGTTCTTGCTTGATGAATCCATGCCTGAGCGAATGCCCACAAGGCTAAAACAATAAAAATAATATAGAAAATTAATATAACTGTGTCCGAATTCGACATTACCACTCTCATTAATCTGACATTAGGGCATACATCGCATCTCATATTTATAATTTTTGATGAAATGCTATACTCAAGTCCAACTTTTAATCAGTAAAGATTATGACGCAATTTTCTCATCTAAATCGCAAACATACAAAAATAAGTACAACTACTTACAATAAAAGTATGCTTGCGATTTATTGCAGTATTGCGATCACAATCACAGGATGCAGCACACTACCTAAACATAAAATAGAGCCAATACAACAATCTAACATTCAACAATTAGAAATAAATCAGACAACTTTGGCTCAGATCATTCAACCTTTAGAACAACAAAATCTTGGATTGACGGGTTATCACGTTTTATTTGAACCCCTAGAAGCGTTAGCAGCACGACTACGTTTAATTGATAAAGCAGAGAAAACCTTAGATTTGCAATATTATATTTGGGACAATGACAAAGTAGGTGCTCTTGCTTTGCATGCGCTGATTCGCGCAGCAGATCGTGGTGTCAAAGTGCGATTACTTATTGATGATAATAACGCAAAAAAAACTGAAGGCATCTTCTTAGCTCTAGCACAGCATCCAAATATTGAAGTTAAATTATTCAATCCCTATCGTTTTCGCAAATACCGTGCGCTTGATATGGTTTTGGACTTAAAACGTATCAACCGCAGAATGCATAACAAAAGTTTTATTGCAGACCAACAAGTTGCCTTGATTGGTGGACGTAATATGACGAATCAATACTATAACGTGAGTGATAACTATCAGTTTTCTGATGTCGATGTGATGTTGGTGGGCAAAGCGGTCAATGACATCTCACAGTCTTTTGACGAATACTGGAATCATAGTTACGCTTACGATGTAAAGGAAATTGTCAATCAAAATGCTCATCGCTTAAGCTATGAGAGCCTAAAACAGCAACTTGATGAGCATTATAAGAGAGCAACGGTACAGAATTATCTTGATCTGACTGGCAACTCACAGGCAATTGATTCAATTATCAGTCGGGATATTCCTTTAAACTGGGTAAAAGCTGAAGTTGTAAAAGACTCTCCTGACAAAATTAAATCAAAAGCCAAAAAACAAGAACACCTTAATTTCCAATTGATTAACCATTTAGAACAACCTGAAAAAAATATTGACCTCATCTCAGCTTACTTTGTCCCTGAAAAAAAGGGGGCCAAAATTCTCAATGATCTTGCAAAAGATGGAATCGAGGTTCGAGTGCTCACAAACTCATTTCAGGCAAACGATGTCGCTGTTGTTCATGCATTTTATGGAAAATATCGTCAGGATTTACTGGAACATGGTGTACAGCTATATGAGTTTCTTCCAGCATTAAATAAAAATGATCTCGATAAACATACCGAAGAACTCGCGAAGAAAGCAAAAGTAAATATCAAAGGACTAAGCCGTTCCAGTTTACATGCCAAACTGATGGCGCTAGATGAAAAGCAAGTTTTTATTGGTTCATTTAATTTTGATCCACGCTCTGCTTACCTGAACACTGAAATTGGCGTGCTTTTAGATAGCCCACCTTTAGCGCAGGCTGTTCATGCAACTATGGACCAAAACCTAAGTAAATATGCCTATAAATTAGTGTTAGATGCCAATAAAAAAATTACATGGCGACGTGAAACACCACAAGGCCCTGTCATCTACACCAAAGAACCTCGAATGAAATGGTGGCAAAAAGCAGGCATGAAAATTATTTCATGGCTGCCAATTGAAGGCTTTATGTAATTTAAACCGAATATGTTATGGCTGAGTATTTAAAACTTTGCTTTGTAACTCAAGCAGCCCTGCTCGCATTTGACGATCAACTTCTTTAGTTAAGCTATCTACCGTATGGCCTGTTACAGGAATTGCAGGTAGGGTCAATAAATGTGCGGTAACTTTTGGCATTTCTAAAACACGTTGCACATGTTCTGCAAAAGACATTTCACCAATAAATGGTGCGACTAGATCTAATTCACCTTGCTGATTGACATAGCAAATCACACAAATTTGAACTGGACGTTGCGCGTCAATCGCAGCACCCAATAAGCGCCCGTGTACCTTTTTGACCTGACGACCATCTGTGGTTGTGGCTTCTGGAAAGAACAAAACTGGAATATCTTGTTTTAAAAACTCTGTAATTTGTTCTTTTATTCGGATTGAGTCACCAGAACCACGCTTAATAAATAAGGTTCCACCGCCTTTTGCTAGATTACCCAAAATAGGCCATTTTTCGACTTCTGCTTTTGCTAAGAAGAAAATACGTGCTCCAGAGCCAAGTACAGCAACATCTAACCAAGAAATATGATTACTCACCCAAAGCGCTGGTTCTCGTGGAATAGTGCCATGAATCTGAACTTCGATATTAAAAACTTCGCATAAACGGCGGCAAAAATACTGAACATAACGCGTATTCGTTGGATTATTCGGGTCTTTGTATAAACCGTGTCGATAAATGAGATAAAAACCTTCACCAATTGTTTCTAGACCTGAGGCTAATTTTTTACTATACAAGCTCAATTTAGAGATGAAATTTAATGGTGTGTTATTTGCTGCTGTTGCTTCTTGAGTCATAAATCATTAAAACCGTACGCATGTATGCACATTACATTGAACTAGCTCACTTATATCATGCCCGTATCTATTTATAAAAGTTACCACCATGAGAAAAAACGAATGTGAATATAATTATTTTCAATTTTAAAAGGTTTTTTAAATTAAATATCATAAATAAATCGAATTAATAAATTAAGAAGTCATATGATGAATCCTCAACACACAACATCTCATAATCAAGTGAATATTCCTTATGGCTATGCTTTAAGAATGTTCTTGGGCTGGTCAATTTTATATATCGGCACACTCGTTGGTTTTATCAAACTTCTTCACCATCATGTCATATAAATCCATGAAGCCTTTGCCCTTTGCTTGAAGTTTATTCTAGAATAAGGCTTCAAGACTCAGGATATGATAACAGCGTGGAATTTTTTGAGCGGCAACAAGGTGGTGAACGAGCAATTTTAGTCAGTGTTTCTGTGCAGTTACTCGATGACCTTGATGCTGAAGAGTTTCGATTGCTCGCTCAATCCGCTGGTGCTGAAATTCTTGAACATATTTCTGTACAAAGAAATAAACCAGACCCTAAATTTTTTATTGGCTCAGGTAAAGTTGATGAAATCGCAGAATTAGTTCAGCAGCTAGAAGCTGAATTAGTCATCTTTGATCACTCTCTTTCACCAGCTCAAGAACGTAATTTAGAAAGAATCTTAAAATGCCGTGTAATTGATCGCACAGGGCTTATTTTAGATATCTTCGCATTACGGGCGCGTACACACGAAGGAAAATTACAAGTTGAACTTGCCCAACTTAAGCATTTATCAACGCGGTTAATTCGAGGCTTCACAGGTAATTTAGAACAACAAAAAGGTGGGATTGGTCTACGTGGTCCTGGTGAATCACAACTTGAAACTGACCGCCGACTCATCAAAGTACGTATTAACCAACTGAAAGACAAATTGGTTAAAGTTCAACAGACCCGATTACAAGGTCGTGCCGCACGCCAAAAAGCAGCAATTCCAACGATTTCTTTGGTTGGTTATACCAACGCCGGTAAGTCGACACTGTTTAATATTTTAGCCCAAAGTGATGTCTATGCAGCAGACCAACTTTTTGCAACACTCGATCCAACCTTACGTCGTCTAGAATGGGATGGTATTGGTACTGTCGTACTCGCAGATACAGTTGGATTTGTGAGAAATTTACAGCATGATTTGGTTGAATCTTTCAAAGCGACCTTAGAAGAAACACTAGAAGCGACCTTACTTTTGCATGTAATTGACAGCAGTAGCCCTAACATGCCTGAACAAATCGAAGCAGTGGAATCTGTGCTGAAAGAAATTGGAGCCGATGCACCGATTCTTCATGTTTACAATAAAATTGATCTCAGTGGTGATACGGCAAAAATTATTTATAAGGCAGCAGATTTACCTGATCGCGTTTATGTTTCTGCGCATTCTGGGCAGGGATTGGATTTACTAAGCCAAGCTGTTCAACAATGCCTCATGGGACAGTTACAACATTTCGACTTAGTTCTCAAACCCGCTTACGGTAAACTACGCACACAACTTTATACACTCAATGTCATTCAAACTGAACAATATGATGAGCAAGGTGATTTGCATTTATCAGTTTGTATTGCTCCACAAAAATTGTATCAACTGATCAAACAAGCACATCTACCATTAGATGAAATTCTTGGAAACCAAGCAGCTTTATTTCACAGGCCTTTGGAAGAATTTGAAAAGTAAGCATCAATGTAATAATCGTTCATAAGTGAGAGTTAGAAAAAAGATGAAAGAAATTGATTGGACAGCTTGGTTTTGCACGATTCTATTAATTATTGTATTTCGTGAAGGTGCTGTTGCTATTACCACGGTCTTTCATCATCCAGAATTAGGTAATCTCGTCGGACTGATCAGCTTACTTGCAACTTTATTAATTTGGAGAAGATTTAGAAAAATCTCTAATCGTCTTATAGATACCAACAACAAAATCATGAAAGAAAGTGCTTTTGCATTTTTGCCGATCTGTGCTGGCTCCTTGATCATGTTGGTACATTTAGGCAAAGAAATTCCAATCTTTTTATTTGTCTTAACCCTGAGTACTTTATTGCCATTGTGGATTTACGCCAAAATGGCGAAACGCTGGTTATAGGAGTTCATGAATATGTTGATGGTTATATATGGATTCGTGATTACCTTAATCAGTTATCTCATCGCAAAACCTTTAAATAAAAAAATTCCACAAATTCCATTAATTGTTTTTGCGATGTTTATCGTGATTGGGCTACTCGCAATTTTGGGTATTCCTTATGAACATTACATGAATAATGTGAATAGTATATTTAATCATTTACTTGGCTACGTTACTGTGGCTTTAGCCATCCCTTTAGCTGCGATGCGTTATGATGATTTGCCAATTAAATCAATGATTGGCATTTTGTGTTTTGCAAGTATCAGTGCAGTTGCATTACCGATGGGACTTGCATATTTATTACACATGTCAGAACCAACAATTATGGCTTTTGCGACCCGAGCTGTAACGACGCCTATTGCTCTGAATATTGCCACACTATTACATGCTCCTCTGATGATGGTATCGCTGATTGTGATTTTATCTGGAGTCATTGGCGCCGCATTTTCTCCGTGGATTTTAAAACATATCCATGATGAACGGGCTTCAGGCTTAGCTTTAGGTTTGGCTGCTCATGCAATTGGTACAGCACAAGCATGGCAGCGAGGCCCTGTTACAGGTCGTTATGCTGCTTTTGGTATGGCTGTAAATGGTGTATTTACTGCTATATGGCTACCCACTTTTATTTTGTCTCTTTCTTAATTTGTCACACAGATGTCAATTAATATTGAACTAGTTGTCAAAAATCCTACATAATGAAAGTTCAAACGTTAAAAGGATTTTTAATGATGGGCAAACAATTATTAGGCGCGTTGATTCTCTCTGCGGTAAGCAGTTTTAGCTTTGCAGAAGATATTACAGGTATGTGGCAAAGTATCGATGACAAAACTGGCGCACCAAAAGCTTTGGTTGAAATTCGTCAAGAAGCGAACGGTACTTATGCGGGTAAGATTGTAAAGATTACTCCACGAGCAGGTTACACACCTAAAGAAATATGTGTGGACTGTCCTGCACCATATACCAACAAACCAATTTTAGGCTTAGATGTTATGACGGGCTTAAAACATGGTGAAGGAATTAACTACGTTAATGGACGTATCCTAGATCCGAATACAGGTAAAGTTTATAGTATGAAAGCAAAATTAAGTTCAAATGGTAAACGTTTACACTTACGTGGCTATCTTGGGATATCTGCATTAGGTCGTAATCAGATCTGGATTCGCGCAGAATAAAATTTTAGAGCTATCAATTGCGCCAGCCATCTCCGTATTTGATCAAATTGATCACGGTTTAGCACTATAAAACACCTTTTTTTCGTTCTGAATGAAAGGTGTTTTTTCTTAAACATTAAAAAAAATTCATTGAAATTTCAATTATTAAAAAAATACACAAATGTAAAATAATGATTGAATGTGTTGTTAGAAATCCGAAATAATAGAGAGACAATAATAGTGGCTGAGTAGCTTAACATGTACACAAAACTGATTACGTTTTTCTTCTTATTTAGTCTTAGCCATCTGACTTTTGCACAGGATATTATAGGTACTTGGCAAAGTATTGATGATCTAACTGGAGCACCCAAAGGGCAAGTTGAAATCACCCAAGAAGCCGATGGGACATATATTGGTAAAATCACTAAAATTACGCCACGCACAGGTTATATACCAAAAGAATTTTGTACGGGCTGCCCTGCTCCTTACACCAACAAACCTATCCTCGGTTTGACTGTTATCACCAAGTTAAAGCATAAAAAAGATTTATCTTATTCTGGTGGCAAAATCTTAGATCCAAACAGTGGTCGTATTTATAGTCTTGCAGCAAAAGTAAGTAATAATGGACAACGTTTACACTTACGAGGATATGTAGGCGTATCAGTATTAGGTCGTAGTCAAATTTGGATTCGTGTGAATAACTAAAAATCTAATCAATAAAAAAGCCCTCAATTTGAGGGCTTTTTTATATTTCTATAACTGTAGTTTAATGGCTTTGTAACTTTGCGTAGTCAATCAAAACATTTGCAGCTTCTGTAATAAAGGTTTCTTCTTCAGGCAATGCTGGTCGTGCATAAGCTTTCATTTTGGCACGTGACTCAATTAATGCATCAATCGAAGCCTGATAGCTTTCCCAGTTGGCATAAGGTGCCTGACCTGTCGCTATACGACGCTGATTTTCAGCATTGAGTGTTTGCTTTTCTAAATCAATTAACTCAGCCCGACGTTGAGCAATATCTAACTCAACTTTCTTCTGATCAGAACTTTTTTGTGCAATCAGTTTTCGAGCTTCTAAATAATTAAATTGTGAATCAGCTTTCACCCGCTGTTCAGAAGATTGGGTAAGCTTAGCAATATACGGTTGTACAGAACCTTCGCGCTTGAAAGGTGCTGTTGGAATGGTATCCCATTTCAATGCATTTTTAGCTTTACGCTCACCAAATTCTTCATTGTAAATATCAACAAGTTTGATATCAGGAATCACGCCTTTGTTCTGCGTACTTCCACCTGTAACACGATAGAATTTGCGTTGAGTTAACGTTGCCTGACCATGTGCTAAGGAGTCTAATTGAACCTGAGCGGTGCCTTTTCCTGTCGTAGTACTACCAATAATAATACCGCGCTCATAATCTTGAATTGCAGCAGAATAAATCTCACTCGCTGACGCAGACGCTAAGTTAACGAGCACAGCCATTGGCCCAGCATAAATTTGCTCTCCGCCATCAGTGTCTTCAAAGACATTCACATTACCATTGCCATCCCGAATTTGTACGACTGGACCAGACTTAATCACCTGACCCAGCATACGAGCAACCTCTTCTAATGAACCACCTGGGTCATTACGTAAATCAACCAAAACACCTTCTACTTTCTGTGCTTTGAGAGATTCAAATGCTTTTGCTGTATCTTCTGAAACTGAACGATATTCTGTACCAGCTCGACGTGAACGATAATCGAAATAGAAAGATGGAATTTCAATCACACCGAAAAGATGTTTTTTCCCATCACGTGTAATTTCAACTGTACGTGAGCGAACACCCGCATCCTCTTCCTGAATCACATCTCGGACTAAACTCACATTACGTGCTTGGCTCATCGAAGCACCTGCACCGAGTAAGCGAACAGTTACTTTAGTTCCACGCTTACCACGAATCAATCCAACAATTTCTGAACTCGACCAACCAATGACATCAATCATTTTTTCGCCATCTTGGGCAACGCCAATGATTCGATCTCCTGATTTGATTTGACCAGATTTACTCGCTGGTCCCCCTTCAACAATAGTTTCAATCTTGGTGTAATCTTCATTGCCTCGTTCTGGGCGAATAGATACCCCAATGCCTTCAAGTTGCAATGTGGTCTGGCGATTTAACTCCATCGCATCAATAGGAGGGTAATAATTACTATGTGGATCGTAAGTTGCCAACATTGCATTTAATGTTTTATCTAAAACATCATCGCTCTTTACACGACCAATACGTTCAAGCTGGCGCGTATAACGTTTTGTCAGCGTTTGTACTGGTGTTAAATCCTCTGGACCAGTTAAATCCTGACCATTTGCAAGCGATGGATCAGCTTTCAAAGCCTTTTGCTTCGCTTGCTCTTCTTCTTTGCTAATCGTTAAATTAATTAGCTGAGACACCAACATTCTCTGCCAATGTGCTTGTTGCTCGGCAGAAGTCTGAAAATAAGGCGCTTTTTCGCGATCAATATCAAGGTAAACACCCTTTTGCTGTAAATTTTGTGGCTTCTTCAATTCAGCCAACATAAATTCGTAGAATTGTTTCAAGCGTTCACGATATTGGGCATGAATCGCAAAAGGTCCTGTCAGATTTCCTGCTTTTAATGAGCTACCAAAATTTGAACCATATTTATTTTTATATTCTGAAACTTCACTGCTCAGAAATAATGAATGATCTGGATCTAAGCTGTCCAAATACATATCTAGAATACGATTTGATGTCGCAGCATCTAAACGCATATTCAGATAATGCTGACGATCAACTAATGTTGCCAACTGACGTGCGACCAATGCTTGTTCTTGTGATGGCTTGATCACGGTTGAAACAACAGGAGCTTCCGTTGCCGCAAATGCCTCATTCATTGTATGAGAAAAAAATAAACCACCAGTCGCGATTGCAACTGCACACGCTATCATTTGAAGTTTCATAAAATTTTGGTACTTCCTTGGATATGGCAATTATTACATGCTAGTACGATCAATATGAACATATTTCATTCAATATTTTTACCAAACTGTAGTACGCGTTAATCATTGTAAATAAATGACCAACAAGCACTTATCATCAATATCATGTAGTTTTATCATATTCTGTACTGACAAAATGTAGCAAATCATTGCACAATTTAGCTATCGCTTTTTTACATCAAAATTCAAATGGAATCCATATGATCGGCGCATTGATGCTAGACGTTGCTGGCACAGAACTTACTCAAGAAGATATTGAACTATTACAAGCTCCGCAAGTCGGTGGCATGATTTTATTTGCACGAAATATTGAGTCTCCTCAACAAGTTCGCGCTTTAACTGATCATATGCGCCAAGTCCGTCCAGATATTCTGATTGCTGTTGATCAAGAAGGTGGGCGTGTTCAACGTTTAAGACAAGGCTTCACCTTGTTACCTGCAATGGGGCGACTTGGTGAACATTATGTACATCATCCTGAACAAGCAATTGAGTTAGCCCAACAATGTGGTTGGTTAATGGCAACTGAAGTTCTCGCTGTAGGTATTGATTTTAGTTTTGCTCCAGTCCTAGATCTCAATGATATTAGTGATGTGATTGGTGATCGAGGCTTTGCTAAAAATATGCAAGACATCGTGCCACTAGCTGATGCCTTTATGCGTGGAATGAAACAAGCAGGCATGGCAACAACTGGAAAACATTTCCCTGGACATGGTTCCGTAAAAGCTGATTCACATGTCGCTGCGGCGATTGATAGTCGCTCATATCAAGAAATTTACGACAAAGATATGCAAAGCTTTATCAAATTAATGCCTCAACTTGATGCTTTAATGCCTGCGCATGTGATTTATGATCAAGTCGATCCAAACCCTGCAGGCTTTTCTTCATTTTGGCTACAAAATATCTTACGCCAGCAGTTCAAATTTGACGGCGTTTTGTTCTCTGATGATCTCAGTATGCAAGCTGCATGTGTTGCTGGTGGTGCTGATGCACGTATTCAAGCGGCATTAAATGCGGGTTGTGATATGGGATTAGTGTGTAATGATCGAACAGCAGCATGTACAGCTTTAGATGGCATTCAAAAATTGGCTTTACCAAATCAACAACGTCTAGAGCGTATGCGCGGTAAAATTCCAAACATCCAAGTAGGTTCAACACTAAATTTAGATGAAAGTTGGCAGAACGTAAAAAAAGTCATTGAAGACTTTAAGAATTCGTTTTAACTTGCCAATAGGCAAAAGATGATTTAACACGCCATCTCCAATTGACCTATTTGAAAATGAATAGGTCAATTTCCTCGCGCAAATGGGTTGTGCATGGGAACACAATAAAATGAAAAAATTGAGTCTAGGACAGATGACACAACAACTTTCGAAACACCGCCATATTTCATTTACTGCACACTATACCGGTTATATTTGGTATCAAATGGGCATTTCCCACCCTGCATTAGCGACAACTAAAGGAAAAACACTAGCAGCCTTAGTCCATCCGATTGAAAGTTGGGCAGAAAAGTATGTTGGTGGAAGTATGCGAACAACTTTGAAACAACGCCATACCATGCTTGATACGCATTTAGAGCAATTGATTCAGCAATATCCAAACCTACAAGTACTTGAAATTGCATGTGGCTTATCGCCACGAGGTTGGTGGTTTAGACAGCATCACCCAGACATTTGCTATCGTGAACTTGACTTACCTGATATGGCCGCAACAAAACAAGCAGCATTACAACAAATTGAACCACATGTTGATGATGTCCTATCCGTTGATTTATTTACAGAAGCATTTGCCAACGTATTTAAAGTCTTTGACCCTAAACGACCTTTGGTGATTATTAGTGAAGGCTTAATTAACTACTTTGAAAAGCCACTACTTCAGCAACTTATTCAAGCAATTGCGATCTATGGCCGTGACTTCAAAGAACTTCATTATTTAACCGATCTTTATCCAGAACCCACTCAAAATAAATTAGCAACCATTATTTGGAATAGTAGTCGTTTATTGAAATTAATGTCACGCAGCGCTTTTAGCTTCCACTTTAAGACACCAGTAGAGGTAGAGAATTTTTTTCATGAAGCTGGTTTTAAGCAAGTTGAAGTGCTTCAACCTAAAGAATTTTTTGAACAAACACGTTTAGAAAACAAGGAACAGCATCTCGGTGATCTTGTTTGGATGATTCAAGCCACCAATAAATAAAAATCAAAAAAAGAGAAGTGAATTCAAAACACTTCTCTTTTAAAATTCTATTAAAAATAATTAAATTTGTTTCTGACGCTCAAGAAAACGAGACAAACGATCCGCAACGTCGAAACTACCATGTTTAAACAAGATACGTAAACCTTGTTCAGTTGCCTCAAATGTTAAACATTCTATTTTAAACTCACCTTCTTCATCAGCTAAATGTAAGGCTAAATCTCGTGGATGTTGGCTAACAAAATCAAGCTGATCCAAATGATCAAGTTTTAAGTACACACCAAAGAACGTAATATCTACAATCTTTACTGCTACTTCGGTATCTGAATGTCGATGTGATAATTTAGTGTCTGGTTTTAAAACAGGGATACGTTCTTCACCACGACGCTCAATGTTTTTCATCTGTTCGCGGTTCATTGGAATAATACCATCAAGATTGTCGATGGATTCTCCCTTTAAAAACGTAGTAAAAAGCGTCATCGTTTCTTTGCGGCGTTGTAATTGTGGAACATGGTCTGCATTGGCAATCAACGCAAATTCCATATTATTACATTGCAAAGCAAAGTCAGCATTTTCATGTGGCAAAGTAAAGCTATCGTACTGCCCTGCCGCAACAAGAGTTTTACACTGCGCAACCGGTACATTGCTTAAACGGAGTAGTCGATTGCAATTAATCTCGTAACGCTCACGTTCAGTTGCAGTAAACTCGGCCATCTGTCTAAAGAATAAACGTTTTGCCGTTGGAGACATCCGCGTTTTATCAAGCTTGGCATGATTCACAAGATACAAAATAACTGCTTGCCCAAACTCCTCCATACGATCTTCACGCATCAAGTGTAAAGATTCCTCGAGCAGCATACGCCAGCTTTTACGGGTCTTTTGCATCACACCCATCAAGACCATACGATCAATCAGTTCAGGACGTTGGTGTGCAAATGAAGATGCAACAACTGATCCCAACGACATGCCCATGACCGAAACTTTATCAATCCCAACAATATCAAGCCATTGACCTAACATTTTCGATAAATCTGGTAATTCAAGAATTCCTGCTGACTCGCCTGTATCCACATTTCGAATCTGCTGATTTGCGCCCATTGATGGTAAATCAATCAATATGACAGGCCCACTCTCAAAGAGTTGCTCGACACAATACTTATAAGAGTTAAAATTTTGAAATGCGCCCCCGACAATTACAATTGGCGTGTTGTAGATCGTCTTAGGATCTGCAATTGCCATATATTCAATTTTCCAACCATCTATCCATGTAGTACGCGCTGGTTGTTTAAAACTGTTTTTATTGTATATGTCGAAAAAACCAAACCCTGTGTAGGTATGGTTTAAATCCGAGTCCATTTGGATTATGGAATTCATATCCTTCCTCCATCCTTGTTTATTTTTTTGCTGTAATTAGTCTCATTTTTAGTGAGTTCTAGTTACAAGTTAACAAATTTATAAAATTTGTATTACATTTATCCTATACATTTTTCATTCTATACAAATGCATGATTTATACGCAATCATTTCCTTAACCACTTATCTTGTTTAGATCAATAATATTTTGCAAAATATGTAATCAGCTTGTAAATTCAATTTTAAATCAAACGAACTGCTCAAAATTTACAATCTATAATTTTTTGAATTATCAGTTCAGCCTATTCATTGTTCAGCATTTGACTGTTACTATCATTATAAATATATGCAATCGTCAAAATGCTATGCAAGATTCTATTCAAAACTATATGCAACAGGTTGGTACTCAGGCACGTCAAGCGTCTCGTATCTTAATGAGCGCATCAACGCATCTAAAGAACCATGCTCTGTCTGCAATTTATACTGCTTTAGAAAATAATCAAGCACAAATTTTAGCAGCCAATCAAATTGATATGCAAAATGGTCACCAACGTCAATTAGATTCTGCCCTTCTTGATCGTCTTGAACTCACTCCTGCTCGCTTTAAAGGCATGCTACAAGGGTTAAAAGATGTTATTGCACTTGTTGACCCAATCGGGGAAATTACGGATTTAGCTTACCGTCCATCAGGTATCCAACTGGGTAAAATGCGGGTTCCTTTAGGTGTAATCGGCATGATCTATGAATCGAGACCGAATGTTACCCTTGAAGCCGCATCATTGGCACTAAAGTCAGGAAATGCCATTATTCTACGCGGCGGTTCAGAAGCGATTGAATCGAATAAAGCAATTGCAATCGCAATTCAACACGGTTTACAAATTGCAGGCTTACCTGAACATGCTGTTCAAGTGATTGACACACCTGACCGCGCAGCAGTAGGTCACTTAATCACGATGACTGAATTTGTAGACGTGATTGTTCCTCGTGGCGGTAAAAGCTTGATTGAACGTGTAACGAATGAAGCGCGTATTCCTGTGATTAAGCATTTAGATGGCAATTGCCATGTTTTTGTTGAAGCACAAGCAGATTTACAAAAAGCATTACCAATTGCGCTCAACTCAAAAACACATCGTTATGGCGTATGCAATGCGATGGAAACATTACTTGTTGATGAAGCAATTGCAGAAGATTTCCTGCCAAGTATTGCTGAACTATATGCAGATAAACAAGTTGAACTAAGAGGTTGTGCGGAAACACAACGTATCTTAGGTGAGTCTGTTAAAACAGCCACCGAAGAAGATTGGTACACTGAATATTTAGGTCCTATCCTTGCAATCAAAGTCGTTACAGGTATGGATGAAGCAATCGAACATATTAATAAATATGGTTCTCATCATACCGATGCAATTATTACTGAAAACTTTAGTCTAGCACGTGAGTTTCTCGCACGAGTTGATTCAAGCTCAGTCATGATCAATGCTTCAACCCGCTTTGCTGATGGCTTTGAGTATGGTCTAGGTGCAGAAATAGGAATTTCAACAGACAAAATCCATGCACGTGGTCCAGTTGGTCTGGAAGGCCTAACTTCTCAAAAATGGATCGTATTTGGTGATGGTCAAATACGCCAATAAGGCATTTAGATTCAAGTAAAACTCTGCACGATAAAGCTCATTTATTTGATCTTTATCGTGTTTTCACATATTTTCATACAAAAACACTGATCAAAATAAACAGATTCATCCTAAGAAGTTTGTATTTACACTCTATAATCATTAGATTCAATTATAAATCAGTTGTATAGGCTAAAGTCTATCTTCGCCAATATGACAACCCATGTTAAAACATTGCACGTGATTGCTCTGCTCGACACGTTGCAGCAAGATCAAAATTGTTCGTCATAAAATTCAAAATTTGTTAGGTGTTCAAACGTGGCTAAATCTGTACTTGTAATTAACTGTGGTTCATCTTCAATCAAATACGCGCTTATCTCAGAACGCCGTGAAGATCGTATTTATGGATTAGCAGAAAACTTAGGTTCTGCTGAAGCGCGTATCAAAGGCGTTACGATTGGTGGTGAACCACTTGAACTTTCGATTCCACATGCAGATCACGCCAAAGCACTTGAGACTCTTCTTGCACGTTTAGCGAACTACAATCCACAAGCGATTGGTCATCGTGTTGTTCATGGTGGCAATTTAACCAAAGCAGAACTATTAACACCTGAAATTGTAAGCCGCATCGAAGCTGCAACACCACTTGCACCTTTGCACAATCCTGCACATTTGATTGGGATTGAAGCAACCATGCGTTTGTTCCCTGAATTACCTCAGGTTGCTGTATTTGATACTGCATTCCATCAAACCATGCCTGAACATGCGTATCGTTATGCTTTACCGCAAAACTTATATACTGAACACCATGTCCGTCGCTATGGTTTTCATGGAACAAGCCACGCTTATGTGACTGAACGTGCAAGTGAACTCGCGGGTGCAAAAAATCAAGGGGGCTGGCTCAGTGCCCACCTAGGCAATGGTAGTTCAACTTGTGCCGTTTGGAATGGTCAAAGTCTTGATACTTCTATGGGCATGACTCCATTAGAAGGTGTAGTGATGGGAACACGTAGTGGCGATGTTGACCCAAGCTTACATTTATTCCTTGCAAGTAATTTAGGCTGGAGTATCCAGAAAATTGACAGTATGTTGAATAAAGAAAGTGGCTTGCTTGGCTTATCTGGCCTGTCAAACGACATGCGTACTTTAGTTGACGCTTCGAATAATGGTCATGAAGGGGCAGCACTTGCAATTGAAGTGTTCTGCTATCGTTTAGCAAAATCATTATCTGCTTTGAGCTGTGGTTTGCCGCATTTAGATGGTTTGGTTTTCACTGGGGGTATTGGTGAAAATTCAGCTTATGTTCGTGAAAAAACATTAGCTTACTTACCTCATTTTGGCTTGCAATTCAGCAAAGAAAAAAATAATGCTTTAGCACGCGGCACTGAAGGCCGAATCGATAATGGCACAGGTCCACAGATTTGGGTTGTACCTACAGATGAAGAAGGACGCATTGCGAAAGAAACGCGTCAAGTCGTTGAACAGCTCGCTTAATTCACAAAAATTTAGATAAATTTTAAGGTTCTTATGAATACGATTTTACTGATTCCAACAGGTGAAGGGGTTGGTCTTACATCTGCCTGTTTAGGAATGATCTACGCTTTAGACTGCAAAGGGATTAATGCTGGTTTTCTTAAACCATTTTCTCAATTAGCAGATTCAACCGTTGATCGCACTGCAACACTTTATCGTCATTTATTTCAACATCAATCTGTTGAACCGATTGCTTATGAAAAGCTCACCCAGCTTCTTGGTTTAGGTGAAACAGATGAGCTACTCGAAGAGGCTGTTGCACTGCATCGTAAAATCTCAGCCAATCACGATGTGATTATTGTAGAAGGACTTGTTCCAAATGGACAAGATCACTTTGCAAGTGAAATTAATGCCGCACTCGCACAAGCACTCGATGCTCAAGTCGTTTTGGTCAGCACAGCGGATTTAGCTGACCCACGTAAAACAGCTGAAAAAGTTGATGCACATTTGCGTCAATTCGGAGGTGCTGCATCAGCACGCACCACAGGCGTTTTATTTATGCGAACCAAAGGTCTCCCTGATGGTACAGCAGCAATTCCTGTCACACTTGATCCAAGTTTGCGTTTAGATAAGCAAATAGCTGAATTTTCAATACAATTACAACGTTACAATCGTTTTATTGGCACAAGTGAATTACCTATCATTGGTTTAGTACCATTCAGTAATATTCTAAGCGTACCGCGTAGCTTAGATATTGCCACTGTTGTGAATGGTACGTGGTTAAATGAAGGTGAAGCAAAACAACGCCGTATTTTACATACCAGTTTAATCGCATCTGATATTGAAGCCGAATTACATAAATTTGTTGCTGGCGAACTCATCATTAGCGCATCTCAACGTACAGATGCTCTACTTGCAGCAAGTCTCGCAAGCAGTAATGGAATTCCTTTAGCGGGTTTGGTTTTAGCTGAACAAGCAGCTCCAGCCGCGAATATTTTAGAATTCTGCCAAGGTGCTATTAAACAAGGCCTACCGATTTTACACACTTCGCTAGACACATTAGAAACAGCACAACGCCTATATCATTTTGGCAATGAAATTCCTGTAGATGATATTGAACGTGCTGAACAAGTGACGCGTTTTGTTTCAAGCCATCTTGATAATAGTTGGCTCGATCAACATACTCAGAACAACCTGAATCCACGATTATCTCCATCTGCATTCCGCTACGAGCTGGTACAAAAATCGATTGCTGCGAAAAAACGCATTGTACTACCTGAAGGTGATGAACCTCGTACTGTACAAGCCGCAGCGATTTGCCAATCACGCGGTATTGCTGAATGTATTTTATTAGCGAAACCTGAAGCTGTTGCTGAAGTTGCTAAAGCGCGTGGTATTCTGCTTCCAGCTGATCTGCAAATTATTGATCCCGATAGTATTCGTGATCAATATATTGAACCTATGGTTGAATTACGCAAAGGTAAGCTAGATGCATTACAAGCAAAAGCACAGCTACAAGATACAGTAGTCCTTGGTACAATGATGTTGGCACTTGATCAAGTCGATGGCTTAGTATCTGGCGCAATCCATACCACTGCCAATACCGTTCGCCCTGCATTTCAATTGATTAAAACAGCCCCGAACTATTCATTAGTTTCATCAATCTTCTTTATGTTGTTACCTGATGAAGTTTATGTCTACGGCGATTGTGCAATTAATCCAGATCCAAATGCTGAACAGCTTGCTGAAATTGCGATTCAATCTGCAGACTCTGCTAAAGCCTTTGGTCTTGATCCGCGTATTGCCATGATCAGTTATTCCACAGGCACGTCAGGCGCAGGTGCCGATGTTGAAAAAGTGGCTGAAGCAACCAAGATCGCCCAACAACGTCGTCCTGATTTACTGATTGATGGGCCTCTACAATATGATGCGGCTTCAGTTGAAAGCGTTGGACGTCAAAAAGCACCTGAATCTAAAGTTGCGGGTCGTGCCAATGTATTTATTTTCCCTGATCTCAATACTGGTAACACCACCTATAAAGCTGTACAACGTGCAGCGAATGTGGTAAGTGTCGGCCCAATGCTGCAAGGTTTAAACAAACCTGTGAATGACTTGTCTCGCGGTGCTCTGGTTGATGATATTGTATTTACCATTGCCTTAACGGCGATTCAGGCAAAACAACAAGACTAAACTCATAACGTTATATTAAAGCCATTAATTCGTTCAAAAGTTAATGGCTTTTTTATTCATCAATCAAGCATTTTTTGAAGAACCTAAACGCTTTAACTGCGGAATTTTCACAAAGAAAATTGCATTACCACATAAGATCAAGATCACTCCGATCACTGCATTCATTTGCCAGTGATAATCTTCCCATACTGTCGAGATCAGCAATGCCACTAAAGGAAATAACAAGGTGCTATACGCGGCTTTACCTGCGCCAATTCGTCCGACCAAATAGAAATAAGCAGTAAAACCAATCACTGAACCAAAGATAGCGAGATACAATAAAGCACTCACTGCACTGAATTGCATACTTGGGAAAAACTCATCTTGTCTAAACCATGAAATCAATGCCATCAACAACGAACCATATAACATGGCATAGGCATTGGTGGTAAAAATATCCAGTCCATGTTTTTGATGGCGCGTACTGATCATATTGCCCAAAGAGAAACCATAAGTTCCTAAAATACACAGCCCGATACCAATCAATGTATTACGATTTAAAGTCGTGCCAACCACGTCATGCCAAAACAAGGCAATAATCCCGAGTACACCTAATAAGGCCGCAGGATAAAAGCGTGTCGACACCTGCTGGGCAAAGAAGAGTTTGGCGTTGATGGTGTTAAAAATGACGGCCATAGAAAAAATGACGGCCTCTAAACCACTACTGATATATTGCACCGCATAATAAAAACAGACAAAGTTAAAGCCAAAAATACAACAGGCCTGTAACATACAAAACAGATGATCTTTACCAGCCAGCTTCTGTAACTTGCGGCTCAAAGCAACAAAAGCAAATAACACCATTGCTGAAATAAAAAAACGCCAGAACACTGCAACACTGGCTGATATTCCACTTTGTTGTTGCAGACTAATTGCAATCCATGTGGTTCCCCAAATCACCACAACCAAAGCATATAACAGCGCATTCATATCACTAAAACCAAACTCAATTACCTCGACGACTATTTTGCTGCTTTTGCGGTCATGATTACTTGCACCATCTTGCGGTGATTGTCATGGATTTGCGTTTTTCTAGAATTTTTTTGACCAGATGACAAAATTGGCTGAAAGTTCTACACTAAACTGGATCATATTTGGCACTGTGTATAGAAGATGAAATATCAGATTCTAGATCAATTACAGCAATATAAAGCGCAATTGCTCGACTCGGTAGAACTGGGTTCGGGTATGCAGTTGGCCATGTGGCAAAATAACCAAGACCGTGTCAGCGTCTGTAGCAATCACCACACTTTGAGTATGTATATTCAGGGCGGTTATGAAAGCTATCAAAAAACCCAGCAAGGCTGGCACAATGGCGGTGGCCCTGACCGTATGTGCCTGATGCCACAAGATTTCGAATCGACTTGGGACTTACGTGATCCACTCACCTTCGTACATCTTTACTATACTGAACAGCACTTACAACGTGTGGCCGAACAAGTCTGGGATCGGGAACCAAGTCAGATCATTTTAAACCCACAAATTTTTGTGGCTGACCCACAAATTTCGATGATCTATCGACACTTTTTACTCAATGGCGCATGGCAAGATCGTGAAAACCATTTGCAGATGAGTACGGCTACGACGCTATTACTCAATCATCTGATCAAAAATTACAGTCATGCCCGATGGCAAGCACCTGAAGTCAAAGGGGGACTCTCGCCTTATGTGCTTAAGCAGTTATTGGAATGGATTGATCAACATCTCCATTTGAGTTTGACCTTGTCTGATCTGGCGCAACAAGCGCAACTCAGCGAGTATCATTTTGCGCATATGTTTAAACAATCGATGCAGATGCCACCGCATCAATATGTGATGCAACGCCGTCTCGAGCGCGCTCATCAAGCACTTGAACAGACCACAGCGAATCTGACAGAGATTGCTGTGCAATATGGATTTAGCTCCAGCAGCCATTTTAGCCATCGCTTTAAAAAACAGTTTGGCTGTAGCCCATCTCAACTGAGAAAAAACTAAAATCCAAAGCGCATCTTTGGTTGATGCAATTTAGATCAAAGCTTCGCTTTAGACCTTTAGCCAAATCTAAGCTAAAACTCCCACATTGATTCCTTTTTGTCATATAATTTAGCCCGCCAGCTAATCGCCCGCTCAAGAGAAATTTGATATGACAACGATCATCAAACAAGATGACTTGATTACATCAATCAAGGATGCCCTGCAGTTTATTTCTTACTATCACCCACAAGACTTCATCCAAGCGATGAGCCGTGCTTACGATCGTGAAGAAAACAAAGCTGCAAAAGATGCTATTGCCCAAATCCTTATCAACTCACGTATGTGTGCTGAAGGTCACCGACCAATCTGTCAGGATACAGGGATCGTTAACGTTTTCCTTGAAGTTGGCTTAGACGTTAAATTTGATTTAACCATGAGCTTGGATGATGCTGTAAACGAAGGTGTACGCCAAGGTTACCTAGAAAACTCAAACGTACTCCGTGCTTCTGTTTTAGCAGATCCAGCTTTTGGTCGTAAAAATACCAAAGACAATACCCCTGCCGTGATTCACTATAAACTCGTTCCTGGTAATAAAGTTGATATTACCGTTGCAGCGAAGGGCGGCGGTTCAGAAAATAAATCTAAACTTGCGATGCTCAACCCATCTGATTCGATCGTGGATTGGGTACTTAAAACGGTTCCAACTATGGGCGCAGGCTGGTGTCCACCAGGTATGCTCGGTATTGGTATCGGCGGTACTGCTGAAAAAGCCATGATGCTTGCAAAAGAAGCACTTATGGAAGAAATCAACATGGACGAATTACTTCGTCGTGGCCCACAAAGTAAAATGGAAGAACTTCGTATCGAGATCTTCGAGAAAGTGAATGCATTGGGTATTGGCGCACAAGGTCTTGGTGGTTTAACCACAGTACTTGATATTAAAATCAAGGATTACCCATGTCATGCGGCAGGTAAGCCAGTCGGTATGATTCCAAACTGTGCTGCGACTCGTCATGCACACTTCCAGTTAGATGGTACTGGTGTTGCACATATTCAAGCACCAAAACTTGAAGACTACCCTGCTGTAACGTGGGATTCGTCTCATTCGAAGCGTGTCAACCTTGATACCATTACTCAAGAAGAAATGAATGCTTGGAAGCCAGGCGATACATTATTATTGAACGGTACAATTTATACAGGTCGTGATGCTGCACATAAGCGCATGGTCGACATGTTAAATAATGGCGAAGAACTTCCAGTCGATCTAAAAGGTAAATTCATTTACTACGTGGGTCCAGTCGATCCAGTTGGCGATGAAGTGGTTGGTCCTGCAGGCCCAACAACAGCAACCCGTATGGATAAGTTTACTCGTCAAGTGTTAGAAGCAACTGGCTTATTCGGTATGATTGGTAAAGCGGATCGTGGTCCTGCTGCAATTGAAGCGATCAAAGACAATCAAGCAACTTACTTAATGGCCGTTGGTGGTGCAGCTTACCTCGTGTCTAAAGCAGTTCGTGAAGCTGAAGTTGTTGCTTTTGCAGACTTAGGTATGGAAGCAATCTACAAATTCGTAGTTGAAGATATGCCTGTCTCTGTTGCAGTTGATGTGAATGGTACTTCGATCCATGCCACTGCACCAAAAATCTGGCAAGCGAAAATCGGTAAGATTCCAGTGGTAGATGCTGCCGCTCAATAATACTTATACAATAATCTTAGCCGAATCATCGTATTCGGCTATTTTTTTGCCTAAAGCATCTGTTAAATTATAAAAAACAATAAGGATAACAAGATGAATAAAACAATATCGATCCTAATAATAAGTCTCTGCTGTGTCATGGCAACAGAAAATACATTTGCCAGTCCTGCTCAAAAAAAATCTGTAAAAGAACTAATTAAACTCAGTGATTTAGAAAACCTTTTACATTCATCTTTAGATGAAATGCAGCCTGCGTTAGACTCTGAAGCTGAAAGTATGCTTTTAAAAATTTTAGGTAAAGAGAGACTAACAACCAATCAAGAACATCTAGCACTTGTAGAACTCAGTCAATTATTAAAAGACACAAGCTCAAAAATGTTTATGCGCCCTGAAACATTACAAGCAATTGAGCAAATTTATGCAGAAACACTGAGTGAAGAGGAAGTACAAGCTTATTTAAAATTTTTGCGAACGCCAGAAGGAAAATCAATCAACCAAAAAAATTTAACAATTAGTAGCAATGTTTTTCAATACATGAATAGTTTAAGTCAAAAGACCTTAAATGATCCTGAGCAAAATTTAAAACTCAAAGAGCAGCTTTTAAGCATCATCAAACCCTTAATTCAAGATGAATAAACGCTGCTCAATATCGACTACCACGTCAATGGATTCCAAAGTTTAAATGGCTTAACCAAGAGTACCTCAGACTTTTCATCATACTTAGCTGGCTTTAACTCTTGGGGCTTAGACCGAATTTTACCTGAGGCATCTTGTGCTACAAAGTTATAGCTCGATGATTTTAAACGTGTAAATGCGATTTCCTGATGTGCAACTTTATCAGGCATAATCATAAATGGTCCCGTATGTTCACTACGAGAAATCTTATTTTCTTCATCGTATTTGATAAAATACGTTTGTGAAGCATCAACCGTAAAATCTACATATTTTGGTTTTTGAAAATGTAGCCCTGCCAATGGACGGCTAACACTCAGACGATATGTCCCAGCTGGTAATTCTACCCAATAATAATGATTATGTAACAGGCTTGGAATTCGGTGGCCGTTTATAAATAAATTTGCAGCAGCAATTTCTTGGCGATTCCAGCGCGTATCTGGTCGATATAGATATACCACTGCCGCTTGCTCATTCTGTGGTTTGATCGGTGTGTAATATTGACCTAATTTTTGATTGACCCATCCACCTATGGTAAAACCACCAACATGATACTGATCAGATAGCCCTGGTTCTTTTGCTGTATCTACTGGAGGTAAAGTCGCTGTGAGTACTGTCGAATTTTCTTCAACCGCCTTATGACTTTGACAGCCAGCCAACACCCCTGCACAACATAATGACAATATTAAATAACGCATGATATCCCTCAAGGCGTTTTCTTGGATTTATTTTTTAACAGCGCAAAACTATGCGGATTTTCCAATTTTTAAGATTAACACCTCATTAATTAATTGCAAATAAAAAAAGCATGAAAAGTCTAACCTTTCATGCTTTTTAGATGAATGAGAATTAAGCAGATTTTGAATCAATAACTTTCAAATCTTTCTTTTCAACTAATTCAGGTGTTGTCACTTGTGGTAAACGTTCAGCTTTAAATGTTGGCTTAGCTGTGCCATTAATCACAGCTTCATCCACAATAACCGTCCCCACATCACTACGACTTGGTAAGTCATACATGGTTTCTAGCAAAACGTTTTCTAAAATTGAACGTAAGCCACGCGCACCCGTATTTCGTTCAAGTGCTTTCTTCGCTACAGCACGCAATGCAGATTCATCAAAAACAAGATCAACATTTTCCATCGTGAAAAGATACTGATATTGGCGAGTTAATGCATTTTTAGGCTCTGTCAGAATTTGCATTAATGCTTCTTCATCCAATTCTTCTAAAGTTGCAATCACAGGCAAACGACCAATAAACTCAGGAATCAAACCAAATTTGACTAAATCAGTTGCTTCAACTTGACGGAACAACTCAGAGACTTTTTTACTGTCGTCCTTATTCTTCACATCAGCCGTGAATCCAATACCGCCTTTCTCTTGACGTTGCTGTACAATTTTCTCTAAACCAGAGAATGCACCACCGCAAATAAATAAAATATTTGAGGTATCAATTTGAATGAATTCTTGTTGCGGATGCTTACGACCACCTTGTGGCGGAATAGAAGCAACGGTGCCTTCAATCATTTTCAATAATGCTTGTTGTACACCTTCACCTGATACATCACGAGTAATTGATGGATTCTCCGATTTACGGGTAATCTTATCAATCTCATCAATATAGATAATACCTTTCTGCGCTTTTTCTACATCGTAGTCCGCTTTCTGCAATAACTTTTGTACGATATTTTCAACATCTTCACCCACATAACCCGCTTCTGTGAGTGTCGTTGCATCTGCCATGGCAAAAGGAACATCCAATAAGCGTGCAAGAGTTTGCGCAAGTAAGGTCTTACCTGAACCCGTTGGTCCAATTAACAAGATATTACTTTTCGCAATCTCAATATCTTGATGTGCATGATGCGACTGACCAACTTTCAAACGTTTATAATGGTTATAGACCGCAACAGATAGTGTTTTCTTTGCAACATCTTGTCCAATGACATATTGATCCAACGCAGCACGTATCTCATGTGGTTTAGGCAAAGCTTTAGTCGCCCAGTCACCTGCTTCAACTTGTTGACTGGTTTGCACTAAATCTAAGCAGACATCCACACACTCATTACAAATATATGCGTCCTCACCTGCAATCAATTTTCCAACTTCAGATTGTGTCTTACCACAAAATGAACAATGCTTTTGTCCTTGAGGATGTTCGGACATATTTACTCCACAACTTAAATCTTAAAAACTAGGGACGTTTGCTTAATACTTGGTCAACTAAACCATATTCTTTAGCTGCTTGTGCAGTCATAAAATTGTCACGATCTGTGTCACGTGCAATTCTTTCATAATCTTGACCGCTATGCTCAGCCATCAGACGGTTTAAACGCTCTTTGATATAAAGAATTTCACGTGCATGAATTTCGATATCAGACGCTTGACCACGGAAACCACCGAGTGGTTGGTGAATCATCACGCGTGCATTTTCAAGACAGTAACGTTTTCCTTTAGCACCCGCATTCAATAAGAATGCACCCATTGAAGCCGCTTGTCCCATGCAATATGTAACAACATCTGGCTTAATAAACTGCATAGTGTCATAAATTGCCATACCAGCAGTTACTGAGCCTCCTGGTGAGTTGATATAAAGATGGATATCTTTCTCTGGATTCTCAGCTTCTAAAAATAACATCTGCGCAACGATAAGATTCGCCATGTTATCTTCCACTTCACCTGTCAAGAAGATCACACGCTCACGTAACAAACGTGAGAAAATATCAAATGAACGCTCACCACGTGATGACTGCTCAACGACTACAGGAACTAAAGCATTTTCAATTGTTGGAACATACATATGTTTATTTATTCCTAAATTATTGTGACTCGATCATGCCAACAATATGAGGGATAATCGCTGAAATTGCAAAAGGTTCAACCCTAAATATTCGACTATTTAGACTAAAAGCTGGCAATTTTTCGATAAATTAACACTTTCATAACACGGATAAAAAAAGGCGCATTAAGCGCCTTTCTTCTGAACTTTTAAAAGATTAGCCACGACGAGCTTGTTGTTCTTTCAATAAGTCTTCGTAACTTACTGGAACATCATTTACTTTAGCAGCAGCCAAAATATGATCAACAACTTGGTCTTCTAACACAACTGCTTCGATTTGAGCACGTTGTTGTTTATCATTTTTGAAGTATTCAACAACTTCTGTTGGATCTTCATAAGAAGAAGCCATGTCATCGATGTAAGCTTCAACACGTGCTTGATCAACTTCAAGTTTAGCATCAGCTAATACTTTGCTGACCAATACACCAAGCTTCACTGATTTTTCAGCTTGTTCTTTAAACAATTCATCTGGAAGCATGCTGCTATCAAATGCACCTGCGCCTTGAGCACCAAACTGTTGAGTGAACTGTTGAATCATTTGTTGACGTTGACGGTCAATTTCTTGAGCAACCATAGAAGCTGGAACTTCAATTTCGTTTGCAGCGACAAGTGCATCAAATGCAGCTTGTTTAACTTGGTTACGAAGACCGTTGCGAACTTCACGTTCCATATTTTTACGAACGTCAGCTTTTAACTTATCTACGCCTTCTTCTTCAGTTAAACCAAAGATTTTTAAGAATTCAGCATCAATCTCTGGAAGTTTTTGTTTTTCAACAAGCTTCACAGTGATTTTGAATTGAGCTGCTTTACCCGCTAAGTTTTCAGCTTGGTAATCTTCAGGGAAAGTAACATCAATCACTTTCTCTTCGCCTTTCTTCATCCCGATGATGCCATCTTCAAAACCAGGAATCATACGACCAGAACCAAGAACAAGTTTAAAGTCTTCAGCAGCACCGCCTTCAAACTTCTCGCCATCAACTGTACCTTCAAAATCGAAAGTCACTTGCATGTCTTTTTTCGCCATGCCTTTAGTTTCAGTCCAAGAAGCACGTTGTTTTTGCAAGTTTTCAATCATTACATCAACATCAGCATCGTTGATTTCTGATGATTTACGTTCAACTTCTAAGTCAGCAAAAGCTTTCACTTCTACTTCTGGATAAACTTCTACAGTTGCTTCAAAAACTAAAGCATCATCTTTGTTTTCAACTTTTTCAATGTTCGGCATGCCGACCGCATTGATTTTTTCTTGTTGAATTGCTTCAAATACTGTGTCACGAATGATGTCATTCACAACTTCTTGATAAATGCTCGCACCATATTCACGGCGAACAACATTTAAAGGCACTTTACCTGGACGGAAGCCGTTGATCTTCACAGTTTTGGCAGTGCGTTTTAAGCGAGCTTCAAATTGCTCGTTAACACGGCTCGTCGGTACAGAAACATTTAAACGACGGGCAACGCCCGAAACCGCTTCAGTCGTTACTTGCATGGCTTCCTCGATATATAGTTAGTAGTAACATTTTTAAAAGTGCCACATTATATGACAACTTTCTGGATATACAAAATCAGATGATTAAAATTCCCTATTTTTCCTAATTTGCCAGAAAAACAATATTTAAATTCTCAACCTAAAAATCAAACTAACAATTTTAAAATAATCATTTAAGTATAAAAAACATAGCATTAAATAAATCAATCGTTAATACTGATTCTCATTATCAAAAACAACCGTAATACCAATTATAAAATTAAATTATAAATATCATATGTTTAAGCCTATACAATTCATTATATGGCCAAAATCACAATTGATAATAATAATAATTATCATTAGACTTCTCGCAAAATGTTACACAGCTTAACAATCCACTCACTTTTACTACACTTTTTGTAAAAGTTTAAAAAGATCAAAAGCTCTGTCATTCATCTGTTTAATTTCGGGGGTTCTCTCATGGCAAAAATCAAAAGCCGTAAACATATTGGTACAACACCGTTAGTTGCACTTGCAGCAAGTCTACCTTTGGTCAGTCATGCGGCAACTAAAGAAGAAAAAGTGACTCAACTTCCAACCATTGAAGTGACAGCGCAAGAGATCTATAAAGCCAATACCGTTAGTTCCCCAAAGTACACACAACCTTTAGTGGACACACCTCAAACGATTCAAGTAATTAAAAAAGAAATTTTACAAGAACAAGGGGCTGCTTCTTTAGTGGAGGCATTGCGAAATACTCCTGGAATTACCTTACAAATGGGTGAAAATGGAAATACCAGTGCAGGCGATACTTTCCAAATGCGTGGTTTTTCAACTCAAACTTCGACTTATGTAGATGGAATTCGTGATCTTGGTGCTGTAAGTCGTGATGTATTTAACTTTGAGCAAATTGAAGTTGTCAAAGGTCCTTCAGGTGCTGAAGCTGGTCGTGGCTCTGCTTCTGGTTATATCAATTTAGTCACTAAATTACCTAAAGCTGAAAATAGCCGTGAAGTCTCTGCACGTTATAATACAGCAGAAAATGCACGTTTAACGGCTGATATTAATCAGGCAATTAGCGAAAGTACCGCGATCCGCTTAAACGTAATGGGACAAGATGGTGGTGTAGAAGGTCGAGATGTTATAGAAAATAACGGTTGGGCAATTGCGCCATCAATTGCATTCGGATTAGACAGCGATACTCGTCTGTATTTGTATTCTCAACATATTCGTCAGAATAATATTCCTGATGGCGGTATTCCAACTGTAGGTATGAAAGGCTTTTATGGATATACCTCTAGCTACGCAAACGATAAAAATCTTGCGTTAAGAGATCAAATTCGTGAAGCTATTAATAACTCTGCTGATATGCAGAAAGTGAATAAAGCTTTACAAAATGCGCCTGAAGTTGATCGTAGTAACTTTTATGGAAGCGTAAATGACTATGAAGATATTAACTCGGATATGATTTCAGCTAAAATCGAAAGTGACTTTAGTGAAAATATCAAATTTACCAATATCTCTAGATTAGGTAAAACCAGCATGAAAAGAGCATTAACTGGAATTAATGCAATTAATGCTCCATCAGCTACAGTTACCGTTAATCCAGATAATAGCTATAGTTACAAATTTAACTATGGGTCATTTGACCCTAATAATAGAGATACATGGGCAATTTCTCGTTCCCATCAAGGCGTAGATCAAGAAAATAAAATCCTTGCGAATACATCAAATTTGAATATTAATTTTAAAACTGGTGCTGTTGAACATGATTTAGTTGCTGGCTTAGAGTTTTTACAAGAACAACAAATCTCACGTACCTTATCTACCCAAAAACCAGGAACAAAAGCTCCTACAACGCCTGCTGCGAATCTCTATAATCCTAACCATTATGATGTAATGCCTGAATTGGTTTATACAGGTGCATATAGTGATGGTGAAACCAAAACAGCCGCAGCTTATTTATTTGATACGGTAAAACTATTAGATAATCGTTTACAGTTTAATGGTGGCGTACGCCTTGATTACTATCATACCGATTATGAGGCTTTAGCTGTTGCAACGAATGCAACCACCCTTGCGATTACTAAAACTCCCACTCATCTCAAAGCACACGATACTTTGGTGAGCTGGAAATTAGGTAGTTTATTCAAACCAACCGAAAATAGCAGCCTTTATGTGTCTTACGCTAAATCATTGACTCCGCCAGGAAGTGCAAACTTTAGCTTATCGGACACAGGAGCTAATAGTTCAGCAGCTAAACCACAAAAAACTAATCACTATGAAGTGGGTGGAAAATGGGATGTATTAAAGAATAAATTAGCATTAACTAGTGCGATTTATCATACTGAGAATGAAAACCAGTTTACCCAAGATCCAATTACGAAAGAATCTATTCAAGAAGGCAAAACACGTGTTCAAGGCGTAGAACTTGGTGTCGTTGGTCAAATTACAGATGCTTGGAATATTTCTGCGGGCGTTGCTCATATGAAAACTAAGCAAAAAAATCAACAAAGTTTCAATACTACGACAGGTGAAAAAACTGTCACCGATTCGGTACGTTGGTCTCCAGACTGGACTGCTTCATTATGGACAACCTATGATATTGCAGGTTTTAAGTTAGGCCTAGGCGCACGTTATGTTGATGAACAAAAACGTGTGATCACAGACAGTACAGCTCCAGCAAATATGCCTAAAGTTCCATCTTATATTGTATTTGATGCAATGGCGGGTTATAGCTTTAACAAGAATGCTTCTGTGAATCTAAATGTCTACAACTTAGCTGATAAAGATTACATTAGTGCTTTAAATAATGGCGGTAGTCGTTTCGTACTTGGTCAGCCACGTTCTGCTGCATTAACCTTTAACTACAAATTCTAAGTCATTTTATTTAATTCATCATGATTGAATAAATGAACACAGCCTGTCAAAAAAGCTATAATTTTTGACAGGTTGTATTTTTTGGAAGATTCAAAATATGATGTTGCATATCCCCCAAGTACTCAATAAGCATCAAGTTGCTGAGCTACGCGAACAAATACAACAACAATCAGTTTGGATTGACGGTACTCATAGTGCAGGTCCACAAGCACAAAAAATTAAAAATAATTTACAAGTCGATATACAGAGCGATGTATATGAATCTGTTAGCCATTCTGTTTTGAGTGCATTACAACAAAATCTGCTTTTGCGTTCAGCTGCCCTCCCTAAACATACGTTATTGCCAATGTTTAACTGCTATCAAAATCAAGGCAATTATGGCAACCATGTTGATAATTCGATTCAATATTCTGCAAAAACAGGGCAAATGATACGTACTGATGTGTCTATCACCGTCTTTTTATCTGAACCTGATGAATATGAAGGTGGGGAACTGATTATCGAAGATACCTACGGCAGCCATGAAGTGAAACTCGATGCAGGAGATGCAATTGTTTACCCAGCAACAAGTTTGCATCGTGTTGAACCTGTGACTCAAGGACGTAGAATCGCAGCATTCACATGGATTCAAAGCATGGTTAAAGATGACTGGCAGCGAACGATACTATTCAATTTAGACATGACCATTATCAAACTAAGACAACAATTGGGCGATACAGAAGAAGTTGTTAGTTTAACCAGCCATTATCATAATTTATTAAGGCAATGGGGGGATTTATAATGCATGAGCAGATCCCTACACCCGCTTTGAATACTATTCCTTCGTATATTCAAACAATTTCCGACTATCAACAGCAAGCTCAGCACCATGTTAGCAAGGACATTTGGGGATACTTAAGTGGTGGAGCGATGCATGAAATTAGCGTGCAAAATAATTGTCAACAATTTCAAAATATTCAATTGATTCCTAGACCTCTAAACGACTTAACACAAGGTAATACTCGTTTTCAGTTATTTGGGATGGAATATCCGCATCCTATTTTTCTTGCACCGATTGGCCATCAAGCACTTTTTCATCCTCAAGCAGAAGCTGCATCTGCTCTCGCAGCTGAACTTATGCAAAGTAACTTTGTATTAAGTACATTCACAAACACACATATGGCACAGTTGAAGCCAGAAAACCCGTATAAATGGTTTCAATTGTATTGGCAAGGATGCAGAGAAAAATCTTTAACCTTAATCAAACAAGCTGAACAATCAGGTTATCGTGCAATTGTGATTACGGTCGATGCCCCCCACGTGGGTATCCGAGATCGGGAACGTAAGTTATTCTTTCAATTACCAGAAGAAATGCAACATCCACACACTCCTACCCATTTAAGTTTTCCTGATGTATCACCATCCGAAAGCCAACTATTTCAAGGCTTAATGCAAATTGCACCTAAGTGGGCGGATATTGCATGGGTGATTGCAAATACACATTTGCCTGTAATTTTAAAAGGAATATTACATCCTGCCGATGCTCAGAAAGCCCTCGATCATGGTGTGTCTGGGATTATTGTTTCTAATCATGGTGGGCGTATTGTAGATACGACTATTCCACCTTTAGTTGCATTACAAAAAATTCGTGCAATTGTTCCTCCTGATTACCCTGTATTATTAGATGGTGGAATTCGACGTGGTACAGATGTCTTTAAAGCAATTGCATTAGGTGCAAACGCAGTATTGATTGGACGACCTTATATTTATGGTTTAGCAACAGCAGGCGCTTTAGGTGTTGCTCATGTCATCCGCATGTTAAAAGAAGAATTTGAAATTACGATGGCACTCATGGGAACCGCTACCATAAAGGACATTAATCAAGACTATATTTATCAGCCTTAAGCATATTAACGGGAAATATTTTCTTTAAATTTTATTTTTATGCAAAAAATAGGAAAATATTTCCCATCCATTCGAATTAAAATAAATTATAGACCACTGCAGTCGCTTGTATTTTCACCTAGACTGATTCAAATTAGGTGATTAAGATAACTGCAAAACCCAATACTTTTGCTTTGAACGGTAAATGATGAAAACGAGTGATGATTTTAGCCATCCGTCTGATATAAAACTACTCACTGCTCTCCTGATGCTGCGCCTCGCGCGCGTATAAATTTTTCGCCTACTTTTTTAGGCACTCGATCCCCGAATTCGCTTTAAATTAATTCTTATAGACACCATATATATTCGTAGTACGTTGCATTTATTTTGAAACAGCAACCATGCTACAACAAGGAGTTATCTCATGATGTTGGCTGACCCAAGCAAAAAATACCGCCGTATGTATCAACGAGTGGATTTACCAGATCGTCAATGGCCAAATAACGAAATTAACCAAGCACCGATTTGGATGAGCACCGATCTTCGTGATGGTAACCAAGCGATTTTTGAACCAATGGATATGGATCAAAAATTAAAAATGTTCCACATGTTGGTTAAAATCGGCTTCAAACATATTGAAATTGGTTTCCCTTCAGCATCTCAAATTGACTTTGACTTTACTCGCAAGTTAATTGAAGAAGATTTGATTCCAGAAGATGTGTATATCGAAGTTTTGGTTCAAGCTCGAGATCATTTAATTGCGCGTACTTTTGAAGCGTTAGTTGATGCTAAACGTGCGATCGTGCATATCTACAATTCAAACTCACCAACATTCCGTCAAAAAGTGTTGAATGTAGATGCAAACGGCGCAAAGCAACTTGCAATTAATGCAGCAAATAAAGTTAAAGAATACGCAGCACAATACCCTGCAACTGAATGGATTTTCCAGTACAGTCCAGAGTGTTTTTCTGCAACAGAATTGGAAGTTGCCAAAGATGTCTGTGATGCGGTCACGGAAATTTGGGAAGCGTCTCCAACCAATAAGGTGATCTTGAACTTGCCTGCAACGGTTGAGGTATCAACGCCAAATGTCTATGCCGATCAAATCGAATGGATGCACCGTAACTTGGCACGTCGTGATGGCGTGATTATCTCAGTTCACTGTCACAATGACCGTGGTTGTGGTATCGCTGCTTCTGAATTGGCGATCATGGCGGGTGCTGATCGTGTTGAAGGTTGCGTGTTTGGTAATGGTGAACGTACAGGTAACGTCGATGTTGCTGCGATAGCGTTGAACATGTATACCCAAGGTGTTGCGCCAAACTTAGACTTCTCCAATATCAATGAAATCATTGCAACTGTTGAAGAATGTACAGGTTTACCAGTTCACCCTCGTCATCCATACGCAGGTGATTTAGTCTTTACCGCGTTCTCTGGTTCACACCAAGATGCGATTAAAAAAGGCTTCGAATTCCAGAAAAATGAAGAAATCTGGGATATGCCATATTTACCAATCGATCCGAAAGACTTGGGTCGTGACTACGATGCAGTAATTCGTGTCAACAGCCAATCAGGTAAAGGTGGTATCGCCTACTTATTGGAATCGAATTACAACGTTGCTTTACCACGCCGAGTACAAATCGAGTTCAGCCAAATCGTACAGCAACATACTGATGAAAACGGTACAGAAATCAGTGCACATGAAATCTGGACCTTATTCCAAAATACCTATGTGGATGTGAAAAATAGCCATTATCAAACCAAGCATTATCAATTGTCAGATATCAATGGTACACAAATCATTGAATTAGACATTGAAATTGATGGTGAAGTACAACGTTTACGCGGTGAAGGTAACGGCCCAATTTCGGCGATGCTTGATGCGTTACAATTGCCAATTGATGTTGTAAATTATGAAGAACGTAGTATCAGTTCTGGTGCAAATGCTAAAGCACTTGCCTTGATTGAACTTCAAGTCAAAGGCACAGGTAAAAATGCCTTTGGTGCAGGGATTCATGACAACATTGTCACCTCATCAATTGAAGCGATTATTGCATGTACCAATCGTTTAATTGAACAAGGCGTACTTACAACTGAGCAAGTTGCTGCTGCGGCAGTTTAAGCAAAGCTGAGTTGTAATATCAGAAAAAATGACTTTTGAAAGGATACCTGAATTGGTATCCTTTTATTATTGATCAAAGATTTATACAAGGCGAATCATTCCAGTGTCTTTTCCATCGGATTCAGTGGGTTTAGTCACACCACAAAAATTTCAATTTGAGCAACCATTAGAGCTTGAATGTGGGCGTATCCTGCCACGTTTTGATTTGATGGTTGAAACCTATGGAACACTTAATGCAGATAAATCCAATGCAATCTTAATTTGCCATGCATTATCTGGGCATCATCATGCTGCTGGTTATCATCATGCAGATGATAAAAAAGCAGGTTGGTGGGATAGCTGTATTGGTCCCGGCAAGGCGATTGATACCAATCATTTTTTTATTGTTTCCTTAAATAATATTGGTGGTTGTAATGGTTCAACAGGCCCAACATCGCCAAACCCTGAAAATGAAAATCGTCCTTATGGCCCAGATTTTCCATTAGTCACTGTTCGTGACTGGGTAAAGACCCAAGCCATGTTATCTGATCGTCTCGGAATTGATGTTTGGTTTGCCGTGATTGGTGGTTCGTTAGGTGGCATGCAAGCACTACAATGGTCATTGGACTATGCTGATCGTTTAAAAAAATGTGTCATTATCGCCAGTGCACCAAAATTATCAGCTCAAAATATTGCCTTTAATGAAGTTGCTCGCCAATCGATTCTCTCTGATCCAGATTTCCATCATGGGCGTTATTTGGAAAATGATAGTTATCCAAAACGTGGGTTAATTTTGGCACGTATGGTCGGTCATATTACGTATTTGTCTGAAGAAGCCATGAAACAGAAATTTGGTCGTGATTTGAAATCTGGCAAATTTATGTATGGTTTTGATGTCGAATTCCAAGTGGAAAGTTATTTACGTTACCAAGGTGAACAATTTAGCCGTAATTTCGATGCAAATACTTACTTGATTATGACCAAGGCCTTGGATTACTTTGATCCCTCTCGTGAATATGAACATTCATTAACAAAGGCAATGAGTCAACCGAAGTGCCAATTCTTGGTGGTTTCATTTACGACTGACTGGCGTTTTAGTCCAAGTCGTTCACAAGAATTAGTTGATGCTTTAATTGATAATCATAAGCCCGTCAGTTACTTAGATATTGATGCGGAACAAGGTCATGATTCGTTCTTGTTCCCTATCCCACTCTATGTGAAAACATTAAGAGCATTTTTAGGTGGAGAACAACAGTTGCAAGCTACACCGCAGGAGCAGCACTAATGCGAATAGATCAACGACTCGCTGAAAAATGGATCAGTCCGAACTCTAGTGTATTAGACTTAGGCTGTGGTGATGGTGAATTACTGGCTCATATGAGCAAACAGCACAATATTCGTGCTTATGGCTTAGAAATTGATCAAGAAAAGATTGCAATTGCGATCAGTCGGGGGTTAAATATTATTCAACAGGACTTAAACTTAGGTTTAAGCCGCTTTGCCGACCAATCTTTTGATTCTGTAGTCATGGCACAAGCTTTGCAAGCTGTAGATGCACCTGATGTATTACTTCGTGATATGGTGCGTGTTGGCAAACAGGCGATTATTACCTTTCCAAACTTTGCGTATTGGAAGACACGTTCTTTTCTTGCATTAAAAGGTAAAATGCCTGTTTCGGAAGCTTTACCCTATATGTGGTATAACACCCCGAATATTCATTTATGTACTTTCCGTGACTTTGAAGCCTTATGTGCTGAGAATCGGATTAAAATTATTAATCGACTTGCCGTTAATGGTGACCAACAAGGTAGTGTGCTCAGTAAGCATATGCCGAACCTATTTGGTGAAGTCGCAATTTATCGAGTGAGCGCTCTATGAAAAAGACATTTATCAGCACATTTTTATTTGGTCTGATCAGTATACAAGCGCATGCTGACTATGTTGCTCAACCCCAATCAGTTGCAACACAGGCAGCACGATATTCAGTGATGAGTATCAGTGAATTACAAAGCGCAGCAAAATCTGGTCAAGCTGGGGCACAATTTTATCTAGCAACACGTTATCAGTATGGTAAAGACGTTGCTAAAGATGAGAAACAAGCTTTTTCTTTATTTAAAGCAGCAGCAGATCAAGGTTTATCTGCTGCACAGTTAAATGTCGGTCGTATGTATGCAGATGGCATCGGTACGAAGAAAGATGAAGCTTTGGCGCGTAAATATTTCGAGAAAGCTGCGAGTAATGGCGATAACCGTGCCAGCTTTAATCTCGCGATGATGGAAGAACAAAAGAAAAACTATGTTGGTGCTTACCAATGGTATGAGCTTTCAACACGTGACGGTATGCTGGATACCAAAGTGATCAGCCTTTCTGAAGGTAAGAAAACAGCGTTGGCCGCAAACTTAACTCAAGATCAGATTCGTACTGCACGCGACCGTGCTGATAAATGGATTCAAGCGCAATAATCTTGCTTAGATCTATTGATTGATAGAAAAACCGACTTGTAAGAGTCGGTTTTTTATTATATTGATAACATTAATATTTAATTAAGTTTATTAAATGAGCGATATAGAAAAGGCGATATTCAAAGCAAAACTAGAATTGGAAACAATAACACTAGAGGAAATCCAAAGGTGGGCAATTGAGACATTAGAAAAAGATTCATCGAATGATTTAGCTTTAGAAATATGCTTTCTATCAACACCAGAGCAAGTTAGAACCTATTTTAATCAATTATCCCGAAGTCTATTTAATACAGATTTAACAAAGGAATCAGTCAATAACCTCTTAAAAGATTATATTGAAAAACATTTAGAGTTAGTCAAAAGCCAAGAGCTTCTATTTCCTTTTCTTCAGAAGCTCTTGGCTTTATCTAAGGCTGTAGAGAATGAAGATCTTTTTGAGTTATTAAATTACTATGATGACCAGTTCTACTTAAGTTTTGAAGGATATACGCCTTCTGAACCAGATACTGTATTTAAAGATTTCATAAACGATTTAAAAGATTTCTTATCTACACAGAGTTAAAGATATGGAAAAAAAGCAATTCCTCTTAACTTTTAGAATGCGATAATTCAACACTACCTAATTCAATAAAAACCCCCTAAAATTCCACTCAATCTAAACTAATCTGAAACTGATATGTCTACCCAATCATGGCTCAACCAAGGCAACCTTGTGCTTGCAAGTAACAACAAAGGCAAAGTAGTCGAATTTGAACATCTCTTTCAACAACTTAATCTTCCTGTCGAGATCATTCCTCAAGGCAAACTCGATATTGAAGATGCCATCGAAGATGGTCTCAGCTTTGTTGAAAATGCCATTATCAAAGCACGCCATGCGTCTAAACTTTCAGGCAAGCCTGCACTTGCGGATGACTCTGGACTGTGTGTCCCGATCTTAGGTGGTGCACCAGGAATTTATTCAGCGCGCTATGCAGGCGAGCATGGTAATGATGCAGCTAATAACCAAAAACTTTTAGCTGATCTTGCACCCTTCCGTAAAGACGGCGAAGTGATTGAGGGCATGTTTGTTTGCGTATTAGCACTGGTCACACATGCGGAAGATCCATTGCCACAAATCTTTCAAGGCATTTGGAAAGGCGAGATTTTAGAAGCAGCGCGCGGTGAGAATGGGTTTGGCTATGATCCATTGTTCTGGCTACCAGAACTCAATCTTTCAAGTGCTGAACTAAGCAAAGCTGATAAAAATAAGATCAGTCACCGTGGTCAAGCAATGCAGCTGTTTAAAACAAGTTTGATTTAAAGATCATTTGCCCTAGCTAAAACCTAGGGTAAATTATTTAAATCTAGATTGAATAAAAATACTGAATAATGAGTAAAAACTCACCTCAACGAGACATGGATTACAAACCAAAAAGTAAAAAATCATCCATCAATCTACTTAATCTCATAATTTTTTGTCGCAAAATTGCAATATAAGTGTCACATCTTTGTCATGCCAAACTGTTGAGATATAACCAAAGTTATATAGGAATAGAATTATGGCTGGTTTATCAATTTGGCACGTCGTTATTTTTGCAATTGTCGTGATTTTACTATTCGGTACATCAAAGCTTAAAAATTTAGGCAAAGATGTTGGTGGTGCTGTTAAAGATTTCAAAAAGTCTATTAAAGAAGATGAAGTTGCTGCACCACTCAATGAGCCTCGTACCATTGATGCTCAAGTTAAAAATGCTGAAAGCTCAGTAAAAAGCTAAGCGAGCGGAATTATGCTGAACTTGGGAATGACTGAGATTTTTTGCTTTGCAGTAATTGCATTATTGGTTCTCGGTCCTGATAAATTACCTGAAGCGGCTCGATTTGTAGCAAAATGGTATGGGAAAATTAAAAAATTTATCAACAATATTCAGAATGAAATTGATCGAGAGCTCCGTCTTTCTGAGTTCCGCGAAGAAATGCAAAAAGAAATTGAAAAGATTACTGAGCTTGAACGTCGGCTACAAAAACAATTAGATGAATTGAAAACTCAAAATCATGAGGTAGAGACTGAGCAATCAGTAACTAAATCTCAAAATTCGATTCGCTATGTGCCATATCACTCAAGTTCTATTATTCCTTTTTGTGTTCAATACCAAAACTCATCTGTGATTGGTATGGAAGCATACCCATCGTTGAATCAGTTTGATAACGAATTAAAGATTACCGTATGAGCCAATTACCATCAACTTCAGTCAGTACTGAAGAAACCCTACAACAAATGCCGGTCATGCAGCATTTAATCGTACTTCGCCAATATCTTTTTAAGATTGTTGGCGTAACAATTTTTCTGTTTTTTTGTTTATTACCTTTTAGAAATCAAACCTATCAATGGCTGTCTGAACCATTGAGACAACAATTACCCGCAACATCAACCATGATTGCGACGGATGTCACAGCTACTTTTATGGCACCGTTTAAACTCAATTTATTCGTCGCATTTATGCTGGCAATGCCCTATATCATTTATCAAATTTGGTCATTTATAAAACCTGCGCTATATGAAAAAGAACGACATTTAGCGATTCCTTTGCTATTTGGTAGCATTCTATTATTTTACTCAGGTGTCGCATTTGCCTATTTCATTACCCTACCTGCTATTTTACATTTCTTTATTAGTGTGTCTCCTGAAACTGTTGCACCTATGACCGATATTAATAGCTATCTGAGCTTCTGCTTAAAACTATTCTTGGTTTTTGGTTTTACCTTTGAAATTCCAATCATTACTCTAGTGCTGATTTTGATTGGTGTCGTGAGTACACAAAGCCTCGTTGAAAAACGCCGTTTTATTGTTGTTGGATGCTTTTTCGTGGCTATGTTTGTAACACCACCTGATGCATTATCCATGATTATGCTGGCTGTTCCGATGTGGATGCTATTTGAAATCGGTTTACTTTTTGGAAAAATATTAGAAAAGCGTAAAGCAGTTTCAGAATAACAATATCTCTGTTCAATCCCTGAATAATCTCAGGGATTTTTTATTTTAAATTTATATTTTTTATATATTTATAAAAATTAAATTGTCTTCAAACTGCCTTAAAAGTGTCAAAAAATTGTCATCTATCAAACATAAAATCAATCTAGATTTATTTACCATTTATTAAAGATATGGATTTATTATGACAGCCAATACAAATCAGCCAAGTCGTCGTGATATTTTAAAGTGGTTCGCGGGTGTTCCGTTTTTACCACTCGGGGCAATGGGCACAGCAGCAGCTTTAGCAGGTTGCAATGATAATAATGATAACGACATCATTGCACCAAAACCAATTAACTTCAAAAATGCAACTTTCACAGGCATGGCCGCACCAGCTACTGTTGCAACAATGGCAACAACAGCTTGTTCATCAAGACTTTCAATTAATTGGGATGATGGCAGCAAAACTGACTATCAGTTAGCATACAAACCTTTCTTCTTGACAGGAACGCAGGTACCTGATGGTAAGGGTGGAAAAATAATTGCTGGTGGTTACTTTGATATAAATAACCAACCAATTATTGATAAATCGGTTGAAGGTAAAGAACGCCAATTCTTCTCTGATTGTCCTGATGGTAGTTCATTAATTAGTTTTAAAGAAGCAACAGGTAAAGACTTTACGGATGCAGATAAAAAAGCATTAGGTGTAACAGGAAACCCTGTTTTCCATGTCGTTCAATTCGAATATCTTTCAAAAGACCAGAAAGGTGGAGACACTTACGGTAAGTTATCTTCTCCAATTGCAGTCTTAACGTTAGACCAAGATCCTAAAACTGGTCATTTATCACTCATTAAATACCACAATGTCGATACTTCTAGTGCACATGGTCTTTGGATCACTTGTGGCGCAAGTCTTTCTCCATGGGGAACTCACCTTTCAAGTGAAGAGTATGAGCCAGATGCATTCGATCAAAAACTTGGTCAGTCATTATCAACACTAAAAGCTTTTAGTAAGAATATCTATGGCAATGAAGCGACAGCAAATCCATATAACTATGGTCATTTGCCTGAAATTATTGTCAAAGCTGATGGTACAGGTACTGTGAAAAAGCATTACTGCTTAGGTCGTATTTCACATGAACTAGTACAAGTCTTCCCTGATAATCGTACTGTACTGATGGGTGATGATTATACCAATGGTGGTTTATTTATGTTCGTTGCAGATAAAGAAAAAGACTTATCTGCAGGTACCTTGTATGTTGCAAAATATACGACTCCATTAACCGATTTAACAATTGGTAAAATTTCTTGGATTAGACTGGGTCATGCAACCAGTGCTGAGATTGAAAATCTCATTAAGAGTGGTATCAAAGGAACGGATATTTTTGAGTCTGTATTACAAATTGCAAAATACCCAAGTGATGCAACTCCTGAAGAGAAAAAAGCAATCGATGCAACTAGCCCAACAGCGGAACAAAAACTATTGGCAGATGCTGCAAAAGCCCGTATAAAACCTCAGCAAGCAGAACAAAAATTAACTTTAGAGGCACAAGGTTTTAAATTTACTTATTTGAGTAAAACAGGCGTTTACTTGAAGTTAAAAGACAATAGCGATAAAACCAAATTAGCAGCGGCTTTCCTCGAAACTCACCGTTATGCAGCTTATGTTGGTGCATCAATGGCATTAACCAAAAATGAAGGTACGACCGTTAATATCGCTGACAAACGTGCATATTCAGCATTAGCGAACATTGTAGACTCAATGGTTGAAGGTGGTAGCGGCTACTTGGCTGAGCACAATGTAAAGTTCCCGAAATTGACTGCTGGCGGTATCTTGGAACACAAGTTAACGGGTGGGCAAAAAGACAGTACCAACAATGCCATTAATAGTGATTGGGTGCCAAGCGAATCGAACCTATTGCTTAAAGGTAAAGATATTAGCTTTGATAGCTTAGGTAATACCGCTGATCCAGAACAAATTGCAAGCCCAGATAACTTGAAGTTTTCTGAGAAGTTACGCACCTTGTTCATTGGTGAAGATTCAGGTAACCATCTGAATAATTTCTTATGGGCATATAACGTCGATACCAAACAGTTAATCCGTATTTTATCGACACCAGCAGGTGCAGAGTCAACAGGTTTACATGCCGTTGATGAAGTGAATGGTTGGACATATATCATGAGTAACTTCCAGCATCCTGGTGATGAATGGTATCGTTTCTACAAAGACAATGCAGATGGTTCTCGTAGTGGTCTGAGCACCACTTTACTGGCGCAACTTGATGAAGCCATTAATAAAAACTACAGTAACAAATTTGCTGCTGCAGTCGGTTATATCACGGCGGATCCAATTGCCCCATCTGTTGTGAAAAAAGCTTAATTTAAAGGAAACGTAGTAAAAATACCGACAGCCTTGTCGGTATTTTTACTTCAACAGATCAACTTGCATTTTGATAACAAGACCCTGCTGCTCACCTTGTTGAGACTTCTCTGACCATCGCCAGTGCTCAGATGTCATTCTCAGAAAATTAGAACAACGTGTTCCATAAATTGGGCTTTGAATAAAAGTTGAAGATAATAATTCTTCCATTTCCACACTAATCCCTGTATCTGGCAACAAATCTGGAATAATTTTTCGTTCATCTTCCAAAATATCCCAGATTGAATATTGCAAATCAGATTCTGTAATCGTTGATTGTTGCAACATTGGTAAAAATTCTTGTGTAAAGCGTTTACGTAAATGTTTGGTTTTCTCCCAATCTTCTGACATTAAACCGTTGGAAACAACATAAACACCATTCGCTAAGACTTGTGGAGCTTCCCCCCGATTACTCATATAAACCGCTTGCTCTCGATCACCGACAAACAAATTAAAACCAGCGTAGTCTTGTTGTTGCTGTTCTAATTGTTGTGCAAAACGAATAGGGGCTAAATCACTTTCTAAAAAAGACTGGATTAAATGCCCACGTGAAGTTGAATATTGGTTCTTATCTCGTCCATTTCGAAAATTAGTCACGATTGCCCAACGACCAGACTCAGTGACTCCCATCCATGCTCCACCTGACTGTAAATCTTGCCCAGCAATTATCGAACTGTTATCCCATCGATGTAAAACAGCACTTGGTCGATGATAAAATTCATCACGATTTGAAATTAAACACAACGGCATATCATCAAGAACATGCCATGCAAAAGCGACAATACACATTAATTCTGTTCTCACATCTTTACACATTGAATGTACAACATTTTTCACATCATTCCGCTACAATCTGCTCAAAACTTAATTTCAAATTCTAAATTGAGGAACAGCAATGCTGACCTATCCAAATATTGATCCAGTTGCGCTGAGCTTGGGACCAGTCAAAGTGCATTGGTACGGACTCATGTATCTCTTGGCATTTTTATGCGCTTGGGGCTTAGCCTCTTATCGTGCTAAACAACGTGATGGTTGGACTGCCGATATGGTCTCCGATCTGGTGTTTTATGGCGCTCTAGGCGTAGTACTTGGTGGTCGTATTGGCTATGTTTTGTTTTATGAGTTTGGCAAATTCTTAGAAAATCCGCTTTGGTTATTCCAAGTCTGGACAGGTGGGATGAGCTTCCACGGCGGTTTCTTGGGGGTCATGATCGCAATGTTATTCTGGTGTAAGAAATATCAGAAAACATGGTTTCAAACCTTGGACTTTATTGCACCATGTGTACCGACAGGTTTGATGTTTGGTCGTATCGGTAACTTTATTGGTGGTGAGTTGTATGGTCGTCAAGTTCAAGACCCTAGCTATCCATTTGGTATGATTTTTCCAACCGATCCTTTAGGTTTAGTTCGCCATCCGTCGCAAATTTATCAAGCACTCTGTGAAGGTCTGATTCTATTTATCATACTTTGGTGGTTTAGCGCTAAACCACGTCCTCGTATGGCGGTTTCAGCATTATTCTTGATGGGCTATGGAGTTGCGCGTTTCTTCATGGAGTTCTTCCGTCAGCCCGATGCAGATCAAGGTTTTATTCTATTCGGTTGGATGACCAAAGGTCAGATTCTCACTGTACCAATGTTACTGATTGGACTGTGGATGATGTGGTACGCCTATCAGAAAAAAATCTACGATTGGCAAATTAAAAAATAAAATAATGGGAGCAGATGCTCCCTTTTTTAGATCTAAACTTTTCCTAACAACGCTTTTACGACATCACCTAAACGTTTACCTTGTGCTTCGCATAAGACTTTTTCATCTGCACTCAAACTTTGATCATGACGAGGGCCACTGACATGACTTGCCCCATAAGGTGTACCGCCTGTTTTAGTATTCGATAAAGCTGGAATTGAATTTGGCAACCCCATGATGAGCATACCATGATGGAATAATGGCGGTAACATGCTAAGCAAAGTACTTTCCTGCCCACCATGCATCGAGCCAGAGGAAGTAAAAACACATGCTGGTTTATTATGCAAAGTGCCATTCAACCATAAACTCGTCGTTTGATCCCAAAAGTATTTCATCTCGCTCGCCATATTACCAAAGCGAGTAGGTGAACCGAGCGCCAAACCTGAGCAATACGTCAAATCATCTAAAGTACAATAAACATCCCCCTCTGCAGGAATGCTCGGTTCTGCTTGGGTAACAACAGTTGCGAGATTAGGAACGGTTCGAATACGAGCTGTGATACCAGAAGACTCAATTCCATCGGCAATTAGATGGGCCATTTCTCGAGTTGAACCATATTTACTGTAATAAAGAACAAGAACGTAAGGTTGCATCACTTTAATAAATTTTGTTAAAAAGAACACTATACGACATTTTTCCTCTTTTGAGCTGTAATCAATCCTGTGCTGACACAGGATTTTATTAAAAATAACTAGGATAGAACCCATGATCTTAAATCGTTATCTAAAAAATCTGCCTTTTTTAGAAAAAACATGGTTTCAATTTATTGTATTTGTGTTACGACGTTTCGAAGCTGATCGCTGTAGAGAACAAGCTGGAGGGCTCACCTACACTACTTTGTTTGCAGTTGTTCCGATGCTGACCGTTTTCTTAGTCATTATCTCCTCAATCAAAGCTTTAGAGCCTGCTCGACAACAACTACAGCAATTGATTTACAGTAATTTTTTACCAAAAAGTACCATTGCCTTTGACAAAGCATTGAACGCATTTACAGATAAATCCAGTAATCTCACAATTATTGGTGTGCTATTTCTGTTTGTGACCACCGTGCTTATGCTCACCTCAATCGAAAATGTCTTTAATCGTATTTGGCGTGTCAAAGAAACTCGGACAGGTCTTGTTGGCTTTATGCGTTATTGGACAATCATCTCTTTAGGCCCAATTATCCTAGGCAGTGCTTTTGTACTTTCATCTACTGTCGCCTCAATGAATATTCTGAGCAATAATTTTGCGGGTTATCAATTAGATGGCTCTTTCCTTTTATGGCTCATTTCATTTCTACTTACAATTGTTGGCTTTTTCATTCTTTACTGGACCATCCCTAATCGTAGCGTCCCTATTCTTTCCGCTGTTATTGCTGCATGTTTTAGCGCAACAGTATTTGAAATTTTAAAACGTTTCTTTGGTTGGGTGATGAGTAATTTCACCAGTTATGAAATTGTGTATGGTGCTTTTGCTGCTGTTCCAATCTTCCTCCTTTGGATTTATTTGTCTTGGAACATTATCTTATTAGGCGTAGAAGTCAGTTATGCACTGACTGCTTTTCATTCAGATAAAGAACAAAAGCGCCATCCTATCTTAATGTTATTAGACATATTGGAGTTGTTTTATAAAAAGCAACAAATTGGAGAAAGTGTCAGTGAACAAGAACTACTTGGGATTATTGGACGTGGTGAATTAGGACGCTTACCCTCATATATCTTACAGTTAGAAAAACAGAACTTAGTCAAACGTACAGACAATGATGAGTATGTATTGGTTAGAAATCTTGCGCAAGTTGATTTCTGGAGCTTTTTTACAGCTCTTCCTTACCCCTTACCATTACGTCATGATGTGGCCAATATCCATCAAGATGATGAATGGATTGAGCGTTTAGGACCATCCCTCATCGAGAGTAATGACTATTTAGCTGCAAAACTTTCGATTCCCCTTTCAACGATTTTTGAACAGAAATAGAATGTACTAGGATGATGTCTGAAATATGACATCACCATTTATCTAAATCATTCAACCTATACCCTGTCTTTAATTATAATTTATCTATATGACTTTAATTATATTTAAAAAATGAAACAAAGATTATTTTCACTTATCATACTCAGTTTTTGTTTGAGTCTATCTGCTTGTAGCTCACCCACAGAAAGAGAGTTTAAAAATGCTGCAAAACTTGCTGAGCAAGGACAAGTTAATGCTCAGTTTAGACTTTCACAAATGTATTTCAAAGGCGTTGGGACAGAAACCAATTATCAACAAGGTTTAATCTGGATTAAAAAAGCAGCCAATCAAGGCAACTTTGAAGCCTTTGAATGGCTTCATACTGAGGCACTTCATGGTAATCAAGAGGCAAATCAATTTCTTAGTAATTTGATGGACAATGATAATTCTTTATTTTCTCAATGGTTATTGTTACAGGCTAAAAAAGGCGATACTCAAGCTCAATATGCTGTTGGTTGGATGTATGATTTAGGCAAAGGGCTTATTGAAGACCCTTATAGTGCGATGAAATGGTATAGAAAAGCCGCTAGCCAAGGAAATCTACTAGCAATACAGATCGTAAACTATCGCGATTTAAAAGGGATTATCCAAGAACATCATGGTCAAAAAAATGTCCTTTATTGGCCAATGAAAAACTATCCTCCTTTATATAAGAATCCCAAATACAACAATGCTTATTTTTATCATATTGACTCAAATGAAATTAAAACAGCACGTACTTGGGATAATTCCGCCTCGTATATCAGTGATAAGCGAACACACAAATCTTCTCATTCCACTCACCTAAAGAACCAAGTTGATAGTGCTTATGCTAGCCTAGCAGGTACAGCACTCCCAAGTGATAATACTTATTCAAGACCACGTAGCACAAATCTAGGTTATTAAAATCAAAAGACCTCAACCGAGGTCTTTCTTTTATTTGCTTATCCAACCTTGAAAACTCACAATCACAATACCAAACAGAACCAATACAGCACCAATCAAAAAATTTAGTTCGATTTTTTCACCTAATAACCATACTCCAAATGCCATCCCAAATAATGGCGTGAGAAAGGAAAATACGCCTAATCGAGATGCCAAGTAATTTCGCAACAACCAAAACCACGCTAAAAAACTGGCAAAAGAAACAACTAAAGTATGAAAGGCTAAACTACCCAACACCAACGGAGTAAAGTAAATCGTCTCTTGTCCTAGGATTACAGCTAAGCCAAATAGCAACACAAAACTCCCTGCAAGTTGATAGAACAGGGTTTGCGTCACTGCCGCTTGTGCTAGAGAAGATAAACGAACCGTAATCGTGGTTGCTGCCCAAGCAATACTTGCAGCCAATGCCAATAAATCCCCCCATAGCATTTGCTGCTGCAATGCTGAGTGCGAGCCTGATTCTACTCTCAGGAAAGTCACCACAATCCCTAAAAAGGCAATTGCAATACCCACCCACTGCAAAATACTTAAACGTTCAGAAGGAAATTTCCAATGCAAACCTAAGGCTACAAAAATTGGGGCGGTATAAAGGAGTACCACCGCATGTGAAGCAGACGTGAGTTGCAGAGCCTGTGCCAATAAAAAGAATTCTAAAGAAAATAATAAAGCGACTAAAACACCCGCTTTTAAATTTTGTCGGTTCAATAGCTGCGTGGTTTTATCTAAATATAATAAGGGTAACAACAGTAAAGCAGCCAAGCCTGAGCGTAGCGCAATTTGCATTAACGGTGAAATATCAGGAGCTGCCATTTTAAGTATGGCTTGCTGCAGACCCCAAATCATACACAGTACGATCATCAAACCTGATGCTGTTACATCTAATGCCTTGCGCTCATCCATAATAGGCTCTCTATTCTATAATTAGAGCACCAATATAAAGCTGTCAGATTTTCATGATATAGTGAAAATCTGACATTCAATCCATGTTTTCGGGCAATTCTCATTTTATGAAAAAATCAGCTCAAAGGATTCAAAATTTCCAACAGCTTCCTGCGTATAGTGATATTCCAGCCCCTTTATGGCTTAGAATTCGAGATGCACCTGCCGAGACGTTTTATCCTGAACATGTCCATGCATGGGGTGAATTTATTTATGCATTCGATGGTGTATTAGAAGTTAATATTGAACAAATTCATTATTTAACACCCCCACCCTATGGTATTTGGCTACCGCCACGTTTACAGCACAGTGGGATTAATCGCAATGAAGTCACGCACTGCACCCTCTATATACATGAAACACTTTGCGAGCGAATGCCCAAGCAAGCAGGAATCTTGCTTTCAGCTCCCTTAGTTCCCGCCTTATTGGAACATATCCGCAAACACCCATTTCAAGAGAATGATCCAGAATATTTACGTTTACTACAGGTACTTCTGGATTCTCTTACTCATGCAGAATTGGTCGGAAGTTATTTACCAACCACACAGCATCCAGCGTTATCAGAAATCTTGAATCATTTACATCTTCATCCTGCCGACAACAGCACTCTAGATGAATTAGCTAAAATGATAAATATGACTGAACGAACGCTAGCGCGTTATAGTCAAAAAGAATTGGGAATGTCACTGCATGAATGGCGACAACGATTAAAAGTCATGAAAGCAATGTCGATGCTCAATCAAGGCAAAACCATTGAAAATATTGCACTCGATTTGGGCTATGCCAGTTCATCTGCATTTATTTATATGTTTAAGCGCTGGATGCAGTTTACTCCTGACCAATTTCGCAAGTTGTATCAAGGACGCTAATTCAATCTAAACCAAAACGTTTTAAATTGTCCTGTTCATAAGGTGCATCCTCAGCAGGATAACGCAACTGAGCTTGCCCACGTTGCTTGGCTAATGACCAAATAATGCTTTCACCTGCAGGTAAAATATTCGGGCGCTGTTGATACAGTGGATCTGTATAAGCATCGACTGTATCAATCCATTGCCAGCCTTGTACGCGAAATGCCTGAATCACATCTGTTAAAAATGCAGCATTAATCGCATTCACGTGTAATAAAAGTACGTGCTTTGGTGAATAACCTAAAGTCTCGGTTGCCAATTGATCATAGTAAGTTGCACGTCCAAGTAAGTGTTGAATATAAGCTTGTTTCAATTGATTTAACTGGGCTGTTTTTCCTTGTTTTTGATAAGACAAATATTTTAAATTATAAAACCAGTCACTCGCGTCAATACTGACTGCACCAGATTGATAGCCATGTTGCTGTAAATAATCCGCAACACGCTCTCTCTTTTCTAAGGTATTTCCTTCCTTGAGAAAAGGATAACGATATCTTGCCGTCCAACCTTTTAATGGTTGAAAAACATGTTCAGCTCTCTGAATGCCATCAATATATTGTTGGCTCGTGACGCTATCTTTATTTAAATTAAGATGTAACTCGCTATGATTGCCAATCTGATGACCTTGCGCCCCCCACGCTGCAACTAACTGTAATCCCGCATAATCTCCAATTTTAATGACACTTGGATAGATCATACTCTTGATTTGATGTTGTTCCAGTTGCGCTAAAATTCTCTGATTAATATTAACGGCTTGTTTATTTAAATCGGGATTAACGCCATCATCAAAACTTAAGGCAAGTTGTTGAGCATGGCTGATCGTTGTGGTTAAAAATAATGCAAAGTACAACCAGATTTTCATTTTTATCTTCTCATTTTTACAAATAAAAAAGCGCTGATATTTTAAATATCAGCGCTTTGATTTTATGAATTATGCTTGAACAAATGTATCCCAATCATATTCTCCTGATTGGGTTATTAGTTTCATGGTTAATTGATCATTTGGGTGTAATGCCCCGACGCCAGCAGGCGTACCCGTCATAATGACATCACCCGCTTCCAAACTAAATGACTGATTAATTTCAACCAATAATGCACCGATATCAAAAATCATGTCTTGGCTAAAACCATGTTGGCGTTCAACGCCATTAATCATTAAAACAAGCTCTAACTCTTGTAAATCGCCAATTTCATCTGCTTCAACCCAGTCTGCCAAGATACATGCACCGTCAAAAGCTTTTGCTCGCTCCCAAGGCTGTCCTTTCGCTTTTAAGTCATTCTGCAAATCACGTAAAGTTAAATCTAACCCTAACGTCACAGCACCAATCGCTTCTAAAGCTTTGCTTGGATCGGTTTCCTGCGACAATGGGTGTGCAATCTGCAAACAAATTTCACATTCAAAATGACATTCACCCAAAGCCTGATTCCAACGGGCACCTTGGGCTAAGCTACTCAAACTACTTGGTGGTTTGATAAATAAAATTGGGCGATCAGGAATTGCATTACCTAGTTCTTTCGCATGTTCAGCATAATTTCTGCCTACACAAACAATTTTTGACGGACGTGTGCTCATAAAAGCTCCTTGTTCCTTAAATCGCGAATGAAGTTATTTTTTAAAACTATTTTCAAATTTGGTTTGATCTGCTGGATCAGTGAATGAACGCTTTGGAACAATAATGACGGTATGGTTTTTCAACTCCAGCATGTAAGTCAGTTTGCCTATTGCAAAAGATTGTACCTCTGCATACTGCGCTGTTTGCTTTTTACCTGTGGCATAAAGTTCAAAATGATCTTGATAAAGGTCAATTCCCTGCTCACTTTTTCCAAATTGGTAGCGAACAAATTGACGTTTAAACAACATCGGTAACAACCAATAGCGCATCAAGCCCTGCATAATCAGAAAAAAAGCACCTAATGCAACGTAATAACGACCAACGTCTGAGAAACCTAAATAGATTCCCCAACCAATAATTGCAATACTAATAACAGGTGTTAGAAAACGACTAAAGGTCTTTTTACCAAAAGTGACAAGAGCAAAACCATCTTGTGATTCTTCTAAATTAAGATAATAGCGCACAGATACAGTTGGACGTTGTTCAGACATTTTTGATTTCTAAGATTTGAAAAAACTCATCTATTAGAACATAAATGATTAGAGCGTAAATCAGATTTATCGTGATTTGATACAAAATTTAAATATGATGCGATAGAGCTTTTCAGCTGATTTTAGATAGAAAATAAGATGTCTAATTTCGAGAAAAAGTAGGCTTTATCCATGAAGATGATCTGATCGAAATCTTTCAATATGATCAGAATTGCCTTTGAAACTTTATTTTCTCTTCATCGTTCCACTTCACAATATTAAAAATCTTTTTTCTATTCAGAATGATAGATAGGTTAATTTATTATTTCTACAAATACTGACCGATCGGAAGCCGATGATAAGACATGTTTTACATAATATGACTATTTTTTATACATAAAAACTTTTATTAATAGCAATGTTTCATCGCTCATCTACAGATGAAACTGAGTATATGATTAAGAAAAATCAAAGGAATCTGATGTTGTATTTGAATGGATTTATATTAACGACTCTTGTTTTTAGCGTAACGCAAACTTGCTTTGCACAAATGCTAACTTGGAATGACAATATCCCAAGTGCTTTACAACCTTTTCAAAATAACCCCCAGCTTTTGGCAAGCTACACGCAAAATAATATTTTCATTTATGCACATCCAGCAACTAAAACTAACCTCCCCACACTCAAATCCAATTCACAACCAAACGCCAGTTTTACATCCGCAGCACTTATTGTTCCTACCAATGTACAACAGGTTAGTAAGACGCTAACTGACTTTAATCACTATGTCGGTCTATTTCCAACACTTAAATCTGCCAAAACACTAGAACAATCTGGCAATACTGTAAAAATGAAATATCGTGTCTCCATTCCAACGCCTATTCCAGTGCTCAATTTTAATGAAGACGTTACCTTACAGCATCAGATTAAATCGAACAGTATTTCCAGTTTAGTGATTGATTCTCCTATTCCATACGGTGTAGGAAAGTTTGAATGGTTTGCCTTAGATGATCATCGAACTTTAATTACGCTCACCCAATGGGGAGATTTAAATCAACCTAAAGGTTTTATTTTTAAAAAAATTCTGAATGCGATTCCAGAGGTCAAATTAGGGATTCCAAGCTCAACCAATGCTTTTATCCTAGAGTCACTTCGAACACGCTTTATTAAACAAAATATCGTTGCCTTAAATCCTGGACAAATACCAAGCCCTCAATTAAATGAAGCTCAATTGGCTAAGATTGCACAATTGAGTCAAAATGCACAACAGCCTGTAAGCTACCTACATGCACCGACCAGCATTTTGTACACACATGGGCGGGAAACCATGCGCTTCACCACAACCTATCAATTTTATCAACAGCCCCCACAGCAATTACATAAATGGTTAAACCCTTTAGCCTATCAAGAATTATTTCCAAGACAAATCAAGAAAATCAGTATTTCTGCTGTCCAAAATCAAGGTCAAGATGCAGATATTCAAGTGAATGTGGGTTTAGGTGTGATTAATATTCCTTTTACATTTAAGCTTTATTTTAATTATCCAAATACTATTGAAAATAACTTTTATGCAAATGGTGGTGATTTACGTTTTATAAAAGGAAAAATGGTTGCTACAGAATTGAATCACGGGAGCTTATTTAAAATAACCAGTTCAATGAAAATTGATGAAAAAGCACCCTTTCTATTAAGGGCTATGCGAAGTTTACCCTATCATGATGTACTACCCGCAGTTGGTGGTAATACTGTGTTTGTTCAGAAAATTAAAGCAAAAATGTAAGGCACAAAAAAACCGCATTTAAGCGGTTTTTTTCACTTTATCTTTCGATAAATTCAAATTGGTGCGCTCAGAGAGATTCGAACTCCCGACCCCTTAGTTCGTAGCCAAGTGCTCTATCCAGCTGAGCTATGAGCGCATATTTGATGGAGCGCATTATACGCATTTTTTTCCAATTGATAAGTATTTTTTAATAAAATCGCATTCAAACGGTGAGAGATTGATCATTTCAATTTAAAAGTAAATATTTATAATTGGAATAAAACTATAAATCATTGATATTGATACCTTTAAACTAAGAATAAAAATTGCTTAATATTTATTTTCAAACCAATAACAAAACTTATAAACTTCTTTGGATTAAAGTCATTTTTTAAACTGTAACGCGAGAAAAATAATTTTCAATGCACTGATATCACAAATTAAATCAAGACAAAAAATATCAGCTCTATTCTTCTCATTCTCTATTATTATTTTTGAGATTTTATTCTTTATTAAAATCGAATTACTTTAAGATTCAACTACTAAAACCTTTCATTAATCTGTATTAAACAATGATGCAGCTTATCGTTTGAATTGACAAAAAAACAAATACAAATAACATTATTATTGATTAGTGTGAAATACATCACATAAAAATCAAATCACTTTAATAATTAATCAAAACAATACAACTTTAAAAATATAGGTACCGCTATGCTTTTCAAAAGTCTTTTATCGCCAATTAAAAGTATTACTTCAAATTTATTAGAAAGTAATACAACAACCTCATCCATCACAGGTTCAACCTTAGCTCCCCTTTCTCTTTCATCAATCACAAATATCGTTTCAACGAATTCAATTACAAATACGGTAAATCAAACCATTAGCACGGTTAGCAATAGCATTGCAAGTTCTCCAATAAGTACGATTACCAGTACTTTAGGCAGTGTAACTGGGAGTAGCAGTCCATTATCTACAGTGACGAATATTGTTAGTGGTGTCACAGGAGCAACAACCACGAATCCTGTTGATACCGTAACTAATATTGTTGGGGGTATTACAGGTGGAATAGGAACTTCCCCACTCAATGTAGTCACAAATATCTTAGGAGCCACTGGAAGTAACCCTGTCAATATTGTAACGGGAATCATCGGAGGAGTTACAGGAGGTGATCTCAGCAATAATCCTGTCACGAGTACGATTCAAACCACTATAGACACTCTTCAAGGTGTAGAAAGTTTAAAAACCAGTATTATTAATTCAGGTATCCATACTGTAGCCGATGCAGTTATAGGGACGGTTCACCAATCAGAGCATCCAATCGGAGATTTAGCAAATCTTGGTACGCTTACCTTTGAAACCTCACGCGATACAGTGAATGGAAGTCTCGAAGTAGTGTCAAATCTCGCTGGTGCGGATCTTAATGGTGCAATTGGCTCAGCAACTGGTGTTATCGGCACACTCATCAATAATGGTTCTACTGCTTCAAACACGGTTCAGAACATTGTGGGTGATTTAACGGATATTAGCAGCGGCAGTCCTGTTGCTGCTGTCACAGATATTATTGGTGGTCTTACGGGAGGCGGCGGTAATCCTCTTGATGTTGTGACCAATATTATTGGTGGTATTACGGGTGGTGTTGGTGGCAATCCACTAGAAACTGTAACCGATATTATTGGTGGTGTTACGGGTGGCGTCGGTGGTAATCCTCTTGATGCTGTAACCGATCTTATTGGCGGTATTACGGGTGGTGTCGGTGGTAATCCTCTTGATGCTGTGACCAATATTATTGGTGGTGTTACAGGCGGTGTTGGTGGCAATCCACTAGAAACTGTAACCGATCTTATTGGCGGTGTTACGGGTGGTGTCGGTGGCAATCCTCTTGATGCTGTAACCGATATTATTAGTGGTATTACGGGTGGCGTCGGTGGTAATCCAATTGAGACTGTAACCGATCTTATTGGCGGTGTTACGGGTGGTGTCGGTGGTAATCCTCTTGATGCTGTGACCAATATTATTGGTGGTGTTACAGGCGGTGTGGGTGGCAATCCACTAGAAACTGTAACCGATATTATTGGTGGTGTTACGGGTGGTGTCGGTGGTAATCCGCTTGAGACTGTAACCGATCTTATTGGCGGTATTACGGGTGGTGTGGGTGGTAACCCTCTCGATACTGTAACTGGTATTATTGGTGGTGTTACGGGTGGCGATTTAGGTAACAATCCAGTCACAGGCATTGTTCAAACTGGTATCGATGTACTTCAAGGTGTAGAGAGCCTCAAAACAGAAATTATCAATACAGGAATCAATACAGTAGGTGGCGTAATTAGTGGTGTATTACCCCAAGTACATCCAATCGTTGATTTGACCAATCTTGGGACACTTACATTTGAAACTTCACGCGATACTGTAAATGGAACACTTGAGGCAATTTCTGATTTAGCAGGTGCAGATATTAATGGTGCCGTAGGTTCTGCCTCAGGTGTAATTGGAACTTTAATTAATAATGGAACAACTGCTTCAAACACAATTCAACATATTGTAGGCGATCTAACCGACCTTGGTAGTAGCAATCCTCTGGGAAATATTACCGATATTATTGGTGGTATTACGGGTGGAATTGGCGGTAATCCGCTTGAGGCTGTAACTGGTATTATTGGTGGTGTTACGGGTGGTATCGGTGGCAATCCTCTTGATGCTGTGACTGATATTATTGGCGGTGTTACGGGTGGTGTCGGTGGCAATCCTCTTGATGCTGTAACTGGCATTATTGGTGGTATTACTGGCGGTGACCTCGCCAATAATCCAATTACAGGTGCAATCCAAACTGGTATCGATATTCTTCAGGGCGTAGAAAGCCTCAAAACAGAAATTATCAATACAGGAATTAATACTGTTGCAGATACAATTATCAGCGCCGTTCCTCAAGTTGAGCACCCTGTTGGTGATCTAGCGGATTTAGGTACGCTTAGTTTCGAAACTTCACGAGATACAGTGAATGGAACACTTGAAGCGATTTCTGATTTATCTGGTGGTGATCTTAGTGGTGTACTTGAGTCTGCAACTGGCGTTGTAGGTACTCTAATCAATAACAGTTCAAGTGCAGCAGATATTCTTCAACATATTACAAATGATTTTGCTTTTGGTAATCCACTTGATATTGCCACCGGTGTTATTGATGGTATTACTGGAAGTATATCAGGTAGCCCATTAGGATCTATTTCTGAGATTATCACCAATATAGGTAACGGCTTTGATAGTGGTGATGTGATTTCAGGAATTGCTCAACCAATTCAAACGGGTATCACTAACGCTAATCTTGCCATAGATACACTTCAAGATAATCTCACAAATCTAGCAAGTGATAGTACCTTTGAAACTATCGACAGCTTGATTAACGTCAATTTAGGCGGTGGGGATTATCATATTAGTGGCAGCGTAGATAGTATCTTGAATGCAATTACTGGAACTGTTTCATCAACAATTGCTGTAGGTGAACCAAATCCAAATGGCGGATCAGTCACTGACCTCATCTCTCTTCCATCACAATTAACGAGTCTAACTGACAATTTATTCAGTTCAATCAATCATTTCTAAATAGACCAACTAAAAAGCCGCTGATTTCAGCGGCTTTTTTACATTTATCATTTAATTCATATTCAATCATAAAATTCAGACACAAAAAAACCGCAATTAAGCGGTTTCTTCTATTAAGTTGGTGCGCTCAGAGAGATTCGAACTCCCGACCCCTTAGTTCGTAGCCAAGTGCTCTATCCAGCTGAGCTATGAGCGCATTACTTATGTGCCTATTTAGGCCTGTGTTACTTTAAATTTTTACTTGGTGCGCTCAGAGAGATTCGAACTCCCGACCCCTTAGTTCGTAGCCAAGTGCTCTATCCAGCTGAGCTATGAGCGCTTTAAGTAAAGTGGCGGTGAGAGAGGGATTCGAACCCTCGGTACAGTTACCCGTACGCATCCTTAGCAGGGATGTGGTTTCAGCCACTCACCCATCTCACCGTAACACGAGCGCAATAATACAAACTAAAACCACATTACACAAGGGATGATCCTGTTTTTTTCTCTTTTTTTAAATCAATCAAATGTTTTTTAACCAATTCTTATATTTTTTCGGCATTTTTTAGCTCAACGCTTGTTAATATAGTGTTCTCTCCTTTATTCAGATTGGACAATAAACAGAATCTTGCAATCTTTGACGTGCAGTTAAAGTTTGAATGACTTATGCTAAACCGATCTGCCAGATGTGAAATGAAACGATATGACTACAAATTGGGTTGATCCCGAAGCAAAAGCAGAAGCGCAACGTTACGATAATCCTATTCCTAGCCGAACTCTTATTCTAACTACATTAGAACAATTAAAAACTGCACAGTCTCATGCAGAACTGGTTGACCACTTTAATATCCCGGATCAAAAAAGTATTGATGCATTGAATCATCGTTTAAGTGCAATGGTTCGCGACGGTCAGTTAATGAAAGATGGTTTTAAATACCAACCTGCAACTGATTTACCAAGCCATGAAGCAACGGTCTATATCAATAGTAAAGGTCTAGGTACGGCAAATATCGCAGGTCAGGATGATGTACTCTTACCTGAACGTGAATTACGTCTAGTCTTTAATGGTGATCGTGTTAAAGTACGCCAAACTTCTGTTGACCGTAAAGGTAAAGCTTGGGGCTTTATTACCGAAGTCGTACAACGTCGTGTCAAACAAATTATTGGTAAAGTCGCTGAACACGAAGGCGAATACTTTATTCAGCCAAGCAATCCAAATCAGCACCAACCAATTACCTTAGAAAAAGAATTGATTGAACATGCCAATGCCAAAGTTGGCGATATGCTACGTGTTGCGATTGATGATTACCCGACTCGTGAAGAATTAGCGACAGGTCATGTTGTACAGTCTATGGCGGATAAAGCAGATACTGAAATCATCATTCCACAAACGATTCTAGAATTTGGTTTACCTTATGAATTTCCAGAAGCCGTCATTAAAGAAGCTGAAAGTTTTAAAGAACCTTCAGAACAAGATCGCAAAGGTCGTGTTGATTTACGCGATTTGCCATTAGTCACCATTGATGGTGAAGATGCACGTGACTTTGACGATGCCGTATTCGCAGAGAAACGCTCAGGTGGTGGTTACCGTGTTGTAGTGGCAATTGCAGACGTGAGCCATTATGTCCGTTTAGACTCACCTTTAAATGAAGAAGCTGAAGAACGTGGTACATCGGTTTATTTCCCACACTTTGTTTTGCCAATGCTGCCAGAAGCATTGTCGAATGGATTGTGTTCTCTCAATCCACATGTTGACCGTCTGTGTATGGTCTGCGATTTAAAACTGTCTCGTGCAGGTAAAGTCACAGGTTATGAGTTCTACCCTGCGGTGATGCATTCCAAAGCACGTTTGACCTATAATCAGGTGGCTGCTTATTTTGACGGCGCAACCGATGCCATTCCACAAGATAAAAGCGTTCATAAATCGTTAAATACCCTATTCCAGCTTTATCAGACACTAAAAGAACTACGTGCCAAACGTCATGCGATGGAGTTTGAAACCATTGAAACCTACATGACCTTTGATGAGTTAGGCGGCATTAAAGAAATCTTGCCACGTACTCGTAATGATGCGCATAAACTGATTGAAGAATGCATGTTATTGGCGAACGTTGCCGCAGCTGAATACTCATTAGAACATGATATTCCGATGTTGTATCGTGTACATGAAGCGCCAGAATTCTCACGTATTCAAAAAGTCCGTGATTTTGTCAAATTACTCGGTTTGCCATTCCCAGAGCAACCAACCCAAGCTGATTACCAAGCCGTGATTGAAGCGACCAAAGATCGTTTAGATGCGCCAAGTATTCATGCGGTGTTATTACGCTCAATGATGCAAGCCTATTATGGTGCGAATAATGCAGGACATTATGGTCTTGCTTATGAAGCTTATACGCATTTCACTTCACCAATTCGTCGTTACCCAGATTTATTGTTACACCGCGCAATTAAAGCCTATCTCGATAAGAAAGCTTATCCATTGTCTGGTGCGGCTTTAGATGATGCAGGTGAGCATTTCTCACAAACTGAACGTCGTGCCGATGAAGCATCACGTAGTGTGACAACATGGTTGAAATGCCATTATATGCAACAGCATTTAGGCGATGAGTTTGGTGGTATCATTAGTGCGGTGACTGAGTTTGGTCTATTTGTGACGCTAAAAGATCTCTATGTCGATGGTATGATTCATGTCAGCCAGCTCGGTGAAGATTTCTTCCTTTATGATCAAGCCAGCCAAAGTTTGATTGGTCAGAATCGTGGACAGTCATTCAGCCTTGGCGATGAGGTGAAGATCCAAGTGGCAGGCGTGAATCTGGAAGAACGCAAGATCGACTTCCAGTTGGTTCAGCAATTGACGCATTTGGGACGTACAATTCGTCAAAAAGCGCCAAGAACCAATACTTCAAATCGTGCTTCAACCACTGAAGAGGTTTTTGGCAAACCACAATCGACAGCAGCTAAAGTCAGTGAAGATGGTGAAAAGCCTGTGCGTAAGAAAAAGGATAAGAGCAAATCAAGTTCTAATTCTTATACCAAAAAAACAGGTAAAAAATCTTCTGCGAAGCCTGAAAGCAAAGAAAAGCCAAAGAAGAAAGTGAAAAAGAAAAAGTCGAATGCCAAGACCAAGAGTGAATAAGATTTAATTAGAGAGCTTCGGCTCTCTAATTTTTTGGTCTTAAAATATGTGTGTTAGCAATGAATAAAAATTTATAGAAAACAAAATACTCATCTAATAAATAATCAATCAGCCTTGATTTATAGAGGCTTAAGCCCTACATCTATAACTATGTTTAAAGATGAATATGGCAAAAATACAATGACACTCCAACAAGCGACCCTCCCCCTTCCTCAATTTGATCAAATTCAACTTGCCGATTTAAAACAACAGATTGAACAAACGATTCAAAACGGTCAAAACTTCTTAAATCAACTCAATGAAGTTCCGCAAGGCTCTGAAGCCCAACTAGCAACCTTGGCAGAAGTTGATCAACTTGAAAATAACATGAGTGAATCGTGGGGTATTTTGTCACATCTCAATGCAGTCATGAATAATGCCGAAACCCGTGAGGTTTACCAAGCGCTTTTACCAAGTTTAAGTGAATACTATACGCAGCTTGGACAACACACGGCACTGTATCAAACCTATCAACAGATTCATGACAGTGCAGTCTTACAAACGCTGAGCGAAGCACAACAAAGTGCCATTAAACTCGCGCTACGTGATTTTAAACTGTCTGGTGTGGCTCTCGAAGGCGAAGCGAAAAAACGTTATGCGGAAATTTCAGCGCGTTTATCCCAGTTGTCTTCAGACTTCTCAAACCATGTACTCGATGCTACCCAAGCCTATTTTAAACCTTTATCTGAAGAACAACTCATAGGTCTGCCACAAAGCAGCATTGAATTATTAAAACAATATGGACAACAGCGTGAGCTTGAGCAAGCCGTTGCCACACTCGACTTCCCTGCCTATTTTGCCATTCTGACCTATGCCGATGATCGTGAATTAAGAGAAGAGCTGTATAAGGCCTATGTCACCCGTGCCTCAGAACAATCCCACCAAACTGAATTTGACAATACCCCTGTGATGGAGGAAATCCTGAGCTTACGTCAAGAAATGGCGCAACTGCTTGGCTTTAACAACTTTGCAGAATACTCACTTGCCAGCAAAATGGCACCTGATGTCGAAACCGTAGATAAATTCTTGGTGGATCTGGCAGAGCATGCACGTACGCCTGCACTTGCTGAAATTGCTGAACTAAAAAGCATTGCACAACAAGATGGAATTGAAGAACTCAAACCTTGGGATGCGACTTACTATTCTGAAAAATTGAAACAACAACAGTTCAACCTTTCTCAAGAAGCGCTTAAACCGTATTTCCCTGCACCAAAAGTAGTACAAGGTTTATTCCAGATCGTGCAACGTCTTTATGGTATTCAAATCATCGAACGCCAAGCCCCTGTTTGGCAAAATGATGTACGTTATTTTGAAATTGAAGATCAAGGTCAAGTGGTCGGTGGTTTCTACTTTGATTTATATGCACGAAATGGCAAACGCGGTGGCGCATGGATGAGTGGTTTCCGTTCTCGTGTGCAAACGGCCAATGGTCTACAAAAACCAATTTGCTATATGGTGTGTAACTTTACCCCACCGATTGGCGATCAACCTGCACTATTGACTCACGATGAAGTGATTACTTTGTTCCATGAGTTTGGACATGGCTTACATCATATGTTAACCGAAGTGGATAACATCTCAGTTGCAGGCACACACGGCGTGGCGTGGGATGCAGTGGAATTACCAAGTCAATTTATGGAATTCTGGGCATGGGACAATGAAAGTTTAGATGTACTCAGTGAACACACCGAAACCAAGCAAACTTTGCCACAAGAATTGCTGTCTGCGTTACTCAATGCGCGTTTCTTCCAATCAGGCATGCAAACCTTACGTCAGATTGAATTTGCGTTATTTGACCTGAGCATTCACCGTCAAGCACCGGCTTTAAACAGCCAGCAAATCCAAGCCACACTGGACGATATTCGCGATAAATTTGCCGTGGTTCCTGCGGTACCTTATAACCGTTTTCAGCATAGTTTCAGCCATATTTTTGCAGGCGGTTATGCGGCAGGTTATTACTCTTATAAATGGGCAGAAGTTTTAGCCAGTGATGCCTTCGATCGCTTCGAAAGTGAGGGTATTTTTAACACTGAGACAGGCAAAGAGTTTAGAAAGTTTATTCTAGCAGTTGGCGGAAAAGATACGGCACTTGATGCGTTTCGCAATTTCCGAAAAAGAGAACCAAAAATAGATGCATTATTACGCCATCAAGGTTGGACGAACACCAATAAAACCGCTTAAACTACGTCATTATTGTTCACAGAGTGTAATTAACTGACATGAAAAGACAGTTCATCGCGGGTGCAAAATGCCCTAAATGTGGCGCCTTAGATCGTGTGGTTAAGATCATCACTGTGGATGACGAGTGGATTGAATGTATCGAATGTGCTTATAGCGAAAAACGCCCGACCCACGTGGAAGAGCAACAACCCGCTGAGCCAGATGAAATTGGGGTGATACAATTCAAACCTCGTCATTTTGACTAGAAGGTTAAAAATGATGTCCACATACCAAACTCAAAATTCCAAATTATTATGGATGATAATTGGTGGAATTAGCGTTGTTGTGGTTTTGTTTCTTGCAATTCAATGGTTTTTATCACAAAAAAATCAGCAATCGACAAGCACAGCTACACAACCAATTGCCGAAAAAACAATTATATCCAAAGCAGAAACAACTGCTAGTCCAGATATAAATACGGCGAGCAGTGAAGTTGCTGCACCAATACAATTAGTCGAAGAGTCAATTGTCAAATCACCACTTCCGAGCAATGACAGTTTAGCCAAAGAAGAGATTGCAAAGCTAGATGATATTCATCAGCAGCTGCAAGACCAACAGCGTGACTTGAAACAACAAAATAACGATGTTGATACTTTACTTAAGCTCAAAGAAGATCAAATTAAACTTTTGGAGGCTCAAATCTCCGCACAACATAAATCTTAAAACAACAAAAGCTTTAATCCGATTTAAAGCTTTTTTACTCATTTAAATATCAATCTCATATTTCTAATCGCGATTTTTCATACAGACCCTCATAAGTTTGTATTTACACTGATTGCGGTATGATGGATATAAGTCACTCAACAAATCTAAAATCTAGTTTAAAAGCACATTTCTTTCATCGTTTGACAAGCATAGAATAACTTTAGTCTCAAAGTTTCGTGTCTAATATGAATTCACTTCAAACTAATCGCAATCTTTTACTTGCGATTGGTTGCCTGACAACCTCCGCCCTTCTTTTTTCGATCATGGGTATCTGTATTCGTTATGCATCACATACGGTTGATAACTATACAATTGTATTTTTCCGCAACGTGGTTGGACTCATTCTGTTTATGCCTTTTATTTTTAAACAAGGCATTGGCTTTGTAAAAACAGAAAAACTATGGATGCATACATGGCGTAGTATTGTTGGACTTGCAGCCATGTATGGTTTCTTTTACGCAATTGCGCATTTAAAGTTATCAAATGCAATGGTATTTACCTACTCTTCCCCAATTTTTATTCCAGTTATTGCATGGCTATTTCTAAAAGAAAAAATCACCATTGCTATGCTTTGTGCAGCTGTTTTAGGATTTATTGGCGTATTTTGCGTTGCTAAACCCGATCAAGGTCTACTGAACTGGATTTCAGTGATTGGTATCGCCTCTAGCTTACTTGCATCAATGGCTTTTGTAACCGTTCGAGCATTAACTCAAACTGAACCACCTGAACGCATCGTATTTTATTTCTGCTTGATAGGATCAGCACTTTCTGTGATTCCAATGTTCTGGATGTGGCGAATCTATCATCTAAAAGAATTATTATTTTTGATTGGCGCAGGGATACTTGCTAATGTCAGCCAAATTTTTATGTCTCATGCTTATCGACTTGCGCCAGCAGGACAAATTGCACCTGTGAATTATATGGCAATTATTTTTGCAGGTGTATGGGGCTTCTTACTTTGGGATGAAGTACCTGATTTATACAGCGTGATTGGATTTTGTATTATTTTGCTGGCAATTTTATTATGTAGTCCATTGACTCAACGTCAAAAGAAAATGATTCAACGCTAAAATATTTGATCTTTAAAAAATAACTGATCAACATTGATGACGTCTAAAGCATTTTAAATCTTAAAAAAATAAAAAAGCACCCGAAGGTGCTTTTTTTATTTCAACACTTAGTGTTTATACCAACCAAACATTTGGAAGATATATGGTGCATAGGTCACCAATACTAAAGATGAGAACAATACGATAATAGGTAATAACCAACGCTCATAACGATAATAGAAACTTGTGTATTTCTCTTTCGCTTCCTTATCAGCGGCTGATACTTCTTCATCCCCGACAGAGAGTCGCGTCAACAAATGGTTTAATGCCACAGGTGGTGTTACATAACCAAATTCGAATGCAACCAATACGATCATCCAGAAGTGAATCGGATGAATGCCGTTCTCATAAGCGACTGGCGCTACTGTCGCAGCAACTAAGATTACAGCACCGAATGGATCGGTAGTCATACCAATAATTGCAAGTAACATTGCAATAAAGGCAAGAGAAATGTAGATATTACCCAAGTGTGTTGGTAATAACTCAACCACTTCAGCACGCTCGATTAAACCACCAACGCTCGCAGATAATGCCATCAGTAGAATCAACGCACCGATATGACCAACTGTTTCTGAAGTTGCAAAACGTAATGCGCCACCAAAACCAAAACTCTTACCACCATGAGGATCATGGCTTTTTAAGAAGTCTGATTTCTGTTCATGTTCACGAACTAACGCCTCATGCTTTGCATCAACAACTGGAGCTGGTGCAAGTTTTGCTGCAAACAATTTGTCAAACAAAATCATTGCAATCAACACCAATGGTAAAATCATTGGCGCTGTAAATTCATTGATTGATGTATCTAACGCAAGTTTATAGAACATCACAACTGCAAAACCAATGATTACATAAGGAATCACAGGTACACATGCACGTAACATTCCAGGTACAGCAACTTTTGGTGAATTTACACGGAATTTTTCTTCAGCAAGAATCAATGAAACACCAAGGAAAATAAATGCAGTTAACCAGAAAACATAGATACCATGATCAAATAATTCTGTAGACGTTACATGACGGCTATCCAACATTGAAATCAAGATAACCAATAAGCATGGACGAATAACCACACCTAACGAACCTGACATTGCCGATACAGCTAAGGCATATTGACGGCGCGCACCAGAATTCCAAACTTCTTTATAGATGATCGCACCCGCTGCAATAACGAAGATACCAGAAGCACCTGTGTATGCTGTTGGAATCGCTGCTGCAATCAAAATTAACCAAGTTAAAGTTTCAGGTGCAAGATTCCACGGACGTAAGATATTTAAGAATAAATCCATAACACGTGTTTGAGTGAGCAACATACCCGCCCAAATAAACAATGCAAGATTTAAGAAAATACCAGAGAATTCAACCAAGATACCTAAATAGATCCCTTGCCCCATTGGATAGTCCATGAAGAAGGTAAATACAATACCTGTTACCAAGGACATAAAGGCATAAAGCGGAACGCTTAATAATGCTAGACCAAAGTTACCTTTAGGCTGTGCAGTTTTAGGAATAAAGATAAATTGGAAAACACTGATAATCGTAAGTGATACGAATAAGGCAATCCACAACCAATATAAAACGGCTGTCTTTCCAGCGACTTCAACACCTGAGTTCAATACAGAATGGTACTGACTAACAACTGAATAGCTGAGTAATGCGTTACCAGCAACCATTAGCGCTGAATAAACGCGATAGTCGATTTTACTCTTTGGCGCACGAAGACCAATATGGTGATAACGAAGCGAAGCAGTAATAGAAGCAAACAAAACCATTACAAGTAATAGAACAGTTTGGTTCTCAGAACCTAGCTTAAAGATACCAAAGAAGGTTGTTTCAACTTTACGATAAGTACGAATACTTGGATGAGCTTCCAAGTGCTTCATTGCTTTATCATAGAACTGATATTTTTCATCACATTGCTGTTGAGCAGCTAGTAATGAAGCACGTACATCTGATTCAGAAGCTGCACCAAACATGCTTGCAAATTCATCAGCAGCATTCGCTTTCATCTGCTCTTGAACTTGCGCTTCAATATTAGGATGTCGATCACAAGATGGTTTTTCAGGTTCAGCTCGTAAAAACGAATACTGCATCCCAGTTGTTTGATCACCGTAAAGACGCTCCCCCATACGGAGCATTTGACCGTGAATCATCTCGCCAGTACCAATAAGCAAAGTCATTAGCAACAAAGCAAGAATGATGAATGTTGATATCCAATCATTCCAGATATAGCCTAATCGGGCTAACCCAGACATTTTCTCTTGATCATTTTGCATGTCTATTCCAGTTTATTGTTATCAACACCCATCCAAAGATGTTGAATCATGCGATGTCCATGGTTGATAGATAAGTGAATTTACCCTCTTCGTAACCAATCCCTTTTAAACCGCCTAAATTTGCAGCAATCTTTTCCAAAAAAGAATGACTACAATCACTTTTTTGTTGGTTTTTTTTATCAACTTATATGTTCTCTCTCTATCCTTCTTAACAATAAATAACTTAACCCACAGAACAAACCACCAATCGCACCAATCAAATGAGCTTCTGTCAAAACAGGACTACCAATTAACTGTGCAGTACCTGTCTGGCCAAAAGTATTTTCCCATATTAATTTTGCTGCGATCAGCAACAAGACCAATAAGGCAAATTTTCTTTCTTTAGGATATTTCAAATACACGAGACCAACAGCAACATATAATCCATGCAGCACGCCAGAAAGACCAGCATATGCATCGATATAAGGTAAGTAGAAATAAAAGATAAGACTAATAAACGGAGGAAGGATTAAAAGCAGAACACATAAGTGCCAATTACGAGCATGAGGAAAAATAAAAGGTAAACATGCGAATGCCAACATATTTAAGAAAAAATGCATCCATCCAACATGAACCCAATGTGCCGTCCATAAACGCCAAAATTCAGCGAGTAAACTAGGTTTCCAATAAATGAAGTGATCTGCAAATACTTGCAAGCACGCTGATATAGAAACACATACAGCGATTAAAATAACTTTCGGTATCCATACGTGATCTTTCATCCATTACCACCCCATGAAAAAACTGACCTTTTACCAGTTTAAATGTTTCACGTGTAAAAGGTCGTTTAATTCAAGTTTACTCTGCAGGTGTTCCTTCTGCTGGTGCTGATGCGCCATCTCCACCATCAAATAACGCATCCAATTCAGATGAACTTTCTTTCTTATCATCCCAGAAAGAAGTCAAACCTTCATCACCAGAGCGTACGCCTGTATTCTCAGTCCAATAACGATCAGCTATACCACGGACCATCAAACCAGCCATCTTATCGATCAATCTAAATTGAGGATTGGCTGGTTTGTCTTCACCTGTTGCAGCAGCATAAGAGCGGAAAGCATCACGCAGTTTGGCATCATCACCACTTGCTTGTGCAGCAACTGCATACAATGCATGTGATAAACGAACACCTTTTTTCTCACCAATTTGCATTGATTCTTTCATGGTTGCATAAGGTTCAGGTTTACCGTCACCCGCACCTGGTAATAAAGTCCAAATCACAGCTCGCGTCGCCATCGGCGCGCCCCAGAATTTTTCATTATCCAAACAGGTCATGCCACGCTCAACAATACCCGCAATATCTTTCGGGACATTAATCGCGCCGCCAGAGTTAATATCATTGGTCATTGCTTGCAGACCACTTACCATCCCTAAAAGGTAAACTGTCTGATCTAAATCATTGCGCATTGTTGGGCATGAATCACCCAATTTATATTTATATTTTGATTCCCAACGATTTGCAAAAAGTTGATAACCTGCATATTGACGTTCAGCAGCAATTCCCGCCCAACGTTTTTGTTCAATACGAGCGTCTTGAGCTTCAGAAACTTGACCTGCTTTTGAAGCACGCAAATAGCGGAGTTCCGCCTCTAAGGCTTTATTTTCAGCACAAATACCTGCTGAGGTATACAATAACACCGCCATACGTGTTGGATCAGCACCCATATCTTTAGTTGACATCACCGCTGGGGTTAAGGCATTACCTGAATTACACACCATTTCGGCATCATCCATCGCCAAAATTGGTGGAACAATATGATTTTCACTAAAACTTAATGCGACGTTAGCCCCTGTTTTAATGATTTGTGAACACCCTGATAATATTGATGTTGTGAGTAACGCAACCGCCACACCCTGTCCCATTTTCTGGAATTTAGACATTCTTCCTGTCCTCTAATTAATTTGTTTTTCCTTTTAGATGTACCTTATCAGATGCAATACTTGAATTAAAGAGTAATTGCTCTAATTTAACATGTGCATTTTGACACAATTCACAGATAGGTGAATTGACAGAGAGTTGAAAATACAAAAATTTTAGGCAAAAAAAAGTAGCATTGCGACGGTTCAGCACATGCTACTTATTAACTGGTAAAAACGTGAAACTCTTTATCTTTTAGTTTTGTTGAAAGTAATCCTTTAGTAATGTTCCAGCTCTTCCTACAACAATCGCCATAACGATTGCAATTACTAGAAACATCCACATTGAAATCTCCATAGAGACCTCCTACAACATTGCGTATCTACTTTTGATAGATACTAGATTGGCGTTCGTCATCAGTATTCACGGGAGTATGATATATTGATGACACTTTCAATCTCTTTCTCTTGGTCACAACAACTTTAGATTGATGCGATTCAAGAAGTTCCCTGAGTAAAGTTCCTGCTCTTCCTATAACAATTGCAAAAACAATTGCAATCACCAGAAACGACCATGTTGGAATTTCCATCACTTTGGACCTCCACCACACTTTACGTTGGTGTTTGTACTTTAACGAAAATGAATACAAGTTGATGGTCAGATTGTCTGACAATTCAGATTTTCACGAAATTTTAGAGTATTTAATCTAACAATTTAAATGGATGCAAAACAAAAACAATATAAACAATTGAAAATAAACACATAATTAATTATATACAGTTGTAGAATTGTCCAACAATTAAAGCATTTTTATTAATAATTTTAAGTTTTTCCACTGCGAAATTGACAATTGATCCCACCAAATCGTTAAAGGTTGATACTGAGTATCAGAAAAATAGATCGTAATATAAGCTTGGTGATCAATAATTTTAGTGATTGTTCGACCTTGGATTGCGATAGAGGTATCCACAAACTCAAATGACCAATGTTGATGATCCAAATACTCAAAACGCTTTATTAAAGGACGCCGTAACAACAGAAACCAAAATAAAACCATGACAACAAGGCTAAGCAGCCAAAATGAAAGAGCTAGCAATTGGTAGGCTAAAATTAGAACAGTGACAAAAACTAAAAGTTGCAATACAAAGGAAAATCGACTGTATTGCAACTCAAAAACACGATTAGCCGTGTACATAATGTTTTAATTTTCGAATAAAATCTTTTAACTCAGCGCGAGGCGGCTCACCAACTTCCATAAACCAATCCAGCAAGTCTGGATCTTCTTGATCAACCAACTCTGCAAATAGCGCCTTTTCATCAGCATCGGCGGTTAAATAATAGTTTTTAACATAAGGATCGAAATACACATCAATTTCTTTTAAACCACGACGTGCGCGATAAACGACCTTACGTTCTTCCAAACTTATTTCATCAGACATTATTTGTTCCACTATGCAACAATTTTATAGTGATAGTGTACCCGATCCCCCATTAACTTCGCAGCGTTTTTTCTCAAGTGACCAAATACATCAATCAAATTGAGCATTGATCACATTGTTCACTATTTTCAATTTCTTGTATCGTGATGATGATCGTTTACATCCAATGACTAGGGAAAAAATAACAAATGCAATCAGGTGCAATTCGTCCAATTCCAAATATGCTCCCACGTAAGCTATTTACTTCTGATCATGAAGCATTTCGTGAAACTGTACGTAAATTTTATGAAAAAGAAGTTGTGCCAAATATTGAAAAATATGAGAAACAACAACATGTTGACCGTGACTTATGGAACAAAGCAGGTGAACTAGGCTTACTCTGTACCACAATGCCAGAACAATATGGTGGCTCTGGGGTTGATCGTTTGTACAGTATGATTCTGATTGAAGAACAAGCTTATGCAATGGACTCAAGTACAGGTTTCTCATTACACTCAGACATCGTTGCCAATTATGTCAATAACTTTGGTAATGAGGAACAGAAACAACATTGGTTGCCAAAAATGGCAACAGGTGAAACAGTTACAGCGATTGCTATGACTGAACCGGGTACAGGTTCAGATCTTCAAGCAGTTCGTACTACAGCTGTACTTGATGGCGATGAGTATGTCATTAATGGTTCAAAAATCTTCATTACCAATGGCTACCTTTGTGACATGGCAATTGTCGTCTGTAAAACAGGCAACAATGAAAAAGGCTCAGCAAATTTATCATTAATCATTGTTGAAGCTGATCGTGCTGGTTTTAGTAAAGGTAAACCTTTGAATAAAATCGGAATGAAAGGGCAAGATACTTGCGAATTGTTCTTTGACAATGTGCGCGTACCTAAGGAAAACCTACTTGGTATGGAAGGTATGGGCTTCATCATGTTGATGAAAGAACTGGCTTGGGAACGTATGTTGGTTGCAATTATTTGCCAAGCAGGTGCAGAAGCAGCATTTGCGCATACTGTGCAATACACTAAAGATCGTAAAGCATTTGGCAAAGCGATTAGTACCTTCCAAAATACGCGGTTTAAATTAGCTGAATTACGTACTGAAATTGATTTCTGCCGTACTTATTTAGATCGTTGTATGGAATTACAACTCGAAGAAAGCTTAGGTGTGGATGCCGCAGCGGCAGCTAAATACAAAATTTCAGATATGTTCTCAAAAGTTGTGGATGATTGCTTACAGTTACATGGTGGCTATGGCTATATGTTGGAATATCCAATTGCGCGTGCCTACATCGATAACCGTGCTAACCGTATTTATGCGGGAACAAATGAAATTATGAAAGAATTAATTTCTCGTACACTTTAAACATAAATTGGAAAGTTAAAGGGATCGTGTTTAATTACACGATCCTTTTTTATTTATTTAGTTTCAGGTTTTTCAGTTGTTTGAGTAGGCGTTGGATTCATTCGTGCCATTAGTTGCTTTACCGTTGGATTATCAATATGTTGCTGCATAGTGACATTTAAAGCAGTACGTGCATTTTGCGTAGTGAAATGTGCAACTTCACTTCCTACCTCACTGGCTTTTTTAGCCCATGCTTTCCCTTCTGTAGATTGATAAAAGGTTAATGCAGCTTGTAGTTCCTTTTGGCTGAATGTTTCAACATAGCGTTGAATAATGAATTGCTTACGCTGTTCACTATTTAAATTTTTAATCAAATCTACGTAAAAATTTTCAGGTATATCTTTAGGCAAACGCATTCGGATTTGCTCTAAAATCATTTTATCGGTGTTTTGTAAACCTTGTTCGGTTCCATCTACAGATACCAATTTTTGAGCAATAACTTCTTTCTGTTTTACATCATCAGCAAAAACAAATGTACTGAATAATAATGTCCCCAAGATTAATAGCTTTTTCACTCAGTCATCCCTGTTTTAAATGTTATTGCGCTCAATATACGCGATATTTTTTATATTTAAATAGCCACTCAAATAAAAAACCCTATGCAACTGCATAGGGTTCCAAAACATTCAAGCAAAACTTATGAGACTAATTTTGGCTTACGATTTGTTTGATCATCACGCTTATGGAATTCTAAAACCCCATCATTAAACTTAGCATCTTTCAGTTCTTTACGATCAGCTAGGTAATTATTAGTAATCTTCCACGGTGCTTGTTTACCTTGCTTAGGCATTACATCAGCTGCACGTGCGATATAACCAGAAGACATTTTACCCATGATCGTATCATTTTCACGCTGTAAAGGATCAGCATGTGCAATCACTTCATCAAAACCATTTTTATCCATATGATTGATTAAGCGACAGATATAATCAGCTGCAATATCAACCTTTAATGTCCATGAAGCATTGATATAACCAATGATCATCGCCATGTTAGGGACATCACTCACCATCACGCCTTGATACAGCATATGTTGAGATGTGTTCATTGGCTTACCATCAATTGAACCTTGAACTCCACCTAATATCTGAATCTCCAAACCAGTTGCCGAGATCACAATATCCGCTTCTAAATGTTTTCCAGATTTTAATTGGATACCATTTGCAGTGAATTTTTCAATTTGATCTGTCTCAACACTTGCTTTGCCTTCACGTAAAGATTTGAATAAATCACCATCTGGCACAACACATAAACGTTGATCCCATGGATTATAGCTTGGTGTAAAGTGTTTCATATCCACTTTACCTTTAAGCTGTAATTCAATGCCTTTCAACAATAAACGACGGACAGTTTTCGGATATTTTTGCGCTAATGCATAAATACCACGTTGCATACCAATATTACGTGCACGAGTAAATTTATACGCTGTTTCCTCAGACATAAATTTACGTGTTTTCTCATAAATAAAGTCAATTGAAGGAATTGTTGCAATATAAGTTGGTGAACGCTGTAACATTGTGACATGCCCTGCTCCACCTTTCACCATTGAAGGTACCAGCGTAATTGCTGTTGCACCACTACCAATGATCACAACTTTCTTACCCGTGTAATCTAAATTCTCTGGCCAATGTTGTGGGTGAATAAACTGACCTTTGAAATCTTCTTGTTTAGGGAATTTAGGTGCATAACCCTGATCATAGTTATAGTAACCAGTACAACCCATTACAAAATTTGCAGACCAAGTTTGTTTTTTCTTGTTGTTATCTTCGATCTCAACTAACCATTTTTTCTTCGCAGAATCATAGTTTGCTGAAAGAACACGATGACCAAAGTGAATTTTATCTTTTAACTGATTTTCACTGATCACATCGCTTAAATAGCCCTTGATCTCAGCACCGCTCGCCAACACTTTGTCTTTTGCCCATGGTTTAAAATTAAAACCAAATGTTGACATATCCGAGTCAGAACGAATACCAGGGTAACGGAATAAATCCCAAGTCCCACCAAAGCTATCACGACGTTCTAAGATTTCGAATTTACGTTGTGGACAGTTCTTAGAGAGATGCACAGCTAACCCAATTCCAGAGATACCTGCACCAATAATTAATACATCAACTTGCTTTTCCATTTTTTTTATACCCTGTGTAAATCATGTCTTTATTAAAGCACAAATTTGACAATACACAATGTCAAGTTTAGTCATTCATCGGTTTTTTTATATCAGTTCGGGACATTTTGAGAAAAAAAGTGGTTAAAAAATCCTGAGATTTTTACTTGGGTTTACGTTTAAACTATGTTGTATTGAATACAAAAAATTAAGAATAAATCTTTATAAAATTTTTAATTGAAGATTTTTTAGAAAAATAAATGTTATAAAACACATTAAAAAAAGTTCATTAATTCCGTAGAAAATCCATTAATTTGTTTATTCGCTTGAAGTATCAATACTTTTAAAAAAGACAACTCTACTTTTTAGTTGTTCAACTTCATTTTTGATTTCGTTTAGATCATTGTCACTGAGGTTATATGAAGTTGTTATTTCTCCATTTAATGCTAGGCCCACACCATTAGAAAATGCAGACAGAATAGCACCAGATAAATGATAGAAATTATCAGCATCTGGTAAATAATTCGGGTTAAAAAGATAGCTTTCATCATCAGATAAATTATTTATCCAATCATATTCTGATACAACATACCAGATATTGGATAATTTTTTTACACTTATTGAATTTGGACTTAGAGCTGCTGCTTCGGCTGTAATGAATCCTAATAGCTGTCTATCATACAAATTTCCATTGTATCCAAATATTAAATTAGCATGCCGCCTTTTCAATCCATTAATAAAACAATATTTTTCAGAATCCATGATCGTCTCATTTATAATAGTAATACTCGTATTGACTCATCTAATTGTATCTTTATGATTTTATTATAAGCGTTATTAAACAATAAAAAAGGTCGGTTATTACACCGACCTTTTTTGGAACAACTGACTGTTCTACACGTAGAAGTATTATTTTACTTCACGGTCAACGAGTTCAACGTAAGCCATCGGTGCAGCATCACCTGCACGGAAGCCCGCTTTAAGAACACGAAGATAACCGCCGTTACGTTCTTTGTAACGAGGGCCAAGAACGGTAAATAATTTACCAACAGTTGCTGCTGAACGAGTACGAGCAAACGCTAAACGACGGTTTGCAACAGTATCGTTTTTAGCCAAAGTGATTAAAGGCTCAGCAACACGACGAAGTTCTTTCGCCTTAGGCAAAGTTGTCTTAATTAACTCGTGCTCTACTAAAGCATTTGTTAAGTTTTGAAACAACGCCTTACGGTGGCTGCTTGTACGGCCTAATTTCACACCACTATTACGATGACGCATGGTGATAGTCCTACTTAATTAACGGCTACGATAGGCAAATCGGTCATCCATACGGAGACTAGCTGGTGGCCAGTTCTCTAAACGCATGCCGAGTTGTAAACCTTTCGATGCCAAAACATCTTTGATCTCTGTTAACGATTTTTTACCTAAGTTAGGAGTTTTTAACAACTCAACTTCAGTACGTTGAACAAGATCACCAATGTAGTAAATATTTTCTGCCTTCAAACAGTTAGCAGAACGAACAGTAAGCTCGAGATCATCTACTGGACGAAGCAAAATTGGGTCAACTTCTTCGCGAGGTTCTTGAGCAACAGGAGTTTGATCTTTCTGAAGATCAACAAAAATTGCAATTTGTTGTTGCAAGATTGTTGCCGCTTTGCGGATAGCTTCTTCTGGATCAACAGTTCCGTTAGTCTCAAGATCGATCACTAACTTATCAAGATCGGTACGCTGTTCTACACGAGCATTTTCTACTGTGTAAGAAACGCGCTTGATTGGGCTATAAGAAGCATCTAACTGTAAACGACCTACTGGGCGTGTTTCACCTTCTGGGAAACGAGAGTCAGATGTCTCATAACCACGACCTTGAGCTACTTTAAGGCGCATTTTCAATGAACCAGAAGAACTCAAAGTACCGATTAAATGATCAGGGTTAACCACTTCAACATTATGAGGTAAACGAAGGTCAGCTGCTGTTACGTCACCTGCACCTTGCTTCTCTAATGTTAAATATGCTTCATTTTGATCGAACAGCTTAATAGACAATCCTTTTAGGTTCAGCAAGAGCTCGACGATGTCCTGCTGCAAGCCTTCTAAAGTACTGTACTCGTGCTCGACGCCTTCTATCTCAACTTCAACCACAGCAGCGCCAGGTAAAGAAGACAATAGAATGCGACGTAAAGCATTACCTAGAGTATGGCCAAAACCACGCTCTAAAGGCTCAAGAATCACTTTTGCCGAGGTCCCGCTCACCGCTTCGACCTTGATCGCTTGCGGAGTTAGAAACTCGTTTGCAGTACGCGTCATTTATTGCTACCTCAAGGATTATTTAGAATACAATTCTACAATCAAGCTTTCGTTGATTTCAGCAGGTAAATCAGAGCGATCTGGTGCAGCTTTAAACGTACCTTCCAACTTAGAATGATCAACTTCCATCCAAGCAGGGATACCACGTTGAGCAGCTAATTCAATAGCGTTTTTGATACGCAATTGTTGTTTAGCACCTTCATGCACTGCAATTACATCACCCGCTTTTACTTGAATAGACGCAATGTTTACACGACGACCATTTAAAGTAATAGAACGGTGAGATACTAACTGACGAGCTTCTGAACGTGTAGAACCAAAACCCATGCGATAAACTACGTTATCAAGACGGCTTTCAAGCAATTTCAACAAGTTTTCACCAGTTGCGCCTTTAACACGAGCTGCTTCTTTATAGTAGTTACTAAATTGACGCTCTAACACACCGTACATACGACGTACTTTTTGTTTTTCACGTAATTGTAGTGAATACTCAGATTGCTTACCACCACGAGCCTGACCATGTTGACCAGGTGCTTTATTGTGTTTTTTGGTTTTTACATCAAACGGTTTAACGCCTGATTTAAGTTGCAGGTCTGTCCCTTCGCGGCGAGAGAGTTTGCATTTTGGACCAATATAACGAGCCATGAATGTTTCTCCTTACACGCGACGTTTTTTAGGTGGACGGCAACCGTTGTGAGGAATTGGAGTCACATCGGTAATGCTGTTAATCTTATAACCCACTGCGCCTAATGCACGAACCGCAGACTCACGACCTGGACCAGGACCTTTTACAAGGACGTCTAGGTTTTTCAAACCGTAATCTAAAGCTGCTTTACCAGCAACTTCAGCAGCTACCTGAGCAGCGAACGGAGTTGATTTACGTGAACCACGGAAGCCTTGTCCACCTGAGGTAGCCCAAGCCAATGCATTACCTTGACGATCGGTAATCGTTACAATGGTGTTATTAAAAGACGCGTGAATGTGTGCAACACCTTCAGAGACGGTACGAGTGACCTTCTTGCGTGTGCGAGTATCTTTAGCCATCTTTTAGCTTCCAGAAATCTTACTTTTTAATCGGTTTGCGCGGACCTTTACGGGTACGTGCGTTAGTTTTGGTGCGTTGTCCACGAACAGGCAAGCTGCGACGATGACGAAGACCGCGGTAGCAGCCTAAATCCATTAAACGTTTAATGTTCATGGAAATTTCGCGACGTAAATCACCTTCGGTCGGAACCTTAGCAACTTCTGCACGAATCGCATCAAGCTGAGCATCATCTAATTCACGGATTTTTGTAGTTTCAGTGATACCTACAGTCGCTAAGATGTTCTTAGCAGTGTGGCGACCGATACCAAAAATATACGTGAGAGAGATAACAGCATGCTTGTTATCCGGAATGTTTACACCGGCAATACGAGCCATTCAATTTTCTCCAAAAAGGCAGTCAAGATAATCAACCGCCCCACAAAAATCTTGAGGGGCGGATAATAACCTAATTAGCCTACTGAAATCAACAGGTCTTAATTAAATTAACCTTGACGCTGCTTATGACGAGGTTCTGCGCTACAAATCACGCGAATAACCCCATTACGACGGATAACTTTGCAGCTACCACAAATTTTCTTTACAGAAGCTTGTACTTTCATGATGAAACCTCTAAGTGCGCTTATCCCTTAGGATGAGCAGTCGTTTTTCTCATTAACGTTTGATTATCATATTGATGCGAAGTAAGGTGCGCTTGAAGTTGCGCCATAAAGTCCATTACTACTACAACTACAATCAGTAAAGATGTTCCACCCAAATGGAATGGAATACTAAACGAACTTTGTAGCACCATAGGCATTAAACACACTACAGTAATGTAAATTGCACCAATAAAAGTCAAACGGTTAAGAATATGATCTAAATAACGAGCCGTTTGCTCACCTGGGCGGATACCAGGCACATATGCTCCGCTGCGTTTTAAGTTCTCTGCAACTTCTTTCGGGCTAAATACTAGCGCTGTATAGAAATAACAGAAGAAAATAATTAACGCACCAAACAGCATTAAATACAACGGCTGTCCAGGCGATAACACCAATGCCAGATCTTGTAGGCTACGCTTCACAATCCCTGCATTTGGATCAGCACTACCTAACCATTGTCCCAAACTCGCTGGAAATAATAACAGTGAGCTTGCAAAAATCGCTGGAATCACACCGGCCATATTAATTTTTAATGGCAAATGCGTTTGCTGTGCAGTAAAAACACGACGACCTTGTTGCTTTTGTGCATAGTTCACTGGAATACGACGTTGTGCTTTTTCAATAAACACAATCGCAGCTAAAACGGCTAATGAGAGTAAGCCAAATACAGCTAAACCAATTAAACTACCTTGACCATTATCTACAGACGTAAACGACTGTATTACAAGATTTGGCAAACCTGCCACAATACCTGCAAAAATGATCATCGAGATACCATTACCAACACCACGTTCGGTAATTTGCTCTCCTAACCACATCAGAAACATTGTTCCCGCAACTAACGAAGTAACTGCAGGAACATAGAATGCTAAGCCTGATGTCAAAGTAATACCTTGACTGATCAAACCAGCACACATCCCTACACCTTGCACGAGTGCAAGGAATAAGGTGCCATAACGTGTATATTGATTGATCTTTCGTTTGCCTTGCTCGCCTTCTTTTTTCAAAGCTTCTAACGAAGGAACAACCGTAGACATTAACTGCACGATAATCGATGCAGAAATGTACGGCATAATCCCTAACGCTAAAATCGACATGCGTTCTAATGCACCGCCAGAGAACATGTTAAATAAGCCTAAGAAGGTACCTTCATTCGCCTTAAAAAACCGTGCTAGCGCTATATTATCAATACCTGGCAACGGAATATGCGCTCCTAGTCGAAAGACCAATAACGCGCCAATCAAAAACATTAATCGACGAATAATTTCACGATATTTCACATGAAACGGTTGGCCTTTCATCATGTTTACATGACCTGAAGAACTAGGAGTCATAGACACTCGAGATTACTCCTCGACTTTACCGCCAGCAGCTTCAACAGCAGCTTTAGCGCCTTTAGTCAACACAACACCTTGAACAGTGAATGCGCGAGTGATTTCACCAGAAAGAACGATGCGAGCACGAATTTGATCACGACGAACAACGTTCGCAGCTTTTAAAGTTTCAAGGCTAATTACATCACCTTCAACTTTATTCAATTCAGACAAACGTACTTCAGCAGTTTTCAAAGCGATTTGGCTAGTGAAACCGAATTTTGGTAAACGACGATATAACGCTGTTTGACCGCCTTCAAAGCCTGGACGAGTACCACCACTTTTACGTGAGTTTTGACCCTTGATACCACGACCACCAGTCTTACCAACGCCAGAGCCGATACCACGACCTAGACGACGATTTTCACGCTTAGCACCTTCAGCAGGTGCAAGTTCATTTAAACGCAGAGTCATGGCTTATTCCTCTACACTAACCATATAGTAAACTTTGTTGACCATACCACGGTTAGAAGGCGTATCTTGCACTTCTACAGTATGACCAATACGACGCAGACCTAGACCTTGTAAGCAAAGTTTATGATTTTTTAAACGATGCGAAGAAGATTTAGTCTGGGTAACTTTAATCGTTTTCATGATTGATTACCCTTGAATTTGTTCTACTGAAAGACCACGTTTCGCAGCGACTTTCTCAGGAGAAGTCATATCACGCAAACCTTTGAAAGTTGCGTTTACTACGTTAGCAGCATTTGTAGAACCATAACATTTAGCAAGTACGTTATGTACACCTGCAGCTTCCAGAACAGCACGCATCGCGCCACCAGCAATTACGCCAGTACCTTCTGAAGCAGGTTGCATGTATACACGGCTTGCACCATGACGAGCATTCACAGGGTGTTGTAAAGTAGTCCCCGCAAGGTCTACAGTAATCATGTTACGACGTGCAGCTTCAAGTGCTTTAGAAATAGCAGCTGGAACTTCACGTGCTTTACCACGACCAAAACCTACACGACCATTACCATCACCCACAACAGTTAATGCTGTGAAAGAGAAGATACGACCACCCTTAACAACTTTGGCTACACGATCAACGGCAACCAGCTTTTCAACGAGACCTTCGTTTTGTTCAACTTTCGCCATGATTAGAACTCCAAGCCGCCTTCACGAGCAGCATCAGCCAAGGCTTTGATACGACCATGATATTTAAAACCAGAACGGTCAAATGCAACTTTAGTAACACCAGCTGCTTTAGCACGTTCTGCGATTAAAGCACCAACCTTAGTTGCTGCATCGATATTACCAGTCGCACCACTACGCAAAGATGCATCTAAAGTTGAAGCTTGCGCTAAAACTTTGCCACCATCTGCTGAAATAACTTGAGCATAGATGTGACGCGGAGTGCGGTTTACACACAAACGAGTCGCACCCAATGCACGAATGTGCAAGCGTGTGCTTTTTGCACGACGCAAACGGGTTTGTTTCTTTTCGTTCATAAGAACCTCGCGCCTTATTTCTTCTTAGCTTCTTTACGAAGAATAACTTCATCCGAATAACGAACACCTTTACCTTTATATGGTTCAGGAGAACGGTATGCACGGATTTCCGCTGCTACTTGACCTAACAACTGCTTGTTTGCTGATTTCAAAATGATTTCAGTTGCAGTTGGAGTTTCCGCTGTTACACCTTCTGGTAAAGCGTAGTCAATTGGGTGTGAATAACCTAAAGCAAGGTTAACGACAGTGCCTTTAACTGCTGCTTTGTAACCAACACCAACTAGCTGTAACTTACGTTCAAAGCCTTCGCTAACACCTTTTACAAGGTTGTTCAATACAGCGCGAGCAGTACCAGCTTGCATCCAAGCATCTTTCGACTCTTTAACTGGAGCAAGTTGAAGTTTACCTTCTTCCTGTTTTAGCTCGACCAGCGCATGCAGGTTGAAAGACAATGTACCTTTAGTGCCTTTCACTTCGACCTGCCGGCCGTTCTGAGTAACTGTTACACCATTAGGTACAGTTACTGGGGCTTTAGCCACACGAGACATGAGGAATCACCTATTAAGAAACAAAAGCAATAACTTCACCACCAACGCCTGCAGCACGTGCAGCGCGATCAGTCATGATGCCTTTGCTTGTAGAAACAATTGCAATACCTAAACCTTGCTTAACGCTTGGAAGTGCATCTTTACCGCGATACTGACGTAGACCAGGACGGCTTACGCGCTTCACAGTTTCGATAACTGGTTTGCCTTCGAAATATTTTAGCGTAATAGTCAAAGTAGCTTTTGCATCTTCTTGAGCAACTTCTACATTTGAAATATAACCTTCTTGTTGAAGAACGTTTGCAATAGCAACCTTCAACTTAGAAGAAGGCATAGAAACAACTTGTTTCTTTGCCATTTGAGCGTTACGAACACGCGTTAACATGTCGGCAACGGTATCTTGCATACTCATTATAGTCGCTCCTTACCAGCTTGCTTTAACAACGCCTGGTACATCACCCTGCATTACTGTATCGCGTAATTTGTTACGGCTTAAACCGAACTTACGGAAGTAACCATGAGGACGACCAGTTAAACCACAGCGGTTACGAAGACGTACTGGAGATGCATTACGTGGTAATGCTTGTAACTTCATCATCGCTTCGAAACGTTCTTCATCAGATGCATTTACGTTTGCAATCGTTGCTTTTAATTCAGCACGTTTTGCAGCGTATTTAGCAACTGTCTTTTCGCGTTTCAATTCGCGATTAATCATACCTTTCTTAGCCATATCGACCTCTTATTTGAACGGGAAGCCGAATGCACGCATAAGCGCACGGCCTTCGTCATCGCTACGAGCAGTGGTCGTAATAGTGATATCTAAACCACGGATACGATCAATTTTGTCAAAATCGATTTCAGGGAAAACGATCTGCTCTTTTAAACCCATAGAGTAGTTACCACGACCATCAAATGATTTCGAAGAGAAACCACGGAAGTCACGGATACGAGGGATAGCGATCGAGATCAAACGATCCAAGAATTCGTACATTTGGTCGCCACGTAAAGTAACTTTACAACCGATTGGCCAACCATCACGGATTTTAAAACCAGCGATTGATTTACGTGCAAGTGTCACAACTGGTTTTTGACCAGCAATGAGTTGCATATCAGCAACAGCACCATCTAATAATTTCTTATCAGTTGCAGCTGCGCCTACACCCATGTTAAGAGTGATTTTCGTGATGCGAGGAATATCCATCACATTCTTAACGCCAAGTTCTTCTTGTAACTTCGCTTTAAGTTCGTCGTTATAACGTGCTTTAAGTCTGGCCATCGCCTATTCAACCTATTACTTCGCTACCGCCACTGATTCACCATTTGATTTATAAACACGAGTTTTCGCGCCATCAATCACTTGGTAACCAATACGGTCAGCCTTTTGGGTTGTAGCATTAAAAATTGCCACGTTTGAAATATGAAGCGTTGCCTCTTGAGTAACGATACCGCCTTCAGCGCCAGTTACACGGTTCGGCTTTTGATGCTTCTTCACTAAGTTAAGACCTTCGACCTTAACTCGATCTTCAGAAACAGACAAAACAACACCTTGTTTGCCTTTTTCTTTACCTGCGATCACAATTACTTGATCGCCTTTTTTAATCTTAGCCATGATTGCCTCTTATAAAACTTCAGGAGCCAATGAAATGATTTTCATGAACTGTTCAGTACGAAGTTCACGAGTCACTGGTCCGAAGATACGAGTCGCAATCGGAGCTTTGTTGTTGTTCAAAATAACAGCTGCGTTATCGTCGAAACGAATCACAGAACCATCTGGACGACGGATGCCGAATTTTGTACGTACAACTACAGCATTCATCACGTCACCTTTTTTAACACGTGCGCGCGGAATTGCTTCTTTTACAGTAACTTTAATAATATCGCCAACTGAAGCATAACGACGGTGTGAACCACCAAGTACTTTAATACATTGTACGCGGCGTGCACCACTGTTGTCTGCTACGTCGAGCATACTTTCGGTTTGAATCATTGCCCTACTCCAAAACCGAGCATCACCGGTCGCAATTTCGAAAGGCTCAAAGAGTACTCGAAATTGTCCGATGATGCAACAAGAACGTCTAATTACTCAGCAGCTGCTTCAACGACTTCCACTAAAGTCCAAGCTTTAGTTTTAGAAATTGGGCGGCTTTCTTTGATGGTCACTAAGTCGCCAGTTTTAGCAACATTGTTCTCATCATGAGCGTGTAATTTAGTTGAACGGCGGATTGATTTGCCGTACAACGGGTGTTGAACGCGGCGTTCAATAAGCACAACAATAGACTTGTCCATTTTGTCACTTACAACTTTGCCGGTTAACGTGCGGACTGTTTTTTCACTCATTGTCCGTTCCCCTGTTTTTCGGTAAGGAGTGTCTTAATACGAGCAATTGTCTTACGAGCAATTTGCACTTCATGCGATTTGCCTAGTTGACCAGTTGCTTTCGCCATACGAAGACGGAATTGGTTAAGCTGTTGCTCATCAAGCAAAGCTTTCAACTCTTCTACCGACTTTTCACGTAGATCTTTAGTTTTCATTACATCACCGTCCGAGTCACGATAGTGGTTTTAAACGGGAGTTTAGCAGCAGCTAAAGCAAAAGCTTCACGCGCTAACTCATCGCTAACACCTTCAATTTCGTACAGGATCTTACCTGGCTGGATCTGACAAACCCAGTATTCCACGCTACCCTTACCTTTACCCATACGTACTTCTAATGGTTTTTCGGTAATTGGTTTGTCTGGGAATACGCGGATGAAGATTTTACCACCACGTTTGATACGACGGCTAATGGTACGACGTGCAGCTTCAATCTGACGCGCAGTCATACGACCACGTTCAGTTGCTTTAATTGCAATCGAACCAAATGATACTGTACTACCACGGTGCGCTAGACCAGTGTTACGGCCTTTGTGCACTTTACGGAATTTGGTACGTTTAGGTTGCAACATGGATTATTCTCCCTTGTCAGCAGCACGGTCACCGCGACGACCACGACGCTCTTGACCTTCACCACGACCACGACCACGTTTAGCTGGACGCTCTTCAGCAGGAGCAGGGTTCATGACTTGTTTCATGCCACCTAAGATCTCGCCACGGAAAATCCAAACTTTAACACCGATCGTACCGTATGTTGTTTCTGCGCGCATAGTTGCATAGTCGATGTCAGCACGAAGCGTATGCAAAGGTACACGACCTTCACGATACCACTCAGTACGAGCAATCTCTGCACCACCTAAACGGCCAGAAACTTCAACTTTGATACCTTTAGCGCCAGCACGCATTGTGTTTTGAACCGCACGTTTCATAGCACGACGGAACATAACACGCTTTTCTAATTGAGAAGCAATCGCTTCAGCAACTAAACGTGCGTCCAAGTCAGGGCGATCAATTTCATTGATGCTAACTTGAGCTGGAACACCCATAATGTTGGTGAGTTCGCGCTGTAATTTCTCAATATCTTCGCCTTTTTTACCGATAACGATACCAGGACGAGCAGTACTAATTGTTACTTTAGCAGCGCCTGTAGGACGTTCGATAAGAATATTGCTGATCATCGCGTTTTTAAGTTTTTTAGTTAAAAACTCACGAACTTGAAGATCTTTAAGCAAGTATTCAGCATATTGTTTCGGACTCGCATACCAGTTAGCGTTATGACGTTTCACAACACCTAGGCGGATACCGATTGGATGAACCTTCTGACCCATATCAAACCCCTACCTTAACGGTGATGTGACAAGTACGCTTAGTAATACGATCTGCACGGCCTTTAGCACGTGGCATGATACGTTTAAGGCTCATGCCTTCATCAACGTAAATCGTAGTTACTTTAAGGTCATCAACATCTAAGCTGTTGTTGTGTTCAGCATTCGCGATTGCAGATTCAAGTGCTTTTTTAACAAGCACAGCTGCTTTCTTGTTGCTGAAGTTCAAAATGTCTATCGCACGTGCAACCGACTTACCACGGATCAAATCAGCAACTAAACGTGCTTTTTGTGCCGAGATAGCGGCACCGCGTAATTTAGCAGTTACTTCCATCATAGCACCTATTAACGTTTAGACTTCTTATCAACACCGTGACCACGATAGGTACGAGTTGGCGCGAATTCACCCAATTTATGACCAACCATGTGTTCAGTAACAATTACTGGAACGTGGTTACGGCCATTGTGAACAGAAATTGTTAAACCAACAAAGTCTGGAAGGATCATTGAACGACGTGACCATGTTTTGATCGGCTTACGGTTGTTAGCAGCAATCGCAGCTTCAACCTTAGCGAACAAATGCGCGTCGACGAATGGACCTTTTTTTAATGAACGAGGCATTATTCAGATTCCCTTACTTGACGCGACGGTCGCGAATAATCATCTTAGTCGTACGCTTATTGGTACGTGTCTTGTACCCTTTAGCTTTTTGACCCCATGGACTTACAGGTTGAATACCTTTACTACGTCCTTCACCACCACCGTGCGGGTGATCTACCGGGTTCATCGCCATACCACGAACGGTAGGACGAATACCACGCCAGCGCGCAGCACCAGCTTTACCCAATGAACGAAGGTTGCTTTCTTGGTTAGAAACTTCACCAATTACAGCACGACATTCAACGTGTACTTTACGCATTTCACCAGAACGTAAACGAACGATAGCGTAAGAACCATCACGACCCAACAACTGAACCGAAGTACCAGCAGAACGTGCTAATTGAGCACCTTTACCGATTTTAAGTTCAAGGTTGTGAAGTGTAGAACCGATTGGCATGTTGCGAAGTGGTAAGCAGTTACCTGGACGAATTGGAGCATCGTTACCAGATTGTACTTTATCACCAGCACGTAAGCCTTTAGGTGCAATGATGTAACGACGTTCACCATCAGCATATTTCAATAAAGCAATATGAGCTGTACGGTTAGGATCGTATTCGATGCGCTCTACAGTCGCTGGAATACCATCTTTGTTACGTTTAAAGTCAACAATACGGTAGTTTTGCTTATGACCACCACCCACGTGACGTGTAGTGATGTGACCATTGTTATTACGACCACCAGTACGTTTTTTAGCTTCTACCAACGGTGCATAAGGCGCGCCTTTGTGAAGATGGTCATGAACCACTTTCTCTACAAAGCGACGTCCTGGAGACGTTGGCTTACATTTTTGAATTGGCATAATTCTCGTCCTTATTCCGCTGCGTTTTCAGCGGTATCGCCCAAGTCAGCCATTTCTACATCTTGGCCAGCTTTCAGGGTGACGTATGCTTTTTTCACATCAGAACGACGTCCTAATGTTTTACCAAAGCGTTTTGTTTTACCTTTAGTGATCGTTGTATTGATTTTTACAACTTCAACACCAAAGAGCTGCTCAACTGCTTTTTTGATTTCAAGTTTGTTTGCATTTAATGCAACTTTGAACACTTGAACACCAGCAGTATCACCTAAAACTTGTGCTTTTTCTGAGAATACTGGTCCTAATAGGACTTGATAGATACGTTCGTTGTTCATCCGAGTTCTACCTCAATTTTCTTAGCAGCAGCTACAGACATTACAACTTTATCAAATGCAATCAAGCTAACAGGATCAATAGCAGTAGCATCAACCACATCAACGTGTGGAAGGTTGCGAGCTGCAAGATACAAGTTCTCATCTACAGCATCTGTAATGATCAATGCACGAGTTGCATTCAAGTCTGTAAGTTTTGCAAGCAAGTCTTTAGTTTTTGGAGCTGCAACAGCAAACTCTTCAACTAATACAAGACGATCTTGGCGAACAAGTTCAGCTAAGATACATTGCATTGCACCGCGATACATCTTACGGTTTACTTTTTGAGACCAATCTTGTGGGCGAGCAGCAAAAGTTTTACCACCACCAACCCAGATCGGGCTACGAATAGAACCCGCACGAGCGCGACCAGTACCTTTTTGACGGAATGGTTTTTTACCACCGCCAGAAACGTCTGCACGTGATTTCTGAGCTTTCGAACCTTGACGACCACCAGCTAAGTAAGCTGTAACAACTTGGTGTACAAGCGCTTCGTTAAACTCACGTCCGAAAGCAACTTCAGACAATTCAACAGCAGAGCCGGAAACAGTTTTTAAATTCACAGTATTTCCCCTCAGGCCTTGATGGTAGGACGTACAATAACGTCACCATTCGTTGCACCAGGAACAGCACCTTTAACAACTAAAACAGAACGTTCAGCGTCAATAGATACAATTTCAAGACCTTGAACTGTTACGCGTTCATCACCTAAGTGACCAGCCATTTTCTTGCCTTTGAACACGCGACCAGGAGTCTGGTTTTGACCTGTAGAACCTAATACACGGTGAGATACAGAGTTACCATGAGTAGCATCTTGCGTACGGAAATTCCAACGCTTAACACCACCTTGGAAGCCTTTACCTTTTGATTGACCAGTTACGTCAACAATTTGACCAACTGTGAACAAATCAACACCGATAGAAGCACCAACTTCACGGCCTTCAAGCTCAGCTTCAGTAACACGGAACTCTTTAACTAAACGACCAGCAGCAACACCCGCTTTCGCGAAGTGACCTTTCTGAGCGTTAGTTACGCGCGATTCGCGACGTTCACCAGTAGTTACTTGGATTGCTTGATAACCATCAGTTTCAAGTGTTTTGATTTGCGTAATGCGGTTTGGATCGACTTCGATAACTGTAACAGGTACAGATACACCAGCATCTGTAAAGACGCGAGTCATACCACATTTGCGACCGACTAAACCAATAGCCATGTGCATAAACCTCTAAAAAAGCGGCCTAATTAACTTAACGTTAATTAACCGAAAGCCTTAACCCAAAGCGATCTGAACATCAACACCAGCAGCAAGATCTAACTTCATCAATGCATCAACAGTTTTATCTGTTGGTTGAACGATGTCGATCAAACGTTTATAAGTGCGGATTTCGTACTGATCACGAGCGTCTTTGTTGACGTGTGGTGAAGTAAGAACGTTGAAGCGTTCGATGCGAGTAGGCATCGGGATTGGACCACACACTTGTGCGCCAGTACGCTTAGCGGTTTCTACGATCTCTTGAGCAGATTGATCAATCAGGCGATGATCAAAAGACTTCAAACGGATACGAATTCTCTGGTTAGACATACCAGTAAACTCCAAGCCAAAATATAAAGAATCACCCATGACGCACCTCACCTTATTGGTAAGTGTCAAGGGCAGTGAAAATCACTAAGGTCATGATCGATGCCACGACTGTAATGCGTTGACTACTTTCTTCGTAGTGAACGCCCTCCATTTGAGGGTCGCCCATTATAACGATTGTTTAAGTCTTATGCAATTCTTCTTTTATTTTTTTAGTTTTTATACTTGATTAAGCATTCACCACATACTCTATTGCTCGATTTAGTAATTGATTGCCTTGCTCAAACTTACTTTTAATCGTTTTTTTTAATTCTGCGATTGGCTGAACATATTGACCATTAAACACCGCACTATCTTCTTCATTTTCAATCAACAATTGCAAAGCATGTGGTGTCATTTCAGGATGAAATTGAAACCCCAGTACATTGCGGCCAATTTGATACATTTGATTTTGACAAACATTATTCTGCGCTAAACGGACTCCTCCACGGGGTATTTCGAAGGTTTCACTATGCCACTGCATAATGTTAATTTTTTCTGGTATTTGAAAGTAATTTTCGGGTACGTGTGAAACACGACCCACGTCCATCCACCCTAATTCTTGATGTTGATTTCGACTCACAGATGCACCGAGTGCATTGGCAATCAGTTGCCCCCCTAAACATAAACCAATCGCAGGTTTTCCCGCAGAAAGATAACGTCTTAACCATCTTTTTTCCAATTTTAACCAAGGATAATTTGCTTCATCATTCACGCTCATGGTTCCCCCCATAATGATCAGTAAATCAACTTCATCAATATTAGGTAGAGCCTCCAATTCAAGAGGTAAATCAACGGGTAAAGCAAAGAACTCTGTGGCGGTAATTTTTGCTTGATGTGCCTTTAAATAGTCATAGCAACTGCCAAAACCTTCACCAGCGATGTGCTGAAAATAATGCACTCTTAAATGCGACTTCATGCGCGTAAACCTATTGTAGTTAGAATGATAATTAGTCTTAGCAAAAATAAAGCCAGTTTTGACTAAAAGCTTTGATTCGTAACGATTCTGTACAAAATATGCAAATCACTAGCAGGATTCGATATTTTCTCTTAACCTAAATCATTCTATTGATTTAATTTTGCCCCATGACTAAACAAAATAGCTTACAAACCACACTCATTCATGCACCACGCCAAGCTCCCCAATACATAGAAACGATTCAACCTCCCCTATTTCGTGCATCAACGATTATTTTTAAAACAACAGCGCACCTTTTTGATCGCCACTGGACTGACCCTTATGATTATAGTTATGGCACACACGGTACACCGACGACGTTTACATTAGGAGATAATATTGCTCGAATTGAAGGTGGAAATTATTGTTTACTTGCACCCAGTGGCTTATCTGCGATCAATTTAGTGAATAGTACTTTTTTAAGTTCAGGGGATGAAGTTTGGGTTGCAGACAATATTTATGGCCCGAATCTGGAACACTTAAAGAATCTGCAAGACCGCTACGGCATTCACGTCAAAATCTACAACCCAATTGATGCGAATAGCTTTCAACCAACTGAAAAAGCTAAATTAATTTGGCTAGAGGCGGCAGGTTCTGTCACTTTAGAATTTCCCGACCTCAAAAATCTGGTTAAAAAAGCACAGCAAGCGAAGGTTTTCACTGCCTTGGATAATACATGGGGCGCTGGGCTGGCTTTTAATGCATTTGATTTTTCGGATGAGCATCTGTCTGTCGACATCACTATACATGCGCTAACTAAATATCCAAGTGGCGGTGGCGATATTTTAATGGGTTCAGTAGTTACACGAGATCCGCGATTACATCATAAACTGTACCGTATGCATGCAACCCAAGGGATCTGTGTTTCAGGCGATGATACCGCACAAATTCAACGCAGCTTGGCTCATATGCCACTTCGTTATGAACAACAATCTAACAGTGCAATAGTAGTGCTTGATTGGCTAAAGCAACAATCTCAATTTTGCCAAATTTTACATCCAAGTGATGCCAACTCAGCAGGTCATTTATTTTGGCAACAAGTCTGTGAAACAGGCAAAAGTGCTGGCTTAGTCAGTGTCATTTTCAAACCTGAATACGATATTCTTGCGATTCGAAAATTCTGCGATAGCTTAAACTTATTTAAGTTAGGATTCAGTTGGGGCGGCCCTGTCAGCCTTGTTATGCTTTATGATTTAAAACAGATGCGAGAACTAGAAAATACACATTTACAACAAGGTTTATTGGTTCGCTTCTGCATAGGACTAGAAGATCCAAACGATTTAATCCAAGATATTCAAAATGCACTAAAACAACTCGAATGAAATAAAGCATAGGTGAAGAATGAATACACCCATTGTTATTGCAAAAAAAACCACAGATACAACACAAGATATTGTTTTACATTCTCAATTTGCAAACCGCCACGGTTTAATTGCAGGTGCGACAGGCACAGGTAAAACAGTGACGCTCAAGGTACTAGCCGAAAGTTTCTCACGGCTGGGCGTACCTGTCTTTTTGGCGGATGCTAAAGGTGATGTCTCTAGTTTGGCTAAAGCAGGAAGTAGCAACGCCAAATTTGATGAGCGTTTAAAAAACTTACAACTTACCCCCATTCCATTTGCTGCTTCCCCTGTTATTTTTTGGGATTTATTTGGGCAACAAGGTCATCCTATTCGTACCACAATTTCAGAAATTGGTCCGTTACTTTTGGCACAAATGCTCAATCTGAATGACACACAAGAAGGCGTTCTTTCGGCCGTTTTCCGTGTTGCAGATGATCAAGGGCTTTTATTAATTGATTTCAAAGACCTTAAAGCAATGTTGACCTATGTCAGCGAAAATGCAGCCGAATTAAAAGCCGAATATGGCAACCTTTCTCCAGCTAGTCTTGGGGCGATTCAACGTAATTTATTGGCTTTAGGTGATCAAGGTGGAGAGCAATTTTTTGGTGAGCCTAGCCTGAATATCCTCGATTTTATTCAGACCGATACGCAAGGTCAGGGTTATATTAATATCTTAGCTGCCGACAAATTGATGAATACTCCAAAGCTTTATGCCACATTCTTACTATGGATGATGTCAGAACTGTTTGAACAGTTGCCTGAAGTGGGTGATATGGATAAACCGAAGTTAGTATTCTTTTTCGATGAAGCGCATCTATTGTTTGATAATGCCAGTCCAGCCTTACAACAAAAGATTGAGCAAGTAGTACGTCTCATTCGCTCTAAAGGTGTGGGGATTTATTTTATTACCCAAAATCCTTTGGATTTACCAGAAAGTGTCTTAGGGCAATTGGGCAACCGAGTACAGCATGCCTTACGTGCATTTACTCCGAAAGATCAAAAGGCAGTCAAAACCGCAGCGGATACCTTTCGAGCCAATCCAGCATTCAAAGTTGATCAAGCGATTACAGAACTTGCTGTAGGTGAAGCATTAATTAGTTGTCTAGATGAACAAGGAACACCGCAAATTGTAGAGCGCGGTTGGGTCATGCCACCTTACTCTTCATTTACGCCAATAACACCAGAAGAACGCCAAGTGATTATTGGGCAAAGTATTGTCGCAGGGGTTTATGATCAGGCAGTGGATCGAGACAGCGCCTATGAAATGTTGCAAAAGAAAGTGCTACAACAGTCTCAACAAAAACAGGCAGATGAATTAGAAAAGCAGCAAAGTAAAGAACAAGATGCTTTAGCCAAACAACAAGCGAAAGAGCAAGAACGCTTTGCGAAAGAGCAACAAAAAGCCGCAGAGAAAGCACAACGAGATCGAGAAAAACTCACCCAAGATATTGTGGGAACTTTTGCAAAAAGTGCGGCTCGTAGCTTAGGCGGCTCTACAGGTCAAAAGATCGTTCGCGGTTTACTTGGTTCATTATTTGGCAAATAAAAATCTTTATTATTTTAAAAATCAGGGGATAATCATTTATCCCCTATTTTTTTTATGGTTTTAGTCAAAACAGATCTTGCAAATAAATTTTATAAGGTATATTTTAAATATATCTTATAAATGATAGCCAAGAGAGATCACCCATGACTCCGCAGCAAATTGACCTTGTAAAAGCAACTGTACCTGTACTCCGTGAAAATGGTGTGGCACTCACTGGTTACTTTTACAACCGTATGTTAGGTAATAACCCCGAACTAAAAGAAACCTTCAATATGGGGCATCAACGTAGTGGTGCACAAGCACAAGCACTTGCGGGTGCTGTACTAGCTTATGCGGAAAATATTGAAGATCCTTCTGTACTTTTACCTGTGGTCGAATTGATTGCGCACAAACATGTTAGTTTGAATATTCAATCACCTGATTACAGTATTGTGGGTGAGAACCTACTGCACTCTATCAGTGAAGTACTAAATATCTCGATGGAAGATCCATTGATTGGTGCATGGGCTGCCGCTTATGGTCAATTAGCTGACTTATTTATTAGCACTGAAAAAGCCATTTATGATCAACATCAACAAACCAAAGGCAGTTGGTTAGGCTGGCGTAATTTCAAAATTGCCAAAAAAGTAGTTGAAAGCGATGAAATTACTTCATTCTATTTAGCTCCTGTGGATGGCGGCGAGTTACCACACTATGAAGCAGGTCAATATATTTCCGTTCGCGTGTTTGTACCTGAACTCAATTTAAGACAACCACGTCAATACACACTATCAACAAGTCCTCAAGCAAATTACTTACGTATCTCAGTCAAACGTGAAGATGAAAAAGGTGAGTTAGCAGGTGGTTGGGTATCTAGTACATTGCATAGCTTAGCTGAGGGTTCAGAAATTGAAGTTTCTGCACCAACAGGTAACTTCTATTTAATTGATAGCAGCAAACGTAATGTGTTTATTAGTGGTGGTGTAGGTTTAACGCCAATGATTGCAATGCTCAATCAATTGGTGACTTTAGATATGCCGCAACCAGTGAGCTTTATTCATGCTTGCCGCAGCAGCCAAGTGCATGCCATGAAAAAGCATATCCATGAACTAAAAGCAAAATATCCACGCTTGAGCACATTCACTGCTTATGAGTTTCCTCATCAAGGTGACGTGTTAGGCGAAGATTTTGATGCAGCGGGTCGCTTAGATTTAGTGTCAATGGATGCTGGATTATTACCAGCCAATGCAGACTATTATCTATGTGGTCCAATGCCATTTATGGCAGAGCAACATAAAGCTTTAGTTGCTCGTGGCATCCCTGCTGAAAATATCCATAGCGAAGCATTCGGTACGGGTGGCGTAAAACTCAGCTAATCGGTGCTGCGTTTTGCATAGGGCTAGTCTATGTTAGACTAGCCTTTTCTGTTTAAAGCAATAGATTGAGTGAAAACCCATGCAACTCAATAAGTTTACTGATTATGCACTCAGAATCTTAATGTATGTCGCTCGTCCGAGTGATGTACCGTATACGATCGCAGATATTGCACGGGACTTGCATGTATCCCAAAACCATTTAGTGAAAATCGTTCACTTCATGGGAAAACAGCATTGGATCGTAACAATTCGCGGCAAAGGTGGTGGACTTCGTTTAAATCCTGAAGCCAAAAGTTTAAAACTAGGTGAAATTGTTCGTATCCTACAAGGCAATCATCAAATCGTAGAATGTAATACGCCACCTTGTGTTTTACGCTCTCATTGCGGACTTAAAAGTATTTTGGATCAAGCTTTAGAATGTTTTTATCAAAGCCTAGATCAATATACACTTGGAGAAGTGGTGCAATATGGCATTCTTCCCTCTTCTACAAATTCAAATATTGACTTTTTACAACTCGTTCAAAAAGCCTAAACATCAAGATTCGCACGAATCTCTCACATCCTTTATAATAGTCGTTGCTATTTCAATTCAAAAAGTAAGCTTCTATGCGTCGTAGTGAAAAATCGAAAGACACCAAAGCCAAACTCGCACCTAAACAAAAAATCAGTTATGAAAAAAAGACTGATCCTGCTGTAACCGCATATGCAGTACAGTCTTTGACTTGGTTACGCCAAGCTGAATTTTTGATGAGTGCACCTAAACTGGATTTGTGCGTAGAAGATACAGGTTATGAAATCGCATTTGCAGGTCGTTCCAATGCAGGAAAATCGAGTGCAATTAATGCTTTAACTAATCAAAAGCAACTCGCACGTGCTTCAAAAAGACCTGGGCGCACGCAAATGATTAACTTTTTTAGCTTAGGTAATCCAGATCAACGTTTGGTCGATTTGCCAGGTTATGGTTATGCAGCCGTCCCTGAAGCCATGAAAATCGTATGGCAGAAAGAACTTGAGAACTACCTAATCCATCGTAAAAGCTTACAAGGCTTAGTACTGTTAATGGACATCCGCCATCCATTACAACACTTTGACTTAATGATGCTGGAATGGGCACATTCACGTCATTTGTTTGTGCATATCCTGCTTACTAAAGCAGATAAATTAAACCGTGGCCCTGCCAATAAAGTACTATTAGAAATTAAGCAACAGTTGAAGAAAATGAAACTTGATTTCTCGATTCAATTATTCTCTTCACTCAATCGAATTGGTTTAGAAGAATTGGCAAGCGTCATGGGTGGCCGTTTAAATTTCACACTTGATCAACCAGCAGAATTTGACCTTGATCAGATCCCAGAAGCTTCAGAAATAGATGTTGAAGAATAAATAATGCATTTTATGCAACTTGATGCATTAAATAATTTCTAATTGTCCCGAATTGCTAAACACAAACACTAGGTAGTTTTCATATACTGCTTAGTGTTGGTTCATTGCACTATCGATTAGGACTAAACGATGAAATTACTATCATTTATGAAGAACAAAGTTCTTGGTTCTTCGATTGACTATAAAATTCTCCCACGCAAAGTGAAGTTTGACTGGGAAAAAACACCAGTGGATTGGATTCCAAACCAGCCTTATGCCAGTTATTTTATTAATGAAATTAACAATATTTTGCCTGCTGGTGAGTTTTGGTTCTGCCGCTTATACAATAAAGTTCTTCCAGAAATTACTGATGAAAAATTAAAACAAGACGTTCAAGCATTTATTCGCCAAGAAGCGATGCATGCGGTTGCACATACGTCTGCGAATAAAGAATATCTTAGCCAACGTAATATTGATATTCAGCGTAATCTCGATATTATGGATTTCTTATTTAACAAAGCTTTAGCTGATAAGCCTTTTGGTAAAGAAGTTCCTAAAATACTTGACCATCAATGGGATTTGTTCCGTCTAGGCGTCATTGCAACAGTTGAACACATGACTTGTGTATTGGGTAAATACGCACTGTACAACAAACGTTGGGAAGAGCTCGGTGCCGATCCAGAAATGATTGATCTGATTAAATGGCATGGTTCTGAAGAAATCGAACATCGTACCGTTGCCTTTGATCTATATCGTCATTTAGGTGGTGGTTATATTGCACGTTATTACATGAGTGTCGCTGTAATCGTGGGTGTACTTGGTTTATGGGTTGATGGCGCGGCACATATCATGGGTCAAGATCCTCGTTTTGCTGACAAAAAACCGAGCTTATTTAGACCATGGGTTTGGATGGAATGGTACAAAATTGGTCGTCAAGATAATCAGGTTTTACCAAATCCAATTTGGTTAGTCGCTCAACAAATCGACTATCTCATGCCTTGGTATGATCCTGTGAAAGAAGGTAATACTCAAGATGCGGTGAATTATTTAAATAGTTCACCGGCAGCAAAACGCGCTTTACAACAAGCTGCATAAGCATTTCAATAAAAAAGCAGGAGTCTTCTCCTGCTTTTTTATTTCTTAAATCGCATCAACTTGATTCAACTTCTGCTTGCTTAGCATAACGATCAACAACAACGCTGATCATCATATCACCCTGTACATTCACTACTGTTCGTACAGTATCTAATACTCGATCAATCGGTAATAAAATCGCAATCGCTTCCGCAGGCAAACCAACTGATTGTAAAACCATAATCATGGTCACCATACCTGCGCTGGGAATACCTGGTGCTCCCAATGAAGCAATCATGGCAGTTAAACATACAATAATTTGCTGTGTTAAACTCAAGTCCAAGCCTATCAAATTCGCAATAAATAAAGCGGCGGCTGCCTCATAAAGTGCAGTACCATCCATATTTAATTGTGTTCCTAAAGGAATCACAAATCCTGCCGTCTGTGGTCGCACACCTAAATTTTCTTGTGCACATTTCATACTGAGTGGCATCGTCGCGGAACTTGAACTGGTCGCAAATGCAGTGACCAAAGCTGTGCGTGCACCTTTAAAGAAAGTGATTGGATTCATTTTGCCAAAAATCCAAAGTAATGCCGGCAAAACAACAGCACCGTGGAAAATCGTTGTTCCTGTGACAACCACTGCGAATTCCACTAAACGACTTAACACAGAAAGATCTTCAGTCGCGATCAATTTAGCAAGCAGTGCAAAAATACCGATTGGCGCTAGCTTCATCACCCAGCCCACAAGCATCATCATCATGACAAAGAATTGTTGGCAGGTATTGCGAACCAAGCTAAAGCTTTCACCACCTTTGACTAATGCGACTCCAAGGAATAACGCAAAGACCACAACTGCAAGTACATTACCCTCACTAAATGCTTTAAAAGGATTAATCAAGGTATTTTGGATAAAACTGGTCAGAAAACTTGAAGGCGTCAGCGTATCTGGCGTCTGGTGGTTTTGCATAGCTTCTTGGAAGATTTGAATATCTACGCCTTTACCTACTTCAAATAGATGTGCACAACTAATCCCTAAAATCAAAGCTAAGGTTGTCGTCGTGAGACAGCTTAATGCTGTAATTTTCCAAACTCGTCCAAATTGTCCACCAGCCTGTAAATTTGAAACACCTACAACGATCGAACTAAAAATAAGTGGGATGAGCAACATTTTTAGTAAACCAATAAAAATACTGCTTAAAATCCCCAGCCCATACAAACTATGTTCAGCAAAACTAGTCTGCGGATACAAAGTCAAGAAGAACCCATATATAACACCCAGTACGGCTGCGATTAGAATTTGTGTATTTAAATTCATTCTGATTAATAAAATATTTTAGCTTGTGGGTACTATGGCACGCTCATATTGAAGAATCGAGCAATTTTTTGTCACAACCTTATGACAAAAAAAGCCATCTAAACGATGGCTTTAATTTGAATTTTTCAAATCTAACTTACTGGGTTTCAATTTCTCTTAAGCGAATTAGCCCCTCTTGCACAGTGCTACATACCAGCTGACCATTCTGCCACATGCGTCCAAAATTCAGACCACGTGAACTGGCACTAATCGTTGCTTCCATATCGTAAAGCATCCAATCATCAGCACGTAACGGGCGATGGAAGTAAATGGTATGATCAATACTTGCACATTGTAAATTTGGCGAAATCCAAGATAACCCGTGTGGACGCAGTGCTGTAGTCATCAAAGTAAAGTCTGAATAAAACGCAACGATGGCTTGATGTAATGAAACGTCATCAACATTTTCTGCAATACGATCATGGGTACGAATGTAGTGCGCATAATATGGTGCTTCAGGCTGCGGCTGAAAAGGATTAACTGGTCGAGTTGGTCTAATTTCCACATGACGTTCGCGCATAAAACTCGTACGTGCATTTTCTGGAACGAAATTGAGCATACTTTCTTTTAATTCTTTCTCAGACTTCAGCTCTTCAGGACTCGGATACTCTGGTTCTTTATGTTGATAATTTAAGCCTTCTTCTGGATTGGCAAAAGATACCATCGCCGAGAAAATTGTACGTCCATGTTGGATCGCACGCACTTGTCGACTTGCAAAACTTTTACCATCTCGCAATGGATCAACTTCATAAATGATCGGTGCATCGACATCACCACCATATAAAAAATAAGCATGCAACGAATGTGCTGGACGGTTTGTGGTATATGACGCCGCTCTTAATGCTTGTCCAAGAACTTGCCCACCGAATACTCGTTTCCCAACCAAATTGCGACTGTTGCCTCGGAAAATATGTTCTTCCAACTTTTCCAAAGTCAAAAGTTCAACCAGTTCTTGAGTTAACGCATTCATGTAATAGCCTTCCAACATCAATGAGGAGAGATCAACTAATCCATTCTGGATTGATCATTTCGATTGTGCCACAAATTCCAATAAATATGCTCAGGATAAAATGATTCATCCGTCACATTAATCTTTATTTATAACCGCTAAAAATACGATTTTTAACGATAAAATCTACCAAATACGCTATATTTTGTCAGAAAATAACATATCGTTTCATGGCAGAATATCGCAGAATGTCGTGTTGACGTTTGTGTTCATCGAGCTATGCCGTACGCTGTGGTTTTACGGCACTATAACAACGCCTCATGCTCAAGGTTATCATTTAGGAGTTTGTAATGTCCAAGACTGGATTTGGTCAAATGTATCGCCAACTTTCGAGTAAGTTACTTGACCTTGTGGTCACTCCACATGTTCTTGGTGAAGTTCCTACAGAATCAACAACAACTGAGCAAAGCACACCAGATTCAAATAAAGTGATTTGCTATGTACTACAAAATTATTCACGTAGTAATGCTTTGGTAGTTGATGGTGAAACGCGTCGCCTTCATCTAAAGCCAGCTTTAGATGCCATGAGTTTTGGAACTTATCACGAAAAAAACTCGGTTCTATTTTTACATCAAAATGAAAATAACTTTTTTAATACTCAAACATATCCCCCACGCCTTCTACAATTGATCGAAGCATTAGAACAAAATCAAGAAGTAGATGTTCAATTAGTTCCCGTTACAGTACTTTGGGGACGCTCACCAGATAAAGAAGATTCATGGTTTAAATTATTATTTTCTGATACTTGGGCAACACCAGGTACAGTTAAACAACTCATGAATATTGGCTTACATGGGCGTGATTCATATTTAGAATTCCATGAGCCTCAATCTCTACGTGAATTGGTAGATTATGCCAAGAAACATCATCCAAATATTTCACCTGCAACTTATATTTCAAGTTCTTTAGATACTTATCTAGATCAGCAACGTGAAGTCGTACTGGGTCCTGACTTATCTGATCGCCGTAATGTGATGCAGTCAGTGGTAAAAGCACGTGATGTACAAGATGCCATCCGTCGTGAAAGCATTCAGCATAAAATCAGCATGCTTGAGGCAGAACGGCGTGCCATTGGCTATGTCAATGAAATCGTTTCTGATTATTCAGCGTCAGCAGTACGCTTCGCAGATATGGCTTTAACACGATTATGGACACAACTGTATGACGGCGTTGAAGTTCATAATTTCAGTACAGTTCGCGAACTTGCGAAAGACTATGAGATTATTTACACACCATGCCACCGTAGCCATATCGACTATTTATTATTGTCTTATGTGATTTATAAACGTGGCTTAATGATTCCATATATTGCTGCGGGTGATAACCTGAATTTACCTTTTGTAGGTCAGTTATTGCGTGGAGGCGGTGCATTTTTCATACGCCGCTCATTCCGCGGAAATGCACTGTATACTTCTGTATTCAAAGAATATTTATACAGCATTCTATCGCGCAATACGCCTATCGAGTACTTCATTGAAGGCGGTCGTTCACGTACTGGTCGCTTGCTACCACCGAAGACAGGTATGCTTGCAATGACCGTACATGGTCATTTACGCGGTCGTGCTAAGCCAATCGTATTCTTACCGACATATATTGGTTATGAGCGCTTGATGGAAGGCTCAACTTATGTAGGTGAAATGCAAGGTAAGCCAAAAGAAGCAGAATCAATTTTCGGTATCGTCAAAACTTTACGTAAAATTGAAAGAATTTTTGGCAAGGTACACGTTAACTTTGGTGAACCTGTTTTCCTCGATGATATTTTAAAGCAGCATAATGCAGACAAAATTCAGATCGAAAAAAATGATGCTCCAATTCCAGCTGAAGTATCGAATGTTGTTTCAAGCTCAGCTAATGTTATTTTAGAAAATATTAACCGCGCAGTGGTCATCAACCCTGTTTCATTATTATCTTTGATCTTATTAGCAACACCAAAGCATACATTAGATGAAGAGATCTGTGCGAAACAGCTTGATATTTATCGTGATTTAGCGACTCAACAACCTTATGATGAACGCACACAAGTCACTTCTTTATCAGGTAAAGAAATCATTGCTTATGGTCTAAAGCTCAAACTGATCAAACGTGTGCAGCATGTTCTAGGTGATATTATTGCCATAGAAGACAACCAAGCCATTTTATTAACCTATTTCCGTAACAACATCTTACATGCTTTTGTCTTACCATCACTGGTTGCATCATTGGTTGAACATAACGGTAAGATTAATAAAACAGATTTAAGCAATGTGATTCGTACATTGTATCCATTCTTAAAAGCTGAATTATTCATGAAGTGGAAAGCTTCTGAATTGCAACAGCACATTGATAACTATATCAACGCACTCGTTCAAATTGGTCTAATTTTCCAAGATCATGATGGTAACTTATTTAGCCCAACACCAAACAGTGAAGAGCATCAGAAACTTTTGACTTTAGGCATGCCAGTTAAACAAAGCTTAGAACGTTACTACATGACGCTTGCACTGATCACCCAACGTGGTTCTGGCAATATTTCAACTAAACAAGTCGAAGAGTTAAGTCACTTATTAGGTCAGCGCTTATCTGTACTATATGAATTCAACTCACCTGAGTTCTTTGATAAATCTTTGTTCCAAAGCTTTATTAAGGTTCTAACACAACAAAATTACATTCGTAATAATGAACATGGTTTCATTGAATATGATGATAATTTCAGTGAAATGGCCGCAGGTGCACAGTTGGTACTTGATGAAACGACATTACAAATGTTGCAACACATCACAACATTTACAGATGAAGAACTTGCAACCGCTTTAGAAGCAATGGCTTCTCAACAGGCAAAACGTCGTTTAAAACGCAAGAAAGCTTAATGTTTGAGTATTCACTTTTGATGGGTTAGTCAAAAATTTGGCTAACCCAATTTATTTGCGGCACTCTAAATATTTCGGATCATCTAGACATCTTAGTCGTTTAATTAATTCCACGAAATACGCATCATAATAACCTGAATCCACATAACGATTACGAATCTTAGCAACCAGCGCCTCATAGCCCTGCTTTTCATAACCCGAAATATCAGCCCAATAATACGCTGGTAAATGATTTTCCCATTGCATCGCCTGAGCGGCCAAAACATTACTATTTTTTACAAACCAACTTCGGATTTGGTGACCAAAACCAGTGGGATAAGCTTGAGGTCGAATCACAATATTTATTGCGAAATACGCGACTGGAAAATTGACAACTTGGGTCGATTCACCAAATTCCTTTTTCAAGTTATAAGGTAATACACCATACGCAGGCGCAGCCAAAATATCGATCTTCTTTTGCTTGAAAGAATCAACAGCCGTCGCAAAATCTACATAAACAGGTTTTGCCGACACACTTTGCACCAATGCCAATTGAGGTGGATTATTTTCAAGAATACCAATCGTCTTATTCTTTAATTGCGAAACTTTATTAATCTGCTGCGTATTCATGATCATGTATGCCGTACCAATTGGAATCATCCCTAGCACTTCATAATTTTGATCTAACATACGTTTTTCGACATTTGTATTGGTGAGTAGCTGTAATAACATACGCGCAACACGATTATTGGAAATCAGACCAATCCCGCCAGTACTTCCCATAAAATGATTGTAACGATAAGTATTAAAGTTCGATGCAACTAAACCTGAACATTTATTTTGATCAAATGCCTGAATCGCATCTTTTTCATTTTTAAAAGTATCAAATTTCAACTGAGTATTGTGTTGAAGCGCATAAAGCCGAATATCCTGTAAACGGCGACTAATGTCTCCTTGAGTGCCCAATGGATCAAATACACACCATGTTTGCGCACCCGCCCAACTTGTTGTTGCCACCAATCCCAGCATCATCGTAAAAATTATTTTTCTCATATCCACCCCTTAATGCCTCATCACAAACCATGTGCACAACTCAGGCAGTTCCTTTACGGAATCTGTTGGTATTTTATCATCAAAATCTATACCAACTATTCAAATTGTCTTGCAGTTTAATCTAATTATTTTTCATTACCATGTACCGACAACAGCGTCTGATAGTCATTAAAGCAAATCTGATGTTCAAATTTAAATCCAGTTTGTGGCAATCGAGTTGCATAAATTCGCTTCCCAGTCACTTGCTCAGACAAAAGCTGCAACTGAGGCAAGTTTAAATATTGTTGAAACCAACTTAATATTTCATGCATGGGTAAAGGATTGTTATTACTGATGATATAACTTGATTCAACAATATCCATAACAGCTAATAATGCTAAAAACTTGGCTAAATCATCGATATGAATTCGATTACTAAAATGTATCGTTGGATAAGTCAGTGTTTGTTCAGCAAGCTTTTTTAAACGAGCAATTGAGGTCCCATAAATTCCTGCTGGTCGGACAATAATGCTCTGATGCGGATAATGTGATTGCCACAACAACTCCATCTTCCTAAGCAGATGTCCCTGCTCATCGATGGGTTGAATGAATGATTCATCATCGATTCGCTCCCCTGCATTTTCACCATAGACTCGTGTCGAAGAAACGATGATGATACGTCGAACAGGATGATTTTTGAGAGCATTAGCAATCGGTTCAACGCTATCAACATAGGTTTGTTGATATGCTTCTATGCCGCTCTCCGAAGGTGCAAGAATGACATAAACCAAATCAATTGGATCAAGCTGAGTCAAATCTAAATAGTGTATATCTTGAATATAGTGACTTGCATAACAATCCATTTTTGGACTACGGCTAATTGTGCTAATGTGGTGACCTTGCTCAAATAAGTGTTTAGCAACGCGCTGAGATGTTTTACCATAACCAATAAATAAAATATGCATATACACCCTTGAATAGAGATGACTTCAGTCCAGCAATTACAAGGTGTTGGTGCCGCCGCAGCAACCCTATTAGAAAAGCTTTATATTTTTAGCACGGATGATTTGTTATTTCATCTTCCTCGTGACTATGAAGATCGTAGCACCATTATTCCAATGAATCAGCTGGTTGTTGGACGAAGTTATTTGCTCGAAGGTGAAGTTCGATCCGTAGATTTTCCTCAAGGCAAAAAGAAATCACTTGCGGCCTTATTACAAGATGATTTTGGCAAGGTCACTTTACGGTTTTATCATATTTATAAGGGATTAACTGATCGCATCAAAATGGGACAACAGCTCCGAATATTCGGTGAAGTTCGTGTTGGAGCACGTGGTCTTGAAATGTATCACCCTGAAATACAGGTGATCCAACAGCATACGCCATTACCCAAGACCCAACTTACAGCGATCTATCCCAGCACGGAAGGTCTGACGCAGCCTAAATTACGTGAATATGTTCGTCTGGCGTTACAACATCATAGTGATGCTTTAGCTGAGTTATTACCTAAAAAATACAGCAACGGCTATGAACTTAAACAAGCATTAGAATATATTCATGAGCCCCCTGTTGATGCCAACATGCAACAACTCAATCAAGGTTCACACCCTGCCCAACAACGATTAATTTTTGAAGAGCTGGTCGCACATCAAATTAGCCTATTAACACGCCGTGCCTATATCCGCCAAATTGCTGCACCTCGTTTTGATAGCAGTAAAATCTTGGCTAAGGCATTATTAGACGGTCTCCCTTTTCAAATGACCAATGCACAAAAACGAGTTTCTAAGGAGATCTTGCAAGATCTCAAACAAGATCAACCGATGCTCCGTTTAGTCCAAGGTGATGTGGGAGCAGGTAAAACACTCGTCGCAGCAGTTGCAGCCTGCCATGCACTAGAAGCAGACTGGCAAGTTGCACTGATGGCACCGACTGAAATCTTAGCAGAACAACATTATTTAAATTTTAAACGTTGGTTTGAGCCACTAGGCATCCAAGTGGCATGGCTTTCAGGCAAACAAAAAGGCAAGGCACGTACACAAGCTGAACAACAAATTAAACAAGGTCATGCACAACTTATTGTCGGTACGCATGCTTTATTCCAAGATGCCGTGGAATTTTCTAAACTAGGCTTGGTTATTATTGATGAACAACATCGTTTCGGGGTCGATCAACGCCTTGCTTTAAGAAATAAAGGCGCTAATCAATTTACCCCACATCAATTGGTGATGACAGCAACCCCGATTCCCCGCACACTCGCGATGAGTGCTTATGGTGATTTAGATACTTCAATTATTGATGAACTCCCCCCGGGACGCACCCCGATTCAAACCGTAACAATTCCTTTAGATCGCCGTGAACAGGTTCTACAACGAATTGCCAGCAACTGTCGTGAAGGTAAACAAGCGTATTGGGTCTGCACCTTAGTGGAACAATCTGAGACCCTAGATGCTCAAGCCGCCGAAGCTACCTATCAAGAAATCAAGGAACGCTTTCCAGACATCAATATTGGTCTAGTCCACGGCAAAATGAAAGCAGATGAAAAACAAGCGGTCATGCAAGCCTTTAAAGACAATCAATCACAACTGTTAATTGCCACAACAGTGATTGAGGTTGGGGTCGATGTACCCAATGCCTCAATCATGGTCATTGAGAATGCTGAACGTTTGGGTCTCTCGCAATTGCACCAACTTCGTGGACGCGTTGGACGTGGTGCTACCGCTAGTTTTTGTGCCCTGTTGTATAAAACACCCTTGTCTCAAAATGGTCAGGAGCGACTATCTATTTTACGAGAAAGTAATGATGGTTTCGTGATTGCTGAAAAAGATTTGGAAATACGCGGTCCGGGTGAACTCTTAGGAACAAAACAAACTGGGGATATGGGCTTCCGTGTGGCACGTTTAGAACGTGATGATCATTTACTCACACAAGCACATTATGTGGCTGAACAAATTCTAAAAGATTATCCACAACATGCCGATGGACTATTAAAACGCTGGCTGCCTGAAGCCCCAAGATACGCCTATGTTTAAATTAATTAAAACATCAGCAAAACAAATCTTTGATTATCTAACGCCATGTAGCCTGTGTGATATTGGGATTAGGAAGCAATACGGAGTATGTCAAAGTTGTTGGAATCAGTTACCTTGGTTAAAACAATCTATTCAACGTAATCAACAACAAATATTCGTTGTCTGCCATTATCAATATCCGATTGATCGCATCATTCAGCAATTTAAATATGAACAAAAACTGCATCATCAACGACTATTGGAAGGACTACTACAACAACTAAAGCTTCCTAAAGTACATGCCATCGTTCCAATGCCGATTTCAACTGATCGATTAGTTGAACGAGGTTTCAACCAAACGCTGTTACTGGCCCAGGCACTTAGTAAAAGCTTAAATATCCCTATCTGGCAACCTGTACAACGCTTGGACCAACACTCGCAAAAAGGCTTATCGCGCATCGAAAGACTAGAAAATATTGAACAGCAATTTGTGGCTGCGCCGCCCAATCATCTTCGTTATCGCAAAGTCTTGATCGTCGATGATGTCGTCACAACGGGCAGTTCAATTACCGCCTTATCTCAAGTCTTGCAACAACTTGGCTGCCAACAGGTTTATAGTATTTGTTTAGCAGCCCCTATCTGTAATAATGCTAGTTCTCTAAATTTTGATGACACCATGGAATCACCACTTGCTGAGTAAGAGGTGCAAGTAAAGTGACTTGATCTTCCAAATCAATCCATTTCATCTCCGCAATTTCCGCAGCGATACGTGGTGTTTGTTTCAGTTTCACCTCATAAACATAACTCACTAACAGATGATCAGGTTCATTTGCAGCAGCCGTTTCAAAGCGCCCGACAAACTGTTTGATCTCAGATTCACACGCGATTTCCTCTAAAATTTCACGCTGTATTGCAATTTCAGGCGCTTCATTACTTTCTAGCTTGCCGCCTACTTGCATAAAAGCTTGTGTATTTTGCTTACGAACCAAAAGCAATTGATTTTGTTCATTCAATATAATCGCGGCAGCAACGGTTATGATTTCCACATTATCCCCTTAAACTTGAATATCTGCAGCTAACATCCATTTTGGTGTTGCAGGCTGATACACTGAAAATGCAGTTAAAATTTCACCAATATTATCAGCGACAATTAAGTTCTCTACAAACCTTGCCTGACTAAATCCGCGATCTACAGAATCTTGGATCGTTTGAATTAAGCCATCATAGAAGCCCTCAACATTTAGAAATGCACAAGGCTTTTGATGAATCCCTAATTGATTCCACGTCCATTGCTCAAAGATCTCTTCCATGGTGCCTGCTCCTCCAGGCAATGCGACAAACGCATCGGCTAATTCTGCCATTTTAGTTTTTCGCTCATGCATATCCTTGACCACATACAATTCCGTCAAACCTGTATGCGCTAATTCTCGATCAACCAAAGCTTGTGGAATGATGCCAATGACCTGCCCACCTGCGGCTATTGCACTGTCTGCAACCACACCCATCAAACCAGAGCGACCGCCACCATACACAAGCGTTTGGCCTTGCTGTGCAATTGCCTGCCCTGTCGCCTGTGCAATTTGTTGATAAATGGGATCATTACCGAGAGAAGAACCGCAAAAAACACATATAGAATTCATACAATTAAAACCGTTTTATATAACTGTCATGCTGATAAAGTAGGCTGTGTAACAAGATTTTTTAGAAATTAACGTTTAGGCAAGTGTTTTTCGTTTCATCCTTGTCTAAAATACACGCTGGTTTTCGGTACAATGCTGAAAATCTCACATTGGCTGCGCGAGGAAAAAAGACATGCTTGAAGCCTTTTATGCCACAGAGCGCGGTAGTCTAGAAGATGCAACAATCAATGGGAGTTTTGATCTCCACCCTGAATTGGTTTGGATTGATCTAATTGCTCCATCTCAAGAAGAACAACAGTGGGTATTTGATGCTTACGAGCGCAACTTACCAACATTAAAATCACTTGAAGACATTTCCTCATCTGCACGATTTTACCGTGATGATGATGGTATTTTGCATATCAGTACATATTTTTTAACAAAGAATAAAAATTATCAGGTCGATGGCGATACAGATGAGTCATCTCATATGCTTGCAACAGTACAAACTGTTGCCTTCATTCTGCATAAAGATCGTTTGTTTACGATGCGTGGCGAAAAATTAGTTGCATTTCGTGCCTTCCGTGCGCGCGCACGTCGCAATGACTATGATATGGACTATAAAGACCCAACATGGATTTTATTGGGCTTACTTGAAGCTAAACTCGATGAACTTGCGGATATCTTAGAAGATATCCACAAAGACTTAGAAAGATACTCCACAGAAGTACTCAATAACCATCATCGTGAAACCCTGCTCGATCTTGATGACATGATTACACGACTCGCACAACAAGAAGATATGCTTGGAAAGGCGCAACTGTGTTTGATCGATTTACGTCGTGTGCTTACCTTCCTTTCTCGTCCTCGAGCTTTAGGCAGTCATATTTATGATGCAGATATTCGAGAATTAAGTGAGGATGTCCGTTCACTTGTCGAACATGATGCATTCTTATTCCAGAAAGTCCGCTTCTTACTGGATACCACATCAGGCTTCATTAACACCGAACAAAATGACACGATTCGTCGATTCTCGATTTTACCCAGTATGCTTGCACCACCGATGCTGATTGCTAGTATTTACGGGATGAATACCGATGTATTGCCGTTTGCTCATGGCAGTCTCAGTTTCTGGATCGTCACCGCTATTTTGATGGCGTTTTTGGTCCTCCCAATGGTGTACTTCCGCTGGAAGAAATGGATTTAATGTTTTTATATCTAGAATATTTTGGCTAAAGTCAAAATATTCTAACCCTTTTATGATAAATCAAATGCGACAAGATCTTTTTTATTTTCAATAAAATAATCAATTAAAGCATCATGTCCTTTAGTTTTCCATTGCTGATATTCTTTCGTGCTTAAGAAAACAACAAGAATAAAATTATAATTTACCTCATTAATTTCGAGTTGAGTGGGTAAAAAATTTAAAATATTCGATGTAATAATTGGCAATAAGATTATTCCTCTTACATCATTTTCGATAAGGCGAGTGTCATCAAACAACTGGACACAACCAATACCTATTTGCTCATGTCCTTCAATATCTTCAAGTGTTGCAAATAACTGCCTGATTAAACTAGCATCGCCATCAGAAACCGTAATATAAATATGATGTGTATTTGTAGGTATTGAAAAAATAACATGTAAATTTATATCATCACGCAATGTGCTTACAGCTTGATGTCTTTTTGTCCCATCCTCTTTTTCAAAATAATAAATATTACAATCATCATTAAATATGTCATTACTGATTACCATATTGACTATTGTTGAACGTATTCTTTCCATATCAGATACATATCCCATTTCTACCCCAAAACAAAAAAAGAGAGTTAGGTAACTCTCTTTTCTCGATGAATAAGATGATATCAAATCAATTTCAAATCATCTTGTAGATGGCAAGCTTGGATGACTTTCAGCATTTTCTCAGACACATTTTTAAAATGTAGACCTTTGTTATTTGGCGTTTGACGCAACCACTGCACCAACACTGCCAAAGAAAGGGTGTTTCCTTGTTCAAGCTGCCCCAGATCAACAATAAGAGGAAAACTCTTATGTTGCTGGATATGCTTTAAACCTGCTCGATAAACCTGTTCTGCGTTCGAGAAATCAATTGTTTTTGAGACAATTAACTGCTGATCAATATACTGAATCACCCGTCACCTACTTATTTCTTGTTAACAGCAGCATCTGCATCTGGCTTAAAGGTTGCAATCGCTTTATTCATATCACCGCCATTGCGCTGAACAGTAGCAGCGAACTGGTTACGGAATTGCAAGCCTAAATCAATACCAGACACATTAATATTACGGACTTTCCACTGATCACCTTTATCTGTCAACTGGAACGATACAGGGATTTTCTCGCCATTATGTAAGAAGTCTAATGTAACAACGGGGTTCTTACTATTGGTCGACTTAAAAGGACGCATCGTATAGCTTTCATTCGTATATTTAGCGAAAGCACCGCCGTAGTTTTCAATAATCACAGCACGGAAATTTTGCTCAAACTGAGCACGTTGCGCAGCAGTTGTATATTGATTGTTTGCATACGTACCTAATACGATACGTGTAAATGCTTGTGAATCAACATACGGATCAAGATTTTGACGAATAATCGATTTAACTAAAGCAGGGTTACTTTGTAATTTCGCATGATCTGCTTTTAAACGTGTAATTAAACCATCAGCCACACGTTTAACAAAATCAGGTGGGGTTTCTGTTGGTGCTGCAAATGCAGTACTCGCAAGCATGGTTGATAATACACTTGCTGTTAACGTCTGTTTCAATAATGTATTCACTTCAATCTCCTAACCTGAATTACTCAACAAATGATGGTTCTGCTTCAGTAGCAGCTGGCTGCGATGCCGAACTCTCTGAAGTTGTTGAGCTTGATGTGGCTTTACCAGCACCACCAGTAATAAACTTACTGATCAAATCTTCTAAATCCATTGTACCTTGGGTATTTGAAACAACATCACCACGTTTTAGGTAATTCACCCCACCACCTGGTACAACTTTCAAATACTTCTCACCAAGTAAGCCATTGGTTGCAACCATAATATAAGCATCCTCATCTAAACTGGTGATGGAGGTCATGTTACTGATAAGTTGCTGTTCCATTGCTTTTTGTTTCGCGGCATCAGCTTGTTGATAATCTGAGCTATAACGCAATTCTTCTAAGGCATTTTTCTGCACTTCTTTTAATTGCTCAGTATTAAAGCTGGTTAATTTACCATCCAAATCAAACTTAACTGTTGCTAAACGTGTTACTGGATCAAGCGTAATAGATTCTACACGACCAATGGTCACACCACTCATGGTCACCTTTGCTCGTGGTTTTAAACCATTTACGTTATCAAACTGCGCTGTCATGCTATAGCTATCACGTAGATTTGTACCCACTAAACCACTAACTTTCATCGCAAGAAAAAATAGAGCAATACCGAAGATAATCACAAAAATACCTACGGCCAGCTCACTAGTACGTGATTTCATTAAATCCCTCCGAACATGACCGCAGTCAACACGAAATCAAAACCTAATACACAAAGTGAAGAATATACGACCGTTCTGGTCATCGAAGTCGCGATACCCTCTGGTGTTGGATCACAAGCATAACCTTGATAGACCGCAACCCATGTACAAATCAGCGCAAAAACAATGCTTTTAATAATAGTGCCATTAAAAATATCATGCCCAAACTGAACTGTACTTTGCATACCCCCCCAGAAAGAACCTTCATCAGCACCTAAAAAATCTACGCCAACCAACTTGCCGCCAATGATACCGATCGTTGCAAAAATCACAGTCAACATCGGCAAACTAACAATACCTGCCCACAAACGCGGAGCCACAATTTGACGAAGTGGATCAACGCCAATCATTTCCATACTGGCTAATTGTTCACTCTGTTTCATTGAACCAATTTCGGCAGTGAGAGCTGAGCCTGCACGCCCTGCAAATAGTAATGCAGCAACAACTGCAGCAAGTTCACGTAACAAAGTTAACGAAATCGCAGTGCCTAACATGGCTTCACTACCAAACGTGACCAAAATGCTATACATCTGCAAGCCAAGGACAGCGCCAATAAACAAGCCTGAGACAGCAATAATCAGCAGGGACATGACCCCAACACGATGCATCTGATACACAAAGCGTTGAAAACCACCCTTTGAAGGCGCTGAAAATAAAATTTGGATGAGCATAAGTGACGCTGCACCTATCCCCTTTATTCGCTCAATAACGAGTCTACCTAACCAGGCAATCGTATTCATGCACGAACCTCGTTATCTAAATATGCTTGATGAGTAAATTGATATTCAACAGGACCCTCAGCTGAGCCTGTTAAAAATTGACGTACAAATGGGGAAGCATGTGCCTGTAGCTGCTCAGGTGAACCTTCACCCTGAATTTTGCCTTCAGCAACCACATAAATATAATCAGCAATCGATAATGTCTCTGCGACATCATGCGAGACAATAATTGTTGTTAAGTCTAAAGCTTCACGCAAAGAACGAATCAATCGTGTTAGAACACCTTTAACAATTGGATCTTGGCCAGCGAATGGCTCATCATACATAATCAATTCTGGATCAAGTGCAATCGCACGCGCTAAGGCAACACGACGATTCATACCTCCTGAAAGTTCAGTTGGCATTAATGGTTCAGCACCGCGTAGCCCAACAGACTCCAACTTCAAAGCGACTAACTCAGCAATCAAATGTTCTGGTAATTGTGTATGCGCACGAATAGGAAATGCAACATTTTCATAAACTGACATATCAGTAAATAACGCACCACTCTGGAATAACATCCCCATACGTGCGCGTGCAGCAAACAAGTCTGGACGAGACATGGCTGCAATATTCTTACCATCGAGCAATACTTCACCACGATCAGGGACTAACTGCCCACCAATCAAACGAAGCAAAGTGGTTTTACCTGTTCCCGAAGGTCCCATAATTGCAGTAATTTGACCACGTCGAATTTTAAGACTGACATCATCATAAATGACGCGTTCCCCTCGGTTAAAGCTCAAGTTTTTAACTTCAATTAGGGCTTCAGCATCGAGAGGAGATTTGTTATTCATACTGGCATTCATTCCTGCACTTTTTATGCACGCATACTATACACTGAAAGATTAAGCGCTTGTTTTTATTTTGATATGCTACGTATGAAGATTATTAATTTATGTAATTGTTCTTTTTATCAACTTCTGTGCTCAACTCATGTTGTGAGCTTGCATTCAAAGAATCGGTATGATTGCGTGCAATAAGTGCATATGCAAAAAATAACCCATTACAAAGCATTAAAATAACAAATAGACATGGCAGCCCTTCACCACAAATGAATGACCATATTTGACTTAAAAGACTTTTATTTTGCTTAACCCTATTCATTTCTTCTGTAAAATTTGAATTAGTAGACATTTTTCGAATTTTACATGACTAATCCTAAATAAAAAAGCCAGTTTTACAACTGGCTTCTTCTTTTCATCGGTTTTTAACGATTAAAAATCATTTTTGCGACGACGGTCACCACCGAAGCCACCTTCACGTGCTGGACGATCACCAAAATCACGCTTTGGACGGTCTTCACCACCGAAACTACGCTTTGGACGGTCTTCACCACCAAAACTACGTTTTGGGCGATCTTCACCACCGAAACTACGTTTTGGACGGTCACCAAAACCACCTTCACGTTGTGGACGATCACCAAAATCGCGCTTTGGACGGTCGCCGAAGCTACCTTCACGACGTGGTTTGTAATCTACACGGTTACCACGGTTGTCATCATTCGAGTCAAAACGCGGTTTATCATTAAAACCACCTTCACGACGCGGGCGATCTGAATTGAACTCGCGACGTGGACGGTCTTCACCACCAAAACTACGCTTTGGACGATCTTCAAAACCACCTTCACGACGTGGGCGATCTGAATTGAACTCGCGACGTGGACGATCTTCACCACCGAATGATGGACGTTCACCACGTGGCTTATCATCAAAGTTACGACGTGGACGGTCTTCAAAACCACCTTCACGACGTGGACGGTCAGAGTTAAACTCGCGACGTGGACGATCTTCACCACCGAATGATGGACGCTCACCACGTGGTTTATCATCGAAGCTACGACGTGGACGATCTTCACCGCCTTCACGACGTTTGAAATTGCTCTCGCCTTCAAAACGACGACCACCACCAAAACCGCCACGACCGCCATCACGGCCGCCACGACCACGACCACCGCCATCACGACCACGACCACCACCATCACGACCTGAACGAGCAGGAGGTGGAGATGGCTCTAAACCTTCAATTTCAGATACATTTAAACGTGCATCTAAATAATCTTCTAACGCACGGATTTTGCCACGCTCGCGATAAGTCGCAAGTGTAATCGCTTGACCAGTACGACCAGCACGACCTGTACGACCAATACGGTGTACATAGTCTTCGTTTTTCATCGGTAAACCGAAGTTAATCACGTGAGAAATAGTTGGTACGTCTAAACCACGTGCTGCTACGTCAGTTGCAACTAAGATTTTTGCACGACCTTCACGAATACTACGTAAACGACGGTTACGAACGGTTTGTGGCATAGCACCATGCAATGCAACAACTGAGTGACCTGCTTCAGCCAATTCTTCAGCAAGCATATCTGTATCTTCTTGCGTGCTTGCAAAGACAACAGCTTGATCTACTGACTCATCAGACAACCAGTGAGTAAGTAATTTTTTCTTATGCTCAAAGCCATCTGTCCAATGTAATGTTTGTGTTACATCAGTGTTAGTGCTGTGACCAGTTTCAATTGCAATACGTTGTGGATCATTCATCATACGTTCAGCAAGGCGAATGATACGATCAGCAAAAGTCGCAGAGAACATTAATGTTTGATTACGGTTTGCAGCTAACTCGCCAATTGCTTCTAAATCTTCAGAGAAGCCTAGATCAAGCATACGGTCAGCTTCGTCGACGATTAACGATTCAACTTTATCAAGTTTCAATTGACGACGATTTACTAAGTCAAGCAAACGACCTGGCGTTGCAACGATCACTTGTGCGCCTTTAAGCTGTTGAATTTGCTTACCAAAAGGCATACCACCCATAATTGCAGCAATACGAACACCTTTCATATGACGTACAAATGCAATCGCATCTTGGCTTACTTGTTGAGCCAATTCACGCGTAGGACATAAAACCAAGATGCTTGGTTGAGTCACAGCTTTCATGCGCTCTTTAAATGGCACAAAAGTTTCCTGACCTGCCAAAGCATTTAATGTAGGGAGTAAAAATGCTGCTGTTTTACCAGAACCTGTCTGGCTTGAAACTAATAAATCTTTTCCATCTAACGCAGCTGGAATCGCTTGTTCTTGCACAGGAGTTGGACTTGTAAAACCTAAACCTTCTAGGGCTTGTTGTAAGGTTTCGTGCAAAGAAAATTCGGCAAAAGTTTTGCTCATAGAGAGTTTCACCCTAATGGGTGCTCCATTTTAATAAATACAAAAAATAGACATCGGCAAAAAGCGGCAAAGCGACTCAAGCTGAAAATAGATGAAGTTCAGCGGCAATCCGAATAACGACGATGTGGACTAAACGCACGCTTGATTACTGCCTCAACCTGAAGAATCGCTAAGCGATTTGGGCGCAAGATATGGTCCTCTCTATGGACAGCGTGCGCTAATATGAATAGAACTGAATGTTCAGGTAATGAACTGGAATTTAAGTGCGTGGGCGGATTATAGCAGAATAATTTTAAAAGTCACCCTTTTTAATAGGTTTTTTCTATCTATTTCGATTATTCATTGATTTTATAAGAATTTAGCTTAAATATATTTATAAACAAACAAAAATTTTAAAACCTCTATGCTACTAAAATTATTATTCATCTTATGGCTATTAGGATGCCTCAATATTATCTATTTCGGTTTTAAACTTGATCCATTTCTTATAAAGAGTGAACCAGAGTATATTTATCACTACCCTATAGATGGTGTAATCCTAATTTCTTTATTTTTTTCTAGTTATTTTATCGTTACATATTTTCTAGAATCGACTTCATCTATTCAAAAATATCCCTTTAGAAGTTGCACGATTTTAAGCACTATTACTTTCATACAACTTTTAATTGCATATAGCAGTGCTATGCATGCACCACCTTTTATGTGGGCATATATGATAAATATATTTATATTATTCTTTTTTCATCTTGTTCTATGTGTTTCTATTATTAGGCATAAAAAAGAGTAGCAATCGCTACCCCTTTTATAAAAATCCAAAACTTATTTTGCAGCATCACCCCAAGCTGGAACAACAGTTTGCATCAATGGTTTTAACATTTTAAGTGAACAAGCAAGTACTTGACCATTATCAAATGATTCATTACCACCACGAGCATCAACGACTACACCGCCCGCTTCTTTTACAATCAGCTCACCCGCAGCAATATCCCACGGTTTTAAACCAAGCTCAAAGAAACCATCAAAACGACCTGCAGCGACATAAGCCAAATCCAAAGCAGCAGAGCCACCACGACGGATTTGCGCGCCTGATTTAGTTACAGCCAACAAAGAAGCGAAATGTTGTTCTGCATAAGAAACGATTTCACCATTACGTTTCGCACGATAAGGATGACCTACCGCAAGGAATGTGTTTTCTAAAGAGTCTTTAACATTCACGCGAATACGGCGTTGGTTCATGACTGCGCCACGACCACGGCTTGCAGAGAATAATTCATCACGCACTGGATCATAGATCACACCGTGCTGAGTTACGCCTTTATGTTGTACAGCGATAGAAATACAGAAATGAGGGAAACCATTGATAAAGTTTTGGGTACCATCTAAAGGATCAATCACCCAGCACCAATCTGCATCGTGACCTTTACCTTCTTGCATGCCAAACTCTTCACCAAGGAAGCTATGGTTTTTATAACTTTTACGAAGCGTATCAATTGTAAGCTGTTCGATGTAACGGTCAACACGCGTTACTGGACCATCGATGCCTTTTTCTTCAACTTGTAAATCGAGTTTATGACGATTTTGATGTGCCTTTAAAAGCTCTTGACCAACTGTTTGAGCCGCACGCGCAGCCATAACCACCATAGGTTCCATTGAACACCCACTACAAATTTGAAGATTTTGACAAAGAATAATGCATAAAAGCCCATATATTCTATCAAATATAAGGGCTTTTAGGTAAAAAATGTTTGCGAAAGATTATTTTCTGATTTACAAAGCGTTAGCGACCTATAACCAAGCTTTTTCTATTGAAAGCAAAATACCTTTGGCATCTAAGCCACTGTCAATGAGCATTTGCTGATGAGTTGCTTGATGTAAAAATGCATCTGGCAAACCTAGATTTAAAATTGGCTTAATGATTTTAGCTCGTGCTAAAAATTCATTTACTGCACTGCCCGCACCGGCCATAACCGCATGTTCTTCTACAGTCACAAAAAGTTTTGTGTCAGCAGCTAAGTCACGAAGTATCTGCTCATCTAATGGTTTTACAAACCGCATGTTGACCACACGTACAGCAACCGAATGTTTACTTGCAAATAATTCTGCTGCTTCAACTGATGCTGCAACACGGCTACCAAAAGCAAGGATACTGATCTGCTGATCTGCGTCCTGATTAAATTGCGCAACGATTTCAGCTTTACCAATTTCTAAAGCAGTCATCTGTTGTTGGATTTCAGCACCTGTACCGACACCACGTGGGTAACGTACGGCTGTTGGGCCATTATAGTGATATGCCGTATGCAACATCTGACGACATTCATTTTCATCTTTTGGTGCCATGATCACCATGTTAGGTACAGTACGCATATAGGCATAATCATATGCACCTGCATGGGTCGGACCATCTTCACCAACCAAACCAGCACGATCAATCCCAAAAGTGACATCTAGATTTTGCAAGGCAACATCATGGATCAATTGATCATAGCCGCGTTGTAAAAAGGTCGAATAGATTGCTACAACAGGTTTTAAACCTTCACACGCCATACCCGCTGCTAAAGTCACTGCATGTTGTTCAGCAATCGCAACGTCAAAGAAACGTTCAGGGTATTGCTTTGCAAACTGAACCATCCCTGAACCTTCACACATGGCTGGGGTGATTGCGAGTAAACGATCATCTTGCGCTGCTTCATCACACAACCATTGTCCAAACACGTCTGAGTATTTAGGCGGTGACTTTTTTGCAGGAGCAGATGTTGTAGGTGCAATTTTAGTAATAGCATGATAGGTAATCGGGTCTGCTTCAGCAGGCGCAAATCCTTTACCCTTTTTGGTATAAATATGAACTAAACGAGGGCCTTTACGTTTTTTTAGCGCATGAAAAACTTGTGTGAGTTGCTCAACATCATGTCCATCAAATGGCCCAAAATAATCAAAACCGATCGCTTTAAATAAGTTATCCGCTGCATCTGTTGCAGACTGATGTAACCGTGAGTTATAAGTCCACTTCGGATGTGGCTGAACGTAGGCTTGACCATGTTCGTCGACATTCACCAGTTGACCTGTTTCCCAAATTGCAGCCAAATGCCTCGCAAAACCACCCGTACTACATGAAATCGACATATCGTTATCATTTAAAACAACGATCAGATCAGCATCATGTGCAACCGCATCATTCATGGCTTCAAATGCCATACCTGCTGTCATTGCACCATCACCAACAATTGCAACCACATCACACGGATCTTTTTGATAACGACGCGCAAGCGACATTCCTAGACCCGCAGAAATTGCTGTTGACGAATGCCCTACGCCAAAGGTATCAAATTCAGATTCTTCACGCGCAGGGAAAGCGGCTAAACCATCTTTACTACGAATCGTAGTAATTCGCTCACGACGCCCCGTCAGTACTTTATGTGGATATGCTTGATGACCCACATCCCAAACCAAACGGTCTTGCGGCGTATTAAAACAATAATGCAGTGCAACCGTTAATTCGATTACACCAAGATTTGCGCCAAAGTGGCCACCGCTTTGCCCTGCCGCATACAAAATATATTGACGCAACTCATCCGCCACTTGTGCGAGTTGGCTTTGCTCGAGCTGACGTAATTGTTGTGGATGATCAATTCCATCTAACAATGGCGTAACAGGACGTTGAGTTGGAATTTCGGTATACAACATAATGTGGCAAAGCCTTTTTAAGCCTGGCAAATCCGAAGCTGGGTTAAATGGGGGCAATCATACAATTAAATACGATCTACCTTCAATCAGCCACATGTGCGAATGATGTAGTGCTGAACATTCTCAAGCCAATCTTAAACAACTGACTTACAGATTATCCTGAATTATGTCACTGTTTATCAACCATTATTGTGTGCTTTCTATGAAAAAGAAAAACTTATGTGAAAAATCAGAAATTCCAATTCACTCAATCTTCACACATTAAGCTATACTTTGACAGTTTTTACTAACATAGCGAGCTCTCTGTGCCGATTGAATTTATTGCAACATCAAAGCTACCAACTGCTTTTGGTGACTTCAATATTTCTGTGTTTCAAGACCCTCAAACGGGCGAAGAACATGTGGCGCTTTCTAAAGGTTTAGAAACTCCCCCAACAGGACCTGTTTTAGTCCGTATTCATTCAGAATGCTTAACAGGTGATGCTTTCGCTTCATTAAAGTGTGACTGCGGTCCTCAATTACAAGCGACCCAACGTTTGATTAATGAAGCAGGTCAAGGCGTGATTTTGTATCTACGCCAAGAAGGTCGTGGGATTGGTTTAACGAATAAAATCCGCGCCTATGCTTTACAAGATCAAGGGCATGACACTGTTGATGCAAACCTGTTATTAAATCTTCCTGCGGATGCACGTCGCTATGACATGTGTAGCATTATGCTAGATCATCTACAAATTAAAGAAGTTAAGTTAATTACGAATAACCCCTTAAAACTTAAAGCCTTAACTGATTTAGACATCAATGTGGTTGAGCGTGTACCGTTAACAGTAGGTCGTAACCCATTTAATGAACAATATTTAAAGACCAAACGTGAGCGTATGGATCATCTTTACCAGAAGGATGACTTCTAAGTCATCCTTGATTCAATCAAGCTCATGATAATTCGAAAATAAGCAATTATTTTATATCGTCATAGAAAAAATACGGTTATTGGGTACTTTGCGGCGAAGATGTAAATCAAATGCCATGCAAATATTTCTTACGAATGCTTTGCCTTGTTCGGTTACTTGAATATCCTTTGATGTCATCTTTAACAAACCGTCATTCTGCATTTCCTCTAGTTGTGCTAATACTTCAGGTAACTCTGGAAAATACAATGCTTCATTCTGCCATGAAGTACTAAAGCAACACATTAAATTGAGTATATGTTGGCGAATGACTAAATCCTCTTCTGTTAAAAGATGTCCACGATATACAGGAATCTCATTCTGTTCTAAACGTGCATAATAATCTTCTAGCGTTTTTTCATTTTGCGCAAAGTTGTACCAACTATCACTAATTGAAGACAAACCTAGGCCAATCATGACTTGCGTTTTTGATGAGGTATACCCCATGAAATTACGATGCAGATTTTCTTGTTGGAAAGCTTGATACATTTTGTCATGTTCCAAAGCAAAGTGATCCATACCAATTTCATGATAACCCTGTGCTAAAAGTTTTTTCTTTCCCTCTTCATATAACTGGCGTTTCAACTCATCTTTAGGTACGTCCTGATCTTTAAAACCACGCTGTCCATTGCCCTTAATCCAAGGTACATGAGCATAGCTATAAAATGCCAAACGATCTGGCTTTAGACTATTCGTTTGTTCAATCGTGTGTAACACATCAGTCAAGTTCTGAAATGGCAAGCCAAAGACCAAGTCATGTGAAATCGAGGTATAACCAATTTCGCGTGCCCACGTTGTAACCTGTTGTACATGAGCAAATGGTTGGATACGGTGAATTGCTTTCTGAACTTTTTCGTTATAGTCCTGCACCCCATAACTCACTCGGCGAAAACCAAGATCATATAGGGCTTGTAAATGCTCTCGAGTCGTATTATTAGGATGTCCTTCGAAACTAAATTCATATTCATCGCATATATCTGCATTTTCCAATAACCCATTAATCAACTCGATCAAATGTTGTACAGAGAAAAATGTCGGAGTTCCTCCCCCCAAATGAATTTCTTTAATCCTCGGTTTGTCGACAAGCAACTGGCAGTACAACTCCCATTCTTTTAACACGGCTTGAATATAAGGTTGTTCTACTTCATGGCGCTTCGTCACACGCTTATGACAACCACAAAAAGTGCACAAGCTCTCACAAAATGGCAAATGGATATATAAACTAATCCCTTCACTCGTATTTGTCTCATCAAATGCCCGTTTTAAAGTTTGCTTCCACATTTCCAAACTAAAATCTTGTTCTTGCCAGTACGGAACAGTCGGATAACTGGTGTAACGTGGTCCTGCAACATTGTATTTTTGAATAAGTGAATGAACTTGAGTCATAACGTGCCTATCTGATGTTCAGCTTGCAACAACAAGCATTATCAATACATTCTGCTGAGCTTAACCTAAGAAATCAACCAACCCTTTTGGTCGGAATAATTATGGTTAGATCGATTAGATCCTTTAAGCTGTTCAACTATCTAATTGCAGTTTGAATCATAAAATCAGCTTATTTTTTTTATGATTTCATGGTACATATCCTTCCATCTTTTTTTAATGATTAGAAGGTTGAAATGCAGCATCCAACTTCAGCTGATATTCAACGTGTTCGCGAGTTTTTACTCGACTTACAAGCACGTATTTGTGCAGGATTAGAACAACAGGAACGTGCAGGCGGTGGCACTGCTGAGTTTATCATTGATGATTGGCAACGAACCGAAGGTGGTGGTGGTCGCTCTCGTGTTCTGCAAAATGGTGACGTGATTGAAAAAGGTGGGGTGATGTTTTCCCACATCAACATCAGTAAACTTCCTGCCTCTGCAACGGAACGCCATCCTCAAATCGCTGGTGCAAAAGCACAAGCTTTGGGTGTTTCTTTAGTGATTCATCCTAAAAATCCCAATATCCCAACTTCACATGCCAATGTACGTTTATTTGTTGCTGAACCTGAGGGTCAAGCCCCTGTTTGGTGGTTTGGCGGTGGCTTTGATCTCACACCTTTCTATCCAGATGATCAAGATATTCAAAACTGGCATCAAACCGCTTATGATTTATGCCAACCATTTGGCGAACATATTTATGCTGAACATAAACAATGGTGTGATGATTATTTCTACTTAAAACATCGTGACGAACAACGTGGTGTTGGCGGTTTATTCTTTGACGATTTGAACCAATGGGACTTCGAGACTTGTTTTAAATATATTCAAGCCGTTGGTAATGGTTACTTAGAAGCAATCTTGCCTATTTTTGAAAAGCATCGTGAACAGCCTTATACCGAAGCTCAACGTGAATTCCAATTGTATCGTCGTGGTCGCTATGTTGAATACAACTTAGTATACGATCGAGGTACCTTGTTTGGCCTGCAAACGGGTGGTCGTATTGAGTCGATTTTAGTTAGCTTGCCTAATCTCGCGGGTTGGTCTTATCGCCCTGAATGGGATGCTGATTCAATAGAGAAACGTTTAACCGATTATTATCTAAAACCTAGAGATTGGTTGAGTTTAAATAAATAATTGACCGTAATTATTCAAAGCACCTGAATTTAGGTGCTTTTTTTGTACCTAAAGATTATCGTATATTGTGTCCGCATAAGCATTCAAATATGTTTAATAGCCTCTGTCCTCTCTTTCAACTTTGGATAAAAGTATGACCAAACAATTTGCTGTCATTGGGAATCCGATTGAACAATCTCGATCACCAGAACTCCATCATGCATTTGCAGCAAAAACGGGGGTCAATTTAGACTATAAAAAAATTCTTGCGCCCTTAGATGGTTTTGAAAGTACAACAAAAGATTTTTTTGCTCATGATGGCATTGGAATGAATGTAACTGTGCCTTTTAAAGAGCAGGCATTTGCTTTATGTGATCAACTTACTGAACGTGCCAAAATTGCCAAAGCTGTGAATACCTTGTGGATGCAAGATGGCAAACTGTTTGGAGATAATACCGATGGTCAGGGTTTAGTCGCCGCCATTCAAGCCTTAGGTTGGGACCTTAAAAATAGTCGCATTTTAATCTTAGGTGCTGGTGGTGCGACACGTGGTGTCATTTATCCTTTAGTACAAGCAGGTGCAAAGCAGATTGTAATTGCCAATCGTACACTTGCTCGAGCTGAACAATTGGTCTCAGATTTAAAAGATGCCGTTCCGCAGGCGCAACTCTCAGCACTCAGCTTGGAACAACTCGCTGGTGAATTTGATTTTGTCATCAATGCCACTTCTGCCAGCTTAACTGGTGATACTTTACAGCTTCCTGAATGCTTGGTTTTTCACCATGCTTATGAAATGGCTTATGGCAAACCTTCGAGCTTTTTGGATCAAGCTCAAGAGCGTCAAGTTCCGTCAACAGATGGTTTTGGTATGTTGGTGGGTCAAGCGATTGAAGCTTTTTCTATTTGGAATGGGGTCAAACCTGAATTAAAAGATTTCTTATGACCCATCTATAAATATTAATGAGCAAAAAAGAACCTGCATTACGCAGGTTCTTTTCAAGTAATCACCTATTATTTTGCCGTTAGCATTTTCAAATACACTTCTTTAAAGATTTCATAATCAATAAATTCATTGTGTTCAATCTTTAATGATTTAATACTCTTTTCGGACAACTGATTTTTACGAGCATCAACATATACTTGTCCTAAAATCGTTGCTGTTTGTACCAATAATGGTTTTTCCTCACTTGAAACTCCATTATCACGCTCAAATTGAACTTGATACTGTTGAGCAAATAGCTGCTGTGGCTGTTTATATTGAGCTTGTAGCTTTTTCCAAGCTTGACGGTCTTTATCACCATGCATCGCATCATTTACAAGACGATTAACAGCTTGCCCTAACTTGTCATCAAACTGATCATCTTGCTCAAGATGATGTTTCTTCTGTAATGCTTCAATGCTCTTTAACGCCTTACCTTGTGGGTTATAGATGTCATCTGTGGCATACCAATAGGCGTAAACAGCAGCGATTTCCTGCAATTCCTGACTTGTATAACGTTGCGCAATTTCTGCCTTATTTTCTATCAGCTTGGCAATAAATACCGCTTTAAATGTTTGCTCATAACTGTGTGTTGCATCATATCGCTGTTCTGCAATGACTTTGAGTTGATCTTCTAGAGATAACGTATAAGGTTCAGCTGAACGCTCTTGAATACCTGCCTGTCCCAATTTTTCTGAGAAACTGCCGATTGCTTGTTCCAACATTGAGCCTTTACTTGCTTCAGCCCATGTTTTCGCTCGTTTCAATTGAGCCTGATCAATTGGCGTTGCTTGACCATAATTGGAAATCAACATATCTGCTTTAAGATTAAAACGAGACTTCAGTTCAGGGAGTGCATAATTCAAATCATAATCAATTTTAACTGCTCGCCCTTGCGCGTCTAAGCCAATATCCATGGTAAATGGATTACGTTTGTCTTGAGGAGGCAACGTTTCTTCAATCTCAGCCTGATGCTTGATCCATAGCGCTTTAAATGCCTGATCATCAATAAATTGATTTTGATCATATACAGCAAATTCTTTTTCTACGCTTTGTAATTTTTCAACATAAGATAGAAAACCTGATTCGGCTTTTTTCGCATTAAAAACATCAATATCGTAAATACTTTCACAATACTGTGCATCTCCATAAGCAGCCTGTTTAGCATTCTGGAGCGCTGTACATTGGGCCTCTGTCAAACCTTGTTCATCTTTTGAGGAAGAAGCTGCATCTGCGGCAGCATCAGCTGATTCTGAATCGTCAGCGACTATCCCTGCTTCTTTAGCAGCATCCATCGCTTGCTGCGCTGCATCGGATACCTTTGGATCAGCTTCATCTTCAACACCAAAGTGCTGATTCACTAAACGATATAATTGCTGACTGACGACACTTGCATCATCTGCGGAATCCTTACTCGCTAATATGGATGCCGCTGCATCAGGCTTGGCTTTGCTTGCAGCATTCGTTTCATCAGCAATCAGCTTTTCTAAATTTTGTTCTTTAATATTTAAAATGCTTTGCATTAAATATTTTTCATTCACTTTACTGTACAAATTCGCTTGTAAAATTAATTCTTCAATCGATGTTTTTAAGCGAATTTTTTCGACTACTCCCAAATTTCGATCAGCAGCGGGCACAGACAATGCTTGAATGTTATTTTGATCAGCTAAACGGTAATAAACAGCACTTGAAGCTTTCACATACTCTGCAAATTTTTTGTAATCCACTTGCTTAAACATTGCCTGATATTTTGAAAAATCCAAATAAGCTAAATTATTTTGATTTTCTTTGTTCACCAAATACGGCATCAAAGCAAAATAATTGATATAAAACTTATAATTATTTAAATCTAGAACCATCGGCACTTTTGCTTGAACTAACAAGGTTGGTTTTTCATAACGTGCTGTCAGATTAAACGAACCCATTTTCTGACGATAGTGGACTGAGCCATCATATTCAAATTGCATATCATTCAATATATTGGTCATGATCTGAGCAAATTTATCAGCTTTAGAACCACCAGAACTTTTGGGCTGTTGTGCCAAGGCATTATAGAGTGCCTGCTTTTGTTTGCTGTTTAAATTAACCTTTTGCTCTTGTAAATATTGATCCACTTTTTGTTTGAGTGCTGCATCTAAAGTCGCCTTTTCTGACGAGGTGTTTGATTTATTTTGATCTAGGTCGACATGAACTTTAAATTTGCCACGATAATCGTAACTCGGATATTCATACATTGCATTAAGACTATTAATTGCCTTTTGCTCTAAATTCTGAGAACCTGAATTGGTTTTAATGACATGCTGCGAACATGCAGAAAGACTAAGACCTAACAAGCATAATGTTAAATATTTTAAACGCATAGCTTTACCAAACACCCTTATATCGTTATATTTTCAACTATAAAATAGATCATTTTTCACATATAATATATGCGAAGACTCTAACAGAAAAATGATTTTCTTACACACAACTCATTTCGAAAATTAGCTTTTCTGACAATTTTTTCCCTAGAGTTTATCAATGTATTTTTATCACTATTATGAATAATCAAAGTATCGAAACAGATAATCCAAAATGATTCAAATACAGGATTAAGATTATGCCAGCTTATAAAGCCCCTCTCCGCGATATTCGTTTCTTAATGAACGAAATGTTAGATTATCCAGCACATTACCAAACTTTGACAAGTGGTCAAAATGCGGATGCTGAAACCGTTGATATGATTCTTGAAGGTGCAGCTGATTACTGCGAAAACGTACTTTCTCCACTGAACCAATCAGGTGATGAAGAAGGTTGTACTTTCAACAATGGTGAAGTCACTACACCGAAAGGTTTTAAAGATGCTTACGACCAGTTCGTAATGGGCGGTTGGCAAGGTCTTTCTTACCCAGAAGAGTTTGGTGGTCAAGGCTTACCAATGTCTTTGAACCTCATCAAATCTGAAATGATGGGTACTGCGAACTGGTCATTTACCATGTACCCAGGTTTAAGTACTGGTTGTATGAATACCATTATGCAGTTCGGTACGGATGAGCAAAAAAATACCTATATGCCTAAATTGGTTGAAGGTACTTGGTCTGGCACAATGTGCTTAACAGAACCTCAATGTGGTACAGACTTAGGTCAAGTTAAAACTAAAGCTGAATCTGCTGCTGATGGTACTTATAAAATCTCTGGTACAAAAATCTTCATCTCTGCAGGTGAACACGATTTAACAGACAATATCATTCATATCGTACTTGCGCGTCTTCCAGATGCACCTGCAGGTACTCGTGGTATTTCTTTATTCATCGTACCGAAATTCATCCCGACTGCTGACGGCGGTGTAGGTGAGCGCAATACTGTTTCTTGTGGTTCTATCGAACATAAAATGGGTATCCGTGCTTCAGCAACTGCTGTGTTGAACTTTGACAATGCAACTGGTTACTTAATCGGTGAAGTAAACAAAGGCTTACATGCAATGTTTACGTTCATGAATACTGCTCGTATTGGTACAGCGGTTCAAGGTATTGCACATGCTGAACTTTCTTTTCAAGGTGCATTACCGTATGCGAAAGATCGTATGTCTATGCGTGCCCTTTCTGGTAAGAAAGAGCCTGAGCGTGTAGCTGATGCGATTATTCACCATGCTGACGTTCGTCGTATGTTGTTAACTCAAAAAGCGGTTGCAGAAGGCGGTCGCGCAATGATCTATCATGCTGCTAAACTTGCAGACAAAATGACAGATGCATTAGTCAATGGCGATCAAGCTGCTTATGAAGCTGCTGATGACAAACTAGGTTTCTATACGCCGATTTTGAAAGGTTTCTTGACTGAATTAGGTTTGGAAGCTGCGAACCATGGTATGCAAGTATACGGTGGTCATGGTTTCATCAAAGAATGGGGCATGGAACAAATCGCACGTGATGCACGTATCTCAACATTGTATGAAGGTACAACGGGTATCCAAGCACTTGACTTATTAGGTCGTAAAGTTCTTTTAAGCTCAAAAGGTAAAGTTGTTCGTGACTATACTGCTGAAATCTTGAAATTCTGTGCTACGCATGCGCGTAACAAGTATTTACGTCGTTTCGCTTGGGACTTAACGAAGCTTTGCGCTCAATGGAACACATTGACTGTTCGCATCATGCTTGCAGCTCGTAAAGATCGTGACATCGTATCTTCTGCTTCTAATGATTTCTTGATGTTCTCTGGTTATGTAATGATGGCTTATTTCTGGGCTCAACAAGCAGTGATTGCTTCTGAGAAACTAGAAGCTGGTAACGGCATTGAAACTCCAGAATTCTATAAAGCAAAAATCAAAGTTGCTGACTTCTACTTTGACCGTTTATTGCCGCGTGCACAAGGTCATGCAGAATCAATGGTAACGACTTCACGTACTTTAACTTCACTTGCTCCAGAACACTTCAGCTTCGATTACTAATTCAATCAGAACTGATCAATAAAAAGAGCGCTTCAAGCGCTCTTTTTTATGGAAGCTTTATTTCACTTTTTTAAACACATAAGCTTGTTTCGGGAAAGGATATTCTTTAAAAAAAACACGATTTCGCCCATGGTCACCATTCCAAATTTGCTCAAGATCCATAACCAAATCATGATTTTGATTAATTTGATAATACAAATTTACATTGGCTGCATCACAACGGACAATAATTTCCTTCCCTGCCTCATGAACATGCCATTGCACCTGCTTACAGGTTTGCTCTATTTTGGTCATATTGCGCGATGGATCTGACCCCAAGCGCCCAAAACTGGTATTGGTCCAATAGACTGAACCATCTTCTAATAAATTTAAGATATATTCCGCTTCTTTTTCATCTTTGATACAACCAGCAAATGCATCAGTACAAGGAATACGTGCATGATAGCGCCCAACATATTGCATATCTTGTTGAGTCGGTTGCGTCATATGTTTAGAAGCAACATGAGGAACTGTTGCTTGTCCAGCAACCTCAGTCAGTGACATCCCTTCACTTGCACTTGTTCGTGCTTGCTCAGCATCTAACATAACAGGAATAGAACTTTCATCAGTAGTTGGCTGCGCTTGGTTTGATGTTTTCATTGAATCCGGATGATAGCTATCACAAGCACTCAAGCCCAAACTCAATAAAAATCCTACACTAACATGCTGTAAGAAGAACCTGAACTGCATATCCACAAATCTCTAATATCAACATCGTTGTCACACTTTTTTCAAAAAACACCCCATGGTTCTGCAAAATATAGGAAGCATTTGAATATTCGTCTATTCCCCAAATGGGTAATTATGGCGGACGTAACTTGATGAAATAGCAAATTAACAAAGCAGTATGCTTTAAGTCGGTGCATTTTAGGCGATACTGTCGTTTTTTCCATCAGCCTTTTACACACCGTAACGATTCTCCCGTCTGTTTAAACTTTAAAAAAACCAGTTCGTCCCTATCTCATTATTAACAGCGATTTATCATGAATGAAGCCTCGTTCTGTTGCTGTATCAAATATTTTAGGAGAAAAATTAAATGGCCAATTCTGGTTTATATCGCTCAAACCGACAAAGCATGATCGCTGGTGTAATGGGCGGTATTGCGGAACGTTTTGGTTGGAATGCAAATTTATTACGCTTGATCTTTGTAGTGATTTCACTCATGAGCGCAGCTTTCCCTGGTATTTTGGTTTACCTAATTTTGTGGTTAGTAATTCCAAAACAACAGCAAAGTCGCGTTGATTATGTACAAGGCTATAATCAGCCCGTAAAAACCGTTTATGAAGACCAAAGCATAAAACGTTAATTTCTTTACCTCTTTTGGTCGCTACGGTTGAATTTCCCCCTAATACAACCGTAGCTTTTTTTATTCTGATTGAAGCTTTTGACGATTGAGTTGTTGTTGAAGCGCAGCGATCATATCCGCACGACTAATAATGCCAATCAAACGTTGATTTTCCACTACGGGAATATAATTAAAAGATTTTTCTACAAAATAAGGAATAAGATCTTGAATCGGTTGTAGCGGATCAACCGTCACCACGCGATGACTCATAATTTGATGGACATAGTGTTGCCATGAATTTCTTGGATCTGTTGCACCTTTAAACCACTCCACAACCTCATACAAAGCAAGTGTCCCTACCAAATTATGCTCTGAATTTACCACAGGCAAACTCATTAAATTTACCGCTTTGAATTTATCTAAAGCTTGGTGAATATCATCATCTTCATGTAGCTTAATCACATCACGACTCATAATATCTTGGCAAACAAATGAGTGATTCAAACGTTCATTGGCATGCTCTTGTGCCTCTAAAATGATCTTTTCCAAATCATACTGACTAATATCTAATAATTCTGTGTGGTGTGCTAAAGCATACTTAATATCTTTAGGTTGGATCGAAACTTTCTGAGTTGGCGTAGGGTCTTTGGAACGCTCATTGACATGTGCTGTAATCGGATAATAACGCCCAATCAAGCGATTGAAAAAGACAGCAATCAACAAAAGTAAAATTGAGTTGAGTAATACTGGATATAAAATAAAGTGGAATCCTAAACGATGTACAGCATCACCACCTAAAACTGCGGTGATTGCAACTGCGCCGCTTGGAGGATGCAATGAATCGGTTGTCATCATCATAAAAATAGCTAACCCAACTGCGACACTAAAAGCAGAGGTTAAATCAGGCAACAACTGTGTACATGTCACACCAATTAAACCTGCCAATATGTTGCCAACCACAACATTCCAAGGTTGCGCTAAAGGACTATTCGGAACTGCAAAAAGCAGTACCGAAGAGGCACCCATCGGGGCGATATACCATGCATTCATACCACCCAATACATACCAACTAATTAAAGAGGATATTGCTAAACCACAAAGCGCGCCAAATCCAGAAAGTAAACGTTCTTTCAAAGGTAATACTTTGTAATTCGGTTTTAAGAAATTTAGCCAGTCTGATTGGGTTAAGCTCACAATGCACCTTGCTGGAATAGTATTGTTTCATTGGTTGCAGCAGTATACGCTGACTCAGACTGAAGGTGTATTTAAATTACAGTTTTAAATAATAACGAAAACTGATCAAGGTCAATTTAAATACTCCTTTAATTGCTCCAATCGCTCTGCATATTTTTGCATGGGGCAAAACTCATACATCGGCGAACCGATATAAGCACCGGCATTACGGCACTCTTGATCGACAAAATTTTTTCCAAAGCTGTTGTGATTTAATAATGTCCTGATAACGTTCAGGCTGCTTGTATTCCTGACTCTGTTTTTTTATTTGATCCAATAACTGCACAATCTGCTTTGCATATAAAGTTTTGGTTCTGGTGCTACAAATCTCCCACCACAGCATTATTGATATTCCCCAGTTTTAGCTGTTGAATGGTGTCATCGACACATTGGCTATAAGGATCTATCGCTTTATCTTGCGTTTTGGCAAATACTAAAGTACTCAAACAAGCCATAATCAGTACTGCTGTTTTTAAAACTAATTTAGTCATGAATGTGCTCTTTTGTTATGTTGGTATTTTTAAAATAATAATCAAAAAATGCCTTAAACATATTTTTCATTCAGATAACGCCAATAGCGTTTAGGTAAATATTGCACATGCAATTTCACATTCTGACGTTCTTTAATGTTGATACTATTGAAATAATCTTTCCAAAGTTGATCGTATAATTCTTCTTGTTCATCTAATTCTAATTGGAAATTTTGACTCGCACCATTTTCGATATTACGGTCAATCTGATTGGCCTCTAAAGACACCTCATGAATCTCCTTCAAATCATAATACAGACCATATTTGCGTTGTTCGTCATAAATCAGCCAACGTTGATCTTGATAACGACGCTTAAAATGCGGCTGTATCAAAGGTAATACATTAAAATCTGGTCGAACTAAACTTAAAAATAAACCATCTGTGGTTTTCTTAAAACGCACAAAAGCTTCCATACGATGCTTTTCGCGCCCGACCTTTTTCGTCCATTGCGAAATCGCTAAAACACTGGGATGAGAGTAATTTTTTTCGACTGAATGTTGATGCCGAAAAACATAGACACAGTAATTAAATAAATGCTGATAGGCATCTAAAGATTCAGATAGATAAGCAAAATAAAATTGTTTTAACGAAGAAGATGAAAGCTTTTTTTGTAACGCAGACCACACACGTTCGGCATGTTGCTCATGATTTGGAATTTCAACCACCGTGGCAAATAAGCCATGCTGTGCACCTTGGTTTAAACACAGTTGAACATGGAATTCTTTAAATTGAAAAGCACGAAATACACAGTTGAGTAAACCGACCATAGAGCCATCAAAGTAGTAATAAACCACAGCATCACTGAGCATGTTTAAAATCCTAAACTCAATTGCGGTGACAGTTGTTTAACGTATTTAGATGAACCCTGCGTCAAGATTTGCTGGCGAATATCAGTCGTAGAAAGTTCCTTTTGAAAACGTGGACTGTCTTCACAACGAATAAAAAAATTGGCACGTGAATACGCCACACCGAGTTGTTTCAGCAAATCAATATGCACTTTACCAAAACGACGCGCTTGTACGATTTTCTTGGCAGACTTCACCCCAATGCCCGGTACGCGCAAAATCATTTGATAATCCGCACGATTTAAATCCACTGGAAATTGTTCAGGATGACGCAATGCCCAACTCAGTTTGGGGTCTACATCCAAATCTAAATGTGGGTGTTTTTCGTTGACGATTTCATTGACTTCAAACCCATAAAACCGCATCAACCAATCGCTCTGATAAAGTCGATTTTCGCGTAGCAAAGGCGGTGCAGAACCCACCGCAGGTAAATAGTTATTTTCCGTGTTGATTGGAATATAACCTGAGAAATACACCCGTTTGAGTTTAAATTCTTTGTAATGTCGATCTGCCATCACCAACACATCTTGATCGGTTTCCTGATGTGCGCCAACCACCATTTGTGTGGTTTGCCCTGCGGGTACATATTTCGGTACATGCTTAATAATTTGACGTTCATCTTTGAGTTGAATCAAGCGATCTCGAACCAGTCCCAAATCTTTTTGTACTTCTTGATGTGATTTTTCAGGTGCAAAGGCTTTTAAACCGACCTCGGTTGGCATTTCCAGATTAATACTCATTCGATCGGCGTAGAGACCCGCTTCATGAATCAATTCAGGTGAAGCCCCTGGAATAGTTTTAAGATGAATATAGCCATTAAAATTTTCTTCCAAACGCAGTTTCTTCACCACTTGAAGCATCCGCTCCATCGTATAGTCTGCGGATTTAAAAATACCTGAACTCAGAAATAGCCCTTCAATATAGTTGCGTCGATAGAAATTAATGGTCAGGTCAACCACTTCCTGCACGGTAAATGCAGCCCGTTTCACATCATTAGAACGGCGTGACACACAATAGGCACAGTCAAAAATACAGACATTACTGAACAAGATTTTCAGCAGCGAAACACAACGACCATCTTCGGTATAGCTATGACAAATCCCTGCCCGACTGGCATCGCCTAAACCTTTGTCTTTATTTTTACGGTCACTACCACTGGATGAACAGGACACGTCATATTTGGCTGCGTCCGCAAGAATTTGCAATTTTTCACGAATGCGATCAGACATATCAAACACCTCTGTGACAACATCATTTCAAAGCTAACATTTCATGATTTGAAAATTAAGATTGATAAAGATGTTATGCGTCATGAGGTGACGTGAGGATTTTTCGACTTAAGCTAAATTATTCATCTCAAAACAATGTAATCAATCTATAATATGATCAAGAAAATTCTATCTCGTCCTATAATGAACAATTCTTTATATTTTCTTTCTCTCTTATTTTTAACATTATCACTACCAGCATGTAGCCCACAGAATGAGCCTGAATTCATTGAAGTAAAAAACCTGAAATCAATTACAAGTCCCTATTTTATAAAAGAGTTTGCTTTAATTAAATATGATAATACTTGTTTTTTAAAAACATCTGCTGTCCTTGAGGATGGAAGCGAAATCAATAAAAGTTGGGGTTTTACCGAGGGTAAAGTATTTTTAGTGGATGACAATACGCCGAAAATCCCATCTATTGATACCAATCAAAGTTCGCCTGCTGACCAACAGTTAGATCAATACATCAAACAGATGAAAACAAATCAAGAAATAGGCTATATCAAAAGTTTACTATCAGCCAAAAGTAGAAATGAATGTGGAATAAAATAACATTTTTTTATTTCTAGTCAGAACTTGCTGCCGAAGTGTTTGAATCCTTTGCACTGCACCCGAAAATCCTTATACTTAACCACAATTTTTGTTTGATTCCAGTGGATGCACCATGAGTCGTGCTATATCGCATATTGATACATTTCAGGGCTTAATTCTTGCCCTACAAAACTATTGGGCGGAGCAAGGCTGCGTCGTATTACAACCATATGATATGGAAATGGGTGCAGGTACTTTCCACACTGCAACCTTTTTACGCGCATTAGGCCCAGAAACTTGGAATGCGGCTTATGTTCAACCTTCTCGTCGTCCGAAAGACGGTCGTTATGGAGAGAACCCAAACCGCTTACAACACTACTATCAGTTCCAAGTGGTACTTAAGCCGAATCCAGACAATATCCAACAACTTTACCTTGATTCGTTAAAAGCGATCGGGATTGATACACTGACTCACGATATTCGTTTCGTAGAAGACAACTGGGAATCTCCAACGCTTGGCGCTTGGGGCTTAGGTTGGGAAGTTTGGCTCAATGGTATGGAAGTGACTCAGTTCACTTACTTCCAGCAAGTCGGTGGTGTTGAATGTTACCCTGTGACTGGCGAAATTACTTACGGTTTAGAACGTCTGGCGATGTACCTGCAAGGTGTAGACTCAGTTTACGATTTGGTTTGGACCAAAGGTCAGTTCGGTACAGTGACTTACGGTGATGTATTCCATCAAAACGAAGTTGAGCAATCAACCTATAACTTCGAATACGCGCCAGTCGATAAAATGTTTGAATTGTTCGACTTCTATGAAGCTGAAGCGTCTCGTTTAATCGAGGCTGAACTACCGCTTCCTGCTTACGAACAAGTGATCAAAGCATCACATTGCTTTAACTTGTTGGATGCACGTGGTGCGATTTCAGTGACTGAACGTCAACGTTATATTTTACGTGTTCGTACTTTGGCGCGTTCAATTGCACAAAGTTATGTGGCTGCACGTGCGAAACTCGGTTTCCCAATGGCAGAACCACATTTGCGTGATGAAGTATTGGCTCAACTTAAAGCACAAGTTGAAGCAGAAGCAGCCCAAGCTGAAAAAGCGAAGGAGAATAAATAATGACTAAGCATACAGTTTTATTCGAACTTGGCTGTGAAGAACTTCCACCAAAAAGCTTAAAAACTTTGCGTGATGCACTTAAAGCAGAAACGGAAAAAGGCCTAAAAGATGCGGGCTTAAACTTCGGTGCTATCGAAGCCTATGCTGCTCCACGTCGTTTAGCATTGAAAATTGTTGATATCGATGCTGCTCAAGCGGACACGCAAAAACGTTTTGATGGCCCTGCTGTACAAGCGGCTTATGATGCTGAAGGTAAAGCAACTAAAGCACTTGAAGGCTTTATGCGTGGTCAAGGCATCACGGTTGACCAACTTTCGACGTTCCAAGCAGGTAAAGTTGAAAAAGTTTGCTTCTTGAAAGATGTCAAAGGCCAAAGCCTTGATGCTTTACTGCCACAAATTTTACAAACTGCATTGGATAACTTGCCAATCGCAAAACGTATGCGTTCAGCAGCAAGCCGTACTGAATTCGTGCGTCCAGTAAAATGGGTGGTATTGCTGAAAGATGATCAAGTGGTTGAAGCAACCATTCAAGATCATAAAGCAGGTAATGTGACTTATGGTCATCGTTTCCATGCACCTGAAGCCGTGACTTTGACGCATGCAAATGACTACTTGGCAACTTTAGAAAAAGCGTACGTGGTTGCGAATTTCGAAAAGCGTCAAGCGACCATTCAAGCACAAGTCAAAACATTGGCAGATGAAGTCAATGCGACTGCAATTGTGCCAGCAGACTTGCTTGATGAAGTAACAAGTCTGGTTGAATGGCCTGTTGCTTTACGTGCAACTTTTGAAGAGCGTTATTTAGCTGTTCCTCAAGAAGCTTTGATTACCACCATGCAGGATAACCAGAAGTATTTCTGTTTAATCAATGCAGAAGGTAAATTACAGCCTTACTTCATTACCATTTCAAATATTGAGTCGAAAGATCCGATTCAAATTATTGAAGGGAATGAGAAAGTTGTGCGTCCACGTTTGTCTGATGCGGAATTCTTCTTCTTACAAGACCAAAAGCAACCACTTGCGTCTCGTAAAGAAAAATTAGCTAACATGGTATTCCAAGCGCAATTGGGTACGCTTTGGGATAAATCAGAACGTATTGCTAAATTAGCTGTAGCATTGTCTCCAATTACGGGGGCAAATGTTGCTGATGCTGAGAAAGCTGCGTTACTTGCGAAATGTGACTTAACCTCTGAACTTGTGGGTGAATTCCCAGAACTTCAAGGGATTGCAGGCACGTACTATGCGCGCCTTGAAGGTGAAAATAACGAAGTTGCCGAAGCTTTAGGTGAACAGTATTTACCTAAATTTGCGGGTGATGTATTACCACAAACTAAAACAGGTACAACGATTGCGCTTGCAGATCGTTTAGATACATTGGTTGGTATTTTTGGTATCGGTCAAGCACCAACAGGTTCTAAAGATCCATTTGCATTACGTCGTTCTGCAATCGGTATCTTGCGTTTAATCATCGAAAATGAACTTGATGTAACCATTGAAGAATTGGTGAACTTTGCCTTGCAAGGCTATGGCGACGTTGTTAAAGATCACGATAAAACCCGTACGGATGCAGTTGCATTCCTTGAAGGTCGTTACCGTGCCAAATATGAAGACCAAGGCGTAGCGGTTGATGTAATTCAAGCGGTACAAGCACTTGCACCAAAATCTCCACTAGATTTTGACAAGCGTGTGACTGCGGTCAATCATTTCCGTACCTTACCAGAAGCGGCTGCATTGGCTGCGGCAAATAAACGTGTTGCCAATATTCTTGCTAAAGAAGCGACACCTGAAGGTGCTGTGGTTGAAGCCAATCTGGTTGAAGCTGCTGAAAAAGCACTTTATGCAGAATTGTCTGCCCTCACGCCTGTGGTTCAACCTTTACTTGCTGCGCGTAACTACACAGAAGCGTTGTCTAAGCTTGCAGCACTTCGTGCGCCAATTGATGCTTTCTTTGAAGGCGTGATGGTTATGGCAGATGATGCAGAGTTGAAAGCAAACCGTTTACGTTTATTGGCTCAATTGCGTGATTTATTCACAGCAATTGCAGATGTAAGTGTCTTGCAGGGTTAAGCCTTTAGAACACTTGATCTTTTAAATAAACCCCGCTATATATTTAGCGGGGTTTCTTATTAATGGCTAAAAATGCAATCAAACTATAAAGAATATGATTTTGAGAAAAGTCGTGAAAGAATGGATGAAATATTAAATTCTTCCGATAATAATTACTTAGATAAAAAAGAAATTCCTAGTAGAGATAGTTTAACTTTTACTAATGGTTATTATGTTTATGGTTCAGCTATTTTTGTTGATATGAGAGGGTCAAAAGAATATGCAAATAACCATCGCAGACCCGTTCTGGCGAAGGTTTACAGATCATATATTTCTGAGCTAGTTGCTCTCCTAAATAGTTTTGAAAAAGTTAGAGAACTTTATATTGAGGGCGATTGTGTTTGGGCTATTTATAATACCCCTCTTAGAAGTGATATTAATTCTGTATTTAATATATCAGCAAAAGTAAATTCTTTAATTGATACATTAAATGTAAAACTAAAGAAGAAAAAATATACACCAATAAAAGCTGGTACAGGTATTCATTACAGTGAAACATTAATGATAAAAGCAGGCTATAGCGGCAGTGGTATTAATGAAGTGACTTGGATAGGAACTCTCGTCAATGAAACTGCTGATTTATGCTCTAAAGCAAATAAAAATGGTAGATCTCGTAGTCTAGTTTCAAATGTTTTTTATAATAACCTAGATAAACACAACCAAAGCCTACTAACTAAATGCTATAACCTTGATTGTTACGAGGGAGATTACGTTAATGTTAAAATGAACGAATGGGTAGAAAAAAATGGATAAATCTACATTTTTGCAATCTGCTATTCAAGATACTCAACAAAATATTCGTGCTATAGATTTCAAAATTGGAGCTTTACTTGCAGGTTGTATTGTTCCTTTCCCTCAGATTAGAACAATTTATGAGTTTTTAAACTCTAATGGTCTATGGTGGCAACAAGGATTAGCTTGGCTTATCTTTGCAATTTGGCTCATTGCTGTTTTAATCTTATTAGCAGCTCTTTCAGCAATTGATAATCCAAGTAAACATATAAATGATGGCTATGCTCAGAAAGGTACATATTATGGGGGTGGAACTTTCAAATTTAATTTGATTAATGGTTTCTTTCGTACTGATATTCGCACCCAACAGACAGTTACTAATTATTCCAATGAATTAGATGACCCAAATTTCCCATTTACAAAAGAGCTTGCATTTGAACACCTTAAGCTAATTTACATCCGCGATCTGAAAATTTTTCGGTTAAAATTTGCTGTAGGGCTAATAGCATGCTTAATTGTGATAGGTTCAATATCTTTCCTGTTCGCACCAGATACAAAAAAAGTAGAAGTCCAAAAAACTACTAATATATCTAAGGTTAAATAATTTAATCCAATATAGAGTTTTCTGTAGTGACCTGTATTTTCCGTGTATCAATTTCACATCAGCTACATTCTTTTCTTGAACTTGACGATAAGCTATAAAACTTGAATTGCAACAATATCGCCAAAAGGATAAAAGATGATGAAAAAAGTACCTGCACTATATTTAGCGACTGCACTGATCGCATCGTCTTCTCTCTGGGCAGCCGAAACAAATACAACCACAGCGAATGCAAATGCTGCAACGGCTGAAAAAACACTTCCTTATGGTGATAACCCTAGCCTCGGTCGAGTATTGCTGTATAAAACAGGTAAAGGGCTACAAAACTTAGGTGATTCAATTCAAGGCGCATCTGAAAACACCTCACAAAAAATGAGTGAGAGATGGAAAAACACCAAAGAATATACCGCTGAACAATCTGAAATCGTTCAGGAACAAACACAAAAAGCCAAACAATACACTGCTAAAAAATGGCAAGACACCAAAGATGCGGTGGTTGGTACCAATGATGGAAATGTTCCTATTGAGCGTGCTGAACTTAGTCAGCCATCATCGAACTAAATAAAAAACCTCTAATCAAAAGTTAGAGGTTTTTTTAATGATAGAGATTTAAGCTGTTTCAGTTTCGAGCTTAACCTGACGATCAATCAGATATTCATTTAAATTAAAACGGCTGAGTTGCTGGCGCATCTTAAACGTCGTCCACGGCCATACCGTACTATTGCGCCCGTTCCGATCAATGAAATAACTCTGACAACCACCCTTGTTCCAAACCGTGGTTTGTAAAGCCTCTTGTACGCGTTGATTAAACTCAGCCATACGCACAGGATCAGGTTCTATGGTTTTGATATTTTTTTGAATCGCTTGTTTTAACGCATCCATAATATAAGTGAGCTGTGCTTCAATGATGATAAATGCCGAAGAACTCACTGCGATATTCGGTCCAAACATCAAAAAGCCATTCGGGCAATCTGCCACCATGGTTCCCATATAACCTTCTGGACTGCCCTGCCATACATCAGACATGCTTTGTCCATAACGATTATAGACACGCTGAGCAATTGGCGGTTCAGCCACCTCAAAACCCGTCCCAAGAATGATCACATCAGCCTCAAAGCTTGAACCATCACTGGCAATTAACTGCTTGCCTTTGACTTCGCTTAACGCCCCTGCAACTACATTGACATTGTCTTGAGCTAAGGCTGGATACCATTCATTAGATTGCAGAATGCGTTTACAGCCGATCACATAATTTGGCGTCACTTTAGTGCGTAACTCAGGGTCTTTGATGCCCTGTTTAATATGAAATTCAGCAATACGCTGAACTTGTCGCATCGCAGCATTGCTTTGCAATCCACCATTTAAGGTTTCAAAGATGCCATAGACTGAACCACGCATCACCGACTGAGTCACGGGAACATATTTAAATAAAGTTTGAATGGCACTTGGCAATGGCATATCAGATTTTGGTAATACCCAATGCGGTGTACGTTGAAATACATTAAGTTCTTTGACCAACGGCTGGATCTGCGGCACAAACTGAATTGCAGATGCGCCTGTACCGATTACTGCAACACGTTTATCTGTTAAATCCACATCATGTCGCCAACGAGATGAATGGAAAATCTCACCTTCAAAATCTTTGAGACCTTTTACATGCGGGATCACAGGTTCATGCATTGGCCCACATGCCATGATCGCAAATTGTGAATGTAATTCACCTTGATTAGTTTTAATAATCCAACACTGTTTAACATCCGACCACGTTGCAGCTAAGGCTTCATGATTGAAATGCACATGCGGTAAAACTTGGTATTTATGCGCCGTATTTTGCAGATATTGTTTGATTTCCGCTTGTCCCGCGAATACCCGACTCCATGTAGGATTCGGTTCAAAAGAATATGAATACAATGCCGATGGCACATCACAGGCACATCCCGGATAGGTATTTTCACGCCATACACCACCGAGTTCATTGGCTTTTTCGAGCAAGATAAAATCATGGATACCCGCTTCTTTGAGTTTAATCGCAGCACCTAAACCCGCAAAACCACCACCGATCACAATCACTCGATAAAATGGCACAGTCTTCGATTTCGTACCCATAACCACGTATTTCCTTATTTTAATTCCGTGAACAACATCGCATAAACAACCGAGAGGGTCATTATCAAGATAGGCCTTTTATTAGGTCATTTTTGACACAAATTGTTAAAGTGGTCTACTGAAGATTTTAGGCGAAAGATTTAGCTAAAATTTACAGTGTTGTCTCAAAACACAGATTGAACTTCTTCATATTTCTCTACACACTAAATAGCATAAATTCATAGGATTGGAATTTTGCAAATGATGCACCGCTCATTCAAAATGATGGTACTACCATTACTCAGCTTAATTAGTTTCACTGCATGTTCTTATTTACCGACAACATCAACCTCTCCCATACAACAGTTAGAACAAGTCCAAAATATTGAAGCCATTCCCAATACCGAAACCAATTTGGCAACATTGAGTCGCTCTAACAGTGGTTGTCTGATCCAATTTACAGGCTATTTTGACGGTGGTGAAAGTACGGAAACGTGGTATTTCAAAAATGATCAATTAAAGAAAGCATCTTCTGAAACATACCAATACGTTGTAAATCAAAATCATCTTGCGGGCACATCAAAACCTATGATTGATTCTAAAACACGTCGTGCCACTACTTTTGATATTCAAAATCCAGATGTAACGAACAACTTCAATAAATTGAAAAGTCATTTTAGTCCAAATGCACTCGCGCAATGCGCCTAATGCATCATAGCTGAATACCGATGATGCAGGATCTCAAAATATTTGTGGTCTTGCGATCAAAACAATCATAGGAAATATGCTTTTCACCTTTTTCTTTCAATTATATTGAGATGAGTTATTTAAATAACATAAATTTTTTACTTTATTTTTCATTTAATTATAAAAATTTAAATCTCCACAATTTCTAGCTACAGTGTTTTTAAGCTGTAATGTGCTTGTAAAGTTTTGCTGAAATCCATCGCTTTCTTTCTTTTGCTCGCTATGATGCATTGGCGTTGATGAAGTACCCCAATACGGTACATCGCTAAGGAAATCGCAATGAAAAAAATGATCAAAACAGCTATCGTCACAACAACTCTACTTGCTTCTGCATCTATTTTTGCGCAAAACGTTGGTGTAAATGCCAATGGTTCTGCACAAATCAATGTCGAATCAGGTGGCTTGATCAAAGGCGTTACTGGTGCAGTTAAAAATACAGCACAAGGCGTTGGTCATGCAGCTCAGCATGTCGGTCATGCTGCTGTAGATACAGGTGTAAATGCCACTCAAAAAACGGTTGGTGTCGCAACCAATGTAAGTTCACAAGTTATTAATAAAACAGGTGAGGCTGTCAAAAATACGCGTGATTACACCGTAGACAAAGCAAATGATGGCAAGAGATTTACTGCTGACCAAAAGGCCAACATCAAAAAACGAATTGAAGAAAAGCAAACTAAATCTAAAGCATTAAATTTAAATGCGGAAACGAATTTAAATACACAAGTAAATGGTAAAACTTCATCTCTAAATGCAAAAACAGGCTTAAATGCAGATCGAAAAAATCTGCAAACAGGTGCCAATGTTGGTGTGAAAGTATTAGGTGTAAATGCGAACGTAAATACCAATGCAAAGGTGGGTACAAACTAATTTTCTAACCCATCGTTAAAAGCCCTTTGCTTAAGCAAAGGGCTTTTGATTATGTGATTTAATCTATCAATTGTAGTTTGGTCTGCTCATCCACGTGATTTTCAATAAAATGTCCCTGCCCATGATCATCACAACTCAAGGTTAAATTTTTATAACTGAGTTGATAAAATTCAGGATAGCGTTTAAAAATCAATAAAGACTGATCCAAAGCCAAAGCTTCACCGGCTTTAACTAATTTATGAATCCCACGATCATTCATCGTCAAAACATAAGATTCTGCATTTAACTCAAGTTCAACAACAGCATTCGCACTGACTTTCAATGGCAACAGATATTGTTGATTCGCCTGAATTGCTTCAGCGTTATAAGCCTCTAGCTTTAAGCTAACTAAATTAAAAACTAACCATGTATTTTGAATCGTGCGAATGGTTGGCACTGAGCTGTCCATCTGTTGGATAAAATGCGGATGAATACCTAACTTCCGTAAATTTTGCTCAGTACCCTGTTGTAGATTAAATAATTGTTGAACCAATTTTTGCTTAAGAACAGCATCAAAATAACGTTCATCTAATTCAAAATCGTTATTTTGCAAGATTCGCAATAAAGCCTGATGATGTCTGGTCAATAATGCATCTAGTACATGGCGATAGTAGAACTTACTTTGCTTTTTAACCTCTCGAACGCGCTTATAAAAATAAGTAATCTCAAAAGGTTGCTCAACAAAATCATTGAGTAATTGCGAACTTGCCAAAACCGAGAGTGCTTCATGTCCTGTAAAAGGCAAATGAATCACATGCATCTTTGGTAATAACGGCTGTATTTTTAAGAAATGTTCTTTATCTTCTACATAGTATGGATCATAGACAATGATGTATTCACGAGATGAATCCACTTCATCCACCTGAATCTGCATATTTTGATGAATAGATGCGTCAAAAAATTCTGCATAACGGCGATCATGAACCACATCAGGGTCTATCGAATATTGTGGTACAAAAGCAACGATTTTATGCATATTCAATAAATTAGAATATTTAATCGCAGCATAGCCTCCCATTGATCCACCGTAACCCACAATCTGCTCAAACTGTTGTAAGATCGGTTGAATCTGTCGCTGCATCTCAAGCATGCTGTTTTGAGGAAACCAAGATTTTTGCTTCGGCATAATACCGATGACATTGTATTGATATTTTATGAGTGATTTTTCAGCATTAATTGACATTCCTTTGGCACGACTAATCAAATCGCCAAACGAAACCACCAAAGTGTCACTTGAACCTTTTAAAAAAATAACGCGAATATGTTCATCTTCAAATATTATTTGCTTATCCATGCTCACACTGAAAATTAATCCTAGGCTTGTCGCAAAAAGTCATCAAATGATGTCTTTGCCAAACCCTATTTGCGGAGTATCTTATTTTATAGAGATAAGACAGATTAAAAAGCGCAAAAAATGACACAATCCTTACATCCTTCCGCTCAAAAAGGCTTTAGTTTAGGGGCTGAACTGTATCAGCAAGTTCGCCCCAGTTACCCACCAGAAATCCTCGTTTGGCTGCAAGATCAGCTCAAAGTCGGTGAAAATTCCACTGTTATTGACCTCGGTTCAGGGACTGGCAAATTCTTACCTTTCCTGCTTCAGACACAGGCAAAAGTAATTGCCGTTGAACCTGTGACAGCGATGCGAGAACAACTGGAGCAACGCTATAGCACAGTCAAATGTCTACAGACTTCAAGCGATCAACTTCTGGTAAAGGATGAATCCATTAACACCATTATTTGCGCACAATCTTTCCACTGGTTCTCAAATAGCGAAACGCTCAAGGAAATGTATCGGGTATTAATTCCTACGGGGCATCTTGGACTGGTTTGGAATCAACGTGATATTACTGTTGACTGGGTCAAAGCGTTGGCCGATGAAATCGCCCCATTTGAAGCAGATACACCACGTTATCATAGTGAGAAATGGAAACGGGTTTTTGAGCAACAACAGCTCTTTCAATTCAACGGTCTTCAGACCTTTCAACTCAAACATACAGGCACAGTAGAACAAGTGGTCAGCAAACGGTTACTTTCCACGAGTTTTATTGCAGCAATGCCAGAACATCAACAACAGCAACTGAAAGCAAAATTTGAACAAATTGTATTTGATTTTACAGGACTAACTGCTCAAGATCAGATTGATTTTCCTTATACAACCTTTGCCTACCATTTTCAAAAAATAGCAAAGTAACAATAAATCAGGTGTTTCTATGACCTTTAAATTTAAAACCACGATTGCACTTAGTTGCTTGATCAGCTCTACACTATTACTGAGTGCTTGTAACAAAGACCCCAAAGCACCCTCTCAGCAAGAACAGCAAACTCAAAATTCTAATGATGCCATTGGTCAGCTTAAGCAAATCCCTATTAAACAGTTCCCTACAACGGCTGACGATGCGCATGATATTGCAATTTTAGATGACTATGACCGTCGTTTTACCGAAATGAGCGACAGTATGGAAATAGAACTGGCGAAGATGAAAGAAGCCAATACGCTCACTCCAGCGTTTGAACAGCAACGCCAAAAAGATAATGTTCAATCGGCACTGAATATGCTGAAAGAGTTAGAACTTAAAACAGCACAAGGTCGATATATTCAAGGACTTTTATATGAATACTGGGATAATCAAGCCAAAGTACTCGAACAAAGCACCTTAGCGAGTACCACAGAAAATACTGATACGTCTAAACAATTTGATCATTTAAATGAATATCTACATGCGCAAAGCCAACTACACCATTGGAAAAGTTCTCAACCAACAGAAACTAAAAAGACTAGTGAGTGATATAAAAAATTGAGGGTCATACGACCCTCTCTTGTTCAACAAGATTAGATTTTTTGTTTTTCTATCCACTGAATTGAATTAACACGGAATAACTCACATGCTCCATCACCTGTATCCGTAGGTGTTAGAGAAGATCGCCAAACCAAATCTTTATCCCGAATCTCAACCAACTCACCTTTCAACTGTACCAAATCCCCACGCTTCACTTGTTTGATTTGCTGGGCAATTTCAGGATTTGCGGGAATAATATGCATATTGGAAACCATTTGCATGGCTTGATTTGCAGGAACAGGTAGCTTATCTATTTTCCAATTCAAATAGCGGTCATATTGATTTACTGAGATTTTACGTGCGATCTCAGGCTTGGCAAACAAACCCCAACTCACGGCATAATCAATCGGAGAAAATTTTGCTTGTTCGTCATCTTGATACATTTTAGAACCAAGAATACGAAAGTTGCCATAAAAAGGCTGTAGCACCGAAATAGACTGATCCTTTGCGATCGGCGATAAACCATTGGCAATGTTATATTCTATTCCGCTGGTCGATGCATGTGCCTGCCCAAGCATAACCACCATGCCTAAACTCATCCATAGACGTTTTTTCATGGCTCATCACCCTCAAAATCTAACTAAATTCTTAGAAAAGCGTATCTCTTCATAGTATGCTTAGACGATGAAAAAAATTACTTTTTTTAGTAACAATCAAACTTACTTTAGTCATATTTTTGTGGCTTTGTTACTAATTTCTCTAATCTGAATCAACGAATGGATCTCTATGATTTATCAATTCTATCAACGTCGAGTTTTCCCACATTTACTCAACCAAGTCATGCAGACTGCAAGTCTAATGGATAAGCGTCGTGAATTATTGGTTCCTATCGAAGGTGAAGTCCTCGAAATAGGTTTTGGTACAGGTTTAAATATTCCTTTCTATGGCAATGTTGACTCACTTTATGCTTTAGAACCCAACCCAGACATTTATCATCTTGCCGTTGAACGAGTTCAGCATGCACCTTTTTATATTAAGCATGTACAATCTAGCGCAGAAAAACTTCCATTTGCCGATGTAAGTTTAGATCATATTGTTTCCACATGGACTCTCTGTAGTATTCCAAAACTTGATGTCGCCTTAGCAGAAATTTATCGAGTGTTGAAACCTACTGGCACCTTTCATTTAATTGAACATGTGAAACATCCTGACTCGATTAAATTACAATCCTTACAGACCCTACTCACTCCGATACAAAAAAGGATTGGAGATGGATGCCATCTCAATCGTGATATTGAACGACACCTTGCACAAGCTAAATTTAAATTTCTTGAAAAAGAATATTTTGATGCAGATGGTATTCCCGCGATTGCACAAAAAATGCTATTGGCGCGCGTGCAAAAGTTATAAATTCAAAGCAATCATTAATTTTCAAAATCAATTCTTAGCGTTTCAAAACGAATACGTCCTTCACGTACTGCTTGAGCAATTGCCTGCTGTCCTTTGCTCAAGCGCGCACCGCCACTTTTAATATCAAGTAGAATCACTTCAATATCGTCAGCAGTCCCATCACCATCACGAAAATCGGTATAGCCATCAAAAACGACGTAATCGACAGGATCACCGAGAAATTTTGCATCACTGGGTAAATACTGAAATTCAGGTAAAATCGGCGCAAACTGTTCTGCCATTTTTCCTTTTAACACCGCACGACTGGTATTTACACTACGTTTCTGTGCATCTAGCAAAGCTTGCTTATGTTCTAATTCTAATTCAGCAATATATTTTTCATATTCCGCCTGAATACGACCATTCCGCGTATTGGACAAAATCAGCGTGGTAATCACAACACCAATACAACCACCAATTAACATTGCAAGCCAAACCGACATAAAACTTTCCTTTTTCTGAATCTGCTATTTAACTGCAACATTAAACTTTTGTCATGTGTCACACACTCTACTGAAAAAGATGCTAAGGTATAGTTGAATACAAAATGCTTGTTAAAAAATCTAATTTCATGAAGACAATATTAATTGCAAATCAAAAAGGTGGCTGTGGTAAAACCATGACAGCCATTACGCTTGCCGCAGCACTCTCACAAAAGGGCTATAAAGTCGCGTTAGCTGATGCTGATAACCAAAAATCATCATTACAATGGTTAAAACAACGCCCTGAAACTGTTGCTACCATTCAAAGCCTCGACTGGAGGCATGAAAAATCAATTGGTGACGCACCTAAACATCTCGATTATTTAATCATTGATGCACCAGGTGCACTGTCAGGTGAGCATGCAGAGCAATTGGTCAGCGAAGCCCATGCGATTGTGACCCCTTTACAGCCCTCATTCTTTGATATTGATAGTACGCGTCGTTTCCTAAAACATTTACAAGACATCAAACGTATACGTAAAGGGAAAGTACAAATTCTATTGATTGCCAATCGTGTAAAAGCGAATAGCTCTAGTTCAAAAGACATTCAAGACTTCTTTAATAAGATTGAACAAGAGCCTGTCGCATGGATTTCAGAACGTAGTGCTTATGGCACGTTGGCTATGCAAGGTTTAAGTATTTTTGATAAGCCACAGAAAAATTTTGTGAGTATTCAAAGCCAATGGCAACCCGTTCTGAATCAGTTAGTCGATGATCCAAGCGAATGGTTTTAAGCTTTGCAAAGAAAGGTAATCTTTTGATATTGAATCTTTAAATAAGGAAATGAAAATTTCCCTAGACTAGTTTTTCAGTTAATATGGTTTTACTTATCTGCTAGTACTAGAGAAATATTATCGTGCAACAATACGCCCCAACATTACAACGCGTTTTGCTGTTTGGACTATTTTTTGTCTTAATGTTCCTCGGATTCAGTATCCTCAAATACTTTATCGTTCCTGTTCTTTGGGCAGCGATTATTGCTTATATGACATGGCCTGTTTATTTATGGGTACAACGTCGTTTTTTTGGTGAAAATCGACCAACGCTAAATGCAACGATCATGATTACGTTGGTCATTTTAGTAATTGGGGTTCCCTTTATTTGTGCCATTTTCATGCTGCAACTCGAAGGCCGAAATTTATATTTTAATTTACAAAAACAATTATTTTCAGGTCATATTCAAGTCCCCGAATTTATTAAAACACTACCAATTGTTGGTAAGGATATTAGTCGTACAGTCAATGAATTAAGTGCCGATCCGAATAGTATTGCGAAGAATGTTGCCGAATGGATACAAGGTCATTTGAGCTATGGTCGTTTTGTACTGAGCGAGATTAGTCGAAATTTAGTTAAACTGACCTTTGCAATCATGACGCTGTTCTTTTTCTATCGTGATGGGCAAATGATTTTGTCCCAAGTGAGTCGCGCCTTAGAAAAGATCATTGGTCCTCGCGTACATCATTATCTAGAAACCATTTCAGAAACAACACGCGCTGTAGTATATGGTGTGGGGTTAACTGCTGTGGCACAAGCTATTTTAGCGGGTCTCAGTTACTTTGTAGCAGGTGTGCCTAACCCAATGCTACTCACCATGGTAACGTTTATTTTGGCCTTAATTCCATTTGGAACTCCCATCTCCTATTTAGGGGTTGGTTTATGGCTATTTGCTCAAGGCCAAACTGTCGAAGCAATTGGTGTGATTACATGGGGTGTCTTGATTGTAAGTAGCTCAGATAATGTGATTCGACCTTTAGTTATCTCAGGCGCAACCCAAATTCCATTCATTTTAATTATGTTTGGTGTGCTAGGAGGAATCGCAAGTTTTGGCTTAGTGGGCTTATTTATTGGTCCAGTCATCTTAGCTATTTTATTGGCAATCTGGCGTGAATGGTTACATGAAAATGTTCAGGAGCCAATCGCTGCTATTGAAGCACCACCTGAAATAAAGTCGTAATCTATTTACACGACTTACTATTTAATCTTACTGACAACTTGCGAGTTATCCCATACTTTATTTGAATCAAACAAATAAAGATGATAGATAAGGATAATTTGCAATGATTTCAACGGTACAAAAGTCTTGTGTTCTGGCAAGTTTAGTTTTGATGATGAGTGCGTGTTCGTCTATTAACTTAGACAACAATGCATCTAAAATTCAAACACAGCCAACGACAACAGATCAGAAACAACTCATACAAGTTTACCAAGTCGATGCCAAAGGTGTAGGTGCATCGATTGGAACAGTAACATTCAAGCAAACAGCAAAAGGTTTATTAATTACCCCTGCGCTTGGAAAACTTTCCCCAGGTGAACATGGTTTTCATATCCATGAAAACGGCTCATGTGAAGCAGCATTAAAGGATGGCAAAATGGGAGCAGCCCTTGCTGCCGGTAGTCACTTCAACCCAGATCATATTGCCAATCATGGTACACCTGAGAATGGGCATTTAGGTGACTTACCTGTGTTGGTGGTCAATAATAAAGGTTTTGCGGTTACACCCGTCATTGCTCCTCGCCTAAAACTTTCAGATATTCAAGGTCGTGCGATCATGATTCATGCGGGTGGAGATAATTATTCAGATACACCTAAGCCTTTAGGTGGTGGTGGTGAGCGAATTGCCTGCGGTGTTATTCAATAATAAAAGCACTGTGGGTATCTAAAAAGATATCCACAGTTTCGTAGATATTTTATGCAGCTACAAATAACTACGCTATTGGTTCAGCATGTTATTCACTAATTTATCCCCTCGGCTTTACGTTCTTGCATCACTTGTTTGAGTACAGCTCTTGGTTGCATAAACCAAAAACCGATCAAACTGACACTCGCTAAAGCAAAAGCCCAAATATGGAAATGCGTATAAAGTACACGCACCAATTCTATAATCACAAAGAAACTCATCATCAATAGCATTGAAACAGCCGCAGCGACTGTCCCTTTGGATACTTCTGAAGACATTAATGCAAAACGATATAAAACTGAAAAACTAATCCCTTCTCCTAAGCTTATTAAGGTCATACCCATCAATAAGCACGGCACTAGATAAGTTTGCCAAATCACACCTAGCAGCAAAAATAAGGTTCCAAGCAACATAATGGGTAAGCCCGTCAAAATCGTTTTACCTAGAGGAAAATGATCAATAATCTTAATCAGAATGATATTTCCCGCAATAAGCCCGAAAAATACAGGAAATTGCGCTAAACCATATTGCACACTACTGAGCTTTAACTCATCGACCAAGATAATGGGTGACAGCGCAATCCATAGCATTAATGGCATTCCAACCAAAGGTAAAGCAATGCTTAACCCTAAGAAACGGCGATTGGTGAATACTTTTTTAAAATCATCAAAAATATAAATAAAAGGTTGTCTAGCTCGACGCTCTTGGGTTGCTGGCATAAATTTATTTAGACCAAACCAACTCAGGAATGAAACGATTGCAATCGCAACAAAACCCCAATGCCAAGAGACATAATCAATCAGAAATGCACCAAGAACAGGCCCAAGTAATGGCGCAAGCAATGAGATATTGGCCATTAAGGCCATCACTTTAATGGCATCACGCTCCTCAAATGTTTCCTGAATTGCAGCATAACCCACTGCCGAAATGACTGTAAGGCCAATTCCCTGTAAGAAACGTAAAGTCAGGAATTGTTGGATATTCTGGGTCAATAAAATCAGCAAACAACAGATGGTAAAGAAAGCTACGCCTGCCAATAATACTTTCTTACGTCCAAGACGATCTGACAGAGGTCCAAGCAACCAAGCAACGCTTGCTCCACCCAATAAATAAAAAGACATGGAAGATGGTGCCCATGTTGCACTAACACCGAATTGTTCCGTAATCGCCAACATCGCTGGCTGAATTAAGTCATTACCGATATATACTGAAAATTCGAATAGCACTAAAGCTAATGGAAACATGAGCGTTATACGGTTTAACGTTATGCTTTGATTGTTCTTCATCATGTTCTATTCACAAAAATAACCAATTCGCGTGCATTCCATTTCCTTGAAAAAAAGAAAATAGATTCCGCACCACGTCATTTTATGGTTCTGATTTAAATTAAATTTTGATTTTCATGCAGTGAGAGCGCATGTAATAAATGTGAAAACACCGTATTCACAAGGTGTATAAATTGCGTGAGATTCGTAAATATTTTACCTATCGTAAAAATTTACAAGCGCAACTTTAGCACTTTTTAAAAATGCCTGCAATTTAAGCAATAAAAGGAATTGTGTGGATATGTGAATAACCTAAAAGTTATCCACATTTTTGTTTGGTTTTTATTCATCGTCAATTTATCAATGAGATTCAGGAACACAATTCAAACTGGAATTTATTGGTATTGTCCCCTCTCGCACACTGATAGCTTTGTTTTTTATTTACAATCTTCCAGACTTCTTGATCACGCTTTAACTCATATTCGGTACGAATAGCTGCAACAGAATCATCTAATTGGGCTTGCTCAACAGTGATTTCCGCATCTGTTGGGTTTTCTGCACGATTAAACTGCTGATCAATTTTGAGATTAGTTTCATCATGAAATAAATTTGGTTGATCGAGTAAAACCGCATGTATTGCCGTACTTTTTTGTACCGCTGCTTGTTGCTGTGACTGTGCAATCGGCTGATTACATGCGGCTAAAAATAAGCTACACCCTAAAACCATCCAAATTTTATACATTTTGTACCTTTCCTATTTACCACATGCATTTATGCTACTATGCAAAACTGGATTTCAAAGCAACAAAATGTATGTGACTTATAAGAGATTTGTTGTATTTATCAATCATTTGAACATCATCACAAGTCACTAAAAAAACAAATTTTATAACATGAACATCACCACGGATTAGGCATCACCAATGTCAGATTTAGCAAAAAAATTAGCAATTATTTTAGTCATCAGTAGTACGATTGTCGGCTGCTCTAAAAAAGAAGAAGGTACTGCAAGCGATGCATCTGTAGCGACAGAAAGTGCAGCGCCCAATAGTGAAACAATTCGAGCAAATGCAGCAAAAAATCCTGAACAGCTAGTCAGCACACAACAAAGTGCTCTCGAACAAAATCGGCAATTAATTAAAAGTGCTGAATTGAAATTTGAAGTGAACGATGTATTAAAAACCACATCTACACTTGAGCAACAGTTATTGCAATACAATGGCTATATTGAGAATAAGCAAATTGACTATCAAGTGAGTGACCGTTCTCAACATGATCGTATCGATGGAACCGTGGATATTTATGAAAAAATCACGCCGACGGTACAACTGACAGTACGTATTCCAAATGATCAGGTGACAACATTTCTAAATCATTTACTGCCTTTAATGCTGAACTTTAATACACAAAGCTATGAAGCAAAACGTTATGAATTAAAACTGTTAGAAGAAAAACTCAATACAGCGAACCAAAGTAATAGCGCATCTAATGCAGTAAATAATCAATTACAACAGCTTACTGATTTAGAAGTAAAAGATCGCCTAGCGTATAGCACCATTCGTTTAGAATTTTTCCAACAGCCAAAAGTGCGTAAGAGTCATGACCTCAATATTCATCGTATTGCATCACTAGACAGCGATCCATTACTCACCCGAATAGCCGAAGCATTCAAAATCGGACTATCATATTTTAAAGAAACGCTCATCTGGTTGATCCAATTTTGGGCATTTTATATAGTGATTATTGCAATTTGGTTGATCCGTCAAGCCTATAAAACACGAAAGCAGAACCCATAATTATTGATTTTTAGTCAATAGTATTTTGCTTATTTATACATTTTTACTCACGAATAGATTCTCTAAAATGTGTCCAAGTTTTAGAAATCAATTTTTGAGTTTAATTTTATGAGCAATATTTTAATTATTAATGGTGCTAAACAATTCGCTCACTCGAATGGTGAATTGAATGACACCTTAACTGATTTTTCCGAATCACATTTAAAAACCTTAGGTCATACGGTACAAGTAACACGTACCGACAGTGACTATGACATCCAAGCAGAAATTGAAAAATATTTATGGGCAGATGTGGTGATCTATCAAATGCCAGGTTGGTGGATGGGTGCACCATGGACAATGAAAAAATACATTGATGATATCTTTACGATTGGTCATGGTTCACTTTATGCCAACGATGGACGTAGCCGTTCTGATGCTTCTAAAAAGTATGGTTCAGGTGGCTTGATTCAAGGTAAAAAATACATGTTGTCGTTGACATGGAACGCACCAATGGAAGCGTTCACTGATCCTGACCAATTCTTTCACGGCGTGGGTGTAGATGGCGTGTATTTACCTTTCCATAAAGCCAATCAATTCTTGGGTATGGAATCATTACCTACATTTATCGTGAATGATGTAATCAAAATGCCTGATGTCCCAAGCTACATCGAAGCTTATAAAGCACATTTAGATCAGGTTTTTGCGACTGCCAATTAAGAGAGAAATCCTATGTTGACAATTATTGCAGAAATTCAGACACATGCAGGTGCAGAACACCGCCAAGCAGTGTTAGATGCTTTCCAAAAAATCATTCCAACTGTATTGGCAGAAGAAGGTTGTCACGGCTATGCCCCATTGATTGATCATCTACCAGCGATTGCGATGCAGACGCAAGATGAAAATAGCATTGTGATGTTAGAACAATGGGAAAGTACCGCTCATCTAGAAGCGCATATGCAAACGGCACATATGTTGAAGCATTTTGAAGCGACTAAAGACCATGTGGCTGATGTCAAAGTTCGTATTTTGGAAAATGGGATTTAATAGATAAAACCATTAACCTGAGTTCGAAAATAATATGATACTCGGAAACGTCATCCGCAACTGTTTGAGACAGGACTTCATTAATAAAATGATGTTTCTGCGATTTATTAAACTAGTTGATGGTAGTCAACGAGTTTTGCGGATGACAATGCCTTTCCCTACTTTGGGCGAAACCAAAGTAGGGCGAGCCGCAGGCTGATCCTGAAATTAGATGAGCACTCGGCAAGACCCCGCCAAGATAATTATTTTTCAATGAATTGGAAAATATATAAGTCCAACCAAGATGGTGAGTAAAAAAATTTTACTGATAATAATGCTGCTTTAAATGACGACTATATTCCGTTAAATAACGCTCTAAGCCCTCTCGACGATCAGCTTTTTGCATCTCTTTAGCAGCCAAATGTTCAATCTTTGTTTCCAACAAATGAAGAATTGCTGCTTGTTTCACTTCAGGAAGTTGAGCTTTTTCTTTTTGCTGTTTTTTAATTTCCAAATAATCTTCTGCCCAATGACGTAATGGATCATGCTCAGAGACTTGGGCGAATAAATCGGTAATCAATAATTCAGGCATGACTTCTTGAGTCGCTAACTCTGCCGACATCAAACCACGGATCGAATAAAATACTTTCTTATAAGTAAAATTATCCGCAGTTTGCATCACTTTCATACCGCCTTTCGCCAGCGATAAGTAGTGGTGATATAGCGCACTATAGTCGACTCGCTCAATCAGTCCATCGCGAAAGCTTTGCCATTCTGGAAAAGCATTAAAATAAACAATATGTGCTCTGACCCATTCCAATACCGTTGGGTTACTTTTTGCCAATAAGCCAAACATTTTGTCGAGATCATAAGAAACGAAATCAAAATCACCGTCCATGATTTCGATTAGATCACGGTACTTTTTATAGTCAAAATATTGATCTTTGCTCGGCAAATGGAAGCCACGCACATCATAGTCACTGTCAGGGCTAGCCATACCCCATAGACGACTCCCACTTTCGATATAAAATAGTGGAATATCTTGGTGTTGTTCGAATAGTTTTTCGATTTCTTGGTGGATGTTCATATTTCTCTCTAACATTCGATTAAACGAGAATTTTATTATTTGTAACCTGTCAATTTGATTCTCTACCCTTAGTTTGTCCAATAAAAAATAGTATTTTTAATTTACTAGCTAAGTTAACCTATAACACATCAGTAAAATAGATAAATCCTATCCGTTCATTTTTTAAGTTATGGAGCTCGTAATTCCTAAAGAAATTTAATTCTCCGTCATAACAAAGAAAATTTATCTCACAATGAATAAGCTCTCCTAATATCCATGAAGAGAAGTCTTTGAATATAAATGAACAGGAGTAAAATAGATTTCCAATTTTTACTCTCAACATAATACGCATACACTTTATATTATGTTCATTATAAAAATGATCAATATAGTCTCCATATACTTGATCACTCTCTAGATAAATATAAGCTTGAGTTTTCATATTGGTTTTATAAAAAAAGCGCATCTTTCGATACGCTTTTAACAGAACTTCTTTTATTTAATCAAGCATTAAAGATCAAATAATTTCCCTGGGTTCATAATTCCATTCGGGTCAAATGCCAACTTCAATGCTTTCATATATTCAATTTCTTCAGGCGAACGTGAATATTCTAAATATGGTTTCTTAGTCATCCCTACACCATGTTCAGCAGAGATCGAACCATCATATTTTTTCACAGTCTCAAACACATATTTATTCACCACCTGACACTTCGCAAAAAACTCATCTTTAGTTAAGTTTTCAGGTTTTAAAATATTTAAGTGCAAGTTACCGTCACCAATATGACCAAACCAGCAGATTTCAAAGTCTGGATAGTTGTCTGCAACGATCGCATCAATTTCTGAGATAAACGCTGGCACATGCGTAATCAACACTGAAATATCATTCTTATAAGGAATATACGGCGCAATTGACTCTGAAATATCTTCACGTAAACGCCATAAGCTTTGAGCTTGTTCTAAGCTTTGGCTCATTACGCCATCAATCACCCAACCTTGTTCCATACAATGCTCAAAAATCTGCATTGCTTTGTCCATAATCGGCTCATATGGCGCTTCAAATTCGAGTAATACATAGAATGGGCAAGTGGTTTCAAATGGACGCTGTACATGTCCACGATCCAAGACTTTTTGCATTGCCACTTCACCAAAGAACTCGAATGCCGTTAAGTCGATTTCTTTTTGGAAAGCATGTAATACAGGCATCACCGCTTCAAAGTCAGGCGTACCCAATACCATGACTTGTAGGTTTTGTGGTTGACGCTCAAGCTTAATTTCAGCTTCAGTGATTAAACCTAATGTACCTTCACCACCGATAAATAAATGCTGTAAGGCATAACCTGTCGCATTTTTAATCATGCCTTTGTTTAAACGTAAAATGTCACCTTTACCCGTCACAACCGTCAAACCAAGTACCCAATTACGCGTCATGCCATATTTAATAACCTTAATACCGCCCGCGTTTGTACCAATGTTTCCACCGATTTGACTTGAACCTGCCGAAGCGAAGTCGACCGGATAATACATACCTTGCTCTTCAGCATAGTTTTGTAATTGTTCAGTCACCACACCTGCTTGCACACGTACCATACGATCTGCTGGATAGAACTCAATAATTTGGTTCATCTTGTCAAAACTAATAACAATTTCACCATTAGTTGCAACTGCACCTGCAGATAGACCTGTGCGCCCGCCTGATGGCGTAATCGCAACATTAAACAAATTTGCAAGTTTCACAATTGACTGAACTTGTTCAGTGCTTGATGGAAAAACGATGACTGATGGGTTCGGATCAAAATGTTTAGTATGATCTCGTCCCCAATTTTCTAAACTGTCAGCATCGGTTTTAATACGGTTTTCACCTACAATTGCCGTCAATTGGGTCAATAATTCAGGTGTCAAAGCGACTGAAGCATTCATCGTTTACAGGCCTAGCAAGAAGTAAATATAGGGCTTTTGGATGACAACATAATATTTTTCAAAACCTTATACACAAAGGTCTGGAAACATCCAAAATATAGAAACGCTAGCGAAAGCATCAAACTTTCAATTGATCAGTTTGATTATCGTATTTCTTTATTTTACATGTAAGCAAGCGAGGGATAAAGCACAGGATGGCAATAGTGTCATAACAAAATGTGTATAAACACTAAAATTCATTCGAAACTGAAAAATTCTCAATATTTATGCTGAGCTAATTTTAAACGAAATATCTATATCTCAAAGCTCTATGCTATGATACTGCAACTAAATTTTGGCCTTTGTAGCGGAGCCGTAATGAGCCAACATCTATCACTACCGAAAGACAAAATCCGTTTCCTTTTGTTAGAAGGTGTGCACCAAAATGCCATCGATACATTAAACGCTGCGGGTTATACCAACATCGACTACCACAAAACTGCACTTGAAGGTGAAGCTTTAAAAGAAGCGATCAAAGATGCTCATTTTGTTGGTATTCGTTCGCGTACTCAATTGACTGAAGAAATCTTTGAAGCAGCGAATAAATTGATTGCGGTAGGTTGTTTCTGTATCGGTACCAACCAAGTCGATTTAAAAGCAGCGATGTCTCGTGGTATCCCTGTTTTCAACGCACCATATTCAAATACACGTTCGGTTGCAGAATTGGTTCTTGCTGAAGCAATTTTATTACTTCGTCGTGTACCTGAAAAATCAAAAGATACACATGCAGGCGGTTGGAACAAATCTGCGGTTGGTTCTTTTGAAACGCGTGGTAAGACTCTAGGTATTATTGGCTACGGTTCAATTGGTTCACAACTTTCAGTTTTAGCTGAAAGCTTAGGTATGAAAGTTTGCTATTATGATGCGGTAACTAAATTACCGTTAGGTAATGCACGTCAAGTGGGTTCATTGGATGAGCTTTTAGAAACTGCTGATGTAGTTTCTTTACACGTTCCAGATGTTCCTTCTACACGTAACTTCTTCAAAAAAGAACAGTTCGCGAAAATGAAAGAAGGTTCGATCTTCATTAATGCTGCACGTGGTACATGTGTGATTATTGAAGATTTGGCAGATGCGATTAAATCTGGTCACATTGCTGGTGCAGCGGTCGACGTATTCCCGAAAGAACCAAAAGCGAATGGTGAAGAATTCCAGTCTCCACTTCGTGGCTTAGACAACGTGATTTTAACACCGCACGTGGGTGGTTCTACGATGGAAGCGCAAGCAAACATCGGTTTAGAAGTTGCTGAAAAATTCGTTGCATATTCAGATAAAGGTATGACACTTTCTGCGGTGAATTTCCCAGAAATCGCATTACCACTTTCTGATGGCCAACACCGTTTACTTCACATCCACAAAAACGTGCCAGGTGTGTTGTCTAAAATCAATACATTATTTGCTGAACAAGGCATCAACATCTCTGGTCAGTCTTTAATGACCAAAGGTGATATTGGTTATCTAGTTATGGATGTTGACGCATCTGCTTCTCAAGAAGCTCTTGATACCTTAAGCCAAGTTGAAGGCACAATTCGTGTACGTGTATTGTTCTAAGTTAAATTTAGAATAATCTATAAAAAGCCACAGTAATAGCTGTGGCTTTTTTATTCGCATTTGAATTATTATGTGAATAATACACCAATTGTTCAAATAATAAGTTGCTTCTCTAATGTTAAAAACCCCACTTCATGCCTTATTGTTGTTAATGATTGCCATGTTGTGTGTACAAGGAAGCGGTTCTTTAGCCAAAATTCTGTTCCAAAGTTTTCCAGTCCTTACCGTATCAGCCATGCGTCTGTTTTTTGGTGCACTCATTTTAGCGGTAATTTTTAAAATTTGGACCATCAACTTCAAAGTGGTTCGTTGGAAAGCGATTCTCAGCTATGGTTTTGCACTTGCTGGAATGAATGCCTTGTTTTATTTATCACTAGAGCGTTTACCTTTGGGCTTAGCGGTTGCCTTTGAGTTTATCGGCCCTTTAAGTGTTGCACTATTTCATGCACGACAGCGCTATGATTTTATTTGGGTGGGTTGTGCCATTCTGGGTTTGATATTGCTATTTCCTCTACAACAAGCACAACAACATCTAGATTTAGTCGGTGTATTTTTCGCTGTGGCTGCGGGTGCATGTTGGGCGCTATACATTATCGCAGGTCAAAAACCATCAGGTATTTCAGGTAATCATACAGTTTGTTTAGGCATGAGTATTGGTATGCTGTGTTTATTGCCCTTCACACTCGCTGCTGGTGCCATCGATCGAGTCTTTGAACTACCCAATTTATACTATTTTATTGGGCTTGCGATTTTAGCCAGTGCCTTACCTTTTACGCTAGAAATGATTGCATTACGCAGTTTAACCCCACTCAGCTTTGGTACTTTGATGAGCTTAGAACCTGCAGTAGCAGCACTCTCAGGCTTCATCTTTTTGGGTGAAACTTTGCTTTGGAATCAATGGCTCGCTTTAGCAACGATTATAGTTGCATCAATCGGTTGTACTTTTACCACTCAACATGCTCGACAACAGAAAGAGGCTCAATAAAATGTCACCGTATGATCATAATGTCGTTTTCACAGCATATAATCATCGCGCCTATTTTTAGGTCTGTTTACTTTGATTTTGTAGATCTCCCATGAAAAATATTCAGTTGGTCGCTGTGCTATACATGGTTCTTTCCATGGTGGCTTATCAAATCAGTGCCTCATTTGCTAAACAACTGATTGCGACACTTGATCCGCTTACAGTCACAATATTACGCCTGTGTTTTGCGACTATTCTAGTTGCAGTCATGTTCCGTTCATGGAAAGTGATCGCTAAACTGAAATACCTAAAATGGCGAGATCTACTGCTATATAGCGCTTCTTTGGGTTGTATGAATATCTTGTTTTATAGCTCTTTAGGGAAGCTGCCTCAAGGGATTGCGGTCGGTTTAGAATTCATCGGCCCTCTCGGTTTAGCTTTACTTTCAATTAAGCAGCGTAGTGATTACATCTGGGTAGCTTTTGCCGTCTTAGGAATTGTACTGATGGTGCCTTGGCATGATGCAAATACTCAGCATTTTTCTTATCTTGGTGCAGCGTGCGCTTTAGGTGCTGGATTATTTTGGGCATTTTATATTTATTTTGGACATCGAGTTGTACAACAGAATATTGGTATGCATGCCTTAACCATCGCAATTGGTTTATCTGCCCTGACCTTACTTCCATTTGGTCTGTGGAGTAATGCACCTGCTCTACTCGACACTCAATATTGGGGTAAAGCTTTAGTCATTGCAATTCTAGCTACAGCTATTCCTTATGCACTCGATCTCATGGCACTAAAACGTTTAAGTAAACTCAGCTATGGTACGCTTTCAAGCCTTGCACCTGCGCTTGCTGCTTTAGCAGGGCTCGTGTTACTGCATGAACAAATTAGCTTCATCCAGTGGATCGCGCTTGCATGTATTATGATTGCATCGATTGGAGTGACCTTACGTGGTGAAAAATCTCAAACACAGTAAGAGCACTCCTTTCTGCTCATTCTCGTTATAACGAAAATTAGCTATCTGCATTTTTATATTTCTGATATTCAGTAAGATATTTTTTACCTAGTTTTTCCTTTTCATCATCCTCTAAAATTTTTCCAGCTTGTTGGAAAAATTTATGTTCCTCTTCCTTTAAATGATGATGGACTTTTTCACTTAATTGTTTTGCTATCGCTAACCAACTCGGATTACTCATATCAGTTTCTTCTAATTTTTCAACCAGTTCATCCATTTCATGATGCTCAGATAAAGCATGGCGAGTAATGTCTAAACCCACATCATCAAACATTAAAGGAATATATAAATAGCGGTCTTCAGCAACTGAATGCGCATAGAGTTCAGTCTTAAGCTGTTTAAATAAATGTTCCCTTTCTTGAGTATGTCCGCTGGTCTGAATTAATCGTTCAGCTAAGTTACGTTGTTGCTCGTGGCTTTCTCTGAGTGCCTCAAATATATTCATTATTTACCTCTACGATGGCTAGCATAATCAACACTTACTTCAATTCTTTATCTAGTTGATCTGTTTGGCTGAGCTTTCATATTAAAAAATGACCCTTTTTTAAACAGCGATGTTTGCGTAGGTTTTTGTATGGAAAGTTTATTTTTATAGATTAAACTGCAACAAAGATTTGATAAGCCAACCGACAAATTAAAATACTGACCAAAATCAAAAATAAAATACGAATAAAGCCACTACCGTATTTCAAAGCCAAACCTACACCCAACAATGAACCAGCAATATTGGCAGCCGCCATCATAAAACCAAGCTGAAAGAAGATATGCCCCGCAGGAATAAAAAAGCTCAGTGCCGCCAGATTAGTCATAAAATTACCAATCTTGGATAATGCAGAAGCATGTAAAAAATCGACTTGAAGAAAGCGAATAAAAAAGAAGATAAAGAAGCTGCCTGTACCTGGACCAAAGATTCCATCATAGAAACCAATCGCTAAACTACCCAATGCGGCAAAAAATAATAATTTCAGTGTGATGTGTTGATCAACATGTACTTGCCCAAATTGCTTTTTCATAAAGGTATAAATCGCAATCACAATCAGCATGACTAAGACAATCGGTCTTAATATATGAGTAGGCACCAATGAAACGCAGGCTGCACCTACATACGCACTGATAAAAGCAAAAATTGCGATCACCCATAATAATGACCACTGCAACTTTACTCGACGTACAAATGAAAGAGCTGCAGAACCCGTTCCAAAAATAGAGGCAAGTTTATTTGTTCCAAATAATGTTGCAGGAGCCGTTTGTGGTAATGCACCCATTAATGCTGGAATCTGAATTAACCCACCACCACCAACTGCCGCATCAATTGTTCCCGCACAGAATGCAAAGAACACTAGACTCAGAATCAGCTCCCATTCCATCAATATAACCTTATAAATTCAACAAACGTTTTGGCACAAGACGCTTTTTATCTGTAATTTCAGCTAAGCCTAAACAACGCTCACCATCGAATACCAATACTTCAGCAGCAGCTTCGTGCTCAATATTACTTTCTTGACCATTACCAAAATATTTTTCACGCCCTTCGGGTAATTGAACCCGTGGAAAATGTTCAACAGGTGCATAAACAGGCAACAATAATGCATCCCGCTGTTCCTGAGTAAGCCCTTCTAAATATTCGATGGTATAACTTGGATTAATCTCAAAATGCCCTGTTTGAGTACGATGTAATTTTGTTAAATGTCCACCGCAGCCCAAAGCTTCACCAATATCTTCACCTAACACTCGGATGTAAGTTCCTTTAGAACACGTCACATCTAAGGTCAAACTGTCTTCTGTAAAACTTAAAAGCTTGAGTTCATAAATAGTGACTGGACGCGCTTCACGCTCAATTTCAATTCCTTGGCGCGCTAACTCATACAAAGGGCGACCTTCTCGTTTCAGTGCCGAATACATCGGTGGCACTTGCTTGATATCACCACGAAACTGTTCTAGAACCTGTTCAATATTAGCTTCAGTTAATGCGGGTACATCTCTTTGTTGAAGAATTTCCCCTTCAACATCACCCGTAGCAGTTGTTTGTCCAAGTTTTACAATTGTTTGATAACGCTTGGTAGAATCCAATAAATAATGCGAAAACTTGGTTGCCTCCCCTAAGCAAATCGGTAATAAACCTGTTGCAAGCGGATCTAAAGCACCTGTATGTCCTGCTTTCTGTGCATTAAAAAGTCGACGTACTTTTTGCAATGCCGAATTAGAACTTAAACCTAACGGCTTATTTAATAAGAAAACACCACTCAGATGGCGATAAGAGCTTTTTTTCATAAATGAAAAGCCAAACAAGAAAGGTGTATTTTATCAAAACTATTCATCGGATTTTTAAAAATTAAACGCTCAAAAAAACAACATTTATGATAGATTTATTTTCGTTTCCGAAATTAAAAGCAAATGGATTATGCTTAATGAATAAAAATGGAAAAAAAATAGCATTATTATGTAGCTTATTGATCATTTCAGCAGTCACGCTGAGCGTATTGTATTGGTTATATCCAAATCAGTCTCAGCAATCACTTAACTCAACTGATCAATATAGCAACAACAGCAATCCATCACAGCTACATAAAAGCCCAAAGAATATCAATCAACTTGATGCTTCTTTTAATAGCACCAGCCAAATGGATACTGAGATTGACTGCAAATTACAATTCAATAGCGCTCAGCATTTAATTGTGAATGAACACACGCGGAATTGTTTTGAGTATTTTATTTCTCAATATGGCGAGCGAAATATTGATGAAATTCGGCATAACTTTCAGCTTTATATCGCTAAAACATTTCAAGCTTCGCAACAACAGCAAGTTTTAACCTTATGGTCACGTTATTTAGAATATCGCCAAGAGCTCAGTAAATTACAGACTCAACAACCCACACAGGAAAGCTATCAATATTTCCAAGCTATTTTTAATTCGATGCATGATTTAAAACAGCGTTTTTTTTCAAATACTGAAATTGAGGGACTGTTTGGATCAGAGGATATCTATCAACAATACACGCTTGATCGCATGAAAATTCTAGAAAATAACGGATTAGATGCATCAGCAAAAGCAAAACAACTACAACAGCGTTTTGAGCAGCTTCCTCAAGATTGGCAAGACAACCTCAAAGATTTATCTAAGCTCGATGATTTACATTCATTAACTGCACAAATCAAAGCAAGACATGGCTCAAGCCAAGAGCTGCGTGATATGCGTGTCAGTTTAGTTGGCGAGGCTGCTACTCAGCGTTTAGAGCAACTCGATCAACAACGATCTGATTGGAAGCAGCGAGTTCAATCCTATCTTGATGAACGTAAAACAATTGTAGATAGCAATATGAGCACTTCAGCCAAAGATCAAGCAGTTCAACAACTCAAACAAAAACAATTCCAATCAACACAAGAACAACAGCGTTTGCAAACTTTTGAAACTGTCTATGACCAAGGAGGAACCTTACCTTTTAGTAATTAAGAAACATATTAAGGCATTGAAATAACGCTATTTAGCATGGATGCAATGTCTCGTTCGCAAGAACATCAAGACCCATATGAAAACAAAAATCGAGAGAAATATCATGCAAAAACTAATCCGCTGTCTTGCACTATCTATGATAGCAATGGGCGTATCAACAAGTTACGCATCAAATACAACGCAAGTTAAAGACAATAATGTCACATCAACATATGCAAAAACTAAATATCCAATGGTCTTTGTACATGGTGTCGCAGGTTTTTCACGCGTTGGAAGTGATCCATTAGGCGTTGATTATTGGCATCAAATCCTACCTGACCTTGCTCGTAATGGTGCAAATGTCTGGGCGACACGACTTTCACCTTTTAACTCAAATGAAATTCGTGGTGAACAACTAGCGCAACAAGTTGAAGAAATTATTGCGATTACTGGACAACCTAAAGTTAATTTAATTGGTCATAGCCAAGGTGGTCCAACGATCCGTTACGTTGCTGGCATTATGCCGAATAAAGTTGCCTCATTAACTAGTGTAAGCGGAACCCATAAAGGTTCACCCGTTGCCAGTTTGATTATGAAAGTGGATGGAACTGCATTAGGTAGTGCTGGAGCCGCAGTAGTCAACTTCTTTTCAGGCGCAATTACATGGGCACAAGGACTTGATCCAAAAAGCTATCCTCACGATGCTTTAGCCGCTGGACGTAGTATTTCGGTAGAAGGTTCAACCAAATTCAATACACGATTCCCAATGGGCGTACCAACTACAACATGTGGCGAAGGTAATTATCAAGAGAAAGGAATATATATGTATTCATTCTCAGGGACTCAAGCCGTCACAAACATTCTTGACCCACTTGATCCCCTATTTGCAGGTACGAGCCTAATTGTCGATATTAAAGGAGATAATGATGGTATGGTGAGCCGTTGTAGCGCTAAGTTTGGACGTACGATCAGAGATAATCTCCCATGGAATCATGCAGATGAGGTGAATCAGGTTTTAGGTTTGAAATCACTGTTTGCACCTGATCCAATTGATATTTATCGTCAACATGCCAATCGACTAAAATTACAAGGACTATAGAATAGCCATAAAAAAATGCGCCAAAGGCGCATTTTTTTGCTTTACAACAAAGTTAAAATTAACCTTGTTTACGAGCTGGTAACTTTTCACGAATACGTGCAGCTTTACCAGACAACTCGCGTAGGTAGTAAAGTTTAGCACGACGAACGTCACCACGACGTTTCACTTCGATTTTAGCAACGATTGGAGAGTGAGTTTGGAAAACACGCTCAACACCAACACCGCTAGAGATTTTACGAACTGTGAAAGCAGAGTTTAAACCACGGTTTTTCTTCGCGATTACAACACCTTCAAATGCTTGAAGACGCTCACGGTCACCCTCTTTTACTTTAACTTGAACGATAACAGTGTCACCAGGAGCAAAAGCAGGGATATCAGTTTTTAACTGTGCATTTTCAACAGCTTGAACTAAAGGATGTTTACCACTCATTGTGGAATCTCCAATATGTGCGGGAGAGAAGAGGTCTCTTACACCGCTGAGGATAGAGGCTAAAACGCATATCGCTCGTTTAACTTTCCCTTTAAAGCAAAATTACCCTAAAGAGCCTATTTTCAACTTAAACTCAGTTTAAGTAGTAACTCGAAGCAAAGCTTCTCGTCTGTTGCAAACACAAACTTCTAACAGTTTAGTCTTGCGAATTTTTAAGCCATTTTTTTTGCTGTTTAGTTAATTCAACTTTATCAACCAACTCTGGTCGACGATCTAAAGTTCGTTGATAACGCTGCAAAAAACGCCATTTCTCAATATTGGCATGATGTCCTGATTTAAGTACCTCAGGCACACCCAGCCCTTCGAAACAGTCAGGCTTGGTATATTGTGGACAATCCAATAGACCATCCACAAAAGAATCTTGTATCGCAGATTGCTCGTCAGACATGACATTTGGCAATCGACGAATAATACTATCAAGCAACACCATTGCTGGCAGTTCACCACCCGATAAAACGTAATCCCCAATTGACCATTCTTGATCAACATAATGCTGGATTAAACGCTCATCAACCCCTTCATAACGCCCACACAATACAATCAAACCATCATAATCAACGAATTGTTGTACTGCCTGTTCATTTAAAGTTTTCCCTTGCGGTGACATATACACCACTGGGGCATGAACACAGCCTGCTTGTGTTGCAAGTTGTTTAGCATGGTTAATTGCTTTTGCCAAAGGCTCAGCCATCATCACCATACCAGGACCACCACCGAACGGACGTTCATCCACTCGTTTATAGTTTCCCTCAGCAAAATCTCGTGGGTTAATGCAATTGACTTGCACGATGTCACGCTTTGCTGCACGCCCGCTAATCCCGTACGCTGTAATCGCTTCAAACATTTCAGGAAACAATGTGATGACTGCAAAAAACACCGCAGACTCCTCTATTTTCCTGCTGCGCTACTTTCCCCAAAAGGATTAGTAGTCTACGCCCCAATTGACGTAAATACGACCAGCTTCAAGATCAACACGTTGTACCACATCTTTATGCCACGGAATCATTCGCTCTTCAGCATCAACACTGTCAGCAGTCGCTTTAACGACCATGACATCATTGGCACCGGTTTCAAACAGTTCGTAGATTTGACCGAGATTGACTTCCTGTTCTTCATCATCAAGACCTAACACTGTTAGACCTTTAAGATCAGACCAGTAGTACTCGTCTACATCTGCTTTAGGAAGCTGTGATTTGGCAATCCAGATATTTGCGCCAACCAGATGTTCTGCACCCGTGCGATCATTTACGCCTTTTAATGCAACAACCAAGCCTTTGCCATGTGGTTTCCAACGTTTCACATCTATTGTTTGCCAACCTGCCTTGGTCTCAATGTACCAAGGAAGGTAGTCAAACATATTACTCATAGGTTCAGTATTTGAATAAACCCAGAGCCACCCATTCAATCCATAAGCTGAACGTAACTGTCCAATCTGAATACGATCTTCTGGCACATTCTGTGTCGATGTCATGGGCTACCTACTACGATTACGCAGCAGTTGCAGCTTTTTTAGCTTGAGCAGCTAAAGAAGCAACGCGCTCTGAAGGTTGAGCACCTTGAGCAACCCAGTGAGCAAAACGGTCAGCGTCTAAACGAACTTTTTCAGCTTTACCTTGTGCAGTTGGGTTAAAGAAACCAATACGTTCGATGAAACGACCATCACGTGCGTTACGGCTATCAGTTACAACGATTTGATAGAATGGACGTTTTTTTGCACCACCGCGCGCTAAACGAATAACAACCATGAGAACAACCTTATAATTTTTACGGATTATCCCTGCGCCGACCATCGGCAGCACTTCAAACCCCTTTCATAGAGGGCAATATTCTACGTTATATTTGCTTTGAAAGAAAGACTAAATTAAGAGTTATCCACAGTTTTGAATTTAGCAAGAATAATTGCCAATAACTAAGGTGATAGGCTACTTTAACTAAATCATGAAAACTACTAAATAAAAAAGCAAGCTAGTTAAGCTTGCTTTTGGGACTGGAAAGGAATCAATTAACGTCCATCCCAATTTGAAGTTGGCGAAAGGACACATGTCGAAGCACCTTTGGACCAAAATTTTTGACCTTGATCATTCAAACAGATCACCCCATTTCCATACTGCCTAGTACCACTTTTTGGAGTTGCTTTTAATAGCCAAGTTCTAACATTTGCGCCTGCATTAGTTAAAGCTATGCCATTTACATCAGTTAAAGTAATATCATATAAAGGCTTAGTTCTCGGAATAGCAGTTGTACCATAAATATTTTGAGCAGTTCTACCTGCATAAGTACTATTTGCCATCTTAAATTTAGCCAATCCGTGTGAAATTTCCATCATTTCAACTTGGGCGCTGGTTCGATCTACTCTAGTTTTATAGTTGATGTAAGAAGGGTATGCTATGCTTGCTAAAACACCAATAATTGCAATAACTAACATTAGCTCAACCAAAGTGAAGCCTCTACCTTTTGCTATTACCATGTCATACTCCCCGAAGATATAGCACCACAATCTACAAATGTTACGAGGGCCTGTGTTTTGTTTTTGCAATGCAATCCTTCACTATTAAGCAACAAATTATAATTATAAGGATCATTGCTTTCCGCTTTGATAACCCAACGGCGTGCCCGAGCGGCTGGATCTGTTAAAAGTCTAGTGGTTTGCTCTCCGTCGCGAATAAGAATCGTATATTTAATACTTGCACCCGTAGCACCTCTTGGCAAAGTGATAGATGTCATTGGCCCAGCTATTCCGTAGATAAAACTTGGATCAAATCCTCTGTAACTAAAATTCTTCGCCCTATGGCTTTGCAATTGTGCTTCTATTTTCTGCATTTCTTGTTGTGCCATCGAAGCATCTGAACGCCTTCCATATTCTCTGTAAGTAGGTATGGCAATTGCAGTCATGATCGCAATGATTACTAAAGCCAGCATAAGTTCAATTAATGTGAATCCTCCCATACGGCTTGATAAAGCCGATGGGGATCCAGAACTATTTGTAATTATTTTTTCCATCGCTCGTACCATCTTGTTGGGTTAATGGTAGGAACACATGTCCATAGACCAGAGCCTTTTTCATTTCCAGCAACCGTAACATCTGGACATTGTTTATTTGGATCATTATCTTTTGGAACCAAACTTTGACCAACAATACCAGCACCTAATGGAGGGTCATTACACTCTGCAACACCCACAGGGCATCCATCAACTTTCGTTTTGAAACCTGTTCCACTCTCTTGGCTACTATTGATTGTTCCATCTGTATTTAAACACACTCCAAACGGTAAACAATAACGCTGACGATCAGTTTCACCAACAACCCTTGGTAAACATGGATTCTTTGGCTCAATTCCTGTTCCTTGCGGATCATAAACAGAAACGAGGAGATTCCCTGTTATGGCAATTGGTTCTTCAAATGCTTTCATACCACCAGGTATACGGAAACTATTATCTGCACGCTCCGTACCTGAACTATTACTCGACAATGATCTGTACCAACCATTCTTGCTAGCTGTAGTTCCAATAAAGATGCTTGGAATATTACCACTTAGCAACTGCGGATTTTTTTGCATTGTTGATAAGTTAATATCCTGAGTAGCGAGTGTTGGTGTACCTGTAATCAAATTTGTCTGAATAAAATCACGATCTATCACACCATATACATTATTTACCAGACGATCATTTAATGCATTAAAAGGCAACATACCTTCACGCCCTTGTATTGGGAATACATCTAATGGTGTACTACGATTACCTGAAACCAGACCAATCAACATAAATGTTGTTGCCCCTTGGTCATGAATGGTCACTGTCGGAGCTTCATAAAAACGAGGATTTCTCCCTGCTGTGAGCGCAGTTCCACTCGTATCAGTCGCTAAATTTGCTAAACGGATAACTCGCTTACCAAAATTTGCTGAAGTCGTACCAACAGTATTATTCAAATCTGCGCGGAAAACCTGTCCCCCCAAATCACCAAAATATAGATGATCGATAAGTCCGTCATTATCTCTATCAATAGCACTAATCCGGCTAACAATACTATGTTTCATATTAGTATTATTAGTATCTGCACCTGTGTTACTTGCCCACCATAACCGAGCTCCTGTCTTAGCATCAATCATATAAACAGCATTTCCTTGTGCCGCTGTCTTATTGTTACAAGTGGTATCTGGAAAGTCTGTTGTCGAAACAGTAGAACCTAAACTGAACTTAGGATTTTCATAGCACTGATCATACCCACCACCAACTATCATTACACGTTTGATGACGTTATTTATACGCACATTCGCTAATACAGGTTTTGACCAAGATTGCCCCATACGACTGAATGCACTTTGATCTTTGCCTACTCTAAACAAAAATTTAGGTGCGCTCGGATCTAAGACATCAAGCCCATAATAGCTTTCTCCGCCCATTCTTAAACCACCGTAAATGTTCATTTGGCGTGCTTTAACCAAATTATCGCCAGTTGAAGAAGTCGCTTTTTGAACAGCATATAAGGAATCAGCTACCCAGGCACCATCTAAGCCATGTGTTGGAGCTGTTGGATCACCCTCACCTTTTACCAAAGCTTTTGATGCTGTTGTATTACGAAGGAGTTCAGACGGAACAAATACCATTTGCTCTACACCCGTCTGGCTATCAACAAGATGCAATCCTCCATCCATTGTTCCATAGAGAATCGATTGGCTTCGAGTAGTCGTTAAATTTCCTGAAGCATCTAAAGTCCCAGAGTAAGTTAATTGCACAGGGAATGAATGAATACTACCGCCCATTGCTAAATTCGGAGTAGCTGATAGCGTTAGTGAGCCAGGTAAAGATGTTGCCGTTGTATCAAGCGGAACGCTGAATCCTAAATAATTCAGTAGCTTTTGCTTACTATAAACAGGAATATCTTTTAGCGTAGTCTGAGTATTAAACTTATCAAGCACATAGGTAGATACATTAGTTTGAGGTATTGGACCAATAGGAATACGCAATAAAGTTTCGCCATTGCTCGATGCTGTTAAAGTTGCACCGCCAGTTGCAGAAATATCACTAAACAGTTTACGTAAAGCATTTGGTTGGGCTAAAAATTCATATTTTTTAGGATTAATCGTAAGATTTTCAACTTGACCTGAGATTGGCATTGGAACTCGTGAGTACGCCCCCCCTAAACCAATAATTCCACCATCGTTGTAACTTTTACCGTTATATACAGAGCTACTGTTCCACAAATCTTTAGTAGTCGTTTTGAAAGAGCCATCTTTATTAAATACTAAAGTAGTCCCATCTGCAGCACCAAAAGCACCTGCATTTGCACCTGATAATAGAACTTTGTATCGTTTTAAATTACCTGCCCAGATTAGTTTACTACTTTGTGGATCAGGTTCTAAGGCACGTAAATATCCATAAGGTTGTAAACCAGATGGACTTAGCGCATCTGCAGGTACAGAGATTGCACCCGTAGTTAGTGGCTCTAAAGGTGTTGCGCCGAGGTTATTAATAAATGAAATAACACTATCTGTCACGCCTGAAGCACTTTGCGTAGGAAAGAAACCACCATTACCATAACCTGGTGCAGTTACCGGATAACCAGATTGATTAGGAGAACATTTATCATCACCTGTACGATCAGCCTGAGTTCTAGAACTAATTCGACAAGCATTCCGAGCATCATCTGCACCAGAAGTAGCTGTTAAATTATTCATTACAGAACCAAATCCAACAAAGGCTGTTTGAATTGGAAGATTTACAGGGTTCTTACTTTGACCAACATCTGATTGAATTTGCCCACCGTTATAAAGTTTTTTCGCAAACTCACCCATGCAATCCCAAGCCGAGTCACTACCTGTATTTGTTAGACCGCCACTACAACTAAAACCAGTCCCCTTATCCCCTAAAGCTTTTGACATTACTTGTGTAGCTTCAGCAGTACTGGAACTATTTGCAGCACCATCTGATAAGAAATAAATTCCCTGACCGTCACAAGAAACTCGATCGGCAGCGGCAGGTAATGGTGATTTATAGGCAACGTCAATATCATCAGCCGTTCGATCCATTACAATGTCTGGGTTCGACGTTGTATCTCTACTTTTTGATTTTGGAACACCACTATTTGCATCCGCATTAATTTGATACAACTGGGATTCATTTACCCTGTAAATAATTTGTTGGTTAATATTCGCACTAGGATTATTCACTGTGGTGGGGTTGGTTGAGTCATAGGTAAATGTCGGCTGAGATGTCCATACTGGATTTGTATTAGTATTACCAGTACTTGTAGCTGTTGTTGAAGGATTAGCTACCCAATTTGAACAAGTTTGTGTATTGGTATTACCAAAAACTGTGGCATTCCAAGCCGTACAATTTGATACAGTGTAGGTATAAGTATAATTATATTTTCCTGATAGAAAAATAGTGACATATTTTCTGACTAATCTTTGCCTTTCCACAGCAATATCACGGTAGACTCGATTTTCAGTATATGTCGATGTTCCCATTAGATAGGCAGCAGCTTCTGCATATGCATGGGCAGATGGCGTACCATTACTTGCCACTAAACCCGCAACGGCAGTTTTCAATGCTACTCGCTGAGCTGAACCCGTAGCTCCAAGTTGCTTAGCAGCTACAAGAATCTCACCAGATGAGCCATCCCCTGTTGTTGTACCAGAGTTATAACCAGAAAAATGCCCCAAACCTACGCGTACATTATTTAAAGTTGGATTATTGCTATCTAAAAAAGCAAACATACCATCTTTGAGACGGCTCAAACGATCATAGCAACGATATCCTGTGATTGAAGAGCCTGTTGCTCCTAGAGGTTGTGCCTCACAGCCAGAAGAGGTATCTTTAACTTTCGCATTTGTCGTACTTGCAGATATTGAACAATAATAACGCGTATAAGATGGTGTTGTTGAACTAGTTGCCGAAGTTACACTACACGTACTACTTGTTAAGCCATAATCATCATACAAACTATAGCCTGAACTAAGTGTATAACCCATCGAACCAGAGGTGTCCAACATCATAACGATCGTTTTTTTACCTGCTGTTGGTACAGCATAGATCTGCATATCTGTAGCTTGAGCAACAGAAGAAGCGATCAATACCGTTCCAGTAAATGCCCAAGTAAATGACACACCATATTTAATTTGGTGAGTATTTTTTTTGGGATTTAATTTTTTGTGCTTTTCCATCCTAATTCTCCCCATTTACGTTGGTGCAGTTACCTGAACATAACGTGTCTTCAAGTCTATTTCTTGAATTTGTGTATTTACTGGAATTCCATAATCACTCAAACAATCAGCAATCGTTCTTTTTGTATTAAGATCTGCGTCAGAGTTGTCATTAATATAACCAACAGCTGAGGCATCTCCAATACAGTCACGTTGAACATCAGCTAAGCTAGCACTAGAATAATTCGGTAAAATTGATGTAGCAGTTATCCTTACACGACCAACAACTTTACCTTGTTGAATATTGCCATCTTTACTTGCATCTGAACCGCGTTCTAAGCTCGCACCTGGAGCAGCATTTAAAGTATCATCATTAATATATTTTACAGAAACTTGAGTAACTACAGCCTGCCGCGCACTACCAAAATCGGCCTCTAAATTACAAAAGCCGCTACGATTGCTTTCAGTAGTATCTACAGTTGCTTTAGTATTATCTGCTGAAGTTGCTGATGGGGGAATAAGAACAGTGACATCTAAAATACTTCCCATTTGCAATGAAGCTGTTGGTCTATAACAAAAAGTATATTCACGCCCCCTACTCAAAGGATCTTGTTGATCACTTATTGCTTTACCTACTGCTCCCATAACAGAAGTTAAATTTTTGAATTGACTTTGATTGAGAATAGTATTAGTGGGCGTATCACTGGTTTGTAATAGTAACTGGCCGATTTGACTATTAGTGGCAATATTAAGTGATGTTGTCGCTATACGTATTGCAATCACCCCAACGATAGTTATCACAAGTAACATAATCAAAACAACGATTAAAGTTGCACCTTTTTGCTGATTTGGAAGTATAAGTTGGTTTCTCATTATTTTTCTCCCAAACCATTTCTAAAAGTTACAGTAGTGCTATAAACCCTTCTAGCATATTTTGTATTCGCATCATTCAAAGTAACACTCTGATTTAAAATATTAATGTTTTTAGTTAAATCTATAGAATCATTCCGAGTATTATCCGTCGAACGAACTAAAACAGCTAATTTGACTGAAACGATACGTGGAGGATCACTAGGTGTGGCTGCAGTTCTTGCAGCTCTAGCAATATTTCTATACTGATTTATCGTGTAATAAGCTAGATTTCCATTTTGGTTTTTAGTACCTAACTGCACCGCAAAATGATCAACCCGCGGCATGATCAACTCACCCGCTCCGCCAAACCCTGTTATTGAGGTTGGTTTAGATACGGCTGTTGTACCACTTGGAGTAGGAGTATTAGCATCACATGCTAAACCATAATCGTTACCTGTGGTCAGAGATGCATCTGCTCGCCTAATAAAGTAACGTTCAATAACATAGTCACCTGATTGAACATTAGCACCCTCACAATTTACCATTGCACGTGGAGCAACAAATTGTATCGTGAGCTGATCACTTGATTGATTTACATTTGATAGACCTTGCCATTCATTTTGGGTAGTACTTACAGCTTCACCAGTACCAACACTATGACTCAACAAACCAGTTGAAATAAATGGGGCAGCTGCAGGAATAGGTATATTTGCATCACTGACTGCTGCCGTTTTAGCTGTTAAAACCACACCTCCCCAAGGAGTTTGTTCATTTAAATTAGGAAAATCAGTATTAAGATAGTTGGTTAAACGAATATCTCTTGCAACATAATCTAACCCGAATACACCACTATTTTGTAATTCAGCATTTGCTTCTTGCATCCTAGAAGTTAATACACCTCCAAGAAAAAGCTGCACAGCAGCAGCAGAAATGAGAAGTCCTAATGCCAATGCCACCATAAGCTCTACAAGCGTAAAACCTAGCTGCAGCTGATATTTATTATTCTTTTGAATAGAGACTTTCATTTAATAGGCCTCCATCATCAAGCAATTCGAACCATTGACATATACTCCAGCAGCAGTCATGCACTGACTAACATTCGCTGAAGTATTAGTGGCACTTAAAGATGTATTTCCCCATGATATAAATAAACACTGTCTTCTGATTGGTGAGGCCCCTACACCTGGACAATCGTCCATAGTTAGATTCATACCTATCTCGAAAGCATCTCTAGCAGCAATAAAGGCATCATAATTTGCCATTTGTACTGGTGTGCAAGCTGTTGTTGGATTAAAACAACTTGGTGAAGGAGCTGTAGGTATGCTCGTGATATTTGTATATCCTCTTACAGCAGCAGGATAATTATTCTGAGCTGTGGAATTAGCTCTCATATTTTCAGCTAAAGTACGTAAAATCAGCATCCCTTGCGATCGAGATAAAGCCTCGCCTGAAGCTTCAACAGCTCTTAATTGTAAAATACTGTATCCTAAAACACCGATTGCCAACAATAAAAGTGCGACCAAAACTTCGATCATACCAACACCTTTTTGATAATTATTGATTCTCATTAGCAAGTTCCTGGAGTTTGAGTGATGATTCCTAATCTTGTAACTGTAATGGTCTTTTGTTTACCTGATTTACATAGATCAAATGTTTGAGTTGCACTAGCCCCTCCGACTTCATTCACTAATATACTAATGCCACTTGTGGAACGAACTACGACATCAGGATTTATCTGAGCCAATATCACTCTAGTTTTCTGAACTTCTAGTTTTTGATTAGCGTCCATAGCAGCATACCCTGGTATTGCTGCTTGAATCGCACATTCATTTGCATCGAAATTATTGTCGGTATTGGTCTTGTTTAAACATAAGGCCACTGGAGCTTTCATTAATGACGCACGTGATTTTGCTAAATCTACTGACAGAAGGATTTCTCGAGTAGAACTATTTATTTTTTGTTGAGCTACAAAATTTCCAAAACTAGGCGCTGCTAATGTTGCAATAATTGCAAGTATAGCAATTGTCACCATCAATTCAATTAAGGTGAATCCTCGATTGTTCCCCATCGTTTTGCACCTGATTATCCAAATTCCCTTAATTTATATTAAATCTTATTTTTACAGAACCAATACAAAGCAGATAAGCATCATAAAAAAACGGATAGACTGCAGATCATCCGTTTTTAGTTCACATTTTTCTATAAAAATTAGGCTTGTATCACCTGAATACGTAACTCTTTAGGTAAGCTAAATGTAATGTTCTCTTCTCGTCCATCCAACTCTTTAGGAGGGGCTGCACCCCAATCTTGTAACCGTTGAATCACTTGTTTGATTAGTATCTCTGGCGCAGATGCACCTGCAGTCACACCGATTTTACTTTCTTGCTTAAACCATTCTTTTTCAAGCTGATCAGCATTATCCACGAGATAAGCAGATTTACCCATCCGCTCTGCCAACTCGCGTAAGCGATTTGAATTCGATGAATTCGGAGAACCTACTACCAACACTACATCACATTGTTCAGCCAAATCACGTACCGCATCTTGACGATTTTGAGTGGCATAACAAATATCATCTTTCCTCGGACCTTGGATCTTAGGAAATTTTGTTCTTAAGGCATCGATGACCTTAGCAGTATCATCAATCGAAAGCGTCGTTTGAGTGACAAATGCAACTTTATGAGGATGTTCAACCACCAAAGCTTCAACATCTTCTTCATCTTCAACCAGATAAATCTTTCCGCCACCAGATTTATCATATTGCCCCATTGTGCCTTCAACCTCAGGATGCCCCTCATGCCCAATTAGGATTGCTTCCGTTCCTTCTCTAGCATATTTCGTGACCTCAATATGTACTTTAGTCACTAAAGGGCAAGTTGCGTCAAATACTTTTAGACCTCGACGATCTGCTTCTTGTTGTACAGCTTTTGAAACACCGTGAGCACTAAAAATCACAATCGAGCCATCTGGCACTTGGTCCAGCTCATCAACAAACACTGCGCCACGCTGACGTAGATCATCAACCACAAACTTGTTGTGTACGACTTCATGACGAACATAAATTGGCGGATTAAAACATTCTAGTGCGCGATTGACGATTGCTATCGCACGGTCAACACCAGCACAGAAGCCTCGCGGATTGGCCAATACAATTTCCATAACATCCTCTCTTATCACCTGAATATTTATGCCAAACTATTTCGTTTAATGGCACGCTACACTACAATAGCCAAGATATTTTATCATATCAGGAAAAATATCATGTCGGGTCTATTGTTTGTCGTTTCTGCGGCATCAGGAACAGGCAAAACATCTCTCGTTAAAGCCCTACTCGATCGAGTCAGCAATTTACACGTTTCTGTCTCTCATACTACACGCGGTCAACGCTCTGGTGAACTTGATGGTGTTCACTATCATTTTACTGATACTGAAACTTTTTTAGCTCAAGTAGAACAAGGTGGTTTTATTGAGTATGCAGAAGTATTTGGTAATTACTACGGTACATCTCAAGCCAAAGTCAAAGAACAATTACAACAAGGTCATGATGTGTTACTCGAGATTGACTGGCAGGGTGCTGATCAAGTTCGTCGACTTTTTCCTGAATCAAAACAAATTTTTATCTTACCGCCAACTCAATATGATTTAAGACAACGATTATCTAATCGCGGAACAGATTCAGTTGAAGTAATTGAACATCGTTTAAGTTGTGCTGTAGAAGATATGCGTCATTTCGCAAATTTCGATTACATCATCATCAATGATGATTTCAATAAAGCTGTTCATGATTTAGAAGCAATTATTACAGCAAATCGTTTAGTTACCTTACAGCAAAGTGCTCGTCACCAGCAATTAATTGAAAAGTTAATCACCCTTAATCGTGAATAACTTGAGTCTTATTTAAAAGCCTTTTATACTATTTAGTCTTTTCAAATGTAATGTTCAAACGAGACAACTTATGGCACGTGTAACCGTTGAAGATTGTTTAGACCACGTAGATAACCGTTTTGAGTTAGTACTGGTAGCGAGTAAACGTGCACGCCAATTAGCACGTCAAGGTATGGAACCAACTGTAGAATGGGATAATGATAAACCAACAGTCGTTTCATTACGCGAAATTGCGGCAGGTCATGTCACTAAAGAAATTTTAAAACAACGCGATCAAGATTATCAGACTTCAAATCTTGATATGGTGTTGTCTACAAACTCATTAAATTTAGAAGGCTTCTCTTTCTAAATTGGATTTGCTTTGTCTAAAAGCCCATTGTGAATACACTGGGCTTTTTTGTTTGTTGAAAATTTCAGCGCCATATTGGTAAAAACAATATATTTCATTGAAAAAATTTACGAGTTTTTCTAATGAACAAATTGACAAGTTTCACAATATGCTTTTCATTAGAAGCTAGTCTTATTTATTCCTGAATTCATGTTATAAAAGGTGTTTTATGCCAGGCGAAGAGGTCAGCCAAGCCAAGCAACAACTTAAGGTCATTATTGAAGCCTATCTCAAAGATAGTGATATTCAGAGTGTACTTGCTGCCTGTGATTTTGCTGATTTAGCACATAGTGGTATTACACGAAAAAGTGGTGAGCCCTACGTTCTTCATCCTATTGCTGTGAGTTGCATTCTGGCACATATGCGTTTAGATGCTGATACGCTTATGGCAGCCTTATTACACGACGTGATAGAAGATACTGAATTTAGCAAAGATGAGATTGGTGAAAAATTTGGATCCGTAGTTGCCGAACTTGTTGATGGTGTGACTAAACTCAGCCACTCAAGTGATAAAGAATATAATAAGGCAGCATCATTCCGCAAAATTCTACAGGCTACTTTACAAGATCCACGTGTCATTATTATTAAATTAGCAGATCGCTATCATAATATGACAACCCTAGGTGCATTGCGTCCAGATAAACGAGCACGTATCGCGCAAGAAACCTTTGATATTTTCGTACCCATGGCACGTCTTGTCGGTATGAATGAGATGGCCGATAACCTAGAACACTTATGTTATCAAAATCTTGATTTGGATATGTTTAATGATGTGCAAACCGCATTATTAGAAACCAAACCCAAACGTTGTGAATACCAAGCGGTATGGGAGCAAAAATTATCAGATTTGCTGAAAAAATATAATCTACAAGGGCGTATTAAGAAGAAAAATAATAACATCGAACTACTACGTCATTTTGTAAAAAATGAAATTGATTTAAATGAACTAAGTCATAGCCATGCTTTTGAAATTATTCTTCAAAGTATTGCTGATTGCGACCGTCTAGTCGAAGCACTCAAAGATAATTTTCAAGTCTTACAATATAACGATCATATTCGCCGCCCTTTACCAGGTGGCAATCAATCATTAATGATTAAGCTAAAAGGTGAAAAAACAACATTATCTTTGACGATCCAAACCGAATTAATGCGTAAAGCTGCTCGTTTTGGTGTAGTACTCGGAGAGAATGCACCTCAAGCATGCCGTTCGGCAATTCAAGCTTCGATGCAGAACCTAAATACGCTCATAGACAGTGATTGTGCAAAAACCACTTTTAGCGACTTACTTGATTATTTACATCAAGAAAAAATTTGGGTCTATACGCCGCATGGTCAATTACATGAGCTTCCTCAAGGCGCCACTGTCGTTGATTTCGCCTACTCAGCCAGCCTATTTTTAGGCAATCATGCTGTTGGTGCAAAAGTTGATGGTGAAATTCGTCCTCTTTCAACTCCATTGCATAGCGGACAAGTAGTTGAAATTATCACAGACGTATTAGCAACACCGAATCCAGATTGGCTCAGTTTCATTAATACTCAAAAAGCACGTCGTGCATTACAGAATTTGCTAAGAGAACAAGATATTGATGAGCAACGCCTTGTAGGTCAGCAAGCACTTAATCGCGCTTTAAAACTATTTCATCGCTCTATAGATGACCTTTCAGCAGAAGACTGGATTAGTGTGCTTGAGTGGCGACATTTAGCTGATAAAGATACGCTATTTGAACAAATCGCAGTTGGGGATTTATTACCTCAATTGGTTGCAAATCATTTATTTGCTCAAGATTATCACTCTCAGCATCATGAAACTTCCGATCGCTTGATTTTAGGAACTGAGGGTGTTGATGTAAAATATGCACACTGTTGTAATCCTGTGCTTGGAGATCCAATTCAAGGACATTTATCTCGACGTGGTTTAATCGTACACCGTTCACGCTGCCGTAATTTACTGCATGAACAACACCTACATCCTGAAAACATTATGCCTTTACACTGGCAATCAGAAGAAATTGATGATGTTCGCTTTAGTGCATTCTTATGTATTCATATGACGATGAGTGACGAACAAATTTCTGACCTGATTTATCAATGCCGCAAAGCCAAAACAGGCGTAGAAATGGTCTATTCTCAAGACCAGAAAACCTATGTGAATATAGTCGTGAGCAATCGAAATCAAATTGCCCAAATTATTCGTGATTTACGCATGCATTTTGGCTTCCCACGGATTGAACGCTTAAATATGCCAACCGCCCAACCAGAGGTTGCAAAAATTAGTTAATCGTTTAATACACGATGTTCGCCCAGACCTAAAATTGTAAGATTCCATATTCTTAAAGCTAATGAATCATTTGCAAACAATTGCGACTAAACAGTATTCGACCGTTTCCGAGCCAAACTTTTGTGTTAAAGTCACATTGTTTAAGATAGAAACAATGACATAGGAGAGCTTAATGTCACGTCAAGTTATTCATACTGAACACGCCCCTGCTGCTATCGGAACATATTCTCAAGCAATTCTTGTTGGCAATACGCTCTATCTTTCAGGTCAAATTGGCTTAGACCCATACAGTATGGAACTTGTAGAAGGTATTGAGGCTCAGATTCGTCGTGTATTCGACAATCTAAAAGCTGTATGCGCAGCCGCAGGTGGCAGCTTAGCAGATATCGCTAAATTGAATATTTTCCTTACAGATCTTTCTCACTTCCAATTGGTGAACCAAATTATGGGCGAATATTTTGCTCAGCCGTATCCAGCTCGTGCAGCATTGGGTGTAGCAAGCCTACCTAAAAGTGCACTAGTCGAAATGGATGGTATTGTTATTATTCCAACATAGAATTAAATACTATATTTATCAAATAGATAAAATGAAGAAAGAATACCACCGATCAGGTGGTATTTTTTTATTCAAATTCTCAATAAGAATATATTCACTCTAAGAATGAAATTCATTGACAAACGATAACAATTATCAATAATATCAATTATCGCATTAATATTTGTGGATCACTCCCATGTATGTCTGTTTATGCCGTGGAATCACAGATCAAGATATCAAAGACGCTGTTGTAAACGGCGCTGAAAGTTATCGTGAAATTCGTGATTTACTCGACTTAGGCACTTGCTGTGGTCGCTGTGCACCCGAAGCCCGTTCTATTATTAGTGATGAGCTCGCAGAAATAGCTGCTCGTATTTCAGTTGCTGCATAATTTAAAGTAATCCAACACATCAACAACCTCATTTAACTATCTGTTTACGACTCCACCGCTTCTTGTCGAACTTTAACCATTCCTCAGATAAGCGGTTTTTTTATTTCAGTTATTCACTTTAGTATAAATCCAAAATGCTTTTCGTATTTTGATTGTGATTTTCATTTGCCGTTCTATAATTTACTCGTCAGATTATTATTTGTTGATTAAAATCATATAAATTGCCTTAAAAACTAGGGCGTCATAGTGTTATGGAGTAAGTGCAATGAAAGGCAATCGAGACGTGATTAATCAACTGAATCAGGTGCTTTATCACCATTTAACTGCAATTAACCAATATTTTTTACACTCTCGTATGTTTAATGACTGGGGAATTGAAAAACTTGGCTCCGCTGAATATAAAGAATCAATTCGTCAAATGAAACATGCAGATAAGGTGATTGAACGGATCTTATTCTTAGAAGGTCTACCTAATTTACAGCATCTAGGTAAGTTGTATATTGGACAACATACCATTGAAGTCCTCAATTGCGACATTCGTAAAGTAAAAGAAAACATTGAAGCAATTAAACAAGCTGTTGAACTTGCTGAAGTACAACAAGACTACGTTACACGTGATTTAGTTCAGGAAATTTTAGAGAAAGAAGAAGAGTATTGGGATTGGCTCGATACACAACTTGATTTAGTTGAAAACGTTGGCATCGAGAACTATATCCAAAGCCAAATTTAAAGCATGTCATCTACTTTATCCCTTAAAAGATAAAGTAGATGAATTTTACAACTTTATTTATTATTTAATTCCATAATTTCTGCCAAACTTATTTTTTGCTTATACAATTGTTGTAAAACAAATAATTGTTTCTCCGCCTCATCAAGCTTATGATTGTAAACAAGTAACTGTGCATATTTTTTTAAATTATAAGGTGTAGCCTTATTTTCAACCATTTCGCCAATTACGCTAAGATCTGAATCAGACATCAAGGTTTGAGGCTTCAAAGCAATCCAATCTAATCTTTGCTGAAATTGAGTAAGTATCAATATTTTAGAACTGCCCAATATCTCTTCTGAAACTGGTTTTTGTTTGAAAACCAATTTACTATTCTCTTGGAACAGTTTGTAATCTCGCCAAATCAACAGTAAGACAATCAGAGAAACGAGCCATACACAACGAATAATATTTCGATGTAAGGTAACACCGTTTAAATTTGGCGTTTGGGCTTGAATTAATCCCAATAAAAAACCCATTGGTAATAAAAAGTAAGCATAGCGTTGCGGAAACTCCAACATCGCATGCATCAAAATTGCGCTGACCATTAATATTGCCACAATCGAAATTGTATCTTTTGCATTTTTACTTAACCAAAATAACCAAATCGCAAAGTACGCAATAATTAAAAAGCCTAATGGCAAACCATTCCAAACCAAAAGATCTAACAGAATATTATGTGCGCTATTAAACCAAACTTGTACGGTATTAAAATGGATACTTTCCACAACCGCGACACTTGTTTGATTCCAGCCATAACCAAACCACGGACGCTCACCTATGGCATGTATAATTTGCATCCACATCCCAAGACGCTCATGCCCTGAACCTGCACGTTCTGCTAGTGATGCTGTATGGGTTACCGCCTCTCCAACACTTGTCGTCATGACTTGTGCGATAATAGGCAATAAATAGCCCGCAATTAAAAAATAAGTAGCAGTCCAACCAAATAACTTAATAAAATTAAGTCTTGGTTTATTCTTATATTGCTTAATCATCCAATATATACAAATAAAAATACAGACTAGCCAAGAAGTACGTGACTGCGTTAAGCAAATCGCAAATAAGATAGATAAACTTGACGGGATAAGTAGCCACAAAGATGCTTTATGCTTTTCATATAAGAACAACGCACCCATTAAACCTATAATCAAAAATGTAGCTAAATTATTGGGTTGACCAAAATTCGCATATGGTCGGCTTCCTTTCAGTTGAATAATCCAACTAAAATTTGACTCTAGATTCAACCATTGAATAATCGCAATCAAACTACTTATAAAAGCAACGCTTAGTGCTACATAACTCGCCCCTTGCATAGAGCGTTGACGATTTTCAGATGTAGAGGACAGGTTATATCCACCTATCATCATCAACCAGAACATAAAAACATATGAAAAACTTAGCAATGCCACACTAAAATCTGGAACGAGTCCAAATAGCCATTGAAATACAGGAATCAAAAGCAAAGGCAACATCAAAAGTTGAGGTTTAGGAATTTTAATATTTTGTTTGAGCAAAATACTTAGTAATGCCAAAGCAGCTCCGAAGCTTGCCAGCTCACTGGAAAATGTCACCCAAGGATAGGTATGAAATGGTGACAGCCAAGCAAAACTAATCAGCAAAGCTGCAACTACACTACGAAGAATTTGCATATCGACATAAAAAAATGAGCTTCGATAGATTATACATCGAAGCTCATTTAAACAAATCCTAATAATGAATTAACTTGCGTTGATTTATTTCCATGGTCGTAAGTCTACAATTTTAACAACCTCACCCTTTTGTTTATTAATAAGTACAACCATATCAATATTATTTGATTTTAGTGGCAACCAAGCATTTGCTTGTGGATACGTATTTAATATTTTATGAACTATTTCTTTATCATTAAACTCTTCTAGTTTATCAACATTTTTTGATTTTGCGACAATTTGATTTACGACTTGGTTTAATGGTATGTATTTCTCTGGTCGTTCAGCAAGTGTTGTACCATCCAACTCCATTAAAGTATCTGCTTGGCGAATTTTAACATCTGCTGAGAATCTAACAGCTGCATATTCCACACCAAATAGCGGAGTAGACTTAAATTGTTTTTGTGCAAAATTTAAATTTCTTGAGTCTATATCTATAGCACGAACTTGATCAAAACGGTCATAATAAAACACTAACCAAACGGGACGTCCCTGAGCAATCGCATGAAATCCATATAAAAATGCGGAAATCTGAATTAAAATAATAACCCCTACATCAAATTTTAACGTTCTTTTTTCTTGTTTATAAATCAATAAAGTTAGCAAGGGACCTAAAATAACATCGATCGCTAACATCATCATAAAAATATAGCTAACCCCATTTGCTTTTGCTAAAGGAGCAGGGTACCAGACGCAAAAGACCATAAATATTGCGACTAAAGCAAATACCAGAGAAATAGACAAATGGCACAAAAAAAAATTTATTCGCTTAGACATCCTTATATCCACTCTTTCATTCACAATGCAAAATGCCCAGCGAACTGGGCATTTTATATAAAATTTTATATATTATGGTTTAAGAGCTGTTGGAACAAACTTAGCTTGAACATCAGTAGCAACTTTTGTAGGGTCTTGAACTAAAGTACCATTAGCTAAAACTAATAGATTTAAAGCACCACCAGCAATTTTATTAGATGTACCAGCAGTAGCAACTGTAGCTACCACAGAACAACCAGTAGTTGCTTGTGAAGCTCCGCCAACTGTAACAGTACCCGCAGTCGGAGCAGCGCCAGCAGCTGGTAAAATTGCAACAGTTCCATATTTACCTGTAGCAGCAGGAGTACCAGCTGCTAATTGAGTACATGCTGAGCGCTGTAGTTCATCAGCGATGTCAGTTTTTAAACCATCAGCTAAACCAACTAGCTCAGAAACTTGAGTTTTTGCAATGTAGTCCTGATATGCAGGAATTGCAAATGAAGCCAAAATACCAATGATCGCTACAACGATCATTAATTCGATAAGAGTAAAACCCTTTTGCATTGATTTCATAACATTTCTCCAATGTATTAAATTTTTATAAGCCTTTTCAGCTACTTTGTATTTAGCATGTTCTATGCCAATCCTTAGCTTAGCCAATTTTAACTCAAAAAAACAGAGACTTAAAAGAATATTATTGCAGATTAGTTTTAATGCAATTATCACTCTTTATGACAAAAAATGACAAAAAACGTCACCTTTCACGACTTATTTTCAAACATCGTATCAATTAAGCATGATTTCTATCGAAGAGGTGTAAAATTGAGCGAAACAAATCACATTAAAATTATGAATATTTACATAACCGTTTATCGGAAGATAAAAAGGTTTTTTAAGAAATAGCCTTTTATAGAGCTATTGAGCCGATAAGCGTGCTCTAGATGTGTCCAAAAAGATCATAAAACTATTAAATCGTTCAATTTATAATGATAGGCTCGTTTGGCAATTCATTTTTGTTATCTATCTTCGAATTAGAATAATAATGATCTAATACTTGACCAATCTCACCAATTCCGCTTTTGATGGCTTCCAAATGTTGTTTTTGAGCAAGTTGATAGACTATACGCTGACAAATATGATTCCAAATCTCAGTTTTAGTCGCATTTTTAAGACCACGATCAATCACAATCTCAACTTTGCGCTCACAAAGGTTCAAATAAAGCAAAACCCCACTATTCAATTCAGTATCCCATACACCTAATTCGGCAAATAGCTGCTGAGCACGTAGCCGTGTGTTTTGATGATAAGCCTGTGAACATGGTATATGCCCTTCTATTACCACTTGAATTTCACCGACATGCCCTTTTTCGGCTTGCTGCACAGCTTGTGCAATATCTAAGCGGTCTTTTTTATTAAAAAAACGATGTGCAGAAGAAATATATAAAAAATGTTTGAACCAGCGTTTTAAACTAGGTTGCGCGTATTCTTCTAGTTTCGATTGCGTAATGATTTCCGTTGTATCCGTCTTTGTCACCATGAACCTGATGCTCCTCCGCCACCAAAGCTACCACCACCGCCACTATATCCGCCACCGCTTCCTCCACCAAAACCACCGCCACCTCTTCCTCCTCCAGATAGAAAAGCTTGAAAAATAAGCTGAGCTAGTGAAGTAATCAGTAAAAAGAAGATACCAAAACCAAGCAATAAGCTCATCAAAATACCTGCACCATTTAAAAGTCCAGCAGCAGCAGCGGTAACGCCAGCTGTAGCAGCGCTTAAACGATTGCCAACAATGAATGAACCTACAACACCGGCTACAAGGATAAATAGCGCCATAGTTAGCGTATTATCTTTCGCTTGTTGCTCACGTAAAGCTTGTTCATGACGGTCTTTTAATTCTTGGGCAGCCTGTTGTGCAATTTCTGGATCTTGATTCACAATCTGGCTTATCTCATCCAAACCTGATGAGATTCCTTGAGCATACTGACCTTGTTTAAAATAAGGTGTAATTTGATTACGAATAATACGGCTCAGTACCACATCAGGTAAAACACCTTCTAGACCATAGCCTGTTAGAATCTGAATTTTGCGATCATTGACTGCAATTGCCATTAACAAACCATTATCACGTTTAGCAGAACCTAATTGCCATTTTTCACCTGTACGTAAAGCAAAATCAAAAATAGCTTCCTGTCCAGTGGTTGGTACAATAATCACCCCAATCTGAGCTTTACCCTGCTGATACAACGTCAGTATTTTTTGATTGAGTTGCTGTATTTCCGCATCACTTAATATTTTGGTCTGATCTATGATGGGCTGATGTAAAGTCGGTAAACCACGTATGGATTCACCCTCAGCCATATCATTCGCAACTTTAGGCAATACTGGTGTTTCAGTATCTGAAACACTTGAAGGCGTGGGCTTATTCTTTTGCTGTTCTTGAATAATTTTACTTGCAACAACTAAATCAGTTTCATCTGCTGCAGTCGCAACCTCAGCCCAAACTGTATGTTGAAAAAATAGTGTTACAAAAACAATCATGAAAACAGCCGAAAGCTGCTTAGGTTTTTGTCTAATTTCTTCCAACATATGGCAACTCCAAACCCATCAAGAACAATTTCAAATCTTAATTAAATGATACTGTTGGTGCTTGTTGAGCCGACTGTTCCGCTTTGAAGTTCTCTTTGGTTTTCATACCAATGACTTTTGCCGTCATTGCTTGTGGGAACTGACGCACATATGAGTTGTAATCTTGCACGGTCGTAATATAGCGATTACGAGCAACCGCGATTCGATTTTCTGTACCTTCCAATTGTGCTTGTAAATCACGGAATTGTTCATTGGCTTTTAAATCTGGATAATTTTCAGAAACAGCAATCAAACGAGATAATGCACCTGTCAATTGACTTTGTGCTTGTTGATATTTTTCGAATAGCGCTGGGTCTTCTAAAACTTCTTTATCTACTTTTAAACCCGCAACATTAGAACGAGCTTGCGTAACCTCTGTGAGGACTTGCTCTTCATGTTTAGCATAGCCCTTAACCACATTGACAAGATTGGGCACAAGATCTGCTCGACGCTGATACTGGTTTTGCACCTCAGACCATGAAGCACTTACGGCTTCATCTTTCACTTGTAAAGTATTATATCCACAACCTGTGAACAACAAGGTGCTTGTTAATACTGTTGCTAATGCGGTTTTCTTAATAACTTTCATAAAAATTTATCCTCAGGTTTTTCTTTATATTTTTTGCAATAATTCATTGTAATGTGATTTTTTGTTCGCTGTGTAACATTTATTAAAGTTACTTTATACGTATTTAAATAAAAAAAAGGCATTACTCAATGGCCTTGAGTAATGCCTTGTTAAGCACAACGTTTATGTTTATAAAAAATGGATTAACTATATAATTTTGAAAATTTTTCTTCTTGAAAACTGACCATACCATACTCATCCGCCATACGTGCTTTCCAATAATTCACTAATTTCGTATAGTCGTGCTTTGCAGGATGAAAATCCGCTTGATAATAAGACAAGTATTCTGGAATCAGTTGAATAAACATTTTCCCAAGCAAATACATCCCAAATACATTCCCACCAACTTTCGGCAAGCTTTTCCACTTATCTTGCCAAATTAAACGTGATGTTGCATAAAAAGTGAGACTTGCAAATCCAGTGGTCACGCTACGCATCAACAGACGACGAATTCGGTCATCACCATAGACCTCTTGATAGACATCAAAAGCAACCGAGCGATGCTCGATTTCTTCAATCGCGTGCCAAACCCAAAGTTTCATCGCATCATCATCTAAAGTACTTAGAATCTCTGGATGCTTCAGAATATAACCACCTAACATCGCTGTAAAATGTTCAAATGCACAGGTCAACGCAAGCTGTAATTTAGGGTGAATATTTCTCAGTGTATCATCACGTTTTGCAAGCCATGCTTGAAAACGATCTAGATTGTAATCATCTCTTCGCCATGCATCATTAAATTCGGTATGTGCTTTAGAATGCATCGCTTCTTGCCCGATAAATGCTGCAATTTGTGCTTGTAACTGTGGCTCTTGGACTTTATCCCTAACATTCCTCACGCTATTTACAAAATATTGTTCACCGATTGGAAATGTTGAAGACAAAGCCGTTAAGAGATGTGACATTAGTGGAGAATTAGCGAAATAATGTCGTTTAATTTTTTTTGGATTAAACTGCAAACGACGAACCGTAATACCCAAAGCTTTTGGTCTATTTAAATAGGTTTTTTCAGCATTCACATTTGCAAGAGCCATCTTTATTGCCTGCACAATTTCCTGATTGGTCTTCGAGTATCATGCTGAAAAATGATCAGCGACAGGGCAAAAAAGCTTACAAGATTTGCTAAAACTACCAAAAAGATAAGATGAAAAAAATAAAGCCTGCTTGAGCAGGCTTTATCGCAATCAAACTATAAAGATTAGTTAGACACCTAAGTAATCTAAAATACCTTCTGCTGCTTGGCGACCTTCCCAAATTGCAGTAACAACAAGGTCAGAACCACGCACCATATCTCCGCCAGCGAAGATTTTTGGATTAGACGTTTGGAATTTAAATTCTTGTTGTTCTGCCGCAACAACACGACCTGAACCATCTAATCCAACATTCGCAGAACCAAACCAATCAGCTGGGCTTGGACGGAAACCGAATGCAAGCAATACTGCATCTGCTGGTAAGATTTCTTCAGAACCCGGAATAGGCTCAGGACTACGACGACCGCGACTATCAGGCTCACCCATTTGGGTAGTCACCACTTTAACACCAGTCACTTTACCATTTTCACCAACAATTTCGATCGGTTGGCGATTGAACAGGAATTTTACACCCTCTTCATAGGCATTCTTCACTTCACGTGCGGAACCCGGCATGTTGCTTTCGTCACGACGGTAAGCACATGTCACATCATGCGCACCTTGGCGTAATGAAGTACGGTTACAGTCCATTGCAGTGTCACCACCACCAAGAACAATCACTTTTTTACCATCAACACTGATGTATTCGCTTGGATTTTTTTCCCAACCTTGGCAACGATTGACGTTAGCAATTAAGAAATCTAAGGCATCGTAAACACCATCAAGATCTTCGCCAGGGAAACCACCTTTCATGTAAGTATAGGTTCCCATCCCCATAAATACCGCATCGTATTCAGCAAGGAGTTGTTCAATCGTTACATCAACACCGATTTCAGTATTTAAGCGGAATTCGATACCCATCCCCGTGAAGATTTCACGACGACGTTTCATCACATCTTTTTCCATTTTAAATTCTGGAATACCAAATGTAAGTAAACCACCAATTTCAGGGCGTTTATCAAATACAACTGGTTTCACACCGCCGCGAGCAAGAATATCAGCACAGCCTAAACCTGCTGGACCCGCACCAATAATGGCAACTTTTTTATTGGTCCATTTCACGCCAGACATATCTGGACGCCAGCCCAAAGCGAACGCTGTATCATTGATATATTTTTCTGCATTACCAATCGTAACCGCACCAAAACCATCATTTAAGGTACATGCACCTTCACACAAACGGTCTTGCGGACAAACACGACCACATACTTCTGGCAAGGTATTGGTTTGATGGCAAAGCTCAGCCGCTTGGAAAATTTGACCTTCTGCAATCAGCTTTAACCAGTTTGGAATATAGTTATGTACTGGGCATTTCCATTCACAATATGGGTTACCACATCCTAAACAACGGTGCGTTTGATTCGCAGCAACTTCCGCAGTAAAGGGTTTATAAATTTCCACAAACTCTGCTTTGCGGACAGTAATATCTTTTTTCTCTGGATCTTGGCGTGCTACATCCAGAAATTGAAAGTCATTATTGAGGCGTTCTGCCATGTCTCTCTCCGTGGGTAGGCGCAGTGGTGTCCTTCACCTCTGCACCTGCCTATGTCTTTGCAGTCGTGGAATTATTGTGGATCAGCTTGGGTTGTTTTCAAAAGCGATTGCAAATTAGCAGCTTTTGGTTTTACAAGCCAGAACTTACGACTATAGAAGTCGAACTCATTACGGATTTTGTATGCCCAAGCACTTCCAGTCTCTTGAATATGTTCATCAAGAATACGAAGGAGGTTTTCTTTATGATCTTCCATCGCCTCAGTTGAGATACGATTTAAGTCAATCAACTCATGGTTATAGTAGTCAACAAAGTCATTATCAAGGTCAAGGACATAAGCAAAACCACCAGTCATGCCTGCACCGAAGTTATGACCGACTTTACCCAGTACTGTCACCACACCACCTGTCATATATTCACAACAGTGGTCACCTGCACCTTCAATGACTGCAAATGCACCTGAGTTACGAACTGCAAAACGCTCGCCCGCAGTACCTGCCGCAAAGACTTTACCGCCAGTCGCACCATATAAACAGGTGTTACCAATAATCGCGGTATTTTGCGTTTGGAAGGGTGAACCTTTTGGTGGGAAGATCGACACACGACCACCCGCCATACCTTTACCCACGTAATCGTTTGCATCACCTTCAAGTTTGATATGCAAACCACCAGCGTTCCAAACACCAAGTGACTGACCAGCAGTACCTACAAGATTCATGACTACTGGACTGTTTTCCATACCCAAGTTGCCATAACGACGTGCAATTTCACCAGAAATACGCGCACCAATCGAACGGTCACAGTTACCTACAGTGAAGTTAAACGAACCACCTGTACCTGCTTCAATTGCTGGCAACATCTCAGCCACCATTTTCTCAGCTAAAACACCTTTATCAAATGGTGCATTACCTTGAACTTGGCAATACTGAGCTTTGCCTTCAGCAGCAGGATGTGATGTCAATAATGCACTGAGATCAAGATGCGCATGCTTTTCAGTTTCGCCTGGTAAAACCTCAAGCAAATCAACACGACCAATCAAATCTTTGAGTGACGCAACACCTAAAGCAGCTAACCATTCACGTGTTTCTTCAGCAATAAATTTGAAGAAGTTGATGAGCATTTCTGGTTCGCCAATATAGTGCTCTTGACGCAAATGATCTTGCTGTGTTGCAACACCAGTTGCACAGTTATTCAAGTGGCAAATACGCAGATATTTACAACCTAATGCGATCATTGGTGTAGAACCGAAACCGAAGCTTTCTGCACCTAAAATTGCTGCTTTGATCACATCCAGACCTGTTTTTAAACCACCATCGGTTTGTACACGAACCTTGCCACGCAAATCATTGACACGTAGCGCTTGATGCGCTTCGCTGAGACCCAATTCCCACGGTGAACCTGCATGGTGAATCGATGAAAGTGGTGATGCCGCTGTACCACCGTCATAACCTGAAATGGTAATGAAGTCGGCATAGGCTTTTGCAACACCTGCCGCAATAGTACCAACACCTGGCTCTGATACTAGTTTTACCGATACCATCGCTTGGGGATTGACTTGCTTCAAGTCAAAGATCAATTGTGACAAATCTTCAATTGAGTAAATGTCATGATGCGGAGGCGGAGAAATCAAAGTCACACCCGGCACTGAGTAACGTAAACGTGCAATTAAGCCATTTACTTTACCACCTGGTAATTGACCACCTTCACCTGGTTTTGCACCCTGTGCCACTTTAATCTGCAATACTTCAGCAGACGTTAGGTACGCAGGAGTTACACCAAAACGACCTGATGCAATCTGTTTGATTTTCGAGTTACGAATGGTACCGTAACGTGCAGGATCTTCACCGCCCTCACCAGAGTTCGAACGACCACCAATCGTATTCATCGCAATTGCAATTGCTTCATGTGCTTCTGGAGACAACGCACCTAAAGACATTCCCGCAGAATCAAAACGAGGAAGAATCTCTTCAATCGTTTCAACTTGATCAATCGCAATCGAATCAGTTGTTTTTAACTTGAATAAGTCACGGATCGTAGCAACTGGACGGTTGTTTACTAGCTCAGCGTATTCTTTAAAGTCTTGATATTGACCTGAACGAACAGCTTTATGCAATGAGTTAATCACATCAGGGTTGAACGCATGGTACTCTTTACCGAATACGAACTTGAGTAAACCACCCTGATCAATCGGTTTACGATTTGACCAAGCTGTGCTTGCCAATTTTTTCTGGTCATTTTCCAGATCAGCAAAGGTTGCACCCTGAATACGGCTTGGTACGCCAAGGAAACATTTATCAACTACTTCAGATGACAAACCTACGGCTTCAAACAATTGGCCGCCACGATAAGAAGCGACTGTCGATATCCCCATTTTAGAAAGAACTTTTAATAGGCCTTTCTCAATCCCTTTACGGAAGTTTGCTTGTGCATAAACTGGGTCTCCCAACAATTCGCCTTTCGCAACCAAATCATTGATCACGTCATAAGCTAAATATGGGTAAATTGCTGTCGCACCAAAACCTAGTAACACTGCGAATTGATGTGGATCACGTGCGAAACCTGTCTCAACCAAAATATTTGCATCAGTACGTAAACCAACTTGAATCAAGTAATGATGTACTGCACCTGTTACCAATGCTGAGTTTGCTGGCAAGAAACCTTCACGAATATTTTTGTCTGTCAAAACGATTAAAGTTTTGCCATCACGAACAGCTTGTGCAGCTTCTTCACAAATACGTGCAACTGCGGCTTGTAAACCTTCGGTTTCTGCATAATTCAGATTGATATCAGCAACAGCATAACCCGCACGTTCTTTTTCAACATCACGAAGCTGCTGCATTTTTGAATGTGACAATACAGGGCTTGAAATAATGATGCGGTCAGCGTGTTCAGGACCCTGTTCAAACACATTTTGCTCACGACCCAAACATGTTTCCAATGACATTACGATCGATTCACGTAATGGATCGATTGGTGGGTTCGTCACTTGCGCAAACTGTTGACGGAAATAATCTGATACATGGCGAACTTGACGAGACAAGACTGCCATTGGCGTATCATCACCCATTGAACCAACAGCTTCCTGACCACTTTCTGCGATTGGACGCAAAATCTGATCACGCTCTTCAAATGTCACCATAAACATTTTTTGAGCCGCTTTTAATGCATCACCAGTTAAACCTTGATCACTCAATTGTTCTTCAAGCTGAGGATCTGCTTTCAAACGAATCGCATGGTCACGCAACCATTCACGATACGGACGCATGTTTTTAAGGTGATTGCTGACATCTTTTGTATCAAGCACTTTGCCTGTCAAAGTATCTACAACTAAAATTTGACCAGGACCAACACGACCTTTAGACACAACATCTTCTGGTTCATAACCCCATACACCAATCTCTGATGCAAGCGTGATGTAATCATTTTTGGTGATCACCCAACGCGCTGGGCGTAAGCCATTACGATCCAACATACAAATCGCGTGACGACCATCTTGAATCACAAGACCCGCTGGACCATCCCAAGCTTCCATATGCTTAGAGTTGAATTCATAGAATGCACGTAGATCAGCATCCAAAGTTTCAACATTTTGCCATGCTGGTGGAACGAGCATACGAAGTGCACGGAATAAGTCCATTCCGCCACCAACAAGAATTTCAAGCATATTGTCTAGGCTTGATGAATCCGAACCAGTACGGTTTACAATCGGATTTAACTCAGTTAAACCTGGCAGTAATGGATTTTCAAACTTTGGCGTACGAGCCAGTGCCCAGTTACGGTTTGCCGTAATGGTATTAATTTCACCATTATGCGCAAGATAACGGAATGGCTGAGCCAATGGCCAACGTGGCAAAGTATTGGTTGAGAAACGCTGATGGAACACCACAATATGCGATTTTAGACGTTCATCAGCTAAGTCTGTATAGAAGTCAGCAATTGCTGCTGGCATCATTAAGCCTTTATATGTGATGACAGTTGTTGCAAGTGTTGTCACATAGAATAATGGGTCGTTTTGTAATTGTTGTTCTGCACGGCGACGAGCTAAAAATAACTTGCGGTTAAATTCAACTTCAGTCAAACCCATTGGGCAGTTAACTAAAATTTGTTCAAATGCTGGGAGTGATTGTAATGCAATTTCACCTAAAGCATCATTATTTGTTGGTACAACACGCCATGCCGCAACCGTTAAACCTTCTGCTGCAATTTCTTTATTTAAAATGTTCTTTGCATTTTGAGCTAAAGCAGGGTCAATATTCAGAAATACTGTACCCGCAGCAAAAATCTCAGTTAAATTACTGCCTAGCTTCTGAGCTTCTTCACGGAAAAATTGTTTTGGCATTGCCAATAACAATCCGCAACCATCTCCTGTTTTACCATCCGCGGCAATACCACCACGGTGCGTCATGCAACTTAAACTGTGAATCGCAGTTTCGACCAGATGATGGCTTGATTCACCCTTCATATGGGCAATCAGACCAAAACCACAGTTATCCTTAAACTCATCAGGCTGATATAAGCCTTGAGCGGGAGCTACAGTATTAGGCGATGGCATGTGCATAGCGTACCCTTCTTTCAACATGGCTCTTTCGAGCAACAAACAATCAATTCATTTTCTGCGATATTGCCGATCAACTCATATAAAGTTCAATGCTTCGCAAAAACATTTTTCCTGGCGGATTTGCAATATACGCCTTTCTTTAAGAAGAAACAGCGTACTCAAGCATATAAAGTGTTTTCAGTTATTACACCTTCACCAATGTTTGTAAAGCACAAAAACTTTCCATTTCACTAAATTAATTGGGTATTTAGTGTGAAAAAGTGCAATGAGCAGATAAATTAGCACCACAAGGAAGCAAAAAACATACCAATTAATTGTAAATTTACTAAATCATTAAAAAAATTAAAATAACCTTAATTTATAATAGGCTAAAGCTATATCTTATGAAGTTTTTTTGCACCAAAATAAATCATTTCGCCTTAAAAAGGCGCCAATAATGCTCAAAATTAGTGCAATACTAATTGAATGGATCTGTCACATCACGTTTAGAAGAATCTGAATTTTCTTTCAATTTTTCAGGATTTTGTGTTGAAGATTGGCTTTGTTTGACGTTTACCACGTTACCTTGAGCATCACGCTGTGTGACTGTTGTTTGAGTTGCTATTGCAGGATCAACTGCTGGCTTTCCTGAACTAACACCCAAACTGCCTTGTGAAGCCACAGCCCCTGCAGCCAACAAACTCTCATCCACTTTAGGTAGCGCTGCGGGTTTTAACTGAATATCATAAAGCTGATTTATCGCCGTTTTTAATTCATCTGAGCCTAAATCATTCACAAACTCAGCATATTTTGATAATTGCTGAGCTTTCGGTTGTACGGACTGAGGAAGTACCAAATTTAGTTGAGCAAACTGACGATTTGCTTCCTCCATATTCGGTGATATACCGTAAGCAAGAACATATTGTTCTGCTTGATCTGCGCCAGTTAAACGGAAATAAATAAACTTTTTCCGATCTGATCGACTTAATAAGAAATTTTTAACAATTGCTTCATCTGAACTACGAAAAATTTCCATCGTCCATTGTTGCTGATTTTCTTTAATAAATTTAGTGCCACGAAATTCTGGTGCATGCTCATTAGAAACAACAACTCTGGTTGTTAAATCTAATGGCTTCACCTCATTAGAAAAGGCACCTAAATGAGCAGTTGCAGTCACTTTTTCAGGTTGAATTTGAACTTCAGTTTTAGCTGGTTGATCTACTTCAACCAAAGCATCTCCATCAGTAACGCCCCAAAAGACCAATGCAGCAATCAAGCATACAATTGCAAGTGTGAGCCAGCTGTATTGTTGAATATTTTGCCAAATTGATCTAGAAATAAGCATATTTTTCTCAATATATTGATTATGAAGATTGGTTCGCAAGAATCGTTTGCTTCATTAAATCCACATCAAAATCTTTGGTAATGATGGCTTGACCTAACTTTTTAAGTAAAACCAAGCGCAATTGGCCATTGAGCACTTTTTTATCATGCGACATATAAGCCAAAAATTCGTCGAGTGGAATTTGTGGACATGATATCGGTAAATGGGCACGTAGAATAATTCTTTTTGTACGCTCAACATCTTCAGCAGATATCCAACCTAAGCGATGTGACAAATCTGCTGCCATTACCATACCTGTTGCAACCGCCTCACCATGTAACCATACCCCATAACCTAGATAAGATTCGATTGCATGCCCAAAAGTATGCCCTAAATTTAGAAGTGCACGCTCGCCCTGCTCTTTTTCATCATTAGCCACAATTCTAGCTTTATGTGCGCATGAGCGATAAACTGCTTCTGCGAGTAAATTCGCATCACGTGCAACAAGCGCATCCATGTTCTGCTCTAACCATACTAGAAAATCCACATCGCCTAGTAATGCATATTTAATCACTTCAGCCAAACCAGCAGAAAGTTCACGATCTGGTAAAGTATCAAGCTGTGCCATATCCGCTAATACAACTTGAGGTTGCTGAAACGCACCCAACATGTTTTTACCTAAAGGATGATTGATTCCTGTCTTCCCACCCACACTTGAATCAACTTGAGATAATAATGTAGTTGGTACTTGAATAAAATTCACTCCGCGCTGGAAACAAGCAGATGCAAAACCAGCCATATCTCCAATAACACCACCACCTAATGCAAGCACTGTGCAATCACGATTAAAACCTGATTCCAAAAGCGCATCAAAAATTAAATTCAAATGTTCAATGTCTTTAAATTGCTCCCCGTCGGGTAAAATACATTGTGCAATCTGTTTATCTAACTGGCGCAATCCATCAACATAATGTTGCAAATATAATGGTGCGACTGTTGTATTGGAAACCAGCATCACTTGTCGACCATGAATATATGGCGCTAGCAAATCTCTAGGATTTAAATTACTTCCAATAAAAATAGGATAGCGACGATCACCCAATTCAACATGTAGTGTTTGCATAAAATTAGACCAACAAGAAAATTACTAAATTTGTTTAGATAAAATAAGCTGTAGAATTTTTTGCGCTAAATCTCGCGCTGCACCCTGATTTGTTTCAACAATGAAATGTGCAACCTCACGATAAAGTGGATCTCGCACAGTTAACAAATCTCTTAATTTCTTTTCTGGGTTTTCTACTTGCAACAATGGACGATTCTTATCGCGATGAGTTCGCTGTAGCTGAAGCTCTACAGGAGTATATAGATAAACAACGATACCTCGCTGTTTTAAAAACTTTCGATTTTCCGATTGTGTTACCGCACCACCACCAGTCGCCAAAACAAGGGCAGAACGTGCGGTTAGGTCATTTAACACATTAGTTTCACGTGCTCGAAAACCAGATTCACCCTCTTTTTCAAAAATCCAAGGGATTGTAGCACCTGTTTTACGCTCAATTTCATGATCACTATCAATGAATTCACGTCCCAACAATTCTGCTAAATGTCGACCAACTGTTGTTTTCCCTGCCCCCATTGGCCCTACCAAATAAATATTTGGTAGGGTTTCAAACGCTTTGCCCTGCAACGCGCCACCTATATTAATTGCAATTATTCAAAATATATTAATGATTTCTAGTCAAAGTGTCATTAACAATTCTTGGTGTCACAAAAATAAGTAGTTCGCGTTTATTATCCGTTTTAAGCTCTCGACGGAATAATCGCCCTACGTATGGCAAATCACCTAAAAAAGGTATTTTGGTTTGTGAATTAACGTTCTCTTGTTCAAAAATTCCGCCTAATACTACAGTCTCACCATTATCAACCAATACATTGGTATCAATTGCATTTTTATTAATGGTTAACTGTCCTGTTGGTGTAGGAGTACTTTGTGAGTCCTTTGTAATGTTAAGCTTCATCATTACTTTACCATCTGGCGTGATACTAGGTGTTACATCTAGACTTAATGTCGCATCAATAAATTCCGTTTTTGGAACTGCATTTGCTCCCCCTCCATTTGATGAAGCATAAGGAATTTTTTTACCAGATTCGATTTTTGCTGATTGTTTGTCTGCCGTCATCACTTTTGGTGTAGAAATCACCTCACCATAACCATCGGCTTGCACTGCTGACAACTCTAAATCTAACATAAAATCAGACAGACTAATCAAACCAAATGCTATACGACTTGCACCAGGTGTTACCGCACCTAAATCGACATTCAAGTTATCTGGACGTTCAATTTCATATTTCCAACCACCAGTATCACCATCTTTTTCTGGTTTTCGTAAATTCCATAACGTAGTCTCACTACCACCAACTAGCAGATCATTATTACTTGTAATTCCTTGTGATAATATTCCCCATTTTACACCCATTTCCTTTGTAAAATCGGTGCTTGCACTAACGATACGCGCTTCAATCATGACTTGCTTCACCGAGACATCCAACAAATCAATTAACTTACGTATTTTATCAATATTTAACGCTGTATCATTAATAATTAAAGTATTAGTACGAGTATCAGCTACAGCACTCCCGCGTGAGCTTAATAAGCTTTCTAAAGCCAAAGAATCTGAGTTAGTAGTTCTATTAGACATACCACCTTTACTATCACGAGATTCCTCTATAAGCTTTAAAATATCAGCTGCTTTTGCGTAACTTAGTTTAATATATTCTGTTTGAATAGGTGCTAGCTTAATACTCTGGGCAATTGCCTTAGCCTCTTCTTCTTCCGATTTAATTAACTCTGAAACTGGTGCGATCCAGATCACATTCCCATTACGACGTTTATCGAGACTCTTGGTTTTAAGAACAATATCTAAGGCTTGGTCCCATGGTACATCCTTGAGACGTAAAGTAATGTTCCCTTGCACCGTATCCGCAGCAACCATATTTATACTAGTAAAGTCAGCTAGTAACTGTAGTACTCGACGTACTTCAATATCTTGAAAATCTAATGAAATTTTATTCCCAGTATAGACTTGAGCTTTAGCTTTCGGCGAAGACTTATCTTCTGGACGCTTCAGGCTAATCGTTAATTTATTTTCCGCTTGGTAAGCCATGTATTCATAACTACCCGCAGACTGAATTGTAATAACGCCATTCCCTTTGTCATTATAAGCGTCTACACTCGCAACGGGCGTTGCAAAATCGTTGGTATTTAAACGACGGGCTAAATGTGTTGGAATCTTGTTCCCCATTGTACGGATAACAATTTTGCTGCCTTGTTGCTGCACATCTATAGGTGTATTACTACCCAATAGATCAACAACGACCAAACCCTCTCCTTGAGCACCTCGTTGGAAGCCAATATTTGATACGCCTTGTTGGGGTTGTCTTGTAACTGCGGTATTGCGTGAACTACTAGTTAGTGGTTGAACTGAATTAATTTTAAGAATAAAAGTATTCCCTTCAACACGTGTGGTAAACGCCCCAGCATCTTTTAAATTAACCACTAAACGAGAACGCTGGTCATCAGCAGCAACGTCAATAGTTGAAGCTTCATTTGTTGATACTGGGATCACTTTCTGCGTGAGATTTTGTTGTGTTTTATCAAAATCGAGAATTAATCGAGAGGGTTGCTCTAATTGATAAGCTTGAGGTTGCGGAGGTAAACCATTAAACATGACACGAATTTCAGTACCTTGGTCAGCTAGGCTCATTGGAACAATATTCGTCATACTCACCTGTGCAGATGCAATTTGCATAATTGCAATTGCCACAGCACCCATTGAAAATTGACGGAATGCATGATTCATGGTCTTGACTTCCCCAAATAAAGAATCTTTAAACTGTTTTTTCATTGTTATTCCCTTAATCTTACGATGCCGGCCCAATTAAAACGAGCGTACGCGGTCTCTCCACATAACCTTCTCGCCCATCTGGCACAATTTCAATTAAATCAATTTGTGTTGGGCTAATTTTTACAATACGCCCTTGATTCATTCCCAAATAACTACCAACCTGAACACGCTCAATCTGCCCATCAGGCGTTTGAATTAAGGCAATCGTGTCATTTGCTTTACCACGCATGCTACCTTTCATATTCAACGATTCTAAAGCATAACTTTCTAACGGTTGAGGTTGACGATTAAGGTTAGGATAAACACGTTTACCAGCCATAATTTTCAATTCTGCAGCCAATGAACTTGGCATGAATGGGCTTTTAAGTTGATGTGCAGAATAGTTAAATAATGGTACAGGAGTAAATATTGGTGCAGGTTCAATTGGCAATGGAGGTTGATTACGAATGTCTGCCATTTGTTGATTTACGGCATCTATGCGAGAGTCACATCCGACTAAAGCAATACTGATCAACAGACCACATAATATTTTATAATTAGCCATTAGTGCTGACCTCCTTGAACTGCTGGAGCTGTATTTGTAGCTGGCGGACTAGTTGATTCCTTACCTATATCAACCTGCTCATCAGAACTTATATAACGATAGGTTTTGGCTTTAATAGAATAATTAATAACTGGAATATCTGATTTTTTTAGAGTATCTTCTTTCGCCTCAACAACAAAATCATGCAACGTAACAATTCTAGGTAATGCAGCAATTCCTGTTACAAAGGCGCCAAATGCATGATAATCCCCAGTTGCCTCAATACTAATAGGTTGTTCAATAAAGAATTCTTGTTTTACTTCATTTTCTAAACGAATATTTTTAAATTTCAACCCCGAATTAACACCCGTTAAATTAATATCTTCAACTAGACTTGGAATTTCTGTTTCTTTTGGCAGCTGTTCCAGTTGCTGATTAAAGTTTGCTTCCATTTCCTGTAATTGGGCTTGATATTGTTGCAAATTACGTAATTTAGAATCTTTTTCTCTAAATTCATTTAATAAACTTTGCTCTTTGGCCTCAGCACCTGCAATTGTTTCAATTTGAGATCTAATTACAACGAAATAGCCTAAAGCAATAACTGCTAAAAAAACAAAAAACCAACAAGTAATTTTTACAGAAAGTGACCACCCTCCATAATTATTCATGTCCAAAGTATTAAACTGCTGAAAAAACTGCTCTAATGTCATTTTCTTTTTCTTAACAGTTATGGTGTCCTGGTTCAAATCATCGGATTTCTCTAAATTCATTTTGCCACCCCTACTGCCACTGCTCCTGATGTCGCAGCTTCTAAACTTGGGTCAGTTTCAGCTGTTGTACCTATTTCCCCCAAATCTACAGTTACCACAAAAGTCCCATAGTTCTCTTCAATTCGAGGAATCAAAGAGCTTACTGCTTTATCTTTCTTCTCATCTGCTGCCAAAAATGAATTCATAAAAGCATTACGATACCAAGGCGAGGCTTCTAAATTTCTTAAAAGTTCAGCCACAGTATTTGGACTTTCAGCTTTACCTTCGATAGAAAATTTATCACCCGTGCGAGTAAATTTCGTCAAATACATTGTTGGTGGTGTTACACGCACTAGCTCATCTACCAATCGTACCGCAACTGGGCGTTGCCCTTGCAGTCCCTGAATCAGCTTCATACGCTCAATAATTGCATTACGTCTCTCTTGTAAGCCTTCTAATGATTTAAGTTGAGTATCTAAATTCTGATTAGTACTTACAATCAACTGATTTGCCTGCTCTTGATCGTTCAACTTGTGATCAAAATACATCCAGCCAGAAAAAACTGATACTACGCCTAATGCTGCTACCCCAGCACAAAATGCAACGAACTGTTTCTTTTTTTGTTCTCTTAGCTCATCACGCCAAGGGAGTAAGTTAATCTTTGCCATTAATCAAAACTCCTCAATGCTAAACCACATGCAACCATCAATGAGGAAGCATCGTTTTCAATTTTTTTAATATCAATTTGCGGAGAAAAGCCCATTTGTAAGAATGGATTGGCAATGGTGACGCGATAACCTAGTTTTTGTTGTAACAACTTGGCTAAACCAGGAATATTGGCATTACCACCTGCCAATAAAATATGGTCAATCTCATTGAATTGTGATGATGAAAAGAAAAACTGAAGTGAGCGCGCAGCTTGTTGAACCACAGCATCTAAAAAAGGTTCAAGAACTTCGGTATCATAATCATCAGGCAGCGTTCTTTCTTTTTTTGCACGCCCAGCCTCCTCAAAGGACAAACCATAACGGCTCTGAACATCTTGGGTTAGCTGTCGACCACCAAACACCTGTTCACGTGTATAGATAATTTTACCTTTCTGCATAACAGATAAGGTCGTCATAGTATGACCAATATCTAAAATACCAACTGTGTTTGCACCCATTGGCAAGGTGTCTGCGAATACACTGAAAGCGCGTTCCATGGCATAACTTTCAACATCGGCAATTTTTGCAGATAAATTAGCCAGCTCAAGAACTTCTACACGTGTGTCAACATTTTCTGTACGCGTTGCCACTAACAATACATTGACACGATTTGGGTTTGCTAGTTTGTCAGATAAGACTTCAAAATCTAGACTTACTTCATCTAATGGGAACGGAATGTATTGCTCAGCATCCATACGAATTTGAACTTCTCGTTCATCGGCTGTCATATCTGCATCCATTTCAATGATTTTATTAATCACCATTGAAGTTGGCACAGCTATAGCCACATTCGTCGTACGCGGATTCGCAAGGTTAACAACTCTTTCAAGCGCGTCACCAACTGCTTCTGGATTGAGAATGCTTTTTTCTACGACACTGTTTTCAGGCAGTGGCATCACAGCATAGCTTTCAACCCAATATCTACCGTTCTTTACAGAGAGCTCCAATAACTTAACAGTTGTCGAACTAATATCGACCCCTACTAACCCCTTATTTGGTTTACGATATAACCTGAGCACAGTACATTCCTATTTATTTTTTTATCCCCAAAAATACAACTCACTAATTTGTTTTGGTCTTTAATTGATACGGATACAATATCTCATCTAACAATCCGTAAGGCTAAAGGATATACTGACCATAATTAGTTTGCCATTCGCTCTTATTAAAACTTACTTATTATGAAAAAGCTATCCAGTTCTGGTATTGTTCGTCCATTTTTTTTGATGCTTATTATTATATTAGTCTCACTTCCAATGGGATTTTATGGCATGTATCTCTATCTAGCACCCTCTTTGCCTGATATGAGTTCATTAAAAAAGGCACCTTTACTAAAACCATTGCAAGTTTACACGGCAGATAATAAGTTAATTGCAGAATATGGCGGTAAACTTTCCATTCCAGTGAAATACGAACAGATTCCACCAGCGTTTATTCATGCATTTCTAGCAGCGGAAGATTCGTCATTTTTTGAGCATAATGGGATTAGTTTTAAGGGCTTGGGGCGAGCACTAACAGAATCTATTACAGGGTCAGATGTACAAACTGGCGGTTCAACCATTACCATGCAGGTGGCAAAAAATTATTATTTAAGTCCAGAACGAACTCTTAAACGCAAACTAACTGAAGTTTTTCTTGCTCGCAAAATTGAGCAAAATCTCACCAAACAAGAAATTCTAAGCTCATACGTCAATAAGATCTTCTTAGGCAAAAATGCTTACGGAATTGCTGCAGCTGCACAAATCTATTACAACAAAAATATTAATCAGCTCACCATTGCGCAAATGGCAATGATTGCAGGATTACCTAAAGCACCATCAAAATACAATCCTGTCGTAAATCCAGAACGAGCACTTGAACGCCGGAATTGGATTTTAGGGCGTATGCTACAACTTGGCTATATTAATCAGAGTCAATACCAAAAAGCTGTTGCTGAGCCAATCAACCTTAATATGATTGATCGCTCTGTCAGTAATGTTTTTCCTTATGTTGGTGAAATGGTTCGTTCAGAATTGGTTGAAAACTTTGGCGAGCAGGCGATTGATTCAGGATATAAGGTATATACGACGATTGATAGTAATCGCCAACGTTACGCTGAAGAATCAATTCAAGATGGTTTAGAAGCATATGATCGCCGCCATGGTTGGCGTGGACCAGAAGCACATGACAAACCTCTTAACCAGTTTGTCCCATATGCAAATACCTATCCAGCACAAGTCATAAAAGTGAATAACAATTCTTTTGATGCTTTGATGCAAGATGGTTCAACAGTTACCGTAAATTGGGCAGGAATGTCATGGGTTCGCCCTTATCGGAATGCGAACAGTGTAGGCGGCGCTATGTCGAATGCTTCACAAATTGTTAAAGTGAAAGATATTATTCGATTACGCCCAAATGAAAACAAAACCGTTTGGTCTTTAGTACAGGTTCCTAAAGTTCAAGGTCAATTGATTGCCTTGAATCCAAATGATGGCTCCATAGAAGCTGTTGTTGGTGGCTATAGTTTTTATCAATCTAAGTTCAATCGTGCGTTACAAGGGTGGAGACAACCCGGTTCAACTATTAAACCATTTGTTTACGCATTGGCACTTGAACGTGGTATGACACCTTATAGCATGGTGAATGATAGCCCCATCAGTATTGGCAAATGGTCTCCAAAAAACTCAGATGGACGTTACTTAGGCATGATTCCTTTACGTCGTGCATTATATTTGTCAAGGAATACGGTTTCTGTCCGTTTATTACAAACTGTGGGAATTGAACGCACACGCCAACTATTTATGGATTTTGGATTACAAGAAGATCAAATTCCTCGTAACTACACAATCGCATTAGGAACACCTCAAGTACTCCCTGTGCAAATGGCTACAGGCTATGCCACTTTTGCAAATGGCGGTTATCGCATTCAGCCCCATTTTATTAAACGAATAGAAGATGCATCAGGTAAAGTAATTTATGAAGCAAATCCAGAATATGCTTGTATACCTTGTATTAGTGATCCAAATGCCTATGCAACAGCCGATGCTATTCAAGAGCAAGATGCTGTAAATGAAATCACCAATGAAACTTTAGATAATGTATCTGCCGCATCTGAAACTGTTGCGTCTAACTCTCAGACAGCCGCAACGACAAATAGTAATTATCGCCAAGCTCAACGCATTTTAAAATCCAGCTCAGCTTATGATATGGCTAATATTTTACGCGATGTGATTCAGCATGGTACTGGACGAGCAGCACTTAAAATCGGTCGTGACGATTTAGGTGGGAAAACAGGAACAACCAATGATGCAAAAGATGCTTGGTTTGCAGGTTTTAATGGCAAGTTAGTTGCAATCGCTTGGGTTGGTTTCGATCAACCACGCACACTCGGTCGACGTGAATACGGCGGAGTTGCTGCTTTACCAATTTGGACAAATTTCATGGCGAACTCACTTAAAGATACGCCATCGGCTTGGGTACATTTTGATAAAGACGCGAAAGATCCAATTTCATTTGACAAGTTACAACTGGAGAAAAATGAAGGGCAAAAAGAATATCGTGCTTCCCCACCGTTGGCACGCCCACTTTATCGCCCAGCTCCAGTTGCACCAACTCGCTCCGCACAAACTGACTTCTCAGATTTACCAGATACAGCACCATCTGATGAAGAGCAAATTATTGTTCCCGCGAAAAAACAGCCACCAGCGATGGGAACAGCATCACCTCAAAAAGAACATGATGGTATTGAAAATTTAATTAATAATATTCAATAAGTAAATTCAAAAGAAGCCATCAATTTGATGGCTTCTTTCTTTTTTGGAGTACATAAATTTGAAAAGCGGCTGTCACTAAGAAATGCTGTTCTTGTTCTAAAATCATTCTTCGTTCAGGATTCGCTTTATAAGCATAAGGTGTCATAGCAATCAAATTTTTTAGCGCTTGTTGATCTAACTCGATTGCACTCTCGACAAGCTGTTGTTGCTGCAATTCAAATTGACCATCTAGATGTTCTAAAAATTTTTCTGGTTCGTGTAAATTTACTTGCTCAAATAAAGCTTCACGCAACCTATAGAGATGTCGAGGTGCAGGTGTCACCACAATCAGATGACCATTCTCTTGAAGAACACGTGTGATCTCTTCTTGTGGAATTGGACTAAATAAACTAGTACATACGTCGATTGAACAATCCTGTACGGGCAATGTTGCACCCGTCCCAACAATCCAAGTGACTTTGGAGTTGAGTTTTGCGGCTCGTTGTACAGCAGTTTTAGCAATATCCACACCGATACAGTGTTGAGTATGCACTTGCATCGCACTGGTGTAATAACCTTCACCACAACCAATATCTAAAATAGTTTTCGGCTTGAGCCGCTGCAACAGTTCAACAATCGCCTGCTGTAACGGCTGATAAGCACCTGTTTGCAAAAATTCACGACGGGCCAATACCGACTCTGCAGTATCCCCTGGTGTCTTACTATGCTTATGCTGTACGACATGCAGATTGACATAACCTTGTTTGGCGACATCATAATTATGGCCTTTTTCACAATGCCAAGAACGCTCAACCAAATTCAATGATTGGCGACAAACAGGACACATCAATAAATTCATCTATTTTCTCCAAACATAAAAAAAGCTGGTGATCACCAGCTTCTTTTTGAATCATGGTTTAACGCAACTTTAAGGTCATTAAGCCTAACACAACAAGGAAAATGGTAATAATCCAAAAACGAATAACAACCTGTGTTTCCTTCCAACCTTGTTTTTCATAATGATGGTGTAAAGGTGCCATCAAGAAAACGCGCTTATTCCGCATTCGCAATGAACCAATTTGTAAAAATACAGAAACGGCTTCCATTACGAATACCCCCCCCATAATCGCAAAAACGATTTCTTGGCGAACCATAACAGCAATTGTACCTAGCATCGCACCTAGTGCTAAAGCCCCGACATCACCCATGAATACTTGAGCAGGATGTGCATTATACCAAAGGAAAGCTAGACCTGCGCCAACCATAGCTGAACACACCACAACCAGCTCAGAGGTATATTTTACATAGGAAATATGCAAATAATTGGCAAACCGAATATCACCTGATAAATAAGCAAATACGCCCAAACCTGCTGCAACCATGACAATTGGCATAATTGCCAGTCCATCCAATCCATCCGTCAGATTGACTGCATTTGATGCCCCATTAATCACCAAATAAGTGAAAACAATAAATGCTAGACCAAATGGCACCGCTGAAAGTGGAATGGAGAGATTTTTAAAGAAGGGAATCAGCAAATCTAGCATATTTGCAGTATTCATTGGATTATCTTGTTGTTTTGCAATTAGATATAAAGCAATACCAGCACCTAATGATGCCACAGAAGTCCAAAAGAATTTTTTACGTGCAGGTAAACCAGCATTATCTTTATAACGAACTTTAATCCAGTCATCTGCCCAACCAACAGCACCAAAGACCACCATAACACCCAATACAATCCAAACATAAGGGTTTGATAAATCAGCCCATAATAAGGTACTAATACCGATTGAGAGCAGAATTAAGATCCCACCCATCGTTGGTGTTCCCATCTTCTTCGCATGATTTTCAGGAGCAAATGAGCTTACTGCCTGACCATATTTTAAGGCTTGTAATTTACGGATCATCACAGGCCCTAAAGCCAAGCCAATGGTCAAAGCAGTTAATACACTCAACAAAGAGCGTAATGTTAAATAACGAACCACTTGGAAAGAGCTGTTATAGCCTGCCAATTGTTCAAATAACCATAACAACATTTAAATCTTCTCCATCAAGTCAGCCATCAACGTTTCCATATGGGTATAGCGAGAACCTTTAAATAGGAAACTCATGTGCTGGGGTTGATGTGTCTCTACTAAACTCATTAAAAATGACAAAGCTTGCCCCTGATTCAGAAAAGCTTGTAATTTTTTACCGTATTGTGTGCTTCTTGCACCTTCTTGAGTGGCAGGTGAGAATTCACCCACTGCAACTACAAAATGAATACCTTGCATCGAAACCAAATCTCGGCCCAACAAATAATGTTGTTGCGCTGCTGTACTTCCAAGCTCACCAATATCCCCCATGACCATCACTTTAATGCCCGTTTGTTGAGCAAGAACTTCTGCTGCTGCACGCATTGAAGTTGGATTGGCATTATAAGTATCATCAATGAATAAGTGATTTTGGTGTTGAATAAAATTCAGACGCCCTTTGGCACCCTGTGCTTGTTCTAAGCCTTGTACAATATCATCAAGCGCAATCCCAATTGCCAAGGCAAATGCTGTTGCAGCAGTTGCATTTTGTACGTTATGTGCACCTGCAAATGGAAGATTTACTGTACGGATACCCTGTGGAGTATGTAAATTGAATTTTGCTGATTGAGGATATAATTCAACATCTGTCGCAAACACATCTCCACCCTGACCAAAACTCAGAATTGAATGAGCTTGAGCATTTTCACGAATGGTCGCTGTGAAATCATCATCAGCGGGAACGATCGATATCCCCTCAGGCAAAATATGCGAATAGATTTCTGATTTAGCGCGACAAATGCCCTCGCGACCACCAAATTCACCCAAATGCGCTGTACCAATATTCAAAATCCCCGCCACATGTGGCTGCACCAGATTTGAGGTGTAATCAATTTCACCTTGGTGACTGGCACCCAACTCCATCACAGCATATTGATGCTCCTGACGCAGTTCCAGCAACATCATCGGCGCACCCAAATCATTATTCAGGTTACCACGCGTAATCAGGGTTGGTGCTAAACGGGATAAAATACTACCCAACATTTCTTTCGTGGTGGTTTTACCACTACTGCCTGTTAATGCAATCACTTTCAACTGTAGATTTTGCTGACGGCGATATGCTCCAAGATGCCCTAAAGCCAAACGTGTATCTTTGACGACGAGCTGTGCAATATCAGCATCGACAGGATGCTCTACGATGGCAATCTGACAACCTTGCGCAGCCACTTGAGCGATAAAGTTATGAGCATCAAAGCGCTCACCTTTTAAAGCAAGAAATGCATCGCCCGCCTCAGCGTGACGAGAGTCAGTCAAAATACGCTTAACTTCGCTTTGTGGAATCTTATGATTATGCCATTCACCTTGAGTCGCTTGTTGTAATTGCTCTGCTGTCCAAGGTTCTAGTGGAACGGTGCTGGTTGTTGAAGTATGCATACGCTTTATTTACCTTTTAACCTTAGTGTGCAGGATAAGCTGAATCTACAGGATGCGGCTGAGCATTAATCGCAGATTGCACTTCGACTACATCATCAAACCAGTGACGAACTCCATCTACTTCCTGATAGTTTTCATGACCTTTGCCAGCAATCACGACTATATCTCCAGCTTGAGCTTGAGCGACCACAAATTTAATCGCTTCACGGCGATCATGAATTTCATGTACGTTGTGTTCTGCAAAATCAATTCCCTGCTTCATATCAGCAAAAATTTGTTCAGGGTTTTCAGTTCGTGGATTATCCGAGGTGAGAACTACAGGATTAGCATGATCAAGCGCAGCCTGAGTCATTAAAGGACGCTTACCGCGATCGCGATCACCACCGCAGCCAAATACAGCCCATAATTGTCCAGTGACATGGCGTTTCAACGTGGTTAACACCTGAATCAATGCATCAGGTGTATGTGCATAATCAACGACAAATAGACGATCCGCATCTTGAATGACTTGCATGCGTCCTGGGGCACCCTTAAGTTGCGGAACGAACTGCACTAAATCAGCAAGCGAAAAACCAGCATATTCTGCTGCAATCAAGCTTGCTAATAAATTTTCTACATTAAAATGTCCAAGCAATGGGCTTTGCACAGCAAAAGTACCTGTTGGACTAATCAATGTAAAACTTGCACCACTCAAGCGATATTGCAAATGATCAATATAATAATCCGCAGAAGTTTGAGTCAAAGAATAAGTCAAAACTTTCGGTTTTGATGGATTCTCTTTCGCAGCAGCCAGCATCACGTTTGCATGTGCATCGTCGATGTTAATTACAACAACTTTTAAAGTGGTAAATTTAAATAATAGCGCCTTAGCTTCTGCATAAGCCTCTAAAGTACCGTGATAATCCAAATGATCACGACTTAAATTACTATAAACTGCAATTTCAAGATCGCAACCATTCAGACGACCTTGTTCCAGACCATGGGAACTCGCCTCAAGTGCAACAAAATTAGCCCCTTGTTTAGCGTAATCATGCAGTGCCTGCTGTAATTGTAGGGCATCTAAAGTGGTGTGGGTTGAGGGGGTCAAGTTTGGCAAGATACCATTGCCTGTTGTCCCCATCACTGCACAGCCTTTCGCTTGTGAACTTATCAGTTCTGCAATCAGACGTGAAATGGTGGTTTTTCCATTGGTACCTGTGACAGCAATACCACGTAATGGCTGTACAGGATCTACCGCTTGTAAATATTGCTGCTGCCATTCACCCATAAGAAAACGCACTTCAGGGCAAACCCACTCGTTCGCAAGCCCTAAACTCGTTTCACTAATGACCGCCAATGCTCCTGCATTCAGCGCATTTTGTGCAAATTGACGAGTTTTTTCAGGTTGGCTATAACTACTTAAAGCAATAAAAATTTGCCCAACTTCAATCTTACGGCTGTCTAGACAAAAGCCTTGAAAAGGCTGAGTGAACCAAGCCGCATCGATATGAATCGGATATATCTGCTGAAAACTAATCGACATAATCTACCTACGGATTGGATTTTATAGAGGTATCAAGTGGTTTATCTAAAGGTACATTCAGTAATCGTAGCGATTCTTGCATAATTCTCGCAAAAACGGGCGCTGCGACGAGACCACCATAATAACGACCTTGAGGATTTTCAACGACGATAATCATCGCCAGACGAGGATCACTCACTGGAGCAACCCCAGCAAATAAAGCACGATATTCATTACTCGAATAACCTTTACGGTCAGCTCGTAATTTATGTGCCGTACCTGTTTTACCACCAACACGATAACCAGGAATATTGGCCTGTGTAGCTGTACCACCAGGCATAGTAACCTGCTCAAGCATCAATAACACTTGATCTGCAATCTTAGGATCAAGAACTTGCTTACCTTGAGGTGCTTGATCTAATTTTCTTAGACTTAATGGCATTTCCACACCATGGTTTGCAAGCATGGCATAACCTTGTGCAACTTGGAGAATGGTTGCATTTAAGCCATAACCATACGCCATCGTACCTAACTGAGACGGGTTCAACTTCTCACCCGAATACAACAGACCTGCGCTCTCACCCGGGAATTTCACATCAGAACGATGCCCAAAACCGACACGACGGAAGAATGATGGAACTGCATCCTTTGGTAGTGACAATGCGAGTTTTGCTGAACCCACGTTAGATGATTTAACAATAATACCTGTCAGGGTTAATGCACCATAGTTGTGTGTATCACGAATGGTATGCCATCCCAACTTCATTGAACCTGGTGAGGTATTAACGATTGTGTTTGGCGTGTATTTGCCACTTTCTAAGGCAGCAGCAACGGTAAATGGTTTCATCGTCGAACCCGGTTCGAACATATCAATTGCACCACGGTTACGCATTGCATCTTTGTTGGCTAAACCATTTTTATCATTTGGGTTATATGACGGCCAACTGGTCATTGCTAAAATTTCGCCAGTTTTTACATCTACAGCAATAGCGGTTGCCGAACGAGCATTATTTGCAACACCAGCAGCGGTCAATTCACGATACATAATATATTGCAAACGTGAGTCGATACTGAGTGTGACATTTTCACCTGACTCGACTTCTTTAATCACTTCTGAGACTTTAAGACGGTTACCTTTTTTATCCCGAATAATTTTTTGTTCACCATCGACGCCTGACAACTGTTTATTCAGTTGCATTTCTAAACCTTCAACCCCAACCCCTTCACTATTGGTTAAACCAATAATTTGTGCATTCGGCTGCGGTTGTGGATAGTAACGTTTATACGTCTTTTCAGCGTAAACCCCTTGAAAGTTTCGCTTGGTAATAAGATCAGCTTGCTGTGGTGGAATTTCTTTTTGTAGTACCAAATAACGTGAGCGTGGACGAGCTTCCATTTGCTTTTTGAGATCAGCACGGTCTACACCAACCACATCAGCCAACTCATCCAAATTCAAGTTTTTATCAGGTAATTGACGTTTTAATTTTCGGTTATGTGGATCTTTTTTTAATTCGGCAGTAATTTCATCAAATTGTTGTTTCGTTTCCCAATAATCTCTTGGGTCAATCACAATTTTCATAATCGGTGTACTAATCGCTAAAGGCACTCCGTGGCGATCACTAATCACACCACGCATTGCTTCTAGGCGTTCCGTACGTAAAATATTGGCATTCGCTTTATTTTGTAAAAAATCTTTATTGACCACTTGCACATAAAATGCACGTGCAATCAACACAATAAAGCACAGTAACACCGTGCCCCAAAGCAAATAAAATCGCCACATGTCTAAAGCAAGTGTTGGTCTTTCAGAAATAGACTGCTGTTTTTTTCGTATTGGTTTACTTCGCTTATCTGCCATACAGCATGCCTTATTTGTCTTGCTTTGAAGTCATAGGTAAAGAAATCACAACCGTTTGTGCTGCGGGTGGTGAAAACATCCGCAATTGTGTAACAGCACGAGAGCCAATCTGCGCAGTTGCACCAAACGTTTGTTGTTCAATCAGCAAGCGCCCCCATTCTGCATTCAGATCGTCTCTTTCACGCATATAAGCACTTAAATCACGATAATCATGACGATATTCAAACACTTGAAAGACCACCATCATTGCGCTTGTGAATACCATCGCAATCAGCACAGCATACACTACAACTTTTTTCAGTCCTTTCTTGCTGCTAGATATGATCTCATCATCATTCTTTTTATTCATTATCTGCCTTTCTGCTCTAAACGCTCTGCTACACGCAACCATGCACTACGCGAACGAGGATTTGCTTTGACTTCTGCTTCACTCGCACGAATACGAGACACTTTCTTTAAACGTCGCGTATCGATCTGTGCTTGAGGCATTCCCCAACCATGATCTTCCGCTAAAGTTGATTCTTTTTGAATAAATTGTTTAATCAAACGATCTTCCAAAGAGTGGAAGCTAATCACAGCCAACTGTCCTTGTACTTTCAATAATTCTACAGCTTGCGGTAAAAACGTTTCAATATCATCAAGCTCTTTGTTAATTGCGATACGAATCGCTTGGAAAGTACGCGTTGCAGGATGTTTATGTTTTTCCCACTTTGGATGTGCAACCTTAACAATTTCAGCCAATTGCGCTGTTGTGGTGATTTCGCCTGCCAGTTTAATGGCTTTGGCAATACGGCGACTATAACGCTCTTCACCATATTGAAAAATAATATTGGCTAATTTTTCTTCTTCGATTTCAAGCAACCATTCAGCCGCAGTTAAACCTTGAGAATTATCCATACGCATGTCTAGTGGGCCATCTTGCATAAAGCTAAACCCACGTTCTGCTTGGTCAAGTTGCGGTGAAGACACACCCAAATCGGCCATAATGCCGTCAACTTCGGTAATCCCAATATTTGTTAATTCCGCCTGAATATCGGCAAAACTGGCATGAATAATTTTAAACCGCGGATCTTCTTGTTCTAATTGTGCGGCAACTTCAAGTGCCTGAGGATCTTTATCAAAGGCGTAAACACGTGCATTTTGATCCAATTTGGAAAGTAAGAGCTTGGTATGCCCTCCACGGCCAAACGTTGCATCGACAAAAATACCAGTATCGCGACCTGCCAATACGCCATCAACGGTTTCATGAAGTAAGACAGAAATATGCGACATAACAATAGGATCAATAGCTAAAAATGTAACTGCACATTATCACCTTGTTTTATCCCAGTACCAAACGACTTTTTGTAGAGAATTCTTAACTTTTCATAGATAAAACCGTTTTCTTATCATTTTTTATGCAACAAAAAAGCAAATACTCCGTGTATTTGCTTTCCCATATTCAATCACAAATTTTATATATAATTTATTTACTGTTTATCTGTATAAATTTGATCAAAAATCGCACCATTCACAAAGTGGGTTTTCTGCGCTTTTGCCCATCCACCAAATACATCATTAATGCTGAAGAGTTTGATCTTTGGAAATTGTTTTGCATATTTTGCTGCAACTTGCGGATTACGTGGACGGAAATAATGTTTTGCCGCAAGTTCCTGCCCTAAAGGTGAATAAAGAAAATTTAAATAACCGCGCGCTAAATTGCGATTACCATCTTTATCCACGGTTTTATCTACAATCGCAACTGAAGGCTCAGCCAAAATCGAAATTGATGGATAAACAATATCGTATTTATCTTTACCTAAACCTTGGGTCGCCAATAAAGCTTCATTTTCCCATGACAGTAACACATCGCCTATACCTCGCTCAGCGAATGTAGTTAAAGAACCTCGCGCTCCCGAATCAAGTACTTTGACATTTTGGTATAATTTTTTGACTAAATCACGGGCTTTAGTCTCATTACCACCGGGTTGTTTCAAGGCATAGCCCCATGCTGATAAATAAATCCAACGCGGTGCCCCACCTGTTTTCGGATTTGGGGTAATAATTTCGACACCCTCTTTGGTAAGATCATTCCAATCACGGATATTTTTCGGATTTCCTTTGCGGACAAGAAATACGACCGTTGATGTATAAGGTGCAGAATTATTTTTAAATTGTTTTTGCCAATCTTTACGAATGAGACCTGCGTTGGCAATTTCATCAATATCATTCGCCAAAGCCAATGTCACAACATCAGCCTGCAAACCATCAATTACCGATCGTGCCTGTTTGCCTGAACCACCATGCGATTGTTTAAAATCGACCTCTTGACCTGTACGCTGTTTCCAATATTGACCAAATGCTTGGTTATATTCTTGATAAAACTCTCGTGTTGGATCATAAGATACATTTAAAAACGTTGTAGCTGCCTGCGCTATGCTATTTAAACCCAAAGCAAGTAATGCCGCGGCGATCACTGTTTTCATTTATTATTCACTCATTTTCTGTATATCTGTGATCACTATATTTATTTAAAAATAATTTACAATCATATAGTTATATCAATAATTTAGAAATTATTCTTTTTTTTATATATCGTAATATTAAGGATGTATTGCAGTTAAAATGCTAAGTGTTTATTCATGTTATTTTTATTTTGAGAAAAATTATCATTCTCCACTTTTTCTACACATTTGCTTGCTAGATTTGATTTGCACATATTCTAGCCATAGGCTTACAACACCTAAAAATGTGTTTATTTATTATTTTTTGTAAAAAGTGTGACGCAGTTATACTTTTTTATTAAAATTTATGTTTGAATCGTATGATTAAAGCAATACTATAGTTATCTAGTTAGTCTTGTAGACTCGAAGTCATGAAGGGGATGTTACCGTGCAAGCATCAAAACTTAAAAAAACACTATGCTTAAGCTTGTTTTTGGTGTGTTCTATTCAAGTTGGACATGCAGCTGCAATTAAAGAAAACAATAATATTAAAACGATAGACAAATCGTCTTCGTTAATTGTGAAAGCGCTTGATCAACAAAAACGTAATACGGCGATGTTGCCTTCAACAGATGACGAATTAAAAATGTTGAATACCATCCGTACAACGCCAACACAAACGTTCTTTGCAAGCCAACACGAACGTTTTTCACGCTTTGTTCAGACTATTTTTCAACCGCACACATCTTGATCTTTTAAATATGTAAAGCTCTACATGTTTAAATAAGCCTAGTCATGCTGTGACTAGGCTTTTTCGTTATAATAGTTTCAATTTTAATTTAAGCTTCGATAATTTATGAAAGTTCGTACCCGTATTGCGCCTTCTCCTACAGGTTTCCCTCATGTAGGTACTGCTTATATTGCGTTATTTAATTTATGTTTTGCTAAACAGCACGGTGGTGAATTTATTTTACGTATTGAGGATACAGATCAACTCCGTTCAACACCTGAATCAGAAAAGATGATTTTAGACTCTTTACGTTGGTTAGGGTTGAACTGGTCAGAAGGTCCAGATGTGGGTGGCCCTCATGCGCCGTATCGTCAATCGGAACGTATGGGTATTTACAAGCAATATGCCTTAGATTTGGTTGAAAAAGGACATGCTTTCTATTGTTTCGCTACAGCTGAAGAGTTAGACCAGATGCGTGCAGAGCAGCAAGCACGTGGTGAAACCCCAAAATATGATGGTCGCGGCTTAAAACTTTCACAAGAAGAAGTACAACAACGCCTTGCTGCGAGTGAACCACATGTCATTCGAATGAAAGTACCTGAAGATGGTATTTGTAAGATTAATGATTTGCTTCGTGGTGAAGTGGAGATTCCTTGGGCACAAGTTGACATGCAAGTGTTGCTAAAAACGGATGGTTTACCAACTTACCATCTTGCTAATGTCGTGGATGATCATTTGATGGAAATTACCCATGTATTACGTGGGGAAGAATGGCTGCCTTCAGCGCCTAAGCATCAGTTGCTTTACCAATATTTTGGTTGGGAAATGCCAACTTTATGCCATATGCCATTGTTACGTAACCCAGATAAATCAAAACTTTCTAAACGTAAGAACCCAACTTCTATTAACTACTATCGCGACATCGGTGTATTACCAGAAGCATTATTGAATTATTTAGGTCGCATGGGTTGGTCAATGCCTGATGAGCGTGAAGTATTCACATTACAGGACATGGTTGAAAACTTTGATGTACAGCGTGTTTCATTGGGCGGCCCAATCTTTGATGTTGAAAAACTTAATTGGCTGAACGGTCAATGGATCAAAGGCTTAACACCGGGGCAACTTCTAGATCGCCTATTAACATGGAAAAGCGACCGTCAAACACTTGAAGACATTGCGGCTGCGATTCAACCTCGTATCAATCTACTTTCAGAAGCTGTGAATTGGGCTGGTTTCTATTTCAATCACATGCCACAAATCAGTAAAGAACAGTTTGAAAGCAAAAAATTGACCGAAGAGCAAGTTCGTCAAAGCTTACAATTTGCAATCTGGCGCTTAGAGAGTCAGTTTACGTGGAATAATGATACTGTCAGCCAAACGCTGATGGATTTAGCCACTCAAATGGAAGTTAAACTTCGTGACTTTATGCCAGCATTCTTTATAGCCATTGCGGGTTCAACGAGTTCAACGCCTGTGATGCAATCTATGGTGACACTAGGTCCTGATTTGACTTTTGCACGTTTACGTCATGCCTTAGAAATCGTAGGTGGACCAAGCAAGAAAGAACTCAAAGTTTGGGAAAAATTAAACGAATCACTAAAACTGCCGAAAAATGATGCAAATAGTGAGAATTAATTCAGTTTAATCATTGACGTGTGAGCGCATTCGCCCTAATATTGCGCTCACACAGACTGGGGTCATAGCTCAGTTGGTAGAGCGCTACAATGGCATTGTAGAGGTCAGCAGTTCGATCCTGCTTGGCTCCACCAAACTTCAATTTGTGTTGCCTCAATAAGTCCCTATCGTCTAGAGGCCTAGGACATCGCCCTTTCACGGCGGTAACCGGGGTTCGAATCCCCGTAGGGACGCCATATTTTATGCAAAATAATTAAAATTATAATTTTCAACTAAACATTCATTCATTCAGATTGCACATTTCAAAATTTTACATAAAATACCCGCTTCTCCACGCTTGGACAAATTGTGGTATGCAATCTTCCAACTCAAATGCTACCTCTGAATCAAAAACATTAAAACGTGCAATGAGCACCCGTCACCTCGTTATGCTTTCATTAGGCGGTGCAATTGGTACAGGTTTATTTTTAGGTTCTGGTGAGGTCATCGCTCAAACAGGTCCTATCGGCGCAATTATTGCCTACTTTTTAGGTGGTTTAATTGCCTATATGGTTATGCTCTGTTTAGGTGAGCTCGCAGTACATATGCCTGTGGCTGGATCTTTTGGCGCATACGCTCAAAAATATATTGGCCCAGGAACGGGTTATATGATTTCTTGGCTCTATTGGCTGACATGGACAGCAACGCTTGGTACAGAATTTACCGCCGCAGCCTTACTCATGCAAGAATGGTTCCCTCATATTTCGATGTGGATTTGGACCATTATTTTTGCAATTACGATTTTAGGATTAAATTTAAGTTCAACCCGCATTTTTGCTGAATCAGAGTTTTGGCTTGCATTAGTCAAAGTCATTACCGTTATTGCCTTTATCCTTTTAGGTTTATGCGCAATTTTTGGTTTCATTCCATTCCAAGGCACTGAATCAGCACCGTTATTTCATAACTTAACGGCACATGGTTGGTTTCCACAAGGTCTTTTCCCAATTTTCACCACGATGTTAATTGTTAACTTTGCCTTTTCTGGAACTGAACTCATTGGTGTTGCAGCAGGTGAAACCAAAAATCCAGCTGAAAATGTTCCTAAAGCAATTAATGCGGCAATTTGGCGACTATTAATTTTCTTTGTGGGTACGATTGTTGTTATTAGTGCATTACTTCCATTCCATGTAGCTGGCTTAGGTGGTGACGGAGTAAGTAGCAGTCCTTTCGTAACGGTATTTAAATATATCGGTATTCCATATGCCGATGATATTATTCGCTTCGTGATTATTACTGCCTTATTATCCGCTGCAAACTCAGGTCTCTATGCGGCTTCCCGCATGATGTGGTCTTTATCTGATCAACGCCAACTGCCAAGCATATTCTCAAAATTGTCTAAGAGTGGTACGCCTATCATCGCGCTAGTGGTAACCATGTTTGGCGCAATTCCCGGATTACTATCTGAGCATTTTGCCCCAGAGACAATTTTCAAAAATTTACTAGGTGTTGCTGCATTTACCATGGTCATCGTGTGGATGAGTATTTGTTGGAGTCAGTTTAACTTTAGACGCCAATGGTACAAGGCTGGACATTCAGCAAAAGATTTAAAATTTGCTGCACCACTTTATCCAATCGTTCCCATCTTAGGTTTTATTTTCTGTTTAATTACAGGTCTCAGCATGGCATACGATCCTGAAATGCAGGCTGGTTTTATTGGATGCTTACTATTTATTGCCGCTTGTTATTTAAGTTACTACGTTTTCTACCGTGATCGTACATAAAATTATAATGAATAAAAAATGCAGCTTAGGCTGCATTTTTTATTTAACTTAAATTAACTTGCTTGATAATTTTACTTTAACTTCTTTATTTTGATTATTTATTCTACGATATGTTTTATTTTTAGACACTCACAAGATTTTTTTAGATTTTCTTTGGAAAAGTGTTTGACACCCTATCCAATTCACCCTAATATACGCCCACCTCTGAAACGTCCCTATCGTCTAGAGGCCTAGGACATCGCCCTTTCACGGCGGTAACCGGGGTTCGAATCCCCGTAGGGACGCCAATATTTATTATTGTTTTCAGATGTATGCCTCATATAAGTCCCTATCGTCTAGAGGCCTAGGACATCGCCCTTTCACGGCGGTAACCGGGGTTCGAATCCCCGTAGGGACGCCAAATTCTAGAAAGCCACTGCATTGATAGTGGCTTTTTTATTGCTTACTCACTTCCAATCCCAACTTGGACTTCTAAACGTCCAGACTGAACGCGTAAGCCTCGGATCTCAAATTGATCAACTAATTGTTGTACCAATTCGCGACTCTCTTGCAAAATATTAAGTCCTGGCAAAATACTAAAATCAGTCAAATTTAATAACTTATCGACCATCCATGAGCGGTTATTAATGAAATCAATAAAACCCGCTTCTTCAAGGTCGATATACCATAAACGATGCCCTTCTTTTTGAATCCCTGGCACATCACGAATGAGGTGATTGATCAAAAATGGGATCGGTAAGGAATTAATCACTTCAAAGCTGATATTACCAACACGTCTTGCTGCCCAATTTGTTAAAGTACCACCATGACGAATTTGTAAATCCAGATGCTCATCGACCTGACAAAGACGTAAATATTTTTCCTGCCCCATACGACATTCTAAAACATTGAACTCTAAAGACAGACGATATAGGAAACGGCGATAGTGTCCATCTAATTCGATATGAAAGCGATCATTGCCACATTCAATTTTAATATCATCAATTTCAGAACGATCCATACGTTTCCGAATTTGATTATTGAGCAGCATTTCAGGCAAATATAAGGTGAGGCTACTTTTTCCTAACGATGCACGTGCCATTGCCAACGCAACTTGACGCGCTGCTTCACTGGTTTCTGATACCATATCACGAACAGTATTTCGCATCCCTTCAACACCACGTTTGGTATGATGGGTAACCTGATCTAAGGCATCTAAAGCAGCATCTGCGACACCAGCGATATTTCGAGAGGTGTCACTCGCAAACTCAACAGCATCTTGTGCGTGCTGTAATGTCTTATTGATTAACCGACGTGATAAAGACGGTTTTTCATCAGATGAATCTATATCTGCAGGCATAATATCGAACATTGCCTTTTTATCATCTTGTCGATTCAAGATGTTCTCCCTCTTCCCTTTCTCAGCAACTCAATTTTGATATGAGCAAGAATCTGTTTTATAAACTTATTGGCTGTTTTTATGTAGATTAGCATGCTATTTAGCGCAATTTGCGTCTTTTTGTTGCACACTTTTAAATTAATTTAATCGTCCATTTTCTAAATATGTTTCAGAAAACGTTACATTTCACCTTCTTCGAGCTGCACTTTTTCATCCGTATCTGCTTTTAATAACATTTGATTTAGACGAAGTTGTTTATACTTTTCTAGCGCGATTTGAATAGAAACAAGTTTTTCCTGTATATCGACTGTCTCTAAATGACTAACTTCTCGCAATGCCACCCAAGCGGCTTGCATTTTATCAAAGTCATTACCTTTCTCTAGTTTTTGTTGCATCCAATCAAATAAAGCTTGCGCACGTTGTTCAGCTTCAAATTGATAAGCAAATAAACCACTTGAAAGTGCAATTTCACTCAGCTTACCCATCCAATTCAATTGTAACTGTTGCAAGCAATAACGCTGCTTTACCAAATAAGGTTCTAAAATATTCTTGTGGAACATGTGGGCAAAGCTCATCATTTCATTAACGACAATATCTCGCTGCTCATATAAAGTAGGTCTTTCAGCGTGTTGTTTATCAAGACGAAAGTCACCCAAGAATTGCATCAACCCTTGCTCTAGGACCAGTTGTATCGGCTCTGAAATAATGGTCGGCTGTTGTTCATATTCAACTTTAGATAAAGCCTGTATAAATTGTTCACTTTGAATCGGCTCGACCAGCCATCTCCAAATATCCATATCTTGTTGAATAGCCAACCATAACTTCAACAATAGAGTATCAGCACACTGTTGATCATTTTTCAAAAGACGTAATAGGGCATTTTGTATCGCACTAGATTCTGCAAGACCTGCAAATACGAGCGGATGAGTTAAAAGTTGTGGTGCATTTGCAATCACTTCTTTACTATAAGGAAGCTGAAAATCCCGTCCGCCTAGCATTCCACCGATTGACTTGCCCAGTGAATTTAAGCTATGCCCAACATCTGCCCAAATATTCGTTTCTATCGCTTGCGTTTGCAGTATTACTGCTGGCAACAAAGCATTTACCGCAGATTTCAACATATTTAGATAGGTTTTTTGATCAACTGGTTTTTCAAATTTAGAGAGTAAATCAATTGCATATTCAACATCGCTTACATTGAGCATGTACTCAGACTGGTTGCGATTTACCAAACACTCTATATATGCATAAAAAGCAATTTCACTCCGCTGTATAGACTGCTGTGAAGCCCATTCATGCTGTTTGATCGCTTCCGTATATTGTTCTGCGCCTGCATAGGCTTTTGCTAAAGCCACCGCATGCTTTGCACTTGGATATTGCTGTTGAAAATAAAGCAATAAATCAATCTTAGGTTGTTGATCTAAACATTTATCTAGCTGACGTAAATAAAGATTGATTTGTGGCTGTGTCGGTTGAGGCACAACAAAATTAAGCTGATAAACCAAGCATTGTTCATACCATGCATGTTTTCTGGCATGAGATTCATAACTTGGAATAAATTCGTTTTCAATTAATTTGATAAGTTGTGATGTATATAGAATATCTTCATCTGTCTCATGCTGGAATTTCCATTGCTTTGGTAACGAGACTTTAAACAATCTTAAAAAAAAATTTGCACTTAAATCAGGACTCTCCATGCTAACCAACATTAGCTTGTCTTGGGTCGAAAGATGACCTTTGCCCTTTTCGATGCGAGCTAATCGTAATTTTAGAAGTTTGGTAGGCAGCATGCGATTCCTTGCGCATTATTCAACACATTCAGTTCACAAATTAGCATGACTGATATTATTTTAGCGAACAGGTTTAGACGAGCTGCGACCGATATTGATTGCTCGAATCAATTTAATATTTTAAAGATAGTACAAAATAAGTAAGTTTATGTATTTGAACAACGTAGGATTTTAGCTTTTGCATAATTTTCGCTAAAATAAACAAAATACTATAGGAAACCTTTATGCAATATCGTTGCCCTAAATGCCAAAGCGTTAAAATTATGCCTGTCAGTCAGGGTACAAATAGCCCTCGCCCTAATGTGCCTAAAAGCTTGGTGCTTTTAGTTCCTGCTATTTTTATTTTACTGGTGTTGGTGTTAATTAGTGTTGCAATGTGGATTTTTGGGCATGGCGCTGGTCAAGGCCTGCAAATTGCGACCGTTGCAGTATTTATTGTCTGTGTCATCGCGGGCATCTTATTTTGGCGAGATTTACCTGATTTCAAAATTTCAATGCAGGCTTTTATGCAAGCGCAAAAGCATTGGAAATGCCGTGACTGTAATCACGAATGGCAAAACTAACACGTTGCTCTAAATTCCAATTCACATCAGCTTAGTGCTGATGTGAATGAGTGTGTTGTTCATCTTCAACATGTTGATGAGTATGCTGACAATTCATTTCAGCATCATCTTCGATCTGCAAAGTCACTTCGGCAATACCATGTTCATGCGATAACATTTCAATTGCAGCACGATGTAGCTGATTACGATCAACATTCGGTGCAAACAAATGTACGGTAAGATGAATATTCTTCGATGTAATCGCCCAAACCTTTAATTGGTGGATACTTTCAACACCATCTAAACCCAACAGATCAGTGCGTAACTTTTCAATATCAACCTCTTCAGGTACACCTTCTAATAAAATATTGATACTTTGTCTGAGCAAAATCCATGTTCTTGGTAAGACCCAAAAACCGATCGCAACTGCAATTATGGTATCAACCCAATACCAGTTGGTGTAATAGATAATCACAGCACCAATAATCACACCGACAGAACCTAATGCATCACTCAGCACTTCTAAATAAGCACCTTTCATGTTCAAACTTTCAGTCGCACTCGACATCAAAATTTTCATTGAAATCAAATTAATGATTAATCCAATTGATGCGACCACCAACATGCCTATACTTTGAATTTCGGGCGGTTGGGTAAAACGTTGATAGGCTTCGTAAAGAATATACATCGCCACAAAAAATAGCATAGATGCATTAAACAATGCCGCCAAAATCTCGAAACGCTGATAACCGAAGGTACGCTTATCATCAGCAGGGCGTTTAGCAATTTTAATCGCTGCTAAAGCAATCGCTAATGCAGCGGCATCAGTAAACATATGTGCAGCATCGGAAAGTAATGCCAAACTCTGTGTGATGATACCTGCAATAAATTCAATGACTAAAAAAGTCGTGGTCAGTATTAGCGCAATCGTTAGTTTTTTTGCATTGCCTTCTGTAACAGCAGCATGACTATGATCATGCCCTTGATGTCCACTCATGTTGGACTCCTTATCATTATCAAAGTAAGACTGTTCAGCCCCACAGTCGACCAAAGCATGAATCATGCTTTGATCGGTTCAGATTCTTCTTAATAAAATGCTTAATTAAGAAGATAACATAAATGGATTAGATTGCGGTTTCCTGACTTTTTGCTTCCTTAGCTTCATTCATCCAGCGATAAACTACAGGCAAAATCAGCAATGTCAGTAAAGTAGAAGAAATAATCCCACCTATCACAACTGTCGCCAATGGGCGTTGTACTTCTGCACCAGTCCCTGTGGCAATCGCCATCGGAATAAAACCCAACGATGCCACGAAGGCGGTCATCAGAACGGGACGTAATCGGAGAATCGCCCCCTGCCAGGTCGCTTTATGTACATTAAACTGCTCACGAAGCTCTTTGATGAAACTCAGCATCACTAACCCATTGAGTACTGCGACACCAGAGAGCGCAATGAATCCAACACCTGCGGACATAGACAATGGAATGTCACGCAGCCAAAGTGCGACTAATCCACCTGACAACGCAAATGGCACACCACTGAAGACCAACAGGCTTTCCTTAAAGTTATGAAACACTGCCATCAATAAAATAAAGATGGTAATCAACGCCAGTGGAATCACAATTTGCATACGAGCCGCCGCAGAAGCCAGATTTTCAAACTGTCCACCAAACTCTAGCCAATAACCTGCTGGCAGAGGTTGTTGTTTTAATGTCGCTTGTAACTCCTGCACAAATGAACCCAGATCACGACCCTCCACATTTGCGGTGACAATAACACGACGCTTACCATTTTCACGACCGACTTGGCTCATCCCTAAAATCGTTTCCACTTTGGCAACATCTTGCAATTGAATCAAACCACCATTTGGCAATTGAATAGGTAACTGCGCTAAGTTCTGTGCTGTACGTTGTGCATCAGGCAAACGAATTTCAAAATCAAAACGACGATCACCTTGCAAAATCTGTCCAACATTTTGACCACCCACGCTCGCTGCAACCACATCCTGAATGGTTTTAACCGACAGGCCATATTGCGCAGCTAATGCATGATTGATATCCACATTAAGCACTGGCAAACCTGTGGTCTGTTCCACTTTGACCGCAGTCGCACCTGAAATTTTCTGTACTTTTTGCGCAATCGCCTGTGCTTGAGTGTTCAGCACATTCATATCGTCACCAAAGACTTTGATCCCGACATCACTACGTACACCTGAGATCAACTCATTAAAACGGAGTTCAATTGGTTGTGAAAATTCACTGTTATTACCCGGGATGGTTTCCAAAAATGCCTGCATACGGCTACGTAATTCATCAATTGTTTCTTTCGGATTTTCCCATTGATCACGCGGTTTTAACAAAATCACAGCATCTGAGATATTTGGCGGCATCACATCGGTCGCAACTTCAGCTGTCCCCGTTCTGGCAAATACCGCTTTGACTTCTGAAAAATTCTTCATAATTAACTTTTCAGTATTTTCCTGCATACGTAAAGACTGCTCCAAGCCTGTGCTTGGCGAACGCATTTGTTGTAAGGCAAAATCTCCTTCACTCAGTTGTGGCGCAAATTCACTGCCAATTTGGGTCGTCAGTACGCCAGTCAGTACCAAAATACTCACGGCTAAAGCCACCACCACCATTTTGAATTGATATGCCCAATCCAAAATCTGTTGGTATTTACGTTTTAAGCCTTGCATCCAACGAGATTCTTTTTCTTTGACTTCACCTGTAATAAACAATGCAACCGCAGCTGGTACAAAAGTTACCGACAAAATCATCGCACCCAGCAATGCCATTACCACCGTCATTGCCATTGGATGGAACATTTTCGCTTCTACACCTGTCAAAGCAAAAATGGGTAAATACACCACCATAATAATGGCCTGACCAAATAGGAGTGGTTTACGTGCTTGCTTGGCTGCCAAAAAGACTTCTTTAAAGCGTTCCTGTCGTGTGAGTAAGCGTCCAGCATGATGCTGTGCCTCCGCTAGCCGTCGAATACAGTTTTCGACAATGACCACTGCACCATCAACAATGATCCCAAAATCTAATGCACCTAAACTCATTAAATTGGCACTGATATTTTGTTCAGCCATACCCGTTAAGGTGAACAGCATTGACAACGGAATCACACAAGCAGTAATCAAAGCAGCACGGAAGTTGCCTAAGAAAATAAACAGAATCACGATGACTAAAATCGCGCCTTCTACTAAGTTTTTCTGAACCGTTTTGATGGCTTTATTTACTAAGCTCGTACGGTCATACACCGTTTCAATTTCAACGCCTTTGGGTAAAGTCAGCTGAATTTCATTGATCTTACTATCAACCGCTTGGGCAACCGTACGGCTATTTTCGCCCATCATCATCATAGCGATACCAAGCACGGTTTCCTCGCCATTATATGTGGCAGCACCTGTACGCAAATCATGTCCGATCGCCACTGAAGCCACATCTGCAACACGAATGGGTAGACCATTTTTAACCGAGACAGTAATGTTTTGAATATCCTCAACTGTACTGAGCATACCCGGCACACGTACCGTTAGTTGTTGTCCATTTTCCTCAATAAAACCTGCGCCTCGGTTTTCATTGTTCTCTTGCAATGCAGCTTGGAACGCTGGCAAGGAAATTTGGAGTTGCTGTAAACGCTTTAAATCAGGTGAAACAATATAGGTTTTGCTGTAGCCGCCAATACTGTTAATTTCAGCCACACCTTTAACACGCTGTAATTGTGGACGCACAATCCAATCTTGGATTTCTCGTAAGTCCATCGCACTATACGGTGTTCCATCTTCTTTTTTTGCATCGGGTTTAGCTTTAACCACCCATTGATAAATCTCTCCAAGCCCTGTAGAGATCGGTGACATCACAGGATCAACCGCATCTGGCAATTGTCCGTCTGCCTCCTGCAAACGTTGATTAATTAACTGTCTTGCCCAGTAAATATCCGTGCCATCTTTAAAAATAATGGTCACTTGCGATAAGCCATAACGAGAAATCGAACGGGTTTGTTCTAGATCTGGAATACCTGCCATCGCAGTTTCGATCGGATAGGTAATCCGCTGTTCTACCTCTAAAGCGGTATAACCATTCGCTTGGGTATTAATTTGTACTTGAGTATTGGTAATATCAGGAACTGCATCTATCGGAAGCTTTTGATAGCTCCAAATACCAACTGCAATCCACGTCATCATAAATAGCATCACCCAAATGGCATTACGAATCGAAAATTGAATCAATCGATCAAATAAACCTTCAGGCTTGGGGAATTGAGGAGAGTTAATGCCCATGTTCAGCCTCCCCTTTTTCAAGTTCTGATTTCAACAAGAAACTACCTGTTACTACATAAGACTGGCCCGCACTCAAACCTTGGGTAATTTCGACCCATTGTCCATCTTGGGTACGTTGACCGATCTGAACAGGAATCGCTTTGAAATCAAAACCCTTTTTCTGATTCGTTTGAGCGGCGAAAACGACATCTTTACCTTCAACCTGTTGAATCGCCTGTGCATTCACACGGATAGCTGACTGTTTTGAGCCTGCTTGTAACTCTACATTCACCATCAAATTTGGACGTAATTCGGCTGCATTTGACAGAACTTTAGCGCGCACTTGTAAACGCCCTGTTTGTGCATCGGCTTCAGTAGTGAGACTTTGAACTTGTGCGTTAAATTGATTACCTGTTTGCAGAGACTTGAAGCGGATTTGTTGATTTGGCTGAACATTGACGTTAGCGATTGTCGGCATAACAAACTCCAACCAAAGCTGATCAAGTTGATCTATGGTGAACAACTGATCGGCAAGCTGAACATTTTCTCCAATCACAATATCTTTGTTGCTAATCACACCATTCATTGGTGCTGTGAGGGTATAGCGTCCGCTAGAATTTGAACCAGCACCGAAAGCGGTTAAACGTGAGCGAGCAGCTTGTACCTGAATTTGCGCTTGACGATAAGCATTATAAGCACGCTGATAATCTTGTTTTGCAGAAATGCCCTGCGACCATAAACTGCGTTCACGTTCATAATCTTGTTTCGCCAAATCCAAATTTGTTTGCGCAATTTGTAGATTGGCTTGTTGATCGACGAGATCTGGAACCAATAAATTGGCTAAGGCCTGACCTCGTTTGACTTGCTGACCTAGTTCAACAAAAACAGACTCCACACGCCCAGCGAAACTCGGCGAAACGTGCGCTTGGCGATCTGTATTGACCACCAATTTGGCTGGAAATGTTTGAACTTGATTGACTTCACCTAATGCAACTTGCGCAAGTTTGACATTTTGCTGCTGCATTTGCTCATTGGTTAAGGTGAGCTTTTCCTCTTCCTCACCCTGCTCTTTTTCACCTTCAGCACCTTCTTTTTCATTTTCCTGATGAGCGTGCTCTTGCTCAGCATTCTCGGTATTTTCAGCTTTAGCACCCCATAACAAAGCACCCGCGAGAATCCCCGTGACAACAATAATGATGCTAATCCAAACCCATTGAGAACGTGTTTTTTGTTTCATATCCATCTCTTATTCTCCTACTTGGCTTGGAAAAGCGTTACTTTGTTGCCAAACGCGTTGATTTAATTGCATTAAGGCATCTTTCGCTGTGATCTGCTCTACTGGAAGCCCCATACGTGCACTTTGTACTTCCACATTCAATTGCCAAGCTTGTTTAAGGAGTTGAACTTTACGTAAACGGACATCCTGTAACTGAGTTGTGGCTTGTTGCACATCCGTAACAGCAAATTTACCTAGGCGAAAACCTTGCAAAGTCTTTTGCTGAACCTGTATCGCTAAAGGCACTTGTTGGTCATTTAACTGTTTAAATTGCGTTTGTAGTCCACGTAGTTCAGCAAGACGAACATCAATATCCAACTGATTTTGCTGACGATAAAAACGATGTTGTTGTTGAATCAGTGTTTGCTTCGCTTCCGCAATCTGGATACCGTATTTTTGTGAGTTAAAAATATTGAGCGGAATCTCCACCCCTAAACGAATTTGATTTTCAGTATTTTGATCTGCCGAACGTGTCCGATTTACACCTAAAGACATAATCGGTTGAGGACGAGATTTTGCTTTGAGCTGATCAATATTGGCTTGTTGACGCTGAGTTTCTAATTGCAAACCTCGCTCAAATAAATTCTCTATATCTTGTCGGTCAGTTTTTACGACTATGGCACGAGACCAAAGCTCATTGACACTGGGAGCAATCACAAATTGATTCAGGTCACTGCCCCAAAAACTTGCTAATTGCTGTTGTGCAACTCGAAGCTGTAAATCTGCTTGTTGATAAATACGCTGATTTTCTAAATGTGCAATACGAACTCGCTCAACATCAACTTGAGCTATATTACCAGCTTGATAACGCTTCATCGTTGCGTCTAAATTTTCTTGGCTGACTTGTAATTGCTCTGCAACCAAAGACTTTTCCAATTGGAATAATGCCACTTGTGACCATGCATATTGCACAATCAATTCAAGTTCAGCATTGTAGCGTTGCTGTTCTAAATCGACTTGAGTTGCTGAAAGCTGAGCAACTTTTTGTGCTGCACGTCGTTGACCAAATAAATCTAATGGCTGTGAAATACCAATGGCAAGCTCTTGATCCTGATTATTCTGTAAACCAGTTTGCTCAATTGAAATGCTTGGATTCACACGTAAAGCACTTTGTTTGAGCTGTACATTCGCCATCTGTTGTTGGGTTTGCCAATTGGATTGGTTGGCTTGATAACCACGAATTTGCTCAAGAATTTTTTCAAAGTTACTATTTCGCTGCGCAACAGTTGTTGGCGATTGATTCACATTGAGTAAGGACTCAGCTGAAGCTGCTTGAGCTAAAACTCCCACTGATAAACCAATACTCAAAATTGACCATTTCAATGATGATAAAAGCAGATGATTTCTAAGCGTACGCTTTTTAAATGCATAGCTACGCTGATTTAAACTTAAAGACATATAAAGCCCCGCAAATAAATAAGGTTGCGGTGGGCTATTTTTCGGCTACCCCACCTATAGCGGGGTGAATACAGGCGGCGGGGTGAGTTGTGATAAATGTGGCGACTGGTACAAATTAGACCAGTAATATTTTTGTTCTATTTCATGCGTCTGTAAAATTGGTTCATTCAACTGTTGTTGCGCTTCGGTCACAACGACATGAAAACAAGATGGCAAATGATCATGATGATCTTGCAAACTTAACGGCATGGGTAAATCAGAAGCATCTTGATCTGCAACTACTGCATGTTTTTCAGAAGCATCTAAATTTTCAGGGATATGATGCCCAAAATGATTCAACGTACGATATTCAGTCGGCTGTTCATGCGCACAAAAAGCTGCCGCCACATTCCAAAAACTTTGGAACATGAACAAACTCAGCAAGAGTGTCATAAATACAGCAGAACGTTGCACATTACACCAACTGTTCAAAATTTGGGTCACTATAGCAAGTAAAGTACATGTAATAAAATTACATTATTAAAAGATTATTCCGATAAGGCTATTCTTCAAATTAAATTGAAAAACCAATTACTCTTTTAAACTCATAGAACAACAATCTTTATCATAAGGTTCCATTTCCCTAAAAAGGCTTCCGGAAAAGCCTTTTTATTTAAAAAATATCTACTGTTGTTTTTGTAGATCATAAGTAAAGCGAATTACAACATCATCAATAACCTTGTTAAATGCCTCATTAATGGTCATTGGTGCTACATTTTCAACTGGTGCTTTTTTGTTCCCAACAGTCGATAAAATCATATGCGGATAACGCTGAGAAATTTCTTTGCCTTGAGCATCGATATATTTAAATTTAAATTCATATTTATCAGTAACTGCATTACCTACAGCACCAAAAGTCAAACCCGTTAATGCACCTTTCCCAGCAGCTTCGCCTAAATCAGCTACATTGTTTGCTGTTAAATAGATTTTTGCTTGGTTATCATTATTAGATTGAACTATAGGTGAGAATACACCTGTAGCTCTTAAACTACGATCTACACTAGACTGTAATTCTTTTGCCGCTCTTGGAATAACCACACCATTTCTTTGAAATTCTGTAGTTAATACCACCGGAATGGGTTGATTTGGCCTTTTGATATCAGAATAACTAAGTCCTTTATATGCTGGATCAACATAAGACTTAACAGAAAGACACCCTGTAAGTTGTGTAGCAGCAGCTACCCCTAAAACAATAGAATAAAGTTTAATTTTTTTCATAATTTTCCAAAAAGTATATTTACCATTTAATAAATTGAAAATTAATATTAATATTAATAAATTAAAAAAATAAGACTAATTGCGATTATTTTAATAAGTTTGAATCGCTTAACTTCTATAGAGTAAACCGCCTATAAGTTAAATGAGAATAAATCCATTTTTTAATATTTATTAGTTCTCTATAAAATAAAAAAAACCAGCTCGAAAGCTGGTTTTTTAGACAGGAAATTAACCTGTAATCTTTTTATACTTTGTACGTTTAGTTGCTGCTGTATCCCCTAAACGAGACTGACGGTATGCTTCGTATTCTGCATAGTTACCTGTGTAGAATTCTGGCTGTTCATTCTCAAATGACAAGATGTGCGTTGCAATACGGTCAAGGAACCAACGGTCATGCGATACCACCATCACTGTACCTGGGAATACAAGAATTGCATCCTCAAGCGCACGTAAAGTTTCGATATCCAAGTCGTTCGATGGCTCATCCAGTAAGATAACGTTTGCACCTAACTGTAAGATCTTGGCAAGTTGTAAGCGGTTACGCTCACCACCAGACAATTCACCTACACGTTTTTGCTGATCTTGACCTTTAAAGTTAAAGCGACCGATATAAGCACGTGATGCAATTTCGTAATCACCAATTTTTAAGATATCTAAACCACCAGAAACTTCTTCCCAAACGGTTTTGTTGTTATCTAAGGTGTCACGGATCTGACCAACGTAAGCCACTTTAACCGACTCACCTAAAGTCACAGTACCTGTATCTGGTTGCTGTTCACCGGTCATCATACGGAATAGCGTGGTTTTACCCGCACCGTTTGGACCCACGATACCCACAATCGCTGTAGGAGGTACAGTAAACGTTAAGTTTTCGTAAAGTAAGCGACCATCGAATGATTTACTGATGCCTTCAACTTCTACAACTTTATTTCCTAGGCGTGGGCCAGGTGGAATATAAATTTCAGAAGTTTCATTACGCTGTTGGAACTCACGAGAGTTAAGCTCTTCAAAACGCTCCATACGCGCTTTGTTTTTCTTTTGCTGACCTTTGGCATTTGAACGAACCCATTCAAGTTCTTTTTTCAATGCTTTCGCAAAAGATTCTTCTTGTTTGTTCTCTTGCTCTAGGCGGGCATTCTTTTGTTCCAACCAAGAAGAATAGTTACCTTGATAAGGAATCCCCATGCCACGGTCAAGTTCAAGAATCCACTCAGCCACGTTATCCAAGAAATAACGGTCATGCGTAATCGCAACGATCGTACCAGGGAAATCTTTCAAGAAACGCTCTAACCAAGACACTGATTCAGCATCTAAATGGTTCGTTGGTTCGTCAAGAAGTAACATGTCTGGCTTAGAAAGCAATAAACGACATAATGCAACACGACGGCGCTCACCACCTGAAAGCAATGATACATCTGCATCCCAAGCTGGAAGATTCAATGCATCTGCAGCAATTTCAAGCTGATTATTCAGATTATGTGCATCCCAAGCATGGATGATTGATTCTAATTTTTCTTGCTCTTTTGCAAGTGCATCAAAATCTGCATCTGGATCTGCATATTCTGCAAAAACCTGATCAAGACGTTCTAAAGCATCAAGTGCTTCACGTACGCCATCTTCAACGTTTCCACGTACATCTTTACTTGGGTCGAGTGGCGGCTCTTGTTCTAAGTAACCGATTTTGATTCCTGGTTGTGCGCGTGCTTCACCTGAGAAATCTTTATCTACGCCAGCCATAATACGGAGTAAGGTAGATTTACCTGCACCGTTCAAACCAAGCACACCAATTTTTGCGCCTGGGAAAAATGATAAAGAGATGTCTTTTAAGATTTCGCGCTTTGGCGGAACCATTTTCGACACTCGATTCATCGTATAAATATATTGGGCCACGCAGGACTCCTCAATTGAAAAACCAATAAATCGCAAAAAGCGAAAAATAATCGCACGTATTATACGCTGAAAACGGGATTAACATGAAGTTAAGATCATCTTTGTTTCATCCAATCAAAGGATTTTCTTTTTCAAGACATTACACAATTTTGTCTTCATAACAGAATTATCGCCTTCAATCGCTTAATATTTTGTTTATATGAATAAAAACGCAATAAATCGCATAAATTATGCACCATTTTGAATAGCTTTTCGGCTACACTCGATCAGTATTTAACTCACGTAGATGATGTAATCATGACCTATAAAGATGAAACTTTAGCCATTCATGCGGGATATTCACCAGAAGCCACTACAAAGGCTGTCGCTGTACCTATTTATCAAACCACGTCTTATGCATTTGATAATACACAGCATGGTGCTGACTTATTCGATTTAAAAGTTCAGGGAAATATTTACACCCGTATTATGAATCCAACCACTGCCGTACTCGAACAACGCCTCGCAGCGCTTGAAGGTGGTATTGGTGCATTGGCTCTAGCCTCAGGTATGGCAGCGATCACCTATTCGATTCAAACGATTGCTGAAGCAGGTGACAATATTGCATCTGTATCCACTTTATACGGTGGTACTTATAACCTATTTGCGCATACATTGCCGAAACAAGGGATTGAAGTTCGTTTCTTTGATTATCAGAATCCCGAAGCTTTACGTTCTATTATTGATGATAAGACCAAACTGGTCTTTGTTGAGTCGATCGGAAACCCTCTTGGGAATATCATCGACCTAGAAGCAATCTCCAAAATTGCTCATGAATATGGTGTGCCTGTTATTGTAGATAATACTGTTGCAACTCCTGCTTTATTGAAACCATTTGAATTTGGTGCAGATATCGTGGTTCATTCTCTGACGAAATACATTGGCGGACATGGCAACAGTATTGGTGGTGTCATTATTGATAGTGGCAAATTCCCTTGGGGCAAATATCCTGAACGTTTTAAAGCGTTGAATACACCAGATCCAAGCTATCACGGCGTGAATTATGTTGAAGTTCTGGGTGAAGCTGCTTATATCGCACGTGCACGCGTTGTTCCGTTACGCAATACAGGGGCTGCGATTAGTCCACTGAGTGTGTTTTTGATCTTACAAGGTTTAGAAACTTTAAGCCTTCGTATGGAGCGCCATACGGAGAATGCACTGAAAGTTGCAAATTATTTGAAACAACATCCAAAAGTAAAATGGGTCAATTATGCAGGTTTAAGTGACCATCCACAGCATAATTTGGCACAAAAGTATGTGAAAGGTAAACCTTCAGCAATTCTTTCTTTTGGCGTGCAAGATGGCTTAGAAGGCGGTACTCGCTTTATCGATGCATTACAACTCTTTACGCGTTTGGTCAATATTGGTGATGCCAAAAGCTTGGCATGTCACCCTGCTACCACAACCCATCGCCAACTCAATGCTGAAGAACTTAAATCTGCTGGTGTCAGCGAAGATCTAGTTCGCCTTTCTGTCGGTATCGAACATATTGATGATTTGCTTGCAGATCTAGAACAAGCCCTCGCTCAAGTTTAAACGCCAGTACATCAAACCGCCTCTCTTGTAGAGGCTGTTTTTTTATTTAATAAACTAAAAACTTATTTCCTTTTCAACTATCCCTATATTTAGTTTTAGAGTTTTTACTCTAAAAAATTTATTATATTTCAAATATTTACACTAGACAAACAAAAAAAATCGGTTAATATTAATACAAAATAAAGTGCAATGTTTAATCGCAATAAAAAAGCATTGCAAACAACAGCTTGATTAATGTAGGTAACTTACATGAACGCAAAACTCAAAAAACTTTTTCAACAAAAAGTCGACGGGAAAACTATTGTTGTCACTGGTGCATCAAGTGGCATTGGTTTAACGGTCTCAAAATACCTCGCTCAGGCAGGTGCTCATGTCTTGTTGCTTGCTCGTACTAAAGAAAAATTAGACGAAGTCAAAGCTGAGATTGAAGCTGAGGGTGGAAAAGCTTCTGTTTTTCCATGTGACCTTAACGACATGGAATCAATTGATGCAGTTTCAAAAGAAATTTTAGCTGCTGTTGATCACATTGATATTTTGGTTAATAACGCAGGTCGTTCAATTCGTCGTGCTGTACATGAGTCTGTTGATCGTTTCCATGACTTTGAACGTACTATGCAATTGAATTACTTCGGTGCAGTTCGTTTAGTGTTAAATGTGTTGCCACACATGATGCAACGTAAAGATGGCCAAATCATCAATATCAGTTCGATTGGTGTACTTGCAAATGCAACCCGCTTCTCTGCTTATGTAGCATCAAAAGCAGCACTGGATGCATTTAGCCGTTGTTTATCTGCTGAAGTTCACTCGCACAAAATTGCAATCACTTCGATTTATATGCCATTAGTGCGCACACCAATGATTGCACCAACCAAAATCTATAAATATGTACCAACGCTTTCTCCTGAACAAGCAGCGGATTTGATTGCTTATGCGATTGTGAAACGTCCGAAGAAGATTGCAACCAACCTAGGTCGTCTTGCATCGATTACTTATGCGATTGCACCAGATGTAAATAATATTTTGATGTCAATCGGATTTAACTTATTCCCAAGCTCTACAGCATCTGTAGGTGAGCAAGAGAAATTAAATCTTGTACAACGTGCCTATGCACGCTTGTTCCCAGGTGAACACTGGTAATCTTGTGATTCCGATTTTAAAAACAGCGTATCTCTAGATACGCTGTTTTTTTATGATTTAAACAATTTGTGTGGATGTTGTTTGTTTCATCCAATCTGTTGTTTTTGTAATAGCATCCGCTAAATCCCCTGTCTGTATATCCCAACGCTGTCTAAATTGTTTAAGCGGTTCTAAATCCAGTTGTTCAGTCCTCAAAAAACTTAACATCTCAGCCGACATTTCTAATTGATTTGCCAACCATGTCCATTTCAAAATTAATCGTAAAATAGCCAGCGGCACATGTTGTTTCGGTGCGGAGACTTTTAATTGTTGAGCAATCATTTGCGTCAATTCAGACAAAGGAATGTTCTGCTCTGAGGCAACTAATAAGGACTGGTTCACTAAACCTGAATCTGTTGCAGCTCGCACCATCACTTGGCATAGATCATCTACGCTCACCAAAGGCAGATAATGTTTTGGTGTTGCAGGAATTGCACTCATTTTACGACGCTTTAATAAATCAATCATTTGAGCAATTGGTTGATTGTGAGGGATTTCACCCGATAAAGCATCACCACAGACTGTAGCAGGATGAATAATCGTCCAATCAATCGAGAGCTTTTCAGCACATTCTATCCAAGCGTAATGAGCCTCAATTTTGGAAGCTTCATATGCACCTAATTGTTGATACACTGCTTGCCAATCGGTTCGGTTAGGTTGTTCCAAACACACGCCTGCTTGCTGTATATGCGATTGTATGGTCAACATATAGCCTGAAACATGTAGAGCACGCTGTAAATGACAATGTTGTGTTACGCAACTCAGTAAATTTAATGCACCATCCACATTCACAGCTCGAGCTTGTTGCATACTCAAGTTCCATGCAAAAAGCGCGCTAATGTTATATAACGTATCCACTGAACTTAATTTTTCCCAATCTTGCTCGCTGATTCCGAGCTTAGGCCTAGTCACATCACCTTGAATAAATGTGAGTCTGTATGTAGGAATGTGTTGAGCACTGAACCATTGTTCTAAACTCGCTTGTTGTACTGACTGACGTCGTAACAACGCAAAAACCTGATGCCCATTCTTTAATAATTCTGCAATTAAAAATCGCCCAACAAATCCAGTTGCTCCAGCAACTAGCGCAATCTGTTTTTGCTGAAATTTTATCGGATTATTTTCCATGTTTAAGATCCTATTTTTGAAGATAGGAATAGGCTAAAGGATGGAGTACACTCTATAGTCAAGCAATTTTTTATTGCACTTTGAAAATAATAAGGATGAGATCATGTTAATTGGACAACTCGCAAAACAAACTGATTTAAGCCGAGATACCATCCGTTTTTATGAAAAAATGCAGTTAATTCAGTCTATCACCCGCAATAATGGCTATAAGGATTATCCAGAACAAACACTACAACAATTACAGTTAATACGAACTGCAAAAAATTTAGGATTTTCTCTCACTGAAATTAAACAAATTTTGGCACTAACAGCGCAAGGAGAAATCCCCGCCATTCAAGTACACGATATTTTCCAAGACAAACTGAATATGATTGATGAAAAAATTTCACAATTACTGCATATCAAAACCATGTTAAGTCGCTTTACACAAGGGGCTGCTTGCCCACTTAGAGCAGATTGCCCTATTCCTGACATAAATTAATTATTTTTCAGAATATTAGAGTCTAAGTTTAACTTTATTTCCTAATTTTAGTTTCATTCCTACCTCCTTAAAATCTCTTTTTATTTAAAATATCGCTATAAAAAGCATACAAAATAGTGTCATTTTCATGTTTTTCAGCGGTATATAACATTCATTAAAAGTTAAATAAAAAAGCCTGATTGGATTACGAAAGGAATAGGAATGAACCAAACATATAGTAAGGAAGAAAGACTCAGCCGTATTAAAGGCATTGTCGGTGCAGCATCAGGGAATTTAGTTGAATGGTTCGATTTTTATATTTATGCCGTTTTTGCTGCTTATTTTACTCATGCATTGACCGCTCCAGATATGGATTCAACCACCAAAGCCATTTATGTATGGGGAGTGTTTGGCGCGAGCTTCTTCATGCGACCCATTGGTAGTTGGTTATTCGGACGCATTGCCGACCGCCAAGGTCGTAAACAATCCATGGTTATTTCGATTTGCTTAATGGCACTCAGCTCATTCCTATTTGCAGCATTGCCGACCTATGATCAAGTTGGAATGTGGGCACCATTTTTACTGTTAATGGTTCGTTTACTACAAGGTCTATCCGTTGGTGGTGAATATGGCGCTGTTGCTACCTATATGAGCGAACTTGGCTTAAAAGGACAGCGTGGTTTCTTCGCATCATTCCAATATGTGACCTTATCAGGCGGACAACTTCTTGCCAGTTTACTTGGGGTGATTTTGCTTGGTTTTATGACGGAGCAACAATTAAATGATGGCGGTTGGCGTATTCCATTTGTGATCGGTGGTGTCGCTGCTTTGCTTTCTCTTGCTGCGCGAAGTCGCTTAGAAGAAACACTTTCTCATGAAGATGCGGAACGTGAAGAGTCAGGTAGTTTAATTGCATTATTGAAGCAACATTGGAAAACGTTTCTGTTGGTGGTGGGATACACCTCAGCAGGTTCACTCACCTTTTACGTGGTAACGGTATATTCAAAAACCTACCTCACCAATATCGGTATGGATGGTAAAACTGTAGGCTTTATCATGACGACGGCATTATTTGTGTTTATGATCGCGCAACCTTTGTTTGGGATGTTATCGGATCGAATCGGTCGTCGTGCTTCAATGCTCGCTTTCAGCTTACTCAGCGCAATCTTTATTTATCCAGTCATGGTTACGGGGATGCGGAGTTTTGCCGACTCACCTGTCATCATCACCTTATTACTCATTTTCTTGATGATGTTGTTGAGCTTCTACACCTCAATCAGCGGTTTGGTCAAAGCTGAAATGTTCCCTCCTCATGTACGCGCCTTAGGTGTCGGTTTCTCCTATGCGGTGGGTAATGCCTTATTTGGTGGTTCTGCACCATCGGTTGCCCTGATATTTAAAGATGCAGGCATTGAAAATATCTTCTTTATCTATGTGATTTTCATGCTGATTATTTGTTTCTTGTGTAGCTTGGCGTTACCGAAAAAACCTGAATATTTGGAGCATGATCACTAATCAAGCGAATGATTCATTTAAACCACTTTTGTTCTCGCAAAAGTGGTTTTTTTATTTCTAATTGTTTAATCAAGATAAGGGTTCAAACGAACCAATTGCTTAAACCCACTCTTTACTACCATTGCTGTTCGAGATTTTGGGCGAATACGTGCCTCTTTTTGAGTAAATTCAATCATGTGCTGGTTAAAGTCTAAACGAGGATATTGCCCAAATAATTGTTGTCTAAATTGTGTAGAAAACTCAAAACCTCGACTTCCAATCACATCACAACTGGCCGCCTGCTGTAGCAAATGTGCCTCAACACCCTCATCAACCGCAACATAAGGATTCATGTGCATACTGATGACATCAAACAATTGATCAGCACGTGGTGCTTGCCATCCTTGTGCTAAAGACCAGTCTTGAGCAGCATAAGCACCCTGTCCTGCAAAACAACGACAATTTTCGTGATGCTGATAATGTTGCTCAGTCATGCCTAAATCATGGAGCAAACAAGATACCGCCAATAATTCAGCATCGTGTTTTAGATTCTGCATCTTGGAAAATGCAACGGCATAATGCCAAGTCCTTAAACAATGATTCTGTAAACTCACTGAACTACAAGATTGTATCTTTTCAATTGCCTGTTTGACATGATTACTATCAGGCAAATGTAAATCATCCACACTCAAAAACTGATGACGCTGCTTAGAATGACCTGAATACATATACATTTTTATACTTTGTTTGAGCACAGGAAATAGGCTATGACTCAATAAGGCCATACGATCCTTTAAAGACAAATCGCCTGAAGTTTGAGCCATCCATTCTTGTCGACCAATCTGCATTTTTATTCACCTATAAAATTAGAGTAATTACTCTAATTTCTAGTTTTACTGTAAATTTCTGCTTCTGTCAAAGTGATCTGAGGCGTTGCTTCTATAAAAGCTAAAGCAAATTTTTGAGTCGTTCATCTAACCAATCGATAAAGTCTTGGAAATATTTTGGGCGATATTGTCGATCCGTCAGCAAAATATTCACAGGTAATTCCAAGCTTGGAATATCTGAGAATAATCGCTGGAGCTGCCCTTGCTCTACATAAGTTTTCGCATCGAATTCAGGGATCTGAATCAAGCCGATACCTGCCAAACCTGCTTGGATATAGGCCTCTGTATTTTCAACCAGTAAACGATAAGGCATCTTGACAGGATGATTCTGAAAGCTTAATTCACTTAGTTCTCTATAATGCTTTGCCACATGATAATCCACAGCAAAATGCCGTTCTAACTCATCAAAATGCTTTGGTTCACCATATTCCGCCAAATATTTTGGTGATGCTAAAGTCCAGATTTGCGTCTGTTTAATCGGTCGAATCAGTAAATATTCATCCTGAACCTGACCAACCCGCACCACACAATCCAGTTGTTGTTCAATCAAATTTGAAAAATCATCACTGCCATTAATCAACACTTTGACTTTAGGATAGCGTTGATAAAATGCAGATAGATGAGGGATCAACACTTGTGTTGCCAAACGTTTCGGCATACCGATACTGATCTTGCCCTCTTGGCTACGTACCTGCGTTTTAAAACGATTTAACTCTTTCAGTTGGGCAACCAGACGTATTGCCTCCTCATAAAACAAACTGCCTTCATGCGTTAACGCAACTTTACGCGTAGTGCGATAAAACAGTAAAACTTCATATTCTTTTTCCAAAGCCTGAATCGCATAAGTCACATTTGAACGAGGCAAACCCAGTTGCAGTGCGGCTTGGGCAAAAGACTGTTTTTCAGCGACCAGACAAAAAATCTTTAACCGCTCAATTTTATCCATTTTATTATTCAACTTTTTTGCACAATCAATTCAATACTAACAACTATTTCAAACAAATAAATTCAATTAGGATGTTTTCTATGCAAAAACAACATGAGGAATAAAGCAATGTCACAACATAATCTAAAAGGAAAAACGGTACTGATTACCGGCGGTGCAAAAAACTTAGGTGGATTAATTTCACGTAAATTTGCTGAACAAGGGGCAAATTTATTGATTCATTACAACAGTGCCGCAACACAATCAGATGCTGAAGAAACTTTACAAGCGGTACAAGCACTGGGGATTAAAGCAATTTTGGTACAAGCAGATTTAGCCAATATCCAAAACGTTGAAGACTTATTTATTCAAGCCAAAACAGAATTTGGCGGTGTGGATATCGCAATTAATACCGTCGGGCGCGTGCTCAAAAAACCGTATTTAGATACCACTGAACAAGAGTTTGATGGCATGAATGATATCAATAATAAAATTGCCTATTTCTTTATTCAATCGGCAGGTCGTCATCTCAATCCAAATGGAAAAATCTGTACCATTGTCACCAGTTTACTTGCTGCATATACAGGACTTTATTCCACTTATGAGGGTTTAAAAGCCCCTGTGGAACACTACACGCGTGCTGCATCAAAAGAGTTTGGTGAACGTGGTATTTCTGTCACTGCTGTCGCACCTGGTCCAATGGATACGCCTTTTTTCTACGGTCAGGAAGCACCAGAAGCTGTGGCTTATCATAAATCAGCATCAGCCTTGGGCGGCTTAACCAAGATCGAAGATATTGAACCCTTAGTACGTTTCTTAGTGACTGATGGTTGGTGGATTACAGGACAAACCATTTTCGCCAATGGTGGATACACCACGCGTTAAGGCATTCATAATCAAGATTGGGTGCATGATCTGTAACCCAATCTTTTAATTCAACCAAAACACCAATCCATAAAAACATGCCAAACTCAAAATAATCGTCAACAAGGTATGACGGACTTTATACGCAATCAAAATCGTTAAAATCGTCGCCAGAAAATAAGGATTGAGTAATGTTTCACGAAATACACCATGTTCATCCATAAAAACAATCGGTGTTGCAATAGCCGTCAATAAACACGGTGCAGAATATTGCAAAGATTGTTGAAACCATTTGGGTAAACGCAAAGGCAGATTCGGTTCAAGTAGAATATAGCGATTCATAAACACCACAATTGCGAGAATAATCAGGAGAAACCAAGTCATGCTGTACGCTCCCTAAAATTCTGCAAACAGGTTGCCGCAAACATTCCAATTACACCCGCCATAATCGCGGCACTTTTAAAACCTAAACTTAGAAAAACAACGGTGAGAATCACTGAAACCAATACTCCAACCAAAGTATTTAAGTTTTTAATAAATGGAACCACGATTGCGATAAATGTCGCGACAATCGAAAAATCGAGATGATATTGATCTAAATTAGGAACTGCAGCAGCAAGAAAGACCCCACAAGCACTAAATAGAACCCAACATAAATAAAAGCAAAGTCCTGCGCCTAGCAGATAGTGAATATAATGCTGTTGCTTTTTAATACTCACTGCAAACAATTCATCAGTTAGTAAAAAGCCCAACATCAACCGATCTTTTAAAGGCTGTTTAGAAATATCTTCACGTAAATACAGTGCATATAAATAATGCTGCGTGGTAATCAAAAAAACGGAAATGATAATTGTGATTGCAGGCGTTCCTGCCATGACTAAACCTAAGGTCATCAATTGTGCAGCACCTGCAAAGACCAATGCAGACATCCCAATCGCTTGTAAAGTCGTTAGCCCTGCTTGAATCGCCATTGAACCCGCGAGTAAACCCCACGGCAATACCGCAAAACACAATGGCAGTATTTTGATCACTCCATTTAAAAATGCCCGTGATTCGGTCATCGGAGTGTCGTCTGTGCTTTCACCTAACATCAACATCACAATTATTCATTAACGAGAATAGACTATGCCAAAAATGACTTCATGAAGCTTGTATAAAATTGCGGTTTTATTTGAGATAAGCAATATAACCACCCGGTGTAATACCAAACGTTTGACGGAAATGTCGACTGAAATGACTTTGATCCGAGAAACCACATTGTTGTGAAACCTCGGATAAATTCAGACCTTGTCTTAATAATTTTTGTGACTTCTGTAAACGCGCTTGAATGAGCCACGCATGCGGTGAGAGTCCAACATGCTTTTTAAATTGACGTAAAAAATGCCACTGGCTGAGATTTGCCATTCCCGCTAATTCAATAAGTGAAAACTCTTGCTCAGGTATACTCGCCATTAATTCTTTAATATTTAAAATGCGTTGTTTCGCATTACTCAGATCAGTGGCTTGAGGCTTGGTTTGACTATATTTTGAGATTAGCCAAGCAATTGTCGACAAAAATAATGTTTGTTTAAGCAGCTTATTATTCGGTTGTTCAAGTAAATCAAAAAGTAATCGTAATTGCTGTGCCAAACCTTCATCATGCAACACTGCTTCTCTAAACCACGGTGCTGTACCGTGTACAGTGGTGAGATCACGGGTTAATTCATGGAAAATTTCGGGAGTCGGATAAATCGCGCGATAACGCCAACCTGTTTCCACGGCAGATGAGCCTGTATGCACTTCATCAGCATTCACTAAAATAATATCGCCTTGTGGTGCAACATGATTGCCACCTGTACGATAGAACCGTTGTGCCCCTTCCTCAATGACACCAATGCAAAATCCTTCATGGACATGCCGTGAGAATTCCTGCTGATAGTAACTGGCTTTCAGCATTTCTAAACCACCCAATTCTTCTAGGTGTAAGTAATCGACTTGTTCTCGAGGTCTGCGCGACATCACGACCTCCTAAGGGATGTATGCATCATTTCAGGTTAACGCGATTTAGATAGATTTATAGAACAAAATTGCTGTTTTTCGCATCTACTATTTGCTTATAGTTGATTGATTCAGATAAACGTATTTTTACAAAGATCTTGCAACAGAAAATATCTCAAAAGCATTAAAAAATTTTACATAACTAAGTGGAAAATTAAATAGAATAAAGCCAACTATTATTAAAAAAATTCACCATAAAAACATTCACCATTCAAGGTCTTATTATGAAAAAAATACAAAATAATTTTAATGACTTAGAAACAAGTCTAAAAAAACTCAGTCAAACTAGTTTATTTTGTTCTTCTAAGATTAATCAAAATAAAATAGAAGACGTTGAGCAACTTTATAACCAAATGGAGGCTGTTATTCAAATAGCTGATCTTACAGCAGATGATATCTTACATAACATGGGGAAATTACTTACCATTATGGAATCTCCATGTTTAATCTGGGCACCAGGTTTATCACCTTTATTAGCCAGCCACTATAACTTATGTTTAGGTACAATCCTGACATTAGCAGGAGAGAATCGTAATTTACTTAACCAATATATAGATGATTTGATAAAACTAAAAAGCAAAGGAATCTATATGGTTACTGAGCTAGATATGGGGAATAATGCAATGAGTTTAGAAACACAAGCGCATTATAATAAAGAAGCAAAAGAATTTATTATAAATACACCTGTCGTTGGGGCATGTAAATTTATGCCTTATTTAGGCTCAAATCGACACCCTAAACTGGCTGTAGTCATGGCTCGGCTATGGACTGAAGGAAAGGATTGTGGCGTTCACCCTTTTGTTATTCAATGTCGAGATCATGACGGAAAATTATTATCAGGCATTAAAACAAGTGAGCTATCTGTTGTTGATATGCATACGGCACAAGTAGATCATAGTATTACGGCTTTTCATGATGTTCGAATTCCATATTATGCTTTTTTAGGTGGAGATTTAAATCAAGTAACATCTGATGGGTTATTTATTACTAAAGCTAAAAATAAAAGAGAAATTTTCTTTCACTCACTCTCTCGTGTGGAATGGGGGAAAATAGTATTAGTTGCAGCACTAATACCTAATTTCAAAATTGCAATTTCAAATGCAATTGAATACTCAAAGAATAGAACTCTTAATAATAAAAACATTCGCTTTAGCTTACTCGATATTCTTATACATAAATTAGAGCTATCCTACGCATATGTCTCTATTATCGCCTCAATTTCACTTTATGAATCGATCAAACAAAAATGCTTAACGGAAAAGCTCTCAAAAACAGAATTCCAACATCAGGCTGGTATCGTAAAAAGTATGTGTGTAGAAATTGCAAGAGAGGCTCTACATATTTGTATGGCAAGGACTGGTGCTCAAGGTAAAATGGGACGTAATCTCATTGTCTCAGCAATCTCTTTAAACGACCACACTAGTACGGCAGAAGGTGATTCATTACCTGTATTGATGAAAATCGCAAAGGATCTTATTAATAAAAATTTAGAACCAAGCCAAATTGCAAATATGGAGAATTTATCTATTAAATCAGTACTCAAATTGCAACACATTATCTTGTATCAAATTCAAAAGCAAAAAGATTTTTTATCATCAAAATTGGAAAGTAGTATGGATACTATTCAAGCATGGAATGACTCCACACAAATTGCCAAAGAACTTGCTTGGGCTTATGGTATTTATCAAACCATACTAGCACTCCAGAATCGCCCAGAAGTACAAAGAAATTTTTCCATCAAATATATTTTAGATAACGCGGCATGGTTCAGTGCCAACGGACTTATTACCCATGCAGAGTTTCAAAACTTACGTACTGATTATGAAACAAGCTGCATCCAAGTATTTGAACAAGAAGCCCTTTTTGTGGCAAATGAATTTGATATGCTTGAGCTAGTTAAAAGAACTCCTATGGGTAATAAAGAAATCGCTAGAAAATGGGGAGATATTGCACAAATTTTTTAATACAAAAGAAGAAATAAATTTTGTGTTTTATCTTTTTTGAAATTTAATTACTGACTGTTATTCTAACATCGCAAATCAAAAAAAATTTTATAGTAGAAGATTAATAAGAAATAAGCCTATTAATATAGGCTTATTTCCTCAATAATTCAGACTTTTAACAATTAAAGAAGATTATTTAGAACCTTTGATCCCTGCTTGTAATAACAAAGCACCTAAACCACCAATTTTTTGCTCTTGTGGTTTTTCAGTTTTTGGCTTGTTATTTTGCGGACGCTTAAAGTCACCTTCTTTACGTGGTGGACGTTGACCTTGAGGCTTACGCTCTGAACGTTCAGTTCGCTCTTGCTGTGGACGCTGTTGCTGACGTGGCGCTTTAGCAGGTGCAGAACCTTCTGCACGCATACTTAAGTTCACACGATTACGCTCCACATCAACTTGCATCACACGTACTTGCACAATTTGACCTGGTTTCACCACTTTATGTGGATCAGAAACAAATTCATTTGCAAGTTCAGAGATATGCACTAAACCATCTTGATGTACACCCACATCTACGAACGCGCCGAAGTTAGTCACATTGGTCACCACACCTTCGAGCTGCATGCCTTCAGTCAGTTGCGCAACTTCCGTAATATCTTCACGGAACTTGGCAGTACGGAACTCTGGACGTGGATCACGAGCCGGCTTTTCAAGTTCAGCTAAAATATCTTGAATCGTCGGCAAACCAAATTTGTCATCGACAAACTCATCTGCTTTGACTTGGCGGATAATTTCAGTATTACCAATAATGTCTTTTACTGTTGTGGCTTTTGCTGCAACAATCTTTTCAACAACGCCATAACTTTCTGGGTGAACTGCTGATGCATCCAATGGCTCAGAACCATTTTGAACACGTAAGAAGCCTGCTGATTGTTCAAAAGTACGCTCACCTAAACGTGGCACTTTTTTCAAGGCTTGACGGTTATCGAAACGACCATGTTCTTTACGATATTCAACGATTTGCTGTGCAATCGATTTATTTAAACCTGCAATATATGCCAAGATCGCTGGAGATGCGGTATTCACATCCACACCCACCGCATTCACACAGTCTTCAACAACTGCATCCAGTGTTTTTGCCAAACCAGTTTGATTCACATCATGCTGATATTGACCCACACCAATTGATTTAGGATCAATTTTAACGAGTTCGGCCAATGGATCTTGTAAACGACGAGCAATCGATACTGCTCCACGAATTGAAACATCAAGCTCTGGTAATTCTTGAGAAGCAAGTTCACTTGCCGAATAAACCGATGCTCCAGCTTCACTGACCGTAATACGCGTGAGTTTTAAATCAGTATTTGCAGCCATCATCTCAGCAACAACAGCTTCGGTTTCACGACTCGCTGTACCATTACCAATCGCAATAAGTTCCACGTGGAACTCTCTGCATAAACGAGCGAGCTCTGCAATTGAGCCTTCTTTATCTTCTTTCGGTGCAAACGGGTAAATCGTGCTATGTGCTAGAACATCACCTGCATCACTCACAACCGCAAGCTTTACGCCTGTACGGATACCAGGATCAACACCTAAAGTCGTACGGCCACCAGCAGGTGCAGAAAGAAGTAAATGACGTAGATTTTCAGCAAACACATCCATTGCTTCAGCTTCAGCAGCTAAGCGCTTATCAGTCAATAATGAATGTTCGATTTGCGGGCGAATCTTGCCAAGCCAAAATAATTTTGCAGTTTGTTTTAAATAATCCTGACGGCTTTGTGGTTGAATTTGTTCAAGATTATATTCATTTTCGATGCGTACCAATGGCGCATCATCTTCACCATCTACTTTTAAACACAATACATTTTCTTGACGACCACGTAACATCGCCAATAAACGATGAGAAGGTAACTTGTTTAAATTTTCTGAAAATTCAAAATAATCACGGAATTTTTTGCCAACTTCTTTTTTCTCTTCAGAAGCAACTGCGCTTTTCAAAACTGCTGTTTTAGAGAAAATTTGTTTTAATTCAGTGGTTAATCCAATATTTTGTGCCCAATCATCAATCAAGATATGCTGAATTGCATCAAGTTGGCTTTCGACATCTGGATAATCTTCATGACTAAAACCTACCAATGCCTCAGTCGGATCAACTTGATCGGCAATAATTTTTTCAGCTATTGGACCTAAACCAGCTTCTTTTGCCTTAAATGATTTACTGGTACGTTTTGGACGGTACGGTGCATAAATTTCTTCTAATGCATTTTTAGTTTCTGCTGCATTCACGCGCGCCAATAAATCATCACTTAATTTATCTTGTTCTTGTAAAGATTGAATCACCTTTTCACGACGCTCGTATAAATCACGTAGATAAGTTAAACGTGTGTCGAGTTGGCGTAATTGCGTATCGTCTAAGCCCTGCGTGACTTCTTTACGGTAACGTGCAATAAAAGGAACGCTAGCGCCTTCATCAATTAAACGAATAGCAGCTTCTACTTGGTTTGGACGTACGGCAAGTTCATTTGCCAACTGCTGAACTAAGTCAGTCATCGTGATTGATTCCACAAGGGTTAAGTCTAAAAGCACTGATTATAAAGTCCGTGACTATAAAATCCACTATTGTTTTTTTGAATATTTTTAGAGTAGATTATGCTAATTGATAAATACTTATAAAATACTAAGAATTTTTCGCCTAAATATTGAAAAATAGATCGATTGTCATAATTTTACCTGTATACATTTGGTATCTATCTCTTGATTTTATTGGCAATATTTGTTGCTTTATAACATAGCCAAAACTGTGCAATGAATCGTATACTCCCTAGCATTGCATAAAGACGATGACAATAAACGATAAAGGAGCACATCATGAGTTTAGTTGTACCTGCCGAATCGACGGAAACCGTACATCATGAGACAGATCGCGTCGAACGCATTTTAGTGGTCGATGATGATGTGCGTCTGCGTACCTTATTACAACGCTTTTTAGAAGATAAAGGCTTTGTGGTAAAAACAGCCCATGATGCAACGCAAATGGATCGTTTACTACAACGTGAGTTATTTTCGCTTATCGTTTTAGATTTTATGCTGCCTGTTGAAGATGGTTTAAGTATTTGCCGTCGTTTACGTCAGTCTAATATCGACACACCTATTATTATGCTCACTGCACGTGGTAGTGATTCTGACCGTATTGCGGGTCTTGAAGCGGGTGCAGATGATTATTTACCAAAACCATTCAACCCAAATGAACTATTAGCACGAATTCGTGCCGTTTTACGTCGCCAAGTCCGTGAAGTACCAGGTGCACCAAGTCAACAAGTTGAAGTCGTAAGTTTTGGTCCATGGTCGCTTGACCTTTCTACACGTACTTTAACGCGTGAAGGTCAGGTGGTCACGTTAACGACAGGTGAATTTGCGGTATTAAAAGCTTTGGTTCAGCATCCTCGCGAACCTTTAACTCGTGATAAATTGATGAATTTGGCACGTGGTCGTGAATGGGGTGCTATGGAGCGCTCGATTGATGTCCAAGTCTCTCGTCTACGTCGTTTAATCGAAGATAATCCTGCGCGTGCCCGTTATATTCAAACCGTTTGGGGTGTAGGTTACGTATTTGTTCCAGATGGTGCAGAGTAAGCTTAGGAAATTCTTCATTGAAACTTGAACCAATTGATCCACAAGCATTTACAGATTTCGCGACTTATTCAGAAAGACCGCGAACAAAATGGGAACGTTTTTTAGATAAAATTAAACCTCGTTCTGCGGCTATGCGTACCACGATCTTGGTATTGTTCACGGTCGTTTTTAGCTTGTTTATGTCCTTGTGGTTCTTTTGGCGAACGTTATATTTACCAGAATTACAACAACATGCGCGTTATCTCGCCATTGAGCTTGAATTAGTCAATAATCCAGATATCCGTATTTTACATCGTGATACAGAAGTTGATGTCGATACATGGCTTAAAAACCGTATTGGTATTGAATACATCACTGACCCTAAAGAATTTCCAAAAATTGAAGATAAATTCTTAGCCGAGTTATTTACCAACCAAATCGAAACCAAACTTGCGAAAGAGCTGGGAGTCGATAACGCTGATAACGTTACTGTATATTTTAAATTCAAACCGATTCCACGTATTTGGATTCAAACGCCTGAAATGCATGGTAACTGGGTGCGTGAACCATTAAAAACGTATACTAACTACAGCGTGGAACTGATTGCAGCATGGCTATTTGGCGTTCCAATTATTTCTTCAATTATTATTTTAATTCTAGTTCGACAAATGAATCGACCATTACGTCGATTACAGAATGCTGCCAACAATTACAGTAAAATTGGTAAAGCACCTTATCTTGATACCAATCATGGGCCACTCGAAATACGTCAAGTAAACCAAGCATTCAACCATATGGTATATACGCTTGAGCAAACTGAACGCGATCGACAAATCATGCTAGCAGGGATTTCACATGATTTACGTACACCACTGACACGTATTCGCCTGACCGCAGAAATGCTCCCAGATGAGTTTTTCCGCGAAGGTCTAATTTACGATGTAGATGATATGGATGCGATCCTCAATCAATTTATTTCGTATATGCGAGATGGATCTGATGAAGAACTATCACAAACCAATATCAATACTTTGCTTCAAGAGGTCGCTGTACAATTTAAGCCCTTAGATATTCGTTTTGAAGCACAAGAGCTACCCATCATCCCTGCGCGAAGTCTATCCTTAAAACGTTTGATTGCGAATTTAGTCAACAACGCCAAACGTTATGGCGCAGAACCAATTGAATTATCGGCAAGCCATGTTGATGATCATATTCTGATTACCGTCGCTGATCATGGTGAAGGTATTCCACCAGATCAAGTTGAAGAACTCATGCAACCCTTTGTTCGTGGTAATTCAGCGCGTACGATTCAAGGAAGTGGCCTCGGCTTAGCCATTGTAAAACGTATTGTTGACATTCATCAGGGACAAATTAGCATTCGCAATCGCGAGCAAGGTGGTTTAGAAGTGGTGATTTCACTTCCTCTCAACCATGAAAATCTTGAAGAATCTCAAACGAATGCGATTGATAAAATTAAACAGACTATAACCGGACATTTTTAGAACAATTCGTGATGGAAAAATAACTCTTTTTATCTCTGAAAAAGTATCACGCATTTCACATATTAGACCTTAGCCGTAGTCCAATTCCCTTTTCAAGTTTTAACGCTAAAATCCATATCTAACTAAGAAGTATATTGAGAATGGATCATGTCTTTAAGTCGTATTCGCCTTGCTACCCTACATGACAAAGTGATGAGCGCTGAACAGGCTGCTCGCTTTATTGAAAATGATATGACGGTTGGTATGAGTGGTTTTACTCGTGCTGGAGAAGCTAAAGCTGTGCCACAAGCATTAGTCGAACAAGCTAAAAAAAGTCCGTTAAAAATCACATTAATTACAGGTGCAAGCCTAGGGAATGACTTAGACAAACAATTGACGGAAGCAGGTGTACTTGCTCGTCGTATGCCATTCCAAGTTGACAATACTTTACGTCGCGCCATTAATAATGGTGAAGTAATGTTTATCGACCAACATTTATCTGAAACTGTTGAGCAAATGCGTAATCAACAGCTTAAACGTCCAGATATTGCTGTGATTGAAGCTGTTGCGATTACAGAAGATGGTCATATCGTACCAACAACCTCTGTAGGCAACTCTGCAAGTTTCGCAATTTTTGCTGAAAAAGTGATCGTTGAAATTAATACCTCATTGAGCGAAAACTTTGAGGGCTTACACGATATTTATATTCCAACATATCGTCCAACACGTACCCCACTTCCATTAACTCAAGTCGATGATCGTATTGGTTCAACTGCAATCCAAATTGACCCAGCAAAAATCGTAGGCATCGTTTTTAATAATACGGCAGACTCACCTTCAACTGTGACTGCGCCTGACGATGAAACTCAAGGGATTGCAAATCACCTCATCGCTTTCTTTGAAAAAGAAGTTGCTGCAGGTCGTTTAGCGAAAAACCTAGGTCCTTTACAGGCAGGTATTGGTTCAATTGCAAATGCAGTTTTGACTGGTCTTAAAGATTCTAACTTTGAAGATTTGGTCATGTATTCTGAAGTATTACAAGACTGTACTTTTGAATTGATTGATGCTGGAAAAATGAAATTTGCTTCTGGTAGCTCAATTACCCTATCTGCACAATGTGGTGAGCGCGTATTTGGCAATCTTGAACACTACAAAGATAAATTAGTATTACGTCCACAAGAAATTTCTAACCACCCTGAAATCGTACGTCGTTTAGGTATTATTGGAATTAATACAGCACTCGAATTCGATATTTACGGCAACGTGAATTCTACGCATGTTTGCGGTACAAAAATGATGAATGGTATCGGCGGTTCAGGTGATTTTGCGCGTAATGCTCACCTTGCAATCTTTGTTACCAAGTCAATCGCAAAAGGTGGTGATATTTCATCAATCGTGCCAATGGTAAGCCACGTTGATCACAATGAGCACGATGTTGACATTTTGGTAACTGAAGTTGGTTTAGCAGATTTACGTGGCTTAGCACCTCGTGAGCGTGCACGTGTGATTATTGACAACTGTGTACACCCACTTTATCAAGCTGCCTTAAATGACTATTTTGATCGTGCCTGCGAGCGCGGTGGCCATACACCTCATATTCTTCGTGAAGCACTGTCATGGCATGCGAACTTCGAAGAAACTGGTCATATGTTAGCAAACGAAAAATTAGCAAAAACCGCTTAATTTTTTGCTTCACATCTTCAAAAAGGCTGAATCCATTTGATTCAGCCTTTTTCGTTTTGATCAGAATTTCAGACCATATGAAACACCTAAAATATGCTGATCCATTTCAAGGTTAGCTTCACCACCTCCAAAGTTCAAAGGAATAGATTGACTTCCTTTTACGGTTCCTTTCAAACCATAGGTATATGCAACACTAAGCTCCTGTGCACGATCAATATTCCACGTCGCCCCCACGCTGAGATGATCTTGAATTACACCAGGTGCAAGAATATTCAAGAACGTTTGATCTTGGGGAATTGGCTGATCATTATGGCTATATCCAGCTCTTATCGTCACTCGTGGATTGACTTGATATGCCGCACCAATCTTGTAAATGTTGATATCTTTCCAACCAAAACCCTGACCTTTTTCTGAACCAAAACCATTACCCGCCATCACCGAAGCTAGACTAAAAGGATTTCCAACTGAATCTACATCAGAATAATTAATACGCGCTATATCGGTTAATACAGTTAATGCAGGCGTCAATTGAAAAGCGGCTCCTACCCCATAACTCTCCGGCACATCAAAACCTCCAGCTTGTGCAAATAAACCTCGATATTGATCAAATTTGTCCGATTTAATTTTTGAAGAATAATTTGCACCAACGGTTACGACATCATTTAGCTTGGCACTCCAGCCGACTTTAACACCTATGCCTGTAGCAGAGTCCTTACCATTATTACTCAGTTTTTGCCCATCAACAGAAAATGGTGCAAAACCTGAAATTCCTTTAGCTTCAAATCGTTGATAAAGAATGTTGGTCGCAACACCGATGGATTGATTTTCGCTATATCGCCAAGCCACAGATGGAGAAATAAAAATCTGCGCTAAATCCACCCCTGCTTCACCTGTATTTCCAAAAGCTGCATACGGATTTTTCTTGTAGGAGGTATTCATACCGCCGTTACCATAAATCGCTAAACCCAAAGCAACCGTATCATTTACTTTCTTATTTACCGCAAATTCAGGTAGAACAAAATATTCACGCCCATTGCCACTATATTGACCGTTGGCGCCTGCCAAATTTCCCTCAATTTCAGCAGAACGCTTAGGGTTAAATATAGTCGCGCCAATATCGACACGACTGTCTAACCAAGCCAATCCAGAAGGATTATTCGCAATCGTCAAAGCATCATTAAATTCCGCAATAGAGGCCCCAGCAGCTCCTTGAGCTTTAACCCCATAGCCATGCATAAAATAACCTGTTGTCGCGAATGCTGATGACGATAAAGCAGATAAAAATAATGTAGGAAGTGTAAATCCAAGCAACTTTTGCATAACTTATCTTCAGTAAAAATAATATATGCATAAGCATATTGTTTTTCTTTTATTCAGATAACTAAGTTAATTTGAGAAGCATATTCTTTTTATTCATAAACAGATTTTTTGATCAAAACACATTCCATTTTGATTCATGCATAAAAAAAGCCCTAAACTTGAGTTTAGGGCTTTTTGAATATGGTGGCGGGACCCAGGATCGAACTGGGGACACACGGATTTTCAATCCGTTGCTCTACCGACTGAGCTATCGCGCCAATGGGGTGTATTAAGCCGTATCTCAGCTCAATAGTCAATAATTATCATGAGCTTTTGATTTGATTGCCCATTTTTCATGCAATCAATTTTGAGTAAAAAAAATCCCCGATGGGATCGGGGATTGAAAATACAAATTATGGTGGCGGGACCCAGGATCGAACTGGGGACACACGGATTTTCAATCCGTTGCTCTACCGACTGAGCTATCGCGCCAAAGTGGGCGTATTAAACAATGTTTACCCACGTGCGTCAAGCAAATTTGTGGATTTTTCTATCAAACGTCTAATTTTACTGCAAATCGCAAACCAATTAGACTTTAATTTTAGATTTTGCCCAAATGCGATAAACAACGATGAATTGCTCCACAACCTGGTTCAAAATGCTTTACACCTTGTTCCTCTTCCATACGGCACACTTCTTCAACCAAACGCTCTGCAACCCCACGTCCACGATTGGATGGATGTACGACAATATATTCTAAAACACGGCTTTCACCTTGTCCTGTTGCCCAAATTGCACCTATAATTTTGGTGTTAAATTCAGCGGTATAAACTGTGGTATATTGCTGTAGATTTTGCGCAAGTTGCTCCATTGCATCTTGCCCATCACCAAACTCTGGGCTGGTATCGTAGAGTCGCTCGAGCTGAGTACGAATTCCTAGATTATCTAGTGTACTGTAAGCATGTACGGTAATAGGCATTGATAAACCCTCCTGAGCAAACTATGATGCTGTCACTTTTTCGTCACAGCGAAATATTGGTTTTTAATTCAATCATTTTTGACGTTTTTTGAGGAACGTGTCCATGACGCAACGTATCAGTGAAGTGGTAAGAAATACCAACGAAACCAAAATTCGAGTTCGTCTCAATCTCGATGGTACAGGTCAAGGCACACTCAACACTGGAGTTCCATTTTTAGACCATATGATTGATCAAATCAAGCGTCATGGTTTATTTGATATCGATATTCATTGCGATGGTGACTTAGAAATTGATGATCACCATACTGTTGAAGATTGTGGAATCACCTTGGGACAAGCCTTTGCGCAAGCTTTAGGTGATAAAAAAGGCTTACGTCGTTATGGTCATTTTTATGCACCACTTGATGAAGCACTTTCTCGTGTTGTTGTTGATCTATCTGGTCGTCCGGGTTTATTTATGGATATTCCATTCACTCGCGCTCGTATCGGCACGTTTGATGTCGATTTGTTTTCTGAGTTTTTCCAAGGTTTTGTCAACCATGCGTTAATGACCCTGCATATTGACAATCTAAAGGGTAAGAATAGCCATCACCAGATCGAAAGTGTGTTTAAGGCATTGGCTCGCGCATTGCGTATGGCATGTGAAATTGATCCACGTGCAGAAAATACAATTGCTTCGACCAAAGGTAGCTTGTAATGACACGTATTGCTTTACTTGATTATGGTATGGGTAATTTACACTCTGCAGCAAAAGCTTTAGAGCATGTGGGTGCAACTGTCGATGTGACCAATGATCCAAAACTGATTGCTAAAGCAGATAAAATTGTATTTCCTGGTGTAGGTGCCATGCGTGATTGTATGCAAGGCATGCATGAAGCAGGGATCGATGAAGTGGTACGTCAAGCCGCGTTTAACAAACCTGTATTAGCCATTTGTGTCGGCATGCAAGCACTACTGCAAAGTTCAGAAGAAAATGGCGGTGTCGATGCCTTGGGTATTTTTGACGGTGTTGTTAAACACTTTCCAGAAATTCCAAACTTGAAAGTACCTCACATGGGCTGGAATCAAGTCCATCAACTTGATCCAAGCCATCCGATGTGGAATAACATTGAACAAGATGCACGTTTCTACTTTGTGCATAGTTACTATGTAGAACCAAAAGATCCAGCGATCACGGCAGCAATTTGTGATTATGGCGTGAATTTCTGTACGGCGATTCACAAAGACAATTTGTTCGCGACCCAATTTCATCCAGAGAAAAGTCATACGGCTGGTTTGCAATTGTTAAAAAACTTTGTTGAGTGGAATATCTAACTCATCGCGCGATTACAGATCAAACGTCGTGTACCGTTTGATCTGTTTCAAATAAGAACAACTATCATTTTCTAATTTCTTCTTTATAATTCTTGTATATACATTTTTTAAATTTAAACAACTATATAAAAACACTTCATTCAGGTTATATATAATGAATTCATCTACTCAAACAATCAAAGATCATCCTCTGCGCCCGCATGGTCGTTTTGGCCGACTGTCCTATTTGGGATGGTCATTTATGATGGCTCTTATCTTTGTAATTACTGCATTCATTCCCTTGGTTTTTTCAGCAGACTTATTTGATAAAAATGCATCAGAAGGGACTGACACTGTAACCATAATCTTTATGCTAACTCTCAGTCTAATTGTTCTTATTTCTTGCTACATTGCTATCGTTTTTATTATTCGTCGCCTACATGACTGCAATCGAGGTGCATGGTTAGCATTATTGATTATTGTCCCTGTCATCAATTTATTTTTTATGATCTATTTATTATGCGCCAAGGGTACAGAAGGTCCTAATAATTTTGGACCAGTTCGAAAAACCAGAGGTTGGGAAAAAGTCCTAGGTTCGATTTATGCCGTTTTATTCCCTCTAGGTTTGATTCTTAACATTCTGATGTCGCTTGCATCAATGTCTGCTCCTCATTAGTTTTCAAAAAATGAACTAACCTAGATCAGATAAAGTCTAATCAAACTGAATCCATAACATTTAAAAGCCAAGTTTTCTAACTTGGCTTTTTCATTGCCACAAAACTGTTTAAGCTCAAGCAAAAGTTTTGAGTTTCAGAAAATGGAAATGCAGCAAGCAACAGCGCTTTTAAGCAAAGAACAAATCCGTGCATTACCTGCATTTCAAAATCTAAGTGCTGAAAATATTTTAGTGATTCAAACACTCGAACAATGCATGGCAATTCAAACTGAACTTCACGCCGTTGCTGTATTCGGATTTGATACCGAATCTAAACCAACCTTCAAAATCGGTGAGAAATCTACAGGCCCCCATTTAATTCAACTTTCAACACATGAAAAAGCCTATCTGTTCCAAGTAAAGCCTGACATTCTTAATTTCTTAAAGCCTATTTTAGAAAATGAACATCAACTCAAAGTTGGTTTTGGTTTAAAAAATGATGTGAGTAGTTTTCGCCGTAAAGGGATTGAACCTAAATCACTGATTGAACTTTCGAAGAGTTTTTCGAGTTTTGGTTATAACACTCAAGTCGGTGTACAAACTGCGATTGCTCTAATTTTCCAACGTTATTTTGCCAAAAGCAAAAAAATCAGCACTTCAAACTGGTCTGTCAAACAGCTAAGTCCTCAACAAATCAATTATGCTGCCGCTGATGCTTATGCTGCATTGTTGATATACCAACACCTATATCATCAGCAGTTACTACCTCCTCAAATTCAACAACAAATAGTAAGAATACTTCAAGGTTCAGCAGACAAGGCTTAGCGATTGATCAATACTTTGTTAATATGTAGCCAATTTAAACTTTATGATGACGCTAGGAGCGAAAGCATGCTAATCATCCCTGCAATAGACCTGAAAGATGGTAAATGTGTTCGTTTAAAACAAGGTCGTATGGAAGACGATACCGTTTTCTCTGATGATCCTGTCGCAACTGCACAACATTGGGTTGATGAAGGCGCACGTCGTTTACATTTAGTTGATTTAAATGGTGCTTTCGCAGGTACGCCAATTCATAAACCGGTGGTGGAAGCGATTGCACGCGCACAACCAGAACTTCCAATTCAAATTGGTGGTGGTATTCGTTCACTTGAAACCATCGAACATTATTTGGAAGCAGGTGTATCTTTTGTCATTATCGGCACAAAAGCAGTAAAAGAACCTGAATTTGTTGAGGAAGCATGCAAACGCTTTTCAGGTCATATCATTGTTGGTATTGATGCAATCAATGGTATGGTTGCGACAGATGGCTGGGCAAATGTAACTGACGTGAAGGCAACTGATCTTGCAAAACGTTTTGCAGATGCTGGTGTTTCAAGTATTGTGTATACCGATATCGCACGTGATGGCATGATGCAAGGTGTTAACGTTGAGCAAACGGTTCATTTAGCACAATACTCTGGCTTACCTGTGATCGCTTCAGGTGGTGTGACCAATCTGGATGATGTTCGCAACTTAAAAGGTCAGCAAGGCATTTTAGGTGCAATTACAGGTCGCGCAATTTATGAAGGCACATTAAACCTTCGTGAAGCACAGCTCTTGTTGGATGATAATCGTCTTTAATTCAGTACAAAAGAAGCTATCTTTTCGGTAGCTTCTTTTTTATTTAATACAACACATTACGAATAAATTTTAATACGCTTGTACCACGATTAATATAACGATAGCTCACATCACTTTCAAAAAGCATTGACTGACCTGCGCAAATCACACGAGTTTCATTTTCAAACTCAAGGCTTAATTCACCTTCTAAAACATAAATGAGTTCTCTCCAGCCGATTGGATCTGCATCAGCACAATATTCCTCTCCTACCGCAAGTGACCAATTCCACAACTCAGTTTGGGTATGTGTTGGTACAGCAGCCAAAAGAGTAGCATGGCTGTCTTGAGCTTTTCCTTGCCATGCAAGCGCATTCACAATTGCGTTTTCACTTACCTCAGGATTACTCACAAGTCTTTTAAAATCGACAGCCAAAACAGCGGCAATTGCATCTAGCTTGGCTAAGCTAATATTCACTTGTCCTGTTTCCAAGGCAGCAATAGTCCGTCGACTCACACCTGCCCGATCAGCTAATTCTTGTTGGCTGAGTTGTGATTGATCGCGGAAATAACGAATATTTTTTCCTACATATTGTAAAACAGTGTCAGCTTGGCTCATTTACATCAGCAATTAAATCAATACTAGTGCAATATATTGCACAAAACTCTAAAATAATACAATATGTGCAATATATTGCACTCCCATATTAGGTTTGTTGTTGTGACATCACTATCTCAATCTCCCAAAGTAGCTCAATTTGCACTTATTTTCATTACCATGATTTGGGGTGGAACATTTCTAGCGGTGCAATACGCCCTGAATTTTAGTAGCCCTATATTTTTTGTGGGCTGTCGTTTTGCTGTCGCAGCCTTGGCAATTTTTTTAATCTCAATCAAATCAATGCGTGGATTAAATTTAAAAGAGGTCTTAGCAGGCACAGCGATTGGTATAGTGATTGCGATTGGTTATGGCACCCAAACCATTGCGTTACAAACAATTTTAAGTAGTGAATCTGCCTTTTTAACCGCATTGTATGTGCCTCTTGTCCCAATTTTAATGTGGGTTATTTTCCAAAAAAGACCTTCACTCATGACATGGTTAGGAACAGCATTCGCTTTTATTGGACTAGTTCTTTTAACTGGCAATGGTATTTCCAATATCAGTCTAAGCTATGGACAAATGCTTACATTAATTTGTGCTTTTGTGATTGCACTGGAGATTATTTTGATTGGTTATTTCGCAGGAAAAGTTAATTTAAGACGAGTCACCGTTATTCAATTGGCTGTTGCATCATTCTTATCATTTGCCAGTATGCCATTTGTTGGCGAACATAATATTCCTAGTTTTTCATGGCAATTAAGCATTCTAGTGCTTAGTTTGGGTTTAGCCAGTGCACTGATTCAATTTGTAATGAATTGGGCACAACGAATGGTCGATCCAACCCGCGCTGCAATTATTTATGCAGGTGAGCCTGTTTGGGCAGGTGTGTTTGGAAGAATCGTAGGCGAGCGATTACCATTATTGGCTTTATTCGGTGGGTGTTTAGTGGTGCTTGGTGTTTTAGTCAGTGAATTAAAATTCAAAATATTAGAAAAGAAAAAAGAGAGCTGAATAGCTCTCTTTTTATCACCTAGGGTGCTTTCTTTTTTAATAATATATGCGGTTGATAATATTCTACTACGGGCATTGGATCATAGAATGGATGCAATAATGCTTTCCACTGCTGATATTCAGGAGATTTCCTAAAACCTTCAGTATGATTTTCAATACGATCCCAAAAAACCATCAAAATATAGCGATGCTGGTCTTCGACATGTTTAATGAGCTGAACAGCATTCAAACCTTCCATTGGATAAATAATCTCTTTCGCAGTTTGAAAGGCTAATTCGAAATCTTCACTTTGATTTGGTTTAATATTCAAATGTACATGTTCAATAATCATGGTTGATCCAATTTATTGATACATTGGCTTATTATCATTTAATGCAATTAAACCTCGAATTGCTCGATATACAATCCACACCCATGCAGCAAAAATCACTAACCCACAAAATATAGTACTTGAGAGTGCGACACCTGCAAAAGCATTGGCATTATCGCCTGTAAAAAACAGAAAGAAAAATGGGATAAATGCAATGATATTCCAAGCCAAATACCACCAAAAGGTACGAATTTGCCAAGTAAAATGACTCTCAAAAATTGAACCTTGCACATCACTACGCTTTACATAGTTAATAATCAAAGCAATAATCGCCAACAAACCACCACTAAAAATCGCAATGATATAAAGGACATAGAGAACCAAAGTTAAGGTACGGTTTGGATCTTGATCAACGGAATAATTCATTTTTATTTATCTCCAAAAACTCACTTCCCCAATCAGTAAAACACATTGAGTGGAGAAATTAACCAACATATCAACAATATATGAAAGACTATGGTACAGAAATAAATCTTACGAAACGGTTGTTTTTGTGTTTTATGTCTCAGTTTTTGTTGAGCAAGCCATCCTCCACACCAACCACCCAAAGAATCCACGATATGCAAAGTCTGCTCTGGAATACGTCGATTCCCCAATTGTGCCGCTTCTTTGTCTTGCGCATACAACCAATAACTCAACACATTCATTAAGCTGACAAATAACAAGGTATACGGCGGCAGCAATTTACTAAAGCTTGCAATCAGCATAAAAACGATATAAATCACGATACCAACCTGCATCGCCGACCAACGCTTGGCAGATGTTAGCTGAGCAGGTTTGCTGCGGTGTTCAATTACTTGTGATGCTTTTAAATAAGTTGCTTGCTGAGCGCGATAACGACCGCGCTCATCCAAAATGACTAAATACCCCAAGGCACACCCCACGATTGGACGCGGCCCTGTGCGAGCAAAGTCTTTGATATGGATAAAAACACGATCTTTATGTGCATCATTCGGTTGAATAAAGCCATAGCCTTTATCATCGAACCATTCAACTAAGCGCCCTTGATCTCGCATATTCCTACCCTAAACCTAAAACTTGTTGTAAACGGTTTTGTAACATCATGCGCATTTCCATAGGGTCTTTTTGTGAAATATCTTCACCTGTCCGCCCTTCTGCTGCATTTTTCTGTGCGACCTGTAAACGCATACTCCAAAAACGACAAGCTGCCATTGCTAGGAAAATATCCATACAAGCCAATTCATCTTGTGTCAGTGGACGAATGCTTTGATAAGCACCTAAGAATGCTTCAGCTTTTTCTATATCCAAATGGGCTTGTGGATAAGCTGTACAGAAGTCATTGATACTAATCGCAATATCAAACAGCCACTCATCTTGATTGAGTTCATAAAAATCAAGAATACCTTGTAATTGATCTCCCTCAAACAAGGTATTATCCCGAAATAAATCGGAATGAATAAAGCCCGTTGGTCTGTTTGGATATGCTTGCGTAATCACTGTAAATAAGTGAAAGACCTGATTTAAAAGTTGTTGATCTGCTTGAATCAATTGAGGACGTAATTGGTTTGCTACTTCAGACCAGTATTGATGATTGCGATTAAAATCACGTTCCAAAGGAAAGCCCTGCAAAGCCAAATGCAATTTTGCCTGCGCTTGAGCAATCGCCTGTACTTGTTTAATACTGGCTTCTTCAGGATGTTCACCCATCAAACGAGGTGCAATCTGAGCAGGTTTATCTGCAATGCTATGAATCGCCTGCCCATCATATTTTAAGGGCACCGCCACAGGTACGCCCGCCTTACCTAAACAATCGAGTACTGGGACGAGTTCACCTGCCCCCTCAGCATCTAATTCTTCAAAAACCGTTAAAACATAGTGTTGTTTTGATTGATCCACCAAAAAATAATTGGTGTTTTGAATACCGCCTTGGATTGGAATCAGCTCAATGATCGCTAAACCATAAGGCTCAGCGAATGCTTGAACTTCTTCTAAACTCAACGGGGTATAAACCGACATGGAAAACCTGCAAAAAATAGCTGTGAAGTTTGATAGAATACCTGTTCCCTCCATGAAGGTGTAGCACCCCTTTCTTTATTGGCGATTTTTTGGAAAATTTTATGCTCGCAAAACGTATTATCCCTTGCTTAGATGTTGATAATGGTCGAGTCGTCAAAGGCGTTCAATTCCTTGATATTCGTGACGCAGGTGACCCTGTTGAAGTCGCACGTCGTTATAACGAACAAGGCGCCGATGAAATTACCTTTTTAGATATTACTGCTACCCATCATGGACGCGATACGACTTACCGTACGGTAGAACGTATGGCTGAAAGCGTGTTTGTCCCTTTAACTGTAGGTGGTGGTGTCCGTAAAGTTGAAGATATTCGTTTATTACTAAATGCGGGTGCTGATAAAGTCAGTATCAACTCGGCAGCAGTATTTACGCCTGAGTTTGTTCAAGAAGCTTCTCAACGTTTTGGCGCACAATGTATTGTGGTCGCAATTGATGCGAAAAAAACTGGCGAAAATAAGTGGGAAATCTTTACCCACGGTGGTCGTAAACCCACAGGAATCGATGCGATTGAATGGGCTGTGAAAATGGCTGACTTCGGTGCGGGCGAATTGCTGATTACCAGTATGGATGCCGATGGAACCAAAGCTGGTTATGACATAGCCTTGATGCGTCAAATCAATGATCGTGTCAATATTCCGACCATCGCATCAGGTGGCGTAGGCAATTTACAACATTTGGCTGACGGAATTTTGAAAGGCGGTGCAGATGCGGTACTGGCTGCCTCTATTTTCCATTTTGGTCAACACACGATTCCAGAAGCTAAGCAATATTTGGCTGAGCAAGGGATTGAAATGCGTCTCTAAAGTCTATAACGGGCGTAGCTTTCAGTTACGCCTAAATCTTTAGCTGAAAAAATATGAATGAAACTTTAGTTTGGATTGTTCTTTTTGGTTGTCTAGGCCTGATTATCTATTGGCTCAAACATAAGGAGTCTGTTTTTCTCAGTGTTGTAATTTCTCTTATAAGTGTTCCCAGTATCATTTTTTTATACGTTTATGCTCATCAAATTTACTATTATTTTGCAGTGAATAACCCCAAGCAAGAACACCATTGTGGAATTTTTAATCAACACCAAAGCATTGAGCATTATTCAAGGAATGGTAATTGGACTCAAATACTATATGAGTTTAAAACAGAACAAGGACAGATTTTTGTTTTTGCACGTAATCGTGCTGTTGCTAAAAATTTGCCAATCATGGCTCAAATTCAACCTAAACAGAAAATCTGTTTTCAATATTCACCAGAATTTAAAGATAGTGATGGACGTTACTTACTCACAGGTTTGAGCTTACAAAACTAACAGGCAAAAAAATACCTTGCTGAGCAAGGTATGGAAACTGCGTTTATACAACGCTAGAGGGTAAACGTGAATTTTGTCATTTTGAAAATTCTGTGCATTTCAAATGCTTGAATCAAAATAGCTATAAAATGAACAAAAATATTGACATTAAAAACCCATTTTATTGACAATTCACGACATGGCTCATGAAAGCATCGTCACGATTCGTCACAATGCTTATGCTTTATGGTCACATGTCGCATTTCCCTCTAAGCCACTGATTCTTGTTGCTCATTTTCTGCTACAGGCGCTTTGACTAATTTGGGTTTTTGCTCAACCCATTTCGCTGGAAAAACCGACTCTATCGCTTGCGTCAATGCTTTTGAAAATGGTGCAGGTAACGGTAGACCGAGTGGATTGGCTTCTTTTAAATCAGCCGAAGATACGACTCGCGTTCCCATCACATAATCAAACCATGGTCGCGTTACACACCAGTTAGCATCTTGATTCGAATTCATATGATGATCGTAATGCCAAGGGATGGTACGCTTTGCCCAATCAGGTTCTAAGTGCGCACGGCGATGTACATAATAATAATTACCAGCACTATAAACTGCTGCCAACGACATCCCTTTTGAAAAGGGATAAAACACGACACTAGCTACACCTGCCGCAACAGCAAGTGACATTAATTCATTTCGAGTACGCCAGCTATCCAAACCTTCAACATAACAATCATCAGAAAACTCTTGCTTACGAACCTCACGATGATGTGCCCAATGCGATTCCATACTTTTTGGTACAGGACTGTAACGTGGCTGACCCGGACGATGCACACCGTGCAAAATATATTTATGAGCAAACCATTCAAATGCATTTGCAACTGCCAAACCTGCAATAAAACCCTTAATCATGGTTTTCACCAAATGTTTCCTTATTTTTATTAAAGATATAAATTTTTGTAGGCGAAGTATTGACGATACGATATATTTATATTGACAAAACACGACAGAATAAGGAGTAGACAGGATGTCCCAACTCAAGAACTATACAGGCTCTGTTTATGGCGGATTAGGGCATTTATTAAAGGCTTATTGCGAAACAAAAAATATTGAAATTCCTGAACAATTACAACAAGTCCAAAATCTTGAACGTTTTGATTACGTCATTTGGCGTGACTTACTTGAAGATCTTAATCGTTTAAATCCCAAGACAGGTTTAGGCTTAGAAATTGCAGAGCACGTACAACCTAAACATTTAGGAATTATTGCTTATCTCGCACTGTCATGTGAAAACTTGGGCGAAGCATTGGCGCGTTATCATGATTTTCATCGCTTAATTTATGATGGTAGCCCTCTCATTGTTGAATTTAACCCACCCTACGCATCAATCCGCTGGGAAGCTCCAGAACCCTATCCAACCCAATTAACAGATGAAATTGCAATTGCGCTGATGGTGCAATTCCTTAAGTTATTTATGTCAGGTGAAGATATCAATCTACACGAAGTGCATTTTGTGAATACAGCACCGAAAAACATTACGGTTTATGAGCAATATTTCCGCTGTAAAGTCCGTTTTGATCAGCCTAAAACTCAGCTACTTTTACCTGTTACCGAAGCCTTTAAGCCACTTCGAACAGGCGATCACACTTTACAACAATTGTTGCTACAACAAGCTCAAGCTTTATTGGATAAGCTTCCCAATTCCACTCAACTCGATCAACGTCTACAACATGCAATTTTGACTGGATTACAAAAAAACCAATATCAAATCGATTTTATTGCAGAAAAATTAGGATTATCGGTAAGACAATTACAACGCCACTTACAACAGCAAAACACGACATTTCAAGAACGTGTGCAACAAGTACGTTTTATGCTCGCAACAGAATATTTAAAAGATCCGCATTTGAGCTTACAAGAAATCGCATTATTACTTTGCTATTCTGAACAAAGTGCCTTTCAACGTGCATTTAAAATTTGGACCAACCAAACACCACAACAATGGCGAAACAACAACATAACTTACAATTCTTAATAAAACTAAAGACACACTAACGGTTTCACAACAGATCATTTTTATTACAGCATTTATACAAGAGCATATGCAGTTTTGTGAATTAATTCACATTTTCTTCACAAGGCTTAAATATATCCATAATAAATTTTGGATGCATACTTTTTTATTTTTACAAAGATTTGGGTGATAACAATGAACAAATATTTAGCAGAATTTTTGGGAACCTTTTGGCTTGTTTTTGGTGGTTGTGGTAGCGCTGTTTTGGCAGCTGCATTTCCAGAACTTGGGATCGGCTTTTTAGGTGTTGCATTCGCATTTGGTTTGACTGTACTTACTGGTGCGTATGCCTTTGGTCATATTTCTGGAGCACATTTTAATCCTGCAGTCAGTGTAGGCCTATGGGTAGGTGGACGTTTAGAAGCAAAAGATTTAGCGCCTTATATTATTTCTCAAGTGATTGGTGCAACCTTCGCGGCATTTGTTTTATACATTATTGTGCAAGGCCAAGCAGGTTTTACAGGAACTGGAGGCTTCGCAACAAATGGCTATGCAGAACTATCTCCAAACCATTTCTCAATAGCTTCAGCCTTTTTAATCGAAGTCGTTCTTACAGCCGTCTTTCTGATCATTATTTTATTATCAACACATAAAAATGCGCCTGCTGGTTTTGCTCCAATTGCAATTGGTTTAACACTTACCGTCATTCATTTAATTAGTATTCCAGTCACGAATACCTCGGTAAACCCCGCACGTAGTACAGGTGTTGCCTTTTTTGCTGAGACAGCAGCGCTGAGTCAATTGTGGTTATTTTGGGTAGCTCCAATTTTAGGTGCAATCATTGGCGCAATTATTTATAAAGTCGTTGCAAGTGAAAAAAGCTAAGATTTTAGAATAAAAAAACAGCCTTTTTCAGGCTGTTTTTTATAGAAATGGATTTTCAATTTCTTGTTCTGGCTTACGCTCAATCTGTTCAGGTAAGCTCTGTGCTTCTAACACCATGACCACTTCGTTGATAAAACGTTGTAAAGCTTTCGCTGCCTTTAAACCTGCTTGATCTTTTGTGATTTGCAAATTGCCATATAGACTTACACAATCCGCCTGATTTTCTAGGGTCAAGTCATAAATTGCTGAGGACTCCTCACCATGTTCAAAAGGTTTAAACATTGATTCCACTCCTTATCGTTCTCGTTTCCACCTATTGAGTTAAGCATAGTCACATTAGAATAGCTGTGAAATTAGCGCAACAATTGTAAGAAATACTGAACCAATGCATCAATCAATTGTTTGATTAAAGCTTGTTTGGTTTCCTCATCAATCTGCGGCAAATTAGTCTCATCAGTTTGTGTCTTCCCAGAAGAAAATTGCTGCTGTTGTGCTTGAATACTTGCCGTGGTTGCTTCTTCAGCACATTGACTTTGTCTATCCCAACTCACATAGCTAATTTCTTTATTGGCTTTAACTTGTTGTGCTGATGTAGGCAATTGATAAACATTACGCTTTTGTTGTTCTGTAAGTTGTGGAAATAAATTAATTCCTAACTTTTCTTCTAAATAACAGATGCTCACCACTTTAACCTGTAATGAATCATTATTTGGTGCATAGTACGCCCCAATAATTCCCTGTTTAGGTAAATACACTGCCTTATATACAGCAGTCGGTACAATCACACCACTACCAATGGTTTTTAAGCGCTTCGCTTCAAAAATTGGTCCAGTCACAACATAAACATCTTTATGCTGTTTAGTCACAATAGAGCGTACTGCTTCTTCGAGTTTACGCCAAACTTCCTGATTATTCTTCGGTGATTGCGGCACCATATTGGCTAAAGAAAAGCTATCATGTTGTGCCGCAGTGTTATTCATATCGCCATTCGGTGCCATATGTCCACGATCGTACCCAGAACCACGGTAGTCCGCTAACAATGCACGATGAGCGAGAGGTACTCGTGTTTCTTCGTGAAAACTATCTTCGCGCTTGATTTTAATACTTAAACGATCTGGGGTAAGGTATTCCGCTGACCACAATGGTGTTTTTGAAATACCTGAATACATCACATTAAAATCATTAAAACACAAAGCATAACTATCTTTTTTTAGACTCTCTTTTGTAAGTAAAGGAGGAACATCTCGATAAAATTGTTCTAAACAAGCACCATGACTCGATGGCAAAGGAATTAATTTAGAAATTTTTTCATTACCAAATGCAATCGCGAAACTGCCTGTTGCGATCAAAGCAAGAACAATTTTTCCAAAATTTTGGCTCAAAAAAGCAAATTGTGTTTTACTCTTTTTGGTTGTTTTCTTCGCCATAACTAAATCAAAATCAATATGAATGCGAAGCTTAGCAATTCCATATTCAACTGTATATTGAGATAAAGCCAAGAACGACACTTTATGTCGCAAAACTGTTCACTTGATCACCAGACAATAAAAAAGGCACTCTAAAGTGCCTTTTTTGATGATTTTATGTTACCTAAATTTCAATTTGACTGCCTAACTCCACAACACGGTTGGTTGGAATTTGATAGAAGTCACTCACAGGGCTAGTATTACGTTGCATTGAGATAAATAAGCGTTCGCGCCACGGAGACATACCATCTCCCACACTATGAACAATACGATCACGTGAAATAAAGAAGCTAATTTGCATCAAGTCATATTCAAAGCCTAATTCTTCGTAAGCTTGAATCAAGGCTTTTGGCACATTAGGTTCATCTTTAAAACCGTAGAAAATTTTGATGCGATAGAAATGTTCATTCAACGTTTCAACACTAATTCGCTCCTCTTGAGGAACAAATGGAACATCCTCAATCACTACAGTGACTAAAATATTACGCTCATGTAGTACTTTATTGTGCTTAATATTATGTAGCATCGCATGCGGAACAACATTAGGTGTTCCGGTTAAAAAAACTGCATCGCCTGGTACTTGATGAACATTGTCCCCAATACTTTTCACAAATAAATCGAGTGATAGAGTGTCATGTTCAAGCTTAGCAAAAGTAAGCTCACGCCCACGTTTCCACGTCATCAGAATCATAACCGCGACTGCACCGATCAATAACGGTACCCAACCACCTGAGAACATTTTTAATGATGCTGCTGCGACCAGTACGGATTCCAAAATAAAGAATGGAATAATCAACAGCATCACCTTTGGTAAGCTCCATTTCCATGCATAGTATATGAATACAGCAACCAAAATCGTGTCGCATAACATGGTTAAGGTCACAGCCAAGCCATAAGCACTTGCAAGGTTTGAGCTAGTTTTAAAAATTAGAATTAAGATGACGATCGCGATCAGCAATAACCAATTCAGAAATGGCACATAAATTTGTCCTTCTTCAGAATCAGAAGTATGTTTAATGCCTAAACGTGGTAAATAACCCAATTGGATTGCTTGACGGGCTAATGAGAAAACCCCAGAAATAACGGCCTGTGATGCAATCACAGCTGCCATCGTTGCCAAGATAATCATTGGGTACAAAGCCCAACTTGGGACTAATAAATAGAATGGATTTTCAATAGCCGCAGGATTGCGAAGTAACAGCGCACCTTGTCCAGCATAATTTAATACAAGGCAAGGCAAAACGACACTAAACCAACCGAAACGAATTGGACGCGGTCCAAAATGCCCCATATCTGCATATAAGGCTTCACCACCTGTGACCGTTAAAACAACAGCACCCATAATAAAAAATGCTTGTACAGGATGAGTGAAAATAAACTGAATTGCCCAATGAGGACTAACCATACCGAGTACGATTGGTGTTTGTACGACGCTAATGACACCCAAGATCCCCAATGACAAGAACCAGAGTAGCGTAATTGGCCCAAAGAATTTACCAACAAACGCGGTTCCGTGTTTTTGCATTAAAAATAATGTCGTTACAATCACGATTGCAATTGGCACAATAAACGGATCAAGTACATTGGTGGCAATTGATAGACCTTCAACAGCGGAAAGTACTGAGATTGCCGGCGTAATAATACCGTCACCAAAAAATAGCGATGCCCCAACAAAACCAATCGCAATTAAATAAATCTTCTTACTGTCGGATATTTTTGCCTTGCGTAGATTCAAAGCAAGTAGAGCCATGATTCCACCTTCACCATTGTTATCCGCACGCATAACAATCGCGATGTATTTAATACTAATAATCAGCATTAAACACCAAAAAATAATCGACAAGATTCCTAATACATTTTCAGGTTGAATTCCTAAGCCATGTGCAGCATGGAAGGATTCTTTCAAAGCGTACAGAGGACTGGTTCCAATGTCTCCAAACACCACCCCTAATGCTGCCAATGCAGTGGCAGGTAAGGCTGCTTTTTTTGCAGTACTTTGCATATATTGTCTTCAATATAGAACGTTATATTCCTTAATATTATCATTAGCCAAGAAGTTTTTCTGCAAATCTGTTCGACTACAACTTGGCAGTCTGCTTTTTTTTAGTTACTATCGCACACCTTGGTGAGGTGTCCGAGTGGCTTAAGGAGCACGCCTGGAAAGTGTGTATACGTTTGCGCGTATCGAGGGTTCGAATCCCTCTCTCACCGCCAAGTTTACTTTCTATGATATCTCATAGAGTCCTAAAAGCTTAAATCTAAAGGGTTTAGGCTTTTTTTATTGCCTTATGTTTTCCAATTGACCCTATTGAATCCTGATATAGTTGGGGGTATAACTGGGGGTATAATAAATTACCCCCATTTTTATACCCCCAAATTTCTACGGGAAGCGTTGCAATGCTTACAGATGCTCAGGTCAGAAAGATCAAACCTGCTGAAAAGAAAACCAAATATTCTGATGAAAAAGGCATGTATCTGGAAGTCACACCGTCAGGTGGCATGCATTGGCGTATGAAATTTCGCTTTCAGGGTAAAGAAAATATTTTCAGTATTGGTACATATCCTGACACTACACTTGCCCAAGCAAGAAGAATCCGTGATGAAGCTCGCTTAAAGTTAAAAGATGGAATTAATCCAAACGAAGCAAAGAAACAAAAAAAATGCAAGTCGATGAAAGCACACTTTTCAGGGCACTTGCTATGGAATGGATGCAAGACCGTAAAGCAGTTATAAAAGAAGCAACTTACTTACGTGATTTATCAGTATTTGAAAAAGACCTTTTCCCTGCTTTAGGCGATATGGCTATTGATGAGATTAAGGGTAAGGATGTACTTGCCTGCGCCAAAAAAATTGAAGAGCGTGGTGCACTGGAAATGGCGAAACGCTCAATCCCTTTAGCTGGACGTATTTTCCGCTTTGCGATTCGTAAAGGCATTATTGAGAATGACCCGACTCCACACTTAGGTGAAGCGCTTAAACCACGTAAAGTAAAAAATATGGCTCGTCTGGATATTTCCGAATTCCCTGCCTTTGTTGAACGTATGGATCGCTACCACGGCAACCTGATCATTAGATCAGCCTTACAGTTGATGACGATTACTTTTGTCAGAACGGCAGAACTGAGAATGATGGAGTGGAATGAGATTGATTATGAGAATCGTTTATGGAGAATTCCAGCACATAAAATGAAAATGGCTATGCCTCATATAGTGCCTTTATCAACACAGGCTTTAGAGATATTAGAAAGAATTCAACCAATTACAGGCATAAAACAGTACGTTTTCTACAACTACAGTACAGCCAAGCCAATCAGCAGTAATGCCCTTTTATGTGCAATTCGAACAATGGGCTATAACGGTAAAATGACAGGTCATGGCTTCCGAGGACTTGCATCTACAACCTTGCATGAGCAAGGCTATATGCACGATGCCATTGAGATTCAATTAGCTCATCGGGTAGGTAATGCAGTTTCTCAGGCTTATAACCATGCCCAACACCTAGACTACCGTATTAAGATGATGCAGGAATGGTCTGATTTTATTGATGGGTTGAGGAGGTAAAAGACATTCTCTCTAATAATTTTCACACAATCATGATTATTAGATTATCCAAATTTGTGGTTTTTTTGATCAAATTCATTACAATAATAGATTGTAAAAATGATCTATTTGAAATTTCTATCTATCTCCCGACTTATGAAGGAACATAAAGCATTGATTTAAAGACAATTGTATCGAAAGTTAAAAATACAACTTTAGCTAAATATAAGTTCCATAGGAACTATATCTCAAAAAACATTTAAAAAATGATAAGTTACTAAAGATAAAATATTTTTTATTTGTTAAATTAAAAAAAATTTGAAAATGGTTTAGATTTATGAATTTCGATGATTTGAAAACTAATATTGTAAATCTATTAAAAATATATAGAGGCCGTGGAATTAGCCTCAGGAATGAAATACATCCTCTACTATCAAGTTTTACTTTCTTAGACCGAATCCATACTTGGTCTAGTTTATTCGTACATATCAGTGAACTTGAAGAAGATATTGAACCTGATTTATTATCCAAATTAGGAGATCTGTATACGAAAATACAGGCTGATTTTAATAAAAGAGTTCTTTTTGAAGATAAATATTTGAGTGTCTATTAAAGGATTACCTTGCTACGATTAATTAAAACTACATTTAGAAAGTCTAATTTCACCTGATCAAACTTTAGATTTGTCTAGAAATGGTGATTTCAGAGATCATATTTTCCAAGCTAAGCAAGAGGTAGCACAAAAACATATATATCAGTTCAAAATTATTAGAACTTTTATATTAAAAGAAAATATTCGTGTAGATGCTCTAAAAAGTGAATATGTAAATGAAGAATATGAAAAATTAGTAGCTTATAAAGAAGTTCGTTTACCTTGTTTTGATAGCATTATTCTCGATGATGCCACTCAAGAAATTATCTTGTGTGCAGATCTATCATCGCAATTTCACGAAGAAAACCTACGCGGAGCGTTAGCTAAGCTCAGATTATATTTAAATCAACTTGTAGTTGAGCATATTCCTGATACTGGCTGTAATGTTTTCCCTGCCATTGGAAAACTCTATCATGAAGCAATAGGTAACGTTAAGAACCTATCATTTAAAACTGATGACGGAATTTCACATAATGAATCATCAAGAGTCGGTATTGAGGATTTACGTAGTGGTGAATATCATAAAGGTGGTATAGCAAATGCAACTATCGAGCCTTACAATATTACTAAAGAGTACAATCTTAAAACCTATAAAGTATTAGTTACTGTTAAAGGGTCTTGGCATGCTCTTGCAATCAATACAGGCATACCAAATCTAAATAACTTTTATGTTTCTACAAAAGACCAAGGTAGCTTTTTCAAAGCAATTGAAGAAATCGTCAAAACATCATGAACTCAGAAGCAGTTGATAGGCTTTACATTACGAAGTTCATTGAAACTAATGAACTCTCTGATGAAGAAGCAAACGAATCTCATTACCAAGAAATGATTACCTGGTTAGATAAATTCGTCACATATTTTTCTCATACAAAAGAAAAGAGTTCTTATAAGCATATTACTTATAGCAGAATTTATGATGTGATTAAGCCTATTGAAAACTCTGAATTTAAAATATTTATAAATAATCTATTGATTTTGAATATTTTAGATGACCATTTTCAAGCATGTGACCTTCATTCTGAGAATATTATTTCAGTTGAGAAAGAATGGATTAATGGCTGTATTCTTAACCAATCCTACATCGACCCTTTTACTGAAGAAGAGATAAGTAAAGAGGAGTTTTCTAAAATAATTTCTCGATATTTTTCATTTACAGACGAGTTTAAAGAATATTTAAAACATGACCACTCTTGAATTTGACTTAACTGATCCTCTAGAAGAAAGTTTGTATAATCGAAGGTTAGCTATACAAAAAAATGACTATGAACTTTATATAAAACAATTATATAAAGATTTAGGTATATGCGTTAAAGATTTAGAATCAAAAGCGCATTATGCTCATTCACAAAGTGAAGATCAGCTATCTCTAATTATAGAAACTCAGCTAAAGGGTATGGGATATAAAGCATCTCATGATACTTTTCATAACGGTCATGTAGACATACACGTTCAGTATCGTCATTTTATTTGGTTAGGTGAAGCTAAAATTTATGGGAGTCCAACTAAAATTTTTGAAGGTTTTTTACAGTTGACCACGAGATATAGCGCGTCTTCAACTGATAACTATCATGGTGGGTTGCTCATATATATTCAAGATACAAAGATTCCATCTATTGATATTTTAGAAAGCTGGAGATCATTTGTTTCTGATGATCAACGTAAAAAGGATTTTTCTTATGAAATTACATGTTCAGATAGAGCAGGAAGAAATCTCTATTTTGATTCTACTATGCCTCATCATAAGTCTGGACTAGAATATTTTATAAGACACATGACTGTAGATGTTCGGCACGATCCACAAAAATAGAACGCCGCAGTAGCACCTCTTCATTGGAAATACATTTGCACGGAAAAGGGTTTAGCTCAAATTGAAACTGACAGTCTGGAACAAATATCCTTAACTGTCAGATCAAGTTTGAATTAGTATACTCTACAGATCATTTCACTAACTGCATCAAGCTGCTAAAACTATCAATTACAGCATACTTAACCGCATCGCCTAAGGACTGATTTTCTTCATTCAACGTTGCAAAGAATTTCTTAGCACTGTCAATTTTACGCTTTTCTTTATCCCGTAAATCAGCATCATTCATAGAGCCTTTTGTTTCTGCGACAAAGTAAACTTGGCGTACTTTATCTTTATCAAAAGCAATTGCCCAGTCAGGGTTGTAGTTACCAAACGGAGTAGGAATTTGAAAACGATCTGGAAGTTTTGCATAAACGATAACTTCATCAGCTCCATCCAATTCTTCTACAAACTTGCGTTCATTGTCGGAATCAGTGACCACATAATTCCAAATATGACGATCTGCTTTAAATGACTTTGATGGAATATTCTCATTACTTACGAAAATATCATTTTCAGGATAACCCTCTTTTAATGGATTGTATTTTAAACCCTGAATAACCATTGAGGCTTGTTGCTCATTGATAATTCTACTCATTTCACGAATAAACGCTTCAGGGTTTAATTTAAATTGAGCAAAAACAGAGGCATTAATCCCTTTAAGAATCTGTGCTACAGTCCTACGGGTTAAGTTGGTATCTTCCGCAATATTACCAACCAAGTCATATTGCACCTGAGAATGAATCGATAAAGTACTATTTTCAGTTTTGGTTGTCATTTTTCCAAAAGCTTCTTTAGACTTCAACTCATCAAAACTCACCTCATCTTTCATTGATGACTCTGCAAGTTTATAACTCAATGTTTCTACAAACTTGTTATTACGCTCTTTTGCTGTACGTTCAACACAACTAATACTGTCACTAATCAGCTTGTTAGAGTCAATCTGAATTTGATAAATCGCTTTACGGTTAATTTTCTTCCATAAATCCTGAAATTCTTTACGCTCAAGATTTTTAGAGTTGATGTGGTTAGTCAAACGTTTATTAGCATCCTCAGTCATACTATCCGTAGCTTTAGGATCAAAAATACTATCTATCAACTTTGTAATTTGAGCTGTGTAGGGTTGCAACTCATCAGGGAGTGTAACCAGTTCACCATTGGCTTTGTCTTGATGATATTTAGGTGCAATATGATCATTATCATCGATATAGTCATTTCGCGTCAGATACTTATGGATCTGCTTTGCCATGACTTTCGTCACTTCAAGTTTTGAACCATCGACAAGTGTGAATACCTTGCCTTCAAAGTACTCAGGCGTTGCTTGTGTTGGACGACTCGCCAATGTATTTACAATCTCTGTCTGCAATTTAGCAACAAAGTCTTTGTAACTTTCATTGGTGACAACAGTCAGATTATTTAAACGGTGAACTTCACCTAATGCACCGAAATAGTTGGCATCCATACGTTCGCCATTTTTATTCACCGCTAAACGCAGACCCCGTCCCACTTCTTGGCGACGAGAAATGGTATTGTCTGAATGCTTTAATGTACAAATCACAAAAACGTTTGGATTGTCCCAACCTTCTCGTAAAGCAGAATGTGAAAAAATAAAACGTGTTGGCTCTTCAAAAGACAGTAGCCGCTCTTTATCTTTTAAAATGAGATCGTAAGCATCGATATCATCCGCTTGTTGCACGGATACGCCCAATTCTTCATCTTTTACTTTCTTTAAGGCTGGATCAGTTAACTTTTTCGATTTCTTATCAATCGAGAAATATCCATTATGGGTTTTGTCTACGTCAATCGACTTTAGATAATCCTGATACGGATCATTTTCTAAATTGAGATCTAAAACCTCATTTAAAACATATTGGTACTGTTCTTTAAATATTTGAGTGTATTCACCATCAATAGGATTATTATTGTCATCATATTGACGGTATTTTGCTACTTCATCGATAAAGAAAAGACTTAAGACTTTAATACCTTGATTATAAAGTTGACGTTCTTTTTGAAGGTGTGCGCGAATCGTTTCACGGATTTGAATGGTACGCATCACTTGTTCATCAAGATGTCCTATCGATTTTTCAGCTTGAATTGTGATTCCATTTACAAAAGTGACCGTATTTGTTCGTGCATCAATATCAGAAATGACGTAACGATCATTATACTGCTCTGCCTCATGCGAAATGATAAATAAATCATCACCTTTAGATACTTTTCTTACTTCTCGCTTAAAACCTGTTTTGGTTTGTATTTCTAACTCTAGCCGTGCAACTGGTGCAGATTTTGAGACAATAATATCTTGCAGATACAAGTAGCCATGTGTGCCTGTTAAACCTTGAACTTCAATGCCTTTGACCGTAATTTTCTTCACTAATTTCTGGTTATAGGCATCTAAGGCATCTAAACGATAGACTAAGTTATAGTCACGTTTATGTGTTGCCGAATAACGCAAGATAAACAATGGATTGAAGTTAGCCATTGCTTTAAGGGTATTTTCAGCACCCATCTTTTGTGGTTCGTCCAAAATTAGAATTGGTCGGTTACGGCTAATAACATCAATTGGTCTACGAGATTGAAACTCATCTAAGACGCTATAAATTTTTCGTGCAGCTTCATTATTTGCACCTTCTTTAATAGTATTAAATGCTTGGACATTAATAACCATGACATTAATGCCTGCATTTGAGCTAAAGCTTTCTAAATGATGCAGTGCTTTCGAGTCATAAATAAAGAAACGTGCTTTTTTGCCGTATTGTTCCTGAAAGTGATCCGCCATCATCTCAAGACTTTTATGAACACCTTCACGAATCGCAACACTCGGTACAATAATAATAAATTTTGACCAGCCGTATTTTGCATTGAGTTCAAACATTGTACGGATATAGCAATAGGTTTTACCTGTACCTGTTTCCATTTCAATATTTAAATTCAGTGGGCTGCCTGTTAGATTTTTACCTTTGCTATCATCTGTTATTAAACTTGGCGATGGTTCTAAAATATTCGCCATTTGTACATTTTGAATATTTTTAAGCACTGCATTTAAGTCAAAAATTTTGGCATTTTCAAAACCAACATCAGCCACCACTTTTTTTGACTTACCACGTTGTAAATCTAATGTATCTTCAAGCATATCGGCTTGTGCTGTTGGTTTTTTAGATTTTACTGTCCCTTGGTCGATCATATAACGATGACCTTCCAACTTTGGTTGCCCAACAAAGCAATCGACCACTGCCTTTACAGCATTTTTCTGATAATCAAGTGTTTTAAAATGGATTTTCATTTATTTAATCCTCTTAAATAAACTTAACTTCAGTTTCAGGCGATAACTGTTTAAAGCGTTCCTTGATATTGGTTTTATCATGGTCGAGTTGAATTGCTCGTTCTGCCGATACCACGCGCAATGGTTTGTCTTGGGCAATTTCATCCACCATTGCAAAGTTAATTTCGTCAAAACATGCAACGAGACTATTTCCTGCCACATAGAACACTTCTTTGCCTTGAATGATTTTACGTTCAATTGGTAATGAAAGCTCTAAGCCCCAATCTAGCATCACTTGGAACAATAAGTCTTCAGAGGTGCGGTCTTCTTTAATATGGTCTGCTAAATCTAAAATATCCGCTTGTGTATAAGCATCTGGCGTGTAATACACATCTTTCATATTGGTTGAATCTATTTTTAAAACACGGAAACCAATATCTAAATTTTCGATGCCTTCTTTATTCAAATTTTCTTCAACAATCTTTTTACCAGCACGACGAATACGTTCTTTTGAAATTTCAGCAATATTTTTATAACCCAATTTATATTCTTCACTATCATCCATACATTCCTGTGGTATTTGTACAAGGATATATTTCAATTTTTTACTTTCTTTGATTGATAGTTGCATGATTGCATCAGCAAATGAACCAGATCCTGCAAAGAAATCCAATACAATATCCTGATCTTTTAATCTACAAATTTGTGTTAAATACATTAATAAACTTGTAGGCTTAGCGAAATCAAAAGGTATTTCTAATTTTTTTAGTTCTGCAGAACTCTGTCTGTTTTCAAATTTGTTTAAATAATTTGAAGGCACAACACCTTTCTCTTGTTGATCAAGCAACCATACCTTATTATAAATATTCCATTTAGATTGCTTACCATCCTGATCAACTAAACCACTAGTTGCCGTTTCTTTAAAAATTATATTACCTTTATCGAACTCATCCTTAAATCTTGGATAAATCCATTTCCAAACTTTATCATCTGAAGAAGGTAGAACTTTTTCACCCTGAATCAATTTTTTTGGAAATTTATTACCTGGTGGTATGCAAAAAGAACCATCTGGACATTCAATCCAATATCGCTGATTTGGTCTTGCATCAAGTGAAGCCTTAAAAAGTCGTTCTTCTCCAAACAACTCCCCCTTTCTTTCCCCTTCAATTTCTTTCTTATTATAAAAAGTTTGTATTTGCTCTTCTGTTAGAGGAGCTCTAAAAGGTAAAGTAGATTCTATATTTTTAGTACAGACTAGAATATAGTCCACGCTTGGTGAAAAAAACTTACCTTTTGCTCCTCCAGTTTTCATTAATCTTGGAATAATAGTTAAAAAATTATTTTCACCAAATATTTCCTTAATAAGCTTAGCTAAAGAATCAACTTCAACTTCTCCAATACTGCAAAATAATACCCCTTGATCTGAAAGTAAATTTCTAGCCAACTTTAAACGGCTATACATCATACTCAGCCAATCAGAATGAAACCTTCCATTAGTATCTGTATTTGCAATTAAGCGATTTCCTTCTTCATCTACTTGGTTAGAGCGCTCAAAAAACTCATCGGTACTTTCTGCAAAATCATCTTCATAGATAAAATCATTACCTGTGTTATATGGCGGGTCAATGTAAATCATTTTTACCTTACCCAAATAGTTTTCTTGCAGAAGTTTTAAGGCTTCTAAGTTATCACCTTCGATAAACAAGTTTTCTGTCTTATCAAAATTAACGCTTTCTTTACGGTATGGGCGCAAGGTTTTCGCAATTGGTGCATTAGCCGTAAGGATAGATTCTTTTTTCCCCACCCAATCTAAACGATAACGCTCTTGCTCACCCTCAACAATCACTTGAGATAGCTCTTGTTTAAGTAAATCAAAATCAATGGCTTTTTTTAGCTCGCCATTTTCACCTTGTGCTTCTGTGACACAATTTGGAAAAAGTGCTGCTATTTTTTCGATATTGCTATCCACAAGGTTAGGGCTGTGCATTTTTAGTTGGTCTTGGTTTGACATTATCAATCGTCTCAATCATTTAATCTTAAAAATCTAAATTTTCCATATTCCAGTTTTTACCGAAGTATGGACGTAATTGTTCAAGTGCTTTCGGCAATTCATCAGCACAGGTCACCCCTAAATAGTTGGCTGCTCGGGTTGCACCGACATATAAGAACTTTTGATATAAATCAGGATACTGCTGTATTAATTGGTCGATACCCACAAAAAATACAGCTTCAAATTCCAAACCTTTAATATACTCAATACTACATACACGTACATCAGTAGCATTGCCTACACTTTGACCTTGTAAACATGCAATCGCTTTTAAATTATACTCATCCAAATATTCAGATAATTTTTTAGCCATAGGTTGCACAAGAGACTCATCTTTGACCAAAACCATGATTGATGGCAAAAGTTGCTCTTCAGCATGATTCACATTCACTAAACGCTCAATTTCACCAATTCGCTCAGTTATCCATTGGGCTATATCTTCCATATCCTGTTGATACTCAACCAACACAGATGGTAAGCCTTCAAAAGAGGTAAATGGTGATAATTCAGAACGTGCTTCTATATCACTTTCACCCATTAAATCCAAAATTGCATGAGTGAATTCATTTAATTTAGGACTTTGACGATAAATTGTATTGATACGTTCTATTTTTAGATCAGGTGAAATCCATTCGATCAAAGCTAAATCTTTAATCCCTTGTTGAGTTAGTCGTTGATTAAAATCCCCACAAGCAAAGAAAGAGTTTAACAGCGGTGTCGTCATTGCTTGCATACAAGCAAGCTGTAATGCAGAAAAATCAGTAGCTTCATCAACCATTATCTGATCTTTAAATATACTATCACGTAAACTTTTCAACTCTTGGAAAGCAAGTTCATCTATATTTCTAAGAATATACGGCTCTTTAAGTAAGGCTTTTAAATTACGTAATGTCACCAATAAAATTAAGTCTAGTTCTGCTTGTGAAATTTTTTTAGTATCTAATTTAGTAGTGGCATAAAAATATTGATATCCTTCTTCTTTTCTAAACTTTTTATATAAGTTCACAGTTTTTTTATAGCTACGCTTCCAACAACTTAAGTTATGACGTAAGCCATTTTGTAAAGCTATACTTCGCCCTAATTGCTGAAGTCTTTCATCTGAAGGCAATTTTCCCATTAACCAATCAACTAATTTTGCATCTTTACTGTTTTTCTTAAATGATTTCTTAAGATAATGATAACGAGCAAGTTTCTTTAAAATTTTTTGAAATTCTACCAAAGCCTTTGCTTGCTGAGTATGACTTACAATTACTTCCGTTTCATCTTCATCATAGTCAGACTCATCATCTTCCTCTTCATCATCAACATTTTTAAAATCATTTAAGAAGCGAGCAAGATCTTCAAGAATACCTGCATTCTTATTCACCAATAAGTTACGCTCTTCTTGAACTAACTTGTCACTGACACTTTTTTCACTTTCAATCAATTTCTTGATTTGATTTTCAAGTTCAAAAAGTTGTCTATATTTTGCTGTAACAGCTTCTCTACTTTCAATAATGACTCGAATTTTTTCAATCAATTTCTCATCATTTAAGCTAGATGCTTTCTGCAAAATTTTAAAGCCATTGCTTAATTCTAAAGTTAAAGCAGTATCAATAAAGCTTTGGAAGCTTGTATATAGAAGACGAGGATCATCAACATGCCGTGGTTTTAGATTCTCTGTTGAAGAAAAAGAAAAACCTGAGCTATTTTTTGCAGTATTTAAAATACTAAAATTTTTACGTGCAATATTTCTAGAGCAATTTGACCACGTTATTAAGTTTTCTCGAATTGCAATACCTTCATAATTAAAAGCTTTAAACAAATATTCTTTTAATAACTCTGAAGGAGTAAACATCAACCAATCGTTAAATCCTTTACCATCTTTACTTAATTTTTTTAAAAGGTCTTCTTCAATTCCTGACAATACACCTTGTGATCTATCAAGTTTTTGCCCTAAACGCTTAATTAAAGTTGTGGTTTTACCTGTACCAGGTGGACCTAAAATAATACGTTGTGAGTTGACTGGTAAACGAAAAATATTGTCTTGGTATTCATCTAACGCAGCTTGGCTACGTAAAGACATCCCTGAACGTATATTACGTGTAAGATTTTTAATTTTACCTACTGTTGTCTGCTCTTCTTCAGCAATAGCTTTTAAATAAGCTTCTACATCAATACCTTTATCTTCTAAACTTTCCAAAAACTTGCGAAAAGATTCTAAATAAATTTTTTCTTTTTTTGTGACTATATCAATTGAAATGCCATCCCATAACTCTTCCGTCTGATATGGAATAAACTCCACTTTTCTCGTGATGCGATACTCTGTATTACCTAATTCAACCTTTGAGTTACAAGACAAAGAGGCTATTTTTCCCATGGGTGAACGATAGCTAACAAAATCAATATTCTTTTCACGCCAAAAACCTAATCCAGTTGGTACTGCAAACTTAGAAAAATAAATACTACGACAATAATTATGTTTTTTATCCTCCAAATCTATACACATAAATGCTGGTTCTTTAATAAGATAAAAATAGTCAGCCCGTATAGCATCAGAAGAAGCTTCTAATGTTAGAAATGCATTATCTGTAAAACTATTTGCTGTAATTACTTCACTTGAATATCCAGATTGAGCTAAAGAATCCCTTGCTCTAGAAGAAATATCAGTAATGATGTTAAGTGTATCTTGTGCTACTTCATTAATTTCCTTGTGGATCATTAGATTCCTCTCTCAATTTGAATGAGTTGATTCTTTAATTCAATAATTTTTTTATTCAATTCAACTCTGCGGTTAAATTGCTTTTCACTTCTCAACTTGGATTTCAACTGATCAAACTGTTTTAACAAGCTTTCAAGTTTATGGGCTTGCTGTAATTTAAGTTCAAGGGAAATAGATTCCTGATCTTTGTGTTGTTCTTCACTTGTTGCTAGTGGTAATAACTGTTCGATGAAATGTTCATATAGATCAGGCAATTTTAAGTAAAAAGGCAATTCAGCACGGTGATGATCTTCTAACCACTCAGAAGCATAATATTGACCAATCACAGCTTTGCTTTTATCTGATTGATTCAAATGCTTATATGTTGCAACGACTTTAACTTTATCTTGATAAAGCACCTCAAAAATAATAGGCGTTAGAATGAGTTTATCGATAAACGATAGAATTGAGATATCTAAATTTTCGACACGGCTCTTCACTCGAAAAATTTGAATTTCTTTCAAGTCATCTTGATCTTCAAGGTGAATGGTAGAAGCTGCCAATTTATAAGCCCAACGAATACTCTCTACTTGATTCACAAAGAGTTGCTCAATTTTACTGTTGGCTCTACCTTGTTCATAGAACTTATTTTTCGGAATTAGGCGGTCAACTTTTGCTTGTTGTGGAAATTGATATAGCTTCATGACTAAGTATCTTCAATCACAATAAAACTAATTAACTCAAAATCATTTAAGCCTGAAACAACATCAACCAATGCTGAAGTTGTCAAACCCGAAAACAGACTATCAATATCCTTTTCAACTTTTATATTTTGAATGCTATGGATCACGGTATCCAATAATGCTGAATATTGACTCATATCTCGACCATCATTGGTTTCTTGATTAAATTTTTCATACGCTTCTGGAATCGGCTCAACTTTCCCACGACATGCTTTTCTAGCTATATCTAATAAATATTTAGCTTGAGTATAGTCATAGATCACTTCACCACTTTCATTAATATAAACTAAATAGTACGGATATAAGCGATTACTTTGGCTCGTATGCGACTCAGGATGTCGTGCTCTTAAAGTAAAAATGACTCCTGTATTCAGACCTAATTCTGGCTGTGCAGGCACAACAGTATGAAGACCATTTGGTAATCGTTTCAATTCAGGATACTGTTCCAAATAGCCAAGCAAATCCATACGAAAGTCATTTAGACCTAAATCTGTAATCGATACACCTGTATTCGCATCTTCCAAATCCAGCACTTCATTTTGTAATTTTTGTAGTTGTTCTTTGCGATATGCCATATCGTTGGCTTGAGCACTCAGAACATTATCATCCCCTGTACTCGTCATATCGACAATGACCATCCGATTCTCAACCCGTTCTCGTAGGTTGATATATTCATCTAAACTAATATCAGGCCAGTAATTCACAAGCTGAATTACGTCATTGGATGAGCCAATACGATCCACTCGCCCAAACCGCTGAATGATACGTACAGGATTCCAATGAATATCAAAATTAATCAAATAATCACAATCCTGTAAGTTTTGTCCCTCAGAAATACAGTCTGTAGCAATTAAAATATCAATTTCTCTTGCTTCATTTGGGAATATATCTTGTTTTTGTTTAGACCTTGGTGAAAACAATGTCAGTAAACCTTGCATATCGTAGGCTTTACGGCTGCCTAGCATTGTTTTAATAGTTGAATTGTTTTTTGAGCCAGTAATACAAGCACTGTGTAATTGATGCTGTTCATGTAAATAGGGGGCTAGATGTTCGTAAATATAATGCGCAGTATCCGCAAACGCAGTAAAAATGATTACTTTGCAGTTTGAAGGGTTAATTGGCTGTTGAACCTTTTCAATCACTTGCTGTTTTAAATGTTGTAGTTTCGCATCGTGGGCTGCATCGATTACTTTAATTGAACGCAATAAACCGAGGATCAGTTGATGATCACCTTCAAGATCAACTTTCCAAGTCATGAGATCCAAATCACCTAGATGGATCTTGAGTTTTTTCCCAATTAAATCTTCACTACTTATCCCCTCATCATTTTCATCTTCATCATATCCAAAATCAGTTGAAATACTGATTTCATCCGAAGATTGCCGTGCTTCAAAATCAGCAATTTGTGATAGGACTTTCTCAATATTATTTTTTAGCACAGTCAGTGTTAAACGAAAGGCATGGACAGAACTTTCAAGCCGTTTCAGCAAATTCACCGTCATTAAGGCTTGTAGACTCTTTTCCCGATCCTTTTGCTTAAATTTTTTCCCATCTCCTACTTGAGTATCAAATAGCTCTTCATATTTTTTTAATGCGCTTGGAAAAATGTAACTCACTGGCGCATAGACAGACATCTTAATTAATGACAGATCGGCATATATTTCATTCAGAGATACAGTATTGTGCTCAGTCGACAACGCACAGCGAAATGAAATTGGCTTTAATCGTTGGGGGAATTGCCCAATATCTTTAGTATCGTAAAAAGTTTGAATATGCTTTCTAGAGCGAGCAATCGTGACACTATCTAACAACTTAAAGAAATCAAAATCCAATAAGTTTAAAATTGCTTGTGTATTACGTTGCTTCGGATCAAGTTTTGCCCATGTATTAAAACTTGCTTGCGCACGACTAAAAATTGTTGAAATATCCCTCTCGGTATCCAACTTTTGTTCAAGCAATGAGGCATTACCCTCATATGCCAATGCCAACTGATTTTTTAAATCATTAAAACGATTATTGACTGGAGTTGCAGAAAGCATCAAAACCTTAGTTTTTACACCTTGACGAATAATTTTATTCATTAATTTATCGTAACGAGTTTCTTTATCTTTATAAGTATCTCGGTTTCTAAAATTATGTGACTCATCAATTACAACAAGATCATAATTTCCCCAATTGATCTTTGCTAAATCAATCCCTAGTGTTTCACCGCTACTACGTGATAAATCAGTATGATAAAGAACATCATAGTTAAAACGATCCTTAGCAAAAATATTGGTTACTAAGTTCGCATTATAATTGGTCCAGTTAGCACTTAATTTTTTAGGGCAAAGTACCAAGACACTTTTATTTCTTAATTCATAATACTTAATCACAGCCAATGCAGTAAAAGTTTTACCCAATCCCACACTGTCTGCCAAGATACAGCCATTATAGCTTTCAAGCTTATTAATGATCCCTACTGCTGCATCTTTCTGGAAATTGAATAACTTATTCCATACCAAAGTATCCTGATAACCCGTTAGATCATTTGGCATCACATCTTCATTTAAATCTTCCAAAAAATCCTTAAAGATGTTGTAAAGCATTAAGAAATAAATACGTTCAGGAGGATTCTCTTGATAGACAGATTCTATATGCTGAATAATTTCACTGGTGACATCATCAACCTTTGAAGCATCATTCCAAATTTGGTTAAATAATTGAATGTAAGTTTGTACTGTAGCAGTCTCATCAAAGCAATTTACGATATTCGAGATAGCATTTCCCTTCTCAAAACCAAGCCCCATTGGAGTAAATCCCTGAATGGGCATGTATGTTAGAGAGTGTTCAGGTTTTTGAATGTTGATAAATTCCTGCATTGGCGCATTGCTGTTATTGGATTTAAATTTAGCTTTTCGTCGTATCCAATCTGCACATTCTTTGGCAATCGCTTTTTGTGATAATTTATTCCTTAAATGAATTTCAAATTCTGTCCCGTACAAACTACTTTCACGATCTTGCTGAGGGATCACAAACTCACGTTTTTCTTTTTTAAGTTTGTCTGTAACATTATCCGCAACAAAGGTTGGAGAAGTAAAAATGAATTGTAATTCTTCAATTTTTTCAAGTTCTTTCTTCAATGCAGCAAAGGCATAAATTGAAAAATAAGATGCCGCTATCTTTAGACGTGATTTGCTGTTGAGATTTTCCTCAATCTCATTACCTAATGTGTTATTAATGTTATCAATAAGTTTCATAGAGAAGGAATAATAAATATATCATTCACTATAATAACTGAAATATTTCTTCTTTTTCGCAATCTTCCCCACACATACCAAATTCTTATTTATTTCATAAATTCAATAGTTTTTCAGGTCTATACCAATCACATTCAGCTGCCTGATTGGACCCACATTTAAATTTTTTGGCTTTGCAAAAAATAGGCTGATTATTTGCATAATCCCAGTTATTCCCACTATATTTGCATAAAAAACAATTCTTAATCGGTACTTTGTTCTGAGCTGCCAGCTTTAGCTGGTCCAGAAAGATATCACCATGAGCATAGCCCACATATACAGTAGAGTTAACGAACTCTAAATCTGTTTCAATGATATTGCTATAAATAATTTTATCCCTATACTTCGTAAGCTTTTCTTCAATATCTGACAAATAGGAGAGCTCTAAAAAGGACTTACCTGAGTCCCAAATATAGAAACCAAAAAATTGCTTACGTAAACATTTGCACTCAGAATCCGTAATTGAGGCACTACCCTGATTAAAACCTAAAAACAAAGCACCATGAGGCTCTAAATTTGCTTGATATATTTGATCTATATCTTCTTCAGAATCAATTCTTATTTCTATAATACGTTTTCCTGAGCTTTGTTTTTTCTCACTCAAAAAGTGCGTTACGGCAATTTCAATATAAATATTGTCTTCTGGGAAATTTGCTCTAGAAAGTAATAAATCTGGAATAAAATTTTCCTCTTTCTTCTCAACTTCAATAATTGAGAAATATTCGGTCAGATCAAACTTTTTTTCAATAAATCCAAGATCACAATTCTTACGAATACTTCTTCTGAATTTATTGCATTTCTTAGAAACATGAAAAGTAATATAAAAGGGTTCATTTTCCTCTAAACATTTTCGATACACATCAAAAAAAACCTGTTTGCCCAAACGATGCAAATATGTTTCACCATTACACTCTTGAATATTTTTATGTGCAAAATGTGGTTGTTTTATTTTTCCATTGACTTTGGCTATTAAAATATTATCACAGCCTAAACATATGAAATTTGACTGTTGCTCTTTACCAACCAAATCAATAGCTCTGACTACTTTCCCCAATTGATCTTTAGCATATTGATAACGTGCCATAAACCTGCCCTTTTATATTTATAATCAAATACTCTAAGTTCTAATTGTTTCCTCTTCAATGCCCCTAAATCTTAAGAAATGCACTATTCCAACTAAGAAATTAAGCCACATAAAATCAAATATTCTTTTATATAGATACATATAAGAAAATTGGGAGATAGCTTATCTCCCAATTTTAATTAACCAACACTCATATCTGAGCAAGATTTACCCATTACTCTTGTAATTAACCAGAGTAAATCATTTCTTCTATTTTCAATGAAAAGTTCAAAATTATCATTTCTAATAGCATCAAAGCTAATAAGATGAGATTTCAAGATTTGATTCATTGCTTCATTATCAATCATAACAGTCTTATGATTTTGTAAATCCTCTAGATATTTAGAGGGGGCCTTCCCCCCAATCATTCTATTTGCTTTATAAGATATTGGCGTTTTATTAAGTATCGAGTCATACACTTTTACAGGTTTATTATTTTCTTCACACCATTTCTTAGGGAAAATGTGGTGAATATCTAAAGCTACCTCTTCTACATCTAGATTTTGAATAGACTCTTTCCAAAAAAAGTCTTGTGCTCCATCTCTTAATATTAGTATGTTTAGTCCTTTATAAGCAGCACTCAAACGAGATCTTAAAGTTACTAGACGTTGTGCCTGAAAAGAGGCCTCTTGAATAGTACGGACATCATGATGGTTATCTGTCAACCAACTTACGAAGTCTTCTAAGTCATTTGCAATACGAGTCTCAACTGCCCCACCGTATAGCTCGCCTAAGACACCACACCAAAACCATTGAGTTAATTTTTCATAAACTTTTGGTTCAAGCCATCTTTCATTTAGGAGGCTCAATATTGCAGCCAAAGGGACTAGTTGAGTTCTATATGGCAGATCTTTCGTGAAGAAAAAACACTCTTTCCTCAAGAACTTTGCAGCCAGTAAAAAACCATTTTCTACTTTATCAGCCCATTGCCTATATTCTTCTAATGACATTGCCAATATTGCTGAACGTTTTGCACTGACTGCTGAAACTAATTTTCCAGACTTATTTTCTTTTACATCTGTTGTTCGTTTTTGCAATGTACTCAAAAGGCTGATCGTTTGTAAAAAATCAGTAGGTTCAATCACTTTTAAAATTGATTCTTTATCAAATAAAGATTGGAAACGTCCAATAGGATTTCTCTCTGGGTGACCGTACCAATCATCTCTTAAGTTATAACCTTCGGCTGCAAAAGTTGCTGTTACTAACTCAAAAACAGATAATGGAACACCACCAGTATTTACTTTTTCAAATACCAAGCAGACTGCTTCTTTTGAGTTATCCTTATCTAGCTTAATCACTGGCACAGCATACTTTCGAAAAGCATCTAATACTTTTTTCCTAAACTGCATATATTTAGGCATATTTTCAGGAGCATTTTCAAAAAGAGACTCCTCCCACTCATCAGAGTTTAGAATTTTATTACAGGGAAAGAAAAATGCCTTGCATTCTTTTTGTGTTGTAGAAAAGTCTAATAGAATCTCATCCCCTTTTTCATTTGTTATCTTTTTTATATCGCGTCCAAAATTAGTTCTAACAATTCTATCCTCTTCTACTGATATAAAAGCCTCCTCAAGATTACCACCAAGAGCCATTTCAATATCAATATAATAGAAGCGTTTAATTAAACGCCCTTTTTCATCAAAAGTCTTTACTGGTTTATCAAGCATTAGTACTTGAGTTAAAGATGTTAATCGTTGTTGACCATCTAATATGAGCTCCTCAGGCTGAATATCTTTATTTTTTAGATCCACATTTTCTACGGGGCGCACTTGAAATTTAACATCTCCACCTGTTTCCAATAACATCACTGCACCAACTGGAAAAGAACGAGATATACTCACTAGTAAAGATTTTATATGTGAATTATCCCATACCCAGCCTCTCTGAAAATCAGGTAACTGTAATTTACCTTGAATAACTTTCTTTAAAATATCATTCAAATATTCTTTTGAACTATCAAAATTACTCATATGCCAAACTTATTTAAATTAATTCATTTAAAATACATTATCTTATAAATTTTTCAATTAGCAAAAAAATAAGGGAGCAAAAGCTCCCACTATTATTCTTCTCGGCTTTTCAGCTTACTCTCAATCCACTGATGGATTTCCCACGCTGACCAACCAATACGCATTTCAGTCAACCGTATAGGCTGGGGAAATGTAGGATCGTAATATTTTGAGTCCTTGTTAATCATCTCATAGATTTTCGATCGGCTAAGGGCAGTAAACTCGACTACATGCTTAATGTTAATAATTTGATTCATCTGAAAAGTTTGACCTGTGAACGCATTCATGATGATTTCTCCTAATCATTGATGCGAGCGGGGATTCGCTCAGATGATAGCTCTATCCAGTAAAATTTCACTGGGCTTCAGCTAATTCAAAGCCTGAACCGACTGCTACAAACCTTTCTGAATATCCTGAACATTAGTTAAATCATGCCTTTGCTGATGTTGCTCAGATTTTGCTTCCTCAGTATAAAACTCATCCACAATATCCAAGCCCTCTTCACTTCCCACCTCAAAGCTGGCATTGCCATAGCCTTGCCGTGCCACATGATCCAACGCCTCCTGATAAAACCCTGCTATCTTACTTTGTTCATCCATCTGTTTGGCTGAACTAATCGCGTCTTTCAGGTTTGTGCCATCACGTAAAGTTAGATCCACGTAGTAGATCGGGGTACGATAGCTTTGTGTTGTGCTTTTACCTCGCAAGGTCAATTGCAATGGCAAACACGAAAGCAAGTCACCCGATGCTGCATGATAATAACTGAGCCTTGCTGCCAAAGTGCGAATGCTATTAAAGCCTGTGGTTCTAAAGATGAATGTGCCAAACTCATCTGATTCATCTAAATTGACATACAGTCTGCCATAAGGTTTACACAGTCCACCTTGTGCCAATGGACATAAATCAGGTGATGGGCATGGATGTTGTTCAATGCCATTTTGTCCAAGTCGCTGACAAGTTTCGCCATTGCCTGAGCAGATTAATCGTCCTGTTTGGCGGTCAAATAGGCTGTACTCTGCCCGTAGGTTAAGTTCAGGGTCATTGAAAATCATCCGTACTGGAATCGTTCTGAGTTTTTGGTTTTGTGCATTAGCACGTAACTGTTCATCCAGTGGATGTTTCACCCAACCCTCTTTGTTTTGGATTTGACTGGTAATGGTAAATTGATCATCTCGTTCAGGCAGACGTTTACCATTCTTTTCAACAATTTTGCCGATACTGATACGACCTAAAACAGGTGGAGTGATTGCGAGACCTTTAATCATGTTGATGTCCTCTATATAGATGTATAAATAAAAATTGAATAGGTTCAATTAAATTTTGGGCATAAAAAATCCCATACCTGTTGAGGTATGGGATCGGCTGAATTGATACTTTTGTTAAGATAATAAATGGTGGAATAAATATCTGTCCTATCCACCATTCGAATAAATCTGAAATCTTCGTGTCCCAGCTTTAGTTTGTGGAAACTGCTGTAGATATTCAGGATGCTGTTTAAGCAGGGATTTGCTGTCTAGGCTGATGGAGTCTTGCGACTTTTTCCAAGTGACTGAACCACCTGTAAATACCGCTCGCTCTGCCTCTTTCATCATCATTTGTAGTTGATGTTTGAGTTCATCGAAATACTGTTGGTGTTGTTCAACTTTATGTCTCTCCTCTAACAGTTGATTGAATAAGTAATTGGCTTGTTCATTTTGGGTAAGGTCTTCTACCTGTAATGGCGTCTGTGCTGGATAAAGTTGTTGCAAAGCTTTGGCCGCTGAATCCGAGGCATCGACACTCGGTGGAATATCCGACTCCACACATTGCCAGAAGTGGCGTTCGGCATTAATGATGTGCTGAATCACCGTTTCATTACGGGTCACTTTAAAGATTTTACTTTCATGTCCACAGATCAAGGCACAGATATGTGCTGCCTGTTTACCTGTGACTGCGAGTTGATGTTGCACTTGGCAGAGGACATAAAGCGGTACGCCATCCCGCCAGAGTTTTGAGCCATATTCCCCTACGGTTTTGCATTCTAATATTTGAACTTCTTCATTACCTACCACGGCATAATCCAAATTGGCGAGCATAAAATGCTTGTCTTCATCAGGGTGTTGCAGCACTGCATTGACCCGACGCACTTTGTGGTTGGTATGCATGCTGTAGTATTCAGCCACCAACGGTTCTAACTGCTTGCCCCAGTACAATGGAGCGTAGCCTGCACTTTCATCCTCGATGTTTTGTTGCATCCGTCCTGTCTTAATCATCCACAGTTCCAGCATCGACATATAGGGATTGAGTCCACAGGCGGTTGCTGCATCACTACTGCCAATGCCCTGTTTTCTGACTTCGAGCCATTGTTGGTAATTGAGCTGTTTAGTATTGGCAAGGCGTTTCGCTACAGGTGCTTTGGTTTTTCGTGGCTGCTTACTGTGTGAGGGATTGGTTGTGCTGTTAGATGGATTTCGCTTGGTTCGAGTTCCCGCCTCAACCTGTTGAGTGGGTTGATCTAAGTTTGGTGAATAAGGCTGTAGTGGTGGATGATTTAATGTGTTTTGAATTTGGGTATGGCTATGCATATTGAATATTCCTGTATGAGTAAAATCGTAAAAGCTAAATTTCGGGCATAAAAAAAGCCACATCTGGAGAATGTGGCTAAAGATGTTGCTGTGCTTGTACGGTGTTACCGTATGCTTAGGCTAAATGGATGAGCTTAAATAAAACTGAACGAATGGTATGCTTTTCTTAACTAACCATTCTCAATGCCTGTTCGAGACCACGCTGTTTAATGGCAGCCCCCGCTCCGAACCATGCTGAATCCAGTCGATGATCGGTACTCATCGCTCTTCGTTCATGGTCACAAAACTCGGTGATGCTACACAATAATCCATACGCCGTATCCTTGGCTGAGCTGAGTTCTGCCCCTCGTCCATGTCCGTTAAACATAGTCATGACTTTCGACATGGCACGTCCATTCGGTTCAGTTTTATTGTCGGCTTTACTTACTGGCGTGATGCCTTGATTTGGCATGGCTGCATTTCGATAGAATTGAATAATGCTTTCATCCTGTTCTGCTGTACTGAGACTGGTGTTGTTAAACACTGCATCAAAATAGGCGGTCGCTTCCTGCTGTGTCACTTTACGCTGACTCAGTTGTTTCATTTCATACATGTGTTCATCCCATGCACGGACTGAAATCCCGAGTTGCTGTTTGACTTTCTCTGCATCGAACTTGGTACTATGCGGAACTTTAACTACACCTGCACTGGTATTTTGTCCTTTAAGGGCAATCGCGAGAGTGTTGTTACACACCACTCGAATACTGGTGAATTGTGCTGTGGTGGCGAGTGTGCCATCACAGGCTGTCGCTAAAAGAATATAACCATTGCTGACGTCTTTACCTTTTAAAGCGGAAGTCTGTCCCGTCTTAGCCAATGCCCAGAATTTCCTACCACCTTTCAGCACCCCAGCGGTTTCTAGTTCAAAGCCTGATTGTTCAGTCAGGTCACGATAGAATTCTAAAATCTCTTTAGGTTGCACTTCCTGAAAGCGTTGACTCACCACGGATAGAGGTGCATGGGTATCAGAACGGTAAAGTACTCGCTGTTCCTCAAAAGGCATGATGATGCTTTGTCCTTTTTCATTTTGCGCCATGTAACTGACATCAGAGGATTCGATGCGCCAATCCATACCTGCCTGCTGCGCCCATATCTCGATGGGCTGGTTTTGGGTGAGTTGGTTGCCTAGTCCATGCCAAGGGGTTTGTCCAACGAATGCCATGGTTTCAACTAAATGTGCCATATGATTTTCCTTTTAAAAGAGTGAAATTGCTGTCATCCAAATTAAATTTTGGGCATAAAAAAAGGCCTGCTGAGGGAGCAGACCAAAGATGAAGACGATCAAATAAATTTGAACCGTTTGATTCACTTAGATGATATATAGCTGAAATTTTTTCTAATTCAGTCAAATCAAAGACTTTTAAAAACTCGCAATTGACTAAACACCCACTCAATATTATCCTTGCCTTGCTGACCCTCATGGTCAGTCGGTTTTGACAGACCGATTCCTAAGTACACTAAAAGATCCCTTTCTTTTGGTGTGAGTTCTCGTGCTCCCTCTGCGGTAGAACGGGAGGGGGACACCTTCGGGTGTGCTGATTCTTAGGTTCAGTCTGTCAACCCCCTTTCGTTCTGCCACCATAATCAATTGACAGTGATTCGGTAGGACTTCTTCAACCTAAGGAGTCGATCATGACTAAGCACTATCTATCTCTCTTGTTTTCCCTCAAGCACCCCTGCGTTCTTTGTTACAGGCTGAATTAGCCCATACCGTTATTTAAGCATCTTTGTTGCTGCTAAAAATCCGACATTACAGTTCGGAGCTTGGTTGTCGCTAGAATTTCTCATAAGACGCTAAATAAAAATATGCATGTTGATTTAAAAATCAATTTCTGGGGAAACAATGAAAACCTCTTTAACAATGGTATCCATCACTTTCGCCATATTGCTACTCACAGGCTGTGCCAGTAAAACCGAACGGCAGTTTGTGAATGGCTGTAAGACAGGTGGCATTGATGGATCAACCTGTAGTTGTATCTATCAAAAACTGGAAAATAAATATGGTGAGGATGGGCTCAAAAGCAATCTCTACACCATGAATCAAACCACAAGCTTTCAACAAGACATGATCCAAAGCAGCATGCAATGCATGCAGGAGTAGCGTATGCGCTTCCTTGCTGGACTAATCTGCATCATCGTTGTCATCAGCTTCTTAGGTCTACCCTTTATTGGAATGATGATCCTGTTGTTTCTGTTTGTCTTACTTGTTGAATATGCATTTGGAGGAAAAAAATGAATACAAATATTAAATCTTGGTTAATTGGTTGCTATTGCTCGATTGGATTACTTTTTACCGTATATCAACACTTTTGGGGGCCTCAAAGCTATAAATCCTTTGCCTATCATTTAGGTCAAGGGGTAGTCTGGCCTACAATAATGTTCCCCTCTTTCGGTAAATTTATTGGGGGAATCATTATTCTCTTATTCATTGGGTTTATCGCACTACGTTCCAAATAAGATCCAATCCCCTCACGCGTACATAGAATACAAACCAATCAGCTTTGAGATACATGTCATCAAGCTGATTGGTTTTTTTAAACTATGCCGCTACATAAACGACTGCCGACATGACTGACATTGGAAATAACTGATTGGTAACGGTGCTGCTGCTCGTTGTGGTGTATCCAGTAATCCGCTAAACAATCCACCAATCACCGCTCCTGCTATTCCCCCAATCCATGGTGAAATTGGAATCTGGCCACCCAAGCTTTTGGATAAGCCTGCACCAATACTGGCAAAGGTTGCCGATGTACCCAATAGGTGACTTGAATCATCAGAAGCTTGCGCTGGGCTATGTAACATCCGTTGTACATGTTCAGAATGACAATAAGGACAAAGAATTTGCATAAGTAATCTCCATGAATAATAAAAAAGGGCTCAGTTAACTCAGCCCTTAAAAATTGGATGTTGTGCATCCATCTTCATGTCGATAATGTAGATCTGAGATCTTTTTTAATTTATCCAAAGGTTCGCATTCGTTTACGGGTTTTAACTCGGAGATACTGATGCTCCTTTTCAGGACGAACCAGATACTTCACCGTATTCAGCATATTATTGACCTCTAGGTGATTATTCCGATGAATCATACCAATGCCAAGCATGTTGCGTTCGGAGAACTGTCTAAGATATTCAGTATCATGACAATTAAAATAACAGCCTAAATCACCTGTGATCTGCTTCCACAACTTGCCAACCTGATCAGCAATACCATAGGCTTTGCAGCGTTCATGCCCCTTATACACCAGTAATAGATGACAGTGATAACCCTTGTCTTCCCCTTGCTCTAATGCCCAAGCTGATTCAATTAAACCTTTAAAGATTTTATCCTGATCCTGAATCCGTCTTCTCAGCACCCTCATATCATCATCCAACTTTTGGATATTCACCAAATGCTGATGCTTCAGGGGATAAGCCAGATCAACACGTACTACTAAAATACGGGCATATCGTTGACTCACCTGCTCCATTCGTCTTACTAGTTGTTCGCTGTTCTGAGATTCACTATAACCATGATCACGTAATTGTTTTTTATATCGTCGATCCTGCTTTTTAAAATCTCGTTGAATATCGGCGTAAGAGATTTCAGATAATCGATCCAACAACTGTTTTTGACAATAGAGATATTTTTCCATATCAAGCAGCAATTCAATAAATGCACCGATTAATGCGGAATAATGAAAGTCAGGATTATAGATTGCATCAAACTCAATCAATAAATGAGTTAACTTGCTGTAGAAGTTTCTTGGCTTAGATCTTTTAGCAATAACATCCTCAACAAAATACTCAATTTCAATTAAGACTCTTGATTCATTTACTGGATTTACCATCTTTATTTCCTACGCTATTTAGACATAGGAAAACTGATGATGTAATTATTGACTTAAATCAAAACAGCATACTGCTACAGCAAGTATACCAACTACCAGATAGATTCAAATAGATCAATACAAGAAGTATAAATTGAAAGTAGATAATATTAATAACCCTTGATGAAATAACTTAAAAAATTAATTCACCACTCTATACATCAATAATAAAATTAAAAAATATCAAGCAACTTTTATTCGATTAACAAAAAATAAAATTTAGTATTATTACAAGAACATTTATACCAAAAAGTTTCCAAACAATTCAAAATTTTACACTTACTTAAATAAGTAAGAGCTGAGAATGCTAAGTATAGAACTCTATATTTTGATAGCGATTCATTAAAAGTAGGTAATAAATTACTTTTTTAAACAAACATACCAACTACTACAATAGTTTACAGGAATAATTATTACTTATTTATCCTAAATAAATTACTTTTTATTACTAAAAAAATACTATTTTATGCTATAATTTTTACTTTTGAATTACTTTAAAACAAAGAGGGCTAGATATAGAATGAAATCACCTGATGAGTTAAAAGAAATAGAAACCTTACTGAAGACAACAGATGTAAATTTATATATCTGGGTAATAATTAAAATATTTAATAAATTTCAACATGATTATGAAACTTTACTTGAAAGAGAAATTAATTATTTCGATGAGACTCTTAAAATTATTCAACGATGTGAAACACTAATTGATGTAAAAAAAGAACTAACCAGATTAATATTAGTTCTACCTACTGATTTATCCCTTAAAAAAGAAATTCCTAAAAGAGCTTCCTTTTTCATATCCAAATGCTGAATTTAGAACATTTTTAAAAAAGATTTATAGTGAAAAGAGGTTAGCAGATTTTATATATTATTTTTTAGATGACTCTATAGATATCTCCTTCAACAAAAGAAATAATGAAAAAAAATTAATAGAATTACTAATTGCATCCCCACCCCAAAAGGTGATTTTTTACAATGATGAATTAGTTTATTTTTACAGCAACAACTCACCATTATTAGCAAATCTTTATTTAGTAAAAAAATACATAGAACAAGATAATTGTAAAAAATTTTTTAATACTTATTTAACAATATTTATTCAAATAAAAAAGCAATCAAAAACGATTATCGAAAATCATATCCAAAATGAAGAATTTTCTCAGTGGTTATTTGACTATATAGAAAAAAATATTATTGCATCAGAAATGTCATACAGAACAACTTATATTCCATACACTATCGACGAAAGAAAGAGCTTTATGCTTCATCAACTTGATCTATGGTATACACTTGATATTAGAAGATATCATCAAGTTTTAAAGAAAATTCAAAGTACTTGGAATAAAAGATCACATGATGCTCGTAAGCGCTCATTGAGATTGGATTCCATGAAAAAGTAAAATTGACAATCATTCTAAATAAAGTCAAATACCAAGAACTATCTGATAAGGCTTAAATCCATCCAGTACAACTCCACCAATTAGATTCATGAATGGTTCTGTATTACCATAAGCCATCCATTGATCTAAAGCCTCATAGTAAGCTAAACGATTTTCTACTGTAATCACACTGGGCGGATAGCCTGCTTTAAGCAGTTCCAGATTCATCAATAACCGAGATGTTCGTCCATTCCCATCGACAAAAGGATGGATGCCTACGAAATCAGCATGAACTTTGGCAGCTCGTTCAACTGGATGCAATGTATGAGCTTCCGTGTTATACCAATCTATAAACTGAGCCATTTTGTCATTAAGCAAAGTATGGTCTGGCGGATTAGTTGTAGCACCTGAAATTAATACATTCTGCTGGCGATATCGTCCAGCATTTTCATCATCAATGTTTTTTAATATTAGTTGATGAACATTCCGAATTTGCCATTCAGAAAATGGTTCTTCTTTTTTTATAATATCTTCGATATACAAGATTGCATCACGATGATTGATCGCTTCAAAATGCTCTCTTAATGCCTTACCACCTACCGTAATCCCTTCTAGAACAACTTTGGTTTCCAATAAGGTTAAAGTATTACCCTCAATCGCATTGGAATGGTACGTCCAGCGCAGGATCAAGTCTTCATGTAGATTTTTAACAATCGCAGGTGAAAGAGGTCGATGCTGATCTAATTTAGCTTTTAAATCATCAATGATCTCAAACATGCTTATCTCTGTACGTATGTAAGTATGAAATGATCATACATTAAAAAATGATGGCAATGAAATCCATCAGGTTAATCCAATGCTTCCATGCTATAGTAAGAACAATGGCTAAGTAGCTATGGAGTACCCTCATACAGTTGGGGGTATAACTGGGGGGTAAAATACAAAATACGGTTTTTAATTTTAATTAATTATCATACACTTAAATTAATAAGTTTATTCCCTCTCTCGCCAAATTTAGTTTCTATGATGTCTCATAGAGTCCTAAAAGCTTAAATCTAAAGGGTTTAAGCTTTTTTTATTGCTTACAAGTTCCTACCCTTTCCATTGCAATCCCCCATGTTGTGGGGGACAATTGGGGGTATAATAAATTACCCCTATTTTTATCCCCCCAATTTTCTACGGAAACTTCTGAAATGGTACAGATGGCGACATCAAAAGACATATATTTAAAAAATCCCATTCAAATTTTTAAATGATTTTTGATCAAAAAAATCATGAAATAAAAAGCCCTCATTCTTGAGTTATCCTATTTGCTAAACTATCCTTTTTAATTCCTACATTTATTTATGCTTAGTTTATTTGTTTACGGTACGTTAGGACCAAATCGTCCCAACGCTCATATTTTGGAAAAAATTGGCGGTAATTGGGCAGAAGCACATGTATTTGGCACACTAAAAGAACAAGGTTGGGGGGCAGAACTCGGGTTTCCGGGGATTGTGTTGGATCACAGCGAACATCAGGTCTCTGGCTTTGTCTTTTTCTCAGACAATCTAGAACAACATTGGCAAGAACTCGATGAATTCGAAGGTACAAGCTATCAACGCATCTCTGTTAAAGCGTATTTAAGTACAGGTGAAGTGATTGATTCTTATGTATACGCACTAAATACTTAAATAAAAATGGATAAAAATCCCACAATCGAATTAAATCCACCCAATTGCTCATTTTTTCGCTTGTTTTTTTAAATAGATTCTGTAAAATTCTCGCCACGTTGCCGGCATAGCTCAGTTGGTAGAGCAACTGACTTGTAATCAGTAGGTCCACAGTTCGAATCCGTGTGCCGGCACCATCAAATTCAAAAAAGTCTTAATTTTAAAGATTAAGCCTTTTTTATTGCCTAATTTTTAATTGCGCTGACCTGAATATAATGCACTAAACCATCTTGATAGAGCTTTCTACATAACTTTGCTGTCATATCAATTTTTAATTGTGCTAAGTCAAAATGTTTCCTTTCTGTTCTCTTATTTTCAATATAGACAGCAAAACCATTTAAAACAGGTTCGGAAAAATTCTGAATTTCAATTTCGGTAAATCCTTTTTGTATAAGCTTTTGTGTTAATTGTTGTTCGCCCATTAAATTTTGCCAATTAACATCAGCACTTTTGAGCAAATAACGATATTGTTGTTTTTTAAAACTCGAACTCTCTCGCCAAGCATCTGACCACATCAAATAATGAAATGCGATTCGACCTTTTGAATTCAAAACCAAAGATGTCGAATTGAGAAATAAATTCAAATCACTGTGATAAGCCGCATCTATACACAGCACTACGTCAAATGAATTCAAAAATTGCAGTGCTTTTAAATTCAAAAATGATCCACAATGAATTTGAACTTGGGGTAATTGTTTTTGAATTCGTTTGGTACATTCGGGCTGTAGTTCAACCGCACTGAGTTGTTGAATCTGATAATACCGAAGCCAATGTAAAAGACTTGCTCCCTGTCCACAGCCTAGGTCTAAAACATGATCAGATTGTTTGAGTTGAATAGAAGAAGCGATTTGATCTGCTAGGCTTTGGCAAGCCTGTGGGTAATCATCATATTGGTTCTGCCAATAACCTAAATTACTCCAAGCAAGTAGAGAATCATCTCCGAGGCGTTTTGCATCTATTGCATATTTATGTCCGAAAACTTTCTCAATCCATCCTTGCTTGGAGTAAGCCATATTTAATAACCCAGTTCTGGCGCAACTGAAACTTTCGGTTTAAGCCCAACGAAAGGTAATGGTGCACCTAAAATTTCAGAAATATGCATCGCCGAGGTCACTGCAGATTCTAAAATTGGTAATCCATCACATGACCACGAACCACAATAAAACACTTTACGATTGAGGTCTAAATGACGTTGTTGAATTTGTTTATTCAATGCAACCGTCTCTGAATCTACAACAGCACGCGTGAGCTGTACTTTAGAAATAATTTTCTTAGGGTCAATATCAATTACAGGGCACCAAGTTTGGAATACGGCATTTTTGCCGACTAGGCTTGGTTCAATTGAATTAATCCACACTGTAAATTGCTGACGACTAAAATTCCGATCCATCATATAACTTAATACTGCCCAATCTTTACGGCGTTGTGGCATCACGATTGGATCGGTGTGAATAACCAAATCACCTTGTTCAAAACGGAACTTTTTCAATAATGCAATATCATCTGCAAATTGTGGTTGCTTCAGAAAATTTTCAATGGCTGGTGTTGGTGTTGCAATAACAACTCGATCGAACAATTGGCTTTCACCTTGTCCATTTTCTACCAAAATCTTATCACCTTGCTCTTCTACTTTCTCAACAGGTGAGCCGCTATGGATATCAATTCCATCAATCAGTCGATTCACAAGTGCAGGTGTTCCACCTTTCATTCGTAATAAAGCTTCACCTTCAGTCAACTGACGAACAAATTCTAATAGGGGTCTAGCCGGCCACTCACCAATCGTTTTTGGATGGCATGTGCAAATGGTATAAAGCACTGGCATTACCGTACCGTGCCAAAACACTTCCTCAATATGGTATTGATTCATGAACTCAGCTAGGGTGATGTCTTGATTATCTGATTTGAAAAATTGATGCACAGCTGTTTTGAGTTGTAGCATCCCTTTCACCAGACGCCAACCATATTGCTGTATGCCTTTACGGTTATTAATAATTGGGAAATTTCCAATCCGGCTACGTGAAGTTGTTAGCCAAGTATCTGTTTTATCTTCAAATAACCAACTACAAGCCATAAATGTACGCACAGGGAACGTTTCTATTCCCAAATAGCTGGCTAAACTTAAGGTATTTTTCCAAAGTTTTGGGTTCATCACACGTAATGGTGCGTCAATTAAGCCCCCATCAAAGTCTATACTGTGACTGTCCATGCCGCGCCCAGCAAGTGCTTCGAATATCGTTACGTTATGTCCTGCATCATGTAGGATTCTGGCTGAGGCAAGTCCTGCCATACCACTGCCGATAATTGCAATATCCAAAATTATGTCCCATCAGTTGATGATTTTTCTTGATTATGACTGATAGTTAACCTAAATACGGTATTAAAAAATACCAGATTCTGCATTTAAGCTAGACTTTTGTCTTAATGTGGCCATTCACTTATTGTTACATTTTAACACACTTCTTATTTTAAGCTTAACTCAATGATAATATTAACTATATTGTTCTACACATTAAATAAATATACAGAACATTCTTTATTTTTCCATTTTTACCTTGTTAGGGGCTTTGCAAAGCAAAAATTTAGCGCTATTCTGATTAAACAATAATCAGAACTGAGTCACATAATAAACTGGATAATAATAAGTGACCTAATATTAAAAAAATCAATAGAGAACCTTATAGCGAAAGCCCATAACTCTAAAGGAGTTATGGGCTTTCTTATATGTAATCAAAATCAAGATAAATTAGCGATCCATCACACCAAATTTACCACGATTGAAATCATTGATTGCATCCATGATTTCAGCCTTATTGTTCATCACAAATGGACCATAACCCTCAATAGGCTCATTTAAAGGTTGGCCTGTTAAAATCAAGAATTTACTGTCCTGCTCTGCTTGGATCTTAAAATCAATCTGTTCACGGCTGAGCACCACCAAGCTTGGAGCCTCTATCGTTTGCTCATCATTTAAAATCAGCTCACCAGAAAGTAGCACCAACAATGTTGTATGACCTTCAGCCACATAAAATGTGTGTGCTTGACCCGCCACAATTTTACCATCCCAAACATTGACTGGACTGAACGTTGCAGCTGCACCAATTGTCTCTTGATATTGCCCAGCAATCACACGTAATTCACTCCCTACATCATCTAAGTGAATACTTTGGATATCTGTTGCTTCAATGGCTTGATATTTTGCAGGTGTCATTTTCGAATGAGCTGGCAAATTTACCCATAATTGCACCATTTCAAACAAACCACCTTGATGAGCAAATTCAGGGGAATGAAATTCTTGGTGTAGAACACCACCTCCAGCTGTCATCCATTGCACATCACCGGCTTTAATTGTGCCACCGCCACCACTTGAATCCTTATGTGTCACTTCACCTTGATAAGCAATCGTCACGGTCTCAAAACCGCGGTGCGGATGTGTACCAACTCCTTGTTGAGCAGTTGTTGGTTCAAAACGGTACGGCGCTGCATAATCTAAAAGTAAAAATGGACTAATCGTTTGTCCTAAACGATCATAAGAAAACAAGTTGTACACAGGGAAACCATCACCGACCCAGTGCATGTTTTTATTTTGATAAATACCAAGAACTTTCTTCATTTAGTTTCTCCTATTCAGGCAGAAATTCTTTTCTTAAGATTCATTTTACGCCTTGATGATCAACGCTTATAGATATGGATTAACAACACATTATTCCATAAACAGGACAATCCTAAATTTAATACACAATTAAGTAATATATTAAAATCATCATCCTATTTTCAGTATTGTTAATCTCAATATTTAGACTTCATCACTCTCTAGAATTTCACTAGCATCATTTCAGGTAATAGGAAAAAGATGCTTTCTTTTCATATTTATTTTTAACAAAAACTTGAGGATGCAAAAATGGGAAAAGGCTATATTCGTTTAGATAAAGACAATGCTGCCGTACTTTTAGTTGACCATCAAACAGGTCTACTTTCACTGGTTCGTGATATTGATCCAGATAAATTTAAAAATAATGTATTAGCGCTGGCTGATGCAGCCAAATACTTTAATCTCCCCACCATTCTCACCACCAGTTTTGAACATGGTCCAAATGGTCCTCTAGTCCCAGAACTCAAAGAAATATTTCCTGATGCACCGTATATTGCCCGTCCTGGTCAAATCAATGCATGGGATAATCCTGACTTTATTCAAGCTGTAAAAGCAACAGGGAAAAAACAATTGATTATTGCAGGTGTGGTCACAGAAGTGTGTGTCGCATTTCCTGCGCTTTCCGCGCTAGCAGAAGAGTTTGAAGTTTTTGTCATTACCGATGCATCTGGAACATTTAATGCCTTAACACGCGATGCTGCTTGGGATCGTATGTCCAAAGCAGGCGCACAACTCATGACATGGTTTGGAATGGCATGTGAACTTCATCGCGACTGGCGTAACGATATTGAAGGTTTAGGCGCTTTATTTTCCAATCATATTCCTGATTACCGCAATTTAATCAACAGCTACGTTCAAAATACGTCACAAAAATAAATCGTTCACTGAAGATTAGAAGTGTTGATGCTATTCTAATCTTCATCTCATTATAGGACTGAATTTGTCTTGATCAATTCATTTGATGACTTTCATTATTTTTACTCGGTCGTGAAACATGGCGGATTTAGTGCTGCCAGTGAAGCAGAAAATATCAGTAAATCCAAACTCAGTCGCCGCATTATTGATTTGGAAAATAAGTTTAATGTCAATCTGATCCAACGAACGACACGCCATTTCAAAGTGACAGAATTAGGGCAAGAGTTTTATGAAGAATGTTGTAAGGTGATTGCACAAGTTGAATGCGCTGAAAATGTGTTGCTAAAACAAAAAAGTGAACCACAAGGTCTGATTAAGATCAGTTGTCCTCCCCTCATGATGCATTTTCAAATCAGAAAATTACTGAATCAATTTTTAAAAGATTATCCAAAAGTTGAAATTTCTTTAGAGCTGACGAGCCGCCGCGTTGATATTCTACATGATGATATTGATATTGCGATCCGAACAAGCTTTGAACCGAATCAGGACTCGAGCTTAATTGTGCGAGATGTGATTCGAACTGAGCATTGTCTGGTTGCTGCTCCAGAATTGCTGCAAGGTCAACAAGTTCGACATTATTCAGAATTACAACATTTTCCAAGCGTAGCTTTAGGGACTCAAAAAAATCAATATTTTTGGCATCTATGCCATGTAGAAAATGATGAAACCGTTGATATATCTTACCATCCACGCATAAAAAGCAATGATTTAGCAGGCGTTTATTATGCTGTTCGTGATGGTTTAGGTATCGCAGACCTGCCTTATTTAACCGTTCAAGCTGATATTCAAAAAGGACACCTTATCCATATCCTGCCCGAATGGAAATCAAATCGGGGCACCGTCCAATTGGTATACGCATCACGTAAAGGGCAACGTCTTGTGGTTGAAAAACTTATCGAAACATTAATAGACGGTCTTCGGGAATTGGCAAAAACTGACAATGGTTACGCTTTGTAATATAAAATTAAAAATATTTTTTAAAAATAAAAAAGGCATGAAACCAAGTTCATGCCTTTTTTGAATCAGAAGATTTAGAATGGTAAATCGTCATCTAAATCCGCAGGGGCTGTCGCAGGCTGAGGTGCTGATTTTGGTGTATTAAAACCATTTCCTGCTTGTGGACTACCTGCATAATTACCTTGATTACCACCAGCAAAGCCACCGCCTTGACCATAACCATTTTGGTTGTTGTTATAACCCGTATTTTGGTAACCACCACCTTGATTATTGTTATTAAAACGTGGTTGATTAAAGTCACCGCCGCCTTGTTCACTTTGTTGACGCGTATCTAACATCTGCATTTGATCGCCACGAATTTCAGTACTGTAACGCTCTTGACCGTTTTGATCTGTCCATTGACGAGTACGTAATGAACCTTCGATATAAACTTTTGAACCTTTACGCAAATATTGCTGTGCAATTTCACCTAAACGGTTGTGTAACACAATACGATGCCATTCTGTTTGTTCTTTACGCTCGCCTGTATTTTTATCTGTCCAAGACTCACTTGTTGCAATCGAAAATTGAGTCAGGGATCCACCATTTGGAAAAGTTTTTGTTTCAGGATCTTTACCCAAAGTACCTACTAAAATAACTTTATTCACACCACGCATTAGCTGTCTTCATCCTATGTATTTCTATGTTTTACTTTATAAGAGTTATGTTTAAATGGCTACCTCTTTGCCAATCAAGTGCGTTAAATCTTGTCGCCCAGCATCATCTATACACTGTTTATCGACTTTAATATAAGCAACTTGTTGTTCAGGCATCACCACGACTTCTTCAATACCACGAATTGCCAACAATTTTGAAGTCCATTCATCCGTTTGTGTCATTTGAGGTAGAGGCAACACAATTGAAGACAAATATCGAGGTTGAGCCAGCCCAAAGCTGACCAACAACCAAAGTATAGCAATCCCAGAGAGGACACTCCACCCAAGTGCAGTATTCTGTAACATCAAAAGCTGTCCGCCCAAAGTACCACCAAAAAAAGCACCTAAGAATTGACTACTGGCATTTATTCCCATCGCAGTTGCTTTAGATTGAATAGGTGCAACTTTCGATAACCAAGATGGCAATAACGCTTCCATGACATTGAAGGCGATAAAGAAAATACCAAGCCCTGCGAGCAATACATACTTTGATTCATAACCAAAAATAAGAATCAGTAAGCCCACAATAATTCCAGCAATTGCTGATAAGAAAATACCACGCATTTTGCGATATTTTTCAGCAATAATAATACTTGGAAAAGCAAAGAACAGACTCAGCACCAATAATGGCAAATAAATCAAACCATGTTTTGCCAGTGGAATTTGTGCATATTCAATCAACTGAGAAGGAATATAAATAAACATTGCCGTGAGCAATAAGTGCAGAGAAAAAACAGAGACATGTAGGCGATTCAGATCGCCCATTTGAATGACTTGTTTCAACTGCGATAAATAACCTTGTTGGAAATTACGATGATGTCGGGTGACTTTAGGCACGAGCAATAACATCAAAATCGCAGCCAATCCCATAATCGTTGTCACGAAAAATAGCCCAGAAATACCGACTAAGCTAGTGAGCCAAGGCCCTAAACTAAATGCCACCACGAAAGACAAGCCAATACTCATCCCCATCGCTGCCATGGCTTTGGTCCGCTGTTCTTCACGGGTCACATCGGCCAGTAAAGCCATTACTACGGCTGAAACTGCACCTGCACCTGCAATTGCACGACCAATAATCACACCATAAATTGTGTCAGATAAACCTGCTATCGCACCACCAATCGCAAATAAGAGCAAACCAAGCACAACCAATGGTTTACGACTAAAACGATCAGCCAACAAGCTAAACGGAATCTGCAAAATTGCTTGTGTTAAACCATAGACCCCTACAGCTAAACCAATGAGGGCAGGCGTGGCATATTGATAAGATTGTCCTGCCACTGAAAAGACAGGAATAATCATGAACAAACCCAACATGCGTAAGGCAAAAATGCTGCTTAAGGCAAAAGTTGAACGGCGTTCTAAAGCATTCATTATTGATAAGACACTATAACTGGCTTAGCGAATTATAAGCGATTCGCTTAACAAGGTTGTAAGTAGATTATGAAAAACACAATCTTTAGGAGAAAAAATAAAGGAGCAAATCGTGCTCCTTTATTTAAAATATATCACTTAGCTGAAAATAAGCTTAAGAAGCTTGCTGTTCTCGCTTGCTATATTGAATAGATGCGATCACAGCCCAAACGATAAAGGCAACCCCGATCAGGCCTGTTACAACTTCAGGTACATGTAAACCTGTACCACTTGCGATCATGATAAATGCCAAAGCGCCAATCGCATAATGCGCGCCATGTTCCAAGAAAATATAAGCATCCAATGTGCCTTTTTCAACAAGATAGATGGTCATTGAACGGACAAACATTGCGCCAATCGCAAGACCTAACATGATAATGACAACATCACTGGTAATCGCGAATGCACCGATCACACCATCAAAACTGAACGATGCATCTAGGACTTCAAGATATAAAAAGCCACCAAAACCAGCTTTCACGACACCTGAAGCAGCCCCATTTGCATCATGCGTAACCGCATTACCATTTTCATCAATCTCTGGCTCACCACCGAGGAGATGACTAAGTACCTGTACGCCAATATATACGACAATACCCCAGATCCCTGCCATGGTCACAGCCAAACGTACAGACTCTTCAACATTGGCTGCCATAATAATCATGGCAATCAATGCGAGAAAAACAGACATTGCTGGCACACTAGCTAAATTCGCTAATTTTGCTTCTAACCACTTAAACCAATGCGTTTCTTTACCATCATCAAAGAAGAAGTTTAAAAACACCATTAATAGGAAAGTACCACCAAACGCTGAAATTTCAGCATGATGTGCCATTAAACGCTCTGAATAGGTTTTTGGATCATTCAATGCCATTTTAGCGACTTCAATCATGCCCATATCTGCCGTCACAGCGACAATAACGACAGGGAAAATCAAACGCATACCAAACACGGCGATTAGAATACCTACCGTTAAAAAAATCATTTTCCAGAAATGATCCCAATTACGTAATACCGAAGCATTTACCACAGCATTATCAAAGGATAGTGAAACTTCCATTACTGCCAAGATCGCAGTAATCGTTAATGCTTTAAGCATTGTAGCTACGCCTGCTTCAGGACCATGCGTGTAGCCCCAATAGGCAGATAGTGCTAAGCACACTACCGTAAAGAATATAGAAAAACGAAAATGCTTCATGAACAGCCTTATGCGAAATCGTTGAGTTATAAAATGTAGCTATTGTAGGCGAGTTTCGACCCAAAAAGAGAAAAGATTGTTGGACTTGTTTGGCAAAAGAAACCATCCAAACCAGACTCTGTTATAGTGCTGAAAGATTTCTTTTATATGTACTTTAATAGGTTCATTTCATGACGTTTTCTCAAGATGTATGGCAACGTAATCACGATTTATATCAAAAAATATTAGCTTTACCATTCAATCAAGAACTAGCTAAAGGGACTTTGGATCGTAAAGCTTTTTGCCATTATGTGATTCAAGATGCTCACTATTTACTAGCTTATGGTCGTGCACTTGCTGTAGCTGCGGCAAAAGCCTATGAAGCAGATGATGTGATTCAATTTTCTGAAGCAGCAAAAATTGCGATTATTGTAGAACGTAGCCTGCATAGTGATTTTATGCAGGAGTTTGACGTCAGCAAGGCTGAGTTTGAAAGCACACCATTAACACTTGCCTGTCACCATTACACTTCTTTTTTAACTGCAACGGCTTGGTCAGAAAGTTATCCTGTGATCTTGGCAGCATTGCTTCCCTGTTTTTGGATTTATGCTGAGGTTGGTAAAGACATCGTAAACCAATCTGTTCCTAATAATCCATACCAAGCATGGATTGATACCTATGCAGGTGAAGAATTTAATACGGCAGTGCGCAATGTGATTGCAACTGTAGATAAAGTGGCAGCACGTTGTGATCAAGACACTTTGGCGAAAATGCATGCTGCATACACTATGGGTGCAAAACTGGAATGGTTGTTTTGGGACAGCGCGTATCAACAACGTCAATGGGTAGGTTTAGATTAAGGTAAATATATGGAGGATTTAAATCCTCCTTTAACAATAACTTTTTATGCTCTTTTTCTTTTTAAAAAAGCTATTATACCCATTAAAGCAGCAGATGCTAAAAAGACAAAGACCTTGATTACTAAAGAATTAGAGAAAGATGAGTGACTAGCATTCGCCTGTGTTTTAATACTAGTTTCTTGTATTTCTCCAGCATTATTTCCAATCACCAACTTCAATAACTGAGGTGTTTTTACACCTTCACCAACAATCATATAAATTGCCTTAATATCAAAATCTCTAGGATTATGAATACTGAAACTAATTTTCGCTGGTTTTTGCAGATTATATTCTGGAATCCAATCTAAAATCTGTCCATATACTCGAACATTATTCGTTTGACTAACATTAGGCTCCTGGATTTTCTGTCCAGTCTGCTCTTCTATTTCAGAAACTAAATCATTGAATTCATTTAAAGAATAATTTTGACGGACTGGTAAATCATTCGCAATCAAAGTAATATTTTCGACTGGTATCTTAGGATGATTTTTTGCAATTAGTCCCTCCCCAGTAACCGTCAAATTTGCTTGAGTGTGTGCTCCTGCAGATTGAGGAACTCCAACTACATAAAATGCTGTCCACAACTGAGTACTTGGGTTTAAATCTTTTAATTCAGATTGATAGTTCTGATCAGGATTTACATCGATAACCTGATTAAAACCACTAATTTTAGTTTCTTCAGCAAAAGTACCGTCCGTGAAAAATAATACACATACAAATAGCATCATCCTTTTTGACATTATTCTTTACTCATTATTTATATATATTTAATTTTAATTTGTTTATTGATGAATAAAGAAACAGTTTTTTAATTATATCAACTAGTAGTGACTAAAAGTGGCAAATATTAGCACTCTCTTATCTTTATTTACCAATAATGCTTATTACAAATAAATTCAATATTTTTAATTTAATTAAAAACTCTATACAAAATAAAAAAAGCCCCTCATGGGGGCTTAGTCGTATATCGTGTTGTCCGATATACTGTATGAGGCTCATCTCAAACTGGCTGCATTAAAACATAAATCAGATCGAGTGAATACCTTTAATTGCTTAAAAAAAGTTAACCGCAATTAAGGCAAGCAATGCGGGTACGGATTGGATATAAATAATTTTTTTGCTTGCAGTCAAACCACCATAAATACCTGCAATCAACACACAGCCTAAAAAGAAATTCGCCAAAGCCGCCGCATAGGTTTCAGGTGCAATTAATGCCCAAAACAAACCTGCTGCAAGAAACCCATTATAAAGACCTTGATTCTGCGCTAAAACTTTAGTGAGCTGAGCTTTTTCCAAACTATTACCAAAAGCTTTTAAACCATAGGGCTTATCCCACAAAAACATTTCCAGTACTAAAATATAAACATGTAAGACAGCAATTAATCCTACGAGCAGTTGTCCAATCATCTCATTTTCCTTTTTATTTTATGACTCAATATCAGTAGACCAGCCTCACGACTGGTCATCTGTTTTCCAAATTAAGGCTTTAATAACACTTTGCCCTGACGCGCACCCTGAGTTGCTTTCAGTGCAGCCGTTTTAATGTCATCAAAACTAAAAACACCTTCCACAGGTAAAACTAGTTTCTTTTGTGTCGCAAGCGTTAATAACTCAACAAATAATGCCTTTTTACGCTCTGCTGGCATTTCTTTATTGACTACACTTGCCCAAAAGCCTTTCACTGTAGCCTGTTTGAAAATCAAATCACCCGATGAAATCTGCATGGTTTCACCCGTCATGCTGCCAAATGAAACCAATACGCTATTTTCACTCAGTAGATTCAACATTTCACCACTCGCCACTCCACCAATTGAGTCCACGCCTGCAATCAATGGCTGATCAGCATGAATCGCTTTGACTTGTTGCTTCCAATCCGCTTGATCCGTGGCAACTATATGTTGAATGCCTAAAGCCTGCATTTCGGCAATTGCATCGGTACGACGCACAAGATTAATCACTTGCAAACCACGCGCCTGAGCAATCATCGCCACGGTTTTACCCACCGCACCATTGGCTGTGTTTTGAATCAGCCATTGCCCTGCTTGAACATTTACAAAGTCGAGTAACATCAAAGCACTTATCGGCATCCCGATCAATTGCGCTGCTGTTGCATCATCAATCGCATCATTTAAAGGAATAATGCTTTGCGCAGGCGCAATAAAATATTCTGCCCAACTACCATGTACACCAGCAACTGCAACCCGTTGCCCTAATTTACTTTCATCGACACCTTCACCTATAGCGTCGACGATACCGACTGCTTCACTACCACCAATTGCAGGTAAAGTTGGCTTATAGCCATAACTCCCCCGCACCGTCCACACATCGTGATTATGGATTGGGGACATAATCGTTTTAATACGGACTTCACCTGCTTTAGGCTCAGGTTTCGGCATATCACCGAATTCTAAAACATCTACAGGTTCGCCAAATTGATGATGGATAATACTTTGCATGATTTACTCCTGTATTGGTTGTAACAGCTGTTTGGTGGTTTCTAGAGCCAGATGCAGCGGTGCTTTGTCTTGTGCCAATTTGGTCATCAAAGCAGCCCCTAACCAAAGCTGATACATCACTTGAGCTGTTTTAAATGGATCAAGATGTGTTGGAATCGAACCTTGCTGCTGCCCTTCTTGCAATAACAGCGCCACGCGTTGCGTGAGTCGATGCACACCTAAATTTAAAATCTGTCGCATGTCTTCTGATAAATCAGAGACTTCAGCCGCGAGTTTGACAATTAAGCAGTTTTCTGCCCAACTGCCATAAATTGGATCGTCAATCCATGCCTGCCACAAAGCCATCAAATGTGCATACGCACTTTGTTCAGTGTGCTGCCAGAGCTGTTCGACTCGTACTTTGTAATCCGCCATATACTGTTCTAATAGGGCACAACCAAATGCCTCTTTAGATGCAAAGTAGTGATAGAACGAACCTTTTGGCACGTCACAGGCTTTTAAAATTTCTTGTAAGCCAACTCCCACAAAACCTTTACGCAATACCAATTCAAAACTGGTATCCAAGATATGTTGTCGAGTTGCTTCACTCTTGATTGATCGTTTCATCGTCACACTATAAATTAATATTAGACCAGTCGTCTAGTAAATTTATGTATTTTTATTCTGCAACAGCTTTACGGTAGTAAAATCAGAAAAGGAATGATAAAAATACAACTCGGTCAGTATGTGATACTCGTTATCAATGTGATTTAACCGTCATAATTTGTCGTTTTAAATATTTTTATACCACTTGAACAATTTTAAGGCGCTATCATATAAGACCCATTCAACAGCAGAATGCTGCTCAGAAATTATTTTAAATTGTTTAGTACTGAGCTTTCTTTCAATACATTCAACTTAAATAATGAATGATCTATGAGATTGCTGTTCAATGTATTTTGATCTTCTATTTGCATATTACTGAGATGTTTTCATGAGCCAAAGTCATATCCGTATTCGAGGCGCACGTACCCACAATTTAAAGAATGTGTCACTCGATATTCCACGTGACAAATTTGTGGTGATCACAGGGCTTTCAGGTTCAGGAAAATCATCCCTTGCATTTGACACTTTATATGCTGAAGGTCAGCGTCGCTATGTCGAATCACTTTCAGCTTATGCACGCCAATTCCTTTCGCAAATGGAAAAACCTGAAGTTGACTCAATCGAAGGTTTATCGCCTGCAATTGCGATTGAGCAAAAATCAACCAGTCATAATCCACGTTCAACTGTAGGTACAATTACCGAAATCTATGACTATTTACGTTTGCTCTATGCACGTGTAGGAACACCTTACTGTCCTGAACATGATCTACCGATGGTGGCACAAACCATTTCAGAAATGGTTGATGCGGTAAAAGGATTAGAAGAAGGTACAGCATTGATGTTACTCGCACCTGTGGTGCGTGAGCGTAAGGGTGAATACACCCAATTATTTGAACAATTACAAGGCCAAGGTTTTGTCCGTGCCCGTGTCGATGGTGAAATCATTGATATTGATACCCCACCTGAACTGGATAAAAAGAAAAAACATACCATCGAAGTCGTGGTCGATCGCTTTAAAGTCCGTGACGATCTTGGCAATCGTATCGCAGAATCGTTTGAAACCGCATTACGTCTAGGTAGTGATATTGCGGTGTTGTCGTGGATGAATGGCGAACATCCTGAACGTGTGTTCTCTGCAAAACATTCATGTCCTGAATGTGACCGTGCCGTAGCTGAACTCGAACCACGTCTGTTCTCATTCAATAATCCATTCGGTGCTTGCCCTGTCTGTGATGGTTTGGGAACTCGTAGTCATTTCAGCGCAGAAAAGTTGATTCCAAATCCTGAAGTATCCATTAGCCAAGGTGCAATTCGGGGTTGGGACAGACAACGTCCGTATTACTACACCATGCTGCAAAAAGTAGCGGATCATTTCAGTATTGATCTCGATCAGCCTTGGAATAGTTTAGATAAAGACACCCAAAAGAAATTTTTACAAGGCACAGGCAAAGAGAAAATCGATCTCAGTTATATCGATGAACGAGGTCGTAAACACAGTCGCATACAAGCCTTTGAAGGAATTTTGCCACATTTAGAACGTCGCTATCGTGAAACTGAATCGAATTATGTGCGTGATGATCTCGCACAATATTTATCAAATGCAGCATGTGATGCCTGTGATGGTTCACGTCTAAACGAAATTTCACGTCATGTTCGTGTTAAAGATAAGACCATCGCAGAAATCACCAAGATGTCGATTGGTGATGCGGAAAACTATTATCAAGACCTCAATCTTGAAGGGGCTAAAGGTGAAATCGCCGATAAAATCTTTAAAGAGATTCGTGAGCGTTTACACTTTTTAGTCAGTGTTGGCCTGAATTATCTGAGCTTGGCACGTTCGGCTGAAACACTTTCAGGTGGTGAAGCACAACGTATTCGTCTCGCATCGCAAATTGGTGCAGGCTTAATGGGTGTGATGTATGTATTGGATGAGCCATCTATTGGTCTGCATCAACGTGATAATGATCGTCTATTACAAACCTTAATTCGCTTACGCGATCTCGGCAATACCGTGCTTGTGGTTGAGCATGATGAAGATGCAATTCGTGCCGCGGATCATATTATTGATATTGGTCCTGGTGCAGGAATTCACGGTGGGGCAATTATTGCTGAAGGAACGTATGATGAGTTGGCAAACCATGCTGATTCCCTTACAGGTCAATACCTCTCAGGCAAATTGAAGATTGAAGTACCGAAACAGCGTACTCAATCACCTCGTCCAGATGAAGTCATTAAATTGTCTGGCGCAAGCGGACACAACTTACAAAATGTCGATCTTACCATTCCACTCGGCATTATGACCTGTGTGACTGGGGTTTCAGGTTCAGGAAAATCAACGCTGATTAACCGTACCTTATTGCCTTTGGCTGCGACTCAACTGAATGGCGCAACAACGCTGACCGCAGAGAAGTTTGATTCGATTGATGGCTTACAGCATCTCGATAAAGTGGTCGATATTGACCAAAGTCCAATTGGTCGTACTCCTCGTTCGAATCCTGCCACGTATACGGGTTTATTTACGCCGATTCGTGAATTATTTGCGCAAACACCTGAAGCCAAAGCGCGTGGTTATAGTGCAGGTCGTTTCTCGTTTAACGTGAAAGGTGGACGTTGTGAAGCTTGTGAAGGCGATGGCATGATCAAGGTGGCAATGCACTTCTTACCTGATATGTATGTGCCTTGTGATGCTTGTCATGGCAAGCGTTATAACCGTGAAACTTTAGAAGTCGGTTATAAAGGCAAGAACATATCAGATGTGTTAGAAATGACCGTTGAAGATGCAGCTGAGTTCTTTAATGCCATTCCTGTGATTCATCGTCGTTTAGATACCTTAATGCAAGTGGGTCTGGGTTATATTCGCCTAGGTCAAGCTGCAACCACGCTTTCAGGTGGTGAAGCACAACGGGTGAAATTAGCGCGTGAGTTAGCAAAACGTGATACAGGTAAAACCTTATATATCTTGGATGAGCCGACTACAGGTCTACATTTCCATGATATTGCCAAGTTACTCGACATTTTGTATGAGCTACGCAATAAGGGAAATACCATTGTGGTGATTGAACATAATTTGGATGTGATCAAAACTGCCGATTGGGTAATTGACCTTGGTCCTGAAGGTGGTTCTGGTGGCGGTCAAATTATTGCAGAAGGTACGCCTGAGCAAGTGGCTGAAGTTGAAATCTCACATACAGGTCGTTTCTTGAAACCAATGTTGAAATGATTTTAATGGGCTCGAAAGAGCCCTTTTTTAATCATCTAGTCTTGTAATTAAATAGTCCACATTCAATTTGAGTATTTCTGATTCCTCTGCTTTTTCCTGTAATATTTCTAAAATTTCTTGTCTTATTTTTGGATTCAACTCAGATTTAATTGGTTGTCTAATTATTTTTTTAATCAGTTCTAACCTACTAATTTCTTTAAAATCTCCATCCTCATGGAACACTACAAATAATAGTTTACGCCAATCTTCTTTAGCTGCTTGCTCTAAAACAATAGCACTTGTTTCACTATTATAAATATCATGGATAACATATCGCTTAACAACTTCAATAAGACTTGGCAAGCCAGCTAAAGGATTCTGCTTAGCTAAAACTCTTATGTAACGATGAAATATATTTTTTGCATGGTATCCAAAACTGAATGTATCATTCGCAAAGGACTTTCCTTTAGTCTGTATTTCTATATTTATCCACTCTTTAATTTTCATTCTTAAGTTTTTTGATAAATCCGTTCTGCCAAATTCACTCAATAATATTCTACAAAAATCTAGATTTTCTAAGCTCTCAAAACCAATTCTTTTGATAGCTAAAGAATGTAGTCGCTCACAAAAATTCTTATCTATCTCAATATTTCTCCACTGAAGCATTAGCTGCCTTATTTCCATTCTAAATTGATTTTGTTCCTCTGATATCAACTCAGATGTAGCTAGTTCTTTGAGTTTTTGGAAATTCACACGATCCTTTTGTTCAAACCATTTTTTAAATTCATAAAACCATAAATCATCTTCAGTAAAGTTATAGCTAATCTTTTTCAATGCTTCATATTTCTGTTGTTTTATTTCACTCCAATGTTCTCGATCCTTGTTGGAATAATATCGATAATCACTCCAACTATACTCAAAATTTGTAAAGTCCTGAATTAAGTAGCCTTGAAGAACTCTTACTAAAATAATTTCTTTTGTTGACAGTGCAATATCGGCACCTAATTCTTTTCGAAATTGCTGATATAGCTTAATCACCTTTTGGAAAAAGCGAAAATTACGAACCTCTAATGTCTCAGCAAAATCAATCATCAAATTAACAAGTTCATCATCAATATCTTCTGTATTTGCACGTATCAAATGCTCAACAGAATTGATAATAATCGTTTCATCAACTAGTTTTTCCTTATAGTCCGCATACTTCTGCTTATTGTCACCTTCTGCTTTATCTTCATCTAAAATCAAAATGATCTGACAATTTTTTTCTAATTTTAAATAATTTGCTAAGCCCATAACGTCTTTTATATCTAATTTATTAGACATACGCTCGAAGTCATCAAAGCAGATGATGGCATCTTTGACCTGATTAAACATAAGACTATCAAAAATTTTAGTAGAAGCGTTTAATCCAAATTGTGAAACTCTGGTATCTTTTAAAATCGATGGTAACCCCCGAATCCATCGAGGAATCTCTAAAGTTGAATGATTATTCTCAATATTGCTATAAATATGCGTTTTTAAATCACTCAGCGACTCAAGACCAAATAATGAGACATAGACGTACTTCTTTTTAAAATTATATCCATCTATACATCTTTTCCAAAAGAAAGTCTTACCAACACCCCAAGGTCCAGTAATTGCAATTGCTGTCCCGATCTCCTCATTTCTAATATTGTGTTCTAGTCGCTCTTTTAATCTTTTTTCTTTCTCTAATATGTCCATCAGATCATAATGCTGTAAATATAAAATTTTATAATAATTCAATAATTGAGCGAATCAAGTCTCTACGATGTTCTTCCCTTTTGCTTTTGCTTTTAACAAAGACTGATCAGCTTTTTCTAATAACTCTAGCCAAGTTTCGGCTCCAATCGCAATTCCTATACTCACTGAAACCTGAATCAACTCACCAACATTTGAGGTCATAATATTCTGTTTTAATATCCCTGAACGAATACTTTCAGCAATCGCTTTTGCTGCTTTCATTTCAATACTTTCGATCACGACTAAAAATTCATCACCACCATAACGAACGATTAAATCAGAAGCTCTTACATTATGCTTGAGTTGATCTGCAATCATGGTAATCACCTGATCACCCGCAATATGCCCATATTGATCATTCACAAATTTAAAATTATCAATATCAATCACAATGACACAGGTTTCTGATAGACCTTCAGGCTTTGACTCTAAAACATTGATATATTCTTCCAAAGCCAAGCGATTTGCGACGCCTGTTAATATATCTGAGTTCGCAACTTTCTTAAGCTGCGACTCCATCATGTCACGTTGTTTCAAAATACTTTTTAATCTTTCTATCGCTTCAAATAAAGAAAAGAATTCCTGCCGAGACTGCTTACCAGTAAAAGGTTCAGTTGGACTATTTGATAAGCTCAAAATCATATTTCTTGCTCTAATTAAAGGCTGAAATACACGTCTCTTGGCATAGCTCATAGTGAAAATTGCTGTAAGCAATGAAACAATCGAGATACCAAAGTTAAAAATAAACTGCTGCTGAGCTTCTTTATTCTGCTGCTTAACGATTTCATAGCTATAATCTAAAATATAGTTCTGTAAATCCATCACCGTGGTAAATTTATCAACCATCCGCTCGGTCAGTTGCGTCCCTGTTAAAGAATACGGTTCAGCATTTTCACTTTGATCAAGTAATTTAGAAATTAAAGGCAAACCCTGCTCTAAAAACTCCGTTTTTACACGTTCATGTAAAAGTTTATATTTTAGTGTTTTGGTCTGTTCAGGTTGAATCGTATCAACCAACGACCAAAGATATTCTGCCTGATGCTGAGTCTGTAAAGAACGTGCTCGATTTGCATCAGAAATCGGTTCAGCAAAAGTGATTGGAGCCATAATGTTAGATGCAATACGCCCAGCCTGATCTCGCATATCTGTTAGGATGAGAATTGAAGTAAAATAATTCGACATGTCGCTATCTTTACTTTCTAATTGCGTCATTAATAATTTTAAAAAAAGCCTATTTTCATCCCACACAGAGAAAAGCGCTAAAATTGCATGATCCAGTTGTTGAGAACTTCTTTGCGAATACGGTGTTTCAATATAAACATCAACAACATGACGTGCCTGAGCTAATTTCACTTTGAGATCAGTCTGCAAATGTCCTGCAATAGATTGAAAACCATTCTGCTTTAATACTGAAATGGTTTGATTAATCTGAGTATCTACAGCCTGTCGATGACGTTGCAACTTTTCTTTATTTATAAATAACTCATTCGGTTGACTCGACATTGCCTGATTGGATGGCGCTCTTTCTTTAGAAATTTGATTTGCCGTTTGTACCAAAGCTCGCAGACTCGTAATTTCGATTAAAGCTTGTTTTGTTTTGACGTATTCTTGATAACTATGAACGATGAGAGGAATGGAAATATATAAAATAGAGAAAATAATGATGACCATACAGAAAAATAGACGAAGGCTTGTATGTCCTGAACGTAATTTCGTATGTTTTTGACTACGTTCCATGAACATATCCTACTATTCTCAAAAAACCATCCTGATTGATTTTTAAACAACGCTAATTTTACCTGAATTTTAAATCTAACTGTCATAATTCCAGGTACTTTTTCATTTAAATAAAGTATAAATTTAAAATATTTTTCAATTAAGCTGTGATTTTTAATCTAATCTATTGTTTTAATAAAGTTAATATTAAAATCCATTTAATTCAATTATTACTTATTTGATAAAAATATAAGAGAAAAATTTGTTTCATAATTTTAAAAATAATTAAGATCTTCTTTTTAAGTTAAATAGATTTGAATTTTAATCAAAAAATAAAATAATAAACTTTAATAATTGATTAAAAACATATTTTTTAAACGTTTAGAATTTAAATCACCTTATGATTGTAAACAGAATAAATCTTTGTCACAAATTTCTATGTTCTTGAAAGGTCATATCTAAAAAAAATGGATAAAGAATGGGACAAAAAAAAGCTCAACCTTGGGGAAAGTCGAGCTAGTAAAACACAATATATTGAGAAAATGTTACGAGATAATAAAATGCAAATTAAATACCTCTTCACAATCATTATGTGAATTATATCTCAAAAAGTAAAGTCGATTAAATAGATCGGGTTTAAATTTACAATCGTTTTTCCAAATTAAATTAGCTCTTAAAATTGAACTTCCCAAATTTTCTAATTATCACGCTTCATTTACAAATCAAATTAATCACATAACACAATCTTAATGAGATTAAAATCACATTTTTATTGGTGTTTTATTACAGTTTTACGACAGATTGAAACGAAAAAAACGATAAATTCAATCGAATTAAACAATTAAGATACATCGTTTCGAAACAAGATTACTTGCTTAAATAAACATAAGAAAATATCTTATCTATATATTAATATTATATTTTTTCTAAAGTTGACAACCGATACTCTAGCAGAGCAATTTTTAACCACCATTATTATCTTACAAGATCATTTGTCGGAACATGTCATTTATTACATTGACTTCATATTTTGTTACAATAGAATGAAATCCAACTTTACTCCTTACTGTAAAAGCTGGAAATTATTATGAAAAAACTCGGTTTAGCCACTGCTTTATTATTAGCCATGACCGGTGCTCACGCTTACCAAGTAGAAGTTCAAGGTCAATCTGAATTCATCAATGCTACAGATTTGAATGACAAAGACTTTACTGGTGCTGCTCAAGGTACTTTCTACCTTAAAAATGTTGATACATCTAAAGGCCCTTTAGCTGAAGCAGCATTCTTAAACCAAGCATCAAACGTTTCTGCAGCTTACAGCTTTGCTAAATTAAGCGGTGATGTTGACGGTGGCGAAAGTTTTTCATTAAAAAACAATTCATTTGGTGCAAAAGGTGAAGCATATATTCCAACACCTTATGTACCAGCTTACGCTAGTGCATCTTATAGCCACTCTCAAACTAAGTTTGAAGATGAGAAAGACAACGGTGACCGTTATTCATTAGAAGTTGGTGCATTAGTAGCACCTAATTTCTTAATTGCTGTGGGTTATACTCGCGTATCAGATCAAATCGCTTTAGATGCTAACAATGTTCTAGAAAATGGCGTATTTAACACTGTTGCTGACTCAATGATCATTGGTGAAAAGCAAGATGTTGTTACTGCACGTACTAAATACGTAGGTAATATCGATGGTACAAATATGGCTGTTGGTTTTGAATCTAACCTTGTATATGGTGAGAACAAAGCTTACGGTTTAAAAACTGATCTTTACTTAACACCAAAGCTAAGTGTTGGTGCTTCATATGCTCAGGCTAACTACAGTTCTGATCAAGCTAGCGACAACTTTTCACCAATCAAATCTGCTTGGGGTGCGAACGTAAATTACTTCATCACTCCAGCAGTTGCTGTAGGTGCTAGCTATGTAAATGCGAATGCAAAAGAAGTAGTTGTAGGCGGTATGGGCATAAATGCTGATATTCAAACAATCGGTGTGAATGCAAAATTCCGTTTCTAATATTGGGTTTATGTTTTAACGTTAAAACATTTAATTCATAATAAAAAACCAGTTCATAAGAACTGGTTTTTTATTTTTATGATATTCAATTAAATAAGAGATTGGCTGTCTCATTTGAGTATCTTACATCTTTTTATCTTCAATATTTAATGCACTAATTGCTAAAACAGCTTGCGTGCGATTTTGTACACCTAGCTTACGAAAAATAGCCGTGACATGCGCTTTGATCGTGGCTTCTGATACATCTAACTCATAAGCAATTTGTTTATTGAGCAGACCTTCTGCCACCATCATCAATACACGGAACTGTTGAGGTGTAAGCGATTGCAAACGTTCTGCCAACGCCGTTTCATCCGCAGCTCTTGGATCGAAACCATGATGCATGGGTAAATTCGGTGGTAGCCAAATTTCACCCTCTAATACATGTTTAATTGCCTCGCCAATATGACTTGGATGTGATGATTTCGGGATATACCCCATTGCACCATGTGCAATTGCCCGTTGGATAATCGACACTTCTTCATGTGCTGATACAACAATGATTGGAATCGCTGGGTATTGTGCTCGTACGTATACCAAGGCAGAAAAACCAGATGCGCCGGGTAAATTCAGATCAAGTAATACGAGATCAGGTTCTGCACCATGCTCTAAGCGCTCATAGAATTCATCGACATCCGCAGTTTCCTGAATCTGTGCTTGAGGAAGACTATATCGAACCGCTTGAATTAAAGCATGTCTAAATAAAGGGTGGTCATCTACAATTAAAATATTCATAAGCGCTGAGCTGTCTGCGAGTACGTCACTGTACGGTGTTTATTCAAATTTAATCTATCTTAGCCTATTTTTTAAATGAACTGTTGGTTAGACATCAAAAGTTGTTTATTTCGTCATAAATGCAAAACAATACAAATATTGATATAACTCACACAACATAGACTAATCAATAACTACTATACAGAAATAACCAATAGAAACAGAGTATTAAATTCATTTAATTTTTTCTACTTAATCCTCTATAGGTATATATACAAAACAGATAAGCTTGCAGCATTTCCTTATTTTACAACTTGGCATGCGATGTAGATAAATAAATAGCAATTCGAAATGATCTTTTAGGCCGCTATTATGTCCAATCACAATACTCTCTCTACTCCCCTTAATATTGTTGCAGTATCTGGTGGTTTAAACAGCCCATCAAAAACAGAAAGTTTAGTTCAGGCGATTCTGGATGAACTTTCAGAGGCGATTAATATCAAGGTGCATTTCGTCAAGCTGAGTGAAATTGGGCCTTTACTGGGTGGGGCAATTTATCGCAATCAGCTGCCACAACGCGTACAAGATGATTTGGCTGCAGTTGAAGCCGCCGATGCATTGATTGTGGGCACCCCTGTTTATCGTGCTTCATTTACAGGCTTATTTAAGCATTTCTTCGACTTTGTTGAGCAAACCGCTTTGGTTGATGTACCCGTTTTACTGGCAGCCTCAGGTGGCAGTGATCGCCATGCTTTGGTTCTCGAACATCAATTACGCCCACTATTTAGCTTCTTCCAAGCACAAACTTTACCGATTGGCGTCTATGCTACCGATCGTGATTTCACGCCTGAATATACAGTTAAAAGCGAGCAATTGTCTGATCGCGTCACCTTAGCTGTAGCACGTGCTTTACCGATTTTGGAATGGGCACCTGCCAAAGGTCAACGTGCTGCTGCCATCAAAGCCAAAACTGAGCAAGCGAATCAGAATCTCGGCATCAACAAACAAATCGAACAAGCAGAAGTCTTACCATCTGCGGCAGTACCGAATCTGGATGCAGCTGAATCTCGCTTACACCCGAAGTCATCCAAGAAGTTAACCCACGTCGCATAAACCATATCTTTTATGGAGGATACAACGATGACAACAACAGCATCCGCAATTAAATTTGCCTACTGGGTTCCGAATGTGAGTGGCGGTCTCGTTGTAAGCAATATTGAACAACGCACTGACTGGAGCTATGACTATAATGTGCGCTTAGCACAAGCAGCGGAACGAAGCGGCTTTGAATATGCCCTCACCCAAATCCGTTTTACCGCTGGCTATGGCGCAGAAAACCAACATGAATCCGTAAGTTTTAGCCATGCTTTATTAGCAAAGACCGAAAAACTCAAAGTAATTGCGGCTATTTTACCTGGTCCTTGGAAGCCTGTACTTGCGGCTAAACAGCTGGCAACCATTGACTACCTCAGCCAAGGGCGTATTGCGATTAATGTGGTCAGTGGCTGGTTCCGTGGCGAATTTGATGCCATTGGTGAGCCTTGGCCTGAACATGATGAGCGTTATGTGCGTTCTGAAGAATTTATTCGTACCCTCAAAGGTATCTGGACCACTGACAATTACAGCTTTGATGGCAAATATTACCAATTCCAGAATTACACGCTTAAACCGAAACCTTTGCAAAAACCTTATATCGAAGTGTTCCAAGGTGGCAGCTCACGTGCCGCACGTGATATGGCTGCACGAGTATCGGACTGGTATTTTACCAATGGCAACAGTGTCGAAGAAATTAAAAAACAGGTTGATGATGTCCGCAGCAAAGCAAAGTTAGCCAACAGACAAGTCAAGATTGGAGTCAATGCTTTTATTATCGCACGTGATACTGAGGAAGAAGCCAAAGCCGTACTGAATGAAATCATTGCTCAAGCCAATGTCGAAGCGGTGAATGCCTTCGGTGATGCCACCCGTGAAGCTGGTGCAGCAGCCCCTGAGCGTGAGGGCAACTGGGCAAAATCGACCTTTGATGATTTGGTTCAATACAATGATGGTTTTAAAACAAATCTAATTGGTACTCCGCAACAAATTGCGGAACGGATTGTGGCTTTGAAGAATGTTGGCGTTGATCTGGTTCTTTCAGGCTTTCTACATTTTATTGAAGAAGTAGAATATTTTGGCGAAAAAGTACTGCCACTGGTTCGTCAGCTTGAACAACAACAGGAAATTCAATTGGAGGCAAAATCAGCGTAAGCTAGACATTAAATAAGAAGAAAAATAAAAGCGATTGAATATTTCTCCCCAAGGCTCGGCTTGGGGATTTTTAATTTAAGCAGTCTTAATTTCCCGCATGACCGTTTCAACCGAATATCGGCACCACTGTGACAGTTGCTCAATAAACTCATTTAATTGTGATGGATTAAAATGGCTGACAATCATATAACAAGCATTACCGAGAATTTTAAAACATTCATCCACCTGCTCATATTGTTTAACCAGTAATTCAACTTCGATAAAAGCTTGCTGATCATTCATAAAGAGTTGAATAAACTGCTTATGTTCGTAGTTGATCGCAACGGTGTAATTTTTGATGATGCCTGCACCCATCAATTGAGCAATACGGGCACCCACCGCCTGCCCAGTACGATGCACTCGCTGCCCAATTTCTTTATGGCTTAAACGTGAGTCCTGCTTCAGCAATTCAATAATTTTTAAGTCGATGGGATCAAGTTCAATATTCATTTTTCATTACGAAAGAAAACCAGCAACAATGCTTTCATTTGAATATAGCCGATTTCTCAGTTTCACCCTACTCTTGTTTTATCTTAATGTTGGACCTAAAAACAATGAAACAAGCCTTACTGATTATTGATGTTCAAAACGACTATTTTAAAAATGGCAAAATGGAATTGGTCAATCCAGACTTTGCTCTGGCGAAAACCAACCAATTAGAAGATCATTTTATTCAAAACAATTTACCGATTATTTATATTCAGCATATTAATCCTGCCTCAGCCAGTTTTTTTCAGGAAAATACCGTGGGTGTTGAATTACATCCTCAACTTAAAATCACAGATCAATCACTGATTGTCGAAAAGCATTTCCCCAATAGCTTTCTAGAAACCAACCTTCAAGCCATCCTTGAACAGCATCAAGTTGAACAGTTAGTGATTACAGGCATGATGACCCATGTCTGTATTGATTCAGGGACACGTGCAGCGAAAGAGCTTGGCTACCAACCGATTGTGATTGCCGATGCAACTGCTAGCCGTGATCTTGAACATGAGGGCAAGATCGTCAAAGCAGCCGATGTACAAACAGCATTTTTAGCAGCATTGGGATTCTTCGCCACGGTACAAAATACGGCGGATTTTTTAGCGCAAAATTAAAATAATGCAGACAAAAAAGAGCGTTCAATCGAACGCTCTTTTCACATTTGAATCCGGTTTTTTATCGGTTTGGATAAACTGTCGCAATCAAATGCTCAACCACAGCGGGTTCAGCGAGGGTCGAGGTATCACCTAAACTATCCAATTCATTGGCAGCAATCTTTCTCAAGATCCGGCGCATGATTTTACCTGAACGGGTTTTTGGCAAAGCTGGTGCCCAATGCAAGGCATCAGGGGTTGCCACAGGACCAAGCACTTTACGCACCCAATTCACCAACTCTTTACGTAGCTCTTCAGATTCCGCAACATCAGCTTGCAAGGTGACAAAAGTACAAATCCCTTGACCTTTAATGTCATGTGGCATACCAACAACTGCCGCCTCAGCCACAGCTTCATGTGCGACTAATGCACTTTCAATCTCGGCTGTCCCTAAACGATGACCTGAAACGTTCAGTACATCATCAACACGCCCAGTGATCCAGTAATAGCCATCGGCATCACGGCGCGCACCATCACCAGTAAAATAATAGCCTTTAAAAGTTGAGAAATAAGCTTCAATAAAGCGCTCTGGATCGCCCCAAATCGTTCTCATTTGACCCGGCCATGAATCTTTAATGACCAAATTACCTTCGGTTGCTCCGTCCAATTCATTTCCTTCACCATCGACTAACGCAGGTTGTACTCCAAAGAATGGACGTGTTGCTGAACCCGGTTTGAGTGCAGTTGCACCCGGCAATGGTGAAATTAAAATGCCACCTGTTTCAGTTTGCCACCAAGTATCAACAATTGGACAACGGCCTTCACCTACGACCTCGTGATACCAATTCCATGCTTCAGGGTTAATTGGTTCACCGACTGAACCCAGCAAACGCAAACTACTCCGATCACTTTCACGCACGTAGGCATCGCCTTCACGCATCATGGCGCGAATTGCAGTTGGTGCAGTATATAAAATCGTGATGTTATGTTTATCAATCACATGACCAATACGTGCCCAAGTTGGATATTGTGGAATTCCCTCGAACATGACCGTAGTAGTGGCATTACTCAACGGACCATAAAGTAAATAACTATGTCCCGTAATCCAGCCCACATCGGCGGTACACCAATATACATCATCTTCTTTGAGATCAAAGACTTCTCTAAAGGTGGTGTTGACATAAACCAGATAACCACCTGTAGTATGCAGCACGCCTTTCGGTTTTCCTGTTGAACCCGAGGTGTACAGAATGAAGAGCGGATCTTCTGCTTTCATCGGTTCTGGTGGACAGTGTTCATCTACTTCCATAATCGCAAGGTGATACCAAACATCACGTTCCGCATTAAACTGAATTGGATTCCCTGTACGATGCACCACAATCACATTTTCGACACTAGTGGTGCCATCAATTTCTAAGGCTGCATCTACATTTTCTTTCAGTGGAATGAGCTTGCCGCCGCGCATTCCTGCGTCAGCGGTAATCACTAATTTTGCTTGACTATCTTCGATACGGCTGGCCAATGAGTCTGGGGAGAACCCACCAAATACCACACAATGCACAGCACCAATTCGTGCGCAGGCCAACATGGCAATCGCTGCCTCAGGCACCATTGGCATATATAGCACCACACGATCACCCTTGCGAATGCCTTGTTTCTTTAGCACATTGGCAAACCGACAGACTTCATCGTGTAGTTCAGAAAATGAAATGATTTTATGACGTGAAGGATGATCACCTTCCCAGATAATCGCAGGCTTTAAAGGATTATCTTTAAGATGACGATCTAAACAGTTGGCTGAAACATTCAGTTCACCATCGGCGAACCACTCAATTTTGAAATTATCTGCGTTAAAACTTGTATTTTTAACCTGTGTGAATGGTTTGATCCAATCAATATTCTTTGCTTCCTGCGCCCAAAATACTTCGGGTTGCTCAATTGAATCCTGATAACGTTTGAAATAGTCTGCTTCCGAGATTCTTGCCATTTCTTTGAATTTATCAGGCACTGGGTAGATTTCTTTCATAGCTCACTTCCTTTGTTTTTTATTTCATACCTTAGATATACACATCTATTTTTCGGGTATGTTTTGTTTTCTCTTGCAGTATGGTCACCATTTACAAGAGCAAACAATGCGGCTTTGGTCGTAAGAATGTTATGCTTTAGCGACCAAATTGTTTTCAAAAATTTACTCAAAATAATTTAAATTTGAACTGCTTGTCCATGCTTTTTACTTTTAAAATAAGTGATTATTTTGATCATTGCTAAGACCTTAAAAGATTTAATAATCAAAAAATAGGAATTCATTATGTTCGATCAAACGTTATCTGCCCCAATTCAGCCTCAATACGATCACCCTTTATCTGCTAAAGGACGTTTTAATCGCTTAAGCTATCTAGGTTGGTATGGTTTACTGAGTATCAGTTGGACGGTTCTTTTCATTCTTATTGCCACAATTTCGGCGAGTCTAAGCGTAAATAACGTACAGATTCATGAACCAATCTTATCTGCATTTTCAGGAATTGGTGGAATTGCGCTGATTGCACTATGGTTTGCTGGCTTTTATTTTCAGATCGTTTTTTTGATCCGACGTTTACACGATCTGAATAAAACAGGGTGGCTATGTCTATTATTACTCGTGCCAATCATTCAATTCTTTTTTACACTTTATGTCTTATTTGCAGCAGGCACACCTCATCGCAATGATTATGGCGATGTCCGCCCATCCACCACATGGGAAAAACTATTTGCATGGATCATGATTATATTGAGTTTAATGATGATATTTGGCATGTTTATCTTTAGCTATTATTTTGCTAGCCCTGACTTTTGGGGTACACCAACGCAAATCTTACAAAATACAACTGAGTATTTTTAATACTTTATCGAACAGCCAAATTTGAACTACTCAATAAATAAAACCGTTACGGAATTTATCATGCATGATCAAGATAAATTCATTATGATGGCTCCCCTAATAAATTCCTTACGTTGCGAAATAGAGATTTTCCCGTGGCAAATGAGCAAACGACATTAACTGAGGTCGCTAAAGATACTGGTGAATTGATTCATCAAGCAGGTGCAAAAACCACGCAAACGGTATTGGCACATACTGAAAAATATCATGATGCCTATACTACAATTGATAAAATTATGGATAGCTTTTGGGAGCGTGTACCCTATATCTGTATTGCGATCACAGTATTTGTCATTTTTTGGCTACTGACTAAGCTATTTAAATTCTTTATTCGCAAAACTTTGGAAAACCGTAGCTACACCCGACAAAACTTGGTATTGGTTCTCAACCGTGTCGGAAGTACTTTTATTCTATTCTTTGGTTTTTTAATTGCATTAGTCATCGCTATTCCCGGTTTCACCCCAAGCCAGTTAATCGGAGCATTGGGAATCGGTTCTGTTGCGATCGGTTTTGCTTTCAAAGATATTTTCCAAAACTTGCTATCAGGTATCTTAATTTTACTCAGTGAACCTTTCCGTATTGGCGATGATATTGTTGTGAATGGTTTGGAAGGAAATGTTGAAGATATTCAAATCCGTGCGACTTTCTTACGTTCACCAGATGGTCGTCGCATCGTGATTCCAAATGCCACGGTATATACCAGTGCAGTCATCGTGAACAATGCCTATCAGCGTCGTCGTTGTGAGTTTGTCGTTGGTATTGGTTATGAAGATGATATGCAGAAAGCAAAAAAAATCATTATGGATATTTTAGACCGTAATCTCAATGTACTGAGCCAACCTGGTTTCTCGGTCAATGTCACCGCACTTGCAGATTTCTCGATTAATTTAACCGTCCGTTGGTGGGTGAATACTACAGAAACCACCACATCTGCATCAATTAGTGAAATTCAAGAACTGGTTGTAACAGCCTTCGATGAGAAAGGAATTTCGATTCCTTACCCAGTACAAGAAGTCAAAGTGTATCGTGGTGATCAATCTGATAATACAGAGAACTCAGATAAATAATCGCCCTAAAATATGTGATACTGCGGTTTCAGTTCGTAAAATTCGGTTGCCTAAGCTCATCGCTTGGCAGCCGTTTTTTATGAGCAGATCGACCTCATATGGAATAAACCCACCTTCTGGACCAACAATTAAGTGACATGAATGTTGAATCGCAGATGGTATTTTCTGTTCCGCATAAGGATGTGCGACATAAGCAGGTTTTTCATTTGAAATAAATGTAGGCAAAACATCTTCAACAAAAGGTTTAAAGCGTTTATACAATTGAATTTCAGGTGCAATCGTATCACCTGCCTGCTCTAAACCTAAAGTCACATAATCATCGAGCTGCTGTAAGAATGGGCTTTGCCAATAGCTTTTATCCACGCGATAACTATGAATCAAACTGATCCGTTCCACGCCTAAAGTCACCGCATCCATGATGATACGGCGTAACACTTTAGGACGTGGCAAAGCAAGAATTAAATGCACAGGTAACTTTGCTGGGATTGCTTCAACCTGAATCGGTCTTATGCGAATCTGTTGCTCAGAAACAGATATTACTTTCGTAAGATAGCGTTGACCATTGCGCACGCCGACTTTTAAGGTATCACCACAATTCAACTGAATATGCTGTTGTAAATGTTGTAATTGACGTTGATTTTCAATCTGCCAGACATCATCCGTTGTCGTGATTTGATTAGGTTCGAGTAAAACAATATTCATGACAAAGCTTTGAATTCTAAATAATGATCAATCAATTGAATATGCTTTTGGAGTGAGCCTTTATTTCGTTGCAGAACCAATTCAGCCTGTTCAATCAATTGCTGAGTCTGTATTGGGTCATCTAAACAACTCAAAAGTTGCTGTGCTACTTGCACTGCATCTTTTCCAATCAAAATTCCGTGTTCAGCTACAAACTCATCCACAATACTTTGGAAATTAAAATAGCGTGGACCAATCACCGTTGGTACATCAAGCACCATCGGCTCTAGAATATTATGTCCACCACCTGGCTCATTCAATGAACCACCAACAAAACAAGCTTGACTGAGTGCATACCATAACCACATTTCACCCATACTATCAGCAAGAAAAACCTGTGTATCGGTTTGAATTGGCTGTTTAAGACTACGGCGTTGCGTATTTAAATTTAAATTCTGGCAAATTTGATACACATCATCAAAGCGCTCTGGATGACGCGGCACCACAATACAGAGCAAATTTGGATTTGAATTTAAATGTGGTTGTAATTGTCTTAATAAATTTTCTTCTTCAGGTGAATGGGTGCTAGCTAAGGTAATCATCTGACGATCTAGCAATTGCCAATCTTGTTTTAACTGTTCAGCTTTTTCTACATAAGATTGCGGTGCTGCAATATCAAATTTAATATTACCAACCACCTGACTCTTGGCTTGATCTAGCCCTAAATCAATATAACGCTGTTGTGTCGCGATGTCTTGAGCCAATAACCATGTGAGTTGCTGCAACATCGGCTGTGTTAAACGACGAACTTTGCCATAACCTTTCGCTGATTTTGCTGAAAGACGAGCATTCAATAAGATACATGGGATTTGTTGCTGTTTCGCTTGGGCAATTAAGTTTGGCCAAATCTCAGTTTCAACTAAAGCGAGTAGCTTCGGCTGATACAAATTAAAAAATTGCTTGAGTAACGGTTTTTGATCAACAGGCAAATAGACTGCCTGAAAAAGTGCAGGATATTTTTCGGAAAATAAACTCTTGGCTCTGGCCTGCCCTGTTTTTGTGGTGTTGGTTACTAAAACCGAATGTCCAAGTTTTAGATAGTGCTCAATCAAAGGTTGAGCAGCATTAGTTTCTCCAACCGATACCACATGAAACCAAATCGTATTTAAATTTTTAGGTGGTTGAAATGGTCCAAAACGCTCTAGGCACTCTTGCTGGAATAGCGCATCACTTTCAGCCCGTTGTTTAATTTTCCAACGGTATAACGGCTTGAGACATATCAGTAAAAAGTTATACCAAAATGGTGTTTGCTGTACTGCGTTTTGCTGCGCCATCCTAGACCATAATTTAGAATTTGATTTCAGCTCATTATGCGGAAGTTTCATATGCATTGACAATTGATTATTGTATGTTGCACTTTGATTAAATATTTCTTTATAAAGAAAAATGATATCTTAGAACAAAGAATAATCCATTTTGAGAAAAAAAATGCAACCTGATTGGTTCAAACAAATAAAGCAACCTTCTGATGAAACGACACAAGAATATCTACCCCGTCATCCATTTCAAATTATCCTCCCTTTTTTAATTCTAGCGTTACTGTGCTGCTTATGGGCCCTTCTAGCCAGTCACTTAGGCGCATTAATGAAAGCCAGTTTTTTACTTGTGGTTCCCTTTATTATTGGTGCGCTCATTGTATATATCCAGAATTACCGAAAGGCTGTTTCATTTATACAAAGTTTTAAAGTGATTATTATTTTCCTCGTTTTGCTCTTATTGTTCTCGATTGTTGTACTACATGAAGGTGCTATTTGCGTTGTAATTATGACCCCGATTTTATTGGGCGGTATGCTGACTGGCGCTTTATTCATGAAAGGGCTGTGTTATAAAATATGGAAACCCAATAAAACTATTTATAGCCTCGTATTATTACCATTTATTCTGCTGCCTATCCCTGAGAAAACCCAACTGCATTATGATCATGTTGATCGGAGTATTCTCATCAATGCCCCTGCTAAGGTCATTTGGCAACAACTCAATCATGCTGACAATATTCAACCACATGAATTTAAACCGAGCGTGTTATACAGCATTGGTGTGCCTTATCCCGTTTCTGGGCTGACTAAACCGACAAATGAAGGATTGATCCGATATTCAACTTGGCAAAAAAATATTCATTTTGAAGAAATCATTCAACAATCCAAACCTAATCAATATCTCAGTTGGACCTATCGTTTCTCCCCGAAGTCCATTCCTCAAGGCGCGCTAGATGATCATGTCAGTATTGGAGGGAAATATTTTGATCTTCGATATACCGCGTTTGAACTGACACCAATCAATGATCAGCAAACTAAGCTCACACTAAAAATTGATTATCGAATTAGCACCGAAGTCAATTTTTATGCCAATCAGATTGCACAATTGATGGTGCATGATTTTTCCAATGTGATTCTGGATTTCTACAAAAATAGAAGTGAACACGCTATACAAGCACCACAAACTTAAATTGTCAAAAACCTCCTTACAGATTCAACCTGCGAGGAGGTTTTTGCTTTACTTAAGCTTCAAGCTGTTCAAAGGCAGGATAATCGGTATAACCCGCTGCACCGGCACCATATAAAGTATCAAATTGAACCTGATTTAAAGGCAAATCATGTTCCAAACGTTCTAATAGATCTGGATTGGCAATATAAGCTAATCCAAATGCAACGGCATCTGCTTGCTCAGTTTCTAAAATTTGTTTTGCTGAAGCTGGTGTCAATTTCTCGTTAGCAATCCACACCCCTTTAAATTTAGGGCGGAGTTGCGGCTGTAAACTATCTTCCGCTGCATATTCACGGGTAAAGATAAAACCAATATTACGTTGGTCTAACTGCTCAACCACATAACCAAAAGTCGCTAATGGATCTGCATCGCCCATATCATGTGAATCTGCACGTGGTGCAAGGTGGACACCCACACGACCAGCCCCCCAAACCTCTATAAATGCATCGACCACTTGTAATAATAAACGTGCGCGATTTTCAATCGAACCACCATATTCATCATCACGATGATTGGTCGTACTTTGCAAGAATTGGTCAATCAAATAACCATTGGCTGCATGCAACTCAACACCATCAAAACCTGCTGCTTTCGCTAACTCAGCTGCATGTTTATATTGTGCGACGATTTCTTGGATTTCTTCATGCGATAAAGCACGAGGTGTAACGAAAGGACGTTTTGGACGCAGTAAACTCACTTCACCCGCAGGTTGAATCGCACTTGGTGCAACCGGAATATCACCATCCAATAAGTCAGGATGTGAAATACGACCGACGTGCCATAGCTGAACCACAATCTTTGAACCTTGGGCATGCACTGCTTCAACAATTTTGTTCCACGCTTGAGCTTGTTCTTGTGACCATAAGCCTGGCGTATTGGCGTAGCCAACAGCTTTCGGACTAATCACCGTCGCTTCAGTAATAATTAAGCCCGCATTGGCACGTTGTTGATAGTATTCCACCATTAAATCGTTTGGAATACGCTCAACACCACTACGAGCTCTCGTCAAAGGTGCTAAAACCAAACGGTTTTTTATCGTAAAATCACCCACTTGTAACGCAGAATTTAGTCCAGCCATGATCGCCTCAACTTACACTTATTCACTTAAAGTGTTTGTTTTAAATGTTCGATGTATTGCTGAATCAAAGCTTCGTTTCTGGTGAAATAGGACCACTGCCCATATTTCTCAACTTGAATCAAACCTGCCTGCTGTAACACAGACAAATGATTTGACATGGTTGATTGTGCAACTTTGCCAAGACGTTCAATATGACCTGCACATACGCCTCGTTCAAAACTGCCACCACATTCCTGCACCGGTAAAAATTGCTCAGGCTCTTTCAGCCATTGCAAAATCTGTCGACGTAATGGATTGGCTAAGGCCTTGCTTATAACATCAATATCCATAGACTCACCACGTTTCTCAACAGGCAAAGCTTTGTTCAGCATCTGAAACCATTATATCGATTTTTATAAATATTAATATCTATATTTTCCGATATTAATATCATATTTTTTCGATTAACTATCAAATGCTGAACGAGATTGCCGTTTTAAGTTAATTGAAACTTATAGACCTTGTTTCAAACTTGCTTCAATAAATCGATCTAAATCACCATCTAAGACTGCTTTAGTATTTGAATTTTCAATACCAGTACGCAAATCTTTAATACGCGAATCATCTAAGACATAAGAACGAATCTGACTTCCCCAACCAATATCTGACTTCGAGTCTTCCAATGCTTGAGCTGCTTCATTACGTTTGCTCATCTCTAACTCATAGAGTTTGGCACGTAATTGCTTCCACGCATGATCACGGTTCGCATGCTGTGAACGTTGGTTCTGGCACGCCACCACGATACCCGTTGGTGCATGAGTGAGACGAACTGCCGAATCGGTTTTGTTAATGTGCTGACCACCCGCACCCGAAGCACGATAAGTATCGGTACGGACATCCGACGGATTAATATCAATTTCGATATTGTCATCAATCTCAGGTGAGATAAATACCGCTGAGAATGAGGTATGACGGTTGTTATTACTGTCAAATGGTGACTTACGTACTAAACGATGTACGCCACTTTCGGTACGTAACCAGCCATAAGCAAACTCGCCATCGACACGGATGGTTGCTGATTTAATGCCTGCCACATCACCATCAGACACTTCCATCAATTCAGCTTTAAAGCCATGACGTTCAATCCAACGTAGATACATCCGTAGTAACATCGATGCCCAGTCTTGTGCTTCCGTACCACCAGAACCTGATTGGATTTCAAGGAAACATGGATTTGGATCCATTGGATTACTAAACATACGGCGGAATTCTAAATTACCTAAAGCCTGTTCAGCACTATCAAGTTCAGCCTGAACATCTTCCAGTAAAGTTTCATCATCGGCTTCTACAGCCAGATCAAGCATGGCTTTAGCATCATCTAACTGCTCTGCAAGACGATCAAATACACCTAAAGTATTTTCTAAACTGCCCTTTTCTTTCGCAATCGCTTGCGCACGACTCTGATCATTCCAAATCGTTGGGTCTTCTAGTTCTCTTAAAACTTCTTCTAAACGCTCAGCCTTTAGATCGTAGTCAAAGATACCCCCGTAGTGTTTGGCTACGATCAGATAAATCTTTCAATTGGACTAAGTACGGATTAATTTCCACGCGTATTTTCTCACAATATTTTTCACTCAATCTCATATTTTAACATAACTGGTTTGTACGACACAGCCATGTCTTTTTAACTAAATTCAGCAGTTCATCAGATACATGGAAATGTATTTTGCTTATATAATTTCGTGTTTAAAACTGACTCTGATTACACTAAAAATACGAATCAACACAATCTATCCTAAGTTTTAATAAATCAAAACACTAATATTTTTTATTTAAAATCAATCATGTATTAATTGAAATTTACATTTTATCTACGTTTGTACCGTACAGTTACTTTCTTAAGATTGACGATTAAATAATTTTCTCTAGACTAAAAGTTGTAACAAAACGTGTAATTAATATTCATTTGGTTCATTATCTCAACAGGGGCATAACCATGAAAAAATTAGCAATAGCATCAGCACTTTTATCTGCGATTGCAGTAACAGGCACTGCTCATGCTTATCAAGCTGAAGTCGGTGGTTCATATACTTATACAGATCCGGATCATTATGATAACACTCATAGTTTTGGCGTAGATGGTACTTATTATTTCAATCCAGTCCAAACACGTAATGCACCACTTGCAGAAGCAGCGTTCTTAAACCGTGCTAGCAACGTGAAAGCCAATGTTAACTATGCCGACAATAGTGGCGTAAAAGATACAAAATATGGCGCAGGTGTTGAATATTTCGTACCGAATAGTGATTTCTATTTAAGTGGTAATGTCGGTCGTAGTGAGCTTGAAGTAGACAATACTGCCATCGATCAAAAAGTAACAACCTACGGCGCAGAAGTTGGTTACTTACCTGCTCCAGGCTTATTACTTGCATTAGGTGTGAAAGGTTACGACGAGAAAAATGGTAAAGACGGCGCTGATCCAACTGTACGTGCTAAATATGTCACTCAAGTTGGTGGGAAAGATGTCAACTTAGAAGCTTATGGCGCATTTGGTGATTTAGATGAATACCGTGTTAAAGGTGACTACTATCTAGATAAAACACTGAGTGTTGGTGCAGATTATTACAATAACGACCTAACAAATCGTGATGAATGGGGTATCTCTGCGAAGAAATTCCTGAATCAACAAGTGAGCTTAGAAGGTCGTGTTGGTTTTGGTGATGACTATAATACCTATGGTATCCGTGGTGCATACCGCTTCTAAGCAATTATGCTAGATAAAAAATCCGCTCTACTGAGCGGATTTTTTATTGTGCGAGATGTGATATTTGCAATTGCAGACTCGTATTGCCATTAAAAACGTTACGTTCCAATGTATAAACTAGATCAACATAACCAAGCATTGGATTAAACTCAAAACGGTCAACCGCATTAAATGCAATTGCATCAATCGACTGTGTACCAAGTGAAAGTTTTAACTTGAGATGTTGATCTTTCAACCAGCGATAATCAATGACTTTGAATGTTCCTTGAAATTGTGGAAATGGAAATTTCTGTCCCCATGGCCCCAATTGCTCAATCCAATCCACTGTAGATAGATCTAAAGCATTCTCAGGCAATTCACCATCTGTCCAAATCGTTGCATGAAACAATTCAGCATCCATTTCAGCAATCGATTGAATAAAAACTGTTTTAAATTCATCAAAATTGTCTTTTTTTAAGGTCAAACCTGCTGCTGCGGCATGACCACCAAAATGGCTAACTAAATGTGGGTATTGTTCTGCGACTTGCTCAATAGTATCGCGAATATGAATACCTTCAATCGAACGCGCAGAGCCTTTAATATGTATCCCATCTTCATCAGGAGCAAATACTAAACTTGGTCGGTGAAACTGTTCCTTTAGACGCCCAGCTACAATCCCTATTACCCCTTGATGCCACTGTTCATCAAACATCACCAATGCGGCAGGTAAAGAATCTGCTTGTAGCTGTACATGCTGTAATGCACTGATCGCTTGCTGTTTCATCTCAGCTTCAACTTGACGACGTTCTACATTCAGTTGATTGAGCTGCTGTGCAATTGGATAGGCTGTTGCTAGATCTGGAGCCAATAAACACTCAATGCCAATTCGCATGCTCTCCATACGACCAGCCGCATTAATTCGAGGGCCGATCACGAAACCTAAATCTTGAGCGCGTAAACTTGCGGCGTCTCGTTTTGCAATATCCAATAATGCTAAAATTCCTGCACGACATTGATATTGCTGAATTCGTTTTAGGCCAGCATCCACTAAAATACGGTTATTATAATCAAGCGATGCAACATCAGCATAAGTCCCCAATGCAACCAAATCTAAATACTGAGTAACTTTACTGGTACTTTTTCCCTGCTGAGAACGGTAACTGGCTAATTTTGCTAGTACATAAAAAGCAACGCCAACACCTGCAAGTGCTTTACTTGGAAAAATGCAACCTAGTTGATTCGGATTGACCACTGCTTCAGCATTTGGCGTAGGTTTCGTCGTCAAATGATGATCGGTAATGATGACCTGCATCCCTAAAGCTTGGGCAGTCTCCACCCCTGCATGGCTCGATATACCATTGTCCACGGTAATCAAAAGATCTGGCTGATAGCTTTCCTTGGCGAGCTCAGCAATTTTAGGGGTTAAGCCGTAACCGTACTTAAAGCGATCAGGCACTAAATATTCAACGTTCGCCCTCATTTCTTTAAGAACTAAGATCATCAATGCAGTACTGGTCGCACCATCCGCATCATAGTCACCAACAATCACAATCTGTTTTTTTTGATCAATCGCTTGATCAATTAATTCAACGGCTTGATCTAATCCTTCGAGATCAGGTGGCAATAAATGCTTGAGTTTTAGCTCAAGCTCTTGTTCCGATTGCACTCCACGTCTCGCCAATATCTCAGCAATAAACGTAGGCACGCCCTGAAATTTTTCAGGGCGTGTCAAAAATGGTCTTTGTTGAATTTGAATCATGGTCATTTATGGCATCAAGCGTTGAATAATCCAAAGTCCATTTTGTTTTTCATAACTCAAACGATCATGTAAACGATTTGGTCGTCCTTGCCAGAATTCATAACAATCTGCATCTAAGCGATAACCACCCCAAAATTCGGGTTTATCCAACTCAGCTTCATGTACTTGGTTTTGTAAGTTTTGAAAACGCTGTTGTAATAACTCACGGCTTTCAATGACACCACTTTGTGGCGTACTAATATGTGCTGCAATCTGACTATCACGTGGACGCTTATGGTAATAATCCGTCGATTCCTGTTCTGGAATCTTGGAAACCTGACCACCAATACGTACCTGACGTTCTAAACTCGGCCAGTAAAATAAAAGTTCAGCATAAGGATTTTCCGCAAGGTCTAATCCTTTCTGACTATCATAATTGGTGTAAAAATCATAACCAGCTTCTGTCGCACCCCTTAACAGAACAGTTCGCACGTGTGGGCGACCTTGAACATTTGCTGTCGCCAAAGACATCGCATACGGTTCATGTAATTGAGCAGTGAGTGCATGATTGAACCAATTCAAGAATTGCTCATGGGGATTTACACTAATCTGGGATTCGTGTAACTCACCTTGTTCATAACTTAAACGAAGCTCACTCAGGTCTTTAATGACATCATTCATTATTACTCTCCTTTAAGCAGCTTGAGCATGAGCTCTAACTGCATCGGCTAAATGATTTGCGATGGCATCCACTTCCTGCTGTTGATCTCCTTCTACCATAACTCGAATCACAGGTTCAGTACCTGATTTACGAATCAAAATACGTCCACGCCCAGTCAATTGTTGTTCAGCTTTTTCAAATTCAGCAACAAGAGCAGGAACAGCATATGGATCAATCATATGCTGTAAACGAACATTAATTAACACCTGTGGAAATAATTCAAAGTCTGCAACTAATTCATGTAATGCTTTCGCTTGCTCAACCATCACTGTTAACACTTGTAGAGCGGCAATAATCGCATCACCAGTTGTGCTCTTATCCAACGTTAAGATATGACCTGAAGGCTCACCACCTGTGACCCAACCATTTTCTTCTAATGCCTGTAATACATAGCGGTCACCGACTTTTGCGCGTACAAAACCGACATCCGCTTTCTGTAATGCTAACTCAAGCGCCATATTACTCATGACTGTTCCAACAATACCTGTTGGTTTATTTTTGGCCTGAGTTGCAAGGATATACAGAATATGATCACCATCTACCAGCTGACCATTTTTATCCACCATCACGACACGATCTGCATCACCATCAAACGCAATACCTAAATCGGCTTGGTGATCAACCACAGCCTTTTGTAGAAATTCAGGATGGGTTGATCCACAATTTTCATTGATATTTAAACCATCTGGTTCATTAAAAAGCGGGATTACTTTTGCACCTAGCTCTCTAAAAACTGAAGGACCAACGCTATATGCTGCGCCATTAGCACAATCCACTACAATTTTGAGATTACTAAGATCGAAGTGGTATGGAAATGTTGATTTACAGAATTCGATGTATCGGCCATTTGCATCTTTTACACGAACACTTTTACCTAGGTTAGCCGTATCATCAATCACTAAATCTTTTTCTAATTCTTGATTAATCTCATTTTGTAGGGCATCTGGGAGTTTTTTACCTTCACCTGAGAAAAATTTAATCCCATTATCAAAGTAAGGGTTATGTGATGCTGAAATCACAATACCTGCATGTGCATGCAAAGCACGTGTTAAATGCGCTATTGCAGGCGTTGGTAATGGTCCCAACAAATGCACATACACACCTGCTGCGTTTAAACCTGCTTGGAGAGCTGCTTCTAGAATATAACCTGATAAACGCGTATCTTTACCCATAACAACAATTGGTTTGTTTTTGGGGCTATTTCTTTTTAATACTTTTCCTGCTGCAAATCCTAATTTTAATGCAAATTCAGGGGTAATCGGCATTTGTCCAAATTTGCCACGAATTCCATCAGTTCCAAAATAGCTCATTCTTTACTCGCTTTCTTATCTTTATATGACGTATCGTCATATCATTTTTCATCTGTTTTACTTTACACCAAAACAAAAAAACCGTCAGTGGACTGACGGTTTTTTTATTGCCAAAATTACTAAAGATCAACCTACACGATAGTTTGGTGCTTCTTTAGTAATCGTCACATCATGAACATGTGATTCAGACATGCCTGCTGAAGTAATTTTCACAAATTTTGCATTTTGACGAAGATCTTCAATCACAGATGAACCTGTATAGCCCATAGAAGAACGCAAACCGCCCATCATTTGATGGATGATATTCCCCATTGGACCTTTATATGGAACACGACCTTCGATGCCTTCTGGCACCAACTTTTCAGCACCTGCTTTAGAGTCTTGGAAATAACGGTCAGCAGAACCTGTTGCTCCCGCCATTGCACCCAATGAACCCATACCACGATACGCTTTATAGTAACGACCTTGGAAAAATTCAACTTCACCTGGCGCTTCTTCAGTACCAGCAAGGAGTGAACCAACCATAATCGTGCTCGCACCTGCGCCAATCGCTTTCGCCATATCGCCAGAGAAACGAATACCGCCATCTGCGATCAATGGAATTTGATCTTTTAGTGCATTGGCAACGCTATCAATTGCCGAAATTTGCGGCATACCGATACCTGCCACAATACGTGTCGTACAGATCGAACCAGGACCAATACCCACTTTAACGGCATCTGCACCTGCATCTAACAATGCTAAAGCTGCATCACCTGTTGCAATATTTCCACCAATCACTTGAACTTGTGGATAATTTGTTTTTACCCAACGTACACGTTCAATCACACCTGCTGAGTGACCGTGTGCCGTATCTACGACAATCACATCTACACCCGCATCGACTAATGCTTCCACGCGGCTTGGTGTTTCTACACCTGTACCGACTGCAGCACCAACACGTAAACGACCAAGGTCATCTTTACAGCTGCTTGGATAGCTTTCCGCTTTACGGAAGTCAGTGACTGTAATTAAACCTTTGAGTTCATTGTGTTCACCAACAACTAGAACTTTTTCAATACGATGCTTTTGTAGCAATGCTTGAATATTTTCTTTCGACTCACCTTCACGAACAGTCACTAAACGGTCTTGGCCTGTCATGATGTTGCTTACTGGTTGTTCAAGATTGGTTTCAAAACGAGTATCACGACCTGTGACAATACCCACAACTTTGCCATCTTTTACAACAGGTACACCGCTAATATTATTAGCTTGAGTAATTGCAATAAGTTCACGTACTGTCGTTTCAGGCGTTACTGTGATTGGGTCTTTCACCATTCCAGCTTCGAATTTTTTTACACGGCGTACTTCCGCAGCTTGTGCAGCGATATCCATGTTTTTATGCAAAATACCAATACCACCATTTTGCGCCATTGCAATCGCCATACGAGACTCAGTCACAGTATCCATTGCAGCAGAAACGAGAGGGATATTAAGTTGAATTCCGCGAGTTAAACGTGTCTTTAAGGAGACATCTTTTGGGAGAACAGTTGAGTAGGCAGGAAGTAATAAGACATCATCGAAGGTTAACGCTTCTTGAACGATGGTCAGCATAACAATCTCACTGGTAATTTCCGTGAGCTATTATAAACAAATTTCGATGTGATTTTCATTTTCTATGATGAAAATAATTTGATAAGCGCGTAGAAACGCTTCACTACGACGCCTTATGTCATTTAAGCAACATCGATACAGTTAACAAACTTGATCATAATTCTCATTATTTTCTGAATCTTGTTGTTCAATATTAATCAATGAGATGAGATTGTGCGCAAGTCGTGCTTTATTACAATGATCATCCGCAATCTGAACCTCTTTACACGTTGAGCTTCGAACGGCGTAGATCGAACAACTGACTTGCTGTCCTACTTCTCCTTGTAATGCGATACATTTGACTTGAGCTTGGTTGGTACCTTTCATACAAGAATAAACGGCTGTGAGCGGTTCGACCATGTTTGCAGGCATCCGTTCTGCTTCAGCCCAATAAAAAGAAACACGATAATTTGCACAGCATGCACCACAACTCACGCATGTATCTGAGCTTGCAACTTGAGACAACATTTTTCTTAAAATTCTCGTTATCAAATTAATTTTTTGTAACTTGAATCCTAAGAAAAGTTGTTGATGAACACAATAGATTTATAGAAAAAATTTTATGAATTCATTTAGGTAGGACAACTAAATACATACTCATTCATTAAATCTACGCCACATTCTAGTTGCTCAATCCAATCTAAAAATTGATTGATCATTTCTTTACCGACAAATGCAGTCCCGTGTTGCGGCACGATCATATCAATATCCATTTGACGAACCATATTGACCCACAAACGAATGACTTTGTTGGAACACATATAACGTTGATGAAAGCCTTTCATCTTTTTAATATGCGCTTCAAAATCGCTAATAGGCTGACTTGCATCCTCCACTATGGATGCGCCCATATCACCTGAAAATAGAATTTTGGCAGTTGGATCATAAAACTGAAAATTACCCACCGAATGCAAAAAGTGAGCAGGAATCGCTACGATTGCTGATTCACCTAAAGGAATCACTTGTCCCGTATCGGCAAGCTCAATTAAGCGTTCTTCCCAATTCCCTTTCATTCGATCACTCATAAATGCTGAGTTTAAATGCGGTAAAAAGCGTGCCCATAATTTAGATGCCACTACTTTCGCATCGGTATAAACTAACCAACGTGGCATCGAAGTAATAATATCGGGGTCTTGATGGGATGCCATCACATAATCCAAATTTTTCAATTTGGTATATCGATTCAGCTCCATTGTTAAAGGAACATAGGTCAGATCACCACCTGGATCTAGAACCGCTGCACGATCGTGATCAATAATTAAAAATTGATTGGCTTGAATGCCTTCGCCCTTGACCAAACTGGTAAAACTAATGCATTTATGCGTACCATTATCAAATAGTATTTGCGATGTAGTCCGCTCAAAACTCATATCAACCCCATAAAAATTCTTTAAATATGAAATATTTTAATTCCTTAATAAAATAATGGGATTTTATTATTGTTTCAATCAGATATTGTACTTTTATCATAATTTATGCAAAAAGATCCATGCATAAATAATGGATCTTTTTGCAATTTAAATTTAATTAGAAGAAATAATGCTGTACCAAGGTTGAAACACCAACGACTAAGAAAATAGCAGCACCAATTTTATGAATAAGTGAAATTGGTAACTTATCAGCTAACTTATCGCCGATAAATACTGCTGGTGCATTTGCTAACATCATGCCAAGCGTTGTACCACACATGACCCAAAAAATACTGTCAAAACGTGCAGCTAAAGCAACTGTAGCAATTTGGGTTTTATCACCTATTTCAGCCAAGAAAAATAGAATAAAAGTTGCACCAAATACGCCAAATTTTTGCCATTTATTAATACTTTCAGTTTCATCCCCTAATTCATCAGGAATGAGCATCCAAATCGCCATACCGATAAAACCAAGTGCCAAAATCCATAATAGAATTTCAGGACTTAGGACAGTCGTAATCCATTGACCTAATACCGCAGAGATACCATGATTAATCGTGGTAGCCAGTAAAATTGCAATTAAAATCGGAACGGGTTTACGGAAACGTGCAGCGAGTAATAATGCCAGCAATTGCGTTTTATCGCCCATTTCAGCAAGGGCAACAATTGATGTGGAGATGAGGAATTCATACATAGTTGAATGCTCTGGCTAGCAAAATATACCGATGACCTACCCCTCCTGCTAGCCAAAATCAAATAGATTGATGCAGAGTGGTAAATCAAAGGTCTTGCCAACAAAAGCACAGCTAAACAGCTGTTCTTGGTTCTTTGCTATGATGACCATGTTCTGTGGAACAATTATGTTGACCATCACCTCTTTACTTTGCGTAAAGAGCGGCTACTCCCCAATGAAGTGATATTAGTTTATCAAACTCTTTAAATTTTTTAAATCACTATGCCCAAAATTTTTGGTAACCCCAAATCATTAAACGGGCAATCCCCAATAACAAAGCTAAATTCACACTCAAACCAAAAAAACCAAAAATCCCCCAACCACTTGCACCACCAACATTTTGAGCTTGATATTCCATGCTAACCACAATTGTTGCAGCTAACACCTCCAAACCCATGACGATGTACATAACCCAATCTGATGCAAAATGTAGAAAATTGACCCACAAGCCCATTAATACAAAAATAATCAGTAATATCGGTAATACAACTCGATAAATGATTAACATCCTTGCTCCTTACTCCAAATAAATACTTCTTTCAACTATATTAATTTTAGACAAAAGCTTGCGCAAATAAAGTCGATTTTTTAATGCTATAAAATAGAAAACCTCGCATATGCGAGGTTTCCATCGTTAAAAAGTACTAGAGCAATAAGCTACGAATATCTTTTAAAAGCTTGGTCAGCTTATTTGTAAAGCGTGCTGCATCAGCACCATTAATGACTCGATGATCATATGACAACGATAATGGCAACATTAAGCGTGGATCAAAATCTTTACCATTCCATACAGGTTGCATCGTAGCTGGAGAGATACCCAAAATGGCGACTTGAGGCCAGTTCACCAATGGGGTAAACGCAGTACCACCAATACTGCCTAAGCTGGTAATGGTAAAGTTTGCACCTTGTAAGTCTTTCGGTGATAACTTGCGATCACGCGCTTTTTGACTCAGCTCAGCCAATTCCACCGCGATTTGCTTAATGGATTTCTGGTCAGGATTACGCAGCACAGGAACCGTTAAGCCATCTGGTGTAGCGACTGCGATACCCATATGAATTTCGTTACGCAACAACACTGACTTTTGATCATCTGCCAAATGGCCTGCAAAATAAGGCTCTTCTTTTAGCAAGTGAGCAATCGCTTTCGCGATGAACGCTAAAATAGTTAAGCTAATTCCTTGTTTTTTGAAACCATCTTTCAGCTCGCCACGCCACGCTTCAAGCTCTGTAATATCAGCCAAATCAAACTGGGTGACTTGAGGAATGAAATTGTTCAATGACAATTGCGGTACAGACACTTGCTGTAAACGCGTCATCGCTTTCATTTCACCACCACCAAATGCATTAAAGTCTGGCAACTTAGGCAAGCCCGATGCAACAGGTGCAGCCTGTGTACTAGAAGCAGCTTGCGGTGGTGCAGTTAAGCGTGTTTTCACATAAGCGAAAACATCGTCTTTCATCACACGACCGTGTTCGCCAGAGGCTTTGACCTGCCCAAGAACAACACCCAACTCACGTGCCAGTTTACGCACGGCTGGACCTGCATAGACTTTGGCATTGTCAGCTTCTTGTTGTTTAGTCAACTTCTCAGCTTGTGCAGGTTCACTTGGTGCTGCTGTCGCTGCCGCCTGTGGTTTTGCTGGTGCTGTCGTTGCTGCTGGCTGAGCTTTTGGTGCAGATGCTGGTGCAGCGGCCTGACCACTCACCTCAATCGTTGCCAAAGCCACGCCTTGACGCACTTCTTGATTGGCAGACACATGGATTGCTTTCACAATCCCTGCTACTGAACTTGGCACCTCAACAGAAGCCTTATCTGACTCAACCACGCATAGGCTTTGTTGCGCTTCAACGCGATCACCGACATTGACTAGAATTTCTGAAACAAGAGCTTTTTCTACACCTAGATCAGGTACTTCAATTTCAACATTACCTGTTGAGGTATTTGTTGCAGTTGCTACTTCTGTGGTTGCGACTGGCGCTTCTGTTTGAGCAGGTGCTGCTTGCGATTCTGGTGCAGCAGCCGAACTTGCGGTCTTGACCTGAATCAAGACCACGCCTTCCTTAATGCTATCGCCTTCTTTGATTTGGATGGCTTCAACAACACCAGCAACAGAGCTTGGGACTTCTACCGTCGCTTTGTCTGATTCAACCACGACAATACTTTGTTCTGGCTCAATCTGATCACCGACTTTGACCAACACTTCTGCAACCAGCGCTTTTTCCACACCAATATCTGGAACTTTTACATCCACAACCTGGCTTGCTGTCGCTACTGGAGCGGCAGCGGGTTGTGCTTTTGTTTCAGCTTCGACAGGTTTCGCTTCTGCTTTTGGCGCTTCCGCTTTCGGTGCTTCGTTCGCAGGTGCTTCAGCAGCAGACTCAGACTCTAATTCAATTAATGCGACGCCTTCAGTGACTTCATCTCCCTGTTGAACCAGAATACTTTTTACGATACCTGCCGCAGTGCTTGGTACTTCGACCGTTGCCTTATCTGACTCTAAAACCAGAAGGCTATCATCAACTGCAACATGGTCGCCTACTTTGACCAAGATTTCTGCAACCAGTGCTTTATCTACGCCAATATCAGGTGCTTGGATTTGCATGATTATTTCCCCTCACCTGTTTGCGTTTCATGGTATTCAGCAACTGCCTGAACTTCTGGGTGCGCTTGTGGCGCCCATGCTACTGGACGGTCAGTATCTAACTCAAAATTAGAAATCGCATCTTTCACTAAACGTGCATCCACTTCGCCTTCATCTGCTAATTTTTTCAACGTCGCAACCACGATATGCGCAGCATCAACACCAAAGAAACTACGTAAGTTGGCACGTGTATCTGAACGACCGTAACCATCAGTACCTAAGGCAACAAATGGACGACCATCTGGGAGATATGCACGGATTTGTTCGCTATACGCACGCATATGATCTGTCGCAGAAACAACGATACCTTCTGTACCACGTAACTGTTTAGATACCCAAGATTCTTTCACTTCTTCAGTCAGTGGGTGTAGGCGGTTGTATTCTTCACATGCCATGCCATCACGCGACAACTCATTGAAGCTGGTTACACTCCAAACGTTTGAATGGATTTGGTATTCATCACGTAAGATTTTCGCAGCTTTGATCACTTCGCGAAGAATGACACCTGAACCCAATAATTGCACAGTGGCTTTTTCGTCTTTTTCGAACAAGTACATACCACGTTTAATGCCTTCCTCAGCCCCTTCTGGCATTGCAGGATGCTCGTAGTTTTCGTTCATTACGGTTAAGTAATAGAACACTCGCTCTTGGTTCACATACATACGTTGTAAACCATCATGTACGATCACTGCCAATTCATAACCAAAACATGGATCATAAGATACACAGTTTGGAATGGTGTTCGCCAAGATATGTGAATGACCATCTTGGTGCTGTAAACCTTCACCATTCAATGTGGTACGACCAGCAGTTGCACCGAGCAAGAAACCTTGTGCCTGTGCATCACCAGCAGCCCATGCAATGTCACCAATACGTTGGAAACCAAACATTGAGTAGTACATGTACATTGGAATCATCGGCAAGTTATTGGTTGAATAACTGGTTGCCAACGCAGCCCATGCACTCATCGCACCCGCTTCGTTAATGCCTTCTTGCAACATGTGACCATCACTTGCTTCACGGTAATGCATTAACTGTTCTTGGTCTTCTGGGGTATATTTTTGACCGTGAGCGGCATAAATACCCAGCTGACGGAACATCCCTTCTAAACCAAAGGTACGTGCTTCGTCTGGAACGATTGGAACAACGCGGTCTTTAATGGCTTTTTCTTTCAGTAAAGCCGCAATTAAACGCACCATCAGCATCGTGGTCGATTGTTCTTTACCACCTGAACCATTTAATACCGCATCAAATACAGAGAGTTCAGGAATCGCTAAAGTTTCACTCTCACGACGACGTGCAGGTAGGTAACCCCCTAATGCTTCACGACGCGCCTTCATATACTTCATTTCTGGAGAGTTTTCACTTGGGCGATAGAATGGAAGCTCTTCTAACTTGTCATCTGTAAATGGCAAATTAAAACGGTCACGTACATATTTCAAAGAGTCGATCTGCATTTTTTTGATTTGGTGGGTTTTGTTCACCGCTTCAATTTCTTCAGACAAACCGTAACCTTTAACCGTTTTCGCAAGAATAACGGTGGGTTGACCTTTGGCTTTCATTGCTTCTGCATAGGCAGCAAAAACTTTGTATGGGTCGTGACCACCACGATTAAGATTATCTATGTCCTCATCGCTTAAATCTTTGACCAGTTCCGCAGCTTCTGGATACTTGCCAAAGAATTTCTCACGGGTATATGCACCACCTTTCACTTGATAGCGTTGGTACTCACCATCCACTGTTTCTTCCATGACCGCTTTTAAAGCACCTGAAGCATCTTGAGCAAGTAGTGGATCCCAATGACGGCCCCACACCACTTTAATCACACGCCATCCCGCACCACGGAATAAAGATTCTAATTCTTGAATAATTTTACCGTTACCACGTACGGGACCATCGAGACGCTGTAAGTTACAGTTCACCACCCAAATCAGGTTATCCAGCTTTTCACGACCAGCAAGTGAAATTGCACCCGTACTTTCTGGCTCATCCATCTCACCATCGCCCAGATATGCCCAGACTTTGCGATTTTCTTCTTTAATCAAACCACGATTCATCAAGTACTTTTGAATGTGTGCTTGGTAAATCGACATAATTGGACCCAAACCCATGGATACAGTTGGGAACTGCCAATAGTCCGGCATTAAATACGGATGTGGATAACTCGGAAGACCATTACCACCCACTTCACGGCGGAAATTATTCAATTGATCTTCAGTTAAACGCCCTTCCAAGAATGAACGTGCGTAAATACCCGGCGCACAGTGTCCTTGGTAATAAATCATGTCTCCGCCAAAGTTATTGCTATTTGCGCGGAAGAAATGGTTAAAACCAACATCATATAAGGTTGCAGACGATGCGAAACTAGCAAGGTGACCACCAAGATCATCGCCCGTTTTATTCGCACGTAATACCATCGCCAAGGCATTCCAACGAATTAAAGCACGAATACGACGCTCCATATCTTGGTCGCCTGGCATCGCTGGTTGTTCTTCAACAGAAATCGTATTGAGATAAGGTGTATTTAAGCGTTGGATCGGAACATGTTTTGCAATAGCCTGTTGATAAAGTTTTTCTAATAAGAATGCGGCGCGTTCCGTGCCCATATGTTGTAATACTGAATCAAATGCTTCTTGCCATTCCTGGGTTTCCTGCGCGTCTGAGTCGCCATAAAACGCCATACAATTCACCTTTTCCCTTAAGTTATTTTGACCTTATATATTTATCATGTTTTGGTGCTATGGAGGTATCGCTCCAAATGAATACAAAATCCCTTAATATTTTCTTGCTAAATAGTCATTGACTTAAATGAAACAAAAAACATAAAAAAACGCCAATTAAGGCGCTTTCTTTTTAAATTTAATATACAACTGTTAACAAATTAGCTTACGGCAACATTGCAAGATAAGTTGTTGGATTTTTACGTTGACCATCTTTGACAACTTCAAAATGCAAATGTGGTCCTGTACAACGTCCAGTACAGCCTACATTGGCAATATGCTCGCCTGCACTAACGCGATCACCCGCATTCACCATTAAGCGTGAAGCATGTGCGTAACGAGTGATATAACCGTTGCCATGATCGATTTCAACATATTGACCATAACCTGATCCCCAACCTGATTTGGTTACAACACCAGAACCTGTTGAATAAATAGGTGTACCTGACGGTGCCGCTAAATCAACACCCGAATGATGACGTGTCGTTCCTAATAAGGTACGATTGCCCCATGTTGAACTTACCCGCCCTTCTTGAAGTGGATGATTAACTAGCCACGAATAACCTGTATTTGCTGAAAAAGATGGTGCATTATCTTCGGCAGTCGATGAAATCGCTGAACGACCATATTTTCTTTCGATCGTCGCATTATTCAACTCAATGGTTTTTTCGCGCAATTTAACTGATACATTCGATACGGCAGGCAAATCAATATCATCAGGATGGCTATAAGAACCTTGTGCTAAGGTTTTAGATAATTGCTCTAGGCGGTCACCATCTGTTGCTTGACCAATATTTTGATAATCTGCAAAAGCAACCGAAGCGGCTGAAGCAGCGAGTGAGAATGCGAGTAAAATACGACGCGTATGCATAAAAAACCTCTTGAAACCGTCCTTAAATAGTTCCTTTATCATCTCTTCCTTGATAACAGTTAAAATGAACGCTTAAGATGAGCAGATAACCTCGAAGGAAGTTAACATGTCTGAACCTAGCAACGTTTTTCAACAGAAAGGACAACACATAAAAACTGGAAACTTAACGTTTCTGACTACGCAAGTGACTCAATGGAAACAACTTACGAAAATTATTCAACCTATACTGCCCCAACCAGAGCAATGGCAGGTTGTTTGTTATCAACATGGAGTTCTGATCATAACTGGTGAAAATCAAGCGATGATTAGTCAACTCAGCTATTTACAAAGCAACTATGTTGCGCAGTTAGCTCAATTAGAAGGACTCAAAGACTTACGAAAAATCCAAGTTCGTCTAAGAAACAAAATGAATGTTCCTCGTGAACCTTCTCCCCCATCTAAAACACTTTCTTCAGAAACCCAAGAGCAGTTACGCAGCGCCGCTGAATATGTGAGCGACCCTAAGCTTAGCCAAGCTTTACTACGTTTGGCAAGCAATAAAAAGTAAACTACTTATCTTAGGTATTGAAATATACACTTATTTTATGTGAACTAAATCTCAACTTTTATTGTTATAATATAACATAGCCAATAAAAGACAATGACTTATGTCACACTCACATAAGAAATTGGACAATCATTATCGTTATTAAATGTTACAATTTCATAACTGCTCGGATCATTTTGAACATTGCGTAACAGCTGATTATTGAGTGCATGCCCTGATTTATAGCCATCAAACTTAGCAATTACCTGATGACCTAATAAATATAAATCACCGACAGCATCTAAAATCTTATGACGCACGAACTCATCAGCAAAGCGTAATCCCTCTTCGTTGACTACACCTGTATCATCAACACCAATCGCATTGTCTAGGCTCGCCCCTAAAGCCAGATTATTCGCCTTTAGATAATCAAGATCTTTCATAAAGCCGAAAGTTCGCGCCTCACTGACTTCGTATACAAAAGTTTCCGTTGAAAAATCAATCGACACGGATTGGTATTCTTTAGCAAATGCGGGATGATCAAAATCAATCGTAAAGTTGAGTTGAAAACCTGAATGCGGGGTGAAAATAGCACGCTTATCTTCAATGAGTGCTTCAACAGGTTTCAGAATTCTAATAAATTTCTTTGGTGCATCTTGCTCTGCTAACTCACCTTGCATGAGTAAATAAATAAATGGACCTGCACTGCCATCCATAATAGGCACTTCGGAAGCGGAGACCTCAATGATTAAATTATCAATGCCTAATCCCGCTATAGCGCTCATCACATGCTCAATCGTACCGACTTTTATATCTTCTCGGACAAGATTGGAACACATAAATGCTTCTTGAATGAGTAAAGCATTCGCAGGAATTTCTACGGGAGGATTGAGGTCAATACGGCGAAAGATAATACCTCCATCAATATGGTGAGGAACAAAATTAATCAGCACCTTTTGACCACTATGCAGACCAATACCGCTCGCTTTCACCGCACGCTTGAGAGTACGTTGTTTCACCATACCATGACAACTTCATTTGCAAAAACCGATATAACTTAGCATATTTTGCCATTTTAAAAAAATAAAAAAGGGAGCAATTATTTACCCCCTCTCTCTAAACATATGATTTTATTATTTACGCTGCTGATTTTTCAGATAGTCTTGAATACTCATTGGCGATGAACGTGGTGTAGAACTTGGCGCTGCTGTAGCAGGTGCGTCTACATTTGCACGTTTACTGATCGCTGGAACATCATCTTCATCAACTGGCTGCTGAGCAGCTGCTTGAACAGGTGCATGATGTGCAGTCACTGTACGTTTCTTATGTTCAACTTCAGATGCATTACGGGTCAAACCAGTCGCAATCACAGTGACACGTAGTTCATCACGTGCATCAGGATCAAATACCGTACCATAGAAGATTTCACCTTCATCCAAATCAACGATTTGGTTAACCACGTCGGTAATAATTTCAGTTTCACGCAAGGTGATATCATCACCACCCGTGATATTGATCAGTACACCTTTCGCATTGATAATATTCACATTATCTAATAATGGGCTACGAATCGCTTGTTCAGCAGCTTGGCGTGCACGGTCTTCGCCACGCCCTAAACCAGCACCCATCATCGCATAACCACGAGTACTCATGGCTGTTTTCAAGTCTGCAAAGTCGAGGTTAATATGACCACGATTTACAACCAAGTCAAAGATACTACGAACGGCATTTAATAATACGTCATCTGCCTTTTTATAGGCATCTTTCATTGAAATATCGCCATAAACGCTGAGTAAGCGTTGGTTTGGAATGATAATCAGTGAGTCAACATGAGCCTCTAATGCATCTATCCCTTTTTCAGCTGATTTTTGACGGCGACGACCTTCGAAATTAAACGGGGTTGTTACAACACCTACGGTTAAGATGCCCATTTCTTTAGCAACTTCAGCCACAACTGGCGCAGCACCTGTTCCAGTACCACCACCCATACCCGCAGTTACGAATACCATATCCGTACCCTCAAGGTGTTGTCGAATCACTTCACGGCTTTCTTCAGCTGCGATTTGTCCAACTTCAGGGTTTGCACCTGCACCTAATCCGCGCGTACTTTGCTCACCCAATTGGATTTTAAAAGGGGCATTCATGCTATCAAGTGCCTGTTTGTCAGTATTGGCACAAACAAATTTTACCCCTTGGATATCTGACTGCACCATATGTTGGACAGCATTACCACCACCACCACCGACACCAAATACTGTGAAACGGGCTTGACCGTTGCCATCGTCTAGTTCATCTTCTATAAATTCAAATGAGGCCATGACCTTTAGATTTCCTAATATATTAAGTGACAGTTACTTCAGCCCGTTACTGCCCTGATTTTTAAAACAACCGATGTTTAGGATGCTGTTCAATAATAGCTAGCTTGTCAAGTACAACGGCTCACTATTACAACTTCCTAACAAATTTTCCCCAAAATACGTACAACTTAAAATATAGCTTTTAATTTGCTATTTAATGCATTCCAACCATTGGTCACTCGATCCATAAAACTTCGATCATTCGATTCTTCTGGTTCTTCTACTGCATCCTGCAAATCACTTTGGCTAAACATCAATAATCCTGACGCTGTCGCATACATCGAACGGCGTAATGCGGCAAGATGTTGGTCTTCAGCATAGACCTGTAAAGGTGGATTACCTAAATGTGCAGATACTCCAAGCATACGACGTGCCAAATTCACCATACCTTCAATTTGACAAGCATCACCTGTGAGTACAACACCATGATATAAACCATGTATTGCCCCGCTATGCTCTAACTCTTCACGAATTAATGTAAAGATTTCTTCATAGCGCGCAATAATAATTTCTGCAAGCTCAATACGACTAATGGTCTGTTGTCCATCAATCGCTTGCACTTGGATCATATGGTCAGGTTTCACTACACTAAGATCAACACAACCATGTAAAATTTTAATACGTTCAGCTTCTTCAGTGGTCGTTTGTAAAACCGCTGCGATATCGCGGGTCACATTTTCACCACCACGTTGCAAGGTACGTACTAATGCTAAACGACCATCTAAATACACAGCGATATTAGTAATCCCTGCACCAATATCAACTAAACATACGCCATATTCTTTTTCATCTTTGAGCAAACTAGCTTCAGCCGTAGCTAAACTAGATACCACCATTTTCTCTACCCCGATATTCGCACCTTTCATGGCACGATCAAGGTTTTGCATGGTACTAATCGGCATCATCATCAATTGATAATGCCCTGTCATGCTATGAGCCGACATATTGACTGGGTTCTGCACCCATTCAGCCGAATCGCCTAACTCGAAGCCTAATGGAACAGCACTCGCAAGATAATAATCTGGCGATACATGGCTCGCTTTGGCTAACTCTAATGCTCTAACCACTTCATTTGTCGTAATAATATGATCATGATTAGCCACTGGTGTACGGCCTGATGCATAAAAACTTTGCAATTCAGTACTTGGAATTGACACCCATGCGCTATGGATACGACATTCAGCCATATCTTCGGCTTCAGAGACTGCATTTTTAATCGCAGCAATCACCTTATCCAAGCTCACAATTTTGCCTTTAACCATGCCTCGGTTGCGAGCAGTTGCCATGCCAATCACTTGGATCTTATCCGGTGCATGGACCTTACCAATCAAAACTGAGACTTTATGCGTCCCAATATCAATCGCAACAACTGAGGAAACAGCTTCACTCATTACTTCATTACCATATCTTTTGTTGTTTAGTACGGGCAAACTGCCTGTTATTTTCAAGCCACGTATTATGGCTTTGCCTGAATTGCCCCTGCAAGGCTTGTGTCATCAATCGTTACAACTAACTGACCGTTGACAATCTTTGGCGGGATTGCGTTTTTCCATTGAATAGCCAAGCCATTCCGATAACGCAAATCAATTGCTGAGATTTTCGACCATACAGGTTTGAGATCCGTTTGTGCCAAATGGCTTAAGCGTTGAAGCTTATTCATGGTTTGATCTTGATCAACAATAATCCGTAGACCTGAATCAAACTGCATAAACCACGTCATTCGCTCTGTTAAATACAATTCTTTTAATCTTAAATTCGCTGGATGAAACAGTTGGTTAATTTCATTATAGCGACGCATCATCATTTTGGATTGGCTGACCGGCCCATGTAAAAGTGGCAAGTTTGGATGTACTTTTAATACAGCTTCACTAAAGACATCACCATTATCACTGAGCAAACGCCCTGTTCCCCAACGCGCAATTGCATGACGCGGCATAACCCTTACACGAATCCCATTCGGCCAAGCTCGTGATACCACGACACGGTCTACCCAAGACACTTTTAACGCCTGATCTCGAATTTGCTCTAAATCGGAAGTGAAATAGTTATCTTTGATAATTGGACTTAGATATTGCACTAACTGCTGATTTTCAATATCCGAATTAGTCCCAACCACCTGTAATTGTGCGACTTTTGCATCAGTCATCACTTTATATAAGCCATATAGACCAATTGCCAATACAATAAAAGCAATGATCAACAACGCCCAGCCACCCGCATTCACCATTTTTTGTTTCTGTGAAGGCGGTTTCTCATGAATCGAGCTAATGGCTGGCCGTGTTTTACGGCGCATAGAAGCAGGGAGTTGAGCCATATATCATTAAGCCGATTGGGTTAAAGTTTGCTCTAAAATTGCAACACAGAGCTGATCGAAACTATAACCTACGGCTTGAGCTGCTTTAGGCACTAAAGAATGACTGGTCATTCCCGGTACGGTATTGACTTCTAACAACCAGAAATTGCCTTGCTCATCCTGCATTGCATCAATACGCCCCCAACCTTCCGCACCGACTGCTTGAAAAGCACGTAGACACAATGCTTGTAAGCTTTTCTCTTCATCTTCGCTTAAACCACAAGGAATGCCATATTCCACGTCATTGCGTTGATACTTTGCCTCATAGTCATAAAAAGCAACGTCTGCAGGTGGCTGTAAACGAATCACAGGCAAAGGCTGACCATTCAAGAATGAAATGGTGAATTCACGACCCGTAATCCACTTTTCAGCCATCACCACAGCATCATGCTGTGTCGCTTTTTCAATTGCAGCCGCAAAATCTTCTGCTTTCTCAACCTTGCTCATTCCGACACTCGAACCTTCGTGCACAGGTTTGATAATCACAGGCAAACCTAAATCTGCAATGACTGCATCTAGATCTGAGTCTTTCGTAATGATGCGGTATGGTGCGGTTGGTAAATCACTGCCCTGCCAAATTTGTTTGGTTTTGACTTTATCCATCCCAATCGCAGAACCTTGTACACCCGTACCAGTATAAGGAAGGTTTAACCACTCCAATACACCTTGGATCTGGCCATCTTCACCACCACGACCATGCAATACGATAAAAGCACGATCATAACCGACCAACTCAGTCACCCTCCGCTCTTGTGGATCAAATGCTTCTGCTTGCACACCTGAGCGCAACAAAGCCTCTAAAACGGCTTGACCACTATCCAATGACACAGCACGTTCAGCTGACTTCCCACCAAACAACACAGCAACTTTGCCGAATTTTGCAGCATTTGACACGTTTATATCCTTAAAACTGTAAAACTTTTATATTCACGAAAATAAATTATTTGGCATACAAACGATGCTGAGCCAATTCTACCGAAATTGCTCCCACGTTACCTGCGCCTTGTGTTAATAACAAGTCATTCGCTTGTAACACTTTTTGTAAAACATTCGGCAAATTGCCATCAACTGGATCAACTAGAATCGGTTCAACTTCACCACGTAAACGAATACTGCGTGCTAAAGCACGGCTATCCGCACCCACAATCGGTTTTTCACCCGCTGGATAGACTTCCAGTAATAACAGTTGATCCACTTGCGATAACACATCGACAAAGTCATCAAAACAATCACGAGTACGACTAAAACGGTGTGGTTGGAACAACATCACCAAACGACGGTCTGGATGGCTGGCACGCGCTGCTTTAATAGTGGCCTCTACCTCTTTCGGGTGGTGACCATAGTCATCCACCAATTTCACCAAGCCTTCGCCCACTGCAAATTCACCTTGAACTTGGAAGCGACGCCCCACTCCACTAAAGCCTTCTAAAGCACGGCAAATCGCACCATCAGAAACACCTTCATCAGTTGCCACACCAATCGCAGCCAATGCATTCAAGACATTATGCAGACCTGGTTGATTGATGGTGACGCGTAATGGCTCACGATCTTTACGCAGTACAGTAAAGTGCGATTGCATACCTTCTTGTACCACATCGACTGCACGAATATCGTTATCTTCACCAAAACCGTAAGTCAAAGTTGGACGACCAATACGGGGAAGAATTTCACGAATATTGGCATCATCACCACAAACGACTGCCAAACCATAGAATGGTAAATTATGTAAGAACTGAATAAAGGTATCTTTTAACTTATCAAAGCTACCTTCATAGGTGTCCATATGATCTGCATCAATATTGGTCACGATTGCAGCCATCGGTTGCAAATACAAGAAAGATGCATCTGACTCATCAGCTTCTGCTACGATAAAACGGCTTTCACCCAGTGCAGCATTGACACCTGTACTATTCAGCAAACCACCAATTACGTAAGTTGGATCTAGATTTTCTTCCGCCAACATCGTCGTTAATAAACTGGTAGTTGTAGTTTTACCATGCGTTCCAGCGACTGCAATACCGTGACGATAACGCATTAACTCACCTAGCATTTCAGCACGGCGTACAATCGGTGTGCGTTGTTCAATCGCGGCTTTAATTTCTGGATTTTCAGGATCAATCGCAGTTGATACCACTAGCACATTGGCATTTTTAATATTTTCAGCCGAATGCCCAATATAAACTTTAATACCATTGCTTTCGAGTTGCGCTGTGGTCTTTGAGGCTTTGATGTCTGAACCAGAAATTTTATAACCTTGATTGGCCAATACCTCGGCGATACCACACATCCCCGCTCCACCAATCCCAACAAAGTGGATATGTTTAATACGGCGCATTTCTGGCACTTTGATGAGCTTTTTGGCTTGGTTTGGATTTGTTGGAGACATAAATAAACTCGAATTACAATTTTTTAATCAGATCAACCACATGCTGAGTTGCATTCGGTTGTGCTTGTTGACGTGCTTTAATTGCCATTTCAGACAGTAGTTGGCGATTTAATAATGTGGCTAACAACTCATCTAAAACAGCGGGTGTCATATCTGCTTGTTGACAAATTTTCGCAGCGCCGACATTTGCTAAAAATTTCGCATTTGCAGTCTGGTGATCATCCACTGCGATAGGCAGCGGAACAAACACTGCGGCAAGACCTGCAGTTGCGACTTCTGTAACCGTTAATGCGCCAGCACGGCAAATAATTAAATCAGCGTCACTGTAGGCTTTTGCCATATCATGAATAAAGGGCTCAACTTGAATATTCAAACTCGAAGGCGCGCCTTGGTAACGCACACGCGTTGTATCTTGCTGATTTTGGCCACATTGATGAAACACATTCAATGGAACATTGACCTTTTTCAAAGCTTCAGGCAAACGTTCATTTAGTGCTTGTGCACCAAGTGAACCACCAACAATCAAAATATTCAGTGGTAATTGTTCTTGCTCACGGGTTTGATAACGCCATGATGGGTTCAAAATTGCAGTAATCTCAGCACGTACAGGATTACCTGTGGTCACGACTTTATCACTGTTTGCAAATGTATTTGGAAAAGCCTGACACACGGTCTTGGCAATACGCGCCAATTGGGTGTTCGTAAATCCTGCAATCGCATTCTGTTCATGGATTAACACAGGAATACCGAGTAAACGCGCTGCTAAACCACCTGGGCCTGCCACATAACCACCGAAACCAGCAACAGCATCAATATTAAGCTGCTTCATGTAGCGCATTGCGCTTAACGTTGCTTTTAGAATTTTAAATGGCGCACTCAGCTTACGTAAAATACCATTACCGCGTACGCCTTGAATATCAATTTGATAAATAGAAATATTTTGATCTTTGAGTAACCGATTTTCCATTCCTGTAGGCGTTGCTAGCCAAGAGACTTGGCAGCCATCCTGTTGCAGTTGTTTGGCAACAGCAAGCGCAGGGAAAACATGTCCACCTGTACCAGCGGCCATCATCATGACATGTTTAGGTTTGTTCTGTGGTGAATTGGTCACGGTCTAATTCTTCAACTCAAAAGAAAGTTATCGTCTATTGTTTTCGGAAGTTATTCTAATCCTAAAGCTTCATTCACGAAAAGCGAATTTCACCTGTTTACAACAGAAAGCTCAGCTTTTTTTAATTCTTTGTTGAAAACAAGGTTCTGCCAATATCCAAACACCCATTTGCACATAAATTTAATCTAAATACAAACGGGCAGTTTGGTCAAAAAATGGCGTAATCTTAGCTGTTTCGCCCTGCTTCTAGCACATCAAATAAATTATCTGCAATCGAGGTACCAAACTGAGCATCAATCTCACGAATACAGGTTGGACTCGTGACATTTATTTCAGTGACATAATTACCAATCACATCAAGACCCACAAAAACCAAACCTTTTTCACGTAGGAAAGGACCGACTTTTGCCGCAATCATTTTGTCATTTTCAGTGAGTGGGCGCGCTTGACCTAAACCACCTGCCGCCAAATTACCTCGAACTTCACCATTTTGCGGAATACGCGCCAAGCAATATGGAATCGGCTCACCATTCACCATCAAGATACGCTTATCCCCTTCAACAATTTCAGGAATATAACGTTGTGCCATGATCGGACATGTTCCCATTTCGGTGAGCATTTCCAGAGTTGAACCAATATTTACCCCATCTTGGTATAAACGGAAAATCCCCATCCCGCCCATACCATCGAGTGGTTTTACAATCACATCACCATGTTCTTTAATGAATTCACGAATTAGGCTTTGTTGTGAAGTCACTAAAGTCGGTACTTGTAATTCTGGGAATTGAGTTGCGAACAGCTTTTCATTACAGTCACGTAGCGATTGTGGTTTGTTAATAATCCACGCCCCTTCACGTTCAGCTTGTTCCAGAATATAAGTGGTATAGACAAAATTCATATCAAACGGTGGGTCTTTGCGCATCAAAACCACATCGTAGTCCGCCAATGACTCTTTGCGCTTGTCACCCAACTCATAATAGTGATCGTAATCTTCAAAGACTTTAAGCGGTGAAATCAAACCAAAGGCTTTACCCTTATCAATATATAAATCGTGTTGTAATGCATAACCCAATTCATGACCGCGACGGCTTGCCGCCCATAACATTGCCATGGTGGAATCTTTCTTGAGATTCACCGTTTCAATTGGGTCCATCACTACAAGTACACGCATAATTTAACGCTCATATTTTTAATCTTGGCAAAAAGTATAGCGAAGTTTGTTGATGTTGTTTAAACAAGTTATGTAATTATTAAATCTAAAAAATTCTAATTTATTCAAATCACTAGATTCGATTTATTTAAATAGACGATTTTCTGAGTGATAAAAATTAAAAAATTACTGGTAGATGATTTCGATACCAGTAATTTCTAAAGCATTCAATTTTATATTCAACTTATGCCAAGAGTTTTTGAATATCTTTGCTAATTTTTTCAGGTTTGGTGGTTGGTGAATAGCGTTTGATGACTTCACCATTTTGGTTAATCAAAAACTTGGTGAAATTCCATTTGATGCTTTCACTCCCTAAGATGCCTTTGGCTTCTGAAGTGAGATATTTATAAATCGGATGCGCATTTGAACCATTCACATCGACTTTGGCAAACATTGGAAATGATACGCCATAGTTACGCTGACAGAAGCTACCAATTTCTTCATTGCTTGATGGGTCTTGGTTGGCAAATTGGTTACATGGAAAGCCTAAAATCACCAAACCTTGTTGTTGATAGTCCTGATATAGCTTTTCTAAACCTTCAAATTGTGGAGTTAAGCCACATTGACTTGCCGTGTTCACCACCAATAAAACTTTGCCTTGATAGTCTGCAAAGTTCTTTTGCTCGCCTTCTAAAAGTTCAGCCTGAAAATCATAAATTGTGGTCATACAACATCTCGCTCTGATTCAATCAATCTTATTTGCCTAATAGCTTTGTCTATTTGTTCAGCTATGTGGATTAATATTGCACACAATTATATTGTGTGCAAGTTAATTATACACAATATACTTTTTATATTAATCAAACTATACTGTGAGTTCGCAAAGATGACGCTAAGGAGCAAAGCATGACTGAATTTTCTTACTTGGATAATCAAGTGTGTTTTGCAATGTATTCCGCGACCAATGCGATGATTCGTCAATATCGTCCCTTGCTTCAAGAATACGACCTGACCTATCCGCAATTTATTGTGCTATTGGCTTTATACGAGAAGGACAATGTGACGTTGTCTGAAATTGGTCAAAAGACCTTTTTTGATTCGGGCACGCTGACACCAATTATTAAAAAACTAGAAGAAAAGCAATTTTTAAAGCGCGTTGCAGTGAAAGAAGATGAGCGTATGAAAAAAGTGATCTTGCTTGAAAAAGCACTTGCTGCAAAAGATGAAATTACCTTAATTCCGTTTAAACTCGCCTGCTCTTTGGGTGTTGATCCAAATGATTTGGTGGCAATTCATAATCTATGCCATCGTTTTTTAAAGGGTTTAGAGGATTCTAAACTCGAAAGTTTGAGTGAATAAATGCAGCAAGCCATTGTTGGTTTTCATATCGATGAAGAAAATCATTGGGTTGCTGATCTCGCTTGTGGTCATACGCAACATGTGCGCCACGACCCACCGTGGCAAAATCGCCCTTGGGTTTTAACTAAACAAGGGCGTAAAGAAAAATTAGGTCTGATGTTGGAATGTAAGAAGTGCGAAGATAAGTAATTCGCATTAGAGATTTATGTTAAATGTGAAAAATTTCTAAAACTGTTTTTGATAAAAATAGGCTAATTCTATATGTCTTATGATTGTAATCTTTAGCTACCTAAAAATATTTATAGATTATATTCAAGATGTCATTAGCAGTAATTTTAAGCATGTTCATGTTTTCTTTGAGCATGTCTATTTCCCCCGGTCCAGTAAATATAACAATACTATCAACTAGCCTAAATCATGGTTTTATTAAAGCATTTCCTTTCATATCGGGAGCTACTATTGGATTTATATTGCTTTTAATATGTGTAGGATTCGGCTTTTCTAAAATTATAAATACTTACCCTATCATCTTTAAGTCATTAGAGTTTTTAGGATCCGTTTTTATTATCTATATAGGCTATAAAATACTATCATCAAAACCAAAAATTGAAATCCTTCATAATAATTCGATACCTAATTTCTTAGATGGATTCCTATTACAATGGTTAAATCCTAAAGCATGGATAGCATGTGCTTCAGGAGCTGCTTTATTTTCAGCTCCAAACACTAACGCTCCATTCATAGTTTTTATCTGTATTTACTTTCTAATTTGTTATTTATCTTTAGCCTTATGGGGAGCTTTAGGGGAAAAGTTAACTATGATATTGAGTAATAGTAAGCGTATCTTACTATTCAATAGGTTGATGGGCTTTTCTTTAATATTCATTTCTATATATATGATATTTAGTATTTTTACTTTCAAATGAACTATAAATTTTATTAATTAACAAATAGGCAATACTATTGATAGGTAAATTAGCTTGCCAAATAGCATATACGTTTAAAGGTTGTAATTCCCATTGAGGTAAAACTTTTACAATATCTCCACTAATAATGTCATTTTTAATCAAATAATTAGGAGGAGCAGCCAAGCCAACATCAAGTTTTGCTAGCTGATAAGATGCTTCCACGTTATTTACACAAACACTTGGATTATAAGTAATTTTTACTTCCTCGGCATTAGTTTTGTTTCTCAATATTCTTGAATGAGGGCGCATACTTAAACCAATCCAGCTCATTGTTTCCAAATCATATGGAGTTTGTGGCTCTTCATGAGTTTTAAGATAGTTTTTTGTCGCAACAATACTTCTAGGTATATCAAATAAATACTTAGATTTTAGTGAGCTATCCAAAGGCTCTCCTATTCTAAAAGCCACGTCTATATTTTCAAAAACAAGGTCATTTTTTTCATCATCACAAGTAATATTTATTATTAAATCAGGAAAATTTTTTATGAAATCTGTTATATGTTTCATAAAACCCCCGTGAATAAAAATAGCAGGAATTGATATATTTAACTTTGTACTTCTAATTATTGAACTTTTTCTTAAGTCATTGATACCTTGCTCATAAGTTTCTAATATAGATTTAGCTGTTTCTAAAAGTTTTTCTCCATCATGAGTTAGAGTTATTTTTCTAGTATTTCGATAGAACAATGCACACCCCAAATTTTTTTCTAATTTTGTAAGGTGTTGACTAGCTGTTGCACTAGATAAGCCAAGCGCTTTAGCCCCTTTACTAATGGAACCTATTTCAGCAATCTTAGCAAAAACTATTAAGTATCTAATGTCTTCAATCATTTCATACCATAATATTAAAGAATATCTAAAATCGACATAATAAATTTTATAAAAAATGCTTGAAATCTTTCTATAAGTATCAATATCTTAAATTAAGCCACCTTAGGATTCAGTGCACTATAACGGCTTTTTCAGTTTTCACGCTTATTTTTAAACATTATTTACAATAATCTATTACCTCAACAAAAAAAGGAAGCCTTCGCTTCCTTTTCTTTTACATCTAAAACTTAGATGCCATATTTTTCACGATAAGCCTGCATATTTGCCAATGCTTCTTTCTCGCCTTTTGCATCCAAATAATCCATCAAATCTTTCATCGTGATTAAAGCATGCACAGGGATTTCGAGTTCTTTTTGTACTTCCTGAATCGCAGAAAGCTCACCTTGACCACGTTCTTGACGGTCTAGCGCAACCAACACCCCTGCAATCGTCGCACCCGCATTTTTTAAGATCGTTACAACTTCACGAATCGCAGTCCCCGCAGTGATTACATCATCAATGATCCAGACTTTTTGACCTGCAACCGATGCACCAACCAACACACCACCTTCACCATGATCTTTGGCTTCTTTACGGTTAAAACCCCAAGGAACACTCTTGCCATGCACTTGAGACAATGCCACCGCAGTAGCAGCAACAAAAGGAATACCTTTATATGCAGGACCAAAAATCACACCAACGTTTTCACACTGAACCAATTTATCGGCATAACCTTGTGCTAACAAAGACAACGCTTCGCCATCATTGAGTAAACCCGCGTTAAAGAAATAAGGACTGACACGACCTGATTTTAAGGTAAACTCACCAAATTTAAGCACACCACGTGATAATGCGAGTTCGATAAAAGCTTGCGGATGAAATGACACAGGCGTTGTCATATTAGGTGCTCCAAATTCTTTAATTGAGGTTAAACAGACGTATGATACCAAAGGATAGCTATCCAAGTGATGTAAAAATTCTTCGAGTGGTTTCAATTAACGTAAATGGTCTACGTTCATCTGTGACCAAAGGTCTGCTTGAGTGGTTAGAACAGTCCGATGCCGATGTGGTGTGTATGCAAGAAAGCCGCATCACCCATGAACAATGGACGCATAAATTTAAACCAGAAGGTTGGTATACGCATCTGTTCCCTGCTGAACGTGCAGGCTATGCAGGCACAGCTATTTATAGCCGCTTACCTTTTGTCTCTGTGCAAAATGGCTTAGGTTTTGAATTGGCGGATTCGCAAGGACGTTTTATCACGGCGGAATTCGATTTAGGTCTGTCACACCCTGTTCATATTGCCTCGTTATACTTACCATCAGGTTCAAGCGGTGATGAAGCACAAGCACGTAAAGATTTATTTCTTCAAGAATATGCCCAAATACTCAAGCAATGGCGAGATGAAAATAAATCGATCATCGTGTGTGGTGACTACAATATCGTGCATAAACGTATTGATATTAAAAACTGGTCAGGCAATCAGAAATCATCTGGCTGTTTACCACATGAACGTGCATGGCTCGACCATATTTATGATGAACTTGGCTATGTAGATACCTTCCGTGAGGTACGAAAAGAAGCCGAATTGTATTCATGGTGGTCAAATCGTGGGCAAGCACGTGCGAAAAATGTCGGTTGGCGTATCGACTATCAAGCATGTTCTCCAGATTGGAAAGCACGGACTGCAAATGCCTGGGTGTATAAAGAACAATGGTTTAGTGACCATGCACCTGTGATTATTGATTATAAAATATGCGAATAAGTGAACACTCGTTCACTTTGACCGCCTCTTTAGCTTACATATCATGTCGTTTTTTGTGTATTTTTATTTACCAGCTGTAACGGCATTATAGCACCACGGCACAGGGAAGCGGTCAGGATGACCACAAAAGGATAGGACGCCGTAGGAAGACAAAATAAACTTAGATTAAGTTTATTTGCAAGGATGAGACATTGGACGTTGAAATGAGACCCGCATGATCAGGATGATTAGATGCGGGTTTTCTCTTTTTCAGATATTAAATATTTTTCCTCTCCTTTGTATTTAGCAATTTTGTTCAAAAAATAAGAAAGATTTAGTCATTTAATCTACGCTTAATACATAACATCGATTAACTTGATAAAAATTTTCAACTGGTACATTCCCTGCCTTTTAAGTTAGGCTTTAACGCATATCTTTCATTGTGTTGTTATGGTTTTCAGTATGTTTAAAATTTATGGAATTAAAAATTGTAATTCGATGAAAAAAGCTTTTGATGCACTACAAGCAAAAGGAATTTCTTACGAATTTCATGATTATAAAAAACAAGGGATTGATGCCGACACTTTAGCAATTTGGCTAAAAGAGATTGGCGCAGATAAGGTCCTAAATAAAAAAGGTACGACTTGGCGTAAATTAACCGAAGCAGAACAGGCACATGCAACCAGTAATCAGGAAAATTTGATTGAAACTTTAATTGCTCAGCCGAGTTTGATTAAACGTCCCGTTTTACAAACGCCTGAAGGCTTTGTAATTGGCTTTGATGAAGCGACTTATCAAGCTTTATCAGCATAAATGACCCATTAATAGAAATAAAAAACCGAGTCATGAGACTCGGTTTTTTTACGCTTAAAATGTAATTAGTTTGCACGAATCCAAGTTTGGTTACGACCAAGCGCCGCTACACCAATATAACCGCGTAATTTAAGCTTTTTACCACCTTCGATGATCTCAGCTTTCAATTTATAAGTTTTGCCATTCTTAGGATCGATAATCGAACCACCATCATAATTTACGCCACCAACATTTTTAAGGCTATGAACAATCGTTACCCCTTTTAATGTCTTGTTATGAAATGTTCCTTCGCATTTTGAACATGCATTCTCTTGACCTGGAACTAAATATTTTTGAATAGATGCTGTAAGCGTGCCATCCTTCAGCTCCGTAAATTTCACGATCGCTTTTGGCTGTTTTGTTTCATCATCAATGGTTTGCCATACTGAGCCATTTAATGCATCTGCAGCATTGGCAAAAGTTGTTAAACCGAGCAATCCAAATGCTAAAGCAATTTTCTTCATTTTTGTAATATCCTTAAGGGGTCTTTTCAAGACTAAGAGTATTGAGAATTTCTATCAATATTGCAATTCTTGATTATGACTATTGGGTATAGCCTGAGCAACAACAAAACATTGTTGTAATTACAGTGCAAGGCACACGAGTCAAAACTCTCTTAGTTATATACTGACCTAACAATATGGAAAAATTATGAAATTTGGTACTGTTTGGAAATATTATTTTACTGAATCATTACTAAAAGCGACCATTCGTACGCCGAGTCAGTTTAATTTAGCCCCGAATGCTTTGCGACCTTTATTAGACCAACTTTGTCGTCTATTCCCTCAAAATCCAACAGTACAAATTCGGCCATTGCGCTTAGCAGGCGTGCGTGGTGAAGAAATCAAAGCACAAGCTTCTGCCACACAGCTTATTTTCCATATTCATGGCGGCGCTTTTTTCTTGGGGAGTTTAAATACGCATCGTGCTCTCATGACTGATATTGCTGCACGCACGCAAATGCAAGTGGTTCATGTGGATTATCCATTAGCCCCTGAACATGCTTTCCCTGAAGCAATTGATGCAATTTTTGACGTTTATCAAGCACTATTGGTACAAGGTATCCAACCTAAAGATATTATTATTTCGGGTGATTCTTGTGGTGCCAATCTTGCGTTGGCATTGTGCTTACGATTAAAAGCACAACCTGACCTCATGCCAAGCGGTTTAATTTTAATGTCACCCTATTTAGACCTGACCCTCACCAGTGAATCATTACGCTTTAATCAAAAACATGATGCCCTGCTCTCTATTGAAGCCTTACAAGCAGGAATTAATCATTACTTAAAAGATGGTATTCAAGCGGATGATCCGCGTGTTTCTCCTCTATTTGATGATCTTAAAGGCTTACCGCCGACACTGGTGCAAGTCGGCTCAAAAGAAATTTTACTAGATGATTCAAAACGCTTTAGAGAAAAAGCAGAAAAAGCTGGAGTCAAAGTACACTTTAAACTTTACACAGGCATGTGGCATAACTTCCAAATGTTTAATGCTTGGTTTCCAGAAGCCAAACAAGCTTTAGCAGACATTGCGGATTTTGCTCATGCAATTGATCGTGATTAAAACATAATTTGATGATTGTGCAGAAAATGGTCAGCTATGTCTGACCATTGTCATTCTTAATTCCTTTTTGTCATTATAAGAACAAACTGATCGAATATTTAGATTAAGCTTCCTTTTTCAAAGAATTTTTCCTCTCCTAATTTACATTAAAAAGCACATAGCTAGACTTCCTTCTCATTCTAAAGGTGCTATTGTTATTTTAATAATCGTTTAATAATGTTTTTGATGACGAATTTACACTAATAACGTTTCTTAGGAATCTCATTGCATATAAGGAAGCATGCCAATGATGAAGATTCATTTTAAGAGATTAGTTGACAGAGAAAAATGGAATTTCTCGCAGTTCTGGGAACATGAACCATTAATTAATTGGAACATGTTAAAGAAATGTATTCTGTTGCTAATCTTAGCCTCACTTATGAGTCTATTTGGAATTATTTGGGACAGTTTTGTCCTGCTCAATCCATTTACATGGCAATGGGTAAATTTACCGTTGGTTCGATCTAAACTTTGGACCAATGTAATCATGCTTTTTGTCTTTTTAAGTTTGATTGTGCCCTGCTTTATTTATAAAGATAAATCTTGGGTACAAGAAATTATTCCGATTTTAAGCGTACAGGTCTTTACTGTTTTACTTTGTCATACAGGCTATCTGATTGGGAGTTTTAGTCCTGCAACCATGGTTGCGTATGTTAGTGTCGTGGGAGTAGGTCTGGTTCTGTTTGATCGTAAAATGATTTATTGCGCTCTAGTGCCAGCAACAATCGCACTGCTGTTTTGTAACTTTTTAAGTATGTATGGTGTACTACAATATGCACCGATATTTAAGCTAGAAGTCCTGAATCAAGCTCAAATGCATCCTTTTTGGGTTGGCAGTATGTTTTTCTTCTTATTGCCAATTTTAATTGCTTGTTTGCTGCTATTTGAAAGTCTGCTCAAACAATGGCGAATTAGAGAAACGGCTATTCAAGTACTCAGTCGTTTAGATCCGCTCACCAATGTGATGAATCGTCGCAGTATTAGCAATCACTTAGAGCGCTTACATCAGCAACCAAATCAACTGTACTCGATTGTATTACTCGATTTAGATCATTTTAAAAATATTAACGATCATTTTGGGCATAGCGTTGGGGATCAAGTGTTGGTCAATGTTGCAAAATGTTTGGCGAATAATTTACGTGACCGAGATATGATTGGGCGCTTTGGGGGCGAGGAATTTATTTTATTATTGCCAAATACTACGCCTGCACAAGCACAAAATGTGGCGGAGCGCTGTCGCTTAGCGATTAGTGAGTTAAAATTTACCTCAGAAGATCATCAAGAGTTTTCAATCAGTGCCAGTTTTGGAATCAGTAGCACCCTCAGTGCCGATGAACCTCACCTAATTATTAGTCAGGCAGATCAAGCATTATATGCGGTAAAAGCATCTGGTCGAAATCAAGTCAAAATTTTTACTGAACTTTTCTTAAATTAATCCAATAAAGGCATCCAAAGATGCCTTTATTTTTGATCTGTTATTTAGTCTTTTAAATATTCTTCACGATGATTACGATAAGGCTCATCAAAGGGTACAAACATCTGTTCTTGTTTGGCTTCTGCAATCCACTCTTGAACTGATGCTAAAGACAATATCTTGTGCATATAACTTTGGCTAGAAGCAGAGATGGGTAATTTATAACATTCAAACCGCATAGCCACAGGCGCATAAAATGCATCGGCTAGACTAAACTCACCACATAAAAACTGCTCTTCACTTGGTCTCTCTGACCAAATTTGATCAATTCGGGCCACGTCATTCCTTAGTTGCTCGTGGTCAGCCCAAAGCTGTTTTCCAATATGGGACAAATCAGCCTCAACATTCATTGGACACAAATTACGTAAGCTTTGAAAACTACTGTGCATTTCTGCACTAATACATCGTGCTCTGGCTCGTTGCTTTCTATCTTGAGGTAGCACATTCTTCTCAGGATTTTGTTCAGCAATATATTCACAAATCGCTAGACTATCCCAAATAATCAAATCATCGTGCATGAGTGTTGGGACTTTGCCCGTTGAATTCAATTTTAAAATCTCAGTTTTAAATTGGCTGTCAGGTTCAAAACTATCAAATTGAATTACATGCTCCTGAAATGGAATGCCAAGTTGTTTTAATAAAATCCACGGTCGCATCGACCAAGTTGAATAATTTTTATTGCCAATAAACAGTTGATACATGATTATAATTTCCCTTTCAGCAAGGTGAGTTGTTGTAATAATTCTGATTTTTGAAAAGCACCAGTTAAACGCAGTGAACGTACTTCTTGTTGTTTTTGATCTAAAAATAAATAGGTTGGGGGTCCTAAAATGTCCCATTGATTTAATAAAGCCTGATGCGACGCATCATAATGACTTAAATCAAGTTTAATCAAATAATAGTGAGATAATGCCTGTTGAACTTCTGCATCTTTTAATACACGATGCTCAATCGGCTGACAAGCCACACACCAGTCTGCATACACATCAATCACTATAGCTTGATCTTTTGGTGCATTGGCTAGAATCCGCTCAAACTCAACAGCGGTTGTTGCGACATGCCACTCTGCTAATTTATCTGCCTGAACTGCGCTTAAATTTTGAATATGTTGATATTGGTTAAAAGCTAAAAACGGAACTGAGATCATCAGCAACAATGCATATAACCACTGTAATTGCCCTTTTTTCACAAATAGACGATATATCGCGAAACCAATAAATGCCATGCCCAATACAAGACTAAGTATTTGAATCGCTAATTCAGGTAACAACGGACGGATAAAATAAATACTTAAAGCCAACATCAAAAAGGCAAAAATAACCTTAATTTGATGCATCCATTCCCCTGCTTTCGGTAGTGCCTTTGCACCTAGAACACTAGCAAGCAGTAATGGAATACCCATACCAAATCCCAAGGTGAATAATAGTAGAGCACCTTGCCACTGATTTTGCGTTTGTGAAATAAAGAGCAATGTACCCGCTAGAGGTGCCGTCATACACGGACCGACTAACAATGCGGAGATCATGCCCATGATACTCGCACCAAGCAAAGTCCCACCTTGTTGTACTGACTGCATTTGGTCAAGGCGATTCACCCATTTCTGTGGCAGTTTCAATTCAAATAAACCAAACAGATTTAAAGCGAATACAACGAACAATAGACTAAATGCAACTAATGTCGCAGGTTGCTGTAACCATCGTTGGAAATTTAGCCCTGCCACAGAGGCAATTAAACCCAATACGGCATAGACCATTGCCATACTAAATACAAAAGTAAGTGCAATCGTCCACGCTTTAACGCCTTTATGTTCACGAACAATCAATGAGGTCAAAATCGGCAACATTGGTAAAGAACACGGCGTAAATGCCAATAAAATTCCTAAACCTAGAAATAATAACAAGCTATAAGCAAGAGAGTGCTGTGCCAATGTGCTTGACCACTGTTGGTCTTGCGCCATATTGACTGAATTATTCAGCTTTACATCATTAGACTTTTCAGTTGTAAGTTCATCCGTCTCTACGGTCTGAGCATTTAAGCTATTCGCAGAACGAGCAACATCTAAAAAACGTTTTTGTGAATTAGAACTGACATTTTCAACACTGACCAACCCATCAGCATCGGTTTGAAATTCAATATTTTGAGGTGGATAGCAAATACGGTCTTTGGCACAACCCTGCCATGTAACACGATAATGTTGAGATGCTTGAGTGCTAATCTCAAACTCTGCTTGCTGATAATAAACTTGGCTATGACCATAGTTTTCATCGTACTGTTCAACTGCTTTGGGTAATTTCAACGTAACAGGTTGATTGCCTTGTTGAACCTCAAATTTGTGTTGATAGAGATAATAATTGGGCTGAATGGTCCAGTGTAACCGCGCTTGATTGGTTTTGGTCGATTCAACTGAAAATGCAAATGCCTGTTCAGGAGTCAGTAACGGTGCTGATAGATTGTCTTGAGCGTAAACCAAAGACGTACATAACAACAATAAAGTAGCCAAAAAGTAGCGTATTAATTGGCTAAGGTACCCACCCTGAACAGACATTTTCATGTTCATCTCACTGTAACTCTCCCGATAACTTAAGGCCTTATTTTGAAGAAGTATTTCAAAAGTTAGCGGAGATTTTGACTAGAATAAAACAGATAAACCTAAACCACCGTTATAGCTTTTTTGATCGCCATTCAAATCCACACCTATACTGGCATCAAGTTGAGCTCGATCATTTAAGCTATAGACTAAACCTGTTCCTAAACCATATTCATAGTCTTGGCTTTCTGCTTTCCGATAAACAAACTCTGAAAAACCAGATAATTTACCCGCAATTTTATAATCAATGGTTGGAATTGCAGTCACAGCCCAATCACTGTTTTGTGCTTCATAACGCATGGTAATTGATGTACCCACCAAATCGCTGAACTTATACGCAACTGCTGAAGTAAGGCTATAAATATCATCGTGATTCGTGAATTCATCATTGCCAGTCGCAATAATCGCTTCTGCTAACAATGCCATTGTTAAACGATCATCTTTTAAATTAATCGCCTTTTTCAAACCAATACTGACATCACCTAAACCATTGGTTTCTTTCTTAGTGCCAGCATGTTTATATTGCTGCCAAACAGGACCTTGCCAACCCAGTTGCAGTTCTAGACCATCAGCTAAACCTGTGCGTAAAAGCATATCACCGTTCAATGTAAGCGTTTTATCTTTTACGCCATCGACTGTCCCTTCTTGATAGCTTACGCTCGGTAGTCCTTGTTCCCACGCCAAGTGACCTACAGGTGTAATACCCGTACCTATACCTGAGCCTGGGCGGTCAAAAGAAAATTCTGCTGCAAATGTTGCAGTTGTCATGATTGATGCAGCAACCAAGCCTAATACTTGAAACTTTTTCATTGTTCTCCCCTTTATATCTTGTTGGCTAGACTTATGCCGTTAGCTCTTTTGACATTTTTGCGCCATGTTTGCGTAATAATTCGAGTGTCTCACGCTCTTCGACCAAAGATTCTGACCAGTCAATTTCATCAAAATCACAATCAAAAAACAGTTGGCTAATTGAAGACAAAATCGTTAGACCCTCTTCATCTCTTGTGTTTGGATCGACTTTTTCATCAAGTAAGCGTTGAACCACTGGTACGCATGCTGAACTTGCAGCATCCCAGAGCGGGCCATAAAACTCTTCCGCATCCCATAAATGAAGATTGGCTTTCGCTTGAATTAATGCTTCTAAAATGTCTTGATAAACTTGTAATTGTTGTTGTTTATCTGCTTCAGTCAATGGCTGACCCGCTTCATAAGCTTCACAGACATTCTCCCACCAGACAAATAAGCCATCACATAAAATAGAGACCGGGAAACCATGTTCTGGATCAATAAAGTTCGGGTCGAGTCCTTCAGCAAGTAAAGATTGCACTTGGTCTAAATCGAGTTGTTGTATGGCTTGCACCAAGGCCTGCTGCTGATTGCTTAACATGACCAATTCTCACAATATATTTAATGTTTCTATTATGCCGAATATCCCGACAGGTTTTTATAAAATCACGTATAAATTTGATATACACAAAAAAAAAGCCCAAAACTGGACTTTTTTTCGCGTTTATCTTTACGCTTCATCATCAACTTTTACATCGTCATCGACGTCAACATATTCTGGTAAACCACCACGATGATGTTCTTTTTTCTCATATAAATGTTCCAAACTACGTTTTAGCTTATCAATCGCACCATGAATAGATGCATCAATATTTGCAGCTTTATGAGTCACGGCAAGTGGCTTCATACCCGCTGGACGAGCTTCGATCATACAACGTTTGTCATGATCGCCCGTTTTCTCCCCATTCTCATCACTAATATGAACCGAAAAATGTGTAATACGCTCGCTATAGCGTTGAAATTCTTGCGTAAGTTCTGCACGGACATAACTAATTAAACGTTCGCTACCTTGAATGTTTTTATCTGTACGGATTTCAATATTCATAAATATCTTCCTCTCTTTTCTGTGAGACGGTTCTACGAAACTTTTTTATTTAGCACGCTTTGAGCATGCATTCATTCAGTGCAGTTGTATATTTTGATTATGTAAATGCTTGTGGTCTCCTTGCTTCACATCTGTTGCTTTTCAGTAGTTAAGAAGATCTTCTATAACTCCAATATCTGACTTTCATAACAAATATGCAAGCTGATTTTTGACATTTTTATTAAAACTTGATCAAAAAGATTTTTAAATTCATTGGCTTTTTTCTTTTGGTCGGCTCTATACAGTTCTTTTGAGCATTTGGTCAAATTTGGCTTTATTTTTGCTTAATTCCTTGTATGCTTGACACGCCATTTTTGGGGGGATTTTTTAAATGCAATTGAAGCAACTTGCAGCGACTTGTTTATTGGTATCTACAGCAGCTTTCGTTCAGGCAAAGCCTATTTGGCAAGATTTTAGCCTCACTGGTTTATACGGTGAAAACTATGAAGTTGTCGATGAAAAACAAACGACTTTAACTGTCGAATACGCTGCAAAAGTACAATATGCCGACGTATTCTTCTTTATGGATCGTATGCGTGGTGGTGACGACAACAAAAGTACCTATTTCGAACTTTCTCCTCGTTTGAGCTTAGGCGAAATTTCTGGTCAAAAACTTGCTTTCGGCCCAGTCAAAGATGTGTTGATCTCAACAACATGGGAAAGCAATAGTGCCAATGGCAATAACTTTGACAACTTCTTGTACGGCGTAGGCTTTGATTTAGCAATTCCATATTTCCAATATGCGAATGTAAACTTCTACCGTGCCAATAATGAAAAAACCGCTGATGACTATCAAATGACGATTGCCTATGCATTGCCATTTAAAGTATCAACTGAAGATTTCTTGGTCGATGGTTTCCTTGACTGGTCAAGTGCTGCACACGACGGTAAGGAGCGTCACGCAAGTGAACTCAACTGGACGACTCAATATAAGTGGAATGTTGGTAAACATATTTCACCTGAAACACGCTTATATTTAGGTATTGAGCACTCTGTTTGGAATAACAAGTTTGGTATCCAAGGCAGCGACGAAAACAATGTCAGTGCGTTAGTGAAATATCATTTCTAAACAGTCCATCTATTGAAAAACAGCAAGCTTAGTCTTGCTGTTTTTTTTGCAATCACGCATATTCAGAATATGTGAACTTTCATTAATTCATCCATGCCATTCAAACTTAAGCTTGCAGCACGTCCTTTGCATTCACCTTATCAAATTCGTTTTGCCACGATGAATGATTTGGAACAAATTCTTACGATTTATAATCATGAAATCCTGACGGGTACAGCCAACTGGAACGATCAAGCTGTTGCTTTAGAACAATACCAACAACGTTTTCAAGACATGCAACAGCAGCAATTGCCAATGATTGTGGTTGAAGACCAACGTCATAATAAAGTTGCTGGCTATGCCTACTATGCTGCATTTCGTAGTATCAGCGGCTATCGTCAGAGTATCGAACATTCTGTTTTTGTTGATCCAAGCTACGCACGTCAAGGTCTAGGCAAAGCCTTGATGCAACAACTGATCCATCTCGCGATACAACAAAACATGCATATCATGGTAGCTGCGATTGATAGTGAAAATATGGGTTCAATTGTGTTACATGAACAGCTTGGTTTTGTACAAACAGGTTATATGCCACAAGTCGGACAAAAATTTGGACAATGGCGTGACTTGGTTTGGATGCAGCTACAACTTTCAAGCTAACAATTTGCTCACAGCATCTATTTTCACTTCTTGTTTAAAATGAGTACCAAGCAGTTTTAGAAATATTGAAAATGATGAGAACAACGCAACTTTGCCTAATGGTTATAACAGCAATTGGCTCAGCTTCAACTTTTGCTGAAGATTCATTTGAACAAGAGTTACAACAAGGCTGTGCCAAAGTGAAACAATATGCGCAAGCAGGCAAAAAGTTTTACGATCAAAAGCAATATGCCAAAGCAGTAAAACAATTTGAAGATCAAGCTGCATGGGCTCAGTTCTGCCAAATGAATGCTCAGGAAAGTGGCATTCAGGTGACTGACCGAGACATTGAAATTGCCAATAATAATGTGGGATTAAGTTATGCAAAATTAGGTAAACCCCAATGGGCAAGAGTTTGGTTTTTAAGAGATAAAGACTCTAAAACTAGCCAATACAACCTGAAACAGCTAGCAAAGCCCCAAATATCTAAAGACCTACAAGGCACTTATGTTCGAGCCAATGGTTTTGGGCAATGGGATTACATTAAGGTCAGTAAAAAGCAAAATAAATATCAGATCGCTTTTGATGGTTATTACTTTGGGATTCGAGGTCTGATTTATGGTCCAAATATGGGGCAGTTTGAAACTACCATGCCGACCACGGCAAAACAGGCAAACTATCGCTATGAAGACTGTCAGATCAAACTTCAATTTGCTAATGACCCGAATCTAGGTCAAAAAATTGAGGTGAAACAGAAGGATAGTGAATCTTCTTGTGGCTTTGGACACAATGTTTATGCTGGTGGGACGTTCTATAAAGTGGAGAGTAAATAAGTAAAAAGCCTCTTACGAGGCTTTTATTAAATCGCCACCAACTCCCTTATTCCCTTTTCAGGCATTTCCGCACCTTGCCCCTGTGCGATCACCTGACCACGCGCCATCACGGTATAGTTATCTGCAAGCTCTTCAGCAAAATCATAAAACTGCTCAACTAAAACGATCGCCATTTCCCCTTGATCTGCTAATTTACGAATTACGCGACCAATATCTTTAATGATTGACGGCTGAATCCCCTCAGTTGGCTCATCCAAAATCAAGACACTAGGCTCAGAAGCCAACGCTCTAGCAATTGCAAGCTGCTGCTGCTGACCACCCGATAAATCTCCACCACGGCGATGTTTCATTTCATCAAGTATAGGAAAAATTTCGTAGAGATGACTCGGTACTGTCCGTGTTTTTGCACCTGAAAATTTCGCCATACCAATTAAGATATTTTCCTCTACTGTCAAAGTTGAAAAAATATCTCGTCCTTGCGGTACATATGCCAAGCCAGCACGCACCCGTTGCTCAGGCGACATCTTGGCTATGTCTTTGCCGTCTAACAAAATTTGTCCTGATTTAATCGGTAAAATTCCCATCAAGCATTTCAGCAACGTGGTTTTACCTACGCCATTACGTCCTAAAACGACGCTGCATTCACCTATAGGCGCTTGAAAAGATACGTCACGCAGAATATGACTGCCACCATAAAACTGGTTAATTTCTTTCACTTCTAACATGGCTGTCTCCTAGCGTCCTAAATACTTTTCAATCACATCTTCATTGGCTTGTACCTCTGCTAATGTGCCTTCTGCCAAGATTGCGCCCTGTGCTAATACCGTAACTTTTTCGCTTATGGTATCAATAAAGCTCATGTCATGTTCTACGACCACAAGCGTATGATTTTTTTTCAATTCCAAACACAGTTCAGCCGTCCGTTCTGTTTCTGCATCGGTCATTCCTGCCACAGGTTCATCCAATAAAATCAGCTTCGGACGTTGCATCAATAACATGCCGATTTCTAACCACTGCTTTTGACCATGCGATAATAATCCTGCGGGCTTTTTTACAAATTCCTTTAAACGGATTTGCTCCAAACTTTCATCCAATGCCAATTGTGCTTCTGGGTCTAAACGAGAAAATAAGCTCTTCTTGACTCGCTTATCTCGTGGTGCAGCGAGCAGTAAATTTTCCATGACTGTGAAATTTTCAAATACCGTTGGTTTTTGGAATTTGCGCCCAATCCCTGCTTCCGCAATTTCCTCGGTACTCATTTTGGCAAGATCATAGTTTTGTCCAAAAAAAGCAGTGCCCGTGGTTGGACGAGTCTTCCCTGTAATCACATCCATTAGTGTGGTTTTCCCCGCACCATTTGGTCCAATGATGCAGCGTAATTCACCTTCAGCGATATACAGTGATAAATCATTGAGGGCGCGAAACGAATCAAACCAGACACTGACTTTTTCCAAATACAAGGCAATGCCATGACTAAAGTCTGCGCCCTCAGTTTTGGCGCGTCCATAACCCTCGCCGAGTTGACCGCCATGTTGAGCTGAGTCTAGGAATAAATCACTCATTTAATTGCTCTCCTTTTTAAAACGGTCAAATAATCCAATCACACCTTTTGGCAAGAAAATCGTCACCACGATAAATAAAGCACCTAAGATCAATAACCATGCTTCTGGTGCTGCTACTGTAAAATAAGTCTTCACAGCATTGATTAAACCTGCACCAAGAATCGGTCCAATCAATGTGCCACGACCACCTGCGGCAACCCACACTGCCATTTCAATCGAGTTGACTGGATTCATTTCACTTGGGTTAATAATGCCAACCTGTGGCACATACAACGCCCCTGCGATACCTGCAATCACTGCCGATAGCACCCATGCTGAAAGCTTGTACCACAGTGTGCGATAGCCCAAATATTGCAAGCGGTTTTCACTGTCACGAATCGCGCCAAGCACTCGACCATAAGGACGATTCATCAGTTGACGTAAGCCGATAAAACACAGCATTAACACCAAAGCAGTGACAAAACATAAAGTGGCACGCATCGGCGCAGAGGTGATATCAAAACCGAGTAAGGTTTTAAACCCCGTGAAGCCATTGTTTCCACCAAAACCTGTCTCATTGCGGAAGAATAATAAGGCTGCGGCAAAAGTCATGGCTTGGGTAATAATTGAGAAATACACACCCTTGATTTTTGAGCGGAAAGCAAAAAAACCAAAAATAAACGCAACTAAGGCAGGCACAGATAAAACCAAGATCATCGCCCAAGCAAAATGCTCAGTGCCAACCCAATACCAAGGGAGTTCTGTCCAACTGAGGAAACGCATGAAATCAGGTAAGCCATCACCTGCGGATTCGCGCATCAAGTACATGCCAAAGGCATAACCACCCAAGGCGAAATACAAACCATGCCCCAAGCTTAAAATCCCTGCATAGCCCCACACTAAATCCAGTGCCAACGCGACCAAAGCCAAGCACATGATTTTGCCAATTAACGTGATCCAATACGCAGACAGATAAAATGCCGAATCAGGGGATAACAGATGTAACCAAGGTAAGCTCAATAACACGGTAAAACAAATGGCAATCGCAATTGCGCTATACGGTTTATCTGCAAATAAAGAAGTGATTTTCATTGGCTTACTCCACGAAACGACCTTTGATGGCAAACAAACCTTGTGGACGCTTTTGGATAAACAAAATCACAAGAACCAAGAGAATAATTTTTGCTAAAACCGCACCTAAACCAATCTCTAAAACTGTACCGCTAATCCCTAAGCCTAAGGCTGCAAGTACCGCACCCCATACTTGACCGACACCACCAACTACAACAACAAGGAAAGCATCGATGATGTAGTTTTGTCCGAGGTCAGGCCCGACATTGCCGACTTGTGCTAGCGCACAACCTGCCAATCCAGCTAAGCCTGAACCTAAACCAAATGCCAGCATATCGATACGTGCAGATCGAATTCCCACGGCACGCGCCATTTGACGATTTTGTGTCACAGCACGGACAAATAATCCAAAACGGGTTTTATTTAATAAGAAAACTAGAAGCAGTAAGACCGCCACAGTAAAACCAATAATCGCAATACGGTTATATGGCAACATCAGGCTTGGTGTCAGGGCAATACCACCACTAAGCCATGCGACATTCGACACTTCAACGTTCTGTGCACCAAAGATCATCCGAACCGATTGCATCAAGATTAAGCTGACACCAAAGGTGGCTAATAATGTTTCCAGTTGGCGACCATACAGGGGGCGAATCACCGTGCGTTCAATCAACATGCCAATCAGCGCACTCACCAGAAATGCAGCAGGAATCGCAGCCAATAAATACCAATCGACTAAGCCTGCAAAGTGCGTTTTAAAAAAACTTTGAATCACGTAAGTGGTATAAGCACCGATCATGATGAGTTCACCATGTGCCATATTGATGACACCAAGCAAACCATATGTGATCGCAAGACCAAGCGCCGCTAAAAGTAAAATACTAGCGGTACTGAGACCCGAAAATACATGCCCTGACCATTCACTGATTTGAATACGCGTTTTAATTTTATTTTGTGCTTCAAGCAAAGCCGCTTTTAATGCAGGATTACTTTGTGGCTGTTCTAAGCTTTGGTTGATCAATGCGAATACATCGGGACGGTTCGAATCTGCCAAAACTTTTACCGCTTCGATTTTAGTAAATTCATCTTGGCTATTAAAATCTAAACGAGCTTTCAACTGTGCTAAACGTGCTTTAACCGCTTCACTTTTTTCATTGAGATAGAGTTGCTTAACTGTGGCAACATCGAGCTCATCTAAATTATTTTCTAAAATGTCCACCGCAGCCAAACGTTGTGAAGCATCGTCTGAATTGAGTTTAGCTTTGGCTTGTCCAAAGTTCAGTGCCTTACGTAAAGTATTGACTAGCGTCACTTGAGATAAATCTGAGGGCCAAGTTTCGATGAGTTGTTGTTGTGGGTAACTCAACAATTTTTCATCGTTTTTTAAAATGTAAGTATGACCTGAACTATCGGTATATAACTCATTTTGATCAATATACGCGACCAATTGATCCAGTTGCTCAATACTCGCTGGCCATTGATTCAACATGGCACGACGAGCGGTAAAGTCGGATTTAACAAAAGTTTGGATGGCATCCTGAGAAGTTGTAGACGTCACTGTTGTTGGTGAGGTAACTTCTGCCCATGCAGGATTAAAAATGATCTGTGCCATGATGCAGAGCAGTGCCAAAACATAGTGTTTCGCCATAAGACTCCCCTTATATTTTCTATTTAAACCAATCAATCAGAAATAAAACCAAGAAAAACCCGCTGCCTAAGCAGCAGGTTGCATGAGAAAATTATTTAGGAATATATGGGCTCCAAGGCTCAGCTTTGATGGTCTGTGGTGTTTTATAAACCACATCAAATTGACCATCACCACGAATTTGTCCGATCATCACAGGTTTATGTAAATGGTGATTGGTTTCATCCATTTTGAGGGTATAACCCGATGGTGCTGCAAAAGTTTGACCCGCCATCGCATCACGAACTTTATCAACGTCCGTTGTACCTGCTTTTTCAACCGCTTGTTTCCACATATTGATACCCACATAGGTCGCTTCCATCGGATCGTTGGTCACAACTTTGTCGGCATTTGGAAGCTTGTACTCCACTGCGTACTGTTTGAATTTATTCACAAATTCGGTATTTTTCGGATTTTTAACTGACATGAAATAGTTCCATGAAGCTAAATGACCCACCAATGGTTTGGTATCAATTCCACGTAATTCTTCTTCCCCAACTGAGAAAGCCATCACTGGAATATCAGAGGCTTTAATACCCTGGTTACCCAATTCACGGTAGAACGGCACGTTTGAATCACCGTTGATGGTGGAGATCACCGCAGTCTTTTTACCCGCAGAGAATTTTTTAATATTGGAAACGATGGTTTGATAGTTGCTATGACCAAATGGTGTGTATTCTTCCATAATGTCTGCATCAGCAACGCCTTTAGATTTCAGGAATGCACGCAGAATTTTATTGGTGGTACGTGGATAGACATAATCCGTGCCGAGCAACACAAAACGTTGTGCCTTGCCGCCCTCATCGCCCATTAAATATTCCACCGCAGGAATCGCTTGCTGGTTCGGTGCCGCACCTGTATAGAAAATATTTTTAGACTGTTCCTGACCCTCATACTGCACTGGATAGAACAACAGACCATTCAGCTCTTCCACCACAGGAAGCACCGATTTACGTGATACTGACGTCCAGCAACCGAAAATAACAGCAACTTTGTCCTGAGTAATTAACTGACGTGCTTTTTCAGCAAATAGCGGCCAATCTGATGCTGGGTCAACAATGACAGGTTCGAGTTTTTTACCCATCACCCCGCCATTGGCATTGATTTCATTAATTGTCATCAATGCAGTATCTTTCAGAGATGTCTCAGAAATTGCCATCGTGCCTGAGAGTGAATGTAAAATCCCTACCTTAATCGTATCGCCACTTGCTGCAGGTGCCGCTTTAGTTTCAGTTTTTGTTTGTTCTGTTTTTTCTGCTGGTTTTGAACAACCGACCAGTCCTACCCCCATCATCGCTGCCATAAGTACAGACATCGACATCAATTTATTTTGCATCTTTGTTCTCCACAGGTTGATATTGTGATTTTTACTGAGTGGAGTTATTCAATTTCTATGCCAATAATTTAAGTTATTGTTTTATTTTAATATTTATCAGATCAAATAAATAAGAATTCAATCTTGTATACAACATTGCATACAAAAAGAACGAGGTGAACTAAAATGATGCAGATTTTTTAATTGATTTGCTAACACATTAATATTCGTTTGTATTAGACCAATAACCTGTAATTAGGGCACTCTTAATTTCCTCATGATCGTATATGTAATCAGGTTCATCTAACAAAAATTGTAAATAGTCTGCAACAACTGCACGCTGTTCGGCATTAAACAAGCAAAATTTTCTTTCTGTATGATCACCTAGATGTATCAATGTAAAAGTGAGCCCATGTAAATAATCACCATTTAAACTTGCCAATAAAAATGCGGGTAAATGAAACAGCATACCCTGAGCATCAAAGAAAGTTGGACTGCTGTTACAACGATTCAAGTCATTGATTGAGATATTATGCCAGTCTAATTTTTCATCTTTGGCACGATAAGCCAGACATTGTGCCTGACTTGCATAATCATCTATTCCTTGCGCTTCATATAAACCAATACCCTCTTGCAAAGTGACCCCAGCAAAAGCACTCTCAATCTTTTGTCTAAGCTGATCCAACTGCTGCCAGCGCGGTAATAACTCTTCAGCTTCTGCAATTGTACGGGGATCATAGCCTCTGCGACGCATTTCCTGAATATCATCAGGTGAAGGATATTGTTTCATCAGACCACAATATCCGCTAAATTACCTTTCTGCTCTAACCAATGCTTACGATCACTCGAACGTTTTTTTGCAAGCAATTTATCTAATAATCCTGCGGTAAAATGCGCATCATCCAAATCGAGTTGGACTAAACGGCGGGTATTGGGATCCATCGTAGTTTCACGCAATTGACTCGCATTCATCTCACCCAATCCTTTAAATCGAGTGATTTGCGGATTTTTATTACCTTTCACTTTTTTCAAAATGCTTTCGAGTTCACTATCATCTAACGCATAATAAACATCTTTACCAATATCAATACGATACAGTGGTGGCATTGCGACAAACAAATGACCGTCTTCAACTAAAGTCGGGAAATGTTTCACAAACAACGCACAGAGTAATGTCGCGATATGTAGACCATCCGAGTCTGCGTCGGCAAGGATACAGATTTTGCCATAACGTAATTCAGATAGGTCATCGCTGCCCGGATCAACTCCTATGGCAATCGCAATATCATGTACCTCTTGAGAAGCGAGCACCTCATCCGAAGATACTTCCCATGTATTTAGAATTTTTCCACGAATCGGCATAATCGCTTGGAAATTCTTGTCACGCGCTTGTTTAGCACTTCCACCCGCAGAATCTCCTTCGACAATAAATAATTCGCTGTCTTCACGCGTTAAACCCACACAATCAGCCAGTTTTCCGGGTAATGCAGGACCAGAGACGATCTTTTTACGCTCCACTTTTTTCGCTGCTTTTAAGCGACGTCCAGCTTTAGCAATTGCCATTTCAGCTAACTGCGTTGCAATCTCAGCATGTTGGTTTAACCATAAAGCAAATGCATCTTTGGCAATATTCAACACAATATTAGAGGCTTCACGACTGGATAAACGTTCTTTGGTTTGCCCTGAAAATTGAGGTTCTTGGAATTTCAGCGATAGAATGAAATTGACCCCATCCCAAACATCTTCCGCAGAGAGTTTCATATTACGTGGTAATAAATTACGTAACTCACAGAACTCTCGTAACGCCTCCGTGACCCCTGAACGCAATCCATTGACATGGGTTCCCCCTTGTGCGGTTGGAATCAAATTGACGTAACTTTCTTGTATTTGTTCACCACCCTCAACATTCCAACAGATCGCAAATTCACAAGCTGCTCGCTCTGCTTGTCCACTACTGACAAATGCAGGATCAGGTAGAATCTCTCGATCCTCAAGTTCATCCATTAAATAGTCGACTAGACCATTTTCAAACTGCCATTCAATTTTTTCGTTATTAATTTTATCGTCATAAATAATTTTTAAACCTGCCGCTAAAACGGCTTTAGCTTTCAAATTATGCTTCAATGCTTTTAGTGCAAATTTTGGACTATCAAAATATTTTGCTTCTGGCCAGAAACGGACGGTTGTCCCTGTCGCACGTTTTGCAACTTTACCTTCTAACACCGATAATGGTGCAACAGGTTCACCTTGTTCAAATGCCATTTGATACAAGTTACCTTGGCGTTGTACCGCAACCTCAACGCGTGTTGATAAAGCATTCACGACAGAAATACCAACACCATGTAAACCACCAGAAAATTGGTAATTATCGGTACTAAATTTTCCGCCTGCATGTAATTTGGTCAAAATAATTTCGATACCACTTTGTCCATATTCAGGATGAATATCGACTGGCATACCTCGTCCATTATCTTCGACTGACAATGAACCATCTTCATATACGGTGACACAAATTTGATTGGCATGTCCTGCAAGTGCTTCGTCCACCGCATTATCAATCACCTCTTGTGCCAAATGGTTTGGACGTGAGGTATCGGTATACATACCGGGACGACGACGAACAGGATCTAAACCAGAAAGAACTTCAAGGGATTGTGCCGTGTATTGTGTCACTGGGTCTGACTTCCTTATTAGAGGGCTGTCGATAAAAATCGGAGTACGAAAGGTAATTTTTCTTCAAAATCATCCATTGCATGATTACCATCAGCGTCGGTTAAAATCAATGCAGATGGCTGTGCTGCATTATAATAACGTTGTGCTTGACGATAATCCAAGACTTCGTCACCTCGTTGCAACAGTACAAGAATTTTATCAGCATGCTTTAACTTCGTGTCAGCAATTGATTGTAATTGCTGCAATTGGTCGGCATCGAGTGTCCATGAATCAGTGACTTTGAGCGGGATTTGTTCAATCCCGAATAAATCTTCGAATAACTGCCATGGTTGCATAGCAGGATTAATCAGTACAGCAGGGCATCCATATTTTGCGACAAAATATGTCGCATAGAATCCCCCTAAGCTACTTCCAACCAATGTAACTTGATCGAGTGGTAAACTTTCAATCAGCTTAGAAACATCTCTTAAAACGTGTTCAGGCGGTTTATTCAAATCAGGTAAATGCACATCAGCATGCTCAACATTTGTGCAATATTGTTCTAATTGTTGCCCCTTTTTTGACATGGGACTGCTTTGAAAGCCATGTAAATAAATAATTTGCATACGCACCATAATAGACAACAGCTTGACTTATTGCCAAATAAATCACATTATTTAGGTTAATAGATAAACAAATAACAATATAAATTACATTTAAGCTTGATATTGTCTGACACAAAAAACGATAGTGCACTCCGTTCATCAGTATTCTAAAAAAATTACTTATGAAACACATAAGATGTAAGCGTTTGTTGTAGTTTATCTAAAGAATATTAAGTCAATTACTTCAAACCTTCGGTATATATCAAGGATGGGGAAATCAATATGCCAAGTTTAACGCCTCTGCATGAAACCTACTGCAAATGGGACAGTACACCCCCTAGTCAGGCAGATGTTTTGGAAGGTTTGGCGCAAGTTGTGAGCACGAGCTTAAGTGGTGTTCACGAATTGGTGCAATTAGTGCAAACAGAAGTGTTACGGACAACACTTGGTTTAAGCGCACAAAAAGCTAAAAATTTACAGAAACTTCCACAGTTGCAAAAATTTTATCAATTTTCTTATGACACATTACAGAAGTACGGTAGCAGTTTTCTTGCACCAAGTTTACGTCATATTATTGAAAAATTCCCTGTGCTGCATGATAAACCCCTGACACCAACACTGCATTTCGTGGTGGGTGCATTAAATGGGATTTTTGGAGACTTTTTCTTAAAACAACACAACCCAATGGCTTTACCTATGGTGCTTTATGATCATTATGGATCATTACAACAAGGTGAATTAACTGGTCGTATTGTCATTCTTACACATGGTCTGTGTATGAATCATCTCAGCTGGTCAAATAGCCGTTATGGTGGAATTGGTGAACGTCTGCTTGCGCAACGGGACAACAACACCATGTTATATCTGAACTACAATACAGGGCGTCGTATTTCTGCAAATGGTCGAAGCTTTGCAAATGTACTTGAAGATTTAGTGCAACGAAATCCAAGAATCACTAGCATTGATTTAATCGGACATAGTATGGGTGGCTTGGTTTCACGGAGTGCCCTATTTTATGGCAAACAAAATCTCTACCAATGGGTGCATATGGTTGAGAATTTAGTTTGCATTGGTTCGCCACATCATGGTGCAGTGCTAGAACGCTTTGGTTTTATTTTGCAAGATAAATTGGGCGCGTTCCCTTTTATTAGCTTAATTGGTCAACTGGTCAACATTCGTAGTAATGGTATTTTAGATTTGCGTCATGGCAGTGTTCGAGATGATGATTGGGAACATAATGATGCACGTATTGGCTTTGCTGATGATAATCGTAAACCTGCTCCATTACCCTCACATATCAATACCTTCTTAATTGCAGGTACTTTAGAATTTGAGAAATTGCGTAATAAAGCACTCTCTGTCATTGGCGATTATTTGGTCAGCGTAAAAAGTGCGCTAGGTGAACATCAAAATCCACGCTTCCAACTTAAATTACCAGAAACCCATAAAGCCGTATTCTATGGTTTAAACCATTTTGAAATTCAGTACCATTCGAGTGTTGCTGAACAGATTACGCGTTGGTTATATCCTGATGTTGACGAAGTCGTTGAGGAAGGTATCCAAACACATTTAATTAATGTTCCGAATAATTATACTTTTGATGATTTAGATGGCATCGTAGAAACCTGATACCAGTCTTCTTGATCCAATAAAAAAGCCAACGTATCGTTGGCTTTTTTATTATTTAGCAGCACTATAATGTCTAAACAACTGCCACAAACATACCAATAAGATCAAACTAAAATATAGCAACGACCACACTGGTAGTGATTGTCCTAAAAAAGTCCAATCAATTGCTGCACATTCGCCTGAACCTGAAAGCACTTCCTGAAATACCGCTTTCATTGGCAATGCATCAACTAAATAGTCCAAGCCTGGACCACAACTTGGCACCTTATCAGGTGGTAAATGTTGTAGCCAAACATGACGAGATGCCACGCCCACAGACCAACCGATGGATAAAGTTGCTAATAGTGCATAAAAACGTTTAAAACCATTTGAAATCGGATTATGAATAAATGCGACTAACGCAATCAATCCCATTCCAATTAAGCCAATACGTTGGAAAATACACAGTGGACAAGGCTCTAAACCTTGCACATGTTCTAAATACAACGCAAACGAGATACCAATAATACTCGTTAGTACCAGTAATGCACTAACTAAGCGATAAGTCCATCGCATGGGAAGTCCTCTAAAATTTTAACGGTATTGTGCAAGATATTGTTCGAAGCTGATGTCGTTATCTTGTTCAAGTTGCGCCTGTTTTTGCAACGATGTTTGCGCTAATTCTGCAAAATATTGTTCTCTTTCTGCACTCAGCTGATGTTGCTCATAACGATTGACATGTTGTTGAGCCATAACACTCCCAAAGCTCCATGTCCCACCATTATCCAAAGTATCTTTAATCACATGCGCGGAAAGCGTATTGTCAACATGATTTAAACGCTGCTGCATCACTTGGATTGCCTCAGAATATAACTGTGAACCATCCATTTGATCTAACAAAGTAGCGCAGTCTTGAATCGCATTTAAATGACGTTGTGCCCAATCATGCAGTGAAACTATTGTTTCACCTTCTATAATTTTAGCATCTACTGCACGTCCACGATTGACCACTTCAGTTTGATTATGATCAATTTGCTCTTGCTCTTCTGCAAACAAATCAGGACTGTCATTTAATAAACAATACAACGCTAAACTTTCAAGAAAACCCGCTGAAATTTCATCAATTCCAATCGCACTATAAGGGTTCACATCTACGGCACGTAATTCTACATATCCAACACCACGATTCTTCAATGCTTGTGATGGGGTTTCACCTGCTTGTGGTACTTGTTTCGGACGAACTAGACTGTAGTATTCATTTTCGATTTGGAGCACGTGATCATTGATTTGAATCGGCTCACCTTGTTCATCATTTAAACCTAAATCGGTAAATTCAGGATAAGGGGTATGTACCGCTTTTTGTAATCCGTCAAGATAATCGTGTAGATCGTTGTAATGAATACCTAATTCTTTTTGCGCTGAGTTTTGATAGCCCAAACGTCCCATACGCAAAGCGGTCGCTTCTGGTAAGTATAAAGTCCCTTTAACTAAAGGCTGTAAATGATGCTCGCGCCCTGTTAAAAAGCAACGACAAACCGATGGGCTAGCACCCAACATATACATCACTAATGGGATCAAACGAATAAAGTTTCGAATCAAACCAAAATAACGATGGCTACGATAATCCTGCAAACTGAGTTGTTTTAATTCTTGCTTGGTTTCATGTTGTTGCAATACTGCAAACAATTGATCCGGGAAAGATAAGTTGTAATGCACGCCCGAAATGGTTTGCATACGGCGACCATAACGTACACCTAAACCATGACGGTATAAGGTTTTAAAGCGGCCAATATTAGAAGTGCCGTACTGTGCTAATCGGATATTTTCTTCATTATCATCCAACATACACGGCATGGACAGTGGCCATAATCTTTCGCCTTCTTCTAGCTGCTGATGTACCACGCTATGAATATCTCTTAATTCATCTAATGCAGCCACGATGGTTGTTTTCGGCGTAGTAATAAACTCCATCAATGCTTCTGAATAATCTGTCGTGATATGCGGATGTGTCAGTGCAGAACCTAAAGCTTCTGGATGATTTTTTTGTGATAAAAATCCATTGCTTTGCATACGTAAACTTTCGCGTTCAATGCCGCGTAGCATCCCCTTTAATAGCGAAGCATCTACCCAAGTCGGTATCACAGAGGAAGAATGTATGCTGGGTTGATTCATAATTTATATGCTCGCTTATTTAAGATCAGCCAACCACATAAATGGTCGCGACTTGGTTATTCTGCCAATTATAACGACAATTGTGATCTAGTCATCTGATTTAGTTTGGCAATTTTTATCACAATCTTGTTATATAAGACATGCTGAAATTGTGATTTTATTAAAAAATAAATCTTCCCATGAGCACTGAACTATGCAAGCACAGGACATTCTTAATTTTTGGTTTAATCCTGAACACCGTTCACTTTGGTTTGCCAAAAGTGATGAATTTGATGCAAAAATTCGCGACCAATTTCAAATAATTCACCATCAAGCGATCCAAGCAGAGCTTTGGTCTTGGCGACACACACCAGAAGGTCGTTTAGCCGAAATTATTGTGTTGGATCAATTTTCTCGCAACTTATATCGTGATCAAGCGCAAGCTTTTGCCTATGACAGTATGGCATTGATGCTTGCTCAAGAAGCAATTAGTTTACAACTCGATGCTCAACTTAATCCCGAACAACGCTCATTTTTATATATGCCATTTATGCATAGTGAATCTAAATTAATGCATGAGTTTGCTTTAAAACTGTTCCAGCGTTTAGGAAACGAAATTAATTTGAGCTTTGAAAAAAAGCATAAAGTGATTATTGACCGTTTTGGCCGTTATCCACATCGTAATGCCATCTTAGGTCGAAGCTCGACACCTGAAGAACTGACCTTTTTAACAGAACCGAATAGCAGCTTTTAAGTCTCTCGTCTCCTGAGACATTGAACATAGGAATTGCAAAATGAAATCTTTATTCATATGTGCCCCTCTCCTTGTTACATTAACACTGGCAGGATGTGCAACTGTTCCATCAAAACCTAAAACTTTCGATCAACTCGGGCAATTCACAGCCTATCCACTAAACAATAAAACGTTCCGTGTCGGTTTTCAGGCAGATAATAATTTGAGTTATGGTACGGCAGAAGAAATTACTTTACTCAAAGCTGCACAAACTACAGTCAAAAACGGTTTCCGTTATTTTACCGTTGTTGATGATCCAAGTAATGCACGTCACAAGACGCAACGCCAAGCTGTGATTTATCCGACACCCTCTTATTACCCATATGGTTATTACCGCCGCCATCCTGCCTTTTGGCCTGATCCATTCTATGATATGCCTCAAGTGGTCAATCTTGATCCAATCCAAGTGTCGTATACTATCGAGTGTTTTCAGACTCAGCAGCAATCACCTGATGCTTTTGATGCGCAACTCATTTTGCAATCATTAGGGCAAAAATACGGATTGAGTCCAACAGGAGACGTGTTGCAGCCCCCTGCGCCACCTCAAAACAAAAAGTAAATTGATAAGGATGACTCAATGAATTCAGTCGAAGAAATTCACGTACCGAGCCTGCAAAGAAGTAAGTACTTCGCCACTATGGCATTGATCATTGCGGTTGTAGCATGGATTGGCTTAATGGTCGCGGCGCATTTTTTACCTGAATATAAATGGGTTATTCATATTTTTATGTTAGGTGCGGAAGCAGGTGTAGTTGGTGGGCTGGCTGATTGGTACGCTGTCACTGTACTTTTCCGCAATCCTTTTGGAAAAATGCCTTTACCCAAACTATTGCGTGACCATACCGAAATCATTCCACGGAATAAAGCGCGTATTGCAGAATCAATGGGCCGCTTTGTACAAGAAAACTTTTTATCTCCTCAAATCGTTGAACGTAGTTTAAAAAATGCCGACCTCAGTTTGGCCGTCGGTCAATGGCTAGCAAACCCTCAAAATAACCAGCAAGTCGTACAGATGATTCAACATACTGTACCGAAAATTTTTGAATTTGTGAGCCAAGATCAAATTGCCCACTTTGTGCAAAACAATAGTGTGCAATGGGTCCGCAGTACTAAAATCAATAAATTAGCCAGTGAAATGTTACGTGCTGTTTTAGAAAATGATTTCCATCAAGACGTATTACAACGTGGTCTTGATCTGGCGCATGAGTGGATGGTCTCTCATCCTGAAGAGGCACGAGATCTATCACGTAAACTTTTCCAAGAATTAGGTGTTTGGAAACTTGCCAAAGGTGCAAGCTGGATTGGGATTGATGTGCAACAACGGACAATTGACTCACTGATTGAAAAAGTTGAATCGATGTTGGCTAACCCTGAACATCCATGGCGACAAGACATTGAAACAACCACACATTCACTCATGTTACAACTCGCTGATACGGAGAGTGAAGCCAGTCAATGTTTGAATAGTGGTAAAGATGCCCTTCTTGATAGCCCTCAAGTTCTGAACTTTATTAGTGGTGCTGTGGCAATTTTATGTGATGCCATTAAAACGGATTTAATGCAGGAAGATTCTGGTATTGCAACGAATTTACAGGCTGCGATACAACAGCTTGGTGAAAGCTTGATTCAGAATGAAAAAGTACGCCAAGTGTTAAATGAGAAAATGGTCGGCTTAGCGACTAATTTCAGTGAACAATACAGCGATAAGATTATCCGCTATATCAGCGAGCGTATTCACGAATGGGATTCACGCGAAATGATCGCCAAAATCGAGAGTGAGGTGGGTGGTGATCTGCATATGATCCGCGTCAACGGTGTGATTGTCGGTGCTTTTATTGGTTTAGCACTCGGTATCATTCGCGCCATTGTTGAAAATGTTTTGTAAATGATATGATTAAGGACGGTAAAACAGTGCTGTTTTGTCGTCTTTTTTTATTTCTTCATTGAAATAAAATAAGCTCCAATGTGAATATAATCAAATTTAGAGATGTGTTATTTCACTTCCTTTTCGTAGATCAAACCATGTATTTACTTTCTTGATAATAACGAATCAAAGTATCTGTATCTTGTTTTAAAAATGCAGTGAGATAGGCTTTTACTTGTACCAATGAAAGTTGTTTAAAATGAACTTTTTCTTTCGCCTGTCGTGTAACTAATCCAAACATTTGTTTTTTAGCAACAACAGCAGGAATATCTGTCTTGACAATAAAATTAAGTTCTTGAAATGATCCATAGGTATTTAATACGATTTCGATCGTTTGTTCTGTCTTTTCATCGGTAATGGTAAACGTTGGGCTAGCGCCATTCAGCTGCAGCCAACGGCTTAATTGTTTTTTCCAGCCCATTTTATCAAAACGAGTTAATACCCCAATGGTATTCAGTGCCTCAAGCTGCTCTACATCTTTTAAATCAATATGATGTGGGTAGCGTATTTTTAGATCGAAACTGTCCATTACTGAATGCCCTATTTGACAAAAAATAGTATTTATTTTAATCACTATCTGTAAATTATATCGCTTAAAAAATAAAATTTAAACAACATATATATTTGAAAATTAACAATTAAATTTACAATTTTAAATCAAAATTGACCAATTCTGTCAGTATTGTTTTTATTAAGACACAATTCCAATATTTCTCTTGATGTGAAACACATGTTTCAAACCAACAAGAGACATATCTCTTTTTATTTAGAGATCGATAATTTGGAAAAGGCCGCTCTTTCTCGATACAATCAGTCCTAAATAAAACATCAATCAGGTTAAAAACAATGTTGCAGCTTCAGTCAAAACTCCCAAGCCAAGGTGTTACTATTTTTAGCGTGATGACTGAACTCGCACAACGACTGAATGCACTGAATCTGTCTCAAGGCTTCCCCGATTTCCCTGCTCCACCTGCATTGCTTGAAGCGCTGAGCCAAGCCACGCTTTCAGGTTATAACCAATACCCTGCGGGAGATGGTGTTTTAGTACTCAGAGAACAACTGGCCAAACAGTTTTTACAGCGAGATCAACTGCAACTCGATCCTGTCACCGAAATTACAATTACCCCTGGCGCAACCATTGCGATTTTTTGTGCCATTCAAGCCTGTATCCATGCAGATGATGAAGTCATTATTTTTGACCCGAGCTATGACAGCTATGCCCCTGCAGTACAACTGGCAGGGGGGAAATCCGTTCATATTCATTTAGAAGCACCAACATTTCAGGTGAATTGGCAAAAAGTTAAAGATTGTATCAATGCAAAAACTCGCATGATTATCGTCAATACACCGCATAATCCGACTGGTGCGATTTGGTCAGAACAAGACTGGCATCAACTTATTGAACTCATTCAAGATAAAAATATCGTTGTGCTCTCTGACGAGGTCTATGAACATCTTGTTTTTGATGGACAAAAACATTTTAGTGCACTGCAATTCCCCGAATTACGTGACCGCAGTTATGTAATCGGTTCTTTTGGAAAAAGTTATCATGTTACAGGTTGGAAAACGGGTTATTGCATTGCAGCACCACATTTAATGCGTTTGTTTCGTCAAATTTATCAATTTGCCAATTTTTGCGGAACCACACCTTGCCAAATAGCATTAGCGAACTATATGCAGCAACATCCTGAGCACATTCAGGAACTCCCGAACTTTTATCAAGCAAAACGAGATCTTTTTAATACTCAAATTCAAAGTTCACGTTTCAAGTTTATTCCATCACAAGGTACCTACTTCCAAAATTTAGATTACAGTGCGATTCGCCCTGATTTGAATGATGTGGAAATGTGCCAATTCCTCGCAGAACAACACAAAATTGTCGCGATTCCTATTTCCGTTTTTTATCAACAAGCACCTGAATCACTACGCCTGATTCGTTTTTGTTTTGCCAAAACAGACCAGACTTTAGAGCGTGCGAGTCAAATCCTCGTACAATGTTGATCTACAAAAATAAACTGAACAATCATGCCTCCAACAGTAACGATAATGTTATGTTGGAAAAAATATAGCCGTTTCAGGATGAAGCGTGAAGGAAACTGAATGACACCACGCCAACCTTTGGTCATGCAACCCAATCTATGGAAAACTTTTTTTGTTTTTCTTGTTCCGTTGATTGCTACCAACATTTTACAGAACTTGTCGGGAACGATTAATACCATCTTTGTAGGTCAAATGATGGGAGTTGATGCGATTGCTGCGGTTTCTGTATTCTTCCCAATTCTTTTCTTTTTATTGGCATTTGTGATCGGAATCTCCGCAGGAACGACTGTACTGATTGGACAGGCATGGGGTGCGCAAAATCTTGAAAAAGTCAGAAGTGTGATTGGTTCGACTCTATTTATGACTTTAATTGGGGGCAGCATTATTGCTGTTTTAGGTTGGAGCTTTGCCGAGCATATTTTGCAATTATTAGGTACAGATCCTAAAGTCATGCATCTTTCTTTACCTTATGTTCGCTGGATGCTAGTGGGTAGTCCATTATTGTTTGTCTATATTATTTATACTTCGATTTTACGCGGTGTCGGTGATAGTGTTACCCCTCTAATTGCATTGAGCCTAACCAGCCTGATTGGTCTGGCAGTAACGCCTGTTTTGCTCAAAGGCTATTTTGGATTCCCTGCTCTAGGTATTGTCGCCCCTGCTGTTGCAACGATCATGGGATATGCTGCTGTACTGATCTTTCTAAGCTTCTACCTCAATTATAAGAATCATCCTCTCAAAATAGATGCGCGACTTTTGCAAAGCATTCGCCATGATGCAAGATTAAGTAAACTGATCCTAAAACTTGGTATCCCAACAGGCATCCAAATGGTGACAACTTCATTGGCAGGCTTAGTCATTATTGGTTTGGTTAATCATTACGGTGCACATGCGACCGCAGCATATGGTGCAGTGAACCAAGTACTCAACTATATTCAATTTCCAGCCCTCTCTATTTCAATTGCGGCTTCTATTTTTGCCGCTCAAGCGATTGGTGCAGGCAAACCCGAGTTATTAGCCAAAGTCACACGAACGGCTTTAGGAATGAATGTCATATTTACTGGCAGTTTGATCACTTTGGCTTACTTATTTTCCAAATATTTAATGGCTCTATTTATTACCGATCATAGCGTCATTGAACTTGGGCAGCAGCTCTTATTTATTGTTTTATGGTCAATTTTATTCTTTGGCGCAAGCGCTATTTTTGCTTCAATCATGCGAGCTAGTGGAACCGTCAATGTTCCAATGATGATCAATATTCTCACTATTATTCTAATTGAAGTTCCTTGTGCCTATTGGTTTAGTTCGTTATGGGGCTTAACGGGCATTTGGACTGCTTATGCACTTTCTTTTGTGTGCTTATGTGTATTACAAGCCTCTTATTATCAGTTTGTTTGGAAGAAGACCAAGATCAAAGTCCTTATTTAAAAATTTCTTTGATCCTCAAATAAAAAAGCCATTCTCTAAGAATGGCTTTTTTATGCTTGCAACTTACATCATTTTCGTTGCAAGTGCAGCAATACGTTGATAACCCGTCGGGAATAGACGTTGGAAAGAATCCACAATACGTGCATCTGTTCCAATTAACAAACGGCGTTTATCTTTCAACACGGCGTTTAAAATCTGACGTGCAGCTTCTTCTGGTGGTGTACGTAAGAATTTATCAAACTGCTTGATCGATTTATTTGGATCCATGCCCAAGCTCTTTAAGCTGTCATTCATTTTGGCAGCTTTTGCGATATTGGTACGGATACCACCTGGGTGTACACAAAGAGAACTTACGCCACTCTTTTCAATATCAAGTTCTTGACGTAATGATTCAGTAAAACCACGTACCGCAAATTTTGTTGCATTGTATGCAGATTGTGTTGGTTGCGAAGTTAAACCAAAAATACTTGAGATATTGATGATATGACCATCTTTGGTTTGCTTAATGAATGGTAAGAATTCTTTGGTGCCGTAAACAACACCCCAGAAGTTAATGCCTACAATCCACTCCAAATCTTCATAACTTGCGCCTTCAACAGTTGAGCCAAGTGCCACACCTGCGTTATTGAAAATCATATTCACTGAGCCATGATCTTGAACAGTTTCTTGCGCCCATTGCTTCACCGCTTCACGGTTTGAAACATCAAGAACTTTGGTCGTTACTGTGATTGGGTTTTGTTTTACCAACTCAACAGTTTGCGCTAATCCTTTCTCATTGATATCACTCAATGACAAATGGCAACCTTGTTTAGCCAATAAAATTGCCAATTGTTGTCCAATCCCAGAACCTGCACCTGTGATCGCTGCGACTTTATTTTTAAAATTTTTCATTGCCTATCCTTTGTATTGCGAATGATATGCACACATTTGTCTTGATCATGTGCAGTTTAAGCTATAACCAATATAATTTTGACAATACGGGTTGTCAATATAGTACACTACAGCTTTAAGACAAATGGCAATAACCAACATATTGCTTGTCATATTAGGTCTATTTACATTTCATGACGTAAGATGTTTAGACACGATGAAATAAGTTTTACGAAATTTAGTTATTCTAAATTCGCAAGACCTGTTTAAAATGCAAATAAATCTTAGACATACGATTTAAAGACTTTTTAGGGAACGGTTTTTCCATGGCAACTGAAGATCTAGCGACACGCAAGAAAAATAATACCGAAGCGAAAGAGCGTCAGTTTAAAGGTCTCTCTTTAACTGAACGCAAAGAAGCTCGCCGCGAAAAGTTGATTGAAGCAGGCATTGCAACCTATGGTACACAGGGTTTTTTTTCGGTCACTGTCAAAGATGTCTGTAATGAGGCGAAGCTGACTGAGCGTTATTTTTACGAATCATTTAAGAAAAGTGAGGAGCTTTTCCAAACGGTATTCTTAAAAATGATTGGCAAAATGCAAAATTGTTTGACCCAAGCTGTGCTCATGGCTGCACCTGAACCTAAGAATATGGTTACGGCAGGTTTATCTGCATTATTGAGTGCGATTAAAGATGACCCTCGTATGGCACGAATTATTTATATCGATGCCATGTTGGTGCAAGATTTACATAATCAGGCGACGATTCAAGAAACCTTGACTCAATTCGACCGAATTATCCAAGCTTTCGTGATGATTACCATGCCGAATGCACCTCAAAGCGGTGAAGAAGTTTCATTAATGGCAACAGGTTTAAATGGTTACGTCACGCATATTATTATTCGTTGGGTTTCCGAAGGTTTTAAACAACCCTTAGAAGATGTGTTATCTGCTTGTTGTGCTGTGTTTTTATCATTTATTGAAACCACCTCACAAAAAAATTAAAATCCTTTTACAGTTTTGTGACGAACACAATAGAAAGGTTTCAATGGTATTAACCAAATGAATTCATTTGTTTTATTTGCAAACAACTTGTCATCATTTGGTCACTACTCTGCCCTAGAATTGTCACAATTTATTGCTAAATTCGACTTTATTAACTCTTTTGCAATGATATTGTCATAATTAATCTTTGTAATAAGCCTGTCATAACAACAAAACGGTTCACCGTTACAGATTTTAAGGGTATTGCGCAGTGAAAGATGACTATATTTTAATTGTCGATGATGAGCTACCGATCCGCGAAATGATCCATACCTCTTTGGATATGGCAGGCTTCCAATGTTTACAAGCTGAGGATGCCAAACAAGCGCATCAGATTATCGTCGATCAGCGTCCTGCTCTTATTTTGCTGGATTGGATGCTACCGGGTGGTGTCAGTGGTGTAGATCTATGCCGTCGTCTCAAACGTGATGAAAACTTAGCTGAGATTCCTGTCATCATGCTGACAGCACGTGGTGAAGAAGACCATAAAGTGCAAGGGTTAGATGCGGGTGCAGATGATTATATGACCAAACCATTCTCTACGCGTGAATTGGTTTCTCGTATCAAAGCGGTATTACGTCGTGCAAATGCGCTCAGTGGCGAAAAAGTCATTGATGCTAATGGCTTAATGCTCGATCCAGTCAGCCAGCGTGTGAGCTTTGGTAACAGTATTCTCGATATGGGTCCAACCGAATATCGTTTATTGGCTTTCTTTATGACACACCCTGAACGTGCGTATACACGTGCACAATTACTGGATCAAGTTTGGGGCGGTAATGTTTATATCGAAGATCGTACCATTGACGTGCATATCCGACGTTTACGCAAAGTCTTAGAACCTTTCGGCGTAGATCGTTTTGTACAAACAGTACGTGGCACAGGCTATCGTTTTTCTACACGAGCTGATTTGGCAGCAGGTTAAAATCCTTTATGTATGAACCTTATCCCGTCCCTGAACTGGCACGTGAACATCAACGTTTCCGTCACAGCAATTTATGGACGTTTGCAAAACAAGATCTAAGACTGCTACTTTTTTTCTTATTGATTGCGAGCTTAATTGGATTCGGGGTTGGATACTTTTGGAGCTGTATTTTTGTCGCGTTCGTCGTTTTTTTTATACTCCAACTCCGCTCACTGTATTTGGTCAATGAGTGGATCTCAAATCGCCCCTATGATGTTCCCCCAAATCTAAGCGGTATTTGGGGTGCATTATTATTTAATGTCTATCGAGCGCAGCGACAAGAACGTATCGTTCAAGCTGAAATGGTAGGTTTGATTGATCGTGCTCAATCATCGCTGGTTGCATTGGCTGAAGCTGTCGTTTTGATTGATGACCAACATCAGATTGAATGGTGGAATCCTGCTGCCGAGAAGTTATTGGGCATCAATCCTTTGGATCGCGGACGTAATTTACTGGCTATTTTGCGTCAACCCAGTTTTATTGAATATTTTAATCATATCGATCAAGCACCTGATGGTATCCGTTTACAGGCTCAAATGGACGAAGACCGATATGTGCAAGTGAAGTTAACTCGTTTTGGTGGTGAAAGCCGCTTATTGGTGGCGTATGACACCACTCGCGTACATAATCTTGAACAAATGCGTAAAGACTTCGTGGACAACATTTCTCATGAATTACGTACACCGCTCACCGTATTGAGTGGTTATATCGAAACATTTATCGATCAAGATGACATTACTCCTCGCTGGAAACGCGCTTTCACTCAAATGCAATCACAAACCAAACGTATGAATGCATTGGTGAATGATTTATTGCTTTTATCCAATTTAGAAAACAATAAAAAAGTTGCTAAAAATCAAATTATTGACATGGCAAATTTGATGAATCAATTATTTGATGATGCGCGTGCTTATAATCTCGATTATGGTCATACTTTAAATTTAGATATCGACAGTCATTGTGATTTAATCGGCTCTGATATGGAAATTGCCAGTGCGTTTAGTAATTTAATCACCAATGCAATTAAATACACGCCGAAAGGCGGCATTATTACGATTGGCTGGCATGAAGATGGTGATCACGCTTACTTTACCGTACAAGACAATGGGATTGGCATTAATCCAAAACATCTACCCCGTTTAACTGAGCGTTTTTATCGTGTTGACAGCGCACGTAGCCGTCAGACAGGGGGAACCGGTTTAGGCTTAGCAATTGTCAAACATGTTTTAATGCAACATGGCGCCCATTTAGAAATTAGCTCCAAAGAAAACGAAGGCTCAACCTTTACCGCTGTCTTTCCCAAAGAACGTTTGTATCGTATAGGTTAAAATAGAGGGAGCTAAAATTGCTCCCTAAATATTTGATATTACAATTTAATTACAATAATAATATAATAATATTTTGATTAATTTCACTGCTCACACATTCCTCTTTAGACGTAATATATTTTATGAATTCTCATTTCTTTCGTAGTTTCGCCTTTCTCCTAGGCTTAAGTAGTTCATTTTCAGCGATCGCAATGCCCACTGATCCATTGATCGGCACTTGGAAAGTGGTAGATGAACGGAGTGGTTCTTATCTATCTGATATTGTGATCAGACGTAATTCTAAAACTGAACAATACAGTGCTGTCATTGTAAAAATGTACCCTCAAGGCAAAGAGGCGATTCCGACACTATGCACCCCTTGTACTGGTGCTTTAAAAAATCAGCCGATTATTGGTATGGAAGTACTAAGTAATCTTAAAATGCTGAATCTAAATGAAGAATTTGGACAAGGTGTATGGATCAATCCTTATGATGGATATAAATATAGTTTGAATGCGCGTTTAAGCAAAACAGGTAAAATGCTCACGATAAAAGCTAAAAACCCGAATAATAATACGTTTAGAAATATGACGTGGATTCGTCTCTAAATTAGAAATCTCCCTTTCAAAATTAGATTAAAAATCCATCAAAAAGAGCGTATATAAATACGCTCTTTTTCAAATAATTCTGTGATTTTGAGATAAATAACAAATAGATAAAAATACATTTCAAATGAAGGAATGACTTAAACAGATACAGGTTTCGACTCCACCAAATGACTGGGTAAACCAAAGATATGGTCGAAAAGATAATTATAAACAAAGGTATAACAAGGTATTAGAACCATCAGGCTGAAATCTAACAAAAATGCTTTTATTAAACTGATCTGCATCCACCATGCAATGAGTGGAATCAAAATCATCACTAAAACAATTTGAAAGCCGATGGCATGTACCACCCGTCTCATTACTGTGCGTTTTTTGGAGATCTGCTTTTTTTCCCACATCTCAAATACATGGTTATAAAAGTAATTTATCGTCACTGCGATCACAGCAATCAAGATCGACAAAGGTCCTGTATGACTTATGCTTGTATCCGAAAGTACAGCCAGCACCATCGCACAGATGAAAAAGCTAAAAACTTCATAGAAAAATACGTAGGTGACTCTTCTCTTGGTTCCTTGCATGACCACACCTTAAAATCAATAATGAGTGGATTTTACCCTTTAAATTTGATAAAAAAAGTTAATCGTCATCAGATTTACTGACAAGGAAATTGTCATGAAACTCAGCAGTGATCAGTTAGAGTTGATTCTTGAAATCATTGATCGTGGTAATTTTTCCGCAGCAGCACGTGCCTTGAATCGAGTGCCCTCGGCTGTCAGCATGACGATTGCGAATCTCGAAGCTGAATTGAATTTAAAATTATTTGAGCGCAGTAAAAATCATCTCGCCCCTACCGAAGTCGCTCTTTCAATTGAACCTCATGCACGGTTGATTGTCACCAAAATGCGCCAACTTGAAATGCATTTAAGCGAGCTTTCGATGGGACTCGAAACTGATATTTCGATTGGGGTTGCTGCAGACGTCAACCAAAAGTTTTTATTGGCGGGAATTGAACAACTGATTCAACGTTATCCACTACTCAATATTGAAATGGTTTCAGCGCCTCAACAAGAATTAAAAGTGCGCCTAGAAAAAAATGAAATTGACTTATATGTTGCTTATAGTTCTTCAAATATTGATACAAACCAACGTTTTCGATTATTAGCGATGGAAAAGTTTGTAGCAGCCATTTCACCCTACAATGCACAGAAATTGAAAGAACAGCAGCGTAATGAACTCACCACGCTCTCTGAATTAAGACAAATTATTGTGGCGAGTAAACATTATGCTTTACCCGATCCACGCATTCTAGTTTCTGAAACCTATTGGACGACTGATAATTTGTCGATGGCAATTCAGATGGTCGAGCAAGGATTAGGTTGGGGAAATTTTCCCCTTTCTGTTGTGAAAGCGCATTTTAACCAGCAAAGTTTAGCTCGTTTAGCATTTAGTGATACGACCAATGGGTTAGATATGCCAATTCATGCGATTTGGCCAAGCTACAAACCGCTCAGCCAATCTCTGCAATTTCTTATTGAGTTTTGGGCAAAACAAATTCAAATCGAATAAAAAAAAGCCCGACATCCTGTCGAGCTTTTTTCATATTCCTTTCACTAGGTACAACTCCTGTCATACCTCACATCCTGATGCACAAACTTATCATTCTTGTTTTATGTTTTGGAACTTCCTGTTCCTGATGAATTGATATTAGACAATTCAATTAAAGCTGCAAATGGGATATTCACCTTAATCAATGTAAGAAAAAGCGTACATGATTAAATCTTAGATCAATTTATCAAATAGATTAAATCTAAGCTTGAACTTAAATGAATGCTGTTAATCACCCAATAAATTCATATGATCTATTGAACTCGTCATTCCCATATAAGCATCATAGCTTTGAGCGAGTAGACAAATGATAACAAAAGCGATCAATATTAATATTTTCTTTGTCATGGTCATCTTCAGTTACTCAAATAAAGAATCTATGAAAAAGGTATAAGATTTTTACCATCTAATCTAATATAGAAAAAACAAGCAATGATCTAATTTTGAGATATGTGGACATTAAAACAATTCAATTATCTAATCACGATTGTTGAAACTGGTGGCTTTATTGCAGCGTCAGAAAAGCTTTTTATTGCCCAATCAGCTCTCAGCAGGCAAATTAAAAATTTAGAAGAAGAACTGGGCTTTGAAATTTTTGATCGCTCAGAGAAAAAAATAAGGCTCACCCCTGCAGGTGAAGCACTATATAAAAGTTTAAAGACCAACCTTGATCATTTAAAAAGCTCGATTGTGAGTGCTCAAAGTATTAGTCGTGGTGAAGGGCGAATTATTAAAATCGCACATTCTAGTAGTATTGTGCTTGATCAAAATAAGCTCGAAATCTTTGAGCAGTTGTGTGATACACATTTGATTGATATTGAAATGAATACTTTATCATCTGAACTACAGCTCGAGTATTTATTAAATGGCAGCATTGACTTGGGCTTTATTCGCCCGCCGATTTATCACAATCTAAATGATGTAAATTCGATCAGTTTATACACTGCCCCTTTATACGTTGCTGCTCATAGCTCAGACTCCTTTTTCTATGAAAAAGAAAGTGTGACGATTCGAGAGTTAGCACAACTTAATTTTGTTTCTGTGCCTCATAAAGGACGTGGTGGGTTAAGCTATCTGGCAGCTAATTTATGTTTGGTTAATGGTTTTACTCCCAAAAGAACCAAAATCTATTCGAGAAAGAGGTCTCAACTGGAGTTAGTCGCGAATGGTTTTGGCATTTGTATGGTACCTGAGGAATTTAAAGTGATTCTTCCAAATAATGTCAGACTGATTCCTATTCATGATGAAAACGCATTGAGTGAAGTCAGATTAATCTGGAAAAAGGATGAAGACCAAATCATTAACAGTTGTGCAGATGCTATTCATGCTTATTACAATGCTAAGCAGATGAACTTTTAGAAACGTACTGAGTTTCAGATCAAATGAAAAAACCCGACATCCTGTCGGGCTTTTTCGTATTTCGCACTTTAGGTATAACTCCTGTCCTACCTCACGTCCTGATGCTCAAACTTATCATTTTTGTTTTATGTTTTGGAACTTCCTGTTCCTGATGAGTTGATATTAGGGAATTTAACTTAGGCTGAAAATGGGACATTGACGTTAATCGGTGTAGGAAATGGCTTACAGGGTTAGTTTTATGCTTGGTAAGAAATATCAAACATGCTTAAAAAGCAGCCGACTTATTTCTGAATCGACTTTTGGGTGCTTTTTAGGTTATGCTAAATTTATAAGCAATTTATTTAATTAAAATAATTAAGATTTAGTTCGAATAACACCCATTATGTTAAATGGAGCGATGAATGGGAAAAAAGTAATGGTATTCGTTTGTAGTGAAATTTTTATTTCTGAAAATATTTTAAAAAATCTCTAGGGTTATTTAAAAGGTCTTTTGGGTGCGTTAACCAATCTATTAGTTCAGCTTTTTTTAGAAAATTCATTTTTTCTTTACACTTTGCACAAGTAGGAATATCTAAGGGGCTAATAATATCTCGATGAGATGCGGTTACCTTTGTATTTTTACAAGTTGGACATTGCACTACATTTGAACTATGAATAAATGCCATAGAATATCACCTAAGTTAAGATACGACTGTTATGAAAATTATTGAATATTTCTGCTTAATATTTTAGATAGTTTGCTTGTAAAAAGTCTCTATAATAACGACATATTCTGTCGCAATAAGAATGTAAATTATTGATTTATTTATTCCATATAATTAATCTGAACATCAAATATTTTTTAATAAAAAGCAACTGAGGATTGGCTATGAATAGCTCTGTAGATGTAGATTTTGAAGAGGTAGCACAACAAAAACTAGATGAAGTTGAGGCTAGTTTTCATGAGAAAGTTACTGTTGCTATTATCGGAAAAGTAAGTGCTGGAAAAAGTTCCTTATTAAATGCCTTATTTCGTAAAAATAAAGACGATAAATTAGCTGAAGTTGGCGCTACTTCTGGGGTTACTACAAAAGTTAAACGCTTTAAATTAGGTGAAAAAGTTGAAATCCTAGATTCCCCAGGTCTTGGTGATGTTATTGATGAAAATAGTGCAATAACTCGACAAGCTATGTTAGATATCGATGTTGGTATTTTGGTTGTTTCAGATTCTGCGGATATCACACAGAAGAAACACTATGACGAGCTTAAACAGCATTGTAAGCAAGTATTTGTCGTATTAAATAAAATTGATCTTTATGACAAGAAAAGAGCTGCTTTAAAGGCTGTTGTAGATCAATGGAGAGACGCCTTAGGTTTGTCTCCAGATGAGCAAATTTTCCAAACTTGTGTGGATGGATATGATCCTGACTATGATACCGATTACGAATTAGATATCCGAGGAGTTGATGAGTTAAGGGATGCAATACTGGATTTTCTTCGGGAATATGGTAAAGATTTAATTTTAGCCAGAGAAATTGAAAGAAAATCTGTATTAGCAAGAAGAGTAATTTATACAGCATTGGCTGCGGTAGCTGGTGAGGCATTTATTCCCGGTAGTGCTGTTTATATTTCTGCGACTCAAGCCACTGCAATTATGTCTATACATTATATTTATACCGGTGAAGTTTTAAATAAGAAGTCTGCCCTTGCAGCCTTGCCATTATTTGCTAGTCAAAGTGCGGGAACAAATATTTTCCTTTGGGCTAAATCCGTTCTACCTCCAACAGGTGTTCTAGACGTAGCTGCAGCAGGTATAGCAACTGTTGTAACTTTAGCTATGTTAACTACAGTAAATTGGGTTTATGAGAATGGCTATAATCTTGATGATAAAACTGAGCTAAAAGATAAGTTTAATAGTATCTATAAAGTACTAAAAGACATTGGACCTCAAGAAATTTTTAATATTATTAAAAATAGGGATATTGATGCTATTAAAAAATTAATTGAAAAATTCGTAAAATAGTATGATTTTTTAAATTCCTCTAAAATTAACATAACACGCCTTATGCGAAATACGTAACAATAAAAAAGCCCTTGAAAATTGTAAAGGGCTTTTTAAACTCAACTCTAAATTAAATCGAATGACCTAAACGCTCACCCATCACCACACTCGAGTTCGCTTTAAACTGCGCTTCCCACACCATTTTATCTTTTTCAAATAAAACCACAGCAGTAGAACCTAAATAGAAACGACCTAACTCAGCCCCTTTTTCTAACTGCATTTGGTGATGTTGTAATTCAACACGACCTGTAGGTTTTACTTTACCCGTTGCAACAGTTTCAATGCCTGCCACAATCATTGCACCGACTAAGACCACCGCCATACGACCAAGTTCAGTGTCAAACAAACATACCATACGCTCATTACGCGCAAACAAACCTGGTACATTTTCAGCTGTAGTTTGGTTGACTGAGAACAACTCACCTGGAATATATAACGTTTCAGTCAACGTGCCAGCCAATGGCATATGTACACGATGATAATCTTTCGGTGACAAATAAACCGTTGCAAACTGACCATCAATAAATGGTTTTGCCAGTTGCGGATCGCCAATTAATTTCTCAACAGAAAAGCTTTGACCTTTGGCCTGAAAAATATCACCTGCTTCAATTTTACCCAACTGTGAAATCGCACCATCCGCAGGGCAAACAATACTATCCGCTTGTTCATCTACACCACGTACACCTTGTTTTAATGCACGAGTGAAAAATTCATTAAATGATTTATATTGATTCGGATTCGTTTGTTCAGCAATGCTCATATCAATGCCATATTTTGCTTTGAATGCTTGAATCACAGCAGTTTTCACCAAAACGTTTTCACTTGCGGCAACTTTGCCAATAACACGACTCAGTTGATGTTGCGGTACTAAATTTTGTGCTTTGATAAAAAGTTGTTTTTTTAAATCTGCTGAAAAACTCAAGACGGTGACTCCCCTGAAATAATAGGACTATCGAGGCGATTGCCCCATTCACTCCACGCACCATCGTAGGCTCTGACTTGCCAATTGAGCAATCTTGCCAATATATACGCCAAACCCGAACGATGATGTGACTGACAATACACCACCACAGGTTGTTGTAAATTAAAGCCTAATTGTTCTAAACGTTGTTGAGTGCGTTCAAGCGGGTGTAATTTTAGATGATTTTCACGGTTTAGGGCAGTACTCCATTCAAAATGCAATGCATTTGGGATGTGACCACCGCGTCGCGCAGCTAAACGTAGTCCAGTATATTCTTCATTAGTGCGACAATCCCAGAGCTGAATATTCTGTTGTTGAACCTGCTGAAGCAATTCATTGTATTCAACTCGATACAGTTGCAAGCTATTCAAATTAACTTGCACAAGCTCATTCACAGGGATAACTTTATCTATATCTGCTGTAGTGGGTAAGCCTGCCCCCAACCAAGCATGAATCCCTCCATTAATCAAACTGGTGCGGTTAAAACCAAGACAATGTAAATTCCAAATTAAACGCCCTGCCCACGCACCACCTTCATCGTCATAAACGACAATATGATGTTGAGATGAAATATTTAACTTTTCGACGAGAGCTTGTAAACCTGCTAGATCAGGTAATACCCCATTCGCCTGTTCATGCTGTGCAACCAAGAATTTAGGCTGTAAATGAATGGCATGAGGAATATGCAATTGTTCATAAACCGATGCTCGGCTTAAATCAACAACACGAATCAGCTCATGTCCTAAATAAGGTACAAGTTCTTCAGGCTCAATCAGTAAACCCAGTTTAAAATCTACATCAGTCATTTTTATGCTATTTTCTATCCGCATTGAATCAATTTTAACATAGCCGACTTTTTATCTTTGTCTGATTTTTTGCTTTCAATTAGCAGAAAATCAGCTATAGATTAGCTGACCTCTTCGATCTCAAACACCTGTCTTAAATATGCAAGGAAAGTTTCATTGTCAGTCATGGTTTTGCCCGAACTATCGGAAATTTTGGCCACCGATTGACCATTACACTCAACTAACTTCAATACAATATTCAACGGCTTCTGCCCCATATCATTGGTCAAATTGGTGCCAATCCCGAAACTCACTTGGAAACGGTCTTTAAAATACTGATGCAATAACCATGCTTTTTCTAAATTCAAACCATCACTAAAGGTCAACATCTTGGTCTTGGTATCAATCTTCAATTTGCGGTAGTGCGCATACGCTTTATCCCCCCATTCATAGGGATCACCACTGTCATGACGTAAGCCATCAAAGAGTTTGGCAAAGTACAAATCAAAATCACGTAGAAAAGCATCCATTCCAACCACATCGGTCAAAGCAATGCCTAAATCACCACGATATTCTTGTACCCATGCTTCTAGAGCCGCTTTTTGAAAATTACGTAATCGGACATCTAAAGCTTGAAACGCTTGTAAAAACTCATGTGCCATCGTCCCGATTGGGCTAATACCCAGCTCTTTAGCAAGTAAAACATTACTGGTTCCACGAAACACTTTTGGTGCAACCGCATGAAAGGCTTGTACCACATGTTTTTGCCATTCAAAACTATAACGACGGCGTGTGCCAAAATCCGAAACTAAAAATGGTGGATCACTCTCTTTTTGTTCTTTAGCATATTGTTCTAACTGAAGTAATTTCTGTTGTAAGCGACGTTCACCTTCTGCCAATACTTCATCGCTACGGATACGGCGGAAATACAATTCATTGACGATCGCCAATACAAAAATCTCAAACATCATGGCCTGAACCATCGGCCCTTCAATCCGAATATCCAACCGACCCGATTCATCAATACTGGCTTGGATAAAACGTCTTTTTAGCTGAAATAATTCAAGGTAATCAACAAAATCACTTTTAATGAAACGTAAAGAACGAAGATATTGCAACTCATCTTCAGCAAAACGCAATTCACAGAGTAAATCAAGCTGATGATTCAGATCTTCTAGAATCTCAACCAAAGGATAAACCGTATCTTCTAAGTTTCGACAGCGAAATAAATACACGCTATGCGTCTGTGGAAATTGATGCAGCACCACTTGTAGCATGGTGAACTTATATAAGTCAGTGTCGAGTAAAGATCGAATAATGGCAGACATAGCAGATGGTTATAACCGATTCTTTTGCATAATAGCTATTGTTATACAATCAATTGACTCGTATTGAATAGTAGACTTTTGCTGCACAACTCATTTTTATATGCGGTGTCTGTTACACTGCCTCACTCTATTTCACCTATTTTTTAATCTTATGCGCGCATTAATTCAACGAGTTCTAGAAGCTAAAGTCGTGGTTGAGGGTCAAACCACTGGCGAAATTCAGCATGGCTTACTCGTATTCTTAGGTCTAGGTAAAAGCGATACTTTAGAGCAAGGACAAAAGCTTATTGATAAGATTCTAAAATATCGAATATTTGATGATGAACAAGGCAAAATGGGGTGGAATCTAAGCCAAGCTCAGGGTGGACTCTTATTGGTTTCACAATTTACTTTGATGGCACAAACACAAAAAGGCTTACGTCCTGACTTTGGACCTGCCATGCCGCCAGCCGAAGCGAAAGCTTTGTATGAGCAATTGGTTGAGTATGCGCGTCAACAATTTGCTCATGTCCAAACAGGTATTTTTGCTGCTGATATGAAAGTTCATTTAATCAATGATGGGCCTGTGACTTTTAATTTAGAAATTGAATAAATGAGACATAAAAAAACTCCCTTTTAGGGAGTTTTTTTCAGGTTGGTTTATTTACCTGTTTTTTCTTTAATAAATGCACGTGCTTGGCGAATTTTTTCTTTTACTGGTTTTGGCACTTTCGGTGGAATCAATTTAGCTGCTTGGTTAAACCAAACTAACAAGCTGAAGTCACCTTCCATTTTAATGCTGCCATCTTGCATACCTGTCATGAATGCAGTTGGATCACCCTTCACCAAAGTTTTTACGCCTTGCTCACTTGAAGCAAATTGCAAAATAAAATCAGCTTTTTCAGGACTACCCGCAACCGTATCAATTTTGCCACGATTAACAATAATCTGACGTGCCAAACCTAAATCTGTACCAATTTGAATACGAAATTCACGGTCATGAACCAACTCAATAAACTTCGGGCTCGTACGTGCCAATTGCTTCATACGTAACGCCAAACCTGCCACTAATAGATCAAGTGGGTCAGTGCTTACATCAACGATCGGTAACTGAATCACAGGTAAAGAAGAAAGCTTCATGACATTTATGCCTACAGTATAATGATGAAAATTAAGACAACCGTATCCTAGCACAATTGTCCATATGTCTGTAAAAGCTTTGTTGCAGAAAGTTAGCACAAAAAAGGCATGCTGAGCATGCCTTTGATGTAGTTCAAATTATTATAAATTATCGGCTAGAACATTGTTGTTGGTCATCCTTGTAGACTGGCGTATGTTCAATATACTGACGTTTCGCCAATTGCTTTTGTGTTTGTTTGTCTTCACGTAAAAGTATAAATGTAACCGTTACCATCGCAAGGCTTAAGGCTGTCAAATAACTATAGGCGACCGACATTTCGAACATGGTTTGCATACCAAAGCGCACCACTTCTAATAGTCCCCAACTCAACATACCCGCTAGCATAAAGCCTAACCAACGACGATAAGGAGAAAAGAAAACAGCAATAACTGCGACAGCGATTAAGCCAAATCCAACCCACATGGTGAAATTCGCTGCTTCCATAGAAACCTCCGTCTTTAAAAGGTGGTTTGGATCGTGTCCAAACCTCATATTTGTTCTGTAATCTCTAAACAGTATTCGGTGTTGCATTAACGTCTTTATGCATTATGGAGGGTTTTTTATAGAAAAAAAGAGCTTGAAATTAACCATACGACACAAGGTGTCGCAATATGCTTTTGTCATTACATTTTTTTAAATTACAAAAGTCTCAAAGTGCTATATAGCATCAATTGCGGCGTGTCATTACAAAAAAATATAGCTCTTTTTAATCATTCAGAAACTTTTTTCAGAATTTTTTTATCGTTGTTTTTCTATACATTTAGACATAAATATGACGAATTAATGACGCTTGTAGAATAAATAAAACCGCTTCAAAGGCGGCTTTATTTACGTCTAAGAACTTGTGTATTAAGCACGATTTAAATCTTTATCATGCATACCCAATAAGTACAAAACACCATCTAAACCTACACTCGAAATTGCTTGATTCGCATTTTGACGAACGAGCGGTTTAGCGCGGAACGCCACGCCTAAACCTGCGATTGATAGCATTGGTAGATCATTAGCACCATCACCAACAGCCATCGCCTGCTCTAATGAGATTCCCATTTTATCTGCCAATTGACGCAATAATTCAGCCTTACGTGCGCCATCCACGATTGCGCCTTTGACTTCACCTGTCACCAACCCGTCTTGTACATCTAAAATATTGGCATGCACCTCATCAATACCCAGCTTTGCTTGTAAATATTCAGCGAAATACTGGAAACCACCCGATAAGATTGCCGTTTTATATCCCAATGCTTTCAGAGTCGAGATTAAACGTTCCGCCCCTTCCGTCACGGTTAAACGTTCTGCAATTTTAGGTAATACAGAGGCATCTAAACCTTTCAATAATGCAACACGTGCACGAAAACTTTGTTGGAAATCGAGTTCACCTTGCATGGCACGCTCAGTAATTTCAGCGACCTGTTCACCGACACCTGCTTCTAGCGCCAATTCATCAATCACTTCTTGTTCAATCAGGGTTGAGTCCATATCGAAACAAACCAAACGACGATTACGACGGTAAGCATTATCTTCTTGTACCGCCACATCAATATTCAGCTCACCTGACAAACTCAAACATGCAGCTCGCATCGCTTGTGCATCCAACATTTGCCCACTTAAGCCAAACTGAACACAGGCACGACGTGGAAATTGGCTTTCTGCATCGAGATCTAAACGACCAGATAAGCGTGTTACTGTTTCAATATTAAAGCCCTGACTCGATACAATTTTAGTGACTGCCTGCAAATGCGCAGCGGTAAGCTCTGGTGCAAGTGCCGTCACGATATAACGTGTACGCCCACCTTCACTCACCCATTGATCATATTCTGCGTTGGAGATTGGTTTAAATCGCACAGTTAAGCCAATATCATGTGCTAAAATCAAAATCTCTTTCATTGCTAATGCTGTTGCAGTCTCATTATCCGAAGCAACAACAATTCCTAAAGTGAGTTGATTATGGATAACAGCCTGACCCACATCGAGTATTTGCAAAGAATGCACGGAAAGTACCTGCATTAATCGAGTAAACTGATTCGGTTGATCTGGTCCTAAAAAGGATATAAGAATGATTTCACGCATGAATTGACTCGTGTTTGAGTGACAACTATTGTATGTAAGAATCATAACATAACCCAACCTAAATCTATTTGCCTTGGAAGTTTAACTTGAATGCGCCTCGCCAAGGGCTATTTGCTAGCCTACTAATTGTAAGTTTTGCATTGCATACCTTTTTATTGGTGATTGCAACGACACATCAACTCAATGAAAATCGCGCCAGCCAAGGACAACTGATGACCAGTCAGTTAGTGGCGGATAGTCTTTCAGAGTTGGAACCTGCCAATACCGTCTCATTAGCATTGGTTGCCAATCGCTATGCTACCAACCCCAGTATTGCTTCAATTCGTATCTTAGATGCCAATAAACAAGTCCTTGCAACCAGTGGTATGGCAAAGACGCGTCAAGGTGAAGTTTTTGTTCGAGATGCACTACAAAATGAAAAGAAAGTTGGAACGGTTGAAATTACGCTTATCCAACCAAGTATTGGTGAAATTTTACGCACGCAGTGGCTGGCGATTTTGGCATCTTTATTTATTCATGGGTTAATCTGGTTGGCGTATCGTGCCATTGCACGTCCAACACGTAGTGAATATTTAGCTCGTATTAACCAAGAAAATCATCTTAAACATGAAATTCAACGTTTAACTCAGGCTCTCGCACTTGAGAAGCAAAATACAGTCACGTTAGTTGCACAAGCACAGCAACAGGCAAAAGCACAACCAAAATCACGTATTGAAAAAGCTTCAACAGATCAACAAGTCAATTTAGATCATCAAACTGTCGCATTAAATATCCAGTTTTATGATCCAAAACAACTGTTGAGCAGTGTCAATCAATCGGTTTCTGTGCCTTATTTTAAACTCTGTCAATTGTTCTTGGATAAAAGCATTGATCTCTGTGCGAAACATTACCAACTCGATGCTGCACAAATGAACATCGTTCAAGAATTTAATGCCGAAGGCGCAACCTTGTCGACGACATCAGAACATCCTCATGCATTAGAATGCCTGATGATGATTGGTGCTGTTTTCCAGTTATTGGCAGATGTTTTATATAAGCGTTATCGTGAAGATAAACGTTTTGCACTACAAACACGCGGTGCGGTTGCTAGTGCTGTAGACGCGATGCAATTAGATGCCATTGAAGCAGCCAAGCGCTTAACTCAACACTTACATGCCAAAGAAGCAGCTTTACACCTCAATCATGAGCAACTCAAAACGGTTCAAAACAGTTATGAATTAGTTGTGATGCCAAATCCGAGTAGCATTATGACTCGTCATGCCTTTATGATTAATGGGATGAATGAGCAATGTGCTACCGTAGCACAAAATCTGCGCACTGAAATTTTGATGGGTAAAAAAGTAAAAGTTTCGACTGAATCTTAGGTCGATCGAATGTATCGGTTCGAATTCAAAATGCAACGCTCCCTTACAGGGCTATAAATGCCCATTAGGATAAAGCGTTGCTTTATTATTTGCTTGATTCACTTTTTTAATTGATAAAGAAGCACAGGCGAAATTTATTAAAATACGGTAAACTACACCAGATTTATCGAATACTAGTGCCCTAAAAGGCAGCATAAAAGGTGAAAGCGAATGCCGCTGAGTCGTGTTGAAGAGCTTGTCGCAGATATTCGTGCAGGCAAAATGGTCATCCTAATGGATGATGAAGATCGTGAAAATGAAGGTGACTTAGTCATCGCTGCAACGCATGTTCGCCCTGAAGATATTAACTTCATGATTACGCATGCACGCGGCCTAGTTTGCCTAACTTTGAGTCGTGATCGCTGTAAACAGCTTAATTTACCGTTAATGGTAGATCAAAACGGTGCACAACATGCCACTAACTTTACGCTGTCGATTGAAGCAGCAGAAGGGATCAGTACCGGCATCTCCGCTGCTGAACGCGCGCATACGATTCGCACCGCAGTTGCAGCACATGCTAAACCAAGTGATATCGTTCAACCTGGTCATATTTTCCCATTGATGGCTCAACCGGGCGGCGTACTGCACCGTGCAGGTCATACGGAAGCAGGATGCGACCTCACCCGTTTAGCAGGTCTAGAGCCTGCCTCTGTTATCTGTGAAATTATTAATGATGACGGCACTATGGCTCGTCGCCCTGATTTAGAAGTGTTCGCAGAGAAACATGGCTTAAAAATCGGTACGATTGCGGATCTGATCCATTACCGCATGACCAATGAACAAACTGTTGAACGTTTGTCTCAAGAAAGCATTGATACAGAATACGGTACTTTTGAACTGTATAAATACCGTGAAATTGGTAATCCTGATATCCATTTAGCTTTAGTAAAAGGCGAACCGAAACAAGGCGTAACCACGGTTCGTGTGCATGGTTTTAATCCTGTTCGCGACTTATTAAAATTAAATAAGGCCGATGGTTCGGCAGCGTGGAATTTAGATCTAGCAATGAAAACAATTGCTGCAAGCGATCGCGGTGTATTGGTATGGATTGGTCAAGATCATTTAGAAGATCTAGGACATGCCTTAGAGCAGTTAAACCAACCAAAACCGCTTAAGTCTAATGCAGCACTTTCGCATCAATACCAGACGATTGGTGTTGGCGCGCAGATTTTACGAGATTTAGGTGTTGAAAAAATGAAGCTTCTGAGTTCTCCGCTTCGTTTCAATGCTTTATCTGGTTTCCATTTAGAGGTAGTGGAATATATCACTGCCGATCAAATCACAGCAAAATAATCGAGGTTGCTATGGCAATTCGCCGAATTGAAGGTTTATTACATCTCGCAAGCGAAGGTCGTTATGCGATCTTAGTAGGACGTTTCAACAGCTTCGTGGTTGAACATTTACTTGAAGGCGCGATCGACACTTTAAAACGTCATGGCGTTTCAGAAGATGCGATTACTGTTATTCACGCACCAGGTGCATGGGAACTTCCTATCGTTGCAAAAAAATTAGCGGCTTCAAACAAATTTGATGCCATCATTGCACTCGGTGCAGTGATCCGTGGTAGCACACCACATTTTGATTTTGTTGCAGGTGAATGTGCGAAAGGTTTAGGTGTGGTTGCACTTGAAAGCACAATGCCTGTGATCAATGGTGTCTTAACGACAGACAGCATTGAACAAGCAATCGAACGTTCAGGTACGAAAGCAGGAAACAAAGGTAGCGAAGCTGCATTGACTGCAATCGAAATGGTTAACTTATTAAAGGCAATTTAAAGCATGTCGCAAACACTTCAGGCCGCTTATGCAGCGAAACGCAAAGCACGTCGTTTTGCTGTACAAGGGATTTATGAATGGCAAATGAGTCATAACCCTGTCCATGAAATTGAAGCACGTACACGTGTAGAAAATGCTATGCACAAAGTTGACCTTAACTATTACCATGAATTGCTCACTCAAGTGGTTGCTCAACATGAAGCTTTAGATGAGTTACTCATCCCTGTACTTGATCGTGAGTTAACTGCACTAGATGGTGTAGAACTTGCAACCTTACGACTTGGTGCTTATGAATTACGAGATCATCTCGAAGTTCCATACCGCGTTGTACTTGATGAAGCAATTGAGCTAGCAAAACACTTTGGTGGTGCAGACAGCCATAAATACATCAATGGTGTATTAGACCGTCTTTCATCAAAGCTTCGTGAAGCTGAAAAACAACAAGCAAAATAATAGGCTTGATGTTGCATGGCTGAGTTTTCAATTATTGAGCGGTACTTTAAACGTGCATCAAAATCTGATGTCAGTTTAGGCATCGGTGATGACTCAGCCATCGTCACCCCTCCTTCTTCACAACAACTCGTGATCTGTGCAGATACATTAGTTGCTGGTCGACATTTTCCCTTAGATACGACAGCCCATGCTATTGGCTGGAAAAGTGTCGCGGTCAATTTATCTGATCTCGCCGCCATGGGTGCAAAACCACATAGTATTTTACTCGCACTGAGCCTCCCTACCATTGATCATGACTGGTTGGCTGGATTTAGTCAGGGTCTTTTTGATTGTTGTGATCAATTTGGTGTTAGCTTAATCGGTGGCGATACCACTCAAAGTACCCAACTTACTATAAGTGTCACCGCTTTAGGCTGGATTGAACAAGGTCAAGCCATCACGCGTGCAGGCGCACAAGTCGGCGACTATGTCTGTATTAGTGGACAGATTGGTGATGCCGCGTTTGGATTACAACACTTAGGACATCCTCTGCAACAACGCTTAGATTATCCAACACCTCGTTGTCATTTAGGGCAACAGCTGAAAGGTTTAGCATCAAGTATGATTGATGTTTCAGATGGACTCGCACAAGATTTAGGACATATTCTGAACGCCTCAAAAGTAGGTGCAACATTACAGCTTGAGCAACTTCCGATAGATCAGTCACTAAAAAATATAGATTTGCGACAAGCTTGGCATTACGCCCTCGCAGGCGGTGATGATTATGAATTATGTTTTACAATATCACCGCAAAATTTTGAAAAACTGTCGCGACAACAATTAGATATTCCGCTTACAATAATCGGCAAAATTACCCAACAAACTGGATTGTTATTTGAGTATATGGGTGAAAATTGCCCACTACAAATTCATGGATACCAACATTTTGCATAAGCCTCCCATTCACTTCAAACAGATGACTTGGTTCGATCGCTGCATCGTTTTCTGCGGGGTTGGATTTGGTTCTGGTCTCAGTCCTAAAGCACCGGGAACATTTGGTTCTGCATTTGCATTGTTATTTACGCCATTATGGTTATATCTCGGTTTTAATTTGAGTGTTTTAGCAATTTTTATAATGTCTTTGGTAGGCATATATATCTGTGGGCAAACAGCTAAAGTCATTCATGTACACGATGATGGTCGAATTGTATGGGATGAATTTGCAGGGCAATCTATTACGCTCCTACCCTTGCTCTATCTACAGCAATTAAATTGGTTATGGGTCATTGTCGGTTTTATTTTTTTCCGTATATTTGACATCTGGAAACCATTTCCGATTAGTTGGGCAGACCAAAAAGTTACTGGTGGTCTAGGGATTATGCTTGATGACATCATTGCAGGTCTTTGGGCTGCGCTTTGTATTTTTATGATTCATTTTTATTTTTTGACTTAAACCATTGATATTAGGGTTAGTTATGTCAACAACTGTTATTATTCTTGCAGCAGGGAAAGGAACGCGGATGCGTTCGAAACTACCCAAAGTTCTCCAGCCATTGGCAGGTCGTCCACTTTTAGGACATGTGATTCAAACTGCAAAAAAATTACATGCTCAAAATATTATTACGATCTATGGGCATGGTGGTGATCTTGTTAAACAAAGCTTTGCTGCTGAACAAATAGAGTGGGTTGAACAAGCAGAACAGTTAGGAACAGGTCATGCTGTTCAAATGACTCTCCCTGTATTACCTCAAGATGGTATTTCTTTGATTTTATATGGAGATGTTCCACTCGTTCGTCAAAGTACCCTTGAACAGCTACTTGAAGCCTCTAGCCAATCTGGTATTGGTATGATTACGCTTAATGTTGAGAATCCAACAGGGTATGGTCGTATCGTTCGTCAAGCAGATAAGATTCAAGCGATTGTTGAGCATAAAGATGCCAATGACGAACAGCGTCTAATACAAGAAATTAATACTGGCATTTATTGTGTAAGTAATGCCAAATTACATCAATGGTTGCCAAAACTGTCTAATAACAATGTTCAAGGTGAATATTACCTTACGGATATCGTGGCAATGGCTGTTGCGGATGGTTTAGAAATTGCTTCAATTCAACCTGAGCTTGAATTTGAAGTTGAAGGTGTGAATGACCGCCTACAACTTGCAACTCTGGAACGTCAATTTCAGCAACAACAAGCAAAAGAATTGATGCAACAAGGCGTACATTTAATTGATCCAAATCGTTTTGACCTACGTGGAACTGTGAAATGTGGTCAAGATGTACAAATTGATGTCAATGTCATTATTGAAGGTGATTGCGAATTAGGTGACAACGTTCAACTTGGCGCAGGCTGTATTTTAAAAAATACTCGTATTGCGGCAGGTACTAAAGTTCAAGCCTATAGCATTTTTGAAAATGCGATCGTTGGAGAAAACACTCAAATCGGTCCTTTCGCCCGTCTTCGCCCAGGAGCAAATCTTGCGAATGATGTGCATATTGGCAACTTCGTCGAAGTCAAAAATTCAAATATTGGACTCGGTTCTAAAGCCAATCACTTTACTTATCTAGGTGATGCAGATATAGGTGCTGATTGTAATATTGGTGCAGGGACAATCACTTGTAATTATGATGGCGCAAATAAACATCGTACTGTTATTGAAGACAATGTATTTATTGGTACCAATAACTCATTGGTTGCACCAATTAAAATTGCTCAAGGTGCAACCACAGGTGCAGGCTCAACTTTAACTCGAGATGTGGCAGAGCATAGTTTAGCTGTCGAACGATCAAAACAGTTTGAAAAAGCAAATTATCAGCGCCCCCAAAAGCTGAAAAAATAAGAGGATAAAATTATGTGTGGTATTGTTGGTGGCGTTGCTGAACGATGTGTAACTGATATTCTGATTGAAGGATTAAAACGTCTTGAATATCGCGGTTATGACTCTGCGGGTTTAGCGTTATTGAATAATCAACAAATCTTACGCGAACGTCGTGTAGGTAAAGTTGCAAATTTAGCTGAAGCAGTATCTGAGCAGCATTTGACTGGTAATGTAGGTATTGCCCATACCCGTTGGGCAACCCATGGTAAACCGACTGAAAATAATGCTCATCCACATGTTTCAGGTGATGTCGCTGTTGTACATAACGGTATTATTGAAAACTACCAAGAGCTTAAAGATGAATTACAAGCGCTAGGTTATATCTTTACCTCACAAACAGACACTGAAGTTGTTGCTCATCTTGTCAACGATGCTTTAAAGCAAACTGATAGCTTACTTGAAGCTGTACAAAAAGTTATTCCTCGCCTAAAAGGCGCTTTTGCGCTTGGTATTGTGCATACCGCACACCCTGATGAACTGATCACTGTGCGTGAAGGTTCACCATTGGTAATCGGTGTAGGTATTGGCGAGAACTTTATTAGTTCAGACCAATTGGCTTTATTACCTGTTACTAATCGCTTCGTCTATCTCGAAGAAGGTGATATTGCGCGCTTAACACGTACTAGTATTGAAGTTTTTGTCAATGGAACCCGTGTTGAACGTCCAATCAAAGAATTGGATGCAACCGTCAGCAATGCATCAAAAGGCGAATATAAGCATTTCATGCTCAAAGAAATTTATGAGCAACCAGAAGCGATTCAACAAACGATTTCACAAGCATTGAATGGCAATAATTTGCGTGAAGATTTTCTTCAACATGCCAGTGCGGATTTTGACAAAATTCAGCAAGTACAAATCATTGCCTGCGGCACCAGCTACCATGCGGGTATGATTGCAAAATACTGGTTCGAGCAATTGATTGGTGTACCTTGCCAAGTTGAGATTGCAAGTGAATTCCGTTATCGCACACCTGTCATTGTTGCTCATACACTGTATATCTGTATTTCTCAGTCTGGAGAAACTGCGGATACCTTGGCTGCATTACGCGAAACACAAAAACGTGCTCAAGCTCAGAACATCGACATTAGTACCATGACCATTTGTAACGTTGCCACTTCATCAATGGTTCGCGAAACAGATCATCATTTACTCACGCTTGCAGGTCCTGAAATCGGCGTTGCATCAACCAAAGCCTTTACCACTCAACTTGCAGCATTGATGTTGTTGATCTTAAAAATTGGTCAAGTTAAACAACGTCTTGCAGATGCTGAATTGAATGAAATTACAGAAGCGCTATGGCATTGCCCGAAAGTAATTTTAGATACATTACAAGGCAATACTGAGATTCTGCGTCTATCAGCACTGTTCGTTGAAAAGAACCACTGCTTGTTCTTAGGACGTGGCACACACTTCCCGATCGCACTAGAAGGCGCATTGAAACTGAAAGAAATTTCATACATTCATGCTGAAGGATATGCGGCTGGTGAATTGAAGCATGGTCCATTGGCTTTAGTAGACAATGAAATGCCTGTCGTGATCTTGGCTCCACAAGATGAAATGCTCGATAAGTTAAAATCGAATATGGAAGAAGTTCAAGCTCGTGGTGGAGAACTATTTGTTTTTGCTGATGAAAACAGTGGTATTCATGGTAAAGATCGCCAACATGTCGTTCATGTTCCAGCTGTCAATGAATGGTTAGCGCCAATTGTGTACAGTATTCCTGTGCAATTGCTCTCGTATCATGTTGCTGTATTACGTGGTACCGACGTTGACCAACCACGTAACCTTGCTAAGAGCGTAACAGTCGAATAATTACAAAATAAAAAAGGAGGGTTAACCCTCCTTTTTTATTGCCATTGATGGTCATTTTTAAGCCACATAACGACTGCTTTTATGATTCAAAAGAATAATTGAATTTAAAATAACAGCCCCTAAAATTGAAATTAGAATCAATTTCCAATCTACGAAAAACAATGAAACTAATAAGATGGTAACATCAATTCCCATCTGCACTTTACCTGCTGGAATGTTAAAGCGTTCTTGTAAATATAGAACTAAGAGGTTGATTCCTCCTAAGCTTGAGCGATGGCGAAATAAAATCAGAAAGCTTACCCCCATCAACACATTCGCAAAAATCGCAGCATAAATTGGATTTACACTAGATAAATGAAAAAAATGAGGAATAATTTCGGTAAAACCAGCTAATAATCCAACGGCAATGAATGTCTTGACGACCAATGCCATGCCCATTTTTTTATAAGCAAAATAATAAAATGGAATATTGATCAGGAAAAATAAGATGCCAAACTTCAGGTCGGTAATATAGTGGATCAACAACGATAAGCCCGCTGTACCACCTGTCATAATCCCTGCTTGCTGCAATAAAGTCATGGCAAACGATAGAATGAATGTACCAATTAACATGGCCAATCCATCTTCAATCTTAGAGTGTTGGTCAATCACGGGCATGACTGGACTGACCAAAGATATATTCTGATCGGTATTCATAAGGATACAACTCAATAGGAGAACAACAGCAGGGAGAAAGATCTTTCAAAGAAAGATATGGCATATTTGATCATTTTTATTCAAATTTCGCAATTTATTCTTATATTTTCATCATAAATGCAATTTATACTCAAAATATCCTTTTTTGAATAATCTTTATGCAATAAAGTCCAATGCTTCAGTTTGAATGATATTGATCCAAGAGAAAAATTTTTTACTTAATCGCGATCCCATTTTCTTTTAATTTTTCCAACACAATCGATGTATTTAAATTACTGACGCCAAAGTTACTAGATGACAAAATCCCAATCAACTTGACCATTTCATCTAAATTTTTGACTGCAACCTTCAGTGCAAAATCATAACTTCCTGTGAGTTTATGAATATCTTTCACCGCAGGTTCATTTAAAAGAAACTCAACAAAGAGATCGTGTGTCGCATCATTGTAGTTTTGCAATTTCACTTCAATAATACCCATGATCGGTGTCGGATCTGCGCTTAATGCGATTTGCGCATAGTAACCCGTTATAATTTTGTTTTGTTCAAGCTGAATACGACGACGTGAACATTGAGAAGTTGATAATCCCACCAATTCTGCTAATTCTTGATTAGCTAATCTTCCATTCATTTGTAAATAATGAATAATTTTCTGATCAAAATCATCAAGTTCAACTGACATAAAACGCTCAATTCTGTCTGAAGTTAGAGTTTAACTGATATTGATTTATCAGTTTTAGAAGTTTATCACCTTTAGATCAAGCGGCTCAGGCTTATGACAAAATTGTAGTCGATTGAATACGCTCAATACCCTGCTCTAACATCCTTTGCCATGAACTTTGTAGTGAACCATCCAAATCAATCGCTTTACAGGCATCTTCAATGACATAAGTTTTAAAGCCCATCTGTGCAGCATCTAAGGCGGTCCACGCCACGCAAAAGTCTGTGGCAATCCCTACGATATATACTGTATCAATTTGATGTTCTGTTAAATAACCCTTCAAACCCGTTGGTGTTTTACGATCTGCTTCCATAAAAGCAGAATAACTATCAATATCGGCATGAAAGCCTTTACGAATAATCAGTTGTGCAGTTGGAACATCCAGATCAGGATGAAATTCCGCATCGTGAGTGCCTTGAACACAATGTTTCGGCCATAACACTTGGGTTCCATAAGGCAATTCAATGGTTTCAAACGGCACTTTATTGTCGTGATTATCTGCAAAAGAAATATGTTGCTCAGGATGCCAGTCCTGTGTCAGCACGATATGCTCAAACTTTTTTGCGAGTTGATTAATAATCGGAATAATTTGATCTGCTTTTGCAACGGCCAAATTCCCCCCAGGAGTAAATCCGTTTTGGACATCAACAACAATTAATGCGACATGATGAGATTGTATCTGCATACCATGCTCCAATTTAAAACTTGTATTTTTACAATACCCTGCTGATTATGTTCTGGCTACTCATGTTTTAACTTTTACAAAAGATGAAAACGATTCAAGATAAAGATGAATTAAAGTTTTCCACAGTTTGACTAAAGCATATTGTTCTTATGTCTCCGATCAGTCATAATTTGCGTAATTGTCATTCAACCCGATCGAATTGTTGGATGACCAATCAAAATACTGCAACCATCCAATATTTCGTTTCAACTAATTCAATCTCGGATGGGAAAATAGGATAGTTTTTTAAAATGACTCAGCTAGCACAGAATATTCAAGGCTCAATTGTCGCAATCGTCACCCCTATGTTTGAAGATGGCAGCGTAGATTGGAAGAGTCTTGAGAAGCTCGTTGAGTGGCATATCCAACAAGGTACACATAGTATTGTTGCGGTCGGCACGACGGGCGAAGCGTCTACATTAAGCATGGAAGAACACACACAAGTCATCAAAGAAGTGATTCGTGTAGCCAACAAACGTATTCCAATTATCGCAGGTACAGGTGCAAATTCAACGCGTGAAGCGATTGAATTGACTAAAGCTGCAAAAGAATTAGGTGCTGATGCGGCCTTACTCGTTACGCCATATTATAATAAACCAACGCAAGAAGGCTTATATCAACACTACAAAGCGATTGCTGAAGCTGTTGATATTCCACAAATTCTTTATAATGTACCAGGTCGTACTGGTGTCGATATGCAAAACGAAACCGTTATTCGTCTTGCTGATGTTAAAAACATTGTTGGTATTAAAGATGCAACAGGCGATGTAACACGTGGTCAAGCCCTCATCGAAGGTTTAAATAATAAAATCGCTGTTTATTCAGGTGATGACGAAACTGCTTGGGAACTCATTTTACTGGGTGCAAAAGGTAATATCTCTGTAACAGCCAATGTTGCACCAAAGCAAATGAGCGAAATTTGTGAAGCTGCGTTAGCTGGAGATAAAGCAAAAGCACAAAGCTTGAATCAACAAATTGCAAATCTACACAATATTTTGTTTTGCGAATCAAACCCAATTCCTGTGAAATGGGCATTGCATGAGATGGGCTCAATTGGTACAGGTATTCGCCTACCATTAACCGCTCTAGCACAACAATATCGTGAACCGCTCCGCACAGATTTAAAAGCTGCGGGAATTATTTAATACGAGCAATTTATGATGCAATTACGTCTTGGTGTTGTCCTAGTCATTTCAGCTTTAAGTTTGGCTGGTTGTGGTCGTTTTGCCCTCAATAATCATTCTTTAGATTATAAAAAAGCACAAGCACTTGAACCACTCAAATTTCCTGAGGGCATAACGGCAAGACCATTTACGCCATTGTATCCAGCGCCTACGGTTGATCCACTTGCAATTGAGCATGCACCAAAGCTTGAAAATGAAAGTGGCAACCGCTATGCATTGCCTCGTCCAAAAGCGATGCAAAATTCAGCCGATAATACTTCAGCAACCGCTTCAACAGTGGGTCGCCCACAGCTCGTCACTGATGGGAATAAAAACCCATTACTCAAAGTTGATGGCCCGACAGCAGGTGCATGGCAATATACTTTTGCAACCTTGAGTAGCCTCAACTACAAAGTTATTTCACAAGCAGAAAATGGCTATGAAGCAACGATTAAAGTGGGTGATCAAAATTACCTACTGAAATTATCGGCTGTAGGCTCAAGCAATACAGTTGCGCTATTTAAACTTGATACAACATTTGCAGACCCTGCTGTTGCAGCTGAAGTGTTAACCCAGATTTACCAAAATTGGCCAGCCTAGTCGTTTACTAGGCATACTTTTTCAAAAGGTTCCCCCATGTTAAAACAAACCTTGCTCTATACTGGTAAAGCAAAATCTGTATATGAAACAGATAATGCTGATCACCTGATTTTAGTCTTTCGTGATGATGCATCAGCATTCAATGGCGAAAAAATTGAGCAACTAGATCGTAAAGGCAAGGTGAACAACCGTTTTAATGCCTTCATCATGGAAAAGTTGGCTGAAGCGGGTATCGAAACTCATTTTGAAAAGTTACTTTCTCCAACAGAAGTGCTTGTGAAGAAATTACAAATGATCCCTGTGGAATGTGTTATTCGTAACTACGCAGCAGGTTCATTATGCCGCCGTTTAGGTGTTGAAGAAGGTAAAGAATTAACGCCTCCAACATTTGAATTGTTCTTCAAAGATGATGCGCTTGGCGACCCAATGGTAAATGAATCTCAAGCAATTGCTTTAGGTTGGGCAACAGCACCTCAACTTGAAAAAATGAAAGAACTGACTTACCAAGTGAATGATGTACTGAAAGCATTATTCGATGCAGGTAATATGATTCTTGTTGATTTCAAACTTGAATTCGGTGTATTCCACGATCGTATCGTATTGGGTGATGAATTCTCTCCAGACGGCTGCCGTTTATGGGATAAAGACACCAAGAAAAAATTAGACAAAGACCGTTTCCGCCAAGGTTTAGGTGGTGTGGTTGAAGCTTATGAAGAAGTTGCTGCACGTTTAGGCATTAACTTAGATAATATCTAAGCCTTAAGCTGCCGTTCTTAATAAAAAACCAGCCTGATAAGGCTGGTTTTTTATTGGTTTATCTAATTTCCCAGTTTCTGATAAATCAGATTCCCTTCTTTATAGGTTGCCAATACCTGAATATTTTTGATCTCCCGACTTGGCACAGTCAACGGATTTTGATCCAAGATCACTAAATCAGCCAGTTTCCCTTGAGTTATCGTGCCCTTATGCTGATCTTCAAAATATTGATAAGCTGCCCAATCAGTCATCGATTTTAAAGCCATATAGGGACTCACGCGCTCATCTGCACCTAATACATAATTACTTCGTGTCACTCGATTGACGGTTGCATCTAACATCATCAAACTATTCGGCGGCACAACAGGTGCATCATGATGCTCTGTAAAAATAAGCTGTTTCTTCAAAGCACTTGCCGTCGGTGAAATGCGTGCTGCTCTCGCCCCACCTAAGGTTTGTTGACGATGCCAATCCCCCCAATAGAACGTATGCAATGAGAAGAAAGATGGAATAATATCCAAGGCTTTCAGTTGATCCAGTTGATCATCGCGAATCGTTTGAGAGTGAATCAATACGCTTCTGCGATCTGCTTTGCCTTGTTTTAATGTGGCATCTTTTACAGCTCCAATAAATTGATCAATTGCCGCATCACCATTGGCATGTGCAAGTACTTGCCAACCCTGTTTAAACGCTAAATTAATATATTGATTGACCTGTTGGTTATCTTTAATCGCAGGATAGCCCTTATAGTTTTTATCTTTACCTTCAGGTGGAATTAAGTAAGGTTGTGTCAACCAAGCTGTTTTACCTTGTGGTGAGCCATCTAAACTGATTTTCACGCCACCAATACGGAAATGCTGATCATACTGACGACTACTGCCTTGCTTAAGCATATACGCCTGACTGGTGGTAATATCTGGATAAGAGACCACATCAATTGGCAATTGATTTTGTTTGGCTAATGCATGCCACATCTCCGTTGTGCCCTGATCTGCACGCCCTTCTTGTACTGTGGTAAAACCATTTTTGACGTAGGCATCAATACCTTTTTGCGCAATTTGGAACATCACTTGTGGTGGCACATCTTTAAAAATTGAACCAATCGCCGTAAATAAAGCCGATTCTTCTAAGACCCCATTTGGAATATTTGAATTGGCTTCACGACGAATAACACCCCCTTCTGGATTTGGTGTATTTTGATTGAAATTCAGTAGTTCTAATGCTTTATGATTCACAGAAGCTAAATGCCCAGACTGATGTAAAATCATCACGGGTTGATCTTTGGACACCCGATCTAAATCACTTGCCGTAGGATGACGTTGTTCAGATAATTGTGCATCATCATATCCATTTCCCAAAATCCAACCGCCCATCATTTTAATCACTGCTGGATTTTGTGTCTTCCACGTATTCATTACCTTTACAAGTGAGTTGATATCTGAAACTGAACCATCAGGCGTCGGATAAAGATTCGCTACCATTTGATGAAAACCAACCATGTTTACATGGCTATGCGCATCAATAAAGCTCGGTAACAAGGTTTTGTTGTTTAGATTAATATATTGAACTTGGGTATTTGCCAACCGCTCTGCTTGCTGCTTCGAGCCAACAAATACAATTTTCCCATCCTTTACTAATAGCGCCTCAGCATATTTAGGCTGCATTCCTTCCATCGTCAGAATAGAGCCACCATAAAATAATTTCTCCGTTGACTGCTGTTGAGCTGACTTGATGCTCATACAACCAGATACAGCAACGGCAAACAAAGTGATGAGAGAAACAGGATAAAAATATTTTAAATGCATAGAGCTAATTCCATGTTTTTATTATGCCTTTATTATTAAACCTTATTCTTTTTCTGTTGAAAAAGGTTAAAAGGATTCTTTTTGTAATACGAAAATAATATTTATTGTGCGACACAACATTCACAAGACGAAATGAATACTGTGAAATTAAAATATCTTTGTAAGCCTATTAGAGACTTTAATTGCAATATCATCCACATAGCGACTATAAGGAGTCGCTAAAACAATACTTATCATCACTGTAAACAAACTCGCCCACAGACCCGCTACCCAATACGAAAAACCCAATTGAATATGCAATAGATTAAAACAAGGAATTGCTAAAGCATAAATCACAGCAAGATGAATTAAATAAATAGAAAATGAGATCTTGCCTAAGAAAACTAAAAATGGCGTATCAAAAAATTGTGCTAACCATTTGCCTTTTAATACCGCATACACGATACAAAAACCGCCAATAAAATTCAGGTAATCGTAGGTTTGCTCACCTAAAAATTGAGCAAAAATCCGATAACTCAAACTTTCATTATGCGCACCACATAAATATAGCCCCAGCGTGAATAGCAACACAGATAGCCCTGTAGCTAATTCTGATGCATATAGAAATAAACCCATACCTAAAATAAAACTCAGGATACCGAGTAATACTGTTTGTGAAATCGTATAAGCTGTCGCAATACTCAACAGCAAGAACAGACCTGCAAGCATCGGTCGTTTGCTATAAAAATAACTGGCGAGATAAATTACCAATGAACCGAGCAGCTCAATCTGCATCGTCCACAACACCCAGTTATAGCTTGAGTCCCCAAATAAAAATGCTCCGATACTGCCCTCATACAAAGCTATACTTAATTTTGGATGAGGATTTGCCAAAGCTGCCCCCCATTCAGAAACATGCGAAACATCAACAGGAAGGAAACACACGAGGTAGGCAATAATACAAGAGATAAACGCAGGAATAGCCAAACGTGGATAACGCTTAATTAATGATTTTTTTAGTTTTTCAGCTGAACTTTTCTTTTTTAAACTCGATAAACTCAGGACATAACCGCTTAAAACAAAAAAGACAAAAACCGCGCCTGTACCTGAATAGAAGAATGCAAATGGGGAATGATAAAGTTGATCGAAAAAGGGATATTGAGGTACGACACTTAAATCAAAATGATGCATTTGGGGAAAGAAAGTCAGCGATAGATGTGACAATACAACTGCAAGGCAGGCTAAGCCTCGGATACTTTCCGCAGCATTGATTTTGTTTGTGATCATGGCAGAGCTTTATCATCCGTGATATGCCGCGATAATGCGATCTTTTATGTGAAGTGTCTAGTAGCCTCTTACAAAAATATAGTGACTATAAAGCACTTAAATAATAATTCCGCTACACACTTAAACTAAGTTGATGATTTCACTCGAGTCGAAAACCAACATAAGATCGACCCAATACACACCATAAAAGCACCATACCAAAAAGAAATCGTCAGTGGCGTACTGAGTAAAATTGCCGAGAAAAAAGCTGAAAATACAGGAATGAAATACGAAGCACCTGCCAACAAGGTGACATTGCCATGCAAAATCCCAACATTCCATGCAGCATAACCAAAGCCCATAGCGACAGCGGCAAAAAGTAAGGACGTGGAAGATGACCAATCAAAATCAAATGCGCCGCCGCCCATCAATGCATATTTAATCCAAAGCACCATCGAAACCAACATAAAAAATAAGGTAATCCCATTACTACCCTTAGCTATCTTAGCAGTGAGGGTACAATAAGCCGACCAGAGGAGCGTTCCGATGAAAGCCAGTGCATAACTCAGTGGGTTATGTTGTATATTTGCCCACATACTAGGTAAATCAAGACCTTGCTCACCGCCTAATACCCAGCAAATGCCCAAGAGAGAGATCATAAAACCGGGAATAATAAGAACATTGGCTTTTTGTTGATTAAATAAAATAGCCGCAACCATCGTGAATGTTGGCCATAAATAGTTCACCATCCCAACTTCAATCGCTTCTCGATTATTACTGCTATAGCCAATAGATAGTGATAAACATACTTCATAGCTAACAAATAAAATACTGCCCCAAATTAAATAGGCTTTTGGAAAACTTTTAAGCTTGCTCCAACCTACTGAAAAAAATAGGAAAATAGAGGCAAGCGTATAAATTAATGCTGCGCCACCGACTGCACCAAAATGCGAACTGACATCCTTGATCAATGCAACAATCAAGCTCCAAAGGAAGATCGCAAGTAATCCAATGAATGTGGCTTTCTTTGAGTTCATGTTGAAATAAATCGAATATAAAACCGCAGCAAAATTCCCATTTACAGTTTTGGGAACTTGACTAGGTGAAATGTGAAAATACAACTCATCTATTTAAACAGATCTTTATTGTTGCTGTTGTTCCTGCTGCCAACGGCGTTGCTGCAAACGTTCGGCTTCAACTTCACGTTTATTTAAGGCTCGCTCATACAGCTTCGTACCCCGCAACTCAGGCGGCAAATATTCCTGTAAAACAAAATGCTCAGGGTAATTATGCGGATAGAGATAATCAACGCCATAACCTTGTTGCTTCATCAATTTTGTTGGCGCATTACGTAGATGTAACGGCACAGGTAAATTCGCAGTTTTTTCGGCAAGCTCCAAAGCTCGGTTAATGGCGAGATAGGTACTATTACTTTTCGGGCTGGTTGCGAGATATACAGCACATTGACCTAAGATAATTCGTGCTTCAGGCATACCGACCGCTTGTACTGAACGGAAACACTCACCCGCCAACAACAAGGCATTTGGATTAGAATTGCCAATATCTTCCGATGCTGCAATCAACATTCGACGTGCAATAAAAACAGGGTCTTCACCACCTTTGAGCATGCGTGCCATCCAATATAGGGTCGCATCCGCGTCGCTACCACGAATCGATTTGATAAATGCCGAAACCAAATCATAATGCTGCTCACCTGATTTGTCATAACGTGCAATATTCTGCTGTGCGACTTTAACCACAATTGCATTGGTCACGATATTTTCAATATCAGGCTCAAAAGTACTGGCGATTAAATCAATCAAATTAAGTGCTTTACGTGCATCACCCGCAGCAAATTGAATAAGCGCATCATATTCTTCAATCTGAATAAAACGCTCTTTCAAAAACTTATCACTTTGAATCGCTTTATTGATCAGGGTTTGAATCGCATCAGCATCCAAACTATTTAAGGTATAAACCTGACAACGAGAAAGCAGTGCACTATTCACTTCAAAAGATGGATTCTCTGTGGTTGCACCAATCAAAGTGATTTTTCCTTTTTCAACTGCATTCAGTAAGGCATCTTGCTGCGACTTATTAAAGCGGTGGATCTCGTCAATAAACACTACTGGCGTTAGCAAATCGCCGCTTTCAGCAATCACTTCACGCAGCTCTTTTACGCCAGTATTCAATGCAGATAAACTAATAAAAGGGCGATCAACTGCCTGTGCCAATAACAAAGCAATTGTGGTCTTACCTACCCCAGGCGGCCCCCAAAAGATAATCGAAGGCAAATGCCCCTGATCAATCATTTGGCGTAACGGTGCATGCTCACCGAGCAAATGATCTTGCCCGATGATTTCTGACAAATCACGAGGGCGTAAGCGTTCAGGTAAAGGAATATGCGTATCTGACATCATCACGGACTTTATACTGTTTTATCCTAGTCTATTGCGTCTGATTCAAATCTACAATTTGAATCTGCAACCACGCGACATTCTATTGCGCAGTATTCTTTTGAAGTAACTGCTGCATGACATGGTAGCTTGCAGTAATTCGAGCTTCATTCGGAAAATTAGTATTAGCGAGCATCACAATCCCAACTTTCTGCTGAGGGACAAATGCGGCATAAGCTCCAAAGCCATTGGTAGATCCTGTTTTATTAAAATAAGTGGATTGTGAGGCAATTTTGGGTTGTTTGATCAGCGTTACTGCATGGCTTTCTAAAGCCATTTTACTTGAGTTGCCTTGTAAAAGTGTTTCAAGCTTAACGGGATAAGCATATTGCTCCCATCCCAAGCCCTGCGTCATTGCACCGACTTTAAAATAACCGATATGGGTATTTTCAATGGCTTGACGAATTGACCGATTTAATTGAGCTGAATTGATCTGCGCATCTAAAAATTTCAGCATATCCGAACTACTGCTTTTGACACCATAGGCTTCAGCATCAAACATCCCCACTGATACACGAATTGCTTGGTTATTCTTATAGCCCCAAGCATATTGTGACATCTTTTGTTCAGGGACATGAATATAACTCTGCGTCATTCCTAATTGAGGAAGTAAAGTTTTCTCTATCAATTCTGTATATGGCTTTTTCATTGCCAAAGCTGTGACATAACCCATTAAACCAATACTCGGATTTGAGTATTGACGAGCCTCCCCGATTTTGGTTTTTGTTTTCCAGTTTTGAAAATATTGAACCATATCCTGCTGAGTAACAACTTCATCTGGAAATTGCAGCTGAAAGCCACCTGCGGTATATGTACCTAAATTTAAAATCGTAGCTTTATTCACTGCGGTATTTTTTAATTCAGGGAAATACTTGGCGGGATGATCCGACAATAATAACTGCCCTTGCGCCTGTGCATAGCCCGCCAAAGTTGCATTAAATGTCTTACTGACAGAGCCAAGTTCAAATAAAGTATTGTTACTTACGGGTTGTTCATTTGATTTCGATGCCAAGCCATAATTGATAAAATAATGTTGACCATTTAATGTGACACCGACCGCTAATCCAGGAATCTTATATTGATCTAATAGTGGTTTAAATTGTTGATCTACAATTTCCTTAACTTGTTGCTCACTAAGCGGTTTTGCCCAAATCGAAGAATTACAGGATAAAAGCCCTGCAAGTAAAAAAAGCATTCTTGATGCGATCATGTATATTTCCCAAACTCATTTCATTTAAACAAAGAGGATCTCAAACTACATCGATCTCTCAGTGTTCATCATATGAGAATGCATAGATAAAATACTGTAAAAGTATTGTTTTTTATTAATAAAAAACGCAGGTATAAGAAATATATATCAAGATCTAACGTACCCAACGTACGACATAATCCTCTATATCTTCTTCATTTATATCTTGTTCCGAAATACAGCGACCGGCTGCTGATTTCTTTGCTTTAATCACACTTTGACGTGAGCCCGTATTTAAATAATGCCATGACGGTAAATTTTTACCTTCATTCAAACGACGATAAGCACAACTAGGAGGTAACCATGTAATTGTTTGCAATCGTTCAGGTGTCAATTGAATACAATCTGCAACATGCTGTTGACGATTCGGATAATCAGAACAACGTGCAGTTTTACAGTCTAATAATTTACATGCAACTTTGGTGTATGCGACTTCTGCCGTTTCTTCATCTTCAAGCTTAACCAAACAACATAAACCGCAACCATCACACAACGCCTCCCACTCAGTATTATTCAACTGATCAAGTGGATATAGTTTCCAAAAGTTAGGGCGCAATTCGGTAGACATGGCAAATGTATTAGGCTTTTAAAATTTGCCCTGATTATAGCATTTATTCTCAATCAAGCTGTTTTCCAAGCGACTTAAGCGATTAACAATACTTAAGTTATTGAACATTTCAACCACAGAAACACCACATTTGGTTGAAAAAACACACGCTATAGTAATCCCATAACGATAAATTTAGGAGGAAGCAATATGTTCCGTTGGGCTATTATCTTTGCAGTGATTGCATTAATCGCCAGTTTATTAGGTTTTGGTGGTGTTGCTGGTTTATCCAAAGACTTTGCCGTCATTTTATTAGTGATCGCGGCTATTCTTGCTGTAGTGGGTTTCTTATCACGCGGTAAAGCTTAGTTTAAAGAGAAATAAAAATTCAGAAAGAAAAAAGAAGAATCGCCGTATTCTTCTTTTTTATTGTCATCATTTCAGCCGAATAAAAATTTGTCCTTCCGCTAACATCATTAACTTTTGCTTTTTTATGCTTTAATCAAAGCATTGAAAATATAGATCAGGATTAGAAAATGAGCTTTCCAATTACAACGCGTGAAATTGAATACACTGCACCAGATGGTCAGCGCCTTATTGGCTATTTTGCGACACCTATCCGAGATGTACCAGTTGCAGGAGTTATTGTTGCTCCAGAATGGTGGGGACGTACCGAATATACCGAGCAACGTGCGCGTGAACTTGCAGAACACGGTTTTGCCGCTCTCGCAATTGATATGTATGGAGACAAAAAAGTTACCTCTGATGTTCCTCAAGCATCTGTATGGATGATGCAAACATTTGATCATGTAGACACCGTGGTTGATCGTGCTCAAGCAGGCTTAGATGCTTTAAAAGCACAACCAGAGGTCAATACTGAAAAATTGGCAGCAATTGGTTTTTGCTATGGTGGTAAAGTTGTTCTGGATTTAGCGCGATCTGGTGCCGATTTGAAAGCTGTGGTGACTTTCCATGCGAATTTAAGCCCGAAAGCACCTGCACAAAAAGGAAAAATTCAGGCTGAAATTCTTGTATTACATGGTGAGATTGACACCATGGTTTCTTTAGATGATGTCGCAAGCTTCCGTCAGGAAATGCACGATGCAGAAGTCGATCATGAAGTGATTATTTTTGAAGATGCCAAACATGGCTTTAGTAACCCCCTCGCTGATGAGCGAGCTAAAGCAAATAATGTTGACTTAGGCTATAACGCCGAAGCTGAACATCAAGGAATAGAAGCCATGTATGAAGTATTGGATAAACATTTAACCTGATTCAAAATATTGGCATAAACTTTCGCAAAGACTTCATTCTGTGTAGGTGGCATTTATGTCTCCTACACACGAACAAATGTTTTTATCATTTAAATGAGTCCACGATCATATTTTCATTATACTAAGCCTCTGCTTTTGATAGTTCTGATTCATGTCTGATTTCTCATTTTCTGATGCACTACTCACGTGGTTCGACCAACATGGCCGCCACGATTTACCATGGCAAGTCGCTAATGATCCCTACAAAGTGTGGGTGTCAGAAATCATGCTTCAACAGACTCAAGTTAAAACTGTTCTGCAATATTTTGATCGCTTTATCGAAAGGTTTCCAACCATAGACGATCTTGGTCAGGCCAGTTGGGATGACGTTGCCCCTTATTGGGCTGGTTTAGGCTACTATGCCCGTGCACGTAATCTGCACAAAGCCGCTGTAATCGTAAAGCAGAAAGGAAGGTTTCCTGAAACATTAGAACAGTGGATTGAATTACCAGGCATTGGTCGTTCAACTGCTGGTGCATTAATGTCTCTTGGCTTACGACAATATGGCGTCATTATGGATGGCAATGTGAAACGGGTTTTAGCACGTTTTTTTGCGATTGAAGATGATCTATCTAAGCCACAGCATGAGCGCGCTTTATGGCAAATTGCGGAACAGCTGTGCCCTAAAGAACGTAATCATGATTACACCCAAGCAATCATGGATTTGGGTGCGACAGTCTGCACACCGAAAAAGCCTTTGTGTTTATACTGCCCAATGCAACAACACTGTCAGGCCTATCAGCAAGGTTTAGAACAAGAACTCCCATTTAAAAAAGCAAAAAAACCTGTCCCTGTTAAAACGGCGAATGTGCTCCTAATTCAAGCAGGTCATGAATGGCTTTGGCAACAACGTGAAGCCCACGGTCTATGGGGAGGTTTGTATTGTCTGCCTATCATTGAACAGGCAACCGAATTACAACAGATTGAACAACAATTTAAGCTCCAAGCTCAAGTATCATCACTACAGATTAGTCATAGTTTTACTCACTTTACATGGATACTGCATGAGCAACTGTTCCACGTGGAACATGATCAAAAAGAGCAGCTCAGTATCGAACTAAATGGAGTATGGCTAAGTCCAGAAGCTGCGATTGCCAAAGGCATTCCAACCGCCATGAAAAAATTGATTACAGCAAAACAAAAGACCTCCTCTACTTAATTGCTGTAAATCGAAATCACAAGGAGTTTGTGTGCGTCTTTCGATTCCCTTTATTGTTATTAGCCTATTGGCTATTCTAATTTCTGCATGTACGACAACGCCTAGTAAGCCTACGCCCCTACCAGCCACTCAAATCAATAAACTTAAAAATCTGCGTTTAGACAGCCGTTTGCCCGTTCCAGTCAAAGGTGTCAATCGAAGTGAATTACGAGATACTTGGGGAGCTGCACGTAGCCAAGGACGCAACCACGAAGGGATTGATATCATGGCGGAGCGTGGGACGAAAGTGTATAGTGCTACCGAAGGGTTAGTCGCTGATTTACGTAATAATAATTTAGGTGGCAAAATCATTTGGATTCTAGGACCATCTGGTTCTTGGCACTACTATGCCCATTTAGATGGTCATAAACGTGGTCTTAATGTGGGAGACTATGTTCATAAAGGCGATCTCATTGGTTATGTAGGCAATACAGGCAATGCCCGTGCGACTGCCCCACATTTACATTATGGTATTTATTTAAATGGCAAAGGGCGTGGAGCAGTCAATCCATACTCATATTTACGTTAGGAACATAGAATGTCAGAAGCATTGATTGAACGACTGGTTAAATTTGCAGAGTCTGGAAATCAGCAAAAAATCATCATCAATGGTACAAGCTATCAAGGCTGGATTATGGAAATTACCGAAGATGCTCTGCTGATTAGCACAGGATTTGCAGATAAATCTGGTAAAGACTTTTGGCTTAAATTTACTGATTTAAATACAGCTGAACTGTATTATTGGGATACTCGCCCAAATGAATGGGTGACATTCACACTTTAATGATTTTATATGAATAACAAATAAGGAGCATCAAATATGACGATTCAACGCTGTGGCTGGTGCTCCAATGATCCACTCTATATTAGCTACCACGATGAAGAATGGGGCAAAGTAGAACAAGATGAAAATCGATTATTTGAGATGCTTTGTCTCGAAGGTCAACAAGCTGGATTATCATGGATCACGGTACTAAAAAAGCGCGAGAATTACCGTTCACACTTCTTTCACTATCCAATTACTAAGATTGCAGAGTTTACTGATGATCAACTCGAAGACAAACTAAGTGATGCCGGATTAATTCGTCATCTAGGTAAACTTAAAGCGATTCGAGACAATGCAATTGCATGGCAGCAACTCAAAAATGAAGTTGGTGATGTATCTCATTGGCTATGGGCCTTTGTTGACCATCAGACTCCAAATAACGATGTCATTCATTATCGTGATGCACCTGCACAAACCGAAATCAGTCAAAAACTTTCAAAAACACTGAAAAAACGTGGTTTTAAATTTGTTGGTCCCACAACTTGTTATGCGTTTATGCAAGCGGTAGGAATGGTCAACGATCACGAAAATCACTGCCATTTTAAATAATACGAATTCATTTTCCTTTCCAAGGAGTTATCGAATGAGCAATAACCAAATTCGTGCTTATGCTGCAATGAAAGCAGGCGAGCAATTGGTTCCTTATCAATTTGATGCAGGTGAATTAAAGCCACATCAGGTTGAAGTTAAAGTTGAATACTGCGGTTTATGTCACTCAGATTTATCTGTGATCAATAATGAATGGCATTCATCCGTTTATCCTGCTGTCGCTGGACATGAAATTATTGGCACAATTATCGCACTCGGTTCAGAAGCCAAAGGATTGAAACTCGGTCAACGTGTTGGCATTGGCTGGACGGCTGAAAGTTGCCAAGCATGTGATCCATGTATTGGTGGTCATCAAGTTTTATGCACGGGTGGCAGCGTTGCGACTATCGTTGGTCATGCGGGTGGCTTTGCAGAAAAAGTTCGCGCAGGTTGGCAATGGGTAATTCCTCTACCAGAGGGTTTGGAGCCTGAGAGTGCAGGACCATTGCTTTGTGGCGGCATTACCGTGTTTGATCCTTTACTTAAACATCAGATCCAAGCAACACATCACGTCGGTGTGATTGGGATTGGTGGTTTAGGGCATATGGCCATCAAACTACTTAAGGCTTGGGGTTGCGAGATTACCGCATTTAGTTCAAACCCAGACAAAACTGAAGAGCTCAAAGCCATGGGCGCTGACCATGTGGTGAATAGTCGTGATGCTCAAGCGATCAAAGCGCAACGTGGCAAGTTTGATCTATTGCTTAGCACCGTCAATGTAACCCTGAATTGGCAAGCCTATCTCAATACCTTGGCACCGAATGGTAGTATGCATTTCTTGGGTATTACCTTAGAGCCTATTCCAGTTTCTGTAGGTACTATCATGAGTGGTGCTAAATCTGTTACAGCTTCACCAACTGGGTCACCTTTAGCACTGCGCCAACTACTACAATTTGCCGCACGTAAAAATATTGCGCCACAAATTGAGCTATTTCCAATGTCTCAACTCAATGAAGCCATTGAACGACTCCATTCAGGTCAAGCACGTTATCGTATCGTACTTAAAGCAGACTTTGATTAATTTAAAATCGTCGACATACGCTCTCTCACCCAATCCGCCAACTGTTGAATTGCTTGGCGGATTTCGGTGGTCAACGCATGCCCTGCATTTAAGCGGATGAAGTGCTGATAACGCTGATCTTCACCAAACACTTCCCCAGGTACGATATTAATCCCTTGGCTCTGCGCTAAATAATATAACTCTAAGCCCGTAATATTTTCTGGCATTTGCAACCATAAAGCATAACCCCCTTCTGATTGACTCAAGGCGATTGGAATCCCAGCAAATACTTCCAAAATATAAGCACGATACTGTTCGACTTGTTGCATCAACTTCGGTCTTAACTCATCCAAATGCTCACGATAACCACGACTATAAATGAAATCAGCCAAGCCTAACTGTAAGGGTGTATTGACACCGACGTTATTTGATAAGAGTTGTGGTCGTATGTGTTGCAATTGTTGTCCCAAGCAAAACCATCCTACACGATAGGCGGTAGACAGTGACTTCGAGACTGAACCACACCAAATTACGTAGCCTTGTTGATCCCAATAACGAATCGGCAAAGGTCTCTCTTTTTGGAAACTGCACTCACCATAAATATCATCCTCTAAAATAAAACATTGGTATTGCTGTGCAAGTTCAGCAATTTTTTGCTTCTGTGAATGACTTAAACAGTAGCCTAATGGATTTTGAAAATTAGCAGTGAGTAAACACAGCTTGGCATCGCCCTGTTTCATAAAAAACTCAAGACGCTCAAGGTCAATACCACGATGATCTGCTGGAATCTCAATAATCTTACGCTTAAGACTTGCCAACATTTGCAACTGACCATTAAAAGTAGGTGTTGGAATTAAGATACTGTCCCCTTCCTGACTGATCTGCTGAATTAACAGAGACAAAGCTGGCATACAGCCATTGGTAATAAAAATATCTTCCGTAGCGACATAAATTCCATCTTCACGCCAATGATCTGATAAAGCCTTACGTAACTGCTCATGTCCCTGTTTATTACAATATAAAAAATCTTCAGGCTGACAGTGTTTAAGCGCTCGCTGTAAGGAACGACGTAGCCCATCTACAGGAATTAAATGGGGCGACAACTGAATAGCCCCTAAAGGGGTTAAATGATTTTGAATCGATGCTGTTTGAATCTGATTCTGTAAGTCTAAATTCGAGACTTGCCGTGCTTTGGACTCAAAGCTTGGACTTTTAGGGGCAGCACTTTGATATTGTCTTGAACTTACAAAATAGCCTGATTTGGCTTTGACATAAATCAGTCCTTTTGCTTCTAACAGTTCGTAGCATTGTTGTGCGGTACTCAAACTAATACTTTGCTGACGAGCAAATTCCCTTAAAGAACTTAACTTTTGCTGTGGCTGTAATTCATGTTGATAAATTTTATGAGCCAATTGATCTGCTAGGCGTTGATATTGAAAAGTCATATCTGTACTGCTTTTTTATAAATTTCTGTATCTGTATCGATTAATACAACACCGTTAAGCTATAAAAATCAACTGACTAAGGATAAGAGCATGAAAAATAATATCTTATTTATATTCTGTACAATTTTTTTTACAGGTTGCCAAACCACGAATCAAAGTGTTGAACAACAGCAAACCATCTGCAAAACTTTATCTCAAGGCTATTTGAAAATACAAAATCAGCAGGAATATGAGTTTTGGAGGTTAGAAAAAGTTGTGAATCAGCAAGATCATACTTTGAAACTAACCTATAAGCAGCCTACTGAGAATGGTGTGATTATGTCGAGTTTGCTGTTACCTACCGTTGAGTTTGTATGCACGCAACAACAGCAACAGGTCAAAGTTGCAGTACAACAACCGACTGGACAACTTGTTCAAGTTTTAGAACTCAAACTCGCCGAAACAGCTATTGGCAAACCGAAAATCCATGACTTAACTGCTCAGTCAAAAACTCAATAAATAAGCGAACCCGTTTCGGCAAATGCGCTTGTTGATAATAAACAGCATGGATGCTTTGATAAGAGTGCTCAATCTGATCTTCAAATAGCGCCTCAAGGCGACCTTCTTTCATATCCTGCCAGATTTCAAACTCTGATAATCGGGCAATCCCCTGCCCACGTAAACAGAGTTGTCGAACGGTTTCGCCACTCGATGCTTTTACTTTAGGTTGGGCTTGAAAATACTCACCATCAATTTTAATGGGCCAAGTATTGATATAAGTTGGACGGGTGAAACCAATCACATCATGCTCAATTAATGTCTGGGCTTGTACAGGTCTCCCCTTACGCTGTAAATATTCAGGACTGGCAACAATATAAATTCGGCTTTTACACACCAGTTTCGCATGCAGACTGGAATCATGTAATTCACCAAAACGAAATGCCACATCAGTCTTATGTTCTAATAGATCAATCACTAAATCATTACTATTCAGCTCAATCTCAATATTGGGATAACTTTGTCTGAACTTATGTACCAATGGCGTAATGACATGCAGAATAAACGGCGTGGCTGAGTCAATCCGAATCACACCCGAGGTATCCTGATCCGATTTTTCTAGAGCTTCTTCAGCTGCACTTAAATCACTGAGAATTTTACGCGCATGTTGTAAAAATTGTTGTCCTTCTTGAGTCAGTTTTAACTTTCGAGTCGTGCGCTCTAGCAAGGTGACTCCAAGCTTTGACTCTAGACGACTTAGAGAGCGGCTCATTCCCGATGCTGTCTGTCCAAGTCGTTCGGCAGCAGCAATAAACGATCCTGTATCGACAATGGTCATAAAAGCAAGCAGTTCTTCTACCGTAGATTTCATTGCCACCTCATCAATTATTGATATTTAGTCAACTATATTTTGCAAATTCATCTATTTTTTAGCAACAATAATCATCGCAAAATGGCAGCCATCAATAGCTCTTCAGAGCATAAAAAAATCAGGTGAAAAATATGCGCATCCCACAATTTGGTTTAGGTACTTTCCGTCTAAAAGATCAAGCGGTGATTGATTCAGTCAAAACAGCGCTTGACGTTGGTTATCGTGCCATTGATACCGCACAGGTTTATGGAAATGAAGCAGCAGTAGGACAAGCGATTGCTGAAAGTGGTGTTGCACGTCAAGATTTATTCTTAACCACAAAAATCTGGGTCGATAACTTTACTGAAGAAAAATTCATTCCAAGTTTAAAAGACAGCTTACAAAAACTTCGCACTGATGCTGTCGATCTCACCTTGATTCACTGGCCTGCGCCACAACTCGGTGTATCCATTCCAAGCGTCATGCAATTGCTTTTAGAAGCGAAACAACAAGGTTTGACCCAGCAAATTGGTATCTCGAATTTCAATATTGCTTTGACCCAACAAGCAATTGACAGCATTGGCGTAGAACACATTGCCACCAACCAGATCGAACTTAGTCCTTATTTGCAGAATCGTACTTTGGTTAATTTCTTAGGTGATCAAAATATCGACGTGACTTCATACATGACACTGGCCTATGGCAAAGTACTGCAGGATCCAACCTTAGTTGAGATCGCTGCACAACATCAGGCAACTAGCGCACAAGTCGCATTAGCTTGGGCCTTACAAAATGGTTTTGCTGTGATTCCTTCATCAACCAAACGTGAAAACCTGATCAGCAACTTAAAAGCACAAGACTTAACTTTAAGTGCAGAGGAAATGCAGCTGATCGCTCAACTTGAACGTAATGGTCGAGAAGTGAGTCCTGAACCCTTTGCGCCTGAATGGGACAAATAACATGAGCAGCCGCATCAACCTTCCTTTGCTGGCACTGGCAATTGGTGCATTTGCAATTGGCACAACAGAGTTCTCCCCAATGGGGTTGTTGCCCAATATTGCCAATGATCTTGGGGTGTCGATCCCAAGTGCGGGAATGCTCATTACGGGTTATGCACTGGGCGTGATGCTCGGTGCACCAATGATGACCTTATGGTTTGGTGGCTTTGCCCGTCGTAATGCACTGATTTTACTTATGGCCATTTTTACCATTGGTAACCTGATCGCAGCCTTTGCACCCAACTATATGAGTTTAATGGGTGCTCGCCTGATTACCAGCTTAAATCACGGCGCCTTTTTCGGGATTGGCTCTGTAGTGGCAGCCAGTGTTGTTCCAGCAAATAAACAGGCCAGTGCGGTGGCCACCATGTTTATGGGCCTCACCATCGCCAATATTGGTGGCGTACCACTGGCAACATGGGTGGGACAAAACATTGGCTGGAGAATGTCTTTCCTTGCGATTTCAGCCCTTGGTGTCATCACTATGCTGTCACTTTGGAAAGCCCTTCCTGTCGGATCGGTTGGACAAAAGCCAAATGTAAAAATGGAGTTAAGCGTTCTTACTCGCCTGCCTGTGGTGTTGGCACTCTTAACCACCGTATTTGGTGCTTCGGCGATGTTCACCCTATACACCTACATTGCGCCAAGCTTGGTTGAGTTTAGCCATGCTTCACCGACCTTTATCACCATGATGTTGGTCTTGATCGGGATTGGTTTCTCCATTGGGAACCATTTCGGTGGAAAGTTTGCCGATTTATCAATCAATAAAACCCTGATTGGCTTCTTGCTCTTATTGATCAGCTTGATGTTGATTTTCCCAATCCTTGCTCAATCACAACTAGGTGCAGCCATTGGTTTAGTCATTTGGGGCGCAGCAGCATTTGCCATCGTTCCACCTTTACAAATGCGCGTCATGTCAGTTGCTCATGAAGCATCTGGTCTAGCATCTTCTGTCAATATCGGCGCATTCAACCTCGGCAATTCAATTGGTGCAGCAGCAGGTGGAGCAGTATTAAGTTTTGGTTTGAACTATAGCGCGGTATCGATCATCGGCGCTTTGCTCGCAAGTATTGGGCTTATTTTTGTTTTGATTCAAATGAAATTAGCAAGCAAAGCCAATCTGCGGTTACAACAATGCCCTCAAGGTTAATCTGCAAAAAAAGCCTGATTTAAATCAGGCTTTTTATGTCGAATAGAATTTTACAAATTAGTTGATTATTTAAGTAAATCAGGTAAATGTGGCTGCGCATATAATGGATTGTAAATTTCTTTCTTCATCTTCATCAGCATTTGATACGGTTGTTGCTGTACAAACATGTTTACAAAACTGAGAGGGATCGAACCTGCTGGGTCAGCATAACCACTGGTCATGACTTTAACCTTATTATTGGCAAGTCTTTGGAACGTCCAATCTCCTGTATATTGATTCAAACGAATCACATCAGGTTGTTCAGGATAACCATTTTTAATTGCGTTATTCTTAATACTAATACTGCCATCAGCATTCTTATTCATTTTACCCTTAATTACCACATCACGGTCTTTCAAAGGAAATGGGAAATCTAACAGCATATACAGGGTGAATTCCCCTTTCTTTTCATCCCGAGACAAAAGCTGCGCCTTAGCAACATAGGGTACCCATTGTGGTGTGCGTTCAACATCAAGTACTACTGCAACTGCCCGCTCCAAAGGTACATCAAAAGTCGTTTCTGCTTTGTACTGAAAGACAGGATTATTCTCTGTTTGGTAGGTCCAAACTTTAATATTATTGCGATGTAAACTTAGTTTAGGTGCTTCTGCGGCACTGACGACTAAACTCGTCGCACTTAGCAGTGTAGCAAGAACAATATGCTTTTTATTCATGTCATGCTCAATTGTTGTAATGATGGTGAGAGCTTGTTGTATTTCTATCAGAAAGAAAGCTCAACAAGCTCTTTTATAGTACAAAAAAAGTACCTTTTAAACTTCAATCTCGTTAAAGCCTAAAACATCTTTCATATCATATTTACGAGCTTCGCGACCGACGACCCATGCAGCCGCACGAACAGCGCCTGAAGCAAAATTCATTCGATTGGTCGCTTTGTGTGTGACTTCAACACGTTCACCTTCACCAATAAACATCACGGTATGTTCACCGACAATATCGCCACCACGAATGGTTTGAAAGCCAATGCTTTGACGCTCACGAGCACCTGTATGACCTTCACGGCAATACACAGCATCCGTTTTCAAGTCACGACCTAAAGTATCTGCAATCGCTTCACCCATCATAAATGCAGTTCCAGATGGCGCATCTACTTTATGACGGTGATGTGATTCGATGATTTCGATATCCACGGTATCGCCAAACACTTTCGCTGCAAGCTCTAATAATTTGATTGAAACATTCACACCAACTGAATAGTTAGCAGCATAAACGACTGGAGTCTGTGTTGCGGTTTCATCTAAGAAAGCCTTTTGTTCATCCGACATCCCTGTAGTGCCAATCACCATTGCCACGCCGGCTTCACGGCATAACTTTAAGTGTTGTTCAGTGGCAACAGGCGCAGTGAAATCAATCACGACATCACAGTCTTTTAAAACTTCACTTAAACTTCCCACAATCTTGACGCCGATGTTGCCAATCCCTGCAAGTTCCCCTGCATCTGCACCCACCAAACTGCTTTCTGGACGTTCAACAGCTGCTGCTAGTTGGTAGCCTGCTTGTTGTACTGCTTGAATCAGAATACGCCCCATGCGTCCGCCTGCACCCAAGATTCCAATGCGTGGAGAAGTCGACATAATTTTTCCTAGTCTTTTATTTAAACAATTGAGGTACTATAGCAAAACTCTGTGCCTACGCTAAAAAATTCCCATAAAAAAACCTGCCGCAGCAGGTTTTTTATTGATGCCAATTAATCAAACAAGCGATCAAAGAAAGATTTTTTCTTTGGCGATGCAGCATGACCATCGCCATCAAACGACGCTTGTAATTCTTTCAACAATTCACGTTGGCGACTGTTTAAATTCACAGGTGTTTCTACCACGATACGGCACAATAAGTCACCGACCATGCTACTACGTACAGGACGAACGCCTTTACCACGTAAGCGGAATAGCTTACCTGTTTGAGTACCTTCTGGGATTTTTAAGCTGACACGACCATCAAGCGTCGGGATTTCAATTTCTTTGCCTAATGCAGCATCAGCAATACTGACTGGCACATCCATATAGAGATCTGCACCGTCACGTTGGAAGACTTCGTGTTCACGAACTACAACTTCAACGTATAAATCACCCGCTTGACCATCACGAATCGCTTCACCTTTACCTGTTAAGCGAACACGATCGCCATTGTCCACACCTGCAGGAATAGTGACTTCAAGCGTTTGTTGACGATCGGCAACGCCCGAACCATGACAAGTATTACAAGGGTTTTTGATAATTTTGCCTTGACCGCGGCAAGTACTACAAGTTTGTTGAACTGAGAAGAAACCTTGCTGCATACGCACTTGACCAGCACCATGGCAGGTACGACACGTCTCAACATCATTTGGATTCTTAGAACCTTTACCATCACAGGTTTCACACGGCGCTGGTGCAGTAAAAGTAATCGTTTTTTTCACGCCTTTGACTGCTTCTTCAAGCGTCAATTCCATCACATAGCGAAGATCAGAGCCGCGACGTTGGCGTTGTTGTTGGCGACCACCGCCACCACCGAAAGCACCACCAAAAATATCACCAAACTGGCTAAAGATGTCTTCTGCGCTAAAACCACCACCGAAGCCACCGCCGCCACCAAAACCGCCCTCAAAAGCGCTATGACCAGCACGATCATACATGCTGCGTTTTTCGCCATCAGAAAGTACTTCGTAAGCCTCTGCTGCTTCTTTAAATTTTTCTTCCGCTTCAGCATTGTCTGGGTTACGATCTGGATGATATTTCATCGCCAACTTACGATAGGCTTTTTTAATCTCATCATCACTTGCGGTTTTCGAAACGCCTAAAACCTCATAATAATCACGTTTAGCCATGGTTGGCGATGCTCCTCACGGAATTGGTTCAATCTCTACAAATAAATAAGCTCTGTTGACATTTTATTAACAAAGTCAACAGAGCCTTAATAAGGGCACTACTATAAATTTACAAGGTCTAGCACAATAAAAAAGCGATAAAATTAGAATACCGCTTTATTTTTAAAATACTTAGCAACACCTTTGATCCATGCATTTAACAAAAACAACCATGCGATTGCACTGAAAATCACACCTGCAACGGTCATTCCTGTCACCCACAATGCACTATCCCATGCAAAAAAGAATAATGGAATAAACCATAACGCAGCAAAGCAGACAATCATAGTAAATAACAGCACGTTACGCATAATCCATAGGGCATGCGCATGAATCCATACTTCAGCATTATCCACAATCGCAACTTTTCGTGCTAACAAGTATGCAAACGCTGCAAACACTATTGTAAATAATGCAAGAAACATGAACACATAAGATATCGCCACATAGCGGCGATGCTGCTCAATATTGTCTTGCCCCATGCTCTAGATCACCTCATTCATCGCATTTTGCCAAACCAATCATGCAATGAAATTCAATTATTTTTTGGTCTTTAAATATAGGTGCTACTATATTGAAATTTTCAATATTTCGCACCTTTATTCACAAAATAATTACGATAGTTGTGTTGTTTTCTTTACTCTAAACCAAGCGGCATAGAGTGCAGGTAAGAAAAATAAGGTCAACAAGGTGGCAACAATCAAGCCTCCCATAATCGCAACAGCCATCGGACCAAAGAAAATACTGCGAGATAATGGGATCATCGCAAGTACTGCGGCAAGTGCGGTTAACACAATTGGACGGAAACGACGCATAGTTGCACCAATCACCGCATCCCATGGCGTATGTCCAGCCTGAATATCTTGTTCAATCTGATCAATCAGAATCAGCGAGTTACGCATAATCATTCCAGATAAAGCAATTGTCCCTAACATCGCGACAAAACCAAAAGGCTTATTAAACAGGAGTAAGAATGCAACAACGCCAATCAAACCCAATGGTGCTGTAAGTAAAACAATCGTTGCGCGTGACATACTACGTAATTGAATCATCAGCAAAGTCATCACCACAGCCAAGAATAATGGCATGCCTGCATTCACCGAATTTTGACCTTTTGCAGACTCTTCAACCGTACCACCGACTTCCACTAAGTAACCATTAGGTAAATCAGCACGTAAAGCTTGCATTTTGTCTGCCAATTGCTGAACCACTGTTGCAGGTTGTAAATTGGTTCGAATATCCGCGCGAACTGTAATCGTTGGTAGACGATTACGATGCCAAATCAGACCTTCTTCAAAACGTGACTCAATTTTTGCTATTTGTGCTAGAGGTACAGTAGTTCCTTTGGTGGTTGGCACAGCTAAACTTGCTAATGAAGCCACTTCAACACGTTCCGACTTATCACCACGTAAACGAATTTCAATGAGTTCACGTTTTTCACGATATTGATTCATCACCGCCCCTGTCACAGAAGCGTTTAGGAAGTTAGCTAAATCAACACTGGAAACACCCATTTGACGGGCACGATCTTGGTCAATTTCAATTGCAATAATTTTGCTTGGCTCGCCCCAATCTAAATGTACGTTGGTTGTATTGGGATCTTCACTTAAAACTTTAGCTACTTTTTGCGCCCATTGACGTACCGTACTTAAGTCCTCACCCGAGACACGATACTGCAATGGATAACCCACAGGTGGACCATTTTCGAGTAAAGACACACGAGTACGAACCTGCGGCAATAATTGCTTAATCTGCTTATCTAAAGAGCGACGGATTTCATCACGATCATCAAGAGACGAAGCCAAGACCACAAATTGAGCAAAACTGGCTTGTGGGAGTTGTTGATCTAAAGGTAAGTAAAAGCGTGGTGAACCTGTTCCAACATAAGCGACATAATTATCAATCCCTTTTTGTTTGGATAGGAATTGTTCTACCTTATGTACTGCTTGTTCTGTCGCCGTTAGTGAAGCCCCTTCTTCTAGCTTTAAATCCACTAAAATTTCAGCACGATTCGATGGTGGAAAGAATTGTTGCGGTACCAACTTAAACATCGCAACAGACAACACAAAGATACCGACCGTAATAGCAATCACCGTTTTACGATAGGTAATACAGATTTCGACGATATGCCTGAAGGATTGATAAAACTTGGACTGGTAAGGATCATGATGCTGATTATGGAATTCAACTACTGGTACAGGCTGCTTGCGTAATCTTGCCCATAACCGTAAATACCATGCCGCTTGTTGCTGCTGCTTGGTGAAATCGGGCAATAATTTTTCACCCAAATACGGTACAAACAACACCGCTGCGATCCATGAAACGATCAATGCAATCGTCACGACTTGGAAAATAGAACGTGTGTATTCACCTGTTCCAGATTGTGCCGTGGCAATTGGCAAGAAGCCTGCTGCGGTAATCAATGTACCTGTGAGCATTGGAAAAGCGGTGGTTTGCCATGCAAAACCTGCCGCTTTTAATCGGCTGTAACCCTGTTCCATTTTAATCGCCATCATTTCCACGGCGATAATGGCATCATCGACCAACAAACCCAGCGCAAGAATCAATGCGCCTAATGAGATCTTATGTAAGCCGACATCAAATAGACTCATCCCAGCAAAGGTCATTGCTAAAACTAATGGGATCGACAATGCAACAACAAGCCCTGTGCGAAAACCGAGCGAGAAGAAACTGACTAATAAAACGATAATGACCGCTTCAGCTAAAACTTTTAAGAACTCTTGAATACTACGTTGTACTGCGACGGGTTGGTCTGAAACTTTTTGCAGTTTCATGCCTAAAGGTAAGCTTTTTTGTAGACTGTTAAATTCGGTTTCTAAATTTTTGCCCAAGGCAATGATGTCCCCACCTTTACGCATGGACACCGCAATGCCAATCCCATTCTCACCCATAAAGCGCATACGTGGTTGAGCAGGTTCACTAAAGCCGCGATAGACCTCAGCAACATCACCAAGTTGAATAGTTTTATCACCCACCAACAACGGCATTTTTTTCAGGTCATCGACACTATGTAAGTGTCCGCTAACTCGGATTTGAATACGGTCTGTACCTGTTTCAAAGAAACCTGCACCTGCCATATCATTTTGCTTCTGAATCGCTTCCTGAATTGCAGTCACGGGGACACCGAGCTGAACAGCTTTGGTATTTGATAATTCGATCCAGATCTTCTGATCTTGTAGACCCACCAAATTAACCTTACTGACGTCTTTGACCCGTTGCAGTTGTAGTTGCAAACGATCGGCATATTCTTTCATTACCGCATAGTCAAAATCTTTACCCGTCAAAACATAGATATTGCCGAAGGTATCACCAAACTCATCATTAAAAAATGGACCTTGTACACCGCTTGGAAGTTGTGAACGGACATCATTGACCTTTTTACGTACGTTGTACCAAACATCAGGAATTTGGCTAGATGGCAAACTGTCTTTTGCAACAAAGGTCACCAATGACTCACCTGGACGCGAATACGCCATGATGCGGTCATACTGACCAGTGGTCATCAATTCTTTTTCGATGCGATCTGTGACCAAGGTCGACACTTCTTTAGCAGTTGCCCCTGGCCAATAGGTCTGTACCACCATCACTTTGAAAGTAAAGGGTGGATCTTCACTTTGAGAAAGTTTGGAATAAGACATAATTCCGACAATGCCAAGTAACAGCATAAAATACAGAATAATTCCCTTATTCTTAAGTGCCCATTCTGAAAGGTTAAATTTCATGCTTAACCTCCAGTTTTAACCGTGACTGCGCGATTATCACGATCTACAGGATGAATTTTTTGCTGGTCACGCAATAGATGCACACCACCAACCACAACCCAATCTGAAGCTTTTAGACCTGACAGAATAGGCACACTGTCACGCCCATAAGTACCTAAAGTAACAGGGACTTTACGTAAGGTTTGATTACTATTCACGACCCAGACATAGGCTTGTTGATTATTGGCAGTAACACTGGATAGAGGCACACTCAATACATTATTTTCATTTGCAACAAAGAATACCCGAGCGCTTTGCCCCAGTTGGATACTCGATTGCCCTTCAAGCAATGAAACTTTCACGGTGAATGTTCGCGATTGGTCTGCAGCGGGTGACACTTCACGGACTTTTGCCGCAAAACGTGCTTCTGGCTGAGACCACAAAGTTACCCAAGCCGGTTGACCGACTTTAATGGTACTGACAGCCTGCTCAGGTACACCAAAGACCACTTCTCGCTCACCTTCAATTGCGAGTTGATAGGCAGGTTGACCTGCCGCAATTACTTGTCCAATTTCAATTTGACGTTGAGTAATCACGCCATTTTTATTCGAAATAAGTTGGTTATAACCGGTTTGATTTGAAGACACTTCATAATTAGAGCGTGCTTGTTGTAAGCCTGCTTGAGCAGATTCGTACTGATTTTTTATCGCATCGAATTGTGAACGACTCACCGCATTGACAGGTAATAGCTGTTGATAACGCTGATATTCTTCAGCTGCAATTTTTGCTGCGGCTTCAGCACTTTGCAATTGCGCTTTGGCAGCGTTCATTTGCAATTGTGCGTCTTTCACATCTAATTTAGCCAAAACCTGTCCAACTTTGACTCGATCACCCACATCAACATAACGTTCGGTAATTTGTCCTCCGACACGAAATGCCAATGCGGTTTGTTGCTTGGCTTGAACATCACCTGCATAGCTTTTTTGATCAATATGATTACTACTTGGCTGCGTCACCATGACATAAGGTATTTCCTCAGTCTTGGGAACCTCTTTTTGACATGCTGTTAAAGTGACACTGCTGAGTACGAGCAACCCCACAATTACATGATTTAGCAGATTCATCTCTTTTTCGCTCTTATTCAAATTGATTTTTTAAGGCACAATATGAACATTATGATAGATTGTTTATTTTTTAATTAATATACCCATGAGTACACTAATTAAAAATTAAATCTAGCATTTTGATTTTGAATTGAATTAAATGAGACAGCTAACGTGCAAATTCACAGTGGTCGCCCTAAAGATTTAGAAAAAAGAGCCAAAATCTTACAGGCTGCAAAATCTATTTTTTTAAAAATGGGTTACCACGCCACCAATATGAACCAAATTGCAAAAGAAGCAGGCGTGACTAAACTCACGGTTTATAACCACTTTCAAGATAAAGCCAATCTATTTATGTGTGCTATTGAGGAAAGTTGTGAAGAGTCGATTCGAGCGAAACAATTTGAACTCACAGCTGAGTCCGATTTTGGGCAAGCACTATATTTAATGTGTCATCGAGCTTTAAGTATTATTTATTTGCCTGAGGCGCTGAAATTAGATTGTCTCTTGTTTGAACTTGCAGCTGAACAAAGTCCACTCACACAACAATTTTTTGATGCATCGCATACGCGTATGTGTAATGTTTGGTGTGATTTTTTTGAGCAAGCGATCGCATTTAAATTCATTCGAGCAGATGAGCCACTAAGACTCACTGATCTCATCATGTCATTGATGTTAGGAACACGACATCATAAAGTTTTGCTTGGTTTAGATCCCGTTCCAACCACCATGGAAATCGAGCAGATGATTGAACAAGCAATTCAGTTTTTTTTGCTTAAATATCAACCTAAAAATTAGATAAAATTCACATTTATTTACGATCTCCACTTGGATTGTCTTTCAATCGCGCTATAGTCGAAAGAGACCATGAGGAGAAATAGAATGATTCAACAAATCACAGCTCCATTACGTGAAGATGTCCGTTTACTGGGCAATCTACTTGGAGAGACCTTAAAGCAACACGCTGGGCAAGATTTGTTTAATCAAATTGAGCAAATCCGTGCATTAGCCAAAGGTGCTCGTGACGGTCAAATTGAAGCAGAAAAACAGTTAGAACAACTTTTCCTTGGTTTGAAAGATGAAGAAATTTTGCCACTGACTCGTGCATTCTCACATTTTCTCAATTTCGCCAATATCGCAGAACAATATCATGTGGTGCGTAATCGCCGTCAGGCTGAGTTTGACGAACAAGCCCCTAATCCAAATCCTTTGTCACATTTATTTGAAAAATTCAAAACTGAACAGATCAACTCAAAACAATTATTCGAACAAATCTGCGATTTAAAAATTGAATTGGTACTCACAGCGCATCCAACCGAAGTCAGTCGTCGTACCTTGATTCAAAAATATGATGATATTACCGATTGTCTATCTCAACTGGATCAGCAAAAACTAACACCTCGTGAACGCCAACAAACCATCGCTACCCTGAAACAATTGGTCAGTTCAGCTTGGCAGACAGACGAAATTCGCCAACATCGCCCGACCCCTGTCGATGAAGCAAAGTGGGGCTTTGCAACAATTGAACAAACTTTGTGGAATGCCGTACCTAAGTTTATTCGTGAGCTAAATGAACTGACCCAACAGCATTGTGAACAAAACTTACCGCTCAATATCGCGCCAATTCGCTTTGCCTCATGGATGGGCGGTGATCGTGATGGCAATCCCAATGTAACTCATCAAGTAACACAAGAAGTATTATGGTTATCACGTTGGCAGGCAGCTGATTTATATCTACGTGATATTGAAAATCTACGCTGGGAATTGTCAATTCAAAGCTGTTCAGATGAACTCACTCAAGCATTAGGTTATGAACACCCAGAACCCTATCGTGAATATTTACGCGAAACCCGTGAACGTTTAAAAGCGACGCGCTATTGTTTAGGCCAACGCTTACAAGGCCATGAAGCTGATGATAGTCAGATCATTCGAAATAAAGATGAATTATTACAGCCCTTATTACTTTGTTATCGCTCCTTAATCGAGAGCAACCTCGCTGAAATCGCCAATGGGCAATTACTTGATTTTATATACCGAATTAATTGTTTTGGAATTGAGTTACTCAAACTTGATATTCGCCAAGAATCAGGTCGACATCGTCAAGCCATTTCAGCGATTACCGAATATTTAGGCTTGGGCAATTTTGAATCGTGGACCGAACAAGCCCGTCAAAACTTCCTGATCCAAGAGCTACAAAGCAAACGTCCATTACTGCCTAAATTCTTCAATGAGCCAGAAGGTAGTCTGATTCAGCACCCAGACGTACTGGAAGTATTTGCGACCATGCGCACTTTGGCTGAACAACCAGCTGAGAGCTTAGGTGCCTATATTATTTCGATGGCAGAATATCCAAGCGACGTCTTAGCTGTTTTACTCTTACAAAAAGAAGCTGGTATCCAACATCCACTACGTGTCGTGCCTTTATTTGAAACCTTAAAAGATCTTGATGGTGCAGCCAAAACCATGAATACCTTATTCAATATGCATTGGTATAAACAGCATATTCAGGGTAAACATGAAGTGATGATTGGCTATTCAGACTCGGCAAAGGACGCGGGCTTTATGTCTGCGAACTGGGCACAATATCGTGCGCAAGAAGAACTCACCGCTGTCGCTCGACAACATGGTGTGCAATTGACTCTGTTTCATGGTCGTGGCGGTTCAATCAGTCGTGGCGGTGCACCAACACAACAAGCATTGTTCTCACAGCCACCAGGTTCAATCTCTGGAGCAATTCGTGTCACTGAACAGGGTGAAATGATTCGCTTTAAATTTGGTTTAGAAGGCATCGCGCTACAAAATTTGGAAATCTATACAGCGGCAACATTAGAAGCAACACTATTACCACCGCCAGAGCCAAAGAAAGAATGGCGAGACTTAATGAATCAAATGACTGATTTATCGGTACAGGTTTATCGACAAACTGTGCGTGAAAATCCGAATTTTGTCAGTTATCTACGCACGGTCACGCCTGAGTTAGAATTACAAATGCTACCGCTTGGTTCACGCCCAGCTAAACGAAAAGTCAGTGGTGGCATAGAATCTCTTCGAGCGATTCCTTGGGTATTTGCATGGACACAAATTCGCTTGATGTTGCCCGCTTGGTTGGGTACAGGCACGGCGATCAATCAGGTACATGGACAACACAAAAACACCTTAAATGAAATGCTTGAACAGTGGCCGTATTTCCAAACTTTAATTGATATGCTGGAAATGGTCTTATCCAAATCTGATGCAGATATTGCGCTCTATTACGAGTCTCACCTGACACAAGACCAAGACTTAAAAAACTTGGGGGTTGAATTACGCCAACGTCTACAAAATGCCGTAGATACATTGCTCAGTCTTAAAGGTGAGTCTAAGCTTTTGAGTAATAATGAAGTGCTTGACCAATCTATGCAGGTGCGTAAACCGTATTTATTACCCTTACATTTACTGCAAGCAGAGTTAATGAAACGTCGTCGTCTGTATTTAGCGGAACATCAAACTGAGCATAGCCCAGTCGATCATGCCTTAATGGTCAGTATTGCAGGCATTGCGGCAGGTTTGCGCAATACCGGCTAAATAAAGACCTTGCCATCAACATAAATCAAACATGTTGATGGCAAGATTGGCAAAATATTCCATTTTTAGAAAAAAAATTTAGAAATTTTTTTTAAATATTAGGCGTAGGTTTTTTAAATTAGGCGAATAAAATAAATAATAAATACGATAGTTTATTTTTAAATATATTTTACCAAAAGGTAAAAATACAGACGTAAAAAACATGATCTGGCAATATTCTCAATGACTTATAGGTGAAAGCTCGTTTTAAGACAGGGTATCATACCCGCTGATATCACATAATGAGTCTCATCTATGTCAAATTGGTTTCCAAAATGGCAGCCGTATCAGGGAAAGATTGATCATCGCCCTGTCGCGACAAATGAATATTTACCGCCCTTACAAAGTGCGGTATTAGGGGTACAACACGCATTTGCAATGTTTGGTGCAACTGTTCTTGCACCCCTTCTGATGGGCTTTAGCCCAAACCTTGCCATCTTAATGTCAGGGATCTGTACTATTATTTTCTTCTTGATCACGGGTGGTCGTGTTCCAAGTTATTTAGGCTCAAGCTTTGCATTTATTGGTGTCGTTGCAGCCGCAACTGGTCACATTACTGGGTCAGGAGCCAATCCAAACCTTGCCGTTGCACTTGGTGGAATTGTTGCCTGTGGTATTTTTTATGCCTTGATCGGTTTTGCGGTCATGCTCACAGGCACACGTTGGATTGAGAAACTCATGCCACCTGTTGTCACAGGTGCTGTGGTGATGATTATTGGTCTCAACCTTGCACCTATCACCATTAAAGGCGTTGCTGGACAGCCTTTTGAAATGTGGATGGCACTCATCACTGTATTAAGCATGGGCATTATTGCGGTATTTACCAAGGGCTTATTACAACGTTTATTACTCTTAGTGGGTTTATTGATTGCTTATGCCATATATGTGGTTGCAACAAATATTCTAGGATTTGGTAAACCGATTGATTTCTCCCAAATCGCAGCAGCACCATGGTTTGGTATCCCAACTTTTTCACACCCAACTTTTGATTTAAATGCAATTTTAATTATTGCTCCTGTTGCATTGATTTTAGTCGCTGAAAATCTAGGTCACATCAAAGCAGTCGGTTCAATGACAGGCGAAGATCTTACACCTCAATTGGGTAAAGCTTTTGTTGCGGATGGTTTGGCCACAACGTTATCGGGTAGTGTTGGTGCACCAGGTATGACCACCTATGGTGAAAATATTGGTGTGATGGCAGTAACCCGTGTTTATTCTACGATTGTGTTTGTGATCGCTGGTGTCTTTGCGATTTTCTTGGGTCTGTCTCCTAAATTTGGCGCAGTGATTAGTACGATCCCAACCGCAGTCCTCACAGGTGCTTCGATTGTGGTCTTTGGTTTAATTACCATTGCAGGTGCGAAAATTTGGATCGAAAATAAAGTCGATTTTTCTAATAATAAAAACCTTATTGTTGCATCTGTCACCATTATTTTAGGTGCAGGTAACTTTGAATTACTGTTTGGTAGCTTTAATTTAGGGGGAATCGGAACCGCAACTTTTGCTGCGATTTTCCTGAACCTGTTATTCACTTTAAAAGATAAAAATTAGAAGATTGAAGGCAGCTGAGGCTGCCTTTTTTTGCACCACAATAATATCCTATCTTTATTTAGCGCCTTTTTAGTATGATGGCTTTTTATATTTCAACACGTTGCCATCATGCGTTTTGATTTTTTTGATTTACAACTATTCCTGCATATTGTCAGCACAGGCAGCTTCACCAAAGGGGCTGAACGTTCTGCGATTTCACTGCAAGCAGCCAGCGAACGGATTAAAAAACTCGAACAATATTTCGATACCTTGCTCTTTCTTCGCCACACCTCTGGGGTCGAACTTACGACGGCTGGGCATGCTTTGGCTGAACATGCACAGTGTTTGATTGGACAAAAAAATCAACTCGAATACGACATGCAACGCTTTAGGCAACAACAGCCCGAATCTTTAACTCTGTGGTGTAATTCTTCGGCACAAAGTGAATATCTACCACCGCTATTACCACAATATTTGATGCGTCATGCAGAAATGAATATCGATCTGCACGAAGCAGAAAGTTCTGAAATCGTGGCTGCACTGAGCAAAGGGACTGCCAAACTCGGATTAGTTTCTAGCTTTTTTGATACTCAACATTTACAGACACAGGAATTTGCCAGCGATCCTCTTGTTCTAATCTGCCCTGAGGCTCATGCCTTAGCTCAGCATACGTCATTAAATCTAGTCGAAGCACTGAATTATGGTTTTATTGGACTGATGCCGCATCATTCTTTGCAGCAATCCATCGAAACTCAAGCCAAATTGCTTGGTTTTAATATCCAATACCGTTTGCGCTTACCTAATTTCGCCGCCATTGCAGAGGTCATCGCTAAAGGCGTCGGCATCGCGATTATGCCTGCGCATGCTGCACAACGCTTACAACCCGATTATCATTTCCATATGGTTCAATTATTAGGTGCATGGGCTAATCGAAAGCTACTATTGGCAACACAAGATTTCAGTCAACTGCCCGAAAATTATCAGCAATTTTCTGAGTTTCTGTTACAGCATCGTCCTTAGTCCACAGCAAGATTAATGCGATAGCATATATCCGCCTAACGCCACCAAACCGATAAAAAATAAACGACGGAAACGTTGCTCATTCAGTTGATAACGGATTTTTTTACCCAACCACATCCCAACCAAAGCTGCCACCAAGGCCACAACCGATAGACGATAATCCAGTGTGATTCCCTGCATCGGGTTATGATGTAGAAATACTGCCAAGCAAATGGTGGACACAGTAAAGGTCAATCCTAAAGCCTGAACCAGCTCATCACGTTTCAGATGTAAAGACTGTAAATAAGGCACGACGGGAATAATTACTACACCTGTTGCGACAGTCACCGCCCCGCCGATATATCCAACCAAGGGAGATAACCAACGTTCATGTGCTGCCAAATGAGGTAGATTTTTGACACATAACCCATACAGGCCATATAGCACCAACATGCTGCCCAATAATATTTCACTGGTCTTGCCATGACTCTGACTTAAGGTCGGTAAAAAACTCCAGATCGAACCCATCACAATCCCCAGCAGCAACGACCAGAAACGACGGACAAAGGTCCAAACTCGGCCTTCTGCAAACAACTGCCAAATATTGGTGATCATGGATGGAACGATCAGCAGTGATGCTGCCTGAAATGGACTCATGGCAACCGTCAGCAGTCCCATCGAGACCGCAGGTAAACCTAAGCCGATCATGCCCTTAATCATGCCGGCAAAGACAAATACCATCACAATAATTGCTAAAAAAGTCACGTCCGATCTCCGATGTTGCATCGGAGTTATGCTACGAAAAAAGCGTAGCTTGCCCTATTCTTATTTTTGGGAGTAGGCCTCAGGCAGAGCTTGAGGCAGTTCTATATTTATCTTCCAAAACATTGCTGATAATACTTTCAATCATCCAAACTCGATATAGACTATTAAAAACATAGCTCTGTCCATCTATACGTAATTCCAGTACAGGAAAATCTGGCTGATGCTTTTGCTGACAGAGTTCATCATTCTGTTTCAACAAAGCTTCAACATCTTGTTCGGTAATGTTGTCAATCTCTAAACGCTTCTGCATACGTTGAAAGTGGGTTTTGAAAGAAAGATCTTTGCCACGCGTCCAAACACCTTGCAATATCTCATGAATACAATCGATCTGTTCTTCTTCAGGCACGCTATAAAATAGTTTTGCCATTTCATAAGTCGCTTCTTTGGTAGGCCGACAGAATGGGGTGAATGCCACCTGTGTACGTTTAGAAACACGAGTCGCCAAACTCCAGTCAAACCAATCTCGCCCATGATAGCTCAGCGGATAAACGCTCAATTGAATATTATAATAATTGGCCAATTCTTCTTTGATATAAGCCAATAATAGCCAACTCATAGGGTCTTCAAGCGCAATATACAGATCTAATTCTGGATGTAAGCTTTGGACTTCTGTCAGTGACTCAGCGTCATTAATGAGATGCTCACGCCATTCAATATGATTAATCAGAAAAATTGGATTTCCGGTGAGTAATTTTTGTTGTTTCAAACGGCGTGTAAGGCGTAATAAATCATCAACGGCCTGATATTTACGCTCACCAAATTCGAAGTAACTGGCTGCAACAGGCACATCTTTAAAAATACGTTCAGGATAATCTTGAGGTGTTTGATGCTGACTTGCCATCGCATAAAGAGTACGTAATTTCCCATATTGTTGTTGCCATAACATGTGGAATACATCTTCGAGTAAATGTAAAAAATTTTGTTCTCTCAGAGGGGTATTTTTTAGAATTATTTCTGCTTGTTGTAATGCTTCTGGACTAGGTATTTCAGGGGTTTCATCGAAACCAAACCGATGTTGTTTGGCGAGAATTTTAGCATCATTTAAACAATAACTCTGCCAATCTTGTTCTGACATACCATTAGGAGGCTCAGCACCCTGTCTTGAAATAATCACTTTTAAAGGTTTTAGTTCATCACTCAAAATTTCATTGAGCTGATCAAGCTGTTGTACTGCAAGATAGCTATAAACATCGTCTAAACGCAGGTAAATACTTAAACCCTGTTCCGTGGGCAACACCGCCTGACGAGAAGGTTTTTGATAGAACCAACTCGATCGGATGGGATCAAACCAACGACGTAACAAAGACATGTCGATCGCCTCTAATGATTATAAAGTGATGAATGGATAAGCTTTCTCTAACTTGAATTCAAACAAGTGAGCAAATAAGTATAATGAGTATCTTATAAAATCAGAAAAAAGTCCCTCTTTATCGTAATAAAGAGGGATGATAAACATCGTCGCTTAGCAATAGTTTACAGAACGCGTACAGCACCTTTCGCAGCACTGGTTGAATGCAAAGCATAAATTTTCAAAGATTTTGAAACTTTACGCTTACGCTCTTCCGCTGGATGCCAACCTTTGGCTTCTTGAGCTGTACGGCGATGTGCCATGGTTGCATCATCAACATCAAGGTGAATGGTACGATTCGGAATATCAATTTGGATAGTATCACCATCTTCAACCAGACCAATTGCACCACCTTCCGCTGCTTCTGGAGACACGTGACCAATTGATAAACCTGAAGAACCACCAGAGAAGCGACCATCAGTAATCAACGCACAGTCCTTACCCAAACCTTTCGACTTCAAGTAACTGGTTGGGTACAACATTTCCTGCATGCCTGGACCACCACGTGGGCCTTCATAACGAATGACAACGATGTCACCTGCCACGATCTTATGATCTAAAATCGCTTCAACCGCTGAATCTTGGCTTTCAAAAACACGCGCTGTACCCGTGAATTTAAGAATCGACTCATCTACACCAGCAGTTTTCACGATACAGCCATCTAAAGCGATGTTGCCGTAAAGTACTGCCAAGCCACCGTCTTTAGAGAAAGCATGTTCAGCATTACGAATCACACCTTTCTCACGGTCACCATCCAAAGTTGAATAATAACGGTTTTGTGAGAATGCCACTTGAGTTGGAACACCACCCGGTGATGAGCGATAGAACTCATAAACATCTGCATCTTCAGTGCGGATAATATCCCACTTGTCTAAGGCATCTTTGAGAGTAGGTTCATGTACCGTTGGGCAAGAAGTGTTCAGTAAGTTAGCACGATCAAGTTCACCCAAGATCGCCATGATACCCCCAGCACGGTGTACATCTTCCATATGCACATCCGACTTTGCAGGTGCAACTTTAGACAATACAGGTACTTTACGAGATAAATTGTCGATATCATCCATAGTGAAATCAACTTCTGCTTCATGTGCAGCAGCAAGCAAATGCAATACGGTATTGGTAGAACCACCCATTGCAATATCCAAAGTCATCGCATTTTCAAATGCTGCTTTGGTTGCAATTGAACGTGGCAGAATGCTGTCGTCATTTTGTTCATAATAACGCTTCGCAAGTTCAACCACTAAACGACCTGCTTTTAGGAATAGTTTTTCGCGGTTAGCATGAGTTGCAACAATAGAACCATTACCCGGCAATGATAAACCCAAAGCTTCAGTTAAACAGTTCATTGAGTTTGCAGTAAACATACCCGAACATGAACCACAAGTTGGACATGCCGAACGCTCAAATGCTGCAACTTCTTCATCGGTATAGCTTTCATCTGCTGCAACGACCATGGCATCAACTAGGTCGATTGCCTTTTCATCACCACGGAATTTGACTTTACCCGCTTCCATAGGACCGCCAGATACGAACACTACTGGGATATTCAAGCGCATTGCAGCCATCAGCATTCCCGGTGTGATCTTGTCACAGTTCGAGATACATACCATTGCATCGGCACAATGTGCATTCACCATGTATTCTACAGAATCAGCAATTAAATCACGTGATGGTAGTGAATACAGCATCCCGTCATGGCCCATGGCAATCCCATCATCAACGGCAATGGTATTAAATTCTTTTGCGACACCACCAGAAGCTTCAATTTCTCGTGCAACAAGTTGCCCTAAATCTTTAAGATGCACATGTCCAGGAACAAATTGGGTAAATGAATTGACCACCGCAATAATTGGTTTGCCAAAATCTTCATCTTTCATACCTGTCGCACGCCATAAACCGCGCGCGCCAGCCATATTTCTTCCATGTGTTGATGTTTTCGAACGATAATCAGGCATTTTTGATTCCCAACAAGTTTGTGCTCGAGAAGAATGGGACATTCTCTCTGGCGAAATGATACTGAGCTTTTTCCATCATACTACAAGTCATCGTTTAACAGATGACCTACTTAGAGATCTTTTTCAGCTCTTTTTTACATCATTCAGCCTCACAAGCTTCTGATCTGATCAAAAATTCTGGAATTTTCCGCTAAATACAATCATCAAGCTAAGTTGCTACGTAAAGTTCTAATATTCGGGTAATGATGGTTGCTAGAATCAAAATGAAACTAATTCTACTGCCTAATATGAGCTCTTTACTGTTCATATACTCACCTATTTTTATTATTGAATGACCATAGCTTTGGTTGATCAAGGTTTAAATATGATGTTAACGAGACATCGCTCATCATCATTCCTTTTTTGCTTTATATAATCATTCAAGCTCCTAAAAACTCACCGCCCAAATGATTAGAGATGCTCAAATTAGATTACATGTAAAAATGTTTGATTTGCACATTTTTATGTATAATCTGCGTATCCTTTCTCATTTGGGATTGATCTTTTCCGTTTAGGACTTTGATATAATCAACATAGATTGATTTATTTTGAAGAGTTGACCGTTTGAAAATTATTTTTGCTGGTACACCTGAATTTGCAGCAACTGCATTAACGGCATTATTAAAAACATCACACCAAATTATTGCTGTTTATACCCAGCCTGACCGTAAATCAGGACGTGGACAAAAATTAACACCATCGCCTGTTAAACAATTGGCACTTGAACACGGTTTACCCGTTTACCAACCTTTGAATTTTAAAGCGTCTACCGAGGACGGCTTGGCAGCTCGGCAACAACTTGCTGCTCTAGGCGCTGATGTCATGGTGGTTGCAGCCTATGGTTTAATCTTACCGCAAGCGGTTTTAGATACCCCTAAATATGGTTGTTTAAATATCCATGGTTCGCTGTTACCCCGCTGGCGTGGTGCTGCGCCAATTCAACGTGCAATCGCAACAGGGGATGCTGAAACAGGGATTACCATCATGCAAATGGCTGCAGGTTTAGATACTGGCGATATGATGTATAAAACCTATTGCCCAATTACTGCGGAAGATACCACGGCCAGCTTGCATGACAAATTGGCTGTTCAAGGTGCAGAAGCGATTTGTACGGTGCTTGAATCAGAACAAAGCTTGCAGGATTTTATTGAAAAACGTGAAGTACAAGATGAAGCACTGACCGTTTATGCGCACAAATTAGTGAAAGCAGAAGCGCGTATCGATTGGACTGTAAATGCAGTTCAAATCGATCGTAATATTCGTGCCTTTAACCCTTGGCCAGTCGCTTTTATTCAGCTCGATGAAAACAATGCCTTACGTATTTGGGGCTCAATGCTTTCTCAACATCAAAAAGCTGATGCACAAGTCGGTGAGATCCTTGCCATAGATAAACAAGGCGTACACGTTGCCTGTGGCGATAATAGCACAGTGTGCTTAACCAGTTTGCAATGGCCAGGTGCTAAAGCCCTCAATCCAGTTCAAATTGCCCAAACCCAAAAATTACATCTTGGACAAATTCTCCCATGAGCCAATCGAATCAATCATCTGCAAAAAATTTGAATCTGCGTGCGCAGGTGGTCAAAACACTTTTGGCGGTTCAAAATGGGCAATCTTTGTCTTCTGTTTTAAATCAACATATCAATATCGTTTCTGAACGTGACCGTAGTTTATATCACGAGCTTACTTTAGGTTGTTTACGCCAATGGTTTTCTTTAAAAGCAATTACTCTACCATTGCTTACGAAACCATTAGACAATGAAGCGCTAGAAAGTTGTTTATATCTAGGTTTATATCAAATTTTATGTACGCGTATTCCTGTACATGCTGCGATTTCAGAAACGGTAAATGCGGCTAAGCAACTCGGTTTCGAACCAATGAGTGGTTTGGTCAATGCGATTCTGCGTCGTGTTTCACGTGAAACAGCTGAATTTGAAACCGCTTTAAATAATACGCATGGTTTACCAAGCTGGTTATTCAAGCGACTAAAAAAAGATTGGCCTGAGCAAGCAGAGACTCTATGCCAAGCCTTAAAACAAGCCGCCCCTCTGACCCTGCGCGTCAATGAACGTCAAATCAGTCGTGATGAGTATCTTGATATTTTAGATGAAGAACAGATCGATGCTCGTGCTTGCACGCTTTCAGATGTTGGTATTGTTTTGGAACAAACGGGCAATATTACCCATTTACCTGGTTTCGAAGAAGGTGGCTTTTCTGTTCAGGATGAACATGCACAATTGTGCGCGATGCTTTTACCCAATTTAGATGACCAAGTGGTTGTCGATGCATGTGCTGCACCAGGCGGTAAAACTGCACACATCCTTGAGCGCTATCATCCTAAAAAATTGATCGCGCTTGATCATGATGCAAAACGTTTATTGCGTGTTTCTGAAAATTTAGAACGTCTTGCCTTAAATGACAACAATGTCGAGATTATTACGGCTGATGCCACCACTTGGCAGGCACCAGAACCCGTCGATTGTATCGTGCTGGATGCGCCTTGTTCTGCAACAGGTGTGATTCGTCGCCACCCCGATATTCGTCTGTTAAGACAATCAACCGATATCGCGCAAACAGTGGCCTTACAGCAACAGATTTTGCAGCAGATGTGGCAACAGCTCAAAGTTGGTGGCACTTTACTTTATATCACCTGCTCCATTCTAAAAGCTGAGAATGAACAGCAAATGGTTGCTTTCTTCGCCGAACATGCGGATGCAGAGGAAATCAAAATCGAAGCCGATTGGGGTATTGAACAGACCTATGGTCGTCAATTATTACCAACTACACAATCTGGCGATGGTTTCTATTATTGCCGAATTAAAAAATTGGCATAATCAAAATAAAAAAGCAGGCTTTAAAGCCTGCTTTTTTGAATCTATTTTAAAGCGTATGATGATCTTTGACTTCTTCTAAAACGTCATCTAACTCTTCTGGATGTTTCATTAAGTGCAGAATCGACAAAGCAAGTCCGCCCCATAAAAATACCATTGAAATGATCATCATCACGATTGCTGAAGTATTCATAACTGCGCTCCTAACGATCTTTCATTTTGCTGAGTATAACTGCAACGACAGCACAGAAAATCACACTGCCCCACCCAAAGATGCCTTGCAAGCTCATACTATACGTATCGTAACCATTTTTGACCAAGTTAAACACAGTCATGCTCAATGTGGTTAATAAGATCAGAGAGGTGATCACAGTTAAAGTGAAATCCCAACCTTTACCCAATTGAATCGTCGAAATACGGTTCACATGATCACGAAGTTCGATTAAAGCTGAACGCTTAAACCAAGCCACACTGATGATTGATAATAATGCACCACCAATAATCCCGATGTTATTGATAAAGTGATCCACAATATCAACCAGTTTAATCGCATTTACGCTTGAGAATAAGATAACTGAAACGAATGCACTACCACCACCAATGATGGTTACTGCTTTCTTACGGCTCCATTTTAACTTATCTTGCATCGCTGCAATCGGTACTTCCAAGATACTGACCATGGAAGAAATACCTGCGACAAAAAGCGAAGAGAAGAACAATAGACCAAATAAATCTGCACCTGCACCCAAGCTTGAAATGATTTTTGGAAAGGCAATAAATGCTAGACCAATACCACCACTGACAACATCATGTACTTCTTTACCCGCTGCATGAGCCATAAAACCCAATGCTGCAAAAATACCAATACCTGCCAAGATCTCAGTTGAAGCATTGGCAAAACCAACGATCAAACCCGAACCTGTTAAATTGGTTTTCGGCTTTAAGTAAGAGGAGTATGTCACCATGATCCCGAAGCCAACAGATAATGAGAAGAAAGTGTGCCCATAAGCAGCTAACCACACTTTATAGTCCATCATCGCAGACCAGTTCGGAGTGAAAAATGCATTTAAGCCTTCAGCGGCACCAGGTAAACGTAATGATTGAATTACCAGTACTGTGAACAGGACGAATAACAAAGGCATGAAAATCTTATTTGATAATTCAACACCTTTTTTAACACCACCATACAAAATCACTAAGGTCAGTGCCCAAATCCCAACAATTGGCCAAAATAAATGGCTGACAAACTGCAAATCAAAGCCAGTTGCTTTCGAGGTCTGTAAGTACGTATTAAAGAAGAAACTTTCTGGGTCACTGCCCCACGCCTGACCAATCGAGAAATATACATAACTTCCCGCCCACGTCAGTACGCTGGCATAGTACAACCCAATAATGATACAGACACAGACTTGCCACCAACCTAGTGTTTCACCACCTTTAAATAAAGCACGATATGCTTTAGGGGGTGAGCCTGTACTACGATGTCCAGTCGCATAATCTAAAAATAAAAGAGGTAAACCAGCCGTAATCAGTGCGAGTAAATAGGGGATAAGAAACGCACCACCACCATTTTCGTAGGCAACATAAGGAAAGCGCCAAATATTACCTAAACCTACAGCCGAACCAACGGCTGCAATAATAAAACCAGATCGTGATGTCCAGTTTTCACGAGAATCTGCCATATGACACCTAAATATATACCGCTGGCATTTTTCATACTGCGTTAGGTTTTATTATCCAACAGACATGAAAAGTGCCATAAAAATCTTGTTTTGCTTGCATGAAATTTCAACCTTGTGGGCCTCTCATTTTCATGAACAAACAAGCAAAAACCAAACCATCTTCCTTAAAGATTGGATTTTGTTTTTCTGCTTTTTAATAGCCGAACAATACCTGTTTTTATTTCTTTTTACTGTAATTTCTGTCTGAAAAATTATGTTTTTTAAATAACTGATTATTTTTCAACTGAATGAAATTTTGACCTTACAGTCAATTTATAAAATCAAGTATATAAACTAATCAAGCGAAGCCAGAACTCCGCTTGAACTTCTATTTTATTGTTTAATTGCGAGCAAGCGTTCTTCTTGCATATCACGAATCGCTGAGTGAATTCCTTCGCGACCTAATCCAGAATCCTTCACGCCACCATAAGGCATGTTATCAACACGGAATGTAGGTACATCATTAATGATGACTCCACCAACATGCAAATGATCCCATGCATAGAGCATTTTATTCAGATTTTGCGTATATACCCCTGCCTGTAAACCAAAACGACTTTGATTAATTGTATTAATACCCTGCTCAAACTCTTTAAATTTTTCTAAAATAGCAATCGGGCCAAATGCTTCATCCTTATAGATTTCTAGCTTGGCATCAACATTCTCCAGTAAGGTCGGTTCAAATAATACGCCTTGTAAATGTCCTCCCGTCAGAACCTTTGCCCCTTTTTTCTCGGCTTTATCAACCCATTTTTTCAGGCGAACAGCTTCAGCTTCCTTAATCATCGGACCTACTAATGTGGTACTTAGCTTTGGATTATCTACTTTAATTTTTTTCAATTTGGCGATGAGTTTCTTTTTCACTTCCACATAAAGATCAGCATGAACTAAAATCCGTTGTACACTGATACAGACTTGCCCTGCATGCCCATAAGCGGCACTGATCAAACGATCAATCAGCGCCTCATCAATCACGGTATCTGCATCGATCAGAACCGCAGCGTTCCCACCCAGTTCCAAAGTAACTTTCTTGCGCCCTGCACGTGCTTTCATGTCCCAACCAACCTGATCTGACCCCGTAAAGCTGAGTAATTTAAAGCGATCATCTGTTACCAAAATATCCGCTGCTTGGCGATCACAAGGCAACACTGACCATGAGCCTTTTGGTAAATCAGTTTCCGCCAAAACCTTGGCAATCATTAATGCACTGATCGGTGTCAAACTCGCAGGCTTCAATACAAATGGACAACCTGCTGCAATTGCAGGTGCGATCTTGTGTGCCACCAGATTTAAAGGGAAATTAAATGGGCTAATCAGCGAAACTGCACCAATTGGCACATGCTTAACCATACCTCGAAAACGAGCAGCCGCAGGAGTGACTGCCAAAGGCAACATTCGACCATCATCAAGTTGTGTGACCGCATCTGCAGCCAATTGGAAAGTATTTATCAGACGTTCCACTTCTGCACTGGCTGCACCTCGCGGCTTACCCCCTTCAACAATCAATATATCTGTCAATTCTTCACGTAATTCATTAAAACGTTTAACGCAATGTAATAGAACTTTTTGTTTTTCAAATGGCTTAAGAGTCGCCATATCTACCTCAGCTTTAACTGAAGCAGAAATTGCTTTTTCCAACACTTTTTCATCTGCTAACGCAACTCGAGCATAGACCGTATTACTATATTTATCATGAACTTCTAACCATTGACCTGTCTTTACTGCTTTCCCTGCAACATACAAAGGATAATCCACAACATTTTGTGCATCGGTCATTATTCTTCATCCCATTATTAAAATTTAAAATTAGACTACTGTATATTTTCAAATATCACTATATGATTCGCCCAATCACTGATGAATTCACAACAATTCATTACGGTTTTTGATATGAATTAGGACAATCGAATGAAAATATTAAAAATATCAATCTTAGCTTTAGGGACAAGTCTGTGTGGTCTAGCACAAGCAGACATGATTGGTGTAAAAGGCGATCTCAGCTACTGGAATTACAACGGTGAAGCCAATATGGCTGCGCAAACGTCAGCACCAGATCAAGACCTTGATCGTAAGGGATCTGCTCAAGTTTCGCTTGCATTTGAACACCCAATTCCACTGATTCCAAATGCAAAAATTCGCTATGTGAATTTAAAATCACAAACTGAAAATGAAGTTGCAGCTCAGCCAGTTTATGACTTGAACATAGACCATACCGATTTCATTTTATATTATGAAATCTTGGATACCATCGTAAATGCAGATGTTGGTTTAGGCGCAACCAGTTTAAATGGTGATGTTAAAACACTCGGTTTAAGCAAAACAGACATCGATAAAACTGTTCCTGTGATCTATGGATCAGCAGGTGTAAAATTACCATTTACAGGCTTGAGCGCTAAAGCTGAATTGTTATATAGCAACATCAATGATACCAAAATTACTGACGCACAAGCCGAATTACAATATAACTTTATTGATAATCTGTTGGTCGATGTTGGCTTGAAAGCTGGCTACCGTATCTTAGACATTAAATTAGATGACTACGAAAAAAACGATCTTAAATTTAATTTTAAAGGGCCATATGTTGGTTTAGACATTCATTTCTAAATCAAATTAATGAAAAAGCGGAGTCTGATGATTCCGCTTTTTTTATTATGAAGTATATATTTGCCATGTAAGCTTAAGCCTACAACCATCGTTGTCATTGGCGAATAGTTCAATTTAAAACTTTGCCTTATCATATCAAACACAAAGAGACAGGAAGTCTCATTGAAAATAACAAAATACGCAGGAAGCGGTCGTTGATAAGGAATATAAACGACAAGAAACTGAATACTAAGAAGCCCCGTCAGGATGATGGGGCTTCTTTTTATTTATCATTTTATGCGTGATTTAAAGACTTTTAAGATAAGCAATTACTTCATCATGCTCTGCCATTTCTGCAAGCTGCAGCGCAGTATATTCGCCTTGATAAGCCACATTTGCCCCTTTACTCACCAGTAGCTTCACCACCGCCAAATGATCATTTTCAGCGGCAGCCTGTAATGCACTATAGCCTTCGTCATCAGTTTGGTTTGGGTCTACACCCTCTGCCAATGACTTCTCGACTTGCTCCACATCTCCTAAAGATGCCCAATACACTAGCTCAGGAAGATGCAGTTCTTCATCATCTTCGGAGAGTGGAGAGAAAGAGTTTTGTTTCATAATAATTCTCTTTAATAACCTTTCAAATTAATAATTCTCAACGATAAATTCGCCATGAGATTCAGCAACAAGAAATTGAACCACATTTTCACGTGTCTCTAGAACCCATACACCTGTAAATTCTGGTGTCCGTATTACAGTAAAATACAACTTAAAAAGATCACGGATGGAACTTATACCATCCCTTACTACTAAAGCAAAATCTTCCCATTCTTTATTGTTGCCCCAAGGATTATCAGCGTGTAAATATTTTCCTAATCGATCATACAATTTAATAAACTGATTTTTGTCAAAGAATTTTCCTGTTTTTCTATCAAAATGCCAAGTCCCATTCTCTAACTTCTCAGCTGGTAACAAAGGTATAGGGTAAAAGTCAGAATTTATTCCACTTAAAGCTTTTAAAATTGAGCTAGCTTTATAATCTTTTGTATAGTCAGGATTTTTATCAGCTTGAGCACGATATTCTTGATATTTAATTTTATTTGGGGCGATCGAAGCTAAAGCAAATATTTCTAATGCTTTACGTAAATGTAATATTGAGGATTCTAAATCTAATAAATCTTTGATTTCGAAATATGACTCTATAAGACTTTCACACTTCTGTAATCTAAAAAGTGCCTCGTTTACTTTATCAGTATAAATTTTTTGTAAATCTTTCATTTAAATATCTGTTTAAAATTCAAACAATATATTACTTTCGCAATAAAAAACACCCCCTCAGCATTAGCGGAGGGGGTGTTTGAATTTAAAAGCTGGCGATGACTTACTCTCACATGGCAAACGCCACACTACCATCAGCGCTAAGAGGTTTCACTTCTGAGTTCGGGAAGGGATCAGGTGGTTCACTCTTGCTATTGTCGCCAGCAAACTGTTTTGGCTTTCGGTGGTCTTACGTTTTTTGCCACTTATTACCGAAAGAGTTATTAACGGATTAGATTATTGGGTCTGTATTGTAACTAGTTTTCACACTAAATCAAGTTATGTATTGAATTTATCTTGAATACAACAACTGTTTGGGTGTTGTATAGTCAAGCCTCACGAGCAATTAGTATTGGTCAGCTTCACACGTCACCGTGCTTCCACACCCAACCTATCAACGTCCTAGTCTCGAACGGCTCTTTAGAGGAATAAATTCCTAGGGAAATCTTATCTTGAGGTAGGCTTCCCGCTTAGATGCTTTCAGCGGTTATCCCTTCCGAACATAGCTACCCGGCGATGCGACTGGCGTCACAACCGGTACACCAGAGGTTCGTCCACTCTGGTCCTCTCGTACTAGGAGCAGATCCTCTCAAATTTCCAGCGCCCACGGTAGATAGGGACCGAACTGTCTCACGACGTTCTAAACCCAGCTCGCGTACCTCTTTAAATGGCGAACAGCCATACCCTTGGGACCTGCTTCAGCCCCAGGATGAGATGAGCCGACATCGAGGTGCCAAACACCGCCGTCGATATGAACTCTTGGGCGGTATCAGCCTGTTATCCCCAGAGTACCTTTTATCCGTTGAGCGATGGCCCTTCCATACAGAACCACCGGATCACTAAGACCTACTTTCGTACCTGCTCGACTTGTGGGTCTCGCAGTTAAGCGCGCTTTTGCCTTTATACTCTACGCGTGATTTCCGACCACGCTGAGCGCACCTTCGTACTCCTCCGTTACTCTTTAGGAGGAGACCGCCCCAGTCAAACTACCCACCAGACATGGTCCTCGCCCCGGATTACGGGGCAGAGTTAGAACCTCAACATTACCAGGGTGGTATTTCAAGGACGGCTCCATTGGAACTAGCGTTCCAACTTCAAAGCCTCCCACCTATCCTACACAAGTAAGGTCAAAGTTCAATGTCAAGCTGCAGTAAAGGTTCACGGGGTCTTTCCGTCTAGCCGCGGGTACACTGCATCTTCACAGCGATTTCGATTTCACTGAGCCTCTGCTGGAGACAGCGCCGCCATCATTATGCCATTCGTGCAGGTCGGAACTTACCCGACAAGGAATTTCGCTACCTTAGGACCGTTATAGTTACGGCCGCCGTTTACTGGGGCTTCGATCAAGAGCTTCGCTTACGCTAACCCCATCAATTAACCTTCCAGCACCGGGCAGGCATCACACCCTATACGTCCACTTTCGTGTTTGCAGAGTGCTATGTTTTTAATAAACAGTTGCAGCGGCCTGGTTTCTGTGGCTGCCAATAGCTCAGGGAGCAAGTCCCATCACCGTCAGCAGCGTACCTTCTCCCGAAGTTACGGTACCATTTTGCCTAGTTCCTTCAGCAGAGTTCTCTCAAGCGCTTTGGTCTACTCGACCTGACCACCTGTGTCGGTTTCGGGTACGATTCCTGTGTAACTGAAGCTTAGAGACTTTTCCTGGAAGCATGGTATCAGCCACTTCACTGTACAAGTACAGCTTGCTATCAGTTCTCAGCATAGAGTACCCCGGATTTGCCTAAGATACATGCCTACAACCTTCCACCTGGACAACCAACGCCAGGCTGACTTAACCTTCTCCGTCCTCTCATCGCATTACACAGAAGTATTGGAATATTAACCAATTTCCCATCGACTACGCCTCTCGGCCTCGCCTTAGGGGTCGACTCACCCAGCCCCGATTAACGTTGGACTGGAACCCTTGGTCTTTCAGCGAACGGGTTTTTCACCCGTTTTGTCGTTACTCACGTCAGCATTCGCACTTCTGATACCTCCAGCATACTTCTCAATACACCTTCATCGGCTTACAGAACGCTCCCCTACCACTTGACTAATGTCAAATCCGCAGCTTCGGCACATAGTTTTAGCCCCGTTACATCTTCCGCGCAGGCCGACTCGACTAGTGAGCTATTACGCTTTCTTTAAAGGGTGGCTGCTTCTAAGCCAACCTCCTAGCTGTCTATGCCTTCCCACATCGTTTCCCACTTAACTATGATTTTGGGGCCTTAGCTGGCGGTCTGGATTGTTTTCCTCTTGACTACGGACGTTAGCACCCGCAGTCTGTCTCCCGGATAGTACTCATTGGTATTCGGAGTTTGCATCGGTTTGGTAAGTCGGGATGACCCCCTAGCCGAAACAGTGCTCTACCCCCAATGGTATTCGTCCGAGGCGCTACCTAAATAGCTTTCGGGGAGAACCAGCTATCACCAGGCTTGATTAGCCTTTCACCCCTATCCACAAGTCATCCCCTGGCTTTTCAACGACAGTGGGTTCGGTCCTCCAGTTAGTGTTACCCAACCTTCAACCTGCTCATGGATAGATCGCCTGGTTTCGGGTCTATACCCAGCAACTAAACGCCCTATTAAGACTCGATTTCTCTACGGCTCCCCTATACGGTTAACCTCGCTACTGAATATAAGTCGCTGACCCATTATACAAAAGGTACGCAGTCACCGAACAAGTCGGCTCCCACTGCTTGTATGCATGCGGTTTCAGGATCTATTTCACTCCCCTCACAGGGGTTCTTTTCGCCTTTCCCTCACGGTACTGGTTCACTATCGGTCAGTCAGGAGTATTTAGCCTTGGAGGATGGTCCCCCCATATTCAGACAAGGTTTCACGTGCCTCGCCCTACTCGTCATCATTGTGTGTGCCCTTTCGTGTACGGGAATATCACCCTCTACGTTCGCACTTCCCAGAGCGTTCCACTAGAACACACACAACTTAATGGGCTGCTCCCCGTTCGCTCGCCGCTACTAAGGGAATCTCAATTGATTTCTTTTCCTAAGGGTACTGAGATGTTTCACTTCCCCTCGTTCGCTTCATAAGCCTATGTATTCAGCTTATGATACCCGCCTTATAGCGGGTGGGTTCCCCCATTCAGAAATCTCCGGATCAAAGGATATTTGCCGCCTCCCCGGAGCTTATCGCAGGCTATTACGTCTTTCATCGCCTCTGACTGCCAAGGCATCCACCACATGCACTTAATTACTTGACTATACAACCCCAAACAGTCGTTAACACATACAAGTGAGTGTTAGCGTTGCAAACTTAATTGCTACTATTCGTTGTCTGTGAACTTAATCACCATACAGCTTCAATCTAAATTCATATACCAAAACGCTTGATTCAGTGTTTTTGCTAGTTCTCATTTTGTTCTTTCGAACAAATGAGTGAACAATTTATTTCAGACTCAATTTTCTAATCTGTTAATGATTAACTACCACCTCGTCGGTGAGCAGTAAACTGTGATAAATCACAGAGATTAATAAACCAGTCAACTTGGACTGTATTCACTAAACTCTATAATCTTCTTAGCTTTGAATTAAGTTCGTTTTTACAAACTCTTTTAATTCATGGTGGAGACTAGGAGAGTCGAACTCCTGACCTCCTGCGTGCAAAGCAGGCGCTCTACCAACTAAGCTAAGTCCCCAGCTTATCACTTAATGAACGACATATCTTTCAATCTAAGCTACTACAATCAGATTTGGTGGGTCTGACAAGACTTGAACTTGTGACCCCACGCTTATCAAGCGTGTGCTCTAACCAACTGAGCTACAGACCCTCAGATACATCTTCGAAGAACAACTTGTTGTGGATTCTTACCAGTCACCAATCTTTCGTTAAGGAGGTGATCCAGCCGCAGGTTCCCCTACGGCTACCTTGTTACGACTTCACCCCAGTCATCGGCCACACCGTGGTAAGCGTCCTCCTTGCGGTTAGACTACCTACTTCTGGTGCAACAAACTCCCATGGTGTGACGGGCGGTGTGTACAAGGCCCGGGAACGTATTCACCGCGGCATTCTGATCCGCGATTACTAGCGATTCCGACTTCATGGAGTCGAGTTGCAGACTCCAATCCGGACTACGATCGGCTTTTTGAGATTAGCATCCTATCGCTAGGTAGCAACCCTTTGTACCGACCATTGTAGCACGTGTGTAGCCCTGGCCGTAAGGGCCATGATGACTTGACGTCGTCCCCGCCTTCCTCCAGTTTGTCACTGGCAGTATCCTTAAAGTTCCCATCCGAAATGCTGGCAAGTAAGGAAAAGGGTTGCGCTCGTTGCGGGACTTAACCCAACATCTCACGACACGAGCTGACGACAGCCATGCAGCACCTGTATCTAGATTCCCGAAGGCACCAATCCATCTCTGGAAAGTTTCTAGTATGTCAAGGCCAGGTAAGGTTCTTCGCGTTGCATCGAATTAAACCACATGCTCCACCGCTTGTGCGGGCCCCCGTCAATTCATTTGAGTTTTAGTCTTGCGACCGTACTCCCCAGGCGGTCTACTTATCGCGTTAGCTGCGCCACTAAAGCCTCAAAGGCCCCAACGGCTAGTAGACATCGTTTACGGCATGGACTACCAGGGTATCTAATCCTGTTTGCTCCCCATGCTTTCGTACCTCAGCGTCAGTATTAGGCCAGATGGCTGCCTTCGCCATCGGTATTCCTCCAGATCTCTACGCATTTCACCGCTACACCTGGAATTCTACCATCCTCTCCCATACTCTAGCTTCCCAGTATCGAATGCAATTCCCAAGTTAAGCTCGGGGATTTCACATCCGACTTAAAAAGCCGCCTACGCACGCTTTACGCCCAGTAAATCCGATTAACGCTCGCACCCTCTGTATTACCGCGGCTGCTGGCACAGAGTTAGCCGGTGCTTATTCTGCGAGTAACGTCCACTATCCAGTAGTATTAGTACTAGTAGCCTCCTCCTCGCTTAAAGTGCTTTACAACCAAAAGGCCTTCTTCACACACGCGGCATGGCTGGATCAGGCTTCCGCCCATTGTCCAATATTCCCCACTGCTGCCTCCCGTAGGAGTCTGGGCCGTGTCTCAGTCCCAGTGTGGCGGATCATCCTCTCAGACCCGCTACAGATCGTCGCCTTGGTAGGCCTTTACCCCACCAACTAGCTAATCCGACTTAGGCTCATCATTTAGCGCAAGGTCCGAAGATCCCCTGCTTTCTCCCGTAGGACGTATGCGGTATTAGCATTCCTTTCGGAATGTTGTCCCCCACTAAATGGCAGATTCCTAAGCATTACTCACCCGTCCGCCGCTAAGATAAGGTGCAAGCACCTCATCTCCGCTCGACTTGCATGTGTTAAGCCTGCCGCCAGCGTTCAATCTGAGCCATGATCAAACTCTTCAGTTTAAAATCATTAGTAGCTTATGGCTACAAATCTTGGCTCATCAATTTTCTGACTAAAAATTCGCTCAAATAAACTTCGAGAAATTTCTACCATTCAATCAATGAAATATTTTCGATCGATCAACCAGTAAAAATCCACACAAGTTGTTCTTCTATTCTCTTAATGATCTTCTTGATGATTCGTCATCATCAAGCTAGGTCGGCTATGTTACTCTAATTTATCTTAAAGTCAACAGGTAATTTAGATATTTTTAAAACCTATCAATCAATCCAAGAACCCAACCAATCTAGCCAAATCCTTGTTTCTCAACAAGTTTTTATCTGCATCACCGCCGATGGATGTGCATTCTACAGCATTCCCAAACCAATACAACCCCATTTTTTATTATTTCTTTTTGAACGATTGTTTTTCAGGCTAAATCTGCTTTTTTAGTGATAGATCGTATATTTTCCACACTAAATCAGCAGTTTTAGCCTTTTTGGTCGCTCATCTTTTCAGCATTAAGCTGATGCTGAAAAGCCTATTGTTTGAGAAACTTGGTATTTCACAGCCATTTCATCATTTAAATGCTGCAATATTTCATCGGCATTTTGAAATGGATGAAAACGGGCTTGTCGAATAATCACAGCAAAGTCTCCTGCACATAGGCGGTTAAGCTGTTTTAGTTTAACTGAAATCTGCTGTTCATTCATTTCAATACTTAACTGCTGACATACTTGCTTAAATAGCTGCAAGCGTTGTATGTAAGTTAAATAGTCAAAATGGATTTTGAAATCAAAGCGGCGCAAGGCGGCTTGGTCAAGATCATCAAAACGATTGGTGGTCGTAATCATAATCCCATTAAAGCTTTCCATTTGTACAAGGAACTCATTGACCTGAGCAATTTCCCAAGACCGAACTGCATTGCGCCGATCCTGAAGCAAACTATCAACTTCATCTAGCAGTAAGATCGCTTTTTGCTCTTCAGCTTCAGTAAATGCTTTTGCTAAATTTTGCTCCATCTCGCCAATATACGGTGACTGTAGGTCTGAACCTCGCTTAATCAGTAAAGGTTGCCCAATATAATCCGCTAACCAACGCGCAAATGCTGTTTTGCCCGTACCTGATGCACCATATAAACACAGTCGCCCAAAGCCATGTTGTTTAATCCCTGCTGCAATCTGCATCATGTTGGCTTTGGTATTGATATAGTCCAGATCATAGAATTTGGGTAAACCCGCACTATCATAGAACTTCACTCGCTGATGTCCTTGAGCCACCAATGTATTGGAAACCAGTTGCAGCATGGTATTTTGAACTTGTAGGCTTTGATTGGCACGTTTTGCGGCTTTTGCCACACGATAGGCACGGCGCAATAATGCTGGTGATAAATGAGCAGCATTTGCCAAAGCTTGCTGATGCTGATCACTGAGTTGATCACCACAGTATTGCTCAATCATCTTCATTCTTTGTTGTTTCGGCGGAATCGTGACCTCAAGGATCAAATCAAAACGACGCAAGAATGCTGGGTCAATCTGATCAGAATTGGATACCCAAATCGTTGGGGTACGATTCTGTTCCAGTATGCGGTTAACCCAAGCCTTTCGACTTTGTGCCGTACTTTTCATACCCGCGCCTTTTTCTGTGTCATTAAATACATCTTCAACTTCATCAAAAAGTAATAAAGCTGTCTGACCATCAAATACACTTTGCGCGGCACGATAGGCACATAATCGCCCTGTTGCAGTAATGGCATCACCATCCTCATCTTCACAGGCAATTTCAAATAGTTGTACCTGTAATGCCTCAGCCAGTACTTTGCACAACTGAGTTTTACCTGTGCCTGAGCTGCCATAAATAAAAATATTGACGCCCAATTGTGCCTGTTGTTTCACCTGTTGGAGATAAGCAAGCAGTAAATCCAATTGTGATTGAAGATGAGGGTAATCCTTTAGTGTCAACTCAGCTGCTGCACTTTTATTAATTGTGCCTACAAATAAGTCCATCACATCATTGGCTTTGACCAATAATTTATCCACCAACTGAGCAGAAACCAAATCCAATTTACTACGCAAATGACTGCTATATTCACGCTGTAAATGAATGAGTCCGCTTCGATGTAAGCATCCCTGTACTGCCAATGCCTGACGTACATCTTCATAAGGAACTGCCAAAATAATCGCTAAAGCTTTCATACTTTTTGCGGCGGTTAATGTACCCAAATGATCTGCAATATCATCGAGTAATTGTTCACTATGTACCAACACCACAAAACCAAGAATTAAACATTCAACTTCATTTAAGCCAAGCAATCGTTGCAACAGTTTCAGGTTATATGACAATTCCGCACTAAATTGAGCAGGATTTTGAACCTGTACAATTTCAGCCATCTGATACAGTTGAACCAATTCTTGATGTGCCAGTTGTGAATTAAATTGTTCACCCAATAAAGCTTCAGAAAAGCCTAAATGCTTAGCAATCCATTGATGACTAAAACAATTATCATTGATAAATTCTTTCGCACCACCGAGCTCAACCAAAATACGTAATGCCCATAATTTTGCTAAAGGGTGTACTTCAGTTAAATATCGATCTTCCTCTTGCTGCATATTTTGCATAAAAGGGTTATTCATAAAATCATTCATATTGTTTTGATATTATTTCTAAATGTCGTGCAGATTTAATCCTTGCCATTTTTATTTAAAGGCAATAATCATCTACAAGAACATATTAATTCTTGGGAAATAAGATTTAAATTTTTTACTTCAATTAAATCTAGATAATAGAAAATATTATCCTGTCTTTAAATAAAGCCGATAAAGTATGTTATTACACGCATGATTTCTCTCCCGAAGATGGCATACAGCCAAACATTCTTAAAACCAACAATCCATAATTGCTGTGTATTGGGTTAAATCAAGATATTATGGTCATCCTGCAACCAGTCATTGTTTTTGGACAATCTTGTCAAAGGCAACGGTACAAGATCAATATTGAAGTGAGTGGAGTTAAATAAAAGTCATTTTAATATTTAAGCGATTGACGCTGGATTTTGGCGTTATTCTAAAATGCTTATTATAAGATCGCAAGAGGTTTTATTGGGTATTTATAAAAAAATAATGCCCATTTTAACAAATGAGCATTATATAAAGATCATTTAAAAGTTAAATTAATCGGTAAATGTCACACGAGCAATCGCTTTTTTACCCGATTGGATAATTAAAGTGACATTCTCTTTTACAGAGAAGCTCATATCAACCACATTCCAGTCAACTTTAACCGCACCACGACCCACGGCATCTTTTGCAGCAGCTGCATTCGGATTTAAGCCTGCCACTCGAAGAATGGTTGCAATAAATAACTCACCACCAAACTCACCACGAGAAATCGTCACTTCTGGTGTATCTTCAGGTACTTCGCCTTCTGTGACACGGTTACCCGCGCTCTTATGTGCATTTTCAGCAGCTTCGGCATCATGAAAACGTTCAACTAGCTCAAGTGCTAAAATACGTTTGATTTCTTGTGGGTTACGACCCGCAGCCATTTCATCCAACAAGACTTTAATTTCATCCAATGACTTAAAGCTCAGTAGATCAAAGTAACGTTCAATCAAGCTATCTGGCATAGACAGGATTTTTTGATACATTGCACCTGGGGTGTCAAATACACCAATATAGTTGCCTAAAGATTTAGACATCTTATTGACGCCATCTAAACCTTCAAGGATTGGTACAGTGATGCAGACTTGTGATTCTTGACCATAACGACCTTGTAAAGTACGTCCCATGAGCAAGTTAAAGGTTTGGTCTGTACCACCTAACTCAACATCTGCTTCAAGCGCAATCGAGTCATAACCTTGTACCAATGGATAGAGGAACTCATGAATCGCAATCGGTTGATGGTTATTATATCGCTTAGTAAAGTCATCACGCTCTAACATACGTGATACTGTTTGCTGACTTGCTAATTGAATTAAATCAGCCGCAGTTTTTTGACTAAACCATTCTGAGTTAAAACGAACTTTGGTTTTATTTGGATCTAAAATTTTAAAAACTTGTTCTTGATAAGTCTTGGCATTGGCAAGTACTTGCTCTTGCGACAACGGCGGACGTGTTGCGCTTTTGCCCGTTGGATCACCGATCATGGCGGTATAATCACCAATCAAGAAAGTAACCTCATGTCCCAAATCTTGGAAGGTTTTTAATTTATTGATTAGAACCGTATGTCCTAAGTGTAAATCAGGAGCCGTTGGGTCAAAGCCTGCTTTTACACGGAGTGGACGATTCTCTTTCAGTTTTTTCAATAAATCTTCATCAGAGATAATCTCGTGCGTGCCTCGTTGAATGAGAGCAAGCTGTTCTTCGGCTGGCAAGAAATTTGACATCACAAAACCTAAACACATCAGTTATTCAATTTGTGCGATATACTAACATTTTTTCAGCATCTTGCAGGATAAGTTGTATATGAGCGCGATCTATATTGGTGTAATGACAGGCACGAGCATGGATGGTGTTGATATTGTTGCAAGTTCATTTGACCCTTTAACACTACATGCCACGCTGACTGTGCCTTTTGAGCCTGAATTACGTGATGAATTAATGGCCTTAACGCTTCCTGACGACAATGAAATTGATCGTATGGGTAAAGCCGATGTCGCTTTGGCACAAATGATTGGACATGGCATTAATACGCTGATTGAAAGGAACAATTTAGATCGTAATCAAATCAAGGCTATTGGTTCTCATGGGCAAACTATTCGTCATCGCCCTGAGCATGGCTTTACCTTACAAATTGGTGATCCAAATATCATCACTGAAATTACTCAACTCCCTGTCGTTTCTGATTTTCGTCGTCGTGATATGGCTGCAGGAGGGCAAGGTGCTCCTTTAGTACCAGCTTTTCATCAAGCATTGTTTCAGCATGACAGTATCCATCGTGTCATTTTGAATTTAGGCGGTATTGCCAATGTCAGTATGTTGCCTGCAAATGACCTTGACGGTGTTTATGGCTTTGATACAGGCCCTGCAAATATGTTAATGGATGCATGGTGTCATCGTCATACAGGGCATCCATACGATGAAAATGGCGACTGGGCTGCTTATGGTCATCCAATACGTTCCCTATTAGATCGATTGCACTCACACGAATACTTTTCGAAAGAACCTCCAAAAAGTACAGGTCGCGAAGACTTTAATATTGATTGGTTAGATGATCAACTGATCGATTGGCGCAATGATTTAACCTATGACGAACTAGAAGATACGCCTGAAAATATTCAAGCGACCTTACTGAAACTTACTGTAAGGGCAATTCAAAAAGCAGTCTATCGTTCTAGTATGGAAACAGGCGAACTCTACGTTTGTGGTGGCGGTGCTTATAATTCTTATTTATTGGAACAATTACGTTGGCGCTTACGCAAACACAATTGGTCAGTACAAACCACGGATGCCCTTGGCTTGGCACCAACATGGGTCGAAGCGACGGCGTTTGCATGGTTAGCCATGCGTTTCGTTGAACAACTTAGCGGTAATTTACCCACAGTAACAGGTGCATCGGGTGATCGTATTTTAGGTACGATTACGATGGTGTAAACAATAAAAAAGCTTCTCAAATTGAGAAGCTTTTTTATCTTTAGAATCTATTAAATCGAGAAAGATGATCCACAACCGCAAGTTGTCGTTGCATTCGGGTTTTGCACCACAAAGCGAGAACCTTCGAGTCCTTCAAGATAATCAACCACTGAACCAACTAAGTATTGATAGCTAAGTGAATCAACTAACATTTTAACGTCGCCATTGGTAAATTCAGCATCATCTTCATTAACACTTACAGCGAAATTAAAACCATAAGAAAAGCCTGAGCATCCACCACCCGTTACATAAACACGTAACATCAAGTCGTTATTCCCTTCACTTTCGCGTAATTGGCGAACTTTGTTGGCAGCATTATCTGACAATTCAAGAGCTTGGGCATTCATGGTAGATATTCCTCAGACTTCAATTCGTCTTTCATAAATAAAAGACCCGATATTCAGTATAGCATACTCAATATCGGGTCTGTATTTGAAGTTTAAAGTGCGATTAAGGACTTTTTAACAGATTATTTATAATTCTCTTCCTGCAAAGCACATTCAAAATTTTTGGCATCTTCGCGGCAACGGAATTGCCATAACAACTTCATCATACGCTTATCGTAAATTCCTTTTGCTGTAAGGTTAATACGTGCCTCACGCATTAATTTTTGATAGCCAGGTTTATCAGCAGGAGGTACTTCCATCCAGTATTTTTGTGGAATATCCGCTTTCATTTTACCCAAGATACCAAAAGCACGTGGCAATTGTGCCTTCACCCATTCTCTTGATTTTTGACCAAAACCTTCTGGGAATTTATCAGGATGAATAATTAAGTTACCCGTTACCTGTAAAATTGGATAATTGACAATCGCCCCTTTAGTACCTAAACCTTTGTAAAGTTCTAATGGTTTAAACGCGGCAGCAGGTGCACCAATGATATCAACCTGACCATTATTAAATTTAGCACCAAAATTAGTAATATCTGAACTTACAGCTTGAGCACCCACTTGTGAAGCCATAATTTTTTGTGCTTCATCATAGTCTAAAACCGCAATTTTTTTACCTGCAGCTTTTGCAACAGTATTGATATTACGGTCATTTACTAATAAATATGCATCACCAATCGGAATCACACCAGCCACTTCATATTTGCCATTCACCATCGCTTTGGCAAAAGTTGGACTCGCTAAACCTTGCATCACTTTTACAGCAAGCTTAAGGTCGGTGATTGCACCAATTGCATCTAATGAGCCTGTAAATGGGTTGAATTGGCGGCCTCGCATGCCTGTGATACTGACGCCATCACATTTCCCTGCTTTAAAATCTTCAGCAATTACAGCTTCATTCGTCGCTACTTTGAGTTCAATATCTGCACCCCAAGTTTTAGCTGCAAGCTGATAATCTTTCATTAATGCATACACATCGCCGCTTTTGCCTACGATGTCAAATACACACATTGTTTGTTTTGCTTGAGCTGCAACAGAGACAGCTGCTATGCCTGTCGCAAGTAGTAAAGGCTTAAACCATTGCATATTATTTTTCCTTTGCATCTATATTGTTTTGTTGCGAAACATTTACGTATATGAAGAGCAACGTTCTATCCTAATAAGGTCTTCAAATGAATATATGTTTAAATACAGTCGTTTTTAATCTTCCTGATTAAAACATATTTTAAATCTTCTCGATTTCATTTGGTTTTTTTATATGGGTATGATTGCGATATTTCTATATAAAGACAATGACTTAAATGACAAGCGCTTAAAAACAAAAAGCCTAGAAAAATCTAGGCTTTAAGTTACTTTTATAGCATTTAATGATTATTCACCAGGTAATGCACATTCAAAGTTCGCTTTGTCTACTGAACAACGTGCTTTCTTCAATACTGACATCATACCAGCATCATAAATACCACGTTTAGTCATTTCTAAACGACCATCACGCATTAATTTTTGATATTTTAACTTGTCTTCAGCAGTTAAGTTCATTTTGTATTTTGCTGGGATTTCAGCTTCATAACGCTTGATCATTGCGAAAGCTTTTGGAAGTTGCTTCACAAAATAATCACGAGATTTTTGGCCAAAACCAGCTGGGAATTTTTCTGGGCGTAACACAAGATCCGCAGTCACTTGTAATACTGGGAAGTTAAACATTGCACCGTTAGGACCTAAGCCTTTGCTCAACTCTAATGGCTTATATGCATAAGCAGGTGCGCCTACCATATCTACTTGTCCATTGTTAAATTTAGCAGCAAAGTTAGAAATATCAGAAAGTACAGCTTGTGCACCTACGCGTTGTACCATAATTTTTTGCGCGTCGTCATAACCCAATACTGCGAATTTTTTACCCGCTGCTTTTTCGATTGAGTTAATGCTCTTATCACGCACGAAAATGTAAGCCGCGCCTAATGGAGCAATACCACCAACTTCGTATTTATTACCACCAAGGTTAGTTACCATTTTTGCAGCATTACGTTCATCTAAAACATATGTAATCGCACGTTGAGCGATCTCATTACTTGGCGCACCGCCTAAAGAGTCAATAGAACCCGCAAACTTGTTATATGGACGAGCACGCATTGCTGTCATTGCTACAGCAGCACATTTACCCGCTTTAAAGTTATTATCAGCGACTTGTTCATCTGTGATTGCAAGAAGGTTTACATCAGCGCCCCAGCCTTTTGCTGCAAGTGCCCAGTCCTGCATCATTTTGTATGATTCACCTGACTTTCCTAATAAGTCGAATACACACACATCAATTGCTGCTTGAGTAGAAGCAGATACACCTAAGATTGAAGTTGCTGCAATAGCTAACGCAATTTTTTTCATATTTTTCATCCTTCCACAAACTTTATGTTTGTCTCCTTGTTCGAAGCAAATATTAATCATGTTTTTCAAAAAAAAATAGAGCTTGTGCTCTATTTTTATGTCAATAATGTTTACTTTTTGTCCTGTTTTATCTCATTCACTTATTTTCATAAACATATTTGTTATAAGTGATGACTTTCGTTAATCAATTTATAAATTCAGGAACAAAAACTATAACTATTCGCCACTCAAAGAACATTCAAAGTTAGTGCGTTCAACAGTACAACGTGCTCGTTTTAGGACGTTCATCATACTGGCATCGTAGACCCCTTGTCTGGTCAAATTCATTCGTCCATCACGCAACATTTTTTGATAGCGAATTTTATCTTCACTAGACAACGTAATTCTTTTCGCATTCATACCCGCTTCTAAGCGCTGTACCATTGCGAAATTACTTGGCAATTTGTTCACGAACCATTGTCGAGATTGGGTACCAAAACCACTTGGGAATTGTCCAGGACGAATAATTAAATCCCCCGTGATGTTCACAACTGGAAAATTAAATAATGCGCCATTTGCTAAACCTTTACTAATTTCTAAAGGTTTATATGCATATGCTGGTGCAGCAATTACATCAACCTGACCACTATTAAACTTCTTCACAAAATCTGAAATATCAGAGGGTACAGCAACAAGATTTATGCTTTCAACAATCGTTTTTTGCGCTTGATCATAATGTAAATACGCAAATTTTTTGCCTTTGGCCTTTTCAATCGTATCTATATTTTTATCACGTACGAAAATATAGGCTAAGCCAACTTGAATAATACCAACAACTTCGTATTTCTCACCATTAGTTGTTGCAGTTAAACGGTGTTGGTTACGCTTATCAAGCACATAAGTAATTGCTTTCTGTGCAATCGCATTGCTAGTCACTGCGCCTACAGCATCAACAGATCCTGCAAATTTATTATATTTACGAGCACGCATCGACGTCATATAAACCCCGTCACATTTACCCGCATCGAAATCTTTCTCCGCTTTTTCTTCATCTTGATAAGGTATCAGCTCAACATCAGCTTGCCATGTTTTTGAGGCAAGCTTCCACTCTTCAACAAGTTTGTAAGACTCGCCAGCTTTTCCCAATAGATCAAATACACAAATTTCTTGTTTTGCCTGTACAGGAGTGGTCATGACAAATAGAGTCGCAGCACTCAATGCCCAAATTCCTTTTTTCATCTTGTTTTCCCTTATTTGCTGTTTTTGCATATTTTTCCACCAAATTGAGACAAATATAGTCAAATTCTGCCCAAAAACCTAGTGTACTTATCGACATACGTCGGTTTTTTATGTTTTTTTACAAACCACATCACATTTTCACAAATGTTTTTGATGAATATTTTTATGGAGTGATCATTTATCAAAAATAATCACTCTATTTAACTTACATTACAAAAGCGAATTATTCGCCTCCTAAAGAACACTCAAAACTTGTTCTTTCTACTGTACAACGAGCACGTTTTAATACACTCATCATAATTGGATCGTAGACTCCTTGTTTGGTTAAACGAATACGGCCTTCTCGTAAAATTTTCTGGTAACGCACTTCGTCTTCCTTCGGAAGATTCAACTTATATTTATTTGGAATCCCATTTTCGAGACGTTTCACTAATGCAAAACTTCTTGGTAATTGATCAACATACCACTCTCTTGATTGTGCAGCAAAATTCGCCGGGAATTTCTCTGGACGAATAATCAAATCACCCGTAATGTTGACCACAGGAAACGAAAACATTGCACCACCTTTTGAAATTCCTCGCTCAATTTCTAAAGGTTTATATGCATAAGCTGGCGAAGCAATCACATCCACCTGATAGCTATTAAATTTTTTAACAAAATCTGAGATTTCAGAAGGCACGGAAACCATTTCCAAACTATCAACAATCTCTTTTTGTGCAATATCGTATTGCAAGTAGGCAAACTTTTTACCCTTTGCCTTTTCGATAGTATTTAAATTGCGATCGTGTACAAATACATATGCCAAACCAAATTGTAAAATACCCGCAACTTCATAATTCTGATTATCGACATTTGCCAATAAACGACGCTTATTTCTCTTGTCCAAAGCAAAACTAATCGCTTTTTGCGCGACATGATTGCTGGTTACTCCACCAATCGCATCGATCGATCCTGCGAAACGATTATATTTACGAGCACGCATCGAGGTCATATAGACAGCATCACATTTGCCAGCCTCAAAATCATTTTGCGCTTTTGCTTCATCTTGATAAGAGAGCAAACGAATATCTGCTTGCCATCCTTTAGCTGCAATAGCCCATTCTTCAGTAATTTTAAATGTTTCACCTGCTTTACCAAGTAAATCAAATACACATACATTTTGTTTAGCCTGAACTTGACCAGTTGCACTCATACCCATAAGTGCTAAGCCAGCCAAAACAAACAACCCCTTTTTCATTTCGTTTCCCTGCAAAAAAATCAAATTATCAAACACACAAAAAACTAAAAAATTATTCTCCACCAAGGGTACATTCAAAATTGGTACGTTCTACGGTACAACGCGCACGCTTTAAAACGCTCATCATACTGGCGTCGTAAATCCCCTTTTTAGTTAAACCAATTCGAGCTTCACGCAAAATTTGCTGATAACGCATTTTGTCTTCATTGCTCAGATTAATTTTATATTTCGCTGGTAGTTCAGCCTCAATTCTTTGGATTAATGAAAAATTATTATTCAAACGATTCAAGAACCAAGTTCTCGAATTTTGACCAAAGTTGCTTGAGAATTTTTCAGGACGAATAATCAAATCCATCGTCATGTTGACAGCTGGAAAAGTAATAATTGCCCCATCATTTCCCAAACCTTTAAAGAGTTCTAATGGTTTATAGGCATAAGCTGGTGCGGCCATAATATCGGCTTGGCCATTGTTAAATTTTTTAGTGATATCGGAAATGTCAGAAAGGACCGCTTGCCCCCCAAGGCTTTTAACAACGATTTTCTGTGCTTCATCATAGGCGAGAACAGCAAATTTTTTACCTTTGATCTGCTCAATGGTATCCATTTTTTTATCTTTAACGAAAATATAAGCCAGACCAATTTGTGAAATACCGACAACTTCGTAGACTTGATTACCTATACTACTGGTCAGACGACGTTGATTACGCTTATCTAAAGCAAAACTAATGGCTTTTTGTGCAATCGCATAACTCGGTACAGCACCAATCGCATCGACAGAACCTGCAAATTTGTTATAACTACGCGCACGCATAGACGTCATGTATACGCCATCACATTTGCCTTGTTCAAAATCATTCTCAGCTTGTGCTTCACTTTGATAGCTAATTAAATGAATGTCAGCGCGCCATGTTTTTGCAGCCAGTGCCCATTCCTCCATGGCTTTGTAGGCTTCACCAGACTTACCCAATAAATCGAAAACACAAATTGTGGTTGAGGCATTTACCTGAGTATTTAAACCCAAAAGTAGCATCGCCCCTAATGCAAGAATTCCATTCTTCATTCATAATCCTGTTTCTATATTTCTAGTCTTGTTACTTATTTTTTCATATAAACTAAATAATAATCTGATTTGAATGACAAAAGTAGAGCTTTTGCTCTATTTTTTATTGGTAGAATGATTTAATTCGATCAGTTTGATCTGTAATATAAAAATTTGCATTCATGGGCGATCACCTTAAAATGCAGCTATCTCTTCGCTATTTTGCATACTCATGATTCAATTTGACCAAGTTTCATTACGCCGTGGTGGGCGAGTTCTATTTCAAAAAGCATCGATGCAGCTTCACCCTGGCTGGAAAATTGGTCTTACTGGCGTGAATGGCGCAGGCAAATCAACACTATTTGCTGCTTTCTTAGGTGACTTGGTTGCAGATGAAGGGAATCTAACTCGTCCAGCAGTTTGGACTGTGGCACACATGGCTCAGGAAATTAAAGCCTTAGAAATGCCAGCAATTGATTTTGTTTTGTCTGGTGACGAAGAATATTGGGATATTCAAGAAAAATTAGCTCATCCAGATCAACTGAGTAATGATGATTTAGCCAAATTACATGGTCGATTTGATGAAATTCATGGTTATGCAGCACCTGCGAAAGCAGCCCAATTAATGGCAGGTTTAGGATTTCTTGACCATCAAATCCGTTTAAATGTCGCAAGCTTCTCTGGTGGTTGGCGGATGCGTTTAAATCTTGCACGCACCTTAATGAGTCGTTCAGACTTACTGTTATTAGATGAACCAACGAACCATTTAGATTTAGACGCCATCTTATGGCTAGAAGATTGGCTTAAAGCCTATGAAGGAACACTGGTCCTGATTTCGCATGACCGTGATTTTCTCGATGCAATTACGGATCATATTCTTCATATTGAAAATCAAGAATTAACATTATATACAGGCAACTACTCTACCTTTGAAACGACACGTAGCGAACGCTTAGCACAACAACAACAGGCTTTTGAAAAGCAAGAAGAAACGCGCGCCCATCTGCAAAAATTTATTGATCGCTTTAAAGCCAAAGCAACTAAGGCTCGCCAAGCGCAAAGCCGTATCAAACAGTTGGAACGCATGCAACAACTTGCGCCTGCTCATGTCGATACGCCATTTACCTTTAGTTTCCGCGAACCCACGAAAATGAGTTCACCCTTGCTGAGTTTAGATGCAGCGACTATTGGTTATGGCGATAAAATGATTGCTGAAAAAATTCGTCTGCAAATTACTCCAAGTTCTCGTATTGGTTTACTAGGGATGAACGGAGCGGGTAAATCAACCCTGATCAAAACTTTAGTCGGTGATTTGCCATTACTTGCTGGCGAACGTAAAGCCTCAGAATTACTCAATATTGGATATTTTGCTCAGCACCAGATGGATGCTTTAGATGCCAATGCTAGTCCAATGCTGCAATTGGCTCGTATTGCTGATAAAAAGATCAGTGAAGCCGCATTGCGTGCTTTTTTAGGTGGATTTGGCTTTAGTGGCGAACGTATGGATACGCCGTGTGAAAGCTTTTCAGGTGGCGAACGTGCTCGCTTAGCTTTGGCGCTAATCGTATGGCAGCGCCCAAATGTTTTAATTCTAGATGAACCAACCAACCATTTAGACTTAGATATGCGCCATGCTTTAAGTATGGCTCTACAAGACTTCGATGGTGCCGTGGTCCTAGTTTCACATGAACGTCAACTGATCGCCAGTGTCTGTGATGATCTACTTTTAGTACATGCAGGAAAATGTACGGAGTTTGAGGGTGATTTACAAGACTATGCTAAGTGGTTACGTGAAGCGCGCCAACAGCTCATTAATTCACAGAATGCAGTACAGCAACAAACAGTAGTGTCTCAAAATACAGCAGCTAAAGTTGACAAAGAAGCGCAACGTAAAGAAGCGGCTCGTCGTCGTGAAATAACTCGTCCTATTCGAAAAAATATTGAGAAAGCTGAAACTCAAATTGAAAAGATTCAGCCACGCTTAGCTGCAATTGAAAATGAATTAGCAGACAGCACTCTTTATGAAGCTCATCGTAAAGATGATTTGATTAAGCTGATGAATGAACAAACTGAGCTAAAATCTAAGCTAGAACAGTACGAAGAACAACTGTTAGAGTTGATGATGGAACTTGAAGAGTTAGAAAGTTCTTTTGAAGTTTAAAAATAAATGCCTAATTCTCTTTTTGGGAATTAGGCTTTTTCTAATCATAGAAGAATAAATAACAACATTACGATTTGCTTAGATACTAAAAAATAATAAGAACACCGATAAAAGTGTCATGATTCTGCCAATCATTTCAGATAAGGTCTAAATTGGAATTTTCTCATAAAATTGAGCTTTGGGTTCAGGCTAGATATACTCAACTCTATCATTTTAAAGTTATTACTTTTAAATGCACATCGAGAACTAAGTTCATTTTATATTTTTGTACTTCAATTTGGTGAGTACTCTATTTTGGATCATACAAACTGAATGAATTCTTTAGATTTTATTTTTAACTTTGAACATATTCTTCCCATTTTAATTCAAGAATATGGCTTATGGATTTATGCGATCCTATTTTTGATTATCTTTTCAGAAACCGCCTTTGTGTTTATGTTCTTTTTACCAGGCGATAGTCTTTTACTCACCGTAGGAGCTTTATGTTCAGTCATTGAGTTTATGCATCTCGGTTATATGATTAGCTTACTTTTTATAGCTGCGGCTTTGGGCTACATGGTGAATTATCACATTGGTCGCCATTTTGGTGACCGAATTTTTAATATGGAATCTCGATTTATCAAACAAGAATATCTAAAGAAAACTAATACATTTTTCTTAAAACATGGTGGGAAAACTATTCTATTGGCTCGTTTTATTCCTTTTGCTCGTTCATTTGCACCCTTAGCTGCGGGTTCAAGTAATATGAATTATACCCATTTTGTCATTTATAACATTTTAGGTGCATTGCTTTGGATCAGTGTTTTAGTGACTGCTGGTTATTTATTTGGACATGCACTCATTCAAGTCAGCGATTTAGTTGAAACCTAATCAACGGAATGTTCCACGTGAAACATTCATATAAGAAAAAGGCGATGCATCAAGCATCGCCTTTTTGTTATATACGAGAGAAATAATACAAACTAAATCTCACATCAATTTAATTAAGCATCAATATCCGCATTCAGCGCATTTTCTTCGATAAAGGCACGACGTGGTTCTACATCATCACCCATCAAACAAGAGAACATACGATCTGCTTCAATTGCATCATCAATGGTCACTTGCAACATATTTCGATTTTCAGGATCCATCGTCGTTTCCCAAAGCTGCTCAGCATTCATCTCACCCAAACCTTTATAGCGTTGGATCATCATGCCACGGCGAGAGTCTTGTAAAATATGTTGCCAAACTTGATGGAAATTACTGACCTGAATACGACGCTCGCCTTTTTGCAGATAAGCTCCTTCTTCAAGTAACTTAAACCAGCTCTTCGAATTCTTCAATAAACGCGCATATTCAGCAGAATTTAACAGACCAGCATCGAGTAAATACGAATGCGGTAAGTTGTGTACATAGACAGTAACACGTGGCCAATAATGTGCTGATTTCTCGCCCTGCGCATTTTCACGTTCAAACGCTTCTAATGTAATCTCAGGGCGTAAGCTTGGTTGTAACTTTTCAATTGCAACACGTAATTGCTCAGCCCATGATTCAACATAGTCACGTTCATGATTGTGATCTGCTTTAAAGGCATCAAGCTCAAGTAAACCATCCAACAAACTTGCAGGATAACGTTGAGTGAGGCGTTGTAAGCTCTTTTGTGACACTTGATAGTCAGCAATAACGCTCGCTAATGCTGCACCATTAATCGCTGGTGCTTCAGCGCTAACATGTAATGCAAGTTCATCAATCGCATTCGAAATCAAGTAAGTTTCAAGTGCATCATTATCTTTGATGTACTGCTCTTGCTTACCTTTCTTCAACTTATACAATGGTGGCTGTGCAATATAAATATATCCACGCTCAACCAATTCTGGCATTTGACGGAAGAAGAAGGTCAATAACAAGGTACGAATATGTGAACCATCCACGTCCGCATCGGTCATGATAATGATTTTGTGATAACGTAATTTGTCTGGGTTATATTCTTCACGTCCAATCCCACAACCTAAAGCAGTGATGAGCGTACCAACTTCTTGACTTGAAATCATTTTGTCAAAACGCGCACGTTCAACGTTCAAGATTTTACCTTTCAACGGTAAAATCGCCTGCATTTTACGGTTACGACCTTGTTTAGCACTACCGCCGGCAGAGTCACCCTCGACTAGATAAAGTTCAGACAATGCTGGGTCTTTTTCTTGACAGTCTGCCAATTTACCAGGCAAACCTGCGATGTCTAAAGCACTCTTACGACGGGTCATTTCGCGTGCTTTACGCGCTGCATCACGCGCACGCGCCGCATCAATGATCTTACCTGCAATCGATTTCGCTGCTTGTGGATTTTCCAATAAATAAGCAGAAAACTCTTTGTTCATGGCCTGCTCTACCGCAGGTTTTACTTCGCTCGAAACCAATTTTTCTTTGGTTTGTGAAGAGAATTTAGGATCAGGTACTTTCACTGAAATAATTGCAGTTAAACCTTCACGGGCATCGTCACCTGTGACAGCAACTTTTTCTTTTTTCAATAAACTTTCATTTTCCATGTAGCTGTTTAAGCCACGAGTCAATGCCGCACGGAAGCCTGCAAGGTGAGTACCACCATCTTTTTGCGGAATGTTATTGGTAAAGCAACGTACATTTTCTTGATAACTATCGTTCCACTGCAACGCAACTTCAACCCCAATACCATTGTCAGCATCAACGGTAAAATGAAAAATATCATTCAAATGGTGTTTGCCTTCGTTAATATATTTAACGAATTCAGATAAACCGCCTTCATAGTCATAAACATGCTCAAGATTGACACGCTCATCACGCAAAACGATTCGAACACCTGCATTCAAGAAAGATAGCTCTCTTAAACGACGTGCCAAAATATCGACACTAAAAATGGTTTGGCTAAACGTTAGCTCACTTGGCCAAAAACGAACCGTTGTACCCGATTTATCTGTTTCACCAATCACACGTAATGGATATTGTGAATCACCATGCTGATATTCTTGCTCGTGAATTTGTCCAGCACGATAAATTGTAAGTTGTAATTTTTTTGATAAAGCATTTACAACTGAAACGCCTACGCCGTGTAAACCGCCTGACACCTTATAGCTATTATCATCAAACTTACCACCCGCATGCAGAATGGTCAAAATCACTTCTGCCGCAGATATCCCCTCTTCTGGGTGAATATCTGTTGGAATACCACGACCATTATCGGATACGCTGACCGACTCATCCTCATGTATCGTGACTAAAATTTCATCACAATGCCCTGCTAACGCTTCATCAATGGCATTATCCACCACCTCGAACACCATATGGTGCAAACCTGTACCGTCATCAGTGTCACCGATATACATACCAGGACGTTTACGAACCGCGTCTAATCCACGTAAAACTTTGATACTAGAGGAATCATAAGCTTTTTCATTTGATTGTTCTGTTTGAGAGACTGATTGAGACTCTGAACTCATGGTTACTCCCTAGTAAATATTAATCTATCCAAAAATGAGGAAATAAAATTATGGTGCAGCAAGACTGACTTGACCGTGAACAACGTGGAATAATTGAAAAGAAATCGACAAATCCTGTAAGTGTTTTAATACCGACGCATGGTCTAAGGTGGTCATAAAAACTTGACTTCCTAACTGACTCAATCGCTCAATTAACCGTTGTTGTGCGGTCTCATCTAACTCTGCTGTCAGATCATCTAATAATACCACAGTTTCCTTATTACTCGCATGCAGCATTGCAATTTGTGACAGTTTTAATGCCATGATTAACAACTTTTTTTGCCCACGAGAGAGTACATCATCAGCATTGCCAAAAGGTGTTTTTAAACGCAGATCAGCACGATGCGGACCATACTCAGTATAACGCCGATCCAGATCTTTTTGATGCTGCTGAACCAAGTCTTGCAATAGACCTTGCTCAGTATGAAAACCAGGATTGTATTCCAGTTCTATATCAAGATTAGGTAGCAGTATTTTTAAATCTTCATGGAAAAATTGGTTCCATTGCTCAACAATACTGACCCGTTGTGAATGCAACATTTCACCATAATCACTGAGCATTTTATTCCAAGGCTCTAAATCAGCCAAAGTCAGATTACGCCGTGTTTTGAGTAAACTATTACGTTGTTTGAGTGCGCGAGAATAATACTGCCATGCAAAATAGAATTCAGGTTCCACGTGGAACATTAACCAGTCTAATAACTGTCGTCTTGGCTTTGCGCCATGATCAATAATATCGGTACTTTGTGGATCGATATGCTGTAAAGGTAATAATTTTGCCAGTTGACCTTGAGTCGCAATGGTATCGCCATTGACCTTAATCACCTGTTCGCCCGAAGCCAACTTCTGCATACCAATACGTTCAGTGGCAGATTGCGCAAAAACAATCGCATCCCCTGCTTCATATTGAATGTAATGTTTTGGAATATGGGTGCGAAAAGAACGCCCTGTTGCCAGTAAATGAATAGCCTCTAGAACTGAAGTTTTTCCAGAACCATTTGCGCCGTAAAAAATATTAAACGGTTGCAACTCATGGAGTGCAACCGTCTTTAAATTACGTACACGTTCGATATTTAAACGCGTGATTTGCATGCTTTAAAACTCAAACACCAATCGCCATTAAACTCGCATTGGCATCACGACATAAGTTTGATCAGGATGTGCTGGGTCTTGAACAAGCACCGACTGATTGGCTTCACTCATGCTCATTTTCACGTCATCACCATCCAGCACGCCAAGTACTTCAAGGATATATTGCGCATTAAATGACATTTCTAAAGGTGCATCTTGATATTGAATTGCAATATCTTCGACCGCTTCATCTTGCTCCGGGTTATTGGCACGCAACTGCAATGAATCTTGATTAAAATTCAAGAAAACACCACGAAGTTTTTCATTACTTAAAATAGCAACACGTTGTAAAGATTGCTTAAAGACATCATGAGCAATAAAGACATGCTTGTCACCATTTTTAGGAATCACACGGCGATAATCAGGGAACTTTCCATCAATTAGTTTAGTGGTGAAACGCACGGTAATAACGCCCTGCTCTTTATCACGGCTTGGCGTATTGATGGTGACATTCAACAATTCACGTCCAATCAACAGAGTCAACTGCTCATCTTCAATACTCAGTAAACGTTGTAACTCTCCAACAGCTTTACGAGGTACGATCGCTTGAATTGGTGCAGATGCAGTTGATGAAGCAGCAACTTCACACAAAGCTAAACGATGACCATCTGTTGTTACTGTACGCAATTGATTTTGATCAATTTCCAACAACGTACCGGTTAAGTAAAAACGTACATCTTGAACTGCCATCGCAAAGGCTGTTTTTTCAAATAAACGTTTTAATTCACGCTGAGTGACTTGAACCTGAGTACCTTGACTATTGTCAGTCGTAAGTAATGGATAATCTTCTGCTGGAAGGGTACCCAATACGAAACGGCTATTGCCTGATTTTAAAATACAGCGTTGGTCTTCTGTTATTTGCAAATCAATCAAAGCTGCTGTCGGAAGGGATTTACAAATTTCGACGAGTTTACGTGCAGGAACTGTTGTTTCACCTGCTTCTAAACAAGCACCTTCAGATAAAGTCGTACTTGCAACTAATTCAACTTCTAAATCAGAACCCGTAATCGTTAAGGCCTGTTGAGTGGTTTGAATTTTGACATTTGAAAGAATATTCAAGGTATGGCGACGTTCAACAGCCCCCACCACATGTGATAAAACATTGACTAAACTTTCTTTAGCGATTTTCAAACGCACGATTTTATTCCTCTTACAACAGAAGCTGATATGAATGTTAGCAGTGTACTATGCTGCACTTAAAAGTAGTTTGCAACTCTGAAAAATAGATTAACTTTGTAACAGACGAAGTAAGTTTTTATAATCTTCATTAAAAATTGGATCTTGTTCTCGCAAGCTGACCACTTTTTCACAGGCATGCATCACGGTACTATGATCACGGCCACCAAATGCCATTCCAATCTCAGGAAAACTATCCCCTGTCAGCTCTCGGGCTAGCCCCATCGCTAATTGGCGTGGACGTGCATAAATACGGGTACGCTTAGGTCCAATTAATTCTTTTAATGGGATACGGAAATATTCACTGACGACACGCTGAATATTTTCCACACTAATAGTGCGTGCACGAATCGCTAAAACATCTTTTAATGACTCACGCACCACATCCAAATCAATCGCAGTGCCTTTAAAACGTGAAATAGCCACCACCTTATTGAGGGCACCTTCAAGTTCACGAACGTTTGCGACCACTTGTTGTGCAATGAATAAAGCACAATTTCGTGGCAAATCTACCCCACTATTTTCAGCTTTTTTTAGCAAAATTTCGATACGGGTTTCAATATCTGGTGGCTCAACACCAACAGATAATCCCCAAGAGAATCGGGAAACCAAACGTGGATCCAGTTCCGTGAGTTCTTTTGGATAACGGTCTGAGGTTAAAATAATTTGTTTAGATTCATCCAATAAGGCATTGAATGTATAGAAGAATTCAACAAGGCTTGCTTCTTTACCAGCAAGCAAATGAATATCATCAACCAACAATAAATCTAAAGAACGACAATTTTTCTTAAACTCTTCAACCTTACCTTTCTGTAATGAACTGACAAAGTCTTGTACAAAACTTTCCGAGGTCATATACATGACACGTGCATTCGGTTTGGCTTGTAAAAGTGCGTTCCCTACGGCTTGCATCAAGTGTGTTTTACCCAAACCTGTAGGACCATATAAAAATAAAGGATTGTGCTGAGATGCGCCTAATTGGGTTAATACCTTACGGCAAGTCTCAGCAGCCATTTGGTTAGAACGGCCTTCAACAAATAAAGAGAATGTAAATAATGGGTTGAGTTGTCTTTTCTTTGGTATTTTCGTGACATTTTGACTTGGTTGCACCAAATCAGTTTCTTTCTTAGCTTTAATAGGAACAGTTGGAGTGGTTGGGGTGTTACTTAAAGCAGCAGTCGTGGTTGCAGGTTGCTCATGAGAAGACAAAATAGTACCTGGACGCGAATCAACCAAGATTTCAACCTGACGTACTCGACCTTCCGATAATTGCTCAGCAAGAATTGAAATTAACTCTAAATGGTTGTCTTGAATATAACGTGTCCAATATGGATTAGGTGCATATAAACGCATCACACCGTCAACTTCTTCAGCAACTAAAGGACGAATCCACATCGCAAAGACGTTGTCAGAGAGCTCTTGTCGCAAGCGAGTTAAGCAGTCTGTCCAGAGCAT